>NZ_FXYD01000007.1 GCF_900185015.1 Octadecabacter ascidiaceicola | reverse complement strand
GAGTATTCGAAGAGTTATTCGTAGGGTTGAGTAATTACGATGGCAAGCGCCGTTGCACGTAAGAAATCTTGGATCGGGCAACGAAGTGCATGTCTCGCCCGGAAAGCGCGGCTGTTTTTAGGCTTCTCTCATTCGACAAAAGCAAACTAGTGCAGCGGTTTACCACCGTTGCTTTTGGCCCTGTTTGGTCTTTCCACGCGTTTCTACAATAGGAACCTCCTAGCTTGGTTACGGAGAGTGTAGTAACAGTTTTACCCAATTTAGGAGCTTGAATTTCACGCTCAATTGAGGCACTTTTCACTCTGATTTAGTGGGGTTTCAGCACGCTAGCCTTGGTTTCTATGGCTGCAATTGGTTGCGGCTGCATTTTTTTGCGGAAAAGATATGGCTGACAACAGCTTCGTTGACCGGCTTATTCATAGTAACGCTTGCGGGATTCCATCTGTCTGGGCTCCAAACACACGGTAGCGTTTTACGAGTCTTGGCCAATGGGATATCTTAAGAAAAGAGAATGCGTACATAGATGACATTGAAGTGGATGCCGGGAGCCAAGAGGCTCTCGATGAAATGTTCTTATTTGCTGACTACGAATTTGACCTTAATCAACGGCTGTTCTTGCTGGGCGAAATTCTTGTGAACGGTTTTCGTCAAAAGTTGGAGAATTGGTTGCAATGTTGGTGCGACCTCTACAATCGTGTCTTCCGTAAGTTGGCTGTCTTAAACGGTCAGTATCTACTCACTTACTACGAGAGCCTCAGTTCAGGCCAAAAAGTAGTCAAACAGATATGCTCGCCTATTTCAGCTCCGTTTGAGAGTGGAAGCACTTTTGATCTAGCCCAAAAAGTAGCACTAGACACGAAAGGGATGCGTGCTGAAATTGTCGATCAAGCACGTTCGATTTTTCAAGATTTACGCCATACTTCGCTGACGCGTCCAGGAAGCACGAATGAGTAACGGAATAGTCTTCGTTGTCTCGTTCATTTTGAGTGCAACGGTTCTCGTATTGGAACGGGCCTTCGGCCTTGGGATAGATTTTCACCCCGACAGCGTCACTTACCTCACACGAAGCGATACCGTTTTTGAAATGGCGGCTGCGAACCCCAGAATGATACTGAATCATGGGTATTATATCTTAGCATCCTTTTTGGGGCAAAACCCAAATTACCTCGTCGCGGTCAACATGGTCTTGTATGCATTCACAAATGCGCTCCTACACTCGTCTTTCCGAACCTCTGCTATGCGTGTCGCACCAGAAACGTTTTCTCGAACATTTTATTTTCTTCTGTACCTGTTGTTACTCTTCAACCTCTATCGCTTGCACCTATCCGTCCATGTATTGAAGGATACCGTGATTACCTTTTTGGCGGTTCTAATGTTCAATCTTGGCCCATTTCGAGGGTCCATCCTTGTGCCTCTTATTTCAATATTCCGATTGTTCGGAGTTGCGTATTTTATTCTGTTTCTCAAAGGCCGCCCGCTTTACTTTGCGATCTTCTTCTTTGGAATTATCGCAATTGTCGGAGGACAAGTTGATGCGATTTCCAGTTTTCTTCTCGACTGGAATGACAAAGACTTCAATTTCAGGCAAGGTACAGAGGTGCCGACCTTCCAAGCGCTAGGGCTTGTTGGAGTGGTATTGCGAATGATAGTTTGGCCAATTCTGATGCTCTCAGGGTTCTTTTTGTTCTTAGCGCCTGCGGTGCTATTTGTGCCTATTGCATTGGGCAGTTTCGTTTTACAACTTTGGGGGTTAGCAGTCTTTCGACGGCCAATATTCACACTAAGTGCGTTTGGCCTATTGGCTTTGATCGCTGCTCTGGTTCCGGGCTTTACAACCTATCAGCGCTATTGTCTGCCAATTCTTACGGTGCTCCCAATACTCTATTTACGAGTCCGCGTAATTAAAGCTTAGGGGCACGGGCGCTTTGAATCCGAATGGTATCTCCCTAGAAACCTCTTTAAAGACAGCCGGGAGAGAAAAGCGCCAACACTGGAAACACACATGTCAAACAAGATTATTATCACAGGAGCCGGAGGCTCAATAGGGCGTCAACTTGTTTCACGGCTGCTATCTGAAGGTAAAGATTTACACTTGGTAAGCCGCAATGAGGCAGCCTTGGCGCATCTCGTTTCGGACAAAGTGAGCGTTAGTAGTTTCGGAGGTGTGGATGACAGTAGGACCTACGATGCAATCATTCACCTTGCCGCTCGCAACAACGATCAACCAGGAACAGTCGAAGATTTTACGATGGATAACGTCGGAATGGCGAAGGATCTCGTCAGTCTGGCTGCGCGGCTCAGTATTCCTAGGATCATAAATATTTCGACTTTGCATGCTCATCCATTTTTTGCAGCTACAAGCCCCTACGCTATCTCAAAAGCTTTGGTAGAAGTTGTGTTCGACGGTGCGGTGAACGTTTCCGTTCAGCATTTCCGCCTGGCTGCTGTGTATGGTAATGACAACAAAGGCAGCCTTTCGTTTCTTAATCGGATTCCACCCATTTTCCGTTCGGTGGTTCTCAATATACTGAAGTGTGCGAAGCCAGCAGTTTCTATTAACCACGTAGTTGATCGGATTTCCGACAGTCTTAACGAGACCGTGGAACTGAATTCGCAGTATAAAATATTAGCAGACGATCAAACGGCCAACCCGGTTTATTCTTGGGCTATTAGGTTGTTAGATATTCTTGCCGCAAGCGCAGTTCTGATATTGCTGTTTTGGTTACTTATTATCGCATGGGTCGTGGTAAAAATGGAGTCTTCTGGACCTGGCATTTTTGTTCAAAAACGTGTCGGACGGAAACAGCGTTCATTCAAACTTTATAAGTTCCGCACAATGAATGTAGGAACACCAGATATAGGAACACACGAAGCCTGTGTTTCTGCGGTCACTCGGAGCGGGGTTTTTCTCCGCAAGACCAAGATTGATGAACTGCCCCAAGTATTGAATGTGTTACTAAATCAGATGAGTTTTGTTGGTCCGAGACCATGTCTTATCAATCAAACAGACTTGGTCAATGAACGAGAGGCGCGCAAAGTCTTTTCAATTAAGGGTGGTATTACTGGGCTCGCTCAAGTTCAAAACATTGACATGAGTGAGCCTAAAGTGTTGGCAATCACAGATGCAGACTATGTGGCAATGCGTACTATTCTACTAGATGTGAAACTTCTTGTGATGACAGCGCTTGGAAAAGGCCAAGGCGACAAAGTCAGGTCTTCTTAGCTCCATGAAAACTTTGCATCTGCAGTGAAGAGGTTAGCCAATAGTTTACAAACAAAAACCCAAGGGAAAGTGCACTGAAAATCACCGAGCTTGGAGCGAGCCCACCTCCATTCATTATTGCCTGAACTATCGGCGCAACACAGTAAAGTAGGGCGAGAGGGGTTGCGAAAAACAGCAGGAATTTCTGTGGTGAATTTCCTTCGTTTGCACGGGCTAGAATATCAAGCTTGAACACCACGTCTTGAGCTTTGAAGTAAAGAAGTGGAAAAACGGTGGCCGCAATATAGAGCACCTTTTGTTCGGACTGCGAAACCCCGGTTATCAAAAATAGGGGCAGGATATAGACCCAGATCAAATTGGTTGCTACTAAACTTAAAAGCGGGAGTGACGCAATTTTTGGCGCGCCTTGTACCCTAATGCTTGCCCTTTTAACTAGACCAAGAACCCAAAAGACCAGGGCTGCGACCAAGAAAGCTCGGATAATAAGTGCCGGCCCGTCTGGTTGTACCCAACTTAATACCCCTGAAATCATCATGGTTATTCGCAAGAGTATTAAGTGTCGCCATGCCTCGTGAGCTGAAAGAATAATTTCAGCAGAAACGAAGGTAAGGATCATGGCTAGGACAAAACCAGCGGTGCTGGAAATTGAAGTAAGTCCGAATGCACAAAAAGTTAGAAAAAGTAATAGGTTAATGATCTTGGCGAGCGGCAGTTTGAAAACCAAATTTGGCAATATCGCGTAACCAAATACTCCCGCAGAAAATGAGCTTAGGGACAAAGAGAAAATATAGTCTTCAGCCGCCTCGAGGCCAATTAGGAAAGTAAAATTCCCCAATGCAGATGCCAAGGAGCTCGCCAAAAGGAACAGTCTAAAAATCACCCCAAAAGCGCCAGGTAGTCACGGGCGACGTTTGCCCATGTGTAGCGTCGGTCAGCTATTCCCTTCATCGTATTTGCTAGTTCCGAAAGGTTGGTACCCTGAAGCTCTTCTACTTTTTCACGCAAATCCTGAATTGAAGTGAAATAGAGGGCCTGGTCCTCAGTTGTTTCTCGATTGAAATTTACGTCAAACGCCAGAATTGGAAGACCAAGCCACATAGCTTCAACCAACGATGGATTAGTACCCCCAGCAGAATGGCCATGAAGATAAAGTTGGCACCCAGCTCTGTAGCCATCTAGCTTACCGCGATCATATATAGGGTCAAGCAAAGTAATATTTTTGAGCGCACCGTACCGTTTTTTTAAGTCGAGTCCAAAAGCGCTTGATTTCCAGTTCCCGATAATCACCAATCTACTTTCAGGTAAGCCGGCGTATGCTTCTAGAATCATGTGCAGGTTATTTTCTGGTTCAATTCTGCAAACCGAAAATGCATACGGCTCCTGAGGGATTTCGGGATCAGGAATAATTTCCATTGCGGGGCTGTCACCACCATAAGCGATTAATGCACTTTTGCAATTATATGCTGTTTGGATGTGAGTTTGGATGACTGCATTGTCGGCCACAAGTTGATGGGCGAAACGACACCCTAAGTACTCTGACATTCGTAAGAATGCCTTGGCTGCGCCGGACCATTTTTCGCGCCGCCACTCTAGGCCGTCTATGTTCAGCGTATAGTGCGCTTTGCTAATAAGACGAAACAACGGAAGTGCAATACATCCTGATGTTCCGAGTATCAGAACATGGTCAAATGAGCGCGCGCGCCAAAGACAAACGATATCATAGAAAATTGACTGGATCCCGTTTGCATTCAAACCGATGTAGTCTAGCTGCGCGCCTTTATATGACGTCAGATGTGTCTTATAGCGGTTTCGGCTGCAATAGACTGTTACGTCTAACTGTTCGGACAATGGAGTGACTATATTCTCGACCAACGTTTCCCAGCCGCCATAATTTGCAGGCAGGCCAACTGTTCCAACGATAGCAAGCGAGGCCTTAGTTTTGATCATTGCGCATTCCGATCCTTTTAGCTGGAACCCCTGCGACGATCGAATTCGCCGCAAAGGATTTTGTTACTACTGAATTTGCCGCAACAACACATCCATCACCCAACGTTACTCCGTCGAGAATTGTAGCCTGACTTGCAATCCAACATCCTTTTCCAATTTTCACACCCACCGATACTTCACCTTGCTCGGAGATTACGGTGTTCAGATCCTTGAAAACATGGTTTTCCGAATAAAGCATGGCCCCAGGGCCGAAAATCGTGTCGCTTCCAATTTCAACAGGGCCGCGAATACAAATATAGCAATAAGGTGAAAAACCCACCCGGTCACCGACCAACAAACTGTCGCCGAGGTTGCGCAACACTGCTGCGCATTCAATAATTGTACCACGTTTGATTGTGACATTATCCCCGAAGACGACCCCGTTGCGCGCCATTGCGTTCAACTCAACGTCGCGCTCGATGTTCAAGCTTTTTCCAACCTTAAGACGAGACAGCCCTCTAAGCGTCACCCTAGGCCCTATCATTATGATCCCTTTATGAGATTTGAACAACAGTCCAAGCACGGCACCCCGCAAAATGGGCAGAATGCGATTGGCCGTGTTTGCGAAAAGCTCACGTGCTTTCAAACTACGATCGACTTTGTACTCTTTTCGGCCCATCAAACGATAGGCCCGGTCGATCGTTTGATGCAGCAAAGTCATGATAATGAGCTCCTTATGGCCATTAATTCGGACGCGTCGCGGTGACGGCATCCTTCATAGCATTCACCAACTCGTGCGGCATAAGCGGCGATCGTCATAATTCACCAGAAGAGTTAGCTTTGTTCACGAAAGACCAAACAACACTTCCATCGTCGTTCAAAATCATCGCACACCCTTGGATTGTGTCTTCTAAAAAGACCCGATCGGTGTCCATCAATTGGCCGCGCCCTTCATACAAAGTAAGTATTTCATTCATTTCAAAAGCTTCAAGGTCAGGCAGTGACCCATCCGATAGAAAAATACCCCTAGATCATTTTCTTCAAAAAACTCGATAATATCGTTTTCCGTCAGAACCTCACCTCTCACGTGCGTTGCATTGCGCGTTTCAACTCACTTTTTTTTGGCTTCGAGAAATTGGGCGATATAGGGCTTATTTATAGCTTTCATCACCGCGCTAAGCGGTGTCGAAACAGCTTCCGCAATAGGCACGATTTTATTGGCCGTTTTGCGCAAAGTTACGTAAAGCCCGCTATCGTCAACTTTTCCTGGCTTCGGGCTCTCGTCCACATTTGTAGATCTGCTGCGCATCCGGTCCCCGATAAAGTTTCGTGTCATCTGTGGGAAAGAGTATTCTATTTCTTGCCGCGTCACGTCAAATCCATATCGGGAAACTATAGTTTCCAATGAGTTGGCGGAGAAGCGCGAAAAGTGGTGAGGTGGTTGATCGGTGCTAGGGCGGTAAACGGCATTCTTGTTCGGACAAGACAAAAAGAGAGAACCACCGCTCTTCAATAGTTTTGAAGCGACCTCCATAAAGACGTTAGGATCCTCAAAATGTTCGATAACTTCCAGAGCTATAACGGCGTCATACAAGCCTTCTCCATCGCTACTCAATCGGTTCCCGATATCAAACTTCCGTCCTCCCGCTTCCAAAGCTTTGAGGTTCCAATCGCAACCATAAGCATCAACGTCATTGTCCAACATCCGTTTGACGAAAAAACCATCGTAACAACCAAAGTCTAGGACTCTGCTACCTCGCGGAAGCGTTTGAGCCGCCTTCAAAGCCTGTTTATGATACCATAAAAAGGGAGGAGCGCCCGTGTAGTAATCAGCGTACTTATCGCTGTTTTCATAGTCCTCAGCGGAAATTCCACTTTCTGATTTAAAGTAGGTGTGGTCGCATTCGCTGCACAAGAATTCGGTGTATTTGCCTTGTCCCACTAAGCTGAGTGGCTGCGTGCAACACGGGCAATCGGTGCTTTTCATGGGGCATGATCCTTGTGTAAATACGGGGGGCGAAAGTGCGTCCTTTTTTGCAGGAGTTTTGATCTTGTACAATCCCTGTATGTATCAGTTTATACGCTATTTTTGCAAGAAACTGTATTCTGGAGCGGTTGACGAGAGGGAGGTCATTGTCTCTACACGAACATTGCCATTGAAGTGTCGGACGTGGCGAAGCGGCAACGATTGCTATGAGCAGGGCCTGCACCGCCAGTTCCGAAGTTTGGCGAGACTGGACAGCCCTACCAACGGTGCGCGCTACTGAGCTACTCCCCATTTGTTGGACAGGATCTGGCGTGACTTAAGCTACTCTTTGCGCCTGTTGATCGGGGGTGGCAGTTTCATTTCTTCGCCAATAGACCACGGCAGGTGGTTTGCCGCCAAGGGCGGAATGTGGACGTTTGTGATTGTAGAACTCCATCCATTTTTTGATCCCAGCTTTAGCCTCTGACCCGGTTTCCCAGGCATGGAGATAAACGCACTCGTATTTCAACGACCGCCACAGGCGTTCGACAAAGATGTTGTCGAGGAACCGACCCTTGCCATCCATCGAGATCCGGGTGCCGACCCGCTTCAGTCGGTCAGTCCATACGAAGGACGTGAACTGGCTGCCCTGGTCTGTGTTCATGATCTCGGGCGGGCCGAACCGGTGGATCGCCTCGTTCAGCGCCTCGACGCAAAAGTCCGCCTCAAGGGTGTTCGAGATGCGCCAGGCCAGAACCTTGCGGGTGTGCCAGTCCATGATCGCCACCAAATACAGGAACCCACGCCGCATCGGCAGGTAGGTGATGTCTGCACACCAGACCTGATTGGGCCGATCAACGCGCAACCCGCGCAGCAAATAGGGGTAAATCTTGTGCCCCTTTGCCGCCTTGCTGGTGTTGGGCTTCTGATAGATCGGCATCAAACCCATTAGCCGCATGAGACGGCGGATGCGCTTCTCGTTCAATGATCCTCATTGCGCAGGTGCCAGGTCATCTGGCGCACGCCGTAGAAAGGCGTCTCCAGGAACTGCTTATCGATCACACGCATCAGATCGAGGTTCATCTCGGTCTCGCCTTTCGGCTCATAGTAAAATGACGACTGAATAGCCCCTAGTTTCCTAGACACCTTCTTGGTTCACATTGCGCTGTCTGTTTTCGAAGTCGACAGGCGACAGCATCCCGTTTCTCGCATGTTTGCGTTTTGGGTTATAGAACATTTCGATGTAATCGAAGACGTCCTGTCTGGCCTGCTCGCGGGTTTTGTATGTCCGACGACGGACGCGTTCACGTTTGAGCAGGTTGAAGAAGCTTTCAGCGACCGCGTTGTCATGACAATTCCCACGCCTGCTCATTGAGTGTTCGATGTTGTGAGCCCGCAGAAATGCGGCCCAATCCCGACTGGTATATTGTGAGCCCTGATCGGTGTGGATCAGGACCGTTTGCTTAGGTTTGCGCCGCCAGACGGCCATCAATAGTGCTTGTAAGACAAGGTCAGTTGGTTGCCGTGATTGCGTGGCCCAGCCAATCACACGACGCGAATAGAGGTCGATAACGACAGCCAGATACAGGAAGCCTTCGTAGGTTTTGATGTATGTGATGTCGTCGTCCATTGGGCTCGAACCAATGGCGCCACAATAAACGACCCCATGCGGTATCTGGTTCAGCAACATCAAACTGCCGATCCAGCGTATTATCGACCACGACAGATGGTCTGCCGCCATACTTCCCAGGTTTACGTTTGTAGCCGATCTCAGCGCGGATCCCAGCCAAGCGAGCCAGCCTCGCAACACGATTTGGACAACTGGTCTCGCCCTGTTCAATGAGATCGTCATGCAGTTTGCGATACCCATAGACTTTGCCACTGTCTTTCCATGCGTCTTTGAGCAGCTTCGTCTGACGCGCATCCTCGCGCGCATGGTGGCTTAATGGATTCTTAATCCATGCATAGAACCCGCTAGGATGGATATTGAGGCAACGGCACATCCGACGCACTGAAAACTGTGGGCGGTGCTCGGCGACAAACGCGTACTTCACCTTGCATCCTTTGCGAAGTACGCGGCCGCTTTTTTTAGGATGTCGCGCTCCTCCGTCATCCGTGTCAGCTCACGCTTGAGCCTGCGGTTCTCGGCTTCATGATCCACAGATGGCGCTTGTGACGCAGCCTTCGCGTAAAGCTTCATCCATTTGTAGAGTGAATAGGTGCTGACACCTAATCGCTCCGAAACCTCACGAACTGGATATCCACGTACCGTGATCCCCCTCTCATCGAAACTTCGTTTCGACTGCCGGGCAGTGGATGCACAGCATCACGCTTGAAATCTTCACTGAAATATGGCTTCCCCATAACGGCCTCCTTGCCTCAAAATTACGGAAGAAAGCGTCTACAATACTAGGGGCTATTCACCTCTCTATTTTCACCCATCATAGGGCTAATATTTCCCTTAACATGTTTGACGGTGCTGAGTGGATCTGAAAACCGCGCAAGGTATTTTTGGGTTCTTCTGAAATACCAAAAATTTTTCAAAAGGAATTTTGCATGCAGTTTTGGTCTCTGCGTTGGTGGGGGGCTTTGATCAAAATATCGTGCAAAATCTGAGTGGTATTTTAGTGGAAGTGATCCATCGGGACTATTCCAAGGCTTTGTCGCACCGACAAAGTGAACGAAATAGGGTGACAAAAATTCCCCGATTAGGTTCACACGACTTGAATTTTGCCAATTCCAGAGCGGCGAGAGCTCAAGCCAGTTTTGGTAAAAGTGAATATTAAGTAAACTTTGATCATGGCACAGCAATGCGTCAGGTGATTGTTTTGCAAGCTTCAAGATGTAGTCGAAGGCTGATGTTTTTCGCCACATCGCGGCATCAATCAAGAGAACCCCAGCGTTGAAATAGGGCGCATTCAACATACCAAGTGTGGCAAATTCCTGCACTTTGCGATTTGGCCTATGTCGTTGATGAATATCGCGAACAGCGGCGATACCAAGCCCTTGCATATCAATGTCAAATAGCGCTGATATCCCATCGCCAACAACAAAAATATCCGTATCTAAGTAGAGGATCCTGTCATAATCGTCGCTTAATGATTGGATCGCTGGCAACCGCCAATACGTGTAGTGTTTGAGCCGCTCATTCTGCGGCAGGTTTACGATTGTTTCCTCAATATCAATTTGGCGTAAAATTGCATCTTTGGGAACGTTCCTAGACTGATCTGTAGATATGTCGTCTGTGCAGATGACCACATCAAAATTGCGATCAGTTTGCGCTAAGAGCTGATGTGCAACAAACGCTGCTTTATCAATATAACCTATATTGCAGACCAAAGTTATGCAGTTTCTAAACATTATAGTTTCCAACGCCTTTATTACGTTTACGTCTCAAAATCGGTCATTCTGACGCGTAAAAATTCCAGTAATCTTGCACCCAATTTACCGGACCCCGACCTAAATGAGGGAATTGCCCCCATACACCAGGTCGCACCAAATCAATCGGCCGCGGTGTGCCGTGAAACGCGACTATCGCAACATTTGGGTCCGGAGGCGGTGGAGCTTTGAATAAGTCGCGCCCGAGCCCCCTTCGTAAAAAGCGTTTGAAACTTATGACCTTGCCATTTGGCCAGAAGCTGATGTCTTCACCCTTCGCGCCGACATAGTCCTGTTCGTTAAAAAATTCCGCGATAACCTGATCACGATGCGCGATAAAGCTATCCAAGATTTGTCTCTGGTCACCGATATCAAACGCGAACACACCGGTACCAACTTCGGGGGAAGCCGTCCCACCCGGGCGCCAGCCCTCACCCACATCCAAGGTTATCAGGCGGGATTTTGGTTCAAAAAACGGATCCAATGACCCGACGACCATCATATCCAAGTCAATGAACAACGCCCTGCCTGTAAGCCCATAAAGCTCATCTTGGAACATAGACAATTTGGGCCAAATACCGCGTGTGTACCACTGATCCTTCGTTAGTCCGATTTCTGGAATTGGAAAGGCTTCGATATCAGGGTGCAATCCTGTCGCATCATCTGTGAGGCAAACAAAACGTAATGATCCCGTCGTGTTACTGCGGCACGCACGAAAAAGAATATTGACGTAATCAGGCTCAAAAGCGGCACCCCACTTCATGCATAAGATTAAGCGAGGTTCGGTCTTTTTCACTGTTGAAGTCCGTCATCCAAAGAGGGGCTGGTATACAAAAGCAGCAAAGTTACGCTGAATGCAAACATTGAAAGCGTCACACTGTGATTGGATATGATGTCGGTTAGGGACAAAGCAAACATTTGACCTAGAAAGACAAAAACAACCCAGAACTGCTGCCGCGTGGTCGGAAGCCTAAACAAACTCAAATAGGCTACAATCAGGCCGCCTGCAGCAGGCAATCCGAACCGAACTGCCATATCAATCAGTTCATTGTGGAAATGGGGCTGAACAGAAATGGAAGCTGGCGCGTTGACGGCGGCCAATGCTTGTTTTGTTAACGTCGCTTCATGCCCCCATCCAAACCAAGGGCTCTGAGATATCATTTCGGCCCCTGATTGCCATATCCATGAGCGCTGCACGCCTGACGAAGCAGACCCGGTTTCCAATCCCATGACGGCGTCGATATCTAACAATGAAAACCTGGTAAGGATAAGCTCTAGTCCAAATGGCGTTAGGGTGCTCTGAATTGGAATGATCAACAAACAACCCAGTAAAACACAAAGGCGCGTAAGTACGGGTTGCTTGCTAAAGAGGAGCCAGAGCACCAGAAGTAACAACATGACGGCAATGGGCATTCGACTACCGGTTAGATAGATTACCCAACTTGCACACACCAATCCGAGTAAACTGATTACCGTTCCCTGCCGACGTGTAAGGGTTACACAACCGCACCAAAACAAAAGTTGCACTGCAATCATGCCCAGCGGGATGGAATTGTAACCGAAGGCCACACGAGGCGTTTGGTAGGTGTAAGCTTCAATCAAAGCAATTATTGCGTACAAGATCGCAATAATGCCAATCCCGCTACTGAGGCTTTCAAAGGTAATTTTTTGCCAGTAGCAGGATAAAAGAATAAAACCTAGCAACGCATAAACTGAATAATTTACCGCGACTGATGAAACTTCTCCAAGCTCACCTGTGTTAACAAGTTCGGACAAAAGGAAAAAACCATAGGTCAATGCAAATAGCAGGCAGGCGACCTTATGCGCCTCTGGCATTTTGGTGCCTGCGGGTCGGCGAAAAAAGGTAGAATGAGCTAACGTTACTAATACGAATAATAGTAAAAAATTTAGGCCTATGCTCGTATCAATAGCCGATCCAAATATGACGAGTAAAAATAGGAAGCGTCCATAATTATTGTTACCCAACTGTAGAAAATTCATTTTCCAACCTTAATCTATTGGCCTAGGCGCAGGCATTAAAAGCAAACGACAAGCTAAGTCTTTTACTGGCCAAACATAAGGTGTGGTGCGGTGCCAGATCAATTTTCAGTGTCTAATATCTTATGATGTACGTGCGGACACTATTGGACTTTCCAAAACCTGGAAAGCTCATTCTCAGCCAACTTTGCGCGAAAGGTCAGAGGTGAGAGGTGGTCCTAGATTTTAGACCAGTTTGCAGCCTTGTTAAGATGGATCAGGGTGTCATTTCAGGCTGCTAATTTCATTTGTTCAGGTTTGCTTTCAAAAGCCTCATCGGGGGTAAATATGCCGTGCGTCGAATGGGGTCGCTCAGAGTTGTAGTACGTCAGCCATTTATCGATGCCCGCCCTCATCTCTGAACCGGTCTCAAAAGCGTTGAGGTAGACGCATTCGTATTTCAGTGACCGCCACAGCCGCTCAATCATCCGATTGTCCGTTGCCCGGCAGTCGTTTGCGCAGCAAACGATGAGAGGGGGCCACGCACCTTTGCCGTCCATGCTGATTTTGATATTTTCATCCGTCAGTACGTCGATCCACGCACCACTCGTAAATTGGCTCCCCTGATCTGTGTTGAAGATTTCCGGCTTACCGTGCTTGGCCAAAGCTTCTTTCAAAGCCTCCACGCAGAAGTCCGCGTCCATGCTGTTTGACAGCCGCCAAGACAGCACCTTGCGACTGTACCAGTCCATAATCGCCACAAGATATAAAAAGCCACGTCGCATAGGGATATAGGTGATATCTGCGCACCAGGCCTGATTTGGACGGTCGATGACTGCGTTCCTCAGCAGGTAAGGCCAGATTTTATGCTGTGGGTGCTTCTTACTTGTGTTGGGTTCCTGATAAATTGGAACCAGACGCATGAGCCGCATCAAACGCCGGACCCGATGGCGACCACATTGGTGATTGTTGCGCTTCATGTAACGCGCCATCTGGCGGGAACCGTACCAAGGTGTTTCCAGGAATTGCTTATCGATGAGTTCCATGAACTTCAGGTTCTCGGCGCTTTCACCGACAGGTTGATAGTAAAGTCGCGACCGCGACAACTGCAGCAGTTCGCACTGTTTACGAATGCTTAACTTATGATCCCGGCTCACCATTTTTTGCCTCGCGTCCCGAGCAGTTGATGCGAGGCGTCCGCCAAAAAATCCCGCTCAACCACCAACTGGCCGATCTTGGAATGCAGCTTGTCGATGTCCGCGCTGCTGACCTGCTCTGGAGCTGAACCTTTGCGGGTAAATGCGGTCGCCATGTTCTCTATCGCAGCGCGCTTCCAAGTCCCGATCTGGGTTGGATGGACGCCGTACTTCTTCGATAGTTCCGCTAGCGTCATCTCCTCGCGGATCGCTTCAAGCGCAACCTTGGCCTTGAACTCAGGTGAATGGTTCTTTCGTTTCTTCATTGTGGATCACTTCTTTCGTCATGCGATCCATCTTAACGGTTGGTCCAAATTTCCGCGACCACCTCTGTGAGAGGTGGTCCTTGAGCTACCCCCCGAAATTCGGACACTGACGTAAGCTGCAATTTATAGTCTGCTGATTTTCACCACGAAGGAGATCAGGAATGCCGAAACGGAAGCAACATCACCCGGAGTTTAAAGCTAAGGTCGCGTTAGAGGCGCTGAAGGGCGAAGAGACCGTCAGCGAATTGGCCAGTCGGTTCGGTGTCCATCCGACTATGATCCATCAGTGGAAACGGGCCTTGTTGGAAGACGCATCTGGTGAACGAAAAGCGGATCAGACGGCTGATGCGGTTGATGGGCCTTATGCCGATCTATCAGAAACCCAACACCAGTAAGGCGGCCAAGGGGCACAAGATTTACCCCGACCTGTTGCGAGAGCTGCAGGTCGGTCGACCCAATCAGGTCTGTTGCGCCGACATCACCTATCTGCCAATGCGGCGTGGCTTTCAGTATCTGGTTGCCATCATGGACTGGCACACGCGCAAGGTTCTGGCTTGGTGCATCTCAAACACATTGGAGGCCGAGTTCTGCGTCGATACTTTGAACGAGGCGATCCACAAGTTCCGCCCACCTGAGATTATGAACACGGATCAGGGCAGCCAGTTCATGTCATTTGCCTGGACGGATCAGCTGCGTCAGTCAAATGCTCGAATATCAATGGATGGCAAAGGCCGCTTCCTCGGCAACATCTTCGTCGAACGGCTGTGGCGATCCCTGAAATACGAGTGCGTCTAGCTGTATGCCTGGGAAAGCGGCTAAGAGGCCAAAGCGGGCGTCAGTAAATAGATGGAGTTCCAAAATCACAAACGTCCGCATTCTGCCTTTGGCGGGCGACCACCTGCCTGGCCTATTGGCAGAGAATTGAAGCACCAACCCCGATCAACAGGTGCAAAAAGTAGCTTAACTCACGCTAGATTTCGTCCAAAGATTGGGGGAGTAGCTCAGTAGCGCGCACCCATGTGAGTTCCATTTCGATTGCATCGGTTTACGGGGGCAGGGTATCTCATCTTCGCTCCAGTTTCATCAGTTCATCCCGGAAGGCTTCGGCCGGTGTCCTGTAGCCCAGACATTTGCGCGGTGTGGCGTTCAGGCGCGCGCAAATCGACCCTATATATCGATTTGGAAGCGACAGCAGAGCGGTATCCCGAGGCAGGTATCTGCGCACCCGTTTGTTCATGTTCTCGACGGAGCCCTTTTGCCACGGAGCCTGTGGATCGCAGAACCACGATTTGGTCCCTATACCTTTCTTGAGCTCGCGCCAGGACGTGAACTCGAACCCACGATCAAAGGTGATCGAGCGGCGCGCCTCAGCGGGCAGGGGTGACATCTCATTGATCAGCTTGTTCATCAGGGGCCGCGACTTACGATCATTGTTGCGCAGTAAGACCGTATAGCGGGTCTTACGTTCGATCAACGTAGCGACATTGGCGTTACCCTGAGCGCGCTCAAAGATCATCAAATCACCTTCCCGATTGCCAAACTGGCTGCGGTCGTTGACCTCCTCTGGACGGTTGTGGATGCTTGTTTCCAAGGGGAAAACCTCACCACGTGCCTTGCGAGCATAGCGGGGTTTACGCTTCTTCTGACGCGCTGGCAGATAACGGCCAAGCTCTTGAGACTGGCCGCTCTTGGAATACACATATTGATAAATAGTCTCGTGGCAGATCCGATGTGGCGCGCGCGGTTCGATCTTGAGCCGACCTGCGATTTGTTCCGGCGACCAACCGTCTTTTAGTTTGCCAATCACTTCATCGCGTAGATCCTCATGTTGCTCCAATTTGCGGCGCTTGAGATGGCGCCGATCCGCGAGCGTCTGCGCAGTCACGTGCCAGTACCCGTCAGCTTGGGGAACTTCCTCATCATGCCACCAGTTACGCTTGA
Source organism: Octadecabacter ascidiaceicola (assembly GCF_900185015.1). Taxonomy (GTDB): domain Bacteria; phylum Pseudomonadota; class Alphaproteobacteria; order Rhodobacterales; family Rhodobacteraceae; genus Octadecabacter; species Octadecabacter ascidiaceicola. Next base: position 21,868 of record NZ_FXYD01000007.1, on the reverse strand, counting down.
TCTCGCGGTGGATCGTCGAACGGCTTCGGCCAAGCGTTTTGGCGATCTCAGTCTTCGTGGCGTTCGCCTGAAGCATCGTCGCCAAGATTCGACGTTCATCCATGTTCAATTTGTGGTAGGGTCGTCTCATCACATCCTCCTGATCTGCATCAGAAATTTATCTAGTGATGCAATCCAAAATGGAATGTGCCCCAGCCACATGAAGTATTCACATAATGAACATTATGTAAAAGCAGATGGTAATAATTGGCAGCACTTTCTGGTTCGCACGCTCCTATTCCACAAGGTCTTTTAGATACTGTCCATAATCGTTTTTCTTAAACAGTTCTGCGCGCTTAAGCATCTCATTGCTGCTGATCCAACCTTGATCAAACGCGATCTCTTCCAGGCAACCTGTTTGCAGCCCTTGTCGTTTGGTTAATGTTCGAACGAAGTTTCCAGCATCTAGCAAGCTGCCGTGAGTACCCGTGTCGAGCCATGCGTAGCCACGGCCCATTCGGTTTACGCGCAGTGCTCCTTTGGCGAGATACATCTCTAGTAAGGATGTGATTTCCAGCTCGCCTCGCGGTGAAGGCTTCACTTGGCGCGCGAGTTTTGGCGCATCGCCGTCTAGAAAATACAACCCAGTGACCGCGTAGTTGGACGCGGGCACGTCCGGTTTTTCGACAATTGTTTGCGCAACGCCATCGTCGTCAAAGCCAACCACGCCATACCGTTCTGGGTCGGACACGTGATACCCGAAGACCGTACCGCCGCTTGTCTGTTTATCCGCCTCCGCGAGGATTTCAGGCAGCCCGTGGCCAAAGAATATGTTGTCCCCCAGCACCATTGCAGACGGTGCTCCATCCAGGAAATCCTCAGCAAGAATATACGCCTGCGCCAAACCATCCGGTGATTGTTGCACGATATAGGTAAGCGAGATACCCCATTGGCTACCATCCCCCAGAGTTCGCCGAAACTGTTCTTGGTCCTGCGGTGTCGTAATCATTGCGATATCGCGAATACCTGCAAGCATGAGGACAGAAATCGGATAGTAAATCATCGGTTTGTCATAGATCGGCAGCAGCTGCTTACTTATTCCCATCGTGATCGGATAAAGCCGCGTGCCAGAGCCACCTGCGAGAATAATGCCTTTGCGGTTGCTCATGCTGTGGCCCTCAAATTGGTAAGAATGTCTGTTAGGCTATCGCGCCAGTCAGGGCGCTCAATGTCAAACGTTTCAAATGTGGCGTTGCAATCCATACGGGAGTTGAGCGGCCTGACTGCAGGTGTAGGATATGCGCTCGATGGAATATCAGTGACATTACACGACAGATCTGATTGATCGAAAATTGCACGTGCGAAGTCGGCCCAGCTGCAATCGGGTGCTCCTGAAAAATGATAGGTGCCGGCCTTGTTCGGACTCGAAACCAATTGCATCGCAATCGCGTGACATGTTGTGGCAATTTCTTTCGCGCCCGTTGGTCCGCCAATTTGATCGGCGACGACATTCAACCCGTCCCGCTCGGCACCAAGGCGTAGCATGGTTTTGATAAAATTGTTTCCGTGGGCAGAAACCACCCATGATGTACGCAGAATCGCATAGACGCTGTCCGCTGCACGCACTTGCTGTTCTCCAGCCAACTTTGAGCGTCCATATGCGCCCAATGGGCCAGTCGGATCGTTGGGCAACCAAGGCGCGTCCCCGCCGCCTTTAAATACATAATCGGTCGAGATTTGTACGAACGGGATACCCAGGTTTGCGCAAGTCCGCGCCATCGCACCGGGTGCTTCGCCGTTGACCACGGTCGCGAGGGTTTCTTCTTCTTCGGCTTTATCGACAGCCGTATACGCAGCTGCATTGATAACGGCGGTTGGCTTGTGCGCGAGAATTGCAGCGGAACAGTTTTCTGGTGAGGTCAAATCGGCCTCATCCCTGCCAAGGCAAACAACGTCTGGTAATTGCGCCAGTTCACATGCGACCTGCCCCGTTTGGCCAAAGACCAGTATCGTCATGCCTTTGTCCCCAGCCGGGAACCGACGCCAACGCGGGCCTGCAATGCACGCCACCAATCTTCGTTCTCAAGGTACCACTGTACGGTTCGTTCCAGCCCCTCCTGCAGCGTTACAGATGGGCGCCAGCCAAGCTCATCGCGGATTCGAGACGGGTCTATCGCATAGCGCATGTCATGGCCGGCACGATCCTGAACATAAGTAATCTGGTTTGAATATGGGCTGTCTTTCGGACGCTTCTCATCAAGGATGCTGCAAATGGCGTTCACAAGATCGATATTCCGCGCTTCGTTCTCACCACCGATATTATAGCTTCGACCCAACGCGCCCTTCTCTAACACGAGCAAAAGTGCGTCTGCGTGGTCTTCTACAAACAACCAATCACGTACGTTCAAGCCCTCACCGTAGACAGGAATTTCCCTCCCTGCGAGAGCATTCAGTATAACCACTGGAACCAGCTTTTCAGGGAAATGATACGGGCCGTAGTTGTTCGAACAATTGGTCAGCACCACTGGCAAGCCATAGGTTTCATGCCAAGCACGCACGAGGTGATCACTGGCCGCCTTAGACGCAGAATATGGCGAACGCGGGTCGTAACCGGTTTCTTCCGTGAACAACCCTGTTTCACCCAATGACCCAAACACTTCGTCTGTTGAGATATGATGAAAGCGGAATGTGACCGGTTTTCCTGCGCTTACCCAATAAGCCCGCGCTGCTTCAAGCATGTTGTAGGTTCCGGTAATGTTGGTGTCTACAAAATCCCCGGGGCCGTCGATAGAACGATCAACATGGGACTCCGCTGCCAAATGCATAACCATGTCCGGCTTGTGTGCATCAAACGTCGCATCCAGCGCAGCACGATCGCGGATGTCTATGTGGGCAAATCTATAGAGCGGGCTTTCTGCCACCTCCGTCAAACTTTCGAGGCACCCAGCATAGGTCAGCGAATCGAGGTTCACGACCTCATGGCCGCGGCCTATTGCCAAGCGAACAACTGCGGACCCAATGAAACCCGCGCCCCCAGTGACCAGAATTTTCATGATACGTCCTGTGCAACAAACGGGCTTTCAAAATTAGTCATCCACTGTGCCTTTTCATCCTTCTCAGACAAGACCGCAGGGCCACTTAGCCCCCAGTCAATTCCGAGGTCCGGATCATCAAATCGAACCGCGCCATCACAATCAGGCGCATAATAGTCGCTGCATTTATAGATAATTTCGGTATCGGGCATGCGTGTCGCAAAACCGTGCAAGAACCCTTCAGGAATAAGCAACTGCAACCCGTTTTCTGCCGAAAGCTCATACCCAACCCATTGGCCAAATGTTGGGCTACCGCTACGCACATCAACAGCCACATCAAAAAGCGCACCTCGCCCACAGCGCACCAGTTTAGCCTGCGCTGACGGAGGCGACTGGTAATGTAACCCCCGTACAGTGTTCACTGCAGCGGACACCGAATGGTTATCTTGAACAAAATCAAAATCGATGTCGTGAGCCAACATTTTTTGACGGTTCCAGCTCTCGGAGAAAAAGCCTCGCGAGTCACCAAAACGTGGTGGATTGATCAGAACCACGCCTTGAAGCTTTGTCAGAGTAATAAAATTCATAAAATTGTTCTAGTTTTTCAGCTATCTGCTTTGCGTTATACAGTATCTCAACTGAACCCTTCCAAGTTCGAAAATCTGTTCGTTTTCAAGACATTCTTTTGATTAACTTTGCTCTTCATTATCCCCAAGTCGAGAGACTATTTCCACCAACTTCATTGAAACGCTTACTTCAATAGAGAACCGCTCTAAACGTATCTTTGACTGATTTGATCTAGATACGCGGACATCTTTGAGTTTTCCAGTTCAGTTTCGAAATTTTCTCAACTTCAACCAGCATTCCAATCATGTATTTGCAATGCATGTGACTGGATCTGTCGCGCTTTCGTGCCGCCTCAAGTGCTCGTTTAGACCACTTTCTTTTCGAAAACGACGGGGCTTTTCTAGCCCAGTGCTGAGTGGCGGCGGCGTGGATTATGGAAGCCGTTGATTTATTCGAAGATTGCCATCTCAGCCTGCCGCCGCGTTTCCCATGACCGCCGCCAGATCAGTTCGGCTTTGATGGTTTTGAAGAAGGTCTCAACGGAAGCATTGAAGCTCGTATATTCGTCAAGCAGCAATTTGTGTTATTTTTGGCACGCAAAGCTGTCTGTAGATTTCGCGAACGATGTAGCGTTTCAAACAACGAATGATTTCGCTTTTGTTCTTTCCGCCTTTTGTACGTTTCTTGACATAAGCACGAGTCGGCTCGTTGCTTCGCATCCTGATAATGGCCACGCGATCAAGGGCGGCGCTGGCCTGCCTGTTACCGCCGCTATTCAATCGGAAGCGGTGTGTTTTGCCGCTGGATGAAAGGATTGAGCAAACACCACAAAGCTTTGCAAATGCTGCTTCTGAACGGATGCGCGTTGGATCGTCGCGGCTTTGTTGCATAAATCGGGTGAAGGGCGTTTTTCCCCTTGCCCCAGACAGCCTTAGCCTACTGCCTCTGTGACAGGTATGCCAAGAGCGGTGTAGCGGTTGAGGACGGCGATGCGTATTTGGATTTCAGCGACCTGCCTTTCGAAGTCCCGCGCCATCAATGATTGGCCAAGTAATTTCATACAGTGCATCTTTGTCTCGACGCGGCTTCGGCGGTGATATCCGCTCCAGCGTCGCCAAAGGGTGCGACCCAGATATCGTTGTGCATTGACCGCATCATTGCGAGCAATTGCTCCATCGCTCGTCGGCTTCCAGGGCTTGGCATTCTTGCGCGGTGGGATCACCGCATGGGCATCTCGTGCTGCAATCGCCTCATGGCATTTACGGGTGTCATACGCCCCATCTGCGGTGACACTGCCGATGTCCTGATCGGGAGCGATTTGGCTCAGCAACTCGGGCAGCATGGGAGCATCGCCGATGCTGCTGCTGGTGACTTCGACTGCACGAACCTCCAGCGTTTCTTCGTCGATACCTATGTGTATCTTACGCCAGATGCGGCGTTTTAAACCACCATGCTTGCGCGCATTCCACTCGCCTTCACCTTCGGCTTTGATCCCCGTGCTGTCGATGAGCAGGTTCAGTGGACCTTTGGACCCACGAAAAGGCAGGCTTACGTTCAGAGTCTTCTGGCGTCTGCATAAGGTGCTAAAATCAGGTGCTGCCCAATCCAACCCGACCAAACGCAGCAAGCTCTGTACGAACCCAGTTGTTTGACGGAGAGGCATGCCAAACAGGACCTTCAGTGTCAGGCATGTCTGGATGGCGGCATCACTGAATTTCTGTTGCCGACCGCGTTTGCCGCTTGGTGGCGGAGCCCAATCCATCTCAGGATCAAACCAGATCGACAACGATCCACGTTGCTTCAAGCTGTCATTGTAAGACGACCAATTCTTGGTCTTGTACTTCGTAGGGGCCCAACTGCTCATGCATTCAGCTATCACGCTGGATTCATACAGTGAATCCCTACAACCGATTTGTGCAACAAAGCCGAACGTTACCGAAAGATCGCGCCCAACGTTCCAGCTCCAAATATCCCTTCGGATTTGCCGGAATAGAACGTGCAGCCAAACGGGTGCCTTGCGTATCAATCGCAACAGCGACGTGGCTGGCTTTATGCATATAGATCCGATGATAACTGGATGTGTTGTCTTCATGATGCCCTCATTGCTAAGAATGCCCAGGCACCGATCTGAGAGGACAGGACTGTGATGGGGTGTCCCCGTCAGGCTCCTTGAGGTCACATCTCGCCCGTTGCCGGGGTGACTTGACGGTCGACACGTCAACGCAATGACACGTAGTCAATCGTAGCATTGGGTCAGGCCATCAAGCCGCAATACCATACTCACAATCATAGCAATTGCCTTTGTCGTTCATGGACACCGTGAAGCCGTGCTGTCGCTGGATTTTCTGATAGTCGTGAGAACAATATTGCGCGCAGGTCCGTGTGGGGGATGCAGCTTTTGGGTGGCGCACGGAGTGCGATAGCCATTTTCAACGCACTAATAGCCATGTCCCGTTTCATCCGATTTGAGACAGCCCAGCCGATCACGCGGCGTGAGTGCAGATCCAGAAGCGAGACCTCGTCCGCCATTGGTCCGAGGACAATGGTCGAGCGCCAGATACAACTAGCCTTCGCGCGTCCATACGTAGCTGATATCGGACGCCCATTTTTGGTTGGTCTGTTCAGCCGTGAAGTTCCGATCCAGCAAGTTCGGCGCCATGTTGATTTGTGGTCGCTATCCGTCGCGACCTTGTGGTTGCGTGTTCTCACAACTGATATGCCGTTCTGACGCATCAAACGGCCAACACGGCGATATCCGATATTTAGGCTGATCTCTTTGAGTTCCTCAGTCATACGTGCCCGAGCATATCTGTTTGATTACTTTTTGGTCTTTAATGTGCGCCAGCGTGACCAGATCAGATCGTTGCTGGCGGCAGGCTGGTCGGATGCGGAAAGCCCGCAACCCACGCACGCTTACACCGACAACATGACATAAGCGCTTGGCCGGAAAGCTATACGGAGTTCTTCAACAAACCTAAATCTCATTGCTTTAGGCCCGCGAAGAACTGGGTAACGTTATCGCCTACATTTGATCCACTGGATCAATTGCTTCACGGCGCAACTTTAGGATGTCTCTCTCTCCTCCTTGAGGATGCGCACCTCGCGTCGACATCCAAACGCCAAGATCGTCGGCCACCTACTGGCGTGTCAGCCCGCTGGTCAGCGCAATACGCACCGCATCTTGGCGGAATTCGTCCGTCCGTTTCAGTCCCATAGTCAGTCTCCTTTGTTGCAGTTAATGCTATCAAAGGAGTGACATCAAACCGCGACAGGTCCACTTTTGCTCCACGGCCCGCAAAAAAGATGTGATTTCGGTTGTGTGAGGGTGGCAGGAAATAGCAACGTATGACATTTGCGACAAATGACCCGTAGATTAGATCACACAACCCGTCAATCCATCGCCAAAAAAGTCAGGGAGGGTGTTCGCCCGCAGGTGCTTGCGCGCGAATATGGCGTCACGGTGCGCACGGTTTACCGTTGCGCGCAGCTCATGCGGGAAATCCAGGTCGAGAGAGGTAGCAGGACCGAGGTTATTGTATGCCGTGTCTCACCTACGGACCTCGCCCAGTTCGACGCCAAGCTGAAAGAAGCAGGCATCCGCAACCGCAGCGAAGCGCTGCGCAACGTGATCCGTAACACCAATGGCATGGCGATGCCCGATGCGGATCTGGCCGAGGCATTGTTGTCCATGAAGGGTGCGTTGAATAAAGTTGGCAACAACGTGACACAGATCGCCAAGCGAATGAACCATGCTAAAAACCAAGGACAACCTCTGCCGTTCGCAGAAGATGACCTGTTGGAGATGAGACATCTCGCGAGGCTTGTTTTGGATTTTGCAGATGAGGCTGATCTGATGGCCAGAGGTCGAAGGGCCTTGTTGGAGTTGGAGATTTCTGACGAGCTAAGGCGGATGGCCGAGCGTGGTGTTTAGGCCCACATCACCACCTTGCAATTCCCTGCCTTTCCGTATACCGCTGCATACAATCATTTCGCCCGCTCAGGCAGTACGCTGATGTTGGGCCAACCACGCCACATATAACTTAGAAATCGAGACGATTATGAGCCTTTATGCAGCCTACCTAGAAGAAATTGAAACACGTAAAAAGCAGGACCTGAGCCCGAAGCCGATTGATGGTGCCGAGCTGACGCAGGAAATCATTGCGCAGATTAAGGACAAGGGTCACGAGCACCGTGAGCAGTCCCTTAACTTCCTGATTTATAACACGCTTCCGGGCACAACCAGCGCGGCTGGCGTTAAGGCGCAGTTCTTGAAAGAGATCATTTTGGGTACTGCTGATGTGCCGGAAATCTCAACCGAGTTCGCGTTTGAGATGCTGTCGCACATGAAGGGCGGCCCGTCTGTTGATGTCTTGCTCGACCTTGCGCTCGGTGATGAAGCAGCGATTGCTGGCCAAGCGGCTGACGTGTTGAAGACCCAAGTGTTCTTGTATGACGCTGACACCGATCGTCTAAAAGCTGCTCTAGATGCGGGCAACGCTGTCGCGCGCGACATTCTTGAAAGCTACGCCAAGGCTGAGTTTTTTACCAAGCTGCCAGACGTTGAAGAAGAAGTTAAAGTCGTCACGTATATCGCTGGTGAAGGCGATATTTCGACCGACTTGCTGTCGCCAGGCAACCAAGCGCATTCGCGTGCTGACCGTGAATTGCACGGCCAATGTATGATCACCCCAGAAGCACAGGTGGAAATAAAGGAGCTGCAAAAGCAGCACCCTGACAAGCGCGTGATGCTGATTGCTGAAAAAGGCACGATGGGCGTTGGCTCATCCCGCATGTCTGGTGTGAACAACGTCGCCCTTTGGACTGGTAAGCAGGCCAGCCCCTATGTGCCATTCGTGAACTTCGCCCCTGTTGTTGCGGGTACGAACGGGATTTCCCCGATCTTCCTGACGACTGTTGGCGTGACCGGTGGTATCGGTGTCGATCTGAAAAACTGGGTTAAGAAGGTCGATGAAAACGGCAAGCCAATCCTGAACAATGACGGCAACGCCGTACTTGAGGAAAAGTATTCTGTTGCGACGGGCACGGTTCTGACCATCAACACCAAAGAGAAAAAGCTGTTTGATGAGACCGGCGAGGAAGAGCTGGTGGACATGTCCCCCTCGTTCACGCCGCAGAAGGTCGAATTCATGAAGGCGGGCGGGTCTTACGCAATCGTCTTCGGTAAGAAACTGCAAAGCGTGGCCTGTGAGGCGCTGGGGATTGAGCTTGAGTCAGCTTTCGCACCGTCCAAAGAAGTGGTTCACGAGGGCCAAGGCCTGACGGCGGTTGAAAAGATCTTCAACGCGAATGCTGTTGGTGTGCGTCCAGGCGCGACCCTGTATGCCGGTTCTGATACCCGCGTCGGCGTTGATATTGTCGGATCCCAAGACACAACTGGCCTGATGACCAGCCAAGAGCTTGAGGCGATGGCCGCGACTGTGCTGTCTCCGAACGTCGATGGTGCCTACCAGTCTGGTTGCCACACGGCGTCTGTGTGGGACTTCAAGGCGCAGGAAAACACGCCAAAGCTGATGGCGTTCATGCATAAGTTCGGCCTGATCACCGCGCGTGACCCCAAGGGCGTTTACCACGCGATGACCGACGTTATTCACAAGGTGCTGAACGACATCACGGTTGACGACTGGGCGATCATCATCGGCGGCGACAGCCACACACGTATGTCTAAGGGTGTAGCGTTCGGCGCTGACTCCGGCACGGTGGCGCTTGCGCTGGCAACGGGTGAGGCGACGATGCCGATTCCTGAATCCGTGAAGGTGACGTTCAAAGGCCAAATGGCCGACCACATGGACTTCCGCGATGTGGTGCACGCGACGCAGCTGCAGATGCTGGAACAGTTCGGCGACAACGTCTTCCAAGGCCGCGTGATTGAGGTTCACATCGGCACCCTGCTGGCTGACCAAGCCTTCACATTCACCGACTGGACCGCAGAGATGAAGGCGAAGGCCTCTATCTGTATCTCCGAGGATGAAACGCTGATCGGTTCGCTTGAGATTGCGAAATCGCGGATCAATATAATGATCGAAAAGGGCATGGATAACGACGTTGAGATGCTCAAAGGTCTGATCGCGATTGCCGATAAACGCATCGCCGAAATTAGGTCCGGTGAAAAGCCTGCGCTCGCGCCGGATGACAACGCCAAATACTTCGCCGAAGTTGTCGTTGATCTGGACGCCATCGTTGAACCGATGATCGCGGACCCTGACGTGCAGAACGCGGATGTATCCAAGCGCTACACCCACGACACCATCCGCCCAATTTCCTACTACGGTGCGGAAAAGAAGGTTGACCTTGGTTTTGTCGGCTCTTGCATGGTGCACAAGGGTGACGTGAAGATCGTCGCACAAATGCTGCGTAATCTCGAAAAGGATGCCGGTAAGGTTGAGTTCAAGGCGCCGCTGGTTCTCGCCGCCCCGACCTACAACATCGTTGACGAGTTGAAGGAAGAAGGCGACTGGGAAGTTCTGCAAAAGTACTCCGGTTTTGAATTTGACGATGCAGCGCCAAAAAACACCGCACGTACCGAGTATGAGAACATTCTCTACCTCGAACGTCCGGGCTGTAACCTTTGCATGGGCAACCAGGAAAAGGCCGCTAGGGGTGACACGGTTCTCGCGACCTCCACACGCCTGTTCCAAGGCCGTGTTGTTGAAGACTCCGGCGAAAAGAAGGGCGAGTCGCTGTTGGCGTCAACGCCAGTCGTCGTGCTCTCTGCGATCTTGGGGCGCACCCCAACGCTGGACGAATACATCGACGCGGTTGAGGGCATCGACCTGACCAAGTTCGCCCCACCGGTTGAAAAGCCAGCAGGTGCTAAGTCCGCACACTTCTAAACGTGGGACTTAGGCAAAACGAATACGGGGCGCATCTTTCGATGTGCCCCTTTTCATTTTCCGGAAAGGCGTAATTTCATCTGTGTGACATTTTACGCCAGTTGAGCGACGTCCATCCCGGCAGAACATTTTCCGATCTAAAGAGTCTCTCGGTTGGGAAGAATTTGTTAGGGCCCGGAGGCAAGTGGCTAGGCGGCTAAATGGATTGGGGTATACAACAACAGGAAAGAAACCCACAGTAGTGATACGTTCCAATACATTGTTATGAAACCGAAAATGGCAGTGTCGTTTTACAATTAGGTCCCGATAGTGCCGGGAAAATTCCAGATAAACTGAAAAGAGGAAATGCGCGTGACAAGTAAATTAGTTGTATTACTGGGAACTATCGGGCTAGCAGGGTGCGTCTCGGAAGGACCCACTTCCACAGATCAATCAACAAACGCTGTCTCGCCGAATGCGGCGCAATTTGCTTCGTTTGGACGCGCGGCTGGAAAGGCGTGCATTGCTCAATTTTTGGGTGAATCCAATTCAACAAGCATACTGAACAGTTCGGGCTACACTCCAGAACCAACCAGTGGCAGGCGTCATTATTTCGCGCGTTCAATTGAAGGTGGACGACGGTCAATTGGCGGGAAAGACATGGGCCGCACAGGTGTAGGATTACCATCAGAACCTGATCGTCATGGACGCCTCGTCTGCACTGCCAGCGTAAGTGGCTTCACGGAAGCCAACGGGAACGCGTTCTACCGCGCATTTCAGGCTGAATTTAACGCCTCATCAATCGCTTCATCTGTGAGCGTTTGGGGGCGATATGAGAATAATCGCACAAGTATCGGAGTACGATACACGCCGTAAAAACTCGTTGAATTTGAGTATGTCAGTATTGTTGAACTGGTCAGTGCTTAAGCTTTAGCAGGCTCAGCATGATCTGGAATGTGATACCCACTGGCATACTCAGCCACGAGCGCGCGAACCTCTTCGGTATTCGCAGCGTCAACAGCTGCTTCGAATCCCATCAACATCCGTGCTGTCATGATTTCGCTGTGCTTCTCTTCTTCGGCCCGCAGGATCTTTTCGTGGGGCGTTTCAGTCAAAGATGCATTGTCGATTAGCAGCTCTTCATAAAGCTTCTCACCGGGGCGCAGGCCGGTGACTTTTATCTCAATCCCGCCGGGGTTGGTCGGTGATTGAACGGTCGCACCGGACATTTCAATCATGCGGCGTGCGATGTCGATGATGCGCATCGGCTTGCCCATATCCAAAACAAACACATCGCCGCCCTTGGAAAACGCACCAGCCAGCAACACCAGCCGCGATGCTTCTGGGATGGTCATGAAAAACCGCGTAACGTCAGGGTGCGTAACGGTAACAGGGCCACCATGTCGAATTTGCTTTTGAAACAGCGGCAGGACTGACCCGGAAGACCCCAGCACATTCCCAAACCGCACCATCGAAAAGCGCGTTTTGACGGACCGTGTCGCAAGGTCTTGCAGAACAAGTTCCGCCAGACGCTTGGTCGCGCCCATGATATTCGTCGGTCGCACGGCCTTGTCGGTGGACACGAGAATGAACCGCTCAACCTCGGCCGCCATCGCAGCTTCAGCCAGCGTTTTAGTGCCAAGGATATTGTTACGCGCGCCCTCAATCTCGTTTTCTTCGATCAACGGCACATGCTTATAGGCGGCGGCGTGTAGGACGATCTCAACGTTCTGGTTCTGCAAAACATCATCTACGCGCTGACGGTCACAAACAGACCCAAGCCGCGCGACGACTTCGACGTTCTTTTGCGCGGCCCCTGCCCTAAGCGCCGCTTCAACTTCGTACAGCGCGTATTCGCTCTGCTCAAACAGCACGATGCGTTCGGGGTTACATTCGAGCAGCTGTTTGCACAATTCAGACCCGATTGAGCCCCCTGCCCCCGTCACCATCACAGTACGCCCCGCGTATGATTTCGCGACGACAGGCAAATCAAGGTTCACCTTCTCGCGCCCAAGAAGCGCCTCTGGCGCGACAAGTTTAAGCTCTTTGCTGCGGCCAGAAATTAGGTCGACAAAGGATGGTAGAACTTGGATTTCGACGCCCAGATCGCCCAGCTCTTCCACAATGCGCGAAATGCCTGCTTGGTCCATCGACGGGATCGCAACCAGGACGCGGGAAACCTGCCCGTTCGCCACCATCCGTTTCAGTCCATCGCGTGAACGAACGCGAAGGCCGGCAATGTTAAGGCCGCGATACGACGGGTCATCATCGACGAAGCAAACTGGCACAACTTCAGGGCTCTGGCGCAACGCAGACGAAAGCTGAATACCCGCGGCCCCTGCCCCAAAAATCGCGACAGGCGTCGCAGTGCGCGACTTAGCGAGCTGTTGTAGCCCGAGAATTGCACCTACGCGTCCAAAGAAAGAAAGAATAAAAAACGAGACCGCAAAAATCCCCGGAATCGATCTTGGCGACCCGATGCTCAGTGCGACGCTGGCTAGCGATGCGATGATAGCAAGAATGCCAGCTGCAGCGGCGATCCGCAGCGCGCCGCGAAAATCCAGCGTCGAAAGCTTGATCCATGGCAGGCGGCAAAAGACGATGATGAAGGGCGCGGCGGCAAATGTTGTCAACAGAATCGGCCAGTCCGCCGACAGTCGCTCAAACGGAACTGCCGTTCCGTAGCGCAGCACATAGGCTGCATAGAGCGCGATTGGCACCAACAGAATATCTGCGGTCAACAAAACCATGCGCTTCATCCGGCGGGGCAATGCATTCAGCATAGAACTCGATCACTCTCTACAAGGGGCTGATTTTTAATAAACTTCTTAGGTGCATTTGTCTACTTACGTGAGGGTCAAGCGGCGGTTGACCGCGCGGGACTAGGCGTTTGATGTGCGGAACTCACTAGATATGGTAGCGACACCGCAATTAATCCTTGCCGGAATCACAATTATCCGGCAACTAGTTACGCAAGCAGAAGAATAAAACGTTTTCCGCCGTAACAACACGCCCCAAAGAGGGCCACGGCCAAGAAACGAAGGTGAGAGACAGGCGCTATTCGTGCAAAACAGTCTCTATTCCGGCGGAAACGGGACGCGAGGACGAGATGAAAGACCATTCCGCACGGATTGATACGCTAGTTGGCGATCACGCTGCACGCTTGTCAGCGCAGTTGCAACAGCACCGTGCCCAACTTTTCCCGCCAGACGCGCGTCGGTCTTTGCGTAAATTCACCAGTGGTGAGGTCGCGGACCTGTTGGGCGTCAAGGATGCTTACCTGCGTAAGCTCCACCTTGATGGCAAAGGCCCCTCGCCCGAGATCCGTGCGGCCGGTCGTCGGTATTACTCCCCTGAGGACATCCAAAATCTGCGTGAGACGCTTGAAATAGGCACTAAATCACCAGGAACCTACCTTCCGGGGCGCCGGGACGGAGACAAACTTCAGGTGATTACGGTCATCAACTTCAAAGGTGGCTCCGGCAAAACGACCACTGCAGCACACCTCGCGCAGAAGATGGCGCTTGATGGCTACAAAGTCCTCGCCATAGACCTTGACCCACAGGCCAGCCTGTCTGCCTTGCATGGGTTCCAGCCGGAATTTGACCTGCTGGATGGCGGCACGCTTTATGACGCGATTCGTTATGAGGATCCTGTCCCTCTGTCGCAAGTGATCCAGAAAACCTACTTCACCAACCTCGATCTGGTACCCGGCAACCTCGACTTGATGGAGTTCGAACATGAGACCCCGCGTGCGCTCGCAGCCCGTGACGGCAGCCTGTTCTTCACCCGCGTAGGCGAGTGTTTGGCTGAAGTAGAGTCTGATTATGACGTCGTGATCATGGATTGCCCGCCGCAATTGGGCTTCCTAACCATGTCCGCTCTGTCTGCGGCGACTGCTATCCTTGTCACTGTCCACCCGCAAATGCTCGACGTGATGTCGATGTGTCAGTTTTTGCTGATGACATCGAACTTACTTGGCGTTGTGGCCGATGCGGGGGGCGATATGTCCTATGACTGGCTGCGCTATGTTGTGACCCGCTATGAACCAGGCGATGGGCCGCAGAACCAGATGGTTAGTTTCATGCGATCTATGTTTGGTGAACATGTTCTTAACCATACTGTGTTGAAATCAACGGCTATTTCAGACGCAGGAATCACTAAGCAGACGCTTTATGAGGTGGAAAAGGGTCAGTTTACCCGAACCACCTATGAACGCGCCATGGAAAGCCTGAACGCTGTGAATGGCGAACTCGAAGATTTGGTTCAGGCAGCGTGGGGGCGTGGCGATGGCGCGTAAAGACCTTCTTAAAGGATTGATGACTCCGGTTGCGGATGGGGACACCCCTGCCCCGCACCCCACACGCGTTGACCCTGCCCGCCCACGCTATGCCACCGGCGCGATTGGCGCCGTTAGCGAGTCTATTGCAGCCTTAAAGAGCCGTGCGGTGGTCGATTTGGACCCGAACCTGATTGGTGCGGGTGGTCTAACGGACCGGCTTGAGCATGACAGCGACGAGCATGCGCGCCTGATGGCCTCCCTTAAGGAGTACGGGCAACAGGTTCCCATTTTGGTGCGCCCGCACCCTGATGACGCGGACCGTTACCAAATCGTTTATGGCCGCCGTCGTGTGTTGGCTTTGCGCGATTTGGGTTTAGACGCAAAAGCGATGATCCGCGATCTCGATGATCGTGCGTTGGTCATGGCGCAGGGTCAGGAAAACACCGCGAGGCGCGACCTCAGCTTTATCGAGAAATGTAATTTTGCACGTCAGATGCAGGCCGCCGATTACGACCGCAAGGCGATCTGCGATGCGTTGAACGTGGATAAAACCCTTATCTCGCGCATGCTGTCCGTCGCGGACCGGATCCCGATCGATGTGATCGAAGCGATTGGAGCGGCGCCAAGTATTGGTCGTGACCGGTGGCTACAGTTCGCTGCGAACTACGAAACAATCACTGTTCCTGCGGAAGACATGGTCGGTGAGATCAACATTGGCGCGACTGGCAACGCCTCCGAGGACCGTTTTAATGCGGCCTGGGACGCTGTGAATTCCGACACCGCGCCCAAGCCTAAACAGCCACCCAAAACGAACCCAAGTTCATCCCAGAAAGTCGTTAGCGAAAACGGCTTTGAGATCGGCAAAGTGACCCGTTCTGATGACAAGGTCACGATCGCCCTGCCCCGCGATGGCAATGGCGGCTTTGACGATTGGCTGGCGGACAATTTAACCCAGATTCACCGCGATTGGCTGAAACGCCCGCGCGAGGAATAGGCGCATCCCGCGTCTGAGCAGTAACGAAATTTAAGGAGGCACATTAAGGCAGGCTAAAAAGCAAAAGCCCCCCAAGATCGAAATCTCAAGAGGCCCCGCTGTAATCTAGACAATTGCAGAATAGGTCTTCTCGTTGACTCCTGTCAACAACGTCCTTGGCGGCGAATGCATAAACTTGTCCGTGAAAAGCAATATGCACCACATTTCATCGACTCCCTTCGGGAGCCGGCAGGTAACGGCTGGCTTAATTCAAGCATTGGAGGCGGCTGAGGCGGCTGCGCCTTTGCCCCATGTGAACAAATGGGAGGTGTTTCGTCAGCTTTGCACGGCGCGTCATGCCTACAACCTCAGCGATCGAGATTTGACAGTTTTGAACGCATTGCTGTCGTTCCATCAGGGTAATTCGCTGGGCGATAATGCGTCGTTGGTCGTGTTTCCGTCTAATCGCGCCTTGGCAGAACGGGCGCACGGGATGGCCGAGAGCACGCTGCGCCGTCATGTTGCGGCGCTTGTACAGGCGGGCGTCATCGTGCGCCGTGATAGCCCCAACGGGAAGCGCTACGCGCATAAGGATCGCTCTGGTGAAGTGATGCGGGCGTTCGGGTTTGACTTGCGTCCGCTGCTCACGAGGGCAGGGGAGTTCGCAAGCAATGCAGCTGAGGCTGAGGCCGCAGCTGATCGTATCAAGGCCCTGCGGACTGATGTCACCTTGCTGAAGCGCGATGCGTTGAAGTTCGCTCTCTATGGGCAAGAAGAGGGGCTGAGCGGAGACTGGGACGGTGCGCTGGCGGACCTCATGGAAGTTCACAAGACGATGCGCCGTAAATTGGTGGCGACTGAGCTTGAGGAAATGGCCGCTGTTGCGAGTGAAATTCTGTCTCGTGTGACAGCTTGGTTATTCATTGAAACAGATAATATGAGCGGCAGTGACGACGATATTGAGCGTCCTTTTCAGAATTCAAATAAAGAACCTTCTGATTCTGAACTTTGCTTAGAAAAGCAAGAAGGTGAAGGGCAGGGGAGTGATGAACCGGTTCAAGTTGACAGCTGTCAACTTCCGCTCGCGCTGATCGTTAAGGCCTGTCCTGATTTGCTGCCGTATGCTGATGGGGAGATCAGGGATTGGCATAGTTTCGTGAGGGCCGCGCAGTTTGTTCGGGGTATGATGGGGATTTCACCGAGTGGATACCATGAAGCTAGCCAAGCGATGGGGCCGGAGCGAGCGGCCGTTGTGACGGCGTGTATTTTGCAGCGGATTAGTGAGATTAACAGTCCGGGTGGTTACTTGCGTAGCCTTGCGCGTAAGGCGCAAGAGGGGCAGTTTTCTGAGGGGCCGATGGTGATGGCTTTGCTGAACGGGGCGCAAAGTTGACAGCTGTCAACTTTTGCTAACCCCTCAAAAAGAAAGAGGCTGAGAATGAAAAATTTTGACTTTTGGCAATCTTTGCCATAAATTCTCAGCAGGAGGCCCATCATGGCGACAATGAACATATCACTTCCAGAGCAGATGAAAGCCTGGGTGGAACGGCAATCTGAGGGCGGACGTTTTTCCAACTCCAGCGATTACGTCCGCGACCTCATTCGCCGTGATCAGGAACGCAGTGTCGAGATTGAAGCGCTGCAAACCGCAATTGACGAGGGCAGGGGGCTTGGGCCGACGTCAACCTAGTTCGTCGCCTGAATGAAATAGACTTCGCCGTTGGGCAAGCATCGTGCGGCGGTGAGGCGTCCGGAGTGATAGGCACCTGTGTCCGTCGAAATCTTCGAGGCGCGTTGTTCGGGTGTATCAACAACGGTGTGACCGTGGGCGACCCAGATACCGTCAGTTCGGGCTTCGCGTAGGAACGCACCGCTGCCCCAAAGGAATGTTTTTTCGCTTTGGCTGTTCATCGGCAGTTCAGGGTTGGCCCCTGCATGAACCACCCAAAGGTTACCACTGTTCCAGCTTGTCGGCAGGGCGCGAATCCAGTCTTCCAAACCATCGGGCATCGCCTCTTTTAGCTGCGCACTAACCGCCATCAGTTCATCAGGTTGCATGATTTCTCGCGCACCGGGCACGCCGAAACTGGCGAGAGTCTGTAGTCCTCCGTGGGATAGCCAGCGTGCGCCGCGCTTTGCTGGATCATCGAGAAACTCGATCATCATGACTTCGTGGTTGCCCATAAGGCAGGTCACGCGATCAGGGTTTGCGCGCTGACGATCACGTAGCCAGATGAGGGTATCTGCAGAGTTTTCACCACGATCAACAAAGTCACCGACGAAGACAACTTGGTCTTCTGCGCCGAGCTTTTCATAGAGGCTTTGGGCGAGGTTCAGGCAACCGTGAACATCCCCAATAATACTAACAGGTGAGTCGGGTGCGCATGGGCGATCGTCCGCTGGTTTTGAAGGCGCGGATTTTTTCTTGAAGAAGTTTAACAACGTCTGCTCTCGCTTTGGGATGGGGCGGTCAAAATATCGAACGGATGGCACAATGAAGCTTGGGTATTTGTACTGAATTCTAATGGTTTTTGTAAGGATCAAATTTGGCGGCTTTTCCGTTTGGTCCAAGGCGGAATTTTGCCGTCATTAACGCTTTAAAGTTTTAGTATTGTTTGGTACGCCAGATGAAACTTACCGGAGAACCCGAACGTGCGTCGTTTTGCTGTCCTTTTCTTCCTTTCTTTGTCCGCATGTGGGGTTGCCTACATTCCCGCAGAAATCCGTCAAGGCGAAGGCGATGCGGCAGTTCAAGTTGTTCCTTTGACAAGTGTTTCCTTGCTCGACGCCAACCGTGGGTCACGCTATGTCCCGCGGCAGCTTCCGTCTGCATTTGATGCGACTGCGGGCATGGGGCAGGGGTTGCGCGGATTGGGTGCACTCCCCGAAGCACCGGTGCAAGCTGAGCTTCGTCCGGCGCCGTTGCAGTTGCGCACGCCGCCAAACGTAACGCGCGGGCCGTACCAGATTGGCGTTGGTGATGTGCTAGTTTTGGCCACACCTGCCGGGGGTAATTCAGTCGAAGAATTGAGCGGGCTTCTGGCCTCGCAGAACCGTCGCCAAGGCTACACGGTGCAAGATGACGGGTCGATCACGATCCCAGATGTCGGGCGTGTGCAAGTTGGTGGCGCGACGTTGAGTGCGGCGGAAGATGCGATTTTCAGCAAGCTCATTGAAAACCAGATTGACCCATCCTTCAGCGTTGAGATTTCGGAGTTCAATTCACAGAGGGTGTCCATTGGGGGTGCCGTGCGTGACCCTGCCGTAATTCCAATCCGACTTGGGCCAGTATACCTGAACGAAGCGCTGGCGGCGGTTGGTGGTGTTGAGACCGCGGATCCTGAGTTTGCGTCCGTGCGGATTTATCGCGGAGGTGAGCTGTACCAGATCCCGCTGGATCAGCTGAACAACAACAGCCAGTTGCAGCGGCTGGAGCTTTTGGATGGTGATAGCGTATTTGTCGACACCCAATTCCGGCTTGATCGCGCCGAAGCCTATTTCGAGCAGCAAATTAGAGTGGCCGAGTTACGCCGCTCTGCACGGACTGACGCGCTGAATGAGCTGTCTGCTGAGATTGCCATTCGTCGCGACCAGCTTGCCGAAGAGCGTAGCAATTTCCGTGACCGTCTAGAGATCGAAGCGGTTGAGCGGGATTACGTATATATGACCGGTGAAGTGGGCGAGCAGATCAGATTTGCGATGCCGTTCGAGCGTCAGTCGACGCTTGCGGACGCATTGTTTGAGGCGGGTGGTGTGGCGGAGTCCACAGGCAACCCTGGTCAGATTTATGTGCTGCGCGATGCGAACAACAACGGGCAGGTGACAGCGTGGCATCTGGATGGGTCGAACGTAGTGAACATGGTTTTGGCCACACGGTTCGAGCTGCGCCCCAACGATGTCGTCTTCGTCGCCGAACAGCCGGTGACCCGCTGGAACCGCGTCGTTCAGCAAATGGTGCCGTCGCTTATCCTTTCCGGTGTGAACGCGGCAACGAACTAACGTGATCCTTTCAAAGAGTTTTGGTTGATGGAAAATAGCAACGACGAAATTGACCTTGGTCAACTGGTTCGAACAGTCTGGCGCGGCAAGTGGTTGATTGCTGCTTTGATGCTGGTCTTTGGTGCGCTGGGTTTCCTTTATGCGACGAAGGTTGCTGAGCGGGTCTACGTTTCGACGGCGACTGTTTCGATCGAGAGCAACCAGTCCCAGGCCACTGATCTTGATGCACTGGTTGGAGGGCTTTCTGCAGAGCAGCCGTCTTTGAACACCGAAATCTTCCTGATTAGATCACGGCAATTGCTGCGTCGCCTTGTCGTGGCCGAAGACCTGACGAATGATCCTGAGTTCAACCCGCAGTTGGCAGAGGTCAGCCCGTTTAGTATCGCTGGTGTTCGCAACATGGTCTTGGGAGTGCCAGAGCCAAGGGCGTATTCCGAAGAAGAACTAATCCGGATTGCCGTTGATCGGCTGCGGGACAGGTTGACCGTCACCAACCCCCGGCAAAGTCTGGTGTTTGAGATTGGGGTGTCTAGTGGCTCAGCAGAAAAATCCACATCTTTGGCCAACGCGCTCGCTCAGACATACATCAACGATCAACTTCTCTACAAAGAGGAGCAATCTGTTGAAGCGATTGAGTTTCTTGCAGTGCGCACTGTCGAGCTTCAGAATGAACTGAATGAAGCTGAACTGGCGGTAAAGGACTTTGCCGCTGGGATTGAACTGGTGAGCCCAGAAGCGCTGATCGCTAAGAACAGGCAAGTGAAAGAGCTGCGCGATAGGCTGGTTGCTTTGGAAGCGATCATCACACAGCGGCAAGCCTTGTTGAGCATGTTTAACTCGTTTGACCCTGTCACCGCTACGCAAGACGATGTCGCCGACTTTGATAACCGTATTCTTGCGCAACT
The DNA here is from genome assembly GCF_900185015.1 of Octadecabacter ascidiaceicola. Taxonomy (GTDB): domain Bacteria; phylum Pseudomonadota; class Alphaproteobacteria; order Rhodobacterales; family Rhodobacteraceae; genus Octadecabacter; species Octadecabacter ascidiaceicola. The sequence goes on along the minus strand of NZ_FXYD01000007.1, from coordinate 1,301 downwards.
GTTCCCGACGATTGGTACGAACGCGGGCGATCGCGCGCGGTTTACCGACATGTTCGACCTTGAACGTGGTCGCGCGCAATCTGACTTGGAGCAAACCCAATCACAGAAAGCGACATTGGAAGTTGCAATTTCCAACCTTGAAGAAGAAGTAGCCAATGAGTCGCGCGACCTTCTTACACTGCAGCAACTTCAACGGGAGTCCGAAGCCACTGGGGAAATCTACGGATACTTTCTGACGCGACTAAAAGAAGCTGAAGTTCAACAAGGAACGCAGCAAGCGGATGCCCGCCTTTTGTCCCCCGCTGTTGAGCCACTACGCGCATCCAGCCCAAGAGTTATGATAATCACCGCCTTAACCGGAATATTGGGTGCAATGCTGGGCGCTGGCCTCGCCTTACTTCGCGAGATGAACAAAGGCGGCATTCGAACCGCCTCCGATCTACAAAAACTGGCTGGTCGATCTGTCCTTGGCCAGATCCCAATGGCCCCAATCAAGAAGCGCGACAAATTGCTGCCCTTCCTTAAAGCCAAATCAAACACACCATTCTACGAGGCTGTTCGAAACCTCAGAACATCTCTCTTGCTCGCCAACCCGAAAGCAGAACCCTGCGTCATCCTGATGACGTCCTCGGTGCCAGGCGAGGGGAAAACAACCACATCAATCTCTCTTGCGCACAGCCTCGCGGGCATGGGAAAATCCGTTTTGCTTATGGAAGGCGACATTCGCAAAAACACACTCGGCCAGTATTTTGACGGGGTTCAGGTCAAGGCGGTAGATCATGCGGACTCTATGACGTTTGCCGAGAGTAAAGTCTCCGTCGATGGGTTGGGGTTCGACCTCATGCTTGGTGTCCGGATGAAAGCCAACGCTGCAGATTTCCTTTCATCACAAGAGTTTAAAGACCTTATCGCAGAGGCGCGCGAAAAATATGACCACGTGATCATTGACGCCCCGCCTGTGCTTCCTGTGACTGACGCGCGTATCATCGGACAACAGGCCGACGCGATCCTATTCGCGGTTTCATGGGACTCGACGCGCACTGTGGTTGTGGAAGCTGGATTAGCAGAAATCTCCAATTCTGGCCTGAGCTTGACCGGATTAATCCTGACAAAGATCGACGGCAAGAAAGCCAAAAGCTACGGCGGTGCCACGCGCTATGGCAGCTACTATGGTGAGTATTCGAAGAGTTATTCGTAGGGTTGAGTAATTACGATGGCAAGCGCCGTTGCACGTAAGAAATCTTGGATCGGGCAACGAAGTGCATGTCTCGCCCGGAAAGCGCGGCTGTTTTTAGGCTTCT
>NZ_FXYD01000006.1 GCF_900185015.1 Octadecabacter ascidiaceicola | reverse complement strand
CCGCAAACTAGCGAAGATCTTTCCTGCACCGCAGCAAGCGTGCAAAGCCTGATCAGAAAGGCGCTCGCGCTGTGTTGAGAATCGTACTTTCTGCGCTCGCAACACATTGTTTTTCAACAGAATCGACTGAGAGCGGACTTTCGCTGCGGATACACATCACCCAACCCTCTTCCTAAACACCACACTCGTCGGCCTTTGATACCCCTCATGCGTCGTTCGCATCACCTCACGAAACCCCAGCCGTTTGAACACCGCGTGAACTTCAACCAGTTCCACACGGCTTTCCAACTCTAACCACTCATACCCCAGCGCCACCGCCCGTTCTTCGGCCAGCGCCATTAGCCCGCGCCCTACACCTCGGCGTTGGTCCAGCACCGCCAGTTTCCCGACGTACAAAACTTTCTCCTTTGGCGTCAGGACCACGGTGCCGATCACCGGGTCCCCCGCCGCCCAAACCTCGGCCTCGCCTGCTGTCCGACGCAAGCTCTCCAAGGTCATCGATTTCAGCGACGAAGGTGGGTCAATCCGCCCTTCCATCCCCGCAAACGCTGTACACATCACATCAAACGCCTCCGCTAATGCGGGATCGTCCTGAAATAGTTGGCGAAAAGGCGGATTAGGGGCAGTGCGCGTGTACATACGCAATGTGTACAGGTTGTGTACGTGTTGTGCATCGGAAATCACTGCTCGATTTTTCCGCAAATCCCCCCTTTTCAATTCCGCGCTCTGGGCTATAGTCGCCCGCATGAACACTATTGCTCATACTCAGGCCCTCCTCGGCCTCCTCCTTAGTCGCCTCTGAGCGTGCCCTTCGGCGCGACCGCTCAGAGGGTGAGACGCGCCAAGAAATACTAAGGAAATCAAGGAAATACCAAAATGACCGATCAAGTTCTGATCTTTGACACGACCCTGCGCGACGGCGAGCAATCCCCCGGCGCAACAATGTCCCACGACGAAAAGCTGGAAATCGCAGAGATGCTGGATGAAATGGGCGTCGATATTATCGAAGCCGGCTTCCCCATCGCATCCGAGGGCGACTTCAACGCCGTCTCCGAAATCGCCAAACTGTCCAAAAACGCCCAGATTTGTGGGCTTTCGCGGGCGAATTTCAAAGACATCGACCGCTGCTGGGAAGCTGTAAAGCACTCAAAACGCCCAAGAATTCATACGTTCATCGGCACCTCGCCGCTGCACCGCGCGATCCCGAACCTCGACATGGATCAAATGGCGGAACGCATCCACGACTGCGTCACCCACGCCCGCAATCTGTGTGACAACGTGCAGTGGTCCAGCATGGACGCGACCCGCACCGAATGGGATTTCTTGAAACGCACCGTAGATATCGCGATCAAGGCAGGCGCGACCACGATCAACATTCCAGACACCGTAGGCTATACCGAACCTGTGGAATCCGCCGATCTGATCAAACGTTTGATCGCCGAAGTCGACCGCGCTGACGAGGTCATTTTCTCAACCCATTGTCACAACGATCTGGGCATGGCGACGGCGAACTCGCTGGCCGCCGTTCAAGGCGGCGCGCGCCAAATTGAATGTACGATCAATGGCTTGGGCGAACGCGCCGGCAACACCGCACTCGAAGAAGTCGTCATGGCAATGAAGGTCCGCAAGGACGTTATGCCATTCCGAACCGGTGTTGATACCACCAAAATCATGAACATCTCGCGCCGCGTCGCGACTGTGTCCGGCTTCAACGTTCAGTTCAACAAAGCCATCGTCGGCAAGAACGCATTCGCCCATGAATCCGGCATCCACCAAGACGGCATGCTGAAAAACCGCGAAACGTTTGAGGTCATGCGCCCCGAGGATGTCGGCCTGTCCGGCACGTCCCTGCCGCTGGGCAAACACTCTGGCCGCGCCGCGCTGCGCGATAAGCTGGAAAAGCTGGGCTACGAGATGGGCGACAACGAACTGAAAGACGTCTTCGTACGGTTTAAAGACCTGGCAGATCGTAAAAAGGAAGTCTTTGACGACGACCTGATTGCGCTGATCCGTCAAAACGACACAGAAGATGACCGTCTGAAGCTGAAAGACCTGACCGTTATTTGTGGCATGAATGGTCCGCAAAAAGCGACGATGGTTCTTGAGGTAGACGGGGAAGATCACACGACCCAAGCCACCGGTGACGGCCCTGTTGATGCAACGTTCAACGCCGTCAAAGCCTTGTTCGACCACACGGCACGCCTGCAACTGTACCAAGTTCACGCCGTCACTGAGGGCACCGACGCGCAAGCGACAGTTTCCGTTCGCATGGAAGAAGACGGGCGCATCGCGACGGGTCAGTCAGCGGATACTGACACTGTCGTGGCATCCGCAAAGGCCTATATAAACGCGCTTAACCGATTGATTGTGAAGCGCGAAAAGACCGCTCCGGGGTCCGATACCGCAGGTATCAAGTACACGGATGCTGGCGAATAATCGCGCGCACCCTCGCCGCGGCGCTTGTCGCCGCGGCCACCCCGCTCGCCGCAGGCGCAGATACTTGCCCGACAAATGCCGAACTTGATAGCGGAATTCGCTTAACGCGGAACGACCCATTCTTTTCGACGGTGCAAACTCAAACACCCAACGGCCTAACCGAGGCCCGCGTCACACAACGAGACGGTGTGCCGCTAAGTGTGTCGTCGACCTATGCCCATCCGATGGCTGTTACCCAACGTGTCTCGAATTCCGGGACGCTAACGTTGGATTACGATGCCGACGTCTCGGGCATCGACCGGATCAATCATACAATGACTTGGACCTCAGCCGTGACGCTTGGGTCCAACGAACGGTCTATAAACACGGGTATTGTGACGATCACATACCTAAGGTCTGATACCATTCAAATCGGCACATGTACTTATGACATTTGGATTTTGCATGAAAACATGGTCCTCAATGGTCGTGACCCAATCATGGCAGAGAAAACCTATGCGCCTGATCTTGGATTAGTCTTAAGTTCAATCAGTTTGAACCCAGACAGAAGCCCCCGAAGTGGTGTGTTCTTTGACGAAATCGCGGCGGAATAACGCCGCCTAGAACGCAACACCCTCTTCCCCCCAATGCCCCCGCGCCCTATAAGCGCGCAGGTCCGTATCCACAGGGGAGTCGCGGACGAACTTTCTATGGGAACGGCACTGTAATGTTTGGCTTAGGCAATCTCTTTTCGTCTGATATGGCAATCGACCTCGGAACAGCGAACACGCTGGTCTATGTCAAAGGTAAAGGGATCGTTCTGTCGGAACCGTCCGTTGTCGCCTACCATATGAAAGACGGCATTCGTAAAGTACTGGCCGTAGGCGAAGACGCGAAACTGATGTTGGGTCGTACACCTGGATCCATCAGCGCGATCCGCCCGATGCGTGAAGGTGTTATTGCTGACTTTGATACCGCCGAAGAGATGATCAAACACTTTATTCGCAAAGTGCATAAACGATCCACCTTTTCCAAGCCGAAAATAATCGTCTGTGTGCCCCACGGCGCCACACCCGTTGAAAAACGCGCTATTCGTCAATCGGTTCTTTCCGCTGGTGCACGCCGCGCCGGCCTGATTGCAGAACCTATCGCAGCCGCCATTGGTGCCGGCATGCCGATCACTGACCCGACAGGCAACATGGTTGTCGATATCGGTGGTGGTACGACTGAGGTCGCCGTGCTGTCCCTTGGAGACATCGTTTATGCGCGTTCTGTTCGCGTTGGTGGTGACCGCATGGATGAGGCGATCATTTCCTACCTGCGCCGCCAGCATAACCTGTTGATTGGTGAATCCACAGCGGAGCGCATCAAAACATCTATCGGTACAGCACGTATGCCTGATGATGGTCGCGGTCAGTCCATGATGATCCGTGGTCGCGATTTACTGAACGGTGTGCCAAAGGAAACCGAGATTTCCCAAGCGCAGGTTGCCGAAGCCCTTGCAGAACCTGTTCAGCAGATTTGCGAAGCGGTGATGACGGCCCTTGAAGCCACGCCACCCGACCTTGCAGCGGACATCGTTGATCGCGGTGTTATGCTGACAGGTGGTGGCGCGTTGCTCGGTGAACTCGACCTTGCGCTGCGTGAACAAACGGGCCTCGCGATCTCGGTTGCGGATGAAAGCTTGAACTGTGTTGCGCTTGGAACCGGCAAGGCACTGGAATACGAGACGCAATTGCGTCACGTTATCGACTACGACAGCTAGGATTAGGGGCAGGTTTTGGCCCGCGATAGACATCAATCAGAGGATTTCGTAAGCCCCGTCCGGCGTTTGTTGGTCGGTTTGCTGGTGCTGTTCATGCTCGCGACGTTTCTTATCTGGCGGATCGACAACCCCCGCGTCGAGCGCTTTCGCATGATGGTGATTGATGCTGTAGTGCCGAACTTTGACTGGGCAATGGCACCTGTCACGGGGATCGCGAACTTATTGTCTGATTTTCAATCTTATCAACGCCTTGCCCAACAAAATTCCGATTTGCGCCGCGAACTGCAGGACATGAAAAGCTGGCGCGAAGCAGCTATTCAGCTCGACCAAGAAAACGCCCGTCTTCGGGATTTGATCAACGTCCAACTCGACCCGCAGCTTACGCGGATTACGGGGGTGGTCATGGCAGACTCAGGCTCTCCGTTCCGCCAATCAGTGCTCCTCAATGTTGGGGCGCGTGACGGTATCCTAGATGGATGGCCCGCAATGGATGGTATTGGCCTTGTCGGGCGCATTTCTGGTGTAGGCGAAGAAACGTCACGTGTGATCCTTGTGACGGACACGTCCAGCCAGATCCCTGTGACCATACAACCATCCGGTCAACGTGCCATTCTGTCGGGTGACAACACGATCAACCCGTTACTTCAATTCATCGAAGACCCCGATTTGGTTAAACCCGGAGATCGCATCGTAACCTCAGGTGATGGCGGTGTATTTCCTGCTGACCTCTTGGTGGGCCAACTCGCACGTGGCACGGATGGTCGCCAAAGGGCCCGCCTATCCGCTGACCTAGAACGCCTAGAATTCTTGCGCGTTCTACGCAGCCAGCCAAATGTGCGGATCGAAGAAGCCGGCACTTTGCTGGCGCCGACTTTCCAACCTCAGCTTCCAGAAGAGCCGGAAACAGAGACCTCTGAGGACGGGACCAATGGCTGACAATGCCCTCAGCCGCCGAAGATGGGCCGGACGCGTAACGTTCGCAGTCCTGAGCCTTTTCATTATTTTCGCGCATTTGATCCCGCTTGAAACGGTACCGCCTAGCCTTGGCGGAAGTTCATTGTTGCCCATCGAACAACGCGGTGCAACGCAAGCTGCAGAAGTTGAAATCGAAGTATTTCACGATCCCGTTCGCTGGATCGCTCCTCATTTTTTGCTTTTGCTTGCAGTAACTTGGGTAACCCGCCGTCCATCGTTCGCTCCGGTTTGGGTCATCGCGGCAGTATTCCTACTTGCCGATTTCTTGTTCCAACGCCCTCCCGGGCTATGGGCGGCATTGATGGTTATATTGACCGAAATTCTGCGCTCTCGATCACGATCTATGCGTACTCTGCCGTTCTGGTTGGAATGGGCGACTGTTGCCGTCGGAATTGTAACGATATCTGTGATCTATTGGGTCACGTTGTCGGTAGTGCTTGTTCCGCAAGGCGCGCTGGGGCTGGCATTGATCCAACTAACCCTTACATTGCTGGCATATCCACTTATCGTGTTCGTGTCTTACGCACTATTTGGCGTAAGCCGCCCGGCACCAGGTGAAACGGACGAATTAGGACACCGCATATGAGGCCGATCATATGAAAAAAGGGCCCAAGGAAACCGAGGAAGGCGCTCGACGTTTATCCCGCCGTGCCATGCTGCTTGGCTCCGCGCAGGCCGCTATTGTTGCGACTCTTGGCGCTCGAATGGCATCTATGCAGGTCGAACAGGCGGACACGTTTCGCATGCTGGCCGAAGAGAACCGCATCAATATTGGCCTGATCCCTCCAGCGCGCGGGTTGGTTTATGACATCAATGGCGTCGTGCTGGCTGACAACGAACAGCACTATTCCATCACCATGACCCGCGAAGGTGCCGGCAATGTGGATGAGGTTCTTGCTCGTCTGGACCGAATTATCGCCCTCGAACCAGAGCGTCTGGAAAAGGCCCGTGAAGAGCTAAAGGCGCGCTCGCCATTCGTCCCAGTAACCGTCGCAGAGCGCATCAGCTGGGAGGACGTTGCCCGCGTCACCGTTAACGCCCCTGCGCTTCCTGGCGTAGTTGCTGAATTGGGCCGCAGCCGCATTTATCCACAAGGGTCCGATATGGCCCATGTCGTCGGTTATGTCGGCCCTGTGTCGGACTACGACCTAAGCCAAATCGACGACCAAGACCCGCTGTTACAAATCCCGCGGTTCCAGATCGGAAAAACGATGGTCGAAAATCGTTTGGAACGCGAGTTGCGCGGGACCGCGGGGACCAAACGGGTTGAGGTCAATGCCGCAGGCCGCGTCATGCGTGAATTAGACCGAGTCGAGGGCATTCCCGGTGCTGACGTTCAGCTGACAGTGGATGCACGCCTACAAAACTACATCCAAGCGCGCCTTGACGGTGAATCTGCAGCCGCCGTTGTGATTGATGTCACGAACGGAGACGTCGTCGGGATTGGCTCCGCACCCAGCTATGACCCCAATGTCTTTGTAACTGGGATTTCAACCACATTGTGGAACGAACTCAATGAGCGGGACGTCGAAACCCGCCTTCACCGTCGTCCATTGGCCGCTAAGACCGTGCAAGGCACATATCCGCCTGGTTCAACCTTCAAGATGGTAACGGCTTTGGCCGCGCTTGAGGACGGTCAAATCGAGGCGGACGATACGGTTCGCTGTGTCGGCCATACGGACGTTTTCGATGTGCGTTTCCACTGCTGGCGCCGTTCTGGTCATGGCAACATGAACCTCAACGAAAGCCTGAAACAATCCTGCGACGTTTACTACTACGACATCGCCCAGCGCGTCGGCATCGACAAAATCGCAGCAATGGGGCGCAAACTTGGCCTTGGCGAGCGCCACGAGCTGCCAATGTCCGCCATCCGGTCCGGCCTAATGCCCGACAAAGCATGGAAACGCGAAGAGCGCGGCGAGGACTGGCGGATCGGTGACACCGTCAACGCCAGTATCGGGCAAGGTTATGTTTCGACTTCACCGCTGCAACTGGCGGTGATGACAGCCCGTATTGCGACTGGTCGCGCAGTTAAGCCTCGGCTTGTGCGGTCAATCGACGGGATCGAAGAGCCGTCAGGTGCAGGTGAAAGCCTTGGCTTGAACGAAAACAACCTGCGCCGAATTCGTGCCGCGATGTATGACGTGTCCAACCATTCTCGCGGCACGGCCTATCGAACACGCATCGCCGCCCAAGAATACCGAATGGCGGGTAAGACTGGCACGTCTCAGGTTCGCCGCATCACCGCCGACGAACGCGCACGTGGCGTAACGCGAAATTCCGACCTGCCATGGAACCGGCGCGATCACGCGCTGTTTGTGTCCTTCGCCCCCGCAGATAACCCGAAATATGCCGTTGCCGTTGTGGTCGAACACGGTGGTGGTGGCTCGACCGCCGCCGCACCAATTGCGCGCGATGTCATGCTCCAAGCACTTTATGGCGGAACGCCGCCCCTGTCCGCCTACCCCTCAGCATCACGCGGTGCAATTCAGGCACAACAACGTCGCCTCGAACCGCTATTGCGTGAAATCCGGCCTGGCCGCGACACGGACGAAGCCTGATGAGCTATCTCGCATACCAATTCAAAGACGTGCCTGTTGGGTTTCGCAAACTGCTTTACCTTAACTGGCCCGTCGTATTTTTGATCACTGCCGTTTCCGGCTTTGGCTTCCTGATGCTGTATTCCGTTGCGGGCGGATCAATGAACCCTTGGGTAACACCACAAGTTCAGCGCTTTGGTCTAGGTTTGGCCGTGATGGTGAGCATGGCAATGGTCCCCATCTGGTTCTGGCGTAACATGGCCGTTGTTGGATATTTGCTCGCGCTCGTTTTGCTGGTTGCCGTTGATATCATCGGTGTTGAACGCAATGGCTCGCAGCGCTGGCTTGACTTGCGCTTCATGGATTTCCAGCCCTCCGAAATGATGAAAATCACCCTCATCATGCTGCTGGCGGCCTATTACGATTGGCTCCCACTGAGCAAAGTCAGCAAACCCGTCTGGATCCTCGTCCCTCTTCTTTTCATCGCCGCGCCGGCCTATCTGGTTCTTAGCCAACCTGACCTTGGAACAACGATCCTCCTTGTTTCCGGCGGCGGCGCGATCATGTTCTTGGCGGGCGTCCATTGGGCTTACTTCGCGACTGTGATCGGAGGCGTGATCGGCTTGGTGACTGCCGTGTTTCAATCTCGAGGAACGGCGTGGCAGGTGTTGAAGGACTACCAATACCGCCGCATTGATACGTTCCTTGATCCCACCCAAGACCCGCTTGGGGCAGGTTATCACATCACCCAAGCCAAGATCGCACTGGGGTCCGGCGGCTGGACGGGGCGCGGATATATGCAAGGCACCCAAAGTCGGCTGAACTTCCTGCCTGAAAAACACACCGACTTTATTTTCACCACCTTGGCCGAAGAGTTCGGCTTCATCGGTGCCTTTGGCCTGCTTATCCTCTATGCATTAATCATCATCTTTTGCGTTCAATCTGCTGTGACCAACAAAGACCGCTTTGCATCCCTCATCACGATGGGCGTCGCCGTGACCTTTTTCCTGTTCTTCTCGGTTAACATGGCGATGGTCATGGGCCTTGCCCCCGTCGTTGGGGTGCCGCTTCCGCTGGTCAGCTACGGTGGCTCCGCGATGCTCGTATTGATGGTGGCATTCGGGTTGGTGCAATCCGCACATGTCCACAAACCACGTTAATTGAGGTTCCTATGATCCGTGCATTGTTTTCGGCGGGCAACCACGCTTGGCCAGAGTATCAAGAAACTCTGCCGCCAGCATTCCGCGCTGCGGGTCTTACCGTCGATCTTTCGCGCGAACATGCCCCCGAAAAGGTGGACTACATCATCGCGGCCCCCAACGGCCCCGTTCAGGACTTTACGCCCTTCACATCCTGCAAAGCGGTGCTGAACCTTTGGGCAGGTGTCGAAGACATCGTTTCGAACACAACCCTTACACAACCTCTCGCGCGGATGGTTGACCCTGGTTTGACGGATGGGATGGTGGAATGGGTTGTTGGCCACACCATGCGCCATCACCTCGGCATGGACGCGCATATCCACGGGCAAGACGGCGTTTGGCGCACGGACTACCCGCCATTGGCGCAAGATCGCCCTGTTACGGTCCTCGGCCTCGGCGCATTGGGCGCGGCTTGTGCGCAAATGCTGGCATCACTCGGGTTTCCTGTGACCGGGTGGAGCCGCTCGCAGAAAGCCCTTCAAGGCGTGAGATGCCTATCCAGCGACACGGGCCTAACCGAGGCCCTGACAGGTGCAGAAATTGTCGTTCTTCTCCTGCCTCTTACGGATGCAACGACCGATATCTTGAACGCCGGCACCCTTGCGCTCCTCGCGGACGGGGCCTTCATCATCAACCCGGGCCGCGGCCCGCTCATCGATGATGCGGCACTAATCGCTGCGCTGGACACCAACATTGCACACGCCACTTTGGATGTCTTTCGCAGGGAACCCCTGCCTGAAAACCACCCGTTCTGGAAACACCCGCAGGTCACGGTCACACCACACATAGCCTCAACAACCCGCGCTAAAACAGCCGCAACCTGCATCGCAGAAAACATCCGCCGCGGCGAAGCGGGCGAGCCGTTCTTGCACCTCGTGGATCGTTCCAAAGGCTATTAAGCCCGCTCTTTCTTTGGCTCTTAAATACTCACTGCACCGGTAGCGGATCAGTGCAGCTTTGGCGGCTTATTCGGGTCCATCCCCGGGTTCGCCCCTGGTTGGCTCGGCATTTGCGGGCTTGGCAGGTCGAACCGCAGGCCGACCTTCGCAACGCGCTCAGACACCGGATCATCGCCTTCAAGGTGCGCCACATCCAACATGCCCGCATCAATGCCCGAAAATACCAGTGCCTCGTTCACGGCAGCCGTTAACGCACCTTCCGCGCCTTCAACGGTTCCAACAAACGCCAGCATGTGCCCGCGCCCGCCCCCGTCGTAAGTCACGCCACACAAGTAGGCCTCAACCGCCAGCCCAGCCGCCGTCGCCAGTTTGCGATCCAGGGCTTCTAGCAAAACCTCGGGCAACCCTTTGGGGGCCGTAAGCTCGGTGATTTGGCCGTCCACTTCTTCCGGATCATTGCCCAGCGTTTGTGCCAGCCAATCAACCGCGTCAGCGGGCACCAGCATCGCAGAAGGTGCGACACCCATATTCAGCGCCATGCCGATACGTTGTCCCGTCAGCATCTGCGCCATCCCGCGACCGGAAAGCGCGGCGTAGGGTGCAATGTCTTTGCCGTAAAAATCGACCATGCGTTCTTCGCGATCAAAAATCAGGACGAACTCCTGCCCTTCGACCTCAAACATCGCAGGCGAAATCTGGTCGCCTTCTGCTTCACCTTCCAACAACATGAACAGCTCACTCTCCGCGAGGCGTTCATAAAACCGCAAGCGTGCGATATCGTCGGCCTCATCGGCGACCATCGCAGCATGGGCCCGGTCGATCTCTGTTACATCAGTCATTCAAAACCTCTTTCACTCGGGCACGCAGGGCCGGCAAAACCTCTTCCCCGAACCACGGATTCTTCTTTAACCATCCGGTATTGCGCCAAGACGGATGAGGCAAGACAAAGGTGTCCGGCGCGTGTTCACGCCACCCTGCCACGGTTTCTGTCACGCCCCGTTTGACTCCCAAATGATACTTATGCGCCGAGGCCCCGACCAATACCCGCAACCGCACTTGGTTAAGCTCTGCCATCACGCGGTCATGCCATGTCTGGCCGCAAATCCGCGGCGGCGGCAGGTCAGATCCTTTGGCGTTATAGCCTGGAAAACAAAACGCCATCGGAACAATCGCAACGCGGGATTGGTCATAGAAATCAGCTTCATCCAGTCCCAGCCAGTCGCGCAATCTATCACCCGAAGGGTCCGTAAAGGGCCGCCCGCTTTTGTGAACTTTCATTCCGGGGGCTTGCCCGGCAATCAACATCCGCGCAGAGCTGGAAAACCACACCACTGGGCGCGGTTCATGTGCGGTTTCGGTTGCGTTAAACCGCTCGGCACATATTCGGCAGTTATTGATTTCAGCGCTTAGTGTCATTTGCGTCAAATTACGTGAAACCATCCCAATAACCAGCGAACACAGGCAATTTCGCGCGTCTTCACTCTCATTCCAAACAATAGCGTTGTAAATTAAAGGACAGCACCGACATATTATAGCCAGATTGTTCTCTTATTGGAGACAATGAAGGGGTAATCTGTCACGTAAGGCAGGAATACGAATTTCAGCCCCGAACCGAGGTAGTATAGGCATTCAATGCTTGAGTTTGTGAACGTCAGTAAGTCCTTTTGGACCGGCACCCAGCGCAAGGTTATCCTTGATCGCGCGAATTTTCGTGTGGAACTGGGAAACTCTCTCGGGATTTTAGCGCCAAACGGCACCGGCAAAACGACGATCATCAATATGATGGCGGGGCTGGAAAAACCTGATGAAGGTCAAGTAAACCGCACTTGCCGCGTGTCGTTCCCGCTTGGGTTTATGGGCGGCGTCGTGAACCGCCACACAGCTATGGAAAACAGCCGCTATATCGCGCGGCTCTATGGCCTAGATCCCGACTATGTCGAAGCGTTTTGTCGCTGGATGACTGGAATCGAAGAATACTTCGATATGCCTATCGGCACCTACTCTTCTGGTATGAAGTCACGTTTTACGTTTTCGTTGATGCTTGCACTGGATTTTGACATCTACCTCATTGACGAAGGCATGCCCCAAACCACTGATGCGGAATTCAACCGCAAAGCTGGTGAGGTTCTTAGGGAACGGCTGGCGACCACGACGGTCATCATCGTTTCACACCAAGCGGCAACGCTTGAAAAATTCGCCCGATCAGCCGCTGTCCTTCGGGATGGTCAGTTGATCATGTTTGACACCTTGGAAGAAGCGAAACAGCTCTATGACTACGAAACCCAAGGCACAGAAATTCCGGATACGACGCGGCTCCAGCACGGCTAACGCCACCGCTTCTTCGTCCAATCCGATGCCCGAAACGGCCGCCCCGAATTCACCATCGGCGCAGGGCCATTCTCAAAGTGCGGCCAATACTGCCCCTAATGCGGTGTCTGGTGCAGTGGACAGTCCGAACACAGTGTCTGCTGAAACAGACATCGACGCGATCCGCCAAGAAGGGCTGACGGGGCGCCAATTGCGCATGGCCCGTCGTGTCGCACAGAAAAACGGCCTCGCAGTGACATCCGATTTTGATGCTGTGCGTCAACTTCGCCAGCAAGGTATTGATCCCTTCCAGCGTGCTAATGTGCTTGAACTCGTCACCCCTAATGACGGACAGACCAATGCAGCATCGGGCCAAATGCGGGCCGCTACAGCTAAGGTTCCTGCACATCAAGCGAGAGTGCAGTTGCCCCAAACCGTGCAACGAAAGCAAAGCCTACCGTCAACGCAACTAGGCCCGGGTGAAAACCCTGCCGAGCGTCGTGCCAGCGAAATCAGCCGTATCCAGCGCGACATCGCAAGACGCCGCCGCCGCAATATCATGTCCTTGTTGGGGCGTTTGGCAATGTTCGTTCTTCTGCCAACCATCGCTGCAAGCTTTTATTTCTACACAATCGCAACACCGATGTACGGCACCAAATCCGAATTCATTATCCAACAGGCTGACAACCAAGGTAGTGGTGGCTTGGGCAGCTTGTTCCAAGGAACTGGCCTTGCCACGCAAACAGACAGCACTACGGTGCAGTCCTACATGACTTCACGAGAAGCGTTTTTGCGTCTGGATGAAGACTACGGATTCGTCGAGCATTTCTCTGATCCTAATATTGATGCGATCCAACGCTTAGACGAAGGGGCTACACGTGAAACAGCCTATGCAATGTTCCAAGACCACGTTCAGATCGGGTTAGACCCGACAGAAGGCATTCTCAAAATGGAGGTCATCGCCGCGGATCCTGTGAAAAGTCAGGAATTCTCCGAGGCCCTGATCGCGTATGCCGAAGAACAAGTCGATCAGCTGACCCAACGTGTACGTGAGGACCAGATGTCAGGCGCGCGTACGAATTATGAATTGGCCCGCCAAAACCGCGAAGCGGCCTTAGCTGAACTGGTCGCCATTCAACAGGAAACCGAACAAGGTCCCGTCGGCGCCGAACAGGCTGCATTGCAGCAACGTATCACATCCCTTCAGGTCGAACTCGATCAGGAACAGTTGAATCTTGCCGGATTCGCAAACGTGAGCCGCCCCAATGAAGCGCAAGTGCGAGCAACGGAAAACAGTATTGAGCAGATCGAAAACCAAATCGCTTTGCTCAGAAGTCAAATGTCTAGCGGCGGTTCCTTGATCACAAACGATGCACGTTTGCGAGTCGCAGAAGAAAACTACGCCTTTGAAGTCGTGAACGTCCAAACGGCACAAGCCACGCTGTCCACGGCTGAGATCGAAGCCAACCGTCAGGTACGTTATCTGTCCGTTTCCGTCGCCCCGATCGCGCCAGACGAGCCCACCTACCCACGGGCGTTTGAGAACACGTTTTTGGCCTTCCTGATTTTCTCAGGCATCTATTTGATGATCTCGCTAACGGCCTCAATTCTGCGCGAACAGGTCAGCTCGTAAATAGCGATCAAAAGATGGAAACCAGTGAAGAGCATATCCATAGGAATGCAGAGCTCGAGATAATCATGCTCGAGGAATACTTTAAGCAGATTGACTGCGCGACGGCCAAGCAATCGACGTCACGATGGTCAATCAACAGACACGGATGGCTATAAGATGAAAGATGTTAAGATCGGGTCGATTACGGCCTCCAACGACCGCCCGTTGACGGTTATCGCCGGGCCATGTCAGCTCGAAAGCCTTGATCACGCCCGTATGATCGCAAGCGAAATGGCGCGCGTTTGCGACGCTAACGGCGCGCAATTTGTATTCAAAGGAAGCTACGACAAAGCAAACCGCACGTCTCTTTCGGGCAAACGTGGCCTAGGGTTGGACGAAGGTTTGGCGATCCATGCCGCCATCAAGGCAGAGTTTGGTTGCCCTGTTTTGACAGACATCCACACCGCCGAACAATGTGCACCTGTCGCCGAAGTGGTCGATATTCTTCAAATTCCAGCGTTTTTGTGCCGCCAAACAGACCTGTTGATTGCCGCGGGTGAAACCGGTGCAGTTGTGAATGTCAAAAAAGGCCAATTTCTCGCGCCGTGGGATATGGCCAATGTGGTCGGCAAAATCGAATCCACGGGTAATGAGCGCATTATGCTGACCGAACGCGGAGTGTCTTTTGGTTATAATGCGCTGGTAGCCGATATGCGTTCGCTACCGGAAATGATGAAAACGGGTTATCCCGTTGTAATGGACGCCACCCACGCCGTCGCACAGCCCGGCGGCCTGGGTGGATCAAGCGGCGGACAACGGGAATTCGCCCCCGTGCTGGCTCGCGCCGCTGTTGCGCAAGGCATCGGGGCGGTTTTCCTTGAAACCCACGAAGATCCCGACAATGCCCCATCTGACGGCCCGAACATGATTGCACTATCGGACATGGACAGCGTCATGAAAACGTTGATGGCAATCGATGCCGTCGCAAAGGCCGACCCTATTCGCCTTTAACGCTTGCGCTCTGGTCAGTCAGATTCGAACCGAATAAGGTCGCCGTATTAATTTCAAACGGCGACCTATTATGCATTTTCTTCGCGTTCTCACTTTCCTTGCCCTGCTTCTTCCTGCCCTCCCCATGGCAGCCCAGGAGGCACCATCCGGAACAATCACCACTGAACAAAGCGGTGAAATGGACGCGAACATCGCTGTTCGCATTCGTGAGATCCTTGGTGAATTAGGCAACTACGAAGACGTAACAGTCACAGTGGCCGATGGCGTTGTAACCCTGCGGGGCACCGCAAACTCCCGCAATGAAGCACATGACCTTGACGCGCTTGTGACCCGTGTTGAAGGCGTGGTCGCCATTAAGAACGATGTATCTGAAACCACCGACATTGTACGTCGCCTTGATCCCGCTATTGAACGTTTCATGGGGCGGGTCGAACAACTCCTCATCCAGCTCCCCCTCGCCCTTATCGCGCTTACGGTCTTCCTGATCATCATCTGGATTGGTATGTCAGTGGCCCGCTGGAATAACCCGTGGAACCGCCTTGCGCCAAACGCCTTTATCGCTGACCTTTTCCGCACGATTGTTCGCATCGCATTTGTGATCGCCGGCATTGTCATTGCACTGGACATCATGAACGCAACGGCACTGCTGTCGACCATCCTCGGCGCCGCGGGCCTCATTGGTTTGGCGATTGGTTTTGCGGTGCGCGATACTGTTGAGAACTTCATCGCCTCTGTAATGCTGTCCATTCGCCAGCCGTTCCGCCCGAACGATGTTGTGGAAATCAACGGCGACCAAGGCAAAGTCATCCGTCTAACCAGCCGCGCGACCATTTTACTGAGCTTCGATGGCAACCACATCCGCATCCCCAACGCGACGGTTTTCAAAAGCCGGATCATCAACTTCAGCCAAAACCGCGAACGCCGCTTTATGTTTACGATAGGCGTCGACAGCAGCGCGGACCTGGGCGCGACACGCGAACTAGCGGTTAAAACAACCCAAGACCTTCCCTTTGTCCTGGGCGAACCCACGGCAAATGCTTGGATCGGAAATATCACGGATTCAGGCGTCGAAATCGTGGTTGTCGGTTGGATCGACCAAATCGAAACCTCAATGAGCTTGGCCCGTGGTGAGGCCCTTCGGCTTGTCAAACGCGCCATTGAGGCCTCCGGCGTAGCGCTCCCGAATACGACTTATACTTTGCAGATAGATAGCACCGCCCCCTCAATGGATGAAACGTCTGCCACAAGCGCGCCTAAGCAACCAGCGATTCAGGAAAGTGCTAAAGTAGCTGTTGTGAATGCCGAAGCCGAAGGCGCACTTGACCGTATGATTGACGCCGAGCGCGAGGAATCCGACGGCGAAGACCTGCTGCGCGATGACGCCGCAAAGGAATAGCAATTTAGCGATTTTTCAGGGTTGATCCCCTGTCAGGATTTGCGTATCACCCACCTCGCTGATGGGGTGTAGCCAAGTGGTAAGGCAACGCTTTTTGGTAGCGTGCACCGTAGGTTCGAATCCTACCACCCCAGCCAGCTTTCTTCTGACATTGTAAGTGACGCGAGTAGCCGTCCACAGGGTTCCTCCGGCTGTCAGAATGCCCCAGTAAATGCCCCAGTCGGGTTTAACGGGTGTTGTCTGAGGGTGCTGGAGCCCCAAGATTGCTCAAGGGGGCCCTGCCACGGTCTAGAGCAGATCGTAGTCGACACCGTTAGCCCAGTAGTCCCAGTCGTCTCGCTTGTTATCAGCCGCTGATCCCTCGATCAGGCACGCAGCGTTCGTTATGGCATCGGTGACGAACGACTACATCCTCTCTCAGAGTGGCCCGATTTACCACGCAGTAGACGAACCTCGCAGAGGCTACCTGTCGCCCCCGAAACCGCGTCTTTGGCCGCCGTTGAGTGGGCAAAACCCAGCATCCGTCGGCGTCCTCCGATGACCGTTGGCGGAGGGTGGAAACGCTACGGCCTCAGGGTAGTTGCGACGAAAGATCCACGTTTGATCCTTCAAATAGGCATACTTAATGCGAGCAGACATACGTCTCCTCCTTTCAGATTTGGTGATGTTGGGGCTACTTCAGAACGTACTTGATCAGTTCGAGCGAGGGCTCGCCGTACTGTCCTACAAGTGATCCCGTGAGGGCCATTCCAGTCACACAGTCGTCTTCAACTGAGTGGATCTGGAAGCGGTGTTCGGGAACGTCATCGAAGGATTTGATCACAACGATGGTTCCGGGTTGCAGGTCATCGGACATCGCTACGACATCCATTTGATCAACAGAATGACGAAGAACCAGGTCAGTAGGCTAGACGCGGCACTTGGTTTACGTCCGCGCTTTTCCTGAAACAGAAGGGATTTTATAAAGAATGCTAACATGAGAATACTCCTTTATTGTTCTCATGTTAGATACTTGTTTTCCCTCAGTTTCTTTGTGCTGTTGATGACTCCGTCTTCAGTATTGGAGACACCGGGCGTTGTGCTTGACTGTGTATTATTCTCAGTTCTGGTAACAAGTTACGATGGATGCCTTAGACTCACTATCGCTCACTTCCGGACGCCCGCACCTACCTTAAATTCCAATATTGTGTTCGGCTCGGTGTGATCTAGTATCTTCGGATTTAGTGAGGGATCTTTCGGCATGTCATCAATCAAAAACCAGCGAGCTGCTCTGACGCAGGCAAAGCAAAACGAAGATGCAATGCCACTTGTCTTGTTAGAGGTATTCGGCCTTGGAGGATTTGTAGGTTGGCAAAGTGGGGAGTGGCTAGTCGGATTAGTAGTTGGGGTCACCTTCTTAGTCTTACTTTCGATTCCATATATTCGAGTTTTCGCGGCATTGATTGTTTCTTTGCTCTGGGCAGTCCTTGCTGGAGCCCTCGGTATTGACTTATTCGAGCTCTCTGAAAGCTCAGCGGTCGTCGTTGGTATCTTGGCGTTTGTAATTTCGCTTTCGGCTCATTTTGGATTCATCACGTGGTCTAAAGATATTGATGCAAAGGATCAGGACCCTTCTGGCTCTCCCGCCGAGAGGAAAGAGGAAAAGGAGTGCCCCGACTGTGCAGAGTGGATCAAGAAAAAGGCTCTTAAATGCCGTTTCTGTGGACATGACTTCCGAACTTCGACCTGATCCTCCTACGCCACCAACAAGCACAGCACCACCACACCACACGCACCAGCCCCTCCACCAATCCGCCCCGAGACAAACCCGCCAGCATCGACCCACAGTGCTCACCACTGATGGCTGACAGAGAGACCGTGGGCAGGTTGAAGGCTGATAGCGATTGAGGGCGACCGTGGGCGCAGTGAGTTGCAATTTCGAAATCCGACACCCTTGGCACCCGTTCTGCCCCAGAAAGTGCCCCAGTTGTTGGCTGGCTTCGGCTAAGGGAAAGAAAAGAAACGACTAGCTAGGTTTCCTACCACCCCAGCCAGCCTTTCCCAATTGAACAAGACCCGTACTAGAGCTTCCAGTCTTCCACTGATGCATCCGCTGCTCGCGCAGCGTTTTGGCACCTATCACGGAGTTATGAAGTGATGCCATTGGTAAAGCTAAACAGGATTTTGGGCACTTCTACGAGACGCTACGTGCTACTTATTCTCTGCAATGGTTAGCCGTAATCGGCAAGATATTAATTTACGCGCGGAAATGATTAACTTTACAGAATTCAAACTTCCAGACATCCTCGGAAATTAAGGAAAACGACTCCGCAACAGAGGGATTCGGCAATGACGGGTCAGAAGATCAAGAACATGGAAGACTTTGCCGCGGTGAGCGGGATATCCCGCCCGACGATTTCAAAGTACTTCAACGATCCCGAAAGCGTTCGCCAGTCCACCCGCAAGAAGATCGAAGAGGCGTTAGAGAAACATAACTATCGGCCTAACATTTATGCCGTCAATCAGAACAGGCGCCAGACAAAGAACATTGGCTTGGTTGTTCCAAACCTGACGGACCCCTTCTTTGCCGAGATTGCGCGTACGATCGAAGGGCTTATTGTTGAAGCAGGATTCAACCCACTCCTCCTCAGTTCCCACGGCGGGCCGGACCAAGAGATCGCCAACCTTGACAGCTTGCGCGCGATCAAGCCAGCGGGCGTTTTGTTGGCGCCGCTTGGCCGGGCATCGCTGGACAAACAGATTGCAGAGTTCACACGCGAAGTTCCAACCGTCCTGTTTGACGCTAACCTAGAAGACTTAGGCGAGGCCTTCTTTGGTTCGGACAACCACCAAAGTGTCGGCTTGATCGTTGACTACCTTTGCCGGTCCGGTGAGCCGCCTGTCTTTTTTGAACTCAAAACGCCTATCAACCCAAACGCCTACAAACGGCGTTCGGCCTATATTGCTGCTATGGAACGGTTGGGGCATGAACCGCAGTTGATCCAGGTTGATGGCCAAGGCTGGAATTTTGAGGAAATCGGGTTTCGCGAAGGTGGGCGGGTTCTGAACAGCGGGCAGCTTTTAACGAATACGGTGCTGTGCTCAAACGACAGGATCGCGATTGGACTTCTTTCTGCGGCATTTGAGAGCGGTATCAAGGTTGGACGGGATGATGGCGCGGCTCTCCGGATTGCGGGCCATGATGACCACCCATTCTCTCGTTTCACCTGTCCGAGCCTGACGACAGTGTCACAAGACTACGATGCGATTTCCGCAAGTAGCGTTGAAGCGATTCTGTCCATGATCAGCTCGGGGGTACGCATTGAAGCGCGTAAGGAAACCCTGTTCGAAGGCAAGTTAGTGATGCGGGGGTCAGCGTAACCTGCTAACAAAAAAGACAAATTCTTAATGTTTGCGCGCGTAAATTTTATGATTGACGCGAAGCAACGAGGATTGCTACCGTCGTTCCACAACATCCAATCTAGGGAGGAACCCGGATGTCTTTTAAGAATGCACTTTGTGCGGCAAGCACAATTGCCCTCATGGCAGGCTCTTCTGCGACAGCAGAAAGCCTGACAATCGCGATCGTGAACAACGGTCACATGATCAACATGCAAACAGTTGCAGAAGCCTACACCGCTGAAACCGGTGTCGAGCTGAACTGGGTGTCGCTGGAAGAAGGCGTTCTGCGCGAGCAGGTTACGTCCGACACAGCAACCGGTGGTGGTCAGTACGACATCATCAACATCGGCATGCAGGAAGCTCCTATCTGGGGTGCTGCAGGCTGGATTGAGCCACTCGAGTTCGGCGCTGACTACGACGTGGACGACATTCTGCCAGCCATGCGTGAAGGTTTGTCCCACGACGGCACACTTTACGCAGCACCGTTCTACGGTGAGTCCTCGATGGTTATGTACCGCAAGGACCTAACGGATGCTGCTGGTGTAACAATCGCTGACAACGACAGCTGGGACAACGTAATGGCGGCTGCTGCTGCGATGCACGACCCAGACAACGGCGTTTACGGTGCATGTTTGCGCGGTAAGCCAGGTTGGGGCGACAACATGGCGTTCATCACAACTGTAGTGAACTCCTTTGGTGGCGCATGGTTTGATGCAGACTACCGTCCACAGCTCGACTCCACTGAGTGGAATGCTGCGATCAATTTCTACGTTGAGCTGCTGGGTTCATATGGCCCTCCCGGATCCGAAGGTAACTCCTTCAACGAGATCCTGGCTCTTTATAACGAAGGCAAGTGTGGCCTGTGGATCGATGCTACAATCGCTGCCTCCTTCCTTGAAGTCGACGGTGTTGCATACGCGCAGTCGCCAAACGCTGGTAACCCGGTTGGTGCGAACTGGCTGTGGGCATGGGCCATGGCAATTCCTGCCGGTTCCCCTAACGCTGAAGCCGCTTCAGACTTCATCGAGTGGGCAACGTCCAAAGACTACGTTCAGGCTGTAGGCAACCACCCAGACTTCGGTTGGGGTTCTGTTCCAACTGGTCAGCGTGCGTCTACATACGCAATTCCTGAGTTCCAGGCCGCTGCTGCATTCGCGGACGCTGAAATGGCAGCCATCGAATCTGCTGCTCCTGGCGCAACTGATCTGAAGCCATATGTTGGTGTTCAGTTCGCTGCGATCCCTGAGTTCCCAGAGGTTGGTTCCGCTGTTGCACAGGAAATGGCCGCTGCACTATCCGGTGCCAAGTCTGTAGAAGATGCTCTGGCCGCTGCTCAGGCTGCTGCTGAAGCGATCATGACAGAAGCTGGCTACTAATAGCCTTCGGAAAGACCCGGTTCCGCCGGGTCTTTCCACTCCCCTATTTTTCTTTCGCTTGTTTAGTTGTTTCAACCCAGCGACACTCAACACCTTGAATTCGTAGCTTCACCATTACGAGCAAAGCGCAAAAGCCGTTTTGCCGGGAGGACAGAATTATGCCAGACAGAAAGCTTCCCCGTCTCCTTCAAGCACCAGCGGTTCTGCTGCTCTTGGTTTGGATGCTGGTCCCACTTGGGATGACATTGTATTTCTCGTTCATTCGATACGTATTGAACAACCTTCGCCACCCTGAATGGACAACACCTAGCCCAAGCAACTGGCGCGGTTTTGGCAACTATCAATTCGTTCTGAACTCTAAGGATTTCTTGCTCGCCATTCAGAACAGCCTGTTCATCGTGTGTAGCATTTTGTTCCTGACGGTCACTCTGGGCATCCTCATCGCGGTGCTGATCAACAAGGCCTTTCCGGGCCAAGGTATTGTTCGGGTCCTTTTGATTTCACCCTTCTTTGTCATGCCAGCGGTCAACGCGGTGCTTTGGATCAACATGATCCTCGACCCTGTCCTCGGCCTTCAAGGGATCGCAGTTTCGGGAATAAATGATGTTGTAGACGGACTGAGACAAGCACCCGTCTTGGGCAGTTTCTTCTCACTCTGGCCAGAGTTCGAGCCGATCTCATTCCGCGCAACGCAGACATCAGCTATCGCCGTGATCATGATGGTGACATGGCAATGGACACCCTTTGCGGTCCTGATTTTCATGACCTCGCTTCAGTCCGAGGATCAGCAGCAAAAAGAAGCGGCTGTTCTGGACGGTGCTGGCACCTGGTCACAGTTCCGCTTCCTCACCCTGCCGCATCTGGGCCGACCGATTGCGATTGTGGTGATGATCCAAGCGATTTTTCACCTGTCGCTCTATGCGGAAATCGAAATCGTTAGTCGCGGTAACGGCAACAAGAACCTGCCTTACCTAATCGGTGAATTCGCCAACAACAACATCGGCGCTGCCAGTGCTACGGGCATTTTCGCAGTCATCCTTGCCAACATCGTCGCGATCTTCTTGCTGCGCGCGGTTGGCAAGACATTGATGGAATAGGAAGGATAACTCATGGCAATCGTTGCACAATCCTCGAAATTCAGCACCTACGGGCGGCCAATATTGGCCTGGGGTGTTGGGCTGCTTTTCTTCTTTCCAATCTTCTGGATGATCCTGACAAGCTTCAAAACAGATGCCGACGCGGTAAAGCCGGAGCACCTGATCTTCTTCACGCCGACGCTCGAGAACTATCTCAACATGACACAGAACTACGACTATTGGCGGTTCGCTCGCAATTCGGTCATCACCGCTGTAAGCGCAACAGTGTTTACCCTGTTCGTCAGTATCCCAGCGGCCTATGCGATGGCGTTCAACCCCACGAGACGCACAAAAGACGTTTTGATGTGGATGTTGTCGACCAAGATGCTTCCGGCGGCGGCGGTGCTGTACCCGATGATCTTCCTTGCGAAAGGCATCGGGCTGTATGACACCCACATCTTGGTCATCGCCGTGCTGAGCCTGATCAACCTTCCCATCGCGATCTGGATGCTATTCACCTACTTTAAGGAAATCCCCAAGGATATCATCGAAGCCGGCAAGATGGACGGCGTCAACACATGGGGTGAGATCAAGGAAATCCTGATACCGCTGGCATGGGGTGGCATCGCCTCAACAGCGCTTCTAATCTTCATCTTTTGCTGGAACGAAGCCTATTGGACGGTACGACTTACAACGGTCGACGCGGCGACGCTTTCCAAACTAATCGAAGGTAACCGAGCCCCGGAAGGTCTGTTCTTTGGACGTCTTTCCGCTGTCTCAACCGCAGCCGTCG
This sequence comes from Octadecabacter ascidiaceicola, assembly GCF_900185015.1. Taxonomy (GTDB): domain Bacteria; phylum Pseudomonadota; class Alphaproteobacteria; order Rhodobacterales; family Rhodobacteraceae; genus Octadecabacter; species Octadecabacter ascidiaceicola. The sequence goes on along the minus strand of NZ_FXYD01000006.1, from coordinate 145,263 downwards.
GGCCCATCGTTGTGCTTGGGTGGTTCTGTCAAAAACAACTTGTCCAAGGCTTGACCTTCGGCGCAGTGAAATAAGGAAAGACCATGGGACGTATTGTACTAGATCAAGTGTCAAAGTGCTTTGGCGACGTGGAGGTTATTCCACCACTAGACCTGACTATCGAAGACGGAGAGTTTGCGGTCTTTGTTGGCCCGTCAGGCTGCGGTAAATCCACACTTCTGCGAATGATCGCAGGGCTTGAGGATCTGACTTCGGGGGCCATCGCGATTGATGGCGAAGACGTCACCGAGGTGCCGCCTTCTAAGCGGGGTCTGGCGATGGTGTTCCAGTCCTATGCGCTTTACCCGCATATGACTGTGCGCAAGAATATAGGCTTTCCGCTTCGTATGGAGAAGATGGGTCAGGCTGAGATCGACAAACGAGTGGAAACAGCGTCACAGTCACTGAACTTGACCGACTATTTGGATCGCAAGCCTGGACAACTGTCCGGCGGCCAACGCCAAAGGGTTGCCATCGGTCGCGCCATTGTGCGTGATCCGTCAGCCTTCTTGTTTGACGAGCCGTTGTCGAACCTTGATGCCGCTTTGCGTGTCGGCATGCGTCTTGAAATCAGCGAAATGCACGCGCGCATGAAAACGACCATGATCTATGTAACTCACGATCAAGTCGAAGCGATGACCATGGCCGACAAGATTGTTGTGCTTCAAGCTGGTGTGATTGAGCAGGTCGGTTCGCCGCTTGACCTGTATCACAAGCCGCAGAACGTCTTTGTTGCGGGCTTTATCGGCTCTCCGAAGATGAACCTGTTTTCGGGGCCAGAGGCGGCTAAGCACGGTGCCCACACGATCGGCATTCGCCCAGAACATACTGACGTCAATACGACGGATGGCATGTGGGAAGGGCGCGTTGGCGTCGCTGAACACTTGGGGTCTGACACGTTTATCCACATCCATGACACCGGTCTTGCCGATATGCTTACCGTGCGCATCACCGGCGATATCGCAGTGAAGCATGGAGATAAGATTTTCCTGACACCACAGGCCGACCAGATCCATAAATTCGACGCGCAAGGATTACGGATCGAATGAAACGCTTGGACGGTAAATCCGCGCTGATTACAGGGGCCGCCCGGGGGATCGGACTGGCGTTCGCCAAGGCCTATGTGGCCGAAGGCGCGCGGGTTGCTATTGCTGACATCAATATTGATCGCGCTCGTCAAGCGGCGGCCGAGATGGGTCAGGCGGCCGTTGCCATCGAACTGGATGTCACCGACCAGGCCAGCATCGACGCGGCACTCGAGTCGGCCGTCCAACAGCTTGGCCAGATTGATATTCTGATCAATAACGCTGCGGTGTTCACTGCCGCCCCGATTGTTGAAATCACACGTGAGGACTACACGCGGGCGTTTGACGTCAACCTCGCCGGGCCCTTATTCACTCTTCAGGCCGTCGCGCGCCACATGATCAAACGTGGCATCAAAGGCAAAATCATCAACATGGCCAGTCAAGCTGGACGCCGTGGAGAACCCCTTGTTGCGGTCTATTGCGCGAGCAAGGCTGCGGTGATCAGTCTGACCCAATCTGCAGGTCTGAACCTCATCCAACACGGGATCAACGTGAACGCAATTGCCCCCGGGGTCGTGGACGGAGATCACTGGGACGGCGTCGACGCCTTCTTTGCCAAATACGAGGGCAAGGCCGCTGGACAGAAGAAGAAGGAAGTTGGCGCTAGCGTTCCATTTGGACGAATGGCACGGGCCGAAGACCTAACTGGGATGGCAGTGTTCCTCGCCTCTGAAGAGGCCGACTACATCGTCGCGCAAACGTACAATGTCGATGGCGGGAACTGGATGAGTTGATGGAAGAGTTACTGCAGGAAACCGATCTCATGAAACTGAGCAACTCGACCCTTGATAGGCTCCCTGAGGGCGTGTTGCGCCCGCAATACGACCGCACGCAGCTGAAGCCCGGGATTGTTCATATCGGCCTTGGGAATTTTCACCGCGCCCATCAGGCATGGTATCTGCACCGCCTGATGCAACAGGGTCTCGCGCTGGACTGGGCGATTATCGGGGCCGGTGTACGCCCATATGATACCATCATGCGGGAAAAATTTCTCGCTCAGGATTGCCTGACAACTCTGATCGAGCTGGACCCATCCTCGAGCACTGCAGAAGTTATCGGCTCAATGATCGACTACCTGCCAATCGAGAAGGGCAACGGCCCCCTTATCGAGCGCATGGCCCAGCCGGACATCCGGATTGTCGCGATGACCGTGACGGAAGGCGGGTACTTCATCGACCCTGCCACAAAAGGATTTGACCAAACGCACCCTGACATCGTTTACGACAGTCAGAACCCGAGCACGCCCCGCACCGCTTTTGGCGCAATCGTCGAAGCGCTCCGTCTTCGTCGCGCGGACGAAACCGGACCCTTCACGTGCCAGTGTTGCGACAATTTACTGGGCAATGGGGACGTGTTGCGCCAGACCGTTGTATCCTTGGCGCGATTATCCGACCCTGAGCTGGCAGACTGGATTGATAGCAACTGTTCTTTTCCGAACGCTATGGTTGACAGCATCGTTCCTGCAACGGGGCCAAACGAACTGGCCTTGGTACGCGAATTGGGAATTGAAGATAACGTCCCAGTGACACATGAAAACTTCCGCCAATGGATCATCAAAGATGACTTCTGTGCCGGTCGACCCGATTGGGACAAAGTGGGCGCAACATTCACCAATGATGTGCATAGCTACGAAGCGATGAAAATCCGCATCCTGAACGGTGGGCACCAGGTGGTTTCGGTGCCAGCTGAGGTGTTGTCCGTCGGTACGATTGCAGACTGCATGTCGCATGATCTAATCGGCCGCCTGTTCACCAAAGTCGCGACAGAAGAGATCGCCCCATTGGTTCAGCCCGTTTCAGGGATGACGCCGAAAGATTATGTTTCACTGATCCATGCTAGGTTCTCAAACCCGAAGATCGTTGACACCGCACGCCGCGTAGCCTTTGACGGGTCATCCCGCCATCCCGGATTCATCCTACCGTCGATCCGCGAAGGTTTGGCCAATGGCACGCCCATCGCTGGGCTTGCTCTGGTCGAGGCTGCATGGGCGCGCATGTGCGAAGGCACGCGCGAAGACGGCAGCACGATAGAGCCCAACGATCCGTTTTGGACTGTTTTGAACGAAAGCGCCAAGGCCGCCCGGAAGGACCCTAGCGCTTGGCTTGAGATGCGCCAGATCTACGGGGATCTTGTGGATGCCCCCCGATTTGCAGACAGCTTCGCCCACTGGCTTGGTTTGATCTGGGATAACGGGTTAGAAGCCGCGTTGTCTTCCTATCTTGACGCCTAGGGCGCTCCTCAAATTCAGTTTTGGGTGAAGCCCAGTGCATCCTTATCCAGTCAGTAAGGAAACGCCATGATCCTAGGTTGCGGAGAAGCCCTTATCGATATCATCCCGGACGTAACAATTCAGGGCCCTGACGGCTAGCATTTCTACAACGACTGAAGGCGTCAACGCGCTTTATTTTGGCGGCATCTGCCTTGCCTGTGAACCAGAGGGCGAAGACCACTAGAGCGCTTGAGTCGTGATGGTTGCCCCCAACATCCGTCCGAACCTCATCAACGATGAAAACAAATTTCACGACCGCATCGAACAGCTACTGCGGCTGGCCGACATTGCCAGAGTCTCCGACGAGGACTTGAACTGGATCTTTCAGACACCGGGCCAGATTGAAAGTAAAGTAACACAATTACAAGGTCTTGGGCCTTCAATTATAATTTTGACCCGCGGCAGCTTGGGCGCTCATGCGTGGCTGACAGATGGGCGCTCAGACAAAGCGTCCTGCATCATTCAGGTTGTAATGTGGCACGAGAATATTCAGAGTTTCTGGTTTCGGCCGATCTACTTGCCAAGCCATCATTGCAAGGCCCAACATTCGTGGCATCAACATTGGCCACATCTGGGAATCTTGCGTGGTGAACTCGGACCAAAAGGCGCCTTGGACGCCAATAATCCGGTCAGATAATACCGGATCCGGAACTGGGTCCCACGAAATCGTATCGGGTAGATCAACAAAAGCAGCCCAGTTTGCCCCCCAATCATCAAGCGCGTCGGTGTGGGCCATATCGAAGTATAGATTTTGCGCAGGTGTCATCACCACATCATATCCTGCTCGCGCAGCCTCAAGGCCTGGGCCTTGCCCAGTCCAACTGAACAGGATCGCGTTGTTTCCAATTCCCCCATTGCGCCCTTGTGCGGCTTCCTCCCATGCTGCGGGTCGATATCCCTTACTGGCTGCGTAGCTGGCAAGTCTGGCGATGGTCCAGCCCTGCAAATCTTGTGTCGTCTTTAACTCGTGTTCAGCCATGAGTGCGCGGGCCCGTGGGCTACCCTTCCATGTATTCTCTGGCAGCTCATCACATCCAAGATGCAAATGCCCGAAGGGAAACAGTGCACCAATTTCATCAACGATGGCCTCGAGAACCTCCCAAGTTTTCGGCATTGCCGGGTTCAAGGCATTCCTTTGGTATCCTTGGACAGATGTTTCTAGACCATTATCATCCGGGTCGCGGGTATCAGGGTAGACTTCAGTAAGACCCAAGGCGTGCGCCGGTGCTTCGATCTCGGGCAGTACCTCGATATTCAGCGCTTTAGCATGCGCGATAATGGCACGTACGGTCTCTTGTGAATAAGCCCCCCCTTGTACAGGTGCGCCTGCAAAGATCGCTGGCAAAAGTTGGCCTTCACCACGCAACTTCAGTTTCTGTGAAAGCTCTGGGAGGCTCTCAAGTTCGATCCTGAATGCCTCGTCATCGGCAAAGTGCCAATGAAACCGGTTCAGTTTCAGCATCGCCATTACATCGAGCAAGGCCCGTATTGATTCAGGCTGATAGTAGTGCCGCGCCGTATCAAGATGCTGGCCACGCCATGAGAACCTTGGTGCGTCGTAGATCTCACCACACGGGAGCGGCCCTTCCCGCAACAGAGTAAGCAGCGTGACACCCGCGTAGAATTGCCCCCCAAAGGAGGATGCAGCGATCGTCACACCATCATTGTCGATCACGAGCCGGTATGCGTCTACGGGTAGATCCTCATTCAATATTGCGACCGGATGCGCACCGCGAAATGCTAACCCTTGCCGGTCGGCCAATGCAGCGACCGCGTTGAGAGCATCGCCCGAAACAACAAAGCCATCAACTGCAACCGTTTCGCCGGTTGCTTTCCAATTTTGGGGTTGAGGGACGATTGGCAACAGGTCGTGATCCGGTACATCGCCACGCTCCGGCACATGACGACCTAATTCTGTAGCGGGCAGAGCGATCACATTATCGCCAACACGCAAATAGGGTCCAAGGGGCATCCAAGCGCGGTTTGCCGGAAGAAAGCCGCCTGCATACTTAATCGCGATCTTATGAGGCGTATCCGCGGATAGGTTGGGCAACGCAATTTCTGTGTAGCTGCCTAATGCGCGACTCAGCGTGCCGACTTCCACGGGATGCAGTGGTGACATGCCGGAGAAACAAAACACCGCCTCGTCCAGCGCGCGATCCGGGGTAATGGTGCAAATCAAGAGCTCGCCCGCGATGCGACAATCATACTGCATATCAATCCAATCGTAGTTCAGAAACGAAGTCGTAGGCATCCGAGCGATAAAACCCACTGGTGAATTCAATCGGCCGCCCCGACGCGAGAAAGGCTGTGCGTTCTATCTGAAGAACGGCCGCGCCTTCCGTCAGGTCGAGGTGTTTAGCCACGGGCGCCGGCGCGTTTACGGCTGTAACGCGCTGGATCGCGCGGACTGGCGCATTGCTGCGGGCGCGCAGTAATTCATATAACGAAAGCCCGATCTTGTCGGGGCGGGGGAGTATATCCTCAGGTAAAGTCGAATGCTCCAATGCCATGGGAACGCCATCACCACGCCGTAAGCGGTGAACCCGCGCAACTTGATGATGGGAAGAAAGACCCAATACCGTGGCCTCTGTCGGCGTCGGGCGGAAGACGCCCGTCAACAACACTTCACTGGTCGAAACAATGCCGCGCGCTTGCAGGTTTTCCGTGAATGACACAAGAGATGAGAGCGATTGCTCGAACCGTTCACCGCCACCGCGCACAAAGGATCCAGCGCCTTGACGCTGCTCGATTAGCCCGTCCGCCACCAGATCGGCGATGGCTTTGCGCACTGTGACACGGCTAATTTTTGCGATTTCAGCAATGTCGCGTTCAGATGGCAGTTGATCATCAGTAAGCAGCGAGCCTGACGCAACCAACCCGCTGATATGACGGCAAAGCTGCTTGTAACGCGGCCCGCGGCCTTGTTGATACCAAGTGCCTTGGTCAAATTCGATCAAGAAGTCCGCCATCCCGCCATCCGTCGCTGCTGTTGGGCGGTGGTATCAAAAAGAAATACCAATGGAAACTATTTTTACCGCCTACCTAGCTCGAAATACTCCTAATAGTATGTTTTAGCGTGTATTTTTGCAGGTAGTTACTTTTGGTATTAAAGTGGTAGCAAAGATCAAAATTCGCGATAGGGTAATTGTGAAAGATCGATTCGAGATCGTTCATGCGGGGGGAAAAGATGACTGAAGCAACACACGCGACAGGCCAAGAAGCTGAGTCTTCTGTCGCCAAGAAAAAGGCAAAGACGCTATCTGAGCCTGTGTTTGCTTGGCTGTTGATCGGCCCAGCGATGCTATTCATTGCTGTAATTGTGGCTTGGCCACTCGCCGAAACGATCCGTCTTTCATTCATGGAAGCAGGCCTTGGTGGCGAAGAATATGTCGGGCTCGCCAATTACCAAGACCTCGCCGATAGCCGTAAGTTCCATCAAACGATCGTGCGGACCTTCTATTGGATGTTTTTGTCGGTTGGACTGAAGCTGATACTTGGTCTTATTGGCGCAACGCTTTTGAACGCCGCTGTGCCGGGGCGCGGACTGTTCCGGGTTTTGGTAATGCCCCCTTGGATCATTCCCATGGCAATTGGCATGATTGGCTGGCTCTGGTTGTACAACGGGTATTTCGGCGTCCTGTCTGGCACGATGATGTCACTCGGCATTACGGATGGGCCTTTCGAATTCCTCGCCTACAAGCAATCGGCATTTTACTCGGCGGTCGTCGCTGACGTCTGGGTTGGCACACCGATGGTGACCCTGTTCTTTCTGGCAGCCATGCAGGGCGTAAGTCGCGACCTATATGAGGCCGCGTGGGTAGACGGCGCTGGCCGTTGGTACCGCTTCCGACGCATCACAATCCCGCAGATCATGCCGGTCATCGTGTCTATGTCGCTCTTGTCTGCGATTTTCACTTTCAACAGCTTCGAGATCATCTGGATCTTGACCGAAGGCGGGCCACGAGCCGCCACCACCACGCTTATCGTTGACACCTACAAGACAGCCATCGGCAACTTCAAATTCGGCGAAGGTTCGGCGCGCGCAGTTATAATCGTGTTCCTGCTCGGGGTGTTCTCAATTCTCTACCTTCAGGTGCTGAAAATCGTGAACCGCAAATACGGGACCAAATAAGATGATGGATAAGTATACAAAGCTGCAGATGGTCGGCATCTACGCCGCGATCACGGTCTTCCTGATCTTCATCCTGCTGCCCTTTTTTGAGATGTTCATGGCATCCTTGCGCCCATTAGAGCACCTTTTCCGCAGTCCCTATCAGTTCTGGTCAGAGGACTTCAGCTTTCAGGCCTACAGCGACATGTGGGAAACCGTACCGCTGCTCGGGCGTTATATCTTCAACTCGGTCTTCATCGCCTTTTCTGTAACTTTCCTGACGATGATTTTCGTGGTGCCAGCTGCCTATGCCTATGCCCGTCTCGAGTTTCCGTTCAAGAACGCAACGTTGGCTATATTCCTCGGTGTGAACATGTTCACCGGTGCTGTGTTACTGATCCCGCTTTACCGTGTGCTGCGCACGATGGGTCTGCTCAATACCTATTGGGCTATGATTGTGCCCGGTGTCGCCTTCCTGATCCCTACGGGTATCTGGTTGCTGCGTTCCTATTTGGAAAAAATTCCCAAAGAGCTGGAAGAAGCCGCTTTCGTGGATGGCGCGTCCCGCATGTATACTCTTCGACGCGTGGTTCTGCCGCTGGCGACACCTGGCCTGATCGTCGTCGGCACCGCCGTGTTCATCGGCGCCTATGCCCAGCAATTCCTGTTCGCGATTACATTCAACCAGCAACGTGAGTTGCAACCCCTGCCCGCCGGTCTATTCGAGTTCATCGGCTATCAGGATGTCACATGGAACCAGATGATGGCTGCAGCCCTAACTGGCATCCTTCCGGTCCTACTCATCTTCTTGTTCCTGCAAAAGTATCTCGTAGCAGGCCTCACGGCCGGCGCGGTCAAAGAATAACCAACGCACTAACCAGACTACCAACAAAGGGAGACTACCAAATGAAACTTATGAACCTAACAATGGGCGCGCTGCTGCTTTCGGGCACTGCTATGTCAGCACAGGCAGAAGAGTTGCACTTTATCATGTGCGGCGGCGAAGTCCGCGAAGCCGATCAGGCTGTTGTTGATCAATTCGAAGCCGACCACGACGGCGTGACGGTAAACCTCGAGGCTGTGCCGTGGGGTACATGTCAGGACAAGTCACTGACGCTGGCTGCTGCGGGTGATCCACCTTCCATCGCATACATGGGCTCACGCACATTGCGTCAGTTGGCCAACAATGACCTGATTGTTGCAGCCGACATTCAAGAGGACGTGATCTACCAAGACGGCGTTCTGAACACAGTGACAATTGAAGGCACACAGTGGGGCTACCCGCATGCGTTTTCGACCAAGGCTCTCTATATCAACTGTGATATCGTCGAAGAGTCCGGACAGGAATGTGTTGCTCCAACAACTTGGGCCGAGATGTCCGCTATGGCGCAAGGTGTTGTCGACAATACAGATGCCGCAGGCGTTGGCCTCGCCGGTAAAGATTTCGACAACACAATGCACCAATTCCTGAACTACCTCTATTCAAACGGTGGCGTGGTGATCGATCCCGTGACGGGCGAAAACATGCTCGACAGCCAGCAGACACGCGAAACGCTTGAGTTCTACGGCAGCCTCGTTGCGGTTGCTCAGGAAGGCCCGACCGCTTGGGAACGCGACCAGCTGAAAGACCTGTTCAACGATGGTCAGATCGCAATGTATGTTCAGGGTCCTTGGGGTCACGGACAGCACAACGAGGACATCAACCAGCTGGTTGCGCCTGTCCCTGCTGGCCCATCCGGTGAAAGCGGCACAATCCTGATCACAGACTCGATCGTTGTATTCAAAGGATCCGGCCATGAAGAATTGGCGCATGATCTTGCCCAGCGGATTACGTCCGGTGACAGTCAGTACGACCTCGACAGCTCTTGGGGTCTGACACCAATCCTTGATTACGAAGCGATGGGCATGACTGACGTTTACTACAAAGATGGTATCTGGCCAAACTTCACAGCGACGATCTCTACAGGTGGCCCAGAGCCGCTTCTGGAAGACTTCAAATCGCTGCAGTCCGTATTCACGAACATGATCCAAGGCATCATTCTTGAAGATGACACCGTGGACAACCTTGTGACTATCGCCGGCGAAGAGCTCGAAGAAGCGCTTTAAAAACAACTCCCTTCCCCGGGCTGCCCGCATCTTGGGTGGCCCGGGGGCCCTCACTTTCACTACATTTATTGACGATTGGACGAACCCATGGCCACGCTTAACCTGAATGCCATCAATAAATCCTTTGGTTCAGCCAAAGTGCTGCATGACATCAGTCTCGCGATTGAGGACAAAGAATTCGTCGTTTTCGTCGGCCCCTCAGGTTGCGGAAAATCCACGCTGCTGCGCATCATCGCCGGCTTGGAAGAGGCAACGGATGGGTCCATCATTATCGGCGGTGAAGACGTTAGCGACGCCCACCCAGTAGATCGCGGAATTTCGATGGTGTTCCAGTCCTACGCGCTTTACCCGCACCTTTCGGTTTACGAAAATATCGCGTTTCCTTTACGTGTGCAAAAACTTGAAAAATCAGATCTCGATGGCCGCGTACAACGCGCCGCCGAGATCCTTCAACTAACAGACAAGCTTGACCTGAAACCTGGCCAATTATCTGGCGGCCAGCGGCAACGTGTTGCAATTGGGCGTTCGATTGTGCGTGAACCTAAAGTGTTCCTGTTTGACGAACCTCTGTCCAACCTCGATGCGGCCTTGCGCGGTGATATGCGAGTGGAGCTAACACAATTGCACCGCGACCTAGATGCCACGATGGTATATGTGACCCACGATCAGATTGAAGCTATGACTATGGCCGACCGGATTGTTGTACTGAACGGCGGACGGGTCGAACAATTTGGCTCACCGATGGAATTGTATCACCACCCAAAGACAAAATTTGTGGCTTCGTTTATTGGCCAACCGAACATGAACCTGATCCCCGCAACCGTACTGGGCGTTGATGCGTCAGGCATCAAGGTTGACCTCAAAGGCGGTCATCAAATGGTACTGCCAGTCGAGACCGCGACCGTTAGCGTTGGCGACAAGGTCGAAGTCGGAATTCGCCCCGAACATGTGCAACTTGGCAACGAAGGGCTAGAGATTTCCGTCAAGGTTCTTGAGCGGCTGGGTGGCGCGACGATCACGTATGGCACGGTTGGTGGCGATACACGGTTCTGCGCCTCACTTCCGGGTGACGCGTTGATCGAAGAAGGCGCTCCGTTGAAGCTTCACGTTGCACCAGAAGCCTGCCACGTTTTTGATGCTGCCGGTGACGTGTTGCGTCGCAAAGCAGCGCCAGAGCTGGTTGCCTAAGGGGAAAGGCATGAAAGTCATAACAGCAGGCTTGGGGCTGCGCGCCTCCCATGTGCTATCCATTCTGAAAGAAGCGATGCCGGAAGCGGAGTTGGTGGGTTATTACGACCCGCAACCGGCCTCAGCGCTTGAGGTTGACGGCACAACGATCGACACCGATGCGGTGCGTGCGTTGATCCCAGATCAAGTGTTTCCAGGGTTCCCTGATGTACCCAAGATAGCACAACTTCGGGCCGGATTTGCCGCATGTGCTGAATTGCGGCGTAATACGCCCCGCTTTGACGACATAGAAACGATGTTGACAGAAACCAAACCCGACCTTTTCTTCGTCGGTTCACCCAACAGTTTCCATCTGGATCATATCAAGATGGGTTTGAAAGCAGGGGTGCGCATTTTCACCGAGAAACCTGTCGTCACGACCAAAGAAGACACTATGGAACTGGCGTCTCTGCTTGCGGAGTACGGTACGGATCGGGTGATGGTTGGACTGGTTTTACGTTATTCTCAGCATATGGTTGATCTGCGCGCTGTGCTTAACGATCTGGGCCCTGTCGTATCGCTTGAAGCCAATGAACATATTGCACCCTATCACGGCGCGTTCTTTATGCGCGACTGGCGGCGTATGACATCTTGGTCCGGTGGATTCATGCTGGAAAAATGTTGTCATGACATCGATATTTACAACATGGTGACGAAGTCCCGCCCGACCAAAGTCGCTAGTTTTGGTGGCCGTAAGTCCTTCGTTCCGGACAACGCTCCGTTCTCTAATGTTGAAAATGAAATCATGCATCACAAGCCGTCGGTGTGGAACAGCACCAATGATGCATTCCACTCAGACGGTGACATAATCGACTATCAAACAGCACTGTTGCAGTACGAAAGCGGCGCATCTTTGACCTTTCACACCAACTTAAACGTTCCCGATGAGCACCGCAGGTTCTGTGTGATGGGGACACATGGCATGGCTGAGGGCGACTTTGTCCGGGGAAAACTGAAAGCAACCGCGCGCGACGGTTCGGTTATCGCAGCGCATGACTACACTCAGATGAACGCCGCTCGCGCGTCATCACATTATGGCGCCGACCATATGATGGTCGATGACATCGTCGCATTCCTACGCGGAGATGTAGACGACCTACCGGTTGGCGTTGTTGATGCCCTTGAAGCAGGGTTGGCGGCTATGGCCCTCGATGAGGCTCGGATCAGCGGCGGCATAGTTGATTTAACTGCCACATGGCGAGAATTTGATAAGTTTGGACTAAGAGCATGACACTAGAAAACAAAACGCCTGGCTGCTTGATGGCGGCGGAATCAGCGCAATGTCTTGAGGTGTTCGCGAAGTCCGTGACGCAGACCGTATCTGGCCCAATTGAGATGCCAAACGCGATCTATACAATTGCGCGCGGATCATCAGACGCTGCGGCAAATATATTGTCCTATGAATTCATGCGTGAACTGGGTGTGCCCATGACATCGCTGCCACCTTCGGTCTTTTCAATTGGTGACGGCGTCGCGATGGCAGGTTGCGCGACGTTGGTTATCAGCCAATCAGGTGCAAGCCACGACCTTGTTCATTCTGCCGAAGGGGCAGCGAAAGCCGGTGCCCGAGTTTTGGCACTGACCAACCAGGAAAACAGCGCCGTTGAAAAAGTCTCTGACGTGACCCTCCCGATAGATGCGGGCCCAGAACTGGCAGTGCCAGCGACCAAATCTGTGGTTGGCGCCGTTGCTGCAGGCATGGCCTTGCTGAGCAAACTTCAACCCAGTTACGCCAACAGAGCACAGCATGCTGCGAATGCCGTGGGCGAAATGACCCTGCCGCATGGTCAAGCTGCAGGGCTGCAGGCAGCATTCCTTCGGGCGCGTCATGTCTATGTCATTGGACGCGATACCGGATATGGGGCTGCGCATGAGGTCGCGCTCAAGCTCAAGGAATGTTGCGCTATTCATGCAGAAGCTTACTCGAGCTCAGAAGTGCTTCACGGTCCTTTGCAGCTCGCCACGAATCCGTTGATGGTGCTGATGTTGGATACGGGGCTTGACGATATTCAAGACAGCCTAGATCAGGCAGAAGCGCGCTTCCGTTCAGTTGATTGCGATGTGCATCGCGTGCGGCTTTCCGATTTAGGCGGTGAGGCCGTAACGCCGGCAGCGGCAGCGGCCGTATTGCTGGCGATGCTGTATCCTGTGATCTTGAACACAGCACTTGCGTTGGGGCTTGACCCCGACATGCCTGAAACTTTGTCAAAGGTTACGAAAACAACATGATTGAAGGGCTTACAAATTGGGCGACTTGGCGCGAAATCCATAGCCAGCCTGAAATCTGGCGTAGCTGGGGTGCGACGCTTGATGTGGCAGGCTTGCGCGGCTGGATTTCTGATCAGGTCTTTGATGAAGTCTGGTTCTGTGGTGCAGGTACAAGTGCCTATATCGGCGACATTGTTGCCGCATCTGTAAAAGGTACGCGATCTGTGCCCAGCACCGATCTTGTCGCTGATCCGGCTCATGTCTTAGCAGGTGCACGCCCTCTCGTTGTCAGTTTCGGTCGTTCGGGCAACAGCGCCGAAAGCATCGGAACTATGGATGCGCTAGATGCTTTAGTGCCTGACGCGCCACGGCTGAATATAACATGCAACAAGGATGGCGCGCTTGCGACGCGGGTTAGTACTGGTCCCGCTCAGGTCATCATTTTACCTGACGCAACGCATGATGCTGGTTTCGCAATGACATCGAGCTTTTCGACGATGTTGCTGACAGCGCTCGCGCTTTTTGATGTTAAATGTGATGTTCCGGCCCGTTTAAATGCCCTTGCTGATCAGCTGGACAACTTGCTTCCGCAGCTCATCGCAGGCGATCGCCCCGGCCGCGCGGTCTATGTTGGTGCCGGTCCGTTGACCTTTGCTGCACGCGAAGCTGCGCTGAAAGTTATGGAACTTTCCGCAGGCCAAATGCCGGCACTTTGGGACAGCACGCTCGGGTTTCGGCATGGGCCAAAAGCATTCGTTACGGACAGCACCGCAATCACCATTTTCCTTAACCCCAATCAACCAACGCAGAATTACGGCACAGATCTTGCTAAAGAGTTGCAGCAACAATTCCCTCGCTCAACAGTACAAACAATCGGACCAGGTGGAGACATCGATGTTGCCATGCCTTTCGGTGCCGCATGGGCTGCACCGCTTTGTGTCGCACAAGCCCAGGTGAAAGGGGTGATGTGGGCCCATTCCCTTGGCTTGAACGTAGATGATCCGTTTTCAGGGCAATCCACGCTCAGCCGTGTTGTGTCTGACGTCAAACTATATCCAGTGACGACATGACAGCGATTGGGATAGACCTTGGTGGAACGAAGATCGAGACGCAGATCTTTGACGAAAAATGGACAGTGATTGCACGCCAAAGAGTTGACACGCCACATGACTATGACGCGTTGGTCAATGCTGTTGCTTTACAGATCAATTGGGCAGTTGGCCAAACGGCCACTGGAACACCGGTCGGTATCGGTGCGGCAGGCTTGGTTAATCCTAATAACGGTCAGGCCCTAACAGCCAATCTGGTCGCTACGGGTCACCCATTTCCGGCAGATATTGCGCACGCGGCCGGTTGCACCATCAAATATGTAAACGATTGTCGTGCATTGGCGCTCTCGGAGGCGGTATTTGGCCTCGGAAAAGGCCATCGCACAGTGATGGCGCTCATCCTTGGTACTGGCATTGGTGGCGGCATTTCGGTTGATCAACGCATCCTGCAAGGCCCAACTTTAACGGGGGGTGAGTTCGGACACACCTCAGCGCCTGCCCATCTGGTGGCGCAATACGACTTGCCGATCTGGCAATGCGGATGTGGGCGTACGGGATGTATTGAAACCTATATCGCCGGTCCTGGTCTTGTGCGACTGGCGAAACATATAACAGGCCAAGAATTGACCACACATCAGATTGCGGCGGCACGCGATAACTCAATGGAATATGTATGGCGGGTCTGGTGCGACCTGACCGCCGACTTGCTACATACGTTAACTCTGACGGTCGACCCTGACCTGATCATTTTAGGGGGCGGTTTGACCCAAATCGATGGAATCGTTGATGACTTGACCGCCGCTGCCAAAGCAGCGCAGCTGCCCGGCTTTGGTACATCTAGATTGGTCTTGGCCGAGGGTGGGGACACAAGTGGTGCACGTGGCGCCGCTTTTGCCGCATGGCAGGAGCAACTCAATGTTTGATGTGCTAAGAGATATCATCAGGCGCAACCGCGCAGGTGAACGGGTGGCAATCCCTTCCGTTTGTTCGGCGCAACCGGATGTTTTGAAGGCGTCTTTGGCTATGGCGCAGCGTTTGGATCGTCATGTCGTAATTGAGGCCACTTCAAATCAGGTCAATCAGGACGGCGGGTATACCGGAATGACGCCTGCGGGCTTTGTCAGTTTTGTGAATGGCTTAGCCGATGCTGAAGGGGTCGATCGCGAACGTATAGTTTTTGGAGGTGATCATTTGGGGCCGCAGGCTTGGCGCGCGAAAGATGCCAACTCGGCGATGGCTAAGGCCGATGTGATGGTTCGCGACTATGTCGCTGCAGGGTTTAGTAAAATCCACCTCGATTGTTCCGAAGGGTGCGCTGGCGAGCCTTCGCAATCGGATGATGAAGTGACCGCTGCGCGTTCGGCCAGGTTAGCGAAGATTTGTTGTGACACCCGCGATGACCTCTTGTTCGTTGTCGGCACTGAGGTTCCGCCCCCTGGCGGTGCGCGGGTTGATGAACATGGTGAAATTCCGCCGACGTCACCCAGCGCGGCCCGAAAGACGCTCGCGGCTCATGATACGGCTTTTGGTGACATGGCAGACAAAATTGGTGGATTGGTTGTGCAACCCGGTGTGGAATTTAGCCCGACAGCCGTGCACGCCTTACCAATGGAGCGCGATCCACACTTGCTTGACGCATTGGAAGACCACCCTCACGTTTGCTTAGAGGCGCACTCGACCGACTATCAAGACCCCGCCGTATACCCCCGTTTGGCCGAACTCGGTTTCGCCTTTCAAAAAGTAGGCCCCGCGTTGACCTTTGCCTATCGCGAAGCTCTGTACGCTCTTGATCAATTGCGGCCATCCAAAGGTGCTCTGCAAGCAACGATGGAAGAGGTAATGGGGGCTGACCCAACCCATTGGAAAGGACATTATAGTGGCGATGATCACGCGCTATTTGCACAACGCCACTTCGGGCTAGCGGATCGTATCCGCTACTATTGGCCGCTACCAGATGCTCTGTCAGCGGTGCAGGATCTTTTGGCAGAACTAGACTCGTCAATCCCTGACGCCCTTTTGCGAACGGCCTTTGACCAGATTGTTCTCGACCGTGCCGAAGGACTACAAGGCGGGCAGGCACGAAGGCTAATTCATGCGCAAATTGAATGTGCCTTAGCCCCATATTTCTTTGAGGAAACAGCATGACGGATGTTTGGGTTGTACCGGATCTACTATTTGATGGCCAATCTCTGACGTCTGGGCAAGCCATCCGTATCGTCGACAACGAAGTCGTCGATATTGCCCACGAACATGAAGGCGGATTGCGCTTCAAAGGGTGCATTTCGCCTGGTTTTGTTGATCTTCAGGTCAATGGCGGCGGTGGCGCAATGCTCAATTCAACCCCGACCAGAGAAGGCATTGCCACCATCGCTCAAGCGCACCGTCGCTTTGGGACTGTTGCCGTAATGCCGACAGTTATCACCGACGCACCCGACGTGTTGGATCGCGCTGTAGAGGCGGCAATTGTATCCCAGCACGGTGAGGGCATTGTCGGGTTGCATATCGAAGGTCCGCATATCTCAGTTGAACGGCGCGGCACACACAACAGGGATTTCATTCGCGATCTGGACGCACGGACGATGGATGTCGTGGCGAAGCTGCGCAAACACGATCTCGCAGTGATAATCACGCTCGCGCCGGAGGCCGCTTCAACGGATCAAATCGCAGCCCTTTCTGACATGGGTGCCACTGTTTCCATTGGTCATACTAATGCCAACGCCGAGTTGGTGGAGGCCGCGATCGCAGCAGGCGCTTCATGTGCGACCCACTTGTTCAATGCAATGTCACCAATGGCCGGGCGCGCGCCTGGTGCTGTAGGCGCGATAATCAATTCACGGGTGCGATCAGGCATAATCTGTGACGGCTATCATGTTGATGACCGTATGGTTGCTTTGGCAATTCAAGCTCGGCCTGCACGGGACCTGATGTTTCTTGTATCCGATGCAATGGCGACTGTCGGTGGTCCTGATCACTTTGATCTCTACGGACAAGATGTTCGCTTGGATCAGGGGCGCCTTATAAATGTAGAGGGCAATCTGGCGGGTGCACACATCACCCAAGCACAAGGCGTTGCGCGTTTGGTCAATCAGGTTGGCATTTCTCCCGAAACAGCGTTGCGCATGGCCATTTCGACCCCTGCGGAAATTGTCGGACAAAGCGATCTCGCATCATTGATAGGACAGAACATTCGTAATCTCATCTCGATGACCGACGACTTCTCCCAAACCGAAGCGTTTGTAGATGCTTTTGCGCTGGCCGTGGCAAACGATGCCGCAGAATAGCCCCTACACGTTTGAAATCTGCGCTGAATCACCCGCCGCAATAGCAGCCTCAGCCGCCTTTGCTGATCGTATCGAACTTTGTGGTGCCCTCGATGTCGGTGGTGTTACTCCGGATATCGGCATGATGGAGTTTGCGGCCTCTCTCGGTGTCGAAACCCATGTGCTGATCAGAACCCGTAGCGGAGACTTTACGATGTCATCCGACGATATCACGGTTGCCATTCACAGCATCCGTACCGCGCGTGAGCTGGGTTTGAAAGGCATCGTAATAGGCGCCGAGCGGAACGGAGCATTAGATCGCAAAGCAATGGATGCAATGATCAGGGCTGCCGATGGTCTTGACGTGACCCTTCATCGAGTTGTGGATGTCGTGGATGATCCCGAAGCCGCAGTAGACATTGCCGTCGATCTGGGCGCCACTCGTATCTTGACGTCTGGGGGCACAAGGTCAGCAGAACAGGGAATTGAGGGCCTAAACCGCTTACATGCAAAAGCCGCTGGAAGGATCGAGATCATGGCGGGAAGCGGCGTTAATAGCGCCAATCTTCCTCTCCTTATGGAAAACACGCCGATCACAGCCTTTCACGCGTCTTGCTCTCAGCAAACACCGCTTGGCACCCGATATGCCGAGGTTGGACTTGGCCAAACCAAACGAGAATTTGATCCGCTAGAGGCCGAAAAGATCGCCTCAATACTGAGGGCGAAATTGCCGGAGCCAGCAGGCCAGTGAATGATATCAAATCCTTAAGGCTGGTATTTTTGTTGCAACCTCTCGCGTTGGGCGCATGGTTTCCCCGCATTCCACAAGTGCAGGAAAGTATCGGCTTGAGCGAAGGAACCTTGGCGATTGCACTGATGGGGATGCCATTGGGGTTGTTGGTCGCCCTGTCATTTGGCAGTAAATTGGCAGAACTTTTAGGAACGCGCGGTTTGCTCACTTTTGGGTTGGGCGGCTATCTTATCGCAATGCCGGCGCCAGCCTTTGCGACGTCGGGGCCTGTTTTGTTCGGCGCACTTTCCCTTGCGGGCGTTTGCATGGCAATCGCCCAACTTAGCCTCAATGTGACGGCCTCCGAAGTTGAGGCACGCAGCGACAGTTCAATTATGAACGGCTGCCACGGTTACTGGTCGATTGGTGTGTTACTTGGGTCTGCGATCGGGGCAGCGATGGCGGAAGCACGGGTGTCCCCTGGTGCCGCTCTGTCTATAGTTTCCGCCGTAAGTTTCATCCCTCTCATCTTCGTTGCTCGACATATAACCAACTATCCACTGCCAGCCGCGCCAAAGCTACAAGCGCGCAGCGGACGTCCCTCTAGGCCCTTGATTTATATCGCGCTCTTTGGGTTTGGGATTGCGACTACTGAAGGAGCGATGGCCGATTGGCTGGCCGTCTTCATGACCAATATATTTGATGCTTCACCTGGCATCGCAGGCGCAAGCTATACAGTATTCGCCCTGTCTGTGGCTCTGGGCCGGTTTCAAGGAGACGCACTGAAGTCACGCTTTGCCGTCGAAAAACTGGCGCAATGCCTTGTTGTTCTCGCATTGGCTGGGTTGCTGATCGCGTTGGTTAGCCCCACTATTTGGCTGTCATTTGCCGGGGTGGCACTTCTGGGATTTGGCGTTTCATTGGGTTTCCCGTTAGCCGTGAGTGCCGCCAGTGTGCTGAAGGGGCGATCAAGCGCGGCTAACGTCGCGATCCTGACCCAATTGACACTATGCGGCTTCTTGATTGGACCACCAATCATTGGCTTGGTCGCCGAGTTCAGCAATATGCGCATTGGTTTAGCCGCGCTGATACCGGCGCTGTTGCTCGCGTTTTTGTTCGCAAGAGCACTAAAGTCGCAACCGCCCTCGTAGGAAGTCACCAATCATGCCGAAAGCTAAGTAATGGAAGGTTTCTATTCACCTTGAAGATTTTGACGCGCTTCATTTGATGCGCTACGCATGTTTCGCGCGAACAGTGTGACATCAATCTCTGTTGCGATAAATGTCGCACCGATTTCGCGGCAGTCATTCTGCAAGTCTTTATCCAACGTCAAAATGCCTGCAGCCTTGCCCGATGCAACAATCTTCTCCATCGCGCCCAGAACCGCCGCCTGAACCTCAGCCGCGCCAGCCTGCCCGATAAACCCCATATCAGCTGCCAAGTCGGACGGGCCAATGAAAACACCATCAATACCGTCAACCTCCAGAATACGATCTAGTTCTGACATGCCCTTCTGGTTCTCAACCTGTGCCAGCAAACAGATTTCGTTGCGTGCCGTGGTCAGGTAGTCGCCAATCCCTGAAAAATCCGATGCCCGCGCGAGGGCCGATCCAACACCGCGCACTCCGTGCGGAGGGTACGTCACGGCATCAACTAGGTCTTGAGCCTGCGCGGCACTTTCGACCATGGGAACCAATAGCGTCTGCGCACCGGCATCAAGCAGCTGCTTGATAATCCATGTTTCGCCAATTGGAGGGCGCACAACGGCATGGCTATCGCGCGCGGCAAGAACCTGTAGCTGCGCCACAATAGACCGCAGATCATTGGGCGCATGTTCGCCATCGATCAACAGCCAGTCAAATCCGGCACCAGCCGAGATTTCCGCAATGTAGGGATCAGCAAGACCCATCCAGCAACCAATTTGCAATTCACCATTGGCGATGGCGTGTTTGAACGAATTATGGGGTGCTGGCATGATGGCGCTTCCTTTAGTCGAATGAAATGTCTACGTGGCCGAAGGGGCCAAAGTCCGCATGAATTTGCGTACCGGCAGGGCATTCGACAGGGCGAATAAAGCTACCTGATAGGACGATCTGTCCAGGTTCAATGCTTTGGCCATATTGCGCCATTCGGCGGGCCAACCAAACCACGCTTTCGATCGGATCATTGAGCACCCCTGCCCCGAGGCCGGTTTCCTCAACCTCTCCGTTGCGCGACGTAATCGCACCGACCCAACGTAGATCAAAGGCATCTATGGCGTGTTTTTGCGGGCCAAGGACAATGCCCGCGTTGGCAGCGTTGTCACTGATCGTGTCAAAAACCTTGCGTGTTTCACCGGTTTCCGGATCGCTTCGCAAAATCCTCGTATCGAGGATCTCGATCGACGGTGCCACATAATCCGTCGCAGCAATCACATCACCGCGCGTAACATCTGCACCGCCCAGCGGGGATTTCATGACAAAAGCAATTTCCGCCTCGATCCGCGGCTGAATAAAGCGGCCTGCGGGCACGTTTGCGCCGTGTTCAAACGCCATATCGTCGAACAAAATACCACTGTCAGGAATATCGATGTTCAGCGCATATTGCATCGCCTTAGACGTCAGCCCGATCTTCCATCCGATCACGCTGCGCCCTTCGGCTAGCTTGGCGCGATAAATCGCGTTCTGAACGGCATAGGCATCATCCATTCCCATTTCAGGGTGGGCCTTGGTCAACAGTCCGATCTGTTCGCCAGACTTTTCGGCGGCAAGCAAATCAGCGGCTGCTTTTGCATGATCTTGCGGCATCACAGGCGTTCATCCTCAACGGTGTTGCGAAGGGTGCCGATCCCGTTCACTTCTACCTCAACCACGTCACCGGGCTTGAGGTACTGTGGCGGGTCAAGACGTGCGCCAGACCCCGTCGGCGTTCCGGTGACAATGATATCGCCGGGCTGCAACGTCATGAACGTCGAGATGTATTCGATCTCGCGGCGGATTGGGTGCATCATGCGCGACAGCACGTCGTCTTGGCGTACTTCACCGTTCACGCGCGTGATGATGCGCGCCTCGTCAAGCTGCGCTGCGTCCGTGAATGGCACGAGCCACGGACCGATCGAACCGGAATTATCCCAGTTCTTACCCTGTGTGACGTTGAATTTCGCGTGGCGAACCCAATCGCGGATCGTGCCTTCATTACACAGTGTCAGTGCGGCGATGTGGTCATAGGCATCAGCTTGGCTGATACGGCGCCCGGCCTTGCCGATGACAATCGCGACCTCACCTTCGTAGTCCAGCGTTTCGTTCTCCGGTGGGCGGATCAAAGGGCGATTGTGCCCGGTAAAACCGCTCGCAAACCGTGGGAACAGCGACATGTATTTCGGCTGCTCGGATCCGTCTTTATATTCTGCGTTGCGGTCGGGAAAGTTCACACCGACGCACAGGATGCGTGGGGCGTTTGGCAGCACCATTTCGTATTCGAATTCTGTGTGCGTTACCGACTGGCCTTCTGCGGCCTTTTCCAATGCATCAAACCCGCCTGCACGCACAACATCCAACAGCGTGGGCCACTGCGGTAAAGCGCCATCCAGCGCGATCATTCCCCCATCAGCGACGGCGCCGTAGTGGGTTTGCCCATCGGCTGTGTAGGTCGCGTATTTCATTGAATTTTCTCCCAAATATCTTGGATCACGGTTTTGGCCATCATCACATCATCACGTGTTGTATCGAATTGCCCCACTTGAAAGCGGATCACTTTACGTCCCTGAATTTCGCCCTGTGTCAGGTAAATTCTGCCATCATCATTAAGCGCATCAACGAGACTTTGTTGCGTGGCATCATCGCCCGGGCAGCGGAACGAAAACAGGCTGAGTATTGGTTCGCTCGCGATTTCAAACCCATCCATCGCGCGGATTTCCTCGCACAACTCACCCGCCCATGCGACGTGATTTCGAATTCTCTGACGCAACCCTTCAAGCCCGTAGGACCGGAGCAAGAACCATATTTTGAGTGCCCGAAACCGCCGCCCTAGCGGGATCGTCCATTCCGAATAGTTAGTGACCGGCGCACCTGTGGTCTTTAGGTACTCTGGCTCGATCTTAAGCGTGTTCAATTGCGGCGTCGCATCACGCAAGAACTGGATCGAACAATCGAATTGCGCCCCAAGCCATTTGTGAGGGTTGAATACGATGCTGTCGAAGCCATCAACATCCTGCCAAAACTCGTCCCTGAATTCTGGGCAGATCATGGCCGATCCTGCCCACGCCGCATCAAGGTGCGTGTAAAGGTCATGCTCCTTGGCGACCGCTAATATCGGCCCTAACGTATCGGAGCCTCCAACGCCTGTTCCACCTGTAATCGCGATGATGCCTGCCGGCGTGTGACCTGCTTTGAGATCATCAGCAATTGCTTGCTGCAGTGCATCTACGTCCATCTCAAATCGCGGGCCTATCGCGGGGATTTTGACCAAGTTGGCCTGTCCGATCCCAGAGACCCAGCAAGCACGATCAATGGAAGAATGCACCTGGTCGGAACAATAGACTCGCAGGTGGCCCTTGTTGGACAGCCCATCTTTGTTCCCCGTATACCCCGTCGCGCGTTCACGCATGGTCAACACGGCCGAAAGGGTCGCAGACGAGGCGCTGTCTTGGATCACACCTGTGAATCCATCCGCTAACCCAAGCGCCTGACGCAGCCAATCGACCATAACGCCTTCGACTTCTGTCGCCGCCGGAGAAGTTTGCCACAGCATGCATTGCGCAGCGACGGTGTTCACCAATTGCTCTGCCAACATCGAAGGAGGCGCCGCATTGGCAGGAAAATACGCAAAGAAACGCGGGTGCTGCCAGTGCGTCATGCCGGGCATCACAATGGTTTCGAAGTCTTCAAGGATCGCCGCCATGTCTTCGCCGTTTTCAGGGGGAACCTGATTCAGCTGGGCCGCGATATCCCCAAGAGCAGTTTGGGCGCGAACAGGAGTGTCGGGCAGTGCCTTGTGGTACTGTGCGCCCCATTCCGAAATATGCTTACCCCAATGGGCGAACTCGTCCCAATCCATCAATTAGCCCTCCGCCTCAATTCCACCCATGCAGATGTATTTTATTTCCAAGAAATCATCGAGCCCATGGCGCGATCCTTCACGCCCCAAACCCGACGCCTTAACTCCGCCAAACGGGGCCTCGGCGGTTGAAATCAAACCAGTGTTCACACCAACCATACCGTAGTCCAATGCCTCAGAAACGCGCCACACGCGGGCATGGTCCTGACTGTAGAAATACGAGGCCAGCCCGAATTCTGTGTCATTGGCCGCGGCAACAACCTCTGCCTCAGTCTCAAACTTAAAAAGCGGCGCGACCGGACCGAAGGTTTCTTCGGTTGCGATTGCCATGTCCTTGGTCACATCCGTCAGGATCGTAGGTTCAAAAAAGGTGCCGCCTATGGAGTGTGCCTTACCGCCCAGCGCGACAGAGGCCCCTTGTGACGTGGCATCAGCGATATGGCTTGCGACCTTCGTAACAGCGGCGTCATTGATCAGAGGGCCAAACACGATTCCCTCGTCAAACCCGTTGCCTGTCGGAAGACTTGCAACCTTATCTGTCAGTTTGGCCGCAAAAGCATCATAAACATCCGCCTGCACGTAAATACGGTTCGCGCATACGCAGGTTTGACCGTTGTTCCGAAACTTCGCGATCACGGTTCCCTCAACGGCAGCATCCAGATCTGCGTCATCAAACACGATGAACGGCGCGTTGCCACCTAGCTCGAGGCCGAGTTTCTTGATCGTCGGCGCACATTGCGCATAGAGTTTTGCCCCTACCCCGGTCGATCCCGTGAACGTGAGTTTACGCACGATCGGACTGTCAGTCATGACCTGACCAATGGTCGCGGCATCGCCAGTTACGACGGAAAACAGACCACTCGGCAGACCCGCTTCTTCAGCTAGGACAGCCATCGCTATGGCCGAGAACGGAGTCATTTCAGACGGTTTCAAAACCATAGCACAGCCTGCGGCAAAGGCAGGCGCTGCCTTGCGTGCGATCATTGCATTTGGAAAATTCCAAGGTGTGATCGCTGCAACGACACCAATGGGCTGGCGCACCGACAGAATCCGTTTGTCGGGCGCATGGCCGGGGGTGATGTCGCCGTACGCACGGCGCGCTTCTTCTGAAAACCATTCGATGAAGGACGCGCCATACGCGATTTCACCTTTGGCCTCAGCCAAAGGCTTACCCTGCTCTGCCGTTAGGATGCGCCCAAGGTCGTCTTGGTTTGCCATCATGAGATCGAACCAACGGCGTAAGACATTGCTACGGTCTTTAGCCGTGCGAGCAGCCCATGCTTTCTGGGCGACCCGCGCCGCATCAATCGCTTCTGACGTTTCCGCAGTCCCGAGATCGGGTACATACCCGAGCGTTTCGCCGGTCGCTGGGTTGGTCACGGCAATGCCGGAACTGTCCGCATCGATCCAACGGCCCCCAACGGGGGCCGCTTGACGCAATAGATCGGGGTTCTCCAGGCCCAAGTCCATCATGGCGCGATAATCGGGCTTGCTTTGATGTCGGAGCCCTTTTGGTCGACGCCAACAAACGCTGTACCATGCTTGAACCAGCTTTCTGGTGCTTTCGCGCCCCAAAGGGTCTGGCGTTGCGGGTCCTGCAGATCCCATTTGATGGGCTCTAGATCGGGATCAACTGTTTGATAATCAGAACAGTAAATCTCAATCCGGTGACCATCTGGGTCAAGGACATACAAGAAGAAGGCATTCGAAATCCCATGGCGGCCGGGGCCACGTTCGATGTTGTCGACGTAGCCTGTCGTGGCCATCAGATCGAGCAAGTCGATGATGTTAAGCGGTGTCGGCACCCAGAACGCAACGTGGTGCATTCGCGGGCCCGTGCCATTGGTGAACGCCATATCATGAACGCCGCCCTTGCGGTGCATCCAAGCAGCCCACAGTTTTTTGCTGTCGTCGTCTTCGGTGTATTCGGTCACACGGAAACCGAAATCACTATAGAATTCTACAGACGCATCGACGTCATGGCTAAAGCAGTTAAAGTGATCAATCCGCAGCGGTTTGACCCCGCGATAGAGCGCATATTTTTGATGGATTGGTTCAAGGCGATCCATTTTGTGGTAGAATTCCAGTGGAATGCCCATGTTGTCAGACGTCAGCAATGTTTTGCCCTGATAGGGACGGTCAACCCACGACGTAGGGCGGCCTTTGCCTTTGAAATAAGCTTCGGCTTTATCCAGATCGGCTTCATCAAAGGTCTTGAACCCCATGACCTCAACCGTTCCCGGTTGATCTGACTTTTGCAGAATGATGCAGTGGTGTCCGCGTTCTTCCATCGCGCGCAAATAGACGTGGCTATCGGATTCGTCTGTTACCTGAAGACCAATGATCTCTGTGTAGAATTTACGCGAGGCCGCCAAATCTTTCACGTTCAGACAAACGTGGCTCAAACGGATGGTGTTAAAGTCGGGGTACAGGTTTGGAGCAGGTACGGGCATTTTGGCCTCCTATTGAACGGGGAAAATTACGTTTGTCTGACCTGTTCCCGATGACGGGAAGTATTCGGTCACGACCTCGCATTTGGCGTCATAGGTATCCCAACCTAACGCACCATAAAGCATAGCTGTGTCATGCATTGAGCCTTCACCACAGCAAAAATCAGCGTATTCCCCCAACATCTTGAGGAACGTCGCGTGATCACCGCATTGCCACATGTCCAGCACATGCAGGTCCATCTGCCGGTTAAATTCAGAGCTTATCGTAAAGGTGCCGTTGTTGGCGGCATAGTCCTTGTTCGGCCAAATCTTGTGGCTGAGCGATCCAGACGCGACCAGCAATACTTTGCTATCTGATGCCTCAACGGCAGCACGGATTGCCTCACCTACGATGCGGCTTTCATCGTGCCCGTGAACGGTACACCACGCAGCGACGGACACAACTTTCATGTCATGCGCCCGTGACATGAACCGCATTGGAACAAGCGTTCCGTATTCCAGTTCGAGGCTGTCCAGCTTGTGAGCCAAAGTATAGGCGCCGCGCTCGGTAGCCTCTTTGGCAATAGCGTCGCCTAGATCCGAATTTCCAGAATACGCATACGGCATATTCTGGATAAACTGCGGAAATTCGTTGGACGTAAATAGCCCTTCAAAACGATCGTTTGCATTGATGTGGAAACCGGCATTGATCACCCAATGTGTGTCCAGAATAACGATCGTATCCGCGCCAAGTTCTTTGGCACGATGCGCAATTTCAAAATGGCCGTCAATGGCACCTTGACGGGCACCTTTCACGGGACCTTCTTGTTCAGACATCAACATTGTCGGAACGTGCGTGCACTTCGCGGCTAGGACAATCTCACCCATCAGCTTGCTCCCAGTCTGGTGATTTTGTGCTGCCCTGTTGCAAAGCCGATGTGCTTTTGCTCCATGTAAAATTCAAACGACCAATCACCGCCATCACGCCCGATGCCACTGGCCTTTACGCCACCAAATGGTGTGGGCAGGTGGCGAACGTTTTCGGAGTTCACCCAGATCATGCCAGCCTCAAGTGCTTCGGTAAAACGCAGAGCGCGGGTCAGATCGTTGGTCCAGACATAGCCAGTTAGGCCGTAGTCAATGTCGTTCGCCATTTCTAACGCTTCCTCTTCCGTGGAGAACGGAATGGACGTCAGCACAGGACCAAAGATTTCCTCTTGGGCGATACGCATCTTGTTATTGGCATTGGTGAACAGCGTCGGGCGAATAAAATAGCCTTCGTCGCCAACTTTCACACCGCCAGCGGCAACGGTCGCACCGTCTTCTTTGGCGATGTCGAAGTAGCTCGTGACTTTGTTATAGTGCTCTTCGGTCACAAGCGGGCCAATTTCCGTGGCCGGATCTAATGGATGGCCAACTTTGATGTTGTTGACGCGTTCAATCAGCTTGGCTTCGAATTCTTCGCGGATCGTGTCTTGGATCAGCAGGCGGGACGAGGATGTACACCGCTCGCCGTTGATCGAATAGATCATGAAGATCACGGCATCCAAAGCGCGATCCAGATCGGCGTCTTCAAATACGATGACAGGGTTCTTGCCACCAAGTTCAAGGTGGTTGCGCTTGAGAGTATCCGCGCCCTGTTTCGTGATAAGCGAGCCCGTGCGGCTTTCACCGACGAAGGCAATCGCCTTGATCTTGGGATGTTCGCACAACGCTTTGCCGGCGCCCTCACCGAACCCGTTAACAGTATTCAGAACACCCGGCGGCAGGCCTGCCTCTTCGGCAATCTCGACCAACAAACGCGCCGTTAGCGGTGACGCTTCGGCTGGCTTGTGAACCACAGTACAGCCAGCAGCCAATGCAGGTGCGATTTTCCATGTAGAAAGCATGAACGGCGTGTTCCAAGGTGTAATAACACCGACCGGACCGATAGGTTTGCGCGTTGTGACGTTCATCAACGTGGGCGATTGGAGTTGCTGACCATCACGCGCTTGCACAACCTGATCCGCGAAATAACGGAAGTTCTCAGCCCCACGCAAAGCCGCCTTGGACATGAACTTATAGGTCTGACCCGTGTCCCAGCATTCACACAGTGCGATTTCCTCGGCGCGGGCTTCAATGCCTTCCGCTACGCGGATCAAGATTTTCTTGCGCTCAAGGGCTGGCATGTCACGCCACGCAGCAAAAGCATCATGCGCGGCATTGGCCGCCGCATCGATGTCCGCAGCGGTGCCGTGGGCCACATCGCAGATAACGGATTTATCAACAGGGGATGTGTTCTCGAACACGCCATCACTACCGGCCGCGTCCTGCCCCGCGATCCGGTTCAGAATACCGGTTTTGCGGAACCGCTCTAGGAATCCGTCGAGCTTGGCGATGTTGTCGTTAAGAGCAGTCATGAGGGATCCTCCAAGTGATCGCGAACAGTGCCGAACTTCGGCGATAAATCGGCATTAATGTCGCGCATTTCGGCAGAAAGCGCGATGGAACGGGTGGCGAGAGCGGGCGCCATGAAATCTTTGAGTGTCGCAAAAATGCGCGTGATCGCATCGCGCTTCACATCATCTGCACGCCCTTCTCGCAGACGTACGGACAGATCAATAAAGCCGTGTTTTGGATCGCCGTCTGCCATTGCAAAATGATCGACGCGCTTGGCGCGGACTCGAATGCCGGCCATTGGGAATGTGTCGATTGTCGCGGCCTCTGCACGGATCGCTTCGCACAAGGCGGCGATATCCACGACGTCTTCAAGGTTGGCTGAATATTCAAGATGAAAGTGAGGCACAGCATTTCCTTAACATGTTAATTGTTGCTAAGTTAAATAACGGTATCATGCATTGTCAACACCTTCTTTGTCGTGCTTTGAAGGGGAAACGAGATTTAAGGTAAATATGACAAAACAACTTCCGTCTACAGCAAGATCCCTACCCATCGCGCTCATCAGGGCACGCGAGGGCGTGATGTCTCCAATCCGTGAAATGTTGTCAGAAACCGGAATAACCGAACAACAGTGGCGAGTCCTGAGGGTGCTGGCAGAGTTCGGACGAATGGACACCAAAACACTCGCCGATCGCTCAAGCCTTCTGTTTCCAAGCTTAACCCGTATTGCAGCCACGTTGCGCGACAAAAAACTGGTGACGCAGACCCGTGACGACAAAGACAGGCGACGCCAGTTCATCGAAATCACGGCAGCCGGGCAGCGGATCATTGATGAACGCAGCCCCCACGCTGCCCAGATCGTAGCGGGCTTCAAAGACGTTTTAGGTGAAGATGACTACGAGAGATTGCTCGATCTCTTGGAACGCCTCGACCCCGGAGCACAGCCTTAAAACTTAATCGTGCCATCGGCGCACCACCCATCGAAAATCTCAAGCGCCTTGTCGGCGAAACCTGCATCATTGATGTGACAAGGAATTCGATGCTTGGCGACATTGGTGGGTAATGTCGCTTCAATCTCAGCCAAAAATTCCGCAAGGCCAGCGGCATTGTGTAGGTCGGCGCCTTCTCGGTCCCATTCACCCAACCCGTCTTCGGGCAGGATCATCGCGACTGGCCCCTTGGCGGTAGCCAATTGAGCTGAATGCGCGCGGGCGACCTCTTTGCGTTCTTCGGCCTCCAAAACGATCGACGTTAAAAGGCGGTTGTGTTCGTGCTTCATGTGGCTGTCCCACTTCGCTGCCATCGGCTGCCAGCCAACAACGTCAACGAGGTCATAACATCCCGGAGCTACGATTTGTGGCGTGCCGCTTTTGCCAGCGTTGGTCAACCGGTCCGCCCCTGCAGAAATGTTAGAGCCATTGACGAAATTCCCCAGCTCCTGCGTGCAAAGGTCAAACACACAGGCAAAGGCGCCTTGCCCCGCAAGGCTTTCGAACGCCCGCCCCCCCATGCCAGTGGCATGGAACACGGCGACCTCAAAACCGCGTTCTTCCAGCGCAGGTTTCAGCGGGATCACATATTTCAACGCAGATGTTCCGAGTGACATCATCCCGATGAGGGGTTTGTCAGGGTCTGGCAACTGCACAGCGCGCGCAGCCCCCAACACGGCACCTGCCGCTTGGCTTAACGACGCTTTGCAAACAGAGTTCAAGCCATATAGCCCACCCGCCCAGAGGATCATCTGTGTATCCGCGGCAAGGCGCTCAGCGGGGATAAGCGGGGAAAACGACACGGTTGAAACAACATATTTTGGAACGCCAAGCGGTAGCGCAGTTGTCACATCCAACGCCAAATCGGTGCCCATTGTGCCGCCAAGAACGATCACGCCATCAAATTTGCGCTCACTGTATAGCCGCGCCACCAACATCGATGCGCCCTTGGCCATGATCTGCATCGCGGTGTTTTCGTTCCCCGATGCGATAGCGGCTTCAATGGTACTTCCACCCTCTTGCGCCACGTCATGTTTGGAGTAGTTGCATGGGCTTGTGGGATCGCCAAGCACGGATACATCCATTGTCAAAACGCTTCCGCCTTGGTCGCAAATTACGTCCGCCAAGAAACCCAGTTCATCATCCTTGGTATCGTAGGTGCCGATCACGAGAATGGTTTTGTCGCTCATAGCTTGATCCACGCTGTCTTGAGGTTGATATATTTTTCAATGGCATGAAGCGACTTGTCCGATCCATTGCCCGATTGTCCAACACCACCCAAAGGCACTGTGCCATCGGCGCCGCCGTAGGTGTTGACGTGCATCACGCCTGTGCGAACGTCACGCACCATGCGGTGCGCACGGCTTAGGTTTGTGGTCCAAACGCCACCCGCCAGCCCATAAACCGTAGCATTCGCGATCTGTACGGCTTCGTCATCAGAGCTGAACGGGGTAACGCCCAACACAGGGCCAAACACTTCTTTTTGGGTCAGTGTCGCGCCTGGCGTGATGCCCGTCACAATTGTAGGCGCCATGTAATATCCGCCGGTATCCTGCAAAATGCGGTTACCGCCCGTAACGACCTGCCCGCCTTCGGCCTGTGCCGTTTCAACGAAGCCTAGGTTCTGCGCCAATTGGATTTCGGAATTCACAGCACCGATCGTCGTGTCCACCTTTAGCGGATCACCAACGCGCATCGCCTCTGTCGCTTTAACAACGGCTGCAACAAAATCATCATGGATCGACGCCTCGACCAACAACCGCGAGCCCGCAACGCAAACCTGACCGGAGTTGCGGAAGATGCCACCAGCAGCAGCTTTTGCAGCTTCGTCGAGATTTGGCGCATCGGCAAAGATGATGTGGGGGGACTTGCCACCCAGCTCCAGATACACGCGCTTCATGTTTGAGCGCGCAGCGTATTCCATCAGCCGCCGGCCTGTAGCGCCCGACCCCGTAAAGACCAATACATCGACATCCATCGACAGGCCCATCACTTCTCCGACGACCTTACCCTCACCCGTCACAGCATTCAGCACGCCAGGCGGCAATCCGGCTTCAAGCGCGAGGTCGCACATTTTCATCAACGAAAGCGACGCCGTTTCGGAAGGCTTCAGCACGACCGAATTGCCCATGGCCAGCGCAGGCCCAAGTTTCCATGCGCCAATCATCATTGGAAAGTTCCATGGGATGATAGCGCCCACGACCCCGACGGGTTCCTTGTGGACCATGCCTAAAATATCGGATGCAGTCGGAGCGATCTCGCCGTAAATCTTATCGAGTGCTTCGGCGTAATACCGGATCGTGCTAGCCGCTGACCCCGGTTCGGCCTTCAGCGCCATTCCAATCTCGGTGCCGTTGTCACGGACACCAAGCACCGCAAGTTCAAGGGCATTGGCCTCGATCAGATCAGCCCACTTTAGCAGGACTTTCTTACGCGCAGCTGGCGATTGCCCCGCCCAACGGCG
The DNA here is from genome assembly GCF_900185015.1 of Octadecabacter ascidiaceicola. Classification (GTDB taxonomy): domain Bacteria; phylum Pseudomonadota; class Alphaproteobacteria; order Rhodobacterales; family Rhodobacteraceae; genus Octadecabacter; species Octadecabacter ascidiaceicola. Next base: position 113,881 of record NZ_FXYD01000006.1, on the reverse strand, counting down.
GTCCTCAAATGCGGCGCGCGCAGACGCGATGGCAGCTTCCATATCGGCCGCCGTCCCTTTCGCCACGGTCGTCAAAACCTGACCATCGATCGGGGAAAGAATATTCATTGTGCCGCCATCCGAAGCGGGCACATGTTTCCCGTCAATCAGATGTAAAAAATCCGGAACGGGCTGCGCGCGGAGCGCATCAATTTTAGTCTGGTCCATGGGTCCTACCGTGTTTGACTGTCATGCATGTCGTGATCTTCAATAGGCTCGTGGGCGCGGTACTCTTTTATAAGGGTACGCACATGCAGCGCCAAAACGAGCAAGATGATTGCGAACAGGATGAAGGTGATAGGCCGGTCGATCATGTCGAGCGGCGAGTTAAGGCGCGGCATCGCGGAGCGTAGTTTGACCTCCATGATACCACCAAGAACCATACCGAGAATGATCGGTACAATCGGCAGGTTCAGGCGTTTCAAGATCAGACCAAACACACCGAACACAGCCGAAATCATGCAATCTGTCAGCGAGTTGCGAAGGCTATAGACCCCGACGAACGACAAAATCAGGATCATCACACCAAGGAACCGTGTCGGCACGCGGATGATTTTCGTCAACAGGTTCGTGGAAAACAGCAAAAACACCATCACGATGATATTTAACGCGATCAACGCGAAATACAGCCCATAGACCAGATCGATATTGTTCTGAAACAACTGCGGACCCGGGATAACATTGTGTACGTAAAACACAGACAACATCATCGCCGTCAACGCTTCACCCGGGATGCCAAGTGCCAATAGTGGGATCATGGCTGCGGCTGGCACGGCATTGTTTGCGGCCTCTGATGCGATCAATCCTTCCGGAGAACCCTTGCCGAACTTTTCAGGGTCTTTGGATGTTTTCTGCGCGTAGGTATAGCTCATGAATTGGGCTGTGAATTCGCCCGTTCCAGGGATCATGCCGAGTATAACACCGAAACCGGATGCGACAGTTGCCACGCGCTTATGCTTCATCAATTCGCGCATTCCGACCGACATTCGCCCCTTAACGGGCTTTGCATCAGGGCTGTTGTCAGGGGCTGTCAGCAGAAAGAACGCTTGACTGAGCGCGAATAGGCCAAGCACAACGACGATCAGGTTCACCCCAGAACTCAGGAACGAATACCCAAACGTATAGCGCTGCGTGTAGGTCACAGCGTCCAACCCAATGGTCTGCAAGAAGATGCCAAACATTGCGAGCATGCCAGCCGCAAAAATCTGGCCACGGTGGGCGAGGATCACAAGGATGATGCCAAGCATCGCGGCTAGAAAAATTTCACGCGAGCCAAACATTGGCGCAATCAAAGCAAGGACGGGTGACAAAAGGATCAAGCAAAGAATTCCGAAGATGCCACCCCAGAACGATGCCGAATAGGCCAGCGACAATGCACGATGCCCTTCTCCGTTTTCTGTCATCGGATAGCCGTCATATGACGTCAGCGCATTCACCGCCGTACCTGGTGTGTTGATCAAAATCGCTGGGATCGCGCCGCCATACATAGACGACCCGTAGATCCCCAAAAGCATGGTTAACCCGACAATCGGATCAAGCGAGAAAGTTGCCGGCAGCAGGATCGCAATAGCCACCGCAGGGCCGACACCTGGAATAGCCCCAATGATTACGCCGCCGATTGACCCAACGAACAACGCCAACATGACATCCCATCGAGCCAGCATCTCTAGTCCAAGAAAAATGTTCTCCATTGAGCCGTTCCGATCAGAAATAAGTCAGCATGATTTGGCGCAATCCATCCGGTAGCGCCTCATAGATTTGTCCGGCGGGTAGATTCACTTTTAGCAAAGTCTTGAACAAAACAACGATCACAATCGAGCAAACCACAGAGGCGCCTACCATTTTGCCGCTGCGGTATCCGGCGCGAATTGTAAGGAGCACAGCAAAGATTACGGTTGTGGGCAAATAGCCCGCATAAGGAACAGCCGCAGCATAGGCGACAAACCAACCCGCGTACTCAACAGATTTAATCCAGTGCCAGACCTCCGCCCAACGGCCCTCAATGCGATCAGACAAAGCAGAGCCCAGAAGGTGAAATCCGGCAAATCCGGTCATAGAAATCAGCGATATCGCAGGCCAAAACCGAGGCTGCGCCGCAAGCTTTCCACGCGACTGAAAGGTGGTCTGGTCAAACAGCTGAGACAACAGAAAGATTGAAAACACGAGAAAAACCCAAGCGAAAACAATGTCCCCGGGGCGTCGATAGCGTTTGAACAAGGATTGTAACGTTTTGACGCGCGACATTGTCAGCCCCCACTTGGTTCAATCTGAATGGAGTCGGGCAACCGGAGCCGCCCGACCCAGCGAACTTACTCGGCGAGCATCGCCTCGATACCAGCAAGGGTTTCGATATCTTTGGTGATCTGCGCTGCGACTTCGCCGGCAGGCTGCCAATAGACGCTCGCACCCGTGTCCGCTGCCAATTGCTGTGCGCGATCAGACATCATCGTTTCCGCGGCAACAGCTGCGATTTTGTCCTGAACGTCTTGTGGCGTATCAGCGTGCACGAACAGGCCATTCCAAAGAGCAACGTCCAGAGACGGTGCAAGTTCAGCAACAGTCGGGGCATCAGGAGTGAGAGGAATACGCTCGGAACCGATAGACGCGAGGACTTTCACATCATCCAAACAAGGCAGGATCAACTGCAACGTGGTATTGATGACATCAACATCACCGGATGCCAGTGTGTTGCAATCCAGCGCATCGAATGCGGCGTCTGCGGCAAATGCAAAATCCATCTCTGAAGCAAGGCCGAAAGTCACCTGAGTTGGCACAAGTGGTGCACCGAAGTGACCCAAAACAACGTCGTTGTCTTGCGCATGTGCTGCGAGTTCTTCGACGCTTGAATATGGCGCATCACCAGAAGTCGCGATCACGAACGGATAGGTCAAAAAGTTGCCAATCGGCACGAAAGGATCAGGGCTCAACTCTGGAATTCCGATTTGCGGGCCAACAACTGGGATCGCGATAATAAACGAACCGATCGTGTAGCCATCAGCAGGTGCGTTTGCGACTTCGATCGCGCCCGGGAATGGGCCTCCGCCGCCGCCTGGCTTGTTCACAACGGCCGTTGGCACGCCATACGTTTCAGAAAAATCTTCAGCAATCATGCGTGTCAGCACGTCCTCTAGATCACCGGGAGGCCATGGCACAACAAACTCGACTGGTTTCTCTGGATATTCCGCCTGCGCGGATCCTGCGACGGCTGCCAGCGCAAGCGCCATGGCTGTCACGGATTTTGTAAACTTAGACATTTCGTTCTCCCTTTTGGTGGTTCATATATTGAACCATTGTTTTGCAAAAAAGGTTGCCTTGTTAATTATCCTGTGTCAAACTTTTTTTATCCCAAACTCGAAGGGCCCACCTCAAATGTCGTCCGTGACCAAAGCACTTGACCTTCTCAGCCATTTCTCAGCCGCGCGGGCCGAGATTGGGTTGTCACAGCTATGTCGCATCGCAAAACGCGATAAAGCCACGACCTATCGCCACCTTCAGGCTCTTGAAGTTGCAGGCTTTGTTGAGCAAAACCCTACGAGCAAACAGTATCGCCTTGGACCCGCCGTGTTGCAGCTTGCCCAGACACGTGAGGCAACTGTCCCCCGCAAAGCCAGCACAGAACGCCCGCTTTTCGACCTTACTGAAACAACGGGTGAAACCGCGCATGTCACGGTGCTGTCAGGCACGAAGATGTTCGGCTTAGCAGTCTGCGATTCGCCCCGTCATGGTACGCGTGCGATCATTGATATTGATGTGTTTCCACTCCATGCCACTGCTTCCGGCCTATGCGCACTTGCGTTTGGTCCCAAGGGTTTGATGGATGTGGCATTAGCCGACCTCACGTCATTCACAACAGAAACCGCGACGACGCCGAGTGCGCTATCCAACACCGTCGACGCGATCCGCCAAACTGGATTTGGGCGTGCGATGCGCAGCTATGAGACGGAAATCGAGGGCGTCTCGGCACCTTTGTTTGATCAGACTGGTCAATTTGCTGGCGCCGTGTCTGTCGCCAGTGTCGCGACACGGTTTACGCCCGCGCTGGAGCACACCATCAAAGAACACCTGATGATCGCCAGTCGCGACATCACGCATAACTGGGGTGGCACCATCCCAAGTCATATCGAAGGCCTTTGGGCCAAATCACTCACAACGCCGCATGCATTGGATTCCACATCATGAAAGACTCAAACTTCCTAAAAGAAAACAACGGCCGCTTGATGTGGCACCCGATGACATCGCCAAAGGACAGCATTGATAACCCTCCGAAAATCATCACGGCTTCAGAAGGCGTGACGATCACAGACATCGACGGGCATTCTGTTGTCGATGGCGTAGGGGGGCTGTGGAATGTGAACCTCGGCTATTCATGCCAACCCGTTAAGGATGCGATTGCCGCACAGCTGGACAAGCTGCCCTACTATTCAACCTTTCGCGGTACGTCCAACGACGCCGCGATTGAGTTGTCCTATGAACTGTCCAACTTTTTCGGGCCTGACGGCATGTCGCGCGCGTTCTTTACGTCTGGCGGCTCGGATTCAGTTGAAACAGCCTTACGCCTCGCGCGCCAGTACCACAAACTGCGCGGAGAGGAAGGCCGCACCAAGTTCCTCAGCCTCAAAAAGGGCTATCACGGCACCCACATCGGCGGAGCATCGGTGAATGGCAACGCAAACTTCCGCACCGCTTATGAGCCACTTTTGCCAGGATGCTTTCATATCCCCGCGCCGTACACCTACCGGAACCCGTTTAACGAAACGGACCCCGAAAAGCTCGCTCAGCTTTGCTTGCAGGCACTTGAGGATGAAATCGCGTTCCAAGGCGCGGGTACAATTGCCGCGATGATCATGGAACCAATCCTTGGTGCGGGCGGTGTGATCCCACCCCATGAATCCTTCGCGCCGATGGTGCAGGAAATTTGTAATCGTAACGGCATCCTTTTGATCACTGACGAGGTCATCACGGCCTATGGGCGTACAGGCGCATGGTCCGGAGCACGACTTTGGGGCATCCAGCCTGATATGATGTGCACCGCCAAAGCGATCACCAACGGCTACTTCCCGTTCGGCGCTCTGATGCTTGGGCATCGCATGGCTGAAGTTTTTGAGGACAATCCATCTGCCAAAATCGGCCATGGCTACACTTATTCCGGCCACCCAGTCGGGGCCGCCGCCGCACTTGCCTGCCTCAAGGAAACCCGCAAGCTGAACGTGATCGACAATGCCGCGGCCCGTGGCACGCAGCTTTATGATGGCGTGCAGGCGTTGATGGCAAAATATGACATCATCGGTGATGTGCGGGGTGGTCATGGCCTGATGACAGCGCTGGAAATGGTCAGTGACCGTGCAACCAAAGCCCCTATCGACGCCGCCCGCGCGGCCGCCGTGCAAGAGGTCGCCTATCAAAACGGCGCCATGGTGCGGGTCTCTGGCCCCAACCTGATCCTGTCTCCCCCCCTCGTGCTGACCGAAGCAGACGCCGCCATTATCCTGTCCGCACTTGACGCAGGCTTCGCCGCGGCCAGCAAAGGATAGATCATGAGCGAGAACTTTGTCGCCCTATTGGGCACCAAAGGCGGGCCATCGATCCGCCCGGGATCGTCGATGCCGACCTCAAACCTGTTTGTGATGAACGACCAACACATCGTCGTAGATTGCGCCCTAGGCGTGACGCGCGGGCTCGTCGATCAGGGGTTTATCCTCAAAAACCTGTCCACGATCTTGATCAGCCACCTGCACTCCGATCACTATCTTGAACTCGGTCCACTAATCCACACGGCATGGTGTTCAGGTCTTACTACGATGGTCGATATCTATGGCCCCGAAGGCATCCAAGACTATTGGGACGGTTTCGTGGCTTCAATGAAGGCCGATATCGATTTGCGGATCGTCGATGACGGGCGCGATGATTTGCGTGATTTCGTGCGTGTTCATGTTGTAGATGAAGGCGTTGTTCTCGACCGCGACGGGCTTTTGGCGACCGCGATCCGCACCGAACACCCGCCGCTTGTCGACTGCTTCGCTTTTTCGTTCAAAACGGCGGATCATCACGCTGTCTTTTCTGGCGACACTGCCCCGATAAAAGCGCTCGAAGATTTCGCCCGCGGCGCTGATCTGCTGATCCATGAGGCCATGCTGGAGTCCGCCCTACCTTCGTTGCTGGAACGCATCGGCAACGGCAGTGATAAGCTGATGCAACACTGGCTGCGTTCGCACACATTTGCCCACGATGCCGCGATCACGGCGGCCAATGCGGGCGTCAAACGCTTGGCCTTGTCGCACCTGATCCCGTCAGACGACCCATCATATGGGCCAAAGGACTGGCAAGAAGCCTGTGCAAGCCATTTCGACGGCGAGTTGATTGTGGGTCACGACGGACTCCGTATCGACCTATGACACGTTCGACAGCCCAGCTTTTGGCAGATCGGGCCCGCCTTATGGGGCCAAATGTGTCGACGTTCTACAACGACCCCGTACATTTTGTGCGCGGCGAAGGTGTTTGGCTTTGGGATGCTGACGGGCGCAAGTATCTAGATTGCTACAACAATGTCCCCCATGTGGGTCACTGCAACCCGCGCGTTGTCGACGCTATTTGCAAGCAAGCCAGTACGTTGAATACGCACACGCGCTACCTTCATGATGGCGTTCTGGACTACATAGAAACGCTGACCAGCACGATGGATGCATCTCTGGATACCGCAATCCTGACGTGCACCGGCTCAGAAGCCAACGACATCGCATTGCGTATGGCCGAGGCCGTGACCGGCAAGCGCGGCATCATTGCGACGGACGCGACATATCACGGCAACACATCATTGGTCAGTCAGCTTTCCAAATCCAATATCCCGTCAGTTGGTTTTGGTCTTGGCCAATATTTTCGTTTTGTGGATGCTCCCGACAGCTATCGCCATCCTGACCCAGACGGCACGATCTTTGCTGCGCAAGTTGCCGCAAAGATCGACGGTTTGATCAAAGACGGTACGGGCTTCGCTGCTCTTGTGGTCTGCCCTTACTTCCTGAACGAAGGCTTCCCCGACAACCCTGACGGTTGGTTGAAGCCCGTGGCAGACGTCGTGCGTAATGCGGGTGGGGTGCTGATTTGTGATGAAGTTCAGTCGGGCTTCGGACGGACGGGAACCCACCTTTGGGCGCATGAAAAGATGGGCGTTGTTCCTGACATCATAGTGCTGGGCAAACCGATGGCGAATGGTCACCCAGTTGGCGGTGTTGTGGCGGGGTGCGATATTGTCGCCGCTTTCCGCAAAGGGTACCGCTACTTCAACACCTTCGGCGGCAATCCGGTTTCCTGTGCCGCAGCGATGGCAGTTTTAGAAGAAATGGATGCACAAGGCTTGCAGGCCAACGCCAAGACCGTCGGGGACCATGCCCGCGCTCGATTGAATGCGCTGGCGGCCAAACATGATGTCATTGGCGATGTGCGCGGCTCGGGCCTAATTTTTGGGGCTGAACTGGTCAACGACCATGCTACGAAATCCCCCGCCAGCGACCTGACCGACGGGATCATCAATGCTATGCGCGCGCGCGGGATCATCCTTTCCAAACTGGGCCGCCACAAAAACACGCTCAAAATTCGCCCGCCTATGCCGTTCTCAATTAAGAACGCAGACCTGTTGTTTGACACCCTCGACGATGTGTTGACCGAGGTATCAAGGTGACCGGGGTTGTTGAAAAAGCCCTTACGCTCTGGGGCCTAACGGGCGCGCGCTACACCCTTGTCACAGCACGCGAGAATGCCGTTTATAAAATCTCATCACCATCCGGTACGTTTGCCTTGCGTCTTCATCGGCAAGACTATCGAACAGACACGGAACTAGGTTCCGAACTTCACTGGATGAAAGCGGTTCGCGATGGCGGCCTCAGCGTCCCCTCTCCGATCCCGTCAGTATCTGGCACGGATATGCACGTAATTGATGACATTCAGGTGGATGTTTTACAGTGGCTGGATGGCGAAACCCTTGAAACCTCGCTGTTCAAACCAAAGACCGAAACCCGCAGGTCATTGATGCAGACCCTTGGCCAAGAAATGGCCCGCCTGCATGGTGTCTGCGACGCTTGGCAGCCGCCCGCAGACTTTATCCGCTGCGCTTGGGACATTGACGGTTTAATCGGAGAAGAACCTCTTTGGGACCGGTTCTGGGACAACCCCACGCTGACGTCTCAAGAGCGCGTTCTGTTTAATGCCTTCCGTGAAAAAGCGCGTACAGACCTGACGGACCAAGGCAGCTCCCTCGACTATGGCTTGGTCCATGCCGATCTTGTACCGGCGAATGTCATGGTGGACGGTTCCAATATGCATTTCATTGATTTCGACGATGGCGGATTCGGATATCGAATATTCGACCTTGCCACCGCCCTCCTCAAACATATCGACGCGCCTGATTATCCTGACCTAAAACAGGCACTTCTAGATGGTTACATATCAGAACGCATAATCGACTACAGATCGCTTGACCTATTCATGGCATTGCGCGCGACCACCTATGTTGGATGGAACATAACGCGCACACATGAGAATAACGGAACCGAGCGCAATGCGCGGTTTATTACTACGGCGTTGACCCTCGTGAACGCCTACTTGGAACAAAAAAAGTGAAACCTTCGGAAAAATCATCGGAAAGAGGCCTATAATGCAATTTCATCTGAACGGGTTCAAACCAGGCAACTATCAAGTTCCTGACGCTGCACGAAAAGCTTACCCAATTCCGCCAATTGAAGATCTCCCCCGCGAGGTTGACGTGCTGATCATCGGCACTGGTCCCGCAGGGCTCACAATGGCCCGTCAGATGTCCGAGTTTGAAGACATAAGCACGTGCATAGTGGACATGGCAGAAGGTCCTTTGCTGTTTGGTCGCGCAGACGGCATTTCTTGCCGAACCATTGAGATTATGGAAGCCTTCAACAGCAGCGAGATGGTTGAAAAAGAGACCTATAAACTCAAGCAAAACACGTTCTGGGAACCAGACACTGAAAGCCCCAGCAACATCAAACGCACGCACAAGATCGCGGATGCACGCGCCGGTCTTTCCGAATTCACGCATGGCATTGTTAACCAAGCACGCCTGCACGAGTTGTTGTTAGATGGCATGGCAAATTCAATAACCAATCTGCGTCCGCACTACAGTCGCGAATTGGTTGATTTGGATATCGACGAAAGCATGACGCAAGATCTAGGTGCTTACCCGATCACAGCGACGTTCAAGCGAACTGATGACGCAGGCGCTGGCAAAGTCGAAACTGTCAAAGCACGTTTCGCTGTAGGTTGCGACGGCGGCAGAAGCCGCGTTCGCAAAAGTCTCGATATCGCGTTGGAAGGGGATTCCGCGGACAAAGCGTGGGGCGTTATGGACATCTTGCTCAACACCGATTTTCCGGACATCCGCGTTAAAAGCTTCATTCAGTCCAAAGACCACGGCGCGGTGATGACTATCCCGCGCGAAGGCGGATACCTCATCCGTTTTTATGTAGAACTTGACCAGATCAAGAAGGACACGCGGGCAACTGACATCAAGTTAACGGAACAAGACCTTATCGCGAAGGCACAACAGATTTTCCATCCCTATACATTGGACGTCAAAGAAGTGGCTTGGTGGTCAATCTATTCGGTCGGCCAACGCCTTGCCGATCGTTTCGACAACCGCCCCTTGAACAGCACCGATGAAGTCATTCCACGTGCGTTCGTGGCCGGCGATGCGTGCCACACACACAGCCCTAAGGGCGGCTGGGGTTTGAACACCTCATTGCCGGACACGTTCAACCTCGGTTGGAAAATGGCGGCAGTTTTGCAAGGTAAGAGCGATCCAAAATTGCTTGCCACCTACGGTACAGAACGGCGTAAAGTTGCAAACCAACTGATTAACGCAGATCGGGAACTGTCAAAGTTGGTCGCCACACGGCCAACAGCGGGCGACGGATCAGAGAAGGCCCAAGTAGACACAGCAAAGATTGAAGCCTTTATGAAACGTCAAAGCGGCTTTGTGAGCGGCACGTCGATCGAATACTTCCCCTCCTACATTTGCACAGGCCAAGAAAACCAAGGCCTCGCAACTGGATTCAATATCGGCCAACGTTTCCATTCAGCAGAAGCCACACGCGTGGCCGATGGCGCGAGCCAGCATTTGGGCCATTTGGTCAAAGCAGACGGTCGCTGGCGCATCTTTTTGTTCGGTGGGGCACAAGACCCAATACAGACGACATCTGATGCGCATCAGTTCATTGACTTCCTCGCGAATGACGCGGCCTCACCGGTATTGAAATATACGCCGAAGAGATCCGATTTCGACTCCGTTATTGATACCTACGCCGTCTTTCAGCAGTCGGATTTGTCCATGCACGACCTGCACGGCGCTCTGTGGCCAGCGAAAGGAAAATACGGGCTGCGGGATTATGAAAAAGTGTTTCACGCGCAAGAAGACAATGATGTTTACGACCTCAGAGGAATTGATCGGGATACAGGATGCATTGTGATCGTCAGGCCAGATCAGCATATCGCTTCAATCTTGCCAGTGACGGCTCACGATGACCTTGCACAATTCTTTGATGTTTTCATGATTGGGCAGAGCTAATACTTTTCCGCAGCCTTGAGGCCGGTTTTGAAGGTTAGAACAGTCTTTAACTGCGCAAACACGTCTGCACGAGACGGCCAACGCAAGAGCAAATCTCTTCGTGGTCGTTTTCGACGGTCGTTTTTTGTCATTCGACTGAAACGGAAAAGCGCGCTTGCGAATAGTGGGAAACCCTTCCAAGGTTCGCAAGCGGACGCTGTGACCACCCCAAAGATCGTCTGAACCTTTGGCCATCACCCCACAGCGCAGATCGGAGACCAACATGTTATATCGCAAGATCCTCGTCCCTATGGCGCTAGACCACGGCGTCTCAGAACACACACTCGAAGTTGCAGGTGCTATTTGCGTTGATGGCGGAGAGATCATCGGCCTGCACGTTTACGAAGCACCACCAGGCGTAGCAGCCTCGTACATGGACAAATCCTTTGTCGAAGAAGCAGTGGCATCCGCTAAAATCCAACTGGCCGAAAAAACCGAAGGTCTGCAAAATGTCTCGACGGACCTAGTTGTCGGTCACACGTATCGCTCCATTGTTGATTACGCGGTGAAACACGGTGTTGATTGCATCGTGATGGGGTCGCATCGACCGGGCCTAAGCGACTTTTTCCTTGGCTCGACCGCGGCCCGTGTCGTGCGCCATGCCCCTTGCGCCGTTCACGTTTATCGCGGCACCTAATTCCATCTACCGAATAGAAACACGCCTATTTGGCACCCACCAAATACCGGACCCAAAATTCAATAGACTGCTTAGATCACTCGGTTCACCTGAGCCCTTCTGATCGTCTGAACTATTCGCCGCTGGTCACTTGTATGACCCATAGGCTGCGCACAATTCGCAGCCCAAACACTAATTCTCGCTTGATGACACGCTTAATCAATGTTGACCGTGCTCATTGGCTAAACCCGTATAGATTATCAAGAAATGCCTATAGGTGTGTCGTGACATTTCGAGTGGCACTACGTGGCTGTCCCACGCATACTTGGAATAACCAAACGGATCGGGGATGCATATGTCTAGGAAATACTACGCGCCAACCGGTGGACACCCTGGTCAAGACCAGCTCCTGACGGATCGTGCCGTTTTCACGGATGCTTATGCAGTCATTCCCAAGGGAACGATGCGGGATATCGTGACCAGTTTTCTCCCGTTCTGGGACAAGACCCGCCTTTGGGTGCTGTCACGTCCTTTAAGCGGGTTTGCGGAAACGTTCTCTCAATACATCATGGAGGTTTCCCCCGGTGGCGGGTCCGACCGCCCGGAAATCGACCCCAATGCGCAGGGCGTGCTGTTCGTGGTTGAAGGAACGGTCACTATTACGGTGAATGGCGAAGATCATGCGCTTGAACAGGGCGGTTACGCGTATCTTCCAGCAGGTCAGCAATGGACTTTGCACAACGCGTCCAAAGAAATCACCCGCTTCCATTGGATCCGTAAATCCTATGACGCTGTTGACGGGCTGGACCGCCCCGATGTGATCATCACCAATGAAAATGACATTGCCCCGACAGTTATGCCGGACACGGACGGCAAATGGGCGACGACGCGCTTTGTCGACCCAACGGATTTGCGCCATGACATGCACGTTACCATCGTCACATTCGAACCGGGCGCAGTTATTCCATTTCTGGAAACACATGTGATGGAACATGGGTTGTATGTTCTTGAAGGCAAAGCGGCCTACAGGCTCAATCAAGATTGGGTAGAGGTTGAGGCTGGCGACTACATGTGGCTGCGCGCGTTTTGCCCGCAGGCGTGTTATGCAGGTGGGCCGGGCAAATTCCGGTATCTTCTCTACAAAGACGTAAATCGGCACATGGCCCTTCGTCCTTCGACATAGTTACTCCGCTCGCTGACGATCATCGCCCCCGATAGCTGCGGTTAATTCACGCGCCGCGGCGACCACAGCTTTGCTGAGCTCATCGATCTGATCCTCTCCAATACGGGACGTTGGTCCCGAAACCGATATGCCGGCAATCGCTTCGCCATGAATATCGAAAACAGGGCCCGCGATACATCGCATGCCGAGATTGCGTTCTTCGCCATCAATCGCATAGCCGCGTTCCCGTGAACGCGCGAGATCATCGTGTAGCGCCGTGCGGTCCGTTAACGTGTGTTCCGTAAACCGCTCAATCGGTTTCGCTCCAAGGAGTTTATCAGCGCGAGGTTTACTCATCTGCGCAAGTAGAACTTTACCAATACCAGACGCATGCAGACGCGACATTGTGCCAGGCGGAAAAAATGCGCGGATGGCTGCATTGGTTTCGACCTGGCTGACAAACAATACGTGGCCATTCTTTTCAATACCAAGGTTCGCGGTTTCGCCTGTGGCTTCCATCAGTCGCCTCATGATTGGGCGCGCACGTTCCACAAGACTTGTGCGCCGTAAAAAGCGCGACCCAATAACAAAGGCACGTGGACCGATCTCCCAAACCTGATTGATCTTGTCGAACTCAACCAGCCCATGCACTTCGAGCGTAATGAGGATCCGGTATAATGTGGCGGGCGACTGCTTGAGGTCCCGAGCCAAATTGGTCAAAGAGCGTCCCTGCCCTTCACTTAGATGCTCAAAAACAGTCATCGCACGGTCCAACGACTTAATCGTGTTCTGATCCGTCTTGTCGTCCCAATCGCGTGGGCGACCACGTGCCTTTTTCGCACGTCCGTCGTCATTTTTCTGAAGATTCATGTGTTCAGTCCACTAAATGTGAAAGGTCAATTCATATTATGAAAAATTTAAACCGCTGACAACAATGATGTTTTTAGATCACCCCTGTTCATCGAGCCGGAATCGAAAAAATTTCATTCATCAAAGTTCCGTCTTAAAGTCGCGCAAAATTCACCGAGGGCGCATTCGTGAGCTTTCGCAACACAGCTAGCCCCCCTGCGCCAAAGAACACGCCCCTCATCGCCGCGACCCTGAAACGAAGGACTAACCGATGTATATCCCAACCTTCCAAGACATGCTGGATGCGCACGAACGAATTAAGCCACACACCAAACGCACCCCAGTGCTGCAATCCGCCTACCTAAATGAGCTGGTGGGTGCTGAGCTATTTTTCAAATGCGAGAACTTTCAAACGCCCGGGGCGTTCAAAGTACGTGGCGCAACCAACGCAGTGTTTGGTTTGGATGAGGAGCAGGCCAAAGCAGGCGTCGCAACCCATTCATCAGGAAACCACGCATCCTGCCTGTCCTACGCCGCAATGCTGCGCGGTATTCCGTGTAACGTAGTTATGCCTAAAACGGCGCCACAAGCCAAGAAAGACACTGTCGCGCGATATGGCGGCAAGATCACCGAGTGCGAACCAAGCACGACATCTCGCGAAGAAACCTTCGCGAAGGTTCAGGCCGCAACAGGTGGTGACTTTGTACATCCTTACAACGATCCGCGGGTCATCGCAGGTCAAGGCACCTGCGCACGTGAGTTCATGGAACAAACTGACGGGCTGGATATGGTCGTAGCGCCGATCGGTGGTGGCGGGATGATTTCCGGCACCTGCCTAACGCTGTCCGACCAAGCGCCGGAGGTGCAGATCATCGCTGCCGAGCCTGAGCAGGCCGATGACGCGATGCGTAGCTTCAAGGCCGGATACATCATCGCTGATGACGCGCCGCAAACGATTGCTGATGGGCTTTTAGTTCCGCTGAAAGACCTGACTTGGCACTTTGTATCCAACAACGTCACGGACATCTTGACCGCGTCCGAGGACGAGATTGTCGATGCGATGAAATTGACGTGGAAACACCTGCGTATCGTAATGGAAGCGAGCAGTTCTGTCCCGCTCGCCACCATTCTTAAAAACAAAGACCGGTTCGCAGGTAAGCGCATCGGCATCATCATCACAGGCGGCAATGTCGATCTCGACAAGCTGCCATGGCTCACCTGAAGGGGTTTCACCATGAACACACATACAAATCTTGACGAATTCGAAGTCGGCTATGACATCCCTGCCAAGCCCGGAATGGATGAAGCGGATATCCAGACGCCTTGCCTAGTTCTCGACCTCGACGCGCTTGAACGTAACGTGAAAAAGATGGGCGACTACTCGAAAGACCACGGGATGCGCCATCGCGCCCACGGCAAAATGCACAAATCTGTCGACGTTCTGAAACTGCAACAGGATATGGGCGCTGCGATTGGTGTGTGCTGCCAAAAAGTTTCCGAGGCCGAGGTGTTCGCACGTGGCGGCATCAAGGACGTCATGGTTTCCAACCAAGTGACTGACCCCGCAAAAATCAAACGCTTGGCAGACATGCCGAAATTGGGCGCACGTATCCTTGTCTGTGTTGATGATCCTGAAAACGTCAAAGCGCTGTCCGAGGCCGCTGTTGCCGCGGGAACCGAGCTTGAAGCACTTGTCGAAATTGACTGTGGCGCGGGCCGTTGCGGTGTGAGCACAACGCAGGATGTTGTGAACATCGCAAAGCTGATCGACGCAGCGCCGAACCTAAAATTTGCGGGCATTCAGGCTTACCAAGGCGCAATGCAGCACATGGACTTGTATACAGATCGTAAAGAAAAGCTCGACATCGCGATCGCGCAGGTAGCTGATGCAGTTCAGGGCCTGATGTCCAACGGGCTTGAGTGTGACATCGTCGGCGGTGGTGGCACAGGGTCCTATTATTTCGAAACCGCATCTGGCGTTTACAACGAACTGCAGTGCGGCTCTTACGCGTTTATGGATGCGGACTATGGTCGTATCCTTGACGAGAACGGCAAGCGCATCGATGACGGCGAATGGGAGAACGCGTTGTTCATTCTAACAACCGTCATGAGCCACGCCAAAGCGGACAAAGCCATCGTCGACGCCGGCCTCAAAGCCCAGTCCGTCGATAGTGGTTTGCCAACAATTTATGGCCGCGATGATAAGGTTGAATACCTCAAATGTTCTGACGAACACGGTGTGGTGGCAGACCCTGACAGCGTGTTGAAGGTCAACGACAAGCTGAAGCTAGTTCCTGGTCACTGTGACCCAACCTGCAACGTCCACGACTGGTATGTCGGCGTGCGCAATGGCAAGGTCGAAACCGTTTGGCCCGTATCTGCACGCGGCAGAGCTTACTAAACAGCTTGGCCTTTGGGCCGGCCCAAATCGTCCGTGCGCCGCCTACCCTAGGTGCGCACGGACGCACGAATTCCCCGAGGAGAGACCATATGTATATCGTCCCAGAATCCGCCATTGCCGACATCCTAACGCGCGACGACGCCTTTACCGCTGTCGAACAAGTCTTCGCCGCGATGGCAGCAGGCGATGCTTATAACTTCCCCGTCATCCGCGAAGCAATTGGCCATGAAGAGGCACTCTATGGCTTTAAGGGCGGGTTTGACGGCAATGGCATGTCACTGGGTTTGAAGGCAGGTGGCTACTGGCCCCACAACCTCGAAAAACGCGGACTGATTAACCATCAATCAACGGTGTTCTTATTTGACCCCGACACGGGAAAAGTTACGGCGATGGTTGGTGGCAACTTGTTGACCGCGCTTCGCACTGCAGCGGCCTCTTCGGTTTCTATCAAGCATCTTGCACGCAAAGACAGCAAGGTCATGGGTATGATCGGCGCGGGTCATCAGGCGAAATTCCAACTGCGCGCCGCCTTGGAAACCCATCAGTTCGAAAAAATAATTGGCTGGAACTACCACCCGGAAATGCTGCCTAGCATCGCTGAGGTCGCCGCCGACTTTAACTTGCCATTTCAAGCACTGGACTCACTTGATGGCATGACCGAAGCCGATGTCGTGATCTCGATGACATCCTCGTTCAGCCCTGTATTCACGTCAGCACATATCAGCGATGGCGCGCACGTTGCGTGCATGGGCACGGACACCATCGGCAAACAAGAATGTGACGCGGACTTAATCGTTCGCGCGACCGTATTCACCGACGAAGTCGCTCAGTCCGTGACCTTGGGCGAAGCTCAGCACGCCGTCGGTGCTGGCCTTAAGAACCGCGAAGACATCTTTGAAGTCGGCGCCGTGATCAACGGGACCCATGCAGGGCGCACGTCCGACTCCGAAGTCACCTTGTTTGACGGCACGGGTGTCGGTCTCCAAGACCTCGCGGTCTCGGCTTCAATCGTTGAAATCGCGAAAGCCAAAGGCATTGGTATGGAAGTAGATTTCTAATTCAGCGTTTGCATCTGCAGCACTCAGTTGAGACACTTACACGAACAAAAGGAGCATTCTCTATGACCGGCTATCTCACCACTCACGTTCTCGATACAGCCCGCGGATGCCCCGCCGAAGGGATGCAGATCGACCTGTTTCGGACTTCCGGACAGGATCGCACCCTTCTTAAGACTGTCACAACAAACGATGATGGCCGCACCGATGCGCAGATCCTGCCGAGCGACGAATTCGAAATCGGCACCTACGAGTTGGTCTTTCACGCAGGCGAATATCTTGATCGCACAGGAACACCGCCGGAATCCCCGCGTTTCCTCGATATCATTCCAATTCGCTTCGGCATGTCAGAGGCCCAGCACTACCACGTGCCCCTGCTCATTTCCCCGTTCAGCTATTCGACCTATCGCGGAAGCTGATCAGGTAACCTCGTATCCTCAATGACTTGGCTAATTCGTTTGGAAACAAATTCCATGAACAGCCGCATTTTTGGATCCTGAAGCCTGCGGTGCGTAAACAGGCATGCCATTTGGATCGGCTCCGGTGGCGTGTTTTCCCCGACAACAACCAGCGTACCGGACGCTAAATGTTCAGCAACCTCGAACACTGGCTTGAGCGCAATGCCGTGCCCACTAAGCGCCCAATCAATCAGCACATCCCCGTCATCGCATTCGGAACGGCCCGTCGTGTTAAACCGTTTGGGGCCATCTTTGGTAATGAGCGGCCATTGAAATTCCTTCGCGCCAGGAAACCTCAGGTTCAAACACTCGTGCTTGTCTTTTACGATTTCCGCGCCGGATTTCGGATGGCCGCGTTTCGCAATGTAATTCGGGGACGCGCACAACACGCGCTGAACATCCGCGAGCTTTTTAATGCGTAGATTGCTGTCTTCCGGCTGCCCCAAAAAGTACGCGAGGTCCAAGCCTTCTGTCGTCAAATCGACCTTTCTATCCGTCAGCCTTAGCCGCACGTTGACGTTTGGGTATTCCTCCAGAAATGCGGGCACTTGCGGCGCGATCAACCGTCGCCCCACCCCTAACGGAGCGGCAACATATAATGATCCTCGCGGATTGTCGGTTATCTCAACGACTTGCGCCTCGGCCGCGGCCACCGATTCCAGAACCTGAGAGGCACCGCCGTAGTACGCTTTTCCCTGCTCAGTTGGTGCCAGACTCCGTGTCGTACGCTGAAACAAGCGCACGCCCAAACGTTGTTCAAGCTGTGAAATCCGCGACGACGTTACAGCAGGCGAAATGCGCAAATCCCGCCCTGCCGCCGACATGCTGCCAAGTTCATAAACACGTACGAAAGTTCTAATATTTTCTAGGTATGACATTCTCTTGCTTTTTTTGACACAGCTTGGGTATTTGGGCAGATAGCATGATAATTGCCTTTCGCATAGGCTAACAACAAATTCGAATCTAGGAGAGCGGCATGTTCGACGTAGCAATTTTATGGGACTGGATCGCGTTTTCCGTGCGATGGCTTCATGTGATTACGGCAATGGCGTGGATCGGCGCGTCGTTCTACTTTATTGCGTTAGATCTTATGCTTAAGCCTAGCGACACCCTCCCTGAGGGTGCGTCTGGCGAAGAATGGGAAGTCCACGGCGGCGGCTTTTATCACACCATCAAGTACATGGTGGCCCCGTCGCAGATGCCCGAACATTTGACCTGGCATAAATGGCAAAGCTATTCGACATGGCTGTCAGGCGCCGCGCTGATGATGATCATCTACTGGGTCGGTGGAGAGATATTTCTCCTTGATCCGACGAAGGCCGACCTGTCGTTGTGGCAGGGCATTCTGATCTCGGGTGGGTCTTTGACAATCGGTTGGCTTGCCTATGACCAGATGTGCAAATCCAAACTGAGCGAGCATCCGACGCTTCTGATGCTGTTGCTATTCATCATCCTTGTCACAATGTCTTGGGGCTATAACCAGATCTTCACGGGCCGTGCCGCACTGCTTCATCTTGGGGCCTTTACGGCGACCATTATGACGGCGAACGTGTTTTTCCAGATCATGCCAAACCAACGCATCGTCGTTGCTGACCTAATGGCAGGCCGCACACCCGATGCGAAGTACGGCAAGATTGCCAAGGTGCGTTCGACGCATAACAACTACCTAACACTGCCTGTCGTGTTCCTGATGCTCAGCAATCACTACCCGCTATCGTTTGGGACCGAATACGCTTGGATCATTGCAAGCCTGATCTTCCTGACAGGCGTCACAATCCGTCACTATTTCAACACCATGCACAAGACGGGCAAAGGCCCACATTGGACATGGGCCGTGACGGTGCTGCTGATGATTCTCATCGCGTGGCTATCCACCGCAAACACATGGGATGGGGACTACGACGCCTTAGAAGCGCGGGAGCTTACCGAGCACGAACAACAGTTCGCATCCGCTGCGGGTTTTGAAGAAGCGTACAATGTCGTTCTGGGAAACTGTTCCATGTGCCACACCCGCGAACCGGCTTTTAGCGAGACGATGTTCTGGGCACCCAAAAGCATCTACCTCGAGACAGAAGCGGATATAGCACGCAACGCACAACAGATTTACCTTCAAGCTGGCGCAAGCCATGCAATGCCTCCGCCGAACGCTATCTCAACGATGACAGACAAGAACCGCAGAACGATCATTGCGTGGTATCGGAACGCGACAGGCGGCTAAAAGCTGCTCCAATTACCCTTCAGGATATTCCAGCTTTTCTAACCTTCTAGTGCCTTGTCAATCGCGGCAAGCGTTCGCACGCTGGCCCCACCGTGCTCGACAAGAAACGCTTCTATTCGTTCAACGTCAGCCGCAGCAGGCTGTGAAAGCGCTGCAATCAGAGCCCCTTGATCAGGTAGACTAACAACAACACCTGCCGCTTCCGCCTCAGCAAACGGGTATTCAATTGTCCACGTTTTGGGGCCCGTTAGAACAGGCTTCCTCAGCATAAGCGGCTCGATGATGTTGTGTGAGCCATTCGGTGTAAAACCACCGCCCACAACGACGCGATCAGCCAGCGCCAGATAGAAAAACATCTCACCTAGACTATCGCCAACTAGAACCTCTGCGTTTTCGATCGAAGCAACTTGTTCCAACCTTGGATCAAGCACCTCACTTCGCCGCAAAACAGTCAGACCTGCTTGGGTCAAGCCTTCGGCAACGGCATCGAAACGTTCTGGCGCACGTGGCACATATACGATCAGCGGCGCGGTTTGATTTGCCGCATCCGCCTGCGCGACCAACTTTTTTGCGACTTCAGTGAAAAGCTGCTCCTCGCCCTCGACGCCGCTAGCAATCGCAATGACTTCACGGACAGCGGAAATGGCAGGCCGCAAACGCGCGGCAGCTTCCGTCAGCATGGGTGGAACAGGTTGGTCAAAACGCAACTCCCCTGTCACCGTGATGTTCTTCAGCCCGACGGAAGCAAAGCGTTCAGCCTGCACTGACGATTTTACAAATGCGCCCGAGAAACCGCTGATAATTCGCTGACGAAGACGCAATCCTTTGCTATCGCGTGCAAACGATCCTGACCCATAGATCGAGTTGCACATGTAAAGCGGAACACCGGCAGCCTTTGCCGCGAAGATCATTGCCGGCCAGATTTCCACCTCCAACGTAAGGCCAATTTTAGGGCGGCATGCACGGAAAAAACGCCGGTAACACCAGCGCATATCAAGCGGCACCCAGACCGCTGCCAATTGACCTGATGCGATCTCAGAGCTGAATTGTTGTTCAGACTCACGGCGTCCTGCAGGTGTGAAATGCGTAAGAACGACCTTGTCGCCACGCGCCAAGGCAAGCTTGATCAATCCCAACGCCGAGCGGGTTTCTCCAAGGCTCACTGCGTGAAACCAAATCGCATCCTGCGGAAGGGGCTCGCGATAGAACCCAAAACGCTCTGCTAAATTTCGCACGTAATCTGCATCGCGCATTCCCCTTCGCCAAAGGTAGATCAAGACGAGAGGCAGGAGCGGAATCCACAACAACCGGTAAAAAACTAGAAATAGGTTGAGGATCAAAATGCGTATCTCTTCATTCTGGCCGCGAAGCACGTTGCAATTTCAGACGTCATTTACGGGCACACGGATTGCATTCAATCCAGTTAACATTGGTAAAGTCGTGAAGTTTTCGCATGATCTTGATGTCTTTGCCAGTCTAAGACCGCTAAACTTCGATTGCTCCCAATTAAGCTCGATGGACATTTGCCGCGACAGTCCCCATTTGAATTAGCGTTTGAACGGTTACGCATAATCCAATTCGGCGATAGAAAGGCACTATGAATATTGAAACCGACTGGGTTGAGCGCTTTCCGGGGCTGTCTCGCCTTGAGCCCCCAATCAAAAAGCTGTTGTCGAGCAGAAGCGTCATCGTGAACGTGCCAAACGGGACGACCTTGTTTGGTCCGGGTAATTCGCCCGAGAACATGCTGTTCCTTTTGGACGGAACCGTGCGCGTGCAGCAAGTGTCCGAAACAGGCCACGAGATCGTACTGTACCGTATCCATGCAGGCCAAAGCTGCGTTCTGACGACGGCCTGTTTGCTTGCGTTTGAGGATTATGCCGCTGACGGTATCGCAGAAACCACCGTTCAGGCGGCCGCTGTACCACGCGATGTGTTTGATGATCTCGTTGCACAATCCAAATCGTTCCGTGACTTTGTATTTGCGGCGTTTTCCAAACGCATCACGGACCTGTTTCGCATGATCGACGAAGTTGCATTCCAACGGCTGGACGTGCGCCTTGCAGACAAACTTGTCAGCCTTGCTGACGACAAAAACGTTGTGAAAACCACGCACCAGAAGCTTTCTGTCGAACTCGGGACAGCGCGCGAAGTTGTGTCGCGTCAATTGCAGGAATTTCAACGTCGTGGCTGGATCGAACAGTCTCGCGGCAGTGTCAGCCTGCTTGATATGACCCAACTCAAGACCCTCGCAAAACATAATACCTGAGTAAATTCACGACTTGGTGACAATATCACCGTCGAAATCCCCCCTTCGCGCTATGTTTGATGAAATCATTCATAGGAGACGAAGAAATGACTGCAAATATTGGCTCAATTGACCGCATCATCCGAATCATTCTCGGCATTGTATTGCTCGTCGCGCCGTTCCTGAGCAGTATGGCACTGTTTGAATCCACGACTGCGACTGTAGTTTCCGTAATCGTTGGTATCGTAATGCTGGCGACGTCTTCCATGCGTTTCTGCCCGCTGTACCGCATCTTCGGCATCCGGACGTGCAAACTATGATCGAGACTGCATTTACACCTTATGCGTCACTCGGTGGCGGGGTCTTAATTGGCCTCGCTTCCGTCGCGTTGATGGCCGTCGCTGGCCGTATCATGGGGGCCACCGGTATTCTGGCTGGCTTCTTTCAACCCGCCAACTTGTCTGACTGGACATGGCGTGCCGTTATATTGGCCGGCATGATTGCTGGCCCGCTTGTTGTGTTGGTGTTCACCGGTGAAATGCCGGCTGTTCAAGTACCTATCTCGACGACAATGTTGATTGTTGGCGGCTTCATCGTCGGCGTCGGCGTCACCTTTGGTGGCGGCTGTACGTCTGGTCACGGCGTTTGTGGCATGGCGCGGCTTTCACCCCGATCAATCGTCGCAACAATTTCCTTCATGATTGCAACGGCCATCACGGTCTACGTGATCCGCCATGTTTTGGGAGCCTAAGACATGCGCCTTATTATCCTTTTCCTTATCGGCCTCGTTTTCGGTGTTGGCATCTCAATCTCAGGCATGGCAAACCCCGCCAAGGTACTGAACTTCTTTGACTTTGCCGGTGCTTGGGACCCTAGCCTGATCTTCGTAATGGGCGGCGCTGTTGTCGTTACCTTCATCGGTTACCGTTTCGTTCTGAAACGCCCTGCACCGATAATGGATGCCAAGTTCCATCTTCCGACACGCCGCGACCTTGACCTGCCGCTTATCGCTGGGTCTGCCGCTTTCGGTGTAGGCTGGGGCATCGCGGGTTTCTGCCCAGGTGGTGCTTTGCCTGCGTTGGGGACTGGCCGCTCAGAAGTATTCATCTTTGTTGCAGCGCTCCTTGCCGGCGTTTTTGTCGCCAAGTTCCTCAAATCCGCGCTCGCAAAACGTGCAACTGCACAAGCTTAATTAATGGGAGTTTTCCAAATGACATACCCAATCGATATGACCGTCACACCCGATGTATCCGCTCACTTTGATGAGATGACCAACACGATCACGTATATCGTGACAGACCCGAACAGTAACCACTGCGCAATTATTGATAGCGTTATGGACATCGATTACGCCGCTGGCCGCATTACCTACGAAGCCGCGGATCGACTGATCGCTGAGATCAAAGAACGTGGCCTTACGCTGGACTGGATCATCGAAACCCACGTTCACGCCGACCATCTCAGCGCGGCGCCTTACATTCAGGACCAACTGGGCGGCAAAATCGGCGTTGGTGAGAAAATCATGGTCGTTCAGGAAACCTTCGGGAAGGTTTTCAACGAAGGCACTGAATTCGAACGTGATGGGTCGCAGTTCGACGCGCTGTTTAAAGACGGCGACACCTACATGATCGGCGACATGCAAGCATTCGCTATGTACACACCAGGCCACACACCCGCATGCATGGTCCACGTTGTTGGCGATGCGGCCTTTGCTGGCGATACACTGTTCATGCCAGATGGTGGTTCTGCACGCGCTGACTTCCCCGGTGGCGACGCAGGTGAGCTTTACGACAGCATCATGAAGGTTCTTTCCTTGCCTGATGAGACACGTCTGTTCATGTGCCACGACTACGGCCCGAACGGCCGCGCTATTGAGTGGGAAACCACAGTCGCCGAGCAAAAAGCTGAAAACATTCACGTTGGCGGCGGCAAAACCCGTGAGGATTTCATCAAGTTTCGTACGGAACGTGACGCGCAACTGGCAATGCCAAAGCTGATCATCCCATCCCTGCAGGTCAACATGCGTGCTGGCGAAATCCCGACAGACAAAGACGGGAACCCAATGCTGAAAGTGCCCGTTAACGGCCTTTGATCCGGAGAAATACCATGGAAATTAGAACACTCACGGCGGGTCTATCCGTCAGCGAGCAGATTCAGCTGTCCGACCTAGAGGCAATCAGGAACGCAGGCTTTCGCGCTGTTGTTTGCAACCGGCCAGACGGTGAAGGCGCTGATCAGCCGACCTTTGAAGAAATCGCCAAAGCGGCGAAGAAGTTGGGCCTAGAGGCCGCGTATCAGCCAATCGTGTCGGGCAAGGTTTCTGACACAGATGCGACTGATTTCAACAGCACGCTCACCAACCTTCCCGGTCCTGTTCTGGCCTATTGCCGCACAGGAACCCGATCTGCGACGCTCTGGTCCCTTGGCCAAGCGGGGCAGCGAAGTCTTGCAGATATCCTCGCCGCGACTAAGGCGGCAGGATATGAAATGGGCGGTGTTGTGCGCCGCATTGTTAACGGTGGCAAAACGCCAACCGAGACCGGCGATGCAAGTTTTAGCGTTGTTATCGTTGGCGCTGGCGCTGGTGGCATCGCCGCAGCAGCTAGCCTTAAATCGCGCAAGCCAGAGCTCGATATCGCGATCATCGACCCGGCAGACATCCACTACTATCAACCCGGCTGGACGATGGTCGGCGGCGGCATTTTTGAGCCTGAGCAAACATCCCGCACGATGGGGTCTTTGATCCCGAAAGGCGTTCACTGGATCAAATCTGCGGTTGCTGCGTTCGAACCTGAAAACAATGCCGTGATCCTCGATGGCTGTCGCGTTGTGAAATATGACCGCCTGATTGTTTGCCCCGGTATCAAACTGGACTGGAACAAGATCGAAGGCCTCGTTGAAACGCTTGGCCAAAACGGTGTGACATCAAACTACCGTTATGATCTGGCCCTTTACACATGGCAGCTGGTCAACGGCATGATGGAAGGTCGCGCGATCTTTACGCAGCCGCCAATGCCGATCAAATGTGCAGGTGCGCCACAAAAGGCGATGTATCTGTCCGGTGACGCATGGCACCGTCGCGGTGTCCTGAAAGATGTCGACATCCAGTTTAACAATGCTGGCGGCGTGTTGTTCGGCATTAAGGACTACGTCCCTGCGCTGATGGATTACGTCAAAAAATACGACGCGAACCTGAATTTTTTCCACAATCTCGTGGCTGTTGATGGCCCTGCCAAGAAAGCATGGTTCGATGTGGCAAAGCCGGACACGCCGGTTGATCGGGTCGAGATGGAGTTCGACATGATGCACGTCTGCCCACCGCAGACCGCGCCTGACTTCATTCGTGTATCACCGCTCGCAGACGCCTCAGGCTGGGTCGACGTCGACCAAGCCACGCTGCGCCACAAGACATATGACAACATCTGGTCCTTGGGTGATGTGATGAACGCGCCGAATGCGAAAACCGCAGCTGCTGCACGTATCCAAGCACCGGTTGTTGCCGACAACATCATTGCTGACATTCATGGTGGGTCGTCCGTGGCGCAATACAATGGTTACGGCTCCTGCCCGTTGACCGTTGAGCGCGGCAAGATCGTTCTTGCTGAATTCGGCTATGGCGGCGCGTTGCTGCCAAGCTTCCCGAAGTTCGTCGTGGATGGCACGAAGCCGTCTCGCGCTGCATGGTTCCTGAAGGAAAAGATGCTGCCTCCGATCTATTGGAAGGGCATGCTGAAGGGCCGTGAGTGGATGGCGAGACCTGAAAAGATCATTGCGAAGTAAATAAACCATTGGCCCTTGCACCCTGTGCAGGGGCCCCTAATTCCTTGAGAACCCGATGAAATTTGACATGTCGCGCTACCTGTCCATTCTGACATGGGGGCGGGCCTACAACCGTTCTGCCCTGACCAATGACCTCGTGGCAGCGCTGATCGTAACGATCATGCTGATCCCGCAGTCACTGGCCTACGCGCTTTTGGCGGGCCTGCCGCCTGAGGCGGGTTTGTATGCGTCTATCGTTCCAATCATGCTTTACGCAGTGTTCGGCACCAGCCGCGCACTGGCCGTTGGTCCCGTCGCCGTCGTGTCTTTGATGACAGCCGCTGCGCTCAGCAACATCGTTGAGCAAGGCACAATGGGCTACGCGGTTGCGGCCCTTTCACTTGCGGGTTTGTCAGGCGCCATTCTATTGGCAATGGGGCTGTTCCGTCTTGGATTCATCGCCAATTTCCTGTCCCACCCAGTCATCGCGGGCTTCATCACCGCGTCCGGAATCATCATTGCGGCCAGTCAGCTAAAGCACATCCTTGGGATCGACGCACATGGCCACAATCTGTTGGAGCTGGTCATTTCATTGGCCTCACATCTAGGCGAGATTAACTGGATCACAGCTATCATCGGCGTCCTCGCGACAGGCTTTTTGTTCTGGGTTCGTAAGGGTCTGAAACCCCTACTGCAGAACCTTGGCCTTTCTTCTGGCCTGACCGGAGTACTGGTCAAAACCGGCCCTGTCGCCGTTGTTGTCCTTACCACCCTTGCCGTCTGGCTGTTCGGCCTGGCAGACAAAGGCGTTAAGATCGTTGGCGAAGTCCCACAAAGCCTTCCGCCGTTAACGCTGCCGTCCTTTTCACCTGACCTCCTCGGCCAGCTGCTCCTCCCTGCTTTCTTGATCTCAATCATTGGCTTCGTTGAATCCATCTCAGTCGCTCAAACCTTGGCTGCTAAGAAACGCCAACGTATTGACCCCGACCAAGAACTCATCGGGCTTGGTGCCGCCAATATCGGTGCATCTCTGACGGGTGGTTTTCCGGTGACAGGCGGTTTTTCCCGTTCAGTCGTGAACTTTGACGCGGGCGCTGAAACCCCTGCTGCTGGTGCGTTCACGGCGATTGGTCTGGCGATCGCCGCCCTCGCCCTCACGCCGCTGACTTACTTCCTTCCAAAGGCGACCTTGGCTGCGACTATTATCGTCGCCGTCCTCAGCCTCGTGGATTTCTCAATCCTGAAACGCAGCTGGACCTACTCCAAGGCTGACTTCACAGCAGTCTTTGCGACGATTTTGCTAACGCTAGCACTCGGTGTTGAAGCTGGCGTTTCTGCGGGTGTCGGCCTTTCAATCCTGCTGCATCTCTACAAATCATCCAAACCACATATTGCAGAAGTCGGCCAAGTTCCGGGGACTGAACACTTCCGCAATATCTTGCGCCACGATGTGCTCACTGACTCGAACATCGTCACCTTACGCGTCGATGAAAGCCTGTATTTTGCCAACGCGCGCTACCTTGAGGACAAGATCCACAACCGCGTCGCTGGCGACAAAAATATCCGCCACGTGATCTTGCAATGCTCTGCGATCAACGAAATTGACCTCAGCGCGTTGGAGTCTCTTGAGGCGATCAATGAACGTCTGCATGAAATGGACGTCTGCCTTCACCTATCTGAAGTAAAAGGCCCTGTTATGGACCGCCTGCAGCGCGAACACTTCCTGTCAGAGCTAACGGGTCAGGTCTTCTTGTCGCAATTTGATGCGGTCAAAACGCTTAAATCTGTAGCCGCGTAAACTTACGACAAACGCGCGCTAATCTTTTCCAAGAACATCGCCAACAGCGTATCAGCGCGCTGCTGGTTTTCGGCTTCGACGTAACAGCGAAGTTCGGGGGCGTTTCCAGAGTGGCGCAGATGCACGATTTCGCCGCCCTCAAACGTTACGCGTAACCCATCCGTCAGATCGACGCTTAGTTCAGCCGGCATGTCGTCGAAAAACGTGCCACGCACCGCTGCGTCGGTACTTAGGCGTTCAAGGAATGGCCTCGAAATATCGGTCTCAATTCCGGTCAAACGGTCTGTCGCGGTAAATCGCGACGGCAAACCAGCAACCAATTCAGCCAACCCGCATCCCGCCTTTCGCGCCATGTAAAGCGGCGCAAGGATCGGCAGCAAACAATCCCGCGTCATGAGAGGGGCCAACTGCCCAACTGGACCATCGGCCGTAAACCCGAGCAAGAACCCGCCATTTGCTTCATACCCGACGACGTTCCGGGCGCCGCCGGACTCCATCGCCGCAATCACAAACGGAGAGCCAATACGCGTACGCACGACCGCGCTAAACTCAGACATCTCATCCACCATCGTGTTTGATGAAACAGGCGTACAAATCCGCTCCGCCCCAAGCAGCCGCGCTGTCAGCGGCCCAAGCACATCACCTACCACAATCTTACCCGTCGCGTCCGCCACCATAGGCCGGTCCGCATCGCCGTCAGTCGAAATCAGCGCGTCAAGTTTGTGTTCATCACACCACTGCGCAAGCTGCACGCGTGTGATTGGATCAACGGCTTCGGTATCAACGGGAATGAACGTTTCAGACCACGCCAGCGGCACTGCCTCACCACCCAGCGCCTTCACCACGTCCACCATGATGTCCCGCGCAACTGAGCTGTGTTGGTACACCCCAATTCGCATACCTTTCAAAGCATCCGCACCGAAACCGTTCACATATCGAGCAACATAAGCAGTAATAACGTCACCCGTCGCGTCAACCTGTGCACCCTGACCGTCCAACGCCGCGCCAAGCTGGGCAATGATCGCGGCTTCGTCGTCTTTGGAAATCTCACCGCCTGTCGTGTAAAACTTTAGCCCATTGCGGTCGGCTGGGATATGGCTGCCCGTCACCATAATTGCGCTTTGCCCTCGATTGAGCGCCGCAAGCGCAAGCGCGGGCGTCGGCAATGCCCCATCCACAATCGCAGTTCGTCCCGCGGCAACGATCGCATCGATCACTGCTTTGGCTATATCTGGTGACGATGGACGCAAATCCCAACCAACACGCACGGCGCTACCAGTTTCACAAGCTTGTATAAATGCATGTGTGTACGACGTAACCAATTCCGAAGTCAGCTCAACAACGAGCCCGCGCAATCCACTGGTGCCAAATTTCGGTGCCACTCAGTTCACTCCCTCAAAGTTCTTTCAAAACACTATACGTCTTTTTGTAGCGCGCATGAACACCATCGCATAGAGGCACGATACAAAGCTCAGCGGATTGCATGCAAAGATGGCATTGCCAAACGTATCGCCGCCGGTGGCACTGTGGGGAACGTCAATGTCAAATCCCTCAAGAAACAAGCCTCGAAAGCAAAGAAGCTAAATGACAAACGGATAAAACAAGCTGTGCTTTCTGTTGTTGCGCATCAATCGTTGAAGACCAGAGGCAAACGAGCCTGTCTGAGAACCATTAGTTACATACTTGACCATCAGGGTGTCCGTACAGCCCAGTCGCTCTTCTATACACCTAAACGCCTGAGTCAGTTCAAGAAGCGAAATTCGATGGCCTGGAAGGTTGCTGAGACCCGCTACCAACATCGGATGCATCGAACGAAACAGATTATACTGTTCACCCAAATCGAGATTGAAAAGAAACGCAAATCGAAGCGGCGACGTGTACTGCTTGATGCACTCTCTTGAAATACAATATTAGCTGTTTGCACCTACGAGAATGGCGTTCACTGACGCCTTGGTACCTACTTCGATATACGACGCCAACCTTTGTTTAGGCTGGCTGTAGAGGCCACCAGGCGGCTATTGACTGAAAAGGGCCGCTAAGTTCGCGAGACAAGCGTTAAAGGCTGACTGGTGCGCTTTGAGAGGCATACATTTGACCATCTTCCGTCTGACATCGGCTAAATACAGTTGGAGGACGAAAATGGAAAACACCTTGCAAAGATATTCAGTCCGTAACCTGGACTCGCAATCGGTAGCAAAGATTAGAGGGCTATGCCCGCGTATCAACTTCAGATCAGACGATCTCTCATCAGCAGACCCAAGCTGAGGCCGCTGGATTCAAGATTGATCAAGTTGTGTCGGATGATGGCATCTCAGGAGTATCTACCAAGCTCTCGGAGCGTCCAGAGGGTAAAAGACTGTTTGATCTGCTGCGCAATGGTGACGTGTTGGTTGTTCGTTGGGTTGATCGCTTAGGTCGTAACTATCAGGACGTTACTGACACAATTCGCCTCTTTGCACGGTCTGCATTCCGATCCTTACCAAGTGGTGGGCGCTTTTTATTCACTCAACGCCACCCAATTAGAACAGCGAACCCAAAAGGTGCAGCATCGACAATCAGTCACCCAAACTGGAAAGTTAGCAACTACTTCGATCAAGGGAGACGAGACTACATCTGGTTGGATAGAAATGTACAATGCTACCACCGTTCTATCGAAGAGATCGTCTCCACCATTGTCAAAGTAGGTTTCTCAATCGTAGAGATCGCAGAACCTCGGCCAAGTTTCGTTGGATCAAGCGATCGGGTTAGTGAGAATCTAAATTCCCCTGCGGTGCTACTGGTCCATGTCGTCAAGTGACTAATCCAATTAGCGTGGCCGAGTGGTCGAAGGGGCTCCCCTGCTGAGGGGCTAAATAGGGATTCCCCTTCTTTATCAGCATAGGTGGCAAGCGTAGGTGGTAAGACCCCTGCAAGCATCTGAAAAATAACAAAATAAGGGTGGTGGCGGACAGAGCGAGTTCAAGTTCGAACTCTGATATGTCTGCGTTGTTTCAAGAATTAGAGCAATGGGAGGCTGTTCTCAAGTCTGAGCCTGAGGCTATCCACAAGCTTCGGGATTTTGCGAAAGCATCGCGCCCTGCAAGTGAGGACACGCCGCAGAAACAACGTCCCAAGCCGATATCTCGCATGCGTGGGCCTTCGTTATGACGGTCATTTCGCAGGATTTCCAACGCACTTCGCAACCGCAAAGTTCTGCCAAGGGCAAAACGCCACGCTACAAGACCACCCGTGATTGTCCGCGTGTGACGCTGCGCCTGTCTGTTGAAGACCACGAACGGCTGAAAGCGCTGGCCGATGGGATGGCACTCAGCACATTCATTCGTGCCAAGGCGCTTGGGGACACGATGCCCCGTCGCACACCGCGCTCGACAACCTCAATTGCGGATAAAGCAGCGTTGGCCCAAATTTTCGGGCTCTTGGGCCAATCTAGGATCGCAAACAACCTCAATCAACTTGCCTATCACGCCAATATTGGGGCGTTGCCAATCGATGATGTCACGCTTGGTCAAATTTCTGAGGCCTATGACAATGTGTTGGAAATGCGCACGGCTTTGATCGCGGCGCTTGGTCTTAAGCCATGATCCTCAAGGGCAATCAACGTGCCAATGGACAAGAACTTGCGCAGCATTTGCTGAACGCGATGGACAATGAACATGTCACACTTCACGAGCTACGCGGGTTCCTAGCGAGCGATCTGGCGGATGCCTTCAAAGAAAGTGAAGCAATCTCGCTCGGCACGAAATGCCAGCAATACCTGTTCTCCCTCAACCTTAACCCACCTCAGACAGCAAAGGTAACTGTCGCAGAATTTGAGGTCGCGATTGCCGATATCGAACGTCGCATGGGTCTGTCGGGTCAACCCCGGGCAATTGTCTTCCATGAAAAGAAGGGGCGTCGCCACGCGCATTGCGTTTGGTCTCGGATCGATACGGCAAAGATGCGGGCGATCAATCTGCCCCATTTCAAACGACGGTTGATGGATATCAGCCGCGAACTTTATCTGGAACATGGTTGGGAGATGCCTGCGGGGTTGCGTCGGGCTGAGGATCGCAGTCCAAATACATACACCCATGACGAGGCAGGTCAGGCAAAACGGGTAGAACGTGATCCTGAACAACTCAAAGCGATGTTCAGATCTTGCTGGGAGATGTCTGACTCTCGAAAGTCGTTCGAGGCAGCGCTATTGGAGCAAGGGTTTTGCCTTGCACGGGGTGGCCGGCGCGGCTTTGTCGCCGTCGATGTGCGCGGTGAGATTTATTCGCTGTCTCGTTGGTGCCGCGTCAAAACCAAAGAGCTGCGCAACCGTCTTGGTGATGGTGCTGACCTCCCCGATGTTGAAGCGGCACGCGCACTGTTGGACGAAGGTATTGACCCGTCATTCCAAAGCATACGGGAACAAAATGACTTCTCCGATGCCAAACAGGACGTATTTGCCCAAAAACTGACAGAGTTAGTTTCGCGTCAACGCAGGGAACGGCAAACTCTGGACGAGTCGCAGGACGCACGCCGGATCAAAGAACTGACAGCACGGCACTCTAAATTGCCGACTGGCTTGAGAGCTGCGTGGGCACGCCTGACGGGGCAATATCAGCGACTTTGTGATGACGCCGCTGCTCAAGCACAAGCTTGTGCTCTGCGCGATCAACTGGAGTGTCAGGCGCTTATTGATCGCCATTTGGCAGAACGCCGGACCCTTGAACGCGAAATATCCTTTTCTGATGCACAGCGCGCTTTAAGAGATGAATTTCTCGGCAATGCGACCAAGGAGCGTTCTACGCCTTATGCACTTGATCCGCGCCAGCCACTTATCCTGCCGCATGACATCTCGCCGTTCTCAGTCACGCAATTGAAAGTGCAGCCTGACCTGATCCTTGCCCACCTCAACGACAAACAAGCGCACTTCACGCGTACCGATATTCTACGGGGGTTAGCAGAGCATATCAGCGACCCATTCGATTTACGGATTGCCTCGGATCTGGCGCTGGCATCACCAGAGTTGGTACAGGTCAAGAACGACGAAGGGGCGGAATACACCACCCGCGACTTCTTGGAGGTGACGGAAGCTTTAACGACCTGCACATCAGAAATGGCTGGCTCAGGTGGGTTCAAAGTTAATACTTCTTACGTCGAACAAGCGATCAAACGCGAAAACACGCGTTTGCAGAAACAGATTGGGGCATCGCTCAGCGAAGAACAGGTCACTGCCATTCACCACATTCTTGACCCGCACCAAATGTCCGCAGTTGTGGGCCTTGCTGGGGCTGGGAAAAGCACAATGCTGTCCGTCGCGCGTGTTGCGTGGGAACGCCAAGGGTACCGCGTCCATGGCGCTGCCTTGGCCGGAAAAGCTGCCGACAGCCTGCAAAGCGCATCGGGCATTCCGTCGCGCACGTTGGCTTCAATGGAGGCAAGCTGGAAGAGTGGATACGAGCCTGTCGGGTGCGGTGATATCGTCGTCGTGGACGAAGCTGGTATGGTTGGCACACGGCAATTGTCCCGTGTCACAGAACAACTTCGCCAGCGTGGTTGCAAACTAGTATTAGTAGGCGATCCAGATCAGCTCCAACCCATTGAGGCAGGAACACCGTTTAAGGATGTGGTTGACGCAAATGGTGCTGCAACCCTCACAGAAATCCGCAGGCAAACATCGGATTGGCAACGTCGCGCGTCAGTGGATTTGGCAAATGGTCGCACGAGCGACGCCCTCCAAAGCTATGCTAGCCATGGTGCCGTTTGCAACACGCGCGACAGAGACCATGCAATTGCTGCACTGGTCGATGATTACGTCGCGGATTGGCATAAGAACGGAGATGCAAGTTCTAGACTGGCATTGGCGCATCGCCGCGTAGATGTGCACGCCATCAACCAAGGAATTAAAGCTGCGCGTGCAAACGACGACCAACCCCAAACCTTTTTCGAAACCGATCATGGGCCACGCGCATTCGCCGAGGGCGACCGCATCCTGTTCACCCGTAATGATGCAACACTCGGAGTGAGGAACGGAATGTTGGGAACAGTTGAGACAACTGGCGACGATAAATTGGCGATCCGTTTTGATGTTGATGACACAGGCAAACAACGACAGTTGAGGTTTTCGCCCTCCCAGTTCACAGCATTTGATCACGGTTTCGCTGTCAGTATTCACCGCTCGCAAGGTTGTACGGTGGATCGCAGCTTCGTGCTGTCCAGTCGGTCCTTGGATAAACACTTGGCCTACGTTGCGTTGACGCGGCACAGGGGTGAAACTGGTTTTTATACTGCGCCCGATATTCAGCATACGCGAGGTCAGGAAAGGCGGAATAGGCGTTCATCCAAAATGTTCAAAGCAAGGCCCCAAACACGGCCTCGATAGCGTGAACAGCGCAAACCGCTAAGGCGGTCTCAATATTTCAACATATCTCACCATCGGGGCTGCATTTTGAGAACGCTCGGGAGTTCGTGGCGTATGTGACCCAACAAGTGCCAGGTCACACGTTAATACTTAGACGAACGCGAAATCACTGTCAGTCAGATCGCTGACAGCTATAATACCATCCAGCGTGATGCTATCTACCCCATTACTCACAACCACTTTGCCACTGCTGTCATCCAATGAGAGGTCTGCGAGCGAGGTCGCACCCCATCCGCTGACGTCGAGAAGATCGCCTTCGCTAGCAGAGAAGTCCTTTACAGCGTTGGTTTTGCTTCCTGTTGCAAACACAAACGTATCAGCGCCGTCGCCACCGATCATGATATTGTGGCGGGCTCCTGCGACAATCGTATCATCACCATCGCCGCCGATCAATTTGTTAACCAGACTATCACCGATCAGGGTGTCATCATGAGACGACCCGACAATCTTTTCGATGTTGATGTAGGTGTCACCTGCGGCGATGCCTGTGTTACTGGCACCTGTACCATCGGTCAGATCAACCGTAACGCCCTGTGTTGCACCGCTGAAATCCACACCGTCATGATTGCTCGCGCCGCCATCGTAGTGATCAGCCCCCGCACCGGCATAGAACGTTTCAGTACCGTCGCCGCCAAAGACCATGTCGTCGCCAGCACCATCGTAGATCTTGTCGTTGCCAACGCCTGCATCAATCGTATCGCCATTGTCGGTGATGACATCACCTTCAGGATCGCCTGCGAAGTTTCCATCAATGATGTCATTGCCAGACGTGCCGGTGATTGTGCCATTCCCAGTCGGGCCGCTACCACCACCGGTTGCGAACACAAAGTCACTCGCTCCGAATGAATCGACATGTGTCTGATCGAGGCCATCCAATTGGATTCTCTCAGACAGATCACTCTTTAACTGAACCTCCAAGCGGCCACTATTCTCATAGATATTCAAGTCATCCAAACTCGTCGCGCCCCAAGCGGAGACATCGATGGTATCGACCCCAAGCTCAAAGTCATAAATCCGGTCATTGCCGCCATCAGCCCCAAACACAAACGTATCAGCGCCGTTGCCGCCACGAAGGTAGTTCGAGCCAGCAGCGTCCATTATGATGTCATTGCCGTCGCCGCCGTAAAGGTGGCGAACAATACCATCCCCGATGAGCACATCGTCGAAGTCAGAGCCAATGATGCGTTCGATCCCGACATAGCTGTCGCCTGTCGCGATACCTGTGCTGTTGCTGGTGTCAGTGAGATCAACCGTTAAGCCGACCGTGGATGTGGTGAAGTGGACGACGTCTTGATTGCTAGCACCACCGTCGTAATGGTCAGCCCCATCGCCCGCAAAGAAATCATCTTTGCCGTCGCCGCCAAAGACCGTGTCATCACCCGCACCATCGTAGATGTCGTCATTGCCATCGCCCGCATTGATCACTTGACCATCGTCAGTTACCGCGTCGCCCTCCGGATCACCGGAGAACGTTCCATCAATGAGGTCGTCGCCAGAAGTACCCGTGATCGTGCCATCGCCCGTTGAACCGGTGTCCTGTGCGAACACAAAGTCGGCATCGGTGAGATCAGCCACCGAAATGATGCCGTCCAACCTAAAGCTATCTGATCCGAAGCTCACGTAGACCTTGCCGCTGCTGTCATCCAGTGTGAGGTCAGCAAGGGAAGTCGCACCCCAACCGCTCACATCCAAGATATCCTCGCCGACACTGAAGTCCTTAACGACGTCTTCATTGCTTCCCACACCAAACACAAAAGTATCAGCGCCTGCGTTTCCTGCTAAGATGTTCTTAAGCGTTCCAGAAGTGATCACATCGTTGCCAGCACCACCATACAATTTAAAGATCGAAGCATCGCCAACAATAATATCGTCAAGCGACGAACCGGTGATCTCTTCGACGTTGGTGTATGTGTCTCCAGCTGCGATGCCGGAATTGTTGGACCCATCCGTTAAATCAACGGTCACCCCTTGCGATGCTAAGCTGTAATTTACAGCGTCATTGTTCGCCGCACCGCCATCATATTGATCGGCCCCAGCCCCGGCAAAGAACGTATCACGGCCATCACCACCAAAGACAACGTCGTCTCCTGCACCGTCGTAGATCTTGTCGGCACCAGCGCCTGCGTTGATCGTGTCGCCGTTGTCCGTAATGACATCACCCTCAGGATCATCCGCGAACGTTCCGTCGATAATGTCGTTGCCAACAGTGCCCGTGATCGTACCATCACCGGTTGGGCCAGTACTTGCAGTTTGCCAAGACGTAAGATCGATGCCGTTCAAAGTCAGGCTGTCTTGTGCACCAAAGTTGAGGACAGTGTCCGAGCCAATTTGAGTTGCTGTAACGCCCGTCGCGCCAACGGAAGGATCAAAATTCGCACCGTTGATTTCGATAGCGTCTTCGGCAATATCAAAATCTGTAATAATATCGTGGCCGCTTCCAGTAGCGACACGTACAAGATTATTGCCATTACCCAACGTATAAGTGTCGGCCCCACCTAACCCTTCAAAGGTATTGTCAGCGCCATCTCCTATCAGAATATTGTCGCCATTTGTTCCGATGATATTTTCGATCCCGGAAAACTGGTTGCTTTCTGCGCCAATTTCAAACTGGCCGCTTGTAAGGTCGACATTCAGCATCTGGTTGGACCCGGATAGATCAAGAGTGTCGCTTCCGTCCCCTCCATGGAATTCATTGGCCCCACCAAAGAGGGTATTCACGTTGAAACGGTCATCCCCATCGCCGCCGAAAAGCTGATCGCCACCTTCGCTCTGGTCGTAAAGAAGATCGTCTCCTGCGTCTCCATAAAGCGTGCTTGATCCACTACCTGTATAGAGGCTGTCATCGCCTCCACGACCGTGGATCAGATCATCGCCTGAGTTGCCCGCGAGAACGTTGTCGAATTCGTCACCTAGAAGCGTGTCATCCTGCCCGGTCCCCAAGACCGACTCAATTGAAACCAAAGTTTCTAACGGATAGATGGAACTCCAGCTTATCCAGCCAGCAGCGAGATCCACGGTCACTCCGCCTGAAAGGCCCGCGACATCGTCGTTGTAAAGTACGACTTGATCAAAGCCAGCCCCACCGTCGAAGCTATCTTGGCCGCTGCCACCAAAGAAAACATCATCGCCGTCGCCACCCAACAAAGTGTCGTCACCATCTCGACCCAGCAGACTGTCGTTTCCAGATCCGCCGTTTAGCGTGTCATCTCCATCGTTGCTGAACAATTGGTCATCGCCTTCCCCACCATACAGCAAATTCTCTCCTCCACCGAAGGCCGTGAGAAAATCGCCGCCAGCTCCGCCAATTGCAATATTGTCGCCGCCTGTGAAACTCAGTCGATCAACACCATCTTGGCCGATAACCACATCGTTTCCTTCGCCAGATCGAACGGTGTCGTTGCCTGCACCTGCTTGGATAACATCGTCGCCATCAGTGCCATTGATGAGTTCATCAGCGCTCGTTCCCACGGTCCGATTTGCAGCCGCATATTGCCAAGTATCCAGCGCCACGTCGCTCAAGATCACCGCATCATCACCACCATAGGTGATGAAAGTTTCACCATTAATTTCCTCAACAGAAAATCCGACCGGCACATCGTTCGGATCAATGTATTGTTCGTCGATGATGAGTACTGCTATAGAAACATCAAAATTCCCGATCCGCAGAGCTTCAGCGGCATCGGGATTGGTCTCGGTTATGAACACGTTGCGGTCCAAATGGATGTTGTTAGTTTCAGTATCCACACCGTCGATCACGAGCGTAGACGTTGCTTCACGCACAACATTTGTAGAATCCGTCGCAGTGTATGTCAGCACAGTGAAGACAGATTCGTTGGCATCCAGCCAAGCGTAAGCGCCACCCTGATCA
Organism: Octadecabacter ascidiaceicola; assembly: GCF_900185015.1. Lineage (GTDB taxonomy): Bacteria > Pseudomonadota > Alphaproteobacteria > Rhodobacterales > Rhodobacteraceae > Octadecabacter > Octadecabacter ascidiaceicola. Next base: position 76,401 of record NZ_FXYD01000006.1, on the reverse strand, counting down.
AGGGTGAGGCTGCCGTCTGCTTCCACTGTGATAACCGCGCCGCTGGAAAGTCGAATATTCGCGCCGGGATCTGCCGCTACACCGTTAATTGTCTCCAACGTGATGGCATTTCCGTCAAACTCTAGGTCATTCGCCAAGAGGTCGAGTGTAACCGTCGCGCCTTCTTCGACACGAATGTAATCGTCGATCACAGCAAATTCCGTGATCAGACCTTGGGCGAGTTCCTGATAAGTCTTATTCGCATCTGAAAACTGAATGAATTCAATGTCATCGTAAATCGTGTAGCTGCCAGAACCACTCGCCTTGTTGATCTTCAACCCACCTTCGATGACCTCCAATGTGGAGTTGGTGAAGTCCCAGGTTACATGCGCGGTATCGACACCAGAACCGCCATAGAGGATCGCGTCGTCTCGGAAGTTGTAGGTCGCGCCGTATAGCTCGTCATCTCCCGCACCACCAATAAGCGTATCATCACCTCCGCCACCGTCGAGAATGTTATCTCCGGCGCCACCAATGATGAGATCATCTTCCCCGCCAGCTTTGATGCCCTCGACATCAATAAGACGAACGCTTTCACCTGTACCAACATACTCGGCTGTTCCAGCTCCCAGATCGACAATGATCGGACCGTTGAAGAAATGGACGGTATCCAACCCAGACCCACCATTCACAGTGTCATTGCCTGGCGTCCCTGGCGCGAAGATATTCGTGAAATTACTCAACTCAACGAGGTCATCGCCGTCTCCACCAAAAATGATATCGTTCCCACTTGACGACCGGATCGTATCGTTACCAGCGCCACCATACATCTCGACGTCAGAAACGAACAACACGTCGTCGTCATCTACGTATTCACTTGCAATGATCGTGTCGTCACCGTCCCCACCAACAAGTGTATCCTGTCCGCCAAGACCCCGAATTGTATCGTTACCCGCACGACCTACGATTAGGTTTGCACCGTCGTCTCCGTAGAGCCTGTCATCAAAGTCGCTGCCAGTAAGGTTTTCGAACCCTTCGAGGACATCGCCATCCGCATCACCAAAGGTATTTGTGATCGTCAACCGGTCCTCGTCCAGATAAACACCTACGCCTGAAGTTGCGGTATCGTAGCTGGCTGTATCGGTGCCTGAGCCCCCATAGAGAGTGTCTGCTCCGGCTCCACCGATGACGATGTCGCTTCCGCCGCCTGCGAACACTCGATCATTGCCGCCCCCCGCATTCACAATTTCCGATTCAGTGCTTGCATAGATATCATCGTCATCGTCGTCGCCATCAATAATTGTCTCTGCCTGCGCACGCTCAAACTCGAACGATCCGAGTGCTGCGAATGCATTGCTGCCGTTACCTGGATCATTGGAACCTGGATCATTGGAGCCGCCGCCGCCAGAACTGCCACCTCCAGTCGTTCCACCCGAACCTGCGCTTGACGCACCTACAGGTGGTTCTTCGTTCTCCGGCTCACCATGATCCGAATTGGTGAACGTATATTTATTTGTTGCCGGGTCCAACATCGACGTTGGCCAGTCAAGATATCCGTTTTCGAACTCGACCAAAAATGGGACAACCATTGATGCTTCGAAAGGAGACGTGTCCCCGACATAATATCCTTCAAACTGAAAGCCGGTGACCTGTTCGACTGTAATACTACTGCCTGTTGCATTAACGGTGATCTGGACAGAACCGACGGTGACATATTGATCGACTGTCAGAGCAAGATCGAAATCGTACCAGAAAAACGAGCCAAATTCGACGACTTGGGTTCCGATAAATGTCTTTTCATAGTCGTAAGTGACTGTAACATCGGCTCTGTTGATGCCTTCAAACCGGACCCGATCAACGCCTTTGCCGTCGCCCAAAATGAGGTCGTTTCCAAACGGATCATCAGCGGTTTCACTCAATACAATCGTAAGGTTGTCATCAAAAATAGACGTTCCCCGAACTTCTGGAGCGGTCATGTATATATCGTTTCCGGCCCCACCAGAGACAGTGTCGATACCCCCAGAATAATAGATGATGTCGGCGCCCGCACCACCATCAATGGAATCGTCACCTTCAGTATCATATGCGAGGACACGTCCCAGAAACTCTTGCGGAGCCTCACCGTCCTCTATGGGAGATGCTGAGCCATTGTCATAGATAAAATCTGCGCCATCACCGCCGAGGATCGTGTCGTTCCCAAGGCCACCATAAATGTCATCGTGACCAAGCCCGCCGTCTATGCTATCAGCCTCATCGCCCGCATAGATCTTGTTGCTGGTATCACTTCCTGTAATGGTGTCCGCGTATTTCGTCGCGATCACATCATCAAATTTGATCACATCTACTGCAAATCCGTTGGCTGCTATAGTTCCCGGATCGCCGCTCAACGCTCCCTGGAGCGCAATGGTTAGGTCGGATTCTAGGTTCGAACCATCAATAAGATCGCCCCTTTCCAAAGACAATCCAGAGTCAAAACCACCACTTCCCTCAATGTTAAGATCGAACATTTTTGGATCAAACTTGAGGGTGTCATCAAGCCGCGTTAAGGCAAGTTTTTCAAAGTTCCAAAAAAGGTCACGCCATTGCGAATTTTCACGGCTGTCCTCTGCATAAAAGACCGTTGGGCTATTAACCGTTGCTTCTTCCTCTACACCGACGATAATCCCATATGAAAGCGCTTCGTAGTTCAAGGTGTCAAAATCTACAGAGCGATCTTCGTTTTCGCCACCATCCAGTCTATCGTTTCCTTCAAACCCCAAAACAACGTCGTTGCCATCTTCTGCAAATGCGTAATCATCTCCGCGACCAGGGCTAATGATATCATTGCCTTTCCCAGCATAAATATAGTCGCTCCCGTCCCCAGACCTTATCGTATTGTCGACTGGGTCACCGTCGCGATCTCTATAAATAATCAGATCTCTAAGGTTAGTCGAATTGTTACTGGTGTTAATATTAAATCCGGGTCCGGTCGTAGTCGGATCGTCAGGAGGAGACCCTTTTGCCACATGAACGAGATCGACCTCATTGCCGAACGTCCAGTTAGACCTTTCTGTCAAATCCGAAAGTGGAGTAACACTTGAATAAGTGGTTCGGATTGATTCGTTGTCCGGGAACGCTTCAAGAATGATCGCGTTTTCTTTGTCGACAGTCGGCCCAGCATAGTTTGGGTCCGGTACGCTACCATCCAAAGGTTGAGTCGTGTCCGGTGTTCCTAGTGCTGCATGAGTGATCTCATGAGCAAGCAACCGCTCGATGGAAAGCTCTACTACGTCGCCATTTTGATCAACAAATCCAAACGAGAATTCTTCGCTGACGATTGCAATTCCGCGAATATCAATGCCGGGATACAGGTCACCCTCTGCTATGTCCGGCAATCTTGTATAGCCGATCCAAAGGGCGTTTTCTGGGCCAAAGTTTCCCAACAAATCTACAAATGTATCACTGGCCGTCAGCCTGTTTAGGCGAAAAATTTGCCTTTCTTGCCAGTCAATTAGCGATAAATCCATCGCATTCTGATCGATCTCCCATTCCGCGGGTGATGAGCCTTCATTTTGTGACCATTGATCTGCGTGAAAAAAGCGGATTGCTCCAATATCGATAAGTCCCTGAACACTCATTGGCGCTTTCCTCTTGTACAATTAAGAATAGTCATTTGATCATCACTGCCAGGCTGTTCATCAGGACATTCAACCAATGCCGGGTCGTGAATGTAGATGAGTTCTAAAAGCGACGTTGCACCATCTTCTATCGAACCCAGAAAAAAGCTGCAGTCACCATAAGAAACAGCGTCTTTCTCGGTTAGAATAACGCAAGTCGCCGGCAGGCCATCCACGACGGCGACAATATCGAGTGGAATTTCAATAACATTCCACTGCCAAAAGGACGCAACATGCGCCGTAAGCCCAACCGCATTATCGCGTCGCAGCTCTATCAGGCCCGATGGATGGACGATTGAGTGTTCGGCGAAGGCGCTCTGAAAACCCAACGGTCCTTGACCTTCGCCACCAATGGAGTCTGAGTGGGCGGCACCGGCATACGCGATAAAACATGTTACAAGCCGGATGCAGGTCACGTTCAGCTTCAATCTAAAATTGGGCAGAGCTAAATCCAGTATTTCTAGCAGTTTCCGCTGCATTTCTGTAAGTTGTAGCGTGGTCATGGTTTACTCCAAGTTATCCGAAAAGCTTAAAGCTGCTTCAAACATACGTTCACTGCATTAATGCTCGTTAAAGTTTTGAATTCGCACTATTGTAAACAGCTGCTCTAGTGTCGAAAGGATTTCAGGAACTGGGTCAAGAAGCCCATTTTTCAGATTGCATCGCGGCTCAGTACCCTCAGGACCGCAAACATACGAGTCCCCCAATCCGAGTCGCAACCAATTGATCGAAACATGAGCGGTCGCAGTATCGACAGATGATCCCAAGTTCACGGTACGGAAGTCGCATAACGTACCGCATACCGCTACGACGTGGCGATTATTCAATAGCGGCCTTTTTGACAGCAGTGTGAAACTTGGAATTACTAGTTTCGGGTGCATGCGCAAATCGAGCAGCCAGAAGTTTTGATCGAATGATGACTGCTCGCTAAAGGTCAATTCACCAATGGTCTGTGCTCCGGCAATATCAATAGAAGCGTGCTCCAAATATCTTTCCAGTCTATGACGGGTGCCACTGGGGTCACCACTCAACAAATACACGCGAGAGGACGGCATCCATCGCACATCAGGATCGTCGCCCAAAGCGGGGAAATCGTCCATCAGATCAAAGAACTCTAAAAGAGGTCCACAACAGTGTGAGAGCCTCAGCCGATCAGAATATCCAAACGAACGTGTCACGTCCCCATTTGAATTGATTTCCTCAAACCGTCCGTTCCGGACGCCGTAAGCCACTCTCCCTACTTTGTTAGCCAGCGTGTCATACAATGGAAAACTATAAAGTTCGGCTCCGATCGCCCAGGTTACATGACCGTCAGGAAATTGGCTGCAATCCTCAATTTCGCATAGCTCATTCCAAGTTGTCAGGTCTTTCAACCGTTCACTCATGGTCGTTGCAATATCTTGAGCAAATACCGACGTCGTTAGTGCAATATAGAACGACAATCCCTTCAATACGTGAGAGAGCAATAGCGACCTTGACCGTCTATTCTTTTGCAACGCGCTACCCCCAGTAAATCATACAAAACGTAGCGTCTACTCAACACTCACGTTATAGTTGTTCACGCAACTTGGAGTAACTAACATCTGGGTTCAAGCCTATTTCGATCTTTTTGCCCTTTGACGTTTTGATGCGCGACAGTGGTTATTCTAGTAGACCTTGAGCCCGAGTGCTGACCACGTTCACTATCGCCTAGAAATGGGCGAAAACGTGTCACACTAGACTGTGTGCTCATCTCGGGATTCAATAAATGGCTCAATTCCGTTGAAACCGAACACGTTAACAATCGGCAAAGTACGGGCATGGTGCTGATGCATCTAGCATTGAGCATTGAGCATTGAGCAACCAATCGACACCTGTTTGAGCCGCTAACACCTTACATGGCGCTTCAGACAATGCGTGTACATTGCGACCCTAAACGTTGAATGCACGCGATATACGTTGAAGACTGAATCCCCTTCTAAAATGGTGAGGGGGGCAAAATTGAGTTTTCGGCGATCAAGTTTGGAATTGGTTCCAAGGCTGTTGGCGCATTAAATTGTGACGTGGAGCCCGGCGTTGGCGCGTGTGCTTCAATACCCGCATAGCTACGGACTGCATCTGGCATCGCGTCCAGTAGGTCGGCATCCAGTGCTTCAAGATCAGCTTCAGAAATCTCGCCTTCTGCGATCTGATCGCGCGCGGCATCTAGTTGTTCTTGATAATCGAGAATTTCGGTGCGCTGGGTTTCCAATGCTCTTTGCTGTTCAATATCTGAGCTAAACATTTCCCAGGTTGGCAAAGATGAATCAATCATCTGTGGGTCGAGTTCCGTGGCACCAACCTCCGTGCCATGCTCGTCAAAGACCTGTTGGCCATCTTCGGTTCTGAACACACGACGTCCATCTTCCATGACATAAGCCTGATTTAACATCGCCTCGATCCGTGCATTTACCACGTCTAGCAATTCTTGGTTTTCCATGAGGGCGGTAACGGTGGCTTCATCGTAACTGTCGAGTTTAACCTCGAGGGCTGCAAGTTGCGCCTGTGTCGCCATGATAACTTCGGCGGCCAATGCCGCCAGGTCATCTTCCAATCGATCTTGAACTTTCTCGCGGCGCTCTGTGTCCTGACGCGCTTTGATGAACCAGCGCTGTTGGCGGGCCCATTCTGAATGGGTCCCACGATCTTTGCTCTCAAAATGTTCAGCTAGTTGAACCACTTACTCTCCACATTCTCGTTTAATCAAAACATACAATAAAGGCTCTACCTGCCTGTCTGGATGTCGCGCAAACCACGTTGCAATTTGGGGCCAGCTGTCTGTCTCTGCATCATGATACCAATCGTAGATACACGACATACCGGCCTGATCTGGCTGTTCCCGCAAGTACCGCGAGTAAGCCAATCCCCCGACGACGCCAGCGATGTAACTGTACCGCTGATCCGTTGTCATATTGTTCAACACATCATCGGCAGTCAGCGCCTGCGCTGCACCCGTGGATGACACAATCATCCCACCTGCCAGTATCATCGCAGATATTGATGAAGATTTGGTTAATTTCGCCTGTTTCACGCACCGCATAAACGATCATTTACGTGATATTTGAATGTCTTACCTCAAATCTGGTAGAATAGTAATACAAGGAAGGAAAACGGGGCGTTTGGCGGCTTTGCGACAGTAAACCCACCCTCCCCAGACCTTAACACAGGAAGGATCGTTTGTGTTGAGCGGTTATCAGCTCAACCTTTCCCGTTAAGGCATTGAAATACATGAGGATAGGCTACCTACGCGTCAGTACAGAAGATCAAAACATTGCGCGCCAAGCCGATGCGCTTAGGCCTATTTGTGACGAACTACATGTAGAAACCCTGTCCGCTGTCGCAAAATCACGCCCCATCTTTGAAAAGGTCGTGGCCGGTTTGACGGCTGGCGACACGCTCGTCGTTTGGGATTTGGATCGCGCGTTCCGCAACACAAAAGACGCGTTGATACATGCGGATCACTTGAAAGAGCGCGGGGTGAATTTCCAGATCGTCAGCCTTGGTGTTGATACGGCCACGGCAGATGGGCGGTTGGCGTTTACGGTTGTCGCGGCTGTGGCCGAGCATGAGCGCAACAAGCTTTCTGAACGGACCAAACAAGGGTTGGCAGTCGCCAAGCGAAACGGTGTGCGTCTTGGTCCACCGCCGAAGATGACAGATCGCAAGATACGTAATGCGATGCTGCGTCTCATGTCCACCAGCCTGAAAGATGTGGCAAAATACTACCATGTTCAAGAAATCCAAAAACTCTTCGAGGCCGAATAGTCAAAACAGGCTGAGTTGTCGCGACTCAAATTCCGCCTTTTTCCATTCTGTCGATTCCGCGTCATGATCCAGCCAAGCAATGACAAATTCCACAGGTGTTCCGATTTCTGCAAGCTGGTCGCGGTCGATGAAATGCGACTTATACCCAGTTTCGGTGATCGGCAGCGGCAAGCGCTCAAAGCTGATGACTTCGATATGTTCGATGCCGCAGGACGTTGACCAGTCAGGGCAATGGCGAACATTCAAAGCAATGCCCCGCCACGTTATCAAAGACTCAACATATCTGTCATCTCTGGGTTTAACGGCTGGCATAAGCGAACCGTTCCCCTGCGATAGTGATTTCAGAAAACTCGACCGCCAGATCGAGCGCGATGGCGTCATGATCAATGTAGAATCGTAGCCGCTCTGGAATGTCCCCAAACAGAGCTTCATCGACAAACTGCTCGGCAAGATCGCGCAAGCTTTCAACCTGATAAATATCGACTTCGAAATCGTCAGGCTTAGTGCTTGGCTCAAAAGTGTAACCACACTCGCCAACGGCAATTATCACACGCTGTTTCGTCCATCATTTGCGATGAATGCGACCAGTCCCATGATGCAAAGATTGCTTATGAGGGTTCGCAATATGGATATTACTGCCCTGATCTTGGCTTCATTTCGAAACCACGTTTCGAACTTATTGCAACGCAACCGAACCTAAGTGCATCCGTTGCGCAGATTGCAGACGCTCTAGCTTGTAAGAGACGCAAATCATCGCCCATAGACAAGGATACATGGCGCATTGGGGCCGTTGATAGCCCTGCAGGCGACGTTGTTCTGTACCTGCACCCAACCCTGCAAGACGCGCAGGATATAAGAGACCTGCGAACAGCTTTTGCAAGCGAAGTGAAATCCCCCTTTGGTGTGATCCTGACGTCCAAGGGCACATTATCTTTGCCCCCCTACGCTACTGCTCAACTGCAGGATGTCCTAAGCCTTGACCCTATTACCGGAAAACTCATCGTGATTGGTGATCTTCGATCAATTGCGGGCGTTCCAGAGCAACGCACTGGCGGGCGGCCCAATGACTACGAGACAGCGTTAAACGATCTTATAGCACTTAGGGCCAGCCAAGGTCGTGCTGTGCAGGGCCGCAACGAAGAAGCAAAGGCATTACGTGCGGAGTTTATGGCCAAATTTCCTAATGCAAAATGCCCGTCATTACCGACGGTTAAGCGATACGTTACCAAAACAAGAAGTGGATCATAACCGGATCATAACTCACGATCTGTTTTGATCCACCTTACGTCCGCCAAGGTTCATCCATCGTCAAATGATGGAGTATGAACGATGACACATTCGAAACAATCCGGCCACGCGACACCCCCTATCGCGGTATCACCCGACGAAGCTGCACGGCTTGCAGGTATTGGGCGGACAAGCCTTTACGCCGCCTTGGCCAAAGGTGATCTGAAAAGCATAAAGATCGGTTCGCGCCGTTTGATCAAGATCGAGGCCATCCACGAGTGGCTGGCGTCCTACCAAACAGGCACGGAGTAAAACGCCGTGCCCAAGCAAGCCCGTCTGAGCGGGATCAAGTCTTTTCGGTGTTACACAAAAGCGGAGGCGGCGGCACTTGTCGGCGTTTCCATCCGCACAATCGGGAACTGGACACGGGATGGTTTGCCTCTGTTGGACGCGACTTACCCGCCCCTCATTCGCGGCGATGACCTGCGTAATCACATCACCGCCCAGCGCGAAGGCCGGAAGGTCAAAACAGGCCTGTGCGAGTTCTATTGTCTGCGCTGCAGAAAGGGTCGCGCGCCTGCCGCCGAAATGGCGGACTGTAAAATTGAAGGCAATAAAGCCATGCTCATGGCCCTTTGCAACGTCTGCGAAGGTATCGTTTGTAAGCCCATATCTCTAGCCCGCCTTCCCGAAGTTCGCTCAAGACTCGACCTCACAATAAAGCGGGTGGAAGCGACATTATAATGGTGGACATAAGCCCCCCTGTATTTCCCATTGGGCCACTACCCCGTGTTGCGGTCAAAATTCGCCCGCCCCGCACAGTTTTGAACTTTCTATTGAGAACCCCAACCCAAGTGCGGGTGATGCAGGAATGGCGGATGTTCTCTGATTACCAAAAACTAGGAATTGTAATGCCGGATACCGTGCTGGCCCACCAAAATTCCCCATCCCAAAATTGCCCCCAAGCTTAGGAGCCTATCATGAGCAAACGACCCAATGAGAAGAACGAACGCCTGAAACGCCGCTTTCTGGAATATCGCAAGTTCGCGCGCCAGCTTTCGGAAAAAACGCTAGATCGGGAGATCGCAGCCCTTGAACGCTTTGACGTCTGGAACGGGCGCAAGGACTTTGCCCGTTTTCATATTGAGCAGGCTATGGGGTTCCGTACCCACTTGGAGCAAAGCAAGACAAAGGCCGGACAGCCCTTGGGCAAATCGACAATGCGGTCTTTATTGGCCACCTTGCGGGAATTTGTGCTGTGGCTTTCTCAGCAAGATGGGTTTCGAAGCCGTATCAAAGCAGCGGATGCGGATTACTTCAATCTATCCCGACGCGATGAAGCAGAAGCCCGCGCGGCCCCGCCCCGCCCAGCACCCAGTATGAACCAAGCCAAACGCGCTCTTGCGCTTATGCCCAGCGCGACACCGCACCAAAAGCGCGACAAGGCAGTCTTTGCCCTGCTTTGCCTGACAGGCGTTCGTGTTGCCGCGTTAGTGTCGCTCAAGATCAAACACGTTGATTTGCAGGAACAATCTGTCACCCAAAACCCACGCGAGGTCGACACCAAATTTGGCAGGCCAATTGATACCTTCTTTGCCAAAGGATTTGAGGATGCAGAAACCGCCCTTGCGGACTGGATGACCTATTGCGACGAAGTGGCGCTTTACGGTCCAGATGATCCTTTGTTCTCAGCAACCGCGATAGCTGCAAAGTCAAATTCAGGTTTTGCAGCAAACGGATTCACGCGCCAACATTGGAAAACCACCGAACCCGTGCGCAAGATTGTTCGTACAGCGTATGAGGCTGCAGGCGTTCCCAACTACGGCCCCCACGCCTTTCGCCATATGCTGGCGCGCCATGCGGCCAAAAACGCGACGTCTGTGGCTGAACTGGTGGCCGCTTCACAGAACCTTGGCCACACAGATGTTTTGACGACGTTGCGCAGCTACGGCCAAATCAGCCGCGAGGATCAACGTAAGCTGGTTACTGGCAAAACGTCTGATGAAGACTGAAACAGGGCAATTTAAGCGACAATGTGATGTGGGAACAAGTGTGGGAACGACTTGCGGTAATTGTAAAATTTACCAATAAAATCAATAAGTTAATGAGGCGCGGTGGCGGAGACGAAGGGATTCGAACCCTCGAGACGGGTTACCGCCTACTCCCTTAGCAGGGGAGCGCCTTCGACCACTCGGCCACGTCTCCGCTGGCGGTTCTATGAGCTAACCATCGGAGAAACAAGCATTTTAAACTGCTAATTTTGCAAAACACGCAACCTTTTGTTTTCATTGGTTTTCGTTGGTTTTCATCGGAGGCCTTGGCTTTTTGGCAGAAAATAAGCTGTTTTGCGACTTTCTGAATTGTGGATTGGCACGAAATTGACACAAGGATCCGGCCACTTCGCAGAATTTGCAAAAGGATTCATATTCTTATGTAAATGAGGGCGCTCCCTTTCCAAGGGAGCGCCCTCAAAATTTGAGAAAAAGGAGCAGGAACATTGAACTGCTAATAGCACTAAGAATGTTGCTTACGAGGAGCTTTCCTGCTCAAAAACATCGATCGGTAAATCGCGCGTAAGCTATATTGCTCTCGACGCGCTGTCCGCAGGTTTTGAATAATATCCCAAGCAATATGTTGAGAGTCCACTGCAGTAGCCTCCGACAAGTCACGGTTCAGGCTGTCAAAATCTCCTCCTAGGCCTACCTTGAGCAGTTTCAACTGATGCATTTGGTATTGGCGAAAACGCTCAGTGCCCAGCGTCAACTCAGCTACGCCGTAAAATGACGGAATCGAGGTGTATAGCGCCCTTACCTTTGCTATCTCACTCTTATGTTCACTCACATCCGTGTCTGCGAATGACGTTGTCCAATGAATGCGGAGGGCGTCCGCGAGCCGTTCCATATCCGCAATGTGGTCACTAATTAAGTTGGCATTCTCTGCAACACGGAATCTATGCCATGATAACACCCAGCCAATTGCCGCTCCAACCAGAGCAATTATCAACCTATCAGACATTACCTACGTCAACTCTAGGCAGTTTGTGTCTTGGCATCTGCCAAATACTCTAGAATGGCGTCTCTATAGATCTGTAGATGCGGTTTAGCAGAACGAATACTCAAGATTTCTAAAGCTTCCGCAAACGGAAATGAGGGCAGACGGGACAACCCCCCGAATGCCTCTTCTAGAAAAGATGATCCAAAGGAACGACAGCCGTCTATGTCCACGACCACTTTTTGATTTTCGCCACGGTCCAGAGCTTTTAGCAGCACAGGAGCCAATAACTCATTTCGAAAACGCTCTCCGTTGTCAGGTCCATCGGCTTCGACACGCCCCGATGGGTGACGGGAGAATTGAGCAGCTATATCAATGGTCATTACATCTGTATCCATTTGCTATAATTCTATCTTCCATTCGACCAAAGTTCCGCCGATAGAACAGGGATAAGAACCGGAAGTTACTTTTCCGTTACTTGCCCGTGCGCACCATCCACCGCGACTTAGAACCATAAGTTCACCACCACCAAGAGTACCCAAAAGCTGGATCATCTGTGGAAACCCTTTACCCCGATAATCCAAATCTGTTCGCGACCCGCCGTAACGGAGTGCAGCCCTGATATAGGTGCCATCATCTTCATAGTCAAATTTGGGCGCCCGCCTCAGTACTCGTTCGAGGAACCGGGTTACGCGCTTCGTCCTGTCCAGAATTGGATAGGTAACAGGTATCGTGGCACCTTGATCGTACAACACAATCCGTAGTGTTTTCTCTGCTCGGTTCGCCTCTGCGGAAACCCAAAAACTGCTTAGGTGATTGTATGTGAAATCGACTTCGTTCCTATACGCATGTTGCGTTACATTTGCCATTACTTCGCTTACAATTGATAGCGTATGCGTAACCTTCTCGTCGATTGCACTTTCGTCATCAGAAACAAATGCACCGAGCTCCATTAGCGCATCATCGACTTGGCTCAGATTTGCGCTATTCACTGACCTCAAGATCCGCATCAATAGGAAGTCACCATCTTGGATTAGCAAGTTTTCATCGGGTTGGTGCCCCAAAATATTGAAAAAACCCATCTGGTTAAGTTTCGTAACAACAACCGGGTTCCATCTCCTCAAATTAATCGTCGGAGGCACTTCATTGAGAAAATGCTTCAACCTTTCATAATCAGCAGCGAGGACCACTGCAGACGCCATCGAAATCTTCTCGATTTTTGAGAAATCAAAATAGCCAGAAATCTTGGGTATTGAATTTGCGGTACGCCGATATACGAACCCACCCTTTTTCTTACTTATCGATCTACTGAAGCTCTTTCGAATTTTGTCAAAGAAACTAATGGTCTCAACTCTGTTCGTCTTGAAGCAAAGGTTTTCCGGTGCGGCCCGAGGTTGCTGCCTGCATACTGCGGTTTCCTCCACACCTCCCTGCCAAATGCTTACAATGCTGTTATGATAGTTTCCACGCCGCCTCTGCTCAACGGCACCATTCGGCATGCGTTCCTGAGGTTCAGATTGACCATTTTTTCGCGTCACTCTCTTTATCTGGTTTGTTGCTCGAAGCTCAAACCAGCGGCGACGTTTTAGTCCACACTTCTTCAAAACATACCCTCAAACTTGCAATTGCGGATACTGATATTTCAACATCCGCAGAGAGTAAACGGCAGCCATCGATTCAACTTAAGGTGTTATTCATGGGCATAAACCAAAAAATCGATCAGTTGGCTTATTGAGAAAAAGTGGTCAATAGTTGCGGCACGAAAGTGACACATGCTTAGATAGAAGCTGCATAAGCGCTTGTTATGTAAGGTAAATTAAAGGTGAAAATTTGCCTTAGCAGGGGAGCGCCTTCGACCACTCGGCCACGTCTCCGCTGACCGCAATAGCGGTCTGGCAATTGAGGGGCAAGGGTGAATTCACCCAAAATTTTAGGTGTTGAACAAGAAGTGCAGGACATCGCCGTCTTTGACGACATAACCTTTACCTTCAGCACGCATTTTACCGGCTTCTTTTGCAGCCTGTTCACCGCCCAAAGTTACGAAGTCTTCATAGGCGATCGTCTCGGCGCGGATGAAGCCTTTTTCGAAGTCACCGTGGATCACGCCAGCCGCTTGCGGGGCTTTGGTTTCGGCCGGAACCGTCCACGCGCGGGCCTCTTTTGGGCCTACGGTGAAATAGGTTTCGAGGTGCAGTAGCGCGTAGCCTGCTTTGATAAGACGGTCCAAACCAGCCTCATGCAGGCCCATCTCCTCAAGGAACATGGCGGCTTCGTCATCTTCAAGCTGGCTGATTTCTTCTTCGATCTGGGCGGAAATGATGACGTGGCTATTGCCCTGATTGGCGGCCATTTCGGCAACGGCGGCAGAATGGGAGTTGCCGTCAGAGGCTTCAGATTCGCCTACGTTACACACATACAAAACGGGCTTCGTCGTCAAAAGTTGCAGCATATTCCATGCCTTAAGGTCATCATCATCGACCTCGATTGTGCGTGCAGGCTTGCCGTTTTCAAGCGCGGCTTTGGCTTCTTCGAGCAAACGCACCTGCTGAACAGCGTCTTTGTCGCCGCCCTTCACCTTGCGCACAAGGTTTTGCAGCCGCTTTTCGATGCTTTCCAGATCGGCCAGCATCAGTTCTGTTTCAATCGTTTCTGCGTCCGCAACGGGGTCAACGCGACCGTCGACATGGGTTACATCCCCATCTTCGAAACAACGCAACACATGGGCGATTGCGTCGGTTTCGCGGATGTTGGCAAGGAATTGGTTGCCCAGACCTTCGCCCTTGGACGCGCCTTTTACGAGGCCCGCAATATCCACAAACGTCATGCGCGTCGGGATAATGGACTTTGAACTCGCAATCTCGGCCAGCTTATCAAGGCGCGCGTCCGGCACAGCGACCTCACCCACATTGGGTTCAATCGTACAAAACGGAAAGTTTGCAGCCTGTGCAGCGGCAGTCCGCGTCAACGCGTTAAACAACGTGGATTTACCCACGTTTGGCATGCCTACGATACCCATTTTAAAACCCATGACGGCGCTCCTGCTTAATGTTTGTTGGCTTCTAGGCCGCAAGAGGCCCGCCCGCAAGCATTTGAGGCATTGATTTTCGCCCGCGCCTGCGCCAAACCGCATAGACCGCTGAAAAGGACACTCCGATGACACGTATTGACGCCAAATTCGCAGAGCTTCGCGCCGCCAAAAAAAAGGCGTTCGTTGCCTATGTTATGGCGGGTGATCCGGACTATGCGAAATCGCTGGAAATCGTCAAAGGGTTGCCTGGCGCCGGTGTCGACATCATCGAACTTGGCCTTCCCTTTACGGACCCAATGGCAGATGGCGCAACCATTCAACTGGCAGGCCAGCGCGCCCTTGATGGTGGCATGACCCTCGATCAAACGCTTTCGATCGCTGCCGAGCTTCGCAAAACTGACGACACGACCCCGATTGTTCTTATGGGCTACTACAACCCGATCTATTCCCGTGGCGTCGATAAATTCTTGGAACAAGCAAAGGCAGCAGGCATCGACGGGCTGATCATCGTTGATCTGCCACCTGAGGAAGACGAAGAGCTCTGCATTCCAGCCCAAGCTGCTGGCCTTAATTTCATTCGCCTTGCAACGCCGACAACGGATGAAAAGCGCCTGCCAAAGGTTCTCCAGAACACGTCCGGCTTTGTCTATTACGTTTCCGTAACGGGAACGACAGGCGCTGCTGCGGCACAGGCCAGCGACGTCGCACCAGAAGTCGCGCGTATCAAAGCATCAACCGACCTGCCCGTAATTGTTGGGTTCGGGGTGCGCACACCGGACACAGCCAAAGACATCGCCGGTGTCGCTGATGGCACTGTCGTCGGGTCGGCCATCGTTGAAAAAATAGCTGCGGATGAGTCCGTGGAAGATGTGCTGGCCTTCGTGAAAACACTTTCAGACGGCGCACACTCGGCCTAACAGGGCGCCAAACTCTTATTAAGAGTTTGCGACAATTCATTTGAAATGAATTGTGTCCGTCGCGCTAGGCTTGTGCCCAAATCGACAAATTGGTAAGAGAACCTAACCAATACAGCCGAAAGTTCGCGATATGCCTGTTATCACCACCATTGACGACCTGAAACGCATCCACAAACGTCGCACGCCCAAGATGTTTTATGACTACGCTGAAAGCGGATCATGGACAGAACAGACATTCCGCGAAAACACGTCCGACTTTGACAAAATCCGCCTGCGCCAACGGGTTGCCATGGATATGACCGATCGCACCACGGCTAGCCAAATGATCGGCCAAGACGTTTCAATGCCTGTCGCCCTCGCCCCTGTCGGACTAACAGGAATGCAATGTGCTGACGGCGAGATAAAGGCCGCAAAAGCCGCTGAAAAATTCGGCGTGCCATTCACCCTGTCGACCATGTCGATCTGTTCCATCGAAGATGTCGCCGAAAACACAGACAAACCGTTCTGGTTTCAGGTTTATACGATCAAGGACGACGACTTTATGAAGCGTCTCTTTGAGCGCGCGAAGGCGGCTAAATGTTCTGCCATTGTGATCACCCTAGACCTTCAAATCCTCGGGCAACGACACAAAGACCTTAAGAACGGGCTGACCGCGCCGCCGAAGTTCACAATTCCGACGATGCTCGACCTCGCGACGAAATGGACGTGGGGGCTGCAAATGCTGCAAACCAAACGCCGTTTTTTCGGCAATATCGTGGGTCACGCAAAAGGCGTCACTGATCCGTCCTCGCTGTCGGAATGGACCGCTCAGGCGTTTGACCAGTCGCTGGATTGGAACCGCGTCGCCGAATTGATGAAAATGTGGGATGGGCCTGTCATCCTGAAGGGCATTCTTGACGTCGAAGACGCGAAAAAGGCCGCCGATTTGGGTGCTGATGCGATTATCGTGTCTAACCACGGCGGACGCCAGTTGGACGGCGCACTGTCATCGATCCGTATGCTGGAACAGATCGTAGACGCTGTCGGGGATCGTATTGACGTGCATTTCGACAGCGGCATTCGATCCGGTCAGGACGTGCTTAAAGCTATCGCGCTTGGCGCAAAGGGCACATACATCGGCCGCGCTTTCGTCAATGGTTTGGGCGCGATGGGTGAGGCCGGCGTAACCAAGGCCCTAGAAGTCATCCACAAGGAATTGGACCTTACCATGGCGCTATGTGGCCACCGCGACATTTCAGAAGTCGACAAAGATATTTTGCTGATCCCCGAAGATTTCTCAGGGAAGTGGGCCTAACAGGACCACACTGCAAAAACGTCTTTCCAAAAAGGGATTCGTGCCCTATACGCGCGACTTCACTGGGAGCCATTGCGGTTCCTGACATGGAAAAGTGGGTCGTCAACAGAATTAGGCGACGCGCGAATTGAAAGGATACTAACATGGCTGGCCAAGTTCCAGATTTTGAAGCAACACTCCGCACTGACACAGGTAAAGGCGCTGCGCGCCAAGCACGCCGTGACGGTCTTGTACCGGGCGTTGTTTACGGTGGCGGTGAAGACCCAATCGCGATCAACGTTCCATTCAACGTTCTGTTCAAAAAGCTGAAAGCTGGCCGTTTCTTGTCCACGCTTTTCAACCTGAAAGTTGAAGGCCACGACGACGTCCGCGTTATCTGCCGTAATGTTCAGCGCCACGTTGTCAAAGATTTGCCAACGCACCTCGACTTCATGCGCCTTAAGCGCACATCGAAGATCAACCTGTTCATCGGTGTTGAATTCATTAACGAAGACGAATGCCCTGCGATCAAGCAAGGCGGCATCTTGGTACCAGTTCGTAACGAAGTCGAACTGATCGTTACTGCGGGTGATATTCCTGAAACACTGACAGTTGATCTGGCAGGTCTCGAAATCGGCGACACCATCACGATTTCAAACATCACGCTGCCTGCTGGCTCCAAGCCAACAATTGACCGTGACTTCGTTATTGCGAACCTGCAGGCACCTGCAGCTCTGACATCTGCTGATGATGAAGACGAAGCCGGCGAAGACGTTGCAGCGGACGAAGTTCCAGCGACTACAGAAGCATCCGAAGAATAAGCCTTCGATCTTAATTAATTTGAAGGGCGTGCCATTTGGCGCGCCCTTTTTGTTTGGGTGATCACGTTAGACAAAACCTAAGCGGACCGAACGAGTTTCAACACATCTGACGATAGCGTAGGGCGCCCAAGGTGAAACCCCTGCCCCATCTCGACACCAAGGTTTTTGAGCGTCCGCATCTCTGCTTCGGTTTCGATTCCTTCGGCAACAACGTGTGCATTTGTATCCCGCGCGAACTGAACCATCGCAGACGCGAGCGCCCGCCGCGCCAGATCCTTGTCGACATCATGGGTGAGCGACATATCCAGCTTAATTACGTCTGGACGCAATCGAATGATTTGCTGTAGCCCCGAATACCCTGCACCGGCATCATCCACGGCGATACGAGCACCGTGTTCGCGCAGCTTGTCAATTTCCATCAGCAAAACGTCGATATCTTCAATTGCAGCGTGCTCTGTGATCTCAACAACGACCCGGCTTCCGCCTGCCGCTTCGATAAGCGCGGACAGTTTTCCCGTGGCCAAGGTCGCGGGCGATGTATTCACAGCCAAGTAACAAGACGCCGGCAACTGCGGCAGGACTTTTAGCGCCACTTCGATCACGAACAATTCCAACGCCACCTGCAATCCAACCTCGGCGGCATCATCAAACCACTGGTCAGGCGGTCGATAGGGTTGCGGTGAGAACCTGCACAACGCCTCATATCCAGCCGTCCCCTGATCTTTTAAGCGGAGAATGGGTTGCAAAGCGATCTCAAACAGCTCTGCCTCTAAGACGTCCCTGATTGTGTTCAGTTTTTGAAGCGCCGTAGATGCAAATTTCAACCTCGCATTCACCTGATCCCCAGCAAGCGAGGCAAACGCGCGCGCAACTTCAAGATCACGATTGTTCAGCGTGGGTCGGGCAACTTTGCCAAAACTGCAAAACATTCCGTAAACCGAACCGTCATCACGCAAAATCGGGACGCCAACATAGCTGCCCACCGGAAACGTATGTGTAACCTCAAGACCTGCGGTGAACGGATGCAACTTCGTGTCTGGTATCAATTCTGGCAGCTGGCCACTAACGACATAGTTGCAATAGGTTTCAGCAAGTGGCTGTCTCCCCCCAACTTTAATACTGTTTTCGTATCCGGGCGCACAAACATCCCTAAAGATAACATCGTCGCCGACGAACTCAGAAACATACGCAACATCCATCTCAAGATGGCTCCGCATAAACGATAAAGAATGCATGATAATGTCATCAACCCCGGGAACCAGGCTGGGGGCCAAAACGGAGGCATTGGGAGGATTGTTGAACATTGGATACCTTCTTTTCGGGTATTTTTTGCAAAAAACTCTTAAACAATACGTTACCGAGCACATTTCAATTTAGAACAATTTTATGGACCGTGGCGGGCTAGGACTGGCGCGCAATGGCCGATATAGAGAACGCATGAAACTCTTTGTTGGCCTTGGAAATCCCGGCGCGAAATATGCGCAAAATCGTCATAACATTGGCTTTATGGCGCTGGATCAGATTGGATCTGATCATGGATTTGCGCCATGGCGATCCAAGTTTCAGGGTCAAATCACCGAAGGTCGCCTAGGGCGGGAAAAAGTTCTGCTTCTGAAACCGGAAACTTTTATGAACTTGTCGGGGCAATCCGTTGGTGAAGCCATGCGGTTTTACAAACTCGACAGCACAGATGTCGTTGTGTTCCACGATGAACTCGATCTCGCGCCTGCCAAGGTCCGGCTAAAGTCTGGCGGTGGGCATGCGGGCCACAATGGGCTGCGCTCCATCCATCAACACATCAGTCCCCATTATGACCGCGTTCGCCTTGGCGTCGGACATCCGGGCCATAAAGACCGTGTTTCCGGATATGTACTAAGCGACTTTGCCAAGGCAGATCAAAACTGGCTCGACGATGTGTTGCGGGGCATTTCTGATGGAGCCGCACATCTGGCGGACGACGAAGGGCCGAAATTTCTCAATGCCGTGGCACTGCGCGTAAATCCTCCCCGCCCGTCAACAGGTACCAAGCGAAAGCCAGACCAAAAACAGGTTGAGCCAGCACCAGAGAAGCCTGCTGAAGACACGCGCAGCGCGCTGCAAAAACTCGCTGACAAATTCAGGTAACTTACCCGTTTCGAAACCCCCAAGACCCCCGCTAACAATCGAAAGCTAGATATGAGAACCTTTCTAAAATGGCTACTGCGCGGGATCCTGTTGAGTGCCGTGCTCATCGCAATCATCGCCGCTTCCCAGCGTGAAAAACTTGGGCGTCTGATGGCTGTGAATTCTTTGTTCAGCGAAGATCGCATCGTCGAGAATTTCACGCAGATGGACACGATGTTTGAAACCGTGGCAGTTCCGGCCGAAGGCACAACATCTAACGAGCTGGCACCTGGCGCGACCATGGAGATGCCTGCAGGCTACACCACTTGGGCAGATGACCGCGCGGTCACTGGCATTGTCGTGCTGCAAAACGGCGTCATTCGGTATGAGGACTATCCGCTAACCGCGGTGGGCGAAGATGACCCCGCCTCGTCACGCCGCATCAGTTGGTCGGTCGCCAAGTCGTTCCTTTCTGTACTTATGGGTATCCTGCACGAAGACGGCACAATCCCAGATCTGGACGCGCCGGTCACACAGTACGCGCCGACGCTTGCGGGTACAGCCTACGACGGCGCAACCATCCGCAATGTCTTGCAGATGTCGTCTGGCGTGGAATTTGACGAAGACTATTTAGATTTCTGGAGCGACATCAACAAAATGGGCCGCGTCTTGGCGCTTGGCCAATCAATGGACGGTTTTGCCGAAGGGTTAGACGCAACCTTTGCCCCTGCCGGTGAGACATGGCAGTACGTCTCCATCGACACCCACATCATCGGCATGGTGATCCGCGGCGCAACGGGACGCAGCATTCCTGATCTGCTCAGTGAGAAGGTCATCACTCCACTTCGCCCAACGGCCACGCCCTACTACCTCACGGATGGGTACGGCATCGCGTTTGTTCTTGGTGGGCTGAACCTTACGACCCATGACTACGCGCTGTTCGGCCATATGATCGCCAATGGCGGCATTTCTTTTGGCACGCGCATCGTGTCTGAAGACTGGATCATCGAAAGCACAGCGCCCAGCGCCAATACAACGCCCGACCAATACGGTTACGGTTATCAATGGTGGGTTCCTATCGGCGCCACGGAAGGTCAATTCATGGCCCGCGGCATCTACGGCCAATATATCTACATTGACCGCCCGCGCGGGGTTGTCATTGCCGTCAATTCCGCCGACAGGGGTTTTCGAAACGAAGGCGTCGACGATAGCAACGTCGATATGTTCCGCCTCATCGCAGGAAGCTTGGACTGATGGAAAAAGACCCCTCTCTTAATGTGCTGGGCGGCGCCTTGCAAACCTGCTCAATGGATCCGGTGACTGGGTACTTCCGCAACGGTGCGTGCGACACTTGCGCCGCCGATGAAGGCAGCCACACTGTTTGTGCGGTGATGACGGCAGAGTTCCTCGCCTATTCCAAATATGTCGGCAACGATCTGTCCACCCCGCGCCCTGAATACGGGTTCGCAGGGCTGAACGCAGGCGATGGCTGGTGCCTGTGCGCCGCACGGTTCCTGCAAGCCGCTGATGAGGGCTGCGCACCGAAGGTCAATCTAGCTGCAACCCATCAGCGCGCGCTTGAAATCGTACCGCTCGACGTTTTGCAAAAGCACGACGCCGATGTCTGAACCGCGCCTGAAGATCGTCCTCGTGACCCCTGAAATTCCGTACAACACAGGGGCCATCGGGCGCACCTGTGTTGCGCTGGAACTAGAGCTGATCCTGATTAAGCCATACGGATTTTCGCTGGACGAAAAGGCCGTGAAACGCGCCGGAACGGACTATTGGAAACACGTCACCCTGAGCGAATACGACGATTGGGAAACCTTCATAACAGAACGTAATCCGCCACGCGACAGCATGTATTTCTTTGAGGAAGACGGCGAACACAGCCTGTACGAACCCGACTACCAACAGGACGCCTATCTCGTGTTTGGCTGTGAATCCGCAGGCCTGCCAACCACCATTCTAGACGGGAACAACGATCGCGTATTCCACCTACCAATGCTCAGCCCGCTTGTGCGGTCTCTGAACCTCGCAAACGTGGCGACAGCGGTGATCTATCAGGCAATGCGCCCGCAATTGATGGGCTGAACGAAGCGTTTAAGCGCCGTCAGACATATCCAAGCCCAGCGCCTTAGCAACGGTAAAGATATCCTTATCGCCGCGCCCACACATGTTCATGACCAACAGGTGATCCTTTGGAAGGGTCGGTGCGATCTTCATCACGTGCGCCAAGGCATGGGACGGTTCCAAAGCGGGAATGATACCTTCCATTGCACAAGACAGCTGGAACGCCTCAAGCGCTTCAACATCGGTGATGGCGACGTATTCAGCACGGCCAATTTCATGCAACCATGAATGCTCTGGGCCGATCCCCGGATAATCGAGGCCCGCCGAAATCGAGTGGCCTTCCAGAATTTGCCCATCGTCATCTTGCAACAGATAGGTGCGGTTGCCATGCAGCACGCCTGGGCGACCACCTGTCAGCGATGCGCAATGTTCCATCTTGGCATTCACGCCTTTGCCGCCGGCTTCAACCCCGATGATGTTGACGGACTTGTCGTCAAGGAACGGAAAGAACAGCCCCATCGCATTGGACCCGCCACCGATGGCGGCAATCAATGTATCAGGCAAACGGCCTTCGGCGGCTTGCATCTGCTCTTTGGTTTCCTTGCCGATGATAGCCTGAAAATCACGTACCATTGCGGGGTACGGATGCGGCCCAGCAACGGTGCCAATGCAATAGAACGTATCGCGCACATTGGTGACCCAATCGCGCAACGCGTCATTCATCGCGTCCTTTAATGTGCCACGGCCTGACGTCACAGGAACAACCTCGGCGCCAAGCAATCTCATACGGAACACGTTCGGCGCTTGGCGTTCAACGTCATGCGCACCCATATAGACCACACACTTCAAGCCGAACTTGGCACAGACAGTTGCCGTCGCAACCCCGTGCTGACCTGCACCGGTCTCCGCAATAATCCGTGTCTTGCCCATACGGCGTGCCAGAATGATCTGACCCAAAACGTTATTAATCTTATGCGCGCCCGTGTGGTTCAGTTCATCACGCTTCAGGTAAATCTTCGCACCACCCAAATGTTCGGTCAGCCGTTCGGCAAAATACAGCGGCGACGGGCGGCCCACATAATGCGTCCACAGGTCATTCATCTCAGCCCAGAAGGTTTCATCCGTCTTTGCGTGCTCATACTGCTCCTCAAGCTCGAGAATCAGTGGCATCAGCGTCTCGGATACAAACCGCCCACCAAAGTCGCCAAAACGACCCTTTTCATCAGGGCCAGTCATAAAGGAATTGAAAAGATCGTTCATCGCGCGTCTCCGGCCATTTGCTTGGGCTGGCGCGAGATGTAACGTGGCTGTTTCATTAGGTAAAGCTGAACACAGACTTTCCTCGAAAGTCTGTCCACAAATCTTCTAGGAAGATTTGCCCCGCCCTACCGTCAGGCGTACCGGTTCCGCATTGCAAAAGACAACCACTTGCCCTGCGTTTTCAACCATAGAAAACCCGCGTCTCGCGATCTCGCGCTCAAAAACACTGCGGCCAACCATCCGCTCCATATCACGGGTCTTTCGCCTAACGATCCCACCTTCACGCGCCGCGCGAGCGGAAAAAAGATGATGGAACCATTGAGCTGGTGTGACTGGAATCACGGCGTGTTTCATAAATCCACTCTAGCCTAAGGACAGTTAATGACGCCTTAAAGCTTTGGGACCGAAGGGCTTTTCGCAGCCCTTACGAACGCTTGGATCAGCCCCGCATCTTTGACGCCGACGGTCCCCTCAACACCGCTGGATACATCAACCTGCGTGGCACCAGTGCGGCGCACAGCCTCCGCAACGTTGTCTGGCGTCAAACCGCCTGCCAACACCCAAGGAACGGTCCAGTACTTGCGATCAGCAAGCAGGGTCCAGTCAAAGGCCAGTCCGTTGCCACCCGGTAGCGGCGCGTCTTTGGGTGGTTTGGCATCAATCAACAGCTGATCGGCCACCACAGCATAGGTATCAATCGCCGGCAGATCGCTGGCGTCTGCAATTCCAACGGCCTTCATGACCGGCAACCCATAACGCGCTTTCACTTCCGCCACACGTTCAGGCGTTTCTGATCCGTGAAGTTGCAGCATATCCAATGGAACGGCAGACGTGATTGCATCCAACAACGCGTCATCCGCATTCACAACCAGCGCCACCTTCGCCACGCCCAAAGGCACATCAACCGCAAGGGCAGCAGCGTCTTCAATGGAAATGTTGCGTGGAGACTTAGGGAAAAACACGAAACCAACATAGGTCGCACCAGCAGACGCTGCCGCATCAACATCAGCCGCCGTTCGCAGCCCGCAAATCTTTACCCGAATGTCGTTTGGCATCGGCCTTTAGCTGGCTTTATCAAGCAGCGCGACGATCTCGTCTTTACCTTCGTGCTTCTGCTCTTTCAGGCTGTCGACTTCTCGCTTAAGCGCGTCTCGTTCACGACCCGTCGCACGGGCATCTGCACGCATCCGATGCTCACGCACCCATTCCCACAGGAACCCAATCAACAAACCCACGCCAACACCGATAAAGATTGCCATAAACAACGGCATCTCGATGTCAGGTGAAATGCCTAGAGGCGCAGCCAACGCTTCAGGCATTGCGCGAAGCGTAACGATATCACGATTGGCCATGCCAACAATGATAAGGGCGGTCCCGACGATAGCCCAGAAAGTGTACTTTATATATTTCATGGAAGCAGTTTACTTCCCGTTCAACCGGTCCCGCAAGAGCTTGCCGGTCTTAAAAAACGGAACATGCTTTTCTTCAACTTGAACAGCCTCACCCGTGCGCGGGTTTCGGCCCAAGCGGGCGTCACGTTTCTTAACTGAAAATGCGCCAAAGCCGCGCAGTTCAACGCGGTCACCATTCGCCATAGCGTCAATAATGCGGTCAAAAATAGTATTAACAATTTTTTCAACGTCGCGCTGGAACAGGTGCGGATTCTGTTCGGCGATCTTATCAGTCAATTCGGAACGGATCATATTGATGTTCTCCCCCATCGGATTTTTTGCGGGTCATGGCGCGATGACCTCTTATCCAGAGACTATAGGATGGAAAATCCGTTCGCGGAAGAACCCCAAAGGGCGATTCAGACCCCAAACGCACAGAATTGGCACAGAATCCAAGCCAAATCAGTAAATGAAACCGGATACTTGCGGCGATCACCCTTTGCGGTGGACGTCTCACACAACTGATTCGAAGCGGTAGTTGCGATGTAAAAACAAAACCCCGCCAGCTTTCGCCAGCGGGGTTTCAAGATTTCAATCAGTCAAATCTGACCGCAAGTACGACTTATTCGTCATCCTTGTTCAAAGCTGCGCCAAGGATATCGCCCAAGGACGCGCCGGAGTCAGAAGAACCGAACTGCTCGACTGCTTCTTTTTCTTCAGCAATCTCACGCGCTTTGATGGACAGACCCAAACGACGTGTTTTCGCGTCGATGTTTGTCACACGTGCATCGATCTTGTCGCCAACGCCGAAACGCTCAGGGCGCTGCTCGGCACGGTCACGGGACAGGTCAGAGCGACGGATGAAGGATTTCGCGCCTTCATAGTCAACTTCGATGCCGCCATCTTCGATCTTCGTGACTTCAACAGTTACGATTGTGCCGCGCTTAACGCCGCCAACTGCATCCTGGAACGGGTCACCGTCCATAGCTTTGATAGAGAGGCTGATGCGCTCCTTTTCAACGTCTACTTCAGTAACCTTAGCGTTCACCATGTCACCTTTGCGGAAATCACCGATGACGTCTTCGCCGCGGCCTTCCCATGTCAGGTCAGAGAGGTGAACCATGCCGTCGATGTCGCCTTCGAGGCCAACAAACAGACCGAATTCGGTGATGTTTTTGACTTCGCCTTCAACTTCGGTGCCTTCAGGGTGTGATTCAGCGAACACTTCCCATGGGTTACGCTGTGTCTGCTTAAGACCGAGCGATACGCGGCGCTTGGACTCGTCGATTTCCAGAACCATGACTTCAACTTCTTGCGAAGTAGACACGATCTTGCCTGGGTGTACGTTCTTCTTTGTCCAAGACATTTCAGAAACGTGCACAAGACCTTCAACACCGGCTTCCAGCTCAACAAATGCGCCGTAGTCGGTGATGTTTGTGACGCGACCAGTGTGCGTTGTGTCCAAAGCGTATTTGGCTGCAACAGCATCCCATGGATCTTCCTGCAGCTGCTTCATGCCGAGGGAGATACGGTGCGTGTCTTTGTTGATCTTGATCACCTGAACCTTGATCGTTTCACCAATTGTGAGGATCTCGGATGGGTGGTTCACACGGCGCCATGCCATGTCTGTGACGTGGAGCAAGCCGTCTACGCCGCCGAGGTCAACGAACGCACCGTATTCAGTGATGTTCTTAACCACGCCGTCAACTTCCTGACCTTCAGTCAGGTTGCCGATAACTTCTGCGCGCTGTTCTGCACGGGACTCTTCAAGGATTGCACGACGGGAAACAACGATGTTGCCACGACGACGGTCCATCTTGAGGATTTGGAACGGCTGCTTCAGCCCCATCAATGGGCCAGCGTCGCGCACTGGGCGTACGTCAACTTGGGACCCTGGCAAGAACGCAACAGCGCCGCCCAGATCAACAGTAAAGCCACCTTTAACGCGACCAAAGATTGCGCCTTCAACGCGCTCTTCGTCTGCGTATGCTTTCTCAAGGCGATCCCATGCTTCTTCACGGCGCGCCATCTCACGAGAGATAACAGCTTCGCCGCGGGCGTTTTCAGAAGAGCGAAGGAACACTTCGACTTCGTCGCCAACATTGATTTCTGGGGCTTCGCCAGGGTTTGCGAATTCTTTTACGTCAACGCGGCCTTCCATTTTGTAGCCTACGTCGATGATGGCCTGTCCCGCTTCGATTGCGATGACTTTGCCTTTTACGACACTACCTTCTTGTGGCGTGTCGATTTCGAAGCTTTCGTTCAAGAGTGCTTCAAACTCGTCCATTGATACGTTCTGAGCCATGTGGCGTCTGTTTCCGGTCTGTGTTGGCCGCGCGGGATCGTTTCCGCCGGACTTAGGTTATCCCACCAAAGGCGGGTTCAAGTTTACGTTTCGCTGAGGTGTCCCAGAACAACAAAAGAGGGCCGGAAACTCCGACCCTGCTCAAGCTGTGCGTTCTACGACCCATCAACAGCCGCGCGTATAGGGCGGTTTCTCGTTGTTTGCAAGGGTCGGGTTAGCCTGAGGCTTCGTGGAACTGAACTATATGTGCCGCTGACAGAACAGCTTTATGTTCAGGTA
The DNA here is from genome assembly GCF_900185015.1 of Octadecabacter ascidiaceicola. Taxonomy (GTDB): domain Bacteria; phylum Pseudomonadota; class Alphaproteobacteria; order Rhodobacterales; family Rhodobacteraceae; genus Octadecabacter; species Octadecabacter ascidiaceicola. The sequence goes on along the minus strand of NZ_FXYD01000006.1, from coordinate 49,315 downwards.
CAAAGTAGGGACTAAGGCCAACCAAAACTTTGTACCATTCTCGGAGGTCGTGCCGGCCCACTCGGTAACGTTCGGGTTCTAAATCGAATAAGGTGCTTCCGATCTTACCAATTGCTTCACGGTGCTCGCGCTCAATTCTTGTCCGTGCTTTGTAATAATCCTCTGCTTCCCCTGCTTGTTGCTGTAGTTCTTCAAATCTTGACAGCATTCGAGAAGACAGAGCCGCCCGTGGCAGAATATTCTCAAAGATGACTCCTCCATCGGTCGCCTCATCAAACGCCAACCAAACCAACAACGGCGCATCCAGCGGCACATTCCGATAACATCGCAATGCCACCTCAACCTTCAACAACACCCGCTCGATTTGACGCATCGACAGCCCGCTTAGCGGGGCCAACTGCGCCGCGACTTCCGCCGCGCGTTCAACTGTGAACTCGGGTCCTTCTCCAAATGGCACCCCGATAATGTCTAGCTTGTCCAAAACCAAAGCCCGCGCCGCTTCTCCAATAACCTCTTTCGTTGTCCCGAGGCTCAGGCGAATATCAACAAACTTCTCCAGATACTCCTCATGGTCATCGTCTTTGTCATCCTGCTCCGGCTTACCAAATCGGTGGTTCGCCAACCGCTCCAAATGCTTGGCATTCACCATCAAGACAAAAACATACCCCGCGCGATCAAACACCAGTTTCATCGCTTCCAACAAGGCAATCACATAGTCAGGATGACAACGATCTAACTCATCAATCAGGATAACAACGCGATCTGGACCGTTCTTCTTTTCCCGCTTAACCTTTGTTTCCGCATTCTCCCCATCTTTCATAGTCAATGCGAACCGCAGATTGTCCAGCTGCTGCGGCAACTCTTCTGCACGCGCCTTCTCAGCTTTCATCTGTGTGGCAATCAGCTGCTTGGCGACCTTTGATAAACCATCGCCAACTCCATCAACAAGCGTCTCTAGTGGTGCCGACGTGTCCTCGTCCCCCGCAGCGGCTTGGCCTGCCGCCTCAATCACTCCATCTACAGCGCGCCCGATGACTGCTCCTGCTACCGCACGTCCACCAACAGCAGCCCATTTCAACCCTGACTTCTTCAGCTTAGATGCGGTCGTCTCGTCCTTCGGACCCAACGCCTCAACCAACGCCCCAATAAACGTCACCACCGGATCACCTGAATGGTCTGACTTCTGGGCATCAATCTGGATGACGACCTCGCCCTCTGCCTTCAAATGCTTCGCCCACGCTTCCCTAAAAAACGTCTTCCCGCGGCCAAACCCCGCCTCAATCGAGATGACCTTGCTGTCATCAATCGATTTAATCAGGTTCGTGAACGTCTCACCCCGAGCCCTCACGTTCAACAGGTCTTCACCCCAAATTTCATCACTCGTCACGCACCGCTCCTGCAATCTTTGGGTGAAATCTAAGGGTTGAGGTCCAGACTTTCCAGAAGCAGGCGCACTTGATACGCGTCATTTCCCTCATTACCGTCATCACAACCCAATTTGGAGCGCCTCATGACCCTTGAAGAAGCGATGGCCGACCAAGCTGCGTGGCTCAACATCTGGCTGCCGATCTTGATGTTCGGTAGTATGATCTTGCCCGTTGTTCTGCTGATTTGGAAACCTAGTCGCTTGGCGGGGCTTGCAGGCATCGCGGCGGGGCTTCTCAGCTTTGCAGCGATTTCATGGATGTACGAACAGCTGGGCTACGTGAAACTACTCGGCCTGCCCCACGTATTATTCTATACGCCGGTGGTCATTTATTTCATCAGCCGCCTGCGCAGCGGATTACTCCCCAAGTACGCGGTGTGGATCATGTCCGCGTCGTTAGTCATCATCCTGATATCATTGGCATTCGACTACACGGACGTGGCACGCTATTTCCTTGGCGAGCGCACTCCACTGGCGGTACCTGCTGGGTTTGAAGGGTAAATCGTGAAGAGACGATCGTTTATTGGAGGGGGCGTTGGCATGGTCGCGTTAGGCACATCAACAACCCTGACTGCGCAAACAGGCTACTTCGTTCCCTCCGAGGAAGCCCGTCACCAGCGCACATTCATGCAATGGCCCGTGAACCGCCGTGTCCATCCGGACCCCCTGTTCCTCGAAATGGCGCAGCAGACCATTGCCGATGTCGCCAACGCGATTGCCGACTTCGAGCCTGTCACCATGCTGGCCCACCCTGATGATCACGCAAGCGCACGGCGCAAGCTTTCGTCTGGGGTTGAGCTGTGGGACATTCCCACAGAGGACCTCTGGTGCCGTGATGCTGGCCCTATCTTTTTGGTCGATGGCAATGGCGGCCTCGCCGTGAGCCATATCCAATTCAATGGCTGGGGCGAAAAACAGGTCAACGCGCGCGACAGCAAGATCGCAGCCGAAGTCGCCAATCGCCTTGGTCTTGAATTGATCCCGACAGGCCTTCGCGGTGAAGCTGGCGCAGTTGAGCAAGACGGCCATGGCCTCCTGCTCGCGCATGAAAGCTCTTGGGTGAACGACAACCGTAATCCAGGCCTGACTCGCGGTGAAATTGAAACCCGACTGCTGCGCGCCTATGGGGCCGACCGAATGATCTGGACCGATGGCGTTTGGGGGGAAGACATCACGGATTACCACATCGACAGCCTTGCGCGTTTTACAGGGCCTAATCGCGTGCTGATCAACCTGCCGGACGATCCCGATATGTCGGATCCTTTCCACGTCGCAGCACTCGATACCCACGACGCACTGGAGGCCGCAGGCCTGCAAATTGAAGTCATCCCAGAACCAACAATCCGCCGCGTAAACAGCATCGACTTTGTCGCCTCCTACGCCAACTACTACGTTTGCAATGGCGCGGTGATCGCCGCCCAGTTTGGCGATGCGGAAACCGATGCAATCGCCGAAGATGCGCTGCGCCGTCACTACCCCGGCCGTGAGATCATCACCCTCAATGTTGACCCACTCGGAGAAATGGGCGGCGGCATCCATTGCGCAACACAACAGATGCCCGCGATATGAGCTGGCTTTCGCGAAACGCCCCGCAGATCGAAGCAGTTGCGGCAACTGTAACCGCTCTCGTCGCGATTATTGCTGTCGTTGGCGTGAAAATCTAACTCGACGCTACAGATGAATTACAAAGGGCGCAATCCGCGCGGGACTCTTACCGCGCTCATCTCGCCCTCGCGACGGCCAATCCAGCATTCGCACTACCCGCTGACGGCTGCGCCATTCTGGCCAGTCCTGAAGGTGGGGCCTACGTCGCCTTCGTCGATCACCTGCGATATTCGGCTGAGCAAATGTTAGAAGTGAGCGAAGGCTGGGAACCTACGTTCCTCGAACAACTCGCGCCACATATAGACTACATCTGCTCGCCCATCGGCCCGACCGGTGATACTGAGGCGACCAGCGACCTCCTGACCCAGTTCAGCACCGCGGAGTGTCCAGCGACGCCAACCTGTGGCTAGTCATCCTCAAACCCGATCGCAAGCGCATCCAGGCTCTCGATTTCCGGCATAGAGCGCCCCGCGATCCCCTGAAGGTCACCATGCATCCCGATGGTTGACGCAATCACCGCGTCAATCTGCTTGGACCGTGCAGCCCATTGTTTTTCCATGAAGAACCGTTCTTTGCGCAGGTTGTCTTGCATGTCTTCAAACCGCTCAACGATGGCATCAACGCGCTGTTTGAACTGGGTACCGGTAAGATAATCATAGATCATCTCCATCTTACTCTCCTGCCCCATCGCACGCCCTTTAGCACCCGCAACATCGAGAATCCCCTGTCGCAATGACATTGCCAGCGGCACGGCATACCGCGGCGCACAGACCCAAATGCCGTCAACAATCCCGAAACTATCAACGCCTTCGGGCAGGGCCACAGACGTAATCACCGCGACCTCACATCCAGACGCGCGCTGGTCATCGCGCAGCTTGGCCAACCAACCAGCGGTCCAATTCTTCGTGCGCTTGCTTTCCCACAAAATGCGCCCCGCGACGGCGCCGTTCAACATCACATCTTGGCGCACATCCGCGCCGCTCACACCCTTGGCGACGGGCACAAAACCGTCCATCGGAAAAGCGCGTTCCAAAGTCTCTTCTAGTACCATCTCTGCCGCTTCGCCTTGCGTTTGCATCGACCCCTGCTCGGATTTTTGTTTGAGCGCCTCGATCTGCTTTTTCATCCCGTCGATCATCTGCGCTTGCTCAGCAACTTTCAGCGCGGCTTTTTCCTCGGCGTCCTTCGACAGCTTTTCTGCCAAGGCATCCCGCTCCGCTGCGACCCTCTTTTGCACCGTCAGTTCCAGCTCGGCTTCTTTGTCTTTCAGCTCTTGCTCACGCTTCATCGCGGTGGCCTGTGCCGCCTGCGCCTCACGCAGCTTAACCTCTTGCTCTTTCACGCGTTCCTGCAACGCCACTTGGTCCGCCACCGCCGCAACCCTGCCCGCTTCTTTGGCCTGCGCTGTCGCCACTTGAATAGCCTTGGCCGCCTGCGCCTCGCGCTTTGCCAACTCGTCATTGAACGAAGACCGAAGGTCGGCAAGCATCGGGCCGGCCAATTGCTCGGTCAGCTCAATTTCGTTGGAACATTTGGGACATTGGATCTTCAGCTCGGACATCAGTGCGTTCTCACGGTTGGTTCACCCAGCCCTACCACACATCATTGTGGCTTTGCATCCAGCACTTCGACTGGCCCGCCATGTTCGACCCATGTGCTGAACCCTTCGCGCAAATGCGAGGCCTCGAACCCCATGTCTTGCAAAGTCGCGACCGTCAACGCCGACCGCCAGCCAGACGCGCAGTGAAACACATATCGCTTATCCTGCCCGAATACGGGTTTGTAATATAGGCTGTCTGGATCGATCCAGAATTCAACCATACCGCGGGGCGCATGAACACTGCCGGGAATGAACCCACGCCCACGTTCGCGCACATCACGAATATCCACAATCACCACGTCTGGATCATCAACCAGCCCGATTAAATCAGCTGTTTCAACCTCTTGAATACGGGCACGGGCGGCAGCAACCATGTCTGCCGCAGATATTTTTAACTTTTTCATGGGATGACGATGGGCGCACAAAACAGCATGGTCAAGCACCCGATTGCCAATGAAATTAACCTGTCTATTGTGCGCGCATGTTTCGCCTTGCTTTCATCCTGCTATTCCTGCCGACCTTTGCTGCCGCCGACTGGTCCCCGCGACCGTCGATGTTCAGCTATGATGCGACCTTTGAAAACTGCAAAGCCAACCCCGACGCTGAAAACCTAGCAGCGTCTTGCGAAGGTGCGATTGCGAACGCCTATGTTCTGAAACGCGCTGTCGCTTGGGCGGCGTACAAATGTTTCCCCGAAAGCTTTGCAACCTGCGCCGCGCCGTTTGAGGAAGAAGGCCTGCCAGCAATTGCCGCATGGATTGCAGTTGATGCCGGATGTGATGCAACAAACGTTCTGGACCTGCCCGAAGACGAACCCCTTCCGGCGGACCACTGTATTTCCATCGCGTCAGACATCATGATCGACGAAGGGGTTGTGCCGCTAAACACAGATATTTCATGCGGTATCGATTGGATCGAGTGCGGGGATATCACCCACATCAATGCGTCTTTCTGGGCCGAACAGGTCGATGAAATCACGCAAGATGATCCCGAATTCGCCAATGACCTACAATCGCGCAACCGCGAAGACTGCGCCGGCGAGGCCCGCGAAATCGGAAGCTGGGCCATCATAATGGACGGGCTGATCTGCGAAGCAGAACGCTCAGCGGCGCTCTGGTCTGACCTCGCCGTTCAATCCGCGCAGGATCAATAATGGGCGAGCTTTTCCTCGTCCGCCACGGGCAAGCCAATTCAGGCGCAACGACCGAAGCCGACTATGACCGCCTGTCCGACCTTGGCCACACCCAAGCGACCCTTTTGGGCAATTGGATGCGGACGCACGAAGCCCCGTTTGATCTGGTTCTGTCAGGCACCATGCGTCGCCACCGCGAAACAGCCGACGGAATGGGCTACCCGCCTGCCCTGTTCGATGAACGCCTGAACGAAATGGAATACTTCGCGCTGGCCCGCGACATGCAGGTCCACCACGACATCGATCCCCCCGTGACGACGGAAGATTTCGTCACCCACATGCCCCAAACCCTCGCGGCGTGGGAACAGGCGACCATCAATGGCGTCGAACCCTTCGCAACGTTTGAATCCCGCATCAATGATGCCCTGGCCGAAGCCGCCAAACCCGGAAAGCGCGTGCTGTGCGTTACCTCAGGTGGTGTGATTTCAATGGTTATGCGCGGGGCTTTGGGTTTGGACACGCATCAGATGGCACATATCTTGCTGCCCATCTTCAACTCATCCCTGCACAGGTTCCGCATCCGGCCCGAAGGCACATTCCTGTCCGCCTTCAACGCCATTCCGCACCTAGACCCGCCCGAGCTAAGCGACCATCGCACCCATTTCTAAACGGGTTTAGCCCCGCGCCGCCTGAACAATTTCAATCGCCCGTGCAATCGCCTGCTCTGCCGTCAAATCAGATGTATCCAACAGCACCGCATCCTCGGCGGGCTTCAACGGCGCCGTCGCGCGTTCACTGTCGCGTTTATCGCGTGCTTCAACGTCTGCCAGCACATCAGCGAACGCTAACCCCATGCCTTTGCCGTTCAGCTCATCCAACCGCCGTTGCGCGCGCTTTTCCGCTCTCGCGGTGACAAACAGTTTCACATCCGCACTGGGGCAAATAACCGTACCGATATCGCGCCCGTCCAGAACGGCACCATCACCACGCGCCGCGAATTGCCGCTGAAACGCGACCAAAGCCGCACGCACGTCAGCGTCAACCGCCACCTTGCTCGCCGCCTGCGCTACTTCAGGCGTGCGCAGGTGTTCACCGTCCAGATCAATAGGTTCCAGCGTCTGCGCGGCCTCAAGCGGATCAGCGCCATGCAACACTTTCGCCCCAACCGCACGGTACAGCAGCCCCGTATCCAAATGGGCAAACCCAAAATGCGCCGCCACAGCCTTGGAAATGGTGCCTTTGCCCGCTGCCGCAGGCCCGTCAATCGCAACAGTAAAACTCACGCCAATCTCCTCAGATGTACAATTAGCACCAACCCGCACAGGTAAAGTGATGCAAACTTAGCCATAGTCAAATGATGTGCGGTCGCGATCACCTCTGGGTCCATAACATCCACGAACATGAAACGATAAATCGCTGCGTTTTCAGACAGATCAATCACCGCATAGATCGCCGCCAGTCCCGCCACGAAATAGCGAACCCAATTTCCGCGCCATCCAAACAGCGCCATCCACAACGCCAGCATAACAATGAAAACACGGTCTATCCGGCTCAGGATCACACCATAAGTCGTACGCGCCGGTTCGCTAATGGCGTCCGCAAACGGCGCGATGCTCTGGGCGTCATAGCCCGTCAAATGAAAGTCCGGTGGCCAATGCCAGTCTGCGCCGGGCAGCACAGTTAGGTAAGTCATCGCACCCATCAGCAGATAGCTGACCAGTGCAACGGTCCCTGTAAACTGGCGCCCTAAACGGATCATCCGTTCGTACGTGTGACGCTCGCCCCAAGGTCGGCCATCAGCCCCTCGAAAATCGGGAACGACGTGGCAATCGGGCCGCCATCATCCACGGACATCGGGTTATTTGTCGCCAGTCCCATCACAAGGAAAGACATCGCGATGCGGTGGTCCAAACGGCTTTCGGCGGTAATACCACCTTCAACGTTGCCAAACCCAAGGCCCGTTACGGTCCACCAATCAGGCCCCTCATCAACCTCAACACCCGCGGCACGCAGCCCTACGGCCATTGCATCAATGCGGTCGCTTTCTTTGACGCGCAGCTCTTTCACGCCCTTCATCACTGTCTGCCCCTTGGCAAACGCCGCAACGACGGACAGCACAGGATATTCATCAATCATCGACGCGGCGCGTGCAGGCGGAACCTCGATCCCGACCATATCGGGCGAGTACTTCGCCCGCAGATCGGCCACAGGCTCACCGCCCTCCTCGCGCATGTTCTCAAACGTCAAATCCGCGCCCATTTCTTGCAGCGTGTAAAACAGCCCAGCGCGGGTTGGGTTCAGCCCGATGTTTGGCACCAGCACGTCAGACCCTTCGGCCAACAAAGCCGCACATACAGGAAACGCTGCCGAGCTTGGATCACGTGGTACAATAATCGTCTGCGGTTTCAATTCCGGCTGCCCGACCAGCGTAATAACGCGGCCCTCATCGGTGTCTTCAACCGACAGATCAGCGCCGAAACCAACCAGCATGCGTTCCGTGTGATCGCGGGTGGCTTCTTGTTCAATCACCACCGTTTCACCGGGTGCATTCAATCCCGCTAACAACACCGCGGACTTCACCTGCGCAGACGGAACCGGAACCGTGTAGCGCACAGGCACAGGGTTCTTCGCGCCCACGATCGTCATCGGTAAACGTCCACCTTCACGGCCAACAGATTGCGTTCCAAACAGGGCCAACGGATCAGTCACCCGCCCCATCGGACGCCCGTTCAGGGATGCATCCCCCGTGAACGTTACCGTAATATCGCTGGTTGCCATCGCGCCCATAATCAGGCGAACGCCGGTGCCAGAGTTCCCGCAATCAATCACATTCTCAGGCTCGCCAAACCCGCCAACTCCCACACCATGCACGGACCATTCACCACCACCGTGGTTCACAACTTCAGCGCCAAACGCCTTCATCGCGCGCCCTGTGTCCAGCACGTCTTGGCCTTCCAGCAATCCAGTGATCTTGGTTTCCCCAACCGCCATCGCACCTAAGATCAGAGACCGGTGCGAAATGGACTTGTCGCCAGGAACATGCGCCTCGCCCTTCAGTGGCGTGCCCTTGCGGGTTGTCATTGGAATGGGGGCGCCGTGGCTCGACATATCGTATCCTTCAAATCAGTTGGCACCTGATAAACCGCCCATGAACGAAGGTCCACTTGTCCCTTCATCTTGGCCGATATACTCCCGCCGGAGGCTCCTGCCCTTACCGCTTGCTGAACGTCAAATAATGCGGTGTGCGGCCTTCGCGTAGCGCCTTTTGCTCATAGCGTGTAGAAATCCAATCATCCCAAGCAACCCCACCCTGCGTGACAAGCTCAAATCCCGCAGGCGGAACTTCCTCAAGCGTTTGGCGCACATAATCGGGAATATCCGTCGCAACGCGGAATTCGGCACCCGCCTTCAGCACACGGTTCAACGGTTCCAAATGCTCAGGCGTCACAAAACGACGGCGGTGATGACGCGCTTTCGGCCACGGGTCTGGGTACAATAGAAACGCTTTTGAAATAGACGTATCCGGCAGCACGTCAAACATATCACGCACGTCGCCGGGATAGATACGCAAGTTGTTAACGCTTGCTTGGCGCACCTTGCCCAACAGCATCGCTACACCGTTGATATAAGGCTCACAGCCGATGATACCCACATTCGGGTTCGTAGCCGCTTGGTGAACCACATGTTCACCACCACCAAACCCGACTTCGAGCCAAACGTCATTGCCTCCAAACAATCCGTCCAAATCAAGATCATCGCGGGCAGGATTGGCGTCCCAATCAACCGCACCAGGCGACAGCGCCGCGAGGTCTTCTTCAAGGTAACCCTTTTGACTGTCCTTCAGGTGCTTGCCTTTAAGACGGCCATAGAAATTGCGGTGGGGGCGGATTGGATCTGTCATGCCAGCCCTTTAACCGTGTGCCCCAGCAACCTCAACCTTTACGCGCCTGCTTGGCTGCCAAACGTTCTTCCTGCTTGATTGATCCGCGAACGCCAGACCACAACATGAGCTTGTTGATAAGGATCAGCACGACAGCCGTGACAGCAGCAACAATCAACAAAATGTCGCGTTCCTCGTTCCAAAGTGACAACAGCCCAGCCGCTTCATATTCAGCTAGAGGTTGAAGGATGATCCCGATCCAAAGCGTCGCGGCGCTCAACACAAATGCAAGGACGGTGAAAACGAACGCCAACATCCAACCTTCACCGCCCGTCATGCGGCGCACTTCGTGCTTATAAAATAGCTGCGCAACAAGCATCGGCGGCAAAATCACAGAAACGACAGAAACCCCCGTGCCACCACCGCCGCTAAAGATACTTTCTGCGATGTCAGGAAGGAACCGATAGAGGCAAAACGCAATCACAAAAACCGCCACCACGACGATGACGTAATACATCGCATAGCGAAGCGAGTAGAAACCGAGGGACTTATTCATGTTCTCACACCTATAAAAAAGGCGCCAACTGCAAGAGCAACTGGCGCCATTTACTAGCTCTTATACCGCTTTCTTCAGCGCATCTACCAATGTCGTCGCTTCCCAAGAGAAACCACCATCCGCCTCAGGCGCACGCCCGAAGTGTCCGTATGCTGCGGTGCGTTGATAAATCGGCTTGTTCAAATCGAGGTGAGTGCGAATGCCATTCGGCGTTAGGTCAATCACCTTAGGGATAGCCGCCTCAATCGCCGCCGCTTCAACGTTTCCAGTGCCATGCGTGTCGACATAAATCGACAACGGACGTGCCACGCCAATCGCATAAGACAGTTGCACGGTGCAACGCGACGCCATACCCGCAGCAACAACGTTCTTGGCAAGGTAGCGCGAAACGTATGCCGCTGAACGGTCAACTTTGGTTGGATCTTTACCAGAAAACGCGCCGCCGCCGTGTGGGGCCGCACCACCGTAAGTATCCACGATGATCTTGCGCCCCGTCAGGCCCGCATCGCCATCCGGTCCACCGATGACGAACTTGCCCGTCGGGTTCACATGCCATTCAGTCGCCGCATCAATCCAACCTTCAGGCAGAACTTCACGGATATAAGGCTCAACAACGGCGCGCACATCGGCGCTGGTCATGCTCTCATCCAAGTGCTGCGTTGACAAAACAATGGAGGAAACACCCACGGGTTTGCCGTTTTCATAACGCACAGAAAGCTGGGACTTCGCATCAGGACCAAGCGTCGGCTCAGTTCCGTTTTTGCGTACCTCGGCCAAACGGCGCAGGATTGCGTGCGCATAATGGATCGGCGCGGGCATCAGCTCAGGCGTTTCATCGACTGCGTAGCCGAACATAATCCCTTGGTCGCCCGCACCTTCGTCACCGGCTTCACCCGTAACGCCCTGTGCAATATGCGCGGACTGTTCGTGCAGCAGGTTCATGACGTTGCAGTACTTCCAGTGGAACTTGTCCTGCTCGTAACCAATGTCCTTAATGCAATCACGTGCAATCTGGTCGATGTCGCCCATCATACCTGCAAGCTTCGCAGGGTCCGACAAACCAATTTCACCGCCAATGACGACCTGATTAGTCGTCGCGAATGTCTCACACGCGACGCGTGCTTTGGGCTCAACAGCGATCAACGCGTCAAGAACCGCGTCAGAAATGCGGTCACAGACCTTGTCAGGATGTCCTTCAGAAACGGATTCCGAAGTAAAAGTATAATTGTTACGTGCCATTGGGAGTGCTCCAGTTAAGTTCAGATCCACGTCAGGAAGCCGTTGTGGACGATTTGCGTTCGGTCCCGCCTAAACCCGCGGCCCGTCCCCGTCAATGCGTATACGCGAACGTTGGGCGATGCCTGCCATGATGCAGAGACAAAGCAACACAAGTAACGGCCAATCACCAATCTTGGCGTATAAAGTCTGCGCAGATGCACCCGGCACAAAGGCATCCAGATATCCTGCCTCATTCAAAGGAAGGCTTTCGGTGATGTTTCCCCTTGGATCGATAATCGCTGAAATTCCCGTGTTGGCAGCGCGTACCACTGGCAGACCTTGTTCAATCGCCCTCGCTTGCGCTTGCACCAAGTGCTGCCGAGGCCCTGCCCCTTTGCCGAACCAAGCATCGTTGGTGAGGATCAACAACACATCCGGTCGCACGTCTCCGCGTTGCATTTCTTCCGGGAAGATGCCCTCGTAACAGATCAACACCCGCGCAAGGCCAAGCCCGTCAATCTGCATCAACCCGTCCCCGACGCCCGGTGAAAAGCCCGCAACCTGATCGACTAAGGTACCAAGGCCGATGGGCTTAAGAAGCCATGCCAGCGGGATATATTCACCAAACGGCACCAAATGCACCTTGTCAGAAATCGCGCTAATACTCTCCGGCTGATCAATCAAAATCGCGGAATTGAAGTAATTTTCGCCGTCACGCCGCTGGATCCCTGCCACAACAGGTGCGCCATGCGCGGCAAGCGACATTTGCTCTGTCCAGGGTTGGGCAAAATTCAACATCGCGGGCACAGATGTTTCCGGCCAGATCACGACATTAGGCGTGGCGCCGCTGGCGGTCAGTTCAATCGCGCGGTCGAAAAAGACCGGCATCCATTCGCGATCCCATTTCTGGTGCTGGGGCGCGTTGGGCTGAATGATACGAACGACGCTTTGCGAGGAAGGTTCAGCGGCCTTTGGTGTCAGGGCCTGCACTCCGATTGTCACGAACAGGACACCAACCAACGCGGGCCAAACCAAGGTCCAGCCTTTGTGCAGGCAAAACGAAACGCCCCCCACCAACGCAAGCAGCAAGAAGTTGGTCCCATAGGGCCCGACCCAAGCAAACCAAACGTCTCCGACGCCGCCAATCAACGTGTAAGACAATAGCCCCCAAGGGAACCCACTTAAGATATGACCGCGTGCAAGCTCGGCCGCGGCCAAGGTTACCGGAAGCCAAATCATGACGCTTGCACCGCGCCCTACAATCCAGCGCGCACCCCAAACCGCCAAAGCCCAAAACAGCGCCAAACCACCCGCCATAAAGAAAATTGCAAACGGGGCCATCCATCCATGACGCACTGGATCCACCAAGAACGGTTCAACCAGCCAGCGAAGGGTGACGCCAAAATAACCAAGACCCAAAAGCCAGCCAAACCACGCAGCCGCGCGGCGTTGAACTGGCAATATCAGAAACGCGAGTGCGAGCGCGACGGAGACGGCCAAAAAACCCGTCATCCACGCCTCATGTCCTAGGGCGGCAAAACCGCCCAGCGCAATCGGCACAATTATACGCAAAACGCGTGGCAAGGCAGCGAAGCGGTTCCGCAATGCGCTTGGGTGCAACTTAGCCACTTGTCACAGCGCCGCTCAATCGAACACGCAGCCGTTTAATGCGCCGAGGATCGGCTTCGACAACCTCAAACACGGGGCCTTCGGGATGCTGAATGACTTCTCCGCGTGCAGGAACGTGACCAGCAAGCATGAACACCAACCCGCCAAGCGTATCGATTTCTTCTTCGTCAATTTCTTCATGTTCCGTTAGCGGCATGCCGATTTCGGCTTCGAACTCATCCAGCGGTGCTTTGGATTCCACCATGTAAACGCCGGGCTTTTCCAGCGTCCACAAAACGTCCTCATCGGTGTCGTGTTCGTCTTCAATCTCGCCAACGACTTGCTCCAACAGGTCTTCAATCGTCACAAGCCCGTCGGTGCCGCCGTATTCATCAATGACCAGCGCCATATGCGTACGCTCGGCCTGCATCTTTTGCAGCAATACACCAAGTGGCATCGACGGGGGCACAAACAATAATTCACGAACCAAGTCGCGCAGATTGAACGATTTGGATTTTCCGTTGAACCCGTATTTCAACGCGAAATCCTTAAGGTTCACAAAGCCAATTGGCGTGTCCAACGTGCCATCAAACACTGGCAAACGCGTCAGGCCTTTCTCACGGAACACCTGCACCAGATCATCACGGCTGATCGTAACGGGAACGGCAACGATATCCGCCTTGGGGATCATGACGTCTTCCACCCGCTTGCGGCGCAGGTTGATCATCCCGCGCGCTTCAAGCGGCGGTGCATAGCCCGTTACAGGCGCGGTGTCTTCGGGGGTGTCCGAGGGGCTAAGCGCCTCAACAATACGGCCAAAAAAGCCGCGTTCACTGGTCTGTTCTGCCGTCTCTAGCTGCGCGCTTTGCGCCGCGCTAGAAGGTCCGTCGTTCGTGTCGCCCATCGTCTCCATTTCCAAAATAGGCCGCGAAACGCGCGACCAAGATACTGTACTTACAAATATGGGTCAGGGATGTCCAATTTACCAAGTATTTCTGTCTCAAATCGTTCCATTAAATCCCCGTCCTTTTCACGCACATGGTCAAACCCCAACAAATGAAGGGTTCCATGCACAATTAAGTGCGTCACATGGTCATCAAACGGCTTACCCGCTTCGGCGGCTTCGCGCGCACAGGTATCATATGAAATAGCAATATCGCCCAATTCAGCATCCATCGGGAGTTGCGGCAGGGTCGGCATATCACCGTCATGTTCTGCGCCGCGTTCATCTGAGGGCCACGAAAGTACGTTCGTTGCCGTTCCCTTTTGGCGAAAGTCCGCGTTGAGGTCCGCAATACGCTTGTCATCACAGGCTAGAATGCTGATTTCAAACGCTGACGGGTCTAGCCCAACCCCCGCCAGTGCTGCGGTGCAAGCAACAGTCGCTGTTGTCTCGAGGGAGGACCAGCGGTCGTCCTCAATAAGGATGTCGATCTGTGCGGTCACGGCCGCGCAACGGGGGCCAGCCCCCGCCCCCCCGGAGTATTTACGTGCCAAAGAAAGGCCCTGGAAAGGCTACTTGGGGTCATCGGCTTCGTAAGCTTCGATGATGGCCGCGACGAGTGGGTGGCGCACCACATCTTTGGAGCTGAAATAATTAAAGTCGATCTTCGAAATGCCCGCCAAAAGGCGTTCCGCATCGCGTAAGCCAGAGCTGACACCGCGCGGAAGGTCAATCTGGGTGCGGTCACCGGTAATCACCATGCGGGAGCCTTCGCCCAAGCGGGTGAGGAACATTTTCATCTGCATCGTCGTCGCGTTTTGCGCCTCGTCCAACACAACGAACGCACGCGCCAAGGTCCGGCCGCGCATAAACGCAAGCGGCGCTATTTCGATCTTCTTTTCCTCGATCAGTTTCTCCACCTGCTTTTGCGGCAGAAAATCATTCAGCGCATCATAGAGCGGCTGCATGTAGGGATCGACTTTGTCTTTCATGTCGCCGGGCAGATACCCCAGCTTTTCACCGGCTTCGACAGCAGGGCGGCTAAGGATGATCTTATCGACATGCCCACCGATAAACAGGTTCACACCAACAGCGACCGCCAGATAGGTTTTACCTGTACCCGCGGGACCGATGCCAAAAGCCAGCTCATTATCGAACAGGGATTTCACATAGGCCTTTTGCGCATCGGTGCGCGGCTCAACCATTTTCTTACGTGTTTTGATTTCAATGCGGTCACCCACACCGAGATCCATTTGGTCTCCAGCAGCGGGAACCGTGCCTTTTTCAGACACCCCCATGCGCACTTCGCGATCAATATCAGCCGGCTCAACAGCGCGGCCGACCTCAAGGCGCTCGTAAAGCGAATTCAGAACCTCAGCCGCTTCTTTCTGCGCTTCGGGTTCACCGTGAATTGATAACTGATTGCCCCGTCGAACAACCTGAACACCCAATTTTTGCTCAACATCCGCCAAATTTCGATCATGTTCTCCGCACAGATCAATCAGCAGGAAATTGTCAGGAAACTCCAACTCAACAGGAGGAGCATCAATTTCATAAGCGGTTGGGGTTTTTGTGGTCGTGGCCAATCATCTCTCCGGCGTTTGGTGTTTGTTCAATGGTGCAGACTCATGCGGCTATGCGCAAGCCAATAGTGCAACGAAAAAGGGCCGCAGATTTCGCTGCGGCCCTCTTTAAACTTGTATACCAACTTTAGTGGTTGTGCGGTTGAGACACAGGGTGAACCGTATGGAAGTGACCCGTTGTCGAACGAACCGGTACGGTTTGTGTGCTCACTGGAATCGGATCGCCAGGAACGCGGTCTGCGATGCCAGGGGAACCACTCTGATATGGGCCGTAAACGACGCCTGGCTCACCTACACAAACTGGCAGACCGGACACCGGATCAAGACGGTTGGACGCACGGCCTTCGATACCATCATCGATGACCCAAGCCTGACAACCGTCGGGCGTTACTGCAATACCTGCGTTGTCCATACCGTGCCCATCGGAGTCACGGCCAAGGTCGCCCGCAACAGCGATGTAGTCGTTTGGACCTTGAACGGTGCGTACACCTTCAAACCCAGTACACGCGGAAAGGCTAAGAGCCGCCAACCCAAGCGAAATTTTTGTAATATTCATCATGATTACCACCTGTAGCAGACAACTTCGACGCGGCGGTTTTGCGCCATGCCGCTTGCCGAATTATTAGACGCAACCGGGCGCGTTTCGCCGAAACCGATTTCGCGTTCGATGACAGCACCAACGCTGCGACCTACATTCGCAACTGCGCGGGCGCGGTGCTCAGACAGGGTCTGGTTGTAGCTGTGAGACGCGCGGCTGTCTGTGTGTCCATAAACCGCGTAACCGGAAACGCCACTTTGGCTGAACACTTGCTGAAGACGCTGGCGCGCTGCATCAGTCAGCTGGTAGCTGTCCGTGTGGAACATGGAATCCGTGTCGCCAGAGAAACAGGTGTTGACCTTCATACAAACTGGGCGACCAGTTTCTGGATCCAAACGGTTTACTTGATACTGCTCAAGGCCACCATCAGCCATCCAGTGCATGCACCCATCAGGGTCAATCCAGACACCCCATTGGATACGTCCGACTTGTTCGCCACGCGCCACGTCTTGTGCAACCGCTGGCGCTGCCAAAACGCTTATAGCAGCTACCGCCGCCAAACTGCGTCTCAAAGTTTTGATTAAGTGTCGCATGACACACCCCTTTCACTACCTTCTAAAGGCCGGAATCCCACCCGTCCTTCATTGCTCGTCTTCTTGAAGACTTTCGTCACGGCAAACCCCTCTGCCAATCGCTCCAAAGGACAGTATAGTATGCCCTTCAAGAGTACTTACATCACATCATCTGCTAATGGATAACAAATTTTAGCCATATTGGAAGGACAAATCACCACATATTGTAGCTGAATACGCAACAAAAGAAGTAAAGAGCGCTGATTGTTTTGCGAATTAGAAAAATTCGACCACTGTCGTCAGATGTTTAGCAAAGAAGCCTCTTGGGCCTTTCTGGAGCTAAACAATTTCGCCACCGAGGGAGTTTCTTTCCGATTTCACAATCCGGACATCACGAATATCGCCGATAGATACGTCGCTGGTTTCCGCGAAAACGGCGTGTAGATACTCGGATTTACCGATCATCTGCCCCGTTTCTCGACCGTGCTTTTCGAACAAAACTTTAACAGTGCGTCCGATCATCGACTTCTGGATATCGTACTGCTGCTCGCTCAACAACGCTTGAAGGCGATGCAACCGCTCCAGCTTCACGTCTTCCTCAACCTGCGCACGTTCTGCCGCCGGTGTACCGGGTCGTGTGGAATACTTGAATGAATAGGCCTGCCCGTAGCCAACGGTGCGTACCAAATCCATGGTGTCCTCAAAATCCGCTTCGGTTTCACCCGGAAAGCCAACAATGAAGTCGCCAGACAACAGCAAATCTGGCCGCGCGTCGCGAATGCGTTCAATCAATTTGAAATACTGCTCACGGGTGTGCTTGCGGTTCATCGCCTTAAGCACTTTGTCGGACCCGGACTGGACTGGCAAATGCAGGTACGGCATCAACTTATCGCAGGTACCATGGGCCTCGATCAGCGCGTCATCCATATCGTTGGGGTGGGACGTTGTGAAACGAATGCGTTCCAATCCGTCAACTTTATCGAGCTCCCAAATCAACCCCGCCAGACCACCATCATGGCCATGATAGGCGTTCACGTTCTGCCCAAGCAGAGTGATTTCACGCACGCCGGCCTCAACCAGTTCCTGCGCTTCACGGATAATCCGATCAGACGGGCGCGAAACCTCAGCTCCGCGCGTATATGGAACTACACAGAATGCGCAAAACTTGTCGCACCCTTCCTGAACCGTCAAAAACGCAGTCGGCCCACGCTTTGCCTTCGGGCGTGATTTGAGCGTTTCAAATTTGTCGTCTTCAGGGAAATCCGTGTCCAACGCGGTCTCACCACGGGCCAAAGCGTCTTCCATCTGTGGCAACCGGTGGTAGCTTTGCGGGCCAACGACGAGGTCAACCATCGGCTGGCGCTTCATGATCTCGGCACCCTCAGCCTGCGCAACGCAGCCTGCCACACCAATTTTCAAGTCAGGGTTTGCCGTCTTGAACCCCTTAAGGCGCCCCAGCTCGGAATAAATCTTTTCCGCCGCCTTTTCACGAATATGGCAGGTGTTCAGCAGGATCATATCCGCATCATCCGGCTTGTCCGTGGTCACATACCCCTTCCCGCCAAGGCTTTCGGCCATGCGTTCACTATCATAAACATTCATCTGGCAGCCGTAGGTTTTGATAAACAGCTTTTTAGGGTCAGACATGGGAAGGCCTCTCAATGGATCAGGGCCGCATTTAGCGCACCCCTACCCCGCTTGCAATGAAGAGCGAATTACCTGACATTGGCCGCAAGCAGGCAGAGCATAACAATGATCCATCACGATACCCTCGCAGCATTTATCAAAGACGGCGCGCCGCTTCTTAAAAAGGGGCCTGTGGCCCTTATTTTTGCAGAAGACGAAGTGGAACTTGACGCTACGATCCGCCACCACCTTGGCGCGGGCTTCTTGTACGTGATCGTCTTTGCGATGCCGGAATTTGAAATCGCCGACGATGTGGCCGATGACATCGTGCGGGTGAGCTATAACATGCTCTCCACCGCTGCCTTAGAAACTGCCGTTAGTGCAGTGATGAAGGCCACGGGCGATATCTGGATCTATTACTGCTTCAATGCCGAGTTCCTGTTCTTCCCATTTATTGAAAACCGCACCGTCGGTGAGATGATCGCGTTCAACGTTGAAGAACGGCGCGACACGATCCTGACCTATGTCATTGATTTATATACGGGCGACCTGTGGCAAAACGCCAATGCTGTCTGCATCGAAGACGCACATCTGGACAAGACGGGTTACTACGCGCTGGCCCGTAAAGATCGATGGAACAATGACCTAGATCGTCAGCTCGACTATTTTGGCGGTTTGCGCTGGCGGTTCGAAGAACACATTCCAGCGCCACGCCGCCGCATCGACCGCGTCGCGATTTTTCGCAACAAACCCGGCTTAGTGTTCTTCCCCGACCACACCTTTAACGACCCCGAATACAACACCTATTCTTGCCCGTGGCACCATAATATCACGGCCGCTGTCTGCTCATTTCGGACGGCCAAAGCCCTCAAACGCAACCCTGGGTCTACGTTTGAAATCGACACATTCAAATGGCACAACTCCGCCTTGTTTGAATGGCACAGCCAACAGTTATTGGACTTGGGGCTAATCGAACCTGGTCAGTGGTTCTGATCGAATGATCTCTGGGGTTGGTGCAATCGGCGCGCTTTTTGCGGTCTTCTTTGGTCTCATCATTGTTATTACCCTATTTGTGTTAACAAAAGGCTGGGATTGATCGGGCTCATTCTTTTTCTCACTTGGTTATTTTTCCCGCCATTTTGGGACATCGCCAAATATGGATTTGCTATGCGGCAGACCAGTTTTGACCATTACAGGGAGACCCAAACCAGCCATTACGGGGTAACCCTGCCAGACGACGGCAGCTTTTGGCGCAGTCGACGTGGCTTTCTTAGTAATCCTGCACATGGGTTAAGCTTTCGGACTACGGTTGAGGGCGTGGAACACCAGATTGGCTTTGCAATCAACAACACAAAGTCAAATTTACATTTCGATTTTTCGGGATGTACCTACACCGACGGACCCAATGGGCTGCGTAAGATCATAAACAACGACTGTGATAACCTAGACAATCATGGATCAGATTTGTTTTTCACCACCCCACCGAACGACCCGAACCCCGCAATTCTAAAACTGCATAGCTTCGACAGTGTCGAAGATATTCGGATCTTTCGTTTCGTTCATGGTGACGCGACCGTTTCGGTATCCGTAGGGTCTGATCTACGAATTGGCCGACCCAAACTCCCTCAATCCAGTTGGATGTCTATCCGAGCGGCAATCATCCCTCTGCTGGACACCCACTTCGTTTTCAATCCCCCTACTTAGGCTACAGCAACCCCCATCTCCCCACTCTGCGCAGCCCCCTGATGGGCGGAGCTATAGGGCCAATCACCCGCCGACTCCACCAGCCCAGCGCGCACGGGGGCCGCTTCAATGAACTCGCGTCGAAGCGGAGCAACAGCATCTGCTATTTCGAGCACTTCCGTCTCAGCAGCCCAAACGCTTCCTCCATGGGTCGGGAGATGGTGGTCAAAAGCGGAGCAAATCAACTTTATCGCGCCATGGGTACCAAAGTCAGCGTCTGGAAATAGACACAGCAATTGCATTTCGTCTGGCAGGACAACCGCTGCATCTATCGAAAACCCCCAACGTTGCTGCGACAACGCCACGCAGTCTCGCAAAAGTCGAACGTGGCGCACGAGTGAATCATCGCTGGGATCAGCCAATCGAAGCGTTACTGCAACGTAAGCGGAATGAACTGGGCGAATTGGAGCGGGGCAAAACTGCGAGGTGTGGTGAGACATGCCCAACCTTGAACCGCGCACCCTTAAAATTTTGTGAAACTGCCCAAATTAGCTGCGACGCAGGCGGATCACGACATCGACCGATGCAATCTCCGCGCCCGCAGGGGCATCCGGCACCCGCGCGATTTCCAACTGCTCAGCTGGGGCGTCAGACAGACGGTTGTCGTCTTCCCAGTAGAAATGCGGATGATCAGACATATTGGTGTCAAAATAGGACTTCGACCCATCGACAGTAATTTCGCGCAACAGACCTGCGTCACAAAAGGCGCGCAAAGTGTTGTAAACCGTAGCAAGCGAAACCTTTTCATTGGTATCCGCCGCCGCATCAAACAGGCTTTCGGCTGTCACATGGCGATCTTTGCCGTCCCCAACCAGCAATCCAGCCAAGGCCATACGTTGGCGTGTCGGGCGCAAACCTGCCCCTGCCAGCCAAACTGCCCCGCGTTCTGTCGCGCTATGAGTTGATACGTCCGTCATGTGTCGGTCCTACGTCTTGGTGCCCTATAATATGGGGGAAACGCGCAGGCATTCAATCTTAAATGCGAATAACGCTCTGCGCGGTGCTCCCCTTGCCCTTAATCGACGCGGGATGGTAGGACGATAATCAAGTACAACTCCACAAGGAAGACAGGCACTATGAGCGAATATCCATCAAGTTTTGACCGCGACGACCTTCTGAAATGCGCGCGTGGCGAACTGTTTGGCGAAGGTAACGCCCAGCTTCCAGAACCTCCAATGCTTATGATGGACCGCATCACCGACATCTCTGGTGACGGCGGCGCACACGGCAAAGGCCACGTTCTTGCGGAATTCGACATCAAACCCGACCTGTGGTTTTTCGAGTGCCACTTCCCAGGCAACCCAATCATGCCCGGCTGTCTTGGCCTTGATGGTCTGTGGCAGCTGACAGGCTTCAACCTTGGCTGGCGCGGCTGGACGGGGCGTGGCTACGCGCTCGGTGTTGGCGAGATCAAACTCAAGTCCATGGTGCGCCCTGATGCAAAGCTGCTCACCTATGAAATCGACTTCACCAAAGCCATCCAAACACGCCGCCTGACGATGGGCGTCGCGGATGGCATCGTTAAGGTCGACGGCGAACTGGCCTATGAAGTCAAAGACATGAAGGTCGCGCTGAGCGAGAGTTGAGCCTAATTACTGTAAATCATTAAACTATCTCAGATGGGAGAAATTTGTCTTGAAGTGTACTTTTCTTGTAGCATCGGTCTTCACCGCTATCGCCACTACTGCCAGCGCCTTTTGGGATGTGCAAAATTCTGGCGAGGACGTGTTTGGTAACGTCAATGTTACGGTTACTTCAATCGGAGACAACGGTAACCTAATGCGCTTTGAGTGCGGCAGCTCTTCGGAACCATTTCTCGCGTTTTTGTTGCGAGATAGCTCAGGTGAAATCCCAGAAATTCCTGCGACATTTGTACATGTAGACCAAGAGAACGACCGCCATGTTTCGGGTGCAACACTTGGTTCATGGAATGACCAGTATGTGGCTGTAAAGGTTACAGACACTGAAACTCTGGTTCGACTTGCTGAACATATGACGGTTGCAACTTCCTCAATCTCAGTTGGAATCACCATCCCATTCACGGACCATCAAGTAGCGGATACTTTTAGTTCGCGAGGCAGCACCAACGCAGGGCAAACAGTAAAAGAGCATTGCTTCTAGTCTAAATAGCTGTTGTGCCCGTGACGGCTCACTTGCCGCCCACTCCCCTACATCTAAGAAAACACCACTAAGGGAGCAGCCAAGCGTCGGGTCGTCATTACGAGCTTAGGCCAAAGGACCCTTTGGGGAAGTGTCAAATATAGGCTACCCTCCCCTGATGACAGAACTCACGCCCTACTTCACGGTCGCTGACGGCGACGCATTTATCGCCTTTCTGGAAACCGTCTTTGGCGGCACCGTTGTCAAGGACGACCGCTATGAAAACGGCCGTATCCAGCACGCGCGTGTTCAGTTTGACGACGCCATTATCATGATCAATGAAGCAAGCGACTCCTATCCGGCCAATGCATCCCAAATGCATCTTGAGGTCGCAGATGTGGAAGCAACCTATGCAAAGGCGCTCGCTCACGGCGCGACCTCCCTCATGCAACCCAATACCCGCCCACACGGCGCGCGCATGGCAGGGATCAAAGATCCCTGCGGCAACACATGGTGGGTCGCGACCCCGCTAACTTAGGCTCCTAGCTTCAGCGCAGGACTTGCCCCTCCCCCACCACTCCCCTACATCTAAGAAAACACCACTAAGGGAGCAGCCATGCGTCGGGTCGTCATTACAGGGTTGGGCATCGTCTCACCAATCGGGAACAACGCAGCCGAGGTCGATGCGAACCTTCGGGCTGGGAAATCCGGCATCGTCGCGTCTGAGGAAATGAAGGAACACGGGTTCCGCTCTCAGGTCGCCGGTACGCTCAAGATCGACATCACGGAACACGTCGACAAACGCACGCTGCGCTTCATGGGGCCAGGTGCCGCCTATGCCCACATCGCGATGGGCCAAGCGATTGAAGACGCAGGGCTAACCGAAGACCAGATCGTGAACCCGATGACGGGTCTGATTGCGGGTTCTGGTGGGACAAGCACCTCTGCGATGTATGCTGCGCATAAGGTCGTTGAAACCACGGGCGCGACGAAACGCATTGGCCCGTTTGCGGTGCCAAAGGCGATGTCGTCTACCGTGTCCGCAAACCTTGCGACAGCCTACAAAATCAAAGGCATGAACTTTTCGATCACGTCAGCCTGTTCCACATCGCTGCATTGCATCGGCATGGCCGCACAGCAGATCGCGCTAGGCACACAAGACATCATGTTCGGCGGCGGCGGCGAAGAACTCGACTGGACGCTGTCCTGCCTGTTCGACGCAATGGGCGCGATGTCATCCAAGTATAACGACGCACCTGAAACAGCGTCCCGCGCATTTGACGCCAACCGCGACGGGTTCGTCATTGCTGGCGGCGGCGCGATGGTTGTGCTGGAATCCCTTGACGGCGCCCTCGCCCGCGGCGCGAAAATCTACGCCGAAGTTACAGGCTTTGCCGCGACGTCCGACGGCGCTGACATGGTTGCTCCATCAGGTGAAGGCGGCGAACGCGCGATGCGCGGCGCGCTGGCGACCCTGCCGACAGGCCGCAAAGTCAGCTACATCAACGCCCACGGCACATCCACACCCGTCGGTGACGTCGGCGAAGTCGAAGCCGTGCGTCGCGTCTTTGGCGAGGGCTCAACACCGCCAATTTCATCGACCAAATCCATGACAGGCCACTCTCAAGGGGCCACAGGCGCACAAGAAGCCGTCTATTGTCTGCTCGCACTGCAGGGCGATTACATCATCCCGTCCATCAACGTCGAAACCTTGGATCCAGCCCTAGACCCGACCGAAATCGCGACCGAATTCAAAGCCGATGCAGGTCTCGACACGGTGATGACCAACTCCTTTGGCTTCGGGGGCACCAATGGCTCCATGTTGTTGAGCAAGTATCAAGAATAGATAGGCCGCCAGAAACCAACCAGCTCTCCTTCCGTTATCTGCAAACACCTACCTTGACTTCAATGGCTTAGCGGCTACTCCTTGGGTTGAAATAGCAGTTATAGATTCAACCGGAGTACTGTCATGTTTTTAAGTAGCACCCTAAAGAAATGCACCATATTGGCGGTGCTTTCGCTGTCGGCCTGCGTCGCACCGACAGACCCCAAAAGCACTCAACAAATCACCACAGCTCCGGCCGCTCGCAACGCCCTGGTTGTGGATTCGGGGTCAAACGTAAGTAACCCGATCGTCACTGCCAATTTCCGTGGCGGTGGGGGCTCTTGGGAAGGAACCGGAAGCATATTGTTTCGATATGTCGCTATCGAACGGAACGGCGAAATCCATGTCTGCGGTGCCTACACTGCTCAAGGATCAAATAACATTCGCAGACTCAGCCGAGAGGTGATGCAAGCGGCGTCGGTGTCTGCGAACGGCGAAACAATCATGCGGAACATGCGGTTCTTCCGAGAGGCGTCAAGCGCAACCATGTCCAGAAGGTTAGTTGGTATTGAAACGAGCTGCAGATCAACAGGCCGAGCTTCGGGCACAGTGGCACTCGAGACCTTGATCGTTCAAACGCGCTCAGGTCGATACCGCGTTGACGGTTGATCCGCGTCGGATCATTTTCGCATCAATAGACCTACGGCGGCCATAAGAGCGTGGCTGCCGTTAGCTTTGCTGGCCTCCATAATCCCAGCCAAACCTTGACCCCACCCCCTAATCCGGCGCAAACCTGTTTCAACAATTGGAGAGCAGACCATGACCATCGACATGAACGGAAAACGCGGCCTTGTCATGGGCGTGGCCAACAATCGCTCGATTGCGTGGGGCATTGCAGAAGCCATGCACAAGGCGGGCGCTGAACTTGCGTTTTCCTACCAAGGCGAAGGCCTGCTCAAGCGCGTTGGCCCATTGGCTGAATCTGTCGGATCAGACACGCTGGTCGAGGCAGACGTGATGGATGATGCATCGCTGGACACCTGCTTTCAGACCCTCAAAGATAAATGGGGCAAGATCGACTTCGTCGTCCACGCCATCGCCTATTCCGACAAGAACGAGCTGACAGGCCGTGTCTCTGACACAACCCGCGCCAATTTCACCAATTCCATGGCCATCAGCTGTTACAGCTTCATCGACGTCGCCAAACGCGCCGCTGAAATCATGCCTGACGGCGGCACATTGCTGACGCTGACCTATGACGGAAGCCAACGCATTACACCAAACTACAACGTCATGGGCGTTGCAAAAGCAGCCCTTGAATCCGCGACCCGTTATCTGGCCGCCGACCTTGGCCCGCAGCAAATCCGCGTCAACGCGATCTCCCCCGGTCCAATGAAAACGCTGGCCGGTGCCGCAATCGCAGGCGCACGTCGCACGTTCAAATATGCCGAAGCAAACGCCCCAATGCGCCACAACGCAACGCTAGAAGCCGTGGGCGGCACGGCCGTTTACCTCGCGTCTGACGCAGGCGCTTGTACGACGGGCGAAATCGTCCACGTCGATAGCGGGCTTCACGTCATGATGATGCCGGCCTTGGAAAACCTCGGTTAATTTTGTGATCAGCCCGACCATGTTCCTGATCTGCGCCATCGCAGCGTGCCTTGGCACCATATATGCGCTGCGCGGTGGCTGGACGTCGCCGCTAAAGACAACAATCATCGGGCTTGATCCACAAGGCTTGGGCATCTCAGCACTCGCCGTCATCCTTGCTGTGGTCTTTTTCGGACCAGTCTTCGGCCTATCGATCATCCTTGTGGTCGTGATCCATGAATTCGGCCACGTCGCTGCGTTTCGCGTCGCAGGCCACCATGATGCATCCTTCCGGCTGGTGCCATTACTTGGGGGCTACGCGATCTCAAACCGCCCCGTCGACACGCAGGAAGAGTCCGTGTTCATCACCCTGATGGGTCCGGCAATCTGCCTTGCACCAATGTTGCTGGCCTTTGCTCTGGCGCAAATCTCGCTCACGACGTTTCCAGCCGCCTACTATCCACTGGTAACTTTCGCCAGCATTAGTGGTGCGTTGAACTTCTTTAACCTGCTCCCGATATGGCCGCTGGATGGTGGTAAACTTACGGCGTCCATCACATCCGTGTTCCACGATCGCGCACCGTTTTACATCTTTGCCACAACATCCGCCCTCATCGGGTTGGTCGCGGTACTGTCGCAATCGTTCTTCTTGGTGTTCCTCGTCATCATGACCGTTCAGCATCTGATGCAAACTGGTGGCAGCGATGGCCGCGCGCCTTATCGGCGGATGTCTAAAAAACGCGCCTTGATATGCCTCGGCGCATGGCTGTTTACCGCAGCCGCGCTATTCATGGGTGGCATTGGAACAATTTTGCGGTTCATCAGCTAAGCTCGCCTAGGTGTCATCCGCCAGTTTACCGATAAAACTGTCCCTCAGGTAATCATGATTGAAGTTAAGGTATCCATCTTTCTGATGCCTGACGTGTTTCCGTGTGAATTCGTGAAACTCGGGGAGTTTATGGAACGGCACCGACGGATAGGCATGGTGTTCAACGTGATAGGGCATGTTCCACGCAAGGAACCGCACAAGCCTGTCCATGAACGTCGTGCGGGTGCTCTCAAGCATGGAAGCCGCGTGCGGGCAACGCGCATGTTCCGCAAGTAAATAGCGGCGCAAGAAAGGCCCGCCCATAAGGATCGGAAGAAGCCAAACATACAAACAAATGACGACTTAAAAAGCAGGCTTAGCCCCCCGATACCCGCATAAAGGGCCGATCCAAACGTTCGGGTCCAACAAGTTGTCGCACATCAACAAATAGTTGCAGTCCAGCTCCATCGCTGCACCGCGATTGATACCCCAGTCAGGGCTGTCGTAGTTTTCGATCTCAAAGATGTCTGCTGGATTACCCATCCAGATCCAACCCAACCCGTATTTTTCATGCAGTGGGTACGCGTGGACTTTGGCATTGGAAGGAATGCCCCCAGCCCCCGGCGCCCGAACGCATTGCCCAACGCAGTTGAACGTCAGCCCATGATAGCCACACTCAACTGTGCCGCCCTTGATGCGACCGTTGGACAAAGGCAATTTGCGATGCGGGCACGCACCCTCAAGCGCGACGAGTTCGCCAGCTTCCGTTCGAAACGCACAAATTTTTCCCCTAGAACCACGATCTGTTGCAAATCCCGCGTGACCTCATGATCCCAAGCGGCAACACACCATGCATTTTTGAGGAACATCGGGTTACCTTACTAAGATACCAGGCCATTTTCGTGTGTGCACCAAGACCACCTTTATACCCTGCTTACGCACGGCGCTAAACGTCAGTTTCAGGTCTCGTGTTAGCAAAACGCGCAAAGCCGCCCCAGATCGGGACGGCCTTGCCTGTTCAAATCGTTCAGCTTTCTTAAGCTTCTTTGATTGAAACCATCTCAACCGCGAAGGTCAAATCCTTACCTGCAAGCATGTGGTTCGCATCCAGAGTGACTTCGCTTTCGCTCAACTCAACCACGGTCACCGGCATCACATGCTGCCCGTCTGGTGATTGCATCTGCAATGTCAGCCCCATCTCCAAAGGGATATCCGCAGGGATTTGTTCACGCGGGATGGACTGGCGGTTTTCTGGGTTGATCGCGCCGTAAGCTTCTTCACACGGGATCTCGACAACTTTCTTGTCGCCCATTTTCATACCCGGCATCGCCTTGTCCAAACCTGGGATGATCTGGCCGGAACCGACAACGAACTCCAACGGGTCACGGCCTTCGCTGGAATCAAACGTTGTGCCGTCCGACAAGGTGCCGGTGTAGTGGATGGCAACTGTGTCGCCTGATTTTACTTCGCTCATGGAATGTCCTGTCTGGATTTACGTGAATTCGCGCGCTGCCTAACAATCGCGCCCCAAGATTGCAAATCAGCCCCCAACGCGGCACCATCAAGGTATGACCCGACCCTTTGCATCAACCGCTGCACGCGACGCATTCGCCGCTTTCCCGCAACCTGCACGTGACACGCTCATGTCGCTGCGCGCGATGATCTATGAAATCGGTAAGACCCTACCCGTCGGACGCATCGAAGAATCGACAAAATGGGGGCAACCGTCTTACGCAACGCCAGACACCAACCTCGCAACGCCGATCCGGCTCGGCCTTTCCAAGGCAGGCGATCCCGCGATCTTCACCCACTGCCAAACCACCGTCATGAACGACTTTCGCGCCCTCGCCCCACCGGACATGGCGTT
Source organism: Octadecabacter ascidiaceicola (assembly GCF_900185015.1). Classification (GTDB taxonomy): domain Bacteria; phylum Pseudomonadota; class Alphaproteobacteria; order Rhodobacterales; family Rhodobacteraceae; genus Octadecabacter; species Octadecabacter ascidiaceicola. Next base: position 21,095 of record NZ_FXYD01000006.1, on the reverse strand, counting down.
TGATGGCAATCGCGCCGTGCATCTTCCCACCGATAGTGCGCTCAACTTGGATGAACTTGCGCCACTTATCCGCGCGGCACTCACTTACAGGCTTTGAGGCTTTCCAAACAACCAGTTGCATGCCAAGCTGTTCCCAACAGAAAGGTTGCCCATGACAATCACCACCTGCATTTTTGACGCCTATGGAACTCTGTTTGATGTGGACGCCGCCGCGCGCAACGTCGCCAAAGAGCCGGGCCAGTCACAACTGGCTGCAGTCTGGGGGACACTGTCTGCGGACTGGCGCACAAAGCAGCTCGAATACTCATGGCTTCGCTCGATCTCCGGCCAGCACATTCCATTCTGGCAAGTCACCCAAGACGCATTAGATTGGGCTTTGGACAACAACGGCTTACATGACAACGCCCTGCGCGCGAAATTGCTGAGCGTTTACAAGGAACTCCCCGCCTACTCCGAAGTTCCCGCCATGCTCAAGGCACTGAAAGAAAAAGACCTCAACGTCGCAATTCTGTCCAACGGCTCACCCGATATGCTGGTCAGCGCCGTGCGTTCAGCCGGCATCGGTGAATATCTGGACGATGTATTGTCCGTCGAAGAAGTCGAAATCTACAAACCACACCGCCATGTCTACGACCTGGTTTGGGACCGCTTTGACGTTCCACAAACCGAAGTCCTGTTCGCATCCTCCAACGGCTGGGACGCCGCAGGTGCGGCCGGATATGGCTTTGGCACCGTTTGGGTGAACCGCGCCGACAAACCGCAAGACCGGCTTTGGGCTGCACCACACCGCACCGTCAAAGACCTGAAAACAATTCCCGATCTGGTCTAATGCCGCACTTTACGGCCCAAGACGGCACCCGCCTTTACTACACCGACACCGGCGAAGGCCTGCCCGTGCTCGCACTTGCGGGGCTTACCCGCAACACCGCAGACTTTGACCACGTCGCGCCGCACCTGAATTGTCGACTTATCCGCATGGACTACCGCGGTCGTGGCCAGTCCGACTGGGCCGATCCGGCAAGCTACACAATCCCCCAAGAAGCCCAAGACGCGATTGCCCTGCTCGATCATCTGAACATCGAAAAGGCTGCCATCCTTGGAACGTCACGCGGTGGCCTGATCGGTATGGTCCTCGCCGCGACGGCCAAAAACCGTCTGCTTGGTGTGGCGTTAAATGACATCGGCCCCTACATCGAAGCGGCAGGCCTATCCGTGATCAAAGACTACATCGGCCGCAATCCACCCCAGAAAACCCACGCCGACGCCGCCGCCTTTCGCGCCAAGGCATGGTCGCATTTCAAAGGCGTCCCAATGGATCGTTGGCTGGCCGAAGTTGCCGCCCACTATAGCGAAACGCCCGACGGCCTCGTGATCAAATACGACCCCAAACTCGCCGACACGGTCCTTGCCGCCAGCGCCAACCTCGCCCCCGACCTCTGGCCAGTGTTTGACGCCATGGCGGGCTTGCCCTTGGCGATCCTGCGCGGTGATGCTTCTGATCTTTTGTCCGTCCCGACCTTTGAAGAAATGCGCAATCGCCGCCCCGATGCCCATGCGGCAACCGTTCTGGGCCGTGGCCATGTGCCCTTCCTTGACGAGCCGGAATCCTTGGGCGTTCTCAACGACTGGATCCTTTCCCTATGAACATTGATATGATCCGCGCCGCCGCCAAACGCTTGGACGGCCATGCACGCCGCACCCCGCTGTTATCGTCCCCTTTCCTTGACGAAATGGCAGGCCGCAAAGTGTTCATCAAACCCGAGTGCCTGCAACACACTGGCAGCTTCAAATTTCGCGGCGGCTGGTCCGCTCTCTCTGCGATGGACCCCGATCAACGCGCCAAAGGCGTCATCGCCTATTCCAGCGGCAACCATGCCCAAGGCGTCGCGCTGGCGGCTGCACGTCATGGCACATCCTCCGTCATCGTCATGCCCTCTGACGCGCCGCAGCTGAAAATAGACAACACCAAGGCGCTGGGCGCCGAAGTGGTTCTTTATGATCGCGACAATGAAGACCGCGACGAAATCGGCGCGCGCGTCGCGAATGAACGTGGCCTTACCCTCGTCAAACCCTTTGATGATCCACAGGTGATCGCAGGCCAAGGCACCTGCGGCCTTGAAATCGCACAAGACGCGAATGCCCTTGGCATCGAAAACGCCGACGTTCTGGTCTGCTGCGGGGGTGGCGGCTTTACGTCCGGCATAGCACTCGCCTGCGAAGCCGACGCCCCGACCCTGCGCATCCGCCCTGTTGAACCCGAAGGCTTCGACGACGCCGCGCGCTCCCTTCGTTCTGGCGGGATCGAGCGCAACAACCAAACCTCGGGCAATATTTGTGACGCCATTATCACCGCGCAACCCGGTGATCTGACCTTCCCGATCATGAAACGCCTTTGCGGCCCCGGTCTCATCATCACCGAACACGAAGCGCTACAAGCCATGGCGCACGCCTTCTTACGCCTCAAAGTGGTCGCCGAACCCGGTGGTGCCGCCGCCCTCGCCGCCGCCCTTTACCGCAAAGATGACATCAACGGCGACGCAGTGATCGTCACGATCTCCGGCGGCAACGTCGACCCCGCCCAATTCAAAACGGCGCTCGACACGCTTGCCTAACTCGTGTTTGTCTTTGTCCCTTAAATATCCCCGCCGGAGGCTCCCCTCCATAACCGAAAGACGCCCGACATGACCCGTTTCACCATCGCCAGCTTCAACGTCAAAAACCTCATCGGCGCGGATAAGGAATATTACGAGTTCCAGAAATACACGCCTGAAGAATACGCGTGGAAACAGGACTGGATGGCAGATCAACTGCTGACAATGGACGCCGATATCGTTGGCTTTCAGGAAATCTTTGAAGAAGACGCTCTGCGTGACGTCATCGCCGAAGCCGACACCCTTGGTCAGGCTTCAAACGCCGCCTCAATCCCCGACAAGTCCAAACGCTATCACCGCAAAGCGATCTTTCGCAAACTCGCCTACACGCCCTATGGCACAGGCGGCTTGGCATTCGCGCCAAACGCCGCCGACACTGGCGAACCGGGCAAACGCCGCCCCGGTGTCGCGATTGTGTCGCGGTTCGGTTTCGTCGGCACACCCGAAATCATCCAAGACCTGCCCGAACCCCTCGACATCCCGTTCTCTGCCCTGCGCGGATCGGACGGCGATGACGACGCGGGCCACTACCGCCTGCGCCGCCTCTCGCGCCCCATTCTAAAGGCGCGCATTCCCGTTGGCGATCAAACCATAACCGTCTTCAACTGCCACCTGAAATCCAAACTCGGCGAACACATCACCCCCACTGGCGCCGACTTCCCGCCCGCCGCCGACCTTACCCAATACGACGCCGCAACCCGCGCGATGGGCTCGCTGCGTGCCGCCCTACGCCGGATGGCCGAAGCATGGGTACTGCGCCGCGAAGTCATCACCGAACTTGAGGCCGGAAACCCCGTCATGGTCCTTGGTGACTTCAATGACGGCGAACACGCTGTGTCCTCTGAAATCATCTCCGGCGAGGTTCCGTTCAAGAACTACGCATGGATGCTGCGCCATGACGCTAAAGCGTCCAATGACCGTTACACCAAAGAAGAAAACACGCAGATCACCGAAAACATCAATCGTGTGCGCCTCCACTCCGCTGAAAAACTATTCGTGCGCAAATCCTCGCGCGATATGGTCTATACCTCGGCCTTTGGGGGCAATTTTGAATCCATTGACCAGATTTACATGTCGCGCCACTTCCACCCTGACTACAAACGTAAGATCGGCGAAATGGAATACTTCTCTGTGCTGAACGACCACCTGACGGACGGCTCACACGCAGAAGCGCCCTACAACAAACTCGCCTCTGACCACGGCCAGATCATCGCGCATATGGTGATGGGTGACGATGACAACGCATAACATCCAAGCCAAGGGCGCGACCCTGTTTGCCAAAGACGAAGGCACAGGGCCAACCTTGGTGTTCTCGCACGGTCTGGGCCTTGATCACCGGATCTGGGACGGCGTTGTAGCCCAGCTGCCAGACCACCGCTGTGTGCGCTACGATCTGCGGGGACACGGCCAATCTGACGTTCCCGACGGCCCCTATAGCATGGGCACGCTGATTTCTGACGCGGAAGCGGTGTGTGACTCACTAGGCCTAAAAGACGTTGTGTTCATCGGCCTATCTGCCGGCGGCCTTATTGCGCAAGGTCTGGCCGTCAAACGCCTCGACATGGTGCGCGGTATGACGTTGATCGCCAGCGCCGCCAAACACGGCCAACCCGAACCGTGGCACGCCCGCGCTAAAACGGTGCGCGATGGCGGAATGCCCGCGATCATCCCTGAGATGCTGGAACGCTGGAACGCCCGTGATGACGGCGCCCAGCTGGAAAACTGGCTAACACGGGCAAACACCGAAGGCTTCGCCGCCACCTGCGAGGCCATCGCCGGAACTGATTTCTACACCCCAACCTCCGGCCTTCGCCTGCCAACGCTTGGCCTTTGCGGAAACTACGACAAAGCCACACCACCGGACCTTGTGCGCGAAACCACCGACCTCGTGCCAGGGTCGCAGTTTCACCTGATCCGTGGCGCCGGACACATCGCACCGGTTACCCACGCTGATGACATCACCGCTAGGCTAACCCAATTCCTGACGTCAATCGGCCACGTCTGATTTCGAAACGCCCTCAAGAACACGCGCGGCCCAATACGCACCACGCACATCATCAGCTAACATCGTCGCGCCAGTGCCCCGCATGATCCACCGCCAAACGCGCAAGGATTTGCAAAGCGCGATTAACCGCTGGGCGACGTCCTTGGGCGCATCGGCAAGGTAGCTGTCTAGCAATCGCTTAAGCCCCGCTTTCGGGTCGTCCTTAAACTCGGCACAGGACAGCAAAAATAAATAAATGTCTCTGGCTTGCGCATCTTCCAACGGCATCCGCTGAACCGGATCTTCCTCAAGGTCGAGAACAGAAATTTCACCGGTTTCAGAAAGCGTCATATCTTTCAAAAACGGTCTCCCATGCGCGAGGCCCGATTGATGAATTTTCACCAACACATCCAACGCCTGCTCCATGAGCCGCTCTCTCTCCGCAACGTCGGATATCGCCCGCATATGCCCGCGCAATTGTATGCCGCAATCTGACAGCACCAAATGCGCGTCGGTCTCGTCTAGAACCGTCGGGACAGGCAAGCCCTTGGTAGCAAACAACCGAAGTCGCGCAGCCTCCCCATGAAGCGCTTCCATGCCACCAACTGCGTTCGTCGACTGCATTGCTTTTGGAAAAATACGATCCAGAACTCTGTGCAAGCTTGTAAATATGCTGGACCGCGCGCCTTCGGGCCGCTTAACCCATGCGTCCTGCCCGTCAAAACACACCCTTTCGACACGTGGCTTATCCGCAGATGCCGCCGCTCCTTCGCTCTTATCCACAGGCAATGTCATACGCATCCTTGCAACCAAAACCAGACAATGAACCGACCCCTACCAATCTCGCTCCGCTGAGACAATCTTGCAGCCGTCCCACAAACACATAATCGATTTACCTAAGAAACCATCTTTCCGAACCGATCAGTTCACTTTATGTAAACCATATGGACGCCACTCAGCGCAAACGCGCCTTCACGTTTATCCTAATCACGCTAACCCTTGATGCCATGGGTATCGGGCTAATCCTGCCCGTCATGCCCGACCTTATCAACGAGGTGAACGGCGGCACCGTTGGCGACGCAGCCCTTTGGGGCGGTATCCTAGCAACGACATTTGCTGTGATGCAATTCATCTTCGGCCCGATCCTCGGTTCCCTGTCGGATCGTTTCGGTCGCCGGCCTGTACTGCTAATTTCACTGCTGGTTATGACCATAGATTACATCGTCATGGCAGTTGCCGGAACAATTTGGCTGCTGTTTCTCACCCGCGTTATCGGCGGCATCACAGCCGCCACGCAATCCACTGCAACCGCCTTTATCGCGGACATCTCCAAACCCGAAGAAAAATCCGCGAACTTCGGGCTGGTCGGCGCGGCATTCGGCCTCGGCTTCGTGCTTGGCCCCGTCATTGGCGGCCTTTTGGGGGAATTCGGCCCGCGCGCACCCATCTATGCGGCAGCACTTCTTGGCGGCCTCAACCTCATCTTCGGCTATTTCATCCTGCCAGAAACCGTCACAGACCGCATCCGCCGCCCGTTCGTTTTGCGTCGCGCCAACCCGCTGGCCGCGTTCAAAGCACTAGGACAACTCGACGGGGTGCGCCGCCTGATCTTCCTCGTATTCCTCTATGAATTTGCCTTCATCGTATACCCTGCAACATGGGCCTATTTCACCAAAGAGGCCTACGGCTGGTCCCCCGGAATGGTCGGCGTATCTCTGGCCCTGTTCGGCATCGGCATGGCCATCGTACAAGGCGGGCTTATCCGCATCGCACTACGTCACTTGGGGGAACGCGGAACAATTATCTACGGTATCTGCTTCAACCTCGCTGCCTTTGTGATGCTCACACTTATCTCAAACGGCTGGGTCGCCCTTGCGTTCATTCCACTCACGTCCCTTGGCGCGGTTGTCACCCCAGCGCTGCAAGGCCTGATGTCCAAACGTGTCAGCGATGACCGCCAAGGCGAGCTTCAAGGCGTCGTTTCATCGGCAAAATCAGTGGCGATGATCTTTTCTCCGCTGGTGATGACACAGCTATTCTGGGCCTTCACCACAGAATCCGGCCCCTACTTCCCCGGCGCGGCGTTCATCCTTTCAGCGCTAATCATGGCCCTGTGCATGCTGGTTTTTCTCGGCCGTACGCGCCAGACCGCCCCCTAAACGACACCGCACGTCGTTTTCCCGCTTGCACAGGACGCACTCCGCCGCCACGCTTTAACAAAGCCCTTAGCCCGAGGTGGTCCATGTCCCGTATCAAAGCCGCAGTTTGCCACGAATTCGGCCAGCCCTTCGTCATTGAAGATATCGAAATTCGCTCACCGATTGACGGCGAAGTCGAAGTCACACTGGCCGCCTGCGCGATCTGCCATTCCGACATAACCTATGCCGAAGGCCACTGGGGCGGATCCCTTCCAGCCGTATATGGCCACGAAGCGGCAGGTACGGTCACGGCTGTCGGGCCAAATACCAAAGGCGTGAACTTAGGTGACAACGTCGTCGTCACCTTGATCCGGTCTTGCGGCACCTGCCCCAGCTGTTCTGCCGCCCGCCCGACGAATTGTGAAGAAGGCTATGACGGCGACCTAGGCCCAATCAAAACCGCCGAAGGTGGTAAACTCCACCAAGCGATGGCCTGCGGCGGCTTTGCTGAAAAGGTCGTCGTGGATTCCAGCCAAGTCGTGACCCTTCCCGATGGGATCGGCATGGAAGCTGCGTCCCTACTCGCCTGTGGTGTGATCACTGGCATCGGTGCCGTTGTGAACGCCGCCAAGGTCCGCCCCGGCCAAGACGTTGTCGTCATCGGTGCGGGGGGCGTCGGTCTAAACGCGATCCAAGGCGCGGCCATCGCAGGCGCACGCCGCATCGTTGCCGTCGACATGGAACCTTCCAAGCTCGACGTTGCGCGCGAATTTGGTGCTACCGACGCGGTACTCGCCTCGACTGACAAGCCTTGGCGCGAGGCTAAGGCAGCCATGGGGCGCGGCGCAGACGCAGTTCTTGTGACGGTTGGTGTTGCCCCTGTTTATGACCAAGCGCCGCGCTACCTCGCCAAGGGCGGCAATATCGTCATGGTCGGCATGCCCGCATCTGGCGCGTTCTCCAGCTACGAAGCCGCCAACTTCGCCGCCGCAGGTCAAGGTATGATTGGCTCCAAAATGGGCGACGTTGTTATCAAACGCGACATCCCTTGGATGGTCGACCTCTACAAACAGGGCCGCCTAAAACTGGACGAGCTGATCTCGGGCACTTGGACGCTCGATCAAATCAACGACGCCATCACCGACACCAAAACTGGCGCCGCCAAACGCAACGTTATCGTATTCTAAGCCAATTCAGGAAATTTACCGCCTATTCAAACCCATAACTAAAAGCCCCCAGATTGGCCCCATACCAGACCCATACGAAACCCATACCGGACCCATATCACGGATTTTAAGACCAGAACGCCCAACCCTATAGCCAGATCGTTAACCTATGGAGGATCACATGAACGCTCAATCCACCCCCCGCATCAGCGCGGATGGCACTGTCCTTCATCTGCTCCTTGGCGAAGCTGAGACCCGCTTTCACGCCATCTGGTTGCGCGACAACGCGCTTGATGCGGACACCCGCGACCCCGGTAATGGGCAACGCTTGATCACATTGGGTGACCTGCCCGATACCGTCACTTTGACTGATGCGCGTCTCGCCGAAGGGCAGTTGCACATCACCTTCCAACCCGAAGGCAAGACCTGCGCCTTTCCACTTCGTTGGCTTGCTGATCACACCTATGATACCAGCGCTCCGGCCCCGCTGCTCACTAAGAATGTGACCCCATGGGACAGCGCAATGGCCCCACCCAGCGCTGATCTTACTGCCCTACAAACCAACGACGACACCCGCCGCGACTGGCTCGCCTCTATCCGCCGCTACGGCTTTGCCAAGGTCACCGGAATGACCCCGCGCGAGGGCGGGTTGTTCGATATCGTTGATCTGTTCGGCTACGTGCGCGAAACCAACTACGGCCGCCTTTTCGAGGTCCGCACCGAGGTAAATCCAACCAACCTCGCCTACACAGGGCTGGGTCTTCAGGCCCACACCGACAACCCTTACCGCGACCCCGTACCGACCTTGCAAGTCCTTGCTTGTCTTGAGAATTCCGCCACCGGCGGGGAGAATATGGTCGTCGACGGCTTTGCCGCCGCCCTGCGTTTGCGGGATGAAAATCCTGCCGGATTTGACCTGCTCGCGGGCTATCCAATGCGGTTTGCCTATACAGGCAGCGCGGGCGTGGCCCTCCATTCCCGCCGCCCGATGATCGAATTGTCGCCCGACGGCACCCTGCAATCCATCCGCTTCAACGCGCGCTCCGCCGCCCCCTGCACAGACGTCCCGTTTGACAAAATGGCGGACTGGTACGCCGCCTACCGCCGCCTCTCTGATATCATCGACGACACAGCCCAAGAGGTGCATTTTAAACTCGCTCCGGGCGAAGCCTTCATCGTCGACAACACCCGCGTCTTGCACGCCCGCAAAGGCTACTCTGGTGCGGGCAATCGCTGGCTCCAAGGATGCTATGCGGACAAAGACGGCCTTCTCTCAACCCTCGCAGCACTAGAGGCCCAAGATGCCTGAACTGAACCGCGACACCATCGTCCCCTTTCTCGCCTCCATCTTTGAGCGACGCGGCGGAGAGGAATATCTGGGCGAGCCTGTCACAATGGCCCAGCACATGCTGCAAGGCGCGACATTCGCCGAACAACAAGGCCTGCGCGAAGAAATCATCGTCGCCGCCCTACTCCATGACATCGGCCACTTCACCTCCGAGTTTGGCACTTACTCGCCGGATGATACCGAAGATAAATACCACGAAGAAGCGGGCGCCGAGGTGCTCGCCGATTTCTTCCCCTCACTCATCACAGATTGCGTGCGCTACCACGTCGCCGCCAAACGCTACCTCTGCGCCACGCGCCCCAGCTACTTTGATCGCCTAAGCGCGGCCTCGATCCACTCCCTGAATCTGCAAGGCGGCCCTATGTCTGACGCCGAAGTCGCGAGCATTGAGGCCAACCCGAACCTGCCCGAAATCATCCAAGTCCGTTATCTGGATGAAGCGGGCAAAGAACCCGACATGCAAACCCCCGACTTTGCCCATTTCGCCCCGATGGTCCAACGGGTCGTAGACCGCCATTTGGAAAGCACACAGTGAATTATCAGACTCAACTGATTAGTTTATCGCAACAAGCTTTCTCTTAGCACCTATTCCAAACAGAAGGCCTTCAAATGATCCGTTTTCTTACCAATTTGTTCAATGCACCGGCTCAACAAGCGCAGACCGTGGCTGGCCACGCCGCTGAAACCTCGATGAACTTCGACAGCGAAAATGTGCGCCCGTTTCTCGAAGGCCTCCGCCCCGGCATCATCGACCCGAACGCGCTTGCTGCAGTCGACGGCGCCGTCGGAGGCATGGCCGTTAACGAGACGCGCAATGTTGTCCTAAACGCTCAAACCGGCCTTAATGGCGTTTGCTACCGCGATGGGACTCTGACATGAAACTGCAAGACCTAGACATCATTGTCACTGCGCCCCCAGCTCCCGGCTGGGGAGGGCGTTACTGGATCCTCGTCAAGGTCACGACTGACACAGGCGTTGTCGGTTGGGGCGAATGCTACGCCTCATCCGTTGGGCCGGATGCGATGTCCCACGTCATCAAAGACGTGTTTGAACGGCACATGCAGGGCGAAAACCCCGAAAACATCGAACTCATGTTCCGACGGGCTTACTCTAGCGGCTTTACTCAGCGCCCCGATCTCACAGTCATGGGCGCATGGTCGGGCTTGGAAATCGCCTGCTGGGATATCTTGGGCAAAGACCGCGACCGCCCTGTACATGCGCTGATCGGCGGGCGGTTGAACGACAAAATCCGCGCTTACACATATCTTTACCCGCAACCACACCACCCTCTGCCAGATTTCTGGGCCTCAGCTGACATGGCCGCCGAAGTCGCGGTCAGCTTAGTCGAGCAAGGCTACACTGCCGTCAAGTTCGACCCCGCTGGCCCGTACACAATCCGCGCGGGTCACATGCCGTCGATGCATGACATCGAAACCTCTGTCGCATTCTGCCAGAAAATCCGCGACGCCGTCGGCCCAAATGCTGACCTATTGTTCGGCACCCACGGGCAGTTTTCGACGGGCGGCGCCATCCGCATGGGCCAAGCCATCGAAAAGTTCAGCCCGCTTTGGTATGAAGAACCCATCCCACCGGACGCCGTTGATGAGATGGCTAAAGTCGCCTCTGCTGTGAAAATCCCGGTTGCAACAGGCGAACGCCTAACAACTAAGGCTGAATTTGCAGCGGTCCTTCGCGCAGGCGCTGCCAATATCCTACAACCTGCTTTGGGCCGTTCTGGCGGCATTTGGGAAACCAAGAAGATCGCGACATTAGCTGAGGTCTACAACGCCCAAGTGGCCCCGCACCTTTACGCAGGCCCGATTGAATGGGCTGCCAACGTACAGCTCGCAGCCACGCTGCCCAATATCTTGATGTGTGAAACCATCGAAACCCCGTTCCATGACGCGCTGATCAAATCCTCGATCACGATTGAGAATGGCTACGTTAACGTCCCGACTGCACCGGGTCTTGGCATAGACGTGGACGAAGACCTCGCGCTGGCGCACCCGTTAACCGATGAGGGTCTTCACCTGCAAATGCAGGAGGACCCGATCGGCTACCATGGCCCCAACCTTTTCGCTGGCGGTGCGCCTGTAAAAGCGTAGGCGCCATCCATTCAAGGTAACCCCGCATGTTTTCAAAGTAGCTAAAAGTTCATTTCCGCTCTTTGCCTGATGATTGCCTTTTGCTACTCTTGAACCAAGTTCAAAAAGGATACCCGATGGCCGGAAAAGTTGAATTGCGCCGCGCTGCGTTGCGCGACACCCTAATCGAACACGCTGAGCGCCGGATTACATCTGATGGGCTTAAGAACCTACGCGCCCGCGATTTGGCCAAGGACGCGGGCTGTGCGCTTGGCGCAATCTATAATGTGTTCGGTGATTTGAACGACCTCGTGCTGGCCGTAAACGCTCGCACTTTTAAACGTTTAGGCGCTGCTGTCGCTGAATCCCTTGCGGATGCACCGCAAGACGCGACCCAGCAACTTATCGTCATGTCGCACGCTTATCACCATTTCGCTTCGCAGAATTTTAACGCTTGGCGGGCCTTGTTTGATATTGAACGTCCCGCCGGCGAAGCCGCCCCTGACTGGTACCTACAAGAAATGGGACAGCTGTTCGCCTATATCGACGCCCCGCTGTCCGTCATTTTCCCCGACCACAGCGCAGAGAATCGCGCACTTTTGACCAAAGCACTGTTCTCAAGCGTGCATGGAATCGTGCTTTTGGGCCTCGATGAGGCATCAGCAGGCGTACCAGCGGCGCAATTAGACGAAATGATTTCGTTGATTCTCAATCACTTAGCTTCTTCACCTCAAATTTCCTGAACATTGTTCAAGATTTTACTTGATCGAAACCCACAGCATCGCTAAATCTAATTCATGAACAACGTTCACACAATTCAGTGAACCGCGACACATGAAAGGAAGCGATATGTTCAAGACACTCTCAACCCTTATTGCAGGGGTCAACGCACGCTCCGAAGATCGCGTCCGCGATGCTTTTGCGATTGAATTGATCGACCAGAAAATCCGCGAGGCCGAGACCTCCCTTAAGGCGGCGAAGGCCACCCTCGCCTCCCTGATCCAGCGTCAACGTTCTGAAGAACGCCAGCGCGACGCCCTGAAAAACCGCATCAAAGACATGATGACCCGTGCGCAAGACGCAATGGATCAAGGCCGCGATGATCTGGCGACAGAAGCGGCACATGCCGTCGCCCAAATGGAAAACGAACTGACCATTCGCAACGAAACTTGTGACCGGCTGGACCAAAAAGTCATCCGTCTGCGCAATTCAATCGAAGCCGGCCACCGCCGCATCATCGACCTTAAACAAGGCGCTATCCAAGCCCGCGCTGTTCGTCGCGAACAGGCGATCCAATCAAAGCTGAATTCAACGATCGGGCATACTTCGAACGTTGAGGAAGCGGAGGAGCTGATTGGTCGCGTGATGGGCAAAGATGACCCGTTCGAGCAATCCGAAATCCTGCGCGAAATCGACCGTGACCTTGGCCACGAGACCCTTGCTGATCGCATGTCTGATCAAGGTTTCGGCAAGGCGACCCGTACCACGGCGGATGATGTCCTCGCCCGCCTAAAATCCAAAAAATCTGTTTAACGCGCTGAATTTAATAGAAGGAATAACCCCATGAGTAACTTCAACAAATCTGACAACGGCCTCATCATTTTCTTTAACGGCATCGGCGTTGTGATCGCTTACGGCATGCTTGCCCTGTCCCTATACATGTCGCCAGACGTGCCGATGGCCACCAAAGGCTACTGGGGGATCGGCATTTTGCTCCTGACCCTCGCCTTGGTTAACTTCGTCAAACTGCGCTTCGATGAGCGCCTGTCAGAAGACCGCATCTCGCGCGTCGAAGAAGCCCGCAACGAACGCCTGCTGGCAGATTACATCGGCGGCGAAGACGACAAAGCCGCATAAGACCTCCTCCCTTGCCGCGTCATCGGCAAGCGCCCCGCCCCTTCCCTGTCCCAAGGGTGGCGGGGCGCACCCCTTTTCAATCTCTCCGTCCTCAGCCAAACTCACCGGAATGAAATCACTCATGTCCCTTCCCCGCAGGTTTGCAGCCAAGATTGTCGGCCAGGCCATCGCGCTGTTTGCCCGCTTTATCACTGCTGTGCGTGCGGATTGGCGTGGGATTGAACCGGTCAACAAACAACGCGTCTATTTCGCCAATCACGTCAGCAACGCCGATATGCCGATGATCTGGTCCTGCATGCCGCCAAACATTCGCCGTGACGTACGCCCTGTTGCCGCCGCTGACTACTGGTTGAAAAACAAACTGCGCGCCTTTGTCGGGCCTGAGGTGTTCAACTGCGTTTTGGTGGATCGCCGGCCCGAAGCGCGTGACGAAAACCATGACCCGATGCAGAACATACTGGATGCTCTGGACGACGGCTCATCCCTCATCATCTTCCCCGAGGGCAACCGCAACATGACCGAAGATCCGCTGCTGCCGTTTAAGTCAGGCCTGTTCAACATGGGCAAAGCCCGCCCTGACGTGGATCTCGTGCCGACATGGATCGCCAATGTCACCGCGATCATGCCAAAGGGCGAAGTCATTCCGCTGCCGCTTATTTGCACTGTCACCTTCGGGGAGCCGATCCACGTGGAAGATGGTGAAACAAAAGACGCTTTTCTGGCACGGGCATCCAATGCGCTCGTCGACCTCGCGCCAAGTCGGGAGGATCGGTTATGACATCAACCAGTTCTGACATCCTCGGCTTGTTCTTCGCGGTCTGTGGGCTGATGTTTACGCTCACTCTGTTTGGTGAAGTCCTCAGTGCGCGCGGCGGTGAAGACAACCCCGTCGTCGAAACTTTCAAGACCCGACTGCGCAGCTGGTGGGGCATGGTCATCCTGTTCACGCTGGCTCTGATCGCCGGCAAGGTCGGCATCATCGTGTTATTTGCTTTCGCGTCCTTCGCGGCTTTGCGCGAATTCCTGACGTTGACCAACAAACGGCAAGCCGATCACCTCGCCCTCGCACTTGGGTTCTTCGTGGTTTTACCACTGCAATACCTGTTTGTTGGCCTTGATTGGCAAGCGCTTTATACGGTGTTCATCCCTGTTTACGCCTTCTTGATGCTGCCCGTCGTGTCCGCGCTGCGAGGTAATTCGGACCGTTTCCTAATTCGCGTCGCAGAGACCCAGTGGGCTTTAATGATCGCGGTCTTTTGCATGTCCCATGTCCCTGCCTTGTTGATGATTGATGTCGCTGGCTACCCCGCGGATCGAGGCGTTCTCCTTATCGCGTTTCTTGTCATGGTTGTTCAGTTTGGCGACCTCTTGGATTTCTTCTTTGGCCGTCGCATCGGCAAAACCCGTATCATCCCGAACCTGTCAGCAAAAACATGGGAGGGCATGGCCTGTGGCGTTGCGTCTGCCGCCATCATCGGCGGATTGCTTGCTTGGATGACCCCATTCGGGATCGGTGGCGCGGTAGCGATGGCGGCATTGGCATCAACGGCGGGCATGTTCGGTAATCTGGTGTTCGCAGCCATTAAAGCCGACCGTGGCGTAAAAGATTGGTCCCACTTGATCCCCGGCCAAGGCGGGTTCACCGACCAGCTTGATAGCGTGATCTTTGCCGCGCCCATCTTTTACCACGTCACGCATTTGATCTGGGGCTGAGGTTTGCGATTACCGCAAGCTTGAAAGCACTTCAGCCGAGGCAATACCCGTGACCGCAAGTCCCTGACGTTGTTGGAAATCGCGGATCGCAGCCTCGGTTAGTCGCCCGATCACACCATCGATCGTTCCAACATCGTACCCCCGCGCAGCAAGGCCACGTTGAATGGCCAACCTGTCTTCGCGCGAGAGCCCGTTTTCATCCGGTGGGAAGCTACCCTGAAGTGGTCCAGCGCCGCCAAGGCGATCCGCCAAATGACCAACGCCAAGCGCGTAAAGGTCAGAATTGTTGTAAGTTTTCAACACATTGAAGTTGCGCGTCACTGTAAAGCGGACCCCGCCCGCTTGCGGTTGAATAGTACGCCCATCCGGGCCACCTGTGCCAGCCTCGGCGCCCCACTTCAGGCCAGATCGCCATCCATTGCGCGCCAGATAGCTGGCTGTAGATGCCAAAGCATCCGCTGGATCATCGCTCCAGATATCGCGGCGGCCATCGCCGTTAAAATCGACCGCAAAGGATTGATAGGACGTCGGGATAAACTGCGTATGCCCCATTGCGCCCGCCCAACTTCCGGTCAATTGCGCTGGCGTGGTGTCACCGCGTTCCAGAATGCGCAAGGCCGCAATCAGCTGGGATTCGTAAAAATCCCCACGTCGCCCGTCAAACGCCAAGGTCGCGGTTGAGGACACCACAGGGATCAACCCACGTTTTTCGCCGAACTGGCTTTCCATGCCCCAAATCGCTGCAACGATATGCGCATCCACGCCGTACCGCGCTTCAATCGCGTTCAAGGTATTTCCGTACCGCGCTATCGCCACACGTCCCTTACTGAGCCGATCATCAGACGTCGCGATCGAAAGATATTCTTCCAAGGTCCTCCGTGTCTGAATTTGCGTGCCATCCCGCGTGACGACACCCGGAAGGTAGCCTGCGTTCGCGAAGGCCGCGTCAAACGTGGCCGATGAAATTCCCGCATTGGCTGCGCGGGACTTGAAACGCGCCACCCAGTTGGCAAAATCGGCGTTCGCAACGGGCCGCAAATCAGCTGGCATCCCTCCACTACTAACTGGTTGCGCGGTTGGCGCATTGCCGACACAAGCCGTGATACTCATTGTGGCAGCAGCGGCGATAAAATGGCGTCTATTCATACTCATAATCCCAAAGGATAGTCAGGTTCCGCCAAAAGGAAAGGCATGATATCGACCCGCAACACAGACGTGCTGAATGCCGCCTAAAGCAATGCATAATTTCAAAAGACCGTTCCTGTCAGACGTCAGTCTTAAGATATCGAAGGTCAAAAATGCCATTCGCCCATAAGAATGAAAAATATTTTTTGCCAGTGGGCTGTTCACACAAAAAACCGTGCAATGCACGGGCTCAGGATTGTTCATGGAGAACAGACTTTACTTCGATCGATACTTTTGAGCTTCTGTTTTTTTGCAGACCACTGAGTGCAGAGCTGTCACGCGTTGAAGGCACCTTGAGTGAGAATGACGCTTCAAATATTCAAACTGCACAAGCGAAAGGCTTTGCGGTCGCTCGCCAAAGCGAGAATGCGGTAACAGAAGCGCTCAAAATGCTGGCTGCTCACGCCGGTGGGCGAAGCGACGAGCCTAGAATGGCCTTTGGCCGACTATACGCCGACTATACGCCGACTATACGCCGACTATACGCCGACTTAAGCACGCTGTATTTGAATAGACAAGAATTTGAACCATTCCACCAATTGCTGTGCGATAGCATCCTATCAGTCTGGCCCATCGGAACATGGGAAACAGTGTTCGGTGTGTGTCAGCAAGAGCGCAAGTTGCACACAATTCATACCGCGGCAAAGGAGACGGGGATCGGCGCTTTCCTTCTTGAACAGTTCTTGGTTCATGCTGGTACCCTCGACCGCCTGCGAGACGTACATTAGGTGCGAAAAGTTACGCGGAACTGCTTGCAGAAATATCAACCCTGGTTGGCCACATCGAGATGCGAAAAGCGATGTAAGAGCGGGCTGGCACAGGCCAGATTGAGACGATGCAGCGCTGCATCCGATGACCGCCCTGAGCCCAAATCCACCGACGCAGCGAAATCATGGACGACTGCATAGAGTATTGAGCGAACAATCGTCGCGATTGGAATGGGCGCCCGTCTAATTCGGGCGTCGGAGGCGTTCTAATACGATCCGTCGGTTGGCTTAGTGGTGAGGGCAGCAATTGCCCTGAAGTGAGCGCCGGGGTGAAGAAGGTCGCTCAGCCTTTGGCGGGTGCTAGGGTGCCCCTAAAAACAGGGTTTGCATCGAGCTCGATTGCCTCGATCGGTGTTCCGTTGGTCACCAACTCAGCGAGGGCTTTGCCGGCGCGCCACCCCATCTCGCGATGAGGGACATGTACAGTTGTTAGCGCGGGGTAGGCAACTTCTGCCAGCTCGATGTCATCGAACCCTATAACGGACACATCTTCGGGCACCCTGACACCCATTTCGCGAGCACGACGTAGGGCGCCCACAGCCAGAACGTCATTTCCGCAAAATACAGCAGTCGTTTGTGACGCTGCTTTCATCACCTGTTCGAACGCGGTTGCACCCTGCTCAATACCGTAGACGGTTTCCACCATGTGTAAATCACTCGCGCGTAGCTCGGAAATGGCCATGGCATCCTCAATTCCTGACTGACGGGCCTTTGCGCGGTCGTTCAAGGTGGTTCTTGCCGAAATGAATGCAAGGTTGCGGTGGCCCAATTCGATTACTTTCAACGCCATGTCACGCATGGCTTTGCGGTTGTCAAAACCGATAGAGGGGCGTGTTAAGCTGGTATCAAAAGCCCAAGTTATAAGGGTGGGCACATTCTGGGTTTCAAGGAAGCGGTAGGTGTTTGGGCTGCGTTCATGACCAATGAGTAACAATGCGTCAGCGCCGCGCCCGACCAATGCACGGATTTGTTCTTCTTCAATGTCTGCTCGGTAGGATGTGCTGGCCACCAGCATTGTGAACCCATAACTATGGAGTTCATCCTGAAAAGCTTGCAGTCCGCGTGCAAAAACTGCGTTCTCCATTGTTGGAATAATCGCTCCAATGGTGTTGGTCCGCCGCGATGCCATGGCCCGCGCCCCGAAGTTCGGCGAATAGCTGAGCGCATTTACGGCTTGCATGACTTTGGCGCGGGTACGTTTTGTGACCTGATCAGGGAAATTCAGACAGCGTGAGACCGTTGCGGTAGAGACCCCAGCCGCTGTCGCGACATCTTGTAGGGTTGGCGTCGGTTGGTCGCTAGTCATCGTGATCTTTCATCAAATCCCCGAGAATATGACCAATTCGGGTCAGAACGAGTTTCTGACATAAAGTACAATGTGAGCAACCACAAAATGTAAGCGCTTGCAATTGAGTTATGTAAGCGCTTACATGGGCTGGGGCTTGGATCTGCGACTGGGAGGAGGCGCAATATGTCAATCATCGGCGCGATACTCTTGTGCGTGCTTTGCATGCTCGTCGGTTTGCTGATCACGTACGTCCAAGCAATCTCCACAAGTTTCCTTACGGAAAACTATAAATAAGGCTCAAATAATGGCTCGTACTTACCTTAAGAAAGCAACGCTGACCGCCCAGTCCGGCGCATCCGACGTCCACGAAATCGTTCAAGGTATCTTAAGCGATATCAAGGCTGGCGGAGATGACAAAGCACGCGAATATGCTGCGAAGTTTGACAAGTACGAAGGCAATATCATCCTGTCGGATGACGAAATCCAAGCGGCTTGCGAACGTGTTCCACAAAAACTGAAAGAAGACATACAGTTCGCCCATGACAATGTGAAACGATTTGCCGTGGCCCAAAAAGGCACCGTCAATGACATTGAGGTTGAAATCCAACCTGGCCTTGTTGCTGGACAAAAAGCAATTCCGGTTGATGCGGCCGGGTGTTACGTCCCGGGCGGTCGCTATAGCCACATCGCCAGCGCGATCATGACTGTCACAACGGCGAAAGTCGCGGGATGCAACCACATCACGGCGACGTCGCCGCCGCGGCCAGGCCTCGGTGTTGCGCCTGCCATCGTTTATGCGGCCCACATCTGCGGCGCTGACAAGATCATGGCGTTGGGTGGTGTGCAGGGCGTCGCGGCGATGACGTTCGGACTTTTCGGATTGCCGAAAGCAAACATTCTTGTCGGGCCAGGAAACCAGTTCGTAGCAGAAGCGAAACGCATTCTGTTTGGCCGCGTTGGCATCGATATGATCGCTGGACCGACAGACAGCTTGGTCTTGGCAGACAAGACAGCGGACCCTCAAATTGTGGCGACAGATTTGGTCTCTCAAGCGGAGCATGGATACAATTCACCTGTCTGGTTGGTCACCGACGACAAGGCGTTGGCCGAAGACGTTATGGCCCGCGTTCCCGCCTTGATCGAAAATTTACCAGAGCTGAACCGTGAAAATGCGTTTGCTGCGTGGCGCGACTACGCAGAAGTCATCGTATGTGCCGACCGCGAAGAGATGGCGGCCTGTTCTGATGAATACGCACCCGAGCATTTGACCGTTCAGGCAGAAGACCTTGACTGGTGGCTGAACCGTCTGTCCTGCTACGGATCGCTGTTCCTGGGCGAGGAAACGACCGTGTCGTATGGTGACAAGGCATCCGGTACAAACCACGTATTGCCGACATCAGGCGCGGCTGGATACACAGGTGGTTTGTCCGTACACAAGTACATGAAAATCGTCACATGGCAGCGGTCTACACGCGAAGGCTCCAAAGCGGTGGCCGTCGCAACAGCGCGGATCTCTCGCCTTGAAGGAATGGAAGGTCACGCGCGCGCAGCTGACGTGCGACTTGCCAAATATTTCCCCGACGAAACATTCGATCTGACCGCCGATGGTTAATGCCGATGGTTAATCTCGTCAAGATTCCAGCTGAACTGATTGATCCTTCGGGACGTTTGGCTTGCGTCACAGGTCGGGTCTTGATGGTTGGCGGAGGAGATGCCGCGAAATGAAAGCCCTCGTTTATGATGCCGTCGAAACTCTTGTGTATCGCGAAATGCCTGACCCCGTAGCAGGTGACGGGGAACATTTGATCCGGATAGAGGCCTCTGGCATTTGCGGCTCTGACATGCATGCGTTCTTGGGCCATGATGCGCGACGTCCATCGCCATTGATCCTTGGTCATGAGGCTGCAGGCACGATTGTTGGCGGTGATCACGACGGCATGCGCGTGACGATCAATCCGCTGGTTACTTGTCTGAAATGTGCGGCCTGCAAAGCTGAGCGCGAAAACCTCTGTCCAGACCGTCAGATCATCTCGATGCAGCCACGCGAAGGGGCCTTTGCGCAATACGTGAAAATGCCTATGCGCAACCTCGTTGAAGTTCCGTCAGATGTACCGTTTCGCAAAGCCGCCTTAGCGGAGCCTTTGGCCGTAAGCTGGCACGCTGCGCGTCTCGCGATCGAGGCGCTGCACCCCAGTATGGACCGTCGTGCCGTTGTCATAGGTGGCGGTGCAATTGGGCTTGCCGCGGCTTTGGCCTTGAAGGCGATGGGGGTTGAAGATGTCACGATAGTTGAGCCCAATAACATTAGACGCGCATTTCTGATTGAACGTTGTGGGCAAGCGGCCGTTGATGCGACGAACTTGTCTGCACCGATCGTTGTCGATGCCGTTGGTTACGGTGCGACTCGCGCCAGTGCCTCTGAGATAGTGGAGGCTGGTGGCGTGATTGCCCATGTTGGATTGGGCAACGATGCCCCCGGTTTGGATGTGCGCCGCACGACTTTGCAGGAGATCACATTTATCGGCACCTACACCTACACGGCGCAAGATTTCCGCGATACAGCAGCAGCCATTTTCGACGACCGCCTCGGTGCGCTCAATTGGACTGAAGCGCGCCGCTTAGCTGACGGGCATCAAGCGTTCCTCGACATCCGCGCGGGCCGTGTTGCGGCCCCCAAAATCATCCTGGAGCCAGAGCATGTATAGCGAAGTCATTGTAACGACAGCAGCCCAGATGGTTCGTCACGCTCCGTGTGCCGCGCACCTTGAAGCCTTCTAACCTTTCTTCTTTAATCCCCTCTGACAGGAGCGAGCCCTTGAGTATTGACAAGAAAATCGTGGACGATTTGGTTGCGAACGACGTGTCGTTCGTCACTACTGTTCCTTGCAAGCAACTGGCTGGTGTGATCGACGAA
>NZ_FXYD01000005.1 GCF_900185015.1 Octadecabacter ascidiaceicola | reverse complement strand
ACCCGCGAAGAACATGAAGATGCCCGTCAGGTCGCGCGTGATATCGCAAAAACTAAGCAATATGCGATCTCAATGCGGCTGCGAAAGAAGGTCGAAATGCTCTTCGCACACCTCAAACGTATTCTGGGGTTGGGACGATTGCGATTACGCGGCCCATGCGGGGCAAATGACGAATTCCTACTCGCTGCCACCGCCCAAAACCTCCGCAAACTAGCGAAGATCTTTCCTGCACCGCAGCAAGCGTGCAAAGCCTGATCAGAAAGGCGCTCGCGCTGTGTTGAGAATCGTACTTTCTGCGCTCGCAACACATTGTTCTTCAACAGACTCAGCCTGTATCCAGCATTCGCTGCAAACAACACGCCAGATGTTCCGAGCGACAAGAACCCTGTACCGTTATTCACCACGCCCGCGCCAATCGCCGCAGCCGCGTTATCTCCAGCACCGCCCGCGACCACAACTTGCGGCAAACCAAGCTCTGCCGCCAAGTCTGCCCGCAGGCGACCAGACATAGCTGAACCCTCAACAAGCGAGGGCATCCGGGAACGCTCTAATTGGCACGCTGAAAGTAGCTCATCTGACCAATCCCGCGGCCAGTATCAAACCACGCGGTGCCCGCTGCATCCGACATTTCAGATGTATGCTCTCCCGTTAGAAACAGCCGCAGGTAATCCTTAGGGAGCAGCACCTTGGCAATCTTGCTGAAAACATCAGGTTCGTTTTTACGTATCCATTCAACCTTGGGTGCGGTGAACCCAGGAAAAACAATGTTCCCTGTAACCGCGCGAAACTGTGGATCACTGTCCATATGCGCCGCTTCGGCATGGCTACGTGTATCGTTCCAAAGCAGACAGGGCCGGAGCACCCTGTCATCAACACCAATCAGCGTCGCGCCATGCATGTGTCCAGCCAGACCAATTCCCTTCAGACCGCTGCAATCAACCTGAGCACTAAGCGCCTTAAGCGCCTGTACAACTCCATCGCACCACGCTTTTGGGTCTTGCTCAGACCAACCATCATGTCGACGTTGAACCGTCAACGAAACCAAATGCACAGCCAGAACCGCCTGTTTCTCATTGACCAAAATCGCTTTGAGAGACGAGGTTCCTAAATCTAGCCCGATAAACATGAAGTGCCTTTTCTGGGTGCTTTCCGTGGGTGTATGCTTACCGCTGTCCTACCCGAAACCGAGGCATAGCCAAAGCCACGATGTCGGCTTTCTGCATCCGGTTGCAAAACCGACATATTTTCTGCATTCTCCACCGCCAAAGAATGTTGGGCGCCCTCTGTCCAGCCAATCGATCATATGGAACCTACGCGCCGATGCCCGTCACCCTCAAAGATGTCGCCAACCGCGCAGGAGTGTCTACCTCGGCCGTGTCACGCACGTTTACCGACGGTGCGTCGGTTTCGGAAAAAATGCGTGTCAAAGTTGAAACAGCCGCCTCCGAGTTGGGGTATGCCCCAAATGCCTTAGCGTCATCCCTGACCACTGGGCGCACCAAACTCATCGGGCTCGTGTCTAACAACTTCCACAACCCGATTTTCTTGGAAGTCTTCGATCTTTTTACGCGCAAACTGCAAGACCGTGGCCTGCGCCCGTTACTCATGAACCTTAGCGGTGAACCCGACGCGGTTACTGCGGTTCGCCGCCTGCAGCAATACTCCGTTGATGGCGTCATCGTCGCGTCCTCTACACTTTCGCCTGAGTTTTCTAAAGCATTCCGCGACGCGGGCGTTTCAGTGGTTAACAGTTTTGGGCGGTTTTCGACCGAGCCGGAAGTGCATGTTGTCGGTGTCGATAACTCTGAATGTGGCCGCATGGCGGGGCGCGAACTTGTGCGGCGCGGCTATAAATCGGTCGCGCTTCTTGGTGGCCCAGAAACTGCGACCTCAACACAAGACCGTTTCCGCGGGTTCTCACAAGAACTCGCGAAACATCCCGAGATCGCCTATAGCCATTCTTTCGCATCTGACTATTCTTTCGATGCCGGGCGCGCAGAAATGCAACGCCTGATTAAACGCGGATATCTGGCAGAAGCGTATTTTTGCGGTGATGACGTTCTGTCAATCGGCGCCCTATCCGCCCTTGCAGACGCAGGGCTGAACGTCCCCGAAGATATCGGCATTATCGGCTTCAACGATATGGAAATGGCGCGCTGGCAAAACATCAACCTCAGCACGATTGGCCAACCGATTGCGCAGATTATCAGCGCCTCAGTTGACCTCATCGTTGAGATGCTGGACGATCCCGAACGCGCACCCGAGGTACGTTTGTTCCCTTGCAATATGGTAGAACGCGGAACTCTGCGCCCACTACGGGACGCGGCGAACACGCAATAATTGGGCGCCCGCCGCGAAGATTTTCAATATTGGGCCATAGCCTTAGCGGTACATCGGTGGACGCGCGTCCACCCATTCGCCGTTAGCCTTTGCCGAAGCAACAGCCTGATGAACCGCCGCCATAGAACGCACGCCGTCTTCAGCAGTAGGCAATCCGTCGCGGGTTTCGCCACGAATACTTGCAGCAAGATCAACGTAAATGTTCGCCACCGCTAAAGGGAAACCTTCTGGATGTGCAATCGCAACGCGGCTCATCCGGCCCGCCTCATCTGACAATCCGCCCTCGCCTTTTTCCATGATCTGCGTGCGACCACCGACAGGCGTGTAGTAAACTTGGTTCGGCTGTTCAGACGCCCAGCGCATACCGCCGGTTTCGCCAAACACCTGAATTTCAAACCCGTGCTGACGCCCAATCGCAACCGAGCTGGTCCAAAGCCGCCCAACAGTGCCGCCATCCATGCGGAAATTCACCATCGCATCGTCTTCCAGATCACGGCTGGCAATCGTAGAGGCAAAATCCGCCGACAAGCTTCGGACATTGTCACCGGCAATAAAGCTCGCCATGTGCAGCGCGTGAATGCCGCAGTCAGCGAATTGGCCGGATACACCCGCCATAGCCGGATCATAGCGCCAGCGAACACGCGGATTGTCTGCATCCGTTGCATCGCCGTGGTGGCCATGGCTGAAATTGCTGACAACAAGGCGGATTTTACCGACCTGCCCTGTGCGCACTATTTCACGCATTTCGCGCACCATCGGATACGCGGAATAGCAATAGTTCACCGCGCAAATCTTGCCCGTCTTTTCGGCGATTTTCACGATCTCCTCGCCTTCCTCAACGGTCATCGTCATCGGCTTTTCGCAAAGCACGTTGAAGCCACCTTCAAGGAACGCCTTGGTGATTTCAAAATGCGTGGAATTCGGCGTGGCCACCGTGACCAGATCAACGCGATCCTCTCGCGCGCTTTCGCCCGCCAGCATCTCACGCCAGTCGCCGTAGGCACGATCTGCCGCAACGCCCAAACGCTGTGCATAATCGCGCCCTTTGTCAGCGTCATGGTCCAATGCGCCCGCCGCAAGAACAAAGTTCCCGTCCGCCTGTGCGCCCAAACGGTGTGCTGGTCCGATCTGGCTGCCTTCGCCGCCACCAATCATACCCCAATTAAGTCGTGTCATATTATTATTCCTTAGAAACCAATAGATTGAAGGTATTCGCGGTTCGCTTGCGCATCTTCCATCGGGGTGCCTGGCATGGATGGATCGCAGTCTTGCTCAACGGTGCACCAACCTTCAAAGTTATTATCCAACAGAACCTGACGCACGGCCGCGAAATCAACATCGCCCTGCCCGAGGTTACAGAAAATCCCTTGACCGCAGGCTGTGTAAAAATCGGTGCGTTTGGCGACAACATCGGCCTTCACCACCGGATCGATATCCTTGAAGTGCATGTAGGAAATCCGGTCGATATTGCGCTTCATAAACGCGACCGGATCGAAGCCCGCATAGGAATGGTGGCCCGTATCAAAACAAATTTTCAGAATGGATTCGTCGACTTCTGACAACAGACGATCAAGCTCTGGTTCAAAATCCATGAACCCGCCAGCATGGGCGTGAATGCCGACAGTTAGGCCGTGATCGACGCCAATCTTGGCGGTCTCAGCGATACGGTCGCGGTACGCTGTCCACTCGGCCTTATCCATTTGTTCCGCTTCAGCCGCACGGCCCGCAGTCGGTGCGCGGCGCGGTGAAATTGAATCGATCAGAACGAGGTGCTTTGCCCCATGCGCCGCCAGCGCTTTACACGTCCGCAACGTGCCATCCAGAACATCGTCCCACGCCTCAGGGTCGTGGTAAGGGCGGAAGACAACGCCACCGATCAGTTCAAGATCTTGCTCAGCCAAAGCCTCACCCAGAACAGCAGGGTCTTCGGGCATAAAACCAACGGGCCCTAGCTCAATCCCCTTGTACCCCGCCTCAGCACACTGGCTCAGCACAGATTGCCACGTGGGATACGCCGGATCGGACGCAAATTCGATGCCCCAAGAACAGGGCGCATTGCCGATACGAATAGTCATAGTGTTAGCCTTTCGAAGAAACGTTCAGCCAGCATCGTTTTTTAGCTGACAAAAGTGCGGTGTGGACGATACGGGCCACGTCGAGCCCGTCACGGAATGTTGGCCAAACAGGTTGGCTGCTATGAATGGCGTGCAGAAAATCGCGCGCTTCAATGATAATTTGGTCTTGGTACCCAGTACCGTGGCCTGGGCCTTGGCAGAACGGCTCATAGTCAGGATGCGCCGGACCGGTCAAAACTTTGCGAAACCCGCGCTCGGCCTCTGGGTCATCCATCTTGTATAGCCAGATAGTGTTCTGGTCTTCTTGATCAAACTTGATCGCGCCCTTAGTGCCCGTCACCTCATATGCGTAGCCCATTTTACGCCCCATTGCGACGCGGCTAAAAAACATCTGCCCCATCACGCCGTTTTCAAAGCGGCACATCATTTGGGCGTGATCATCATTTGTCACCGCCCCACCGGGGCGGGTTTTGTGAATGGTTTCAACTTCAGCAATCAGGCTTTCAATCGGCCCGATCAACGCCAGCGCGCCATTGATCATATGCGGCGCAAGGTCGCCCATCGTGCCGTTCGCCATGCCAAGTGTGCGCCATGTTGCGGGGGCGTTCGGATCGGCCAGAAAATCTTCGGTATGTTCGCCGCGAAACGCCGTGACATCGCCAATCGCACCCTCCGCAATCAGCTTGCGGGCATATTGGGACGCAGGTGTTCGGATATAGTTGTAGCCAACCATATTGGCGACGCCGCTTGCTTCGGCGGCCTGCACCATCGCGTCAGCATCCGCGAGGTCGGCCCCCATCGGCTTTTCGCACATCACAGGTTTTCCAAGCGCAAACGCGGCCTCTGCGATTTCACGGTGGGTCGATTGCGGTGTGGCGACAACAATCGCCCCAACCTTCGGGTCTTCCACCAGTTCGCGCCAGTTATCCGTCGCCCGTGCGAACCCATATGCGGCGCGATACCGTTCCGCTGATTCTACCGAGGACGCGCAAATCATCTCAAGGCGCGGACGAAGGGCCGTATTGAACACAGCGCCAACAGCCGCCATCGCAACCGAATGGGCCTTACCCATATAGCCACCACCCAAGATTCCGATGCCAATTTCTGTCACGACTATTCCTTTTCTCAAAACCAGTTTGCAACCGGTTGCAAAATGGTTATCGTTTGAGTCTGAAACCCGCAAGATACAATCTTCTTGCGCCACGACTTTGAGAGGACACCGCCCCAATGACGGATGCAACCATTCGCCTGACCACTGCACAGGCCATCATTCGCTATTTGGACAATCAATTCATTGAAATTGATGGAGAAGAACTGCGCGTTTGCGGCGGTGGCTTCGGTATTTTCGGCCACGGAAACGTGACCTGTCTGGGTGAAGCGCTTTATGGCGTGCAAGACACCCTGCCGCTTTATCGCGGGCAAAACGAACAAGGCATGGGATTCGCCGCTGCCGCATATGCCAAGCAATGGCTGCGCCAGCGGTTCATGCTTTGCACCGCTTCTGCCGGCCCCGGTACTGCGAACCTGCTGACAAGCGCGGGCCTTGCCCATGCCAACCGTCTACCGATGTTGATGCTGTGTGGTGATACGTTTCTGACCCGCCTGCCCGATCCGGTTTTGCAGCAAATGGAACACTTCAACGACCCGACCTTCGGCGTAAACGACGCTTTCAAGGCCGTCAGCCGTTACTGGGACCGCATCACGCATCCCGCGCAAATCATCCAATCCCTGCCAAACGCATTAGCGACCATGTTGGACCCTGCCGATTGCGGCCCCGCTTTCATTGGTCTTCCGCAAGACGTGCAAGGTTGGGCATACGATTATCCAGAAGCGTTCTTCGCCAAAAAGGTGCACAAAATTCGCCGACAGCGCCCCTGCGCAGACGAAATCGCCGCGGCACGCGAAGTTATCATGAATGCCAAACGCCCCGTAATCATCGCAGGCGGCGGCGTGCAATACTCCCGCGCAGTGAAAGAACTAACCGCACTCGCTGAAACCCGTTCGATCCCCGTGGTCGAAACCATCGCAGGGCGCGCCAATATGATGGCGGATCATCCGCTCAACATCGGGCCTGTAGGTGTCACCGGTTCTGACAGCGCCAATGCGGTTGCCGAAAAGGCGGACGTCATCATCGCCGTTGGCACGCGTCTTCAGGATTTCACGACGGGGTCATGGACGGCATTTGCCAAAGATGCACATATCGTTGGAGTAAACGTCGGGCGTCATGACGCGATGAAGCACCAATCAACACCCGTTGTTGGCGACGCCAAGGTCGCGTTGAAAGACCTGCACCAAGCCCTACGCGGTGTGAAATACGATACATCATGGACAGAATTCGCCCAAGCAGAACGCGCGAAATGGGACGCTTACGTTGCTGACAACGTCGCGCACGGCAACCGTCCGAACAGCTATGCCCAAGCTATCGGCGTAGTGAACGATCTTTGCGATCCGCGCGACCGAGTTGTTGCTGCGGCGGGTGGTCTTCCGGCCGAGGTCACCGCCAACTGGCGCACCAAGGATATCGGCACCGTCGACGTCGAGTTCGGCTTTTCCTGCATGGGCTATGAAATCGCAGGCGGCTGGGGTGCACGTATCGCCCAAGCCCAGCGCGAGCCGGAACGGGACACCATCGTCTTTACGGGCGACGGGTCCTACTTGCTGATGAACAGCGACATTTATTCGTCCGTCCTAACACAGAAAAAGCTTATCATTCTTGTGCTTGATAACGGCGGCTTCGCCGTCATCAACAAGCTGCAAAACAACACGGGCAATGAAAGCTTTAACAACCTGATCGCGGACACCCCGACAGCCACACATCAAGTGGGCGTTGATTTCGAAGCCCACGCTGCTGCGATGGGTGCCAACGCTGAAACCGTATCAAACCCCGCTGAATTGGGCGAGGCTTTCAAACGTGCCAAAGCTGCCGACAAAACCAGCGTCATCGTCATGAAAGTCGACGCCTATGAAGGCTGGACGACCGAAGGGCACACATGGTGGGAAGTTGGCACGCCGGAAGTATCTGAAAGTGAAAAAGTACGCGATGCCCACACCGATTGGGAATCTTCACGTGCCAAACAACGTAAGGGTCTATAATGAAGAGCTACACCGCAAAAACCGCGACACCTGACGCCATCGTAGATGAGCTTTTGAACGGCGGCGGCGCTGTCAAAATTTCTGGCCTCTTTAGTACCGATCAGATCGCTGAAGCCCGCGCCATCATAATGGAGCACTCCGAAAGCGACAGCGAAAAAGCCACCCATTTCCAAGGGGCTGCTGAGGAAAGCGGCAAGATAAATCTGCAACGCCGCGTCTGGAACCTGCTTGCTAAAGGCGATGTGTTTTCCGACATGGCCGCCCACCCTGTTTTGATGGATATCTTGCGTAAGTTCCTCGGCACCGAATTCATTATGGGTTCAATCGCCGCCAACCGCATCCTTCCCGGCGGACCTGGCCAAGAACCGCACGTGGACTACCCTTATTGGGACTATCACAAGCCCGAAACACACCCGATTGGCTTTAACGGGTCTTTCCCGATGAATGCACAGGTCTCTGTTATTCTGGACCCCTTCACCGTTGAAAGCGGCGCGACGGGCTACATGCCCGGCAGCCAAAAAGAGCTGCGCTATCCGACGGCAGAAGACAAATTCTTTGACACTTGTGAACAGATGATCGGAGAGCCTGGCGATGTCGCGCTATTTTATGGCGTCACTTGGCACTGCGCGATGCCCAACAATGCCGACCATGATCGCAACGCCGTGCTAATCCAGTACCTTCCGAAATGGGTGAAGCCGATGGAAGATATGCCAGCTGCGCTACCACAGTCGTTCATGGATGCAGCCAGCCCTGACATACGTCAATTGTTAGGCTTGAACTATCCTTACCCAGAGGTTTTGGACGCGGCCAAAGCAGGTAACACGGAAGGTCGAAAGTGACAGCTCTTCAAGGGATCAAAGGCGGCAAATTTATCGTAGTCGGGCGTGTTGGAATGGACCTGTCCCCGGTTGGTCGCACACAAACGGAACATGCCACTGATATGTTCGTTGCCATGGGAGGGTCATCCGCCAATATCGCGGCAGGCCTCGTGAAACTGGGACTATCTGCCGACCTTGTCACCTGCATTTCTGATGATGCGGTAGGCCGTTACTGCCTGAACCAGTTGGATAATTATGGTGTTGGCCGCACCTATGTCCGCACAATCCAAGGCGAAGAGCGCACGTCGCTCGCCGTTTATGAAACCCGCGTCGAGGACCACCAATCGGTAATCTATCGAAACAATGCCGCCGATTTTCAGATGTCTTTGCAAGACGTTGAAGGTGTTGACTACAGCCAGTTCACAGCCCTGATCACGGCTGGCACAGTCTTTGCTGCCGAACCGTCGCGCGCCGCTGCCCTCCGCGCGTTTGAACTGGCCAAGGCTGCGGGCATTCCGATCATTTTTGATGTCGATTATCGCCCCTATTCTTGGCCATCCCCAGAAGTCGCCGCCGACGTTCTGTCGCGTGCGGGTGCAATGTCTGATGTAATCATCGGCAATGACGAAGAGTTCGGCTTTATGGCGGGTAGCATCGACAAGGGCCTCGCCAAGGCACGCGACCTTGCCTCAACCAATGCGGAAATCGTCGTCTATAAAATGGGCCACAAAGGCGCTGTTACTTTTGCGGGTGGTGAAGAAATCACGACAGGGATTTACCCTGTGGAGGCCGTCAAACCAACGGGCGCAGGCGACAGTTTTTTGGCCGGTTTCATGGCAGGCCTTGCAGACGGGCGCCCAATGCGTGACGCCATTTTACGCGGCTCTGCTTGTGCATCCATCGTTGTTTCACAACCCGGTTGCGCACCCGCAATGCCCAATACCGACCAGCTAGAAATGTTTCTTCTCGACCATCCAGGTGCCACCTAACCCAAGGACCGACCCATGCACATCGCCCCACACGACAACCAGAACAATCCAATCGTCGACATCGATGACCCGACGGTGCCGCTGAACTATTTCAACATCGTCAAACTGAAGGCGGGCGAGACGTTTGAGTACCAAACGCCGGGCTATGAAACATGTATCGCTCCTGCCACGGGAACCGTTGATATTGACGTCGAAGGCGTGAAGTTCGCGGCACTTGGCAATCGCGGTGTTGACGTTTGGGATGGCGAACCCGAAGGCGTCTATGTTCCTGTTGGAGCCAAAGCCAGCATGGTAGCTGTGAATGACACCGAAGTCTTCGTAGCCGGCGCGCGCTATGACAAAGTCCTCGACCCGTTTGATGTGCGCGTGGCCGAGCTAGACACTGTACAGTACGGCTCTGATGACACGAAAACCCACCGTAAAATCAAACATATCTTGGGAACAAAGTACCACGACAAGGTTGGTCGCTTATTGGTATCCGAGCTGTTCACCGTTGGCCAAGGTGGCTGGTCCGGCTTTCCGGCACACAAGCACGACACCGACCGCAAAGACGAGGACGGCAACATCATCGAAACCCGCCACGACGAAACCTACAACTTCCGCTTCCGCCCAAACCACGGCGGTGGTGTGCAGATCATCCAGCACGAAGACGGCAAGCCCGGCGATGCGCATCACTTGATGGATAGCTCCACCATTTTGCTCGGCTCGGGGTACCATCCTTGCGTCGTCTTGCCGGGATACGAGATGTATTACTTCACGATCCTTGGCGGGCTTTCCCAGCGCTCGCTCGTGCAGTTTTTCCAGCCAACATTTGCCAACCAGATCGAAACGATTCCGGGCATCAAAGACATGATTGCGAAGTTCAAATGACACTCGCCACCCTTAAAGACGTTGTTCAACCTGCGTTGTCAGGCGGCTACGCTGTGGCTGGTCTTGTAACCCTCGGCTGGGAAGATACGCGCGCCTATGTCGCCGCGGCTGAGGCCGAGAATTGCCCTGTAATTCTTCAGGCTGGACCGGGATGTCGCGAACATACGCCTTTGCCGATCTTGGGAAAAATGTTCCGCCATTTGGCTGAAGCGTCTAGTGTTCCTGTCGTTGCACACCTCGATCATGGCTACACGTTTGAGGAATGCAAAGAAGCGCTTGAGTCCGGCTTTACCTCCCTCATGTTTGATGGATCGCGAAAACCGCTACAACAAAACATCGATGAAACCGCTGCCATCGCGGAAATGGCCCATGCCGCGGGTATCTCCTGCGAGGGTGAGATTGGCTTTGTCGGCTATTCCGGCGGTGAGCAATCCGCAGGTACCGATCCAGAGGAAGCCGCCAAATTCGCTGCCGAAACTGGCGTCGACGCCATGGCGATTTCCGTTGGCAACGTGCACCTGCAAACGGACAAAGACGGCGGGTTGGACGAACCCCGCATCCGCGCAATTGAAGCGGTGACAAACGTGCCGCTGGTAATTCATGGCGGATCAGGCGTGCCAATGGCCCAGCGCAAATTGCTCGCCCAGACGTCAAACGTGTGCAAGTTCAACATCGGCACAGAACTGCGCATGGCCTTTGGATCTGCGCTTCGCACAGCGGTTAACAGCGATGCCTATCGCTTTGATCGTGTTCAAATCCTGAAAGACACGCATGATCCGCTTGTCGCGGCAACGCGAACTGTGTTGCGTGGTTTTCTACCTGCCAGCTGACGGCAAAGCGCCGCTCGACTTCCGACATTCACACAGTTTAATAGATGACATGAACATCCTCTACATCATGTTTGACCAGCTGCGGTTCGACTACCTCAGCTGCGCTGGCCACAAGACGCTCAAGACCCCGCACATGGACCGCATCGCGCAAATGGGCGTGCGGTTCACCAACTGTTACACGCAATCGCCTGTTTGTGGCGCGGCACGCATGTCGGCGTACACGGGGCGGTATGTGTCATCGCATGGTGCGCAATGGAACGGCCATCCCCTTCGCGTTGGTGAGCCGACCTTAGGCGACCATCTGCGCGACAATGATGTCGGGTGCTGGCTAATCGGCAAAACGCACATGAAAGCAGACGCGAAAGGAATGGCGCGCCTTGGCCTCGCGCCTGACAGCATCATCGGCGCACGGCAGGCTGAATGCGGCTTTGACGTTTGGTGCCGTGACGATGGGCTTTGGGCGCAGGGACCTGACGGATTTTATGATACCAAACGCAGCCCCTATAACGAATACCTGAAATCCAAAGGGTACACTGGTGAAAACCCGTGGGCGGACTTCGCCAACGCAGCGACGAATGGCGCAAATATTGCGAGCGGCTGGTTCATGTCCAACGCCAACAAACCCGCAAACATCTATGAGGACGACAGCGAAACCCCTTGGCTTACCTCTCAGGCAATCGACTTCATGGAGCAAGCCAAAGGCCCATGGTGCGCCCATGTCAGCTACATCAAACCTCATTGGCCCTACATCGTGCCAGCACCATACCACGACATGTACAGCGTGGACGACATCCAGCCCGTCGTCAGATCAAAGGCTGAGCAGAACGATCCGAACCTAATTTTTGGCGCTTTCATGGATGGGCGCATTGGTCGTGCTTTTGCTCGTGACGACGTCCGTGAAACCGTCATTCCCGCGTATATGGGCCTGATAAAGCAATGCGACGACCAAATGGGGCGTTTGCTGAAATACCTCGAAGATTCAGGTCAGCTCGACAGCACCATGATCATTTTAACGTCCGATCATGGTGACTATCTGGGAGATCATTGGATGGGTGAAAAGGACCTGTTCCACGCGCCGTCGGTCAAAGTACCGCTCATCGTATATGACCCACGCGAAACGGCAAACCCAACACGCGGTCGAACCTGTGATGCGTTGGTCGAATCTATTGATGTAACGGCGACAATCATCGCTGCGTCCGGTGGTGTCGTTCCGGATCACATCGTCGAAGGGCGATCATTGATGCCCTACGTTGAGGGACGCGAACCCGACACCCCGCGTGCATTCGTGATTAGTGAGTATGACTATTCGCTGCATCCAGTGTGTTCGGCTTTGGGTACGCCACCGCGCGATGCCCGCCTGTTCATGGTGGCCACTCATGATTGGAAACTGATCCACGCTGAGGGTGGCTTTCCCCCAATGCTTTTCGACCTCAAGAACGATCCTGATGAACTACAAGATCTCGGGCGCGATCCTGACTATGCGCGGCAGCGTGCGGCCCTATACGAACATTTACATTCGTGGGGCCTACGCATGTCTCAGCGGATAACAATTTCCGACAGCGACATAATTCATCGCCGCGAGAACGGTGCTGCTACGGGAGTGGTACTCGGCGTATTCGATGAAGGCGATATTTCCCCGCATCAGGTTTCTAGCTACGTCGGAAAGGTTCCTCCGCGGGCTTAAGTTACACGACCCTTGGTCTTATACTTCGGATCATCCCAGATGCGATTGTCCAAAACATCCGCGAGAACCTCGACCGCCCCCAACACATCGTTTTCGTCGATATAGAGAGGCGTGAACCCGAAACGGATCAAGTTTGGTGCACGGAAGTCGCCAATCACGTCACGCGCAATCAAGGCCTGCATCACAGCGAACGCATTGTCGTGGGCAAAGGACACTTGGCTGCCGCGCTGCGCACCATCGCGCGGTGAAAACAGTGTAAGTTCGGGGCAGCGTTTCTCGACCTCGGTGATAAACAAATCCGTCAAACGAATGGACGCTGTACGGACGTCCGCCATCTCGACGCCATCCCAAACACCCAACGCGGCTTCTAACGCGGTCAGCTGCAACACGGGTGGCGTGCCAACCCGCATTCGCTCAATCCCCATTGCGGGGCGGTAGTCTTGCTCAAACGCAAATGGCGCATCGTGCCCGAGCCAGCCGGAAAGCGCAGGTTTAATGCCTTCAATCACATCTGGGTGCACGTAGATAAACGCCGGCGCGCCCGGCCCCCCGTTGAGGTATTTGTACGTACAACCAACGGCAAACTCACAACCACAACCTGCCAGATCAACCGGAACAGCCCCCGCCGAGTGCGCCAAATCCCAGATCATAACGGCGCCCGCGTCATGGGCCTTCGCCGTCATCGCGGCCATGTCATGCATCCGACCTGATCGGTAATCCACTTGCGTGATCATCACTGCAGCGACTTCATTAGTGATGGCCTCCATCACGTCCTCGGGCGCGACGATCCGCAGCTCATGCCCCTGCCCAAGCTGCGCAATCAGCCCTTGGGCCATATACAGATCAGACGGGAAATTGCCGCTATCAGACAGAATAACCTTACGCTCAGGCCGCATCTGCACCGCCGCCGACAACGCCTGATAGACCTTCACCGACAGTGTATCCCCCATCGTGACCGTGCCTTCGGGCGCGCCAATCAGCTTACCGACCATATTGCCAACGCGCATCGGCTGGCCCATCCAATCATCGACATTCCAGCCTTTGATCAGATGTGCGCCCCACTGGTCCGTCACCATTGAACTAAGAACGGAATTCACAGTTTTCGGCAATGGGCCCAACGAGTTACCATCAAGATAGATCATGCCATCAGGCAATTCGAAAAAATCTTTTCGCGGCAATGTCATAAGCGGAACTCCTGTGTTGCGCCCATGACTACCTTAGCTGCGCATCAACGAATAGTCTGGATCATAGGGGCCCATCGGAATGACTTTGGCCGGAACGCGTTTGCCCAGAACATCTACTTCGAATGTTGTGCTGTCTGCCGAATATTCCGGCTTTATGAACGCATAGGCCAAGTTCTTGCCCACGCGGTACCCCCAGCCGCCCGACGTGACAGTTCCGACAACATCATCCCCAACCATTACCGACGATCCGCCGTGCGCTGCGGCCTCAGTAGTGGCCAATTCCATCGTGACGAATTCAACTGACTTACCCGCCGCCACGCGCTTTTCCAGCGCCGCTTTGCCGATGAAATCACCCTTGTCCATTTTCACAAACCGGTCGAGGCCAGTTTCAAACGGATCGAACTCCGTCAGGATATCGGCCTTCCAATGCAGGAACCCTTTTTCCATTCGCATGGAATCCACAGCCTTGGCCCCAAACATCCGCATCCCATGGGCTTCGCCCACTTTGCGAAGGGTTTTATAGGCGTTGTACAGGTGCGCGTTAGGCACGTGGATTTCATAGGCTAACTCACCCGAGAAACTGACCCCTAGAACCGTCGCTGGGGCAAACCCGATGAAACATTCACGCGCGCTTAGCCAAGGAAACGCATCCTTAGACCAATCCAGACGCGACACCGCAGACAATACATCACGTGCTTTGGGGCCAGCGACCACCAAAATTGTCTGATCATTTGTTAGTGACTTAATCTGCACGTCTTCGTCAGCTCGCATGTGCGTTTGCAGCCAGTCCATGTCGTGGAATTCAGCCGCCGCCGCAGAGCCAAACCAAGCACGCGCTGGCCCGCGATCTGTGGCGGGTAGGTTCGCAATTGTTGCCTCGCCCTTCAACATGCCGTGGTGGTTCAGCATGTATCCAAGCCCAACGCGCCCGTCTTTTTTGGTGATATTGCCGCAGAACATCCGGTCAATAAGCGCATGACGGTCGGTTCCTGTGATTTCAAATCGGGTGAACCCGTTCACCTCACATATGCCAACACCATTTTGCACCGCTGCGACTTCTTCGCCGACGATGTCGAAGCTCTCGTCGAACTTGAACGTATGGGTGACGTGAAAATCAGGGGTTTGCTTCATGAATTCAACACGTTCCCAACCGTTCACGATGGTAAACTCAGCGCCCTCAGCCTCTAGCACCGGCGTGATTGGCGTTGTTTTGGCGTCGCGCCCGACAGGGCGGTGTTCGTTCGGGAAATGGAACCGGAATTCGTTTTGATAGTCTTCAATCGCCTTTAGCGACGTCAGTTCAACGTTGGCGTGGCCCGTAAAGCGGCGCGGGTCGAGGCACCAAGTGTCATAACAGGCCTCTCCGTGCACGATCTGTTGCGCCAACAACCAACCGTGGCCGCCGCCCTCGCCCAGACCCGCCCGCAAGCCAATGATACAAAACGCATTTCGTTTACCAGGGATCGGGCCGACCAGCGGTGCGCCGTCAATCGTGTAGGTGATCGGGCCGTTGACGATGTTCTTGATCCCGACCTCCATCAAGGCTGGCATCCTTTCAAACGCCCCTTCAAGAACGTCCGTCACTCGGTCCAAATCGTCCGGACAGAGATCGTTTGAGAAATCAGGCGAAATGCCGTCCATACCCCACGTTTTGCAGTCCTGTTCATAGAACCCAAGCAGCAGGCCATTCTTTTCCTGACGGCAATAATAGTCGGAAATCGGGCAACGCAGCAGCGGCATACGGTGGCCTGCCTCGACAATACCGGGGATGTCTTCAGTGACAAAATACTGATGCTCCATGGACGCCACAGGATGATGCACCCCCATCATCGCCCCGACTTCGTTCACGCGATAACCGCAGGCGTTGATCACAACATCACAGTCGATATCGCCCTTGTTGGTGTGAACCGTCCACGTGTCGTCCTTGTGTTGCGTCAGACCCGTGACATTGGTCTGGCGGTAAACCTCAGCCCCTGCTTTGCGCGCACGCCGCGCCAGCGCCTGACACAAGGACGCCGGATCAATGTCGCCATCGTTTCCGTCCCAAAGGCCGCCCAACAGGTTGTCCGTTGAAATCAGCGGATGTCGTCGTGCGCATTCTTCTGCATCCAGAACTTCGAAATCAACGCCCATCCCCCGCGCCATAGATGAAAAATGGCGATAGCCGTCCATTTGTTCTTCAGTATTGGCCAAACGAATACCGCCGTCGCCGTGATTGTACTGCACGGGATAATCCGCATCATCACGCAGCTCTTTGTACAGATTGATAGAATGCGTCTTCAGCCCGACCATGGTTTGGTTGCCACCGAAGTTCGTCACCTGAGCCGCCGAATGCCATGTCGTGCCGCTTGTCAGCTCATCACGTTCCACCAACACAACGTCCGTCCACCCCTCTTGGGTCAGGTGATACAGGGTTGAACAGCCAGCAATGCCGCCGCCAATGACTACTGCTTTGGTTTGGGTTTTCATGGGGGCATCCTTTGGTGTCAACGTCCCAAACCTGACCAGATCACAAAGAGTCGCGCAATCCAGCTCGCTCAGTGAAAATCATTGATTTCGATTTATTGAAGTATCTGAAAGCCACCATTCAGGAATGGCAACTTTTGCTCAGCGGTCGCAAAAATACGTTCGCCAAGAAACGTGCGAATATCGTTCGCCATTTGCTCTGGCAATTCCCCTAATGCCCCGCGCCGCGCATGCAGCGCCATTCGGCGCGAAAAAGCTGGAACAGGCAATGGATGCGCGCGCACTAAGTCCCCTGCGAGCGGCGTTCCAAAATACGTCAGCGCCGTGGTGATCGCCCATCCCCCCAGCTCCGCCGTCATCGCGAACAAAGCCTGATTGGTCGAAAACTCGAAACTTCGTGCTGGCTGTAGATTAGATCGTCGCAACTGCGCTTCAATCTGACGCCCGAGCTGCAATTCAGACGCATAGCGAACAAAAGGGCTGGCCTTCAGCTGCGCAAGGTCCGGCGCGTCCCCCATTTCAGGGGCGGCGACCATGATAAACGGATCACGCAAGATCGGGTGTTGTTCCACC
Source organism: Octadecabacter ascidiaceicola (assembly GCF_900185015.1). Classification (GTDB taxonomy): domain Bacteria; phylum Pseudomonadota; class Alphaproteobacteria; order Rhodobacterales; family Rhodobacteraceae; genus Octadecabacter; species Octadecabacter ascidiaceicola. The sequence goes on along the minus strand of NZ_FXYD01000005.1, from coordinate 185,936 downwards.
CAATCTGCTTGTGCAACCGTGTCGACAGCCAACATTAGGTCGACAGCGCGGGTGCTAAGAGCCTCACTGTTTTCATGGCTCGCGCCACTACTAAGGGTGAACGCAATGTTGGGAAACTCTTTCGTTAGCTTCAACAACCACGGTGCTATTACCGTCGCGTCCAACTCTTCAATCGAAGCAATCCGCACAGACATTGGCGGCATCTGGTCAGCCGTGACCAACCGCGCCTTGGCCGCACTTACGTCATCCAAAAGCTGCTTGGCCGGGTCAAGAAACATTGCCCCCGCTTTCGTCAGCCTAAATTGGCGCGCTGAACGCTCGATCAATTTCGCGCCGAGCGCCGCCTCAAGCCCTGCAAGCTGTTGGGAAACCGACGATGGGCTAATTCCAAGGCGATGGGCCGCCTTCGTGACGGATTGCGCCTCAACGGCAGCAACAAATGTCTGCGCGGCGCGGAATGTGAAAGGGGGCGCTTGATTCTCCATATGGAAATCAACGTTTCCGATTTTCCGCATCTTGTCTACGATGCTTGCGCTCATGCCTTTCAACGTGGACGCTTCCCCCATGACGAACCCGACATCATCCCGCCGCACAGGTGGCCGTGCTGCCCGTCACGCAAAACGTGCCGTTCCGGTCGCCGTGAATCCCGCAGCGCCCGGGCAAGTCGGAGGTCAATATCGCCCGCTGACCGACGCCGACTGCAAGGCTATCTATGATACCGCGCTACGCCTGCTCTCAGATCTCGGGATGGGCGAAGTCCCAATGCGCCTTTGGAATGATTTGATTTCGGCAGGCTGCACCGACCTAAGGAAAGGTCGAATTGGAATGCCCCGCGCCTTGGTTGAGGACATTCTCGACAAAGCCGCCAAAGTTTTTCCGTTGCATGGCCGCGACCCTAACCGCACCATCGAGGTCGGTGGCGACAAGGTCTACTTCGGCACAGGTGGCGCGGCCGTTAACACGTTGGACCGTGAAACCGGCCTTTACCGCCCATCGACCCTGCAAGACCTGCACGATTTCACCCGCCTGCAAGACGCCCTTGATAACGTTGCATGGTTCACGCGCTGTTGCATCGCCACCGATGTTCCCGACATGCACGATCTTGATGTGAACACAGCCTACGCCCTCATGCGCGGCACCACGAAACCCGTCGCGACCGCGTTCACCATCGCGGAACATGTCGATCCAATTGTGCATCTGTTCGATATCGCGGCTGGCGGTGAGGGCGAGTTTTCCAAACGTCCCTTCGTAAAAACCCACATTAGCCCTGTGATCTCGCCGATGCGCTTTGGTGAGGACGCGGTTGAGGTGGTTTACAAATGCATCGAGCATAACATCCCGATGTCCTGCATCACGGCCGCGCAAGCCGGCGCAACCGCCCCTGCGACACTCGCCGGCTTCCTGGCGCAGTCCTTGGCAGAAACACTGGCGAGCCTTGTAATGGTCAACGTCATTTCCCCCGGCTTCCCGATGGTCTTTTCCAACTGGCCATTGGTAATCGACCTACGCTCGGGTGCGTTCGCGGGTGGCGGCGGGGAAACCACGGTCCTCAACGCCGCTTCTGCGCAGCTGTCTAACTGGCTAGGCCTACCGTCAGGCGTGGCTGCATCCATGACAGACGCCAAAGCACTGGACGCGCAATACGGCGTAGAAAAGGGCATGACGTCGCTCGCCGCTGCCCTTGCGGGTGGCAATCTCATCTATGAATCTTCCGGTATGACGGCTGCCCTGCTCGGCGCATCATTCGAGGCCTTCGTTCTCGATGATGAAATGCATGCGATGACCTACCGCGCACTGCGAGGCATAGAAGTTAGTGACGAAAACCTAGGCTTTGACGCAATCTGCGCATCCATACTTGGCGACGGTCACTTCCTAGGCTCTGAGCACACCTACGCCGCAATGGAGCGTGATTATCACTACCCATCCCTTGCGGATCGCGAACAACCCAAGACATGGGCCGACGGTGGCGCACAATCAGCGGCTGACCGCGCCAAACAGCGGGTCGATGATATCCTAAACACCCATAATCCTGCGCATTTATCCGCCAAGCAGGACGCGGAAATCCGCGCGGTATTTAACATCATCGACTAACCCGCCCTTGACCTTTGCAGCACAACCGTGAAGCGTGGCGGCAACAAAGGAAAGGCCGCTACATGAGCAAACTCCACAAGAAAATCGTCCTCACGGGGGCCTGCGGCAACCTAGGTATGGAAATTCGTTCTACCCTTGCGGCATTGGCTGACGAATTGGTTTCGGTGGACATTTCAGACGCGCCGGAAACGTTACTTGAGAACGAAACCTTCGTGAAAGCAGACTGCGCGAACTTCGACGAAGTCCTGCCTTTGATGGAAGGCGCGAACATAGCGGTGCATTTCGCCTCCATTGCGGATGAACGCCCCTTCGAAACGCTCCTCGGCCCGAACTTCCTGTCGTCCTACAACGTTTGGGAAGCGGGACATCGCCACGGCGTTCAACGCGTTGTGTATGCGTCCTCGGTTCATGCCGTTGGCATGCATGAGAACGCGGCAGGCATCGATACGGATGCCGATCATGCCCCCGATACATTCTACGGTCTCGCCAAGTGCTTTTCTGAGGACCTCGGGAAACTCTACTGGGCAAAACGCGGCATGGAATCCGTGCATTTGCGCATCTTTTCTTGCACAAAAATCCCACAGAACCTGCGCGCTTTGCGGACTTGGCTAAGCTATGACGACCTGCGCCACTTGGTCGACCGCGCCGTTACTGCAACCACCACCGGATTTGCCGTTGTTTATGGTGTTTCCAATAACGACCGCGCGCCCGTTTCCAATGCGAAGGCGACGTTCCTAGGTTATAGACCGAAAGACAACGCAGAAAACTGGGCTGAAAGCCTGTTTGCAGACGCTCCGCCTTCTGATCCGTCTGACCGCGCGCAACTGTGCATCGGCGGCCCATTCGCAACAATTCCATTAGGTGAAAGTGGCGTAGCTGCGATTAAGGCGATGTCCGAACCCGCGCCCGACGCAGCAGCTGAAGCTTCCAGTTCCGATGAAGCAAAAAAGCTGCCGTCGTTCCTGACCAAAAAAGGCATGAACCCCTAGAAGGTAATCACGAAACGCGCGCCTTGATCACTGGAGACCAATTCGATCTGCGCGCTGTGCGCCTCCAGTGTGCGTCGCACAATAGATAGCCCCATCCCGGTTCCGCCGGCTTCTCTTCGTGTGGTGAAAAAGGGTTCGAAAATACGCGTCGCATTCCCTTCGGAAACGCCTGACCCGTTGTCTTGCACGATCAATGTTCCATCGTAGGATACGGTCACCTCAGTCGCGCCATGCGCCTTCGCATTGCCAATCAGGTGGTCCAAAACCAAACGCAACGCGTCCTCAGACAACGGGACGATCCCGTCTTGCTCCACCTCAACACCCTGCGCCACTTCGGACAGGCGAACCTGCCCTTGCGCCGCAGGTTCTTGTGCCTGCGCGAGCGATCGCTGGGCATCCAAAAGCGCAGTCATCCGTTCAACCGATGCACCAATTCGCCCCAGCAAACGCTCGCGTTCCTTAGTCGGCAAATCGGGCAGGGCCAACAACTCCGCGGCGCCGCGCACGACCGTTAAAGGCGATTTTAGCTCATGCGTGACGTGATCCGCGTAGCTGCGCAGCACTACCTCTCGGTTCTGCAACGCACGCGCCATATCAAGGAATGACTGTCCAAGCGCCTGCATGTCCGCCGTCCCGTAATGCTCAAGCGGATCAAGTGCACCCGTCGCATTTTGACGCAAACCCAGAACGCGCTCCCGCATTGCAATCATTGGGCGCAACAACAACCGCCACAAAACCCAGCCCACAATAAACGTGGCTACAAAAACTCCGATAGCAGCGGCATAGACCGCTTCTTGATAGCCCATAACAGGCCACATATAGCGCACGAAAAAGATACCGATTATTGGCAAAGACAGCACAACACACAGCGTCACAGCAACGACCATCCAAAGTGGTGGACGCCATTTGACGACGATCCGCTTCACGCGCTTTTCACACCCAGACACGACCCCATACGAATGCCAATCCCATGCATCGTCTCAACAGCGTCACCGCAACCCGCAGCCCCAAGCTTGGCCCGAAGATTGCGCAAATGGCTGTCCATTGTTCGGTCACTAACATGCACATTCGTGCCGTAAATCGCGTCCACCAATGCAGGCCGCGCATGGACCTGATCAGGGCGGGTCATCAACTTCACCAACAAGTCCATTTCCCGTGCCGTCAGCGTCACGACATCCCCGCGCACGCGGCAAAGGTGGCGACTTGGATCGACTTCCAACACACCATGACGCAACGGTTGATCATCAACCACAGCCCCGCCACGCCGCAAAATAGCCTTTACTCGCGCAACCAATTCGCGGGGGCTGAATGGCTTGGCCAAATAGTCATCCGCGCCCATCTCAAGGCCGACAATCCGGTCAATTTCATCGCCTTGAGCGGTCAGAAACAGGATCGGCACATCTGACGTCACCCGCACGGTTCGGCATACCTCGAGCCCATCCATTTCCGGTAAACCAATATCCAGCACGACCAGATCAGGCTTAAGGCGCGCGATAGCGTCCAATCCGACACGCCCATCAGCGGCCTCTTCCGTCTGATAACCCGCTTGGCTCAGCGCGATGCGCACGACGTCACGAATGTCGCCGTCATCATCAACAATCAGGATTGTCTGGCTCATTGCGCGGCCTCCTTGGGGCGCACCTTAGCGGCAACAACGCGCTTGGGGAACGGGCGTGTGGTGTGGTCCAGCCACCAGCCGTCCAGTTGTAGTTTCGATGGTACGGCTTGGGTCAATGTCGTCATGTGTCTGCATCCTTTTCATTCGGGTTTGCCCCCTTATGAAAAACGTTTGTGCAGACACATTATCGCGTTTGTGCAGATTGCGTGCAGACCCTAAAGGGCGGCTACGGCCGCCTTACGGATCGCACGGATGTTGTCGCCGTAAACGTCTGGGGCCTCAACAGATCCCCCACGGAAAACTGCGGACCCAGCAACCAGAACATCAGCGCCGGCCTTGGCAACCATAGGTGCAGTGTTTGGGTCAATTCCACCGTCAACCTGAATATGGATCGGCCGATCACCGACCATCGCACGACAGCGCGCAACTTTTTCGACCATTGAATGGGTAAACTTCTGGCCACCAAACCCTGGGTTAATCGTCATGATCAGGATCATGTCGATATCGTCGAGAATATCCACCAAACCGTCCAGCGGCGTCGTCATATTAACCGCAACACCGGCAAGCTTCCCTTCTGCACGTACAGACTGCAACGAACGGTGCAAATGCGGGCCCGCTTCGGCGTGGATGGTTATCATATCACTTCCCGCCTTAGCAAAATCGCCGATATAGGGATCGGCTGGCGAGATCATCAGATGCACATCCATGAACGTTTTCACGTGCGGACGAATGGCTGCCACGACATTTGGCCCGATCGTCAGGTTTGGCACGAAATGGCCATCCATCGGGTCCACGTGAATCCAGTCAGCGCCCTGCGCCTCAACCGCTTGAATTTCAGCGCCTAAGTTGGCGAAGTCAGCGGACAAAATGGACGGTGCAATCTTGATGGAACGATCAAATGGCATGGGAATCCTTTGTGTTTTTCACCGTCTGATTACCGCGCAGTTCAACAGATGTCACGGGCCACTGTGCGCGGCGATGCGCCACGTGTAATTTCTGCGATGAGTATGGTAATTTGACGTATGGACTATATTTCACTCTCCGCCAGCGACACCTTCGGCCCTGATGAGGCATTCTTTCTAAGCCGTGCCGAACTGGATACACGCCGTCCGCCGCGCCTTCACACGCAAGACTTCCATGAAATGCTCTGGGTGCAGAACGGCGCCGTGCGGCTGCACACCCCGACGGGGAAGCAAGACCTGAGTGAAGGCGATCTTCTTTTCATTTCCCCAAACCAGCCACATGGTCTGCAAGGCCGCGGTGAGGCGTCCATGGTTGTGTCCCTCGCTATTCGGCCAGGCGTCATCAACGCCATCGGCAACCGACATGATGACCTGTCCGGTGTCGCGTTCTGGGGGCGCGGCCTTGAGGTTGCGCACCGTGACATCCGCCAACTTGCCGCCCTAAACCAAGCAGCCTTGCAACTGGAACGTAGCCCACGCCGTAAATTGTTCCTTGAGGCGTTCTTGCTACCGCTTCTTGTAGCGCTCGATCGTCCGCCAGAAGGGCTTTCGACCGATGCCCCCGATTGGCTCATCGCTGCCTGTAACGCGGCCCAAAACCCAGACGTGTTTCGCGACGGCGCGGCGGGTTTTGTCGCCTCCACAGGCCGTGCGCATCCCCATGTATCACGCACAATGCGCCGTTTCCTTGGCAACACCCCGTCTGATTACGTCAATGCACAACGCATGGAATACGCAGCGCGCAGACTTACGGGTACATCCGATCCGCTTGCTGAAATCGCCGCAGATTGCGGCCTTCCTAACCTGTCTCACTTTCACAAGCTGTTCTTGGCGACCCATGGTGAAACGCCACAACGCTACCGACGCGCGCGCCAACGCGAGCTTGTTCAGCCAAGACCGTAACCTCGCGTAGCGAACCTGATGGGTGGCTTGCCAATACCCCGCACTCGTGACAGGATTTCGCTTCACAACACGGTGCTGAAAATGCAAACTACAGACCCCACCAAAACGCACTTGCCGCAAGTTCAGGAACCTCGCAACGACGGGATTCCATTGGATTTATCATGGGTTAAGGCTGTTCAGGCGAACACTTCCGCAATTGAACGCCGCGCAGTGACCCTTCCGGGGCGTCGCTCCGTTAAAAAGGAATATCAATCCGCGTGGCTGTGTAAGGCGATCAGCCTAATGGATCTCACAACCCTATCAGGCGATGACTCTGAAGGCCGCGTGCGCCGCCTATGTGCGAAGGCCCGCCAACCCGTACGTGCTGACCTTCTCAAGGCACTCGGTATGGAAGGTCTGACCACGGGCGCGATCTGTGTCTATCACGACATGGTCAAAACCGCTGTTGACGCGCTGCAAGAGTCCGGCATTCCCGTTGCCGCCGTGTCCACTGGTTTCCCCGCTGGTCTGTCCCCATTCCATTTGCGCATTGCCGAGATCGGCGAGAGCGTCAGCCACGGTGCAGAGGAAATCGACATCGTCATCACCCGCCGCCACGTCCTGCAAGGCAACTGGCAGGCGCTTTATGATGAAATGGCGGAAATGCGTGCCGCCTGCGGACAGGCCCATGTGAAAGCGATCCTCGCGACAGGTGAACTCGGCTCGCTGCGCAACGTCGCGCGGGCTTCGTTGGTCTGTATGATGGCAGGGGCTGATTTCATCAAAACCTCTACCGGCAAAGAACCTATCAACGCGACCCTGCCTGTGACCCTCACCATGATCCGCGCGATCCGCGACTATCATGATCGCACAGGTATCAAAGTCGGCTACAAGCCCGCGGGTGGGATCAGCAAAGCCAAAGACGCTTTGGTCTACCTTGCGATGATCAAAGACGAACTTGGCGACCGCTGGTTACAGCCGGATCTCTTCCGCTTCGGCGCGTCATCGCTTCTCGGCGATATCGAACGGCAACTCGAACACCACGTCACAGGCGGCTATTCCGCTGGTTGGCGTCACGCGATTGGATAAGGCTATGACAGTAAAAGACATTTTCGAATCCATGGACTACGGTCCTGCTCCTGAAAGCGCGACCGAAGCCCTTGAATGGCTGGCGGAACGTGGCGGCATTGCAGGTCATTACATCAACGGGCAATGGGGTCCGTTGCGCGATGATTTCGCGTCCACCAATCCGGCCACCGGTGAAAAGCTGGCCGGAGTCACCAAAGGCACCGCCGATGAGGTCGCAAACGCCGTCGCGGCGGCACGCAAAGCCCAGCCCAAATGGGCCAAAGATGGTGCTGCCCGTGCGCGCGTTTTATACGCGATTGCGCGTTTGATGCAGAAAAATTCACGCCTGCTGGCCGTGATGGAGACCCTAGATAATGGCAAGCCGATCCGCGAAAGCCGCGACATCGATGTGCCGCTAGCGATCCGTCATTTTTATCACCACGCAGGCTTTGCCCAGCTGATGGACGAGGAAATGCCGAACGCCGAAGCCCTCGGCGTCTGCGGGCAGATCATCCCGTGGAACTTCCCGCTTCTGATGCTCGCGTGGAAAATCGCGCCCGCGCTGGCGATGGGTAACACGGTTGTTCTGAAGCCTGCCGAATACACATCCCTTTCTGCGATGGTGTTCTGTGAAATTTGTACCGCCGCGGGCGTTCCCCCCGGTGTTATCAACATCGTCACGGGCGATGGCGAGACAGGCGCAGCGCTTGTGGATGCGGACGTCGACAAGATCGCCTTTACTGGCTCCACCGCTGTTGGCCGCATCATCCGCGAACAAACGGCAGGATCAGGCAAAGCGCTGTCTTTGGAACTAGGCGGCAAGTCCCCCTACATCGTGTTCGACGATGCCGATATCGACAGCGCCGTTGAGGGCCTCGTTGATGCCATCTGGTTCAACCAAGGCCAAGTGTGCTGCGCTGGATCACGCCTGCTTATCCAAGAAGGCATTGCAGACCGTTTCTACGCCAAACTTCGCGCCCGCATGGACGGGCTCCGCATCGGCGACCCGATGGACAAGTGCATGGACATGGGCGCGATCGCTGATGTCGTGCAGCTTGAACAGATCAAAGCCATCGTTGCCGAAAATACATCGGGCGAAATGTATCAATGCGCTGCACCCGAAGGCTGTTTCTACCCACCGACCCTCATCACCGGAATGTCGCCAGCCGACACGCTGATGCAAGAGGAAATCTTCGGCCCGGTGCTGGTCGCCTGCACCTTCCGCACCCCGTCCGAAGCCGTGGAAATCGCCAACAACACCCGCTACGGGCTGGCGGCCTCCGTCTGGACGGAAAACGTTAACCTCGCGCTCGATATCGCGCCAAAGCTGGTCAGCGGTATCGTCTGGGTAAACGCTACGAACCTGATGGATGCAGCGGCCGGTTTCGGCGGCGTGCGCGAGTCCGGTTTCGGACGTGAGGGTGGCTGGGAAGGTTTGCAGGGTTACACCAAGCCCAAAGGCAAGGCCACGAAAGTCACCGCACCGACGGCTTTCACCACCACGGATGGCACACCTGCCGACCCATTGGATCGCACCGCAAAACTCTACATCGGCGGAAAACAGGCGCGTCCTGATGGCGGCTATTCTGAGCCCGTGTTTAACAAATCCGGCAAACTGCTCGGCCACGCTAGCCTCGCCAACCGCAAGGACCTGCGCAACGCGATTGAGGCCAATACTGCCGCCAAAGGCTGGTCCAAATCCACAGGCCACCTGCGTGCGCAAATCCTCTATTATATCGGCGAGAACCTGTCCGCCCGCGCCAGTGAATTTGCGACCCGCATCAACCAACTCACAGGCGGTAAGTCCGGCGCAAAAGAAGTTGACGACGCCATCCAGCACCTGTTCACATGGGCTGCTTGGGCAGACAAACACGACGGCGCAGCAAAGGGCGTTCCAATCCGTGGCGTGGCCTTGGCAATGAACGAACCCGTCGGCAACATTGCCGTCCTAACAGACGACACACGCCCCCTTATGGGCCTTATCGAACCGTTGGCACCTGCTCTGGCGATGGGCAACCGCGTGACCGCCGTGGCCTCCCAAGCCTTCCCACACGCGGCAACAGATTTCTACCAAGTGCTTGAAACCTCTGACGTTCCAGCAGGTGTCGCCAATATCCTCACCGGCAATCACGCAGAACTCGCACCACATATGGCCGCCCATGCAAACATCGACGCCGTTTGGTCCTTTTCTACGGCAGATGTGTCAAAGGTCATTGAAGCAAAGTCCGCGGGCAACCTGAAACGCACTTGGGTCAACAACGGCACGGCGCGCGCATGGCCTTCCAGCACATGGCGCGCACAATCCACCGAGGTCAAAACCATCTGGATTCCTTACGGCGAATAACTCGCCCTATTGCTTTTGTTTTCTAAATATCTCGGGGGAGTCCGTCAGGACGGGGGCAGCGCCCCCTCCCCGCCCGCGGCACGCGCAATCCGCTTACTTCTTGCGCCAAGTCCCAAGCCAGCGCGAAATCCGCCCCTTGCGCTCAGACAGGTCCGCACTCACGTGATCATATTGATCACCGACCTTATCCGCTAACGGATCAACTGTACGCTCCCTGAATTGGCGCCACATCGCGCGCACAAATAGAAGACCAGCAATCAGCAAAGCGTAAATAATCAGGTTCACCCACGGGAATGGGCGATAGTCCTCTGGCGACTGGCCCTCTGGAACCTCAATCGTACGGATCGACACCGCATTGGGGTAGATCGACGCCCAACGAAGACGCCAACCGTAGTGCGTCACCACAACCCATTCATACGGCTCGGTTGTAGAAATTGCTGCGGCGGCCTCTGCCTGTAAATCCGAACTGTCGAACTTGAAGTACGGCGGATAGATCCACCCAGTATCCTCATTTCGGAACACCATTGTCTCGTTGTTCCCACGGATCAAACCGAACAGATAAGTCGCCTTGCGTTCCGTGTTGACCAGTCGCAAGTCACGAGTCGGGTTTTCCACGGTTCCGCTGTCGGCCTGCGCGTAAAACATACGGTTCAACGAGGAGAAATCCGTACGAATAATTTCGGTCGATGTGACACGTGCGATGTCACGTTGTGGCATCACATAGTGCAGCCATAGTCCGATGATCAAGAACAGTGCAATGCGAAGAACGCGGCGAATGTTGCGCATGATTTCAGCCTTCAGTTAATGAAATAGATGATGGTGCCAACGACGAGTGGCGGAATGATGAAAACCAGCAGGATCAGTTTCTTGCGAAGACCGCTCTCATACTTTGTCATGCCGTCTTTGATAAAGGCCGCACGCTTATCGGGCGTTGCGCCTTCGGGCGGATTCTCGTCCCACTCGTCTTCAAGTTTCTCACGCCGGATAGAACGAGAGTAGAGCGTGATGCACAGGTAAATCACCGACAGGATCAGAAAGCCGAATACGACCAGTCTTACGAATTGCATTTCATCTCCTCTTCACCGCGCCCCAAGGTCCAACCCGATCAATCAGATCAACCTTAGACGCAGGCTCATCCATCGGTGCTTCGTGCCCAAACAACGCATCGCGCGTTCCGGCCTTATCCACCTGATACTCGTTTGAAAGGAAATCCGCCACATAAGCCTTCTTTTCGTCCGGCCAGCCCATATAGGCACGGTAGAACGCTTCCTTGTGGCAAATGAACAGCTGGCGCACGTCCATTGGTGACAGTTCAGCCAGCAGCATATTCACCAAATCCGCGTCTGCATGGTCCTTTGCACGTAGCGTGTAAAAATAGGCCGGATGCTCGCTATCAATGCGCGGCCACGGTCCGCCGTCTTCCGCCCAACGCACCAAATCAGCCAGCCCCTGCCATGCTGCTGGCAACTTGTCGTGGTACCGTCGTCCCATATTGCGCAAATCGCGCCGCGTCGCCCCGCTTAGGTCTTCGCCCAATCCAGCGGCCACATCGGCAACCATGAAATCCATCTTCTGGCGCAGGATCGCTGCGCTATCGATGCCGCGTGCTTCGACAATCGGCTCGGCCAAATCGTTGACCTTCAGGAACTGCGCAATCGCAGACCGCTCGCCGCCTTGAACAACCGTTTCAATCGGCAGCTTCCCAAGGTCAGCCGTGCCGTCCATCACGATCGCTGCAGGTTCCTCAACCTTGCGGAACACATAGACCCCGCCAAAATGCGCCGTCCAAAAATTGTCCTGATCGAACGTCATCGTATTCAGCTTCAACGGGTTGCGCGTGATGTCGCCCGTTTCCTTGGCCAGCCCGATCATATTGCCAATCAGCACATCATCAGACCACGCGTCGTCTTCGCGCATAAAGCGGTCAATCATCCCGCCGAGCTTTTCGGCAGACGCCACGGCCCCATCCGTCGTGTCCGCTTCAATCGTCACATGGCGCACGTCGAACAACCGCTTCGGAGTCTCCAGCGCATAGACAGAATTCACCAACTCCCCCGCCACCGCGTCCCGCGCGGTCAGGGCAAACAACTGCGCCTCGTTGACTTCGATAAATTGACGCAAAATCCCACGGCTGGTTGAGAACTTTGCATTCAACAACGGAGCCGTCTTCTGCTCCGTCGTCAGCAAAATAAACTGCCGGTTCACCCCCGCATGGTTGAGGTACAAATCATCCCCCAACTCATCGCCAATCTCAGGGGAATACCCGGAAATATCGATGTGAAAATCCGTCAACGCCGTCTGCTTACCCGTCAGACGTTTCAGCGCACGATTATACCGTTCCACCAAAACAGGGCTCATCACAGGGATGAGATTGCCAAACATAAGACCGCGAGAGATGAGACGTTTCATTTGTTTCCAGCCAGCTCCATCTTAATAACGTCCCACTCAGTTTTGAGATAAGTGTTTACCAATTCAGTCAAGTCATTTGCTGATGCAATAAAGTCGTCACCACTCTCACTCAGGGCAATGTTTGCGACTGTTTTTCTTATCTCATCTTCCAAAGAGCCTTTGGGGTTAAGTCGCAAACGGATTTTTGCAACAACAAGATTCCTTTTCCGTGTTCGTTCAGCAGTCTCCTCGATTGGATCAGAAAGTGAAATCAATTCAGCAACATCTTTTCTAAACTCATTAATCCAAGACTGCCGGAATTCCGCCAGTTTTGTTCTTCTTTGCATGTCCATCGCCGTTTTGGTCGCGCTGAGTGCTAACCAGTACGCAAACAAAAATGCTGCCAAAGAAACAAACAGACTTCCAAATTTATTCCAAAACGCAGCCAGACCAATGGCATTCGGGGAATCGAGAGCAGCAAACAGAACGGCAACCGCGAGAACCAGCCCACCGACCAATGCATCTTTGAAGTCAACTTTCCCCATCACCAAACCTCCCTAACCCAATTCTTCGGCACGCCTGCCAAACTCAAAACCATCAACGGCCCCCACAGCAACGCTGAAATCAAACTCAATTTCGCGAAATGCACCGGAACGGATAGCCCGCCCGTTGCGTACAAATCATCCAAGTTCACACCCTGCGCGGAATACAAAAACGCAAAGAATCCAGCGCCGCAAAACGCCATCACCAGCGTGGAAACCAAAGCCAGCCCCATCAGCCACTTCACCCCTTCAGGCCACCACAGCGCCAATACGCGCGGCACAGCCCAGCCAAGTGCGGCAAGGCACATGGCGGGAAGGACGAGACCGTTGAAGTAGGCTTCGTTCAACCCTTGCTCTCCAAATACCGTTTCTTCGCTTCCTCGGAACGCTCAAAGTCCCGCACCATGTTTTCAATCGCGACCTCGTCGGATTTATCGGCATAACGGAATTCGGAATCCGCGTAGCGGTTGATTTCCTGAATGACCATTTCCACCGTGATCGGCTGGCGCATGTCATTGATCATCGCCAGCTTGGTGTCGTAATCCTTGGCCAAGAACAGATCAGGGGTTTCCATCCATTCGTCCGGTAATTCAAAGTCCATCGCGCGTACCTTCACGGCGTCCGTGATGTTCTTGATCGCGCGGCCCGTGAAGCGCGGGTCAGCCTCTTGGATGCCCTTCAGATACGTCCCGAGCTTGGCAATCGTGTCCAGTTCACCGATCTGGTCATTCACCTTATCAAACACTTTCATCAAGCCAGGTTCATGGGGCTTGGAATGCCCCTCAAAGCTCGCCGCGACCGCCTTTTTGATCTCTTGTGCGCTAAACACTTTATGGTCGCCAACCGGAATATCGTGGTTCTTGCCCATCAACAGGTAAAGGATATCGACGTAGTCTTCCCGCGTCTGTGGCCCATCCACAAGGAACCGCGCGCCCGCCCGTTGACGCAGCGCATCATCCACATTTTCGGGATAGTTCGAAAACATCCCAAACGTGCAATTGCCGCGCACGACCGTATTGGCGCCTGCAAAGCTCTCCATCAACACGGCAGTAATTTCCAACTGACCCGCCGAAGATTGACGATCCCCCCGCTTGCCTGCCAGTTGGTCGATATCATCAATCGTGCCAAAGCCGATGACATTGGGATCAATCACATTGTTGATAAACGCCTTGGCGTTCTGGCCGGATTTACCTTGATAGCTGTCGATATTATCGGTGCTCAAGTTCTGATACCGAAACGGATAATCCGCGACCTTGCAGTACTCCGAAATTAGCCCCGCCATCATCTGGATCAGCGTGGTTTTCCCCGTCCCCGGCGCACCGTCGCCCATGAACGTAAAGATGAACCCGCCAAGTTCCGCGAACGGGTTCAGCTTGCGCTCAAAATCATAGGCCATCACCATCTTGGCCAATTTCATGGCTTGGTACTTGGCGATATGGTTACCCACGACCTCGTTGGGTTTCTTGAATGTCATCGTCAGCGTCGACGACTTCGCCGCACTCGCAGGGCTGAACCCGCGAATGCTCAGGTCATCGGCTTCGACCTTCCACGATGCATCGCTAAACGCAGCCAACCGCCCTGCGGTGCTAGCCCGCGCCGCGACCTTCGACATCAATTGTTCTGCATAGGCTAGAACCGTCGGTACAAGCCGTGCATCACTGTCGGCAAACAGTCCAATGTCTTGGTCCAGCTCCCACAACGCACCGTGCAGGGCGAGCGTGGAATTGTCGCTCAACACTTCTTCGACTTCGCCAACCTCAACCGTTTCTTCACCCGCATGGGACGCGAGCAAGAACGACGTGGCATTGCCAAAGACATAGAGCACAGCGAGGGCCTCAGCCGCCAATAGCTCGGAAAACTCGGTCTTCTTGCCAGCGGCCAATGACCCTTCAAGGTTGGCGCGTTTCAGGTCTGCCAACCCAGTGCGGTCGCTAAACTGTTCACCTACCGCCAGCGCAATTGCAAGTGCGCGGCGCAGCCCGTGCTGTACGCTCGCTTGTGTTGGTGAGGTCAGCCCGTCACCATCATCCGCAGCCTCAATCCGCGCAGCCAGTTGCACCCCTTCAGTACGTGCTGTGGACCGCGTGACCAATCCAGGCGTGGTCGTGCGAAACCGTCGTCGCGTACCGATGCCGCTGGATTTCTCAGGCGCAGCAGCCTCCTTGGTTTCCGCAATCCGAGGCGTGTGATCAAACCCCATGACCATCGCCGTGGCCGCTTCGTAATGCTTCGCGACGTCTTCCTCGCGCAGCTCCATCGTGTCACTTGTCTGGCTCATTTCGGGTCTCTTCTCTTTGGAGTTTCCTAAATTTCTGACGGAGTGATAGAAAAAAGCAGGGCATTCCAAGAACCGCCGCAGGCAATAGGAAGGGATAGAACCTTGTTCGCTCGCTTGGGTCATCTGCGAGGGACCAAAGTACAAAACTCATAGAACACAAAAAGGCCATTCCGATGACCCTGACGTACTCTTTCTTTGCAAACTCAAAGAACGTTTTCGCGTCGTCCAGTTCGATATCATTCCATTTACGCATTGTAGATCTCACTTATAACTCAACACGCTGCCGTTCGGCGAAACCACAAACTTGCGCACGTCATTGAACCCCGCCGGCTTGCGTTCTTCGAGGGCCTGATACGGGCGTTGCGGCAGGATGATGCTGCGTTCAACTTTCGTGGCACCGGACTCGGCTCCATGTCCTGCGAACGGGTCCAGCGCAAAGGTCTCGCGCTCAACCGTTCCGAACCAGCCGGATTTCTCGCGCCGTGTTTCCGAGCTTACCAATTCTTCTTCCGTCCAAACCAGCGCCCAGTCTTCGCCCACGGGTGCGCGGGCCAATTCAAGCACTTCGCGCAATGGCCCCGCCTGACGGGTGAACGCATTGGAATACATCGGGCCCACATGGAAACGGCGCAGGCGTTTGGGGTGCAGGTCGTCGAAGTCCTCGTCGAACCCTTTGGCGATGGTCAGCAGTTTCAATCCGCCTAGGCTTTGCGCCATCAAATGGGCCTGCACTTCGGGCCAGCGACGATCGTCCTTTGGCAAACCAATGCGCCCCGTGTCCTCGACCTCCATCATGTAGATCGTGGGCAGGTTGATCTGGCTGTCATAGACGGCCCAATGGATCAAAAATTCACGCCGCATCTGGTGTTTGTTGCCAAGCCAAATCGCCGTCGGATCATTGCGTGCCCAGAACAGTTCGCCCTTGGACAGCTCTTCGTAATACAACCGTTGGCTCAACGCGTATTGCAGCTTCGTCGGGATTTCCTGTTCGTTCAGGATCACCCGCACCATGTCTTGCTTAAGCTGCTCAACCGAGCGCATACCCGCAAGATGTTTATCAGCCTGCGCCGCATCATTCGCCATGCTCAGAAGTTCGTTGTGAACGGGAAATCCGCTTTCCACACGATCAAACGTCAACTTACCCGCATGGGCAAACCGACCCGAAAAATGGTACTTATGCGCCAGCGCCTGAAAGGTGTAATTCAGCCCGACAATATAGCGCGTCATCACCTCGACATCGCGCTTGGACAAACGGTTCTCCGCCTCAAGCGTCGCCGCGACGCGACCCAGATAACCAATTATCTTCTCAAACTTGCCAAAATAGCGCCGCGTGACGCGGGTGTCTTCAAGCTGGAAATGGTCGAGCGGGGTGTCAGTCACAACCACCATCTCCTCCGTCGCTGCCGCCGCCTGCGCCGTCAAAATAACCGTTGTCAGTAAAAAGGTTGAGCGCCTTTAACAAAGCGATCAAACCAATTCCTGCACTCACTATTGTATAATCTCGGTTCGCCGTTGCCACAGCAAAGACCAAAACAATTCCGGAAACCGCTGCAATTACGGCAGAGACCTTATTCAGCAGATTCAAACTAAGAAACCAGTTCATTTGATCTGCCCGTCATCAAGCCCCATATTCATTGCTGTCGTGCTTCTCGACGATTTTCTGGAACCGTCGCATAAACCGCTCATCGGCCTTGGCCTTTTGCTCCAGCACTTCACGGGCGAACACCATGTGGTCCTCGTGGGCTTCCATCATCTCGGCCATCCGCGCGTTCGTGGCGGACCCAATCGCAGCCATCGCGGTTTGTGCTTCTTGGTCCGTCTTCACGCCGATCTCGTTGATGCGGTGCGCCACGTCTTGTTGCTGCGCGGTCTTCAAGGATTTCGTCAGGGCATCATACAGCACAACGCGCTGTTTGGTGTCTGTTTGCAGCTTGTTGATCAGCACCATTTGCGTCGCCGCTTGGTTCTGCAAACTGTCGATCCAGGTCTTACCCTTCTCGATGTAACGCTCCAGCGTTTGGGACTTCGCAAGCTTCACCTGCTCTTGCTGAACAGCCTCGTTATAGGCCGTGTTCAGCGCCGCGAGTTCTGTTTCCAGCTTGGTGCGCGCAGCCGCGTCCTGTTCAACGGAAATCTTGTTTTCAAGCGTGATGATCGCAGGGTCCATGCTCAGAATTTCAGCACGGATCGCCTCAAGCTCACCAACAACGGCTTCGCGTTCGCTCAACGTGCCACCAAGGTTGCCTTCGACTTTGGTTTTTTGGTCTTCCAAGATCAGCAGCTGGTTTTCCAGCAGCTTGGTGATCACGTCAGACTTCGAAATCAAATCTTGCAGCTTGTCATCCACAGAGGCAGAACGCATCCGCTCTTCGCGCATGGAATCCGACTTGGCACCACTAAAGAAGCCAACGAAGCTTTCCCAGCCAGTTTTAGATCGCATCTCGTCGAAGTCTTGCTGAAAACCGGATGTTACATCGTCCAGACCCATAATCAGCTCAGCGATATTCGCGTTCATCAGTTCCGTGTGGGCATGCACGTCTTCAAGCGAGGCGTTCTCGATATCAACGGCAATGTCCGTTCCCTCTGCCATCTTCTGGCGCGCGGTTTCAATCCGGCTGGTAAGTTCTGAAATCTTGGATTGAGCTTGTGCAACCTCTGTCTGGGATTTACGGATCTGTGCGTCAAAATCGGCCATCGTTTTCCTCACTGCAATAAACTGTTGTGGGTTATGTAGGTATTGTTAACGACAATTTCATGGCGCGAGTAGGAAGAAAACGGAAAATTTGCGCCAGCCGGTCAGGTTTTAATGACCTTTGCATTTTCTGAGTGGCGTCCGTATAAGAGCGTTATGAACGCCGTTCAGGTATATTCCCCACCACGCCTTCTTGCCCTGTGTTTGGGTGGGATCATTTTCGTAGGCTACCATTTAGGGCGACGGCCCGCGTTGATGGATGCTTCGCCGTTCAATCCCCCCGTTCCATTGCTCTTTACAATAGGATTCGCGCTAATTTTGGGTTACGGGCTAGCGTCGCTATGGTGGTTAATCCGATCAACCAAGGGCCAAATCTGGGAAACCTTCCACCCAACCCGAGGCCGCGTCATCGGCGCGTTCTGTCTGGCGTTTGTTGCCCCATTGGTTGTGGTTTCTTGGCTTCCTTGGCTTCCCGGCGTTCTCGCCGTCATGGTCATTTTTCAAGGCACATGGGACTCTTTTTCTGGGATCGGAATGCTGCTGGTAGGCACCCTTGTCGCCTACCCCCTCTCCGCCATGATCGTACGCCACACCTATGACCAACACTTGCTACGGTTCGGATTGTTTTGCCTGTGTTTCTGGTCGTTCTATGCGGGCCATTTGTTGTGGTCCGGCATCGCGGTACTGCGTATTGTTTATTAACCGCCAGAAATAGTGCCCGAATCCAAAGGACCGCCCGCCGCAACATCATCGCCGTTATCTTCAACCGCATCATCGACCGCATCACCGGTGCCATAAATCAAGTCCGGATCAACGATGTTCGGCGCAAGGATTACACCGCGATTGGCAAGCTCCTCGCCCTCCAACTCAATCGATTGGGCCATTGAACGAACAACAACGCGCGTGCCATTTGGCACACGTGGGTACAGATCAATGATGTCGTGGTTGAACATGCGGATGCAGCCAGCAGAACCAGAGTTCCCAATAGACGGCAGATCGTTGGTCCCATGAATGCGGAAATGCGTGTCGCGGCCGTTTTGGAACAAATACAACGCACGCGCACCGAGCGGGCTTGCCAATCCACCCTCTACACCCTGCGCAAACGGGCCATAAACTTCCGGCTGCCTGCGCAACATATTCGCAGTCGGTGTCCAACCCGGCCATTCACGCTTTAACTGGATCGTTGACGGGCGGCTCATTCGCGCGCCTTGCCGGCCAACGGCAATCGGATAGCGACGCGCCATGCCGTCATCTTCAACAAGATACAAAAGCTTTGCGTGTGGATCGATAACGATCGTGCCAGCGCGTTCCGGCCCGTTATATTCGACGATTGCACGTTGGTTTACGCCTTGCAGATACTCCGGCGGGATCGGTGGCAACGTGTAATCACCATCTTCGAGCACCCCGTAACCTTCGACGATTTCAGTCGCCGGCACGCCACCAATGACTTCGACTTCAACCTCGGAAGAACATGCTGCAAGTAGGGAGACCCACAAAACACCTAACGCATTACGAATATAACGGGGGGCAAACTGCATTTCGGTCCTCAGTGAAGATTTCTTTCGTGAACACTAACAGTCACATTGCGCGCAAAACCACCTTTATCTGCGCTGGCGGTGTCAGTTTTTGTCAACGTGAACTAAATTATGGAAATCTGCCGTCCTTGCACGCATGTTAAACGCATACCGCACGTCAGGAGCTAACTCGAAAATCTAGTGCGCGAACTCTTTAAGATCTTGTTCTTTCCATTCACGAGCCTCATCCCGTGGCGCAGGGTCCTGCCATACACGACCGTTGTTAATCCGCGCCGTGACACCCGCGCAATGGAGAATACCCAAGTTGCGAACCCTGCCAACGCCAATCGCCTCCATGTTTTTCACGGTTCTTTCGCGTCAGAGCTTGAAGCGACCGACTATTGCCTAAAACCAATGGGGCGCAACAAACCTGAACCGCTAACCCGTGATTTGCCCGATGCAACAATCGACACAAATGAAATCGAAATCGTATTCGGGCCGAAACGGATCGGCGTTGCGATCCCGATGCTCACGCAACATCCTGACGGACTGTTTCACCAAGTCGGGACGAGCAATACTCTAGTCCTTATCTCAGAGGCGGCTTTTTACGGGTTGCACTACACCCTCAATGATACACCAGTTCTACGGTATGCTGGCGCGTTTGAGGTTACCTAAAAAGCGCGCGCATCATCGCGCTGGTCGGGTCTTCTAGACCTTCTATCACATCGAAATGGTGCTTTTCGCCCTCAACCGTTAAATCACAGTCCCATGCGTCGTGCAGCCACTTCGCTTGATCCAGAAACGCGGGCCGCTCACCACCGCCAACCCAAGCTGTCACGGGGATATCTTGCGGCTTGTGGTGGGTCGGGCTTTCACGTTTTGCTTCGGCCGCATCGATCCGCAACGTCGCATTCATTGATGTGTCCATCAACGGTGCCAGATCGCTTAAGGGCGAAATCGCCATGATCCGATGCACGCGAGACGACCAACCTGCCGCCATGTCAGCGCAAGCCATCCGTGCCACCAAATGACCACCTGCCGAATGTCCAACCAGATACAACGGCCCATCCATCACTTGGGAAATTTCACTAACCCTGTCTGCAATCTGTCGCGTCATATCGCTAATCCGCGCGTCCGGCGCCAAGGTATAAGACGGCAACGCGCAGACAAACCCCGCGGCCAAAGCCCCTGCCGCCAAATGTGAGAACATTGAAGGCGAGCCAGCCAGCCAGTAGCCGCCATGCACAAACACGACCGTGCCGCGGATCGCCGTTTTGGGTGCATAAATCTCACCCTGCTCACTAATCCGCGCCGCGCCTTGGTCCTTGCGAAACGCTGCAGCCTTTGCCTCCCACATTCCGTAATAGCTCTCACCATTCGGAATGTAGGCCGAATTTGCATAGGCTTGGTCAGGTGTCATGAAACCTCATTATGGACAATGCGTCAGTCTGGCGTAAATGTACGCCGAACCCATGCCGGAGAAAACCATGCTTGATTCCAAAACAGACCTCAAATCGATGCTAAGCCGCCCTGAACTCGTCTGCACCGACGCCTTTGTTGGCGGCAAATGGGTGCAAGCCAAGTCAGGTAAAACATTTGACGTAACCAACCCTGCACGTGGCGACGTTATCGCACAGGTCGCCGATCTGAGCCGCGAGGAAATTGCGGACGCGATCGAGGTCGCCGAACAGGTGCGCCACGCATGGGCTGCCCGCACCGGCAAGGACCGCGCCAACGTTTTACGCAAATGGTATGACCTGATGATGGCCAACCAAGAAGATCTCGCGATCATCATGACCGCCGAACAGGGCAAGCCAATGGTAGAGTCACGCGGCGAAATCGCTTACGGTGCGTCCTTCGTTGAATGGTTCGCCGAAGAAGCCAAGCGTTCGTACGGTGAAACCATTCCCGGCCACATGCCCGACAAACGCATCACTGTGATCAAACAACCCATCGGCGTCGCCGCTGGCATTACGCCGTGGAATTTCCCCAACGCCATGATCGCACGCAAAGTTGCACCTGCACTGGCCGCTGGCTGTTCTTTCGTGATCCGCCCTGCATCACTTACGCCTCTGTCAGCCCTCGCGATGGGAAAGCTCGCCGAAGAAGCTGGCATACCCGCTGGCCTGTTCAGCGTTGTTACATCGACGTCCTCGTCTGCCGTGGGCAAGGAATTCTGCGAAAACCCACATGTGAAGAAACTGACCTTCACTGGCTCAACCGAAGTCGGTCGCATCCTGCTGAAACAGGCCGCCGATCAGGTCATGAAATGCTCTATGGAACTGGGTGGCAACGCACCGTTCATCGTATTTGACGACGCGGATCTCGATGAGGCCGTCATCGGAGCCATCGCCTGTAAATTCCGCAACAACGGCCAGACCTGTGTTTGCGCGAACCGCATCTATGTCCAAGCGGGCGTCTATGATGAGTTCGCCGCGAAATTGAAGGTCGCGGTTGAGGCACTGAACATGGGTGATGGCCTCGTAGATGGCACAACCCTCGGCCCGCTGATCGAACCCTCGGCCGTTGAAAAAGTCAAAGAACACCTCGCCGACGCAGTATCAAAGGGTGGTGACATCCTCACGGGTGGCAACCCTTCCAACCTCGGCGCGCTTTTCTTTGAACCAACGATTGTTACAGGCGCCACGAAAGACATGCTCGTCAGCACAGATGAAACGTTCGGCCCCTTCGCACCGCTGTTCAAATTTGAAGATGAAGACGACGTGATCGCACTGGCCAATGACACAATCTTTGGCCTCGCGTCCTACTTCTACGCCAAAGACCTCAGCCGCGTTTATAAAGTGGCCGAAGCGCTGGAATACGGCATCGTCGGCGTAAACACAGGCATCATTTCTACGGAAGTCGCCCCGTTTGGCGGCGTCAAACAATCCGGCTTGGGCCGCGAAGGCAGCCACCACGGCATGGATGACTACATGGAAATGAAATACATCTGCATGTCCGTTTAAAATCAAATCCGGGGCTTTCGGGCCTCGGGTCACGGCGTAGCTTTAGAGTGTGGGCGCAACAGCCACCGAACGCTCGCGTCATACTTCGCTAACCTGACCAACGTATCTTCATCCTTGGTTAACCCGTGTTCGGCCACCACACTGCACACGCCTAGGATTTCAAAACGGCAGCCGGTCTCATGGACCACCCATGCGCAAACACGCAAATCGGGTGCAGAGACAGGTCGCAGCGCAATAGACCTCGGGGGCATAAAACACCCCCACGGCCCCGCCTTTTTGGTGGAACACATCACAAACCCTGCACACCCGTCGCCTGACAGCCCATCGCTGCCTCGGGCCGCTTGCACGCGCCCATTGCTTGCGCCATTAACGCGTCATGGACTGGATCAAAATCATACATATCCTAAGCGTGATGGGGTGGATGACATCCATCTTCGCCGTCCCCCGCGCGCTGATTTATTGGAAACGCGACCACGACAAAACGGGCGAGTTCGGCCCGCTTGGAGACCTCACTTACCGTCTCTATCGCTTTTCCGCCGGCCTTATGGTGCTCGCTCTGCTCACTGGCATCTATCTTGGCGCCGCCGTTTTCCAGTTCGACACTTGGGTGATCGTGAAATTCGGCCTCGTGGCGTTGTTGTGTGTTCACTACATGATGACCGGCGGCATGGTGATGCGTGCCAAACGCGGCGAATTTCGCGAAAGCGACATGTACCTGCGCGTTTTCAACGAAATCAGCGTATTAGGCGTTATTGCCATCCTCTGGGTCGTCGTCACAAAACCTTTTTAAAATTTATTCCAAGGATTGACCTCCGCACCCCGTCATACCCTAGTGATGCGTATGACAGTGAGCGACGAAGACTTGGCCCAAGCGGCGGCAAATGGTGATGGACAGGCTTTTGCAAGCCTGATCAACCGTCAGTACGACCGCTTATATCGCCTGTGTTTTCGCCTCACCGGATCACAGCACGAAGCCGAGGATCTGACCCAAGACATCTGCGCCGCCCTGCCCGCAAAACTCGCCAGCTACAAACGCCAATCAAAAGTCACCACATGGCTGTACCGTGTCGCCGTGAACGCCTCCCATGACCGTCGCCGCAAACAGGCCACCCATGGCAAGGCCGCCGATGGTTGGGGCGATTGGGAATTGAACCGCCAAGCCGTGATAAGCGAAAACGCCGAACGCGCTGATTGGCTGGCACACGCTATGGGCCAACTCGCCCCTGATCTGCGCGACACACTGGCCCTCGTGCTAGATGATATGACCCACGCCGAGGCAGGCGAAATCCTTGGAGTTTCGGAAGGCACCATTAGCTGGCGCCTCTCTGAGGCCCGCAAACACCTGAAATCCCTTAAGGAAAAGGAGGGCGTAGCATGAGTGATGAATTCAACCTAGACGACCTCAAGTCCGCAATGGACGACGCAACGCCCGCACCAAATGCCCAGCGCCGCGCGGAAAATATCGCCCTCGCACAGAAAAACTTCGCCGATCTCCAAGGATCACGTGACCCCGCCCGTCTCACTCCCAGACCAACAAAATGGACTGGAGTAAAAGACATGCTGAGCAAACTGACATCCCGTGGCGGTTTGACCGTCACCACCGCCATCGTCGCCTGCGGCTTCATGATCGGCACCCCGCAAGGGCGCGATATTTTGAACATCTCGACAACCGCGAAGGTGGCTGCACCTGAAACACTGCCCGTCGATGACGCAGAAATCGGATCTGTCTCTATCGAGCCTGCCCAAGCTGAGGAAGCCGAGCTTGTGGTAGACCTCCTTGACCGCATCGAGCCCACTGCAGACATGGCACTAGAAGCTAGCTCGACATTCTCCACGGTTGACGAGGATGCTCCTGTCGTCGCCCAAACACGCCCTGAACCGCGGACAGAAGGACTTGCCGTACGCGTGCAGGAAGAAAGCATTGCACAGGAAAGTGTAGTTCGAGGTGCAGTTCAGCAAGCTGCACCGCAAATGGTGGCACCCGAATCTTCATCTGCACCCCTTCGCTCACTTGAGCAAACTCCTGTAGGTGGTTTGTTTTTTGGGAGTACTGACATGGCTGCTGATGAGGTGTGGATGCAACCCTCCACACCCAACACCGAAACCTTCGCCAACGAAGCCCCAAACCCGCTGAAAATCACCACCGAAGAACCGGTTTCGACCTTCTCCATCGACGTAGACACCGCCGCCTATTCCCTCGTGCGCTCCTCGCTCACACGCGGGCAACTCCCGTCGCCCGATGCCGTGCGCATCGAAGAGCTGATCAACTACTTCCCCTACGCCTACGCCGCACCCGAAGGCGATGCGCCCTTCCAACCAACCGTCAACGTGTTCGAAACCCCATGGAACGCAAACACGCAGCTCGTTCACATCGGCATCCAAGGCGAAATGCCTGCCGTCGAGGACCGCCCGCCGCTGAACCTCGTGTTCCTGATCGACACATCGGGCAGTATGGATAGTGCGGATAAACTGCCCCTTCTGCGTCAGTCCTTCCGCCTAATGCTGGATAATTTGCGCCCCGAAGATGAAGTCGCGATAGTCACCTATGCGGGCTCAACCTCCATCGCGCTGGAACCGACACAAGCCTCTGATCGCACCGCGATCCTCAAGGCCTTAAACGACCTGCGTGCAGGTGGGTCCACCAACGGCCAAGGCGGGATTGAAGCGGCCTATACAATGGCGGAAACGATGACGGATGATGGTGACGTGTCCCGCGTGATCCTTGCCACGGATGGCGATTTCAACGTCGGCCTTTCTGACCCACGCGGTCTGGAAACCTATATCGAGGACAAGCGCGACAGCGGCACCTACCTGTCCGTCCTCGGCTTCGGGCGTGGCAATCTGCAAGACGCCACGATGCAATCGCTTGCGCAAAACGGCAACGGAACCGCAGCCTACATCGACACCCTGTCTGAGGCGCAGAAAGTCCTCGTAGATAACCTCACCGGCGCGCTCTTCCCCATTGCAAATGACGTGAAAATCCAAGTCGAGTTCAACCCCGCCACTGTCGCTGAATACCGTCTCATCGGTTATGAAACCCGCGCGCTAAATCGCGAAGATTTCAACAATGACGCTGTTGATGCAGGCGAACTCGGTGCGGGTCACACGGTCACCGCGATCTATGAAATCACCCCGGTAGGCAGCCCCGCACAACTGTCTGATCCGCTACGCTACCAAGCGGCTGAAACCACCAGTACATCCGACGAACTCGGCTTCCTACGCCTGCGCTACAAAGCCCCCGGCGAAGACACCAGCCAGCTGATTGAAACCCCGTTCTCCAGCACCGGCACACCTGGCACGGAAGCCCTCTTCGCGGCCTCTATCGCGGGCTTTGGGCAACTGATGCGAGATGACACCTACCTCAACGATTGGGGATGGGACGACGCCATCGCGTTGGCAAATGCCAACCGTGGCGACGACCAGTTCGGCTACCGCACCGAAGCCGTCCAACTCATGCGGCTCGCGCAATCTCTAAGCAACTAACCTTGCTTTTGTTTCACAAATATCCCCGCCGGAGGCATCCAACGCTTGCCTTCGGCGACCACACCTAACGCGGCATTCCGCGGTCCTGTGACGCATAAAAATCTAACAGAGATTGGCCTTTTTCAACCTTAAACGGTCCGATCTCCTGCATGCCGTTGATGCGATCCAACCGGAACATCCTGAAATCGTCGCGCAACTCGCACCAGCCTACGACGGTCCAGACCTTTCCCCAGAACCACAGCCCCAGCGGACGAATAATGCGCAGCGAGGTCACGCCGAACTGGTCCGCATAGTCCAGCTCCAACCGGATACGCCCGTCAGCGGCTGTTTCAATCCGGTCAATCCGTGCGCGAATTTCATCCGTCATGTTGTGCATCGTGAACGCATGCACCGGAACCGCCGCAGCCTTCGCGCGGGCCTCATCGGGCAGTACGGCTTCGATTTTTACCAGCGCTTCTTCAGCAGCCGCCGCCATAGACGCGCCACCCCATGCGCGGATCATCCGCGCGCCGGCAACAAGAGCGACGATTTCTTCTGAATTGAACATAAGCGGTGGCAGGTCATACCCCGCCCTCATCACATATCCGACGCCGGCCTCACCTTCGATTGGAACGCCAGAGCCAATTAGGTCCGCCACATCACGGTACACGGTCCGCTTCGTGACCTCGAGACGTTCAGCCAGCATTTGGGCCGTAAGCAGCCGACCGCCTCGCAGATATTGCACAATCTGGAAAAGGCGGTCGGCGCGTCTCATTAAGCGGCTTTAAGTTCGAACATGCCGACAGAATTACCATCCAAATCCGTCATGTACTGAAAACGACCTGATGGAATATCCACGACCGGCCCAAGCACCTGACCGCCAGCTTTGCTCACGCGCTCTGCCGTCGCTTCGAGCGTATCAGTCACGGTCAAATGAACGGTTGTACCAGACTCTTTGGCAGGCTTGCCCGGGTACAAATGGCCACCGCCGCCGTTGTCTGCGCCGTTCAAAATTACAATCGGGTTCGGTCCCATGTCAGTCACCAGCTGCGATGACCAGCCGAAGGCTGTGTCATAAAATTTATGCGATGCGTCGAGGTCAGTCACCGGAATTTCGATCCATGCGATCATTGGTTGTTCAGTCATTTCTCATCTCCATTGGTTTGTTGATGAGGCCTCTCTGTCATACCCTTGCTGACAGCATACTGTCAGCAGCATGTCAGCTGATCCAAGAAAGATTTTCCTCGGTGCGTCCGGCGGGGTGATATTCACCACTGATCCAACCGCTATATTTATTCTTTTCCAATAACTTAAAGAAACTAGGGTAATTGAAATCGCCACCTTCAGGCTCATGTCGATCTGGCACCCCGCCGACCTGAATATGTGCCGCTTTATGGCGCACCTTGTCCCAAACACCCAAAATATCGCCTTCGATTCGGGATGCGTGGTAGGCATCAAACTGTAAGTTCAGGTTCGGTGCGTCGACTTCATCCAACACCTCAAGCGCCAAATCGAAACTGTTCAGGAAATACCCCGGCATGTCGTGCGTATTGATCGGTTCAATCGTCAGACTTTGCTTTGGCGCAAAGGCCGCTGCCCATTTCAAGTTCTCGACAAAACACGCCCGCGCAGCCGGCCCCTTAGCAACGCCAGCCATGATATGCACATGTTCCGCGCCAAGCGCCCCTGCATATCGGATCGTGCGGCGAAACGACTGCTTAAACCGGTCTTCCTCGCCAACAACAGCGGCAAACCCGCGCGGCCCGTCAGGATCTGCGTAATTCGGTGGAGGGCAATTTATCAGAGCCAGTGGCATCTTTGCCCGCGCCAATGCAGATCCCAACTCAGCCGCATTTACATCATAGGGAAACAGAATTTCGACCCCACTAAACCCTGCTTTTGCTGCCTCCATAGGGCGCTCAAGAAGCGGGTACTCAGTGAACAACATCGTCAGGTTTGCACAGAAACGGGACACTAAACGTCCAGTTCTGCAGCTGGGATAATCGGGAAAAACTGACCCCCAGATCGCACACCAAACCAGTCAGTACCGTCGTGCGTCGCGGTTTCACCGATATCGACAAGCCGGTAAAACGATTTGCGATCAATCAACGCATCAAGGTTTCGACGCACTAAAACATAGGGGCTCGGCTCACCTGTTTCCGGATCACGCACCACGCGAATTGGATGCTCTGGCCCCGCAACTGCAAAATCCCCGACATTTGTTTCGAACCGCAAATTGTCGCCCACGCGTTCAAAATCCACGGCCACGAACGGCGCGTCCTCGACGGTGATTCCGACCTTTTCGACAGGTGTCACCAGAAAATAATCATCGCCATCCTTGCGGATAATGGTCGAAAACAGCTTCACCAGCTCAAGTCGGCCAATCGGAGTTCCCAAATAAAACCATGTTCCGTCCCGCGCGATCCGCATGTCCAAATCGCCACAAAACGGTGGATTCCACGTCTCTACAGGGGGTAATCCGCGCCCTTTGGCAGCGGCACGCGCCGAAGATGCGAGACTTTCCGCCGAAACAGTCACCGATCCATCACTTTCGTTTGTTTTCCCCATTGGGCTTACCTGCGATATCTGTTCAACTATCCGGCGATTATATGCCTCATAAGAAAGAGAACGCCATGCCTTCCGACGCAGAGCTTGTGACCCAGATCGAAACCCTTGGCGACAAGCTGGCCGAGGCCCGCACATCCATCGCCAAACGCTTTATCGGGCAAGACAGTGTCGTGGACCTGACATTAACCTCGCTTCTATGTGGTGGGCATGCGCTGCTTATCGGTTTGCCCGGCTTGGGAAAGACGATGCTAGTCGACACGCTGTCTACGGTGATGGGCCTAAACGGCAACCGTATCCAGTTCACCCCTGACCTGATGCCCGCAGATATCCTCGGTTCTGAGGTTCTGGAAACATCCGCTGATGGCACCCGCGATTTCCGTTTCATCGAAGGCCCCGTATTCTGCCAGCTACTGATGGCTGACGAAATCAACCGCGCCTCACCACGTACTCAGTCCGCGCTGCTGCAAGCGATGCAGGAAAAAGAAGTGACCATCGCAGGTGAACACCGCGCTCTTGGAACACCTTTCCACGTGCTCGCCACGCAAAATCCGATTGAGCAGGAAGGCACTTACCCTCTGCCTGAGGCGCAGCTTGATCGCTTCCTCGTACAAATTGACGTCCCCTACCCAGACCGCGAAACCGAACGCGATATTCTGATTGCCACCACAGGCGTAATTGAGGGAGAAGCCAGCGCTGTTTTCACCGCCGATGAACTCCTTGAGGCACAAACCCTGCTGCGTCGCATGCCAGTTGGTGACGCGATTGTAGAAATGATCCTCGACCTCGTGCGCGCCTGCCGTCCCGACGATGAAACCGCACCTGAAATCGTGAAGGATACCGTCAGCTGGGGGCCCGGCCCCCGTGCGGCGCAAGCTCTGATGCTGACCGTGCGTGCCAATGCTCTGCTTGATGGTCGCCTCGTCCCCTCAGCCGAAGACGTACGCGCAATGGCTGCCCCCGTGTTGACCCACCGCATGGCGCTGTCCTTCGCAGCCCGCGCACGGGGCGAAAGCCTCAGTAATGTCATCGACCAAGTCGCGACTCAAATCACAAGCGTTTCCAAAGCCGCATGAGTGACGCCCCCCTCACCTTAAGGTCGCGCGCCGAAGCCCTCGCCGCCCCCTTTCCGCCCCTGCTGGCAGAGGCGGAACACCTTGCCGCGACGGTGATGGTGGGTGATCACGGGCGCAGGCGCGCAGGTCAGGGCGATACGTTCTGGCAATACCGTCCCGCGCAAAACCACGATGAAATGCGCGCCATCGACTGGCGGCGCTCAGCGCGATCTGACGCGCAGTTCGTGCAAGATAAAGAATGGCAAATCGCGCAATCTATCTTGCTTTGGGTCGATCAATCCGCGTCGATGTCCTTCACATCCCTGAAAGACGGCACCACCAAAGCGGACCGCGCACGCGCCCTTGCCTTGGCCACCGCAATCCTGCTGCTGCGCGGTGGCGAACGCGTTGGTCTCACCGGCGATCTGCTGCCGCCCCGTCGCGGTGAAACCCAAATCAGCCAAATGGCGACCCTGCTGTCCGAAGACCACACTGACGACTTCGGAACACCAAACGCGGATGGCATGCTTCCCCATTCCCGCGCCCTGTTTGTCTCCGATTTCATGGGCGACCTATCGGCGATCGAAACCGCGATGGGAAAAGCGGCTGAACGCGATGTGCGCGGCGCTTTGGTTCAAGTCCTTGATCCAACCGAAGAGGCCTTTCCTTTCGATGGCCGCACTATTTTTGAATCTATGTCAGGCACCCTGCGTCACGAAACCCTAAAGGCCCGCGACCTGAAATCGCGCTACCTAAACCGCCTTGCAGAACGCAAAGATCGCCTATCCCAACTCGCCCGCGCAACGGGCTGGCAGTTCCACACCCACCACACGGACGCCTCTGCGACCTCGGCCCTTCTGTGGACCTACACCGCACTGGAACGCCGCGCATGACCCGTGTTTGCTTTTGTTTCATAAATATCCCGGGGAGTCCGAAGGACGGGGCAGCGCCCCTGCGCGGGTGGACTAAATAATGTTGAACATCGGTCCTATCGCCTTCACCGCCCCGTGGCTGCTCCTCGGATTGCTCATCCTGCCAATCTTGTGGCTACTGCTACGCGCCGTCCCGCCCGCGCCAATCCGACGCCGCTTTCCCGGTGTTGCCTTGCTCCTTGGGCTCACGGATGACAGCACCCAAACAGACCGCACCCCGTGGTGGTTGCTGCTCCTGCGGCTTCTCGCCGTTGCAGCGATCATCACAGCCTTCGCTGGGCCTGTCCTCAATCCCGACGAGGAAACACCAGGCAGTGGTCCCTTGCTGATCCTTGTTGATGGTACATGGGCCGACGCCCGCGATTGGCCGCGCCGCGTCGACCGTATTGATGCCGCCTTGGCCGAAGCCGCGCGCGATGGTCGGCCTGCAGCGCTCGTGACTCTCACCGATCTGCCACCAGAAGCGCCAGTATTCCAAGATGCCCAAGCCGTTCAGCAACGCATCCCAGCACTCACGCCGCACCCGTTTACGCCGGACGCTGATGCAATCACGAAATGGGCCGAAAGCCTGACCGGATCCTTCGACACATTCTGGATGTCTGATAGCCTCGCTCGCGACAGCCGTGACACGCTACTCTCAGCGCTCGAAACTCACGGCACAGTAACAGCTTTTGAATCCCCGCGCCCCGTCTTCGGGTTGCGCGCAGCGCAGGTCGTTGACGGCGACGTTTCCGTAACCGTTTTACGCGCGGTAGGCGGTGTTGGCTCGCAAGTAAGTGTCGCCGCAATCGGCCTTGATCCTGCGGGCATCGAACGCCAACTCGCAACCGCCCCTGCCAGTTTTGAGGTCGGCAGTACCGAAACAGCGGCGACCTTCGATCTGCCCCCTGAATTGCGCAACCGCGTGACCCGATTTGAAATCCAAGGTGTGCGGTCAGCGGGTGCCGTCACCCTAACCGATGACGCATTGAAACGCCGCGAAGTGGCATTGCTGGCAGGCGCTAGCGAACGTGAAGCGTTGGAACTTCTCTCCCCGCTTCACTACCTTGAACAGGCGCTTATCCCGACGGCTGATCTGATCGACGGCACGCTCGAAGACGTGCTTCTTGCCAATCCAGATGTGATTATCCTCGCCGATGTCGCGACCCTCACAGCCATTGAAACCGACACCATGATTGAATGGGTCGAGAACGGTGGATTGCTCGTGCGGTTTGCTGGCCCACGCCTTGCGGCAAGCGATATTAGCCGCATTGACGAAGACCCGTTGATGCCCGTGCGCCTGCGCGTTGGGGGCCGATCTATCGGTGGCGCGATGTCATGGGGCGAACCAAAAGAGCTTGCTCCTTTTCCGGATAACAGCCCATTCTTTGGACTGCCGATCCCGAATGACGTCGCCATCATCGCGCAAGTCATGGCGCAACCGGATCCGACATTGGCCAGCCGCGTTATCGCCCAATTGGCCGACGGAACCCCTCTTGTGACGCGCAAGTCTTCGGGCGAAGGATCAATCGTGTTGTTCCACGTCACCGCCAATGCGGAATGGTCGACCCTGCCGATTTCGGGGTTGTTTGTGCAAATGCTGGAACGCCTTGCGGTGTCCACGCGCCCCGCCGCGCCGACGGCGGATGAGTTAACAGGAACAACGTGGATGCCAGAAGACGTGTTGAATGCATTTGGCGACCTTGATCGCGCCGACACGCTTCCCGGTGTGGCTGGTGAAGACCTCGCCACAGCGCAGCCATCCGCAGCGATGTTACCCGGCCTTTATGCGGGTGAAGACCGCCGGATCGCTGTGAATGCAATCGGTCCTGAAGAAACCCTTACGGCGACGAGCTGGCCTGCAAACATCGTCGTTGAAGGACTGGATGTGATCCGTGAAACGCTTCTGAAGGGATGGCTGTTGGCTGCGGCTTTGGTCCTGCTGACCGTTGATATCGTCGCTTCACTGGCGCTGTCTGGTCGCCTACGTGGCCCGCGCGCAAGTGCTGCTGCGACGATTTTAATCGCATTGCTCATCGCGCCATATGATGCCCGTGCGCAAGACGACAGTTTCGCGATTTCTTCAACCGCTGATGTTGTGCTTGCCTATGTCATCACGGGTGACACCCGCGTTGACGAAATGTCAGACGCTGGGCTTTACGGGTTATCCAACACACTGTTTCAGCGCACCTCTATTGAGCCATCCTTTCCGGTCGGCATTGATCTTGAAGCAGACGAGCTGGCGTTCTTCCCGTTCATCTACTGGCCCGTCACCGCCGACCAACAACTGCCGACCCGCGAAGCCTACGCCAAGTTGAACCGCTATTTGCGCTCGGGAGGGATGATCCTTTTTGACACCCGCGACGCTGACCTTGCGCGGTTTGGATCTTCTTCACCAGCGGGGCGCAAGCTGCAGGCAATTGCCCGTGGTCTGGATATCCCCGCGCTGGAACCAATCCCGCAAGACCACGTACTGACGCGCACATTCTATCTGTTGCAAGATTTCCCCGGCCGTCACCCAGGCCGTGATGTCTGGGTCGAGGCCGCGCCTGCGGGCGCTGAACTATCCGAAGGCATGCCGTTTCGCGATCTCAACGATGGCGTCACACCGGTTGTGATTGGCGGCAACGATTGGGCTGCGGCATGGGCGACGGATCAGCTTGGGAATCCACTTGTACCGATTGGGCGTGGACAAGCTGGCAACCGTCAGCGCGAGATCGCGCTGCGCTTTGGCGTGAACCTGATCATGCATGTGCTGACGGGCAACTATAAATCAGATCAGGTGCATGTACCTGCACTGCTGGATCGGTTGGGGCAATGATGATGCGGGAACTAACTTGGCCAACTTGCGCCTCCGGCGGGGGTCTAAGGAACAAAAGAAGCAAGGGTGTCGCGCATGATTGGTAATGTCATTTTCGACCCATTGGTGCCGCTGGTTGTCCTCTATGGCCTCGCTGCGATTGTGGTGCTTGGCCTAGCGTTCGCAGTTTGGCGGCGTTTGCTGGGGTGGGCGCTACGCGCTCTGGCTGCGGTCGTTCTATTGGGTGCGATTGCGAACCCGTCTTTGCAACGCGAAGACCGCGCGCAACTTTCCGATATTGTCGTGGCCGTTGTTGATGAAAGCGCGAGCCAGCGCATTTCAGACCGCGCCGAACAGTCGGCAGAGGCGCTAGCGAACCTTCAGTCGGAAGTCGCCCGCCGCCCGAACACAGAGCTACGGGTTTTGACCCTAGGCGACGGCGTCGATGATGCGGGCACTGAGTTGATGACGGCCTTGTCCGAAGCTTTGGCGGAGGAGCCACAAGCCCGTGTGGCTGGCATGGTATTGATCACCGATGGGCGCGCCCATGATTTGCCCGTTGCGCCATCCGCATTGCCCGCCCCGCTGCATGTTTTGCTGACTGGGCATGAGGACGATTGGGACCGCCGCCTTGTGGTGAAGAACGCGCCAGCTTTTGCCATCTTGGGCGAACCGGTGACGCTGACGTTGCGCATTGAAGACCAAGGTGCGGCACCTGACGCCGATTTTGTTGACCTGACCATTGCGATTGATGGCGGTACACCGCTGGCGTTTCAGGTGCCCGTGAACCAAGATGTTGAACTGCCGATTGATCTGCCGCACGGCGGTATGAACGTCATGCAGTTTGCGACACCCACGATTGAGGGCGAGCTGACGGACCGCAACAATGAAGCGGTCATTCAGATCAACGGCGTGCGCGACCGTTTGCGTGTGCTGTTGGTCAGCGGCGAGCCCCACGCGGGGGAACGTACGTGGCGCAATTTGCTAAAGTCTGACAGCTCGGTTGATCTTGTGCATTTCACCATTTTGCGCCCACCGGAAAAGCAGGACGGGGTTCCCGTTAACGAGTTGTCTCTGATCGCCTTCCCGACGCGCGAGCTGTTCTTGGAAAAGATTGATGAATTCGATCTGATCATTTTTGATCGCTACAAGCGGCGCGGTATACTGCCTTCAGCCTATTTCGAAAGCATTGCGACCTATGTGCAAAATGGCGGAGCTGTGTTGATTTCGGCGGGGCCGGATTATGCCAGTGCGGATAGTATTTACCGTTCTTCCCTTGGCGCGGTGTTGCCTGGCCGCCCGACCGCGCGGGTCTATGAAGAAGGCTTTACGCCGATGATCACGGACCTTGGGCAGCGCCATCCGGTGACAGAAGGCCTTGAGGCATTTGCCCCGAATTCGGGTGAAGACGGGCTACCCGGTTGGGGCCGCTGGTTACGCCAGATTGAAGTTCTGCCAAGCGAGGAAGCCGCCGTTGTTATGTCTGGTATCAACGCCCAACCGTTGCTGATGCTCGAACGGATCGGCGAAGGGCGCGTGGCGTTGATGGCGTCGGATCATTCGTGGTTATGGGACCGCGGGTTTGAGGGCGGCGGGCCGCAGCTGGAACTTCTGCGCCGCCTTGCCCACTGGATGATGAAAGAACCCGAGCTTGAAGAAGAGGCGCTGTGGGTTGAACCGAACGGGTTGAGCATGCGCATTATTCGCCGCACGTTGAACGAAGAAACCGGCGAGATCACGATCATCCATCCCGACGGTACCGAAACGGTTGTGACTTTGGATGAGGTAACACCAGGACGACACGAACTATTATGGGAAGCGCCCGAGGTCGGGTTATATCGTTTGCGCGACGGGGACATCGAAACGGTTATCGCTTTGGGGCCGGCCGCACCGCGTGAGTTCGAACAGACGATTGCCAGCGGCGAAATTTTGGCTGACCTTGTGGCATCGACTAATGGCGGCATCGTTACGATGTCGGACGGCCTGCCGTCTCTGCGCGATGTGCGTGCTGGGCGCGTGGCCTTCGGGCGCGGCTGGATCGGGGTGACACCGCGCGATGCATACCGCACGGCGGATGTCAGCGTGTCGCCGCTCCTGCCTGCGTGGTTGGCACTGCTGTTGGCGGGGCTGTTGGTGATAGGTGCATGGCTGCGCGAGGGTCGGCGCTAACCCGTTAGTTCAGAGCGAATGGTGTCGTCTCATCAGCCCAACCATCGACGTTGTTCGACGTACGCACAAAAACTTCGTCAACACCTTCAGGAACAATAATCTGACTTGATCGTGTAAACGGTTGCTCGTTCACATGCGGGTGCGCGAGGACGCGGGTGCCGAGGATTGTTCCATCCGCGAGTTCAACACGCCAACCATCCGCGTAGTGGTCCCAACCCGTATCGGGGTGAGACAGGCTCACGCTAAAGCTTCCGCCGCTGTATGTTACGGCTTCAACAACGGGTGCGTCGGCGAATGCTGGGGTAGCTGCGAGCAGCAGGAATGACAAATATTTCATGGGCCCATCGTATAGAACCAAACCGCCATTCCAAATCACGCTTTGGTGTCAGGAATATCGTTTAGAATAATTTCACGCGGAAGCGATGCGAACTCGCGAGACCAGACAAGCGATCCAATGACCAAACATGCCGCGAAAAGTGCCCAAGCACCCGCGACCCATGCGACCGCACCCAAAGCAAAATACATAGACCGCAACCCACGATTAAAGTTTAGCGCGGCGCGGATGTTCAGCTCCGCCGCTTTGCGCGCCAATGGGATCGCCTGTGCGTCGTCGGGATCATTGGGGACCGCGCCCATCATGACCGAACAATATCCGAAAACGCGATTGGACCAGACGAATTTTAGGAATGCATTACCCAACAAGATGAGCACCAATATCAACTTGGTCTGAAGCTCCATCGCGGGAGTTTCCAGATTGCCGATCTGCATGGTGACATTTTGCAGCGGGTCAACATTGCCGATCAGCGCCAACAAACCACCCATCGCCAACAAGGACGTAGACGCAAAGAACGAA
Organism: Octadecabacter ascidiaceicola; assembly: GCF_900185015.1. Lineage (GTDB taxonomy): Bacteria > Pseudomonadota > Alphaproteobacteria > Rhodobacterales > Rhodobacteraceae > Octadecabacter > Octadecabacter ascidiaceicola. The sequence goes on along the minus strand of NZ_FXYD01000005.1, from coordinate 149,787 downwards.
GTTCCTTGGCGCAGGCTGGCCATCATTTGAGCGTCAAATATTCTGGGCTCTCGCCGGACCATGACCATCATCCATTTGCGCCGGTATTCAGACATCAAAACGGTCACGCTGGGATGTTTTGCCGCCGGGTGCTCGATCCACCAACTAATGCCTTGCCAAACGCCGAGAAAAACAAAAACGGCGACGATATCTAGCCCGCTCAGGCCAACAAAATTTGCGATAGATTCCATACGCAAACCCTAGCGGGCTTCAACGCCATAGACACGACATCAAATTGGTTATATTTATTTACCAATTAAAGGATGCTTCCGATGCAAATGCCGACCCCAAACCAAAACGTGCTGTCACGAAAGGCGCAAATTGTCGAACGACTTCAAGGTGTTTTGCGCGATGGTGCCGTTATTCATTCCGAATCTGAGGTCCGCGCCTATGAGTGCGATGCTCTGACCGCCTACAAATGCCCGCCACTATGTGCGGTGCTTCCAACCTCAACCGAGGAAGTCGCGGCTGTTTTGAAAGTGTGCCATGAAATGGGCGTACCTGTTGTCCCACGCGGATCAGGCACCTCATTGGCGGGGGGCGCATTGCCCACGGCGGATTGCGTGATTTTGGGTGTGGCGCGGCTGAACAGCGTGTTGGAAACCAACTACGATGACCGCTACATCCGCGTTCAGTCCGGCCGCACAAACCTAAGCGTCACTGGCGCGGTTGAAGCGATGGATTTCTTTTATGCGCCCGACCCATCCAGCCAATTGGCCTGCGCGATTGCGGGCAATGTCGCGATGAATTCCGGCGGAGCCCATTGTTTGAAGTACGGCGTGACGACGAACAATCTGATGGGCGTGAAGATGGTGCTTATGGATGGCACGATTACTGAGATCGGTGGTGCGCATTTGGATGCGGCAGGTCTGGACCTGCTTGGGTTGATCTGCGGGTCTGAGGGGCAGCTTGGCGTCGTGACCGAGGCCACGTTGCGCATTTTACGCAAGCCCGAGGGTGCGCGGCCGGTTCTGATGGCGTTCAATGACAACGAGGTTGCAGGTGCCTGTGTGGCGGACATCATCAAGGCAGGCGTGTTGCCCGTGGCGATCGAATTCATGGACCGTTTGTGCATTGAGACCACCGAGAATTATGCCAAGGCGGGCTATCCGGATTGCGAAGCACTGTTGATTGTCGAAGTCGAGGGTGCCCCCGAAGAAATTGACGAACAACTTGCCCTGATCAAGGACATCGCCCTTAAACACGATCCAGTTGAACTACGTGAAGCGCAAGACGAAGAAGAAGCCGCCCGCATTTGGCTAGGCCGCAAATCCGCATTCGGCGCGATTGGGCAGATCAGCGACTATATGTGTCTGGACGGCACGATCCCTGTGTCATCCCTGCCGATGGTGCTGCGCCGCATCGGGGAATTGTCAGACGAGTTTGGCCTGAAAGTCGGCAATGTTTTCCACGCAGGTGACGGCAATATGCATCCGCTGATTTGCTATGACGCCAACAAACCAGGTGACCTGGAGTTGTGCGAGGCGATGGGTGCTGAAATCCTGAAACTATGTGTCGACGCAGGTGGCTGTTTGACCGGAGAGCACGGCGTTGGAATTGAAAAACGAGACCTGATGACCCACCAGTATGCGCAACAAGATCTGGATATTCAGATGGCCGTGAAGGATGTGTTTGACCCTGAATGGCTGTTGAACCCTGCAAAGGTTTTCCCGCTCGACAGCAGCGCATCGCGTCGTATTGCGGCGGAGTAGGTTAGTGTTAAGGGGGGCCAGCCCCCGCTTCGCTCCCCCGAGGTTTAGTGAACAAAAGAAGCTGAAAATGACCGTAACGACAGAACAAGAACTGGCCGAGGCCGTGAAGGGCGCAACAGGGCCGCTGCATATTTGTGGCGGCGGCACCCGCGACATTGGCAATCCAGTTGTGGGGGATGTGTTAAGCACCGCTGGGTTGAACGGGATTAGTTTGTATGAACCCGGTGCGCTGACGATTGTGGCGCAGGCCGGAACCCCCGTGGCAGATATCGAAGCGGCGCTCGAGGCCGAGAACCAGCGGCTCGCGTTCGAACCGATGGATCATCGCACCTTGTTAGGCACTACCGGCAAACCAACCATTGGCGGTATCGTTGCCACGAACGCCAGCGGGCCGCGGCGGATTTCTGTCGGTGCGTGCCGTGATCACCTACTTGGGGTGCGTTTTGTGGATGGGGCTGGCACGACCATCAAGAACGGTGGTCGGGTAATGAAGAACGTCACTGGATACGATCTGGTGAAGCTGATGGCGGGGTCTTACGGGACGCTGGGTGTGCTTAGCGAAGTATCACTGAAGGTCCTGCCCCGTGCGGAAACACAAGCTACCCTTTGCATCTTTGGTCTGGATGAAACAACAGCAGCTGACGCAATGTCCGCAGCCCTTGGGTCCCCATATGAAGTGTCGGGGGCTGCATGGGATGTGGATCGTACGATGCACCTTCGCCTTGAGGGGTTTGAAAACTCGGTAAATTATCGTGTGGGGAAGCTAGCCGATCTCATCAAATCCTATGGCGAGGTTCAGATCGTGGATGATCCGACCGCGTCTGAGCGCATCTGGGTGGCAATCCGCAATGTTGATGCCCTAGCTGGCAAAGATGTTGTGGTGCGTATGTCGATCCAGCCATCCGCGCTTTCTGAGATGCATTTTGCCACGCGCAATATGTTCGTACCTTATGAGAATGGTCCGACATTCGACATTATGACGGATTGGGGCGGTGGACTGGTCTGGATCGGGGCGGACGCAAACCAACTGGTGGATTGCGCCAAGGTCGTTGACGGGGAGCCTTCAGCGGAGTTGGGCGGGCAAGTTTTGGTCGAGTACTTGCAAAGCCAATGTGCGTTTAGTGGCGGGCACGCAACATTGATCAAAGGCCCAGGCGCATTACGAAATGCGGTGCCTGTCTTTCAACCGGAAAACCCGACGGTCAACATGTTATCAAAAGGGCTGCGTAACAAATTCGACCCGCGCGGGATAATGAATGCGGGGTTGATGGGATGAACGGGCTCGGTTTGGGATTTGTCATCATGCCCTGCATCGGGGCAACGATCATGGCGGCACTGTTGTGGGATTGGCGGCTGGTGGTTGCGGCTGCATTTGGTGGCCTGGGTATAATCGCACTGGGTGAATACTTGCCCGAAGCGTTGCGCGTCATCAGCCTGCCAATTGTGGTCGGTGTTGTCATTGGCGCGGTATCTTTAACACCGCGCCTTTTTACGCGGCCAAGTATCGACATTTGGTCACGGATGCTTTGGGCGCTTGTTCCGACCTTTGTGATTTCCTTTTTGTTCTTGCTGATCAATACGAGCGGAGCCTGATATGCAGACCACCTTTACCGATGATCAGCTGAAAGACGCGGGTACAGCACGGGCAAACGAAATCCTGCGCACCTGTGTGCATTGCGGGTTCTGCACCGCGACCTGCCCGACCTATCAGGTTTTGGGCGATGAATTGGACAGCCCACGCGGGCGCATTTACCTCATCAAGGACATGCTGGAGAACGAGCGTGTGCCGGATGAAAAGACGGTAAAACATATCGATCGCTGTCTGTCCTGCCTGGCTTGCATGACGACTTGCCCGTCTGGGGTGCACTACATGCATCTTGTCGATCATGCCCGTGAGTACATTGAAAACACTTATAAACGCCCACTGAGCGATCGTGTTTTACGTTGGGTATTGGCGCGTATCCTACCCTATCCGATGCGGTTTCGTGTGGCGCTGCTTGGAGCAAAGATTGGCAGGCCTTTTGCGCCGTTCATGCCCGATGCGCGGCTGCGGGCGATGTTAGAGATGGCCCCGAAGGTGATCCCGCCCGTGTCGCGCAATGATGATCCGCAAACGTTTCCAGTGCAGAACAAAAAGATGCGCGTCGCGTTGATGACGGGCTGTGCGCAAAAGGCGTTGAACACGGATATCAATGACGCCACCATCCGCCTTCTCACACGGCTAGGCGCTGAAGTGGTAATCCCAGAAGGCCAAGGGTGCTGCGGGGCGCTGACGCACCACATGGGCAAGACATCTGAAAGCCATGCTGCGGCGGCCAAAAACATCAAGGCATGGCGCGCCGAGATGGAAAACGACGGCCTTGATGCGATTGTAATCAATACGTCTGGATGTGGGACCACGGTGAAGGACTACGGCCATATGTTCCGCGAGACCGAGACTGCAGATGATGCTGCTGCGGTGGCAGACATTGCAATGGACGTGTCCGAAGTTCTGATGAAACTGAACTTGCCAACAGGCGGCGCACCGGATCTTACGGTTGCCTATCATGCGGCCTGCTCATTGCAGCATGGTCAGCAGATCAAGACATTCCCCAAGGATTTGCTAAAGACGGCTGGTTTCAACGTCACAGAACCCGCAGACAGCCACCTGTGTTGCGGGTCTGCGGGCACGTACAACCTGATGCAGCCGGAGATATCCAAGCGACTTAAGACCCGCAAGGTTCAAACGCTGGAGGCCGTGAAGCCCGACATTATCGCGGCCGGAAACATCGGGTGTATGATGCAAATCGGCAGCGCGACTGACGTGCCGATTGTTCACACCGTTGAACTGCTGGATTGGGCGACGGGTGGGCCTAAACCTCCTGCCCTGACAGCCCCGAGAAAACGCGCGCCCGAGGTGCCGATCCTGCGGTAGCATGCCACATTTGTGCCCTAATGAAGCGTTAATTACAGGGAAACAAACGGACGAAGCATGCGCAAACTACTTATTTCACTGGTTTTTGGAGTCTTTTCTGCCGTATCTGCGCAGGCCCAAACCAGTGCGCTTCAGTCTTTGGAAACCGGAAATGACGCCCGTGGCTGGGAAGCCGTTGGCCGTTTGGACATTGACGGCAAAGGGTTTTGCACGGGCACGTTGATCGCCCCTGACCTTGTGTTGACCGCCGCCCACTGCATGTTCGAAACCAACGGCGGGCAAGCCGTTGATTTCAACCGTATCTCGTTCCTTGCAGGTCTGCGCAACGGCCGCGCCGAGGCCACACGGTCCGTTCGCAATGCAGTCATCCATCCGTCCTATGACAACCGAACTGATACGACGTCCGATGTTGTACGCTATGACGTGGCGCTGTTGCAGCTGGACCAACCGATCCGTAACTCCCGCATTGAGCCGTTTGAGTTGTCCACAAGCATGCTGCGCGGTTCGCAAGTCGGCGTTGTATCCTACGCGAAAGACCGCGCCGAGAACCCGTCATTGCAAGAAACCTGTAATGTCACGGGTCAACAAGCAGGCCTGTTGGTGATGAGCTGCGAAATTGATTTCGGAGCCTCCGGAGCCCCTGTTTTCCGCAACGAAAACGGCGTTCCGCGCCTTGTCTCCGTGTTCTCTGCGATGGCGGAACTCGACGGTGAAAAGGTCGCCCTTGGCATGGACCTAGCAGAACCGATTGCCACGCTGCGTTTGGCGCTAGAAGAAGGGCGGGGATTGTTTTCAACGCCGCCCACGTCAGCCCGCGTTATCCGCCCTGGTGAGCGCAATGACACAGGCGCCTTGTTCGTCCGCCCCTAAAACGTGACGCAAGCTACTTGAAAGCTGCACACCCCCGCCCCAAATAATCTGTATCGGGATGCCAATCATGGGTCCTGAACCACCCGCCTTGCCCCGTTTGGGAAGGCCAACATCGTTATCGCTTTGAAAAGGATACACCATGCGTACTTTAAATCTGGCTCCACTACACCGCGCCACTGTCGGTTTTGACCAAATCACCGATATGATGGACCGCATCTTGTCCAACGACACGAGCAACCAAAGCTACCCACCCTATAACATTGAAAAAACCGCTGATGACGGCTGGCGCATTTCCATTGCCGTTGCCGGATTTGGCGAAGAAGACCTCTCGGTTGAGGTTAAGGAAAACGCGCTGCACGTCACGGCGAAAAAGGCAGATGATGACGCTGAGCGCACCTATCTGCACCGCGGCATCGCGACCCGCGCCTTTAGCCGCCGGTTTCACCTTGCCGACCATGTGAAGGTCACTGGTGCTGCCCATGAAAATGGCATGCTGCACATCGACCTGACCCGCGAAGTGCCAGAAGCCCTGAAACCGCGCCGGATCGAGATTGCGAAAGCTCCGAAAATCGAGCAGGACGTGATTGAGGGTGACAAGGTTAACTAACCCCTGACGTCTCCTCCCAAGACGACGAAACGGACGCGCTGCCCCTCCCTCAGCGCGTCCGTTTTGCTTTCTATCCGAAATGCTGCCACGCAAGTGGCATAGGCAATTTCGTTCGGGCAAAATCAACGCGCAAGACGCTCCGCGTCGACGGGTTCTGCCCCGCATTTGATTTGTGCAGCGTCAGCATTGGCAAAATCAGTATATCTCCTGCCCGAGCCTCTTCGATCTCATGAACGAAATTCGCAGCATGTTTCTCAGCAGATTCCGAAGCGACTTTGCCCAGCGCATGACTACCTCGCGCGATCATCATGCCCCCAACTTCCGCCGAGCAATCATCCAAAAACACCCGCACAAACAACATGTCAGATAAAACCGAGATAGGTGGTTCACAGTGCCATTGGTCTCCTTTGAAGCTCCAGTTTGTATATCCCTCGACATCGTGCTTTTCTTGCACTGCGATCACGCGATCTTGGTGCCACGGAACGTGCCATGATTTCTTTTGTGTTTTTTGAAATGCGACAAGACGGACAGGCGCGTACCCTGCAAATTCAGCTGTGATGGCCGTGCAAACCGACGTCAGCCCTGCAAGAGACCCAGAAACTCTTTGCCCCGTGGATTGTGTCCCGAACGCAGTGATAAGGTCCTCAACAGCGCCCTCATGAAGTGCCGACCGTAACCAAACGCGATCTGACAAAGGTACGGTCAACGTCAATGCGCCTCAGCCCAAGTCGCCCCAATCCCAGCATCAACAACCAACGGCACGTCGAATTTCACCACCGGATTGGCGGCGTTTTCCATGACGTTTTTGGCGGCGACGATCAGGTCATCAGCGGCGTCCTTGTCCACTTCGAATACCAATTCATCATGAACCTGTAGCAGCATACGCGCGGGCAAATGGGCGATTGCGTCGTCCATGCGGATCATGGCGCGGCGGATGACGTCGGCGGCGGTCCCTTGGATCGGCGCGTTGATCGCGGCGCGTTTGGCGAAGCCTGCCTGCGGACCCTTGGCGTTGATCTCGGGCGTGTGGATTTTGCGGCCAAACAGCGTTTCAACGCGGTTGTGTTCTTTGGCAAACGCCACCGTGTCATCCATATAGGTGCGGATACCGGGGAAGCGTTCGAAGTAGCGGTCGATGAAGCCCTGCGCCTCGGCCCTCGGGATGCGCAGATTACGCGCTAGGCCGAAGCCTGAAATGCCATAGATAACACCAAAGTTGATCGCCTTCGCCTGACGACGCACGTCGGACGTCATTTCATCCAAAGGCACGTTGAACATTTCAGATGCGGTCATCGCGTGGATGTCGTGGCCGTCGCGGAACGCCTGTTTCAGGGTTTCGATTCCCGCGACATGGGCCAGAATGCGCAGTTCGATCTGGGAATAATCTAGCGCGACAAGGACCTTGCCCTCTTCGGCGACAAAGGCCTCACGGATTTTACGGCCCTCATCGGTGCGGATCGGGATGTTTTGCAGGTTTGGTTCTGTCGACGACAACCGCCCCGTGTTAGCACCTGTGATAGAATAGGACGTATGAACACGACCCGTTTCTGCATTGATGTGGGTTTGCAGCGCGTCTGTGTAAGTCGATTTCAATTTCGACAAAGACCGCCAATCAAGGACGCGGGCGGGAAAATCGTGTTCGGTTGCAAGGTCTTCTAGGATATCGGCACCCGTAGAATACTTGCCCGTCTTACCCTTTTTGCCGCCCTCAAGCCCCATTTCGTCAAACAGGATTTCACCCACTTGCGCAGGCGAGCCGACGTTGAATTTGTGTCCGGCGAGTTCGTAAAGTTCGTCTTCAAGCCCTGCCATTTTCTGGGCGAAGGCGTTGGACATCCGGCTTAGGGTGTCGCGGTCGACCTTGATGCCGGACATTTCCATTTTCGCGAGTACCGGAACCAGCGGGCGTTCCATCGTTTCATAAACGGATGTGACCTGCTTCTTGTGCAGCTGCGGCTTAAGTAATTCCCACAGGCGCAGCGTAATGTCGGCGTCTTCCGCTGCGTATTTCACAGCCTCTGCCACGTCTACACGGTCAAAGGTGATCGCGGATTTGCCCGTCCCAAGTAGGGGTTTGATCGGGATCGGTGTGTGGCCCAGATAGCTTTCGGATAGCACGTCCATGCTGTGACGATGCGTGCCCGCATTCATCGCGTAGGACATCAACATAGTGTCGTCGATGGGGGCCACGTCGATATTCAGGCGTTTGAAAATTTTGCAGTCATATTTGGCATTCTGAAAGATTTTCAGGATGCTGTCGTCTTCGAGCATGGATTTCAGAATGGCGAGGCAGGCTTCAAAATCCATCTGGTCTTTGGCGAGTTCATCATTGCCAAACAAATCATCGGCCGTGCCACCCTTATGGGTCAGCGGGATGTAACAGGCTTCGCCCGCTTCAACGCACAGCGACACGCCAACAAGGTCGACAACCATTTCGTTCAGGCCGGTGGTTTCAGTATCCACCGCGACGTAGCCACGCGCATAAATACGGTCGATCCATGATTGCAACGCGGTGGCGTCCTTCAACCATTCGTACTTTTCCGCATCAAACGGGGGCTGCTCAGGCGCGTCTTGGGCCACATCGGCGGAGGTCTCTTCGATCACCGGCGCTTCAACGCCTAGCTTCTCGGAAACGCGTTTCACAATCGTGCGAAATTCCATTTGCGCAAGGAATTCGAGTAGCACATCAGGTTCAGGATCGCGCACTTCGAGGTCGTCCAGCGTGAACGGCAGGTCCATCGTGTCGTCCAACGTCACGAGGCGTTTGGACAGTTCGATCTGGGCACGGTTGTCGATCAGGGTCTGACGGCGTTTGGGTTGTTTGATTTCCTCAGCGCGGTCGAGGAGCGTTTCAAGGTCGCCATATTCGTTGATCAAAAGCGCCGCCGTTTTGATGCCGATACCGGGCGCACCGGGCACGTTATCAACGCTATCCCCAGCCAGCGCCTGCACGTCGATCACACGGTCGGGGCCGACGCCGAATTTCTCGTGCACGCCTTCGGTGTCGATAATCTTGTTACCTTTCATGGCGTCCATCATCACCACGCCATCCCCGACAAGTTGCATCATGTCTTTGTCGCTTGAGATGATCGTGCAGGCGCCGCCCGCTTCACGGGCTTGGCGTGCAAGGGTCGCCATAATGTCGTCCGCTTCAAAGCCCTCGATCTCTTCGCAGGCGATGTTGAACGCACGGGTCGCATCGCGGGTCAGCGGCATCTGCGGGCGCAGGTCTTCTGGCATGGCCTCGCGGTTGGCTTTGTATTGGTCATACATCTCGTTGCGAAACGTATGGCTGCCCTTATCGAAAATCACCGCGACATGGGTGACATCGCCGCCCACATTGCCCTCGACATAGCGTTGCAACATATTGCAAAACCCTGACACGGCCCCAATCGGCAAGCCGTCAGATTTACGCGTCAGGGGCGGCAGCGCGTGATAGGCGCGAAAGATAAATGCCGATCCGTCGATCAGATGTAGATGACAACCTTTGCCGAACGCCATGTGTGCACTCCCCCGTTAGATAACCTTGGTAGCCTTGCGGCGAGCGAGGTTCAATCGTCCGTACGGTTCAAATGCCCGTTCCAGCGCAATGAAAGGGACACAGCATAAGGTGTGGGCGTCCAAATACCGAAATCAAGGCCCGCCCCCGCCAGCATATCCCCAACCCAAACATTACAGGTCCTAAAAATATTGAAACGCCCCTTTGCCGGGAAAAAGGCGTCATTGTCCGAGAACCCATCAATCGTGAGTGGGGTTTCCGCTTGAACCTGGCTACGTATCTTTGCTTGCAAGACCTCAAGCTGCGCTTGGCTTAACGAGATGCGGTGCAGGGCTGGATGGATCGGCACAGGGTCATAGACCTCAAACCGAAGCACGCCACTGTCGCCTGTTGCGGCCTTCATAACGGAACTGAATGTGATGTCACGGTACGTGCCGGCGGTGGTGTAAAATGCTTCGCTGCCCCAACCCACGGACAACCATGCGCCGTTAAACGCATCTATCGGAACGCTGGCTTCCCTCAAGAAGCTGAAAGTGGCGCGCGTATCGTCATCCAACGGCAGAAGGATGTCGTAATGGATCGGCCCTTGAACCAGAATAATTGACCGCTCGTCAGATTGCGGGCCGACATCATCGCGTAGTGCCGGAACAATTGCCCCGACTAGAGCCAAAAGAAAGTATAGGAATACCGGGCTAAGCGCCCAGACGATTAGGCGTGGTAGACGGCTCAAACAGCTGCAGTTTCGCCGTACACGTATTTACAATCACAATACGGGCATTCAACCCAGCCTTGCTTCTTTGGAATTTGCAGCCAAACGCGCGGATGACCCAATGCGCCTTCCCCACCGTCACAGGCAACCCGCCACTGATTTACGATCTTGGTTTCTGGCGCGGTGGTTGTCATGCAATTGCCTCTGGGCTGGGGGCACGTTAGGTGCCACATAAGAACGATGTCGAACGCGAGCTATATTAGCGATCCACGCGCCGCGAACAAGATGGGAAAGCACTCAATGTCCGAGAACGCCTTGGAAATCACGGGCCTGCGGAAAACATATGCCGCTAGCAAACGCAGCCCCGCAAAAGAAGCCCTGAAGGGCGTCGACCTGACGGTTCCTCGCGGGTCAATTTTCGGGCTTTTGGGGCCAAATGGCGCGGGCAAGTCGACCATCATCAACATCCTTGCAGGACTGGTGACGAAATCCGCAGGTTCCGTGCGGATCTGGGGGTTCGATCAAGACGAAAACCCACGCCAATCACGCGCCGCGATCGGCATCATGCCGCAAGAACCCAACCTTGACCCGTTTTTCACACCACGCGGTTCCTTGGATGTTCAGGCAGGGCTTTATGGCGTTCCCAAATCACAACGCCGCACCGCCGAGCTTCTGGAGCTCACAGGCCTCACCGACAAAGCCGAAGCCTACGCGCGCTCCCTTTCGGGTGGCATGCGCCGCCGCCTTTTGCTTGGTAAAGCGCTGGTGCATTCCCCCCAAATTCTCGTGCTGGACGAACCGACAGCGGGCGTTGATATCGAACTGCGCAATATGCTCTGGCAACACGTTCGACGCCTCAATGATGAAGGCATGACCATCATCCTGACCACGCACTATTTGGAAGAAGCCGAACAGATGTGCGACCAAATCGCCATCATCAACCACGGCGAGGTCATCGCAAATGACACAACGGCGAACCTTCTGGGGCAGCTGGACGCCAAGACAATGGTCATCACGCCGGACACGGCTTGCGAACTGCCTTCGGCAATGCCCAAAGGGATCGACGGGACAAAACGCGACAATGGCACGCTCGCCTTCACCTACAAAACATCTCAAATCCGCGCCGACGAAATCCTGTCACAAGTCCACAACGCGGGCATCACCATCAAAGACGTGCGTACCGAAGATCCGCACCTAGAAGATGTGTTCCTAAACCTTACCCGCGCCTGATCGCACCAAGACTTTTTGCCTTTGTTTCACAAATATCCCGGGTGGTCTGGAGGGCTGGCCCTCCAGCTGGTCGGATTGGCGTAGCCAATTCGAAACCACTTATTTCGCTAACATACGCCCCAAATTGCGACCACCCAGAATGTGCAGGTGATAATGCGGTACTTCTTGCACACCATCTTCACGCGCATTGGCTACCGCGCGAAAACCATCTTCGACTCCCTCTAAACGACACACCTCAGCGATGGCTTGCATAAACGCCACCTGCTCCTCAGCAGACGCATCACGCGCGAAATGATCCAAGGACATGTATGGCCCCTTTGGGATCACCAACACATGCACTGGCGCCTGCGGATAGACATCACGAAACGCCAAAGCATGATCGTTTTCAAACACGGTCTGGTTCGGGATCTCACCACGTAGAATCTTGGCGAAAATGTTTTGGTCATCATAGACGAAGTCCAAGGGCTCTCTCCTCAGTCGGCAAATAGGTAGGGGGTTTGGGCAATGCTGCGTCCGACATCTTCGGACACACTCAAAAACTCACAAATCGGCGGCGTGTTTTCATCTGGGCTGGACGCTTCGCGCACACGCAGGTGGTTTTCGAAACCGGCATCTCGGATACGATCGGACTCGTACACAACGTCATAGCGGATCGTCGGCAATAGCTGCTCCATCGTTTCATCCGCCGTCTGATCCCCCGCAAGACCGACACGTTTGGCATGGCCAATCAGGTACTCATCCGTGAAATCGCATTCCAGCTCCAACAGTCGTGTCGTGGAACGGTCGTTGAAGAAATCTTGCATCAAATCGAGGTTGGCCGTGTCCAGACAGATGATCAGGCGATCCGTGTTATAGTAGTCAAACAACATCCGCATCAGGGCGCGACGGTGACGTGTGCGTTTGCCAAGCGTGCGTTGGATACCCCCAAGATCAGGTAGATCGGTATCTTCCTCGTTAAACAGGTAATCGATGCAGGGAATGGTCGTGTGATGCTTCACAGACCCAACGAAACGCTTTGCGACATGCCATTTCTTACAGGCCACAATCAGCAATTCCCGTTCCCGTCCGAGCGAGGTTTCCGTTTCCCAGAAACGCGGTGCAAATCGCCGCCCAATACGGCCACGCCCCGTCAGGAACCCAAACAGCTTGCGCCCTTCATCCGAAATTTTGAAATCATCCCGATCAGAAGCATATAGTCGGCCCAGTCGCTCCTTGAGAGACGTCGCTTCAGGGGAAATTTTACGGGCAAACAAAAAGTCCTGCGATAACAGAAGATCATAGTGGTCGTTATAGAATGTCACCGGCATGCCGTAGTCCGTGAACATCAAAAACGTCAGCGTGCGTGTACGGATTTCCGGCTCAGGCACCAAATGGCGCACGAGCGTTTGGAAAAACGTCTCATCCGGAATCCACGTGGTGCGAAAGAACTTCATCACGTCGGGGCGGTTCTTGGTCATATCAATGATCCATTCCACAGTGCGGCGGCGCAAGCACCACCACTGTGACCCGATCATGATTTGCAGATCAGCGGGAATTTCACGTTCCAACCCAAGTTTTCGCTGCGCCCACCACGAATTGTAGAACAAGGTCTTGTGGGTGCGTTCATTGAAGAAGTGGCGATAAATCAGCCGCTCTTCTTTCATGCCGGTCTTGATCCAATCGGACTCGAAGAAATCAAAGCTCTCGATATAGTCGCAATCATCAGCGTCCAGCAGTTTTTTGGCGTAGCTGGCGGACTTAATGGCCATGCAGTCGCCCGACACCATGTAAAAATGTGTCGCCCGCGGAAACGCGTCAACCGCGGCTTCCACAGCGTACAAAGTCGCCTGAACGAGTGACCATTCACCCCAGCCGCACTTGATCCGCTTTTTAGCAAAGGTGACGTTGGGATTGTCGCCAAGTTCCTTTTCTATAAGGGCAAACGCTTCCTTCGGGGCACTGGCATCAAAGTGGATTGCGATGTAGTCACCAACCGCCGTCAGCTGTAGCGCCTGCTGCACGATGGCTTCAGGGTCTTTGTGACATAGCAAGATGAAGGCGATTTTTGCCATTTTGGAAACAATATTCCCCTGTTCGGTGAACTGTTTTTCATATGTAAACGTGAAGACGCATTGAATAAACACGAAAAATTTGCTTTTTTGCGTAAAAGCAATGCTGACGTAAACGGCAACGCGCAACTAAGAGGACGAGTTAGATGGGTTTTCCCGGCACTTGGATGACGCAAACTGAAAGTGTGGTGTACCGCGTGGTGCCCAAATGCGCCTGCTCGACGATCGGCCAGATCATGTATTATTCCGATCATGGCAAGTTTTTTGACGGTGATATTCATGACGCGCAGGACGGGATGCACAAGTGGGCGATGGAAGATAGCCAGCCGCTGATCACAGAGAACGTGAAAAGCCATAACAGCTACACATTCACCTGTGTGCGCAATCCATACACTCGCATATTGTCCAGCTTCTTTGACAAAATTTGCGGCATCCAGCGCAACGGCAAACGCTACCGCGGCAACCTTGTTCCGCTGTTGATCCAGAAATACGGCATCGAAGTTGGCAGCCCAGAAGACGGGTTCGAATTTGACCAGATCAAATCCTTCCGCCGTTTTCTGTTGTTTGCGCGCGACACCATCAAATTCCGCCGCCCGATGGACCCCGACATTCACTGGTCCGCGATGTCCGGCCATATTTCTACATTCATCGTGAATGGCGGCCGCTACGATAAGATTTTTTGGACCGAGCAGTTCAACGACGGCATGCAAGACGTGCTGAATGGCATTGAAACGCCGAACCCGATCGATCTGGCTGAAATTCCACGTTTCAACGAAAGCGAAGGGCACGGCCCCAAGCGCCTGCATCCGGTTGAAGACTACTTTGACGATCTTTCGATGCATCTGATGTACGAGATCTACAAAAAGGACTTCAATCTATTCAAATACGATTTCGACAATCCGGCGAACAAGATGCCGATTGCCGAGATTGATTTGGATGAAGTCCACGCAAAGCTGGGCGCGTAAGCACACCCTAACAAGGCAGAGTTATTGACCCCTCGCCCGTTGGCGAGGGGTTTTTCGTTTTAGATCAGGCCTTTTCCCGCGAACACATCCGCCATGTTCACTTCTGGCCGTGGCCCGATGTGGCCGATCACCTCAGCGGCACAAAGCACACCCATTTGCGCTGCTACGTCCAATGGACGCCCCGTTGCGATACCAAACAGGAAGCCCGCTGCGAACTGGTCGCCCGCCCCAGTCGCATCAACCGGGGTGACAGGAGTAACGTCTGCAACAAAGCGCTTGTCTCCCTGCTGAACCCAAACAGCTTCGCCTGAACGGGTGCACGCTACGATATCGCAAACCGCTGCCGCTTGGCGCAGGGCATGATCCAGATCATCTGTTTCGTACAGCGTCAGCCATTCCGCATCGTTGCCGATGGCGATATCCATGTCTTCTGCGATCAAACGCTTGAAATCGTCGCGATGACGTTCTGCGCAGAACGGGTCAGAAATGGTGATAGCGGACCGCCCACCTGCAGCCTTCATTTTGGTCGCCGCCTCAGAAAACGCGGTTTTGCCTTCGTCTTTGTCGAACAGGTACCCCTCAAGGAACAACAAACCGGTGCCAAACACGTCTGGAACGTCGGCAGATGAAATATCCGCACCTGCGCCGAGGTAGGTGTTCATAGACCGCTCACCATCCGGAGAAACAAAAATCATCGAGCGCGATGTCGGGTCGTCCACGTCTTGTGGTGGCAACGGAAAAGCTGTGCCTGCTTTCTCCAAGGCGTCCGCGTAGAACTTGCCAAGTGCGTCGTCTTTAACCTTGCCGATAAACGCCGTTTGAAGACCTAACTCGCCGATGCCGGCAAGCGTGTTCCCCACCGATCCACCCGGTGCTTCGACACGGCTGTCCATGGACGCATAGAGCAATTCCGCGCGATCACGTTCAATCAACTGCATGATCCCTTTTTCGATGCCCATCTGATCAAGAAAGGTGTCGCTGCTGGGCGAGATTACATCGACAATTGCATTGCCGATACCGATGACGTCGTAGTTCATGTGGTTTTTTCCTCGTAAAGACACAAGTCACGGATGTGACAGGCCTGACATTTTGGTTTTCTCGCGACGCAGATATACCGCCCGTGCAAAATCATCCAGTGGTGTGCGTGCAACTGAAATTCGGCTGGAATGTTATCTTCAATCGCGCGCTCAACGGCGTCGACATCCTTGCCCGGCGCGATACCGCTGCGATTGCCAAGGCGGAAGATATGCGTGTCCACAGCCTGTGCAGGTTGGCCCCACCACATATTCAAAACCACATTGGCCGTTTTGCGCCCGACCCCCGGCAAGGACTGTAGCGCGGCACGGCTGCTGGGCACCTCGCCGCCGTATTCGTCGACCAAAATCTGCGCGGTCTTCATCACGTTCTTGGCCTTTTGGCGAAACAAGCCAATCGTCTTGATGTGGTCCGTGACGGCATCAATCCCAAGGTCGAGCATCTTTTGCGGCGTGTCCGCAATTTTGAACAGCTCAGCCGTAGCCTTGTTGACGCCTTTGTCGGTCGCTTGCGCCGACAGCGCGACGGCGACAACCAAGGTATAGGCGTTCACATGGTCCAGCTCGCCCTTAGGCTCAGCGTCGCCGTCGCGAAAGCGCGTGAAGATTTCATGGATGGTGTTGTAGTCGAGTTGTTTGGTGAGTTTGGCCATGCGGCCCTTGTCGCAATTGCCGACCTGCCGGACAAGCCCCCTAGGCGCCTTAGGAAATCTGAAACCAAAACCCGTTAGACCATCTGAAATTTTGGGAAGTCAGATGCCGACGTACAGTTTCTATATCATTTCCAACTCGGTCCTATCTTACAACGGGACTACTGGCGCGTTTGACCTTTCAGCCAATTATGATCACACAGAACACCGGCTCCGCGTTGACGTGACTGATGATGATACTTTCATGGCCACGAGCGGTGACAGCAATCAAACAGCCATGATCTATGACATGGAGGGCAATTTGGTTGATAGTGGTGTGATAGAAGTGCCGAACTATGCCCAGATCAGCACACCAGACATCGAATACCTTGACCGGATTCACGTTGATGGAATCCACTACGGCTATCTCCCTAGTACTGGCCTAACACCGGGAGAGAGTTATCCCGTAACCAATGGCGGCAGCCTAGGCTTGGATCAAACTTATTTCGAGGACAACTCGGTCCCCTGCTTTGCGCCCGATACAGCAATTTCGACAGATCGTGGTGAAGTTCCCGTACAATGGATCAAACGTGGCGATTGCGTGCTGACGTTGGATCATGGGTATCAATCCGTGGCGTGGGTCGGGCGCTGGCGGGTGCCTTGGCCGATGCTGTTAACGTCTTCGCGTCATTGGCCCGTAACGATCGCGTCGTCAGATCCTGCCAACGCGCGCTGTCTTACCGTTTCTTCTGGGCATCGAATTCTGCTGCGCGATCCATGGTTCGATCTGCACAACGGTACACATGAGGTATTGTGCAGGTCTGGGTTAGTTGCGCCGCCACACATGCCCATGGCCGGAAAAGCCATGATCTGGCATCACATCCTTCTACCCCAACATGAAATCATTTGCGCCAACGGCCATTGGACCGAAAGCCTTTTCGCGGGCGGTAAGCTGTTTTCTGAATTGCCGGATCAAATGCAGGCCGAAGCGCGCGCTTTCTGTGGCGATGGTCACAAATACCCTGCCCGTCCAATCCTGCGCAGTCATGAAGCGCGATTATTCTTTGCCAAGGGCGCGCCTGCAAAGGTGCATTGCTATGCATAAAGGCGCAATAATCGGGTCGCGGGATGACACACACGGCGCTAGGTTCGGCATATGGAACAGTCAGACCGATATCATTACCAAGTCATCCGACGCGCTTTGGACGAGATCGACCAAGCAGAAACTCCTTTGACGTTAGACGCACTGGCGCGTGCGATGGACATGTCGCCAGCACATTTTCAACGTGTGTTCTCACGTTGGGTCGGCGTCTCGCCCAAGCGGTATCAGCAATACTTGCGGCTTGATCACGCCAAGACGATGTTGACAGAGAACTTCACCACGCTGGCGACTGCGGACGCTGTAGGGTTATCCGGATCCGGCCGCTTGCATGACCTGTTTTTGAAATGGGAAGCGATGAGCCCTGGGGACTACGCCAAGGGTGGCGCAGGTCTGGAAATCAAATGGGGAAAATTTGATAGCCCGTTTGGACCGGTCATCGCAATGGGAACCGAACGTGGCATTTGCGGTATGGGATTTGTTGCTGAACAAAGCAGCGATGAAACTTACGACGACCTTGCGCGCCGTTGGCCCAACGCGACCTTCACCAAGGACCCCGATGCGATCCGCCTTTGGGTCGACGCGGCGCTTTCGCTGAAAGGCGAAACCAAACTGCATATGATCGGCGCACCATTCCAGCTGAAGGTCTGGGAGGCATTGCTGCGCATCCCGTCTGGTCATGTCACGACCTACTCGGAGATCGCCAACTCTATCGGGTCGCCACGCGCGGTTCGCGCAGTTGGAACGGCCGTTGGAAAGAACCCCGTAAGCTGGTTGATCCCTTGTCACCGTGCATTGCGTAAATCCGGTGCCTTGGGGGGGTACCACTGGGGTCTTCCTGTGAAACGTGCATTGTTGGCATGGGAGAGTGCACGCGAGGACGCTGGGTAACCCATCGGGTTTACAGGAGAAAAAGGTGCTTAATCGGCGGAACTTCGCCAGACCCGCACACGTTATTGGATAACATCGCGCTTTGACCGATATACATTCCACCAAGCGCACCACATTGGTGCCCAACAATGGAATTTAGAACTATGACCCTGTCCAAAGTATCCCTTGCCGTTGCAATGTCCGGCGTTATTGGCCTGACAGCCTGTGAGACCTTAACCGACCCGAACAACCCGAACCGCCAAGCCCAGACTGGTGCGTTAATCGGCGCTGGCCTTGGTGCGATTGTCGGTTCAACCGGTGAGAACAATCCTGGCGATCGCAACCGTGGTGCAATCGTTGGCGCACTTGTCGGTGCTGCTGGCGGCGCCGGAATCGGAACGTTGCTGGACCGCCAAGAAGCAGAGCTTCGTCAAAGCCTCGGTTCTAACGCGACCATCGTGAACAACGGCAACCAGCTGATCGTGACGCTGCCACAAGACATTCTGTTCGCAACTGGAGACGCGACACTTTCCGGCGCACTTCGCGGTGATTTGTCAGCGCTTGCGACATCGATCAACAACTACCCTGATACAACTGTGAACGTCATCGGCCATGCTGACAACACAGGCGGCGCGGCGTTCAACCAAGACCTCTCAGCGCGTCGTGCGCAGGCTGTGTCATCTGTGTTGATCCAGTCCGGCGTTTCGCCAAACCGCATCCGTTCAATCGGCCGTGGCGAAGATGCTCCGATTGCATCAAACCTGACCCCAGAGGGCCGCGCGCAGAACCGTCGCGTTGAGATCACGATCACACCAAACTAAAGGCGCTTTTCACGATTGGAACAGGGCCGCCATTGAGCGGCCCTTTTTTATTTGCGGCGTTTGCCCATTGGTCATATCATTTGACCAATTTTAAAGGGTGCCGCAATGCCGTTCGAACCTATCCAACCTGAGAAGATTTCGCAGACCGTTGTGCGGCAGATCGAACAACTGATCCTTCGCGGCATCCTTAAACCCGGAGAGCGCCTGCCGTCTGAACGCGAGTTATCAGAGCGTCTAGGCGTGTCGCGCCCTTCTTTACGCGAAGCATTGTCCGAACTGCAGGAAAGCGGCCTACTGACAAGCCGCGCTGGATCCGGTGTTTTTGTTGGCGATGTCCTCGGCTCGGCGTTTTCGGAAACGTTGGTCCGTCTTTTCACCAATCACGAAGAGGCTGTGTTCGATTACATCGCCTTCCGTCGTGACATGGAGGGGCTTGCAGCAGAGCGCGCCGCGACCCTTGGCACCGAGACTGACCTCAAAGTAATCGACACCATTTTTAAGAAAATGGAAGCGGCCCACAGTAAACGTAACCCCAGAGATGAAGCCGGTCTGGATGCGGATTTTCACCTGAGCATCATCGAGGCGAGCCACAACGTCATCATGTTGCACATGATGCGATCCATGTATCAGTTGCTGCGCGAAGGGGTGTTTTACAACCGTCAAATCATGTTCAAACAGCGCACCACCCGCGAGATGCTTCTAGACCAACATCGTGCGATCAATGATGCCCTTCAGGCGCGCGATGCAAAAGCTGCACGAGCAGCCGTTGAGGCACATCTGGGGTTTGTTGAAAACGCCCTTTGGGGGCAAGATAAGGCCAACCGCAACGAAGCGATTGCGCAGAAACGGTTAGACCACGAATTGCGCCGCTAGGTTCATCTCCGAAATGAAAAAGGCCCGAGCATTTGCTCGGGCCTTATCCACATTCTAAAAGCCTCAGAAGTTAGTGAAGCTTGGAACCAACTTCTGCAATCGCGTCGTCGATCAGCTTGTTTGCGTCCGTAGCTGTTGTCTGCTTTGCAATCACGTCTTGCGCGGCAGCAACTGCGACTGAGACAGCTTGGTTACGCACGTCACGGATCGCGGAAGACTTCGCGCTTTCGATCTGATCTTCGGCAGCAGCCAAACGACGGGTCACGGAAGCCGCGATGTCCTCTTTCGCCTGTGCCGCTGCGCGGTTTGCTTCTTCTTTTGCGTTCTCAACGATGCGATCAGCTTGTTCTTGAACTTCACGCTGCTTACGCTCGTATGAGGCCAGCAAAGTCTGTGCTTCTTCGCGAAGCGCCTTGGCTTCATCCAGATCGGATTTGATGCCAGTCGCACGGCTGTCGAGCATACCAGTCAACATGCCAGGTACTTTGAACTTAATCAGAACACCGACGAAGATAATGAACGCGATCAGAACGATCATGTCTGTGTTGCTCAGCGACCAGAAGTCAGCGGAGAACGGGTTCTTGCTTGCGGCCAAAGCTGGCGACGCTGCGAGAGTGATCAGGGCTGCGATAGAATATTTCATGTCGTTACCCTTTCATCCGTGCAGTGATTGCCGCGGTGATCGTCTTGGCGTCAGCCTTACCACCGAGGGCGGCAACGATCTCTTTGGCGGTGTCTTTAGCTACGGCTTTCACCGCGGCGTCAGCACCTGCGTTAATTTCTGCGATTGCTTTTTCGCTTTCAGCCGTTTGCGCGGCGATCTCAGCGTCTGCTTTTGCCATTTGCACATCCAGATCGGCTTGGATTTCTGCTTTGGCGTCTGCAACAATCTTGCCAGCCTGCGCACGGGCATCAACAAGCGCTTTGTCGTAGGCGGCCTCAGCCTCCTGCGCGCGCTGCTTCAGCTCTTCGGCGGCTGCAATGTCATTTGTTATCGTGCCCTGACGTTCGGCCAAAACCGCGCCAATGCGTGGCAAAGCCACACGGGACAAGATGAAGTAGATCACGATCAACGTGACCACGAGCCAGAAAATCTGGTTCGGGAAGGTCGAGAAGTCTAGCTGCGGCATTCCTGCCCCGCCAGCTTCGGCGCCTGTTTCGACTGGATCAGCCATATTGAACGTCCCTCTTAGACAATCTGAAATGACGAAAGGCCAAGCGGCCTAAAGTCGGGGTCTTACAACGGGGTCGGCGAACATGCCGCCAACCCCGCCCGTAAGGATAGAAATTCGTGTCTTAGACCGCGAACATCAACAGAAGGGCTACGAGGAACGAGAAGATCCCCAAAGCTTCTGCGAATGCGATGCCGATGAACAGCGTAGCAGTCTGGCCAGCAGCAGCTGACGGGTTACGCAGTGCGCCTGCGAGGAAGTTGCCAGCTACGTGACCAACACCGATTGCGGCAGCGCCGGATCCGATTGCAGCCAAGCCAGCGCCGATGTGTGCGAGTTCGCCTTCCATAGTGTATCTCCTTACGATTGGAAGTTTAGCATCCCGGGGCTAGTCCCCGAGGGAGCATTCTTAGTAATTAGTGTGACGGGTGAAGCGCGTCTTTCAGGTAAACGCACGTCAGGATTGTGAATACGTAGGCCTGGATCGCGGACACCAGAACTTCGAGAGCGTAGATCGCGACAACGCCGAGGATGGCGACTGGAGCGATGATAAAGCCAACCTGCGCAAAGCCAGCGAACACCTTAAGAACGGCGTGACCAGCCATCAGGTTACCCGCCAAACGAATGGAGTGGCTAACCGGACGAACAAAATATGAAATAACTTCGATGATCGCGAGGATCGGGCGCAGTGCCAGTGGCGCTGAGGAGACCCAGAAGAGACCCAAGAATGCCGCGCCGTTCTTAACGAAACCAATGATGGTCACTGTGAAGAAGACTGCGAAAGCAAGGATCGCTGTAACCGCGATGTGCGAAGTAGTTGTGAACGACATTGGCAACAGGCCAAGGAAGTTCGAGATCAGAATAAAGATGAACAGTGTAAAGATGTATGGGAAGTATTTGATCCCGTCTTTGCCTGTTACGTCTTCGACCATTGTGTAGACGAAACCGTAAAGCGTTTCCGCGACAGACTGTGTACGTGTCGGAACAACAGCGCGTTTGCGCGTGCCGATGACCAGCAACAGAACGATACAAACGACAGCAATTGCCATCCACATTGTTACGTTGGTGATTGTGTACCAGTTAATCGGACCTTCACCGAACAGGCGGTGAACTTCGAACTGATCGAGGGGGTGAAAGGCCAATCCGCCTTCTGCGCCGTGTGCTTCGTCTGCCACTTTAGTCTTCCTCGTTCTTGTCAGCCTGTTTGGCCAACGCTTCATTCTGCATCTCTTGGGCGGATCGCATCATGGTTTTCACACCGGCTGCGAGCCCGAAGAATATGAACAGCACCATAAAGATGGGTGTGGCGCCGAACAAAACGTCCAAACCGTACCCGATGCCAAAACCGATCCCGAGACCGGCTACTAATTCGATCACCATCCGCCACGCCATATTGGCCTGAGAATAATGCTCCTCGGAGTGGGACTTCTTGTCCTCGCCTTTGGCCGCTGCGATCCTGTCTTCAAGCGCCTTGAGGCGGTCAGATGGATCAGTTTGGTTAGACGGATCGGACAAAACGTAGCCCCTTCCTAGGTTGCGGGTGTTCTAGGGGGTGTGGTGTTTAGAGTCAACGCGCAGGTTACTTAAGTTAAGCGGCTGTTTTTCATACACTTTCGACAGCGATCAACACGGAAAACATGCGCAAAATGTCGCAGCGCTGCGAATTCCGTTATTCAACCATTTGGTTGACGTTTCGCGCAACTTGCGCTCAATACAGGCATGGCCATGCCCCTTGATACCGTCTTCGCCGCCCTCGGCGATCCAACCCGTCGCGCGATTTTGGCGATGCTGTTGGAGGACGATATGGCGGTGACAGATGTGGCTGACCCGTTCGAGATGTCATTGGCCGCGATTTCCAAACACCTTGGGGTTTTGACAGCAGCGGGGTTGATCAGCCAAGAAAAGCGTGGGCGTGTGAAATGGTGCAAGCTGGAACCGGACGCAATGCGCGAGGCGTCGATCTGGATGCAAAGTTTTGGGCAGTTCGAGGCGGTGAACCTAGACGACTTCGAGAGGTTCCTAGCGGCGGAACTTCAAGACGACGCACCGGAGCTTTCGAAAGGCTAGTCCTTTGGCGGCCAATTTAATTTTCTAAGCGTCCCAAGCTGCGGCTTCTTCTTTCAGAAATTTCAAGAACGTCTGAACCTTCGTTGTGCGGTGCAGGTCGACGTGGGTCACCAGCCAAAGATGCGCGTCCCAATCCGGTTGACTTGGCAAAACCTCGACCAGTTCGGGATGCCGCTTCATCTGCGCGGATGTGACGAACCCCATCCCAGCACCTGCGGTTACGGCGTCGATCGTCGCGCGGATATCTGTCGTGCGAAACACCACACGGTTTTGCGGAACATGGGTGGCAAGCCATTGGTAAAACGGCGCTCGACTTTCAGCATTGTCATGGCCGACGAACCAGTGATTGCATAAATCGTCTTCGTCAGACGGCAGGCCATAATCCTGAACATAAGATGGCGCAGCAACTAGATGGACTTTCTGATTCAGAAACGGTTGCACCACATTGTCGGGCTGATCAGGGGCCTTTCCGGCACGGATAGCGACATGGGCTTCGCCGTATTCAAGACGGAACACGCGGTCACCCGTAAGAAACCGGACCGTGAGTTCAGGATGCTCGCGCCTGAATTTCGCCAGGACAGGGGTAATAAGGGGCGACAGCATAACCAAGGACGTTACAACCAAGTCACCGGACACGCCTTCACCCTGCCCGCGTATCCGCCCTGCTAGTTGGGTGAACTGATCATCGGTCGCCGCGGCGACCTGCATTAGATCTTGCCCAGCTTCCGTCGCGGTGTAACCACGAGGGTGACGCTGAAACAGCTTCACCCCAAGACGCTGCTCAAGCGCATCAATGTGGCGAATGACAGTTGCATGGTGAACACCCAGCGCATCAGCGGCCCCACTAACGGTGCCAATATTGGCCACCTGAAACGCAGTACGGATTTCATCCCAGTTATCCATGGCGACCCTTCTTTGAATTATGTGCGAATTTGAACATTAGCTGTTTGAAACGGACTATAGCGTTCACCCACGCAAAGGCCATATGCCTGTCATCACATATTCATGAGGTCCAGATGACACATACACTACATATCGACGCATCCGCGAACACCGAAACCAGCATAAGCCGCGCGGCATCCGCAAAACTGGTAGCCGACTTAGGTGGCACGGTTACCATACGAGATCTTGCAACCACGCCGCTTCCGCAGATCGATGGTGCTTGGGCCGTATCAAGATTAGTCGACCCAGACAACCAAAGCGACGAAGACAAAGATCGGCTCGCCCTATCGGATTCTTTGATTGCCGAACTACAGGCGGCGGATACGATTGTGATCGGCACTCCAATCTATAACTTCGCTGCCCCTGCATCCCTCAAAGCATGGATGGACCTTGTTGCGCGTCCACGCGTGACGTTCCGCTATACAGAAAACGGCCCTGAAGGATTGCTCAGCGGTAAAAAAGCGATTGTCGCCGTAGCATCAGGTGGAGTTGCCATCGGAACACCTGCTGATTTCCTGACCCCACATCTGCGTTTTTTCCTCAGCTTCATCGGAATCACAGACGTGGAATTCGTCGCAGCCAAAGATATTGCTTCTGCCGCGGCAGCTTGAAGAACCGAAATCCAACTTGGGCCGCTGACAATGGCCCAAGTGAAAGATCGCGCCATTCGAGGATTGTCGTCGACGAAAGTTTAGCGCACGCGTGTTGACTCAGACGCACCGCAGGCCTAAACGACCCAATAAATCCGGAGTGTTAAACCTCCGGTCCTTGCATATGTAAGGATCGCCCCCAGTCAGCGCGTTGCGCCCACTGGGGCTCTACTGCTTTGAACCGTTCGTTCCTATATAACGAACACCGATGAAACCGACGCAAAGGATGCGCCCATGTTCGAGTCACTATCAGATCGCCTAGGCGGTGTTTTTGATCGCCTCACCAAGCAAGGTGCCTTGTCCGAGGAAGACGTCAAAACAGCGCTTCGCGAGGTCCGTATTGCCTTGCTTGAGGCCGACGTTTCCCTACCGGTTGCGCGGGACTTCATCAAAGCGGTGCAAGACAAGGCGTCGGGCCAGTCTGTTACCAAGTCCGTCACACCCGGTCAGCAGGTCGTTAAGATCGTACACGACGAATTGGTGCATGTGCTTGCCGGTGACGGTGGCGACGGCACTCTGAAGATCGACAACCCGCCTGCCCCGATCCTAATGGTTGGTCTGCAAGGTTCCGGTAAAACCACGACCACCGCGAAGCTGGCGAAACGGATGAAAGAGCGTGAGGGCAAGAAAGTCCTCATGGCATCTTTGGACGTCAACCGTCCTGCCGCGATGGAACAGCTACAAATCCTTGGTGCGCAGATCGGCGTGGACACACTGCCGATTGTAAAGGGCGAAGACCCTGTCCAGATCGCCAAACGCGCCAAGACCCAAGCCTCCCTTGGCGGCTATGACGTTTATATGCTCGACACGGCAGGCCGTTTGTCCATCGACGAAGAGCTGATGCAGCAGGTTGAGGCTGTTCGTAACGTCGCCAATCCACGCGAAACACTTTTGGTTGTCGATGGTCTGACAGGCCAAGACGCGGTTTCCACCGCTGAGAACTTTGACGGGCGCATCGGGATTTCCGGCGTTGTCCTGACCCGTATGGATGGTGACGGACGCGGCGGTGCTGCCCTGTCGATGCGGGCCGTCACCGGTAAGCCTATTCGTTTCGTCGGTCTTGGCGAAAAGATGGACGCGATTGAAGAGTTCCACGCTGACCGAGTTGCGGGCCGTATTCTTGGCATGGGCGACATCGTTTCCCTCGTCGAGAAAGCCCAAGAAACCATCGAGGCTGAACAAGCTGAACGCATGATGAAACGGTTCCAGAAGGGCCGCTTCAACATGAACGACATGAAAATGCAGCTTGAGCAGATGATGAAGATGGGTGGCATGGAAGGCATGATGGGCATGATGCCCGGCATGAAGAAAGCCGCCAAACAGGTCGAAGAAGCGGGCATGGACGACAGCGTTTTCAAACGCCAGATCGCCATGATCCAATCCATGACCAAGAAAGAACGCGCCAACCCGCAACTGTTGCAGGCATCCCGCAAGAAACGGATCGCCGCCGGTGCTGGCCTCGAAGTGCGTGAGTTGAACCAACTGATCAAAATGCACCGCCAGATGGCGGACATGATGAAGAAGATGGGAAAAATGGGTAAAGGCGGCATGCTGAAACAGGCCATGAAAGGCATGTTCGGCAAAGGCGGCATGCCTGACATGAACGACCCAGCAGCAATGGAAGCGGCAGCCAAACAGTTGGGCGCGAATATGCCCAGCGGCGGCATGCCCGGTCTAGGCGGCGCTGCATTGCCCCCTGGCTTAAGCGGGTTCGGCAAAAAGAAATGACCGCAACCTTCACCCTCCCTACGCTTGAAACAGAGCGTCTGGTCCTACGCTTGCCGCGCATGTCGGATATGTCCGATTACGTCGCCTACAAGGCGTCTGAGCGGTCCAAGTTTACCGGTGGCCCGATTGAAGCAAGCAAATCATCGATGTATTTTGCATCGATTGCAGGCCAGTGGCTTTTGCGAGGGTACGGGTTGTTCATGGCGACCACAAAGACAGACCCAGACGTTGTTGTCGGCGGGTTTGGCGTGTTTCACCCGTTGATGAATCAGGAAGAACCCGAATTTGGCTGGACGCTATATGACGCCGTATTCGAAGGCAAAGGCTATGTGACTGAGGCCATGCGCGCGATCATTCCGTGGTCTTGGGACGTCATGGGCGTAGACACAGCGCAATCCCACATCGACGAGGGCAATGAGCCTTCTGTCGCCGTGGCCAAAGCATTGGGTGCTACGTTCGATGCGCAGCAAACCGAGATCGCCAATGCACCGGGTGGCGAACTTTACGAGGACGCCAACGAAACCTGTCCGCAGGTAAACATCTGGCGTCACCATAAGGGGGCTTTGACATGACTGACGACATCCGCGCTGGCGACCTCTTGAAAGAACATCGCGACAGCATCGACCGTCTCGATGCGATCCTTGTCTATACGTTGGGCGAGCGGTTCAAACACACTAAGGCTGTGGGGAAACTCAAAGCTCAACACGACCTTCCCCCGTCCGATCCCGCCCGCGAAGCGCGCCAGATTGCACGACTAGAAGATTTGGCGAACGAGGCCCAATTGGACCCCGAATTTGCCAAGAAGTTCCTCAACTTCATCATCGCTGAAGTCATTCAGCATCATAAATCACACCGATAAAAACCTAAAGGAAATCAAACTCATGGCTATGAAAATTCGCCTCGCACGCGGTGGCTCCAAGAAGCGCCCGTTTTACCGTATTGTTGCTGCGGACTCCCGCATGCCACGTGACGGCCGTTACGTAGAAAAGCTCGGTACATATAACCCGCTGCTGGCTAAAGACGACGAAAACCGCGTTCAGATGAACATGGACCGCGTGAACTACTGGCTCGGCGAAGGCGCACAGCCAACCGACCGTATTTCCCGTTTCCTCGAAGCAGCTGGCGTTGTTGAGAAGAAAGAGCGCACGAACATGAAGAAAGCGGTTCCTGGCAAGAAAGCCCAAGAACGCGTTGAAGAAAAAGCAGCAAAAGTAGCAGCCGCTGCTGAAGCAGAAGAAGCAGCTAAGGCCGCAGCAGCAGAAGCGGCAGCAGCACCTGCTGAAGAAGAAGCACCTGCTGAAGAAGCCGCTGCAGAAGCAACTGAGTAATCAGTCTTTCGGGTGGGGCGGCAACGGTTGCCCCACCCTTCCCCAACCTAACAGGACCGCACATGTCAGATGACCGCATCATTGTCGGAACCATCTCGGGCTCTTTCGGGGTCCACGGTGACGTGCGCCTGAAATCATTTTGTGCAGACCCAGAAGCGCTGGCGGACTACACGCCGCTGACCCGCGCGGACGGCACAGAAATCATGACTATCGTGATCAAAGGTCAAACCAAGGGCGCGCTTATCGCTCGGGTCGACGGGATCACGACAAAGGAAGAAGCGGACGGTTTGCGTGGCATGGACCTGTTTGCCCGCCGCGACCAGTTGCCGTCCCTGCCAGACGACGAATTTTATCACACTGATCTCGTGGGCTTGATGGCCTTCGATACTGGTGGCGAAAAATTGGGCCGCATCAAAGCGGTTCAAACCAATGGCGCCGAAGACTTGCTCGAAATCATCAGCCCATTGGACAAAGACACGGTTCTGGTGCCATTCACCAAGGTAATCGTGCCAACCGTGGACCTCGCGGCAGGGCGCATTGTAATCGACCCACCGGGTGGGTTGTTTAGCGAAGACTAACTCTCCAAGTGCGCGTCTAATGCACGCCGGATTACGGGCCCTGCGACCGGATCATCGTGACGGCGAAATAGTGAATCCAACAATTCATCTGCAATCAAAAATGGCAGCAATTCTGGGTGATCCCCCGATAGATCAAAGGCGCCCTTAAAGGCATTAAGACAGATCGGGTGGACCCCAAACCGCCGCATCCCTTCAGCTGGCAATCGGCGTTCAGCCAAAACCGCAAACCTTGCGATTGCGCGGGAGATCGGGTCGGTTGAATAGCCTTCAATATCAAAACCCCAAATCGCATCGCCAGTCCAATGCAGGTTATGGGGCGCGAAGTCCTTAGGCAGGTGCCCCTTGAGCGCGGTCATATTTCCCGTTCGAGCATGACGCTGCTTTTGAAGATCAATCAATTGTGCTGCACGCGTTTGATCCTCAGGCGACAGGGTGGAGACCTCAGTGCCTTTGCGTTTCTTAACCCAAAAACTAGGGCTGAACGTATCGGTAAAAGTACGCGGACCGACGTAACCTGCCAACCATGTAGCGACATCAGCAATCACCTCGTCCGCTTGCCCCGTCGACAATGCATCAGACACCGGCGTGCCGACGGCTTGCGACATTAGAACCAACCCATCTGGTTCTGATGACCAAATGACTTGCGCGACCCCTCCCGCTGTAGGTGGCATGTGTGCAGTGACAAGTTCGGTTTCCGCGACACCTTTCCAAGTCAACGTCGAGCCATAGTCGGTTTCGTAGTGTTTTATAAACACAGACGATCCATCCAATGTTGCTTGGAAAACGCAGGCATTGTGACTTTGCTTGCGGAACACCAGATCGACCACCGCAGGTGCCTCGCGCTCAGCCAAAAGCTTCACAACTTCTTTTTCCTTGCCCAGTCGGGTTTGCCAAGTATCGAATGTGTTGAGAATGCTGGACGTCATTTGCTAGATTTGCGGGTAATTGGCACGCGATGCAACCTTCAATTGGCACCACTGCGCTCCTGCGTTAACAGGGGGCATGAGCAACAAATCTTCAAAATCCATTGGCCGCAAGTCGGTGCAGCTGAGCGCGAAGCCGCAAGAGTTAATGACGGACAAACCCCAGCTCGCCCATGCTTGGACGGCGCAGGTTATCACGCTGTTTCCGGATGCCTTTCCAGGGTTGCTTGGCGAAAGCCTGACGGGAAAGGCGTTGAAGGACGGTCTTTGGCAGCTGCAAACCACGGATTTGCGCCGCTTTGGGATCGGTAAACATCGCAACGTGGATGATACTCCGTCTGGCGGAGGCGCAGGCATGGTTTTGCGTGCAGATGTGGTTGCCAATGCGCTGGGCGATACACGGCGCAAGGCACGTGGCCGGATGCCGTTGATTTACCTCAGCCCGCGCGGTGTGCCGTTCACACAAAAAATCGCGCAAGACCTTAGCCAGCAAGACGGTGTCACGCTGCTTTGCGGCCGTTTTGAAGGTGTCGATGAACGCGTGCTGGAACACTACGAGATTATTGAGGTGTCCATGGGGGACTATGTGCTGACGGGTGGTGAATTGCCCGCCATGACCCTGATTGACGCCTGCGTGCGCCTTCTGCCCGGCGTTTTGGGCAACGAGGAAAGCGCGGTTGAGGAAAGCCATTCCAACGGCTTACTTGAACACCCGCAATATACCCGACCCCCTGAATGGGAAGGCCGCACGATCCCACCTGTTTTGACCTCAGGCGACCACGGCAAAGTCGCAAAATGGCGTAAAGAAACGAGCGAGAAAATCACGCAGGAGCGCCGCCCCGACTTGTGGGCAAAGAGGGGGAAAACGTAATCGAACGGTGGCGTTTTTCACGGCGCGTGCACCACTGAAGGCACTTGATCCTGATCAATGCGTCAAAGGCAAGAATAGTGCTTAACTAAGCGGATAGTTCTTCAATAAATCGAAAGCTTCCGTTTTGGCCACTCAGCACAACAATCTTGGTACGCCTGACGCACCGACGCTTCATCGTACACTCACCCTACCGCTTCTTACGCTTTACGGGCTTGGTGTAACGGTCGGTGCGGGAATTTACGTCCTGATTGGTGCAACAGTGGCTGAGGCGGGCGCCTATGCTTGGTTATCGTTCTTACTCGCCGCTTTCGTCGTGGCGTTTACGGCGTTTTCTACGCCGAATTGGCCACCAGATATCCTGTCAACGCCGGAGAAGCCGCCTATGTTGATGCCGGATTTGGCTGGCCATTATTGGCAAGCCTTGTCGGTGGGTTTGTCGCCTTATCCGGCATGGTGTCTGCCTCCGCAGTTGCGGTCGGGGCGTCTGGATACTTGGGCGGGTTAACGGGCCTGTCGTCCCCGGTTCTAATCGTCGCAATTGTCGGCACTATGGGGCTAATCGCGTGGTGGGGGATTAACCAATCGGTGAAGGTCGCCGGCGCGATTACCTTGCTCGAAATCTTCGGCCTTGTATTTGTAATCGCTTGGGGGTTCGGCATGTCCGAACGTAGCGGGGGTTTCAACGGCTGAGCTGTTTCCACCCCTTCAGGGCGCTCACTGGGGTGGCATTGCAAGCGCGTCCCTTTTAGCGTTCTTCGCCTTTATCGGGTTTGAAGACATGGTTAATGTCGCCGAAGAAGTCGAACATCCCCGCAAAACGATCCCACCTGCAATTGTGTACACCTTGATCGTGGCAACCGGCCTATATGTTTTGGTCGCCATTTCCGTTTTACTGGCTGTCCCGATCGACGAACTGTCCGGATCAGATGAACCGCTGACGCTGGTTTTCGTGAATGCGCCGCAGGCGGTTCAGACGGGTTTCGCCGCAGTCGCAGTGGTGGTGACGGTCAATGGGGTTCTTATTCAAATGATTATGGCGTCGCGCGTCATTTACGGCATGGCACAGCGCGGGCGTTTCCCATCCCCGTTCGCGATGCTTTCGCCAAGAACGCAAACGCCAACCATCGCGACAGCCTTTGTCGCGGCCAGCATCATGGGACTAAGCCTATTCCTACACATTGAACGCCTCGCTGGTTGGACCTCGCAGATCGTCCTCGCGGTTTTTGTCTGTGTGAACCTGTCGCTGATCGCGATCAAACGCAAAACGCGCCAGCGGGCGACTACTACCGTGTGCACATCATTGTACCACTATTCGGCATTCTAACGAGTGTGGCCCTCTTCGTTAGCACGATCATCTAGCAGCTAATCTGATCGGCACGCGATATTAGTGCAAATTCCAATCCCTCTTGCCCCAAACGCCCCTAACCCCTATACGGCCCGAGTGCGTGGCCCAAATGAGTCGCAGCACCTTTTTGGTATGGCCGCGACCTCTTCACCGCGAACCCGCCAAATTGCAAAACAAGGCCGTTAATACCTTTGGTGGGCAGCGCGACTGACCCGATGAAGACCAAAGCTCTGGCAGCCCTCACATCCGCGGAAAAACCGCGTGACTAAATAGGAGACGATCATGAACCTGATCGCACAACTCGAGGCGGAACAAATCGCCGAACTGGGCAAAGACATCCCAGACTTCAAAGCCGGCGACACTATTCGCGTAGGCTTCCGCGTGACCGAGGGTACACGTACCCGTGTGCAGAACTACGAAGGCGTCTGCATCGCACGCAAAAACGGTAAGGGCATCGCTGGTTCCTTCACTGTTCGCAAAATTTCCTTTGGTGAAGGCGTGGAACGTGTGTTCCCTCTGTACTCCACCAACATCGATAGCATCACTGTAGTCCGCCGTGGCCGCGTTCGTCGCGCCAAGCTGTACTACCTCCGTGAGCGTCGCGGTAAGTCCGCACGTATCGTCGAGAAGACAAACTACCGCGCGCCTAAGAGCGCCGCTCAAGCGTAAGGAAGATCGAGATGAGAAAAGATATTCACCCCGATTACCACGTCATCGACGTCAAAATGACAGATGGCACGGTTCACCAGATGAAATCCACTTGGGGCAAAGAAGGCGACCAGATGGCTTTGGACATCGACCCTTCCGTGCACCCAGCATGGACCGGCGCAGGCGCACGCCTGATGGACACTGGTGGTCGTGTTTCCAAGTTCAAGAAAAAGTACGAAGGCCTGGGCTTCTAAAGCACCTACCTTTTGGAAAAGAAATCGCCGCTCCTGTTTGGGGGCGGCGTTTTTCGTTTAGGGACTAATATTCACCATGCCGTAACCACATCTGATCAAATACCCGTGCTGCAACTGCGGGATCAGTAGCCCCAGTGTAGATTGCAATAACCATTCGTGCAGCGAGATCATTGGGTGAATCAACGGGAAAAATCTCAGGTCCGCAGAGGATATCTATAACATGGATGTCTGTTACGCCCACGTCAGCGTTCGGAACAAATTGCAGCGGAAATACAAATGCCCGTCCTGCACTTTCTTCAAACCAATCAGGCACATCAGAAATGGTTACTTGAACATCCAACGTTTCAGAGACCGCTCCCAGTAAGGCCTCTTGAACCACCAATTCGAACGATCAAAATAGTCTTTCCTCACTCGGAGGCTGTAAGCTTCCAGGTTGAGGAAACCCAATGACCACTAGGTCCGATCTCCGAACGAAGTCAGAAAATGAAACTTTGTTGAGCATACAAGCTGAACTCACACTTGGAAGCATGAACGCGCACACAAAAAAGCCAATACGAAATAGATGTTGTATAACCTAGCCTCCAACTGGCGGCGACATCACCCTATGCCCCAACAACCGTCACCAGCACCCAGAAGATCAGCGCTGATAGCAGGGCCGCTGCAGGGACCGTGATGATCCATGCGGCAATGATCGTCATGAAGTGGGAACGGCGCACCAGCTTACGGCGACGGCGTTCTTCGACGGAATAGGCTGGTTTGTTTGGCATCGCGATGCGTGCTTTTCGCAGGCGGCGCTCTGCGTCCCATTCACGGAAGAAGCCCACGCCAAACACACCACCAACGGCGATGTGCGTTGAGCTAACAGGCAGGCCGAGCCATGAAGCCACAATCACTGTGATCGCCGCTGACAGCGCCACACAGTAGGCGCGCATCGGGTTTAGCTTGGTGATCTGGCTGCCGACCATGCGGATCAGCTTTGGCCCGAACAAGAACAGGCCGAACGAAATACCGAAGGCACCAATCACCATGACCCAGAACGGGATCGAGAAGCTGCTGGTGAAGTCACCGGATTGGGAGACCTGCACAATGGCAGCCAACGGTCCAACCGCGTTCGCAACATCGTTCGCGCCGTGCGCAAAAGAAAGCAATGCAGCAGACACGACCAATGGAATACCGAACAGAACCTTGAGGGATTTGTTGCGGTTCTCAAGACCCTCAGATTGTTTTTTGATCACAGGGATCATAACCAGCCAGACCAAAATCGCGATCGCCAAACCAATCAACAATGCAGTAGGCAGGTCGATCTTGATGATCTTCTTAAGGCCCTTAAGCGCAAGGTAGGACCCGAATGCACCCGCCATGATGCCGACCAAAATAGGAACCCAGCGGCGGGCAGCTTCGATTTTGTCATCACGGTAGATGATGCGCGATTTGATAACGAACAAGAAGAACGCAGCGATTGCACCACCGAGGACCGGCGAGATAACCCAAGATGCAGCGATCTTGCCCATTGTGCCCCAAGACACAGCAGCAAAACCTGCCGCGGCAATACCAGCACCCATAACACCACCTACAACCGAATGTGTTGTGGAAACCGGCGCACCAACAAACGTCGCAAGGTTAACCCACAAAGCGGCCGACAAAAGCGCCGCCATCATCGCCCAAATGAACGTTTCAGGCGTGCCCATGCTTTCCGGGGCAATGATGCCTTTGGCGATGGTCGAAACAACATCCCCACCCGCAATCAGCGCACCAGCGGATTCGAAAATCACCGCAATCGCGATGGCGCCACCCATTGTCAGCGCATTTGCACCAACGGCAGGGCCCATATTGTTGGCCACATCATTCGCACCAATGTTGAGCGCCATATACGCACCCAAGCAGGTCGCAATGATTACGATCATGGAATTGTTGGTTTGCCCAAAGAACAAAGCGGCTGTGAGGCCAGCTAGAACGATAAATAGAAGTGAAATGCCCGGGCCAACCAACGGCCGCGCCACATATTGCGTCGCGACTTCAAGTCGCGAAAAACGCGCGAGATCTCGGTCTAGCGTCTCAAGATGGCGCAGGTCGCCGTTGTTATTGTCAGACATGGTGCCCCCCATAAGTTTGGCGGCACAATTGTCAGCAACAACGCATCAAATCAATGCTTTTGCGATTTGATAGGTCAGAAAATCTTATATTTAGGCGGTTGTGCCATTCAAGATAGACTTCAGCTCAGGCTCATCCACCAAATTTGCAGCTTCTGATGGGCTGACCCAACGTCGCTCTCGTTGGCCTGCTTCTGGAAAATCATTCTCAAGCTCATTTACTGAAACCGAGTAAACCAATGTTTCAATCGGCACCGGAAGGCCGCTTCCCATTGTTTTGTCGTAGCCGTAGCTACCGATGGGTTCAGATTTCGCTGTCGCGTCTTTTACGCCAGCTTCTTCCCATGCTTCCTGCAAAGCAGCCTGAGACGAGGCGAGGCCACGAATGGGCCAACCTTTGGGAATGATCCAACGCCCTGTTCCTCGGCTCGTGACTAACAGCACCTCTTTGTCATCACCTGTACCTCGTGTGCAAAGCGCTGCGACTTGCAGCCCTTTTGGACGACGGAACATAGGCGCGACGAAGTCACGGATAACGCGGTTGATTGCGGAGTTCATTTGGAAACTGCCATTTTTTCTTATTATCTTTGGACACTTACATAAGGGTAAGTGTCCAAAAATGCAACTTAGGCCTTAATTTAAGATGAAGCCTTATTGGGTTTGCGACGGCGATTGCCACCGCCACCACCGGGTTTTCCACCACCAGGGCGGCCACCGCCGCCGCCAGGGCGACCACCACCAGGTTTGCCGCCACGACCGCCACCGCCGCCAAAACGACGACCGCCGCCGCCACCGCCGCGCTTTGGCTTGGCTTCTTCTTCGTCGCGCGCCCACGGGCGGCCACCGGCAACTGGAATGTCGGCCTTCATCGCCTTTTGGATATCGCGCAGTTCGCCCATTTCGTCAGGCGCGCAGAACGCGATTGCCATGCCATCGGCACCGGCGCGCGCCGTGCGGCCGATACGGTGGACATAATTTTCAGGCACATTTGGCAAGTCGTAATTATAAACGTGCTTTACCTCAGGAATATCGAGGCCACGTGCCGCCACATCTGTCGCAACAAGGATTTTCACCTTACCCGCTTTAAAATCCGAAATCGCGCGGTCACGTTGACCTTGGGATTTGTTTCCGTGGATGGACGCTGACGCGAAACCTTTGTTCGTCAAAAGCTTATGCAGCTTTTCAGAACCGTGCTTTGTGCGGCCAAAAACAATCGCGCGCTCGTCGCGGTGCTTGTCGATCAATTCCAACAACAAGTCAGTCTTCGCAGCTTTGGCGACGAAGTGGACTGATTGTTCGATACGATCCACAGCCTTACCCGGTGCGTTGACCTGAACGCGGATCGGGTTTTCAAGGAACGCACCCGCGAGTTCACCCATCAGTTTCGGCATTGTCGCGGAAAACAGCATCGTCTGGCGCGGCTTGGCCAAAAGCGGCGCGATCTGGCGCAGCGCGTGGATGAACCCCATGTCGAGCATCTGGTCCGCTTCATCAAGCACGAGGAACTTGGTATCGCCAAGGCGCACGGCGCGGCGTTCAAGCAGGTCAATCAAACGACCCGGCGTGGCAACCAAAAGGTCAACACCGCGTTCAAGTTTGCGGATCTGGCCCGTAATACCAGCGCCACCAACAACCAACATCGTCTTGAGGTGTGTACCAGTTGTGTAGGCCGCCAAGTTTTCTTGAATTTGTTTCGCCAATTCGCGGGTCGGCGCGAGGATCAGGGCGCGGGCAGTTTTACCCTCGGGCTTACCCTGCTCTTTCAGAAGCATATCAATCATCGGCAGGCCAAAGGCCGCCGTTTTACCACTGCCTGTCTGGGCAAGGCCCATAACATCGCGGCCATTCATGGCGTGCGGGATGGCTTGGGCTTGGATCGGCGTCGGGTCCGTAATCCCTTGGCGTTCCAGTTCTTTAATAAGTCGGGGCGCAAGGCCCAGCATGTCGAAATCCATGTGTTTTCCTTAGATCGGGGCGGGCACTGCAGCGCCCGCATAAAATTCTCGCCCCAACCCGAACGGCTGAAGCATCGCATGAGGATGCGCCAAAGGCTCGCGGTGGGCCGAATGCCCATGCCTAACAAAAACGAGGCCCGCCGACTGGCGCGGCACCCCTGCGTGATGGTGGGAACCTTAGGACGATGCACCTTTGCGCAAATCTGCGCCTGCTCACGCGGCAGCTAGCATCGTTCCTGAGGGGCAAATGGGGCTTTCAATGTCACAAGTCAATCCCTCTTTGCCTTGCGCCCAGCGCTGCGTATAGTTACGCCGACGCTCTGGACAACGATCCGGATCAGCAAAGGGGCAAGCGCAGTGGCACATATTATCGTCGTGGGGAACGAAAAGGGCGGGGCTGGTAAGTCCACGGTTTCGATGCATGTAGCAACCGCGCTGTCGCGCATGGGGCATAAGGTCGGCACGCTTGATCTGGATTTGCGCCAGAAAACGCTGGGCCGCTACATCGAAAACCGTCGGAAGTTCCTTGAAAAGGAAGGGCTGACGTTGCCCACTCCGACCTATCACGACTTGCCCGAGGTCGACCCTGCGACGCTGAAAGAAGGCGAAAACATCTTTGACCACCGTCTGTCCGTGGCCGTTGCGGGGCTTGAGCCGGACAATGATTTCATTCTGATCGACTGCCCGGGCAGCCACACACGGCTGTCACAGGTCGCCCATTCGCTTGCTGATACGTTGATTACGCCCCTCAACGACAGCTTTATCGACTTTGACCTTCTGGCCCATATCGACGGGGATGCAGAAACCATCACTGGCCCATCCGTCTATTCGCAAATGGTCTGGAATGCGCGGCAGTTGCGCGCGCAGGCTGGGTTTGAACCGATTGACTGGGTCGTTGTGCGCAACCGCATG
The DNA here is from genome assembly GCF_900185015.1 of Octadecabacter ascidiaceicola. Taxonomy (GTDB): domain Bacteria; phylum Pseudomonadota; class Alphaproteobacteria; order Rhodobacterales; family Rhodobacteraceae; genus Octadecabacter; species Octadecabacter ascidiaceicola. Next base: position 112,405 of record NZ_FXYD01000005.1, on the reverse strand, counting down.
GGCGCGCAGAACATGGTCAACAAACAAAAGATGGAAGCCGCGATTGAAAAGCTGTCGCGCCGCATCGGGTTCCGCACGGCACCTGGTTTCAACGAGCGTGTCATCTTCCGTGAGCTGTTCCCACGCGGCCTTACATTGCTGGACCTGCGCGACATCGGCGTGAAAGGCCTGAACATCTCAAACGTCGCTGCCCGTCAAGAGCTGCGCGAGCTGATCAAATCGCTGAACCTTCCGGGCGTGACCGTCGATTTCTAGTTGATACCCATACTGTCGAACCGCGCGGTTGTTTTTGGACGCAAAGTCCGGCGCACGATGAAATACCAACGCAGCGCGAACAGAGCGACAAACACGCCAAGTAGCATACCTAAAAGCAATATCTGGGCATCAAAGTCTCCAGAAACCGCCAAGAAGAACTTTGCCACGAACCATTCCGCAATCGGTGCGACGTCAATGTCGGTCCAATGGCGGTTCGGGTCAGCATCAGGCACAATTGCAGCGGCAGCGCTTTCCGCAATAACCTCCGCAGTGGATTGCGTTTTAACGACAGTCGCTGTCGATGACTTGCCGATCAGGTCGGATACGGTCGAAGCGAGGCCTAAGAAAAATAGGCCGCCGACAAGGCCAATCAATACTTTACGGACACCGAATTTGGCACGTGGTTTGATTACACTTGCAGTTTTTGGCGCAAAAACGTCGATCCCCGGTTCATCAAATTGCGCGGCTGGCGCATCGTTGTAACTTTCATCCACTAGACCGCTTCGCTGCTTCCACAGCGGCGCGGCGCTGCGTTGGGGGGCTGTTGTGACCTCTGGTGAAAGTGGCGGCAAGTTTACATCGGGGGCCGCGATCTTCGCCTCAGGTTCTTTGCGGAACACCAGCTTGGCCAACGCGAGCAACCCGATGGCCCCAGCGATCTTTGAAAAGAAGCCAAACATTGTGGTGTCGTCCGCCTCAGGCGGTGCAAACGCAACCTCGCGCCCATCGATGAACGGCCACACAACGATTATGTCATCGCTAAACGTAAGCCCCTTTTCGGCGAACGCATCTTGTGTGATTTCTTCCCACGACCCTAATGAGCTTAGCTTACCGTTGTATTCCATGATGGGGCCAATATCGCCAAAACCCATCAACCCGTTTGTTAGAAACTCTGGCGTTAGTCTGTCATGGCGAAAACCGCTTTCGTAGAAGAGTGCAATCGCAACAATATCTCTTTCGCTCGTCGCGGTTTCCGACACGATTGGCACCATAAAGGCTTCAAGGTCGCTGGTATCTTTTTCAAGCGTCAGACGATACGCGTAATCAAATACGGCCTGTCCACGCAGCACGACTTCACGCAGATCAGTTGCATCACTTTCACGGTCGAATTTTGCAACATCAACAGCCGCAGGTGGGCCAGCGGCCAGTGCGGCGGCCTTGGCAGCGACGCGATCATTTTGGGAAACCTGAAGGAAATACCCGATGCCAAGCACAATAGCTGCGCCAACTCCAAGACCGATAGGGCCAAGGCGAAGGAAATTGTAAAGCGCGGATAGAATATGCGGCATAGAAGACTTCAAACTAATGTTGAGGCCAATTTTGCCGCCAGTCTTGGGCAAGATTTGGGCACGTATAGGTTGTTTTTTGTACTAGCCGCGCTGCAATTTGTCGATAATTGGGCAATCGGGCCGCGCGTCCCCTGCGCAAGACTGAACCAAATCCGCCAATGTCGCGCGCATATCCTGAAGGCCCGCAATCTTCGTCTCGATCGCTGCAAGGTGTTCTTTGGCGATGGCACGTACATCACCGCTTGCACGGTCTTGATCCTCCCAAAGCGCAAGCAGATCACGGCAGTCATCAATCGAAAACCCAAGGCTGCGCGCGCGGGCAAGAAACGCGAGTTTATGAAGATGCGCGTCGCTGAAATCGCGATACCCGTTATCCGCGCGGTCTGGCGTTACTATCCCGATGTCTTCGTAATATCGAATGGTTTTCGGCGGCAACCCTACCCGCAAACCAGCGTCTTTGATGTTCACTGTGATACCTCCAATTCAGCCACTTTGACCCAGCGCAACCGCAGAGCGTTAACAACAACCAACACACTAGACGCCGCCATCGCCAGAGCGGCAAGTTGCGGTGACAAAAGCCCCAGTGCCGCAACGGGAATAAGGATGATGTTGTACCCAAAGGCCCAGCCGAGGTTTTGCCAGATATTGCGCAACGTGCGGCGGCTCACTTCAATTGCGTGCGCAACGCCTGCGGGATTGCCCGACACCAACACAACATCCGCGCTTTCAACGGCAACGTCGGTGCCAGTCCCCATCGCGATGCCCACATCGGCCACAGCAAGTGCGGGGGCGTCATTGATGCCGTCCCCAACAAACGCGACCTTACGGCCGCCGGTTTGCAGCTCTTTAACGGCGTCGACTTTACCGTCCGGTAGAACGCCTGCGATCACGTGATCGATACCTAGATCATCGCCCAGCGCACCCGCGGCTTCTTGCGTATCACCAGACACCATTACGACCTCCAGACCGCGTGCTTTCATTGCTTGCACCGTCGCCTTGCTTGTTGGTTTCGGCGCATCAGATAAGCCAAGCGTTCCGGCGAATTTCCCGTCAATCGCGACCATGACTGGGGTCTGCCCTGCGGGAACGTCCGCCTGCGCTGTAACGCCTTCCCAAGCCATCATCGCTGCATTGCCGATCACGATGCGGCGGCCTTCGACGACGCCCTGCACGCCGTGACCCGGTATTGTCTCAACCTCGGTTGCCAGAGGCAAATGTCGCCCCGCCAACGTCACGATTGCGTTCGCCAATGGGTGATCGGAGGCAGCTTCAACACCGGCAACGGCTGCGAGGTCTTGCGTGCGTAACGTATTGGACACCACGACAGGCGCGCCAATCGTAAGTGTCCCAGTCTTATCAAACGCCACGACATCAACACCCTGCAAAGCCTGCAATGCATCTCCGCGGCGGAATAATACCCCAAGTTCAGCAGCGCGACCCGTGCCGACCATGATTGATGTTGGCGTCGCCAAGCCCATCGCACAGGGGCAGGCAATGATGAGAACTGAAACCCCAGCAACCAAAGCCTGTGGTAAGGACCCAAGAACCAGCCAGATCACCACAGTAAACGCGGCGATCACCATGACCGCCGGAACGAACCACAGCGTTATTTTATTCACGAGACCTTGAACCGGCAACCGCGCGCCCTGAGCCTCGGCGACCATCGCAATGATCCGCGCGAGCATGGTATCAGAACCAACGGCGCGCGCTTCAAACACCAGCGCGGATGTACCGTTGACGGTGCCAGCGACCAACGCGTCACCAATCGTTTTTTCCACTGGGATCGGCTCGCCAGAAATCATGCTTTCGTCAACGAACCCTGTGCCACGTTGCAGTGTTCCATCCACCGGAACACGTGCGCCCGCAGCCAAGTGAACCACATCCCCGACTACAACTTTGTCGAGCGGCACCGATATCAACGCACCCTCCCGTTCAACTTTCGCGGTATCAGGGCGCAGTCCGATCAGCCGCTTGATCGCGGCACCCGTTCGGCCCTTTGCGCGGGCCTCAAGGTAGCGGCCCAGCAAAATGAGCGTCACAATCACCGCAGCCGCTTCGAAATAGACCGCAATGGTTCCGTCCGGTAGCCATTGCGGGCGAAACGTTGCTACGGTCGAATAGCCCCATGCAGCAGTTGCACCGAGCACGACGAGCGAGTTCATATCAGGCGCACCACGCAACAATGCCGGGATTCCCTTGGTGTAAAACCGACGGCCAGGGCCGATCAAGACGAGCGTCGCAAGGACAAACTGGATCAACCAACTGTCCTGCATGCCGATCACTTGTGCGATGAAATGATGGACCGATGGAAATACGTGCCCACCCATCTCGACGATGAAAATCGGAAGCGTTATTGCGCCGGCAATCAGCGTTGAGCGCAACAAGGCTGGTGCCTCATCTACACGTTCCTGCGCCACGCCACCTGCCTTGATTGGGCTTGCCGGATAACCAGCCTTTGTTGAGGCTGCAGCGATCAGGCTTTCCAGCCCTGTGATGCCCTCAACCGTCGCTGTGCGGTCCGCAAAATTGATATGGGCAGAGGTCACGCCCTCAACCCCAGCCATCGCCTTTTGAGCGCGTGCAGCGCAGCCGCCGCACGTCATTTCATCTACATCAAAGCGATAACTGGCCATAACGACTCTCCTTTTGGCCTTCTACATAAACCTTCCAGTAACGGGAAGGTCAAAGGAATTCGTCACCCAGCTCGCATCAATTTTGGCATTACATCGGCACAACGACTGGCCCTATCCGCGCACCTTTAGAACCGAGATAGTAAGGCATCGCGCCCTTTGTGCGCCCCTGATTCCATGCGGAGGATTTGAGATGGACGGAATGACAACAAATGACCTGAGCCACGTGGTTGACGCCGACCGTGCCCATGTTTGGCACCATCTCAGCCAGCACCAGCAATATATGAACGCTGATAAAAGCGCGCAAATTGACCCGCGTATTATTGTCGAAGGCAAAGGTATGCGCGTTTGGGATCAGCACGGTAAAGAATCCATTGATGCTGTTTCGGGTGGTGTTTGGACCGTCAACGTAGGCTATGGCCGTGAAAGCATCGCAAATGCGGTACGCGATCAGATTCTGAAAATGAACTTCTTTGGCGGCACTGTAGGGTCCATCCCTGGTGCGCTATTCGCGGAAAAACTGATCTCCAAAATGCCGGGCATGTCGCGCGTTTACTACGCAAACTCCGGTTCTGAGGCCAACGAGAAGGGCTTCAAAATCGTGCGCCAGATCGCGCACAAGCGTTACGGCGGCAAAAAGCATAAGGTCCTGTATCGCGATCGCGACTATCACGGGTCTACTTTGGCGACGATGTCCGCTGGCGGTCAGGACGAACGGAACGCACAGTATGGCCCCTTCGCGCCTGGCTTCATTCGCGTTCCGCACTGCATGGAATACCGCAAGCACGAACAGGACGGCGCGCCAGACGAAAACTACGGCGTTTGGGCTGCTGATCAGATCGAGGAAGTGATCCTGCGAGAAGGCGCGGACACCATTGGTGCACTTTGCCTTGAACCTGTGACCGCTGGCGGCGGTGTAATCACCCCACCAGATGGTTACTGGGAGCGCGTTCAAGAAATCTGCAAAAAATATGATATCTTGCTGCATATCGACGAAGTTGTTTGCGGCGTCGGACGCACAGGCGTTTGGTTCGGCTACCAGAACTACGGCATCAAGCCAGACATCGTGACGATGGCCAAAGGTGTAGCATCTGGTTACGCAGCAATTTCATGCTGTGTGACGACCGAAGAGGTTTTTGACATGTTCAAAGACGACTCTTCGGACCCGCTGAACTACTTCCGCGATATTTCCACGTTTGGTGGCTGCACAGCTGGCCCAGCTGCGGCTATTGAGAACATGCGCATTATCGAAGACGAAGATCTCTTGGCAAACACACTGGTGATGGGGGACCGTATGGTTGCCAACCTGCAAGCGCTGTCTGAAAAGTTCCCGCAAATCGGCGATGTCCGTGGCAAGGGGCTGTTTGTCGGGGCAGAACTGGTATCAGATCGTGCCACCAAAGAACCAATGTCTGAGCAGCTTGTCGGCGCCGTTGTCGCGGACTGCAACAAGAACGGCGTAATCATCGGGGCGACGAACCGCTCTGTTCCGGGTAAGAACAACACGTTGTGTTTCTCCCCTGCTTTGATCGCCACTACAGATGACATCGACGAGATCACAGATGCAGTTGGTGCCGCATTGGGGCGGGTTTTCGCCTAAACCAAACAAACAGAACAGTTACAGTATCTTAGGGCGGGTTCAGGGATGGACTTGCCCTATTATTTTGCGGCAAGGTGCCCGTGAAATCCACAACCAAAGGCTGTTTCTATGTTTCGCTCGTTTCTAATACTCATTACTTTCATCATCGCATTGCCTGCTTATGCGCAAAACTCTTGCGAATACGCGAACGACAACGAGTGCGACGAAGAGCGCTATGGCGGCCAGGGGTACTGTGAAACAGGCACCGATACGACAGACTGCTCACTGGTAAGTGCGGGCATCAACGACGACAGCTGTACCTTCGCCAACGACGGTGAGTGTGACGAATACCGTTATAACGGCTCAGGCGCTTGTATGGACGGATCTGACCTAACCGACTGCACAGCATGGCAGGTTGAGCGTGAGAACAACTTCGTAGAGCGCGCGCGTGCCCTTGGTTTAAACGACGTCGCGATCAACGCTTTGGGCGACAACACGTGTCGCTGGTCCTATGATGACGAATGCGACGACCCATCATTGGGTGGAACCGGTGCATGTGACGTTGGCACCGATGCAATGGACTGTGTCGCTTCCAAGCCAACCAACTAGTAGCCGCAATAATAACAAAATCCCTTAGGGTCGGGTTCAGCACTGGACCCGGCCCTTTGTTTTGCGCCAAGGTAACACCATTGATTTCAAGACAAAGGTTTACTCTATGCTTCGCTCACTTTTGATCCTTTTGACCTTCGTCGTCGCCCTACCCGCCTTTGCGCAAGATTCCTGCGACTATGCTGGCGACAACGAGTGCGACGAGGAACGTTATGGCGGTCAAGGGTACTGCGACGCGGGCACGGATACGACGGATTGTACCTTGTTGCGTGCAGGCATCGCCGACGACAGCTGCACATTCGCCAACGACAACGAGTGCGACGAGTACCGATATAACGGCACGGGGTCATGTCAGGACGGATCCGACACAAGCGATTGTGCCGCGTGGCAGGTTCAACGTGAAGCGGACTTCCTAGACCGCGCGCGGGCATTGGGTATTGCAGAACAAACCATCAATGAGTTGGGCAATAACACCTGTCGATGGAATAATGACAACGAATGTGACGACATACTCTATGGCGGCACGGGCGCGTGTGATCCTGGAACTGATGCGACCGACTGCCTTTCTTCTGTTAGCACGAGCGCTGCGATTGATCCGTTGGTTGGCGGCGACAACTCCTGCCCGTTTGCCAATGACAACGAATGCGACGAGGCACGTTATGGCGGCCAAGGGTTTTGTGATGCTGGCACCGACACCAACGACTGCGCAGCATTTGGGGACCTTACGTTGACGCCTATCGGCAACGTCGGGGACACGTGCGAATATGCTAATGACAGCGAATGTGATGAGGCACGTTACGGTGGCGGTGGCTATTGTGAAGATGGCACTGACACTTCGGATTGCCGCCAACTGGCTGCAGGCCTCGATGATGACAGCTGCCAATGGTCCAACGACGGCGAATGTGACGAGCTGCGCTATGGCGGTGGCGGGCAATGCATTGATGGCTCTGACGCGACGGACTGCGATATGTACGGAACGTCGCCGGAAGCTTTAGCCCGCTTGCTTTCGCTCGTTCCGGCAGATTTGCGCACGCAACTGGGCGACGATTCTTGCCAGTATTCCAATGACGGCGAATGCGATGATGTGAACTTTGGCGGCACGATCTATTGTGACACCGGTACCGACGCGACCGATTGTCGTGCCATGGCGATTGGCGGCGAAGACAGCTGCCGCTGGGCCAATGACAACGAATGTGATGAGCCGGGTATCGGCACAGACAACTGCACATCCGGCACAGATGTAACCGACTGCGCGGCAGTTGCTTACCTGCGCAACCGCACCGACACCTGTAACACCGCGTTTGATGGCATTTGTAACGAAGCCTCTGTTGGCGATGGTACGTGCGAAGCGTTTTCCGACACGGCTGATTGCCTTGGCCGTTCGCGCCCTGCTGGTCTTGAGAACCACTTCTTTGGCCGCGACGACCGCTTTCTGGTTGATGCAACGCAATCACCTTGGCGTTCTATCGGATCACTGGAACTGCAAGAAGGCTCATGCACAGGAACGCTTGTGGGCCCAGCATTAGTACTGACGGCTGCGCATTGCGTCACGGATACAGGGAACGAAACCCTCACGCCTGTTATGTTCCGCGCAGGGCTATCACTGGGTAACTCAATTGGTGAAGCCAAAGTAACTGCCGCAGTGTTTGACCCTAGCTACACTCCAGACACCCAAGAGGCTGGCGGAGGCAATGGCCATGACTGGGCGTTGGTTGTTCTTGATCGCAATCTTGGTGACGAAATCGGCTATTTGGACGTGCATGAACTCACGACCGCAGACATAAGCCAGATCGGACGATCCGGACTGCTGGTCAATCAAGCCGGGTATTCTTGGGACACTGGCGATAACCTGTCAGGCAACCAAGGGTGTCGCGTTGTTGAGGCGTTTGAGGACAATTCAATCTTGCACGAATGTGATACGGCGCAGGGCGACAGTGGCTCGCCGTTTTTGCTCAATATTGATGGTGAATGGAAAATAATCGCAGTCGACAGCCAGTTCTTCCGTTCCGATGATCAGGATAAATCCCCGTTCAGCCAAGCGAACCTCGCCGTTGATAGCCGTGCATTTGCGGCGGCTGTTGCTCAGCAGCAGTAATTAAATCGGCACGTACTTAGTTAAGGCCAGTTTACTTTCACATAGAGCCAGTTAGTCTGGCCCTATGGCGCTTCCTGTCGAAACCTTTTTCTTGCAGCCCGATGCTGAGGGTACGTTACAAACCCAAGTCCGCCAATTGGTTGCGGAGGGTATCCTTGCGGGTCGTTTCCGCCCCGGTGAAAAACTGCCGTCATCACGCAAGTTGGCGACCCACCTTGGCGTTAGCCGGATAACCATCACGCTCGCCTTTACCGAACTTCTTGCGGATGACTACATCGTTGCAAAAGGACGGTCAGGCTACTTCGTATCTGAGAACGCGCCTGAGCCACCACAGTTCCCCGCCACCGCTAGCGAAGTCAGTACCGTGGATTGGAACCGCGCGATCGGGCAGCGTTTCACCCCGACGCTCGGGATCACCAAACCGCGCGACTGGGCGCAATACAAATACCCGTTCGTCTACGGCCAAGCCGACCCATCCCTATTTGATTCCGCAAACTGGCGTCTTTGCGCGCTTGAGGCGCTCGGCAAGAAGGACTTTGAAGCCCTCACCGCGGATTACTACGACAGCGACGACCCTAAACTGCTTGACTTTATCGCACGGCAAACACTGCCGCGCCGCGGCATCCTAGCAAAGCCGGACGAGATATTACTGACCTTGGGCGCACAAAACGCACTGTGGTTGACCGCGCAAGTGTTGCTCACGCAACGGCGGACCGCCACAATCGAAGACCCGTGCTATCCGGCTTTGCGCGGCATTCTGGAACAATCTCGCTGCCACTTGCACGCGATTCCCGTTGACCAGGGTGGCCTGCCACCTGAATATCTCCCAGCTGAAACGGATGTTGTTTTCACAACACCGAGCCATCAGTGTCCGACCGCAGCGACGATGTCGATGTCGCGGCGTATGGCGTTACTCGACAAGGCAGAAAAGGACGATTTTTTGATCGTTGAGGATGACTACGAATTTGAGATGTCATTTCTGAACCCGCCGTCCCCCGCGCTGAAGTCTCTCGATAAGAATGGGCGAGTTATCTATGTGGGCAGTTTCTCCAAATCGCTTTTTCCTGGTTTACGGCTTGGTTACTTGGTCGGTCCAGCTCCCTTTATTCGCGAAGCCCGCGCCCTTAGGGCGTCTGTTTTACGCCATCCTCCCGGGCATATCCAACGTACGGTTACGTATTTTCTATCGCGCGGCCATTACGACGCCCTTGTTGGGCGCATGGGGCGCGCGTTTCATGAGCGACGCAAAACGATGGACAAAGCCCTTGAAGAAACCGGCCTGACGGTTGCTGGCGCGGGTAGTTTTGGCGGTTCAGCACTATGGATGCGCGCGCCAAAGCACATCGACACCCGTGACCTTGCCCAGCGCCTTTCTGAAAAGGGTGTCTTGATTGAACCAGGCCATTCCTTTTTTAACGGCCCGGATGTTCCAAAGAACTACTATCGCTTAGCTTACAGCTCGATCTCATCAAAACGAATCGCTGAAGGCGTAGAGATTGTAGCGCGAACTTTGCGTGAAATGGGCTAGCGGGCTTGCCTTCGAGAACGAGTAGTTTCCTCATTCGATATTTCATGCCATAAATGAGACTAGAAGTCTTAATAGTAAAATAGCTGGCCTTAATCACCAATGTGAACTGGACCTAACTCGCCTGCCGCGTAAGCCATAAGTTGCGCACAAACTTGCTCCAAAGGGGATTCCCAAATGAAAATGACGACCGAAGAAGCCTTCGTAAAAACACTCCAGATGCACGGCATCGACAATGCATTCGGTATTATCGGCTCTGCCATGATGCCAATCTCTGACATTTTCCCTGATGCGGGTATCCAATTCTGGGACTGCGCGCACGAAACATCTGGCGGCATGATGGCGGACGGATACACCCGTGCGACTGGTAAGATGTCCATGATGATCGCGCAGAACGGTCCCGGCATTACGAACTTTGTAACGGCTGTTAAGACCGCCTACTGGAACCACACTCCGGTTCTGTTGGTCACGCCGCAAGCTGCAAACAAGACAATCGGCCAAGGTGGTTTTCAGGAAATGGAACAGATGAACCTGTTCGCTGACTGCGTCGCCTACCAAGAAGAAGTACGCGACCCTTCACGTATCGCCGAAACGCTGAACCGCGTGATCATGCAGGCGAAACGCGCCTCTGCTCCGGCACAGATCAACGTGCCACGTGATTTCTGGACGCAAGTCATCGACATCGACCTCCCCGTCATCGTCGATTTCGAACTGCCACAGGGTGGTGAGCAAGCTGTTCAAGACGCAGCTGACCTGCTGTCTTCCGCAAAGTTCCCCGTCATCCTGAACGGTGCAGGCACGATCCTGTCCAAGGGCGGCATCGAAGCATCTCGCGTGTTGGCTGAAACACTCGACGCGCCGGTTTGCGTTGGCTACCAGCACAACGACGCTTTCCCGGGCAACCACCCACTTTATGCTGGGCCATTGGGCTACAACGGCTCCAAGGCTGGTATGGAATTGATCAAGCAAGCGGACGTCGTGCTTTGCCTTGGCACACGCCTCAACCCGTTCTCCACTTTGCCGGGTTACGGCATGGAGTACTGGCCAACAGACGCAAAGATCATCCAAGTTGACATCAACCCTGACCGTATCGGCCTGACCAAGAAGGTCACTGTTGGTATCGTTGGTGACGCGGCCAAGGTTGCATCAGGCATCACATCCAAACTGTCCGACGGTGCAGGCGACACAAACCGCGCAGAGCGTAAGTCCACAATCGCGCAGACTAAATCTTCATGGGCGCAAGAACTGACATCCATGAACGAAGAGCAGGACGATCCGGGCACAACTTGGAACCAACGTGCACGTGCTGACAAGCCAGACTGGATGTCCCCGCGTATGGCATGGCGCGCAATCCAGCAGGCGCTTCCGGTTGAGGCAATCATCTCATCCGATATCGGTAACAACTGTGCCATCGGCAACGCCTACCCGTCTTTCAACGACAGCCGCAAATATCTGGCCCCCGGCCTGTTCGGCCCGTGTGGTTACGGTCTGCCATCCATCGTCGGAGCGAAAATCGGCCAGCGTGACACGCCTGTTGTCGGTTTTGCAGGTGACGGTGCGTTCGGTATTTCCGTCAACGAACTTACGGCGATTGGCCGTGGCGAATGGCCTGCGATCACACAGATCGTGTTCCGTAACTACCAGTGGGGCGCTGAAAAGCGGAACTCTACCCTGTGGTTTGACGACAACTTCGTCGGCACAGAATTGGACGAAGGCGTTTCCTACGCTGGCATCGCCAATGCATGTGGCCTGAAGGGCGTTATCGCACGCACACAGGAAGAACTGACTGCTGCACTGGATCAAGCGATCAAGGACCAGATGGAAAACGGAATCACAACGTTGATCGAAGCCATGATCAACCAGGAACTCGGTGAACCATTCCGCCGCGACGCTATGAAGAAGCCGGTAGAAGTTGCTGGCATTTCCAAGGACGACATGCGCGAACAGCCAATGGCGTAATCACCCTTGCAAGCCATGACCGAGGCGGGGGAAACTCCGCCTCGGTTCTCTAATTTTGAAAGGCCTCGTACTCATGTCATCATTCCTATCTGACGCCGTGGCCGACGCCCCTGCCCACATCATTCAGCAAGCCCAAAACGCGCCCAGCCCGCGCGTCGCAATCGCCCGCGCTGGCGCACCATTGCCGATGCTTGCCGCGATGGAAGCGACACAAGCCAACATGATGGTGCCGCTGTTCACAGGCGAGCGCGCCGATATCGAGGCAGAAGCTGACAAACTGGGCTGGGACATTTCCGGATTTGAGATCATCGACACAAACGGCGAAGCTGAAGCGGGTGCTGCTGCCGCCCTTGCCTGTGGTGAAGGACGCGCCGATGTTTTGATGAAGGGACAACTGCACACCGACGCATTTATGCGCGCTGCCGTGTCACGTGATGCAGGCTTGCGTACCGGCAAGCGGTTTGTGCATATCTTCCATATCACCACGCCCGATGGCAGCCGCTCAATCACAATCTCGGATGCGGCTGTAAACGTGAACCCAGACATTCGAACCCGTCAAGATGCGACCTCTGAGGTCGTGAGCTTGCTGCACAAGATTGGAAACCCACGCCCGAAGGTCGCGTTTTTATCTGCGACAGAATCCCCGATTGAAAGCGTGCCATCATCTATGGAAGGTCGCGAATTGCGGGACTGGGCGATTGAAAACATCAAAGACGCCGACTTTTCCGGCCCCTTGGCATTTGACCTCATCATGTCGCCCAAAGCTGTGAGCGCCAAGAAGCTGACGGATGACCCAGTTGCAGGGCAAGCGGATGCGATCATCGTGCCGGATATCGTTTCGGGCAACGCGCTGTTCAAATCGTTTGTTTACCTTACAGGCGGCTGCGCTGGCGGCATCGTCATGGGTGCAAAGGTGCCGATTTTGCTGACATCAAGGGCTGACCCCGCAGCCGCGCGCCTGAGTTCAATCGCCCTTGGCGCAATTGTAGCTGCCTCATGATTTTAGTCGTCAACGCAGGATCCAGCTCCATCAAGGTGGCATTGTTTAAGTCCGACCTGACCGAAGTGTTGAAGGGACAAGTCAGCGGCATTGGTGGCTCACTGGCGCATATCGAGCTTGGGGCGGATGACAAAAACATTACCGCACCCGATCACGACGTAGCATTAAAAGCGATCCTTGCCAGCCTTGACGCTCAAGGCATCAAAACCAAAGACCTGACCGCCGCTGCCCACCGTGTTGTGCATGGCGGCACGTCCTTGGTGCAACCATGTCGCGTGACCGATGACGTAATTGCGGGCATTGAGGCGGCGACCCCGCTGGCGCCGCTACACAATCCAAACAACCTTGCGGGCATTCGTGCGTTGCAAACTTTGGCACCGGACCTGCCGCAATACGCGAGCTTCGGAACAGCATTTCACGCGACAAATCCCGATGTTGCCACCGCCTACGCAATCCCCAAAAAAGACCGTGACATGGGCATTCGCCGATACGGGTTCCATGGGCTGTCATACGCTTGGATCGTTACGCAGTTCGAAGACAAACTACCTAACCGCCTTCTCGCGTTTCACCTCGGTTCTGGCGCGTCCCTTTGTGCGATCCATCATGGCAAGTCCGTTGCCACTTCGATGGGGTATTCTCCGCTGGACGGGCTGACAATGGGCACACGATCCGGCGCGATCGATGGCATGGCCGTACTGCGCATGGCGGAAATCCATGGCGCAGACGAGGCGTCTCGCCGTTTGAACAAGGATTCTGGCTTAAAGGGGTTGGGAGGCGCCAATGACATGCGCTTACTGTTGGCCGCTGACACCGAACAAGCCAAGTTCGCAGTTGATCACTTTTGCTACTGGGCCGCACGCCATGCAGGGTCTGCGATTGTGGCGATGGGTGGCGTTGATGCCGTCGCGTTTACTGGCGGAATCGGTGAAAACTCCGCTGAAATTCGCGACCGTATTATGACCCACCTGAAATTTCTTGGTGATGTGCCATTGCATGTCATCAAGGCCGACGAAGAACGTCAAATCGCGGTGGACGCCGCCACACTGGGCGCTTCATAATGGACTGGCTGCTTGAAACGACCAACCTGACGCAGGGCGAATTTTTGATCTTATTGGGATTAACAATGTTTGCCGGTGTCGTACGTGGGTTTTCAGGCTTCGCACTCTCTGCGATGGTTATGGCAACTGCCGTGGTCATTCTTCCCCCAGTCGAGTTGATCCCGATGTTGTGGTGGTTAGAAATGTCCGCGTCGTTGTTGATGTTGAAGAACGGCTGGGCAGAAGCAGATCGCCCCATGGCCTATGGGCTCGTGATTGGTGCTTTGGTCGGGTGGCCCATTGGTCTTTGGCTAACATTGTCGCTACCCGTTGAGATATCTAAGGCCCTCGCACTGAGTGTGATTGTTGTCCTAGCAATAAGCCAACTGGCGAAACTAAAGCTGCCGTTTTTGGCAAGCAAAGCCGGCCTCTACGGAACTGGCACTTTGGCGGGAATCGCTTCTGGCGTGGCGCATGTCGGCGGTATGGTGGTCGCATTTTACGTTTTGGCTGCGGACAAACCCGCGCATGTTATGCGGGCGTCACTTGTGCTGTACCTGTTCCTCGGCTCCGCAACTTCCATGCTTGTGCTTTTACTATTCGGTGTGATGGACTTTTCCGGAATATCGCGTGGACTTGTATTTGCCGTACCGACGATGATCGGCGTCCTTATGGGCCAACTGCTCTTTACCGAACGCCTGTCTGCCTATTACCGTCCTGTTTGTCTCATCTTGCTCATCGGCCTCGCGTTGCTGGGCCTAATTCGAACCCAATTCGCCTGACCTTGAAAGATACTTGATATGCCCAAAGATCAACCGATCCTCGACACGTCACCAAAGGTCTCAGACGAGGTCAGAAAAACGACATGCTACATGTGCGCCTGCCGCTGCGGGATTAACGTTCACATGAAGGACGGCAAAGTCGCCTATATTGAGGGCAACAAAGACCATCCGGTGAACCAAGGCGTGCTTTGTGCCAAAGGCTCTGCGGGGATCATGCAGGTCAACGCGCCATCACGACTGAAATCCCCTTTGAAACGTGTCGGCCCGCGCGGGTCGGGCGAGTTCGAGGAGATTTCGTGGGAAGAGGCGCTGACAATCGCAACCGATTGGCTGGCACCTGTGCGCGAAGACGATCCGTCCAAGCTCGCGTTTTTTACAGGGCGCGATCAGTCGCAATCCTTTACGTCGCTCTGGGCGCAAGGCTTTGGCACGCCGAACTACGCCGCACATGGCGGTTTCTGTTCGGTGAACATGGCGGCAGCTGGCATCTACACGATGGGCGGCGCTTTCTGGGAATTTGGCCAGCCCGACTGGGACCACACCAAGATGTTCGTGCTGTTCGGTGTCGCCGAAGACCACGACAGTAACCCGATCAAAATGGGTATCGGCAAGATCAAAAAACGTGGCGCGCGCATGGTTGGCGTGAACCCGATCCGTACAGGGTACAACGCTGTGGCCGATGACTGGTTCGGCATCACACCCGGTACAGACGGCCTGCTGATCATGGCGCTGATCCATGAGCTATTTAAGGCTGGCAAACTCGACCTCGACTACCTCGCGCGGTTCACCAACGCGTCTTGCATTGTCAACGAGGACCCAAGCAGCGACGAAAGGGGTCTGCTGTTGCGCGATGATGATGGTCAACCCCAAGTCATTGACCGCAATACGGGCAACCTTGCGCCATGGAATGGTAAAGGCGTTGAGCCTGATCTTGGCACAGCGTACCGCCATGCGGGTGTCAGCCATCGCCCCGTCTTCCACTTGATGGCGGATCGTTTCCTAGACCCGAAATACGCACCAGATGAGGTCGCAGAGGCCACAGGTATTTCCGCAGATCGTATCAAGCAACTGGCGGCAGACATGGCCCATGTCGCGTTTGACGAAGCGATTGAACTGGACCGCCCATGGACAGATTTCCGCGGCAAAAAACACGCCAAGATGATTGGTCGCCCTGTGTCCATGCACTCGATGCGCGGGATTTCGGCGCATTCCAACGGATTCCAAACCTGCCGTGCTCTGCACACGCTGCAAATCATCCTTGGCGCGGTGGAAACCCCCGGCGGTATGCGTTTCAAACCGCCCTACCCCAAACCTGCAACCGCGCACCCAAAGCCGCACGGCAAAGTTACACCCGGAGCAGCCCTAAACGGCCCGCACTTAGGCTACCCGCACGGCCCCGAAGACCTGATGCTAAAGGACGATGGCAGCGCCATTCGGATCGACAAAGCCTTCACATGGGAGAACCCGCTGTCTGCCCATGGCATGATGCACATGGTGATTTCCAACGCCCATGCGGGCGACCCGTACAAGATCGACACGCTGTTTATGTACATGGCGAACATGTCGTGGAACTCGTCGATGAACTCGACGGGTGTAATGGAGATGCTGACCGACACGGATGAGGACGGCGAATACGTCATTCCGCGCATCATCTACTCTGACGCGTACTCCTCGGAAATGGTGGCCTTCGCCGATCTGATCTTACCGGACACCACATACCTTGAACGTCACGATTGCATCTCTCTTCTGGATCGCCCGATCTGCGAAGCCGATGCCGTTGCTGATGCGATCCGTTGGCCTGTTTTGGAGCCGGACCGCGACGTGCGTGGCTTCCAATCTGTGCTTTGTGAACTTGGCGCACGCCTAAACTTGCCCGGTTTTGTGAACGAAGACGGTAGCCAAAAGTACGAAGACTACGCCGACTACATCACAAACCACATTCGCCGCCCGGGTATTGGCCCGCTTGCAGGCTGGCGCATGGGTGAAAACGGAACACAAGACGGGCGCGGTGAGCCCAACGAAGGCCAGCTCGACAGCTACATCAATAACGGTGGCTTCTGGCATGCCGAGGTGCCGAAAGAAGCCGCATATTACAAACCGTTCAACATGGGCTATCAAGATTGGGCCGTGGAAATGGGTTTCTTTGACAGCGTCCAGCCCTACATTTTCACTCCTTACGTCGAGCCCCTGCGCCGCATGCAACTTGCCGCCGAAGGACATGGACGGGTGCAACCGCCTGACCATCTACGCGAGCAAGTCAAAGACACGATGGACCCGCTGCCGATTTGGTATGCCCCCCTGTCTGATGACCGGATCGACACTGACGAATTCAACGTCCACGCGCTGACGCAACGCCCGATGGCGATGTATCACTCATGGGGATCGCAAAACGCTTGGCTGCGCCAGCTTCATGGCCGCAACCCGCTTTATGTACCGACCAAGATTTGGGAACAGCACGGGTTCGAAGAAGGTAGCTGGGCCAAGGTCACATCGCCATCCGGCGTCATCACCGTCCCAGTCATGCACATGGCCGCATTGAACGAAAACACCGTATGGACATGGAACGCGATCGGCAAACGCAAAGGTGCATGGGCGCTTGATGAAAAGGCACCCGAAGCGACCGAAGGGTTCCTGCTAAACCACCTGATCCACGAGTTGTTGCCAGAACAGGCCGACGGAATGCGCTGGTCCAACTCGGATCCAATCACAGGACAAGCCGCATGGTTTGATCTGCGCGTAAAAATAGAAAAGGTTGCAGCACCTGCCGAAGCGCAACCGGTCACTCCGCCGCAAAATGCCCCTGTCCCGAAGGGCCCTTCTCGTTTGGCGTGGAAGGTCGGCAAATGATCCGGTCATTTGCAGTACTTCTCTTTTTGGCAGGTCCTCTGGCGGCTGACGAACCACCGGTGCAGGAAATTATTTCCAACGCCGTGACCATTGCGTCAGATCGCAACGCCCATCTGCAAGACATTGTGGCGTTCAAGGGGATCGCGACGTCCCAAATGCAACCAAACGGCACAACACCAATCACCTTCCACGACGGCTCCACTCAAAACGTGCGACTGGATTTTATAGGTGCCTACAATAATGGCACCTGCGATTGGGCGCTCCAAATTCCCGGCACCACTCAATTCAGCTTTACCAAGAGCCTGATAACACAGGCCCGCCTGACAGAAGAAGGCTGGCCAGACGAAATGATCGACACAACTGACACCTTCTCGGCAGCCGAGTGCATGGCACGCTCCGCCCTCGTCTTATTGGATAATCCCTGCATGGCCTTGTTACCAATCCAGGAAGACGAAGCCATTTTCCACTTCGCCGTCGGCCTTCCGGAATTGTGCCAATGACCCGCACCCTCCTCCTCATCTTCGCCTTTCTCACCCTGATGATTGGCACTTTCATTTGGTTTGTCATCACATGGGACGCCAGCAAAGAAGATCCCGTCAATTCGATCCGACCCACTCAAACAGGGGCCCTCACATGACCACACTTCCCACTTCCACGGCCAAGAAGCTCGGCCTCGTGATCGACCTTGATACCTGCGTCGGCTGCCACGCTTGTGTCATTTCATGCAAAGGCTGGAACACGGAAAACTACGGCGCGCCATTGTCGGACCAAGACCCTTATGGCGAAAACCCGACGGGTACTTTCCTCAATCGTGTGCATTCCTACGAAATCCAACCCAAGGAAGCGCCCGCGCAGCTGATCCACTTCCCGAAATCATGTTTGCACTGCGAGGATGCGCCTTGTGTGACCGTCTGCCCGACTGGCGCGAGCTACAAACGCGTTGAAGACGGGATTGTTCTGGTTAACGAGCAAGACTGTATCGGTTGTGGTCTTTGCGCTTGGGCATGTCCTTATGGTGCACGCGAGATGGACCAAGAAGAGAAGGTCATGAAAAAATGTACCCTCTGCGTGGACCGTATCTACAACACGAACCTGCCCGAAGAAGACCGTGAGCCAGCCTGTGTGCGCACCTGCCCCGCTGGTGCGCGTCACTTTGGGGATTTCGCGGATCCCGAAAGTAACGTGTCAATTCTGACGGCTGAACGCGGCGGTATGGATTTGATGCCTGAGATGGGCACCAAGCCCGTCAACAAGTACCTCCCACCACGCCCTAAGGACCGTGACCGCTCTGAAGATGTCGACATTCTTGCACCATTCCTTGAACCTGTTGCGACTGAGGCCACAGGATTCCTTGGATGGCTCGACAAAGCGCTCGAATCTATGCCCGGTTCCTCAAAAGGGGGTAAGAACTAATGCATCCCGCACCATCAGTTATTCTATTTTCCACACTCTCTGGCCTTGGCTTTGGGCTATTGGCATTCCTTGGCTTTGGTATGCCGTCCCCAACTGGGTTCATGGCATTTATCTGGTTTGCAATCGCATACCTTTTGGCCGTGGGAGGTCTTATTGCGTCTACATTCCACCTTGGGCACCCAGAACGCGCGCTTAAGGCGTTCAAGCAATGGCGGTCAAGTTGGCTATCGCGCGAAGGCATTTGCGCGGTCGCAGCATTGCTGGTGATGGCGCTCTATGGATTTGGGGCAGTCTTCCTTGGGGCGAACTGGACGCTGATCGGTGTCGTTGGCGCAGTACTTTCAATCGGAACCGTTTTCACCACTTCAATGATTTATACCCAGATCAAAACCGTACCCCGCTGGCATAATTGGACAACGCCAGTGATGTTCCTCAGCATTTGTATCGGGGGCGGTGCCCTACTTTCTGGCCAAGTCAGCCTAGCGACTCCGTTGTTGATCTTAGCCGGCGTTGCCCAGATTGCGCATTGGATATTCGGTGACAAAGCACTGGTGAATTCAGGCACTACACTGGCGACAGCAACGGGCCTTGGCGCACGTGGTGACGTGCGAGCATTCGAGCCTCCACACACGGGCACCAACTATCTACTGAAAGAGTTCGTTTACGTGATCGCGCGCAAACACGCGCTAAAGCTGCGGATTATCGCGATTGTTTTGATGGTGGTATTGCCGGTTCTATTGCTTATCACGCACTCACACATCCTTGCGGCGTTTGCAGTTCTCAGCCACCTTGTTGGCGTCTTCGCCGCACGTTGGTTGTTCTTTGCAGAGGCCGAACATGTTGTTGGGCTGTACTACGGCAAACGTTAACCGCACAAAGTCTCTAGAAGACT
Source organism: Octadecabacter ascidiaceicola (assembly GCF_900185015.1). Taxonomy (GTDB): domain Bacteria; phylum Pseudomonadota; class Alphaproteobacteria; order Rhodobacterales; family Rhodobacteraceae; genus Octadecabacter; species Octadecabacter ascidiaceicola. The sequence goes on along the minus strand of NZ_FXYD01000005.1, from coordinate 92,493 downwards.
TTGTGAACAGACTTTCAAAGAAAGTCTGTTTCGCTCAAGTGCGGATGCGTTCCTCAGTCTCGGCATCAAACAGATAAACGCGCTCGTCTTCGAACTTCAAACCTACACGTTGCCCTTCACTCACACGATCATCACCTCGTTCTTCAACAACGATACGTTCGCCGTTGTCGGGCACCAGATAGGCATAACTAACACCACCAAGGCTTTCGGTAAGGTCGACACGCAGGGAGTCGCCCTTGGGATCAACGACCAGATGTTCGGGACGCAGGCCAACACTCACCGCTTTACCCTTGTAGGCTGCTGCAATTTTTATCGGGACCGATGTCTTGAGCGCAGTAATTTCAATCGCGCCGTCCCCGATAATGCCATCCATAAAATTCATCGCAGGTGAACCGATAAAGCCCGCCACGAATTTGTTGTCAGGATCACGGTAAAGGTCCATCGGTGCACCAACCTGTTCAATCACGCCCAAGCGCAGCACAACGATCTTGTCCGCAAGCGTCATCGCTTCGACCTGATCGTGCGTCACGTAGATCATCGTCGCGCCGATTTCTTTATGCAGACGCGCAATTTCTACCCGCATTTCGACGCGCAGTTCAGCGTCAAGGTTGGACAGAGGTTCATCAAACAGGAACACTTCGGGGCCACGCACAATCGCGCGGCCAATGGAAACGCGCTGACGCTGACCGCCGGACAGAGCCGCAGGTTTGCGATCAAGGTAATCTTCGAGCTTCAGGATACGCGTTGCTTCCGCAACCTTTTCCTCAATTTCCTTTTTCGGATGACGGTTCATTTTTAAACCGAATCCCATATTTTCTTTTACGGTCATATGCGGGTAAAGCGCGTAAGTCTGGAACACCATCGCAACACCGCGCTCGGATGGGTCCATGGTTGTGACGTCCCGATCGCCGATATTCATGGTGCCGGCAGTGGTTTCTTCAAGGCCGGCAACCATCCGCAAAAGCGTGGATTTACCGCAACCAGATGGCCCGACGAAAACGCAAAATTCGCCGTCTTTGATTTCAAGGTCGATCCCGTGGATCACCTGTACGTCGCCGTACTTTTTGATCACGTTATTGAGCGTAACACCGGACATATTGGTGGACCTTCCTTAGGAATTGGCGGCCGTCGCAGGAAATTGCCAAGCACTGGCTTCTTTCGCGATCGCGGCGGCTGCTGTTTGGATGCGTGGAACGAGGCCTTCCAGCCCCGCAAGGTTTGTACGGGTCGTGGTGCTGGTGACAGAAAGAGCCCCCAAAACGCGATTGGTTTCAGAGAGGATCGGCAACGCGACGCAAATGATTCCAGGCTCGTGCTCTTCTCGGTCAAATCCGTAACCGTTTGCACGTATGTCACCCAACTCTTCGCGCAGACTATCAGGTGACGTGTGCGTGGAATCGGTGAAACGGTGGTAGCTTTGCTGACCCAGCACATCGGCAAGTTCATTTTCGGGCAGATACGCCAACATCGCTTTGCCGACACCTGTGCAATAGGCTGGGCCGACTTTTCCTGCTTGGCTATACATCTGCACAGGGTCTGCGGCGTTACGTTTATCGACATAGATAACCTGTGCGTTGTCCAGCTGGGCAAGGTGCACTGTTTCCCCGACTTCTGCACTCAGCAGGTCAATTTCCTCACGGGCAATTGGTGCGAGCGAGGCCTGTTGCCATGCCGCATGGGCGAGGCGCACCAAGCGGACGCCGGGCGCGTAGGTTCCACGATCCGGATCGTAAGCAAGCATGCTCTGACTCGTCAGCGTTTGCACGAATCGGTAGAGGGTCGCTTTGGGAAATGGCGATGCATCGATCAGCTCGGAAAATCGAACTGGGCGGCCATAAGACGCCACCTGATCCAATACTTCCAATGCTTTACCAACTGTTCCGTCGTTTGAAGCCACTGCTTGTTCCTCCCGCTGAACTGAAGTCGTCCAACCCCAGTGTTGACAAGCATGGGCGATTCGAGATTAGATTTCAATATTCAAAACTAAGTTTCAAATAATGAAACCTTGTTGGAATGGAAATCTAAGGGAGGAAACCATGAATTCCATGTTGAAGGCGTCCGTTGCGGCGCTTGCTTTGGGTGTTGCATCAACATCCGCGTTCGCTGACGGCCTGTCAGGCGATCTTCGTATTGTGTCCGACATGTCCAACCCTGCGCCACGCGCGGTGATGGAAGGTCTTGTCGCAGATTTCGGCGCGGCAAACCCAGACCTAAACATCGAGCTTGAGATCGTTGATCGCGAAGCTTGGAAAACACAAATCCGCAACGCGCTGACAGCTAACGCACCAGACGTTGTAAACTGGTATGCAGCCAACCGTATGGGTCCATATGTCGAAGCTGGCCTGTTTGAAGACGTGTCTGACATGTACGAAGACGGCTCTTTGCCAGGTCTTGAGGCCGTTAAGGGCGCGATGACATTGGACGGCGCCCAGTGGGGCGTGCCTTACACGTTCTACCAGTGGGGCATCTACTACCGTGAAGACATCTTCAACGAGCTGGGCCTGACCGAGCCTACGACAATGGAAGAAGAGATGGCCAATTGCCAGGTTATCCTCGCCTCTGGTCGCAAGTGCTACGCAATCGGTACAAAGTTCCTTTGGACTGCTGGCGGCTGGTTCGACTACATGAACATGCGCACAAACGGCTTCGATTTCCACATGGAACTCGCACGTGGCGAAGTGGCATGGACAGACGAACGTGTTGTACAGACAATGGCCAACTGGGCTGCTCTGATCGAAATGGGCGCATTCATCGACGACCACCAGTCTTACAGCTGGCAGGAAGCGTTGAAGTTCATGACAGACGGTGACGCAACAGCTTACCTCATCGGTAACTTCGCTGTGGCACCTATGCGTGACGCAGGTCTGGACGATAGCCAAATCGACTTCTACCAGTTCCCGTTGATCGCGGACGTTCCACAGGGCGAAGACGCCCCAACAGATACGTTCCACATCCCAGCTCAGGCGACGAACAAAGACAACGCCCGTGCATTCCTCGCTTTCGTTGCTTCTGCTGAAGTTCAGACAGCAATCAACGCTGGCGCGGCTTTGGGTCAGCTGCCTGTAAACGCGGATTCTTCTGTTGATGCGGACGAGTTCCTCGAGCAGGGCTTCGACATGCTGTCTACCAACGCACAAGGCGGCGTGGCACAGTTCTTTGACCGTGACTTCCCAGCAGAAATGGCCTCCGTGGGCATGGAAGGCTTGCAGGAGTTCATGGTGTTCCCAGAGAACGTCGATGACATCCTCGCCCGTCTCGAAGAAGCGCGTCAGCGCATCTACGAATAAGCGATTTTAATTGGGGTAGGCCTTTGGGCCTGCCCCTTCCCCACTTAACCCATTCGAAAGCCGCCCGTTCACCCTTTGGTGCGATTTTCGCATGTGTTGACCCGTCAGGAGATAATCATGTCAACCTCCACCCACCGCAGCTGGTACAAGCGCAATGAAATCGCGGTGACGCCGTGGCTGTTCCTGATCCCGGGCATCGCCATGTTCGCGCTCTACGTGATCATCCCGATTTTCCAGTCCTTCTGGATCTCGTTTCATGAATGGGACGGTTTGGGTGAAAAGACATGGGTTGGGTTGGACAACTACGAACGTCTGCTTGGCGGTGATCGCAAGTTCGAGACGTCGTTTTGGAACAACCTGAAGTGGTTGGTTTTGTATCTACTGGCGATCCCGATGGGGCTGTTCATCTCGTTGTTCCTGAACCAAAAGGTCTTTGGCATTCGGCTGTACAAATCGCTTTTCTTCTTCCCCTTTGTCATCTCGCAGGTCGTTGTGGGCCTTGTATTTTCATGGTTCTATTTGCCCGGCGATCAAGGTCTTTTGAACAACGTGGTCGGCGTATTCGGCCTTGGCCCTTACAATATCCTCGGCAGCCCAGACACCGCGACATACGGCATCATCGCCGCCGGCCTTTGGCCGCAGACGGCTTACTGCATGATCCTATATCTTACGGGCTTAAACTCAGTAGACCCTGAGCAAGTCGAGGCCGCGCGTCTGGACGGTGCTAAAGGTCATCGCATGCTTTGGCACGTGATCCTACCACAGCTGAAACCTGCGACCTTCATCGCCTTCGTTGTGACAATCATCGGTGCGCTCCGCTCGTTCGATTTCATCGCCGTAATGACCAACGGCGGCCCCTTCGGATCAACCCGCGTGCTGAGCTTTTACATGTTTGAAGAATCCCTATCCGAGTTCGGCTTCCGCATGGGCTACGGCGCAGCCATCGCAGTTGTGCTGTTTTTCATCATGCTCGGTTTCATCGGCTACTTCCTGTGGTCCATGTATCAAGACGAAAAAGGAGCGCGCTGATGTTTCCGACACCGCTCGAAAAAACTTCCCGCCAATGGCAGATCAGCTATCAAGTCCTGCTGCCAATCGTCCTGATCATTTGGTTGCTACCGCTTATCGCCGTCGCGATTTTTTCAATCAAACCCGACGCGGATTTCACCAACGGCAACTACTGGGGCATCCCCAGCTCGTTTGAGATGTTCAACAATTACGGCAAGGTTTTCTTTGAATCCGATATGCCGCGGTATTTGTGGAACTCGGTGCTGATCACCATTCCGACAGTCATTGGCGCAGTCATTTTGTCGTCGATGACGGGCTTTGCGCTGGGTGTGTACAAATTCAAAGGCAATCTGCCGATCTTTTTCATGTTCATTGCCGGCAACTTCGTTCCGTTCCAGATCCTAATGGTCCCTGTGCGTGACCTGACACTGGGCCTTGGGCTTTATGACACCAAAACAGGCCTCGTGCTGTTTCACATCGCCTTCCAAACCGGATTTTGCACGTTGTTCATGCGCAACTTTATCCGTGCGCTTCCCTTTCCCCTAATCGAGGCCGCCCGTGTCGAAGGTGTCTCAGAATGGCGCATCTTCCTGTTCGTGGTTTTACCGCTGATGAAACCCGCGCTGGCCGCCCTGTCTGTACTGATCTTCACCTTCATCTGGAATGACTACTTCTGGGCAATCGTCCTAACCCAAGGCCCAGACAGCCAGCCGGTCACTGCAGGGATCACCAGTTTTAACAGCCAGTACCGCGCGGCGTATCATTTAATGAGTGCGGGTTCGATTGTGGCGGCACTGCCCCCTGTGGCAATGTTCTTCCTAATGCAGAAACACTTTATCGCGGGTCTAACCCTTGGGGCTGTGAAGTAATGAAAACTTGGCGATTGGATGATGGCTGTCAGACGTTGGTACTGGCCGCGCGGCGCGAGCGTTTGCCCGAGGTCGTATACTGGGGCGCTGTTTTGCCTAAGGACGAGAACCTTGAAACCTTGCTCGCAGCGCACGCGATTGACGTAACCGGCGGTATGCTCGACGAGAACCCCGACCTGTCGCTGTCCCCCGAAGCATCGCGCACCTTCCCCGGCCAACCGGGACTTATTGTGCACAGTGAAAACGGCACACCCCTGCTGCCAAAATTCTGTTTCCTTTCGGCTGAAAACGGCAGCAACCTGACGCTCAAATACCGCGACGAAGATAGCGGCCTCACGCTGACGTTCGTGTTCGAAACCGAAGTACACACCAACGTCATTCGCGCGATAACCGTACTCAATTCCGACGCACCCGTTCATCTGCACTGGCTGGCAGCGCCTGTCATGCCGGCACCACAGCAATCTGAAGAAATGATCGATTTCTCAGGTCGCTGGTGCCGTGAGTTTGAGACGAACCGCACAGCTTGGTCCCCTGGCATTCGGTACCGCGAAAATCGCACCGGTCGCACAGGGCACGAGCATTTCCCAGGACTCATCGTGCCCGTTACTGGCGCCACAAATACCCAAGGTGAAGCCTACGCGTTCCACTATGGCTGGTCCGGTGGTCACCGAATGATCGCTGAAGAACTTCCGGATGGGCGCCGACAAGTTCAGTGGGGCCATGCCGCACGGATGGAAACAGAAGCGGCGACAGAATTTAGCACCGCACCGCTATTCATGACCTATTCGAATAGCGGATTGAACGGTTGCGCTGTTTCGTTCCAGCGTCACGTTCGGGACCGCGTTGTAACGTGGCCCAAACCTGACCGCCCACGCCCTGTCCATTACAATTGCTGGGAAGCTGTCTATTTTGACCACAAAATTGACGTGCTGTCCGACATTGCCGATCGCGCCGCCAAACTGGGCGCCGAACGTTTCGTGTTAGATGACGGTTGGTTTGGCAACCGTGACGACGATACACGCGCATTGTCCGACTGGGAGGTCGACGAACGTAAATACCCCGACGGCCTCGACCCATTAATCGACCACGTGCATTCCCTTGGCATGTCGTTTGGCATCTGGTTTGAGCCGGAAATGATCAACCCAGATAGCGACATTCATCGTGCCCATCCTGATTGGGCCTTGGGTAGTGAAGACCAGACATTGGGACGCCAGCAAAAGGCGCTCAATATGGCGCTACCTGAAGTGCGCAACTTCTTGTTCGATCGCATGTCAGCGATTCTGCGCGATTACGACATCGACTACATCAAATGGGACCACAACCGCGTACTGCCTATGCCGGATGCAACGCAAACGCGTGGCTCTTATGCCTTGATTGATCGATTGCGCGACGCCTTCCCGGACGTGGAAATTGAGAGCTGCGCGTCTGGCGGCGGGCGTATTGATTTTGGCATCCTGAAACGCACACAACGGGTTTGGCTGTCTGATTCAAACGACGCGCTTGAACGCCTACATATTCAGCACAACGCCGCATTGTTTCTACCACTGTCGATTACGGGATCCCATGTTGGTCCTCGTAAGTGTCATACGTCTGGGCGGACGCTCGATATTTCGTTCCGCGCTTGGGTCGCGGCACAGCGGCATATGGGGTTCGAGATGGATCCCCGCGAACTCGACGATCACGAAATCCGCGTGCTGACCGAAGTTACTAACTGGTGGAAACACAACCGTAGTTGGATGCAGAAGGCGGATATTCTTTTGCTCGATAGCTCAGACCCTGCAGTTATTGCCGAGCAACAAATACACCCGTCTGGTGAACAGTTTGTCGTGTTTGCAGGCAAAGCAGCGACCTCCGCTCAGGTTGCACCACGTCCCTTACGCCTCACGGCGTTGGATCCGGGCGCACTGTATGAGGTCACTTTGGCCAACCGTTCATCTGCATCGCGCCTGTCACGCGGCATACTTGCGCTAAAGGACGGGCCGGCCACACTTTCAGGCGCTTACCTGATGCATCACGGATTGACCTTGCCTTGGGCGTTCCCTGAAACCATGTGGGTGATCGAAGGGAAACGTCTATGACTGCTAATCAAACGCCAACATGGATCGCCGCTGATTGGGGCACATCGAACCTACGACTTTGGGCAATCAGCAATGACGGGACCGTTTTGGACATGCGGACGTCGGAGAAAGGCATGGGGCAATTAGCACCTGATGCGTTTGAACCCGTTTTGGTTGATGTTGCTGCCGATTGGCTAAAGACTGCGGACACAGTCGTTGCCTGTGGCATGGTTGGTTCACGCCAAGGATGGGTCGAAGCGCCTTACCAAACCGCTCCCTGCAGCGTTTGCCCGAACACCATGGTCAAAGCCGCCGTTCAACGCGATGGGCTTACCGTTCACGTTGTTCCCGGTATCCGCCAAACGGATCCTGCGGACGTTATGCGTGGCGAAGAAACCCAGATAGCAGGCTTCTTGTCACTGAATGACGACTGGGACGGCATAATTTGCCTTCCCGGCACCCACACCAAATGGGTGCATATGTCCGCTGGTGAGGTCGTTAGCTTTCAAACCTGTATGACCGGCGAAATGTTTTCTCTCCTTGCAGAAGAATCCGTGTTGCGTCACTCCATCGCTGAAAGCGGATGGAATGACGGCACTTTCCTTGAAGCGCTGTCTGAAACGATGTCGCGCCCTGAACGCATGGCGGGACAGCTGTTTTCGCTGCGCGCTGCGCAACTTGTCCATGACACCGATCCGCAAACACTCCGTGCACGACTTTCAGGCCTGCTGATTGGCGCAGAACTCGCGTCGACCAAACCCTATTGGCTTGGTCAGAACGTGGCGCTCATTGGGGCAGATGCTGTTTCTCAGCCCTACCTTGCAGGGCTTGCCGCCCAAGGCGTTAACGTCGCCCACGCAGATGCCACTGAAATGACGCTTGCAGGCATCAAAACCGCGCATGCCATTCTGGAGACCGAATAAATGACACGCAACATTATCGCAATTCTGCGCGGCATCACACCGCCCGAAGCGACCGCCGCCGCCGAAGCTTTGATCGGCGCTGGTATCACAACCATCGAAGTACCTTTGAACTCACCCGATCCATTCGACAGCATCAAAGCAATGGCCGATGCTTTTGGCGAACAAGCATTGATCGGCGCGGGTACGGTATTGTCAGTTGAAGATGTAAATCGCGTTGCGCAGTCGGGTGGCAAGCTCGTCGTCTCTCCGAACGTCGACCCGCGTGTGATCGTCGCAACCAAGACCGCCGGGATGCAGAGCTGGCCAGGCGTCATGACACCTACCGAATGCTTTGCGGCACTGAAAAACGGCGCGGACGGTCTAAAAATTTTTCCAGGCTCTTTGCTTGGCCCTGACGGGTTAAAAGCGATCCGTGCGGTCCTTCCTGAAAACACCTTTATCTACGCAGTTGGCGGCGCAGGCCCCGAAAACTTTGCCGATTGGTTTGCAGCGTCCGCTGATGGTTTCGGCATTGGGTCAGCGCTTTATAAACGAGGCATGTCAACGGCTGACATCTCCGCACGCGCCAAAGACCTCGTGGCCGCATACGACGACGCAAGATGATTTTCGATGAGACCCAATGCACGTTGGGTGAAGGCCCTCTTTGGCACCCAGAACGAGGTGAGCTGTTCTGGTTCGATATTCTGTCCAAACGCCTCCACATCAAAGGACGGCATTGGCAGTTTTCGCGCCATGTTTCTGCAGCGGGTTGGATCGACGATACCCGTCTGCTGCTGGCGGATAGCATTGGTCTGCACGTTTTCGATTTGGCACGGGAAACCGCCGATCAAATTTGCGAGATCGAAATCGATACACCTGCTACCCGTTCCAACGATGGGCGTGCAGACCCTTGGGGCGGCTTTTGGATCGGAACCATGGGGCTGAACGCCGAACCGAATGCTGGGGCGATCTATCGCTACTACCGCGGCGAAGTTCGCAGGCTTTTTGTAGACATCACCATTTCCAACGCGATCTGTTTTGCGCCTGATGGCACCTATGCCTGCTTCACCGACACGCCAACCAAAAAGATCATGCGACAACGCCTTTCGGAAAAAGATGGCTGGCCCACGGGTGATCCAGAAGTCTGGCTCGATTTCGGGGAAACGAATTGGGGGCCGGACGGTGCAGTTATCGACAGCACGGGCAATTTTTGGAACGCCCAATGGGGCGCTAACCATGTTGCATGCTATGCGCCGGACGGCACCATGGTGCAAACTGTCGCCTTCCCAGCCACGCAAACATCTTGCCCGGCATTTGGTGGTTCTGACCTCAAAACACTGTTCTGCACATCCGCCGCTGACGGGCTTACGGGAGCTGACGAAGGTAAAACCTTCGCAACCCCTGTCGATGCCGTTGGACAAGCTGAGCATCAAGTGATCCTTTAATCTCAACTTTGCCTCGGCCCAAAACCCATAGGACCATCATGAAACGCACACTCGGCGTCTGCTATTATCCTGAACACTGGCCCGAAGATATCTGGGCAGAAGACGCACGCCGAATGGTGGATGCGGGGCTAAGTTGGGTCCGCATTGGCGAATTCGCGTGGTCGCGACTAGAGCCGAAACCGGATGAGTTCGATTGGGGTTGGCTGGACCGCGCGATTGATGTTCTGGGCAATGCAGGCCTGAAAGTCATCCTTGGCACACCCACTGCAACGCCACCACGCTGGATGCTCGACAAGCATCCCGATATGCTTGCAGTTGATGAACAGGGCCGCCCACGTGGTTTTGGTTCACGACGCCACTATTGCTTTTCGCACCGTGGTTACCGTGAAGAAAGCAAGCGTATCACGCGCAAGTTCGCCGAACGATACGGGACAAATAAACACATTCAAGCATGGCAAACGGATAATGAATATGCCTGCCACGATACAACCCGCAGCTATTCCGATGCCGCAACTGAAGGGTTCCACTTCTGGCTGGCACAGAAGTACCAATCCATTGATGCGCTCAATCGTGCCTGGGGCAATGTGTTCTGGTCGATGGAATACGATGACTTCGTAGACATCGATTTGCCCAACCTGACTGTCACGGAACCAAACCACCCTCATGTCCTTGATTTTTACCGTTACTCCTCAGACATGGTTGTCGGATTCAACCGCGAACAAGTTGATGAAATCCGCAAACACACCAGCGCGCCGATCATTCACAATTACATGGGGCGCGAGACATCTTTTGATCATTTCAAAGTTGGCGCGGACCTTGATATCGCATCTTGGGACAGCTACCCGATAGGATTTTTGTCCGACCGCTTAGAAGGTTCACCCGAGTTCAAGAGACGGTTTTTGCGCCAAGGTCACCCTGATAATCAGGCGTTTCACCATGATCTTTACCGTGCCGTTGGCAAAGGTCGATGGTGGATCATGGAGCAACAACCGGGCCCTGTGAATTGGGCACCCTACAACCCAGCCCCGTTGCCCGGGATGGCGCGACTATGGGCATGGGAGGCCTTTGCACATGGCGCTGAAACCGTGTGTTATTTCCGCTGGCGTCAGGCCCCATTTGCCCAAGAACAAATGCACGCAGGGCTGTTGCGTACAGATGACCAAGATGCGCCAGCACTGGCTGAAGCCCAACAGGTTTCGCAAGAAATCAACGACTTGCCAGATGTAGGCACGGCAAAGGCAGACGTTGCTTTGGTGTTTGATTATGAAAGCGCGTGGGCGTGGGAAGCGCAACCGCAAGGTGCGGACTTTGATCAGTTCCGGCTTGCATTTTCAGCATACCGTGCCTGTCGTCGCGCCGGCCTAAACGTGGATGTCCTGCCACCGGACACGGATGATCTGTCAGCATACAAATTCACGCTCGCCCCAGGCCTCATGCACCTATCAGGGTCGCTACGGAACGCCCTAACTGGAGCAACCGCGCTGATCGGTCCGCGAACGGACACCAAGACACAAGACATATCTATCCCGACCCCACTTGGCCCGAACGTCGACGGTTTGAATGTTTCCGTAACACTTACCGAAAGCCTGCCACCGGACGTCGGCGTGCCGCTGGAAAACGGTGGGCAATTCGTGCATTGGCGCGAGATGCTGGAGGGGGACGCGTCCGTTACATTGCGTACCACTGACGGGCATGCTGCGATCATGGGCGATAAACTTCGCTACCTTGCTGGCTGGCCGGATGATGCGACTTGGGACCTGATCCTAAAAGATCTGTGCGATGAAACCGGCCTAACGCACCACGCGTTACCTGACGGTCTTCGTATCAGGAACACTCAAACCCATCGCTTCGTGTTCAACTACGCCCCAGAAACGATCGAATGGAACGGCACCGAAATACCTGCCGCGGGCGTCCATTGGGAAGCGCTTTGACACAGTTTGGGACAACCTCCGACGGCCGGACCGTTGATGCACTGACAATCTCGGCGCACGGATTGAGTGCACGTGTCTTGACGCTTGGCGCAATTTTGCAAGACGTTCGGTTGAGCGGCATTGAACACAACCTGACTGTCGGCGCGCCTGACTTATCCCGCTATGAGGGTACGTTTCAGTATCATGGAGCAATCGTTGGCCCAGTCGCCAACCGCATTACAAATGCAACTGCCGTTATCGACGGATATGATCATCGTTTTGAGGCAAATTTAGACGGCAAGCACACGCTTCATAGCGGGACACGTGGCACACAAACGCGCATCTGGGACGTGGCCCATCACAGTGTTGACCGTCTAGAACTAACGCTGAAGTTAGGTGACGGTGACGGCGGCTTTCCCGCGAACAGAACGGTAACCGCGCGATTTGAAATCCTTGAAGGCCCTGCCTTGCGTCTGGCCATCATGACAACAACCGATGCGACCACCGTCGCCAACCTAACCAATCACAGCTATTGGAACTTGGACGGTAGCGATCACATGCGCGATCATTCATTGCAGATCGATGCTTTAGAATATCTACCAACAGACGAAGCAAGTTTTCCAACCGGAGAGATTGCACCCGTCCGTCAAACACCGTTCGATTTCACGGAACAAAGGCCGCTCGCGCTGGGGTCTCCGCCTGTTGATCACACATTCTGCATTACAAAGCAGCGCCGCGCATTGACTGAAGTATTGCACCTTACTGGCGCGAATGGCCTATCGATGCGTGTCGCAACGACAGAAACCGGCATGCACATCTACGACAATCGCCCCGCTCACGATAGCATCGCAATCGAAGCCCAAGGTTGGCCCGACGCACCGCGCCACAACCATTTCCCAAGTATCGAAGTCGCGCCCCAAGCCCCGATTGAACAAATCACACAGTGGCGTTTTTCTCGCTAGGGTTTTCCCCAGCCTCCGCCACCCGGTGTCTCGAGGTAAAACGCGCCACCTGCAGGCAAGTCGATCTCATCGTTCCCGCGCAAATCGTGACGCGTCCCATCAGGCATTACTGCCCAATTGCGCCCGGCCGCACCGTTTTCGCCGCCGCCCACGCCGAACGGCTGGACAACCCGATGAGAACAAAGCGTCGTCACCGTGACAGGTTCCAAGAACGTCATGACGCGGCGGGCACCGTTTCCGCCTGTAAAGGCTCCAGCACCACCGGACCCATCACGAACTTCGAACCGATCGAGCCGAACAGGAAACCGTTTCTCCAGAATTTCCGGGTCCGTCATGCGCGTGTTGGTCATGTGGCTTTGCACGGCATCACATCCATTGAAATCGGGGCCTGCGCCGGTGCCACCAGCGATCGTTTCATAGTTCTGAAACCGCTCATTCCCCCAAACAAAGTTGTTCATCGTGGCTTGCGAGCCAGCGATAACAGCCAACGCACCATAAAGCGCGTTACAGGCCGCTTGACTGACTTCGGTATTGCCCGCAATCACAGCTGCCGGATAAGTCGGGTTCAGCATGCTGCCACTCGGCGCAACAATCTTGAGCGGTTTCAAGCACCCTTCGTTGAGGGGAATGGCTGAGCCAACAAGCGTGCGGAAAACATACAGCACCACGGCACAGCAAACCGAATAGGGGGCGTTGTAATTGCCGCTATGCTGCGCACTCGTTCCAGTGAAATCAACAGTCGCAGTACGAGTGGATTTATCCACGGAAACGGAGACTTGTATCGTTTGGCCGATGTCCATCGGGTAGGTGAACGACCCATCTGACAATCGATCAATCACACGGCGTACGCTTTCTTCTGCGTTGTCTTGGACGTGGCCCATATAGGCTGTGACGACATCCACACCATAGCCAGAGCAAATCCGTTTTATCTCCGCCATACCCGTCGCGTTCGCAGCCACCTGTGCCTTCAGGTCCGCAACGTTCTGATCAATGTTGCGGCACGGGTATCGCCCTGATGACAGCGTCGCGCGAGTATCGTCCTCGAGAAAACGCCCCTTTGAAACCAGCTGAACATTGTCGATCAACACGCCCTCTTCATCGATGTGTTGACTGTCGGGCGGCGCGGACCCCGGCGTGCGGCCGCCAATGTCGGCATGATGTCCCCGTGACCCAAGCCAGAAGCGCGGCTTGCCATCGATAAACACAGGCGTAACCACCGTGACATCCGGCAAATGCGTACCACCGTTGTAGGGCGAATTCAGCATGAACGCGTCGCCCTCGACCACATATGGCCAGCCTTTCATCACCGTTTTGATACTGTCGGACATGGACCCCAAATGCACCGGAACATGTGGCGCATTCGCCACCAGATCCCCAGAGCCATCAAAGATCGCGCAGGAAAAATCAAAGCGTTCTTTGATATTCACCGACTGGCTCGTGTTGGCCAAAGTCGCGCCCATCTGATCCGCCACGGACATGAATAAGTTGGACATCACCTCAAGCACGACAGGGTCGACTTCGGTGCTTGCGCTGCGGTTTGTTTGTTGCGCCTCAGACGTCAAAACTAGATTACCCAATGTATCCACTTCTGCTGACCAATTGGGTTCGATGACATTGGTGCCTGTCGGTTCCAAAATGATCGCAGGGCCTCTGACTTTATCGCCTATTCCCAACGATGCACGCTCATAGAATGGGCGATCATGTACAGCGATTGGGTCAGGGGATTGCGCTTGTTTTACCCGAAGGTCGGGCAGTGCCGCGCCCTCGCCAATGGCCTCGGCGCTCAGCATTTCGAACAGAATTTCGGCCTCAGGGCTTGTGAACCCGAAACGCGCCAAATGTGCCGCCTCAAACGCGGCCTTCATCGCGTCAGCCGCACCAAAGGCAACTTTCAGGTCTTGCTGTGTCCCGCTGTAGCGCAAGTAGGCCCAGAGTTCGCTACGTACGTCTTTCGCGCCTTGGGACAACACCGCATCACGCGCAGCAGATCCCAGTTCAGCCAAGGTCGCTTCAGCCTTTGACACATCAGCAAGCGGGGCGTCAAACTGAACCTCTCGCAAATCGCGCAGTTCAGCCAAGCCCATGCCAAACGCGGACAGAACGCCCGCGAACGGATGGATCAGCACACGGGACATGCCCAGCGCCTCGGCCACAAGGCAGGCGTGCTGCCCACCTGCGCCACCAAAGCACTGCAAGGTGTAATCCGTCACGTCATGACCACGCTGAACACTGATTTTCTTGATCGCATTCGCCATATTATCGACGGCAATCGCAAGGAACCCCTCGGCGATGTCTTCCACCGCGCGTGGTGCTTCACCACTTTCGTTGGCGACCTCTTCAGCGAGGGCTTCAAACTTTGACCGTACGGTCGCAACGTCCAGAGGTTGGTCACCGTTTGGCCCGAACACATGGGGGAAATGATCTGGGTTCAGCTTACCCAACAGCACATTGCAATCGGTGACGGTCAGCGGCCCACCACGGCGATAACACGCAGGGCCCGGGTTGGCACCTGCGCTTTCCGGACCAACCTGAAAACGGCCATCGCCGTACCGACAGATCGACCCACCACCTGCCGCAACCGTGTGAATATCCATCATAGGTGCCCGCATCCGCACGCCAGCGACTTCGGTCTCAAAGGAGCGTTCGTATTCGCCTGCATAGTGGCTCACATCGGTAGACGTGCCGCCCATGTCAAAGCCGATCAACTTGCCATAGCCAGCGGCCTCAGCCGTCTTGACCATGCCGACGATTCCACCGGCAGGACCGGACAAGATCGCGTCGCGCCCGTGGAAACGTCCAGCATCTGTTAGGCCGCCACTGGACTGCATAAAAAACAACCGCTCACAAACGCGGCCCACATCCAACGCACCCGCGACTTGGTTTACATATCGCCGCAGAATTGGTGACAGATAGGCATCTACAACCGTCGTGTCCCCACGTCCAACAAGCTTGGCGAGGCGCGAAACCTCATGACTTGTGCTAACTTGTGTAAACCCGATTTCCCGCGCGATTTCTGCGATCAGAATCTCGTGTGCAGGGTTAAGATATGCGTGCAACAGTGCAACCGCGACGGCCCGCACCCCTTTATCAAACGCCGATTGTAGAGCGGCACGCACCGCCACCTCATCCAGACCTTTCAGAATGCTACCATCCGCATTCAGGCGCTCCTGCACCTCCGCGACTTCGGTGTACAAAAGTTCAGGGCGCTTAATCTCAAGCGCGAACAAATCGGGCCGCGTTTGATAGCCGATCTTAAGAAGATCACGAAAACCTTCGGTGATCAGCAACAACACGTCCTCGCCTTTTCGTTCCAGCAACGCGTTGGTTGCAACGGTCGTGCCCATCTTCACAGCAGAAATCGAACCGACGGGGGGATTCGGAGTGCCAATCAAATCATGCACCCCTTGCACGGCTGCATCTGCGTATTGCTCTGGATTCTCCGACAGAAGCTTTTGAGTCACCAATTTTCCATCAGGTGTGCGTGCAACGATGTCGGTAAATGTACCGCCCCGGTCTACCCAAAATTCCCACTGTTTTGATGACATAATGCGCCCTTTGTCTTTGTCAGCGGACTTGATCAAGGTGCGAGACTAAGAACAACCCCCCAAAAGCGTCAGTTTCGATTTGACAGGCAGCGCTAGCGCGACTATTCCGCCCGCTGTGCATGGCGTTATAGCTCAGTTGGTTAGAGCGAACGACTCATAATCGTTAGGTCCCTGGTTCAAATCCAGGTAACGCCACCACACACCCTTTATTTCGACTTGTCTCCCTTTGATTTCACGCACAAGTTGCGTAGGCTCTGACTGCTAGAGGTAATGTATGGCACTGTTGCAAGATTTTGAGGCGATCGTAGGGACCGCCAATGCGTTGACCGGGGACGATGTCGCGCGCTGGTCAAAAGACTGGTCGGGCAAGTATTCTGGCGAACCTGGTGTCGTTTTACGCCCAGCATCCACACAAGAAGTCTCGCAAATCATGGCACTGGCCAACGAACAGCGCCAATCCATCACCCCGGTTTCGGGCCATACTGGGCTGGTTGGCGGCACCTACGCCCCCGGTGGCGTTTTGCTGTCCCTTGATCGGATGAACACAATTCATGACATCAACACCAGTGCCCGTACCGCTGTGGTCGATGCTGGCGTGATTCTATCCTCATTGCACGACGCCGCAGAAGCCGAAGACCTGATTTTTCCACTGACTTTCGGCGCACGGGGTTCTGCAATGATCGGCGGCGTGATGTCTACCAACGCGGGCGGGTCCAACGTGCTGCGTTACGGCAATACACGTGATCTGGTGCTGGGCCTTGAGGCCGTGCTTGCTGACGGTCGAATCGTCGACCTCATGACAGCGCTGCACAAAGACAATTCCGGCCTGAACCTGCGCCAGCTTCTGATTGGCTCTGAGGGGACCCTTGGCGTCATCACCAAGGCCGTCGTCAAACTCGCACCCAAGCCCAAAGCCTACGCAACGGCTATGGTTGCCACGCCGACCCTTGAAGACGCACTTACCCTACTGAACCGCACTCAAGACGCCACGGGCGGCGCGGTCGAGGCGTTCGAATACATGCCGCGCAACTATATCGACGTCTATATGGACCGCTTTGAAGGTGCACGCGAACCGTTCGAGGGGCCCCAAGACATCAACATCATGGTCGAGGTCGCCACTACGACTGATACGGACGTGAATGAAACCTTGCTCGAGATCATGTCCGATATGATGGAAAGCGGCATGGTCCTAGACGCCGCCGTTGCCCAAAACGAATCCCAACGTCGCGAAATGTGGGAACGCCGTGAAGCCGCCGCAGAGCTGGCGTTCTGGCGCCAACCCATCGTCGACACCGATATCGCATTCCCACTCGATCTGGTTCCGGAGTTTTTTGAGCGTGTAGGCGTTGCCATGGCCGCGCTCGACCCTGACCATGAGCCGAACTTCGTCGCGCACCTAGGGGACGGCAACATCCATTACAGCGTCTACCCCTCGCGTGACGATCAAGACTTAATGGACAAAATCATCGAAGCCGTGGAAGACATCGTCGCCGACCTCGGCGGCAGTTTCTCCGCCGAACACGGCGTCGGCCTGTCCAAACTCAACACCATGCGCCGCCGAAAAGATCCAGTCGCCCTTGATATGATGCGCAAGATTAAAGGCGCACTAGATCCCAATGGCATCCTCAATCCGGGGAAGTTGATACCGGATTAGGGGAATGGCGGGAAGAATGACACTTGCGCGAAGATTTGGACTTGCCACTATCATTTTCGTTGGATTGATCTGGTTAATTGATAGTGTTTTTCTTCAAATAGACAGTTGCTTGGACGCAGGTGGCAGTTGGGATGAAGCCACGAAAAGTTGCGAACTTGAGGAGTAAGACTCACATTTTGCATTCGGTTAAGAAGTACAGTGAACGGACTTCAGTTAACCCGCCACCACCGCCTCAAAGAAATCTGGTCCAGCTTGACCAAGTAATTCTTCAGCCAGACTGCGTCCGATAGCAGCACCATCCGCAATCGGCCCACGCCTCTCTCCGGTAAACACTTGGCTGCCATCCGGCTTCAATATTTCTCCGCGCAGCCAAATCTGGTCACCCTCAATCAAAGCCAAGCCCGCAATCGGTGTTTCGCAAGACCCATCAAGCGCCGCCAGAAACGCGCGTTCCGCCGCCATTTGCTGCCCCGCCGCGACGTCATGAATAGCCACCAGCATATCGCGCGCACGTAGATCGTCGACGCGGCGTTCGATGCTGATGGTGCCTTGGGCAATCGCTGGCAACATATCTTCAACGGATATCGCGCCCGTCGCGTGAACACCCATATCCATGCGGTTCAGCCCCGCCATCGCCAAAAACGTCGCTTCGGCCACGCCGTCCCCCAGCTTTTTCAACCGCGTCTGCACGTTACCGCGAAATTCAACGACCTTCAGGTCCGGACGTTTCGCCAATAGCTGTGCACGACGGCGCAGGCTGGATGTGCCAACCACGGCGCCCTGCGGCAGATCGGAAATTCCGGCATGATTAACAGACACGAACGCATCGCGCATATCTTCGCGCGGCAAAAACACGTCCAGCACCAACCCATCGGGCTGCTCAACTGGCATGTCCTTGGTGGAATGCACCGCGATATCAATATCGCCGCGCAACATCGCCTCTTCGATCTCTTTGGTGAACAAACCTTTGTTGCCAATCGTCTTCAGCGCGATATCCGCATCGATCAATGTGCGATCATCACCGGTCGTTTTGATCACGCAAATCTCAAACGCATCTTCAGGTAAATCATGCGCTTTCATCAAGCGGGCACGGGTTTCATGAGCCTGCGCGACCGCCAAGGGCGATCCACGTGTACCGATTTTCAAAGGCTGGGCCGCTGAGGGCAAATCAATTTCCATAACGCACAATTAGCCGCGCCCCGTGGCCCTTACAACCACTTGACTCGGCAACGCCCAAACGAGACACCGACAAGAAAGCAATTGGAGGCCATAATGAGCACGCAAAAGACAATTCTTCGCGCCCTAGCAGGTGAAACCCTGCCAACGCCCCCGATTTGGATGATGCGGCAGGCGGGCCGCTACTTGCCAGAATATAAAGCCACCCGCGCGCAAGCCGGTGATTTCCTGTCCCTGTGCTACAATCCCGAACTCGCCGCTGAGGTCACATTACAGCCAATTCGCCGCTACGGTTTCGACGCGGCCATCCTGTTTGCTGACATTTTGCTGCTGCCCCAAGCTTTGGGCGCTGATTTGTGGTTTGTCACCGGCGAAGGCCCGCGCCTGTCGACAATCACCACGTCAGATGAGCTGAAGGCGCTGAAACCCGTCAGCGCGATCCACGACACGCTTTCCCCGATCTATGAAACGGTCAAAATCCTGTCCCGTGAATTGCCGTCCGAAACAACACTCATAGGCTTTGCGGGCGCACCTTGGACCGTTGCGACCTATATGATCGCGGGCAAAGGCACGCCGGATCAAGGGCCAGCACATGCATTGAAAGATGCAAACAAAGCCGTTTTCGAAGGGCTTCTTGATGTGATCACCGAGGGCACGATCGATTACCTGTCAATGCAGATCGACGCTGGCGCCGAAGTCGTTAAGCTCTTCGACAGCTGGGCGGGTTCGCTTAAGGGTGATGACTTCCTAAACTACTCGATCAAACCAATGGCCCGCATCGTCGCCGCGCTTAAGGCAAAACACCCGAATACACCGATCATCGCCTTCCCCCGTGGCGCGGGCGAGAAATACGTTGGTCTCCACGAGGCCATTGGTGCCGACTGCATTGCGCTGGATGACGGTGTCACAGCCGCATGGGCAGCCGACAAAATGCAAATCGGCGGCTGCGTGCAGGGCAACCTGAAATCATCCCACATGGTCACTGGCGGCGACGCCCTCGTTTCGGAAACACGTCGCATCGTGGATGCGCTGCAAAACGGGCCGCATATCTTCAACCTCGGTCACGGGATCACGCCAGACGCGGATCCAGAGAACGTTCAATTGATGATTGATACGATCAGAAACGGCTAAGCGCGGGGGCCTAGATCAGCGGATCATGGGCCCATTGCAGCAAACCCTGCCGTTGGCGCGGGCGGCAAAAAATGTCGCCCGGGTCGCAGTTTGCCCGCACCTGCCCCGCATGCCGTGAAAACGCACGCCAGCGTTTGATTTGAACCGCGTCGAGCGCCTCAATGCGACGACCCAAATAATAGCGGCAATACCATTGAAACCAGCCACGTGGGTCGGGCTCGTATATCCAGCCCTTTCGACGCCATTCCGAGAGGCGTTGGCGGCTTTTTACACCGAAATAGTTCAGCTCAACGTTCGCAACGTCCGATGTTTTGGCTCCATCAAACCATTCAGTGGGCAATTCATCGGTGCAGTCGTTGCAATACTTGCCCTCAAACACGCCCATCGCCAGCATTTCTGCCGGCGAGTAATGGGGCGTGAACCCGTCCGCCAGGCCGCCAACATCAACGGCCAATTCATATCGGTAATCGCGCTGCATACGGTCGTTGACCTCAATCACAAGACCCGCGCGGTAGTCTTTTTCGCTTAAACCCATTTTGCCAACGGCGGCAGGCTCATCAGCACTGCATTCGCGTCATGCCCTGTTTCTAGGCCGAACTTCGTTCCGCGATCATACACAAGGTTATATTCCGCATAGAGGCCGCGATGCACAAGCTGCGCATCCTTGTCAGCTTCAGACCACTCGTTGTTCCGGCGTTTCTCAACCAAAGGCACATAGGCGGGCAAAAATGCGCGCCCCAAGTCCTGCGTCAGGGTGAAATCAGCGGCCCAATCACCCGTGCAGTGATCGTCCATAAACACCCCCCCAACGCCACGAGCGCGGTTGCGGTGCGGGATGTAGAAATACTCGTCCGCCCATGCCTTGAACTTGGGGTAATGCGCGTCGCCATGTGTGTCGAGCCATGCTTTTTGCGTGTCATGAAAATGCGCCGTGTCCTCATCATATTCAATGCAGGGGTTCAGGTCAGACCCACCGCCAAACCACCACGCATGGGGCGTCCAGAACATGCGAGTATTCATATGAACCGCAGGTGCGTGCGGGTTTTGCATATGCGCAACAAGGCTAATACCGGACGCCCAAAAGCGCGGATCATCGGCCATTCCATCCAGCCCCTTACGGGCCATCATTGCCGCCTGCGCGCGCGCACCCAAGGTGCCGTAAACGGTCGAGATATTGACGCCGACTTTTTCAAATACACGCCCGCCACGCATCACTGACATCAAACCGCCACCGGCGTCCTCGCCGCTATCACCAGTGCGTTTGGTTTCAGTCACTTCAAATCGCCCGGCTGGAAGGTCAGAAAACGTACCTTCCATCTGAGTATCTTCCAAATTTTCAAAGGCTTTCACAATCTCATCGCGCAGCGTGCGGAACCACGCCGACGCCGTTGATTTCTGCTGTTCCATGTCATCCAACGCCATGTCGCTACCCGATGTTATTGCATATCAAGCAGACCTATCATTGATTGTAAGAGCAGGCCAAGCGCCCGCAAAGCGACCGCGACCATATGGCTGCCAAAGGAAGACCTAATGACCTATAAGACCCTATTTCTCGTTCCGCTCATAGCTCTGGCGGCGTGCGGCACTCCGCGAGAACAATGCATAAACAACGCGAACCGGCCTGTGGCTGCAATTGATCGGCAAATCGCCGTTGCACGCGGCAACATTCAACGCGGTTATGCTCTGGCCGAGGTCGAAGACGTACGCATTGTCCGCACCGTGTGCGAGCGCGACAATCCTGATGGAACCGTATCACGGTATCCATGTTCAGAAACTGAACGCTTCACCCGTGAAGTCCCAGTTTCAATTAGTGTTGCAGAAGAACGTGTTAAACTTGCCGAACTTCAAGAACGCCGTGCCGCAGCAGTACGCAATGCCCAAGCTGCCGCCCAGCAATGCATCGCCACTCATCCGGAATAGTTAGTGCGCAGGTGAATTGGCCGGATCGATCAAGGTCCGGCCGCCGTCGACCGTAATAATCTGACCGGTCACGAAACTCGACGCATCTGACGCAAGATACTGTACCGCGTCGGATACTTCCCCCGGCCCTGCAATGCGGCCCAAGGGCGTGTGTTCGATGATATCGCTGCGATATTCGTCATGCTCTTTAAGCTGCTGTTGCAGGCTCGATGACATCACAGAACCGAAGGCAACTGCATTCACACGGATGCGCGATGGCGCCAGTGCAACCGCCATGGACCGCGTCATCTGATCGAGCGCTGCGGTGGAAACTGAATATCCCAGTAGGTCAGGATTTGCGCGTCGTGCCGCGATAGAGCTGAGGTTGATGATCGATCCAACGACGCCTTCTTCTTGGTCTTCTGCTTGCTTGATCATGCGCTTTGAAATCGCCTGCGTCAGACGAAGTGACGTCATCAGGTTTTGGTTCAACAGCGCTTCAACCTGGTCTTCTTTTGGGTTCAGAGGATCAGACGGCACCATCTGGCGGGACGCGTTCACAAGAATGTCTACACGTTCGAAGCTATCAATCGTCATCGACAATAGGTTGTTGATTGAAAGTTTCTGGCGCAGATCACACGCGAAACTCCGGTAGTGTTCCTGTTCGATTTCAGATGAACCCAGCTCTTCTTCAAGGCGCTCCTCATCCATATCTGCAAACACGACATTTGCGCCTTGAGAAACAAAGTGTCTCCCGATCGCAAGGCCAACACCGTTCGCGGCACCCGTGACGATGGCTGTCTTACCGGCAATTGAAAAGGACATGAAAGCTCCTGACGCCCGACTAGATTCGGGCAGGCTACGGGAATTTAGCGTTTTGGGCGAGTCGCGCGGAATATCTTGAACGCGCCAGAACCGGAAAGCTCTTCGACGCGGGCGAATTTGGCGTCAAGTTCGGCCTCATAGGGCAAGTGGCGGTTTGCGACCATGTAGAACACGCCGCGCGGGTTCAGAATTCGTGCAGCAGTTGCGATGAACCCTTTGCCAAGATCAGGGTCGCCTGCGCGACTGGCGTGAAAGGGCGGGTTTGAGATGACGGTGTCATATGGACCGCCTGAATAGGTAAGCGCGTCTGTCCAAACGTCCCGCGCGCGCGGGTCATTGGTGTTCTCAACCGCACACTCAAGCGCAGTCTTTTCCGCTTCGATCATATCAAGGCGCGTCACATCCTCATGCGTAAGGATCTCACGGCTGAGATACCCCCAACCAGCGCCAAGATCAGCGACCTCGCCTTTCAGGTTATCGAGGTGATCGGCCAACAAGGCCGATCCCGCATCGATCTTGGCTTCGGAAAACACGCCCGCGACGGTTTTATACCCTTCTGGTGACTTAACCGTCGTGTCCCATTTGGGTGTTGCACCGGCCTCAAACCAGAAAAGGCGCCCGTGGCCTTTGGTGATAACGCCCAAGATCGGCGCGACCTTGCGAATGTCTTTATAGACGCTTTCAACGCCATCCGTTTTCTGCCCGTCAACGATTACCAAACCACCCGCGGCAATCGCAGACATAATCATAGTCCGCGCAAGGGTTTTGGACCGCGGCAACACAACAAGTGTTCCAGCGCGTGCAGCGCCGTCACCGATGAAACCCATCGCGTCCCAGTATCGATGATCTGGATAATAGGTCGCTTCAACGCTCACATCGCTTAGGCCCGCCAGATCATAGCCAGCAGGTGGGCGCAGAACGTGCAGGGTTCCGGACAGGTCCAGACCTTCGTCCAGCGCGGTAAAAAGGCGGGAATGTTTCATGTAATCCGAGTGGGCATGCGCCCTACTCTTTCTCCATTGTGCACTGCAGCGGATGCTGATGACGACCAGCATAGTCCATCACAAGGGCAACCTTGGTTTCCGCGATCTCATGCGAAAAGACACCAACGACCGCTAGTCCTTTTTGGTGAACTGCCAACATAATCTCAACGGACTGGTCGTGGGTCATGCCGAAAAAGCGTTCTAAAACCGTCACGACAAATTCCATAGGCGTGTAATCGTCGTTCAGGATCATGACTTTATACAGCGGCGGGCGTTTGGTTTTCGGACGTGTTTCAAGTTTAACACCGATATCGCTATCGCTGTCATCATCCCGATCAGCCATCATGTTAACGTCGTGCAGCATCTTAGTCCTTTGGCGCGAGTCTCTAGCAGAGTGTGCGTTCAGCCGCTTAATATAACCTTCACACCCCTTATGAAAAGGGGGGCACGATATTCAGCTTCAAGGGGCCTTTAAATGAACAAACCAAATTGGACCATCGCTTTTGACGCTGATGATACACTTTGGCACAACGAGCGTGGCTTTGCGTTAACACAAGCTCGTTTTGCTGAGCTTTTACAGGAGCACACCGACGGTGATCACTTGATGCAACGCTTGTTGGCGGCTGAGCGTCGCAATCTCGACATCTACGGATTCGGTATCAAAGGGTTCACGCTGTCGATGGTCGAAACCGCGCTTGAAGTCACAAATGGCGCTGTTTCTACCGATGTCATTTCAGAACTTCTTGCGATGGGGCGTTCAATGCTTGCAGACCCAGTCGAACTTCTGCCCGGTGTTCGAGAGGCGATTGAAGCGGTTAAACCGGACGCCGAAATCCTGTTAATCACGAAAGGTGACCTGCTGGATCAAGAACGTAAGCTCGCGCAATCCGGACTTGGAGATCTTTTTGATGTGGTTGAGATTGTAAGCGACAAAACACCTGACATCTATTCACGTATTTTCGCCCGCCAAGACACGGCCCATCAGATGATGGTGGGCAATTCGTTGCGCTCGGATGTGATACCGGCAATCGAAGTTGGCGCATGGGGCGTCCATGTTCCGCATGAGCTGACATGGGAATATGAGCATGCCGAAGCACCCGTCACGCATCGCCACTTTCGCCAAATTTCCACGCTCAGCGATTTGCCTGAGCTGGTGAAACACCTGACGTAAGGGACAATTAACCAATTGCCTCATTCTTGCCTTAATCCGCTATCTAGGGGGTATTCGCAAATTCCACCGCTAGATATGGGAGCCGACGCGCAAGATGTGCATGAAAAGCACACCGAAAGCCTTTGAAATTAAGGTATTTTCTGAAACGCCGCCTTGTGTTAGCCTTATTTCATAAAACGAGACCCCACTAAAAAAATCGGGGCTCACGAGGCAGTAAAGAGGCAGTGGCGTGAAACGTCGTATTCAAAACCCCGCGTTGGCGGGTATTCTTCTATTGATTACTCTCCTGATGGCGGCTTTAGCGCCAGCAACAAGTAGTGCTGCGCCCTACGCGGCGATGGTGATGGACGCACGGACGGGTGAAATTTTGCACTCGCGCAACGCGGATACACAATTGCACCCAGCGTCGCTGACCAAGATGATGACGCTTTATATTGCGTTCCAAGCGGTTGAACGCGGTGAGATAAGCCTTGATGATATGGTTACGATCACCCCCCTGTCCGCCAATGAGCCTCCCAGCAAGCTTGGCCTCGTTGCAGGGCAGCGCATTCAGTTCCGTTACCTTATTCGTGCCGCCGGTGTGAAATCTGCCAATGATGCCGCAACTGCGATTGGTATAGCATTGGAAGGCAACGAAGCCGCCTTTGCTCGTCGCATGACCGCCACAGCCCGCGCTATGGGAATGACACGTACGACATTCCGCAATGCACACGGCCTGACAGAGGCTGGCCACATGTCAACAGCACGCGACATGACAGTGCTCGGTCGCCACATGATTTACGACTACCCCCAATACTATAACATCTTCAGCCGCATCACGACGGATGCTGGCGTGCGCGAAGTCGCCAACACTAACCGCCGTTTCCTGAGCAACTATCGCGGTGCTGATGGCATCAAAACAGGATACACACGAGCAGCCGGCTTCAACCTCGTGGCCTCCGCTGAACGTGGCCAAGAACGCATTATTGCGACAATGTTTGGTGGGTCTTCTACCGCACAACGTAACGCACGCGTGGCTGAACTGCTCGACATGGGGTTTGCCCGTGCACCGAGCACTGCGAACCTCAACCGCCCTAGCCCCGTTGCACCACAAGGGTCAGGAAGCGCAAACGCCCCTGCTCCAGGAACAACTGCGCGAACTGTCCGTGTGAATGGCCTTGTTAGTCGTTCCCTCCGCCCGAACGCACGCGCTGTGCCAGAGGCGCCAGAAGCGCCAACCGTCGCATTGGTCGCGGTCGATGCAGAAGCCATCGAAAGTACCGTCACCGAAGTCCTACAAACAGCCGCCGCAGCGCCTAGCGCAAGCCAAACCCCACAAGCACGCCCTTCGGATGTCGTTCTGGCCGCGGTTCAACAGGCCAGCCCAGCACCAAACGAACCCGAGATCGTCACACGCATTTCTACATCTGGTAGCCGTCATTGGGGCGTCAACGTAGGCCGCTATAATTCACGCTATCAAGCAGAGCGTGTGTTGCTTCGCGTGGCTTTGAACGAAATGTCGACACTTGATGGCAGCCTGCGCCGCGTGAACCAATCGAGCCGCGGGTTTGATGCAAACTTTATGGGATTAACACGTGATGGTGCCGAACAAGCATGTGCACGCTTGCAAGCACGTGGCACCACGTGCTTCATGATCGGGCCTGATTAAACCCAAGGAAGTACAATGGCTGTATTAGACGTCCGCCCACCTAACGCACCTACTCTTCGCACGAGCAAAACGGACCACTACGTTGGCGTGCACCGCGTCTTTTGTGTTGGTCAGAACTACGCCGAACATGTTGCGGAAATGGGCGGCGATGCAAAAGCGGACCCGCCGATCTTCTTTATGAAGCCTGCAAGCGCTGTTGTGGCATCTGGAAAAACGATCCCGTTCCCACCTGCGACAGATAACCTTCATCACGAAGTCGAACTTGTCGTTGTGCTGCAACGTGGCGGCGCGAACATTTCTGAAGCAGACGCCCTAGAACACGTTTATGGCTACGCAACGGGCAATGACCTTACCCGCCGAGACATCCAAGCCGCCGCCAAAAGCAAAGGCGCACCGTGGGATATGGCCAAAGGCTTCGACAATTCGGCAATTGTCGGCACAGTGCATCCTGTTTCAGAAGTTGGTCATCTGAACGCAGGCGCAGTTACCTGTTCAGTTGATGGAGAGACGCGTCAGAATGGTGATTTGAACCAAATGATTTGGTCTGTGCCGGAAGTCATCGCGACTTTGTCCAAGCTTGTGACACTTGAACCCGGTGACATCATCATGACGGGTACACCGGCTGGCGTTGGACCAATCGAAATGGGACAGACTTGTGTTTGTGAGATCGACGGACTGTCACCTGCGAAGGTAACGTTCGAAGCCTAACCAAACGCCGCTTTCATCAATTCTTGCGTGTAGGTTTCCTTCGGGGCGTCAAACACAGCGTCGACGTCCCCCGCCTCAACTATATCGCCACGCTTCATGACCATCACCTTGTGGGACAGCGCACGCACGACTTTCAGATCGTGGGAAATGAACAGATACGCGAGTTGGTATTTCTGTTGCAAATTGCGCAGTAGCTCAACTATCTGAACCTGCACCGTCATATCCAGCGCGGATGTTGGTTCATCCAAAACGACCAACTTCGGGCGTAGGATCATGGCACGTGCAATCGCGATGCGTTGACGTTGGCCACCGGAAAACTCGTGCGGGTAGCGGTCCATCAATGACGGATCAAGTCCGACCTCTTGCATGATATCGGACACCATTTCGCGCGAATTTTTTCCGCCTGCGGTACCATGAACGGTCAAGCCTTCGGCAATGATCTGTTCAACGGTCATGCGCGGACTAAGCGATCCGTACGGGTCTTGAAACACAATCTGCATCTCACTGCGAAGGGGGCGCATTTGGCGGTCGGCCAGCCCCTGCAATTCTGACCCCATAAACACAATGCGCCCTTCCGAGCGGATCAAACGCATAATCGCAAGCGCAAGGGTCGTTTTGCCGGAACCAGATTCGCCGACGATGCCGACGGTTTCCCCTGCCCTCACAGTGAAGCTCGCATCATTGACGGCCTTCACGTAGCCGGTGGTGCGGCGCAACAAACCAGACGTCAGCGGGAACCAGATTTTCAGGTTTTCGGCCTTCGCCACAACCTTTGCAGAAGGATCGACAGGTACTGGCGATCCCGTACTTTCAGCCTCCAGCAAGGTACGCGTGTATTCGTGCTTCGGATTCGCAAAAATCTCGGCCGTGGGGCCGTGTTCGACAATTTCACCGTCTTTCATCACGCAAACACGATCCGCGATTTTGCGCACAATCGTCAGGTCGTGGGTGATGAACAACATCGACATATTCAAGTCGCGTTTAAGGTCTGCCAACAGGTCCAAAATCTGCGCTTGGATGGTGACATCCAACGCAGTTGTCGGTTCATCCGCAATCAGCATTTCAGGGCCGTTTGCCAACGCCATCGCGATCATCACGCGCTGGCGTTGCCCACCAGAAAGCTGGTGCGGATAGGCCGAAAGTCTGCTTTCTGGTTCGTGAATGCCGACCTGCAACAACAGTTCGATGATACGGGTTCGCACGGAATCTCCGCGCAGGCCTTGGTGCAACTCGATGCTTTCGCTCAGCTGTTTTTCGATCGTGTGCAGCGGGTTCAACGACGTCATCGGTTCCTGAAAAATGAAACTGATGTCATTGCCGCGCACACGCTGGAGGTCTTTCTCAGGCGCGCCAACCATTTGGGTGCCGTCATAGGTGATCGACCCGCCATAAGTGGCACTATCGCCAAGCAATTGCACAGTGGACAGCGCGGACACGGATTTGCCCGAACCGGATTCACCAACCAGCGCTACCGTTTCGCCCTTATCAACGTGAAACGACACACCGCGAACGGCGTGGGTTACTTCGCCATCCTGGCGAAAATCAACGGTGAGGTTTTGAACATCGAGAACCCGCGTCATGAGAAAGTCTTTCGCGGATCGAAGGCGTCACGCACGCCCTCGAAGATGAACACCAAAAGCGACAACATGATCGCGAAGGTAAAGAACGCCGTGAAGCCAAGCCACGGTGCTTGCAGGTTTTGTTTCGCTTGCAGTGTCATCTCGCCCAGGGAAGGCGCCGAGGATGGCAGGCCAAACCCGAGGAAGTCGAGGGATGCCAGAGTTGCGATTGTTCCGGTAATCAGGAATGGCAACATCGTAACGGTGGCGACCATCGCGTTGGGCAACATGTGGCGGAACATGATTGTGCGGTCCGATACGCCCAGCGCTTTGGCCGCGCGGACGTATTCGAAATTGCGCGCCCGCAGGAATTCGGCACGCACAACACCGACCAATGCTGGCCAACCGAACAGGATGGTCAAGAAGACAAGCAGCCAGAAACTGCGCCCCAGAATCGCGAATAGGATAATGATGACATATAGCGACGGGGTACTGCCCCAAATCTCAAGCAGACGCTGGAACACAAGGTCCACCCAACCACCGAAATAGCCCTGCACAGCGCCGGCGATGATTCCGATGATCGACGCGCAGGTCGTCACGATGATGGTGAACAGGATCGACAGGCGGAACCCGTGGATCACCCGCGCAACAACGTCGCGTTTGGTATCATCCGTGCCGAGCCAATTGTTTTCATCCGGGGGGGAAGGCGCAACACCGGGAATGTCTACGATGGTGTCATAGCTGTAGGGGATCGGAGGCCAGATCAGCCAGCCTTTAACAAAGTCGGGATCTTCGATCGTGCCTGCACGTGCCGCTTCGATCATACCTTCAGGGTCATCAAAGCAAGTTTGCAAACCACCCGTTTCAATAAGGCACTTCACTTCGATGTCTTTGTATTCGGCCTGCGTGGGGAAATCCCCGCCGTAGTCACGTTCTGAATAGAAGCTGAATATCGGCATACGGTAATCGCCTTGGTAATTCACCAAGATGGGTTTGTCATTGGCCAAAAATTCGGCGAACAGCGACATCACGAACAGGAACAGGAATATCCAAAGCGACCAATAGGCACGGCGGTTGCGCGTAAAATTGCGCCAACGGCGTTTGTTCAGCGGTGACAGACTGAACCGGCTGTTCTTTGGGGCTGAGGGAGTAGCTGTATCCATGTCTATCCCCTCTTCTCAAAGTCGATGCGGGGATCGATCAGTACGTAAGTAATATCCGTTAGTATGCCGACAACGAGGCCCATTAACGAGAACGCGAATAGCGTGCCGAACATGACAGGATAGTCGCGTTGCAACGTGGCCTCGAAGCCCAATCGCCCAAGACCGTCGAGAGAGAACAGCGTTTCGATGATCAAGGATCCGCCAAAGAAAACGCCGATGAACAGCGCAGGGAAACCGGAGATTACGATCAACATCGCGTTGCGGAAAACGTGGCCATAAAGAACGCGGCGCTCGGACAGGCCCTTGGCCTTCGCTGTGATGACGTACTGCTTTTTGATCTCGTCGAGGAAGCTATTTTTGGTTAGCAGGGTCAGCGTTGCAAAGGCCGAAATGGTCGATGCCAGAACGGGAAGCGCGATGTGGTGGAAGTAGTCTTTGATCTGCCCCCACGTACTGAGCGTGTCAAAATCAGATGACGTTAAGCCGCGCAGCGGGAACAGACGCAGACAGGTCGGGTTGGAATTATACAGCCACGTCACATTCTCGCGGAAGAAATCCGAAATTCCGAACGGCAATCGGAAACAGTTATTGGACGCGAACAAAACGATAAGCAAAATCGCGAACAGGAACCCCGGGATCGCATAGCCAACGATGATCGCGGCGGACGTCCATGTATCAAACGATGACCCGTCACGCACCGCCTTTTTGATGCCGAGCGGGATCGACACCATGTAGGCAATCAACGTGGACCACAGGCCCAGCGTGATCGACACGGGCATCTTCTCAAGCACAAGATCGACGACCGAAACGGAGCGGAAATAGCTCTCGCCAAAGTCAAAGCGCATGTAGTCCCACATCATTAGGAAAAAGCGTTCAATTGCAGGGATCGGCACCGAATTACAGGCATCGTTGCGTAGGTCCGGTTCGCCGGAAAACCCAGCGTCGCAAACGATACGGGCGAAGTTAAATTCGACCTGCAATTCATCCAAGAATTCTTGCGGCAACCCACGCGAGGCAACGCTATCGCCGCTCTCGTTCTCCACCAGCTCTGACCCGCCACCAGAGATGCCCTCGAACACATCACCGCCGCCTTCCATCTGCGCGATGATCTGGTCAATCGGCCCACCGGGGACAAACTGGATCAACACGAAGTTGATGATCATGATCCCAAAGAGCGTCGGGACCACAAGCAGCAATCGTTTGAGAATATAGGCGCCCATTTGGTGCGTAGCCTTCGTCTTTATTGCCGTCCGCGTGAGGGGTCTAGAACGCCCCTGCTGCTTTCAGTTCTTCTGCTCTTTCGGCGTTGTACCACCAGAATGACAAGTTGCCCAACGCAAAGGGTGGTAGCGTTTCAGGATGCTCGTACATGTCGTAATATGCGACAAAGTGCTTGTCGTTGTAAAACTGCGGCACCCAAAACTGTTCGGCACGTAACACACGGTCAAGCGCATTGGCCGCTGCGGTCAAATCCTCTAGCGATTCAGAATTGACTACGACAGTAATCAGCCCGTCGATCGCCTCGTTTTGCAAGCCCATCACGTTGCGCGAACTATCTTCGGCAGTTTCCGAGCCGAACCACTGGCGCAAAAAAATGCCAGGTTCAAACCCTTGCGTCATCGAATGCGTGATAATGTCGAAATCCGCTGGCGCGTCCAACCGTTCGACATATTGTGCAAAATCAACGCGGTTCATGGAGGCATCAACGCCCAAACGTCGCAGGCTTTCGACATAAGGGTTCACAATGCGATCCGACGACGGTGAATAAGTCAAAAACTCGAGCGACAGCAGTTCGCCATCCTTGCGGCGCATCCCATCGTCCCCCGCGACCCAACCTGCTTCGTCCAAAAGCGCAGAAGCTCGGCGCAGATTGGCACGATCCGTCGGGCGGCTTGGGTTAGAGACAGGTGGCACGACGGCCTCGTCTGTCAAGATCGAAACATCTAGAAGTCCGCTGTCGACAAAGGGTTGTAAAATTTCGCGCTCCGCATCCGACGGCACACCACGTGCCTGCAAATCCGTATTCTGCCAAAACGATTCAACACGGGCGTATAACCCGTAAAATAGCGTCTCATTTGACCATTCAAAGTTATACATCAGGCCAATCGCTTCGCGAACCTTTGGGTCTTGGAAACGCTCTTCACGCAGGTCAAACACATAAGCCTGAGCAGTACCGATAGACCCGTCAGGGAGCTCTTCGACATTGACCCAACCGTTATCGATCGCCGAAAAATCGTATCCGGTCGCCCATTGCAAAGACGAGTTTTCCTGACGGAATGTGTACTCGCCCGCTTTGAAGCCCTCAAATGCGGCGGCGGAATCTGTAAAGTATTCGTATCGGATCGTATCGAAGTTGTTCTGCCCGACGTTAAGTGGCAGATCTTCTCCCCACCAATCAGGGACACGTTCGTAGATCACTTGACGGTTGGTGTCGTAGCTTCCGACAACGTATGCGGCAGTCCCCATGAACGGCACGTCTGTGCTTTCATCCAGACGAGCGCCCGTTTCTTCAAACCACGCCTTAGAAAAGGCTCGTGTGATTCCTGCAAAACCAATCACATCGCGACGTGGAGCGTCTTCGGTGAAATAGAATTTGATGCGGTGCGGCCCCAATACTTCAACGCCATCAAGGTAATCTTCAACCACCGTGACATACTCGGGGAGCCCCTGTTCCAAAATCAAATGATACGTAAATTCAAGATCTTCGGCGGTCAGCAACGTGCCATCGGTGAATTCTACGTCGTCACGCAAATTGAAAATCACCCAATCGAGACTCTCTGGGTATTCCATCGTTGTGCACAAATAACAGTAAGACCCATAAGGGTCGTCAGCCGTTGCTGCCAGAATACTCTCGTGAAGGAGGGTCGTACCCGCCGCAACCGAACCTGCACGCGTATAAGCGTTAAACGTGTCAAACGTCCCACGCGACCAAACACTGATTTCGCCGCCTTTGGGTGCGTCAGGATTTACGTAATCCAAATGCACCATATCGGGGCCGTACTTCAGTTCTCCGAAATTGGTATATCCGTGCGAAACGGTAATTTCTTCGTGGCTTTCAGCGCGGACCAATGTCGCAGCGCCAAATGCCAAGACCGACCCAGCAAGCAGGAGGCCCAGTTTCGACAAGCCGGCATTTTGCGCATTCGTTGCGACTTTGGCGGAACAACGCTGGTCTTTGATCATGGGGCACTCCTAAAAATGGCATATCCTGCAGGATTCAGCGTAGTGCGCAGGCCGATCAACATTCAAGTTGAGAATGCGTGAGATGAGCGTGATCACGCAAGGTTTAGCCCGCAAACGCAAAAGGCCGCCCCAATTGGAACGGCCTACGCACAATAACTGTCTGACGATTAGTCGTCGAGGCTATCGAGATAAGCGATAAGGTTCGCGCGATCGCCAATTTTACGCATGCCGTTGTACGTCATCCCGGTTCCTGGTGCGAAACCACGCGGGTTTTCAAGGAACGCGTTCAGGTTCTCTGGTGTCCAGACATCCGCAACCGCAACGAGCGACCCAGAGTAGCCGAAGTCAGCTTCGGTACCAACAGTACGTCCAACAACGCCGTAAAGCGATGGGCCTGTGCTGTTTTCGCCAGCTTCAAGCTTGTGGCAGGCAGAACATGCGCGCCACTGGCCTTCGCCTGCAGCAGCATCAGCCATTGCGTATACTTCTTCGAATGAAGGGCCTTCTTCGACAGGCTCGTCAGTGGCATCGCCACCTTCTACGGGGATTACATAGGCTTGCTCATGATCGCCGTGACCACCAGCGTGATAAATCTCTTCGGCGGCCCATTTGCCAAGCAAAAAGACCAAGAACGTGCCGCAAACTGCGCCCAGAACTTTGGTCATTGTCATTGTGTCGAACATGTCGCGTTCCATTTTCTTCCTGATTCAGCAATCATGTATCCGCTTCCCCCGCCAATGATCAAGGTGTAGCACCGCGACCAAATGCCCATTTTAGAGAAACTTGGGTAAATCGGGGATTAAATGATGACCAAACGCATCGCATTTCAGGGAGAACCGGGCGCATACGGGCACCAAGCCTGCGTAGAAGCGCGCCCCGATTACGAACCTTTACCCTGTCCAACATTTAACGCAGCGATCGAAGGCGTGCGAAAAGGTGATGCCGACCTAGGCATGATTGCGGTCGAAAACTCGACCTATGGCCGGGTTGGGGACGTTCACACGCTGCTTCCCGAAAGTGGATTGCATATCATCGACGAAGCCTTCGTGCGGGTGCACATCAACCTGCTCGGCAAACCCGGTGCGCAAGTGGACCAAATTAGAACGGCTGCGGGCCATATCGTAATTCTCCCACAATGCGGGAAGTTCCTGCGCGGAAAAGGCATCGCCCCTGTCATCAGCCCTGACAATGCACGTGCCGCTATGGATGTGGCGTCTGGCGATGACATGACGGCCGGCGCGTTGGCGTCAGAAATGGCGGCCGAGATTTACGGGTTGAACGTTCTGGCGCGTCACATCGAAGACCATGACCGCAACACGACGCGTTTCTTGATTATGTCCCGTGAACCGGATCTGTCCCGTCGTGGCAAGCACGGCATGGTCACAAGTTTCGTCTTCCGTGTCCGCAACATTCCTGCCGCGCTTTATAAAGCGATGGGTGGGTTCGCGACCAATGGCGTCAACATGACTAAACTCGAAAGCTATATGGTCGGCGGGCAATTCACCGCAACACAGTTTTACGCTGAGGTCGAAGGGCACCCAGATGATCGCAACGTCCAATTGGCAATGGAAGAGCTGGACTATTTCACAGACCACATACGGCTAATGGGCGTGTTTCCGGCAGCCGCGCGTCGCCATGAAAAGGCCAGCAATTAGGAACGGTAACGCGTTTCGACGTCTTCCGCGAAATTGGCGACCAACGTGTTAAATTTGCTTTTGTTTTTGCTGCGGGCGAACTTAACCGACTGAAACAATAGCTTCGCTGGAATCGACTTCGCTGTCGCTTTTGCACGCACGTTAAGCCGTGTGCGTGCTGGGCTCAACGCGACCAGATCAACCTGCAGCGTTGCATTCGCGCTTTTTGATGTCACATCAATTGTGATTGCGTTTGGCGCATCAACGGACACGACCTCAGCATTCACGACGCGCTCAGCGCCGCGCAATAAAAACTTCACGTGCCATTTCGTACCAACAACAGCGCTGTCGCCGCCAGAAATGCGTTCAACATCGCCACCGCGCCGCATAATCGAACGCTCAAACGACGCAAAATCTGTCACTTGCTCGAAAACATATTCGATCGGTGCTTCAATATCTTCGCGCGTCGTGAATTCCATGATCTCTGCCCAGCTATCGGCCTTTAAAGGCTCGTTGTTTGTTGTTCGGTCAGTATAACGTATTGGTGAGCCAGTTCTCTAGCAAAAAATGCGCGATTGCGCCCTTTCTCGCTGGTAGTATCGTTGGGTGTTCACCACGGGCAATTTGTTCCATCTCCAAGCGGCTAACCCAGCGAGCATCTTCCAACTCGATCGGATCGAGTGTGATGTCTTTGGTCGTTGCCTCACCATAACACCCAAACATCAAAGACGAAGGGAACGCCCACGGTTGGCTCGCGAGGTAGCTAACCTCCCCGACGCGAACACCTGACTCCTCGAACACCTCGCGGCGCACGGCCGCTTCCATGGTCTCACCTGGCTCAACAAATCCCGCGAGGAGCGAATACATACCCTCGGGCCAACCCGGGGACCGCCCAACAAGCACTTCGTCATCTGCCACGATCAGCATGATTACAACTGGGTCAGTCCGAGGAAAATGAGACGTGTCGCACACAGGGCAAAGGCGGCGCCACCCCGCATCGACAGCGTTGCTAATCTCGCCACATGATGAGCAGAATTTATGGCTGTCATGCCACCCCAAAACAGCGCGCGCGGTCGAGGCGAGCTCAGCGTCGCGCGGCGAAAGCGACGTCATTATCGCCCGTAGCTCTGCAAAAACAGCGTCGCCCGTTTCCGGGTGTTGCTGCAAAGTCGCGTCCAGAAACGCGTTCATCTGCTCGGCGTCCGGCAGTTCGGGCGCCCAACTGGTCAGGTTCACGGCAAAAACGGGCCCATCGTCATCCTGCCCGAGGAACACACGGACATTTCCTGCGTCAGCCATCACTGAATGATCCAGTGGCACGCGAACCAGAGGCCCGTTTTCCGATGTGATCAAAAGCTTGCCACGCCACAACACAATGGCACGCGCCGTTGGATCAGCCGCAATTTGAGCTTCATCTGCCCGCAGATGCGCAGCACGGTCCAAACCCGAACCACCGAAAGTAACTGTTTCTGCATGTCTCATCCGCAATCGATGCCACGCCCTCTCGCGCGGTGCAATCCATTGTGGCCCTTGCACGACGGGTGGTGTGGTCCTATATCACGTCTTGAGGGGTTGGCGCGGGCAAGTGCCTCGCCAACCTGGTCAGGTCCGGAAGGAAGCAGCCACAACGAGCCCCACTTGGGTCGATGTCCAACCTCTCACCTACTTCGAACTTGCACGGCAAGATTGAAGGCGAACGATAGAGCGAAAGTCGTACTTTCGCGGAGTCGTTCAATAGGATAGCCGTTTGATATGACAGACACCCTAAAAACCCTCGGCTGGTCCAACTATTTCATCCGTCAGGTGGACTATGACGAAACCGCCAACCCGCCCGAGCGACCGGTGCGAATTTCTGCGGTGCATCGGTCCCGTCTTGACGGGCTGTCTGAAAAGGGTGTCGAATCCCTCTCACCAACTGTTGCGGCTGGTCTTTATGCAGTTGGTGACTGGGTTATCGCAACAGGTTCTGCCGCCTCCGGCCCACTCGAACGTACCACAGGAATCGCCCGCCGCGCCGCAGGTGAAGATTCAAAGCCGCAGTTGATCGCCGCAAATGTCGACACGCTTGGCATTGTCAGCAGCTGCAACGCCGACTTTAACATCGCACGGCTTGAACGATATCTGGCGATGTGTGCGGCGTCCGGTTGCTTACCCTTGGTTATCCTAACCAAGGCCGACCAAAGCGATGATCCACAAAGCTACGTGAAACAAGCCGAAAAACTGTCTCCGATGCTCAGCGCGATTGCTGTGAATGCGACTGACGATGAAGACGTTAAACGCCTAAACCCGTGGTGTTCTAACGGGCAAACCCTTGCGCTGGTTGGCTCGTCCGGTGTTGGGAAAACCACGATCCAAAACCGCCTCACAGATGTTGTCGACACAACTCAGGACATTCGCACAGACGATGCCAAAGGGCGGCACACCACAACGAACCGCAATCTGCGCCCTACATTTGCGGGCGGCTGGCTGATCGATACGCCCGGTATGCGCGAGCTGCGCCTTATGGACGCCGAAGAAGGCGTTGACGAGGTGTTTTCCGACGTCACCGAGCTCGCTGCGATGTGCAAATTCAACGATTGCGCCCATGCCACTGAGCCCGGTTGCGCCGTTCGCGTGGCAATTGACGCGGGTGATCTTGATGCCGATCGACTGGAACGTTGGCGCAAATTAGAACGAGAAAACCGGTTCAACACTGCGACAGTTGGTGAAAACCGCGGGCACCTGAAACGGCTGCAAAAAATGTACAATGCCGGAAAGGAACGCGGCAGCGCTAAACGGAAGGTTTAGCTGCCCACGTTCGCTGGTCTTCGGTTTCTACGGCGCAAGGGCGGGTTTGGCGCAGCCGTTCAAGTGCCACGTCAAGTGTCTCGCCTGTCTCAACCATCAGCCGAAGCGCCGCCATGCCAGAGCGTCCGCAACCACCAAAACAGTGGACAAGTATCTTTCCACCTTGGGCGAAAACACGAGCGCAGAGGGCGGAAACCTCGGGCCACTTCGCTTCAATATCTCCGTCGGGCGCGCCAAAATCGACGATTGGCAAGTGGCGCCATTGGATTCCCACCGCGGCAAGATCATTCCCAAAATTCGTTGCACCCATGCGATCCAACTCAGACTGGGTGGTCATGGTTAAAACCAGTTCAGGGCCCCAGTGCATAACCGCTGACAGGTCCCTCTCATATGACCCAGACCGCCCAGGAATGGGGGACAGAGCGACCCGCCCTGCCCCCACATCCAGCGGGAAAATCGCAAACTCAGACGATCCCATATTCAACCACCTGTCCGGGTTTGTTCTTGGCCCATTGCGCTAGAAACGCACGGATTTCAGGCGACCCAGACGCGTCTAACGCCCTACGTGGCAGCGCTACGCCCTCGTCCAAGGCCAACTGCAAACATGCGATGTAGTCACCCTCCGCACGTTGCGGGTTGTTTTCCGCACCGTGAAGAATAGTGGACAACAACGTGCCGCCGTAGTTGTTCACATGCCCAAGGTTCGGGCTAAGTTTGAGGAAATAAGCCATCACATCCGCAAGCCCGCTCCACCCTGCGGCCTGCACAGGTGTAATCCCTTCTGCATCAGGACGATCCCATTCCAAGCCGATAGCAACCAGCGCTTTAAGGTGGGGTAGCTTACCGGGCAGATGCAAGACTTCGCGAAGCAAACCACGATATGCATCGGGTAAGACTGCAGTGTTGATATATCCGTCTGGAACTTGCCCCGATGCGGCCGATGCCAACATTTGCTCAGCATCGGTCAACGCTGTCTCTTCACCGCGCGCCTCAATCCGTTGAACAAGGTCCACGTTACCAAAGACCTTCGCGAATGCATATGCGCTATGCCCTTTCCACGTCGCAGAGGCGTCCGCGCCGTGGTCAAGCAACACGTCTAAGATCGGTCCGGAATTCATCCGCCTCGCTGCTTGATGTAGGACTGGAACACCCTTTTCGACACCTGTTCCCACGGTCCACGCATCTGAGCCCTCGTTTGGGTCAGCGCCATGTTCTAGCAACAAGGTCACCATCTCAATGGAATCAAAATCCATCGCGCGTGGTAGCGCGTTGGTGAGCTTTGGGTCGGCGCCGTGTTTCAGCAACAAACGCAACCCATCAGCATGACCAAGCTCGGTCGCGTGATACAGGCTTTCCCCGTCATTCGGGTTCGCGCCGTTTTCCAGCAACCACGTTGCCAGTTCCATGTTCCCCGCGTGCCCCAACGCCCAATAGAGCGGCGACAACGGATCGCCATTTTCAATACTGCCCGTGTTCACATCTGCACCATTAGCCACCAGCATATCTGCAATCGCAGCACTATCCGCACCGCCTTCCGGCTGAACGGAAAACATGCGCGATTTACACAGATGCACCATCGGCAGGAACGGCCCCGCCTTTCTGGACGCCAAAGTCGGATCGCTTTTCAGCATCGTCCAGACGGACTTCACATCGTTCAGCCCACATAGCAGACCGAAATGATCCTTCGCCAAATCCGGCGATTGCTCCATCAGCTGCGCAACGACACCCGTGCGTCCCGCATGCAGCGCAATCTTGAGCTTTTGGATTTTCTGCGCGCGGTCCAAACCATCGGTTTCGATTGCGTCCTTCATCACAGGCCATGTCGCGAAATTGTTTTCCTGCGCAATCACATGCAGATAATCGGCGTGGCGCAAATCAGCCCCGTCATTGCGGGGTCTCACGGTCGCGATGCGCGTCAACGCATCAGGCAAACCGGTTTCATAACCGGTTTTCAACGCCTTCGCCGCACGGCGGAATTTATCTAGGGGGTTCGTCATCTCAGGCTTCCTCATCCAAAAAACCCACGAGTCCGCTAACAAGGGCATGAGAAAGACCGAAAAGGTCTATTCAAAAATATATGTGAAGGGTGCCGATACAGCTTTTCGCGAACCTGATTGCCTCCCTAAAGGCCCGCAATGTGTACCGCACAGCAGTGGACCTTGGCAAGCGGGCAGCATAGGTTTTGCATATGACCGAATCCGATACCCCAAAGTACCAAGTCCTCGCGCGCAAGTACCGCCCCGAAACCTTTGCCGACCTTGTCGGGCAAGATGCCATGGTGCGCACGCTGAAAAATGCTTTTGAAGCGGACCGTATCGCGCAAGCCTTCATCATGACGGGTATCCGCGGGACTGGTAAAACCACCACGGCGCGGATCATCGCCAAGGGGATGAACTGTATCGGGGAAGACGGCAACGGCGGCCCGACAACCGAACCATGCGGCAAGTGTGAAAACTGCGTTGCGATCATGGAAGGTCGCCACGTTGATGTCATGGAAATGGATGCCGCTTCGCGCACTGGTGTGGGTGACATCCGTGAGATCATCGAAAGCGTGCATTACCGCGCCGCATCCGCGCGTTACAAAATCTACATCATCGATGAGGTTCACATGCTGTCCACCAGCGCGTTCAACGCGCTGCTGAAGACGCTCGAAGAACCGCCAGAGCACGTGAAGTTCATCTTCGCGACGACGGAAATCCGCAAGGTACCTGTAACGGTTCTGTCCCGTTGTCAGCGTTTCGATCTGCGCCGCATTGAACCCGAAGACCAAATCGGCCTGCTGCGCAAAATTGCAACCGCTGAGAACGCCGAAATTACCGACGACGCACTCGCGCTTATTACCCGCGCAGCCGAAGGCTCCGCGCGGGATGCCCAATCCCTTCTCGACCAAGCGATTTCCCATGGCGCTG
Source organism: Octadecabacter ascidiaceicola (assembly GCF_900185015.1). Classification (GTDB taxonomy): domain Bacteria; phylum Pseudomonadota; class Alphaproteobacteria; order Rhodobacterales; family Rhodobacteraceae; genus Octadecabacter; species Octadecabacter ascidiaceicola. The sequence goes on along the minus strand of NZ_FXYD01000005.1, from coordinate 52,078 downwards.
GTGAAACAACGGCAGAACAGGTTCGCGCGATGCTGGGTCTTGCCGATCGTGGTCGCGTGCTTGATCTGTTTGATATGATCCTCAGGGGCCAGGCGGCTGACGCGTTACACGAGCTGTCCAGCCAATACGCGGACGGTGCCGACCCGATGGCGATCCTGCGGGACCTGGCCGAGATTGCCCACTGGGTCAGCGTCATCAAAATCACACCTGACGCCGCCGAAGACCCGACCGTCAGCCCCGATGAACGCACGCGCGGCGCGGCCATGGCCGAGGCTTTGGCGATGCGGGTTCTAACACGATTGTGGCAGATGCTGCTCAAGGCACTTGAAGAAGTCGCAATGGCGCCGAACGCGATGATGGCCGCTGAAATGGCGATCATCCGACTGACTCATGTGGCGGACTTACCATCAGTCGAAGAACTGGTGCGCAAGCTCGACAAAGAAACACCGCCACCTGCGGGCCCAAGCGGTGGCCACCGCGCAGCCCCTGCGCAATCGGGCATGCAAACGGATGTGCAATCCAGCACACCGGCACCGACACATTCCGGCCCGAACGGACCCTCAGCATCTGCTGGTGGCGCGGTTTTGGCCGTGGCGAATGAAGAAACCCTCGCCCTGTATCCTACATTCGAAACCGTGGTTGAGCTGATCCGCCGCCACCGCGACGTTAAACTGCTTGTTGAAGTTGAAACCGGCGTGCGCCTTGCTGCCTACCAACCCGGTCGGATCGAATTTGTGCCGTCCGAAAGCGCACCCCATGACCTTGCTCAGCGCCTTGGGTCGCGGCTTCAGGCGTGGACGGGGAACCGTTGGGCTGTCACCCTCGTCAACAATGGGGGCGCGGATACAATCGCCGAAGTGCGCGATGCCGAAGCGAACGAGCTGCGCAACAAAGCGTCGGCCCACCCACTGGTGCAAGCCGTGTTGATGCAGTTCCCGAAGTCCAAGATCACGGACATCCGCACGCCAAAAGCCCTCGAAGCGGAAGCGGGGCTAGAAGCCCTGCCCGAAGTTGACGAAGAATGGGACCCGTTCGAGGACAGCTAACTTGCGACGCGGCCCGCGGCTGCTTATCTAAGGCCAAACAGACATTCAGGAGACCATGATGTTCAAAGGACTAGGCGGGCTCGGCGATATGGCCGGCATGATGAAAAAAGCCCAAGAGATGCAAAAGCAGATGGGCCAACTGCAAGAAGACCTGCACGACATCATGGTTGTCGGTGAAAGCGGCGCAGGCTTGGTGAAGGCCACGGCATCTGCCAAGGGAGAACTGCGCGGGCTTGATATTGACCCGTCCATCTTCAACGGCGACGACAAAGAGGTCGTCGAAGACCTGATCCTCGCTGCGATCAAAGACGCGCAATCCAAGGCGTCCGACAAAGCGCAAAGCGAGATGGAAAAGCTGACCGAAGGCCTGGGCCTTCCAGCGGACATGAAGCTGCCGTTCTAAGTGTCCCAAGGTCCGCAAGACATCGACGCCCTGATTGACCTAATGGCCCGTTTGCCGGGACTAGGGCCGCGTTCAGCGCGTCGTGCGGTGCTACACTTGATCAAAAAGCGCGGACAACTTTTGAACCCACTTGCGCAAGCGTTGACCACTGTAGGTGAAACCGCGCGTGAGTGTTTAAACTGCGGCAATATCGGCACCTCCGATATCTGCGAAATTTGCGAAAGCGAAAAACGCAACACGGGCCAGATCTGCGTCGTCGAAGATGTCGCCGATCTTTGGGCGATGGAGCGTTCCGGCGTTTTCAAAGGCCGCTATCACGTGCTTGGGGGGACGTTGTCTGCACTAGATGATATTGGGCCGGACGAGTTGCGTATTCCGAAATTACGCGACCGCGTCACGACGGAACATGTCACCGAGGTGATCCTCGCGCTTGGTGCGACAATCGACGGACAAACCACGGCGCACTACATTGCAGATGAGTTACAGGGCGTGCAGGTCACATCTCTCGCACAAGGTGTGCCAGTCGGTGGAGAGCTCGACTATCTCGATGATGGGACCATAACGGCCGCCTTGAACGCCCGCAGGTCACTTTGAGCCGTATTATCCAGCGGTCAATTTAAAGCCTAGCGCCTGCCCCCAATGGGCAAAGGTACCTGTGCAAACGAAACCGTTGTCACGGTAACTACGCAAATCCCGTCGGAAGCTGTGGAACGCATAATTGTAGTCCGTGTTTGCACGGGTTCCGGAATTCAAGTGACCAAGCATAACAAACACTGATTTGCGGCTTATACGGCAAAACTCGTCAATGACGTCCATCCAGCCATCCGGATGACCAGCGTTTTCAAGCGCCTGAAAACACAGTGTCGTATCAAAGCTTTTTGTTTCGATCGGGTAGTCCCCATTGCTGTTGTTAAAAACCGTCATCGGCAAATCGATGCTTTCAACGATGTGACGATAGGGCCAATCGGGTTTCATGGCACTTTCACAATCTGACGACCACGTCTCGGTCGCGTAGTCCGTTCCCATTACGTTATGCCCGTAGTGACGCAAGATTTCTAACATTGCGCCGTGCCCTGTCGACACTTCCAGCACGTCTTGTGGGGGCGATGTTAGGAGTTCGGGCATATATTGCTGAACTTGGTTCCAGCATCTTTCGATGTTGAAACCCCGGTCCGTGAATTTCTGCTGCAACATGATGCTTCGCTCATGGCCAGCCTTATCCAGTGGATAGTCTGAAAGCAGCGCAGAAGGTGGCCGCTCGTCAAACAGATCAGACGCGTCATCCTTAGTCCGTTTCTTACGAACCAAAGTATGGATTTGCGGATCTTTAAAGTCCTGAACGTCTTGTAACATTTGCCTGCACTCCTTCACGCGCACCCTTTTTGGGCATCTCGGATTAAGATTACCCTAGCGATAATCGAAAAACGGGGCGCAAATGTGGCAAGTTTTATTGGATTTTTTGACAAAAAAACCGCTGTAACAAAAAGCCCCAGTCGCTCGACCGGGGCTTCATGTGGATTTTTGAAACGAACGTCGGCGTCTAGTCCTCGTCGTCGCCTGCGTCATCCGGCAGGTTAAAGAACGTGTCTTTGTCCGGAACCGATGTGTCTTCTTCTGGCTCAATATCTGTGCCCAATGTGAATGTCTCAAGACCCTCGATCGAAGCCGGGATCTTTGGTTCTTCTTCCAAACCAAGGCTTTGCTCTGTGGAAACCAGTTTGCGACGTTCATCATCGGTCATCACACCGCCTTCTTTGGCTTTCTTTGCGTTCGCCTTTTGCACAGCCGCATCAAGTTCGGACTGCTTACACAGGCCCAAAGCAACCGGATCAATCGGTTCGATGTTGTTGATGTTCCAGTGCGTACGCTCACGGATCGCCTGAATTGTCGGCTTTGTTGTGCCAACTAATTTGGAAATCTGACCATCGGATAGTTCTGGGTGGAATTTTACCAACCAGTAAATAGACGCAGGACGATCCTGACGCTTGGACAGTGGAGTGTAGCGTGGACCGCGACGCTTTTCTTCACCAGCGGATGCAGGGTTAAAGAGCAGCTGCAAGTTATACTTCGGATCAGCTTCGGCTTTGTCGATCTCTTCTTGCGTCAGCTGCTTATTGGCAATCGGGTCAAATCCCTTAACGCCCGTCGCAACGTCGCCGTCAGCGATGCCCTGAACTTCGAGCTCATGCAGGCCGCAAAAAACGGCAATCTGACGGAAAGTCATTGTTGTGTTGTCGCACAGCCAAACTGCTGTGGCTTTGGCCATAATTGGTGTACCGCTCATCGCGTTTCTCCTATCAATTCGACATGCCTCTCCCACGCCCTTGAAGGGGCAGACCAATTTGGCCGGGTTCACATTGTCGGGGAACTTGGATGCTATATAGATAGCCTGAACGTTTATGGAAAGACCCCAAATGCTGCGAATATTGGCCCTTCTCTGTGTTGTCGCCCTTCCTGCCAAGGCCCAAGACACCGCCGGAGAGTTCGATTACTATGTTCTTTCCTTGTCGTGGTCGCCAACATGGTGCGCGCTTGAAGGCGATTCCCGTAACTCGCCGCAATGTGACGACGACAAGGATTTCGGATGGGTTCTGCATGGCCTTTGGCCGCAATATGAGAACGGGTGGCCCGCAAATTGCCGCCATTCATACCGTAACCCATCGCGGGCAGACACATCCGCGATGGCCGACATAATGGGCACAAGCGGGTTGGCGTGGCACCAATGGAACAAGCACGGGTCCTGTTCGGGCCTATCTCCGGGCGACTATTACGCGCTGGCACGATTGGCTTACGAAAACGTAACCCGCCCCGCAGTGTTCCGCCGACTGGAAGACCCTGTAACTTTGCCGGCGTCCCTCATCGAAGAAGCCTTCATGCGTGAAAACGAAGGGCTAGATCCGGACGAAATCACGATCACATGCCGCAGCCAGCGCATCCAAGAAGCACGCATCTGTCTAACGCGCGACTTGGAATTGCGGCAATGCGGGACAGATGTCATCCGCGACTGTACGCTGGATGACGCGTTGTTTGACCCAATACGCTAAGGCTTTCCGTTAGGCTATTTGCCTTTTGACTTATCCGCATCGCTCATTTTGTCGAGCGTGTTGCCTTTGAAATCATCAAGGCTCACCTCTTTTTTGGTGCCCTTGCCGCTTGGCTTTGGTCCATCTTTCTTGGTCATAGTATTCTCCTTGCTCAAACTTTTTGCTTAAAAGTCGAGTTTTGCACAGGTCGATGAAATCACCAAATTCAGGAAACCTTTAGAACAATCTTTCCGATGTGCGCACTGCTTTCCATCCGCGTGTGGGCGGCGGCCGCGGCGGCCAAATCATACTCCTGATCCATCACGGGCGCTAAACGTCCAGACGCCAGCAGCGGCCAGACCTGTTCGCGCAACTGCTGTGCAATCTCGGCCTTCGCCAAATCAGATTGCGGGCGCAGAGTGCTGCCTGTGATCGTCAGGCGGCGCATCATCAGGTGCGCAAAGTTCAACTCAATCTTTGGCCCTTGCAAAAACGCAATCTGCACCAGCCGGCCGTCATCCGCCAAGGCACGCACATTGCGGGGCAAATAATCGCCGCCAACCATATCGAGGATAAGATTCGCACGGCCTTCAGCCTTCATGACGTCAACGAAATCCACATCACGGTAATTCATTGCAACCTCTGCACCAAGGTCAAGACAGGCCGCGCATTTCTCGTCCGATCCGGCGGTCGTAAACACCCGCGCACCAAAGGCGTTTGCCAATTGGATCGCAGTTGTGCCGATACCCGATGATCCCCCATGAACCAAGAACCGCTCGCCAGCATTCAATCCACCGCGCATGAATACGTTGGACCAAACGGTGAAGAATGTTTCCGGAAGACAAGCCGCTTGTTTCAGCGACATTCCATCGGGAACAGGCAAGCAATGCGCAGAAGGTGTGACCACTTCTTCTGCATATCCGCCACCGGGCAAAAGCGCACAAACTTGGTCACCAACTGCCCAATCCGTCACCCCATCGCCGATTGCGGAAATCTCACCGGCGGCCTCAAGCCCCGGCAAGGGGCTTGCGCCTTTTGGAGGGTCATACATTCCGGCGCGCTGCAATGCGTCGGGGCGATTTACACCGGCATAGGCAACCTTGATGCGAACCTCGCCAAAGGCTGGCTCCGGTGTTGGCACATCAACGAGTGTTAGAACTTCGGGGCCACCAGCTTGGGTGATTTCAACAGCTTTCATCGTGGTGTATTCCATGATCCGGGCAAATCGTCCGGCGCGGCGGACGGTGCTTTTATGTGGGACGTCAGGCGCCCCAAAGCGCCAGCGAATGGTTTTGTCAGCGGGTTATTGTTGATCGCCGCCTTAAAGGTCTCGAATTGCATAACATTCTCAATACGGCGGTCGATAAAGTCAGTCGTCGCCTGCCCATCGTCCGTATCATCGCCCAACCAGAAAAGAACCACAGCCCCGTAGACCGCCGAAAGCGTTGCACGTTTAGTATAGTAATTCACATCCTCTGAGGTATCCTCCAAGGCCGTCCAAATCGCGTCAGCTGTACCCCAGATCAACTTGGCCCCCACTGGTGCCATATGTGGCAGTGCAAACAGCGCAGACCCTCGACGCACAGCTTCTTTGTCGGTCACAGCGTCCAAACGCAGGCGCACAGCAAGGGCGACTTTGTCACGAAACCGCATCTCGGAAAGGTCAGCGGATTGAAGCGCAGCCACCATCGCCGCGTCCCCTTCTGTATGGAACAAAACGGCCAAGTCAGCAGCCCCGCGCGGACATACGGCACGCGCTTCTTCAATCGGCATACTGCAATCGTCAGCCGCAGCTACAAACGCCCCATCTGACCAACCATCAAAGGCGACGTGAGGAAGAATCGCTGCGAGCAATTTCAGTGCAGTGGTCATTTCAGGCTCCGATATCAGACATATACCCTATACTAGACAAATAACGGGGCAGTTGCTATATGGCGGCCTCCTGCAACTTATTGCAAATCCAACTTAGAGAGGTGGTGAAAACCACATGCAGGTTAGTGTTCGTGACAACAACGTCGATCAGGCGCTCCGCGCTCTGAAGAAAAAGCTCCAGCGTGAAGGCGTTTTTCGTGAGATGAAGCTTAAGCAAGCTTTTGAAAAACCTTCTGAGAAGAAGGCACGTGAGAAAGCCGAAGCTATCCGCCGTCAGCGCAAGCTGGCTCGGAAAAAGCTCCAGCGCGAGGGTATGCTCTAAGCATTTTCTTACACTGAAAAAGTTAGCCCCCGGCAGTTCTCTGTCGGGGGTTTTTCGTGAATTGGTTCGATTAAGTTGCTGGTTGGGCTTCGCTTTGGTCGAGGTCTAGCGCCGTCTCTTTATGACGGGGACAGTTGAGGTGGCATCCGTCAGAATAACAGGGCGTCGCCTTGTCCCGAAGACCGCTGGTTTCGATAGGCTGCTGACTCGCGTCCAGAACCTTTTGAAGGTCCGCCGCGCTGATACGTTTCTTGAAACGTACGCCTGCAAAATACTTGTTGCGCCAGACAATACGTCCCGGCTGTTCAATACCGGCAAAGTAGAAACTACAGAATTCGTTGGAAACATCTTCTTTGGGTGCCTCGATTTTTATGCCACGCCTATTGATATCAACGATATGAGAAATCGTGCAGGCGCCGGAAAAGTCACACAAAACGAATGTACGGCACATCTTTCTGTTATCTTTCCGCAACCGGATCATAACAAAACGTCCAGCAAGAGCGGCGAGAGCAATGGCCAGTACGAATAGAAAAAGGTTCGCCCCAGTAGGATTCGTCTTTGTTACGAATTCCATCAAGGAGTGCAGGAACGGTTTGGTACTCAGATCAATTGGTCCGATCGGCTCGGCGATTTGCTCAACCTCCTGAACCTCCGTGCAGCCAAACAATGCGGAGACACTAGAAAGCGAAGTCATTACTTGGCTGAGTTCGTTTGTACCAACCCGAGACCCCGAATTTCTGGCGCTTAGCGTGCTGAAATGCACTGAATGCCCGCGTAGTTCGACTACTTGGCCTTCAATCGGGCGTAAGGGAAGGCGGTTGGTCCGCCCCTCAAGGTCTAGCAGAATTGCATCTAATATACTGGCAATCTGTGCGGAACCCGGCACAACATTCGACCCGACAGCTTCACTATGAAGCGCATTTAACGCAATGACATTGCCGCACAAAGCATTCGTGTCCGCACGGCTCGCCAAAGGAACCATCAACATGACGAAGGCAAGGAGGCGAACGGCGGTTGAAATCATAGCAAGGCCTTTCAGCGGAACCTATGTACCGACCGAAAACCTAGAGCGCATGCGTTAAGAACCAGTTATACTGGCAACGCCGTCGTTTGGCGCACCGTGCGCAGTGCAAATGAACTTTGCATCCCCTGCACACCTGGCAGGCTAGCCAGATAGCGACGGTGGATGCGGGCGAAGTCCTCGGCGTCTTCGGCCACGACCTTAAGCAGATAGTCCGCCTGCCCAGCCATGAGATGACATTCCAAAACGTCAGGAATCCGCGCCACGGATTTTTCAAACGCATCGAGAACGTCATCGGCCTGCGCCCGTAAAGTGATTTCAACAAACACTGTGGTTTTGCGGTCCACCTTTCGCGGGTTCACCAGCGCCACGTAGCCTGAAATGAACCCGTCCTTTTCCAATCGTTGCACGCGACGGTGGCACGCAGACGGTGAGAGGTTCACCTTGTCTGACAGGTCTGCGTTCGACAGACGACCTTCGCGTTGTAGGGCCTTCAAAAGGCGTCGATCTGTTTCATCTAAATCGCTCAACGCAATATTCTCCCAAATTTTTTCAATATTCACGGATAATCTTGCTTTTGATAGCGCGAACACGCCAAACATTGCCACCTTTTTCCACACAAACAGCGCGACGGTCACGTTAGGGAAGAGGAGAAATCAAATGCACATAGGTTGCCCCAAAGAAATCAAACCACAAGAATTCCGCGTTGGTCTAACACCAAACGCGGCACGCGAAGCCATTGCACACGGCCACAAGGTTACCGTCGAAACCCAAGGTGGAATTGGCGCAGGGTTTAGTGACGAAGACTATATCGAAGCTGGCGCGGCGATTGCCGGTACCGCCGCCGAGATTTTCGCGGCGGCCGACATGATCGTCAAAGTAAAAGAACCACAGGCCGTAGAACGTAAGATGCTGCGTGAAGGGCAATTGTTGTTTACGTACCTGCACCTTGCGCCGGATCCTGAGCAAACCAAAGACTTGCTCGCGTCTGGGTGCACCGCCATCGCCTATGAAACGGTTACGGACGCGAATGGCGGCCTGCCGCTCCTTGCACCGATGTCCGAAGTTGCGGGGCGTTTGGCACCACAAGTCGGCAGCTGGACATTGCAAAAGGCAAACGGTGGGCGCGGCGTCTTGATGGGCGGCGTTCCAGGCGTTGGCCCTGCAAAGGTTGTTGTCATCGGTGGTGGTGTGGTTGGCACACACGCGGCACGGGTTGCTGCAGGTATGGGTGCGGACGTAACGGTTCTCGACCGCTCGCTTCCCCGTATGCGTTACCTCGATGATGTGTTCTCACGCGATTTCAAAACGATGTACGCCAGCGCGGGCAACACGATTGAAATGGTGCGCGAGGCGGACATGGTAATTGGCGCGGTTCTTATCCCCGGTGCAGCTGCACCTAAGCTGATAAGCCGTGCTCAACTGTCCGAGATGAAGCCCGGTGCTGCGATTGTGGATGTGGCGATTGACCAGGGCGGTTGTTTTGAAACGTCAAAGGCCACAACGCACCAAGACCCGATCTATGACGTGGACGGCATCATGCATTACTGCGTGGCAAACATGCCGGGTGCCGTGGCGCGAACATCAACGATTGCCCTTGGCAACGCGACGATGCCGTTCATGCTGGCACTTGCCGACAAAGGCTGGCGTCAGGCCTGCGAGGATGACGCGCACTTGCTTAACGGTTTGAACGTTCACGCGGGGCAGTTGACCTACTTCGCCGTTGGCAAAGCGCTCGGGATCGACGTGCTTTCACCGCAGCTTGCACTAAAGGCCTAAACGCAAAAGGCCCGCCAAGTTAATGGCGGGCCTTCTTCATCCGAAACGGATTTTTTACTTCTTCAGAGCTGCCAGAATGTCGGCCAGAAGATCTTCCTGTGTCGGGCCAGCTGGCTCCGCAGGTGCTTCTTCTTCAGCTTTCTTCATCTTGTTCACAGAGCGAACCAGCATGAAGACAACAAACGCGATGACGAGGAAGTTGATGATCGCCATGATAAACTTACCGTATGTGAATGTTGCTTCGCCAACGGAAGCGGACAGACCAGCAAAATCAACGCCGCCCATAAAGATACCAATCAGCGGATTGATAAGATCTTCGACAAGGCTGCCGACGATTGCGGTGAACGCTGCACCGATGATGATACCAACAGCCATGTCCATGACATTGCCCTTGGCGATGAAGTCTTTGAATTCTTTAAGCATTTCTGTAGTCCCACTTCTTTTAACCGCGCAACGATCTCAGCCGTTTGCGCTCACAGTGCAATAGTTAACCTAATTCGACTTTTTTCCAAAGGGGCAAGTTCGCCACAACTTCCCCCCAAAAGCTCAGAACAGCTCATCGATTCAAGCAGGCAATTCTCCGGTAAGGACATAACGCAAAATCTCAACCACTTCGCTGGGCTCACGCGCAACAGCCAACGCAGCGGCATCCACTTCTTTTAGTGCATGATCATGGTCAGGTTGTTGCAATACAATCAAAGACTTACCCATCGCTGTGGCAAAACCTGCATCGAACGCGGCATTCCATTGACGGTACTTTTCCCCGAACCGCACAACAACTACATCCGCATCCTCAATACCTTTACGGGTCCGGATCGCGTTGATCATCGCGCCTTTGTGGTCGTGCCAATACTTGTTAGGCTCGGCACCAAGAATATTCACGCCGCAGTCGTCTGAGGCTTCGTGATTGGTGACAGGGCTGTTGAAAGAAACATCGAGACCCTTCGCCCCGTCAATAATCTGTTCGCGCCAGTCCGTGTGGATTTCACCTGAAAGATAAACGTTAAGCATCTTGGCCTCCTAATGTTGCGGCCAGTTTATCCGCTCAGGTTTTACGTGCCACAACATAGCGCGAAATGGCCGGGAAATTTCCCGTTTCCACGATATCAAAACCTGCGAACCGCAATGCGTCTTCATATTCCCTATGTGTAAAGAAGCGAACATATGGGGCTTTTCCAAACCATTGCATTGGTGGGATCATCGCCTTGAACAAAAAACGTTTCAGGCCAATCGATTTGTCGCCCAAGCACGGCGTCTTAGAAATGAAGTATCCACCTTTAGGGAGCGATCTGTAGACTTCTGCAAAAACGTCTTCGGCACCGTTTACGAGGTGAAACAGATTGAAACCTAGTACCGCATCAAAGGCTTCAGGCGCGCTAGTCGCGCCTCGCGCTGTCGATACTTGAAACTTAGCGTTCTTGATCCCTTCCGCATTTGCCTTGGTTGTCGCGATTTCAATCATCGCAGGGGATACATCCGTGCCAACGATTTCGCGGACATGCGGCGCGATCAAGAGTGCGGTTGAACCGGTACCGCACCCCATCTCAAGCACCCTGTCGTCGGCACCAAGGTAGGACTTGGTTCGCTCTAACGTGTATTCATAGGCGGCCATGTCTTTGATTGGATCTTGGGCGTATTTAGGGGCGACTTTGTCCCAGAATGTTGCTGCGTCTTTCATAGTATTCTCCTTTGAACCCACCCTACATTCGTATGGATCAAGGCGGAATTGACGAAAATCGCAAGATATCTATACAGATATGCATGGATATCGACCCTGATAGATTAGACTGGGCACATTTACGCAGCTTTCTCGCGACCGCTGAAACCGCGTCATTGTCTGGCGCAGCCCGTAAACTTGGCCTTACGCAACCCACGCTAAGCCGCCAAATCGCAGCGTTAGAGCAGAACCTATCTGTCCTGCTGTTTGAGCGGGTCGGACGCGGGCTGGAGTTAACGGATGCAGGGCGTGAATTGTTGGCCCACGTACGTGAAATGGGCAATGCCGCGCAAAAGGTTGCTTTAACCGCTGCGGCGCAACGATCTGATATCAGTGGTGAAGTTCGCATCACTGCCAGCGATATTTATGCGTCACATTTCCTTCCCAAGATTGTTTCAGAGGTCCGCAATCGTGCGCCGGGGCTCAGCATCGAAATCGTCGCAACCAACGACATATCTGACTTGATGCGCCGGGAAGCAGACATCGCGATCCGCAATGTCCGCCCTGAACAGCCGGATCTGGTTGCACGGCTAGTGAGGCATGGACGCGGCCGTTTTTACGCAGCGACGAACTATTTGAACAAACGAGGACGCCCTAAGTCCCTTACCGATCTTGCACAGCATGACTGGGTCGCCTTTGGGGACCCAGACAGGAACGTCGAATATATGAACGGCCTAGGTATTCCGCTTACCCGTGAAGCTTACAAAACAAGGTCGGAAAGCGGGATCGTTGCATGGGAGATGGCACGCACCGGGCTTGGTGTTTGCGCCATGGATGAAATAATCGGCGATCAAACCGATGGGATGGAACGGGTTCTGGAAGACCTAAAAATCGACTTTCCGATTTGGCTTGTGACCCATCGCGAAGTCCACACCAGCCCGCGGATCAGGCTGGTGTTTGATATTCTGGCAGAGGCAATAGCTGCGAATTAGCCGCGCAACGTGCCGCCAGTCGCCTTTGTTACCTTCTCGATGATCTTCGCACTCACGGCTTCAATTTCTGCCTCTTTGAGGGTCACATTGCTTGGTTGTAGACGCACGGTCATCGCGAGGGATTTCTTACCTTCCCCCAAGTTTCCGCCAATGAACTCGTCAAAAATGCGTACATTCTCAATGAGCGCTTTGTCCGCTCCTGCCGCTGCATTCTTTGCGGTCAACGCATCCACAGAGGCGTCCATCACGAACGCAAAATCACGTTCGACTGCCTGCAAGTCCGGTACAGATACTGCGCCGCGGTTTACTGTCGCATTCTTCGGCATTGGGATTTGCTCTGGGAACAAAACGAAACCAACAACAGGGCCTTTAACATCAAGCGCTGTTAGGATCTTCGGGTGAATTTCACCAAAAATACCGAGCACCTTTTTCGGACCAAGGCAGATCATGCCATGGCGACCAGGGTGCCACACATCGCCCGCACCGCGCAGGATTTGAACTTTGCTCGGCGCGCCCATCGCAGACAGGATCGCTTCCGCGTCAGCTTTCGCGTCAAAGATATCGACATCACGCGATGCACCATGCACATCCTTTGGGCCAGTTTTCCCAACAAGAATACCGGTCACAAGGCTATGTTGCTCGGTTGGCTCTCCGCCATGGAACGCATCACCTGCTTCAAACAGCGCGAGGTTACTCTGACCGCGCGCTTGATTGCGAGATGCAGCCTGCAACAAACCCGGCAGTAGCGCGGGACGCATATGCGACATTTCGCTAGAAATCGGGTTGGCCAACATCGTCACGTCCGTGCCACCACCAAACAACGTCGCGGAGGCTTGATCGATGAAGGAATAAGTCACGCACTCGTTGTAGCCCAGCGCCGCAGTTGTGCGCCGCGCCAATTGCAAACGTTTTTGCATCGGTGTCAAAACCGGAGCCGGAACACCAGCACGCACACGTGGCATCGGAACAGGTTTGAGGTTGGACAAAGACGCAATCCGCGCCACTTCCTCAACAAGGTCCGCTTCGCCCTGCACATCAGGGCGCCAGCTAGGAACCCTGGCCATATCGCCGTCCATTACGAAGCCCAGCGCCGTAAGCGTTTCGCGCTGCGTGTCAGCCGGAATGTCCATCCCAACAAGGGACGAGCAACGATCTGTGTCGAGCTTATAAGAACGCGACGTATCAGGAATTGCGCCGGATTGAACGACTTCGGACGCCTCACCACCTGCAATATCTACGATCATCCGAACCGCATGTTCCAGACCCTCAGGGGTGAAGGCCGGATCAATGCCACGCTCGAACCGGTAACGTGCATCGGAATTCAGCTTTAAGGCGCGGCCCGTATAGGCCGTGCGGATCGGATCAAAATAGGCGGCCTCAACAAACACATTCACAGTGTCTTCTGTGCAGCCGGTCCGCAGACCACCCATAACGCCACCGATGCTTTCCGGCCCTTCAGCGTCGGAAAGCACAATCGCGCCCTCAGGGAATGTGTATTCTTTTTCGTCCAAACCAACGAGGGTTTCACCGCCCTTCGCACGGTGCAGGCGCAGTGCGTTTCCACTGATCTTATCCGCATCAAACACGTGCAGCGGGCGGTTCAGATCGTAGGTAAACCAGTTCGTCACATCGACGAGGAAGGAAATCGGGCGCAAGCCGATCGCACGCAATTGTTGCTGAAGCCAGTCAGGGGATGGGCCATTTTTGACGCCCTTGATCAAGCGACCAAAGAACACCGGCACATCAGATTTCGCGTCTTCTTCTATGGTAACGGATACCGAGCTTGCGAAACTCGCAGGAACAACATCAACGTCGCGCGGCTTCATCACGCCAATGCCACGTGCCGCCAGATCACGCGCCACACCACGTACGCCCAGCGCATCAGGGCGGTTCGGCGTGATCGCGATCTCAATCACAGGATCAACCTTGGATGGGTCATGTTCCGCCAGATAGTCGGCAAAGCTCTGGCCGATTTCACCCGCTGGCAATTCAATAATACCGTTGTGTTCGTCCGACAGCTCAAGCTCCTTTTCGGACGCCATCATGCCGAAGGACTCGATCCCACGGATTTTGCCCACGGAAATCGTGATGTCCAAACCAGGGATGTACGTACCCGGTTTCGCAACAACCACGGTTATCCCTTCACGCGCATTCGGCGCGCCACAGATGATCTGCGTCGGACCTTCGCCCGCATCAACGGTGCAAACACGCAGCTTGTCGGCATCGGGATGCTTTTCCGCAGCCGTCACTTTACCGATCACAAAATCAGACAGCTTCGCGGCGGGGTTTTCAACACCCTCCACTTCCAAACCAAGGTCGGTAAGCGTGTCGCAAATTTCGTCAACGGAAGCATCCGTGTCGAGGTGGGATTTTAGCCAAGAGAGCGTGAATTTCATGGTCGTCGTTCCTGCGAAAAAGGTGTTGCAGGCGGTGTAACCTATGGGCGCGGCAGGGGCTAGGGGCCTTTAGGAACGCGGTTCAATTTGCCGCCCGTCGAGGTCTTCGATCAACTGAAAGAATTCAAACACCAGCAGCATTTCAGGATCGAACTTATGGTCCAGTTTAATCGCCGCCTTGGTCGCCTTGCGCCACGCGGTGAATTCATCGCGCCCCAAATCGGACGCCGCCATATTGGTGTTCACGTCGCAATAGCGGACTTCCTGCACCTTCACGGTTTTCACGATCAGCGCGGGGGTGTTGTTCCAATGGGCAACGATATCGGTGCGACCAACAACGGGCATAGCCTCAGGCGCGCCCTCAAAATCCGCCAAGGCCGCACAAATCGCGCGTTTGGTGCCGCGCCGCACAAGGTTGATCTGCGCCGTGCAGCTTTCGGCGTCATGGCCAAACTTAAACGTCCCCGCACCGGGGTAGGTCTCTTGCAGGTCTTCGTATTCAGGCATGATGGGCCCTTTCGATTAATGTGGCGCTCGAACCGAGGGATGGGCGAATGCGCTTCCAGGTATTCACGAGCCAAACATCGCAAGTTAACTCACTGCTTGCAGGCAAAGAGTGCATACGGATTGACCGCTCCTTGCAGCAATCGGTTTGTTGTGACTATCGCCACAGCATTATTGTTTATAATTAGAAGCGGTGGCTCACTAGCATGATCGTAAAAAGCTGACAAAGTTGAATAAGCTGACCCATAAGGAGAATACTTATTGAGAATGCTGGTCAATGAGTATTCAGATCCGTAATTACCATACTGATTGAATATTGAGTCCAAGTTATACTGTGAGGTGATGTAGCCCAAGAATTCACCATCCTGTGCAACCAAAGCGCCACCCCAAATCTGCTGGCAAAATTGTTGCGCCGCCACGGCTGCAGGCTGCATACATAGCACTACCATCAAACCGAAAACGCGGAACATTAATACTTACCCCCCATGCACCGTCGGCACCTGCAACGCGCTAAACCCGTAATGCCGCAGCCAACGCAGGTCGCTCTCGAAGAACGCGCGTAGGTCGGGGATGCCGTATTTCAGCATGGCGATCCGATCAATGCCCATACCAAAGGCGAAGCCTTGGTATTCATTCGGGTCAATCCCGCCAGCCTGCAAAACCTTAGGATGAACCATGCCAGACCCGAGGACCTCGAGCCAATCGTCGCCTTCTCCCACTTTCACAGTCCCACCAGAGAACGAACACTGGATATCAACCTCGGCGCTTGGTTCCGTGAACGGGAAGTGGGACGCGCGGAAACGCGTTTTGACGGTGGTGCCGAAGTAGGCGGTGAAGAATTCCTCAAGCACCCATTTCAGGTTCGCCATGGACAGGTTCTTATCAATCGCCAAACCTTCGACCTGATGGAACATCGGTGTGTGCGTCTGGTCATAGTCCGCGCGATACACGCGACCCGGACAGATAATGCGGATCGGCGCGCCTTGCGCTTCCATAGACCGGATTTGCACAGGGGACGTGTGCGTGCGCAACACGTGCGGCGGGCGATCGTCGCCTTCTTCGCGGTGCATATAGAACGTATCCATCTCGGCGCGGGCCGGATGGTGACCGGGGATGTTTAGGGCGTCGAAGTTATACCAATCTGTATCAATCTGCGGGCCTTCAGCCGTTGCAAAACCCATATCGGCGAAGATGGCGGTGCATTCTTCCCAAACCTGTGACACAGGGTGGATAGAACCAACACGACGATCCCGCGCAGGCAATGTCACGTCCAGCCATTCGGCCTTAAGACGTTCATCCAAGGTCGCATCGCCCAGCGCCATTTTCTTGGCCGCCAGTGCTGCGTTAATCTCGTCCTTCAAGGCATTCAACGCAGGCCCCGCCACTTGGCGTTCTTCCGGCGTCATCTTCCCAAGCGAGCGCATCTGCAGGCTGATCTCACCCTTCTTGCCAACAGCTTGAACCCGCAGGTCCTCAAGCGTGGCTTCATCGGCAGCATTGCCAATCAGGTCGAGGTATTTTGATTTGAGATCGTCCATGCGCTGTCCAGTCTTTGGCCGAATAAATGTGTTGGCTTGCAGGTATCGAAAGGGCGCGTTGGGTGCAAGGTTTGCACGCGATTTGAGAACATCCCAGTGTTTCAAGTTCGCCCCGTTAAGGCGGTGGCTTTGGTTCGACAACTGCTCTCTATGTGCATCCTTGCACAGGTGTTATCACGAGAACGCGAATTGCATAAATCGTAGAATGGGACCAAACTTTCAGCCTGTTTGAACGTAACCCTCACAATGAAGCGAGTTCCTTATGAAAAATTTCCTCCTTACGACTGCGCTGGGCGTCACTGTCGCTGCCGCAGCCACTGCAGAACCCGTCACCTACTTACTCGACGCTTCGCACAGCCAAATTGTGTTCAGCTATGACCACCTTGGCTATTCGCGCACCACTGGCATGTTTTCCGGATTTGAAGGCACAATTGAGCTGGACGCCGAAGCGCCCGCTGCATCGAGTGTGTCTGTTTCCTTCCCCGCCGAAAGCCTGATGACAGGCTGGCCCGAGCGCGAAGGCCACTTCATGAGCGACGATTTCTTTGGTGCCGCAACCAACCCGACAGTAACCTTTGCTTCGACATCTATCGAGGTAACAGGTGACAACACAGGCATGATTACGGGCGACCTGACCATGAACGGCATCACCAAGCCTGTCGTTCTGGATGCTACGCTGAACCAGATGGCCGAGCACCCGATGGCTAAGCAGCCTTGGGCGGGTTTTGACGCCACGGCCACGCTTCTGCGGTCCGATTTTGACATGGGCCAGTTCGCACCCTTCGTCAGCGACGAGATCGACATCTACATCTCGATCGAAGCGATGGTCCCTGCCGAATAAGCGCGACCAACCTCGCACACAGGAAAGGCCGCTGGAACGCTCCAGCGGCCTTTTTCGTGACTGCAACACTGGTTTACTCTGGAGCGGTGGCAGTTAGCGCGATGCTAACATCTACGCCAAACCCGACCGAACTTTCGTCAGAATAGGCGGCACCCATTCCGAAATCCCGCCGATCTAGCGTTGTCGCGCCCGACATCACGGCGACGCCGTCTGTCACCCCTAGGTCGAAATCAAACGACACAGGCACTGTTTGTCCAACGAGAGTGAGTGCACCAACTGCATTGTGCCGTACTCCGTCAATCCGCGCGATTTCACCTTGATAGGTGGCTTGGCTAAAGGTTTCGACGTCAAAAAACTCAGGGCCTTTGGCCTGATCTGTCACCGATCCAAGCGCCAACGAAGTGGTTTCAATCACCGCAGTGACCTGCCCCGCGCCACTTTCTGGATCATATTCGATTGCAGCTTGCCAATTGGCGAAAACGCCATCTACCGGCGCACCGATTTGCACAACTGTAATCGAAACGCTTCCGTCTTGTACAATCCATCCTTCGGATTGAACTACCTCTGGCTGAGCGCCCGTTTCCTCAGTGTGTGCTGGTGCAAAGACCACAACCGCTCCGCCGATAGATACAGCCCAAATCACGAGCGCTGCAAACGCTGCGACACCGTGCGCGAGACCTCCTTTCGCGGGCGTTCCGGCTGCCGTGCCACGTACCATCCGCGCAAGTGTCTCATCGCGATCAATAATCGCATGCTTAAGGGCGCCGCCAATATGTGCTGCAACGGTCGCGACCAGCACAATACCCGCGATCCAGTGAACAGTCGCCGCAGTTTCGGCGACCCCTTCGGATTTAGGCACGAACGGAAGGTTCTGTCCGAAAGGCCACCAGATTGGCGCAAACCCAACCTCGGCCGAATGCATGACCCACCCCGAAAGCGGCATGACAAAGATTGCCGCATACAACATCCAGTGAGCGGTTTCTGCCGCGAACGTCTCAACGCGGCGTTCTGGATGTAAGGGAACCGGTCGCGGTTGCGAGATCGCCCAAAGCACCCGCAGCACCGCCAGTCCAAGGACCAAAACACCTATCGTTTTATGCGTAGAATATAACAATTGCAGAAAATCAGCGGTTTCACCTGTCCTCGGCGTAAATTTTCCAACAAGGCCCAAAACAATATCGACAAACACCAATAGTGCGATCGACCAATGAAAAAGGCGGGCAACGGCCCCGTATCGGGTGGATGAATTGACGAGCATCTGTCTCTCACTGTTATTGCCTATGTCACACGCGATATAGCAACCGCATGGCACGGTACATTCCGCTATAACACACATCAGATGTGCAAATTGTAAGAGCTAGCCGTTTCGCCCTTGCCAGCGGGACCCGCAACAACGCAAAAGGCCGCCCCATTATAGGGCGGCCTTTCTAATTTCTAGCGTTGTTTGGCCTTAGGCCATTGCAGCTTGTGCTTTTTTAACAATCGCACCGAATGCATCAGGCTCGTTGACGGCAAGATCGGCGAGAACCTTACGGTCCACTTCGATGCCAGCCAAGTTGAGGCCGTTGATGAAACGGGAATATGTCAGTGTTTCGTCGATTCCGCGAACAGCAGCGTTGATACGCTGGATCCACAAAGCGCGGAAGTTGCGCTTACGGTTGTGACGGTCGCGTGTTGCGTATTGGTTCGCCTTGTCGACGGCCTGACGCGCAACTTTGAAGGTCGTGGAACGACGGCCATAGTAGCCTTTTGCCTGATCCGTTACCTTCTTGTGACGACGATGAGTGACTGTACCACCTTTAACTCGCATATCAGATCCTCCTTAGCGCGCGTATGGCATCATGCCCTTGATGATCTTCGCATCAGGGGCTGAAAGTGTTGTTGTGCCGCGTGCGTTACGCAGGAACTTGTTAGAGCGTTTGATCATACCGTGCTGTTTACCAGCTTGGGCAGATTTGACTTTGCCGGAGGCAGTCATCTTGAACCGCTTTTTGCAGCTCGATTTGGTCTTCATCTTGGGCATTTCCATCTCCTCTTAGGGTAGGTGCGAAAACGCGACTCGGCATGCCACTTAAGCCGGACGCGCGGTTAGAAATCGGTGATTAGCCGAGGTGGATATCTATGGCAAGTAGATTCGCAGCAAATTAGTTGATGTAGCGACCAACAACGCTGACGAAGACATCTGGAATATCGTTGATCGCGTATCCGCTTGGCTTTTCATTCACTGCAAGCGCAACAAGCCCCCCCGCGACCATAATCGCAATTGCAGCAGCACGGGGCACACGCCCGTCTGCCAAAGCACCCATAATAGACGGAATAGAAAAACCGCCCACTACAAGCCCGGTCACTAACATTAGATCCGGATCCATACGTTCACCCCAACTCCAAAAGCTAAGGAAACACTACTCCGAAGTCGCAGCCAAAATCAAATTTTCGTCGCAGGGCGCAACGCGCAGAATGTTTGTACTGCCCGGTGTGTTGAATGGAACGCCCGCTGTAACAACAACCAAGTCGCTCTTTTCGGCAACGCCTGTGGACAATGCGGAACGCACTGCTTCAAGCACGGCTATCTTAAAGCGATTGACTACTTTGTCAGTCATTACGCAGTTTGTCCCCCAGCTAAGCGCTAGGCGGCGGACCGTTTTGATGTCGCTAGACATAACGATGATCGGCACGCGAGGTCGTTCACGCACCGTCAGCAGCGCGGTTGTGCCGGATTGGGAGAAACAACAAATCGCTTTGATGTCCGCAGTTTCCGCAATCTCACGTGCGGCGGCGACAATACCATCCGCGACCGAGCGACCAGATGTTCTTCGGCTGGCTTCAATAATTTGGGTGTAGGTCGGGTCTGCTTCGACTTCGACGGCGACATTGTTCATCGTCGTCACCGCTTCGATCGGAAAATCACCTGCCGCGGATTCTGCGGACAACATGATAGCATCGGCCCCCTCGTAGATCGCCGTCGCTACATCCGAAACCTCGGCACGTGTTGGCATCGGGGATTCAATCATAGACTCAAGCATTTGAGTCGCAACGATCACTGGTTTAGCAGCGGCGCGGCTTTTACGGATCAGCTGTTTCTGAATTGGCGGCACGTTTTGAACTGGCAGTTCAACACCCAAGTCACCACGGGCAACCATAATGCCGTCAGACACGGCAAGGATATCGTCGAACGCCGCGACGGCAGACGGCTTTTCAATTTTGGACAGGATCGCAGCGCGGCCTTTTGCCAATGTACGGGCCTGCTCGACATCGGCAGGACGCTGAACAAATGACAATGCCAACCAATCCACACCTAGCTCGCACACAAATTCCAGATCTTTCAGGTCTTTTTCAGACAGCGCGGCAAGCGGCAGCACAACATCAGGAACATTCACGCCCTTACGATTTGAAATCGTTCCCGCGACTAGAACTTCGCAATCCGCGAAGTCACGCCCGCAGTCTTTCACCCGCAACTTGATCTTGCCGTCATTCACCAACAGGTGCGCACCAGGCTCAAGTGCGTCGAAAATCTCTTTGTGCGGCAGTTGAACACGCTCAGACGTTCCTGGCGTGTCATCCAAATCAAGACGGAACGCCTGACCAACGGCCAGTTCTTCGCCATCGTCATTCGCAAAAACTCCAACTCGCAACTTCGGCCCCTGAAGGTCAGCCAAAATGGAAATTGTGCTGTTGAGGTCTTTCTCAACCTTACGAATGATCTCGTGGCGGACTTTGATTTCTGCATGGTCGCCATGGCTCATGTTCAATCGAAAAACGTCAGCGCCAGCTTCATGCAATGCACGGATCATTTTGTAGTCGTCGGACGCAGGGCCTAATGTGGCGACAATCTTAACATTGCGATCACGTTTCATGGTGGTATTCCTCAGTTTCGGCGGCAAAGTGCAACATACGTTACCGCTAACGGTTCGCGGCCTTATATCGCATTTCTCTGCGTCTACAACTGCCCACAAACGGATAACAGAACAATGACAACGGACACATTCGAACCATTTAGCGTCCATGGCGCCGACCGGCAGTCAAGATGGTTGATCACTTGTGATCATGCCTCCAATGCCGTTCCGCCGTGTATTGGAGGTGGTTCTTTGGGTTTGCCGGACGCTGACATGCAACGTCACATCGCCTACGATGTTGGCGCGGCCGGTGTTACGCGTGCTTTGGCTGACGCACTGGATGCCCCAGCAGTTCTGTCGAATTTCTCACGTATGGTGATTGACCCGAACCGAGGACTGGATGATCCGACGCTATTGATGAAGCTTTACGATGGGTCCGTCATTCCAGCAAACCGCGATGCGGATCTGGTTGAAAAAGCACGACGCGTGGATGCGTTCCACGCGCCCTACCACAACGCCTACGCTGATCTAGCCGCGCGCCAAGACGATACCGTGATTGTTGCAATGCACAGCTTTACGCCGCAATTGAATGGCCGTCCGCCGCGGCCGTGGCATATCGGTATTTTGCATGCACACGATGACCGTCTATCGAATGCATTACTCGACCTACTGCACACTGAAGATGACCTTTGTGTAGGTAAGAACGAACCCTACATAGGCCATCTTCCTGGTGATGCAATTGATCGTCATGCATTGCAAACGGGCCGCGCCAATACATTGATAGAATTGCGCAACGACCTTATCGAAACAGAGGACCAACAAGTCGCGTGGGCCGAACGACTGGCCCCTATCTTGACCAACGCCCTAATCCAGATGGAGGCAAAAAATGCCAATAATTGATGCTCAAACTCAAATCGAACTCGAAGCGGCCGCGTTTCGTCGGTTGCAGAAACACCTGATGGACGACCGCACGGATGTACAAAACATCGACATGATGAACCTCGCTGGGTTTTGCCGAAATTGCCTAAGCCGCTGGTACCAAGAGGCCGCGGGCGAACGTGGCATCGAGATGTCAAAGGACGAGGGCCGCGAAGCATTCTACGGAATGACCATGGCGCAGTGGAAATCTGAGTATCAAACTGATTCGACACTAGAAAAAGACGCCGCGTTTCGCGTGGCCTTTGATGAAAACGTGACGAAAAAGAACGGCTAAACCCCGACAATTCATCCTAAACTGTACCGATTGTTCACCGAACAAAAACCATTGCGGCAAAAGTTTGACACCTCGAACCTGTTCCTGTTTGAAGGTCGCAAGGATGCGCGGGGTTATCCGCGTGGAGAAGGTTAGTTTTATGTTACCATTTGATTTGGATGTGATTACCGCGCCAGTGTCTGTCGGCCCGGTTACGTTGACAGCACCTGTTTTGGCACCTGTCGTTAAGGACTTCGACCCGCGCGTTGAAAAGCTCTCCTTCAAACTGCCTGCCAAAGACGCTGACGCGGAAATGTTTTTACATGACTTGCTAGATGGCAATGGCGTGCAGGTTGAAATCGACGGGCGTACGGTTGTGACGTTGTTAGGTTGCACCGCAAATGACATCCCCGAAGGATGCCTAACGTTCGAATTCGAGGACTAATTCAGGCGGTCTACTTCCCTGACAAAGCTTTCGCTTGTTCAACCCAATTATCTCGGGTCACGCGGCCTTTGAAGCCTTCAAGGTTGTCATCAACCCACGCAACTTCGTCTGCACTCCACGCCGCAATCTGATCGAAAT
Organism: Octadecabacter ascidiaceicola; assembly: GCF_900185015.1. Taxonomy (GTDB): domain Bacteria; phylum Pseudomonadota; class Alphaproteobacteria; order Rhodobacterales; family Rhodobacteraceae; genus Octadecabacter; species Octadecabacter ascidiaceicola. The sequence goes on along the minus strand of NZ_FXYD01000005.1, from coordinate 29,076 downwards.
GCCAAAACCCCAGACGGTTGCATAATTTTTCCATCTTCGGACCGATCCCTTTGATCGTCGTTAGATCATCGGGCAACCCGTCGCGCGCCGCGTCCAAGCCTGCCGGTTTTGCACCAACCAAAGCACTGGGCGCCGCAACGGGTTCGGTTTTCACAGGCTCGGCCACGGGTTTCGAAACTGGGCGAGAATACACAGTGTCAGGCATCGACGGCACGTCATCGTCCAATTCAAAGGACGTTGCACGGTTGTTCCTAGCGTTCGCACGGTCCAGTTCAGCCTGAAGGCGTCGAACTTCATCAGCGTCAGAACCCGTGTCAGAACGCCCACCCCAAAAGAACCATCCGGCAATCAGGCCGATCAATGCGGCGAGCGCCAGAAGCACCCAAATCTCAGCAAGCAAGAAACCCCATTCCTTGAACATCGCTATACTCCTTTGACCTGCATCATTGGTTACCCACAGCACCCGCTGTGAACCATTTAATATCTGTTCGACGATTGGCTGCACGGCCCTCGGCGGTTTCATTGTCCGCGATTGGTTCAGATTGACCGTATCCCACCGCGGTGATGTTCTCAGCTGGCACCCCTCGTTCGATCAAGGCGGTTCGCACTGAATTGGCGCGGTTCGCACTCAGCACTTCATTGGCAAGAACGGAACCCGTTGCATCTGTATGCCCGCCCACTTCCAACGTCAGTCCCGCATCAACACAGGCGAGTGCAACAGCTGCAAGCGCGTTTACGGTGCTGGTAGACGTCGCATCAAAACGCGCTGAAGAAGACAAAAACCCTATTTGACCACGCTCAAACACGTTCAATGTATGTGCATCACATTCAGTCGTTCCTGCGACAGGACCAATGGACGGAAGCCAATAGCCGTTCGTATACACTTCATCTACGCCGCTCAGCGCGTTTGTTCGTTTAGTGCCATCCTCAGGAGGTGGGTCCATAACGCTTAGTGAGAACGACACATCTTGGGGTAAGTTTTCTGCCAATTCTGCCGCGATCAGGTCAACATTCCCACCAGAGCTTACAACAAGATCTAGCGCGCTTCCCGTGCTATCTATTGAGTATGAAAGCTGCTCAATCTCTCGAATGTAACCTGACAAGATTTCAAAGCTTTCCAGACTGGTACCTATATCATCATCCTCAAGTGCGGTCCCTGGCGTCCCTGTTAGTTGAGTGACGCCGAGCGCTTCACCTATCGTCTCCGTATCCAGCCCGCTTGGAAGACGCCCTTCAATACGCGCACCACTTTCCACATCATAGTTGAGTGACCACGCAGCCGGTGAACCATCGTCCAAGAACGTCACAGCGCGCGAGACTTCGGTCCCATCCGCTGCACCAACCAATGCTTCATCTAGTGCTGCGGAAATTCGTGGCGACGCGGCTTCTCCGGTCAGAACGATCGACGTTTGCGTCGCGCTCAACGTGCCACTATCCAACAGCGCCAAGGCCTCAACTCCGGCGTTTGCGTTAGCTGTAAAATCACCGATGTCATCAGGCAGGAACAACACACGGCCTGTGTCGGTCACGGTTGCACCCTCTGGGCTTCGAGGTGTGAAATCCAATGGATAAGTCCCCTCGGCAACCGCGCTATTGCCGTCCCAGGACATATCAAGGCGAAGCTCAAAATCAGCGCCCCATACACCAAGTTCCGTGGTAACAGAGTATGAATCGGGCAAGCCACCCAACAACGACTGCGCCTTTGCAATCCCATCAGGGCTTCCAACGCCGGTTATCGTCAATGCCCCTTCTTCAACGACCAAATCAGCTTCGATCAAACCGGCAAGCGCCTCCATCCCCGCGCGTGCAGCGTTAAGCCAATCAGGATCAGCCGCGGTTAAAACAGATTGCTCAATCTCGAACTGGTCGCGTATATCGAACCGCTCAGAGACCTCTTCCGGCTGCATGTCAGCAGGGAATTTACCAGTGGCATCAACCGCACCATCCAGCAACGTCATAGACAAGCGCAGTGGCTCACCATCGTCAAGAACGGTAACTTGGTTCTCAAACGTATAACCCTCAGGGAGGGTCTCGATCGCCAAGAGCATCTTTTCGTAATCGGCGGGAACACGTGTCGCACCCTCAAGGGTTAAGTTTCGGTTCGCAAGGGTCATTTGCCCTTCATTCAGTTGACTAAGGGCCGTCAGCCCCCCTTGCAACGCATCGGCCCAATCGGCGTCTGGCATACCCGAAGCCAAAGGCACATCATCAAAAGCAGCATCATTCAAAGCAATGCGCACTGCGTCCGACGGAAGGACCCCTTCAGCCGAAAACGATCCGTCAGCAATGCGGCTGACCTCGATCTGAAACGGGTCCGCAATTGGCAGGGTTTCGACATTTTTGATATCAAGGCTGCGTAAACCGTCGATACCCTCGAACGCGGCCTGAAGCACCGCGAGGTCCGTCGCATCCGTGACCATTCCAGTCACAACCAGATCACGGCCCGAAACTGCTGTTTGAATACCCAATGGCGCGGCCGTAGCAATTGCACGGGCATCATCGCCAATCGCTGTCTGAATCCGCGCTGCGTGCTGGGTCGTACCTACATAACCTAAGGTGCCCACTCCGGCCACCAACACAATCGTTCCGATCAGCTTTCGCACCTACGCCTCCGCTTCTTTTCGCCAGTATGGTCGCGCTTTGACCATTCTGGCAAGAGATGGGGTGCGTTGCCGTCTAGATGGCGGCTTTACGGGACTCTTCAAGGTAGATTTCACGCAATCGCGCTGCCACCGTGCCGGGTTTACCCGTACCAATGGCCTTACCGTCAAGCTCAACGACAGGCATCACAAAGGTCGATGCAGATGTGATATACGCTTCGTCCGCATCTTGCGCCTCATCAATCGTGAAACTGCGCTCCTCGACTTTCATCTGCGCCTCGCGGGCGAACCGCAACACAGCCGCCCGCGTGATCCCGTGGAGGATATCATTGCTAAGCTGGCGCGTAATGATCGTGTCGCCCTTGACGATATAGGCGTTGTTGGATGTGCCTTCGGTGACAAACCCGTCCTCAACCAACCATGCGTCATCACACCCAGCGGCCTTCGCCATCATCTTCCCCATAGACGGGTACAACAGTTGAACGGTTTTGATATCGCGACGGCCCCAACGGGCGTCCTCGATAGAGATGACTTTCATGCCGGTCTTAGCCATCGGGCTATCCGCCATGCCAGGTTTGCTTTGTGTGAACAGCACCAACGTTGGCTTTACGCTCGCGTCTGGATAGGCAAAATCGCGATCCCCAGCAGAACCGCGCGACACCTGCAAATAGATCATGCCATCGACGATGTCGTTGGCGCGCACAAGTTCGCGGTGGATTTCGAGCAGGTCGTCAAATGCTTCAGGCTTTTGCATCTCAAGCTCATTCAGGGAACGCTCAAGACGCTTTGCGTGGCCGTCAAAATCAATGAGCTTGCCGCCCAAGACAGACGTGACTTCATAAACGCCATCCGCCATCAAGAATGAACGGTCAAAGATCGAAATTTTTGCGTCTTCTTCGGGAAGGTAGTCCCCATTCACGTAAACTGTGCGGCTCATGTCGTTATCCCCAGAGTGCTGCGACGGGTGGATGCACGCCGTCTTCGTCAAATTGCAATGCGTCGTCGCGGTCTTCGGCCAATAGCAACGGCCCGTCAAGGTCTACGACTTCCGCACCTTGCGCGACAATCGTTGCTGGGGCCATCGCAAGGGACGAACCAACCATACATCCAACCATCACTTTGTAGCCCTCCGCGCGCGCGGCCGTGTTCAATGCAAGCGCTTCCGTGAGGCCGCCCGTTTTATCAAGCTTGATGTTCACCATATCGTACTTGCCCTTAAGGTCCGGCAACGACGCACGGTCATGGCAGCTTTCGTCAGCACATACCGGCAGCGGGCGTTCAATTTCTGCAAGCATTCCATCTTGTCCTGCGGGCATTGGCTGCTCAACCATGCTCACGCCAAGGCGGATCAAATGCGGCGCAAGGTCGGAATAAACCTCGGCAGACCACCCTTCATTCGCATCTACGATGATTGTGCTTTTCGGTGCCCCTGCCCGCACAGCTTCCAGCCGCGCCATATCATCTGGTGTGCCCAATTTGATCTTGAGCAACGGACGGTGCGCATGCTTCGCCGCAGACGCTTTCATGTTTTCCGGCGTATCAAGCGAAAGAGTAAACGCAGTTACGCAGGGCATTGGCGCGGCAACGCCCGCCAGCTCCCAAACACGCTTGCCCGCGGTCTTTGCTTCCAGATCCCACAGCGCACAATCAACCGCATTGCGGGCCGCACCTGCTTCAAGCAAATCATAAAGATCAGCGCGGCTCACATCCTCCGACAATCCCGCAATCTGCGCGCTCACGCTGTCCAACGTTTCACCATACCGCGCATAAGGCACGCATTCGCCCCAACCAGTCACGCCGTCGCGCGTAACCTTCACCGTCAAAACTTTGGCTTCGGTGCGCGACCCACGAGAGATCGTGAACACCTCCGCCAGTTTAAAAACGTCCTGCGTGACGGTAATGCTCATGCGCTACTCTTTCGCTGCTTTGGCTCAAAATACTCAATCAGACGATCGATCTTGATCAGACTAAAGCGCTTGAAGCGCGTCCACCAGACGTCCCGCGCCGTGGCGGAACGGATCGACTGCAGGAAGGCCCATACGGGTCTCGATTTCCGCCAAGCATTCGTTTGCTTCTGCTTCAGTCAGGTGCTGTGTGTTCACGGAAATCCCGACAACTTCACAGTCGGGGTTAACCACACGTGCAAACATCAGCGCCGCATCACGCAATGCTTCAAGGGACGGCAGATTGTAGTCCGGTAAACCACGCATATGAGTGCGTGTTGGTTCATGGGACAACACTAAGGCATCCGGCTGGCCACCATGAACCAGCGCCATCGTTACACCTGAATAGGACGCGTGAAACAAGCTGCCCTGCCCCTCAATGTGGTCCCAGTGGTCCGCGTCGTTGTCCGGCGTCAGGTACTCAACAGCGCCCGCCATGAAGTCCGCAACAACCGCATCCAAAGGAACGCCACCGCCGGTAATCAAAATCCCTGTCTGCCCGGTCGGACGGAACGTGGACTTCATGCCGCGCTTGCGCATCTCTGCATCCATCGCGAGGCCTGTGTACATCTTGCCAACAGAACAATCCGTACCAACAGCCAAACACCGCTTACCCGTCCGCTTCACACCAGAAGCAATCGGATAAGCCACCGACGGAATACGAACATCGTGCAAAGTGCGCCCAGCAACATGTGCGGCGGCAACCAAATCATTTTCGTCCCGTAACAGGTTGTGCAAACCGGAAGCCAAATCGAACCCCATCTCAAGCGCTTCGATCAACACATCTTTCCAAGCCTGCGAAATCACACCACCACGGTTGGCAACACCAATAACCACCGTCCGCGCACCTGCGTCCCATGCTTCTTGTAACGTCAAATCATCGATCCCAACGCTGGCCCCACAGCCCGGCAAACGGAACTGACCGACTGCGTTCTCAGGGCGCCAATCTTTGATGCCTTGGGCAACTTTCGCGGCGAGTTGATCCGGCGCATCGCCGAGGAACAAAAGATAAGGTGTGGGAATCATGGCAGTCTCCTAGAATTTCGCTGTGTATGAAGCGAGATTGGCGGGAAAAACTTCCTAATCAGAAGTAGAGATTAAGAAATGAGGTGAAATATTGCATATTTAAGTTAGTTTTCGCAAAAATTTCCCATCATGGGTATTTCTGCAGTCGCGAATTCGCACTTGCAGCATCTTGCGCAATAATCTACCTCTCAAGCCAGCCAACACGTAATTTCATTACCTCAAGGATTCCCAATGTCTTTTCGCTTGCAGCCCACGCCAGTCGCCCGCCCGAACCGTTGTCAGTTGTTTGGGCCGGGATCAAACACCAAACTGCACCCTAAAATGGCGGCAAGCACGGCGGATGTGATCAACCTCGACCTCGAAGACTCAGTAAGCCCGTCCGACAAAGACACTGCACGGGCGAACGTGATTGAAGCGATCAACACAATTGATTGGGGCACCAAAACCTTGTCCGTACGCATCAACGGCTTGGATACACCTTACTGGTATCGCGACGTTGTGGACGTGATGGAACAGGCCGGTGACCGCCTTGACCAGATCATGATCCCGAAAGTCGGTTGCGCGGCAGATATCTATGCCGTGGATGCATTAGTAACAGCCATTGAAGCCGCCAAGGGCCGCACCAAGCCCGTTACGTTTGAAGTAATCATCGAAAGCGCTGCTGGCATTGCCCATGTTGAAGAAATCGCCGCAGCAAGCCCGCGCATGGCCGCGATGAGCCTCGGTGCCGCCGACTTTGCCGCATCCATGGGCATGCAAACGACAGGCATCGGCGGAACGCAAGAAAACTACTACATGCTGGACGGCGAAAACCGTCACTATTCAGACCCGTGGCACTGGGCGCAAACCGCGATTGTAGCCGCGTGCCGTACGCACGGCGTTCTTCCCGTGGACGGCCCGTTCGGTGATTTCAGCGATGACGAAGGCTACCGCGCGCAGGCAAGACGTAGCGCGACGCTCGGCATGGTCGGCAAATGGGCGATCCACCCCAAGCAAATCGCGCTCGCGAACGAAGTGTTCACTCCGTCCGAAGAAGCGGTTGCAGAAGCACGCGAAATCCTTGCTGCTATGGCAGACGCAACGGCACGCGGTGAAGGCGCGACAGTATACAAAGGCCGCCTTGTCGACATCGCCAGCATCAAACAAGCCGAAGTGATTGTTAAGCAATCCGAGATGATTGCAGGAAACTAAACGCCCGCCTCAGCGTTAATACGTGCTAGGTTTTCGTGCGCATCAGCGATTCCACGCCACACCCCAATTGTATGGAGTGGGTATAGATTCTGAATAGCCGCGGGCATTGCGTTTGAGCCAGCCCAAGAGGGTGACAACTGTTTTGCCAGGTATTCCTGAGAGTTCACTGAAATGCTGGGTATGCGGTAACGAAGCCGCCCGCAATTACCCCCGTCTCATGTATTTCGAGCGGTACGTAATAGGACGTAACGTCTTGGGCGAAATTCTCGCCGGTAGGATCTGCGAGGTGATAGTGATATCCGATTTATTTTTGGTCATTCACGAGGATTTCGGTGGCATCCTTCAAAGGGTAGCTTCGCACTTTCAGGCGTGTATATGTGTTGGTGCCCCACCTTTGAAGCGGGGCACCAACTTTCACTAGTGGCAGGCTGGGCGTGTACCAGGCAACAGGACTTTGTCGATGACGTGAATAACGCCGTTGTCGGCTACAATGTCAGCGATCACGACAGTCGCCATTTCGCCTGTTCCGTCAGCAATTGTAACACCGCCACTTCCAGCGGTGATGCACAGGCGCTCACTGTTTAGGATTGGACGGAAATAGTTCGAGCCCGCGGGGATCATGCTGGCGGACAAATTCCGGTCATCAACATGATAAAGCAGAACATTGGTAAGCTGGTCTTTATTTTCGGGCAGCAGCAGAGTCTCAACAGTGCCTTCAGGAAGCGCGGCAAACGCATCATTCACCGGAGCGAATACCGTGAATGGCCCCGGGCCCGAGAGCGTGTCAGCGAGGCCAGCGGCAGTGACTGCGGCCACAAGGGTTGAAAAGCGTTCATCGCCAGCAGCGATTTCAACGATGTTTTCTGCGCTCGCTGCGGCGGCAGATAGGCTAAGTGCGAGGGCTGTGGCGGTGACTTTGAGGTTCATTTCCATCTTGGTTCTCCGAGTTGCTGGACGATGATGTCCGTTCTGTTTTGTGTTTCGTGCTAAGGTTACGGAGGGGAAAGAAGCATGGTTCACAAGTTCACAGAAACGTGAAAAGCTCACTTAACTATTTGAATAAAAACAAAAATACACCGGAAATCCGGTGACCTTATGGCGGAAGAGCATCATAAAGTTAGCACTAAATCCGAAACAGAGGTTGCAGCAAACGCGGGACAAACGAATTGAAGCGCAAAGGCGCGTCCGTGGCTGCCAAACAAATGCATGGCGCACCTTCATCTGCAATTGGCGTGTGCTCTAGACTCTGATCCGCGACCTCAATATCGCCAACCCCGAACCGTCCGGTTTCATCACTGAAACTGCCCTGCAAAACCAACGTCAATTCCAGACCGTTATGGCTGTGATCCGGCACCGCCCGACCAGATGGAATATAGAGAAGACGCACAGATCCTTCGCGCCCGTCCGACAAAATGCTCTGACGCACGCCCATCCCGAGGGATTTCCAGCGCGGCGGCTTCCCTTTCAAGGCTTCCATCACCGGACCCGGATAGATACCTGACCGCTGGTAAACCTTTTTTTCGACAACCTGGGCATCCAACAGATCAAGCACGTTGGATTTCAATCCCTCCGACACGGCTTCAACTTTGCTCGCCTCCAAGACTGCGCCGCCAGATACCAAGTGGGCTTCATGAGCTGCACGGCAGTCCAGACACAATGAGATATGAGCAGCCACCGCCAACGCGAAGGGCTGCGGCAGGTTGCCCGCGGCATAGGCTGCCAGCAATGCGTCGGGAGTGTGATGGGTAATGGCAGTCATCTTAACGTAGTTCCTTTAACTCGTAGCGTAGCTTTTCAAGGCCCAGTCGGATACGTGACTTGATCGTACCAAGCGGTAATCCCGTTTGGCTGCTGATCTCTTGATGGGTAAGCTCACCTAGGTAGGCTTTCTCTATGATGTCGCGCTGGTCAGGTTTCAGCTTCAACAATGCGTCTTTCAATTGTCCGGCTTCTTGTTCAACGGCCAGTATCTGGCTTGCATCGGGCTCGGCACTCGGATCCTCGCCCAGTTCTTCTGGCAGGGGGCGGTTTTCTTTGCGGATCACATCGATCTGGCGGTTGCGCGCAATCTGATAGACCCAAGCAGATACCTGCGCCCTTTCGGGATCAAACTGTTCTGCTTTATGCCATATCGTCAGCATGACCTCTTGCACGATTTCTTCGGCCTGTCCGGCCCCCGTGCCAGAGCGCATGATGAAACCCTTCAAACGGGGCGCAAAATGATCGAACAACAACGCAAACGCCGTGCGGTCACGATCGTCGCGGACAGACAGCATGTAAGTCGTCAGTGAAGATATCTGAGACGGCTGTTGCTTCACACTTGCACGTTCCTTTCGCGGCGCCACCAGAGGGCGCCGTTCAGCTTGATCGGGATTGATGCAATCTGTCAACATAGCCCAATTACGGGAGGCGTTGGTTTCCGGATCATTTTTTGATCCAAATTTCTTCGTCGCGCGTAAACTAGGAAACAAAGAACCGGAGTTTCCATGTCGCTAGATACTATTGTGACCCGCCCGCAGCGCATCGCCATAATTGGTGGCGGCATTTCTGGGCTCGCGGCTGCCCATCTGCTCGCGCCGCAGCATGCGGTCACACTTCTTGAGGCCGCGCCGAGGTTAGGCGGGCACGCGCGCACGGTTATGGCTGGCCGAAATAGTGACCAACCCGTCGACACAGGATTCATTGTCTTCAATTACGCCAACTATCCGCACCTGACGCGAATGTTTCAGGACCTCGACGTGCCGGTCACCAAAAGCGACATGAGCTTCGGGGCCTCGATCAATGGTGGCGAAATCGAATACGGGCTTCGCGATTTAAAGGCGCTCACCGCTCAAAAACGTAACATCCTGCGGCCAGGGTTTGTCGGAATGGTGCGTGACATCTTGCGGTTCAACGCCAAGGCCGAGGGCCTTGCAACCGACGACAGCGCCACAATCGGTGATCTGATGGCCGATCTGCAATTGGGCGATTGGTTCCAGCGTTACTACCTGATGCCGCTATGTGGCGCGATCTGGTCCACGCCGCCAGACGAAATCCACGCTTTTCCCGCCCGCGCCTTGGTCCAATTCTTTCGCAACCATGCCCTGCTTAGCGCCTCCGGCCAGCATCAATGGTGGACGGTGGATGGCGGTAGTATCGAATATGTACGCCGTCTGGAACACAGCCTTCGCGGGCGCGGCGTTGCAATCCGCACCAGTACCAAAGTCGACAGTGTCAGCCGCACCGCAACCCAAAGCATCATCCACTGTGGCGGCGCACCACTCGCGCCGTTCGATCAGGTGATTTTCGCATGTCATTCGGATCAGGCATTGCGCCTATTGGATCAGCCCACCTCGCAAGAGCGTGCCGCGCTTTCGGCGATCAGATTTCAAGACAACCAGATGATCCTACACAGGGATATCAACCAAATGCCTCAACGGCGATCGGTTTGGTCCAGCTGGGTCTACAAAGCAGACACGACCCGCCCCGAGCCTGCCATCGGTGTGACCTATTGGATGAACCGACTGCAAAACATCCCCGAGAGCGATCCGCTTTTCGTGTCCCTAAACCCATCAGAATCCGTGCCAGATCATCTGATTTATGACCAAAAAACGTTCCGCCACCCCGTGTTTGATGGCCCTGCATTGGCGGCTCAGAAACAGCTGAACGACATGCAGGGGCAGAACAACACGTGGTTTGCCGGGGCTTACACGCGGCATGGCTTCCACGAAGACGGCTTTGCAAGCGCCGCCCGCATCGCCAGAATGATGGATCGACAAATCGCATGACATTCACACCCGAACATATCGCAGGTGAAACAGTTCATGCCCGCCGGGGGGCGATCTCGCATGCTTTCCGCTGTGGCGTCAACTTTGTTTTGATCGACCCCGAGGCAGAAGCCAGCGGCCCGCGCTTGTTTTCGCGCAACCGGTTCAATCTGGCGTCCGTTCATGATCGCGATCATGGCGGCCCGCTTAAGAACGGGCGCGGTGCCGAATGGGTGCGCGACGTGTTGTCAGCGCACGGGCTCACCGATCCCGACCTCAAGCTGCGTCTTCTGACCCAGCCGCGTCTGCTTGGCTCCGGTTTCAATCCGGTCAGCTTTTGGATGGCCGAGAAAGCTGAGCAGTTGGTTGCTGTGATCGCTGAGGTGTCGACGCCCTTTGGTGACCGTCATTCCTACCTGTGCCACCTGCCGGACTACGCCCCCATCACCGCTGAAAGCCGCATATCAAAGCCGAAATCTCTGCATGTTTCGCCATTCCAAGAGGTTAAGGGCAGCTATGAATTCAGGTTCAACATTCGCCCCGACAAAATCGCTATCCGCATCCTGCATCGCAACGGCGACGAAGGTGTGGTCGCGACCCTGACAGGGCCGCGCGCCCGCCTGACAAACACCAGCATAATCAAAGCCGCGTTACGCGGCCCTTTGTCAGCGTTTCGCACACTTATGTTGATCCATTGGCAGGCACTGCGTCTGAAACTAAAGGGCGCGCGATATCGCACCCGCCCAACGCCCCCCAAGACCGAGGTTACCTAATGCTGTTCCTGACAAAACGCGTGAAACACGACTTTCTCGATACCTGTGCGCAGATCCAATCAGGGAGCCTGACCCTGCGCACGCCCGAGGGCGAAGTCTTCAGTTTTGGCCAAGGAAGCCCTGAGGCCGACATCCAGATCCACGACTGGTCGGTGGTCACGGCCATCGCATCACGCGGTGATATCGGCTTGGGCGAAACATACATCGCGGGGCTCTGGGACACCTCCTCGATCGAAAACCTGACAGTCCTATCGCTCAAGAACCTCGAAGAGTTTCGCGGTTATGCCTACGCAGGATTTTGGGCAAGCCTGAAATTCCGCGTGGTCAACCGTTTGATGCGCTCCAATTCCCTCAAAGGGGCGTCGCGCAATATTCGCGCGCACTATGACGTCGGCAATGAGTTCTATCAGCTGTGGTTGGATGACAGCATGACCTACTCATCGGCGATGTTTGCGCCCGGTGACACTGATCTCGGTCGCGCCCAAGCCCGAAAATACGACCGTGTCCTGAACCAGATCGGTGACGGCGAACGCGTACTTGAGATCGGGTGTGGTTGGGGCGGCTTTGCTGAACGTGCCGCAGATACCGGTCGCCACGTAACGGGGCTGACAATCTCGCCCAGCCAGAAGGGGTACGCTGATGCGCGGCTCGATGGTCGTGCAGAAATCCGGCTTCAGGACTACCGCCACAGTACAGGGAAATATGACAGCATCGTCTCCATAGAGATGATCGAAGCTGTCGGAGAGTCCTACTGGCCGACCTATTTCTCAACATTGAAAGCCCGACTGGCCGAAGGCGGGCGAGCTGTCATCCAAGCAATCACCGTGCCTGATGATTATTTCAGCACCTACCGACGCAGCGCGGACTTCATCCGGCAATACACCTTCCCCGGTGGCATGTTATTGTCAGATGCCGTGATCGCTGATCAAGCAATGCGAGCTGGTCTGGTGGTAAAGGGCAGTCATGGATTTGGTCAGGATTACGCCCGCACCTGTGCCCAATGGAGCGACCGCCTAACCCAGCAGTCGGCTAACGTGAAAAAACTGGGCTATGGCGACGGGTTCCTACGCAATTGGCAGTTCTACCTTGGCATCTGCGCGGGGTCTTTTGCCGCTGAACAGACTGACGTCGTTCAAATTGAGCTGGCCCATGCCTGAGACCATCTGGATTATTGGGGCAAGTGCTGGCATCGGCGCCGCCTTGGCCCGTGAATGGGCGCACCGTGGCGCGCGCCTGATCCTGTCGGCGCGCTCCCAAGATCGGCTCAATGATCTGGCGACCGAACTTGGGCCCCAGCACATCCCCCTCGCACTCGACGTGTCAGATCGCGCCAGCATCGAAGCGGCGGCAGCCAAGGTTTCCGAGAATGGACCGCTAGATCGCATCGTCCATCTGGCCGCCCTTTACGACCCCGGCAAAGTAGCCGATCTCGACCCCGACGCGGCGGCGCAAATTGTAACTACAAACCTGACTGGTAGCTTTTATGTTGCACAAGCCGCCCCATCACTGCTGCGGGCTGGTGGGCAACTGGCATTATGTGGGTCTGTGGCAGGCTACATTGGACTGCCTCAGGGCCAGATCTATTCGGCAACCAAAGCTGGCGTGATCAATTTGGCGCAATCCCTGCGAGCCGAACTTTCCGGCCGCGTCGATGTCCGCCTTATCAACCCCGGGTTCGTCGACACGCGCCTGACGCAACGCAACACGTTCACTATGCCCGCAATCTTGACACCACAGGTCGCGGCATCCGCGATCATCGACGGATTGAACACCCGGCGCTTCGAAGTGCATTTTCCGCGTCGTCTGACGTGGGCGTTAAAGCTTCTGAGCACCTTGCCATATTGGGCTGCCTTACCGCTAACCAAAAGGTTAACACAATGAAACGCTACCTCCCGCTCGTGGTTCTGGTCGCAACTCTGACATTCGCGTTGTCTCCTTTGGCATCCACAGGCTTCAACGGCTTTACGCCGGATCAGTTTCCAGTTGTTCAAAACGATCCACCTGTTCAGCCAGCTGGCTACGCCTTTTCGATTTGGGGCCTGATCTATGCGTGGCTTATTGTCGGGGCCGGCTATGGGTTTTGGCGAGCTGCCGAAGACCCCGGTTGGCAGGCGATGCGAACGCCACTTGCAGTGAGCTTGACCGTCGGGACTTTCTGGATCGCAGCGGCGAATGCTGCGCCTATTCTGGCGACAGTTATGATCGTAGCGATGGCCGTTTTGGCGATCCTCGCAATGTTACGCGCGGGCCATCGCCAACCTTGGTTACAGGTTCGCCCTGTAGCGCTTTATGCAGGGTGGCTGACAGCGGCCAGTGGCGTGGGCATTGGCGTCCTTTTGGGGGGATACGCAATTCTGTCGGCGCAAAGCGCGGCGATCCTTTGCTTGATTGGCGTCCTCGCGGTTGCGCTCGCAGTCCAATCAGCCCACCCGCGGGAGTGGGGCTACCCCGCTGCCGTGGTTTGGGCACTTGTTGGCGTCATCGTCCAAAACGCGCCAAGCAATTGGCCTGTAATCATTCTCGCTGCACTTGGTATCGCTGCATTAATGTCTCGCACCTTGTTTTCAGTCATCAAAGGCCCAAACACATGAACATCGTCATTCTCTACATCGCGACTGCCGTGATCTTTTTCGCCGCCGATGCCATTGGCCTTCGGCTGATCATCAAACCGGTGTTTGACCGCCATATCGCGCACCTGTTCGCTGATCCGTTTCGCGTCGTCCCAGCCGCTGTATTCTACCTAGGCTATATAGCCGGCGTACTGTGGTTCGTATCCATTCCCGCTTTGCGCAACCAAGATCCGGCGTCAGCCATAATCAGTGGCATCGCGCTCGGGCTTCTGGCCTACGGCACCTATGAATTCACCAACTACGCGACACTTCGCGACTGGTCGATCCAGCAGGTTGTCGTGGATACGATTTGGGGCGGTGTTTTAACGGGGTTCGCCGCTTGGGCCGGTGTAATGGTCACGCGCTCTCTCGGGTGAGGCCCCAAAAGTCATTGCAAAACGCTCATTAGTAGCGGCGCAGAAAACTACGAGAGGGTCCGCAATGCGGGACAAATTTGCCTTTCATGGATTGGCACATGGGGACTGCTAAGTACTCAAATCAGATACTCTTTTCCGGTCAAAGCATCTCGGCCAATTTAAGACGTTGGATTTTCCCGGCGGGCCCCTTGGGTAGCTCTTCTAGAAAGTGGGTTTTTTCTGGTGATTTGAATCCGCCAAGGCGGTCCATACATCTTGAAATGAGGTCGCTTTCACTCAACGTTGGTCCAGAAACGACTGCGACAGCAGCTTCGACACGTTCACCGTATTGTGCGCAAAGGCGTGCGAAGCAGCTACTTCGACGACGTCATTCAACCCGTAAAGAACCTCGTCTAACTCAAGTGGGGCGATGTTTTCCCCGCCGTTGATGATCAGTTCTTTCAGACGCCCCGTCACAAACACATATCCGTCCGCATCCATCCGGCCCAAATGCTCCAACGCAAAGGCAATCGCGTTCGGTCCAGCCGCGAGGTTGATCATTGTCGCCCGATACCCGCCATAAAGCGTGGCATAGGATGCGACGACTCCTTCTCGCCCGTTGGGATGGATGATCGCAACGCTTTCGCCTTTTTCGATCCCCAATCCTGCCATGCCCTCAGCGATCCGGCGTGCACCATCCCGTAAAGAGCGCCAACTAAGAGTTTCGCCAGCTTCAGGAAAGACAAACGCCTCGCTGTCGCTGTTTGCACGCGCATCCAGCTAGTCGCGAACCGTGCCTTCAGGAGGATTAGCGGGATCGAAAGTCACTTACCCACCTGCTGCCAATAATCTCCAAAGATATCTTCTACTGCGGGTTCACGGGCAGGGATTTCGCGTATTACCTTGGTTGATTGGATGAAGTGTTTCCAATGCAGGTTGTCATCAATCGAATTTCCACCCCATGAGCCACAGCCCATCGAAAGTGAAAACGGCATCCCGTTGGTGAACGAACCGCCAGTTGCAAACGTATGCGCCTGATTTACGATCACGCGATTGGTAGGGACTGCGTTGGCCAGCGTAATTGCGCGGCTATCATCGCTTGTGTGGATACCAACCGAATGGCCCGCCCCTTGATGCAATTGCACTTCGCGTGGGTTGGGAACTGCATCCTCAAAGTCAGACGCACGCTAGAGCGCCAACACGCGGCTTAGCTTTTCACCGGACAACGGATAGTCCACTCCGATCCCTTTGGTTTCCACGGCGATGGCACCACAGCGCCAATTACCCCGATGGGGCGGGCGATTTCGGTAATACCTGTATTGGGATCATCACTGATAACGCCATAGGTCTTGGCGTCGGCGATATCGCGCATCAACCCCAGCGTCTTGCGGTGGTTCTTGGTGATTTTGTCGAGAACATTTCCAAGGCCCGTCGTCTCAACCGCCATCTCTGCAAGGATACGATTGCGACTTGGCTCCATGATCGCCCACGCTGCAGCTTGTGCGGCTCGATCATATTTTCCTGCGATCCGCCAGCTTCAAATGCGGCCTGCGCGGTGCGCGCGCGGGCAACATTGGCTTCGACTTCGGCTGCGGGATCATTGAGGATTATGTGAATTCCTTCGGGGACTGACGGGGCGCGCCTTTGCTGCCCCGACTTGTCATATAATATAGCGCTTAGAGGTCTGCCATCGGCGCTTCGAGCGTTTCCTGACGAGCTACCCACATTTCAATCACCTCTTCACGGGTCATGATGTGCATGGGTGAAGCACCAGCTTCGATACAACGGGCAACTCGGCCATTCTCGAACATAGCCGGAACAATACTGCTAGGTGGTCAATAATCGCTGGATCTGTGCCCGCAGGTACCATCACACCGCGGAAGTTCACCGATGCATTGTCGATGTCATAGCCCCGTTCCATCATTGTCGGAACGTCATCAATGAAGGAATTGCGTTCAAGGTCGAACACGCCACTCAAGACTTCGTCAGCGATCACAGCGCGCATTGCTCCCGCGCCACCTGCATTATTGGGAATATAAGCCAATTCAACGCCTGCGACCTTCTCAAGCTACAACGCCGCAATGTGGTGCCCTACGAACAAGCCCGCACCTGAGAACGTAAGACCGCCCAACGGCCATCATCTGCGCACGTGAAGTTTGTGAAGTGACTTGTATAAAACTGCGGTTCGTAGCCGGCTTTAGCGGTTTGCCTGTTGGTGCATTGCATTGCCGCCCCTAGCACCCTTATATCGGAGCTAAGTAAACTTGGAGCGTTTCGCATGACAAACTACCTCGACTTCGAAAAGCCGCTTGCTGAGATTGAAGGCAAAGCTGCTGAACTGCGCGCAATGGCGCGTATGAACGAAGATATGGACGTCGAAGCCGAAGCGCAGGCGCTGGATAAGAAGGCGGCGGATCTGCTGGTCAGCCTGTACAAGGACCTGACACCTTGGCGCAAATGCCAGATCGCGCGTCATGCGGATCGCCCCCATTGTAAAGACTACATCGAGGCGTTGTTCACCGAATACACGCCGCTGGCCGGCGATCGGAATTTTGCGGATGACCACGCGGTTATGGGTGGTTTGGCGCGTTTGGATGGACGCCCCGTGATGGTGATCGGCCACGAAAAAGGCAACGATACCAAATCGCGGATTGAGCGTAACTTTGGCATGGCGCGCCCTGAAGGCTATCGCAAAGCGATCCGGCTGATGGATATGGCTGAGCGGTTTGGGCTGCCTGTTATTACGCTCGTCGATACGCCGGGTGCGTATCCCGGCAAAGGTGCCGAAGAACGCGGTCAGTCCGAAGCAATTGCACGATCTACACAAAAATGTCTGCAACTGACCGTGCCACTGGTGAGCGTTATCATCGGTGAAGGCGGGTCTGGTGGCGCTGTGGCGTTTGCGACGGCCAACCGCGTCGCGATGCTGCAACATTCTGTTTACTCAGTCATTTCGCCAGAAGGCTGTGCGTCGATCCTCTGGAAGGACGCCGAGAAGATGCGCGAAGCTGCAGAGGCGTTGCGTTTGACGGCGCAGAACCTGAAAGAGCTGGGTGTTTGCGATCAGATCATTGATGAGCCAACAGGCGGCGCGCATCGCCACAAGAAAGCGGCGATTGACGGTGTTGGCGCGGCGCTTAAGTCCATGCTGGACGAGCTTGAAAGCGAAAGCCCCGAGGCATTGCGCCAATCGCGCCGTCAAAAGTACCTCGACCTTGGGCAAACAGGACTCGCAGCTTGATCCGCGCCTCCATCGCTTTGATCTTGTCGGCGCAGGTGGCGTCTGCGGGCGGGTTGATGGACCGCACTGTGACATTCGGTGTCCTTGCGTATGATGAAACGGAAACGCCGATTTATGTTGGTGAGCGCCACCCTGCGGTTGTGACCAACAGCGTTGAATACGGGCTAGGTCCAGAAGGCCAACAGAACGGTTGGGACATCGTGCCCGCCATCATCGACATCCGCGACCAAAAGATCATTGTGACCTATCCAGATACTGTTGGCGGTGTTTTCCCCGAGCCGGAGTTCAACGGCTACGTATTGGACTTCCTAACCGACTGCGTGTTGTTCAACGGCGCGGGGCAGGACATCGAAAATTCGACAATTGAACTGGCCGATGATGCGATTTTCGTTGAAGGATCAAAGCTCTACGTCGACATGGCGGGCCTCGAATTCGGGCCGCAGACGTTTATTGTGGTGGATGTCGACGTCGCGGATTGTCCGCTGAGTTAATCCGCCAGATCGCGAACAACAATCACATTTGAGACCTGCGACTGCGCCACGGACATCACCACGCGATTGCCTTGAGCGAGCGACATGCCCGTCTCGAACCAACCGAGGGTCTGGAAGAGATCGTCGGCCCCTAAGTCGATGTCCGTTCGCTCTTGGTCGAGCTGTAGGTCGCCCAAGGGCTGAACGGCGACCGTGATCTGTTCAAAGAAGTCATCGGACTCAATTTCAAATGCTTGCGTGTAGGCCCCCATAGGTCGGCCATCCAAACGGCAGATACGCAGTGGCGGTTCTGTGATTTCGCCCCATGAGGCCACAAAACGCGCATCAAAGACGATTTTCGCGCCTCCGCCGATCAGTCGGTTGTCGGCGTCCGTATTGTCATAGACCCCGACCTCACGGCCCAAGTCTTGGAAGGGAGCATCGCCCGTGAGGATATAGGGGAGGCATTGGTCAGTCAGCGCGGCCATGAGAAGGTCTTCATCGCTGACGTGTCGCCATGTATTGAAGCCCCAAACTGCAACGGCAGCGGCCCCTGCCCCCACCAAAAACCCCGCGAGTTTGCTCACCACATTCTTCCTTTGGCGTATTCGGCGTAGCCGTCATCATAACCCTGTGCGTCGAACTCGGCCTGTTGTTCTTTGATCAATTGCCCCGCAGTTGGCAGGTCAGTTACGGGGTCGCCCGTCCATAATTCTGACCGCATGATTGCTTTGGCGCATTGAAAATAAGCTTCACCCACAGTGATCACTATAACGGATTTGGGATGTTTGCTGTTTTGCTCAAAACTTTGCGTGATGGCGGGGTCGTCGGCTAATACTGCCGTGCCGTTCACGCGGATCACGTTGGATGATCCGGGCACCATGAACATCAGGCTCACCCGCCCGTCACGCACGATATTGCGCAGGCTATCAATGCGGTTGTTGCCGCGCCAATCGGGAAGCCAGAGGGTTTTATCATCAACCATGCGTACAACAGGGCCAACATCGCCGCGTGGGCTGCCATCAGACCCTTCCGGACCGACGGTTGTCAGAACGCAAAACCGCGCAGTGTTGATCCATGTGGCGTAATGGGGCGTGATCCGCGTGACGACTTTGGTAAGGGATGCTGGGACGGCGGCATCATAAAGCGCTTCAAGTGCGTCGATGGTATCTACTGTTTTCATTCTTCAATCGCGGTAAAACCGGCCTCTCGCATAAGCTCGTTTGAGCGCTTTTCGACGGAGTCTTCGAGGATTTTCATAAACACGGGTATTTCGAGCCCAGCTGGAATGCGTGGCAAAAACTCAACCACGGCCAAACCCGGTTTGCGGTAGACTCCGCGTTTGGGCCAGAACACGCCAACATTGGCGGCGACTGGGACGCAGTCTTGACTGAGTTCTTTGTACAGAACACCCGTGCCGATTTTATAAGGCGCTTTGACGCCCGGTGCGATGCGTGTGCCTTGGCTGTAGATAATCAGTTGTCCGGGGAACAAGCGCCCTGCGGACACATCCGCGATCATCTTCTTGATCGCCGCGCCACGCTTGCCGCGTTTGACCGGAATACACCCGACCCGCAGGCCGAATTGCCCAACGACAGGCGCGTACTTCAGGATGTCTTTCATGATGAAGCGACCTGCGGGGATATCACCATAGATCATCAACACATCTAGGAAGGACTGGTGTTTTGCCGCGACCAAGACTTCGTCCTGTGGGGGCGTGCCGCGCACTTCGCATTTCAGTCCGATAAGCCACCCCGCCAGCCATGTGATGAACCAGCAATAGGATCGGCAGCAGAGCACGGCCATGCGGCGCGAGAAAATCGCCGGAATCGCGAAGACGATCCCCCAAGGCAGCAGCGCGACATACATGATGACGTTAAAGATCAGGGATCGGACCCATTGAATAGCGTAGCTCATGATTGTTCCTTCAATGTGCGCAGGGCAGCTTGGCGTGTGGCGACAAAGGCCACAACCGCCGCAAGAATGGGGATGACCAGCGGCCAGAGCCAATGCCAGCCTTGAAAGCCGAGGCCCGTTAGAAAGCCTCCTGCGGCGTCTGCGCTGGGCAACAGCATGACCGCAAGCGTACCGATAAACGTGCCTGCGGCGGCGCCGATCAGCGCACGCAGGGTAAAACGGCGCACAAAGGCACGGGCGATGTAGATATCCTGCGCCCCGACAAGGCGCATCACGCGGATGACTTGGGAATTGGCGGCAAGAGCAGCATTGGCGGCGAGGGTAATCATCGCGGCGGTGGCCCCTGCGATCAGGAGCATCGACACGAAACCGAGGAGACGCAGACGAGAAGCGGCCTCAACAAGTGGTTCACGCCAGCGGGTGTGGTCATCGAGCACGGCACCGGGGACCTCGGCCTGAAGACGGGCGCGTAGGCCCGTTGAATCGTAGCCGTCGCTGTCCTCAATTATCTCGATGAGCTGTGGAACGGGCAGCGTTTCGACGGGAAGATCCGGCCCGAACCACGGGGCCAGCAATTCGCGTTGCTCATCATCCGTGAGGGGGCGTGCTTGGGCGATACCGGGGGTGGATTGTAGGACCGTAAGGCCCGCACGTGTTTGCGCCTCCATCTGGTCTTGCGGCGCGGAGATGCGCAGGGTGGATGTTTTGGCAAGTTCCGCCGACCACCGATCCGCCAGACGGCCCGTGGCAAGGGAGAGCGCCAGCGCGAAAACCGCAAGGAAGGCCATCGCGCCGGAAGACAGCAACGTTAGACGCGCGGTGAAACCGGTTGGCGGTACGGCGCGGTCTGCTTGCGGGTCCCCAGCGAGGAGTTCGAGAAGGCGGTTTAGAATTTTCATCAGATGTCCGCCCCCGCAAGCTGCAATCGACGGTCTTTCAAGCGTAAAACACGCGCGGACACCTGCGCTTTGGCCGCGCGAATTAGGCTGATGTCATGGGTCGCGATCAGTACCGTTTTGCCCATTTTGTTGAGTTCAACCAGCAAGGCCAAAAGGCGTTGCGACATTTCCCAATCGACGTTGCCAGTCGGCTCGTCCGCCAGAATGACTTCGGGTGACATGATGACGGCGCGGGCGAGTGCCGCACGTTGGCGTTCACCGCCTGACAACTGCGGTGGCAATTGCTGGGCTTGTTGGGAAAGTCCGACCCAACCAAGAAGATCCGTTAGATCTGAAGAGGTTGTAGCGTGGCCAGAAACCGACAATGGCAGCGCGATATTTTCAGACACAGTCAGGTGATCGAGGAACTGACAGTCCTGATGCACCACGCCGATGCGGCGCCGCATATGGGCCACATCATCACGGCTAAGCGCGCGCGCATCCTGACCAAATAGGCGTACCTGCCCGCTTGTCGCGACCAATTCACCATAACACAGCTTGAGCAAGGTTGTTTTGCCAGCACCGGACGGGCCCGTCAAAAAGTGGAACGACCCAGCCGCCAACTGCAAATTCAGGCCGGAGAACAGCTCTGCTCCGCCATAATTATAGGCCACATTGTCCAGCTCGATCACGGTGGTTCTAACCCCTTAGCCCGTTTGTTTGTTTGGTTTTGGCGCAAACCAGCGCCACATGCAATCTGCGCGAACGTCAGCGATGCGGCAAAACCTTTGCGCTTGCCCCTTAGGATCGGTAAGATTCCGCAAAGAGTTTGGGCAGAATGCCCGATTGAGGCTGGGGAAAACGAAAATGCGGATGATTTGCCCGAATTGCGGCGCGCAGTATGAAGTCGCGGATGATGTTATTCCGGCAAGCGGCCGCGATGTGCAATGTTCCAACTGCGGGCACACTTGGTTTGAGCAACCAGGAGCGTCTGAAGCAGCAGAACATGGAGCACCAGTTGAAACGCCGTCAGAGCAGACGCCACCCCCTGCCCCAAAACCTGAACCAGAAGTCGAAGCCGCGCCCGAACCAGAAGCGGTAAGCGATCCTGAGCCGGAACCAGAACCCGCGCCTGAGCCAGAACCCGAGCCCGAGCCGGAACACGTCGAACCGCAAAGGCGTGAGATGGACCCCGACGTGGCCGACATTCTGCGCGAAGAAGCCGAGTACGAACAAGCGGCGCGTCAGGCCGAAGCTGATCCGATCGAGACCCAGCCGGACCTTGATCTGTCGCACGACCCTGATGAAGACCGCCGCAGCCGTGAGGCGCGTGATCGTTTGGCGCGTTTGCGTGGTGAAGAACCTGAAGCAGCCGCAGCCGTCGGTGCGATGATGCAGCAAGAAGCAGAAGCCCCGCGCCGCGAGCTTTTGCCGGATATCGAAGAGATCAATTCCACGTTGCGCCCCGAAGCAGGTCCATCCGAAGTGATGGACGAAGAGTATGAGGAAGCTCGCACGCACAGTGGTTTCCGTCGTGGGTTCATGTTGATGGTGATCCTCGCGCTGATCGCGCTGTTGGTTTACATCTTTGCGCCGCAGATCAGTGCTGCCGTTCCGCAGGCCGAACCGGTTCTGACGTCCTATGTTGAATGGGTCGACGGGCTGCGCATCTGGCTGGACGGGAAAATGCAGGGGTTCATTGATAGCGCTGCTGACGCCACGCCGGAGCCCGCTGTTGAGCCTGCTCCCCAAGGGTAACCCTTAAAAGCGATCCAAAAGGCGGCGCAGGTAGTCGAGTTCGAGCTGCGGGCGTTCCTGATCGGCTGAACGATTGCGCAGTTCTTGCAATAGTTCTTCCGCGCGGCGGTTGATGTCGTCTTGCAGCATGGATTCTTCAGACCCGAATTGCCCTGTGTTGCCCATCTGACGACCAAGCGGGTCACGGCGCTCGGGTTCTGGGCGGCCTTCGGCGTTGCCAGTTTGCGTGCCTTGACCTTCCTCAAGTTCATCCATCTGGTTCTCGGCCAGCGCTTGACCCAAGTTGCGCATGCCTTCGCGCAGGGCGTCCATGGCTTCGGCTTGGCGGTCAATGGCTTCGGCCAGATCGCCCTCGCGAAGGGCCTCTTCGGCACCATCCATTGCGCCCTCAGCGCTTTCTAGGGACTGTTCCGCACTTTCTGCGGCGTCACCTGACAAACCTGGCAGGCTATTGCGTAGCTGATTCAAGCCGTTGCGCAGCGCTTCCTGACGTTCAGCGAAGCTTTGTGGGCTTCCACCACCTTCGCCGGCTTGTCCGCTGTCGTCAGTCAGCCCTCCTTGGGTGTTGTCGCCCTGCCCTTGGCCTTGGCCCTGTTGCTGCCCCTGTTGTCCGTTGCCTTCTTGCCCGTCTTGGCCTTGCTGTCCGGGCTGCTGACCTTGCTGACCGGGTTGTTCACCGGGCTGCTGGCCGTCTTGTTGACCTTGTTGGCCCTCATTGAACTGTTCTTGCAAGTCGCGGAAAGCTTCATCCGTCAGGTCTTGCTGGTCGCGCAGGGTTTCGGCCAAATCTTCCATGGATTGCTGGCCGGGTGTTTGCGGGCCGCCTTCGCCACCTTCCCCGCCTTCGGTCATCTGAAGGTTTTCCAGCAGCTGGTTGAGCTCTTCCATCAGCTCCATAGCTTCGGCCATACGGCCTTCTTCCATCAGCTCTTGGATGCGGTCCATCATCGCCTGAATTTCGTCTTGGCTGATGGTCTGGTTTTCTTGATTTTGATCGGGCTGATCCGTGTCGTTCGGGGACGGTTCCATCTGATCGGCGAGCATTTGCATGTAGTCGTTCGTCGCCTCGCGCAGCTCTTGCATCAGTTCGGCGATTTCTTCGTCCGAGGCGCCGTTGCGCATGGCCTCTTCAAGGCGTTCTTGTGCGCGCTCAAGTCGGGCGCGGGCATCCGCGAGGGAACCTTCTTCCAATTGGACGGCCAGTTCCCAAAGCGCCTCGACGACCTCAGCTTGCACCTCGTCGTTTAGACCCGTTTCTTCCATTTCTTCGAGGCGGTTAATAATGAAGCGCAAGCGAAGGTAGGTGGTTTCATCGGGGAACAGCTCATCCGGGCGGTTGGACACAGCCCGCAAGACCTGCGCCACGCGGGGTGCGTTGGTTTTGGACCACAGGATATCGCGTCGTTGTTCGATGATTGCGCGGGCGGTGGGTTGGAAGAACCGCTTGCCTGGCAGGATAAGGGATTCAAGGTCGCTGCCGCCCGTTTGTCCGAGCGCGTCTTCGACTTGCAGCGTCATCGTCACAGGGAAGTTTGCCCAAGCGTGCTGGCTGAAATCATCAATCAGCAGTTCTTCGAAATCGGCGCGATCGCCGGAAAACGGCATTGGCAAATCGAGGACAACTGGTTCGCGCGGGTCTGGATCTACCATCAGACCATGGCGACGGTTCACCGCCGTGAGGTCCAGCTCAATCGTCGCGGTTCCAGCGATAACGCTATAATCATCGGTTGCGGAAAACGGCTGGGACATCTCGCCCTGCGCGTC
Organism: Octadecabacter ascidiaceicola; assembly: GCF_900185015.1. GTDB lineage: Bacteria > Pseudomonadota > Alphaproteobacteria > Rhodobacterales > Rhodobacteraceae > Octadecabacter > Octadecabacter ascidiaceicola. The sequence goes on along the minus strand of NZ_FXYD01000005.1, from coordinate 4,804 downwards.
AGCCTCAATCGGGCCGGTAAGTTCGACGGTTGGTGCTGCGTCTTCGAGCAGCAGGATTTTCCATGTTTGGCCGCCTTCACCGACAATTGAGATTTCACCTTCTTGGGTGACTTCAAAGCCCTGTTGTTGGTCAGTCGCCGCACCCAAATCCTCGGTGCGTCCAGAAACAGTTTCTGACACGCTCAATGCGCCAACATCGCCGTAAAGGCGCAGAGTAATGAATGAGCCTTGCGGAACTTGGATGCGGTTGGCGATGATGTCGGCAAGGTAAAGCGTCGGCTTGCCTGTGTAGGCAGGTGGTTCGATCCAGCCTTCCCAAACGGGTCCAGTTGCCAGAACGTCGCCGCCCTGCGCGGCATTCGTGACGGTGCCAACACGCCAGATTGAGCCGAACAAAAGCGCGACCACCATGAACAACACGGCCATGTAGCGCAGGCCATAGGGGTCTTTTGCCGACACGCGCAAATCGGGTTCAACCGCTTTGGCATCGCGGGTCTTGGCCTGCATGCGTGTCAGGTGGGCGTCCCAAACGGCCTCGGACGCGGCATCGCCTGCGCCGATTGTTTGGATGTCATTCAAAGCCGCAATCGGGCGGCCGGGAAGGCGGGCGTCAACGCGAGCAATGGCCTCGGCCTCGCTCGGCCAATTTAGGCGGCGAAATCCGCGCACCAACGTCCACAACAGGGCAAGCACCGCGATGACAGCATAAACCCAAACCGCCTCAAGCGGCAGAAAGTCCTGCCAGCCCATAACAAGCGGCGCGAGTACGAAGAACAGAACCGTCCAGAATGGCCAAAAGGCTTGCGTCACGCGCTCGGCGATCAAACCGGCGCGGGTCAACAAAACTGGCATTTTCAAATGCGCAAGCACTGGGCCTGTTGGTATCAGCGGGGTTCTCCTACCAGCTTGGGCGCTGCGAAACGGTTACAGCCACTCAGGTATGCTATCGCGGTTTATCATCTCTTCAAAGGTCGGACGTCGGCGGATAACCGCAAATTGATCCCCGTGGACCAGAACCTCGGGAATGAGGGGGCGCGAGTTATATTCGCTTGCCATTACAGCACCATAGGCGCCAGCAGAGCGGAACGCGACGAGTTCATCTGCGTTCAAAGTCGGCATATTTCGCCCCTTGGCGAAGGTGTCGCCACTTTCGCAGATCGGGCCAACGATGTCGTATTGGGTTTGTTCACCGCCGGCCTGCGGTTCAATAACGGGGATGATGTCGTGGTGGGCTTCGTACATCGCAGGGCGGATCAGGTCGTTCATCGCGCCATCAACGATCAGGAATTTACGCCCCTCGCCGGATTTCACGTAGATCACTTTGGTCACAAGAATGCCGGAGTTGCCCGAGATCAGGCGCCCCGGTTCGATCTCGATTTCACAACCCAAGTGCCCGACTTCTTCTTTGATCATTGCGCCGTATTCGATGGGCAGTGGTGGCGCGTTGTTGTCACGCGCGTAAGGAATGCCAAGGCCGCCACCAAGGTCGAGGCGGGAAATCTCGTGCCCATCGCTGCGCAGCTGTTCGGTGAGTTCGGCAACCTTGCGGTACGCAAGGCGGAAGGGTTCAAGTTCGGTCAACTGGCTGCCGATATGCACATCGATGCCGATAACTTTCAGGCCCGGCAGATCGGCGGCCATCGCGTACACGTCGCGGGCGCGGCTGATTGGAATGCCGAATTTGTCTTCTTTTTTACCGGTGGAGATTTTGGCGTGGGTTTTTGCGTCCACATCAGGGTTCACGCGCACTGTGATTGGCGCGGCCTTACCCAATGAAACGGCAACTTCCGAAAGCGCTTCCATTTCCGGCTCAGATTCGACGTTGAATTGGCGAATACCGCCTTCCAGTGCGATGCGCATTTCGTCGCGGGTTTTACCGATGCCCGAAAACACGATTTTGTCGCCAGATACACCCGCAGCTTTGGCACGCAGGTATTCCCCACCGGACACTACATCCATGCCAGCGCCTGCATCGCCGAGCAGCTTAAGCACCGCTTGGTTGGACAGCGATTTCATCGCGAAACACACGAGGTGGTCGATACCGTCCAGCGCGTCATCAAACAGTTTGAAATGACGCAGCAATGTCGCGGAGGAATAGACGTAGAACGGCGTGCCGACCTGCGCTGCAATCTCAGCGATGCTGACGTCTTCGGCCATCAACTGGCCGTCACGGTAAAGAAAATGGTCCATTCTGCTCTCCGGTGGAATCGCGTTTCATCTGACCTAGCAGATTACACAGCAAGCCCAACCCCGATCAGCCTAGAGACTAAGCCCGACGGTGAAGTTGCCGTTTGTTGCGCCAACGCCAACATTCGGGGTCACGCCGTTTGGCCCAACGGATACGCCAACGTTTCCAGACGGGCGAATCGGCGGATCATTGGCACCGCAGGCCGCGACAAACGCCACAGTGAAAAGTGTAATAATAGGGCGCATCATGAGAGGTCCTTTTTCCAGCGGGCAATTTGCGCGCGTACATTTACTGGCGCGGTGCCGCCGTAGGATGTGCGGCTAGCAACGGAATTATCCACGCCCAACACATCAAAGATAGCCCCAGTGATGCCCGCATGAACAGACTGCATTTGCTCAAGGGTTAGTTCTGGCAAGTCACAGCCCTGGTCTTCGGCCATCGCAACCAGTGATCCGGTGATGTGATGTGCATCACGGAACGGCAGGCCGAGTTCGCGCACAAGCCAGTCGGCGAGGTCAGTGGCGGTGGAAAAGCCCATGGCGGCCGCGACGCGTAGATCATCAGGGCGGGCTTTCATGTCGGCGACCATACCCGTCATCGCGGCAAGGCCGAGCATCAGGTTATCCGCAGCATCAAAGGTTTGTTCTTTGTCTTCCTGCATGTCCTTGGAATAGGTCAGCGGAAGGCCCTTCATGATTGTCATCAGGGCCACATTCGCCCCGAAAATACGCCCGATCTTGGCGCGCAAGAGCTCCGCCGCGTCTGGGTTGCGTTTTTGCGGCATGATGGAGGAACCCGTGGACCAACGATCAGACATGGCGACAAAGCGGAACTGCGCAGAGGACCAGATGACGAGTTCTTCGGCGAGACGGGACAGGTGCATCGCGCAAATGGACGCCGCGCCGAGGAATTCGAGGGCAAAGTCACGGGCGGCGACGGCATCAAGCGAGTTGGCCATCGGGCGATCAAAGCCTAGCGCATCCGCGGTCATCTGGCGGTCGAGCGGGAAGGACGTGCCGGCAAGTGCAGCGGCACCCAAAGGTGATTCATTCATTCGCTTGCGGGCATCCGCGAAACGGGCACGGTCGCGGGCGAACATCTCAACGTAGGCCATCATGTGGTGACCCCATGTCACGGGCTGGGCGACCTGAAGGTGGGTGAAACCGGGCATAACCCAATCAGCGCCCTCTTCGGCCTGACCAATCAACGCCTCGATCAAGGCTTTCAACGCGCCGTCAGCGGCATCGCATTGATCCCGCACCCAAAGGCGAAAATCGACGGCCACTTGGTCATTGCGGGAACGACCTGTGTGCAAACGGCCCGCAGGCTCGCCAATGATGTCTTTCAGGCGGGCTTCGACGTTCATGTGAATGTCTTCAAGCGCGGTCGAATATTCGAACGTTTCGCCCTCAATCTCTGACAACACCGTGAGGAGGCCTTCACGGATCGCTTCGGCATCGCTATCGGTGATGATACCTTGTGCGGCCAACATCGCCGCATGTGCACGGGAGCCTTCGATGTCTTGTTTCGCCAATCGACGATCAAATCCGATGGATGCATTGATGGCTTCCATGATTGCGTCTGGTCCTGCGGCAAAGCGACCGCCCCACATTGCATTTGAGGATGATTTATCCGACATAAAAAGCGTCCTTACGCAGAGGTTTGCCCGATGAAAAAACAACTGATTTTCGCAGCTGCCACAGTTATCGGTGTTGGTGCAGGGCTATACTTGGCATCGGAGCGAGGGGAAAGCCCTGCCGTTGTGCAACAGGATTTCACAGCACTTGAGGCATTGCGCACAGGTGACATGATGAAGCTGCAATTCGGGGCTGATCGCGGGTCTGATGTGGTGTTTACGCACGAAGACGGATCTGACCTGACGTTGGCGGCGTTTGAGGGGCAGTATGTTTTGCTGAACTTCTGGGCCACGTGGTGTGCGCCGTGCCGCAAGGAAATGCCGCATCTGTCAGAACTGCAGGACGAATTTGGCGGTGATGATTTTCAGGTCGTAACGGTCGCGACCGGGTTGAACCAACGCCCGGCGATGGAACGATTTTTGGACGAGATCGGCGTTGATAACCTGCCGCTTCACACCGACAACAATTCAGCGCTCGCGCGGGATATGGGGGTTGTCGGATTGCCCGTGACGTTGATTATGGACCCGCAGGGCCAAGAAGTTGCGCGTTTGATCGGCGACGCTGACTGGGCAAGCGAGAGCGCGAAGACTATTTTAAGGGAATTACTTGGCTAGCAGTAATGCCGCGAAGCAGCGAAAGTCCGGTTTCCGTCGATTCTGTTGAAAAACAATGTGTTGCGAGCGCAGAAAGTACGATTCTCAACACAGCGCGGGCGCCTTTCTGATCAGGCTTTGCACGTTTACTGCGGTGCAGGAAAGATCTTCGCTAGTTTGCGGAGGTTTTGGGCGGTGGCAGCGAGTAGGAATTCGTCATTTGCCCCGCATGGGCCGCGTAATCGCAATCGTCCCAACTCCAGAATACGTTTGAGGTGTGCGAAGAGCATTTCGACCTTCTTTCGCAGCCGCATTGAGATCGCATATTGCTTAGTTTTTGCGATATCACGCGCGACCTGACGGGCATCTTCATGTTCTTCGCGGGT
>NZ_FXYD01000008.1 GCF_900185015.1 Octadecabacter ascidiaceicola | reverse complement strand
GAGAACTCATAAAACAACGCCGCTTGCGCTTTCTGCTTCGCTCCCATCATCGCTAAATTCCCCGTTGTAATAGGGAAATTGAATCAGCCGATGGCCTTCAAATCAAGAAGACTTTTTCAACAGAATTGGAGCAAAGTACCGGTTGCTGCACTGTGCACGAAGGGTCGCTGTCGGTGCCGCAGACCATTTCGCAATGCGGGTGATCTGCGGCAGCACCTTTAAGTGCGTTGCTTGTAATAGGTGTCCTTGTGCACAATTAGCCCATCCTTGAAGGTCAGGATATCTACGCTAAGATATTCTTCGGTTGTTCCATCTCGGTGGCGTGCTGTGCGGCGGTATTCGCAATAGGCCTTCGTCGCGGTCAACGCGCAGTCAAGCGTTTCCCAGTTTACGTTTTCCACCTTCTCAAAAAGCCCGGAAAAGACGCCACGGATCACATCCGCACCTTCAAAACGAACTCCGTGCGCGTCTGGGCCGACGGCATGGTCAAAGATTGCATCAGGAGAAAAGTATCTCATTACGGCGTCAATGTCATTTGCGTTAAAGGCGTCGCCAACGGCATCCACTAATTCACGTGTAAGGTCTGTCATATCGTTATCCTTTCAGGCCAAGCATGGCACAGGTTTTGGCAAAGAATGGGCTGGCGGGGTCAGCCAGCACGTTGAGTTCGTCGAAGTGGTCCACGTTCGGCACCACATACATTTCCATGGGCCGCTCATCGGTTGCAAACTTGTCTTGGTACATTTGCGACTGGCGATGAAACTCATCTGTTTCGGCCCCACCGACGACAACCATTTGCGGAGCGTTTGTCACCGGCGAATGATTGATCATCGGGCTTTCGGCGCTTGCTTCTGCAGTGTCCATCTTGAGGTTCGCGTTAAGTGCAAGGGTCAGGCGTACCGGCTCCAAATAACTGAGCGGGGAGACAGGAATGCCCGATTTTATGAGGTCTGCCGACAAGGCGGCCTCGCGGGCAGGCCAGTCGGTGGCCATCATCATCTGGGTCAGATGCCCTCCTGCGGAATGGCCCATAACCGTGATCCGGTCGCGGTTGATGCCCATCTTTGGGGCCTCGTGCCAGATATAGGTCAGCGCCTCGCGGAGCTCCTCAGAGATGCGCGTCATCGTGACAGATGGGCACAGATCATAGCCAACGACCACGACATTGACCCCCGCTTGTACAAAGGCAGTCGCCAAGAAACTGTAGATTGATTTATCGCCACGCTGCCAATACCCGCCATGGATCCAAATCAAGGTCGGCGCATTTGCGTCGCCGCAGCGAAACACATCCAGCAATTGCTTTTCGCCGTCCGCATACCGCACGTCCAAAAGGCAATCGAGTGTATCACGGGCCGCCTGACTGGCCGCGATCCAGCGGGGGATCACGGTTTCCTCGTAATCGGGGCGGCCCGCGCGTAGGTTATACTGTGCGTCGAACCAATCAGGATCGTGCCCTTCGTGAAAAGTGAGAGGATCGGTCATGCAGGTATCTCCGGTTGGGGCGCAGCAAAGAAAGTGCCGCGACAATAGACAAGCGGGGCGCCGGGCTGATGGGTGTAGTTTTCCACCAGCCCTAGCAGGATTTCGTGGTCTTCCGCATCGATACGGGCGCGCACGGTACAGTCGAGCTGTGCCGAGGCACCGGGTAACAGCGGCGCACCTTCGGTATTGGCGTGCCACAGCGTGCCATCAAAACGGTTCTCGACATTGCTGGCAAAATGCAGCGCGAGGTCTTTTTGATCCGCTGCCAGAATGTTCACCGCAAAGCTCGATGTGTTCGCAAGCGTTGAGAAAGCGCGGCCGGTCTTGGCAATGCAGACCGAAATGACAGGTGGCTCTAACGATACTGATGTAAACGAATTGGCCGTCAGCCCCCATGGTTGGCGATTACTGTCAAAGGCTGTCACAATGGTAACGCCTGTTGGAAAGCTACCAAGGGCGCGGCGATAGTCTTTGGGGTCCATCAGATCACCCCCTCGGATGCGCAGGCTTTTTCAAGGGCCGTCCATTCGTCGGGGTTCGTTCCAAAATGGCGCATCACGTGGTCGCGGTAGGCCGGTCTTTCTGTCAGGCGTTGGTACCATGCCTCGACATGCGGCAAGGAAGGACGGTCCACATCGACATTGAAATAGCGATAGGCGATACAACCCAGCGGGATGTCTGCCATCGTAAAGGTGCTGCCACAGACGTAATCACGTTCGGCTAAGTGCTTGTCCAAAATGCTCAGTGCGTCATGCGCTTCGTCCCGAAGGCCCGCGATTTTGGCAGGGTCACGGTCATCGGGAGGCGTGCGGACTATTGCAAAGAACAAATAGATCACAGGCATAAATGCCTTGCTGGCGGACCATTCCATCCACTGATCCGCGAGCGCACGGGTTTGCGGGTCTTCTGGGCTAAGGCCCCCGGCGTCATAGCGGTCACATAGGTAACGCACGATAGCGAGGCTTTCCCAGAGCGCAAAATCACCATCCCTGATCGCGGGGATCATGCGATTGGGGTTGATCAATGCGTATTCTGGAGTGTCCAGCTTGCCAAAGCTGCCACCAGCCAGTTGCAGCGTATACTCTAACCCCAGCTCATTAGCGGCCCAGATCACAGGGATCACATTGGACGAATATGGCCTCCCCCAAATCTCAAGCATCAACCAGCTCCCGTTTTTGCGCAATTGACTGGGTGCCAAAACGCGGCACCACATGTTCGAACAGCCGGTGCCAGCTTGCGAGGATCTTCTCGTATGGGACGCCAGTGTACTGCTGCATTAACATCAAATGATCGAGGCCAGAGTTTTCTTGTCGTTCTGCGATCCGGTCGGCCACAAATTCGGCGTCGCCAACCATAATGATTCCCCGCTTGTTCAGGAAATCGAACCAGTCGCTGTCTTCATCCTCCGGCGTCATTTCTTCGCCGATGTCGAGGTATCCGTGCTTGGTCCACTCCCCCGCAGGACGCGAACCGCCTAGGAATTCGTAATAGGCGTTGATCGAAGGGCGGATGGTGTTGACCGCTTCCGCCATGCTTTCGCCGACATAGAAGGCAGTGCAGACACCGACGCCTTCGCCCAAAGCCACGTCGCGACCTGTGCTTGCAGCCAAAGCTTCCCGATACGGTTCCCAGCAGGCGCGCGTGCGTTTGACGCCGGCCGCCATGGAGATCACCCCCCAGCCTTTGTCGCCTGCCAGCTTGAAAGTAGGGGGGGCATTGGACATCAGCCAAACAGGCGGGTGTCCGTCCTGATAGGGTCGTGGGTGGACGTACATCGCTTTATAGGTACCGTCTTCATCGTGATAACGCGGGTCAAGCGGTTTGAAGAAGCGGTTGGTTTCCTTCCAACCCGGCACAGGAAATTCATAGAACTCGCCCTTGTGGGTGAATGCCTCGTTGGTCCAAGCCTTCAGGATCACCTCAAGGCTTTCTTGATAAAGCCGCATGACCTTGCCGTTGTCGCGGCGGTCTGCATCGGTGTTGAACTGGATGGTTGAGCGCTCGTTGATGCCCTTGGCCACGCCAAAATCTACACGCCCCAGTGACATGTTATCCAACATTGCCACATCCTCGGCCACCCGCAGCGGATGCCAGTCGGGCAGGATGATAGGCGCCGTACCGACCCGCAGCTTTTTGCAATGGGCAGCGACATGGGTGCACATCTGCACAGGGTTGGGTGGCGCGTTCATGTACCCGTTGTGGGCAAAGTGATGTTCGGTGAACCACGCGGTGGTAAAGCCTGCGTCCTCAGCCAGCGAACACTGCTCAAGGATCATCTCAAGTGTTCGCGTCCAAGGGATGGTTTCCCCGGGACTGAAATTCGCGATTAGATCAAAACGCATGGCACTACCTCTAAATAGATCGACTCAGGAATAGTTGAATTATACTACATAATTCAACTTGATTGAATTTCACATAAGAAATCAACTACTATTTTGCATGAACAAAAATGACTTCCCAGATGCGGCCGCACGCCTTGGTGCTGAAATCCGCGAAGTGCGCAAGGCGCGCGGCTTGACACTCAACACTCTTAGCGCGCAACTGTCTTGTTCGACGGCTTACCTCAGCCGGATCGAATTGGGCAGTGCGCGGGTCTCGGATGCGTTGCTGCAAGAGATCGGTAAAGTACTACACGTCGATCCTGCATGGTTTTTCCCTGCCCAGTCTGGCGACGGTCCGCTGGAACGCTACCACATCGTGCGCGCCGAAAACCGCAGGCAATTGTCTGACATGTACACCCGCAGCGAGGCGGAAATGGGATTTCGCGATGAGCTGCTCTCCAGTACATTATCCGGCCAGTGCTATCTGATATTGTCCCGGTTCGCGCCCGGCAAAGGCACACCACCCGAACCGCTGGAAGGCTTCGTGTTTGAAGGTGAACAGCACGCCATTGTCATAACCGGAGAAGTTGAACTGCGCTTGGGCGATGAATTGATTGTGCTGCGGGCAGGCGACAGCTTTTCTTACCCTTCAATGATCGCCCACCGCTTCCGCAACCGAACAGATGAAGAAGCCACAATGGTTTGGGCCATGTCGCCCGTCAGGATAAGTTGGTAGCTCAGTAATATAGTGTTTAATGGTACTTTATGTGTTGCCAAATAAATGCAAATGCAGACGTTCGAATAACCAGAGCGAACGAGCGCTTTGTCCGCTTAGCCGATCTTCACTCGCTCGCTTCTTCCTCAACCACAACAGCTTCGGTCGCCGGATTGGCCGCGCCTTGGGTGACCAGTGCGCCGTCTTGCCATTCGCCTTCAGCGGTTTGGCCGGAGGCGGCGTAGGTCATGGTTCCGGTGCCTTGGCGGCGGCCTGAGCGGAATTCGCCCGAGTAGATGTCGCCGTTGGTGTAGGTTGCCACGCCGAGGCCGGAAATTTCGCCAGTGTCCCATTGGCCCTCATAGGTGAACCCGTCGGCCATGGTGATTTTGCCTGCGCCGTTGCGTTGGCCGCCTGCAAATTCGCCTTCATAAACCGTGCCGTCCGCGTAGGTGGCGGTGCCAAAGCCGCTGCGTTGGCCGTTTTCCCAAGTTCCGACATAGATGTAGCCGTCCGCGTAGGTCATGGTGCCTTGGCCGTGGTTTTTAGCGTTGAGGAATTCGCCTTCGTAGACGAGGCCATTGGCATAGGTCGCGATGCCAGTGCCGTTGATTACGCCGCCGTCCCAGCCGCCCTCGTAGGTTGAGCCATCGGGGTAGGTGATTTTGCCCGTGCCATGGGCGAGGTCGTCCATGAAGGTGCCGACGTAGTTAGAGCCGTCCGGATAGGTGACGTCGCCGTTGCCCTCAATCTGGCCCTCGGACCACTCACCTGCGTAGCGATAGCCGTCAGCGCCGGTGAACGTGCCGTCGCCATTGCGCAGGTCATTGGCAAAGCCGCCTGCGTAGACGTCGCCATTGGCGTAGGTGACGGTGCCGATGCCTTGGCGTTTGCCTGCCACGAGGTCGCCTTCGTAAATGTCACCGTTTGGTTGGGTCAGGCGGCCTTTGCCCTCGATCTGGCCAGCGGCCCACGTGCCTTCATATATAAGGCCGTCTGCCATGGTCAGTGTGCCGACGCCTTGGCGTTCGCCGTCTGCCAATGTGCCGACATAGACCGCGCCGTCAGGGTAAGTGATGGTGCCTTCGCCTTCTTTGACGCCGTTCACCCAGGGGCCTTCATAGATGTAGCCGCCGGGGGAGGTCATTTTGCCCTGGCCGTGGTGCATGGCGTTTCGGAAGTCGCCCTCATAGACGACGCCGTTTGCATAGCGTGCAATGCCGCGGCCTGTGATTTTACCGTCGAGCCAGTCACCCTCATAGGTGCCGCCATCGGCGAAGTTGATGACGCCGAAGCCTTCGGGTTTGCCGGCTGCGAACCGGCCTTCATAGATGGACCCGTTGGGGAATTGCGCTGTGCCTTCGCCGCGGATTTCGCCCTCAAACCATTCGCCTTCGTAGCGGTAGCCGTTGGGCAGCGTGTAGGCGCCTTGGCCGTGTTGCAACCCGTTGAGGAACTGGCCCTCGTAGATGCCGCCATCGTCGTATTGTTTGGTTTGCACAGATTGTGCGGCGGCGGGGGTGGCCAGCATGAGGGCGGCGAGCAGGTGAGGCGTGAAGCGCATCATGGGCGTTTGGTCTTTCGTTGAAATATTTGCGCTACGTTAAGCGTTGACGCGGGCCAATTCAACGGGCGTTCTGCGGCTTCGGCTTTCCCTTGCCGCTCTGTCGGATTAGATGGGGGGAAGACCGATGAAAGGCCACACAATGACAGACCGTTTTCGCGTAACACTGGCGCAATTGAACCCCACTGTCGGGGATATTGCGGGCAATGCCGCCAAAGCACGCGATGCTTGGGCGCAGGGGCGTAATGCGGGCGCAGATATGGTGCTGCTGCCTGAGATGTTTTTGGTGGGCTATCAGACGCAAGATTTGATCCTGAAGGCCGCGTTTGAGCGTGATGCGATGGCGGCATTGGATCAGTTGATGGCGGAGTGTGCGGATGGGCCGATGCTGGGGATTGGTGGGCCGTTGCGTGAGGGTGACAAGCTGCGCAATGCGTATTTCATCCTAAAGGGCGGCAAGGTGGTTTCCACCACGCGCAAATATTTCCTGCCTAATTTCAATGTCTTCGACGAGGTTCGCCTGTTCAGCCGTGCAGACATGCAAGGCCCATGGGACGCGGGCCCGTTGCGAGTTGGAACGCCGATTTGCGAGGATTCTTGGTACCCGGATGTGTGCGAAGCGATGGTTGAAAGCGGTGCCGAGGTGCTAATGGTGCCGAACGGCAGCCCATACTTTCGCAGCAAGCATGACGTGCGGATGAACCAGATGGTTGCACGGGTCACGGAATGTGATGTTCCGCTTGTCTATCTGAATATGGTGGGTGGTCAGGACGACCAGATTTTTGACGGCGGTTCGTTCGTGTTGAACCGTCATGGCGCGCTGGCTGTTCAGATGTCTTGGTTTGAAGAGGCAATTGCCCACGTTGATTTCGTTCAAACCAACGAAGGTTGGGTCGCCGAAGACGGCGAGAAGGCGTTGGAGCCGGACAGCATGGAGACCGATTACGCGGCGATGGTCATGGGGCTGCGCGATTACATGGGCAAGACGGGCTTCAAGAAAGTGCTGCTTGGCCTGTCTGGTGGCGTGGATTCGGCCATTGTTGCGGCGATTGCTGCGGATGCGTTGGGGCCGGAAAACGTGCGCTGTGTGATGTTGCCGTCCGAGTACACATCGGAAGGGTCATTGACGGATGCCAAGGCAGCGGCAGCCGCGCTGGGCGTTAAATATGACATCGTTCCGATTGGACCGACCCGAGCAACCGTGACCGAGACGCTCGCGCCGTTGTTTGAGGGGTTGGATGAAGGGCTAACTGAAGAAAACATCCAGAGCCGTATTCGCGGGCTTTTGTTGATGGCGCAGTCCAACAAGTTTGGTGAAATGCTGCTGACGACGGGCAATAAATCAGAGGTCGCGGTGGGCTATGCTACGATCTATGGGGATATGGCCGGTGGATATAACCCTATCAAAGACCTGTATAAAACGCGGGTATTTGATATTTGTCGCTGGCGGAATGCGAACCACCGTCCGTGGATGAAGGCACCGAGTGGCGAGATGATCCCCGTTGCGATCATTGATAAGCCGCCAAGTGCCGAGCTACGTGATGACCAGAAGGACAGCGACAGCCTGCCGGAATATGATGTGCTTGATGGCATCCTGACGATGCTGGTGGATGACGAAGCAAGCGTCGCGGCTTGCGTTGCAGCTGGGTATGATCGCGATGTGGTTAAGAAGATCGAACATTTGCTGTATATCAGCGAGTACAAGCGTTTTCAGTCCGCACCGGGCCCGCGTTTGTCGATGAAGGCGTTCTGGTTGGACCGCAGGTATCCGATTGTGAACCGCTACCGCGACGAGGGCTAAGCAAGCCGCCAAGATTTCATCGGAACGCCATACGGAAGGCAGATTTGCCGACCAAACCAGCGGGGAGAGCAAACCGATGGTCCTGATGGAAAAAGAAAACGAACCACTTCGTGTTACGACCTATGGCAACCCTCCTGGTTTGAACGTCGAGACGTTCTTTCGGAGGGATTTTCAGGTGTTGGCGATGGTTGTGATCACCCCGTTTTTTATCTTGGGCGCTGATAGCGTGCCTATGTTTGCAAGGTTGCTGTCGTTCTTGATCTGCTGGGGCGCGGTTGGCTTTTACATCCGTTGGAACACCAAGACCCACAGGCCGATGGCTTTTGAGGCCGATCGTACTGGGTTTCGAATTAAGGGCGGGCGTCTTCGTCATTGGAACACGTTTCTAGGGGTATCTGTTGAGCGCCATGTTGTTAAAGCGCGTGCGGAGCGGCAGGCCAACAACGTGCGCGCAGTTTCGATTTGGGAACGGCTTGGGTTTTTAGTGGGGCGGTACTGACCTTTTCGTTCTTGTCGAAAGTGAACAGCGCCCCAACCGCCGCACGCCACGGGTTTTTCCAGTCTTAGCCTTAGTTTGGACCGGTTTTCCCGCTTGTTTGGGCGGGATCAATTTTAGGTGGATAAAAATGGACCCTCTTATTCTTTACCCAAGCCAAGACCGTTTGAAGGTTGCGATGATTGCGGCTGCCGTAATGGTGGGATTGCCGTTCTTGATTGGGTCGGTTGGCCTTGGGGTGTTCATTCCGTTTTATTCAACGCTGGCGTTGTTTGCGATGGGCGGCGGCGTGGTCTTGTTTATTAACGTAATGAAGATGAAAGCGCGCAAAGAGCCGACATTTGCGGCGGATGCGATGGGGTTTTCTATTCGTGGTGGCCGCAAGCAGAGTTGGGATGAATTTAAGGGTGCGGATACGTATCCGTTTGATACGGCAATCAAACTTGGCGTCGGCAACTCGGCCTTGAAGCCAAATGTTGAGATTAAGACGCTTGAGCTGAGCGGACCTGCGCGGCTGATGGTCGAGCAGATCGAACAATATGCAGCGCAAGCGAAACGTGCGGCTGTGATGGGGAATTCTGTCACACTTGGCGCGACACGTGATCGGCGTGCAAACATTCTCCCTGCAACGCTGGAAGAGGCTGTTCGTGTTCTGCCGCCAGAGCAGAAGGCGAAGGCGGACGAGACAGGGTTCTTGCCGATTGAGCTTTATCCTGGTGGGACGGGGCGGCGGAACGCGCTTATTGGTGCCGGAGGGGCGCTTTTCTTTGCCCTTCAGCTTGGCACTTGGACGCGGGCAGATTCATTGCCCTATTTGATGTGGGTCTTCCTTGGGCTTGCTGTCATGACGATTGTTCCGACCATTTTGACATTTGTGCAGCCCGTGCCGAGCTTTGCTGCGGATCGCGAGGGGTTTTCGGTAAAGGGAAAGCCAAAGAAGGGCTGGGACGAATTCAAAGGTGTGAAGGTTCAGACGGTTCGCTATCTGTTTTTCCCACTCGCCAAGAATGTCATTATCAAAACTGGTAAGACTGTTCTTGGGCGGAGCTATTCGATTTCGCGGGTTCATCAAAGTGGACCAGCTGAGGAAATGGCAGCTGAGATTGCGGCCTATGCGCGGGCGGCCCAATTGGCGCCGGCCCCACGTGTGGCGCATGCGGACGTCCGTATGGAAGCACCACGCCCAGTTCAACAGCCTGTGTTTGCGCCCGAAGCCGTGCGGCCAGAACCGCTGCACGACTTTGGTTTGCGGCCCAAGCAGCCGCAGAGCGCAGCGCAACCTGTCACGAAGCAAAGTGACCCGCTTATGGCGCGGGTTCAGGGGGCAGGGGGCGCTATTGAAAGCGTGCCGAGCCTTGGCGAGCGGATTTTCGGCCGTCGTAAAGTGATTTGAATAGGTTCCTGTGCTAAGCTTTCCGAACAGAGGGCTAAGCATGGTGGACGCAAAGAACAAAACCCAAGCAACAGACGTGGATGTTCGTGCATTTTTGGACGCAGTTGAACATCCGGTGCGCCGTGCGGATGCACTTGTTCTGGACGCGCTGTTTCGCAAGATAACCGGCTGGCAGCCCAAGATGTGGGGTCCGACGATTGTTGGCTACGGATCCTATCACTACAAATACGACTCCGGCCGCGAAGGGGACTGTAACGCCACCGGGTTTAGCCCGCGCAAGGCGTCGCAAAGCATCTACATCATGCCAGGGTATCAGGAGTACGATGAAATCCTATCGCGATTGGGCAAGTACAAGATCGGGAAGGCCTGTCTGTATGTGAACAAGCTCGCCGATATCGACATAGACGTTCTGGAAGAGCTGATCCGCGCGGGGCTGCGTGATTTGTCAAAGATTTATCCGGTCAGCCCGACCTGAACGACGGCAGGCGATTGTGGACATTGATGCGCGGGTATGAGAAAGGCTCGTGGACCCTTTCAGACGGACATAAATGCCATGACAACGACCCGTTTCGCGCCTTCCCCAACAGGCTATTTGCACATCGGTAACTTGCGCGCTGCGCTGTTCAACTACGCGATTGCGCGTCAGGCAGGCGGCGAGTTCATTCTGCGGATTGATGATACGGATCCTGAGCGGTCCAAGCAGGAATATATCGACGCCATCATGGAAGACCTGACGTGGTTGGGGATTTCTTGGGACCGGATCGAATACCAATCCAAACGGTTGGAGCGTTACGACGCAGCCAAGCAGCGCCTGATTGAGATGGGGCGTTTGTACGAATGCTTTGAGACTCCGGTTGAGCTGGATTTAAAGCGCAAGAAGCAGCTGAACATGGGCAAGCCGCCTGTATACGACCGCGCGGCTTTGGCGTTGTCTGAGGACGAAAAAGACGCGCTGCGGGCCGAGCGTGGTGGATCGCACTGGCGGTTTAAGCTGGATCACAAACGGATCGAGTGGACGGACGGGATTATTGGCGACATTTCGATTGATGCAGCGTCGGTGAGTGACCCTGTATTGTTCAAGAACGACGGGCAGATCCTGTACACGCTTGCCTCCGTTGTGGATGACACGGAAATGGGCGTGACCAATGTTGTGCGCGGGTCGGACCATGTGACCAACACAGCGACACAAATTCAGATGATCGAAGCGCTGGATGGGACGGTGCCAAGCTTTGCGCACCATTCGCTTTTGACGGGCCCGCAGGGTGAGGCCTTGTCCAAGCGCCTTGGTACGCTTGCGCTGCGCGATTTGCGTAAGAATGGCGTCGCACCTATGGCGATTATGTCCTTAATGGCGCGTCTTGGATCAAGCGATCCCGTTGAGCTGCGCGAGAGCGTGGATGAGGTTGTGGCGGGTTTCGATTTGACGAAATTCGGCTCGGCGCCGACGAAGTTTGACGCCGAAGATTTGGGCCCGCTGACTGCGCGCTGGTTGTCTGCGCGTCCTTACAGCGAGGTTTCAGAGGCGGTGAACGCACTTGGCGTACCTGCCGATTTGGGCGAGCGGTTCTGGAATGTCGTGCGCGAAAACATCGCGTCCTTGGACGAGATGGGCGATTGGTGGGCGGTGTTCCGTGATGGTGCGAAACCGCAGATCGCCGATGAAGACGCGGAGTTTATCCCGCAGGCTTTGGCATTGTTGGGCGAGCCGCCCTATGCCGATGACACATGGGGCGTTTGGACGTCAGCCGTGAAAGAGGCCACGGGCCGTAAGGGTAAGGGGCTGTTTATGCCGCTGCGCCACGCGGTTACAGGGCGTACACGCGGGCCGGAAATGGCGGATGTGATGCCGCTGTTGCAGGTTAAGCCAAAGGCCTGATTTCTAGCGAAAGATCCGCGATTGCGTCGTCGACGCAGGCGCGGGTTTGCGCAGAGAGGGGTTGTGCACGCGGGTAAAGCGGGCTGTCGCGGTCGTTTAAGACCGGACCCCAACCTGCTGTTGTTTCAAAGAAGTGTATCGGCCCAGCTTCGCCCATCAGGGTCGAGTAGCCGGCGATCACCACATCAAGATAACTAAGCAGGATCGGGTGGCCCGTGCTGGGCGGCGCGGTGTGGTCTGGGTTTGCCTCATAGACGGCGGTTTGGCTGGTGAACTGATCCGTTACATCGCGCCGGTTGTAGGCGTGTTCGCGCAGGTCGAGTGCGGCCCAATCCGCATCGGGGACTTGGGCAGTGATGCCGTGCAGCGTGGTTTTCGGGCAAGGTTCAACGGACAGGAAAGCCACGGGGCGGGCTTTGGCATGGCACCACACGCGCCGCCATCCGACCAGTTGTGCGGGCGTCGGGTCGGGGTAGACGTGCGTGGCGAGGTTAACGAGGCTGCCATAGCCGAAAAAGCGGGGATTGGTCATTCGCGTGCCCTTAAGATTTGTGCCGGTTTCGCGGCGAGGGGTGGCCAGGCGAAGGCAAGGCCCGCGACCAATGTGGCCCCCATGCCGCCAAGGATGATGATGCCGGCCGAGGACCAGATCGGCGTGAATTCGGATTCCATAATGAAGGTGCTAACGGCCCAGCCACCGGCGATCCCCGCCGCAAGTGCGACGAGACCTGCCGCCAACCCAAGAAGGGCAGCGCGTAGGGCAAAGCTGCGCAAAATGGTGGCGCGGGAGGCCCCTAGGGTTTTCAGCACCGCGGCTTCATAGGTGCGGGCGCGGATGCCTGCGGCGGCGGCCCCGATCAGCACAAGGAACCCAGTGACAAGTGTGGCAAGCGCGCCGTAGCGGGTGGCGGCGGAAATACCGCCGAGAAGCTGCACGACTTGGTCAATTGCGTCGCGCACGCGGATCGCCGTGATGTTGGGGTAGGCGGTGGCGAGGTCGCGCAAGATGGCGGCTTCGGCGCTCGGTTCGGAGTAGACGGTGCTGATCCACGAATGGGGCGCGCCTTGCAGGGCGGCGGGGTTCATGGACATGATGAAGCCCATGCCTGCATCTTCGAACGAGACTTCGCGAAAGCTGGCGATTGAGGCCTCAATATCGCGGCCAAGGATGTTGGTGGTGATGGTGTCCCCTATCTTGAGGCCCATCTCCAAGCCCTCTTCGGCGGCGAAACTGATGAGCGGTGGGCCCGCGTAGTTCTCGGGCCACCAGTCGCCTTCGGTGATGATCGTGCCATCGCCAGGTTCAGCGGAATAGGTGATGCCGCGATCGCCGCGCAGGACCCAGTGGTCGGTGTATTCGCGGGCTGGGATACCGTTGATTTGGGTGATGATGCCGCGCAACATTGGGGCGGCCTCGTAGCGGGAGACTTGGTCATCACTGTCGAGGCGGGTGCGAAAGCCGTCGATTTGATCGGGCTGGATGTCGACGAAAAAGTAGCTTGGCGCGACGTCGGGTAGCTCGTTCGCGATGGAGCCGCGCAGATTGCCGTCAATCTGACCGACAGCGGCAAGCACCGCGAGGCCGAGGCCGAGGGAGAGGACCACGGATGTTGTTTCACCGCCGCGTTCACCGATTGAGCTGAGGGCTGCGCGCAGTGCGGGGCGACCACGACTGAGGCGGCGGAACCGCCCCGCCGTCCAGCGGGCAACGGCAGCGGCGGCGACCAGCAGGGTGAGGGCGAAGAGGATGCCGCCCGCGGTCCACAGGGTTAGGAACGCGGTGCCAGAGAACAGGATCGCCGTGCCAATGAGCGTAGCGAGCAGCAGGAGCGTCGCGACGAGGTATTTGAGGGCAGGCAGGGTGTTGCCTGCGCCGAATGCGTCGCGGAATAGAGTCGCGGGTTTGATGTCTTCGGTGCGCGCGAGGGGCCAGAGCGTGAAGATGAGGGCGGCGAGGATGCCGTAGATTGCGGCCTCAAACAGGGGGGCGGCGTGCAGAGTGAAGTCGGATGGGATGGGTAGGCGGGCCTCGATGATCGGGGCGAAGGCGAGGGGGATTGCTGCGCCGAGGATTAGGCCGAGGGCAACGCCGACGAGGGTGAGGGTGCCGATTTGCAGGAAGTAAGTCAGAAAGATCGTGCGTCGCGTGGCGCCGAGGGTTTTCAGGATGGCGATGACGGGGGCTTTGCCGCTGAGATAGGAGCGCACGGCGGAGGATACGCCAACGCCGCCCACAGCCAAGCCAGACAGCCCGATGAGGATCAGGAATGCGCCGATACGGTCAACGAAACGTGCAACTCCGGGGGCACCCGCGCGGGCGTCGCGCCAACGCAGGCCGGAATCTGCGAATTGGGTTTCAGCCTCGGTTTCGAGAACTGCGAGGTCGGCATCGTCGGGCAGATCGAGACGATAGTTGCTTTCCATCAAGGTGCCCGTTGCCAGAAGGCCAGAATTTTCGAGGTCTTCCAACAGGACCAGCGTGCGCGGGCCAAGGCCGAAACCACCGCCGGAATTGTCGGGGTAGGACACAAGGATCGCGGAAAGCGTGAAGGTTTGATCGCCCAAGTTGAAGGTGTCGCCCGCGGTTAGGCCGAGGCGATCTGCGAGGACACGTTCAAGGACGGCGCCGGGGTGGGTCGCGTCGCCTGCGAAGGCCTGCGCGAGGGGCATGGGCGGGTCGAGGGTGGTTTCACCGATGAGGGGGTAGAGGTCATCCACTGCTTGGACTTGGGTCAGGCCGCGTTCGACTGTATCGCGGTTCACCACGACCATTGAACGGAAATCGGTGGTTTCGGAAACTCGGGATGCGATTGACGTCATCCATGCGCGTTCATCATCGTCCGCGAAACGGTAGGTGAAGCGCACGACGGCATCGCCGCCGAGGAGGGATGCGCCTTCGGCCTCAAGCCCCGCTTGAATGGACGCACGCACGGTTCCGACGGCGGCGATAGCAGCCACACCAAGGGCGAGGCAGGCAAGGAAAATGCGAAAGCCGTGCAAGCCACCGCGCAATTCGCGTTTGGCGAAGGTCCACGCGAGTTTGAAGTGCGCGCGGTTCATTCAGCTGCGGCCCGAAGGGTGTCGATGCGTCCATCGCGAAGGCGGATCACGCGGTCACAACGGGCCGCGAGTTCGTTGGAATGGGTCACCATTATCAAGGTCGCGCCATGTTGTTCGCGCAAGCCAAACAGCATGTCGATGATCGCCGCGCCATTGGTTTCATCAAGGTTTCCAGTGGGTTCATCCGCCAGCAGAAGTTTCGGACGGCTGACAGAGGCGCGGGCGAGGGCGACGCGCTGTTGTTCGCCGCCTGACATTTGCGCGGGGTAGTGATCGGCGCGATTGGCAAGGCCAACGGCGGCGAGTTCATCTGCCGCCCGTGCAAAAGCGTCACCGACACCAGCGAGTTCCAGCGGGGTGGCGACGTTTTCAAGGGCAGTCATTGTGGGAATGAGGTGGAAAGACTGGAACACGACCCCCATATTGTCCCTACGAAAGCGGGCAAGGTCATCTTCACCCAACGACGTGATGTCAGTGCCAAGCGCTGTGATAGACCCCGTTGTTGCGGTTTCCAGCCCGCCCATGAGCATCAGGAGAGACGATTTGCCAGATCCACTTGGCCCGACCAGCCCCAAAGTTTCCCCCGTCGCGACGGACAGCGAAATGTCGTGCAGGATGTCGACCGTTCCGGCATTGCCGCTAAGGGACAGGGAAACATCGGAGAGCATGAGGGCATCTGTCATTGGCACGGCCTTTGGTAAAATCACATCCTTTGGATATGGGGTATATCGCGCTGGTCGCAACCTTTGTTTGGGGATGATTTTAGCCGTTGGCGCGGCACAGGCGGAAACTGTGACGATTGCGGCGCTGGGGGATTCATTGACGCAGGGCTATGGGCTGCCGATTGAAGACGGTTTTGTTCCGCAGTTGGAGGTTTGGCTGCAGGGGCAGGGCGCGGATGTTGAGGTGATAAATGCGGGCGTTTCTGGCGACACAACTTCGGGCGGGTTAAGCCGTGTTGCGTGGACGCTGACGCCTGATGTGGACGCGATGATTGTGAACCTTGGCGGAAATGATTTGTTGCGTGGGATCGACCCTGCGGTGAGCCGTGCGAACTTGGACGGGATTTTGAGTGCGGCGAGCGAGGCCGGTGTTGAGGTGTTGTTGGTGGGGTTGGATGCGCCGTCGAACTATGGGCCAGCCTATGAAGTCGCGTTTGAAGGGATGTATCCGGAGTTGGCAGAGGCACATGGTGCGGAGCTGTACGAGAACTTCTTTGCGCCACTGAATGCGGGTGACGACATTAACGCGGCACGTGCGCAATACATGCAGGCAGACGGTATTCATCCGAATGCTGATGGCGTCGACCAAATCGTGCAAGGCATCGGCCCTGCGGTTCTTGGCCTGATTTCCGAGTAACCTAACGTGAACATGGACCTATGCCGGGCGGAGCGCTAGCGTGAAGGCGTAACCAACAAGGAGAACCGTTATGTCTAGTTCCATCGCAAAAGTCACCGAAGTCATCTGTTCCTCGTCCAAGTCATTCGATGACGCTGTCGAGAACGGCATTAAGCGTGCATCCAAGACCCTAAAGGGCATCTCGGGGGCTTGGGTTGCGGACCAGAAGGTTACAGTGAAAGATGGCAAGATCGACGAGTACCGCGTTGTGCTGAAGCTCACGTTCGTTCTGGAAGACTAAAAAATTTGGGCGTTGCGGACACGCAGCGCCCATTCTCGCAGCGATTTTATGGTGTGGGAACGAAGGCGGGCGTTTCCCCTCCCGCTTGATTTACGCGGCGGATAATCTCTGTGTGAAATCACTGGGGATAATCATGTTTAAGTTCTTGTTCGAAAAAGTCGGCGGCAAAGCTAAGGTTGAAACCCAACGTAACACGGTTGCCCGTGCGGTAGACGAGTTGAACAGCGTTTTGGCGTTGATGGCAGACAAGCCAGTTGTTGGCGTTGATCTGAACACGGGCCTTATCTCTGTCGAGTTGCCGGAACAGATGCCGGATGAAGCATTGGCGCTGCCTGCACCTGACCCTGTCGAGGAAACGGTCGAAAACGTCAAAGACGAAGCTGCCTAAACCAATAAATCGAGCAGAAACGAAAAAGGGCGGTACCCGTGGGTACCGCCCTTAACTTTGGCCAAAAGGCCAAAAGCTTATGCGAGTGCGAGGTTAACCGCAGACTCACGACCGTCGCGGCCAGCTTCAACGTCAAAAGTTACCTTTTGATCGTCTGCCAGACCTGTGAGGCCGGAACGCTCAACAGCGGAAATGTGAACGAAAACGTCCTTGCCGCCAGTTTCAGGAGCGATAAAGCCGAAGCCTTTTGTTGTGTTGAACCATTTGACTGTACCGTTGGCCATGTCATGTCTTCCTTATATTATGTTGCCCGCGAAGTGCGGCAACCGTGGCGTAGTCAGTGCTAGATCGAAGAACTGTAAGCCTTGATAGGAAGACAGAGGGTCGAGATAGAATAACGTTTGCAAGGCTCATATGGGGCAGGAACGGTTGTTTGACAAGGGGAAAGGCCATTCTTAGCCATGGGTGGCAAATTCCCGCCAAGGTTGAATGGGCTTGCGGTTTGGGGGGCTTGGGTGTCTTAGGGGTGGGAAAAAGTTAAGGATTACAAAGATGCGCTGGGATGAACTAATGGATCGCGCGGGCGGCGTTTGCGAGTTTTGCGGCGCGTCCGAGGGGCTGGTGAGTGTTGATGTCCCGCCCGAGGATCAGGTTCTGCTCTGCCCGTCTTGTCGCGGAGAGGGTGATGTTCCTAGCGCACATTGGCGCTGTCTTGAGGGGGCGATGTGGTCTGGTGAACCGTCCGTTCAGATCGCCGTTTGGCGTAAACTTGGCGAAATTGACGAGATGTGGGCCTCTGACGCGCGCGAAAGCATGATGATGGAGCCAGAAGTTCTGGCGCGGGCGTCAGATGTTGCGCCAGTAGTGGAGCATTTTGACAGCAACGGGATGCGGCTGGAGCATGGCGATACAGTTGTGTTGATAAAAGACCTGCCCGTGAAGGGGGCTGGGTTTACGGCGAAACGCGGCACGGCCGTGCGCAATATCTCACTGGTGCCAGAAAATGCGGGACATATTGAAGGCAAGGTTGAGGGGCAGCGGATTGTTATTCTGACGGAATTTGTGAAGCGGAAGTGAGGGGGCTAGTCGCCAGATTTCGTCTTTTGGACTTCTTTACTAGCGGCAACGGACCTTAGTTTACTGAAGCGTGCCGCTCGAGTATTCCTTGAAATGTACCATTCATCAAAAAGAGATTCGATCAGTTCAATTAGAAGCTGAGCTTCGTCTGGTTCGACTGAAACAATAACGCCGATATCTTTCTCCATGTGCGCACCGATATTTCCAATTTTTCGCACATGGTCAATTGCTTCGACACTGTCGTCGGAAACTCCCTTGGGGGCATCATCAGCGTCAATACGCCGTTTAAGTTCTTTAATCTCGTCGATTAGACGTCCTTTTGAGATGCCACAGAAATCCCTAATCATCCCTTGGATGCAACGTCTCGCGAGAGTGGCCGATGCCTTCGGACTCAAGTCTTTAATCAGGCAGGCTTCCTCGTAGTCCTCTCTTAAAACCAAGGGGATATATTCAGGCTGAATTTTTGCGCGGCTGTCCGGAACGATCTTTTTGGAGAACGTTGTTTCCGGATCGTAGATATAGAATCCGTTTTGACCTTGCTTCGCCGTAATAATTTCTGTCGTTACTTGTACTTTTTTGCAACCTTCGTTGGAACACCCGACCGCGATTCCGCGCAGACCCATTGGACCCCCGGCACAGTCCTGGACTGAAAACGCGCTTTCGACCGTGCTTGTTTTGACCGAAGTCACAGTTTGATGAAGGCCGCAAAATGGACAGGTCCAGTTACTCATAGTAAATTACCGCGCGAACTTCTTATGCTTCATCCGCTTGGGTTCCATTGCATCGGCACCGAGGCGGCGTTTTTTGTCTTCTTCGTAGTCCTCAAAGTTGCCTTGGAACCATTCGACATGGGCTTCGCCCTCAAATGCGAGGATGTGGGTGCAGATCCGGTCAAGGAAGAAACGGTCGTGGGAGATGACCACGGCGCAGCCTGCGAAATCAACGAGGGCGTCTTCCAAAGCGCGCAGGGTTTCGACGTCGAGATCGTTGGTTGGTTCGTCGAGCAGCAGGACGTTTCCGCCTGATTTCAACAGTTTGGCCATGTGAACGCGGTTACGTTCACCGCCCGACAGGATGCCGAGTTTCTTTTGCTGGTCCCCGCCTTTGAAGTTGAACGCCGAGCAATAGGCGCGGGAGTTCATTTCAGCGTCGCCGAGTTTGATCACTTCGCCACCGGAGGAGATTTCTTCCCAAACGGTTGCGTTCGGGTCCAGATCATCGCGGGACTGATCAACATAGGACAGCTGCACTGTGTCGCCATAGGTTACGGACCCTGAGTCCGGTTCGATCTGGCCGGTGAGCATGCCAAAGAGGGTCGATTTACCGGCGCCGTTGGGGCCGATCACGCCGACGATCCCACCGGGGGGAAGGTCGAATGAGAGGTTTTCAACGAGGAGTTTGTCGCCCATCGCCTTGGTAAGCCCTTCGACCTCGATCACCTGCGAGCCGAGGCGTTGACCGTTCGGGATAATGATCTGGGCGCGGCCCATTTTTTCGCGCTCTGATTGGTTGGCGAGGTCGTTATAGGCGCTGATACGGGCCTTGGATTTCGCTTGGCGGGCTTTGGCGCCTTGGCGCATCCATTCCAGTTCGCGTTCAAGCGTTTTCTGTTTGGATTTGTCTTCTTTGGCTTCTTTTTCCAGACGTTTTGCTTTGGCTTCCAGCCAGCTGGAGTAGTTGCCTTCGTGCGGAATGCCAGAACCACGGTCGAGTTCCAAAATCCAGCCTGTGATGGCATCAAGGAAGTAACGGTCGTGGGTGACGATTAGGATTGTGCCCTTGTAATCAATGAGGTGCTGTTGCAGCCACGCGATTGTCTCGGCGTCGAGATGGTTGGTCGGTTCGTCGAGCAGCAGCATGTCTGGCGCGTCGAGCAGGAGTTTGCACAGGGCAACGCGACGCTTTTCACCACCAGACAGGGTGGTGACGTCTGCATCATCCGGCGGGCAGCGCAGGGCCTCCATTGAGACGTCGATTTGCGCGTCGAGATCCCAGAGGTTTTGGGCGTCGATCTCATCCTGAAGCTTCGCCATCTCGTCGGCGGTTTCGTCCGAGTAGTTCATCGCCAGTTCGTTGTAGCGATCAAGGATGGCCTTTTTCGCGGCAACGCCGAGCATCACGTTTTCACGCACAGAAAGGTTCGGGTCGAGTTCGGGTTCCTGCGGCAGGTAGCCAACAGTCGCACCCTCAGCGGCCCAAGCCTCGCCACTGAATTCTTTGTCTTGGCCAGCCATGATGCGCATCAGGGTGGATTTACCCGTGCCGTTCACACCGACGACGCCGATTTTTACGCCAGGCAGGAAGTTTAAGCGGATGTTTTCAAAAACCTTTTTCCCGCCGGGGTAGGTTTTGGAAACGCCGTCCATGAAGTAAACATATTGATAGGCCGCCATCTGCGAGGTCCCCCGAGAAAATGTGTATTTGCGATGTGAATACGCGGGCGGAAGCGGTGGTGCAATGGGGGTTTCGGTCTGCTTGTTTGGGGCGTGTTTGTGCAAGCATGGAATTGCCTTTGGGGAAAGGGCTGCGTAAGGAAACTCCATGCAACGTCACGGCATGCCATATGCCCGCGCCGGACAGGTGGTGGGATTGCTGGGGGGGTCGTTTGACCCCGCCCATGAAGGGCATGTGCATATCACCAAGGCCGCGATGGAGCGGTTTGGGTTGGATCGTGTTTGGTGGCTGGTCAGTCCGGCTAACCCTTTGAAAACACGTGGCCCAGCACCGATCGAAGACCGAGTTGCACGGGCGAAAGATGTGATGCAGCACCCGCGTGTGACGGTGACAGATATCGAGGCGCATTTGGGTACCCGTTATACGGCCAAGACGATTGCGGCCCTGCAGGACGCCTATCCTGATGTGCGGTTTGTCTGGCTCATGGGGGCGGATAATTTGGCGCAGTTCCATCTGTGGCAGGACTGGCAAGAGATAATGGAGCGTGTTCCGGTCGGCGTTTTGGCGCGTCCGGGGGACCGGATTTCTGCGCGGTTGTCGCGTGCGGCGCGGATTTATCGCAAAGAACGGCTGATCGGGCGGGCCGCGCGCCTGTTGGGGCAGGCCGAGGCACCGTGTTGGGCCTTTACGAACCTGCCGATGTCGCAAAAGTCATCAACCGCGATCCGCGCGACAGGGACATGGGGCGCGGATGACGGTAAAGATACTTCAAAGAGTAAGTAAGGTTTCAGGATGTCAGTGACGTATTCCCGTCGAGCGATTTTGGGTGGATTGTTGTCCAGTGCGGCTGGTGCTGCTTTGGCTGAGGGTCCGTTGACCTCGTTGCGCCCGAATGCGCGGTCTGGGGTCGCGACGGCGAGTGCTGTGAATGCTCCGCTTGAGACCAGCCCGATCCCACGGATCGCGCCACGGGTGCGTGCGACGCTTGAGCAGATTATTGCGTCTGCCGATCTGGATGGAACGGTTGGCGTTGTGTTGACGGATGCCAGCACGGGTGAGGTGATTGAGCAGATTGATGGCGATGTGTCGCTGCCGCCGGCAAGCGTAACCAAGGCCGTGACAGCGCTGTATGCGTTGGATGTTCTGGGTGGTGCGTTCCGATTCGTTACGCGCCTAATTGCGACGGGCCCTATAGAAGACGGCATTTTGCATGGTGATTTGATTTTGGCGGGCGGGGGCGACCCGACGCTGAGTGCCGATCATCTGGCTGAACTGGCCGAGGCGTTGAAGGCTGCTGGCGTGAGTGAGATCACGGGCAAGTTCCTGTGTTGGCGCGGGGCGCTGCCCTATGCCGAGGAGATCGAGCCGAGCCAGTTGGATCATTTGGGGTATAACCCTGCCGTCAGCGGGCTGAACCTGAATTTCAACCGTGTTCATTTTGAATGGAAACGCGTGAACGGCAGTTGGCAGACGACGATGGATGCCCGCACCGAAAACCGCGTCCCGCGCGTTTATATGGCGAATGTTCGTATCGTGGATCGCGGTGCGCCCGTTTTTGCAACTGATGGACCTGACAGTTGGACGGTAGCACGGTCAGCACTCGGAAACGGTGGATCGCGCTGGATGCCAGTGCGCCAACCTGCGTTATATGCGGGGGACGTGTTCCAAACGCTTGCGCGTGAGGCTGGGGTACCTTTGCCCGCGCCTGAAGTGGTTGATGATTTGCCGGGAGGGGTCGAAGTTGCCCAGCACCGCAGCGCGACGTTGCGGGTGATTTTGCGGGACATGTTGCTGTATTCAACGAACCTGACAGCGGAAATTTGCGGGTTGGCGGCGACACAGGCGCGGTTCAGGACGTCGTTGGCAATCGAAAGTTCGGCCGCGCAGATGACGCGTTGGTTGGGTGAGACCTATGGCATTGAGGGGCGTTTCGTCGACCATTCCGGCCTGAGTGACGTGAACCGTGTCAGTGCAGCGGATATGGTGAAGGTCATGCAGGCTGTTGGCGCTGACGGGCCATTGCGCCCGATCTTGCGGCGGATACCGATGCGGGATGCTGAGAATGACCGGATTGAGAATTTTCCGAATGAGGTGCGTGCGAAAACCGGAACGTTGAACTTTGTCAGCAGCTTGGCGGGGTATGTTGAAACCGCTGACGGATCGGATGTTGTATTTGCGATTATTGCGGCCAACCTTGAGCGGCGCGAGCAGGGCAAGGCTGCGGGCGATGAGGTTCCGGCCGGATCAATTGAGTGGAACAGGCGCGCCAAACGGTTGCAGCAGGTGTTGTTGCAACACTGGAGCCTGACCCACGACGATGATCGCCCGTTTTCACAAGGCGTTGATATTGATGCGCAATTGGACGCGTCTGAAGCTAATTCTGGGAACTAAAGCGTCATGTGACGCGCACGTGCGCCACGTTCAATTGCGGCAGCGTGCAGGCGGTCGATGTTCAGCTCGTAGCGCATTTCTTCGAGCATTCGCAGTTCGGATTGCGCGATTTCACCGTCCGCAGCGGCGACATCACAAGCCAGCGCATATGCGGTTTCGTTCAAGCGTTCTGGCAAGGTGTCGCGGATAAGGCCGAATAGGGCGTCCAGCCCGTCTTCTTGGTCAAACAGGTCAAACACCGTTTGGGAGACACGCGGAACATGGTCGGCGTCGTAGTTCGCGAATACGGGCAAGTTGTTGATAATGTTCGTGATCTTCACCAGCTCCGATGTGAGGATGTTTTCGTCGCTGGCGGATACCGCGATCATGACGGCACATAGGGCGTCTTGGGCGGTGAGGGAGGGGGTATCAGACATGGGCAAAGCTCCTGTTGTTGAGTGTACATTTATTGACGCCAACGCTGCGCTGCAATAGGACGCGCGACATGCCGCTCCAATAGGGGTGCGGCCCTTATTATAGAGAAGATCCATGAGCAATTTGCGTGACGCTGGAATGACATCCAAAGCTTGGCCGTTTGAAGAGGCCCGTAAACTGCTCAAACGGATTGAAAAGTCCGGCAAGGATCACGTGTTGTTTGAAACGGGCTATGGCCCGTCTGGGTTGCCCCATATCGGGACCTTTGGTGAGGTGAGCCGTACGACGATGATCCGCCGCGCGTTTGAGGTGATCTCTGATATTCCTACGCGGCTGATCTGTTTTTCCGACGATCTGGACGGCATGCGCAAGGTGCCTGGAAATGTGCCAAACCCTGAAAAGCTGGAACCTTATATGCAGATGCCGCTAACAGCGGTGCCTGATCCGTTTGGCGAATACGAGAGCTTTGGCCACCATAACAACGCGATGTTGCGCCGGTTCTTGGACACGTTCGGATTTGAGTATGAGTTCATTTCCGGCAAGGAATACTACGAGTCCGGTGCCTTTGATGCCGTGCTTTTGCGCGCTGTCGAAAAGTACGATGACATCATGAAGGTGATGCTTAAGTCCTTGCGCGAAGAACGTCGCGAGACCTACTCCATCTTCCTGCCGATGCACCCAGAATCCGGACGTGTAATGTATGTCCCGATGAAGTCCGTTGATGCAAAGGCGGGCACCGTGACGTTTGAGGATGAGGACGGCAAGGAATTCACCGTTCCGGTGACGGGTGGCAATGTGAAGTTGCAATGGAAGCCGGATTTCGGTGCGCGCTGGGCGAGCCTTGATGTCGACTTTGAGATGTATGGCAAAGACCACTCCACCAACACGCCGATTTATGACCGCATCTGCGAGATTTTGGGCGGTAAAAAGCCTGAGCATTTCAGCTATGAGCTGTTCTTGGATGACCAAGGCCACAAGATTTCAAAGACATCCGGCAATGGGGTCAGCATTGATGAATGGCTGACCTATGCCAGCACGGAATCCCTGTCTTACTTCATGTATCTGAAGCCGAAGACGGCCAAGCGGATGCATTTTGACGTGATCCCGAAAGCGGTGGATGAGTATCACCAGCAGTTGCGGGCGTACCCGACGCAGGATGATGCGGGTAAGCTGAACAACCCTGTGTTCCACATCCACGGCGAGAACGTTCCTGCGTCCACGATGGTTGTGCCGTTTTCGATGTTGCTGAACCTCGCGTCGGTTTCGCAAGCCAGCGATAAGGACAAGCTGTGGGGCTTCATCCAGCGTTATGCGCCGGATGCGTCGCCTGGAGCGAACCCTGATCTGGATGATGCGGCGGGTTTCGCTGTGCGCTATTACAAAGACTTCGTTGAGCCGGGCAAAGTGTTCCGCCTGCCGGATGAGCAAGAGCGAGGCGCGCTTGAGGCTTTGGTGACTGCATTGAAATCCGAAGAGGCGGCGTTGGCCGTGATTGCGCAAAAGAATGCGCAAGAGGGCAAGGACATGCCGCTTCCAGAGGTGAACTGGAGCAACGACGAATTCTTGCAGTCCATCGTGTTTGCAGTGGGTAAGGTGCATGGGTTTGACCCGCTGCGGTCTTGGTTCTCGTGCCTGTACGAAGTGCTTTTGGGCGCGAAACAGGGCCCACGATTTGGCGGGTTTATCGCGCTTTACGGCGTGGAAGAATCCATCGCGTTGATCGAAAGCGGCTTGGCTGGCGAATTGGTTTCCTAAGCCAATTTGAAACCGAAATGGGACTTTGCGCGTATCTGAAATAGGATACGCGCAAGGAGACCCTCCGTGAAACCCCTTCTTTTGACCGCCGCATTGTGTTTGCCAATCGATGTGTTGGCGCAAGATTTCAGCATCGAAGACGTTATTCGCGATCAGCTGCAATCGTTCAATGAGCGCGATGTTGCGGGCGCATGGGAGCACGCCAGCCCGTTTATCAAGGGCATGTTCGGCACGCCGGAAAACTTCGCAAGAATGGTTGAAAACGGTTACCCGATGGTTTGGGATAACTCGGATGTAAGGTTTCTGGATCGGACTGAGCTTGAAAGCATCACGCGCCAAGAGGTTCAGATCCAAGGGCCGAACGGTTTGTTTTATATCCTTGATTATCAAATGATTGAGGCGCCGGATGGCTGGCGAATTAACGGTGTGCAGGTGATCCCCGTGCCGGAAGCCTATTCCTAGTACCGTTGCGCAATTGGACCTGTCACCGTCACGGTGCTGTCAGAGGCCGTTTACCCCTTCGCCCTAACTCTATCCCCCGATGACCCAAGTGCATTTTGCACCAAGGGTCTGGATTTTTACGGGGCAGGGTGGCTGCCCCCCATGAGGGGTTTTCATATGAACAAGGTAATTACCGACGGGCTTGTCCTGATGCCGACACCGTTTGCGGATGGCTTGGGTGTTTGGTCAAGCGGGGATGGGACACCGGGGTCTGACACCTACGATCAATCTGGCAACGGGGCGTTTGTTCCGGCAGACCAACATTTTGACGGCTGCCTTGAGTTTGTCAAAACCAATAGCGTGGCAAAGCTGCGTTATATGGGTCAGACGAGCATTTTGCCGGGGTGTTATCTGCGTGTGACGGCGCGTGTTAAATGTCTGTCGGGTGCGCTGCCAGACGTACGTATCGCAGGCTGGGCCGGACAGTCCGGTGGCAGCCATTTAGGCGGTGTCGTTGAAACCGGCCCGTCTGTTTCGCTAACGGGATACGGCGATGTGGTTGAAATTTCAGCCATCATCGGCACCGGCCAGCGGACGGGTGTTGATATGGTGTGGGCCGAGGCGGACTATGGTCACATCGGGTTGGATTTCACAGGGCCAAACGGCGGTGTTGTCCGTGTCGATGACATTGAGATCGAAGACATCACAGGCGCGTTCTTGCGTGATATGCTCGGGGTTGTGGATGTGCGCGATTATGGTGCTGTTGGCGATGGCGTGACGGACGATTCCGCGGCGTTTGAAGCGGCAGACAACGACGCGGATGGGCGTGAAGTTTTGATTACTAAAGGGACTTATTTCCTCGGGGATTCAGTGACCTTTGTTAATCAAGTCCGGTTTGAAGGAACGGTTGAGATGGCCGAAGAGCACCGCTTGGTGTTCCAGAAGAATTTTGATTACGCCACCTATGTGGATGCTTTTGGGAACGAAGAATTGGCGTTCAAAAAGGCGTATCAGGCGCTACTGAATTTCTCGGATCATGAATCTTTGGACCTTTGCGGGCGACGCATTACCGTGACTGCCCCGATTGATATGCAAGCGGCGGTTAACAACCGGACCCAATTTGAAACCCGACGTGTGATCCACAACGGCCAGTTTCAAGCGGAACCTGGTCCGGCCTGGGACGACGAAGTGGTCTTGGCGCAAGCTACCTATAGTGCGGCGGATCCTAAGGAGCTTCGAAATGTCGCCAATATCGCCAGTATTCAAGTCGGATCATTGGTCACAGGCAATGGTGTTGGCCGTGAGGTCTATGTGCGTGAAGTCGATGTGGCGGGATCGATAATCACGCTCAGCCAAGAGCTGTTTGACGCGGAAGGGACACAGCAATTTACCTTTACGCGATTCAAATACATTCTAGACTTTAGCGGTTTCACCAAGCATTCCGATATGATTTTGGATCGAGTTGAACTGCGCTGTAACGGCGAGTGTAGCGCACTTCTAATTGCGCCATTTGGAAATTTGTTTCAGGTGAATGACTGTCAGTTTATTCGCCCTAAAGATCGAGCGATTTCCTCGATTGGTGCGGGCTGTCAGGGTATGATCATTGACCGCTGCAATTTCGAATCCGACGAGTCCGGAACACCGTCGCATCTGCGTAAATCGCAGTGTTTCAACACCAATGCTAATGACGTGAAAGTCCGCAATTGTCGTGCGTCGCATTTTAGGCATTTCGCTGTCATGCATGGTGGTCAGAGCATCATTGCCAACAATCACTTCTTCAATGGGGACGACGAACCCGATGGCGTACGCGTTGCGGGGCTCGTTCTGACAAAACCCAATTGCTCTTCTACGATATCGGGGAACTACATTGATAACTGTTTCGTCGAGTGGACAAACGAGCATGATTCCGAGCCTGACGTGCCGGGCTATTCGTTTGGCGGATTGACGATTTCGGGGAACATTTTTCTGAGTATTGATGGGCAGCCGTCGACACGCTGGATCGTTGTGAAACCTTATGGAACGGATCAATTTATCAATGGGTTAAACGTCCAGGGGAATATCTTCCGGACGTATCATGGGAGCATTGAGAGGGTTGAGGCGGTCGATACAACCTACGCCGATCTACTTTACGGACGGATGCGCAATATCCTGTTTGAGGGCAACGCATTTCACGGGATCGATCAGCCGACACGCAACCCCCATATCAATGTTCATGAGCAAGAGTCCGTTGACTCCACGTGGGTGGTGGATACCGAAAACTACCTGCCGTTCGGGGGGCGTGCACGCACCATCGATGCGCTTGTTCCGCTGAAGGCGATTAAGAACGGGTCAAATAGCAACGTATTTGCCCAGCCGTACGCGGTGCCAGAAAAAGGCGCGAATGATGATGAGTTTTACATCGTTTGGCCTGAGCCCGTGAAGGGGGAAATCCGGTATTCGGTGCGGATGGATAATCCGGCGTAGGGGGTATTGGGAGGGGCATCTGTTGAAGGTGCCCCTTTTCCTTTCAGGTGCGGGTTGAGGCATCTCGTCACCTTGACCTGTCGTGCCAAACGCAGTCTGTTTGCCGCATATGAAAGGGTAAAATCTTATGAAATCTATTCTCTTTGCACTTGGCCTTCTTATTGCTGCGCCCGCCGCTTCTGAAGAACTCGTCGGCCAATACGTTGCATATATTGGAAACGAAGATCTTTATAATTCTAACGGTGCTCGGTTGTCTGAGCCTTGGCAGGTTCTTCGTCAGGATCGCGCAAACTATCATCGGTTCGGAGTGTCCCAGCCGGGAGACGAGTGGGACTCGTTCTTTGGCAGCATCGACAACCGCGCAATCATGGAACGCATGGTGATGAATGGCAGAATTGAACCGTCAGCTGCACGCAGCTTGGTGAATGGCGGTGCGATGGTCGTTGTCCGAATTTACGGGACTGGCAGCACCGGGCGCTACGTAAATGTCACCGTTCACAACTAGGACTTGAGGCCGAAGTAATAGGCGAGGTAGGCGGGAATTTCACGTAACGCGCCTTTTATTTGCGGCCAAGCTCGCGCGCCTCGCACCGATGGCGTTGAGCTTGCAACGTGTTGAAACCCTGCGCGCCGAGCGATGAGCCTAGCGCGGGGGGCGTGGTACCAATCGGTAATTAGTACGACAGGACCTTCTCCAATCAACACCAATGCATTGGTGATGTTTTCGCCAGTGTTTGTAGAGTGTTCTTCGAGCGTCACAACGTTTTGAGGGACGTTTTCTACGTACAAGATTTCTGCCATCGCCTTGGCCTCGGTCGGGGGATGCTTGCCCAGTCCGCCACACGTGACGATATGATCAATCTGCCCCGCATGAAAAAGCGCTGCGCCATGCTGCGTGCGCCGCAGCAAGGTCGGTGATGGGCCGTTCGCCCAAACTGCAGCGCCAAGTATGAGGCCGGTCTTCATAGCCAGACGTGCGCTAAGTGGGAGCGGGGTTTACCCACCCCACTTCTTCCTTGGCTTGATCCCGCCGCGTTGGCCCGGCCTTCCGGCCTGTGATCGTCCGGCGCTTTTTTTGCTGTCGGCGACGGCCTTATCCACTTGATACTGGCGCGCGAGGGGGTCGTCGGACACCACCAGATCGACGGCTTCAAGCCGTTTGACTTCGTCGCGCAGTCTAGCGGCTTCCTCAAATTCGAGGTTCTCCGCCGCCTTGCGCATGTCGGTGCGAAGCCCGTCCAGAACGGCCTGTAAGTTCGCACCCGCGAGAGGCGCGTCGACGGTGGCGGTGACGCGGTTCATGTCGACGTCGCCTTTGTAGAGGCCCGCCAGAATGTCCTCGACGTTCTTCTTCACCGTTTGCGGGGTGATACCGTGTTCTTCGTTATAAGCGATCTGTTTGGCCCGGCGGCGGTCCGTTTCGCCCATTGCGCGTTCCATGCTTCCGGTGATGCGGTCTGCGTACATTATGACCTTGCCGTCTGCATTCCGCGCGGCGCGACCGATGGTTTGGATGAGGGAGGTTTCGGACCGCAGGAACCCTTCTTTGTCGGCGTCCAGAATGGCGACCAACCCGCATTCGGGGATGTCCAGCCCTTCGCGGAGCAGGTTAATGCCGATTAGCACATCAAACGCCCCAAGGCGCAAATCACGCAGGATTTCGATGCGTTCAATCGTGTCGATATCCGAGTGCATGTAGCGCACTTTGATGCCGTTTTCGTGCAGATATTCGGTCAGGTCTTCGGCCATACGTTTGGTCAGCGTCGTCACCAATGTGCGGAAGCCATCGGCGGTGACGCGGCGGATTTCATCCATGACATCATCGACTTGCGTGTCTACGGGGCGAATCTCGATCATGGGGTCGAGGAGGCCAGTTGGTCGAATGATCTGTTCCGTAAACACCCCGCCCGTTTGCTCCATTTCCCATGACGCAGGGGTGGCAGACACGAAGACGGACTGCGGGCGCATAGCGTCCCATTCCTCAAACTTGAGGGGTCGGTTGTCCATGCAAGACGGCAGGCGGAACCCATGTTCTGCCAGCGTCATTTTGCGGCGGAAGTCGCCCTTATACATGCCGCCGATTTGGGGCACGGAGACGTGGGATTCATCGGCAAAAACAATCGCATTGTCAGGGATGAATTCGAACAGGGTGGGGGGCGGTTCACCCGGGGCGCGGCCCGTGAGGTAGCGGGAATAGTTTTCGATGCCATTGCACACACCAGTGGCTTCAAGCATTTCAAGGTCAAAGTTACAACGCTGTTCTAGGCGCTGCGCCTCAAGGAGTTTGCCCTCACCAACCAGCTGGTCCAACCGCATGCGCAGTTCTTTTTTGATGCCGACAATCGCCTGCTTCATGGTTGGTTTCGGCGTGACGTAGTGCGAGTTCGCGTAGATGCGTACCTTTTCGAACGTGTCGGTTTTTTCACCTGTGAGAGGGTCAAACTCGGTGATGTTCTCAAGCTCTTCGCCAAAGAAGCTGAGTTTCCAAGCACGGTCATCCAAGTGGGCAGGCCAGACTTCCAACGTATCGCCGCGCACGCGGAATGTGCCGCGCTGGAAGGCTTGGTCGTTGCGCTTATAGGCCTGTGCGATCAAATCGGCCATGATGCCGCGTTGGTCATAGTTTTCGCCGACGTGCAAATCTTGGGTCATTGCGCCGTAGGTTTCCACCGAACCGATGCCGTAAATGCACGACACGGACGCGACGATGATCACATCATCACGTTCTAGTAGGGCGCGGGTGGCTGAGTGGCGCATCCGGTCGATCTGTTCGTTGATCTGGGATTCTTTTTCGATGAACGTATCGGACCGCGCAACGTAGGCTTCGGGTTGGTAGTAGTCGTAGAACGACACAAAGTATTCGACGGCGGCGTCTGGAAAGAAACCTTTGAACTCGCCGTAAAGCTGGGCCGCCAAGGTTTTGTTGGGGGCAAGGATAATCGCGGGTCGTTGCGTTTCCTCGATCATCTTGGCCATTGTAAAGGTCTTACCCGTACCCGTGGCCCCAAGCAGGACCTGGTCGCGCTCGCCAGCGTTGATGCCTTCGCACAACTCTTTGATGGCGGTCGGTTGATCCCCCGCTGGGTCAAATTCGGTGACCAGCTTAAGCGTGCGACCACCTTCCAGCTTTTCGCGGGTTTTCACATCTGGCGCGGGGTTAGCGAGGAATTGCTCGGCTTCTGATTTGTCGGTCTGGGCGTATGGCATGGGCGCTCCTGTCTCGGGTGTAATGTGACACCGATGTCGGGTTGTTCAAGGGGGCTACTGACAGGGTTGTGTCAACAGACTGTCAGGGGCGCTTCACCCTCTTGCGCGGTTGAGCAGAATCCTTGATATAGGCGGCAGCCAACAGGAGCCCACTATGCGCGCACGTATTTACCAGCCAGCCCGAACCGCTATGTCGTCGGGGACTGCGAAGACTAAGCATTGGGTTTTGGAATATGCACAGTCATCCGCGCGTGATGTTGACCCGTTGATGGGGTGGACGTCCTCATCTGACACTCAAACACAAGTTAAGATGTCTTTTGAGACAAAAGAAGCTGCTGTCGAGTACGCTGAAGCCAATGGAATTGAAGCGTCCGTACAGGAACCAAAGAAACGCCGCGCGAACATTCGCGCGAACGGTTATGCAGAAAACTTTGCAACGAACCGCCGCGGTGCGTGGACACACTAAACGCGACGCTTGAAGTTTGGCCCAGCTGCCCGCTAGAAGGGCACGAGCGGTCCCGTAGCTCAACTGGATAGAGCACCTGACTTCTAATCAGGGGGTTGGGGGTTCGAGTCCTCCCGGGATCGCCAGATTTTCTGATAGTTTCCAAGATAGAGTGAGAAGCAACTGTACCACATGTCTGTACTCCGGAAATTGCCATCAACGGCCACGGACGAGCGGGGAGGACGTATCGTCTATCTGTCGTCATACTGAGTGATTAGGTTTGTGACGTCCCGTTTGGTAATTAACAGAGCGCCTCCATATCGCCACCAATCCCGTTTCAGTTCCACTCGGCTTGGACTAGCTCTCGTGCGTCTTTCCCAAAGCGGACCTTGTCAGTGAAGCGTAGCATTTACGTTGGGCCGATGGTCGCTTTTAGAGCGCTTGCTGCCATCTAGGTGCATTACAGAAAGCTCTGCGTCAGGTCCTTTGGAGATGCGCTAATTAATCCAAAGCGCAAAAAAACTTGGAAGTTCGATTTTGGCGCACAGTTTGGTTGCTTGCTCCGGTGCGATATCTAAGCAGTCACGGAGCCAAGGAAACCTCGCCAATTTGAGCAAGTGCAATGCTGGTCTCGTCAGAAATGATCTCCCAAAGAACGTTGAGACCTTCCTCGCCCGCCGCGGCAATTGCAAATTGCAAAACACGACCTAGAAACGTGAAATTGGCGCCTTGTTTGAACGCTTTCACAACGTCTTCTCCACCGCGTAGGCCAGTATCATAAAAGAGAGGAAAATCATTTCCGACGGCAGCGCGGACGTCGGCCAATGCTGTGATCGGAGCTGGAGCGCTGTCCAACTGCCGCGATCCATGACTTGAAACTTGGACAGCATCGACGCCTGCCGATTTCAGCGCGACAGCATCATCCACATCCAGAACACCTTTTACGATCAACTTCCCGGGCCATATGTCGCGCAACTTGGAAAGCGTATCCCAATCCGCCTTGGCGCGACTTTCGGTTCGGTCAAACTCAAACCCGTCCATGTCAAAGTTCGCCATCTGCGGCTTGCCATTAATCAGGTTGGTGATCGACCAGCGTGGGTGCATCGCGAAATCGAAAAACTGTTTTGGGCCGATTTTGAACGGCATCGTGAACCCGTGGCGCAATTCGCGCGGTCGGCGGCCAACTTCGGGCACGTCCACCGTCAGGATCAATGTTTCATATCCGGCAGTTTTGGCGCGTTCGACCAGCTTGAATGTACCTATCCCGTCGCCGGAGAAATAGAGCTGAAACCAGGCGTTGCCTTCGGCCTCTTCGATCAGCGGTTCCATCGCAGTGGACGCCACTGTCGACACGCCCAACGGTACATTTTCACGCGCCGCTAGCCGCGCCAGCATCATATCAGCACCGGGTGCTGACAGGTTGCACATCCCCATGGGGCTAATGCCAAATGGCACTTTGGCGGTCTTGCCCAACAAAGGCACCGACAAAGACCGATCACTGACATCGCGCAAAATACGCGGCCGCAGATCAATCGCATCAAGGGCCGCACGATTACGCGCGGCTCCCAACTCATACCCAGCAGCGCCATCAATATAGTCGAACACCATCCAAGGCAAACGCCGCTTTGCAATGCGCCGCGCGTCTGCGCTAGAATGAATGCTCGGCTTCATTTAACTCGTGACCGCTTTCATGAAGCGGTCGCGGATCACGACAGGGTCCATTGTGATGACAGGCAGTTTGATGTTGCCACTGTCGCACTTCACGACAATGACGGTCATCTGTTTGCTGTCGATCGCCGCTTGCAGCGTCTTGCCAGTGTCTACGTCCTGACAGACAACCACATTCTCACAGCCACAAGCCTCAGCGACGTTTTCAAGCTTGGTCTTCTTGCCCGCATAGGTCGGCTGATCCCCGGTTGAGCCATAAGACCCGTTGTCGATGATCATCAGAATGTAGTTGTCCGCGACGTTGTTGGCGATCGTTGGCA
>NZ_FXYD01000004.1:315000-458489 GCF_900185015.1 Octadecabacter ascidiaceicola | reverse complement strand
GAGAACTCATAAAACAACGCCGCTTGCGCTTTCTGCTTCGCTCCCATCATCGCTAAATTCCCCGTTGTAATAGGGAAATTGAATCAGCCGATGGCCTTCAAATCAAGAAGACTTTTTCAACAGAATTGGAGCAATTCGACGACTTTTCAATCGAAGATCCTAAGTTTGGACTGGCCCACCTAGTGGTAGAGGAAAATGTAATTATGATGCTCTCACGCACCTACTCCTTACTCGCATTTGTGCTGATTTTTGGCTTCGTTTTGCTTGCCCAGATGGGAGTTCATTTCGTTGCGAACGACGCGCTAGTTGTGCTGTTGCCGGGCGACGGATGCGGCCAGGTGCTGGATTTTCGACTTCAAACTCTAGTCAAGTCATGCTTGTGGGGAGCTTATATAGCCGCATCTTTGGTGGCATTTTCTTTTGCTACGGTAATGACTTATGGTCGAGGCACAATTTTGTTCGTCTTAGCTACCTTCGCAAGCATCTCTGCATTCTTGGTCGGAGGGATCACAAACCTTCGATACACTGAACACCTGAATTCATGCGACATATTCTTTATGGGGCGAGATGCCCCAAATTTGAATTTTGGAGCTGTAGGCTTTTTGATATTACTTGTCGTTTTAGCTCTCCACAAAGCCCCATCACAAAAGAGTATCTAAATCGCACTAGTCGTTGCGGCGAAACGGTAACTTGGCCCGTAAAGCGGTCGTCTCCGCTAGCCGGCGTTTTGACGTTCGATATACGTCCGCATTTCTTCGGCTTCTTGGCGGGCGTCGCGCAAGCCATCCATTGCAGCGCGCAGTTCAGCCTCGGTTTGGGACAGTTGGTTGGAGATCTCGGCTTCGCGTTGCTGAAGGTATGTGATTGCCTGATCGCGGGTTTCTTCGGCCTCGTGCAAGGATTGCGCCATACGGTCTAGTTCACCGACTTCGGACTTGGAGATGCGGGTGAAGCGGTTGATCAACCAGCTGGCGAACCAGCCCAAACAGAAAGCCACAAACAGGATAATCGCGGTGGCGACGATGAATTCGGTTCTGTTCATTCTGCTGGTTCCTCTTGGGTAGCGTCTTCTGCCGCTTGTGCGGCTTCTTCTTCAATTTGCTCGAGTGCAGTCGGTTCTTCGGTACTTTCAGGCACGATGAGAGAGAACTCAATCCGGCGGTTTGCCTCGCGGCCTTCTGCCGTTTCATTGTCAGCGATCGGGTCAGCTTCGCCGTAACCGACAGAGCGGAAGCTGGCCACAGGAACGCGGCGCACGCGCAGGCCATCCAGCACGGCGTCAGCGCGTTGTTGGCTTAGACGTTGGTTGCCGTCTTCAGACCCTTGGCTGTCGGTGTAGCCTGCAATTTCAATCCGGAGATCCGAGCAGCGCTGCAAGATTTCGGCGATGTCATCGAGGATGCCCGCCCCTTCGCCAGCAATCGTCGCAGAACTGGGTTCAAACGTGATTTTGCGGGATTCGGTGACGGCCATGATACTTGCCAAACATTCTTCTTCAGTTGGCATAGATGCAATCGGATCAAGCGCCTCGACATAGGTTACAGCAACTTCAAATTCTTCTGTTTCGCCCAGCTTTTCAATGAGCAGACGGGTAATTTCGCCGCCCGCGTCCGGAATACCGCTGTTACCACGCACCACAACATTCCCCGGCTCGACTGTGACGGAGCCGTTGGACAATTTGGACAAGGCTTCGATGCCGGCCAAGACGCGCACGGACCAGCTGCCCGGCAATCCGTCAACAACACGTGTTGCCATTGAGATGTCGGCCGAGCCGAACTTGGCGCTTGCGAAGTTTTCGGCGGTGGAGTTCAGCAAATCACTGGAAACACGACCACGCAGCTGCACGAGCCCTTCGGGGCTGAGTGTTGCGATGAATTGGGGTGGGCCTTCTTCGCCGTTTGTCGGCGGGACGGGCAAAATTGCCTCAAGTGCGAAAACTTCAGGCAAAGAATTTTCAAGTTCGCCTGCGATCCGATCAAAATTGCCCTGAACTGCACCGGCTTTCGCGACCAATGTTACATCTGCATCCGAGATCGTGACGGTACCGCCACCCAATTCTTCGAGTGCGGACATAGACATCGTAACGGCGTCTGCCCAACGCGTTGTCGGTGTCCCGAGGGCAACGGTGCATCCGACACGTCCTTCAACACCGATCGTTTGTGCTGTAGCCACGATGAGGCGTTCTGCGGCGGGCGTATCTGCGACGCAGCTATCAAAACGCGCGCCGTTCTCGTCGATGATGAAGCGGGTCACAAACGGTGAGACCACAGGGCGCGGAGCTGAGATATTAAGCGTGATTAGCAATCCATCTGGGCTGGAGCGGCGCAAGCTGGTTTCCAATTGGGCCTTCTGTTCAGGTGAATCCGAAATTGCCTCAACGGAAACGCGGCCAGCGCGGACAGAAATTTTTGAGCGCGGCAATTGGCGCAGGGCGCGAAGCCCGAACTCAACCGCTGGCTCCCAGCCCAACGGAACATCGTAGTCTGCTGTTTCTAAGAAGTCCGCAAAACTACTGCCTTCACCGGCCATACCCGTAAGAGTTTCAGTCAACTCATCCCGATCCGAGGATGTGGGAATCAGACCGATAATGGAAATGCCGCTATCGTTGCGCAGAATTTCCATCGAAAATTCCGGGGCCTGAATGCCCGCGCTATCTGTAATGGTCATGTTGTCGATAACGCGGCTGGCATCGACCATGCTTCCGGCTGTTGAAATCGCGCGGAAACGCATCGCTTCAGAGGGGGCTTCGCCTTCTAGAATGACCTGCAACCCGTCCCCGAGCACCGAAGCGAACCGGTGGCCGTTTTCTTCCAGAGCGAGATCAACCGCCTGAACAGAGCGGGTTTCAACCGTCGCAACGACAACACGCGCAGCGAGCGCGCAAACGATCGCAGCAAGGCAAAACACGCCGAGACGGATAAAAAGAGCAGACAGGCGCATTTCGGCGTCCTTTAGAGGTTATTTACCTGTGCTTAGGCGGTTGTGGCGCGAGGTTCAATCAAAGGAACAACGCAACGGCGAAAAACGGCAAAGGAATGAGGCCCGCGTCCCGATTAGAACGGAATAATTTCAGAAGCATAGCGCTGTCATCCGCATCAAAGCTGCGTTGTTGCCATGCAAGGTGCCACCCCATCGCCCACGGACCACCTAAGGCAACCACAAGCGCCAGGATATTGGTGCCGATCCCAGCAAGAACTACAGCCAACCCAAGCAGACAAACCGTGGCGACCATAAAGTAGCGCAGCCAAATCGGGGTTGCGTCCCCAAACAGGCGGGCCGTCGATTTTACGCCGATGAGCGCGTCGTCCTCAGAATCTTGGTGTGCGTAGATCGTGTCGTAAAACAGCGTCCACGCGATGCCAGCCGCGTAAAGCGCGATGGCGGGCCACCCGAGGGAGCCAGTATGAGCCGTCCATGCCAACAGTGCGCCCCAGTTGAAGGCAAGGCCGAGAAACACCTGCGGCCACCACGTGAAGCGTTTTGCAAAGGGATAGATCGCGACAGGAACCAATGCGGCGATGCCCAAAAGGATGGCGTTGGTGTTAAAGGTCAGCAAGATCAGCAGCGAAATGAAGGATTGCAGCGCCATCCAAACCAGCGCCTTGCGCACACCCACTTGTCCAGACGGGATCGGGCGGTTTGCGGTGCGTTCGACTTTGCCGTCAATGTCACGGTCCGTTATGTCATTCCACGTACAGCCCGCGCCGCGCATCAAAAATGCACCCATCGCGCAGCCGATTGCGATCCAGAGGTCAAACAGGCTGGCGCGGCCGGTGTGCAGCATCGCCAACAGCAATCCCCACCAACAGGGCAACAACAAAAGCCATGTTCCGATGGGGCGATCCGCCCGTGAAAGGCGCAAAAAAGGACGGGTGCGGGCGGGCGCATAGGTGTCTACCCAGTTGCCTGTCACAGCATCAGCAATTTCAACCTCTGGCGTCCGATCTTTCTCGGTCATATGTTCACCTCTATGGCACGCATTCGATTACACGTAGACCACCCTTTGAGCCCTTCTGAAAGGGTCGCACTGTCGCGGGAGCAAGCGCATTACCTTTTCGGGGTTATGCGGTTGGATGTCGGCGCGGATGTGTTGCTTTTTAACGGGCAACACGGCGAATGGCACGCACGTGTTATTGCAGCCACCAAAAAGGGTGGTGTGCTGGAATGTGTAGAACAAACCAAGCCGCTGCAAATGCCCCCTGACGTCTGGCTGGTGTTTGCGCCCATCAAAAAGGACCGCACGTCCTTTATTGTCGAAAAAGCGGCTGAGCTTGGGGCGGCGAAGATTGTTCCCATGCAAACCGAATACACCCAGTCCGCCAATCGCATTCGGCAGGACAAACTTCAGGCGCATGCCCTAGAAGCCGCCGAGCAATGTGGCGGGACCTATGTGCCCGAGGTGGCTGAGCTGCAAAAGTTTGCCAAGTTGCTGGACAATTGGGACCCCGCACGCCGCATCCTGTTTTGTGATGAGGCGATGGTCGGGCAAGCTTTGGATTTACCAACAGATACAGGCCCGTGGGCGATATTCATTGGTCCCGAAGGTGGGTTTTCTGACAAAGAACGTGATCGGTTGCGCGGTTTGGGCCATGCCCATGCCATCAGCCTTGGGCCACGCATTTTGCGTGCTGACACAGCAGCGGTTGCCGCATTGACGTTATGGCAGCAGGCCTTGGGGGATTGGACATGATCCGCCCCGAAGTCCGCGCGGGGCTATGGCGGTGGCGCGAGGTTATTGCGGCATTGGCGTTAGCTGCCGTTGGTCTGTGGTGGGGCTTTGCGTCCTTTGGGATAGTGCAATGGCTTGGCTGGGCATTGGCGGCTTTGGGCGTTGGCCTTGCAATTGCGGCAGGGCAAAAGGTGCGGTTCCGTCCGCATAGTGACGGTGCAGGTGTCGTAACGCTGGACGAACGCCGCGTGACTTACCTTGGCCCGCTTGATGGGGGTGTCGCGGACCTCGATCTGATGGTGCAGCTTGATATCACCCCTGCCCCCGCTTGGCGGATTATTAACCGTGACGGCAAACATTTGGACATTCCAACGGATGCCTTGGGCGTTGAGGCGTTATTTGACGTATTTGCTGCCCTTCCCGGCATTAAAACTGAGTATATGTTGTCGCTTCTGAACGCCCCTCGTAGCGCGCAAATGACCATTTGGATGGCGCCGGATCACAAACCTTACACGCTCGTGCATTGACACGACGGCGATGAACAGCCACGTCTTAAATCCACACATGCAAACGGAGCGCCTTTCATGTCCATTCCTCAGTCCGGCGGCGGTCCTATTGAACGCCATGAACAACTCGCTGAATTTCTAGCCAAAGGGTGCCGCCCAAAGGCCGATTGGCGCATTGGCACCGAGCATGAGAAGTTTGGCTATTGCAAAGACACCCATAAACCGCTGCCGTTTCATGGCGAGCGTTCTATTGAAGCTGTTTTGTCTGGCCTACGCGACCGGTACGGCTGGGCGCCTGTCACCGAAGGCGGTTTCCTGATCGGGTTGGAAAAGGACGGCGCTAACGTGTCGTTGGAGCCGGGTGGTGCGTTGGAACTGTCTGGTGCCCCTGTTGAGACGATCCACCAGACCTGTGACGAAGTGAACAGCCATTTGGCGGAAGTGAAGTCCATTGCTGATGAAATCGGCGTTGGCTTTATCGGCCTTGGGGCCGCGCCGGAATGGTCGCACGATGAAATGCCGCTGATGCCAAAGGGCCGTTACAAGCTGATGGACGCCTATATGGATAAGGTCGGCACGTCGGGCAAAATGATGATGCGGCGGACCTGCACCGTGCAGGTGAACCTCGATTTCTCATCCGAGCCGGACATGGTTCAAAAGATGCGCGTGGCCCTTGCGTTGCAGCCTGTGGCAACGGCGTTGTTTGCGAATTCGCCGTTCTTTGATGGCAAAGTGAATGATCACAAAAGCTGGCGGGCGCGGATTTGGCGTCATCTGGATGATGCGCGCACAGGCATGTTGCCGTTCGTGTTTGAAGACGGCTTCGGATTTGAACGTTACGTTGAATATATGCTCGATGTGCCGATGTATTTTGTCTACCGCGATGGCCAATATATTGATGCCCTTGGTCAGTCGTTCCGCGATTTCCTGAAAGGGCGTTTGCCTGCGCTGCCTGGTGAAACACCGACGCTGTCGGATTGGGCAGACCACCTGACAACGGCCTTCCCCGAAGCACGCTTAAAACAATTCATCGAGATGCGCGGCGCTGATGGTGGCCCTTGGCGTCGCCTATGTGCGTTGCCTGCGTTCTGGGTCGGATTGACGTATGATCAGACAGCTTTGGATGCCGCTTGGGACCTGTGCAAGGACTGGGACGAAGAAACCCGCAACGCATGGCGCGTTGAGGCGTCGATCCACGGGTTGCAGGCCAAGGTGAACGGCCAATCCATGCATGACATCGCACGTGAATGCGTGAAGATCGCTGAAGTTGGC
The DNA here is from genome assembly GCF_900185015.1 of Octadecabacter ascidiaceicola. GTDB lineage: Bacteria > Pseudomonadota > Alphaproteobacteria > Rhodobacterales > Rhodobacteraceae > Octadecabacter > Octadecabacter ascidiaceicola. The sequence goes on along the minus strand of NZ_FXYD01000004.1, from coordinate 452,042 downwards.
CTGAAAAACCGCGCCATGCCGGGTGCGGGTGGCATGGTGCCCGATGAAACCCATTTCCTGAACGCGCTGAAAGAATCCATCGAGACAGGCAAAACACCTGCGGATGAATTGCTGGATGACTACAACGGCGCGTGGAACGGCGATCTAAGCAAAATCTACGATGGGTATAGCTACTAGAGCGGCTTTAGCTAGATTTCTGACCGATTTTACTCTCTTCACCTGCAAAAAGCCTGCGGATGTTTCCGGCGTGGCGCCAGAAAATCAGTGCCGTCAGGAACGAGCACAGGATGAAGATGCTAGGCACGCCCAGCACGATTGCCCAGACCATTGTTGAGACTGCTGCTACCAGTGCGGCGAGTGAGGAATAGCGGAATGCGGCGGCCGTCGCGAGCCATGTTAGGCAGGCCGCGATGCCAACGGGCCATGCGAGGGCGTATAGCAGGCCAAGGAAGGTGGCGACGCCTTTGCCGCCTCGAAACTTCAGCCAAACGGGGAAACAGTGCCCGAGCATGACGAAAAACGCGGCCACTTGTGCGGCGTCGAATGCGGCGAATTTACGGGCGAGCAAGACGACGAACGCACCTTTGCCCGCGTCCAGTAACAACGTAAGGATCGCGGCTTTTTTGGAGCCAGTGCGCAAGACGTTCGTAGCGCCGATGTTGCCCGAGCCGATGTCGCGCAGATTGCCAAGCCCCATGACCCGCGCGAGGATCAGGCCAAATGGGATTGAGCCGATGATGTAGGCGATTGCAGCCCAAAGCAGCAATGTTGACCCTGAGCTAACGAGTTCAAGCATTGGCCAAGCTTTCTGTTTTGTTGATGCCACCGACGTAGGTCGCGATCACTTTGCCTTGCAATATGGCCTCGTCAAAGGGGGTGTTTTTGGACTTCGAGAGCAACTTGGAACGGTCGAGCTTCCAACTTACATCGGGATCAAACAGAACCAGATCAGCAGGTGCACCAACGGAAAGGCGACCGCACGTTAGGCCGAGGCGGTTGGCGGGGTTCAGCGCGAGGGCGCGGAACAAGTGCGGCAAATCCATGTGACCCGCGTGGACCAGACGCAGCGCCGCGGACAGCAGGGTTTCGAGCGCCACGGCGCCGGATGCGGCTTCTTCAAACGGCAAGCGTTTGGATTCTTCGTCTTGGGGCGTGTGCATCGAGCTGATGATGTCGATCAGGCCGGAGGCCACGGCCTCGACAACCGCCAAACGGTCATCCTCGGAGCGCAGGGGCGGTTTGAGTTTAAAGAACGTGCGGTAATCGGCGACGTCCATTTCGTTCAGCGTGAGGTGGTGAATGCCGACACCTGCGGTGATGTTCAGCCCGTTCGCCTTGGCGCGTTCCAGTGCAGGCAATGCGCGGGCGGTGGTGATTTGATCGACGTGATAGGCGGCGCCCGTCATTTCGAGCAGGGCAATGTCGCGATCCAGCCCCATGCGTTCCGCCATTGGTGAAACACCAGACAGCCCGCGCAAGGTTGCGAACTTTCCAGAGGTCACAGAGCCGCCAGCAGACAAGCCCGGTTCTTGGACATGGCCGATAACCAACGCGCCAAGAGAATGGGCATAGGTCAGCACGCGGCTGAAGACTTTGGTGTTGGTGACAACGCGGTCGCAATCGGTGAAGGCCGCAGCGCCTGCGTCCATCAAAAAACCGATCTCGGTCATTTCCTTGCCATCGCGCCCTTTTGTCAGGGCGGCCATTGGCAGGACGTTCACCGCCGCATCAATGCTGGCGCGACGTTCGACAAATTCCAGCGTTTCAGGGGTGTCAATCGCGGGGCTGGTATCGGGGCGGGTGACGATGGTGGTGATCCCGCCTGCCACCGCTGCACGGCCCGCAGAAGCAAAACTTTCTTTGTGGCGTTCACCCGGTTCAGAGACCTTCACGCCAATGTCGACGATACCGGGAGCGAGGCATTTGCCGCCGCAGTCGATGACCTCATCCGGTTTTCCGGTGTTTTCGGCGATCAGCCCGTCGACCACCATCAGCGACCCAATCGCGTCGGTACCAGTTTCCGGATCAATCAGGCGGGCGTTTTCAAAAAGGATGCGCATGGTGGTCTTTCAATGAAAAATAACGCGCGCGGTCAAGTGGTGCGTGCAGGCGCCTGTTGGATTGCAGTGACAACCGCATCGCGGTCTGCCTGATATTTGATGAGGTGTTTATCGCCATTGGCAGTTACGATTTGGACGGCTGACAGGAAGGGACGAACGATTGAGATGTCGCGCAAGGCGATGTCACGATCGCCGGGGCCCAGAAGGCGTTGGTCGGTCAAATCCCAGCGCACCTTGAGATCATCGGTCGCAAGATAAAGCGCGCGGATCATGATCGCGGCCAAACCACCAACACCACCCGTCCAGACGTGCGGATTGCCGATGAGCCAAAGCACAACCATGCCCAACACCATCGCAATAGCGGCCAGCCACGCCATTTCGCGCCAATAAGTCATCCGATCCCCGCGACACGACGCCAAAACGGTCTCACCGTCCCGCAGTTTCGCTGTTGGGGTAAGGGACATCATCATCTTGCGACCCAGATCATCAGAGCAACCAGCAGAAACATAACCAACAAGGCTAGCGTTGCGATACGCCCCGACATCGCGGCATCTGACGGTTTCTTTTTCATTGGGGTATCCCCGACCACCCCTTTAGCGCTTTCGCGTGGCAATTGTTCGAACTGAACGGGTGCGGAAGCTTCTTTGAACGTTGCGATATGACGCAGGGGGCGTTTCGGTGACAGTTCCTGTTCGAAGCCGCCAAACGCCGAGCTAACGACCATCAACACAGTACCAGTGACTTGATCCAACAGCTCTGCGTAAGGGGCGACGTCTTCTTCAGCGACACCATTCCCGAGTATTAGGTACCCTTTGAAGCCAATTTCTTCAAGCGAAGCAACGTCGAACACTTCGATGAAATCACTATCCAAATACCGCGCACCCAATGCGTCCATCACTGGCCACACTGCGTCATCTTCGAGCGGTTGATCTATAAAGGCGGGGGTTTCTTCAGCCGGCATTTCTATGCTGTAGAGGCGTATTAGCCCGCGTTCGGTTGCGGAGACTGTATTAGACACAATCGTACTCATTGCGCAGCTACCAGCGCGCCGTCGATCAATTGTTTCAAAGCGGCCCGATCTTTCGCGTAATACAGTTTGGCCTTTTGACCATCCGGCCCATACTCGAGACGTACAGCGTTGGCAGATACTTTGACCGAAGAAATGTCGTCCAGCGCGACCTCTTCATCCCCTTGGAGAATGACCCGCTTATTCGTGATCCAAGCCGCGTATTTGCCCAAGTTGAACCGTTCCTGCGTCAGTAGAAGGCAGGTCAAGAACATCGGAGCAACCCCCCATACCGAGTCGGGAAACAACATGAGGATAACGGCGGTTGGAATGATGGTAATCGCCAACATCAAAAGCGCAGTGCGCTTGAACGCCCCAAGGTTCGGGACATGCTGGTGAAGCACTTCTTCCCCAGCGACCAGTTGCGGCGCTGCCCTCACACCATCACCCCAGCGGCCTTTGCGCCTCGTTTTGCACGCAGGTTTTGCGCCAGAAGGTCCATGGCGGCCATGCGCACGGCGACACCCATTTCGACCTGTTCTTGGATCACACTGCGGTTGATGTCGTCGGCAATGGTGCCGTCAATTTCAACGCCGCGGTTCATCGGGCCCGGGTGCATGACGATGGCGTCGTCTTTGGCATGGCTTAGCTTTTCGGCGTCCAACCCGTAACGGTGGAAGTATTCGCGCTCGGACGGGATGAACCCGCCGTCCATGCGTTCTTTCTGGAGGCGCAGCATCATCACGACGTCGACGTCCTTCAGGCCTTCTCGCATGTCGTGGAACACTTCGACGCCGAACTCTTCGACGCCGGATGGCAGTAAAGTTGGGGGGCCAACCAAACGCACGCGGTTTTCCATTTTACCAAGCAACATGATGTTGGAACGTGCCACACGGCTATGCGCCACGTCGCCACAAATCGCGATGGATAGGCGGTGCAAGCGCCCCTTTGCACGGCGGATCGTCAGCGCATCAAGCAAGGCCTGCGTTGGGTGTTCATGGCGGCCATCGCCCGCGTTCAACACCGCGCAGTTCACTTTCTGTGCCAACAAATCAACAGCGCCGGAATTCGGGTGACGCACCACAAGCAAATCGGGGCGCATGGCATTCAGGGTCAGCGCGGTATCAATCAGGGTTTCGCCCTTTTTGATGCTGGACGCCTGCATCGCCATGTTCATCACATCCGCGCCAAGACGCTTGCCTGCAATCTCGAAACTCGCCTGTGTTCGGGTCGAATTTTCGAAGAACATGTTGATCTGGGTCATCCCCTCGAGCACGTTTCGGTGGGCCCGACCCTTGCGGTTATCTTCGGCGTATTGGTCCGCCAAGTCTAGCAAAGTCGTGATTTCCGTTGGGTGGAGGTGCTCTATGCCAAGCAGGTGCGGCGCGCGAAATGTCATGGGACCTCCGAATTGACTGCGCTGCTTATATGGGGGGTCGCGGGCGGCGGCAAGATCAGCGCGTGATCTCATGCAATGCGCAGGCTAAGATGGCGCATGGAATCAGGGATCGAATATTGGACTGCGAAGGCACTGCTTGATTGGCAGGTCGAGATGGGCGTGGATGAGGCGATTGGCGATGAACCGATTGACCGCTACGCGCTTGAAGTTTCCAAGCCTAAGCCGAAAGCCGCGGCATTGCCTGAAACAGCCCCACCTTTGCCGCCCGCGGCACCTGATATTGACTATGGTGCGCTTGCTCGCGAAAGCGCGAATGCAGCACAGGACCTTGCAGGGTTGAAAGCGGCGATGGCCGCGTTTGAAGGCTGTGCGTTGAAAGATGCGGCGCGCAATCTGGTGTTTTCAGGTGGTGAAGCAGGTGCGTCCGTGATGATCATTTCGGATGCGCCGGATCGCGAAGATGACCGCGCCGGCGAGATGTTCGCAGGGCGTGCAGGTATTCTTTTGGACAAAATGCTTGCCGCCATCGGGCTTGGCCGCAGTGGCGATGCGCCTGTTTATATGGCCCCAGTGATCCCATGGAACCCGCCGCAAAACCGCGACCCGAATGCGACTGAACTGGCGATGATGCTGCCGTTCCTTGAACGCCATATCGCGCTGGCTACGCCAAAAATCCTGATCTTGATGGGGAATGGGCCGTGTCATGCGCTGATCAAGAAAAGCGGCATGACGCGATTGCGCGGTGGTTGGACCGAGGCCGCAGGGCTGGCTGCTATTCCGATGTTCGCGCCTGCGTATTTGCTCACCAACCCAGCGGCGAAACGCGATGCGTGGGCGGACCTGCTCTCCCTCAAAGCCCGCATGAAAGACCTGACATGAGCCTAGATAAAACCCGTTCGTTTATCCCTGTCCGCATCGCGATTTTAAGCGTGAGCGACACGCGCGGCATCGAGGATGATCGATCAGGGCAAACGCTAGTCGACCGGCTGGAAAAGGCAGGGCACATCCTCGCAGATCGTAAAATCCTGCGTGATGAGCGGGCGGAAATCGCGGATCAGTTGCGCAGCTGGTGTGCTGATCCAGACATTGACGTGATCCTAAGCACGGGTGGCACTGGTCTTACGGGGCGCGATGTGACCGTTGAAGCGCACCGCGATGTTTATGAAAAAGAGATCGACGCGTTTGGGACCGTGTTCACGATTGTCTCTATGCAAAAGATCGGGACGAGTGCCGTTCAAAGCCGTGCGACGGGTGGTGTGGCGAATGGCACATATCTGTTTGCCCTGCCGGGTAGCACGGGTGCGTGCAAGGATGCGTGGGACGAAATTCTCGTTAAACAGCTCGATTATCGGCACAACCCCTGCAATTTCGTCGAAATACTTCCAAGATTAGACGAACATCAGCGACGGAAATAACAATCGCGTGCGTATAACCCACGCGTGACGCCATTCGGCTTGGTCCTTGGGCGACATGCGCTACGTTGTTATTGACCCGCTAAATAAGGCCTAAGACATGCAATTCCTAAGACGTAGCCTTGTTGGTATCTTTCTATTTGCACTTACGCTGGCGCTGTTTGCGTGGGCAGGTAACACGGTGCGCCTTGCAGTGAACGAACGCATGAACGCAGAGCCCCGCAGTTTTCCGCAGCGCGAGCGCGTGTTGTCGGTGAATGTGGTGACGGTAACGCCAAAAACGATTGCGCCTGAATTGGTCGTGTTCGGAGAACTGAGCAGCGCAAACACGTTTGCCTTGCGGGCGCTATCAAGTGGCACTGTGCTAGAGGTTTCTCCGAACTTTGCAGATGGCGGACGGGTTCTTGAAGGTGAGCTGATCGTCAAGATTGACCCGCGCGATGCGCAATCCGCACGGGACCGCATCGCAGCGGACTTGCGCGATGCTGAAGCAGAGCTTCGAGACGCGGATCGCGCATTGACCCTAGAGCAAGACGAAGTTGCCGCTGCCGAACAACAGGCTGTTTTGCGCCAACAAGCGCTGACACGTCAGAATGATCTAGCCGCACGCGGAGTTGGTACGGCCGCCGCGATTGAAACGGCGGAACTGGCTTTGTCAGGTGCGAACCAAGCCGTCCTGTCACGTCGCCAAGTTCTGGCGCAAGCGCAAGCACGGCTGGATCAGGCAGCGACACGGTTAGACCGTGCGCGTTTGAACTTAGAAGATGCGGATCGTGTGGTCGCAGATACTGAAGTATTCGCACCGTTTTCAGGAACTTTGTCCGATGTGAGCATCACCCAAGGCGTGCGTGTTACGTCAAACGAGCATCTTGGGGATCTCGTCGAGAATGACAAACTTGAGGTGTCATTCCGCCTATCCACTGCTCAGTATGCGCGGCTGACTGGGGCCGATGGCAGACTTGGAAACGCTGACGTGATCATTTCACTTGATGCGCAAGACCTGCGTTTGGAAGCAGCAGGTCAAATCACCCGCGAAAGCGCGAATGTTGGTGACGGCCAGACCGGACGATTGCTGTTTGCCCGTCTCGATTCAACTGCTGGCCTGCGCGCGGGTGATTTTGTAACCGTCACTGTGACCGAGCCCGACTTGCGCGGCGTTGCGATGGTGCCATCTACCGCGATTGGATCAAACAGTAGCGCGCTTTTGCTGGCCGAGGGAAACCGCCTTGAGGAAATTCCCGTCGAAGTCCTTCGCCGACAAGGGGATGATGTCATTATTCGTGCGCCATCGCTTTATGGCCAACAGGTTGTCGTGGAGCGCTCGCCGCTGTTGGGTGCAGGTATTGCAGTGCTGCCGATTGACCCGAATGCGGAAGCGGAGGCACCAGAACCCACTGAAATGATTACGCTTGATCCAGAACGCCGCGCACGCCTCATTGAGTTTGTCGAAGGTTCACGCATGCCGCCACCAGCGAAAACGCGCACCCTTGGACAGCTAGAACAAGACGAGGTGCCCGCCGACGTGGTGAACCGCCTTGAAGAGCGGATGGGAACGTAACCCTTGATCCGCGGCATCCTTTCTTACATGACCCGCCACCGCACCGCCGCGAACTTGCTAATGGTGATCGTGTTGGCAGCTGGTTTTGCCGCCTACCCCAAAATGCGTGCGCAGTTCTTTCCTGATGTTATTGTCGACAACGTCACTGTCTCGGTTCAGTGGTCCGGTGCGGGGGCCGAAGATGTTGACGACGCGATAGTTCAAGTCCTGCAACCTGCACTGCTTGGCGTGGAAGGCGTAACAAATACGTTTTCGAGATCCTCCGAGGGGTCCGCGCGAATTTCGATGGAATTCTCGCCCGGTTGGGACATGGCCAAAGCAACTGAGGACGTGCAGCTGGCTGTTGATGCAACGTCAAACCTGCCTGACGATGCCGAGGACCCTAACGTGCGGCGCGGACAGTGGTCAGACCGTGTGACAGATGTTGTCATCACAGGTCCCGTCGCGCCTGAACAACTGGGCCGTTTTGCGGATGAATTTAGCGTGCGTTTGTTTGCGCGAGGCGTGACCCGAACCACCATTCGTGGGGTTGCGGCCCCATCGACTATCATCGAAGTGCCGTCGCTTGCGTTGATCCAACACGATATTTCGATGGCTGACATTTCTGCGGCGATTGCCGAGGAAGTGAACGCTGACCCCGCGGGCGATGTCACCAGTTCGGCGCGTGTGCGAACAGGCGTTGAGAAACGCACCGCCGACGAAATTGAAACGATTGTTTTGCGCACGGATGAAACCGGTGCGACGTTGTTGATTGGCGATATCGCGAAGGTGTTTGTTGAAGGCGTTGACCGTGAGCGCGCGTATTTTGTTGGCGACAATCCCGCCATAACGATCCGCGTTGATCGTGCTGCGACTGGCGACGCCATTCAGGTACAAGAAACTGTTGAAGAAGTCGCCGAGGCCTATGCGGCGACCTTGCCCGCTGGGTCCGAGATTGAGCTGATCCGCGCGCGTGCCGAACTGATCACGGGGCGTCTGAATATCCTCTATGCAAATGCGCTGATGGGGCTTGGGTTGGTGGTCACGTTGCTTTTCTTGTTCCTGAACGCCCGCACGGCGTTTTGGGTCGCAGCGGGTATTCCTGTGGCGATGTGTGGCGCGATTGCGCTGATGTATGCCTCGGGGCTGACGATCAATATGATCTCGCTATTCGCGCTGATCATCACGCTTGGTATTGTCGTTGATGACGCAATTGTTGTGGGGGAGCACGCGGATTATCGGTATCGAAAACTTGGTGAAAGCGCGGCTGATGCGGCTGAAAATGCCGCCAAGAAAATGTTCAGCCCTGTGTTTTCCGCGACCCTGACGACGATCATCGCGTTCTTTGGTTTGATCATCATTGGCGGGCGATTTGGGGATTTGATCGCAGATATTCCTTTTACTGTGATCGTCGTTCTGATTGCGTCCCTGATCGAGTGCTTCTTCATTCTGCCGCACCATATGTACAAGGCGCTGTCCCGTGCTGGCGGGAAAAAATGGTATGACGCGCCATCGCGTTTTGTGAACCGTGGGTTTGACTGGTTCAAAGAACACGCGTTCCGCCCGTTCATGGCTGGTGTGATTTGGGCGCGCTATCCAGTCATGGCGTTCGCTATTGTATTGCTGTCCGTGCAGGCTGCATCGTTTATTCGCGGTGATGTTCAGTGGCGGTTCTTCAACTCGCCGGAGCAAGGCAGCGTTACGGCGAATTTTGCCATGCTCCCCGGTGCGACCCGCGAAGATACGCTGGAGATGATGGCGTCCCTGCAGGAGATCACACAGGCCGTTGGTGCGGAATATGAGGCGGAGTATGGTGCCAATCCGCTGGACTATGTGATCGCGGAAATTGGCGGCAATTCTGGGCGTGGTATCGCGGGGACTGAGAACAAAGACGCCGATCAGCTGGGCGCTATCGCGATTGAGTTGATCGACGCGGACAGTCGTCCGTACTCCAGCTTTGCTTTCATCACAGAGCTTCAGGAGCGCGTGGTTCGCCACCCTATGCTAGAGACAGTTTCCTTCCGTCGCTTCGGGAGCGGACCGGGAGGGGATGACATCGATATTCAGCTTTTTGGTGCGTCCTCTGAAATTCTGAAAGCGGCGGCCGAAGCCCTGAAGACGGAATTGGCGCAGTTTGGTGAAGTTTCAGCAGTTGAAGATTCTCTAGCCTATGACAAGGAAGAATTGATCTTGGAGCTGACCCCGCAAGGCCAAGCGCTTGGGTTTACCATCGACGGGCTTGGGCGCGTGTTACGCAACCGTTTGGGGGGCATTGAGGCGGCGACGTATCCAGATGGGCCGCGTTCCGCGACGATCCGTGTTGAACTGCCTGAAGGTGAGCTTACCGCGGATTTCCTTGATCGTACGCAAATGCGGGCAACGTCGGGCGCTTATGTTCCGCTGGCCGATATTGTGACCGTGCAATCGCGAACTGGCTTTTCAACTGTGAACCGTGAGAATGGCGTGCAACTGATTTCGGTCACGGGCGATTTGACCGATGATGACGCGGATCGCGCAGCGGAAATTCAAAGGCTGATCCAAGAGGACATCCTGCCGAGGGTCAAAGCGTCTTATGGGGTATCCACGTCCCTGTCGGGGTTGAGCGAGCAAGAGGACGAATTCCTCAATGATGCGCGTACAGGTTTGATTTTCTGCCTGACGGGCATCTTCCTAACGCTTGCATGGATTTTCCAAAGCTGGACCCGCCCGCTTGTCGTTATGGCGATCATTCCGTTTGGTCTGATCGGGACAATCTACGGCCACGCTGTATGGGATGTTCCGTTGTCGATGTTCACGGTTGTGGGGCTGCTTGGAATGACGGGTATCATCATCAACGATTCAATCGTGCTGGTGAAAACTATCGATGAGTACGCCGAAACACGCGGGATTATTCCCGCAATTATTGATGGTGTCAGCGACCGTTTGCGCCCCGTGCTGCTGACGACCCTCACCACGGTTCTGGGCCTCGCCCCGTTGTTATATGAGGGGTCTAGCCAAGCGGAGTTCCTGAAACCAACCGTCATCACCCTCGTTTATGGGTTGGGTTTTGGCATGGTGTTGGTGTTGTTCATTGTGCCGTCACTGATGGCGATGCAGAGCGATGTTGCAGTTCAGGTTCGATCAGCCAAACGTGGGCTAACAAGCTCATCCCGTGGCATTTCAACGCCAACGCGCATCGCGGCGTTTGGGGCTGCTGCCCTTTTCGGCATGATCGTTGCGCCGGTGATGCTGACAGAGTCGAAATGGGCGCTGTTGCCGTTTCAGATCGCGGGCGTTGGTTTGGCAATCGGGGTGTTCTTGATTGCGACATTGCTTTGGCTGCTGGCGATCTATGTCGTCGTGGAGTTCAGAATGGCGCGGTTGCGTAGAGCGGCCTAACCCGCGTCACACCCTTGAATATCGACAGAGTGCCCGTCCGCCATGACTGTGATACGCACTTCAGAGCGGTTCAACGCAAAGCCGCCACCGTTCACGTGGATCATATCAGACCGCGCGAACAAAGCGTCACCTTCGCGCCACGTTTCTGGCTGGGATACCCAAACTTGCTGATCGCCCGCTTCGATTACTACATCCTCGCTTGCACCCATGGCGGCCATTGCGACCCGTGTCGTCACCTGTAATCCGTCGTCAATTGGGGTGATTGAACAGGTTACTGCGCCTACCCCCGCCTCTTGTGCGGTTTGGGGGCGGTCCAGCAAGGCTGCAACAATCATCGGATCGCGTGCGCCGTTCGTTGGCAGTAGAGCATCAAAGTCCAACATGAGGGGTACGCAGATTTCATCACAGATGCCGATTTGTACTTGTCCGCGCATTTGCACAGGGGCGCTTTGGTTGGTGACGTTCAATTCAAGGGGTATCACAACGACTTCGCTGTATCCGATAGAACGCATGCCGCCTTGGTGAAACACTTCTGGGACAGGCCAGTGCATCGACACGCCATCAAAGTTTCTGGAGCCCTGCCAAGCAAAACGCGGTGGAATTCCGCCATCACCGGGAGCGCGCCAATAGGTTTTCCAACCGGGCGCGAGACGCACCTGAAGGCCCGCCATATGCGTACCGTTGTTCGTGCGCCAACCTTCGAGAATTTCCAGTTCAACAACGCCATCTGTTGGCCCCGCAAGAGCGGGAGCCGCCATGCAAAGCGCGAGAACAGAGGAGAGAATCTTTGATGTCATATGCCTTAGTCCGCCAAACGCCCTGCAAAAGGAAGTCACGATTGGGTTAGCGATATGTCAGTATCACGCGCTGTGGCTCTTGCGCACAGCAAGCCGCGCCCCCATCATTAAGGCATGACTGACATCACTGACCTTACTGGCAAACTTCTGATTGCGATGCCTGATATGGGGGATCCGCGTTTTGATCATGCGGTGATTTATATCTGTGCGCATTCTTCGGAAGGGTCGATGGGGTTGATCATCAACAAACCAGCGACCGGCGTGCGCTTTTCCGAACTGCTTGAGCAGCTGTCGATAGATGATGGCGAGCTGACGGTGGACGTTCGTATCCACTATGGTGGGCCGGTCGAAACAGGGCGCGGTTTTGTTTTACATACCTCGGACTATGCGTCGGGCGCGGGCACGATGGAGGTTGCGGATGGCGTCGCTATGACTGCGACCCTCGACATTCTGGAAGATATTGCCACAGGCAGCGGGCCAAATCGGTCAATGCTGGGCCTTGGGTACGCAGGTTGGGGACCTGGCCAGCTGGAGGGTGAGCTTGTCAACAATGGTTGGCTGGTGAGCGATGCCAATGAAGACATTCTGTTTGGCCGCGCGGCTGAGCATAAATGGAGTGCTGCGCTAAAAATCCTTGGCGTTGATCCGCTCATGTTGTCGGCCTCAGGCGGCAGCGCCTGAACGGGGCGCGGCGGCACGGCGCAGCCTGTCGTTGATTGCGCGCCCCAACCCATGATCGGGGATCGGGGATACGGCGATTTTTTCTGCACCTAGCGCGTTTAGCTGGTGCAATGCGTCAAACAAGTTCGCGGCGGCTTCGACCAGATCACCTGATGGTGAAAGATTGACCGCGGCGTCTACAGCGCCAAAGCCCAACAAGGTTTCGCCAACCTCAACTTCAGTCGCGTTTAATCGCACTGTTCCTTTTGGCGCGTAATGGGACGCCAATTGTCCTGGGGATGACGGCGCGGCGGTGTCACCTGCAAGCGCAAGTTTGTCACCCAATGCGGCTTCTAATGCCTCGGCAGGAAGCCCACCCGCCCGCAGCAATGTCGGCACGGGTTGGGATGCAATGATTGTGGACTCAAGCCCAACACCACAATCGCCACCGTCGACGATACCGTCGATCCGGCCTGACATCTGGCTCTGCACATGGGCAAACTTAGTCGCGCTGATTTGACCGGAGGGGTTCGCAGATGGCGCAGCAATAGGTCCAGCAAATGCTTCCATCAATCCATACGCAACAGGGTGATCCGGTACGCGCACGGCGAGCGTATCCAAGCCAGCCGTAACCAATGGTGAAATTCCAGCGTCTGGGCGCAGGGGCAACACGAGCGTCAATGCACCCGGCCAGAATGCTTGTGCCAACGCGCGCGCGATATCGTCAAACACAACGAATTCTTCGGCAGCCTCTATACTGGCAACATGCACAATCAGCGGATTGAAACTCGGTCGTCCTTTAGCTGCGTAAAGCCCTGCGACCGCGTCGCTATTGCGCGCATCAACACCTAACCCGTACACAGTTTCCGTCGGAAATGCGACAAGCCCACCCGCTGATAGCACCTCAGCAGCGCCCCTCAAACCGGCAACATCATCTGCAAATATTTGTGTAGTAATACTATTCATGACGTCGCGTTTTGGTTGCGGGTATGGCACATGTGACTAGCCTTTCAGTTAGCACTCACATACGCGGCTGCCCTTTCGATTCCAAGGCACCCTGTTTGAAACTTCCTCCCCTCGGAGACATCCTATGCCCTATAGCTCGCCTATCTCAGACTTTCGTTTCTTGCTGGATCATGTCGTCGACTTCGACCAAGTCGCTGCCACTGACCGTTTTTCAGATGCCACACCAGATATGTGTGTCGCAATCCTAACTGAGGCCGCGAAGTTAAGTGACGAGGTCCTTGCGCCTTTGCAACGACCGGGGGATGAGCATCCTGCGGTCTTGGAAAACGGGATCGTACGGACTTCACCGGGGTTCGCAGAAGGATTTAAAGCCATTGCAGAGGGTGGCTGGATTGGGATTTCCGCGTCGCCTGAAAATGGCGGCATGGGGTTGCCGCTCACTTTGGCGACCACCGTAAATGACATGATGGCGGGTGCGTGCTTGTCACTACAGCTAAATCCACTGATGTGTCAGGGCCAGATCGAAGCGCTGGAACACCATGCGAGCGACGCCCTTAAGGAGATTTATCTGCCCAAGCTAATTTCCGGCGAATGGACGGGTACGATGAACCTGACAGAGCCGCAGGCCGGATCCGACGTTGGTGCATTGCGATCTAAGGCTGAACCGAACAATGACGGCAGTTACGCTGTTTCTGGCCAGAAAATCTATATCTCATGGGGCGACAATGATTTCGCTGAAAACGTTTGCCACCTTGTCTTGGCACGCCTGCCCGATGCGGTGGACGGCGTTAAAGGGATCAGCCTGTTCATGGTGCCGAAGTTCATTCCCGACGAAGATGGAAACTTGGGCGAGCGTAACTCGCTGCGGGTTGTCAGCTTGGAACACAAGATGGGGCTGCACGGCTCACCAACCGCGGTAATGGAATATAGCAACGCGAAAGGCTGGCTTGTTGGCGAACCACACGCGGGTTTGGCAGCGATGTTTACGATGATGAACAACGCACGCCTTGGCGTGGCGACCCAAGGTATCGGTGTCGCGGAAGCTGCATATCAACACGCATTGACCTACGCGACTGATCGAAAGCAGGGCAAAGCCAAGGGCACAGGCACCATTGCAGAACACGCGGATGTGCGCAGGATGCTCGCTTCCATGAAGGCTGACGTTTTCGCTGCGCGGGCAATTTCCCTCGCGAATGCGGTGGCAATTGATATGGCAACTGCGACGGGTGACGATGCGTGGGATGCGCGCGCTGCCTTGCTGACACCGATTTCCAAAGCCTTTGGAACTGACATTGGTGTCGAAGTCGCCGCGACTGGCATTCAGACCCACGGCGGTATGGGATTTATTGAGGAAACTGGTGCCGCCCAATACGCCCGCGATGTTCGCGTCACCACGATTTACGAAGGTACGAATGGCATCCAGGCGATGGACCTTGTGGCCCGTAAAATGATGGACAACGGCGATGCCGCCTTTGCACTCCTCGATGAAATCGAGGCTGCTGCCGAAGCGGGCAAGGCGACTTTGCCTGACTTGGCTGAACCCGTGTGGCTGGCGGCCGAAACATTGCGCGAAACAACCGAGTGGTTGGTGTCCCAAGATTTGAACGACCGCTTTGCGGGGGCTGTGCCATACCTTCGCGCCTTTGCGCGTGTTCTTGGCGGGCACTATCATCTTGCGGCGGCCCTAAGCGATGATGGCGCACGCAAACGTTTGGCGACTTTTTATATCAAACGCACCTTGCCTGAACACATCGGGCTTTTGGCGCATGTTCGCGAAGGCGCGGATGACCTTATGGCGGTCACGATTGATGATCTCGCGTCATGAGCGGGGCGCCTTCCGGCTTTTCATATAAGTACCGGAAAAACGGCGATGTTGTGATCTCGCACCATAGGCGCGTCGCAACGACGCTGCGCGGTGACACTGCTGCGGAATTCATGGAAGACATGAACGAAGCATCGCCTTCTGACGCGCAGGACAGTATGGCTCGACTAACTGGGAACTACCGCCGTGGAAACGAGCGACTTGCGAAGGATCACCCGCGAAATGGCTGATGGAAAAATTCACTACCCTTGGCCAGAACCGCCTGAACATGGCGAGGCCACGGTCATTGCTGATGGTGTATTGTGGATGCGCCTGCCGCTGCCGATGGCGTTGGACCATGTGAACGTCTATGCGCTGGACGACGGGGACGGTTGGACAATTATCGACACGGGCTTTGACTCCCGCAAGACCCGTGCAATTTGGGAAACACTGTTGGCGGGGCCACTGGCGGGTAAGCGCGTGAATCGCATTATTGGCACCCATCACCACCCCGATCATATCGGTTTGGCGGGATGGTTCCAAGAGGCGGGTGCAGAACTGGCAATGCCGCGCACTGGTTGGCTGATGGCGCGAATGCTGACGTTGGATGAACAGCCCGCATACCCGTCGCAGTCGATCAAGTTCTATCAACGAGCTGGTATGGACCCTGAAATGCTCGCGAAACGCCGCGAGGACCGTCCGTTTAATTTTGCCGATTGCGTCCATCCTTTGCCGCTTGGTTTCACCCGCCTGCAAGAGGGTGGCACGATCCAGATGGGCGGGCGCACATGGGACATTCGCATGGGGAACGGCCACGCGCCGGAACATGCAACCTTCTGGAGCCGTGACGATAATTTGGTGATCGGTGGCGATCAATTGTTGCCTTCTATCAGCCCAAACATCGGTGTTTACCCAACCGAACCAGACGCTGATCCGTTGGCGGAATGGTTGGAAGCATGCGAACGTCTTGCGCAGTTCGCGCGAGAAGACCATCTGGTGCTGGGCGGGCATAAGCTACCCTTCACCGGGCTGCCCAAACGCATGAAGCAGCTTATCGACAACCATCATGGCGGGCTGAAACGCCTAGCGGCGCATATCGCTGAACCCAAACGCGCTGGCGATTGCTTTGCACCATTGTTCAAGCGTGAAATCAGCGAAGGTGTTTATGGGTTAGCTTTGGTCGAGGCACTGGCCCACCTGAACCACCTGCACCAAACCGGCCGAGCCACGCGTGAGTTGCGCGACGAAGCCTACTGGTTTCAGGCTGCTTGACAGGACTTAAGCCCAGCCAATTCCACGATTTCGCCCTGGGGCACAGCGTCCCATGCCCCGCCATCCAATGGCTCAGATGCAAAGGCCAATCCGCCATTGTCCAAGGTATCTGATGCATAAAGTGTCGGCGCGTTTCCTTTAGATGCATGGCGAAACCCAAACAGCGTTTGACCATCCGAAAATACGCAGGTCAACTTAACCGGATCGCGCCCAGCGCCAATCTGTTCCAGTGTCGCCGCCATCGCCGTATCTGGGTCGTTCGCCAAACCATTTGCCAGCAAGGTCAGGAAAATCATCTCGCTATCAGTTGACCCTCCACGCGCGTTGTAAAGATGATCGGGTAAAGCTGCCTCAAGGCGACGCCGGATCGTTGGAAAATGCGGCACCTGCCCATTGTGGCAAAATGACCAACGGCCATAGCTGAACGGATGGCAATTTTGGCGGCTTGTTTCACCGACCGTGCCGGCACGCACATGGGCAATAAACAGACGTGATCGGACCATGCGACACAGGCTCGTCAGGTTGCCATCAGCCCAGGCAGGTAACACGTCGCGATAAAGGCCTGGTGCTTCGTCCTGATCGTACCACGCGATGCCGAACCCGTCGCCATTTACAGCCAACTTCGCCTCACTCGCGTGCTGACTTTGTTCCAGCAACGAATGTTTGGGGCGCACGACAATGTTTTCCAGCGGAATAGATGGCCCGGAATAGGCAGCAATCCGGCACATATCAGTGACGCGCGTCGATGCGATCGGTCAATTTGCGCAAGATTCGGCTGGCTGTTGTCTCGCATAGAGCAGGAAAAACCGCGTGGATCACAGCCGCAAGGCCAGCCGTGATAAGCCAGAATGCAAACCCAAACGCAAAACGCATGTGCTGGAAATATGTCTCATTAACCGTTGCGGGGTGCGCCAAAAACCAACGATCGATTAGGCTGGAAGGGCGGTTTGTGTTCGTAGAATCTGACATATTCGGGTTCCTGTTGGTGATTTTCACAAAACTATTTCGAGATCACGCGAAAAACGTCCCAAAATTCCTAGCTTCTATGCCTAAAATTGGGATAGTATCCCAACATGAACCACCAACTGGACACAATTGACCACAGAATACTCGACATTCTGCAAAACGATGCAACAGAATCCGTTGATGCGATTTCTGAGAAAGTCGCTCTATCGCGCAACGCCTGTTGGCGGCGCATAAAGGCAATGGAAGCGAGCGGCGTAATTCGTGCGCGGGTGGCATTGCTTGACCCGATTAAACTCGGCTGTCCGCTTACGGTGTTGGTTTTGATCCGCACCGATCACCACTCGGATGCATGGCGAAAGGATTTTGCCGTTGCAGTTGCTGCGTTGCCGGAAATTACCACTGCCCAGCGTATGACGGGGGACTTGGATTACGTATTATCGGTTCGCCTTGCAGATGTTGCAGCCTACGATACCTTTTACAAACGTCTGACATCACGAATTTCTGTTTCGGATATTTCGGCAAGTTTCGTTATGGAAGACATCAAAGACACAACCGCCCTGCCCCTTTAGCCGAGAAGACATTCATGGATGACCAAATAGACACTTCTGCAGAAGCACTGGAATTGGATGCCCTGCCGCAGCTTCGCGAGGTCCACACGGACCCAAATAAATGCGCGCCAGACGCTAGTGCGATAAAAGGAACGGACCCCAAGAGTCCCGCACGTTGGGCCTATGAGCGGTTGATTTTGTACATCCAGAACTTTGAAAAACAGCTCGACAACGAACACGAAGTTGCAATGGGCTTTGCTGGCGACAGTTCAGGCGTCATCAAAATCGAGGGCATGGGCTACTATGACCCTGATATTATTACATTCTACGGCGCCGACCCGTCTGGCACCAAAACACAGCTGATCCAGCATGTCAGCCAATTGTCGGTTATGCTGCGCGCTTTGCCAAAACAGGTTGAAGCCGACGAACCTGAACGGATCGGGTTCAGGCTTGCTGCGGAACTGGAAGCGGAAGATGCGACGTCCTGACGGGATAAGCGGGGCTGACAACGCCCCCTGAATCGTCTAGATCGAGATCAAAGAATACAAAGGAACAAGACATGGCTGAACATAAGCACGGCGAAATGGACATCTCAGTTCAGGAAAAAACATTTGATGGTTTCATGAGCATGGTCACGAAGGGTGCGATTATCAGCATCTTGCTTCTGATCTTTATTGCTTTGGTAAACGGTTAATCTACGCATGAAACGCCGTGCATTTATGCTGTCTGCACCGCTTGGCCTTGCGGCCTGCGGAACTGTAACGCGTGAAGAAGTTATCGCGCCACAGGCCGCGATTGACCGCGTGGTTTATGTAGAACCTGGCCCGAAGTCGCTGACACTTCTCACCATGAAAAATGTTGGATCAGATAACGGGGCTCACACGGGATTGCTTATCAACGCCAGCCAGCGTGTGCTCTGGGACCCGGCGGGAACGTTTGGTCATTCCTCTATCCCAGAACGCAACGATGTGCACTTCGGCATCAACCCGCAAATCTACCAACTATACCTGTCCTACCACTCGCGTGAGACGTATTATACCCTTGTTCAAGAGGTCGACGTTTCGCCAGAGGTCGCTGAAATGGCTATGCAACGCGCCATTGCCAACGGACCGACGCCCAAAGCCGCTTGCACGACGCACACATCCGCGATGCTGGCCAGCTTGCCTGGTTTTTCTAGCCTTCGTCGTACGTTCTTCCCTGGTAATCTCTCGGATGATTTTGCTCGGATTCCAGGTGTGCGTAGCCGCGAGTATCGTGAGACTGACAGCGATGACAAAAGCATTGCCGCAGCTGAAATCGACCGCGAGCTAAGCGCTACTCAGTAAGCGCCCAACAACCAGATCATGCCAAACAACGTTGCCCCGCCAAGCGTGATGGCGGCGATAACATTGCGCGTGAGTAGACCCACGGCAAATGTGACCAAGGCGGCGCTTAGACGGGCGGGTTCAACTTCGCCGCCGTTTGCAGCGGGCCAGAGTACCAATGGCGCAACAAGGCCCGGTAAAACCGCGACTGCGGTGTAGCGCAAATGACGCAACGCCCATTCGGGAAGGTCTTTGCCGCCAATCAGCCCCAAGAACGAAAAGCGGATCAGATAAGTGCCGATGCCAAGCACGATGATGATCGTCCAGATATAACCCGCGCTCATGTCGTTGCCCTCCGGTTCATCATGACTTCGACTTGTGCGCCAACGATCATGGCGACGACAGCCGCGACGAGCAGGCCAAGGTTATATGGCAGACCAGAAAGGACCAGCGCCAAGACGATGGAAATAACGGCTGCAATCATATGCGCCAATGTCCGCATCATTGGGGCGATAATGGCGAGGAAGCAAATCGGCACCGCGAAATCCAGTGCCATCCAGTCAGGGATTGTATCACCGAGCCAAATCCCCAGCCCCGTTGCGACGATCCACATAGGGCATACGGGTGTAACGGCACCAAAAAAGAACCTGATGCGTTGGGACAGTGTCAAATGTGGTTCGTCTTCAAAGCGGTTGATCGACACCGCGTAGCTTTGATCAACGTTTACATAAGCAATGAGCGCGCGTTTCCACAGCGGCGCTTTGCCCAGCCATACTGACAGAGACGCCGAATACATCGCCATTCGCAGGTTCACCGCCAAGGCTGTCGCGACGATGATCAAGAAGGGCGCGTCTTCGGCCATTAGATGTAGCGCTGCGAACTGCGCGGCACCTGCGAAAACAACGGACGAGAAAGCCATCGTTTGAACGCCCGTGAAACCCGCTTCGGTTGCAACCACGCCAAACAGCAGCCCGAATGGGACCACGACCAACAGGAACGGCAGCCCTTCGCGAAAGCCAATCCAATAGTATGATTTCTGGGGTGCGTCGGTCATCAAGCTGCCTTACATTTCGCTACAACCGCCATAGCTCTGGCACAACCAATTGACAATAAGGCGTTCAATGATGCGCGAACCACTTGGCCTAATTCTTGCAGGCGGCCTTGGCACTCGAATGGGTGGTGCCCTGAAATCTGGCCTCTCGCTGGGTGGCGCTACGCTGCTTTCGCGTGTGGTTGATCGTTTAGAACCGCAGGTCGCTCGCATTGTGGTAAACGCCAATGAACCCCTTGATTCAAAGCTTCCTGTTATCGCGGATGCAACAACTGAACGACTTGGCCCGCTTGCGGGGGTATTGGCTGGCCTCGATTGGGCAAACGAAAATGGCGCCACGCATATCGTGAGTGTCGCCGTGGATACCCCATTTTTTCCTTGCGACCTAGTTCCCCAATTACTTATGGCGGGCTTATCGCACCCAGAGGGCTATGCGATCGCGGCGACAGAAGATGGGCTTCATGGGACGTTTGGGATTTGGCCCGTGTCATTGCGGGAGCCACTTGCAGCGTTTTTAACCGAAGGACACCGCAAGGTGCGCATGTTCACCGAAGCCCAAGGCGCCGCAACTGCACATTTTCCCGAAACGACGCCCCCGTCGTTTTTCAACATCAACACAAAAGAAAACTTAATGGCTGCTGAACAATGGCTGTGACAGTTTCAAAAGGCTTCAAGCAAGACGAACGGGCGCAGATCGCTTCTATGTATTGGGAAGCCTTCGGCCAAAAACTGGGTCGTGTTATGGGCCCAACCCACCGTGCGACAGCCTTTTTCGAAAGCGTTCTCGACCCGACACATGCCTTATGCGCACGCGACGAGGCTGGTGTTTTGCTGGGGGTCGCAGGGTTCAAAACTATCAAAGGTGCACTTGTTGGGGGAACATGGCGTGACCTTGCCCGTCACTATGGATGGATCGGAAGTACGTGGCGTGTCGGGTTATTGGCGCTGTTAGAACGCGACACAGAAAACGAACGATTTCTGATGGACGGGATATTCGTACGCGACAACGCACGCGGGTTGGGTGTTGGAACTGCATTGCTGGATGCCATAACCGACGAGGCACGCGCGCGAGGATTCAAGGAAGTACGCCTAGACGTAATTGACACCAACCCGCGGGCACGCGCGCTCTATGAACGAAGGGGGTTTGTAGCAGGCGAAGACCAGTACCTTGGCCCACTAAAGTTCTTTTTCGGTTTTAACAGCGCTACGACGATGACCCGTAAAACCTAGTCGATCACTAGTCGAACGCGCCAGTCACACGCCCCAGCAACATAAACGCGCGACTGGTACGAGTTTCTGCAAGCGCGGCAATGTCTTCATCACTGG
Source organism: Octadecabacter ascidiaceicola (assembly GCF_900185015.1). Classification (GTDB taxonomy): domain Bacteria; phylum Pseudomonadota; class Alphaproteobacteria; order Rhodobacterales; family Rhodobacteraceae; genus Octadecabacter; species Octadecabacter ascidiaceicola. The sequence goes on along the minus strand of NZ_FXYD01000004.1, from coordinate 430,559 downwards.
CTTCAGCTTCAAACGCGACCAGCATTTGATCAAATTTACGCAGGAAGTGGTGTGCAGCATCACGGAAAATCGCGTCTTCGCGCATGCGACCCGCGGTGAGTGCGAGTGAAGACCGGTCCCGAATGCCGCCCAGTGCTGCAACGGACTTACCACGTTCGCCTTGCGAAAAGCGGCGCCAAATCTCAGCGCGCGCACGGTCTGGGCGCAGGTCATCCATGTAGATCCCGTCTTGCGACATAAGCGTCAACACGTCTTGGCTGGCTTGGATCAATTGTTTGGAATTACGATCCTTCAAAGCACGACGCAGGGCGGCGAACCCAACCTCGTCTGCTTCGGTGTCCGGGAAGTTCAAGGCACGCACCAGATCAGGGCGCGAGATTGGCGGCGCGATATCTTCGGCCGTCGTGCCCAGTGCAAGGCTTGGCTGGTCATCCGAACCCGTCGCGGCCGCGGGCATTGGCGCTGCGTGAACACGCTCAGCCGGACGTGAGGTTGCGAATGTTGCCAGTGTTGTTTCCGTTTTCTGGGTCGCGCGGGCAATTTCGTTCAGTTTACGTTCAACGGTTGGTTCAATCCCTGTCCCGCGAGACTGCCGATCCGCGACGTAGGTCTGGCGCATTGCGTCTATTGCTGCCTGCAAGCGCTGGCTCTCTTCGCGCACGACCTTGGCCGAACGCGCAGCAAGTGCCGCGATCCAAATCATCGCGATCGGCAAGAAAATCGCCATCAATGTCATTACGAACCGAAGGCTATCAACCTGCGCTGCACTTTCTTCTTCCCCCGGCAAAACCAAGAAAAACACCGCAACGCCAACAAGCCAGATCAGGCTGATAACAATCGCGATGATTTCAATCGCAGTCACACGAACGCCGTCAGAACGCGTACTCGCCCTGAGCGATACATCTGCTTTGTTCGGACCGTCCGTCATGCGCCAAGTGCCTTATTTAAATGGCCCAATAGTTGGGGGTTTAGTTGAAAACGATCGAAAGGATCTCGTAAGACTTAACACCACCTGGCGTGCGTACTTCGACGCTGTCGCCCTCTTCCTTCCCGATCAACGCACGCGCGATTGGGGATTTCATATTGAGGCGACCATTTTCAATGTCGGCCTCATATTCACCGACGACCTGATATGTCGTCTCAACATCGGTATCTTCATCCACCAAGGTTACATGTGCCCCGAACTTGATCGCGCCACTCAGCTTGCTTACGTCAATGACATCCGCGAGCGAAATTACGCCTTCAAGTTCCTTAACACGCCCTTCGATAAAGGACTGCTTTTCCTTGGCCGAATGATATTCCGCGTTCTCGGAAAGGTCGCCGTGTTCGCGCGCATCAGAAATGGCACGAATGATCGTGGGGCGTTCAACAGTCTTTAGGTGCTTGAGTTCAGCATCCAGCTTGTCAAAGCCTGCGCGTGTAAGCGGTATTTTTTCCATTTCAACCATTCCGTAACTTCGGTTTTACAAGTGCATATGCTTAACCCGCACGTGGGTATCGCCTCAAGGGGCATCGACATCGCAGACCGCTTTATTTGCAGACGTTACGTTTGGGTCGTCCAGACGCAATTTTATGTCGCAGCGAGATTGCCGCCAAGCTTGTCCTCCTATATCCAGTTTTTCAACTTTAGACGCTTACCGCAGGGAGGCCCAATATGGCCGAGATAGAACGCGAATCTATGGAATATGACGTTGTGATTGTAGGCGCGGGGCCAGCAGGCCTTTCCGCTGCAATCCGACTTAAGCAACTTGATGCGGATTTGTCCGTGGTTGTGCTTGAAAAGGGCTCTGAGGTTGGGGCGCATATCTTGTCTGGTGCCGTTCTTGATCCATGCGGGCTTGATGCATTGATTCCTGATTGGAAAGCCAAAGGTGCACCTCTTAACACACCGGTTAAAAAGGATAATTTCTACCTTCTCGGTGAGGCCGGCAAAATTCGCATTCCGAATTTCCCGATGCCGCCCCTGATGAACAACCACGGTAACTACATCGTTTCCATGGGCAACGTTTGCCGCTGGATGGCTGAACAGGCCGAAGAACTTGGCGTTGAAATCTTCCCGGGCATGGCGTGTTCCGAACTGGTTTACGGTAACAACGGCGAAGTTAAAGGTGTCGTTGCGGGTGTGTTTGGCCTAGAGGCTGACGGCACAATCGGCCCCGATTCCGAGCCCGGCATGGAGCTGCACGGCAAGTACGTGTTCCTGTCTGAGGGTGTTCGCGGGTCGCTGTCCAAAGAAGTCATCGCGAAATACGACCTTGCGGCGGATTCTGATGTGCAGAAATTTGGCATCGGCATGAAAGAAATCTGGGAAATCGACCCAGCTAAGCACAAAGAAGGCACAGTCACCCACACCAGCGGCTGGCCGTTGGGCAGTAACGCGGGCGGCGGGTCGTTTATCTACCACCTTGAGAACAATCAGGTTTACGTCGGCTTCGTGGTTCACCTGAACTACAAAAACCCGCACCTGTTTCCATACATGGAATTCCAGCGTTTCAAGCACCACCCGATGGTTGCGGACCTGTTGGAAGGCGGCAAACGTATTGCCTACGGCGCGCGTGCCATCACTGAGGGCGGCTATCAGTCCATGCCTAAGATGACGGCCCCAGGCGTCGCGCTGCTTGGCTGTTCTGTTGGCATGGTCAACGTGCCGCGCATTAAGGGCAACCATAACGCCATGCTGTCCGGCATGGCCGCAGCCGAAGCTGCACATGCTGCTATCGGTGCTGGCCGTAGTTCTGATGAGCTGACAGATTACGAAACCGAAGTACGGACCGGTGCGATCGGCAAAGACCTGAAGAAGGTGCGCAACGTTAAACCGATGTGGTCGCGCTGGGGCATGGTTGCATCGCTTATCGGTGGTGGCTTGGACATGTGGACAAACACGTTCGGGTTCTCACTGTTTGGTACGATCAAGCACGGCAAGTCCGATGCTGAGGCGACTGAAAAGGCCGCGAAGCACCAGCCAATTGATTATCCAAAGCCAGACGGCAAGCTGAGCTTTGACCGCCTTACAAACGTGGCGTTTTCCTTCACCAACCACGAGGAAAGCCAGCCTGCGCACTTGAAGCTGACGGATGAGAACATCCCGACATCCGTGAACTTCCCTGACTTTGCGGGGCCATCTGCACGCTATTGCCCGGCAGGTGTTTATGAGTTCATCGGCGAGGGAGCGGACCGCAAGTTCCAGATCAACTTCCAGAACTGCGTTCACTGCAAAACGTGCGACATCAAGGACCCGAGCCAGAACATTACATGGACGGTTCCACAGGGTGGCGACGGGCCTAATTACCCGAACATGTAACTTCGGAATTAAATTCAAAAAGGCCTCGCTTTCGCGGGGCCTTTTTCGTTTCAGTCCCTGCGAGATACCGCGCACTCACCAAGATAGCGGAAATGTTGTTTGCTCCTGCGATTCCACGGCCTTAGGCTGCGGCAACCCACAATGTCGGAGCTGACCTTGCCTTCACGCCTTTCCACGGTATTTAACTTCTCGACAATTGCCGCAACATTCGCCCTCGCGTACCCGGTTACGGCTGATCCAAACGCAGGCGCCTACCTCGCAGCGCGTCAAGCGGGGATGATTGGCGACTACTCTGCTGCCTCTGACTATTTTCACGACGCTCTTCTATCAGATGCCAACAATCTGTCTTTGATGGAGCAAACCATCACCGCCTTTGTCGGCACAGGCGAAATTCAATCAGCCGCGGGTATTGCCCGCCCATTCCTTGAGGCTGGCGGCGAGAGCCAGATCGCCAATATCGCGTTGATGGCGCAAGCGGCGCGTGCGCAAGATTGGGGTGCCATTTTTGAATTAATCGAAGCCGGACATGAAGTTGGCCCACTTATCGATGGACTAAGTCAGGCGTGGGCCTATGTGGGTAACGGTGACTTGGATCACGCCCTGATGCGCTTTGATGAGGTTATAGACACCCCTGGCCTGCGCAGTTTTGGGCAGCAACACAAAGCCCTAGCGCTTGCCATGTCGGGCGATCTGGAAGGCGCGAATGCGATTTATGATTTACCCCCAAATGTCGGTGTCGTTCCAACCCGTGCCTCCGTGGTGGCGCATCTCCAAATCCTGTGCCAACTCGAACAGTTCGAGCGCGCCGCCGACATTTCCGACCGCGCCTTTGGAAATGATCCGGAACCTGAGATAGCTGCACTGCGAAATGCGATCGAAGCGGGCGAGGTCCCAGATCTTGAGCGGGTAATTTCAACGCCAGGCGCGGGCATCTCTTTCGCGTTCATGGGCCTGTCCGAAATCCTCGCTGGGGAAGCAAACGAAAGCTATCTGCTGCTATACGCACAGGCCGCACGTTATATTGCACCTCATGATGCAGACGCCCATATCGCCGCTGCGCGCCTGTTGAACGCGCTTGACCAACATGATGCCGCCGCCCAAACATTTGCGCAGGTTTCAACTGAAGACCCAGCATACCACAGCGCCGAAATCGGACGCGCCGAGGCGTTACGACTAGCTGAAAGATCCGAGCAAGCCATCGAGGTATTAACCCAACTAACACGCAGCCATCCCGAATTGCCGCTATCCCACGCGTCCCTTGGCGATATCTATCGCCGCGAAGAACAGTACACCGAAGCACGCGCGTCCTATACCGCCGCACTTGATGGATACCCTGAAACGGCCACCATCCGTTGGTGGTTGTTGTACTCGCGGGGTATTTCCAATGAACGACTTGATAATTGGGACGCCGCAGAAACAGATTTTCGCGCAGCCCTTGCCATAAACTCGAATGAGCCTTCAGTTTTGAATTACCTCGGCTACTCGATGGTCGATCGCGGGCTTACTGAAAACTACGATGAAGCCCTAACCATGATCGAAAAAGCGATTGCTGCCCGCCCAGACAGCGGCGCAATCGTCGATAGCCTTGCTTGGGTCTACTATAAGCTCGGGCGTTACCAAGAAGCAGTCACCCCGATGGAACGCGCTGCTGAACTGGAACCAAATGACCCGATCATCAGCGACCATCTTGGGGATGTTTACTGGATGGTCGGACGTGATGTTGAGGCGCGTTTTCAATGGCGTCGTGCATTATCGTTCGAACCCGAAGAAATCGAGGCCGAACGCATTCGCCGCAAGCTTCAAATTGGTCTTCATGCGGTTTACGCCGAAGAGGGCGTTTCCCCTGCTCCAGCTGTCGAGGTCGCAAACGGTGACTGATGGCACGATCGTTGAACGCGCGTCTGCCAAGGTAAACTTGTCACTGCATGTGACCGGGGTCAGGCCCGACGGCTATCATCTGCTCGACAGTTTGGTGATGTTCACAAGCCTTGGAGACGAAATTCACGTTGCGCCCGCCGGCACACTATCGCTGACGATCGAGGGCCCTTTTGCCGATGATTTGCGGGTTGACGACGACAACCTCGTCCTTCGTGCCGCGCGGTCATTTGGGGTGCCAGATGGGGCAGCTATCACGTTGCACAAGAACCTGCCGGTGGCTTCAGGGATTGGCGGCGGCTCTGCGGATGCAGCGGCAACACTTCGGGCACTAGCGCGGCTTTGGGATGTTCCTTTGCCAAACGCTAAGACAATTCTTTCGCTTGGCGCGGACGTCCCTGTTTGCATGACGACTGAGCTGACCAAAATGAGCGGTATTGGCAATGAGTTGGAAAGGCTCGGCCCTGCCCCGATGCTGGATATCGTTTTGGTAAACCCTAAAATTGGCGTTTCCACAGCGAGTGTTTTCAACGAGCTCGAAAGCAAGTCAAACACGCCAATGCCCGCTGACATGCCCGACCCGTTCGATACAGATAATTGGGTTGGCTGGATCGCGCACCAGCGCAACGACTTACAGCCCCCTGCCCTTACTGCCGCACCGGTGATCGCTGATGTTCTTGCGGCGCTGTCGGCCCAGCAGGGGTGCACTCTGGCACGGATGTCCGGCTCAGGTGCGACCTGTTTTGCGTTGTTTGAAGATAGTGATGCACAAAGCGATGCGGCGAAGGCACTGCGCGTATCCCATCCTGAATGGTGGGTCGCCGAAACGGATGAAGCCCCTACTTAACGCGAGCGACAACGTAATCCGCGAGGTCCAGAAGCATCGGCTTGATGGCGTGATCCGGCAATGGTGCCAATGCCGCCTTCGCCTTTTCCATCCACGCCAAAGCTTCTTGTCTGGTCGCTTCAAGTGTGCCGTGTTTGGCCAATATTTCTAACGCTACTTCCAAGTCGCCGTCTTCTTGGCGGCCCTTCGCTATCGTACGTTCCCAAAAAGCGCGTTCGTCAGCATCAGCCAATGCGATCGCTTTGATCACTGGCAAGGTCAGTTTGCGTTCACGGAAGTCATCGCCGATGTTTTTGCCAATTGCGTCCGTGCCCGCATAATCGAGCAAATCATCCACAATCTGGAATCCAACGCCTAGCGCGTCGCCGTAATCAAACAACGCTTTGACAGTCGCATCATCGCGACCAGCGATCACGCCGCCGACTTCCATCGCCGCTGAAAACAGTGCTGCCGTTTTGCCACGCACGACCTGAAGGTAAATGTCTTCAGTCGTCGCCAGATCACTCGCCGCGGTCAGTTGCAGCACTTCACCTTCGGCAATCGTCGCGGACGCGTTGGAAAGAATACGCAGCACATCGAGCGAGCCAGTTTCCGTCATCAACTGGAACGACCGCGCGAACAGATAGTCGCCGACCAACACGCTGCTGGTATTGTCCCACAGCAGGTTCGCAGTTGGTCGCCCACGTCGCTGTGCGCTTTCGTCAACGACATCATCATGCAACAGGGTCGCTGTGTGGATAAACTCAACCGTTGCAGCCAAGTGCACGTGATACGGGCCTTCATAGCCGCACATTTTCGCCGCAGCCAAGGTCAACATCGGGCGCAGGCGTTTGCCACCTGCCTCAACCAAATGGGCGGTGACTTCGGGGATACGCGGCGCGTGCTCAGACGCCATGCGCTCGCGGATCAGGACGTTCACCGCATCCATCTCATCCGCCAAAGCAGCAGCCAGACGTTCGTGTGGTTTTGTCGCGGCGTTGTCCAAGCTCATGCACCTGCTCCGTCTGTTACTCGACAAAGGTACGGCTAGCACCTTAAGTCATGGGTATGAAAGAACTCTTGCGCACAAATGACATCACAATCATCGCTTTCGCCAAAGCCCTTTTACAGGGTGAGGATATAGAGGTGTTCGAGTTGGACGTAAATATGAGCATCCTTGATGGATCTTTGGGCATATTGCCACGCCGCCTGATGGTGCGTCGTGAGGATCACTTCATCGCCACCTCGGTTTTGAAGGCCAACGATATTGATTTAGGCCTGTGAGCGAGGGTTTCAACACAACCGTCGATGCGTTCCTTGGCGGTCAGGTGATGCTGGAACAACCCGCTAAAGGTTACCGCGCGGGCATTGATCCCGTGTTACTGGCGGCAAGTGTGCCTGCGATTGAAGGGCAATCTGTTTTGGAACTCGGGTGCGGAACGGGTGCAGCGATGCTTTGCCTCGGCAAGCGTGTGCAGGGGCTGACCCTTTTTGGCGCGGAAATTCAACCTCACTACGCTGAGCTTTGCCGCAAGAACGCAGCGGCCAACGGCATCGACGCGCAAATATCGACTGCTGATCTGCGTGCATTGCCGCAAGACATCACCGCGCGCACATTTGACCATGTCATCACCAACCCGCCCTATTTTGAGCGCACTGCAGGTAAGGCGAGCCCACGTGCAGACCGTGACATCGCTTTTGCTGGGGATACGTCGATGAAGGACTGGCTGGATGCGGCCACCCGTCGCCTGAAGCCCAAAGGTTGGCTTTCCATGATCCAGAAGGCGGACCGTTTACCCGACGTTCTGAATGCGATTGATACGCGTTTGGGTGACGTCGCGGTTTATCCGATTTCAGGGCGTATCAACCGCCCCGCCGATCGTTTTATTCTGCGCACGCGAAAAGGAACGCGTGGGCCTTTCAAACTTCACGCTCCAATCGCGTTGCACGAAGGCGAAATTCACGTGAATGATCAGCCGGATTACCGCTCCGAGGTCGCAGATGTTTTGCGCCAGGGCTTTGCGTTCTCGTTGCCCGATTAACTTTTTCGCAATGATTTGGCGGTGTTCTACCGATTGTGTCGGAATGCTGCCGCGCGGCGTGACAGATGCACAATTCTATGGTCAAATTTCAGGACTACTCAACCAGTATCGGAGGAATAACATGAGCTTGACGTCCCACCTGCAGGAACTCAAGAAGAAGCACGATAGCCTTTCGGATGCCGTCGAAAAAGCCCAGCGAAGCCCGGGCAGCGACGATCTTGAAGTGTCGCGCCTCAAGAAAGAAAAACTCCACCTTAAAGAAGAAATTAACAGGCTCACGCCCGCATAACCGAACTCGGTGCTGGCGGTGAAACGCCAGCGCCTGCGTCAACCAAAGCGGCGAGAGCGTTAGGCCAATGGCCTACTGATCTTTCCTAGTCGCTTGGCGTGGAAAAGCTCTGAATACAAAAAGGGCGGGGATAACCCCGCCCTTTTGTTTTTCCGAAAGAACGTTTCTTAGACGAAGAACTGCGCACCGTTTGCAGAAATCGTTGAACCGTTGATGAAACCTGAATCGTCAGATGCAAGAAATGCTACGCAACGAGCGATTTCTTCTGGCTCACCCAAGCGGCCCGCCGGGATTTGACCGATGATGCTTTCGCGAACCTTTTCAGGAACCGCCATCACCATTTCGGTGCCGATGTAACCCGGGCAAACAGCGTTTGCTGTGATGCCTGCGCGAGCGCCTTCTTGGGCCAAGGATTTCACGATTCCGAGGTCGCCAGACTTCGTCGCAGCGTAGTTAACTTGCGCGAACTGCCCCTTTTGGCCGTTGATCGAAGAAATCACGATAACGCGGCCGAACTTACGCTCACGCATGCCAGGCCAGATCGGGTGGACCGTGTTGAAAACACCTGTGAGGTTCGTGTCGATGACTTCGTTCCACTGCTCAGGTGTCATTTTGTGGAATGGTGCGTCGCGGGTGATACCCGCGTTTGCGACAACAACTTCGATTGGACCAAGGTCAGCCTCAACCTGTGCGAGGCCCGCTTTTGAGCTTTCATAGTCAGCAACGTTCCACTTGTAAGTTTTGATACCTGTGGCTTCGGTAAATTTCGCGGCCGCCTCATCGTTGCCGGCATAAGTTGCCGCAACGGTGTAACCGTCCGCTTGTAGTTTCTTAGAAATAGCTTCGCCGATGCCGCGCGAGCCGCCTGTTACGAGTGCAACACGTCCCATAATAATCTCCTCCAAGGAATCTGTTCGGTAATGTTGTTACCTGCATGTTTTCCGCAGCGCAATAATATTACGCTGCGGATGCAAAATAAATCAAGGACGCTCAACGCAAAGAGCGACGCCCATACCACCACCGATGCACAAGGTCGCGAGACCTTTCTTCGCATCGCGGCGCTTCATTTCGAACAACAGCGTATTCAAAACACGACAGCCAGACGCACCGATCGGGTGGCCAATTGCGATCGCGCCGCCGTTGACGTTTACGATGGCTGGGTCCCAACCCATGTCCTTGTTCACAGCACAGGCTTGTGCCGCGAAGGCTTCGTTTGCTTCAACAAGATCGAGGTCATCAACGGACCAACCCGCCTTGTCCAATGCCTTGCGGGATGCATAGATCGGGCCGACACCCATGATGGACGGGTCCAAACCAGCAGTTGCATAAGATGCGATGCGGGCCAGTGGCTCAATCCCGCGCTTTTCAGCATCATCAGCGGACATCAGCAACGTCGCGGCAGCGCCGTCGTTCAGGCCAGATGCGTTGGCGGCTGTTACGGTGCCCTCTTTGGTGAACGCAGGGCGCATCTTCGCCATTGCCTCAAGCGTCGCGCCGTGGCGGATGTATTCGTCTTGGTCCACAACGATGTCGCCCTTGCGGGTCTTGATTGTGAACGCTGCGATTTCATCCGCGAACTTGCCAGCCTTCTGCGCAGCCTCAGCTTTGTTCTGCGAACCAGCTGCGAATTCGTCCTGCATGTCGCGGGAAATCTGCCACTGCTCAGCCACGTTTTCAGCGGTTTGACCCATATGGTACTGGTTGAACGCATCCCAAAGGCCGTCCTTGATCATGGTATCGACGAGCTTCATGTCGCCCATCTTCTGACCAGCACGCATCGCTTGTGCGTGAGGCGACATTGTCATGTTTTCTTGACCACCCGCTGCGACGATGGACGCATCGCCGAGCATGATGTGTTGCGCGCCCAGCGCAACGGCGCGAAGGCCGGAACCACAAACCTGGTTCAACGACCAAGCAGACGCTTCTTTAGAAAAGCCCGCATTGACGTGTGCTTGGCGCGCAGGGTTTTGGCCCTGGCCCGCTGTCAGCACCTGACCGAGAATCGTTTCGGAAACTTCTGACGGGTCAACACCCGCACGTGCGGCCACTTCTGTAAGAACGGCTGCACCCAAATCGTGGGCTGGAGTGTTGGCGAATGCGCCACCAAAGCTGCCCACGGCTGTGCGGGCTGCAGATGCGATAACTACGTTGGTCATTGAAGGTGTTCCCTATAATTCCGGCATTAAGCGACGGTGCAACAAGACATTTCGAAACATGAAAGTTACGCATTGCCCTACTGCTGCCGTTAGCCTTGCATATGACGTGAAGTCAATTTCCGCAACGGAGACGCGGTGTTCACATCGCCGCACTGCGGCAACGCGCATGATGTTTAACGTTAAAAAGAGAATTTCGGGACGCCAAAATGGTACCCCTGAACGCAATCCACCCCGACCGAAATCAAGAAATCTGCCTCGGCCTGTGATTCGACACTTTCGGCGACTGCGTACATTTCAAACTGATGTGCGACAGCAATAAGCGCTTCAGCCAGGACCTGATTGTCTGGATCTTGATCAATGTTGCGGGTGAAGTGACCATCGACTTTCACGAGATCAAAGAAGAAATCTTTTAGGTGCCGGAACGCTGTCAGGCCAGCACCAAAATCGTCCAACGCAAACGCTAAACCATGCGGTTGCATTTCTTCCATGAAACGGATCACGACTTCCGGTAATTGCATCGCGCTGTTTTCAGAGATCTCAAGGATCATACGCTCTGCGTTTATTGTCCCGCTTGCCAACTCTTCCTCAAGAACGCGACGCCACGCAGCATCTCCGAGAGACCGCGCCGAGACATTCACGGAAAGACGACGATTGGGATGATGCTTGAGAAGCTGAAACGCGAGCCGCAAACTCGCGGCATCAATGTCTCGTCCGAGGCTGGTTTCCTCAATCTGCCCCATGAATTGGGCTGCGGGAATAATGCGGCCCGTTTCATCCATCACCCGGATCAAGCACTCATGAAACGCGACAGGAAATCCGGCGGCCGTTGTACGCACGGGCTGCAAGGCGAGCTGGCAATTATTCGTAGCGAGCGCGGTGCGCACCATCGACAAAACATCCCGATCACGCACACTGATCGCGTATTCCAACGGATCACGCGGTGTTTGGTCGTCCCAAGCGTTTGTCGGCCTTTTCAATCCCATACCCAGATCCCTTCATCCCCCTATTTGCACACGCACCTTTAAGGGCTGGTAAAGGGCGCGCATTTGAATTCAATTGGACGGATATTCTGGGAGGAAACGATGTCAGAACGTTGCGGCTGGGCCGGTTCAGAACCTATCTACACGGACTATCACGACACCGAATGGGGTGTGCCGGAGTGGGACAGCCGCGCGCTTTGGGAAAAGCTTATTCTTGACGGGTTTCAGGCAGGGTTAAGCTGGATCACTATCCTGAAAAAACGCGATAATTTCCGCGAAGCGTTCGCAGGTTTTGACCCTGAAATCATCGCTGCATGGGGCGAAGAAGACGTTGAACGGCTGTTGCAAAACGATGGCATCATCCGCCACCGCGGTAAAATCCAAGCGACTATCGGCAACGCGCAAGCGTATCTGAAGATAGACGATTTCTCGGCGCTGTGCTGGTCTTATGTTGACGGAAAGCCGCTCCAAACAAACCGCGAGACCCTTGTGGACGTTCCCGGTTATACGGATATTTCAACGCAGTTTTCCAAAGACTTAAAGAAAATGGGTTTCAAATTCTGCGGCCCGACAATCGTCTATGCGTGGATGCAGGCCTGTGGTTTAGTCAACGACCACCTGACAACCTGCCCACAACACGAACCGTGCAAGGCGCTGGCCTCACCACCGCGATAAGGCGTCTTCGTCTTCATCTTTTGACGCGACCCAATCAGCCCCATCAGCGGTAATTTCTTTCTTCCAGAACGGTGCGCGGGACTTGAGGTAGTCCATCAAAAACTCCGCTGCCTCAAATGCGTCCTTGCGGTGTTTTGAGGCCGTTGCGACCATCATGATAACCTCACCAACCTCAAGACGCCCAAACCGGTGAATAACCAGGGAGTCCGCTAGCTCCCACCGTTGCATCGCGTCCGCGCGAATTGCGCCCAGCGCTTTTTCGGTCATGCCCTCGTAGTGCTCGATCTCCATGCCGGACAACCCGCCCGTCACGTCACGCACGACGCCTGTGAAGCTGACAACAGCGCCTGCACCGGCAGCTTGGGTTGAAAACGCGTTAAGCTCCGCGCCGGCGTCAAACGCCTCTGATTGGACGCGGATCATCCGCCGGTCATCGGCGGGAAGAATGCCACTTCCCGAACGCCGGAAAGGGGTGCGTCAAACTCCGCCAGTTCTTGATCAAGTGCAACGCGCAACGCCGAAGTATCCGCAAATGCAGCATCATAACGTTCTTCACGGGCACGTAGTTCAACAACCAAATCATTCACTGTCACAGCGGAGGTCTCAACCTCCTCGCGCGGCACGCCAATGCGCTCACGCACCCATGCAAAATAGAGAACCTGCATCACTCCTCCTTTAGGAACGGCATAGCTTTGAGCAAATAGTCCGCGCCTGTGATGACTGTCAAAACCATTGCGATCCACAACAGGACGATCCCAACCCACCAGCTCCAAATCATACCCTTATACTTCCAGATCAACCCCAACTCATCCGGAGCATCACCAAATAGCACGTCTTCAACGATCCCAGCGTCCATTCCGAGCGTCTGCATCCCAAAATAGTGCTCGAATGCGCCGGTAGAAAACAGAACTGCGATCGCCGTCATCTGCGTTGCAGTTTTCCATTTGGCCAACGGTGTCACTTTCAATGTTCCTGCCGTATCCCCCAAGAACTCCCGCAAACCAGACACAAATGTCTCACGAAACATGATCAGGATTGCAGGCAACAATATCCAAGGGTTCATCCCCGAAAAGCCACATATGACCAGCAGCGCAATGACAACCATCGCTTTATCAGCAATCGGGTCCAGCATTGCGCCAAATTTGGTTTGTTGGTTCCATGCACGAGCAAGATACCCATCGACCCAATCGGTCGTCGCGGCCACAACAAACAAGATTAGCGCAAACCAGTCCGCATAGGGCCGCGCAAAATACAAAAACATGATGGCCACACCGGGGGCGGCCAGCAGACGCAAAAGCGTCAGGATATTGGGAATGTTCCACGTCATACGATCTGTCTATGCCCTTTCCAATTCACACGCCACTCCAAGCTTCTTTGGCTCATAAATACTCAACTTATCCGAGGCGAAGCCGAGGCCTGTCGGATTGGCGAAGCCAATTCGAACCAATTCTATCCTTTTTCATGGAAGTACCCATAAATCGTCTCGGCAATGCTGTCCGAAATCCCGTCTACGGCTTTCAAGTCGGCCAGAGCCGCGCGGCCCACAGCCTTTGCCGATCCAAAATGCTGCAACAACGCGCGTTTGCGCTTCGCACCCACGCCTTGCACATCATCAAGCGGTGTCGCCCCAATCGCCTTGGCTCTTTTCGCACGGTGGGTTCCAATCGCAAACCGGTGTGCTTCATCGCGCATCCGCTGTACGAAATACAAAACAGGGTCGTTGCGTTGCAGTGCAAAGACGGGCTTGCCCGTACGGTAGAACTCTTCCTTGCCGTGGTCACGATCCACGCCTTTGGCCACACCGACCATAGGCACATCGCCAACGCCCAACTCGGACATGATTTCGCGAACGGCACTGACTTGCCCAGCGCCACCGTCAATCAACAACAACCCAGGCCACGTGCCCAGCTTGCGGTCGGGATCTTCTTTCAACAAACGCTTGAAACGCCGCGTCAGGACTTCCTTCATCATCCCGAAGTCATCGCCGGGTGTCAGATCTTCGCCTTTGATGTTGAACTTACGGTATTGGTTTTTGTCGAACCCTTCAGGCCCAGCGACAATCATCGCGCCAACTGCGAACGCCCCTTGAATGTGCGAGTTATCGTAAACCTCAACCCTTTGCGGCACCTCTGGCAAATCAAACGCGTCCTTAAGTCCGCGCAGCAAACGCGCCTGCGTTGCGGTTTCTGACATCTTACGACCCAGACTTTCGCGCGCATTACGCGCAGCATTGCTGACCAGCTCGGCCTTTTCGCCCCGTTGCGGCACGATCACCTCAACCTTACGACCTGCCTTTTCCGCCAAGGCCTCGATCACCAAGTCTTCATCGTCGAGCCCGTGCGACAACAACAACATGCGCGGAGGTTCGCGGTCAGAATAGAACTGCCCAACGAAGGCCTGCATGACTTCGCTTGCGTCCTCATCCCCTGAGATACGCGGATAGTAGTCTTTGTTGCCCCAGTTCTGATTGGCCCTAATAAAAAACACCTGCACGCAAGCTTGGCCGCCATCCGTGTGCAGCGCAATTACGTCGGCTTCGGTCACACCACGCGGGTTAATTCCTTGAGATGTCTGCACTTGTGTCAGAGCTTTGATGCGATCCCGCAATGCGGCGGCGCGTTCGAACTCCAACTCCTCGGACGCCTTGGCCATCCGCTCGGCTAAACTGGCCTGCATCTCAGTGGACTTACCCGACAAGAACCGCTCAGCATCCTTCACAAGCTGCTTATAGTCATCTTCGCCAATTTTTCCGACGCACGGCGCAGAACAACGTTTGATCTGGTACTGCAAACAGGGCCGCGTGCGGCTTTCATAATCGCTGTCGGTGCAATTTCGCAGCAGGAACGCTCGTTGCATCGTGTTGAGCGTGCGGTTCACTGCGCCCGCGCTGGCGAAGGGTCCAAAGTAGTTACCCTTTTTCTTTTTCGCGCCGCGGTGCTTTTCGATACGCGGGAAATCGTGATCGCCAGAGATCAGAATATTCGGGAACGATTTATCGTCGCGCAGCAGCACGTTGTATTTGGGCTTCAGCTGCTTGATCAGGTTCTGTTCCAACAACAACGCTTCGGTTTCCGTTTTCGTTGTCAGGAACATCATCGTTGCGGTGTGTGAAATCATAGTTGCGATGCGCGCGGAATGCCCCGCCGGACGTGCGTAGTTGCTAACACGGTTCTTCAGGTTGCGCGCCTTACCAACGTAAAGCACACGGCTTTCGCTATCGAGCATACGGTATACTCCCGGAGAGCTATCCAGTGTGCGTAGATAGCCCTGAATGACGTCATGTCCGGTCTGAATGTCACTGGTTTCGCTGCTCATATCCCTAACCTATGATTCTCGTGTCGCGCTGCAATGGCAAAGCACCCCTTGCAAGGCGAAACATACCCACGGAATCTGTGGATAACCTCGTGGGCAAATCCGCCTGACGTCGAAAAATTCCTTGTTTTCTTACCCCTTAGTGGGACTGCCTATTTTTTAGGCATTCCTATAACTCATTGAAACAAAACAGGAATTAATTTTTATCGCGACAAATACCTGAAAACATTAAAGAAAAGTAACCGATTTATGACGAATTAAACTAGCGGTGCACAAGTTGTCGCGGAGTCTACCAGAAGGCGTCACTCAACACCCAGAATATCCTGCGTTTTCCAACCGATATGCTGGCCACCATCAACACACAACAATTGCCCAGTAACCGCTGGCGCATCAAGAAAGTAACCTAACGCCGCAGTTATGTCTGACGGGTTCGCTCCGCGCTTCAAAACAGTGTTGCTTCGCTGACCTTCAAAGTGCGCATCCGATTGGCGAAGCCCCTGCAACGTCGGCCCTGGCCCAATCGCATTCACCCGCACGTGCGGCGCGAGGCCCATTGCTGCGGTTTGTGTGAACGCCCAAAGCCCCATCTTTGCCAAAGTATAAGTCATGAACTCCGGCGTCATTTTCCGAACCCGTTGGTCGAGCATGTTGACGACCAAAGCATTCGCTATGCTTTCACCGTTTTCGTCTGTTCCCGCTTCGGGAGCTTGCTTTGCAAACGCCTGCGTCAAAACAAACGGTGCCCGCAGGTTGGACCCCATATGACGGTCCCAGCTGTCTTTGGTCGCGGTTTCGATGGTGTCGTATTCAAAAATCGACGCGTTGTTCACCAAAACGTTGACTGGCTGCCCAAGCTGCTGTGCTGCCTCTGGCAGCAGGTCATGTATTTGGGCTTCGTCTAAAAGGTCAGCCTGCAACGCGACAGATTTCCCGCCACACGTTGCAGCAACGTCCTCAGCACCCTTAGCGCTAGAATTGTAATGCACCGCCACATCATAGCCGCGCTGCCCAAGATAAAGCGCCATCGCCTTACCAAGCCGCGCACCGCCACCTGTGATCAGCGCAGCAGGCATCAGAGCACCATGAACAAGTAGGTGACGTACAGCGCCGTCAGGACGATACCCCAGATGCGCGTCAGGTCGAGTTTGAAAAACACAAACGGGATCAACACAAGCGTCGCGCCCAACATGATCCAAAAATCACGTTCAAAGAAGATGTCTTTCACAGGGATCTGCCCAACAAGCGACGCGACACCGATGATCCCTAACAGGTTAAACATGTTGGACCCAATGACGTTACCGATCGCGACATCTGCTTGACGACGCAAAGCCGCCATAACTGTGGTCGCCAGTTCCGGCAAAGACGTTCCAACCGCGACAAGCGTCAAACCAATTACAGCGTCAGAAATGCCATAGTCACGCGCGATGTTAGACGCACCTTCAACTAGCAAATTCGCACCAAGCGGCAAACCAATTAGCCCAAGTACGAGAAACAAAATGATCTTGGACCACGGAAGATCCGGATCAGCGCCATCAAGATCCTCCAGTTCATCCTCTTCACAAGCTTGATCTTCCTTGCGGTGACGTTGCGCTGCCAGCGCCGCCGTGACCAACATGGCCGCCAATGCTGCTAGCAACACAATGCCTGCAATCCAATCAAACACACCTCGATAGGCCAGTGCGATAAACAGCAACGACCCACCAAGCATCTGCAAATAACTGTTGCGAGAGTCGCATCCGCTCGTGTGCATCACGGCCATCATCGCAGGCACACCCAAGACCAACAGCACGTTCGCCGTGTTCGAGCCGACAACATTGCCCAGCGCCAAGTCCGGTATGCCATCAACAATCGCTTGGATCGCGATCAACAGTTCAGGTGCAGAGGTACCAAAGGCAACAACTGTCAGCGACACAATCAGCGCAGGAACGCCAAGGCGCAGCGACATATTCACCGCACCCTTTACAAGGCTGTCACCCGCCAAAAGCAGCAGAACCAAGCCAACAATTGTGAAGGCCCAATCCGTCACGGGACCAGCGGGAATAGATAGCCAATTGAGCATTTAATTGCGTTCCTTGCAGGTACAGGGTTTTCCAAAAGTGAACTTCCCGCAGGACCGGCACTTCGCGTCAGCAAATCGTTTCGCACCCGGCACCGTAAGCTTGCCAAACATCGCAAGCACGCCCATGCCAACCAGAAACAGAGAGACAATTTTAAAAATCATTTACAGTCCAAACCGCGCATAGGCTGCGCGTTCTTCGATGCCTGCGACCGTGTCATCTACGATCTGCATCCCGAAACGCGACATAAAGGATTTCTTCTGCCCGAAACGGCGGAGCTTCACCTTGTCGCCAAAGCGGTCTTTCATCGTTGGGACGAGGTGGCCAACGTGGTCGGCCAACCCCACTTCGATAGACTTTTCACCGACCCAGATATCACCTGTGAACAAGTCCTGATCGGCCAGTTTTCCAGCACGGCGCGCGTTCACGTGATCCTTAAAGAACTCGTGCATGTCTTCAAGCAAACCCTTGAGGCGCTTCACGTCCGCTGGCTTTTCAGCCTGAAACGGGTCGAGCATGCTTTTGGATTTACCCGCGGTGTAAACACGGCGCTCTGCACCGATTTTCTCCAGTGTTCCGGTCAGGCCAAAGCCCGCGGAAATCACACCGATGGAGCCAACAATAGACCCACGATCAACCCAGATCTCATCCGCTGCTGTCGCAAGCCAATAGCCACCTGACGCGGCGACGTCTTCAACGAAGGCGTAAACAGGAATGTCTTTTTCCTCGGCCAGGCGGCGAATACGCGCGGCGATCAATGAGGACTGCACAGGCGATCCGCCCGGAGAGCTGATTTCCAGCGCCACTGCCGCAGGATTGCTGCGAAACGCCTTTTCGATAGAATCTGTCAGCCCACGGTCATTCAACGAACGGCTTGATGCTGCAATCGTCCCTTGCAGGCGAACGACAGCCACATGCGGGTCTGACTTGATAAAGGGTATCCAGCGTTTCATGTCGTCCATTTAGGCCGCATACCGTTTGGAAACAAGGTCACCCGTCATTGTCGAATGCGCCAGCCTGTGCGGAATATCCAAGCAATGATGCCCAAACAGATACAAGTGAACAGCCCAATCGCAAATAAGCTTAGCCCAATTGAGACATCAGCGGTGCCAAAGAACGACCAGCGGAAACCGGAAATCAGATACACAACCGGATTGAACATCGTGATGGTTTGCCAGATCGGCGGCAGCATCGTGACCGAGTAAAACGACCCACCAAGGAACACCAATGGCGTGATAATCAGCAGCGGGATCAGCTGGAGCTGCTCAAAATTACCCGCCCAAATACCGATGATGAAACCCAGCAAGCTGAACGAAAGACATGTTAGTGTCAGGAACGCGATCATCGCGATGGGGTGCTCAATGGTGAAATCAACGAACAGGAACGATGTGGCAAGGATCACCAAGCCGATGAACATCGCCTTGGTTGCTGCTGCCCCAACGTAACCAACCGTAATCTCGAAAAAGCTGACGGGGGCCGACAATAGTTCGTAGATCGTGCCGATGAATTTCGGAAAATAGATGCCGAACGACGCGTTGCTTGTTGCCTGTGTCATCACCGACAACATGATCAACCCGGGCACAATGAACGCGCCGTAGCCGACGCCTTCGACACTTTCGATACGCGATCCGATGGCTGTGCCGAAGACTACGAAGTAAAGGGACGTGGAAATCACGGGGCTAATGAAACTCTGCATCAGCGTGCGGAAAAACCGCGCCATCTCAAAGATATATATAGACTTAATAGCTTGGAAGTTCATGCCGCGCCCTCCTTATCGGCCACCAGGGACACGAAGATTTCTTCCAATGATGACTGGCGCGTTTGCAAGTCTGTCATCTTTAGCCCTGCTTTTTGCAGGTCCGCCAGCAAACTGGTGATGCCGGTGCGGTCCGTCTTGGTGTCATACGAATAAAGCAGTCCTTCGCCCTCAATCGTGAGGTCATACGCTGACAGACCTTTCGGGATTTCGGAAATCGGTTCAGCCAAATCCACCTTTAGGGTCTTTTGCCCCATACGGGTCATCAGGTCCGCCTTATCCTCAACCAGCAAGATTTCACCGCTGGCGATCACGCCAATTCGGTCGGCAATCGCTTCGGCTTCTTCGATGTAATGCGTGGTAAGGATGATCGTAACGCCGTCTTCCTTGAGCTTCGCGACAACCTCCCACATATCCTTGCGCAATTCGACATCAACACCCGCGGTCGGCTCATCAAGGAATAGAACACGCGGCTCATGAGCAAGTGCCTTCGCGATCAGAACGCGCCGCTTCATACCGCCAGACAGCGCCATGACCTTCGAGTCTTTCTTGTCCCACAAAGACAGCGATTTCAGAACGGACTCGATGTAGGCATCGCTGGGTGCCTTCCCAAACAACCCGCGTGAAAACCGCACGGTGTTGATGACCTTCTCGAATGGTTCAAGGTTAATTTCCTGCGGCACCAGACCGACAAGATTGCGTGCTGCACGAAACGCGGTGACATTATCATGCCCACCAATGCTAATCGTCCCGCTTGTGGCACGCGTGATACCACAAATACTCGAGATCAGTGTAGTCTTCCCTGCACCATTCGGCCCAAGCAGCGCAATAATTTCACCCTGTTTGATATCCAGATCAACGGACTTCAGCGCCTCAAATCCGCCATCATATGTCTTGGTAAGGCTGCGCACCTCAACGATATTTTTCATGTCATGAATCCTTTGACCGGCACACTAGTTGGCGGAACGCGAAAGGGAAAGACGGTCGACCCTAAGTAAAGGTAAAGCCGTCATGCCTTCTCGATCCATTCCGCAATTCGAAGTTTTTGGAGGCGCGCAAAAACAGTACGCTGGTCGGTCATGATTTCTGACAACATCGAATATGCGAGCGGATAAATCGCTTCGTCTTTCCTCGCCATAAGAGACAGCCGAGCAAGCAAATTTCGATCCATGTCACCACGTGCAACCGAAAAAGGTTTTACATCAAACGCGATGGCGTGACGTTCTTTGCGCGAAACAGTTGGAAACGGTAGTTCGCTTCGCTGGCCAGATAAGCGCCGTTCACTTTCGTGCAATTTAATGCTGTCGAAAAGGATCGACAGCCCCATTCCTACGGCACGTTGTTCCAATGTTTCGCCGCAATCCCCAAACGTTGTCGCTGCGGAAACTTTCCAACGCATGCTTAATTCATTCGCTAGATAGTCGCCCTTCTCCTCCCAAAGTCTAACGAACAGCTTTAGGGCTTCTCGGGGCGGATCATTACGCCGCAACATCGCTACAAGCATCGAGTGAAGAAGCAGTAGTTCGCTTCGCCCTTCAAACTCAGCCTGAAATTCAGCGTACCGCCGTTCAATGCTGGCCCGCTTTATTGTTTCATAGTCAACTTCAGGGGCAGGCACGACTATTGAAATGATCATATCGAGATCGCAGTCCACTGCAGGGAGGTATTTGCCCGGGTTAACAAAGGGTCGTCTGGACTTTTCAAACCGCTGTTGGAAAGGCAAAGCACCGCCAAGATAAACGTCGTCCGACTCCATGCTTTCTCTCCGGTTACTTTCGCGTGGTCGCGGATTAGGCCACGGTTCAATGGCGCCTGCAAGGCATTCAAAATTTGGAGTTAATTTCTAGATCGAACCTGCTTTGACCATGAAGTTCTGCGCACTGCACATCCCGCATCATCGGAGGCGAGGAAAACGACCATGCATGCGACATAGATCGGGTCGATCGGATCATGCAGAACCTGTCTATCGACTTGCTTGGCCAATGTTTCGGGCGTGACCCAGAGGTCCTTTTGCCGCTCGGTCATAATTCAGCCAGGGACGATGGTGTTTACGCGGATTCGGTTCTTTCCCAGTTCACGCGCCATTGTTCGCGTTAGGCCGTGCACGGCAGATTTGGACGTTGCATATGCCGCAAACCCACCACCGGTTTCCCACCAAGAATTGGACCCGATGTTGATGATGGACCCTGCCCCTGCCTTTATCATCTCTGGCGCGACCGATTGGATCGCAAAGAACATGTGGCGCAGGTTCGTGTGGAAACGTTCATCCCAGTATTCAGGTGTCACGTCTTTTCAGTCATGGCGATCATCGCGGGCCGCGTTGTTCACCAAAACCTGAGCCGGACCGATCTTTTCGACCAGCTCTGTAAAGGCAGTCTCAAGTGCATCGATGTCGCGCAAATTACAGGTGGTGCACACGACGTTTCCATCCGTAGAATCTACAAGGGCCTAGAACGCGCTTTCATCCAGATCAACGAAGCCCACATTCGCTCCTTGGGCGGCAAAGCTACGCACGGTATCCGCGCCAATACCGGACGCCCCACCAGTGATGAAAACTGTATTACCCTTTAGCGAAGGGTAATTTGCAAACTTAGGCTCGCTCATGCGTCCCGCTCCATGATCCATTCAACTTCCGGCGCCACCACAAAGCGCCATTTTCGCAGCGGTCCGGCCATGACGTTCAGGTAGTACATTTCAAATCCATAGGGCGCACCACATGGATGATGACCGCGCGGCACCAAAACAACGTCGCCATCTGCAACGGCCATCGTTTCGTCTAGATCACCGTCGTCTGTATAGACACGTTGAATGCCAAATCCATTGGCTGGGTTCAGACGGTGGTAATAGGTTTCTTCTAGCTGGGTGATACGCGGGTAATCATCTTCGTCGTGACGGTGGCTTGGGTAAGAGGACCAGTGCCCCGCTGGCGTAAAGACCTCGGTCACCAAAAGGCTGTCGCAATAGTCCTCGTTCTCCATCGCAATGTTGTTGATGTAGCGGGTGTTGGTGCCCTTACCGCGTTCGGTCAGGGTAATGCCATCCGGCCCGATACGGCGCGCCTTGTGGCCGGATAATCCGGGCGCAGAGCAGACTGCGATTTTGCAATCCGTCATAGCCGTGGCGGACCAGTCCGAGCCGTCAGGAAGATACAGACAATGTGGCGGTGACTTTTCAAAGACGTTCATCCGGTCACCCAGAATGCCCCAATCTTCACCAGCGCCACTGATCTGCGCCTTACCTTCGACCATCACAAGGATCACTTCTCGATCACCCGTAACGTCGGCGACCGTTTCGCCTTCCTTGAGGCTGTGAAGTGCGAAGCCAACAAAGGTCCAGCCCGCGTTTTGTGGCGTGATATTGTGAACGGGCCCGTGCTTTCCGACAGGTTTTCTTAGAAGGTTTGGCATCTAATCCCTCACAATGATGATCGCCTATTCGAGGTCTTGCTCTTCTTTGGCTACGGCGTCCCAGTCTGCAATTGTGAACCGCCAACCAACGATCGCGCCCATGCCAATAAAGATGAGCCCCCAAAACATCGCCCCGGTGGATACCTCAAACAGCCCCCAGAGAACGGCCACCGCAACAACCGCGATGCGCCGCCAAACCGGAAGGAAGAACGGAACATCGACATCGAACATGCTGCGGCGTGCCAAGTTATGCTGCGCCTTCAAATTCAGCGCCCGTCTTGGCGCCGGTGATGTAGGACACGACATCTTCGCCGTTTGTGTCCTCAACCCGCAGGTTCGCAACCATGCGTCCGCGGCGGAACACGATGATACGGTCCACCAGATCAAACACTTGCCGCATGTTGTGTGACACGAGGATCAAGCTTTCGCCCTGTTCCTTCAGCGTGCGTATGATGTTTTCCACCTGTGCGGTTTCCTGCACACCCAAGGCCGCAGTCGGTTCGTCCATGATCGTCAGTTTGGATGCGAACGTCGCGGTGCGCGCAATCGCAACACACTGGCGCTGCCCGCCCGACATATTGGCGATAGTGTTCTTGATGTTAGGAATTTTAACGCCCGTCTTCACCAAGCCCGCCATCGTATCATCGCGCATCGCCTTGTAGTCCAGCCGACGGAACGGGCCGAGCCAGTTCCATTTCGTCTTCTCACGACCCAAGAACAGATTGTCAGGCACGTTCAAATCATCTGCCAACGCAAGAGTTTGGAACACGGTTTCAATGCCCGCTTCACGCGCGTCTAGTGGCCCCGCAAAGCTGACTTCTTCACCGTCAAAAACCACAGTGCCACGGGTGCGTTGTTCAACACCGGTGATCTGGCGCACGAACGTTGACTTACCTGCCCCGTTGTCACCCATGATCGCGACGTGCTCGCCGCGCTCAAGGGTGAAGTTTGCGTCTTCCAAGGCATGCACACCACCGTAGTGTTTGGTCAGGCCTTTGGTTTCCAGAATATACTCTGACATCTTTCAGCCCTCCCTAAGCCCGCGCCGCAGCGCGTTTTTGTTGCCATTGATCAAGCGCAACCGCGCCAACGATAATCATCCCCAGCACCATTTCCTGATAGTATGCTCCAAGGCGCAAGAACGTGAAGCCAGATGTGATGACACCAATGATGAGCGCACCAATCACTGTACCGATAATGGACCCGCGCCCACCAAACAGGGACACACCACCAATGACCGCCATCGCAATCGCTTCGAGTTCGTATGACAGACCCATACCTGACTGCGCCGTAAGGTTCTTTGACGTGAGGATCACCGCGGCCAGACCAGCCAAGGCACCTGCAATCACATAAACCAGCAGCAAATGGCGCGGCACGTTGATACCAGACATCCGCGCTGCCGCTTCGTTCGAGCCGATCGCGTATGTGTGCTTGCCGTAGACCGTGTAGTTCATGATGAAGTGGAACAGCAGGGCAAGGCCAAGGAAGATGATCACAGGGTTCATGCCCGAGCCGATCACAGCATAAGCGTCCGTCGGGAAAGACACAGGGTTTCCAAGTGACCACCACTGCGCCACGCCACGCGCAAACAGCATCATGCCAAGCGTCGCGATAAAGGGTGGAATACGCGAGTAAGCGATCAGGAAGCCGTTGATCAAACCCGCGATCATACCGACCCCAAGGCCAACCATTACGGGTACAATCACCGGCAGATCAAGCGCCCATTCGCCAAAGATCGCCTTTGGGTTCGGTGCGCCGCTCACTTCTGCGACTTGCGCGAAACTCATCGCGATCATCGCAGTGGCGCCCACCACGGACCCAGATGACAGGTCGATACCCGCGGTGATAATCACCTGTGTAACGCCCAATGCAATAATGCCGATGATCGCGACTTGAATAATAATGATCCGCAGCCGTGCTTCGTTGAAGATGCTGTCGAACCGGTCGCGCGTATCAAATAGCAGACTCTGCTGCATGAAAATCGCGCCGAGAATTTCGAAGATTATGATAATCAGGATAAGGGCGGCGAGAACGTTCAGTTCGTTCGGCCACTGCCGCTTTGATTTGTCATATGTAAGGCCACCCGTGCCTTCACTTGAATCTGACATCTAGTCGGTCCCCCC
The DNA here is from genome assembly GCF_900185015.1 of Octadecabacter ascidiaceicola. Classification (GTDB taxonomy): domain Bacteria; phylum Pseudomonadota; class Alphaproteobacteria; order Rhodobacterales; family Rhodobacteraceae; genus Octadecabacter; species Octadecabacter ascidiaceicola. The sequence continues at coordinate 405,760 of NZ_FXYD01000004.1, read as the reverse complement.
TGATGCGTCAGTTTGTTCGTAAAGATTATGTTGACCGGGGCGCAAAAACGCCCCGGTCATTAGAAACGTGGCAGCTTACTGCAAGAAGTCGCCAATGTTGTCTGGTGTCACCAGCTTGAACGGGATGAAGACGGTGCGGTCGACCTCTTCGCCGTTGATCAGTGCGATCGCTGTCTCGATGGAACCTGCGCCCTGACCCGCGAGGTCTTGGAACACTGTGACGTCCATTTCGCCAGCCTGCATGGACAGCAGAGCGTCAGAAGTCGCATCAACACCACCAACGACAACGTCGTCCATGGAAATGCCTGCAGCTTTCATCGCCTGAATTGCACCCAGTGCCATTTCATCGTTGTTGCCGAAAACAGCGTCGAATGGCTCACCGGAAGAAATCCAGTTTGTCATCAGATCGTTCGCTTCATCGCGGGACCAGTTTGCTGTCTGCTCGTCGATCAGCGTGATGAAGTTACACATGTCCATGCCAATAACGTCATGGAAGTCCTTGGAGCGCTGAACAGCCGCTTGGTTAGACAGCTGACCCATCAGCATGTACGCAGTCGCGCCACCGGACTTACCAGCTGCGCGCAGATCGCGACACATCTGGAACGCAGCCAATGTACCGGATTCGATTTCGTTAGACGCGACGAAAGCTTGGCCTTCTGGTAGAGTATCCATGTTGATAGGCTGACGGTTCACGTATACCAGTGGAACGCCAGCAGCTGCTGCAGCGTTAGACATCGCTTCAGTTGCGTTTGTGTCTACTGCGTTCACGATGATCGCATCAACGCCAGACGCGATGAAGTTGTTGATCTGGTCGAGTTGCTTGGCAACGTCGTCAGTCGCATCTTCAATCTGCAAGGACACATCGTCATTTGCTTCGTCGAACGCTGTCATACCATTCCGCATGACGGTCAAACCGTTGTCGTCAAAGCGAGCAACGGAAACACCGATCTGCTGCGCCATAACGCTGGTTGTACCCATTAGTGTTACAAGGCCAGCGGCCAAAAGGATCTTCTTCATAGTAACTCCTCCCTAGAGTTTCCGCCAATCAGAGCGCATGGCGTTACGCATATTCGACATACGTCGAACTCGATGATGGCCGGGGAAACCCGACCAATTGTTTATTTGGCAGCTTAGCTTTCTAGCACCTCCGCCAAATTTAATGGCCGCGACTGCGCGACCGATAGGTTCGCGGCTTCCGCCATCGCGAGCGAGGCAATTCCGTCTGCCAAGGTCGCAGGCATTTCTTCTCCCAAAGAAAGCGCCTCAACGAATGCGGACCACTCAGCCTCATAGGCAGGCATGTAGCGTTCCAAGAAAAAATGCATCGGCTTTGCGCTGACAACACCTTGGGTGGTGGATTTCACCACGGTGTTCTCCAACATATTTCCGGCCTGAAGCAGCCCGTCCGCGCCGAGAACCTCGACACGTTGGTCGTATCCATAAACAGCACGGCGCGAATTATTGATAACGGCAATACGGCCATCTTCATAGGTCATGGTAACGGTTGCTGTGTCAAAGTCGCCTGCAGCACCGATCTCCGGATCAACGAGGCAGCTGCCCGTCGCCATGATCGTTTTAGGCAAACCGCCCATGATAAATTGGGCCATGTCAAAATCATGGATCATCATGTCACGGAAGATTCCGCCAGATACCTTTACGTAGCTTACAGGTGGGGGCGCAGGGTCAAATGACGTGACCGTAAGCATTTCTGTTTTGCCAATTTCACCGGCATCGATGGCCGCTTTCATCGCTGCGAAATTTGGATCAAAGCGGCGGTTAAAACCGATCATTACCGGTTTGCCGTGCGCCTGAACCGCTTTTTGGCAAGCGCGCGCTCTATCAAGGCTTAAATCCACGGGCTTTTCGCAAAGCACAGCCTTACCTGCCTTGGTCGCCGCCTCGATAAATCCTGAATGGGTGTCCGTCGATGTCGCAATCAATACGGCGTCAATCGATGGGTCAGAAAGGATCTCATCGCTGGTCTGTGCCTTCGCACCGTAAGCCTGCGCCAATTCTTGCGCAGCTTTCGGCATTACGTCCGCAACAGAAACCAGCCGTGAGCCTGAGTGCGCAGAGATCGCGCGCGCATGTACGATAGCAATGCGACCAGCCCCCAAAAGCCCAATGTTCAACATGAAATGATTCCAATTTTGATTCCCGACATTGACAGACTGCGCAGTTTTGCAACCGGTTGCAAGGAGAACTTCAATCGGCAGAAATTGCGGCAGGCAAGAGGATCAATTTGTTCCGCAAGGAGTGGAGAGTCCTTATGAGGCCTTCAAAATGTTACACATTTTCTATTTTGAAAAGATTTTGTAACGTGTTAGTGTCGTCGGATGATTTCACGGAAGTACAAATGACCGCATATATTCTCGACGCAGTAAGAACACCAATTGGCGGCTACAGCGGCACATTATCCTCAATGCGCACGGATGACCTTGCAGCTTTGCCAATCGCAGAATTGAAGCGCCGGAATCCCGACGTGGATTTTGGGGCTGTCGATGATGTGATCCTTGGCGATGCAAACCAAGCCGGCGAAGACAATCGCAATGTAGCACGTATGGCGGCACTGTTAGCGGGTTTGCCCGAAACGGTACCTGGAACAACGATCAACCGCCTTTGCGCCTCAGGCATGGATGCTGTTGGCATGGCCGCGCGCGGGATCAAAGCTGGCGACTACGGGTTGGCCATTGCGGGCGGCGTTGAAAGTATGAGCCGTGCACCCTTCGTGATGCCAAAGGCCCACACCGCATTTTCACGCGCCAATGCAGTCTATGATACGACCATTGGCTGGCGTTTCGTGAACCCCAAAATGCACGAAGAGTTCGGCACAGATTCAATGCCTGAAACGGCGGACAACGTGGCAGAAGACTATGGCGTTTCGCGTGCAGATCAGGATGCCTTTGCAGCACGCTCGCAAGCGAAGTATGCGGCAGCGGCTGAGGCGGGTCTTTTTGCGGATGAGCTGATGCGTGTTAGTATCCCGCAGCGTAAAGGCGACCCAATTGTATTTGAAGCGGACGAACACCCACGCCCCGGTGTCGATGTTACCAAGCTCGGCAAGCTCCGAGGTGTGAATGGACCGGATAAGACCGTTACTGCCGGCAATGCGTCCGGTGTGAATGACGGGGCTGCCGCGTTGCTCCTAGGTGACGAAGCAGCCGCGGCCAAAAAGCAACCATTAGCACGTGTCGTTGGCATGACCGCCGCTGGCGTCGCGCCGCGCGTTATGGGGATTGGTCCGGTACCCGCAGTGAAAAAGGTTCTGGAACGCACAGGGCTGACCCTTGATCAGATGGATGTGATAGAACTGAACGAAGCATTCGCAAGCCAGGGTCTTGCGGTATTACGTGAACTGGGCTTGGCCGATGATGCGCCGCACGTGAATCCCAACGGGGGTGCAATCGCGCTAGGTCATCCATTGGGCATGTCAGGCGCACGTTTGATCATGACCGCAGCGTACCAGCTGAAACGTACTGGCGGGCGATACGCACTTTGCACGATGTGCGTGGGTGTCGGCCAAGGCACTGCCCTGATTTTGGAACGGACATAGGAGCGACACGATGTATGCACAAATGGTTAAGTCCGAAGCGACGAAGGACGATCCCGCCAAGCTAGCCGCGTTTCAGGTTCGCATCGATGCCGGAGAAAAGATCGAACCCAAGGACTGGATGCCTGAAGGCTATCGCAAGACTTTGATCAGACAAGTCGGTCAGCACGCCCACTCGGAAATCGTAGGCCAATTGCCTGAGGGCAACTGGATCACACGTGCGCCCACGTTGGAACGCAAAGCCAACCTTTTGGCCAAGGTACAAGACGAGGCTGGTCACGGCCTGTATTTGTACTGCGCCGCCGAAACGCTTGGCGTGTCGCGTGACGAGATGACCGAAATGCTGCTCGATGGACGGATGAAGTATTCCTCGATCTTCAACTACCCGACGCTGACTTGGGCAGACATGGGCGCAGTCGGCTGGCTGGTTGATGGCGCGGCGATCATGAACCAAGTTCCACTACAGCGTACATCTTATGGCCCGTATGCCCGTGCGATGGTGCGCGTTTGCAAAGAAGAAAGCTTCCACCAACGCCAAGGTTTCCACATCATGATGGCGATGGTGAATGGCAATGCCGAGCAAAAGCGTATGGCGCAAGATGCACTTAATCGGACTTGGTATCCTGCGTTGATGATGTTCGGACCGTCGGACAAAGACAGCGTGCATTCGTCGCAATCTATGGCTTGGAAAATCAAGATAAACACCAATGACGAGCTGCGACAAAAGTTTGTCGATGAGACAGTTCCTCAGGCGGAGTATCTCGGCCTAACGATCCCGGATGAGGGGCTGACATGGAATGAAGAAACCGGCCACTACGACTACACCGAACCTGATTGGAACGAGTTCTTTGATGTGATCTCTGGGAATGGTCCCTGCAATGTTGATCGACTGTCTGCCCGGCAAAAAGCTTGGGACGACGGCGCATGGTTGCGCGACGCAATGACCGCCCATGCCGCGAAAAAAGCCACGCGTAACTTGGCTGCAGAGTAAGAAAATGAGTAAAGAATGGCCTCTCTGGGAAGTGTTTATTCGTGGTCAGCATGGCATGAGCCACAGACACGTTGGATCGCTTCATGCTGCCGACTCCGAACACGCGATCAAGAACGCGCGCGACGTTTACACGCGACGCAATGAAGGTGTGAGCATCTGGGTCGTTGAAGCCGAGCAAATCACAGCATCCAGCCCGTCTGATAAGGGCCCGATGTACGACCCTGCCCGGGACAAGGTGTATCGCCACCCAACGTTTTACGACATCCCTGACGAAGTTGGGAAAATGTAATGGCAGGCACGTCTAACCCCACTCAAATTGACGGCCAGCTCTTTGAATTCCTCTTGCGGCAAGGCGACAATGTTCTTGTTCTAGGTCACCGGACATCCGAATGGTGCGGTGTGGCCCCCGCCCTTGAAGAAGATATTGCGCTGACGAACACGGCACTTGATTTGATCGGGCAAACACAGCTTTGGCTCGGCTATGCCGGTGAAGTCGAGGGCAAAGGCCGTAGCGCCAATGATCTGGCTTTCCTTCGCGACGTTTATGACTTTCGAAATGTCTTGATGCTAGAAGTTCCAAACGAAGACTTCGGGCGCACTTTGATGCGTCAGTTCTTGTTTGATGCCTTCCAAGTACCATGGCTGACAGCGCTTTGTGCGTCTTCAAATCAGAATGTCGCAGATATCGCGGCTAAGTCCGTCAAAGAAGCGATCTATCACCTCGATCGCTCTACCGAGACAGTGATCGCCTTGGGGGATGGGACTGAAGAGAGCAACGCACGTATGCAATCTGCCTTGGACTACCTCTGGCCATATGTCGGGGAGCTTTTTGGCGAAGATGACGTGGATAAAGCGATGCACGAAGCTGGCGTCGCCCCTATGCCCGCGACATTGCGCGGCGACTGGGAGACCACGGTGAACAGCACACTTTCACAGGCCTGTCTGACGCTGCCTGATAGCAAGTTCGCGCATTCGGGTGGGCGGACTGGGTTCCGGCACACCGAGCACCTTGGGCACATGCTAGCGACCATGCAGACCTTGCAACGTTCATATCCGGGCGCGGCTTGGTAATGGCACTGGCCAGTATTTCAGAGGCGCAAGTCTGGGATTGGCTTGAAGATGTACCAGACCCAGAGATTCCTGTGATCTCTGTCGTTGATCTGGGTGTTGTGCGGGCGGTGAACGTCATGGACAGCAATGCCGTCGAGGTGACAGTCACGCCAACGTATTCAGGTTGCCCTGCGATGGCAGTGATCTCGATGGACATTGAGACCGCACTCGCCAAACAAGGCATCAAGAAAATCAGTTTGAAAACCCAGATCGCACCAGCTTGGACGACAGATTGGCTTTCGGAAAAGGGGCGTGCGCGGCTGGAAAGCTACGGTATCGCACCACCTCGAGCCGCGGGCGGACCAGAACGCTGTCCCCGCTGTAAATCAGAGGCGGTGGAGCGCGTCAGCCAATTCGGTTCGACCCCCTGTAAGGCGCAATGGCGCTGCGCTGAATGCCTAGAACCCTTCGACTATTTCAAATGTATCTAAGGTACACGACATGACTCAGTTCCAACCGCTCACCGTCACGCAAATTGAAAAAACGATCCGCGATGCGGTTGTCGTCACGCTGCAACCTGTGGAAGGGGCCGCGTTCGACTTCACCCAAGGCCAGTATTTGACCTTCCGACGTGCTTTTGACGGGCAAGAACTTCGAAGGTCTTATTCGATCTGTGCCGGGCAGCAAGACGACGTGCTGCAAATCGGGATCAAGCGCGTGTCCGGCGGGGCTTTTTCTACGTGGGCAAACACGGATCTGGCGATTGGCGATACAGTCGAAGCAATGCCGCCAATGGGCAATTTCTTTGCCGAAGCCAAATGCGATGACCCGCACTATCTGGCGTTTGCAGGCGGGTCTGGCATCACACCAGTTCTGTCGATCATACGGACAGGTTTGAAAGAAGAACCCGATGCGCAGTTCACACTGGTCTATGCCAACCGCAATCCCAACACGATCATGTTCCGCGAGGAGCTGGAAGATCTGAAGAACCAATACTTAGGCCGCTTCAACTTGATCCACGTTCTAGAAGATGACAGCCAAGACATTGACCTATTCCATGGCCGTGTTGATGGCGACAAATGCGCGGCGCTGTTTAAGAACTGGATCGATATCACAACCGTCGACATGGCCTTCATCTGCGGACCTGAGCCGATGATGTTGGCGATCTCCGAAGCGTTGGAAGCGCATGGGCTTTCGAAAGATCAAATCCGGTTTGAGCTTTTTGCCTCCTCTCAGCCTGGCCGTTTGCCAGAACCCATCGCGGACGATTCCAAAATGGAAGATGGTGTTGCTGGTCGTGTTACCATTGGTGGGGAGGCGCGGTCGTTTGTCATTCCGCCTAAGACCAGCCTTTTGGAAGCAGCAATTGCCAACAACATCGATGCGCCATTCGCATGTAAGGCGGGCGTGTGTTCAACCTGCAAAGCCAAAGTGCTTGAGGGCGATGTCGAGATGGTCGCCAACCATGCACTGGAAGACTACGAAGTCGACGCAGGCTTTGTGCTGACGTGCCAGTGCTATCCGGTTTCAAGCAAAAAGGTCGTCTGGGACTATGATGAGGCTGGCCACTAACAGGGCCGACCTCACTAACTAGATCCGGTTTAGCCTACCCAAATCCCCAAATGCCCATGGGCAATACGAGGGCGAAGAACGGTAGTGCGATCAACAAGATCAACCGGATGATGTCAGCGACCCAGAAGGGTGTAACGCCTTTAAAGATCGTTGCTGCGGACACATCGGTGACCACTGATCGCAACACAAATACGTTCAATCCAATTGGCGGTGTGATCAACGAAATCTCGGTCACGACCACAACGATGATACCAAACCAGATGAGGGCCATCTCACCGCTCGGGTCCGCTTCGAAGAATCCAAGCGATGCGATCAACGGCGCAAAGACCGGCACCGTCAAAGTAATCATCGACAGACTTTCAAAGACAGCACCCAACACCAAATAGATCAGTACAATTACGCCAAGCACTGCGAAGGGTTCCAATCCTGCGTTCTGCAGAAAGTTCAAAAGATCATCCGTCAAACCCGCGCGCGTGATAAGGCGGTTAAAGATGTCCGCCCCGATCAGAAGCACGAATAGGCCAACCGATGTACGCACGGTTTGCGACAGGGCCTCAATCAGACCTTTCCAAGAGAACCGCCCAATCATAACCGAAATAACAATCGCGCCGAACGCGCCCACACCGGCAGCCTCATCTGCGGTAAAGACCTGCCCGTAGATGCCACCGATAATGATCACGAAAAGAACAAGGATTGGAATAACGCGGTAAATGCAGCCCTTCGCCTCCGCCCATTCCATGCGTTCACCTGCGGGTCCCGCTTCCGGCTTACGCCAAACAACGAAGGCAACAGCGCCCAGATAAAGCAGAATACCGAGAAGACCCGGAAGGATACCCGCAAGGAACAACTTGCCGATCGATTGGCCTGTTAGGAACCCGTAGATAATTAGGATAATGCTCGGCGGGATCAGAATGCCCAATGTCCCACCAGCCGCAACTGAGGCCGTGGACAGGCTATCGTGATAGCCAAATTTACGCATCGACGGCAGGGCGACCTTTGACATTGTCGCCGCTGTTGCCAGAGACGATCCAGATACTGCAGAAAAGCCACCGCATGCCAAAATCGTCGACATAGCCAGCCCACCCGGCAAGCGACCAACCAAGACATAGGCGGCGCGGTAAAGATCGTGGGCCATGCCGCTCTGTGCGATGATCATGCCCATCAGAATGAACAATGGGATCACCGACAGCGCATCGTTTTGGGCGACATCCAAAATGGAATCCGCAGCTGGGCCCAGCCCCGCAGACCAGCGCCCGTCCCGCAAGATGACAAAACCAATCGCGCCGACTGACCCCATGGCGATGCCAATTGGAACCCGTATTAAAACGAGGCCGATAACAATAACGAAAGCAATCAGCGCAAAAGTCATTCGTAGTCACCTCGTCGGGCTTGGAAGATTTGGTACACGCACCGCAATGCAACGAGCAATCCGGTCACAAACACCATGAAGGCGATGAATCCGATGATGGGATACTTTGGTAGAAACAACAGCTCAGTTGCGGAGCCACGGCTAAGCGCTTTTTCTGTACGCTCAAACAACCATACGCCCATCGTCAAAAGAGACGTCGCCGTCAGCGCCTGAATCGCGCGATCGCGCCAGAACGCGAACCGTGATGAAAAAAGGAAGTCCAACAAATCCACATCGATCTGCTGATTGCGCAGGGTTACGACCGGAACCGCAAAGAAAATCGAACAGGCCAGCAGAATTTGCGCCAAATCCTGACGTCCGAAAATTGGCGCGTTAAAGCCGTATCTGGCGATCACTTCGGCAACCGTCAGAAACATGAGCAACATCAACGACGTTGCACTGAGGATTAGACAAATGCGGGCAAGCCAATGGCTTGCCCGCTGCAATGTATGCTTCATTTATTTGCTGCTGTATTCGGCCATAGTGTCGCGAATAATCGTAAGCGCAGCTTCTGCGTCCACGCCTTTGGCAGTCACTTCTTCAAGAACTGACGCTTGAATTTGAGGAACAAGCGCTGTGAACCGTGCTGCAGCGTCACCCTCAAGGTCAACGACCTGACCGGATTCCATCTGAGCGTTGAGACCACGTTCGTTGCCCTCATCCCAAGCTGCGCCAGCAAATGCTGAGAAGTCTTCGCCGAGGACGGCTTGGATTGCGGCAGCATCTTCTTCACCAATTTCTTCCAAGAACTCTTCGCTCATGACAATCGAGAATGATCCACGGTAGAAGCCGCCAGGAACACGGTAGGTGTAAGGAAGTACTTCAGTCAAACGCAGGATCGCGATCGTGTCACCCGGAAAGAACGTACCGTCTGCGACACCGTTCGAAACAGTCTCGTAAACATTCGGTGCAGACACCTGAACGCCAGCCATTTCAAGACCGGCAAGAACGTCACCCATTACGCCGCCACCTGAACGGATCTTCAGGCCCGTAACATCGTCAAGGGAACTGATTTCTGAAGACAGGTGCAGCATGCCAGGCGCGTGAACCATCATAGCAACAGGTACAACACCGTCATGCTCATTGGCCGCGCCAAGAACTTCTTCGTGTGCACGCCAATGTGCAGCGGATGCCGCAGCAGAGTCACCTACAAGGCCCGGAATTTCGATCATCTTTGTTGTAACGAAACGACCAGGGTTGTAGCCGTGGAAGATCCACGCGGCATCGGCACCGCCATCTTCGATCAAATCAGCCTGGGACGGAGGTGACGCAAGTTGATACTCAACCTTGCCTGTCACGCGACCTTCAGTCGCTTCTTCGATCCGGCTGATGAACTCAGGCCAAACAGTGTCGTTCATAATGTGTGATGGTGGCAACCAAGATGAGATGACCATCTCTTTTTCGGCCAACGCAGTTGTCGCGCTTGCAAGTGTCACAGCAATCGCCGCGAGCATTCCTGATTTCGTATTCATAATATCCTCCCTTGTTGCGGGGCCGACTCGCCCTGCACTTTCTCAAGTCTACATAAACCGACCGGTCAGTCAATTATGTGATTAGCCTGTTACGCTTTATCTTGTGATCAAGCAGATGCAGGCGATTGCAATCCATAAAGCGCGAGATCGGCAACTGTCGCCGCATAGGCTATCCGGTCGTCTTTCGTTGCATCAGGATTCCACATGTAGAGCCAGTTCAGCATCCCAAAGACGGACATAGTAACATCGCGGCACTTGGTCTCGTCTTGCCCCAATGTTTCAGGGGCGCAATCGCGTAGCACTTGCTTCACCAGATCAACAAGATCGTGTTGATACCCCTTGAGGATACCTTGTTTTCTTTCCTCTAAGTGCGGCAGACCTTCACTTTGAATTTTGTGTTCATTGTCCATACCATCATAGGCCAGCAAAAACTCGCGCGTCAGGGTATGCAGACGTTCGGCAGGGGTTTGGCCAGACAGGTCAATGCCACAAACCCAGTTCCGAAGTTGCGACAAGTGGGTGTCCAGAATGTCAAAGATCAGCTCATCTTTGCTATCGTAGTAGTGATAGATATTCGCTTTGGAAATGCCGCTGGCGCGCGCCACTTCACTCATCGAGGCACGAGCAATTCCTTCACGTGCAAAGACTTCCGCAGCCACCGTGAGGATATGTTGGCGCTTGCTGTCGTGATCTTTTGCTTTGGATCTGACCATCCAGTTTACTCCTTGGGGCGGTTATCAACGACGCGCCGAGCTTTACCTTGGCTGCGCTCAACCGTTCCCGTCTCACCGACCGTAACTTTTGTCGAAATCCCTACAACATCTTTGATCTTCTTAGACAAGAGCTTGCCTGCCATCTCACGTGTGGCATCGCCCTCGGCACCTGTCGCAGCTTCGACATTAATTGCCATCGCGTCCATGCGGCCTTCGCGGAACAAAGTGATCTGGAAATGAGGCGCAAGTTCAGGGATGGAAAGCACCTGTTCCTCTACCTGAGTAGGAAAGACGTTCACGCCACGTAGAATGATCATGTCATCTGACCGGCCCGTGATTTTTTCCATTCGCCGCATTGATCTGGCTGATCCTGGCAACAAACGAGTCAAATCGCGGGTACGATAGCGGATCATCGGCAGGCCTTCTTTGGTGATCGTTGTGAACACCAATTCCCCCATTTCACCATCAGGCAGAACTTCGCCGGTCTCGGGATCGATGATCTCAGGGTAGAAATGGTCTTCCCAAATGTGCAGCCCATCTTTGGTTTCAACACATTCACTCGCAACACCTGGCCCCAAAACTTCGGAAAGCCCGTAAATGTCGACGGCATGCATGTCGAAGGCCTCTTCTACCTCGGCGCGCATCGCATTTGTCCAAGGCTCGGCCCCGAAAATTCCAACTTCCAAAGAAGATTCGCGCGGATCAATTCCCGCTTTCCGATACTGTTCCATAATATTCAGCATATAGGACGGCGTCACCATGATGGTCTTCGGCTTAAAGTCTTCGATCAAAGTGACCTGTCGTTCGGTCATTCCGCCAGACACAGGAACAACCGTACAACCAAGCCGTTCGGCCCCGTAGTGTGCCCCTAACCCGCCGGTAAACAAGCCATAGCCATAAGCGATATGGGCCACATCTCCGGGCCGTGTTCCACCAGCGCGCATCGACCGCGCAACCATGTTGGCCCACATATCAATGTCGTTCTCGGTATAGCCGACAACCGTCGGCTTGCCTGTCGTCCCTGATGAAGCATGCAATCGAACGACTTGTTCGCGCGGTACCGCGAATAGTCCGAATGGATAGTTATCGCGCAAATCGTTTTTGTATGTGAACGGGAACTTCGAAAGATCAGCCAAATCCTTTAGATCATCTGGGTGCACGCCCGCGGCTTCAAACCGTTCACGGTACATCGGCACATTGTCATAGGCATGCTTCAGCGACCATTTCATACGCTTCAGTTGAAGCGCGCGGATCTCGTCCAGTGATGCAATTTCAATTGGATCAAGGCTGGATTGGTTAGGGGTCAGGTCTTTCATGTCTTATTCCTCAAACAAGGTGCCTCGCACTGTGCGCGAGCCCCCTCTAAATTCGGCAACCAACGTGCCCTGTTCCGTTTTCACACTCACATCGTAAATGCCACTACGTCCGCTCAAGCTAACTTCATGCGCGGTGGCAATTAACGTATCGCCAAGTTTGCCTGGTACGATATAGGTGATCGAATTGTGCTGCGCGACTGTCGCTTGATTGCGGCTGTTACAGGCAAACGCAAAGGCGCTATCGGCCAGGGCGAATATGATTCCACCATGGCAATTCCCAAGGCCGTTCGTGTGATGCTTAGCCACCGTCAGTGACAAAACAGCACTGCCTTCGTCGACCTGATCAAGCGACATGCCCAACCAAGGGCTAGCATGGTCGTTTGACCACATAATTTCTGCCGATTTTTCGGCACGGGCTTTGGGTGTCATGGTCATGAGCCTTTGAAATTCGGTTTACGCTTTTGCAAAAATGCCGAGACGCCTTCGGCATAGTCATTGGATGCACCGCATGTCTTTTGATACTCGGCCTCTAACGCGAGCTGATCCTCAAACGAATTCGTTCCCGCCGCATGGACCGCCTTTTTGATATGCGCGAAACCCGTCGTCGGGCCAGACGCCAGCTTTTCGGCCAATGTGCGAGCCTCTGTCATCAGGTCATCCGCAGCGCAGGCTTTCCAAATCATACCCCACTCCGCAGCCTGTTCGGCGGTCACGGGCTCTCCGGTCATCGCCAGCGCCTTTGCGCGCGCAGGTCCCAAGAGCCGCGTCAAACTCCACGTTCCACCAGCGTCAGGGACAAGTCCGACATTGGCGAACGATTGGATGAACTTCGCTTTGTCCGAAGCCAGAACGATATCGCAAGCCATCGCTAAATTTGCCCCGGCCCCCGCAGCGACACCATTCACCGCGCAAATTACGGGCATCTCGGCATCCCGGATCAAACGTACAAGCGGGTTATAGAACGTTGTCAGGGTTTTGCTAAGGTCAGGTGGGCCGTCCATTTTCGAAGGATCACGATCCCCTAAGTCTTGCCCAGCGCAGAAACCACGCCCTGCTCCGGTCAAAAGGATCGCCCGCGCTTGACCCGCGATTGCACCTTCTAACGCAGCCCTCAGGGCCAAATGCATCTCGTCGTTAAAGCTGTTCAACTTGTCGGGACGGTTGAGCGTGACCTCCACCCAATGGCCGTGATCTTCTGTCAAAATCGTATCCGACATGAACGACTCCCTTGCATTTATTCAAACATCAATTTACCCAAAGATACATAAACCGACCGGTTGGTCAATAATGACTGTAGGATCTTGCAGCGCTATGACATCCCCTGTTTCAGTAGAAATCAAAGGCCCAATTGCTTGGGTGACGATCGACAATCCCCCTGTAAACGCAACTTCAACAGCGGTTCGCGCAGGCTTGATGCAAGCCGTTGATGCAGTCAAAGGGTGCGACTTGGCCGTGCTGCAATGCACGGGAAAAACCTTTGTCGCGGGCGGTGACATGTCAGAATTCGATGCCCCACCACAGCCGCCGCACCTGCCGGATGTTGTAGATGCGATTGAGAAAAGTCGCGTGCCGTTTTTAGCCATCATGCACGGAACCGTTCTGGGTGGTGGCTTTGAAATCGCCATGGCGTGTGCGTACCGAATTGCGAAACCAGGCACCCGGTTTGGGTTGCCCGAGGTAAACATGGGATTAATCCCCGGTGCAGGCGGAACCCAACGCGCACCGCGTCTTGTAGGTTGGCAAACAGCGGTCGAAATGGCCTGCCTTGGGCAATTGAAATCGGCTGAGAATCTACTCGAGCTCGGCGTCATTAACGCAATTTCAGATAATCCAGAAGCGGAAGTAGAAAACCACGTTGACCGTCCGTTCGAGCCTGTTTCTGAACGGCGCACGCCAGCTTCTCCGGACTGGGATGCGTTGAGCGAGCAGGTAAAACGCTTTGCAAAGGGCCGTGCTGCACCGCTTCATAATTTGACTGCGTTGCAATGGGCAAACGCGCCATACGCAGATTCGCAGCCAAAGGAACGCGCGCTTCATTTGAAACTGCGCCAATCGGACGAAAGCCGCGCGTTGCGTCATATCTTTTTCGCCGAACGCGCGGCAATGAGCCCAGCCGCGTTGCGTGACACCACGCCGAACGCAGTCACCCAAGTTGCTATCGTTGGTGGCGGATTGATGGGGTGCGGCATCGCAGCGGCGTGCCTGAACGCCGGACATCAAGTAAACCTCATCGAGCAAAACGAAGACGCGTCCCAGAAAGCGACCCAGACCGTTCGCGCACTGCTGAAAGGGGCATTGGATCGCGGCAAGGCAACGCAAACGCAATACGATAATCGCCTGCAGGCATTTAGCGCTTCTGATAACTACCATGATGCAGCGAATGCAGATCTGGCAATCGAAGCTGTCTTTGAAAACTTGGACGCCAAGCGCGCGGTTTTCACTAAACTTTCCGAAGTGATGCGACCGGATGCATTGCTTGCGACGAACACGTCCTACTTAGACCCCAACGATATCTTCGCTGATATCCCAAATCCTGAACGCTGCTTTGGTCTTCATTTCTTTTCACCAGCTCACATCATGAAACTGGTTGAAGTTGTACAAGGCGAAAACACGAGCAAAGCGACTTTGGCGACGGGATTTTCGTTTGCCAAAGGTCTGCGCAAGACGCCTGTTTTGGCGGGCGTTTGTGACGGATTTATCGGCAACCGCATACTTGCCGCCTATCGACGAGCAGCCGAATATTTACTGGCGGATGGCGCATTGCCTTACCAAGTTGATGCCGCAATGCGTTCCTTTGGAATGGCGATGGGGCCGTTTGAGGCGCAAGATCAATCGGGCCTACAAATCGCTGAGGCCAATCGCAGACGCCAAGACGCAACTCGCGACCCGAATGAACGCTATGTTCACATTTCTGATCGTCTTTGCGCTGAAGAACGGTTTGGCAAACGCAGCGGCGCAGGTTGGTACACGTATTCGCCCGAAAAGAAGGCTCCGCAGCGCGATCCATGGGTGGAAACACTGATCGCGGATTACAGCAATGAAATCGGCATTCAGCGCAAGTCGTTCACTGACGCCGACATTCAAACCCAACTTCTTACGGCCATGGCCAATGAAGGGGCGCGGATCGTCCAAGAAGGCATCGCAGACAGCGACGCCACAGTCGATGTCGTTAAAACAGCTGGCTACGGCTTTCCGCGCTGGCGGGGCGGGCCGATGCATTGGGCCAACACTGTCGGCGATGAAAAACTGCGCCAGACGCTTGGCGAAATGCAGACGTCCAGCCCCAACTCTTGGGTCGCTGCGGACCGTTTCGCGACCTCGAAAAATTAAACAAAGGTGACACGATGACACTCCAAAACGTACAAAGTTTCGCTGCAGGACGCTGGATAGGCACAGACGATAGCGCGCGTGTTATCCATTCGGCCGTTACCGGAAAAGTTATAGCGCAAGCGGGAAATGCCTCGCTTGATACCGACGAGATGCTGGACTACGCGCGAAATGTTGGCGGCCCTGCCCTACGGGAAATGACGTTTCACCAACGCGCCAAGATGCTCAAAGCGCTCGCACTCGACCTTAGCAAGCACAAGCAGCGGCTTTACGATATCTCGTTTGCAACTGGCGCGACGCAGAATGACCACTTGATTGATATTGATGGTGGCATCGGCACGATGCTGGTTTTCGCGTCCAAAGGGCGCCGCGAAATGCCCGACGACGTTGTCTACCTTGATGGTGCAGTCGAACAGCTGTCACGGAACGGAACGTTCCTAGGCCAACATATCTGTACACCTTTGCGCGGTGTCGCGGTTCATATCAATGCGTTTAACTTCCCCGTTTGGGGTATGTTGGAAAAGCTGGCACCGACCTTGCTCGCCGGAGTACCTGCGATTGTCAAACCTGCAACGGCTAGCTGCTATGTAACAGAACTGGCCGTCCAGATCATGATTGATAGCGGCATCCTGCCTAAGGGTGCGTTGCAAATGGTTGCTGGTGGTCTGGGCGGTATGCTGGGCCAGTTGACCAATCAGGATGTGGTTAGCTTTACGGGCTCAGCGGACACCGCGCTTATGCTTCGCTCACAGAAACATATTCTCGCGAACTCCATTCGTTTTGTCGCTGAGCAAGACAGCCTGAACGCGTCAATTCTTGGCCCCGATGCCAGCCCAGACACGCCGGAATTTGGTCTGTTCATCAAAGAAGTTACCCGCGAGATGACAACAAAGGCGGGGCAAAAATGCACCGCAATCCGTCGGGTTTTTGCACCCGACGTGCTTGTGCCTGCGGTGCTCGAGGCACTTCAGGAAAGCCTGTCCAAGGTGACGATCGGTGATCCGGCCGACGACGCCACACGTATGGGTGCGCTTGTCTCTCCGTCTCAACGTGCCGATGTCTTGGCAAAGGCCGCTACCTTAGGCAAAGAGGCCGAGCGCGTATTTGGCGATCCAGATAACTTTACCGTCCATGGCGCGAGCGCGGAGAAAGGTGCATTCCTCCCCCCGATGTTGTTCCACTGTGCCACGCCAGATACTGCGGTCAATGTGCATGAAGTCGAGGCATTTGGGCCGGTATCCACAGTTATGCCTTATCGCGATTTGGATCATGCAGTTGAGCTTGTGAACAAAGGCCAAGGCAGTCTGGTTGCGTCCGTTATTACCCATGACGCGCAGGTCGCGCGTCTGGTGGCTTTGGGCGCTGGTGCATTCCATGGGCGGCTGTACTTCAACAACCGTGACAGCATGAAGGAAAGCACCGGCCACGGTTCCCCTTTGCCGCATATGGTACATGGTGGGCCAGGGCGTGCAGGCGGCGGTGAGGAAATGGGGGGCATACGAGGCGTGATGCATTATATGCAACGTACCGCCATTCAAGGTAGCCCGGATATCCTCGCGGCGATCGGTAACAAATGGGTGCCCGGCGCACGCGAAATTGACCACGCAGACCACCCCTTCACGCGCAGTTTTCATGAGCTTGAGATCGGCGAGACTTACAAAACCAAAGAACGTCAGATCAGTCTGGCAGACATCGAACACTTCGCGGAATTCACTGGCGACACTTTCTATGCGCACATGGACGACGCAGCAGCCAAACGGAATCCATTCTTCCCCGGCCGCGTTGCGCATGGATACCTCTTGCTGAGCTTCGCAGCCGGACTGTTCGTTGAACCGAATGAAGGGCCAGTATTGGCGAATACGGGTCTGGACAACTTACGGTTTACGAAGCCAGTTGAAGCTGGCGACAGCATTAAGGTGCACCTCAGCGTTAAGCACAAGACTCCGCGCAATGAAGAGTACGGTGAAGTTCGCTGGCACGTCACATTGACAAACCAAGACGACGAGCTTGTCGCTGAGTATGAACTGCTGACCATGAACGCTTACTGAGTTATGTCGAAGGCATAGGCACGCCGAGATACAATATGTTAGGGTCTGCTTGACTTAATGTATCAGGAATACCGTGCCGCCTCTTCATCCTCTCGTAAAAAGCCTTTTGGATCTTGAGGTCCTAAAGACTTGGTCTGTGATCGTTACCCTGTTTGGCGACTATGAAGGTGATCACCTGACGGGAAGCCAGATCAGAGAAATTCTCGGTAATTTGGGAATTAAGCCCGAAGCAATCCGCGTTGCGCTTCATAGACTCAAAGCGGATGGTTGGATCCGCGCTGAAAAACAAGGGCGGGGTGCGATCTACGCGCTTACACCCAAAGGGCGGACCGAAACCGCCGCTGCTGCCAAGGACGTGTATCGAACCGATCCGAAGTTTCCGCAGGGCTGGCAGTTCTATCTGCATGATGATGAGGTCGAGCATGAACAAGCGGTCGCGATCACCAAAGAAGTTCTGGCCGCGCCCATTCAGGTTTCAGACGAACTTGGTGGTTGTTTTGCCCTTACGTCCCAACCGCAAGACATGCCTTCATGGATAGAAGAACGCCTTGTGCCACATCACCTATTGCAGATTGCGAACGCGATTGTTGACGTTGGGCACGCCGTTTCGAAAAGCGATCAAGCATTGCAGCCTTTAGACGCGAAATGCTTGCGTCTGTTGCTTGTGCACCAATGGCGCAGACTTGCTTTGCGCCCGGGAACATGGGCGCACATCAGCCTGTTGCCAAAGGGCACGTTGGCAATGTGTCACAAAAGCATGTCGGCTTTTCTTACGCTCGATTGAGCAAGGCTAAGTGTCATAGTCGACGTCGATCTGTTTAGACGTCGGGAACGATTGGCTGGTTAATATTTGGCCGTTTTCGATGTCGCTGTCTTCCAGTGCCATTCTAGCGCGCATATGCACTGTTCCGTTTGTTAGACAGGCCCGAAGGTAAGATAGTTCAAAATGCGTGCGTTCATGTCGGGTCAATTTCCATCTTAAACGTCGGGTCGGAATATTTCCGACATAGTGGGAAGATGGGAACAACCAAGACCCCACCCACCTCTGACGAGGTTTTGTCAGGGTATTCGCTGTCAATGAAGATTGCATGTGCCCGACTGGGTGACTTTTTCGTCACTAACGCAGCGTCCGGAGGCGTTCGCCCACTATCACGCGATTACTTAAGACCTAGGATGCGTTTCTTGTGCGATGCCCAGCGGTTAATGACGAGATCAAAGCTCAGCGCCATGAAAGCCACGTTCAGACCGAGTACAAAGTTCTTACCAAGATCGGTACCAGCCAATGTGCGCTGCAGTTCCTGCCCCAAATCAACAGTGCCAATATAGGCCGCAATCATAGTCATGAAGAATGCGAACATCAGCGCTTGGTTAAACCCTACTGCCATCGTTGGCAGCGCGAGTGGAAACTGCACCGTCCAAAGCTTTTGCAACCGCGTTGCCCCCGACATGTCAGCAGCTTCTGTCATTTCCTCGGGAACAGCGCGCAGGCCTTCAATCGTGTAACGGATCAGCGGAACCATTGCGAAAATCATAATTGCGAACAAAACCGCGATCGGCGTAATTGAAAAAAGCATAATTGCGGGCAAAAGATACACAAAGCTCGGGAAGGTCTGGGCCGTGTCCGCAGCAAGCAGCAAAAAAACGTCCCGCAACATTTGACCGGCAATCTTCCAAATCACATAGAAACTCGCCCCGAAGATTGTCCAATACACGATGCTGTAGGTCGTTGCGTTCGGTTCTTCACCAAACACGCCGAGGGACCAAAGAATATATCGCAACACACCTGCCGCGATGAGTGCGCCGGAGAATATGATGCTGCGGCGGAACAGAAGCGAAATGATGCCAGTGACGACTGAAAGTGAAACCCCTTTGGAAAAATCGATCTTTTCGGCAGGCGGGCTGGCGCCCCAAACGGCCAAGGGAATAGCAACCAATGCTGCCACGGCTGTTGACGTCAGCACGTAGTAGATCGTGATTACCGAGCGATCCCACCAGCCAGAAAACATGACCCACAAGAAGAAGAGAAATGCGATCAGCGCTTGTTTGCGTCCCGCCATCCCCCACGCCATCGCAACGACAATCGCAATAAACGCAGGCGTTGGAATAGAGAGGAGGAAATTGCGGAACGGGATCAGAACGTAGTTGTTCATGAACACTCGCAACCCATTGGTCACAGCCTTTAGCACTGGGTTCTGCAGCAAATCGTCTTTGACAAACCGGTCCAGTTCGCGACCTTGACTGAAGTCTTGTCCGCGACCTAGCTCACCTGCGACAGGCACGAACTGCGCCAAGATCACACAGCCAATGAATGCCACCACCGACATTGCAAAAAACTTGTGGCGTTCAAGCCAGCCAGTGCCTTTTTCATGATGGACAGGCTGCTTAACGACCCACGCTTTTGACAAACGGTCCAGCATGACAGCCAGCAGAACAATTGTGATACCAATTTCCAAACTGCGGCCCAATTTGAAACTACCCATCATAGACAGCAACTTCGCACCCAAGCCGGGCATTCCGATGAAGGCCGTAAGAACGACCATCGCAAGCGACAACATGATAACTTGGTTCACACCAACCAATATCTCGGTGCGGGCGGAAGGAATGTAAACGTAACGCAGCATTTGCCAGCGTGAGCAGCCAGACATTTTGCCCGCCTCAACAACCTCGGGGCTGACCTTTTTAAGGCCAAGCGAGGTCATCAAAATCATAGGCGGAATTGCATAGATGGTCGTGGCTACCGCGCCAGCTGTAGGACCAACCTTGAAGAAGATCACAGCTGGCAAAAGATAGGTGAAGAACGGGATCGTCTGGAGAAGCGAAAGAATGGGCATAAGTGCGTTTTCAACTGCTTTGCTTTTCCAGCTCCAAATTCCGAGCAACAGGCCGATCACAAAAGCCAGCGGCGCTGCGACGACTAAGACTGACATTGTCTCCATCGCGATTTCCCATTGGCCGATTAGGGCGGTCCAGATGAACGTTCCGGCACCCAATGCAGCCAAACGCCAGCCACCAAGGTAGTAACCTACAATGCCTGCAACTGCGGCGATCGCCGTCCATGGTATCGGCTCAAAATTCGGCCAACGACGTTTTCCAAACAAGATGTTTGAAGAGACATCAATCAGCCATTGTAACCCGCCAGTTAGAAAACGCGTTAGGTCCAAGAGATGCAGGTCATCCTTGATAAAGTTGAAGATAGCATCCAGCCAATCCGCAAGTGGTGGCACGAATTGTTCCGGCAAACGGTGCAACCACGCGGGAAGCAACCCAACATATTGCATCAATGTCAGTGCTACAGCGAACCCAAGTAATCCGGTGACAGCTTTTTTGGGTGTCAATCTTGAGCTGGTAACGTTGGTTGCAGCTTCAGCCATCAATCATCCCCTAAAAGCACGGACAGTGCTTCTGCGCGGTCCAATCCGCCGATGATTTCACCATCTTTTGCAACTGGGATAACCTTGCGTTTATCCTGAATCAGAACTTTCGCCAATTCCTTGATCGTTGCCGCATGATCGACCGGATCACCAGAACCTTTCGCCGCCTTGTTCGCCATTACCCGCGCAGACACCACTTGGGCCTTATCGATCTCTTCGGTGAACTTGCGCACGTATTCAGTGGCAGGGTGCAGCACGATCTGATCTGGCGTGTCACATTGCTCGACTGCGCCGTCTTTCATGATCGCAATTCGATCCGCGAGGCGTAGAGCCTCATCGAAATCATGCGTGATAAAAACAATCGTTTTGTTCAGCATGTTTTGTAGGCGGAGGAATTCGTCCTGCATCTCCCGTCGGATCAACGGGTCCAATGCGGAAAATGGTTCGTCAAGGAACCAAATATCAGGTTCTATCGCCAATGAACGGGCGATGCCTACTCGCTGCTGCTGTCCACCTGACAGCTCACGAGGGAAATACTCTTCGCGCCCTTCAAGCCCGACAAGTTTGATCACCTCTAGCGCGCGTTCACGTCGTGTGTGTTTATCTTGGCCTCGCATCTCCAACGGAAAGGCCACGTTTTCAAGAACTGTACGGTGCGGCAGTAGTCCAAAGGACTGGAAGACCATGCCCATTTTGGATCGACGCAATTCAATCAAGTCTTGCTCCGAGAGGGACATGATGTCTTGCCCTTCAACGGAAATCGTTCCGGCCGTGATATCATGAAGACGAGAGAAACAGCGTACCAACGTCGATTTACCGGAGCCGGATAACCCCATAATCACCAGCATTTCGCCTTTGTGGACGTCGATTGAAACATCTCTGACGCCAGCAATATATCCTGCTTGGCGGATGTCTTCGAAACTCATTTCTGGGGTCAACGTCTCGTAAAAGGCTTTGGGTCTGGAACCAAAAATTTTCCACACGTTTTTGCAGGAAATAACAGGGG
Source organism: Octadecabacter ascidiaceicola (assembly GCF_900185015.1). Taxonomy (GTDB): domain Bacteria; phylum Pseudomonadota; class Alphaproteobacteria; order Rhodobacterales; family Rhodobacteraceae; genus Octadecabacter; species Octadecabacter ascidiaceicola. The sequence goes on along the minus strand of NZ_FXYD01000004.1, from coordinate 383,936 downwards.
TATCAGCTGACATGGCGATCCTTGTGAGAAATGTCCCCGCCCAGAAAGTCCGGACGGGGATAAAAAGCAAAATAGTCAGAGCATGAGATTAGTTAACCCAAGAACTCCAAACGTCCGGGTTTGCTTCAAGCCAAACTTCGGCCGCCTCATCAGGTTCCATTTCGTCGATATCGACGAGCTTCGCCATTTCCGCGATCTGTGGGTTGGTAAAGTTGATCTGCTCCAACACAGCGTAAGCAGACGGCCATTTGGCCTCCATACCTTCCCAAGCAGCTATCTTTAGGTAACCGGTCGCTGGGTTACCGCAATCATAGAGAGCGTCAGGGTTTGGCCCGACGGCTGGATCGGTGTCACACCCATCTTCCCATTCTGGGAATTCAACGAACTCACCTGGCCAGACGGCTTCGGCAAAGTTTGGCGTCCAATTAAACACAACGACTGGACGCCGTTCAGCTTCGGCAGCGCCGATTTCAGCCCAGAGTGCAGCCGCAGAGCCCGCGTTCACAACAACGAAGTCCATTCCAAGCGATTCAACACGTTCCTGACCATGCTTTAGCCAGTCAACTGGGCCATCAAGGTAACGTCCCATGTCGCCGGTTTCGGCGGTTGCAAACAATGCTGCGCAGTCGTTCAAGGCTTCCCAATCAGGCAGACCTGGGCAAGCATCTTTGGTCCACATTGGGTACCACCAGTCTTCCCGTGTCACAGCGTCGTGGTCTCGGACGTCAACAATGCCACCCTTTTCCATAGCCGCACGGAATGATGCGCCAAACGCGCCTTCCCAGACTTCGAGTTCAAACGTCACATCGCCCAAACGGATCGATTCATAAACCGCCTGACTATCTGTAGTGACATATTCAACCGCGTGGCCTTGCTCTTCGAGTATCTGCCCAACGACGTTGGACATCACGATCTGGCTTGACCAGTTGTGGATTGGAATAACGATCGGGTCGCTGCTGTCTTCCGCCATTACAGCGAACGGTGCACATGCGAGCACACCAGCCGTCAAAGCTTTTGTCATTTTCTTCATGTAGTTCTCCCTTTATTGTAACGCCATTTAAAGCAGCGCTATTTTCGCCCTGACGCATCAGGGGCTAGATCATTGCTGCGCGATTCTTTTTGTTGCGCTTGCATACATCCGCATTCAGTCTCGCATTTTTTTCCTACCAATCAAGTTTTTTTCTCCTTGGGGAACTTGAACGCTAAGCAACGCCCCGAAACGAATGTCGTTTTTGGACAACCTAATGTCCAAACTCACTGCAGCAATGTTGGGCGATATTGTGGAGTCTACACCTAGAGAGAGGTGTCTATGCGCTATTCAGGTCTTCAGGTTATCAAGCAAGCCTTGACGGGTCACAAAGGCTGGAAGCCCGCGTGGCGTGATCCGGAACCAAAACCGAACTATGATATTATTATCATCGGTGGTGGCGGGCACGGCCTAGCGACGGCTTACTATCTTGCAAAAGAATTCGGCCAGAAACGCATCGCTGTATTGGAAAAGGGTTGGATCGGCGGCGGCAACGTTGGCCGCAACACAACGATTATCCGCTCCAATTACCTGCTGGACGGGAACGAACCGTTCTATGAATTCTCGCTCAAGCTCTGGGAAGGGCTGGAGCAGGATTTCAACTACAATGCTATGATCTCCCAGCGCGGGATTTTGAACCTGATTCACTCCGACGCGCAGCGCGACGCGTTCATCCGCCGGGGCAATGCGATGCTCTTGAACGGAGCGGACGCTGAGATGCTTACGACCGAGCAAATCAAAGCACGCTACCCGTATCTAAACACAGAAGACGCCCGCTTCCCAATAAAAGGTGGCCTCGCCCAACATCGCGGTGGCACCGTGCGCCACGATGCTGTGGCTTGGGGGTACGCCCGTGGAGCAGATAAGCTTGGCGTTGATATTATCCAGAACTGTGAAGTCACTGGTTTCAGGCAAGAAAATGGAAGATGCGTCGGCGTTGAAACCTCTCGCGGGTATATAGGTGCTGGCAAGATCGGCTGCGCAGTCGCCGGATCCTCTAGTCGGTTGATGTCTAAAGTCGACATGCGTCTTCCTATGGAAAGCCACGTATTGCAGGCGTTCGTTTCCGAGGGCCTCAAGCCGGTTATGCCCGGTGTTGTGACATTTGGTGCGGGCCACTTCTACTGTAGCCAATCCGACAAAGGCGGCCTTGTCTTTGGCGGCGATTTGGATGGCTACAACTCTTACGCCCAGCGCGGCAACCTGCCCGTGGTCGAAGACGTGTGCGAAGGTGGAATGGCGATCTTCCCGGCCTTTGGCCGCGCGCGCTTGTTGCGCATGTGGGGCGGGATCATGGACATGTCGATGGACGGTTCACCAATCATCGATCGCACTCCAATTGATGGGCTCTATTTCAACGGCGGCTGGTGCTACGGCGGGTTCAAAGCCACGCCAGCGTCGGGGTTCTGTTTTGCGCATCTATTGGCGCGGGATGAGCCACATCCAACCGCCACGGCCTATCGTTTCAACCGTTTCGAGACCGGTCACATGATCGATGAAAAAGGGATGGGCAATCAGCCCAATTTGCACTGATGATTATCGAACACCCCCTTCTTGGCCCCCGCGACTCGTCGGAATTCACCTACATGGGTGACGCCAAACTGATCGACCGTCCTGACCCCGAGGCGGAAACAGCGGCCCGTGATTTTTATGAGTACGGCTACTTGCGTGACAATCCGGCGGGATGGCACGACGAACTTTGGTTTCATGAACAAGGCGACCGAAGCTGGCTTGTGGTGACGCGAAACACACTTACCCATGAGATTTCCAAAGTGGAATTGGCCCGCGACGTGGCCCGTGCACGGGGGCGCAGCAAATGACCCAAAAGAACCGGCTAAGCGGGGGGCAAATTGACCCCAACGAAACCTTTTCCTTCAAGTTCGACGGTAAATCCTACCAAGGGCACAAGGGCGACACACTTGCCTCTGCGTTACTCGCCAATGGCGTCCGCCTTATGGGTCGGTCGTTCAAATACCACCGCCCACGCGGTGTTCTGACTGCAGGTTCCGAAGAGCCCAACGCCTTGGTCGAACTGCGCACAGGCGCGCGCCAAGAACCGAACACCCGCGCCACAACTGCTGAGCTATTCGACGGGTTGGTTGCGAAAAGCCAGAACCGGTTGGGTTCCCTGCGTTTTGACGCGATGGCGATCAATGACCGCTTTTCGAATTTCTTAACGGCGGGCTTTTATTACAAAACCTTCATGTGGCCCAAGGCATTCTGGGAAAAGGTGTATGAGCCGATCATCCGTAAGGCCGCTGGCCTTGGATCGCTCTCGCTAGAAGATGACCCTGATGTCTATGACAAAGGTTTCTTGCACTGCGATCTCCTGATCATTGGCAGTGGACCTGCGGGCCTGTCCGCCGCGCTGACTGCCGGACGATCGGGCGCACAGGTGATCCTTGCGGATGAAGATTTTCGCATGGGCGGGCGTCTGAATTCCGAGACACATGAAATCGGTGGCACTTCGGGCGCACAATGGGCTGCCGCAACGATGGCAGAACTTTCTGCATTGCCGAACGTGCGGATCATGACACGAACCACCGTCATCGGTGCGTTTGATCATGGTATTTACGGTGCCGTGGAACGGGTAAGCGACCACCTCGCGACGCCAGAGGCGGGCAAACCCCGTCAAATCCTTTGGCGTATCTACACAAAGCATACTGTTCTGGCAGCAGGCGCCACCGAACGGCCAATCGCGTTTGAGAACAATGATCGTCCGGGCATCATGCTCGCCTCTGCTATGCGAACCTATGCGAACCGATTTGCAGTCACGGCTGATCAACGTGTCGCGATCTTTACAAACAACGATGACGGACACCGGACCGCCGCAGACCTGCACGCCAAAGGCGTGAAAATTGCAGCTGTCGTTGATGTTCGCGCTGACGCGCCAAGCTCAATGGATTACGAAGTGCTTCACGGCGAAGTCGTAAACACCAAAGGCCGTCTTGGATTGAGTTTTGCCGAGGTGAAACTCGCAGATGGAAGCACCCGTACGCTTGAGGCCGGCGCACTTGGCGTTTCTGGCGGCTGGAACCCGAACGTTCATATGACGTGCCATCAACGTGGTCGTCCTACGTGGAACAGCGACCTCGCTGCGTTTGTTCCCGGTGCTGATTTACCAATGGGAATGGTCGTTGCAGGGGCTGCCAACGGCGATCTATCCACCCACGGCGCATTGCTGGGTGGCGCACAGGCGGCAAAGTCATTGCTTGGCATTAAGGGCCGTCTGCCGAAACTGCCAGAAACCGAAGACGCCCCAGTCAACGTCACTCCGTTCTGGTACGTAGAAGGCGCGAGCCGTGCATGGATCGATCAGCAGAACGATGTGACCGTCAAAGACGTCAAACTCAGCCACCAAGAAGGGTTCCGCAGCGTTGAGCACCTCAAGCGCTATACGACGTTGGGCATGGCGACCGATCAGGGAAAGACATCCAATATGGGTGGTCTCGCGATCATGGCGGAACTGGCTGGCAAGACCATTCCCGAAGTCGGCACGACTATCTTCCGCCCGCCTTACACGCCGACAGCTATCGGGGTTCTGGCGGGCCGTCATACTGGACAAGACTTTCACCCCAAACGCCTGACCCCGTCCCACAAGTGGGCCGAAGAACGCGGTGCCGTCTTTGTTGAGGTCGGCAACTGGCTGCGCGCCCAGTGGTTCCCCATTGCTGGTGAAACACATTGGCGCGAAAGCGTTGACCGCGAGGTTCTCGCGACGCGGAAATCCGTTGGCGTCTGTGACGTGACCACCTTGGGCAAAGTCGACGTGCAGGGCCCAGATGCAGCCCAGTTCCTGAACATGGTATACTGCAATGGCTTTGCGAAACTCGCCGTCGGCAAAACCCGCTACGGGCTGATGCTGCGTGAAGACGGCATTGCGATGGATGACGGCACCGCCGCGCGCCTTGCCGAGGATCACTTCGTCGTCACGACCACCACGGCCAACGCCCTGCCCGTCTATCGCCATATGGAGTTTGTGCGCCAATGCCTTGCGCCGGACATGGACGTTCAGTTGATCTCAACCACCGAAGCATGGGCGCAATATGCGGTCGCAGGCCCGAATGCGCGGAAGTTGTTGGAAAAGATCGTCGACGTAGACATCTCTAACGACGCGTTCCCCTTCATGGCCTGCGCCAATATTACGATCTGCGGTGGGTTACGTGCGCGTTTGTTCCGCATCTCGTTTTCTGGCGAGCTCGCCTATGAAATCGCCGTTCCGACAGCCTATGGTGACGCGCTTATGCGCAAGATCATGGAGGTCGGCGAAGAATTCAACATCACGCCATACGGCACCGAGGCCCTTGGTGTTATGCGCATTGAAAAAGGCCACGCAGCCGGTAACGAACTTAATGGAACGACCACGGCCGCCAACCTTGGCATGGGCCACATGGTCAGCAGTCTGAAGGATAGCATCGGTAAAGTCCTGTCTCAACGCGACGGCCTCAACGCCGACGGCGATCTGCGCCAAGTTGGTATTAAACCTGTTGATCCCGCCGACCCGGTTCCTGCGGGGGCACATTTGATGAACGCGGATGGTCCAGTCGATGCCACCCACGATCAAGGGTATGCGACATCTGCATGCTATTCACCGAACCTCGGCCATTCTATCGCAATCGGGTTCCTCAAAAACGGCTCTGAGCGCATGGGTGAACGCATGCGTCTGGTTAGCCCACTCACAGGTGTCGAAACAGAAGTCGAAATTGTGAGCGCTCATTTCATTGATCCAGACGGGGAGCGTCTTCGTGCATAGCCTCACATCCGTAACCGCATTGGGCGGCACCGAACCACGTATTGATACCTTTGATCATATAAAAATCACGGAAAATGATGGTGTTGCGTTGGCCTCTGTCGCGGCGCGAATAGGCAGGGAAGCTGCATGCCATAAAGTGCTCAAGAAACTGCTCGGCGCGGTTCCTGAAACAGGCCGCGCGGTATTGCATGATCCCGAAGCCGGGTTTTGCATGGGGCCGGACCAATGGATGATCGGTGCGCCAAAGGACACCCACGAGCTATTGGCGGATCAACTGAAAGATCTCTTTGGTGACAATGCATCCATCACAGAACAGTCCGGCGCTTGGGTTTGTTTTGATCTGCGTGGCCCTGCCATGGAAGACATGAGTGAACGCCTTTGTAACATTCCAATCCGCAGTATGATTTCGGGTGATGTGCGCCGCACAGTGATCCATCAGCTAGGCTGTTTTACGATCCGACGCGCTGACGCCGACCATTTGCGTATTTTAGGGCCACGCGCGTCTGCCGAAACCCTACATCACGCGATCCTGACCGCAGCACTGTCTACAGCCTAGGCTTGTGGCAAGATCGCGTTCTCGTTTACGCGGAACATGTTGATCTTCTTGCGGTCGTCTTTAGGGGGGATGCCAAACACCTCGACGTAAGTCCTACTCATGGATGCGGTGCTGGAATAGCCGACGGCCAGTGCGATCTGGATCATTGTATCCTTACTGTAATGCAGCAATTGCCGCGCTTTATGCATCCGTAGTGATTTGTAGTAGCCAAGCGGAGTCTTCCCAGTCGTTTGAACGAACAACCGTTCCAACTGACGCACGGAGACCCCTGCCTCCTTTGCGACCTCTGAAATCGGTAGGGTATCCTCAATGTTGGCCGCAAATATATCTACAGCTTTGCGCACCATTGGTGGCAGCATGTCATTCGAAATCTCTGCAACAAATGTTGGCTTACGTTGTGTTACGCCCTGCCCTCGAAGCAAAGGATGCTGGAACCAACACGCTACTTCCGTCGCTACATCCGCAGACATAGCTTCTTCGATTAGGTGCAACGCCAGATCGAACGCAGCAGCCGCGCCGGACGCCGTTTGCCGATTATCCGCGAGAACAATCACATTCTCGGTTGCTTCGATATCTGGAAACTCAGCCGCGAACGCTGCTTCATAGCACCAATGAACCGACGTAACATGCCCGTCGAGCAGCCCGGCGCGGGCAAGCGGGAACACCCCACCACTGATCGCTCCTAGCGCCACGCCATGGCGGGACAGTTTGCGTAGAACCCCATTTGAGCTTTGTGGGGCTTCAAATTTTGCCATTGGACCACTTAAAATGAACAGTCGATCCAGCTTGTCGCACTCCGCGAGCGCTTGGTCGGGCTCAAACCAAACATGCGCGCTAGCTTGGACGCGTTCACCATCCTCAGACACCAGCTTCCACGTGAACAGCTCATGCCCGCTGATTTCATTGGCAGCACGCAAAGGTTCAATCATCGACGTCAGACAGGACATCGGAAAACCAGGGAAAATCAGAAATCCGAATTGGATGTTTTTATTCACAGTCATAAAATTACACTAACAAGAAAAAATCGTGCTAGACTAGCCTCAGATGCGATCATTTCTACACTTCGCGCACTTGATGCCTACTAACAAAGGCGTATTAGACGTCGCGAAACAGCCAACGGACGATTCCATGACTGCGCTTCCATTGAACCAAGATCCACATCGCATCCGCGAAACCCGCGAAAAAGTACTTGAGGTCGCGATCGGGCGAGAGGTGCGCGCGCACCGTCGAAAGCAGGAAATAACCGTTTCGGAACTAGCGGCGACAACTGGTTTATCAATCGGAATGCTGTCCAAAATCGAGAACGGGAATACCTCCCCTTCATTGACTACACTGCAGACGTTGTCTCATGCTTTGGCTGTTCCGCTTACCACGTTTTTTAAAGGTTTTGAGGAAAAGCGGGTCGCGATCCACACCAAGGCCGGTGAGGGCGTCGAAATGGAACGCGAAGGTACGCGCGCCAATCACCAGTATAACTTGCTTGGTCATATCGGTTCCAACTCAAGTGGCGTTATCGTGGAACCCTACCTTATCACCTTGTCCGACCAATCAGACGTGTTCCCGACTTTCCAACACGGCGGTATCGAAACCATCTATATGCTCGAAGGTGAGGTCAACTACCGCCACGGCGACAAGGTCCACTCGCTCAAGCCAGGTGATACGCTGTTCTTTGATGCCAATTCACCGCATGGGCCAGAGGTTCTTGTGAAGCTTCCTGCTCGATATTTGTCGATCATCAGCTACCCGCAAGACACCTAAGGCACTACGCCTTCAATGGGGGCTCTGACTCGAGATCAGGCCAGATCCCATCGGAGGTCGCCTGTCCATCATCAAACGAAGATAGGTAGTCCAACATCATCGGCCGATTGTCGATGAAACCTTTATAGGTCGCAAGCTCTTCGGGAAGATCACGGATAACGCGGTGCAATCGGCGGCCCCATTTAGGAACGGTCATCAGGTCTTGAAAGCTGCACAAATAGCAACGGATCGGAAAGACCAATGCGTTGGAACGTGGCAGACGGAAGAACGTTTGTAGCTCCACGCGAAGGTGCTGTTTGCTGCCAATGTTTTCCGGTGACAACGTGGTCTTCTGAATGCCCCACTTGTGGTAGTTTTCCGGCGACGTATCGAGCAACGGATTTACCGTCATCGTCCAATTCAAACGCCGTGCAGGGGCACCTTGTTGAATGTTGAGCAAGAATTTCAAAGCCCGCACAAAAATGCCTTTTTCATGGGCCAGCGGAACAGGTGCATGCCACTCAAAGAAGTTCATACCAATGTCGAAGTCCAGCGACCAGTCAGCCTGTGTTGTAACCATACCTGCGTCCATCCACAGGTTGTCGTCGCGTTGATCCAGCACACAGAAATCACCCTGCGCTTGGCGCGTGATGTATTCCATCGGGCCATAAGGCAGCGTGGTCTCATCAAGGAAAACAAAGCTATCATCGATGCCCAGCGGCTTATTCACCCAGCGCCAGTTGTTGCCATCGCGGTGTAGCTCAAACAGGTCAGGATAATCCTCGGACTTGCTGACCATAATCAGCTCCAGCAAATCCCAGCCTGCCAACGTCATATGCGGCATTGACTGGCAGCGCAGCGGATCATCGGCCAAAACCATCGCACGATCTCGCATCTCTGACACGTAGTGTTCGTCCACGTCAAAGCGGTTTTCGTAGATCGATCCTTCAGGGCCACCACGGTGTTGTTCCATGTTCACGGAATACATGTAGCTGTCTTCGTGAAACGGGAATGGGAACCGCTTGATTGCCCAATCAGAGTTGCGGAACGAATAGTCGTCACGGAAGGTTTCGTCGTTGAACTGGATGGTCATGTTATCGGTCCAATACTAAAGTTTTGCCCTCAAAGCGGGACACGCAAGGCATGATTTTCTCGCCCGAGGCATGTTCGTCATCCTCAAGCCAGTGATCGCGGTGAATGAAGTTACCTGTGTAGTCGATCACGCGGGTTTCGCATTGCCCGCATGCACCACCACGGCACAAATACGGCGCATCAACGCCCTCACGCTCCATTGCTTCCAATAGGCTTTCTTGCTCGCCCACTTGGATGACTTTGTTAGACACTGCCAGTTTAACTTCAAACGGCTTGCCGGGCTGCGGTGCCAAGAACTCTTCGTAGTGAACTGCTTCACGTGGCCAGCCTTCGCCATCCGCCGTTTTGCGAACCCATTCGATCATTCCTTTTGGTCCACAAACGTATACGTGCGTACCAAGTGGCTGCCCGTCGAGCAGGTTCACAAGATCGATCGCTTGATTCTGGTCGTCATAATAAATGTGGGTTTCATTGGGGTGGTGGCTGGTCAACTCGTCTACATATGATCCAAGCGCCTCACTCCGGCAGGCATAATGCAGTTCCCAATTCCCGTTAAATCGCTCCAGCTGTTTGATCTGCGCAAGGAACGGTGTGATGCCGATGCCGCCGGCAAGAAACAGATGCTTTTTCGCGCGAAGGTCGAGGCTGAATAAGTTCACCGGATAAGAGATCGTCATCTCATCACCAACCTTAACGGATTGGTGCATAAACATGGAACCACCGCGGCCCTCATCATCACGACGCACGGAAATCGTGTAGGCCGTTTGGTCCATCGGGTCAGACATCAATGAATACGGATTCAGGCGCGTGATCGCCCCGTCCTCCATTTCAACGACTGTGTGCGCGCCGCCCGAAAATGTAGGCAGCAGCCCACCGTCCGCGCGTTTGAATTCAAACCGTGTGACCAACGCGTTGAGTGGCACAATGTCCGTCACAGTGACGGCGATCTTTTCGGCCCCGCTCATTCGTAAATCCCCTTGGCTTCGGGCACATTGCCCGGGTCTTCTGCGTCAATGCACACACCTTGGTACGCCGCCAAACGGCGCGAATAGTGATCGCGTACAAACAGGTTCAATCCGCAATGGGCACAAACGAACGGGTCCGTTTCCACGTCTTCAGTGATGCCTTTGCAATGCACACATTGCATACGTCGCGCGACAGACCCGCGATGTTCTGTCTGGATAGCAGTGTGTGGAATACCGGCCTGCATGGCGGCATGTTGTGCTTGTCCCATCAATCCTTCGGTGCCCGTCAGATAGACTTGCAAGCCCATCTTGGCATCCTCAAACGCTTTTTGGATGCGGCTTTCAGCGGCCTCGTAACTTGGGCCTGCGTAGAACTGCGCGGGCTTCAATGCCCGCAATTTACCCTCGAACGCCTCGCCTTTAGGAATATAGATAATGTGTGCCTTTGCCATCATCTCGGGCGTTGCAACATCCAGAATGGCCTCAGCGCCATGCGCATCCGCAATCAACAAATGCGCCGCCCCTTTGCGGGCCTCAAGCGTACCATAGACTGGCCGGCTTCGGATGCTTTCAGGAAAGGTAAACTTCGTCATGATGGTCCTTCAAACATAAATCGGGCGCGACGAAATTTCCGCCGTGCCCTTGTTTTAGATCAGCCTTTTGCAGTGCGGATTGATTTATCTTGATCATAGAACGGCATCTCTTCCGCCGTTGCCGCGAGCTCCGTCCCATCAGGCTGCACAACCGTTAGCTTGGTGCCTGCTTTGGCGACCGAAGGATCAAGTCGTGCAATCGCAACAGAATACTTGTTCAGTTCAGACGACAGACCATAGGTAATGACCCCCACGTCTTTGCCACCCGACATAACGCGCGCGAACATTTCCATCTGATCCATACTGTCTGACAGTTTCACACCAAAGATCTTGAAGCGCTCTTTGCCTTTGGACGCATAATGGTTTTCCGCACCGATAAAGCCTTCTTTGTCAGGCGACACAGTAAAGTCGAGACCAAGTTCCCACAGCGTATCGCCGCAGGTTTCATCATCAAACGGGAAGGTTTCGGAGTTATCGCCGGGGTAGAACAGCAGGTAGCTTTCGATTCGAAGCATATCGAGCGTGCTGAATTGAGTCGGGCGGACATCGTCGCCACCAGCCGCAAGAACACTGTCCCAGATATGTACGGCATCTTTAGCACGGCAGAATATCTCATATCCGCGCTCACCCGTGTAACCCGTCCGCGAAATCATCACGTCACGGCCATACAGGCGCGTTTGCATCAACCCAAAGTAAGCCAAATCACGGATTGCCGGAATTTCCTTTGCAAGGATATCTACCGACTTTGGCCCCTGAAGCGACATGTCATGTAGATCATCATCAAACAGGATTTCGCAGTTCTTACCCGCGGCAACGGACGCCAACTGCTCCATGCCGGTTCCTGTACCATGCACCACAAGCCACGAATTCACGGCAATGTGGTAGATGATGCAATCATCAATAAACTTACCTTCAGAGTTAAGGATGGACGCATAGGTCGAGCGGCCCGGCGCAATCTTCTCAACATTGCGGGTGGTTACACGGTCGATGACATAGGCGGCATCTGCGCCCACAACATGAACTTTCTTCAGACCGGAAACATCCATAAGACCCGACTTGGTGCGGATCGCTTCATAGTCAGCTTTGGCGCGCTCAGGCGTGTGGTCATAAAACCAAGCGGTGCCCATCCCGTTCCAGTCCTCAAGTTCTCCGCCGATTTCGGCGTGTCGGTGCGCGAGCGCTGAGGCTCTCCATAGAATGGCCATGTGCATATTCCCTATTTGCGAGTCTTTTGTATTCATAAGTATTCAGCCCCACAGTGCCCGAAAAAGCAACATTCCTATGCAACTTTTTTTACTGTCAGGCAATTTTATGCAAAAAGGGCCACCAAACTGGCGGCCCTCTCATTCGTTTGTATATTCGATCTATAGCTTATCGAACGCCTTGGCTTTCGCGGTTTCAGATCGTTGACCGATAACCAGCACAACAACACAAATCGCCATCGCTATAGCTGTCGTAAGGCCCGGTAAGGACGTGCCCCACCCCATAAACATGGCGCCATCAACGGCCGACCAACTCGCTTCTTCATACGGAAACAACATAAGTTTCTCCTTTTCTAATGTTATTCAGCTGGATGAGCAGGTGTAACAGGTGCGTCGCCGCCCCATTCCGGATAGCCCGCAGCAGGAACCTTCACGAGATCCATACCCGCAAGTTCCGCACCTTCACGGATACGCAGCATGCCGAACATCTTGAGGATGTAAGACACCACATAGCCCGGCACGAAACCTAGCAAGAAGAACACAACCGCACCGATGATCTGCCCCATCAGGCTAACTGTTGGAACTTCACCAGCTGCGCCTTGCAGCGCCGGATAACCCGCGCCCCAGATGCCCAGCATCACGACACCGTAAAGGCCGATCGTGCCGTGCACTGTGACAGCGCCAACCGCATCATCGATACCGCGATTTTCCAACCAATCCGCGCAAGGCTTCAGGATCAGACCCGCAGAGAACGCGATGATGAACGCATGTGCTGGGAAGTAGATATCCAGACCAGAGGCTGTAGAAATGATACCAGCCAGAGCGCCCGACATCATCCAGAACGGATCACGTGTGAACAACCAAGAACCGATGATACCGCCCGCAATCCCCATCAGGATGTTAAAGGACAGCGCCGAAAGCGTGATAGGTGTGCCGTAGATCGTCGACATCTTGTCGCCAAACCAGCTCCAAGCTTCGCCCGGCACAATCACACAAGCCATCAAGAAGCCCCAGAAACCGACAATAATCAGCATCAAGCCAACAACCGTTAGCGGCATGTTGTGTCCTGGAATGTGGTTTGCAGACCCGTCGGCGTTGAACTTGCCGATCCGTGGCCCAAGGTTGATCAACACACCCAATGCGAAGAAACCGGCGACCGCGTGAACAAGTCCCGCTGCACCATAGTCATGCACACCAAAGTTCGTCACCAACCAGCCATCAGCATGCCAACCCCAAGCCGCAGCAACGACCCAAGCGAACGAGCCGAGCACAATAGCGAGGATGATAAAGCCAACGGTTTGGATCCGCTCAATCACAGCACCCGACATAATCGATGCAGTGGTCGCGGCAAACAATGCGAATGCGCCAAAGAACACGCCGGATGCGTTGTCAGCAATGTTTGGCCCCATGTATTGGGCACCGTCACCCCAACCGAGCGCGATCGCGTTGGCATATTCAATGCCAGAGATACCTGCCGGCCCCGGAGCGCCAGGGATACCTGTTGGAAAGCCCCAATAAACCCACCAACCAAAGAAGTAGAAAGTTGGGATCATAAACGCGAAAGCGAGAATATTCTTAACACCAGAACTCAGGACATTCTTTAGTCGTGACGCGCCCATTTCGTAGGCCAGGAAGCCAGCATGAATGATGATCATCAATGGAATGGTAAGGTAATAGAACGTTTCTGCGAACATAGTGTTCGTCACACTACCTCCACTTGCGGCTTCCAGTGCCGCGACTTGAGCGGCCAGCTCGGCTAATTGCTCTTCCACAGTTTGTCCCCTTTTGCTTGCATAGACAAAGCTCCGCCGTTTTGCAGACGAGCCTTGTCGGAAAAAAAGCACGAAATGTCGCATCCGCCTAGTCTTTTTTGCCTTATGTGAAAAAAAGTTTCCTCACGGTTGAGTTTTGATTTTTTTTGGTGAAAGCTTTTGACGAAAGTGTGCGGCTCATTTCGGTCGCACTGAGTCGGAGAAAAAATCATGTGCGGAATTGTAGGGTTGTTCCTTAAAGACAAGTCACTTGAGCCAAAGCTGGGTGAGATGTTGACCTCTATGCTCATCACGATGACGGACCGTGGTCCGGACAGTGCTGGCATCGCAATTTATAGCGGAGAATCAAAGGGACGCACAAAGATGACAGTGCAATCCGATGACCCCGAAAACGCGTTCGACGGGCTCGACAAGGCGCTCGGGAAAGCGATCGGCGGGACCGTGAAGATGTCCGTGAAAAGCACCCATGCGATCCTTGATATCCCGGAGGGAACAACCTCAGCGGCACGTGCTGCCCTCGAAGAAATGAATTGCGGTTTACGTGTAATGAGCTGCGGCGACTCGCTAGAGATTTTCAAAGAAGTCGGCCTCCCAAAAGACGTCGCAGCGCGATTTGATATCTCCTCAATGTCTGGGTCCCACGGGATTGGGCACACACGTATGGCCACCGAATCCGCCGTGACAACAATGGGCGCGCACCCGTTCAACACCGGAGACGATCAATGCCTCGTGCACAACGGTTCGTTGTCCAATCACAACTCGTTGCGCCGTCGCCTACGCCGCGAAGGCATCCACATCGAAACCGAAAATGACACCGAAGTCGGTGCTGCCTACCTGACATGGCAGATGCAGAATGGTGCGACATTGGGCGAAGCCCTTGAGAGCAGTCTTAATGACCTTGATGGGTTCTTCACTTTTGTTGTCGGAACCAAAGACGGCTTTGGCGTCGTGCGCGACCCAATTGCATGCAAACCAGCAGTAATGGCTGAAACAGATCAGTATGTGGCGTTCGGATCAGAATACCGCGCCTTGGTTGATCTACCCGGAATTGAAGACGCCCGTGTCTGGGAACCCGAACCTGCGACCGTCTACTTCTGGAGCCACAACGACGCCCCAACATCGACCGAAAAGGCCGCTTAAGATGCAAACAATCGATCTAACAGAAGTTGGTCTACGCGAGACCAACCAAACCTTGCACGCGCAAGCCGACAACACCAACCAAACCGAATGGGAAATCGTAAACCCGCGCGGTAGTCATGCGATTGCCTGTGGTCTGAATGCCCCGATTGAGGTGACGGTCAAAGGATCCACTGGGTACTACTGTGCCGGCATGAACCAACAAGCGACTGTTAATATTCAGGGTTCAGCCGGCCCCGGGACTGGTGAAAACATCATGTCCGGAAAGATCGTCATCGAAGGTGACGCGAGCCAGTATCTCGGTGCAACAGGTCATGGTGGCTTGATTGTCGTCAAAGGAAACGCATCCTCGCGTTGTGGCATTTCCATGAAAGGCGTGAACATCGTCGTTCAAGGCAATATCGGCCACATGTCCGCGTTCATGGGGCAGTCCGGGAACCTTGTTGTCTGCGGTGACGCGGGCGATGCATTGGGCGACAGCTGTTACGAAGCACAGTTCTTCGTTCAAGGTAGCGTCAAATCTCTCGGTGCTGACTGTGAGAGGAAAGAGATGCGTGACGAACACCTGACCCTTCTTCAGGGCTTGCTGGACGAAGCAGGAATCGACGCTGATCCAAATAACTTCACGCGCTACGGTTCTGCCCGTACGCTTTATAACTTCGACGTCGATAATGCTGGCGCTTACTAAGGAAACCCGAAGATGAACAAACACGATTCCAAGGGTATCCCCCACACAACGCCGCGCCAATCTGCGACGTTCACCCAAGATATCAATTCCGATATCCGCCGCGCTGCTGCGACGGGCATTTATGACATCCGCGGCGGTGGTGCGAAACGCAAAGTACCGTCTTTTGACGACCTGTTGTTTATGGGCGCTTCCATTTCTCGCTACCCGTTGGAAGGCTACCGCGAGAAGTGCGAAACCAACGTGACTATTGGTGGTTTGAACGCCTCCAACCCGATTGAGCTCGACATTCCGATTACAATTGCAGGCATGTCATTCGGTGCCCTTTCCGGCCCAGCGAAGGAAGCGTTGGGGCGCGGCGCATCTGCCGCAGGAACCTCCACGACGACGGGTGATGGCGGCATGACACCCGAAGAACGCGGTCATTCTAACAAGCTCGTTTATCAATACCTGCCGTCCCGATACGGCATGAACCCTGATGATCTGCGCAAGGCCGACGCTATTGAAATCGTTGTCGGCCAAGGCGCGAAACCTGGAGGCGGCGGTATGCTGCTTGGCCAGAAGATCAGCGACCGTGTGGCGGAAATGCGTAACTTGCCCAAAGGCATCGACCAGCGTTCCGCCTGTCGTCACCCCGATTGGACGGGCCCGGACGATCTGGAAATTAAAATCCTAGAACTGCGCGAAATCACAGGTTGGAAAGTGCCAATCTACGTCAAAGTTGCGGGCGCTCGTCCTTACTATGACACGACTCTTGCCATCAAAGCGGGTGCCGATGCTGTCGTTCTGGACGGCATGCAAGGCGGCACAGCCGCGACCCAAGATGTGTTCATCGAACACGTTGGTCAGCCAACGCTCGCGATTGTGCGACCAGCGGTTCAAGCCCTCCAAGACCTCGGCATGCACCGCAAGGTACAGCTCATCTTGTCTGGCGGTATTCGGTCTGGTGCAGACGTCGCGAAGGCGATGGCGCTTGGTGCGGATGCCGTTGCAATCGGAACCGCAGCTTTGATCGCGCTCGGGGACAATGACCCGAAGTGGGAAAAAGAATACAACGAGCTTGGAACAACGGCTGGTGCTTATGACGACTGGCACGAAGGCCAAGACCCCGCAGGCATCACGACGCAAGACCCTGAACTAATGAAGCGCTTTGACCCGATTGAAGGTGGTCGCCGCCTGAGCAACTACCTCAAGGTTATGACACTTGAGGCGCAAACGATTGCACGAGCTTGTGGTAAAAATCATCTCCACAACCTTGAGCCTGAAGATCTGGTTGCCCTGACAATGGAAGCTGCGGCGATGGCCAAAGTGCCACTGGCAGGAACTGACTGGTATCCGGGCAAGCCAAACACATCATACTGATCGACAAAACGAGGGCGCGGCTGGCAACAGATCGCGCCCCAATTCTACCAAGATAGGGAACATCACCATGGCCAGAGACCTCGCCAGATTTGCTGAAGAAAACAGCATCAAATACTTCATGATTTCATTTACCGATCTATTCGGTGGACAACGCGCAAAACTGGTACCAGCCCGCGCGATTGCAGATATGCAAGAAGACGGAGCAGGGTTTGCAGGGTTTGCCACATGGCTTGATCTGACACCGGCGCACCCTGACATGTTGGCAGTACCAGACCCTGATGCCGCAATCATCCTGCCATGGAACAAAGAGATCGCTTGGGTGCCCGGCAACTGTGTGATGGAAAACAAAGACGTCGAGCAGGCACCGCGTAACGTACTACGAAAATTGATCGCGGAAGCCGCCGAAGAGGGAATGCACATTAAGACCGGCATCGAGGCCGAGTTCTTCCTTCTGACACCCGCGGGTGATCAGATTTCAGACGAATTCGATACTGCTGCCAAACCATGTTATGACCAGCAGGCATTCATGCGTCGTCTTGATGTAATCCGCGAGATCAGCGACTACATGCTCGAACTCGGTTGGGGCGCGTATCAGAACGACCACGAAGACGCGAACGGCCAGTGGGAGATGAATTGGGACTTTGATGATGCTTTGGCCACGGCCGACAAGCATTCCTTCTTCAAGTTCATGACCAAATGCGTCGCCGAAAAGCACGGCTACCGCGCAACATTTATGCCAAAGCCTGTTGAAGGTCTTACTGGCAACGGCTGCCACGCACACATCTCTGTTTGGGATGCACCTGGTAAGGACGCAAAAACCAACGTTTTCGCGATGGAGGCCAATGACAGCTCCCAAACCGCAGAGCTGGGTCTGTCTGAGAAGGGTCGCCACTTCCTCGGCGGAATCATGAAGCACGCATCGGCCTTGGCTGCGATCACCAACCCAACGGTAAACAGCTACAAACGGATCAACGCGCCACGCACGACGTCAGGTGCAACATGGGCCCCGAATACTGTCACTTGGACAGGCAACAACCGCACGCACATGGTGCGCGTCCCGGGCCCTGGTCGTTTTGAGCTTCGCCTGCCTGATGGCGCGGTTAACCCGTATCTGCTGCAAGCGATTATCATCGCTGCGGGCTTATCTGGTGTGCGTTCCAAAGCCGATCCAGGCAAACGCCACGACATTGATATGTACGCGGAAGGCCATAAGGTTCGTGGCGCCCCGAAGTTGCCATTGAACATGCTCGACGCGCTGCGTGAATACGACAAAGACAAAGGCCTCAAAGCGGCGATGGGCGAAGAGTTCTCAGCAGCTTACTTGAAGATGAAAATGCAGGAATGGAACGACTTCTGCGGTCACTTCTCGGACTGGGAAAAAGCCAACACCTTGGACATCTAAGTCCACCCTCAAACCAATTATTCCGCGCCCCAATTGGAGGCGCGGTTTTTCGTTTCAGTACAGCCAACCAAATCGCCGCGCGAGATTGGCGTACCAATACAATGCGCCTGCAACGAGAACCGACATCGCCAAAGACGCGACAAAGCCAACGACCTTCACTGTAAAGAATGCCGTCCCAAGAACGCTCAACAACGACACCAACAGAATCAAGACTGCTTCTGAGCGTCGTAAGAGCAACAAGATGCAACCCACGGCGCCCCCAAACACAGCGACCATGAATGCCACGGTCGCCCATGCTGGCCTGCCGTTGATCACGAGTTGATAGACGTCTGGCATCTGCGCCACGGTCTCCGGATTCGTTTGCATGATGAAATTCATGCACCCCGCAAGGTTCCAAAGCAGCCCTGCTGCCGCCGCTACCCAAAAAGTAAAATGTGGTTTGTTCATCTTTGCATCCTCATTTCGGCCCAACGCCCTCGTGCGTCCCAGTTTATGCGCGAGTCTCGGGATATTTGATTTTACTGTAAGGAAAATTTGTTGACTTTAAAGGCGCACTTGGGTCGAATCAGACAACCCGCGAATTTAAGGAGAGAGATTAGAAAATGACCAAACGAATTGCAATTATCGGCGCCGGCCCATCTGGTCTTGCACAACTGCGCGCTTTTCAATCCGCTGCCGCCAAGGGCGCAGAGATTCCTGAAATTGTTTGCTACGAAAAACAATCCGACTGGGGCGGTCTGTGGAACTACACATGGCGTACAGGTCTCGATGAATATGGTGAACCGGTACACGGATCGATGTATCGCTACCTCTGGTCCAATGGCCCGAAAGAAGGGTTGGAATTCGCCGATTATTCGTTTGAAGAACACTTCGGCAAACAAATCGCATCCTACCCGCCGCGTGCGGTTTTGTTCGACTACATCGAAGGCCGCGTTAAGCGGGCAAACGTGCGTGATTGGATCAAGTTCAGCCACTCTGTAAAGAACGTTACATTTGATGACGGACACTTCCATGTCACCGTCAAAGACCTCCCGAACGACAGCGTCTCGACCGAAACGTTTGACCACGTGATCGTTTGCTCAGGCCACTTTAGCACTCCCAACGTGCCACACTTTGAAGGGTTCGATAAATTCCCGGGCCGCGTTCTGCACGCGCATGATTTCCGCGATGCGGTTGAGTTCAAAGACCAAGACGTTCTAATCATTGGCACATCCTACTCTGCAGAAGACATCGGTTCCCAGTGTTGGAAATACGGCGCGAAATCTATCACCGTTAGCCACCGCACCGCAGCGATGGGTTTTGACTGGCCAGACAATTGGGCCGAGGTACCGCTGTTGACGCACATGGATGGCAAGACCGCGCACTTCAAAGACGGAACCAGCCGTGAAGTCGACGCGATTATTTTGTGCACCGGCTATCAGCATCATTTCCCGTTCATGGAAGAAAAGCTGCGCCTACGCACCGCGAACCGCTTGGCAACCGCTGATCTATATAAAGGGGTCGCTTGGGTGGATAACCCTGATTTGTTCTACATTGGGATGCAGGATCAGTGGTTCACTTTCAACATGTTTGATGCCCAAGCATGGTGGGCGCGCGACGTCATCATGGGTCGCATCGGTATCCCCGATCGCGCAGCCATGAAAGCAGACGTAGAGGACCGCATTGCGCGTGAAGACGCGGGTGAGGACGACTACGACGCGATCTGGTATCAGGGTGATTACATCAAAGAACTGATCGAAGAGACCGACTACCCAACATTCGACGTCGAAGGCGCATGCATGGCGTTCAAGGAGTGGAAGGCCAACAAGAAGAAGGGCATTATGACCTTCCGCAACCATGGTCATAAATCTGTTCTGACGGGCACCATGGCGCCGAAACACCACACGCCTTGGAAAGACGCGCTGGACGACAGTCTAGAAGTTTACCTGCAAAACTAGCGTCAAAAATACACGATCGAGTGCAAGGGTTCGCGGCAACGCGCCCTTGCATTTTTTATGGGCGACTGGCCAACCAAACTGATTAGGTATCTGGCACCGTTCGATCAAGGTCATCTTCCCAATCGGGCACATTATTGATGAGTATCGTCGCAACCCGAGCGAACACCTGTTTTAGCTTTTCCACATGCGGCCCAACGTGCCCTTCATCGTCCAAGGCTTTGTTCATGCAGTGCAACCAGTTTTCAGCATCAGCCAGACGAATTGGAACATGCGCATGCATCAGCTTCACATCCATATGTCCGTGCTTTTCTTTGTAGTAGTGACGCCCACCCATAAAGCCCGATAGGAAATTGAACTGCTCTACGCGCGCGTTGTCGATGCCATGACCACGGCTGTGCAAGCGGCGCAGGTTTGACCCTTCTGGCAACGTCTCAACCAGATCATAAAATGTTTCTACGAGCGCTCTAAGGGGCGCTTCTCCTCCAAGATCATCAAGCGCTGTCATCTGCTCACTCCGCAGCGATTTCCAACCGCATCACGAACGCGGCTTTTCCTTTTTCGGGTCATAGGCAGCCAAGGTTTCGGCGATCTTGGCTGGAAGGCGCATTTGATGCCCATCAAGTTTCCCGATTTCAACCTCCGTTCCGACATCTGCATGGGCCACATCAATTCGGGCCAGTGCGATGTTCTTTTTCAACAACGGGGACCGCATAGCTGACGTAACTTCGCCAATCTGCGCCCGCCCAATGTGGATGCAGTCACCATGGCCTACATCCACGTTACTGTCGATCTCAAGCCCAACAAGCTTTTTCATCGGGTTCTCTTTGCGCCGGATCAACGCATCCCGCCCAATGAAATCATCGGTCTTGGACTTTAGCGGGCAAGTAAACCCGATGCCTGCTTCGAACGGATCAGTTTGGTCGCTGAAATCATATCCTGCGAAGATCAATCCCGCCTCGACACGTACCATGTCCAACGCCTCAAGCCCCATCGGCTTAAGTCCGTGGTCTTGCCCTGCTTCCCAAATGGCATCGAAAATCTCGGGGCAATCCTTGGGATGACACATAACCTCGTACCCGAGTTCGCCTGTATAACCTGTGCGCGACAACACAAATGGCGTGCCACTTTCGTTGTGCAAACGTGCAGGCGTAAAGCGGAACCAATCCAGTTGGTCGAACTCTGGGTTATGCGGTGCGGTCCATGTGATTTTACGCAACAAATCACGGCTTTCTGGCCCCTGCACTGCAACGTTGTGCAACTGGTCAGTAGATGAGCGGACAAGCACCTTAAGACCGAGCTTTTCAGCCAACTCGCGCAGCCATTCGCCACCGTAGTCATCACCACCGATCCAGCGGAAGTTGTCTTTGCCAAGGCGGAACACGGTTCCGTCATCAATCATCCCGCCATGTTCGTAACACATCGCCGTATAGACAACGCCACCAATCGCCAGCGTCTTCATGTTGCGCGTAAACGCATATTGGCACAGTGCTTCGGCATCTGGACCCGTAATCTCAAACTTACGCAAAGGGGAGAGGTCCATGATCACGGCCTTCTCACGGCAGGCATGATACTCTTCGATCGGGCCAGCGGCGGCAAAACAGTTCGCCAACCAATACCCTTTGTATTCAATGAAATTCCGCGTGTGCTTGGCAAAGCTATCGTGGAAGCCAGTTTGTTTAGTCATTTTCGGCTCCGAGTCTGGGGTCGTGCGGATCGCAACGGCCCGCTGAAAAGTTTCTTTGCCGCTATATGTGCGGACGTGAATGTCGGTAGGGTTCCAGCCATTTGCGGCCGTGGTGTCATCTGGACAGGCGCTCGAGACACAAACGATATCCGTTAACGCACGCAGCAAAACGTAGTCGCCTGGGCGGGACCACGGTTCGTCAGAATACATGACGCCATGTTCATCGAGGAACGTGTTGAAGAAGAAATTAATCGCCATCCAACCGGGCCGGCCTGTGACGCCAAATTCGCCCAGCGCTTTGTTAAAATTCTCAGAACAGTTCACATGACCGGGGTAGCCGATATCGTCATAATACTTGGCTGAACAGGCCAATGCGAAGGCATCATGTCGCCCGCAAGTGTCCTGAACCACCTCGACCAAAGGCACCATTTCCTGATCGTAATATTTCGCGTGAAGGCCGGGCATCGGATAGGCATGCCCCATAAGCGTTCGCGTGGTCGTGACATCCAACGCATGCTCAATTCCTTTATCGAGCTTTCGCGCAGAAAAGCATTCAAAGTCAGTACACTGCCGCCCATCTACGTCGAGGATTTGAATGTAGTCACCCGCCTTCACGAAGTACGCTTCCGCCGTTTGCGAGTGCACGCGAATGTCGGCCAAGGGGTCTGCCAATGGGTCGGGCAGTTCAAATCGCGCGTGGCTCTTCAGCACCGCGCGTTTGATCATCACTGTTAAAGGAGTCGCTGTGTTCTGGCTTTCAAAATCCATCACACCGGCTGGCGCTGCAATGATGACGGATCCATCACGGGACGCGGTAAAGCTGGCTTCGGTCTTGGCTGGTGTCGTCGCTTCGAACAAATGGGTCGCCTGCGCAGTCGCCACATCAATGCCACGCGCATCCAATCCCATCCGCAACCCACGCAGTGACTGGTTGTCGCTATCCAACAACGCCTTCAATCCGCCCGCATCGCCATGGGTCGTTGCGCCAATTATGCCAGCATCCACTTTGCCCTTAGGGTCACAAGCTACAATCTCACACCGTTGCCCGCCCTCATCATTGACGATGGTAATTTGATCGCCAGTTTCAATCGGAATAAGAACGGCACCCTGCCCTTCGACAACATAGCGTTCCGTCCCCGGAGGCATTGAAAACACCTGCGGCCTAATGATCGAACTTGGTTTTGGCGGCCCCGATTGAACCTTGGGATAATCGTCTAACATAGTCCCTCCCTGACCTCATGTTGCATGAGCGGAATATTTATTTAACCTAAAGAATACACACACCACACGTTCCAGCAAACAAAATCGGACATCATGAGCAATCTTCAGATTACTTTTCTTGACTGGATCCTATTTGTCGTGTCTGCCATCGATACAGTCATAACGACCCTAAGGAGTTTCTGGGCCATGATCGACTCAGTAGCTTCCTTGTACATTTGTCTGGCTTTCGTGATTCCCCCTACTCGAGTCGCGCAATGAACGCTCTCGTCCTTGGGTTGATCGCCGCAATGTGCTGGGGGTTTCATGACATTTGCGTACGCTTCCTCAGTCAAAAAACACCATTAACAAGCTGCATTTTCATAGTGCTGGTTACGGGATTGGTTTTTCACCTTGGACTGATGGGGTTCACCCAAGAAGTGCACGCACTTACCCCCCGATCTTTCTGGTCTTCTATTGCTGCCGGGTTCTGTTTTGTGATTGCGACCTTTGGCTTGTACTTCGCATTCGAACGCGGCCCAGTACGGCTCGTCGCCCCATTGATCGCAAGCTACCCGATCCTCTCAGTACTGCTCGCCACATTGCAAGGATCCACAGCGACCGCACTGCAATGGGTGGCCGTATTGGCGATCGTCGTGGGTGTTGGCCTCGTCGCGGCCTTGTCCGAGGACAACCCCGATGAAGTGCCCGCTTACGGCCCCACAGTACTTTTCTCTTTGATATCTGCATGCGGCTTTGCCGGGACCTTCGCGCTTGGTCAAATGGCTGCTGACCTTAGCGGAGAGCTTTCCACGACCCTTGTCACTCGCATCATGGCAGTGGCGTTGGTGATTGCTATTTTACTGTTGTTCAAGAAACCGTTCTGGCCAGGAAAATCTGCACTGCCGTGGTTAATTGCCATGGGTATCGCGGATGGCGTCGCGCTTTACGTCGTAATGTCCGCAGGTGCATTACCATCCCCTGAAATCGCCGCAGTAACGTCTTCTATGTTCGGCCTCGTGACGATTGTTCTCGCGTGGATACTCCTCAAGGAACGCATGACCGTTCCTCAATGGGCAGGCTGTGTCGTTGCCTTTGTTGGTGTTGGTGTTCTCGCACTTTAGAGCCAACCCGCGGCGATCTGACGTTCATGCGCAACCTTTGCGTTGCGCATCAAAATAGCCACCGTTACAGGGCCGACTCCACCCGGTACAGGTGTGATCCATCCAGCCACATCCAACACTGCATCCGTGTCCACATCACCGACGATCTTAGTCACACCATCGACTTCAATCTGGTTGATCCCGATATCAATCACCGCTGCACCGGGTTTGATCATATCCGGTCCAACAAGATGCGCCTTGCCCACCGCAACCACGACAACATCCGCACGGCGTGAGTGCATCGGAACAGACCGCGTCATATGATGACAGACCGTTACAGTGCACCCTTCAGCCATAAGCATCATCGCTGCAGGTTTGCCGACAATCTCGGAGTGGCCAATCATAACGACCTCGAGCCCCTCAAGATCGAGCCCCGTTTCTTTAATCAACGCAACGCTCGCCGCAGCCGTACAAGGCGCCAAAGCAACATCAGAATAAACGATGTTCCCGATAGACGCCGGGTTCATACCCTCAACGTCTTTCAACGGGTGAATGGCTGACTGCAGCGTTCGCACATTGATATGTGCAGGCACTGGACGTTGCAGGATAACACCCAGAACGGACGGATCATCGTTCATTTCTAGGATGCGTGCCTTGCATTCCTCTTGGGTTATGTCGCCCGCCCAGTTCACCTGTTCAAACGGAAGCCCTGCCTGCTCAGCGCCACGTGCTTGGTTACGAACATAGACTGCAGCCTCTGGCACATCCCCAATCAATATCGAAACCAGGCGGGGTAATGACGTAAACCCGTCCGCATATGCTTTGACGTCCGAAATGATCTTTTTCTTCAATGCGACACCATCCAAATAACGGTGGTCCATTGGCGCTTTGGGCTTTGCCATAGAATGTGGTTCCAATTTGAGTTTCACATGTAAGAAGACCAAATAAATGCGACGCGTGCAGAGTCGAGTTGCGACATTCTCGGCGCAATTGACGCCACAAGTTACCCCTTCAAATAAATGCGTTTAGCGCTAGTTTTCGTAAGCGACGTTGAATCACAAGCCTGAACTAAGTGCCTGCCGTCACCTTTCGCGCAAGTTGATCGGATCGCTTGAAGAAAATGAAGTACAACACCGGCGCAGCGATCAAAGTGAGGATCGATGCGAATGCCAAGCCGCCCATGATAGTAATTGCCATCGACGGGAAGAACGCATCACTGATGAGTGGTAGCATACCAAGGATCGTCGTTGCCGCCGCCGAAAACACCGGCCGCAATCGCGACATCGATGCAGCTACAATAGAATCCACCAATTTCTGTTCCGGGTGTGCTTCGCGCGTCAAATCTATTTCCTCGATCAACACAATCCCGTTTTTAATCAACATCCCCGACAACGACAAAAGACCAAGGAGCGCCGTAAAGGTAACCAGTGCCAAGCAGCCCAAGGCTAACCCCATTGACCGCCATCGGAATCAGCATCCAAATGATGATCGGCTGACGTGGCGCATTGAACAACAGAACTGAAATCAGAACCATGGTGATGATACTGAACGGGTGCTGACTAGCTAGGGATGCTTGCGCATCGGTCGAACTTTCCAACTCACCACCCCGTTCCTTCGTGTAGCCACTCGGAAGGTCCATTTCTTCAATAACATCACGCACCTCAGCCAGAACTTCTGACGCAGTCATATCGCGTGGGATATCCGCGCCAACAGTGATCACATCTGCACGGTCTCGACGCAGCAACAACGTGTCTTGAGGCTCAAGAACGAAACCGTCTGTTACTTGCACCATCGATACAAAACCGCCGCCACTTGCAGAGTAGATCACATGGTCCGTTAGGGACAGATCGCTGTCCCACGGCACGCGAACTGTAATCGAAAGTTGCCGATCCCCTTCGCGGAATGTCCCTTAAGCAAGCCCCTCTACGGCGAACTGCAATGTCTGCGTGATATCGGAGCGTGAAATACCTGCATCTTGCGCACGGTCCTTGGCATATACAGGACGCAGCACAAGCTCGCGTTCACGCCAGTCGTGACGCGGGGCGACGATATTTTCAGATGTATCACTGAGACGTGCAATCGGAGCACCTCCGCCGGGGCCGAAGGCCAAGCGTTTAACCCGGAATTCACCTTGAGGCACGGCGGACAAGGCATAGGCCTCAAGCGCGTTCATTTCCTCGTCGATCACGCCGAGCGAAGTGACACGCACAATGAGGTGTCCATACCCCGGGTTCGGATCTTCGCTGTCGTATGTCAGCATGAACCGCGATGCACCCATTCCCATGTAAGCAGTCGTTGCAGTGACGTCTTCACGCTCTTAAAGCCAGCTTTCGAGAACCTGCATATCCTCAGATGTCTGATGAATAGACGCACCCTGCGGCAGTTTGTAGTGGACGAAATAAAGCGGCGTGTTGCAGTCAGGAAAAAACTGTTGGTTGATTGATCCGAACATAACGAAACAAACGGCTGTGGTCGCGATAAGTGCCGCAATGACAATCCACCGCAGCTTGATACAGGCCCGCAGGACCGCGGAATAGAAGCGGAACAACGCCCCATCGTAACCACCACTTTGCAGATCATCGCCCTGCTTGAACAGGAAATGGCCTAGCAGAGGCGTCGCCGTAATACCAAGCACCCAAGGCAGCAAAAGCGAGATCGCGATAACCGCGAACAGGGAGAACTAGAACTCACCCGTCGCGTCTGGGCTAAGACCAATGCTTGCAAAGGCCATAATCCCAATGACCGTAGCGCCAAGCAAAGCTATTTGGGTTTTGCAGCCTCAGTCGCCGCATCACTTGAATTACGGCCGCGGTACATGGCAATCTGCATGCCCTCTGAGACAACGATGGCGTTATCCACCAGCATCCCCATCGCGATAATCAACACACCTAGGGAAATGCGCTCCATCTCGATTGAGCCCAGCACCATAAAGAACAGCGTGCCCAGAACCGTCAGGAACAACGTGGTGCCAACGTCGACTGCGGCCCGCCACTGCTCTTCATTCGCGGTAAATTCAGCGAACAACGCCACCTTCGCGTCTTGGCCAGCGCGCTGAAATAGCTGCTCGGGAACATCGATTTCAATGCGAAGGTCCGACATTTCATTCAGACGGACCACCGGAGTGCCAGCAGAAACCGTTGAAAAGTTCGGTACAAGACATGCAGCAACTATTGCGTCGAACGGAGCATGAATCGTCGCGTTTGAAAGTTCTCGCTCAGCGTCGCGCAAAGCGATCCCGCTTAATTCCAACTGCGTTTCCGCGTCCTCTAAGTTGCTCTCAGCGACAGCACTCCCGACAAGCTGTTGATAGCGATCCACAAGACGAGACGTTTGGGCTTGTTGGGCTTACGCGCTTTCCAAAGCCAATCCGAAAGGTTCTTGATCCATCATCGCAACCAGACCCCCGCCGACATAAACGCGCCTTCCTCGATCGGCATCTCAATGATCTGTCCACCAATCTGAAAAGCAAGGTCCGGCGTTTCGCGTGCAACGACCCGGCTACAAAAAATGCGCTGCTCTTGGTCATTCGCTAACGTTACCGTCTCGATTTTGACGATCCGTGTTTCAGCCTGTGAAGCCATTGGCATGACGGCGGCGGCCATAAGCATTGCGATCCTGATAAGCACTTTCACGGGCATCTCCTTGGTGCAAATCTTTATTTGGTTTAAGATTCCTTGGGCTTTCGTCCTCTATCCGCCAATGCGCAAGGCCTATCAAACGTGTTGCGAATAACGCCACACCGATCAGGCGACCACAACCACGGATTGCGGTCAATTTTGGGGTATGCTTAGCTCAAAACTTAAACTCGAGGCAATATTCACCAGTGAAACAAACTTTACTTCAAGCCGCCTTTGACCTGCTCCAACAAGGCATCCGATGCTTTTGCCAACAAGGATGCATCGGTACCACAAGCGACGAAAGTAAAGCCTTCGTTCAGTAGTTCCGTCGCAAATTCCGGATCTAGGACCAAAGTGCCAACTGGCACACCTTTAGCGATCAGTTTTTGCGCCGCTGGTTTAATCAAATCCCAAACCTCAGGGTCCATAGGTTTGCCAAGCTTACCAATGTCAGCAGCGATATCCGCAGGGCCGAAGAAAATACCATTCACGCCTTCAACCGCTGCGATCGCTTCGGCTTGTTCTACTGCCGCGCGGGTTTCGAGCTGCAGTAGAACCGTCGTTTCTTCCACTACGCGCTCAACATAGTCTGCAACCCGCCCAAACTTGGTTGCCCGCGTCGCGCCTGATACGCCTCGCACACCGTGAGGTGGATAACGGGTGGCGGCGACGGCCTGTTCAGCCTCCTTCACGGATTGGACCATCGGAAACAACACCCCTTGCGCACCCAAGTCGAGCAAGCGTTTTACAGCGACAGCATTGTTCCACTCTACGCGCACAATCGCGGTGGTCTGACTTGAAGCGAACACCTGCAATTGCCCCAAAACGCTGAAATAGTCGTTGGGGCTGTGCTCCATATCAATCAGCGCCCAGTCATAACCAGCTGGCGCTGTGACTTCAGCGACAAAGTTGCTGCACAGACTAATCCAAAGACCGACTTGTTTCTTCCCAGCCGCAATGGCGTGAGTGAACGGATTCTTCGCAAGTTTCATTAGGTGATCGCCTTTTCAATAGTTTTCCGACCGACTGTAATGCGGCCAAATTGGAACTACGCCATTTCGAGGGAGTGGTATTTCCTATTCACAATCGTTTCCGCCGCGCCCCAGTAATAACAACATTATTGAATGTGCTTTGCGGCACTTGCATTTTCATATCGCGTCACCCCGTGCGACTGCGGCTTCAACCTCCGCGATGTCAGCCTCGGAAAGATTGTAGTCATCCATTGCGGTTTCGGTACTGATGTAACCGCGCGCAAGGTCCCGTTTTACTAGCTCGGTAGGTCGCTCAGATGGGGCGCCGTAACCGGCACCACCCGGAAAAGCCATGATCACACGCTCTCCTTGCGGTACGAACTGTTTACCTTTCACATGCATCTTGGTGCCGTCACTGCGAACAATGGTTGTGTTCGCGCCGTTGCGGCCACCTCGGCGCCCGCGTGCAGGGTGATCGCCACGATCGAACATAGCTTGAATGTCAAATTCGTGGCCTTCTTGTGCCCCGACTTCCATATACTGACCAAGGCCACCACGTGTCTTTCCTGCGCCACCAGAATCGGGCCGCAGTTCTTTGCGCCAAATAATCACAGGGCCTGCATGTTCTGTGGCCTCGATAGGCATCGTCATCACACCTGATGGGAATGCTGTCGCGTTCAGCCCATCGTGTTCAGGTCGCGCACCTGAGCCACCAGAGTTAAACGTCAACACCTCAGAACGTCGCGCGTTTTCTGGCGCAGGTGCGTCCGTCCGAGGGCGCAATGAAACTTGGAAATTGCACAAACAGCCAGCACCTTCAGCAGGCACAAGCCCCGGCACGATTTTGTCGAACGCGTCAAACACTGCGTCAGGCACGAAATGCCCGACAATGTGACGCAAGGCGACAGGGGCTGGGTGCAAGGCGTTAACGATTGAGTTCTCAGGCGCTTCGATCTCGAACGGCGCAAGCGAGGCTGCGTTGTTTGGAATCTCCGGCGCAATGGCAACCTTCAAAGCATAGCAGGCATAGGCCTTGGCGTAGACCAATGGGCAGTTGATACCTTTTTTATCGAGGCCCGAGGAACCTGCGAAGTTCGAAACGATTTTGTCGCCCTCAACACTGACTTTGACCTTAAGCGTAATCGGCTTTGCAAACCCATCCATGGTCATCTCACCTTCAGCGGACTTTTGCGGCAATGCTGCGATCCGTTCGATCGTCGCGCGACGCGAATTATCCAAGATGAAATCCGCGATCCCGTCGAGATGGTCGAGGTCAAATTCCTCCATCATGTCGATCAAGCGGCGGTGGCCGATCTCGTTGCAGGTCACAAGCGCATAGATGTCGCCAATCAACTGATCCGGTTCGCGCACGTTACCGCGAATGATGCTGACCAACGTCTTGTCCACTTCGCCCTTGTCGGCGAATTTCATAATCGGGATATAAAGGCCTTCCTCATAAACCGATTGCGCATCCGCCCCGAAACCACGCCCCCCGATGTCCACAATGTGCGCCGTGCAGGCGAAGAAGCCGACGAGAACACCTTTGTGAAACGACGGCGTAACCATCGTGATGTCGTGCAGGTGGCCGGTCCCTTCCCACGGATCGTTGGTTATATAGACATCACCTTCGAGAAGGTTCTGACGCCCAATACGACGGATGAAATGCGCAACAGCGTCAGCCATCGCGTTGACGTGGCCAGGCGTCCCAGTGACCGCCTGAGCTAGCATCCGGCCTTGTGTATCGTAGATCCCAGCGGACAAATCACCTGCTTCACGAACCGACGTAGAGAAGGCCGTGCGCACCAACGCCTGAGCCTGCTCTTCAACCACTGAGATCAGGCGGTTCCACATGACTTGATAAGCGACTTTTGAATGTTCTTGAGTCATGGTCTTATCCTTTCGCCACAACGTCGATACAACCGTCAGGCTGACGGATTGCATCACGACTTGCCGGCACAATGATTGTCGTTTCGTCCTCAATCACAACGACCGGACCAATGGCCCGTTCTCCGGTATCCATGTCGAAACGATTTACGACCTTTGCGTCTAGATACTTTACTGAAGCAGCATCAAAGAGCGCGCGTTCACCGATTGGTTTGGCAGCCTCACCTCCATCGGTTTCCTCAATGCGCGCGACCTTTTCTTGAGGTGTTGTTGCGTTAACAGACCAAACCGTGATCTCGACATCCATTCCTTCGACCGGACGACCAAAAAGCTTCGAATAATCTTCGATAAAGCGTGCTTCAAACGTGGCCACGTCAGGGTTCATCGCCTGTTCTTCGGTCAGCTCAATCGGGATCTCCCAGCCCTGACCGGTGTAGCGCATATAGACTTTGAACTCCGACAGGATCGGGCTGATTTCATCACAAGTACGCACGAACCCTGTCGCCTCGGTTTTCAGGTCGGTTAGTAAGGACTTGATCCTATCACCGTCGAAATCACTTAGCTTCATGTAAACAGAGCGGTTCGCCTCAAAACTGAATGGCGCACGCAAGAAACCGATAGCCGATCCAACGCCAGCGCCCGGTGGGACTAACAAGCGGTCAACTCCTAGTTTTTCGCAAAGGCGCCCAGCATGAAGCGGAGCCGCACCACCGAAAGCAATCATCGTATACTCGGACAGGTCCTCGCCATTTTCGACAGCATGAACGCGGGCCGCATTTGCCATGTTTTCATCAACCACTTCAGCCACACCGAACGCGGCCTCTACAGCATCCATTTCCAGAATGTTGCCTACATGGTTAGCCAATGCGGACTTGGAATCTTCTGGATGCAATTTGATCGACCCACCTGCGAAATTCTCGGGGTCAAGTTTTCCCAACACGAGGTCCGCATCCGTCACGCCAGGCCGTTCACCGCCCCTACCATAACATGCGGGACCCGGTTCAGACCCTGCACTTTCTGGGCCTACACGGATTTGGCGCAGCGAATCTACATGGGCCAATGACCCCCCGCCTGCGCCAATCTCAACCATGTCGATCACAGGGATCGAAATCGGCATGCCGGACCCTTTTTTGAAACGATACGTACGCGCGACCTCAAAGACGCGAGACGTTTTTGGTGTCTGGTTCTTGATCAAGCAAATCTTGGCGGTGGTGCCTCCCATGTCAAAGGACAGAACCTTATCAAGCCCGTACCGCGCTGCGATATGGGCCGCAAAAACCGCACCACCGGCTGGGCCTGATTCAACCAAGCGCACAGGGAAATCCGCCGCATTCTGGATCGAAATAATGCCGCCACCGGAATGCATCAGGAAGATACGGCAAGACACACCTTCGTCTTTCAACCGATCCTCAAGTCGCCCCAAGTAAGACGCCATCAAAGGTTTGATATAGGCGTTGGCTACGACGGTATTGAACCGCTCGTATTCGCGCATCTGTGGCGATACCTCGGATGAGATCGACACCGCGACATCGGGCAATTTTTCAGCCAACACTTCGCGCACCAATTCTTCATGCGCTGGGTTGAGGTATGAGTGGATCAACCCGACTGCGACGCTTTCAAAGCCTGCTTTCGCAATCTGACCGACGACCGCTTCGACCTCCGCGCGGTCAATATCCACGAGGATCTGACCATTGGCATCAACACGCCCCGCTACCGTGAACCGCATTTGCCTCGGCAACAATGGGTCGGGTAGGTTCAAGTTCAGGTCATACTGCTCGAAACGCGATTCCGTGCGCATTTCGATAACGTCACGAAAGCCTTCAGTTGTGATCAACGCAGTCTTTGCCCCGCGGCGTTCAATCAACGCGTTGGTTGCAAGGGTCGTGCCGTGAATGATCTGATCAATCTGCGATGTCGACACGCCGGCTTTTTTGCAAACCTGATGCATCCCGTCGATAATCGCGTTCTCTGGGGCGGCATAGGTCGTAAGGACCTTAGTCGAAAACGACTCTTCGCCTTTTTCTAGAACAACGTCGGTAAATGTGCCGCCGATATCGACGCCAAGGCGGACGGAATGTGCTGCCATCTTGAGGCTCCTGCAAAGGGTTTCTTACGCAGGTGGCCTTAAAAGCGTGAAATAATCAAATCGATTAAATTTCTCACCCCAATCATTTTTTTTGATCTACTGGTCTCGCATTGCGGTTTTTGCGATTTGTGCAGCTTTCTCAACATACAATGCAGAACGCTCCGGTGCGTAGCGCGCATAGAACGATAAAGGATCGGGCAACCAGTCGGCCTCAATCTTGTGAAGTACCCCAGCATCAAGTTCGTCTTTAACCATCCGCTCGGGCAGCAACGCAACGCCTAAGCCTTCGAGAACCATCGGGACACAAGCCGACAACGCGCTAGAGTGAACAATTCGGTCACCCCGCAACCCTAACCTTTTCGCGTGCTCATGCAGGGCCGCACAAGCCTGTGTGTGTTTTGCATGGGTCAGAATTGTAAGGTCGAATAATTCGGGTAGGGACAGCCTGCCGCCGGCATTTTGAGCCAGTTCCGAACAAGCAACCCAACAATAGTTTTCCTGTCCTAAGACATCGCACTTGAAGGACTTCGATTTAAACGGTCCAGTCTGCAGCGCCAGATCAATGTGCCCTTCCCTTAGGCGCGCATCAATCTCACTCGACAGGTCCACTTCCAATTGAATTCGCAGCTTGGGATAGGCCTCCCGCATCAACCTCAGGAAACTCTGCAGCCAAGTGCAAGCGATGAGTTCGGTCACACCAAGTCGCAATGTCTCTTCAATCAACTCTTGGCGACCAGCATCCTCGATGAGCGCCTCAGCCGCCCACAAAACCTCACGGGCCTTGATGAGCAGCCTTTCGCCGCTAACGGTCAAACGAACAGAGCCGGCATCGCGGATCAGTAATGTCTCATTCAACGCCGTTTCCAGCGTATGGATGCGTGCAGAAATGTTGGGCTGTGTGGTTCCAAGCGCCGAAGCCGCAGCACGAAAAGTACCTGTATCAACGACAAAGGCGAACGCCTCTAACTGCTTCAGGGTGATCTGACTTTTGATCATGGGCCACTCTTTGATAAAACTCTTGTTTGAGTAAGTAGCCTATATTCGAGAGCTGACGAAGTAACACGAACGGAATTATTACCGAAGAGGCCGCGATAATGGCGTTACTCTGTCAACTCAACAAAGAGTTAACAGAGTAACGCCACCGCCCGAGTTGAGGTGATTTTCACCTTAGCCTATTTGATCCGTCGATGCCGTTATTAACGAACGACATAGACTGAGGACGTTGAATGCCGAACAACGCGCGCAGCATTTGGCCCAAGAAGGTAGTCCTTGAAGTCTGGGCGGTGTGCGCCGATCACGATGAGGTCCGCACCCGCGAGTTTTGCAGCTTTCAGAACTTCTTCGTACGCGGAGCCCACAGCAACGATATGACGGACAGACTTGTTGGCCTCTTCCCCAATCACTATTGCCACGGAGTCGCTCAATAGTTTCGCAGCACCATCCCGTGCGGTTTTCACGTGATGCTCTTCGAAATACGCGCCGACCATAGAGGCCCCGAAATCCGGAACCACTGTAATGACATCCAGTTGCGCATTTTCCAGATCGGCCAATTTCTTGGCCGCCTTCAGCACTTTGGCTTCATCGTCGGGGCGGTTGATATCAACGGCACATAGGACAGTCGAAGTCATGCTGTTTCTCCTTCACGAACAGGGGTTGCGCGGCGTGATTGCAGCAGCGCGATTAGGGCCAGCAACAAGAGCGCCGGAATGAAGATCAGTTCCTTAGGAAGTTGATCTGCCGTCGCTTGGACGCTAGCGATTTGAACAGGATCGTCGCCATAGAAGTCGAACGAAGCCAGTGCGTCACCAAGTTCAGTCCCGAACATTGGCTCGTCCAGACGTTGCACCTCGCCTTCAGGTACGATCATGAAACCAAGCGCATCAAGGCGCGCATCGGCGCCTTCAACATCCGGCACAGTCAGCGGCACGGTCAGCTCCTTAACTGCGAGCGTGTCGAAGTCAGGGCCAGAGATAACTGTTCTTAGCTGGCTGCCAGGTTCCGCTGAACCCAACGCCTCTGAGAAGGCAGCCGGTTCAATAAAGTCGAACGGCGGCTGGATTTGGTTCATGAAGAAGCCCGGCCGGAACAGTGCGAAAGCAATTGCCAACAAGGCTACCGTTTCCCAAATGCGGTTACGCGTCAGGAACCAGTTCATCGTTGCCGCCGTGAACACCAGAATACCGATGGTCGCGGTGATAAAGACGATGATGCCTTGGGTGACGGTCACATCAATCAGCAACAAATCAGTGTTGAAGATGAACACGAAGGGCAGGGCGACGGTCCGCAGGCTGTAGAAGAACGCGGTGAAACCAGTGCGGATGGCGTCACCACCGGACACAGCGGCAGCCGCGAAACTGGCCAAGCCCACGGGCGGTGTCACATCCGCCATGATGCCAAAGTAGAACACAAATAGGTGAACGGCGATCAATGGCACAACAAGGCCGCTTTGCGCGCCCAGTTCCACCACAACGGCCACCATGAGCGAGGATACAACGATGTAGTTCGCCGTTGTCGGTAGCCCCATACCAAGGATCAATGACAAGATCGCTACGAAGATCAGCATCAGGATCAGGTTGCCGCCGGATAGATATTCAACGAAATCCGCCATCACTTGCCCGATACCAGTCAGGGATACCGTGCCCACGATAATACCGGCGGTTGCTGTCGCAAGGCCGATGCCGATCATGTTGCGCGCGCCGTCGATCATGCCTTCGACAAGATCCATCAAACCGTCACGTAGACGGCTGATCGGATTGGCTTCGCCGCGGAACATAGCCTTCAGTGACTTTTGCGTCAGAAGGATGCCGAACAGCAGGAAGGTGGCCCAGAAAGCAGACAGACCCGGTGACTTGCGTTCGATCATCAGGAAATAGACCAACACGATAATCGGCAGCAGGTAATAAAGGCCGGACTTGTAGATCTTCGCCACGTCAGGAAGTTCGACAACTTCGGCGTTTGGATCATCTGGTTCCAGATCAGGAATTTGCGCCGCGAGGTACACCAACCCGATGTAGATCACACCAAGCAGGATAGACAGGATCAGACCAGAGCCTGCTGGGAAGAGCGAT
Organism: Octadecabacter ascidiaceicola; assembly: GCF_900185015.1. Taxonomy (GTDB): domain Bacteria; phylum Pseudomonadota; class Alphaproteobacteria; order Rhodobacterales; family Rhodobacteraceae; genus Octadecabacter; species Octadecabacter ascidiaceicola. The sequence continues at coordinate 348,106 of NZ_FXYD01000004.1, read as the reverse complement.
ACGATCCATCCAACAGGATATTGCGTTGCGTAGCACAGCAGCGCAAAACCAGCGAAGAAGCCGAACATTCCCAGCACAGTGTTGAACAGGTTCACCACTTTGTTGCCGATTGTTGGCATGTTGTTCTTCACCGCTTCTAGGTGAACGATGTAGACCAGAGCGATGTATGAAATGATCGCGGGCAGGAACGCATGGGTGATCACTTCGACATATGAAATGCCGACATATTCAACCATCAGGAACGCTGCAGCACCCATTACCGGTGGCATGATTTGGCCGTTAACGGAGGATGCAACTTCGACCGAACCAGCTTTCTCGGCGCTGAAACCAACACGCTTCATCAACGGGATGGTGAATGTACCCGTTGTCACAACGTTCGCGATGGAGGAACCGGAAATCAGGCCCGTTGCGGCAGAACCGACAACCGCTGCCTTCGCAGGGCCACCGCGTAGGTGACCAAGCGCGCCGAACGCCATCTTAATAAAGTAGTTGCCCGCGCCTGCTTTATCCAAAAGCGCGCCGAACAACACGAAGAGGAATACAAACTTCGTCGAGACCCCGAGCGCGATGCCAAAGACCCCTTCGGACGTGATCCACATGTGGCTCATGGCTTTGCGCAGCGATGCGCCGGCCCAACGGATCTGGTCAGGCACTGCCTCAGATGAACCGAAGAAGACGTAGAACAGGAAAACTACAGCAAGGAGCACCATCACCGGACCCAACACGCGGTAGGAGGCGATGAAGAGGAGGATTAGGCCGGCGAGCGCGAAGTATGCATCGGTCGCGTCGGCCAAGCCACCATTCTGGACGATCTTTTCATAGAAGAAATAGCCATAGAGCGCCAGAAACGCACCGGCGATCCCCAAGGCCCAGTCGTAATACGGAATGCGGTCACGCGGGCTCGACTTGAACAGCGGATAGGCCATCGCCGCAAGGAACACCGCAAACGCCAAATGGATCTGACGCGAGTTATTAATGAGATCTCCGGGCAGCAAGTAGGGCGCAACGGGTGAAGCCAGCAGGACCTGAAAAATGGACCAGATCAAGGCCACAGCGGCAATGAAAAGGCCAACAGCCCCGGTCGGGCTACGCGCGCCACTGTCACTGGCCGCAACCAGTTCCTGTAGCTCTTCCTCGCTGAGCGCGGTGCGTTCTTTCTGTGACATTTGTCCCCCTACAGCCGATTCTCCGGCTTTTCTGTTTAACTGAGCGTTCCGCTATTTGGGCTGAAACGCAGTCGTCGAGGGCGTAGTTCGCCCCCGACAGTATTACGGTATCAGTTCATACCAGATCGCTTATTCGATCCAGCCCTGTTCGCGGTAGTAACGCTCTGCACCAGGGTGCAGCGGTGCGGACAGACCAGCAGATGCCATTTCCTCAGGAACGAGGTTGGCGAACGCTGGGTGCAAGCCAGTGAAATCATCGAAGTTTTCGAACACAGAGCTGACAAGTGTGTAGACCACATCTTCGGATACATCCGCAGATGTTACGAAGGTCGCGCCAACACCGAAGGTCATCGTGTCTTCGTCGTTACCACGGTACATGCCGCCTGGGATGGTAGCCGTACGGTAGAACGAGTTGTCGTCAACTAGACCAGTAACAACATCGCCAGACACTTCAACCAGAACGGAATCACAGGCTGTCGTTGCTTCCTGAATGGAACCGGATGGGTGGCCAACTGTGTAAACCATCGCGTCAATCTGGTTGTCGCAAAGGGCAGCGGACTGCTCGGATGCTTTCAGCTCAGTTGCGAGTGCGAAGTCATCTGTTGTCCAACCAAGGGCTTCCATTAGAACTTCCATCGTGCCGCGCTGACCGGAACCAGGGTTACCGATGTTTACACGCTTGCCTTCAAGATCAGCGATTGTGGTGATGCCGCTGTCAGCACGTGCAACAACGGTAAATGGCTCTGGGTGCACAGAGAACACGGCCCGAAGACCTTCAAAAGCGCCGCCCTCTTCGAAGCGGGATGTACCGTTATATGCGTGGTACTGCCAGTCAGACTGGGCAACACCAAATTCCAGTTCGCCTTCGCGAATGGTGTTGATGTTGTAGACCGAACCACCTGTGGATTCGACCGAGCAACGAACGCCGTGATCGCGACGGCCTTTGTTGACCAGACGACAAATAGCGCCACCTGTTGGGTAATACACGCCCGTAACACCGCCGGTGCCGATTGTGATGAACTCTTCTGCATAAGCAGCAGGAGCCATCATTGCGGTTGTTACTGCAGCAACTGCGGTAAGTTTAAGTTTAGCGAACATATTCATCTCCCTTGATTGCATGTTCTTTGGTCGTTCATAAGTCCCAGACTTCAGCCAGGACCCGGGTTGCACTTTCCACCTCGGCGATCCTTGCGCGTGCGGCCGGTCCTGACCGGCTCACCAGAACCCCTATCAGGGATTCAACAAGGAACATCGTGACGACGTAGGAGGAATAGAAATGCGGGCTGTCCGTCGGAACGATGAAACGCGCGGCCGCGTGCTTCAGTGCCGGACAGCTATGCGTGTCGGTAATTAGGACGACATAAACGCCCTGTTTTTGTGCCAGTGCCGCTGCCCTGATGGCACGGTCCGAAAACGGAGGCTTGGTGACAATGATCAATACATCGCGTTCGTCCAAGCCAGCGATACCTGCTCCCAAAGACGACCCCATGCGACTAGCCATGACCCAGTTGTCAGCGCAAAAATTTGCCATATAGGACAAGTATTCGACGACACCCGTTGAGCCCAGCGCGCCCAGAAGAAGGACTTTGCGCGCCACCGCAATTCGGTCGACCGCACCATCCAACGTTTCGCGATCAACAGTGTCCACGAAGCTCTGCATATTCGCCTGACACGCTGCAAAGTGGGCGTCCAAAAAGCTGGCTTTGTTTTCACGATGGTCTTTGTGCAAACGTTCGGCGCGGTCGGCAAAATCATTCACCCGCCGGCCGATTTTAGTACGCATCTCTTCGCGCAACTCTTCAAAACCATCGTAGTCCAATGCCCGCGCCAAGCGGGAGAACGCAGCTGGTGAAATGCCGCTGTCGCGTGAAACGGTTCTCAACGTGCGTGTCGCTGTGTCCACAGGGTTCTCTGCCAAATAGTCCGCAGCCTGCCGCAGCGTCCCACTTAGGTCGCTGTATTTCTCGGTCAGCCGCATTTCAAATGACAGACTCACATCCACCCCTCTTTGATTTAAACGAATGTCCGTATTGTTTCACTAGTTGTCAATAACTGATTCATCTGTTTCATTGAGTCTTGCTACGTCGGGAGGATGAGGAACGCTATGTCTCAAGTATTTGGTCGCCACACCAAGGCGAACTTGCCAGTTGCTGTGCGTGGTGATGGAATTTACATATTTGATTCTAATGGTAAATCCTACCTCGACGGGTCGGGTGGCGCTGCAGTTTCTTGCTTAGGCCATAGTGACGTGGACGTCATCCAGGCGATCAAGTCACAGCTCGATTCTTTAGACTTTGCACACACCGGATTCTTGACATCTGAACCGGCAGAATCGCTCGCATCTAAACTAATTGCCCATGCGCCAACTGGTCTAGAACGTGTTTATCTGGTTTCCGGCGGCTCCGAAGCGGTCGAAGCCGCACTGAAACTTTCACGTCAATATATGCTGGAAATCGGCCAACCAGAACGCACCCGCTTTATCGCTCGTCGGCAAAGCTATCACGGAAACACACTGGGTGCTTTGGGTACGGGTGGTAACCTTTGGCGTCGCGAACCTTTCGATCCTGTTATGGTCTCTGCCAGCCATATCGCACCTTGTTATGAATACCGCGATCGGGCTGACGGGGAGAGCGTTGAAGACTACGGCCAACGGGTCGCGAACGAACTCGAAGAAGAACTGCTGCGTGTCGGGCCAGAAACCGTCATTGGTTTTTTGGCAGAACCAGTGGTCGGAGCTACGTCCGGTGCGGTGCCAGCAGTCAAAGGGTACTTCCGCCGCATTCGCGAGATATGTGACAAGTACGGCGTGCTTCTTATCCTTGATGAGGTCATGTGCGGCATGGGCCGAACCGGTACACTGTTCGCTTGCGAACAGGACGACGTTCGCCCCGATATCGTCACAATTGCTAAGGGCCTCGGCGCGGGCTACCAGCCGATCGGGGCGATGATTTGCTCTGGTGAAATCTATCGAGCAATTGAAAATGGAACGGGCTTCTTTCAGCATGGCCACACCTATATGGGCCACCCAATTGCCTGCGCTGCCGCCAATGCAGTCGTTACAAAACTGACCGACGGAGGATATTCAAATCAAGCCGCGACGATGGGCAACTACCTAAACGACGCGCTACAGGCTGAATTTGGCCAACACCCCAATGTCGGCGATATCCGTGGGCGCGGCATGTTCCGCGGCCTCGAGTTCGTTGCTGATCGCGACAGCAAATCACCTTTTGATCCGAACCTGAAAATCGCGTCCCGCCTTAAGGCCGCAGCAATGGACAACGGTTTGATCTGTTATCCCATGAATGGAACAATAGACGGGGTGCGCGGCGATCATGTGCTTCTCGCTCCACCGTTCATCTGCACGAATGCGCAAATCGACGAGCTGGTCGACAAACTTTCCGCCAGCTTGGCATCCATCCTATGAGGCAACTGCCGCGAATAATGGTAGCTCCCAACGGCGCACGGCGGACCAAAGCAGATCATCCTGCTTTGCCCATTACGGTCGATGAAATCGCCGCCTGCGCAAAGGAATGCTATGCCGCGGGGGCTGATGGACTACATGCCCATATTCGCGATAGCGCAGGCGGGCACCTTTTGGATGCCGATAAGTACCGGCACCTCATCTCGCGCGTTCGCGAAGTGGTTCCAGAAATGGCAATTCAAATCACCACGGAAGCGGTAGGCATCTACGATCCGGACGCACAGATGCGCATTGCACTAACATCAGGTGCAGACATGGTGTCTGCATCTATCAAGGAAATCAGTGGTGCGGGGGCATCAAAAGCGCGCGCTTTTTATCAGCAGGCGCAGACCAACGGCATCGCCGTTCAACACATCCTATACAGCCTAGAAGATTGCAACCTACTGGAAGACACGATTGGCCGTGAATCCGTTACAGACCCTCGTTTGGAGGTCATCTTTGTTCTAGGCTCTTATGGTGGGGCAAAGGACGCTACGCTTGGCGATCTGGATATCTTCACATCCTGGATGAACAAACGAGAAGTTTCTCCGGATTGGGCTGTTTGCGCGTTTGGCCCGGCAGAGGTGGCCTGCCTTGCGAAAGCCGTCGCTTGCGGAGGCAAGTGCCGCGTAGGGTTTGAGAATTCTTTGGTGCTTAGCGACGGAACCGTAGCTTCTAACAATGCCCAAAAGATCTCAGACCTTTTGGCGGTTCTCAATCAAGCGGATAGTTAGCGTTTTCCTGACTAGGTTGCCCAAACTTTAACTGAGTCAGCGGTTCAACACTTCTAGAACGTTCGCGAAATCATCAGTCCAAACACGACCACCATCAGGTGCTAACGGGACCCATCGTGGATCGGCGTTCAGATCACCCAGACTTTCAAAGTTACGCGAGAGGACTACAACGCGCGAACCTACATCACCGGGGTCTTCAGACGTGTTGCCCGCGTAATCCTGAATACGCGCCGCTAGCCCCATGGTTTCGGCCAGACGCCCCAGTGGGCGGCTGATGTCGTAGTAACGATTAGAAATATGGAACACTAACACGCCATCGTCGTTGAGACGATCTAGGTAAATATCGAAGGCTTCGACCGTCGTCAAATGCACCGGCACGGAATCCGATGAATAGGCATCGATCACAAGAACATCAAAACTCAGCCCATCTTGTTCTTCCAGAACCATTCGCGCATCGCCTAGATGTGTCGGAGAATCCGGTGCACAGCGGCTCATAAAGGTGAAATGGTTTGAGTCATGGGCAATGTCGGAAACCAATGCGTCGATCTCATAGAAATGCCAGTCTTGATGCGGCTGCCCGTAACAAGCCAGCGCTCCGATACCCAATCCAACGATGCCTACCGTTTCCGACGCATCCGCTTTCGCAGACGTAAGAACCTGCGCCATCGGGCCGTTGCGGTGATAATAGAGCTGCGGCTCGGGGCGGTCCGCCGTCAAATCTACGATCCGCTGCGCGCCGTGCGTTGTGGTGCCGTTTCCATAGATACGCAAACCGTCTCGTTCGACGATCTTATGGGTTCCAAAGAAACTACGATCCGTCAAAAGCGGCGAACCATGATCCACGAACACCTGCCCCGCGACCAAAAACCCCACAATCACCCAGGCATGGGCCTGTGCTGTTTGGCGGATTGTGGTCGCTACTGTGAGGAAAAGTACAATTGCAGCGACGCCAAATGCGATCACTCCAAAGGCGTCGATCAGCGGTGCTTTCACGATGATCAAAACAACCAGCGCTAACGCACAAAATATTGCTATCTGCGAAGGGCGTACTGCACGGATCAGCAAGAGCATTCCGGCGACGGCCACAGTGATTGCGCCCTCATGGAGTTCGTTAAACAGGCTGGGTGCGATGATTGAATTGAAGAACCCGCCAAAGGCGCCGCCGACAGACATGGTCACGTAGAACGTCGTCAGATGTTCTGCTGCAGGTCGTTCAGCATAAAGTAGGGCGTGCGCGTACAGCGCCGTTAAAAAGAACGCGGCGACCGTCAAAACGGCGGACCAGACAGTGACGTGAATGCTCAACAGATTTGAGAACACAACCGCAAGCACACCAAGTCCAATAAGGTAACCCAAACGGAGTGTCGCCAGGGACGCGATAGGTCGGTTGGTGAAAACTAACACAAAAGTCAGCAAGAACAGCGCCAACGGAATCACCCAAATCAGTGGAACGGACCCGATATCGGTCGTTAGTTTAGTCGTAACCGCCAACATCATAGAAGACGGAACAAACGCGATTAAGGCCCAGTGTAAGCGTGTTTTCAGGCTAGGTGCAGGCTGAGTTTGGACGTCGCTGGTGGCTGGCACAGCGCGCCCACGCGCCATTAGTCCTGAAGTCAGCAGAAGAGCACCCAACACCCAAAATCCTGCCGTCCAGCCCCATCCGATTTGCGTCGCCCCAAACAACGGTTCTGCAATCAGTGGAAAGCCGAGCAAAGCAATCAGCGAGCCAAGGTTAGAGGCGCCATAAAGGAAATACGGATCATCTGCAGAATAGCCACCAGTTCGCGCGTACCAAGTTTGGATAAGTGGCGCGTTCGCCGACAGAACCGCAAATGGAAGACCAACACCCGCAGCAAACAAAAGAAGCGTCTGGCCTGCTGTTGATTTCTCAGCGTCATAGCTCCAGCCAGCGCTGACTGCGAGCGGTAGGAACAACAATGCAAGAGCCCAAAGCGTCAAATGCAGCGCAATTTGTGCGCGAACAGACAAATGCCGCGTAACCAAATGCGCATAAAGATACCCGGCGATCAGCACGGTTTGGAAAAACAGCATCGCCGTCGTCCAAACAGCTGGCGCCCCCCCAACATGCGGCAACACAATTTTCGTAAACAATGGCTGAACAAAGAAAAGCAACGACGCTGACAGGAAAATTGTCGAGCTGAACAATACAGGCGTCAACCAGCGCGGCTTCTCTGCAAGTTGTGTTGTTTCCTCAACCATAGGTACTCTCCGAACAATGTTTTGCGAGAGATACTCGTGAAAATGGGCGAAAGTTTGTCCCCGAACTGGAAACAATGCGTTTCGCGCGGTACCGCACCATTTCGGGCGATCGAACTGTGCCAAGTTGGCGAGTAACCATTTGAAGCGTTAAGGAAAAAGTCGCCTTTCTACCAAGCAACCAAGAGCGCAATGGGATCGCGTTCGACCTTAGATGCGCACTTCGAGAGGCTTCTTTTTGGGGGAAACTATGTGACGGGCATTCCGTCAACAATAACAATGTTGGCGGTGCATGCGCCGGAGCGATGGCTGCGAGCGGCTTGATATTCCGGCGAATTGTAGCATGCCAATGCCTGTGCTTTGCTTTCGAACTCTATGATAACGTGCCGCTGCCAATCTTCACCCTCAAGCGGTGTCGCATCACCACCACGCACAAGAAAACGCGCGCCATATTTAGCGAAGGCTTCGGGTGCCAAGCTTTGATAGCCAGCGTATGCCTCGGGATCACTTACCGTGACAAAAGCTATCCAATATCCCTTAGCCATCATTTTCTACTTTAGTCGTTTCCTTGCGTAAGAAGCGTTGCGCAATAGCGGAGGCATCGAGGATATGCGCTTGCACCGCGGCCTGCGCAGCCTGCGCATCGCGGCTGAGAATTGCGTCATAAATCGCAGTCATATGGCTGAAACCTGGCTTTGGCCGGTCTTTTGCGGATAGCGTGAGAACACGCAATCTGCTGATCCGACCATTCAAGCGTTGCACGATATCCCAAGCAATCGCATGTCCGGCTTCGTAAAAAATAACTTCATAAAACCGCGTGGTCGCACGCATGACGCCGATCCATTCAGAATCGTTCATTGAGGCATTGAGCGTCGCCAACGCCTCTCTTAGCTGCGCGGCAAAATCCCCGCCGTAACACTGCGCACAAACGGCAGCAGCAGAGCCCTCAAGCTGTTTGCGTATATCATAGATCTGTTCCGCTTGATCCCAATCAAGCAACGCAACAATCGGTCCGCGGTTTGGGATGATCTCGACCAATCCCTCAGCTTCCAGATAACGGATCGTCTCGCGAATGACGGTACGACTTACGCCAAGCTGATCACAAAGTGGCCTCTCAACCAACCTTTCGCCGGGCGCGAAATGCCCTTCGATGATGGCGGTGCGCATCCGCTCTTGCACGATGTCGCGCAGTGTTTGCGGGGCATGTTCGATCTTGGGCAGGTCGGACTTTTCGATGTTCATCGGGTTTTTATAGTCCGCCGTTGTCGGGGCCTCAAGCAATATTGACATATGGTATGATGGTATACCACAATATTGAAAAACCAGATCACTTAAGGGAAGCCACCGATGCCCGCAGAAATCAGAAAGACACTTCTTCATGTTGAGAACACACTTATCGAAGGTGGTAAGGTGGCTGAACAGCCGCTGGTTCTGATCGCGGCGATGGCCGTTATCCGCAACCCATGGGCGGGTCAGGGGTTTGTTGAAGATCTTTCGCCAGCCATCCATGATTGCGCCTCTGGCCTTGGCGAATTGCTAACCAGTATGGTGCTTGACGCCGCTGGCGGCGGTGAAAAAGTCGAAGGGTATGGTAAATCAGCGATTGTCGGACTCAATGGCGAGATTGAGCATGCGTCGGCGCTGATCCACACACTGCGTTTTGGAAACCACTATCGCAACGCCGTTGGGGCAAAGTCCTACCTGTCGTTTTGCAATACACGTGGTCCAGCAAACGCGCCGCTCATGATACCGCTAATGGACAAAAACGATGGAGGCCGTAGGTCACATTATTTGACGATCCAAACGTCCGTGGCTGACGCGCCTGCAGCTGACGAGATTCTAGTCGCCCTAGGCGCATCAATTGGTGGTCGCCCGCATCACAGGATCGGTGATCGCTATCAAGACCTAAAGGAACTAGGCCATGACGTTGACAACCCTGCGTCTGTCTAAGTCGGGAACGACTATTGCGCATAGCGATCACGGCGCAGGCGAGCCCGTGGTTTTGCTGCACGGTGTCGGTATGCAGTCAGCAGCTTGGGGGCCGCAGATAGACGCGTTGCAAAGCGACTATCGCGTTCTAGCTGTCGACCTGCCCGGACATGGCGACAGTGATCCTTTGCCCCCGACCAGCGCGTTGCCCGCCTATGTCGAGTGGTTGGATGATGTTGTCTCAACGTTTGACCTTGGGCCAATCAATCTCGCGGGGCATTCCATGGGTGCGCTCATCGCAGCGGGATATGCTGTTTCCTTCCCGGAAATGACCCGCCGCGTCGCACTTTTGAACGGGGTTTATCGCCGTGATGCGGCAGCCCATGCCGCTGTCGTTGCCCGTGCAGCCGAAATTTGTCACGGCAAGATCGATATCGAAACGCCTCTAACACGCTGGTTTGGCACCTCAGCAACGGATGTTACGGCTCGTGCCAAGGGTTCAGAATGGCTCAATGCTGTCGATCCTGAAGCATATGGCACGGCCTATTCGGCATTTGCCTCTGGCGACAGGACCTACGCAGACAAGCTATCGCAGATTGCCTGCCCCTTCCTCGCACTTACAGGCGACGGCGATCGCAACTCGACCCCTGAGATGTCCCAAGCGATGGCAGCACAAGCGCAAGACGGTCGGGCGGTCGTGATCGAAGAAGGGCACAGACATATGGTGAACCTCACAGCGCCAGCGCAAGTGAATGCGCAGCTGATCGCGTGGCTCAAAAGGCCAGAAACCAGATTGGAAAAGCTGTGACGAAGTTCGACCCCCGCGCCCTTCGAAATGCTTTTGGAACGTTCATGACAGGCGTTACCGTCGTGACGTCCCGTGATGTGAACGGCACGCCAATTGGCTTTACCGCGAACTCGTTTACGTCAGTATCGCTCGACCCGCCAATGGTGCTTGTCTGCGTCGCGAATACGTCACGAAATCTGGACACGCTGGTAAAGGCGACAGGCTTTGCCGTTAACATCCTCGCTGAAGATCAAATCGATGTCTCCAACACGTTCGCTCGGCCGGTTGAGGATAGGTTTGCATCTGTTAACTGGCACAAGGGGTCTTACGGCACACCGATTTTGGCGGGTGTCACGGCATGGTTCGATTGCAGTATGCATAAGACCGTCATTGCAGGTGACCACACAATTCTGATCGGCCAAGTCGAAGAGTTCGAAACGACTGCGACACCCGGTCTTGGCTATGTCCGTGGGGCCTATGTGACGCCATCCACAACAGCAGAGGCTATCGAGCCCAGCGCGAACTTGGTCGTGTCCGCGTTGATTGAGCGGAACGGAGAAGTTTTACTGCTTGATGACGGCAAAGGTGGCTTGGCACTCCCTGAACAACAGGTGACGTCCGAAGGCGTATCGACCGCTTTAGCGAAGCTTATTGCATCGACTGGATTGATGGCTGAGCCTGGGTTTGTCTATTCGGTGTTTGAAGATGTGAAGCATCAGCATATCTCGTTTATGTGCCAAACCGCAGAGGGCGAGCCGACAAAGGGCGCCTTCGTTCCAATGACAGCTACTGGATTTGCGGGCATTTCCGATCCTGCAATCTTGTCGATGCTGAAGAGGTTCGCCACCGAAAGTCCGCTAGGCAATTTTGGCATGTATTACGGCGATCAATACAGCGGCGAAGTGCGCCCAGTTCTAAAGGAGAAGTAGGCAGATGCGGTTTTCCCTCTTTGCTCATATGGAGCGCCTGTCACCAGATCAGGACCAAAGACAGCTATATAACGAATTCGTTGAGCTGGCTAAGATCGCGGACGCCGGTGGCATGTACGCTGTCTGGACGGGCGAACATCACGGTATGGATTTTACGGTTGCACCGAACCCGTTTCTCAACCTTGTCGATTTGGCGCATCAAACCAAGAATGTCCGCCTTGGCACCGGTACAATAATTGCACCGTTTTGGCATCCAATCCGCTTGGCTGGGGAAGCGGCAATGAGCGATATTATCACCAACGGCCGACTGGACCTTGGCATCGCACGGGGCGCGTATTCTTATGAATATGAACGCCTGGTTCCCGGTATGGACGCATGGGATGCGGGTCAACGCATGCGTGAACTTATCCCCGCCATACAGGGGCTTTGGCAGGGTGATTACGCCCAAAAGGGTACATATCATTCGTTTCCCACGACAACATCGTCGCCCAAACCGATGCAAGCAAACGGGCCACCAATCTGGGTCGCCGCGCGTGATCCGAACAGCCATGAATTCGCCGTGTCGAACGGCTGCAATGTTCAGGTGACGCCGCTTTGGCAAGGCGACGGCGAGATTGCAAAGTTGATGGATACGTTCAACGCCGCATGCGCCAAGTTTCCAAACGTAAAGCGCCCCGAGATCATGCTACTCAACCACACTTACATCGCAACAGATACAGAAGACGCGCAGCAGGCCGCCGAGGAAATCAACGGCTTCTACTGTAACTTCGGCGCGTGGTTTAAGAACGAGCGCAAGGTCAGCCAGGGCCGGATAGACCCGTTGACACCGAAAGACATCGCCGCGCATCCTTTTTACACCGCCGAGGCCATGTTGCGCGATAATGTGATCGCCCCCCCAGAAGGTGCAATCAAGCGGATCAAGGCCTTTGAAGAAATGGGTTATGATGAATACTCGTTCTGGATCGACAGCGGAATGAGTTTTGAGCGTAAGAAAGCCTCGCTTCAACGGTTCATCAACGACGTTATGCCCGCGTTTGCCTAAAGGAAGACCGATGCAGAAATTCCAGCAGTATATCGACGGCGGCTTCTCTGATGGTGCCGCGCAGTTTGAAAGCCGTGATCCGGCTACAGGGCAGGTTTGGGCGCTGATGCCCGAAGCCCGAAGAGACGATGTAAATAACGCCATCGAGGCGGCTGAGCGAGCCTTCAATTCGCCTGAATGGGCAGACATGACCGCGACTGCACGTGGTAAGCTGTTGATGCGATTGGCCGATTTGATCGCCGAAAACGCCGGGGTTTTGGCAAAGCTGGAAACGCGGGATACTGGGAAAATCATTCGCGAAACATCTGCGCAGATTGCCTATGTCGCCGACTACTACCGTTATTACGCGGGTTTGGCCGATAAGATCGAAGGGTCACATCTGCCAATCGACAAACCCGACATGGAAGTCTGGTTGCGCCGCGAACCTATTGGCGTTGTCGCAGCAATTGTACCTTGGAACTCGCAGCTATTCTTGTCTGCGGTGAAGATCGGCCCTGCCCTTGCAGCTGGTTGCACTGTGGTTCTGAAAGCCTCCGAGGAAGCCCCCGCCCCAATGTTGGAATACGCGCGCATTTTTGATCAGGCTGGTTTTCCAAAGGGCGTTCTGAATGTCATCACGGGTTTTGCCGCCGAATGCGGCGCAGTTCTGACGAGTCATCCTAAAGTTGACCATATCGCGTTCACTGGCGGACCCGAGACCGCGAAACATGTTGTGCGCAATTCGGCTGAAAACCTTGCTTCGACCTCATTAGAGCTTGGCGGCAAATCACCGTTTATCGTGTTCGAAGACGCGGACATTGATTCAGCTGTAAACGCCCAGGTGTCGGGCATTTTCGCGGCGACAGGGCAAAGTTGTGTTGCGGGGTCGCGGCTGATTATTTCCAACAAGATTAAAAATGTATTTCTGGAAAAACTTGCGGAAAAGGCCGCCGCAGTAGTGATCGGCGCCCCTGATGACATGGCCACCGAAGTCGGTCCACTTTGCACGATTGCGCAACGCGATACTGCGGTGAACCTAATCGAACAATCTGTCGAAGCTGGGGCGGTCGTTGTCGCGGGTGGCGCGCCGCTGAAGCGTGATGGCATATTCTTCGCGCCGACAATCCTCGATTGCTCAAACGCACACGGCGCGCCATGCCTAACCCATGAATTTTTTGGCCCAGTTCTATCTGTCCTAGGGTTTGACACCGAAGCCGAGGCGTTGGCGCTCGCAAATCACACCGAATTTGGTCTGGCGTCAGGGGTATTCACCCGCGATCTAACCCGCGCGCACCGAATGATCCGCAAACTCAGGGCTGGTATCGTCTGGATTAACACCTATCGCGCAGTAAGTCCGATTGCCCCGTTTGGAGGCCACGGCCTTAGCGGCCATGGACGCGAAGGTGGGCTGCAAGCTGCGCTCGACTACACCAAAGTCAAAGCCGTTTGGTTGCGCACCAGTGACGACCCAATTCCAGATCCGTTTGTGATGCGATGACGTTTCGTTTTGGACAGAAACACAGCAGCGATTTTTGAAGCTTTTGAAACCTACATCAACAGTGCCGTTAGGGAGGAAGGCCCAAAGCTGCTATTCGGTTAGTCCCTCTGCTGCATTGCAGCGGAAATACTAACTGGACATTCAGGAAGCTTATGGGAGTATCGATCAAATACTATTGCTTTGCATAGATTTCCAATTTGGACAGACTGAATTTGTTTCAAACCACTTTCTACTCCGACCTCAAAGCGCAGGTCGCCGATCTCGGCGGCTACCTTAATGCGCATCTACATCTGGACCGATCACATACACTTGGAGCAGACGCCCACACCGCCCATTTGTCGTTGCAGCAAAAACATGGGTTGATTTCGGGTCTCCACAATGGTGCCGAGTATGAACCAAGCCGTTTATCGACGAGGTTGAACCAAAGTTTAGACGAGATGGTCGCCTGTAACACGCGGCGGGCGGACAGCGTCATTGATGTGACCGCTGATGGTCTCGGACTGCGGGTTTTGGAGCAAACCCAAGACATAGCAAATGCGCGCAAGAGGCAGATTGACTTCAGGCGCGCGGTCTATTCGCCGCTAGGGTTTCGTGATGACGAACCGGACCGCTGGGCGCTTTTCGAACGTGGTGTGGAGCTTGCGGATTTTATCGGATGCCTACCAGAACGGGACGACCAAACAGATTACCCTGACCATATCGGTTATGAAGAGAATTGCCGCCGTATGCTCGACCTTGCCAATCAGCGGGATTTGGACCTTCAGGTGCATGTCGATCAGGTCAATCATCCTAATGAAAATGGGACCGAACGCCTGCTAGACGTGATCGAAAATGAGCGTCTGGCATTTGGGGCCGCTGATGCGCCCAAAATCTGGGCAGTACACATGATCTCGCCGAGCGCCTATCCGCAATCAAGATGGGAAGAGCTAGTTGAGCGGCTTCGCGCGTCACACGTTGGCGTCATCTGCTGTCCCTCAGCGGCGCTCGGCATGCGGCAATTGCGGGCGATTGTAGCCCCGACCGGAAATTCTATCGCACGGGTTCTAGATCTGTGCGCCGCAGGTCTCCAGGTGCGACTTGGCTCAGATAATCTGGCCGACATGTTGTCCCCATCTACAACCGCAGATTTGACGAGCGAAGTCTTCATGCTGTCTGCTGCAATGCGGTTTTACAACATCGAGATTCTGGCAAAACTGGCCTGTGGCGTCGTACTGTCACAGGCAGATCGCGAAACGATCAGAAAGCACTTGGATGAAGACCATTTGGAAGCGGCTAAAGCGATACGTCGATGGGGACCCGTCACCAGTTGACGTGCTAACTTTGACGGATCCCGCGACCATTGCGGGGTTCCGTGACCTGTCCCGCGAATTGCGGGCGCGTAGGCCCGTTTGCCCCCTTTCAAGCGGCGGCGTCTTGTTGCTCGAACCGGAGGACGTAAAGCACGCATTTTCCAGCTCCGCCTTGTCCAACCAACCATCACGGTTTTCCGCACTGGCTGCCAAAAACAAGGACAAGTATATTGCTGCTTCTGTCGCGTCCCATATTCTACCGTTTCTTGATGGCCCACTTCACGTAACAACACGACAATGGGCAAGCCGCGCGTTCTTTCGTCATCTACGCGACTTTAAGGGGCAGATCCATGACATCGCCACGCGGCATTGCCGCACCATGGACGTGGGGCAGTCCTACCACTTGGTTGAAGATGTAGCACGAAGGTTTGTCGTTGAAGTCATGGGGGCATTTATCGGAATTGACCTTTGTGCGTCAGATTTGAAACGCTGTACTTCTGCCCTGTTCCGGCTTTTCGCCCCAGCCTTTGATGCGGAGACCTTTGCCGAGACCAATGAAGCGCTAGCGCTGGCGCGCAATCATTTGGGCGAGGCCCTTGAGGCACGACGCCAGGATCTAGCGCCCTGTTTGCTGAACGCATTGGATGCGACGTATCCAGACGAACTTGGGCAGGACGAACGCGACCTACAAATCATTGATAACGCGTTGCTCTTTCTTGCAGATGGCGTGGAAAACGTCGAAGCGGCTGTGGGTATTGTCATGATGCGCTACGCCCAAGAACCGCAGGCTCTCGCAGAAGAATTTGTGCGCACGGCAATCACCGCGGACACGCCCGGACAAGCAATTGCACGGATCGCTTCCGAAGATATAGCCATAGGCGGAGAGACATTAACTGCAGGCACGCCAGTGTTTTTGTCCCTTTCCAGCGCGAACGACGGAAGCGCGACTGGCGACGATTTTACTTTTGGGCGCGGGCGGCACAAATGCCTCGGAGAAAACCTCGCCGTAACAATGGTGACGGAACTATGTGCCCAACTGGCGGACAAGGTGCCGGATATCAATTCAGATAAACTGACATACCGCGCTATGTTCGGGCACAAATGGCCGCGAGGCATTACGGTGACTTTGACGCGATAAGACGGCTGGCTTTGACCAGATTGGGAAAGATCATTGACCGCCGCCGCCCCGATGCCCGCGTTGAAAAATGCTTCAAGCCTTGGCTGACCAGGCTGCACGACAGCCACATCGGTATCCGTTTTTCCGGAAACATCACATCAAAGGAGAACCTAACACGCCCCCCCGCCGGAACCACCTCGGATAACCTGCCATAGGCCAGTTTGGCTTTGCGCACATGTCCGTCCAGATTGATTAGATCGACCTGAATCGACAAGCCGCTGATTTCGGTCGCTGCCCAATCCACATCCGACATGTTTGTGACCTCAACCTCGATCTGTGCGTTCTGGGATGGAGTGTAAATCTTGGGTGACTTGATGAGTTTGACGCGGGCTTTCGGTGGGTCCAGACGCCGCTTCAAAGACCAAATACCCGTGTCGATGGGTTCAGCAGATGGAACGTGATCCGTGCCTTCTATGATCCCATTTAGGACAGACAGATGCGGCGCGATATCTTCGGCGTCAAAACGATGTTTGCTGTCCACTTCTAACGTCATAGTTCCCCCCCGGTGGAGTAGGTTTTCTGTCAAATGGTGCTGCGCAAAATGCACACGTGCCGAATTGATCTCGCAGTGGGACATACAATGGACCATTGGATACTGAATTTCGCGCGCAGGCCAATAATCAAAGCTGATGAACGCGCGGATATTGCGCCCGCGTGCGCGCAATATCTCTGCCGCATGATGCATAACCCAAGCACCGCCGCAAAACCCCCCGAGCACAATTGGACCCTTCGGTTGGATATTCGAGATTTCATCAGCGAGATGTTCCCCGAGTACCCTGAAGTCCTGCTCAGTTCGCCTTGGAAAACGTCGCAACGACCCAGTGACGTGTAAAGGGCGGTTTTTTCCAATGGTGGCGAGAATCGCATCAATCTCGACGTGCGCTTGTGACGACCAGAACAAAGGATGACCGCGTTTTAGCGTACCCAACGACCGCAGAATCCCGTTGGGTGCCAGCACCTGCCCCGGCCAGCCTGCCGTTTTTTCTTGAATGAACCGGAGGGGCCTTGAAAGACGTTCCTTGGTGGTCCCACTATCATTTGATAAGGCTGAGACGAGACCAGAAAAAGTTGGGGCGTCAAACAACTGACTAGGTGAAATCTGCCGGTTCAGCGCCTTTTCCAAGGTTATTAACAACTGGGTCGCACTGAGACTGTCCCCACCCATATCAAAAAAGTCGTCATCCCCTGACGGTGGACGGCAATTCAAAAGACGAACCCAATGTTTGGCGACCAGACGGGCTTCAGCCGTGTCATTCAAAGTGTTTCGTGAACCACGCAACGAAGATTGGCGCTCCCGCCATTCAACCTCCGCTGTGCGTTTGAGCAAAAGGCGATCCACCTTCGCATTGGCCAGCCGTGGCAACTGTTCGACGACAGTGATTGAATTGGGGCACTTAAACACCGCAATGCGGCTCTCCAGAAAAGACTTGACCCGTGCTTCCTCAACATCGCCACGCGCCGCAATCGTTAACCCCACCTGTTCACCTAATGTCGGATGGGGCAGTGCATAGGCCGCCGCCTCGACAACGTCAGAGAGCTCGAGAACAGCGGATTCCACCTCATACGGAGAGACTTTTTCACCGCCAACGTTCACCATTTCCTTTAATCGCCCCCGAAGAAACAGGACACCGTCCTCATCAAGTGCGCCCAAGTCGCCGGTGCGAAACCAGTCTTCAAAAAACACGTCTTCTTTTGGAATGCCTTCGTAGCCGGCAAACACGGTCGGCCCCTGAACACAGACTTCTCCGGGTTCACCGGTTTTCTGGATGTTGCCGTAGCGATCCATAATCGCAACGTTGACACCCACCGCCGACCCGACGCCGCCGGCTTTGGCCCCATGGGTCGCCCGCGGTCTCGTCGATATCTGACCGGCGGTTTCCGTCATGCCGTACATTTCGATCACGCTACAGCCAAAGGCCTTTTCAACTTGGGCCTTCAAATCTACGGGAACAGGCGCGGAAATAGATCGTATAAAGCGCAGTGAGCGGCCTGCCTCAGCCAATTGGTCCGGTGCGACATCCTCAACCAGACGCCGTAGCAACGTCGGAACAACTTGTACCCAAGTTGGACGTTGCTCAATGAGGGCTTTGATCAAACCTTCGGGCGAGCGCTGGTCTGTAATCGAGACAGACCCGCCCACCGCGAATGGTGCTAGCATCACGTCAACCAGCGCCCCGATGTGAAACGTGGGAAGGACATTCAACGCGTGATCATCCTCCCGCAATTCGTGTCCGACCGCGATGTTACGGGCGGAAGCATTCATCGCCTCCAGCGTGATAGGTACGCGTTTAGGCGTTCCAGTAGATCCGGACGTATGTAGGATCAATCGGCCATGCATCGGCCAATCGGGACCACTCGGACGATGCGAAACAGTGCCCATAGCCTTCATTGCCTCATCGAGGAGGTCCTCCCACACGACTATCGGGCTTGCCGAAAGCGCTTGTGATTTGGTTGCCACCAAAGAACTCGACACGATACAAAGCTCTGCCTTCGAAGACCGGAGTAGCTCTGCCGTTTCCATGTCTGATAGCGCCGGATTGATCGGCATGTAGTCCGATAGCTCGGTCAGAAACAGAAGTGCAAATAGCGCGTCTACATCATCGTTCAGGCAGCCGAGAATCCGGCTGGGGGGCATCGATGTATGGTTTGCCAAAGTAAGGTGCAGGAGCGGTCGCAACCGATGCAAATCACTAAAGCTAAAATCACCTTTTGCAGATCGGATGGCGATTTGGTCACCGTGTCGAAAATCAAGTCCAGACAGCGCCATTCTCCCCCTAATTTTTCCTGGCTATAGTGCCATTCCGCAAATGAAAGTGATGGTGGCGGCAATTGTATTCGTATGCAACCGCCGCGAAAATTCGGTGTGGTTAGATCGTGCACTTCAGGATCAATTTGATCTGATATGTTCATTTGTCAGAAGCGGTCATGTGTCTGGCTTGTTTGCGCGGCTTTGATCCTTGCCCTGATGGGTTCCGCAGATCAAATCTCCCAGCTTTTCGGGAAATTGCGACGGTCGCCACGCGTACAGATTATTGCTCCATCAACGACCACGTCATCATAATGACCAATCGTAGCAATTTCTATGGAGTGCTCTTCTCATATGCGTTCGAGTTTGTTGTAAGCGTTGCATCTATCCGGTCGTCAGTTGAGCAGATCACGCCCGTTCATCACACGGCGCTATCCTTTTGGGTATCGTATTGGTTCGACCGAGTTAGCGTAAGATGGCAATCTGGGGGTCAGATGCAACGCTTACCCAACAAACACTGACTTTGACATTGAATTGTAAGCGTTGCATCTGACCCCCTAGATAGCAACTTACCTCAAGAACGTCCTGATTTTATGATGCGTCCAAGAGGACACGAGCATCATGAACGCACACACCCGAAACGAGCTTTCGAGCGACAAGAAGATAGGAGATGTCTTCTACGCCTTTGGATATTCCATCCCGGTTTCGAAAACCGGAAAGAAGCTTTGGCCCGCGCTCTTTAAGAGGGCCATCGTCTACAAGTTGATGACTAATGAGTTGACGGCCAACCAAGTCGCCACCGGTTGTAAGATCCCCCTTCCAATGGTTTACGATTGGAAAAGCGCAAATGCACACCACGTCCTAAAGCAGATCGAAGCAGACCAAGAACCAGCATTCGCGGAAATCCAGATTCAAGAAACGCCCCTGTCTAACGACAATACTATTGGCGAGCTACGGCTAAAGTTTGAGGGAATTGAGCTGACATTGCCCGTCGACTATCCGGTAGACGGCATTATTAAGATCATTCGGACCTTTCGGGTGAAGCAATGATCACACCAACAGGCAATTTCAAATTCTATGTTGCGACCAAGCCAGTCGACTTCCGCAAAGGTATGGATGGGTTGGCTGCGATCATCTTGAACGAGTTTGACCTCGACCCTTTCAGCGGTGCAGTCTTCATCTTTCGTTCTAAACGTGCTGATCGCTTGAAGCTTATAGTCTGGGATGGAACCGGGTTGATCATGACTTACAAGCGCATCGAAGGGAAAGGCTTTGAATGGCCGCGAATGACGGACGGCGTCATCGACCTAACGAGAGCTCAATTTGAAGCACTTTTTGAAGGATTAGACTGGAAGCGCGTCACCCCCAGGGGAACGCGACGTCCAGTCGCTGCCTGAGAATGGATAGATCAAGGACAACGAGTTAAAACTATGACGCATTGGTATACAGCAGACACCCATTTCGGACACGAAAACGTAATCGCCTTTTGTAATAGGCCTTTCAAATCAGCGTCCCATATGGATGGTGTCCTCTTGGAAAATATGTGGAAGGTTGTGAAACCAGAAGATGATCTTTGGATCATTGGGGACTTCGCATTTGGCACACCGGCTAAAGACTCTAACTATCTTCAACAGATCTTCTGCCAGCTGCCCGGGGCTCGGCGGCACTTGATTATCGGCAATCACGACGGTGCCTTGACGCAGGCATTGGATTGGGCGTCAGTTTCTCACTTAGCGGAAGTGCCGGATGGACCTAAACTACAGCGCAACACACTTTGCCATTACCCTATGATTACATGGAATCATGCGAGACGAGAGGCCTTGCAGCTGTTTGGCCACGTTCACAATAACTGGCGTGGCTCTCGGAATTCAGTGAACGTTGGCGTCGATGTTTGGGATTTCATGCCAACTACATACGAGAGAATTGCTAGGCGAGCTCGGCAACTACCAGTTAATAGACACTGGTCAGATGTCGAACACCGTAACAATTTATGAGGTGTCATTTATCCGAAGGCTAGTGCGTCAACCGACCACACCAACGCGGGAACTCATAGAAAAGCCGCTTGAAGTGGCGATCGTAAGCAGGCGTATCAATTTCTTTCAACCAATTTGGATTGGGGTAAACATCAAGCATAACGCTCATCAGCGCATCGCCACTCATAACCGCACCTTGAATTGCATTCATTGATGTTCTCTCGTCGATACCAAAACTTTTATCTTCGATCAAAAGTGCCAATATTGCCTTCATGCGAAAAGGTGCAGGCGGGTGTGACAAGCGATCGATCGGTTGATTACGCCAGTCAGATCTATCTGAAATTCTAAAATATAGATTAATGATCGTTAGGACAAATGTGATCGTGTCGCTTTCGCTTTTGAAAAGGCGTTTCTTATAGGTTTTAATCAGGTCGAATTCACCAGCTTTTGACAACATCGTCTCAAGCGTGGTGAATGTGTTCTGGAACGCATAGCCGTCGGCGATAATTTCACGCGCTTGAGAAGGAATTGCTTTCTTAGGATCGATCAAAGGAGGTGCGCGGCGATCCATAAGCAATGGGCTTGAAATGGCTGATTGTTTTCGTCGACCATGATCGTTTCTCAGGTGCCCAACTTCATGGAAAACAACAAACCTAAACAAGAGCTTCAGCACCAAATAGAAGAGCATCTGACGCTCGGGAGCGTCTCTCCAGCCGGCACTTTCTATAGCCCAAACGAAAGGATCGGACTCCTGGAGAAGTCTACGCGGCGCTTGTTTCGTTCGCATAGGATCAGGGGCCCAGATTGGTTCGGCTTCCCCTTTCATCGCAGGAAAAACCCCGCGTTCCGCCGCTACCGCTGCAACGCGGCATAAAACCCAAAACATCCCCGCATACATACCGACGATTTCGATTTCATCTTGGATCGCGACTGCATTCATGCCTCCACTTTCCAACACAACGAAAGTTGCTCCATTGGCCTGACATATGGCCTGAGCTTCCTCGGCGAACGGTGTGAGCCAGCCACTTTGATCGTCGAACCTCACGGTCATGACCTGAGGCTGGCGGTATTTTTTAAGTATGTCATTAATAGTTCTCAACGCTTAACCTTCCTGTATTGGTTCATGCCTACCCGCCGGTGTTCCCGCTAAGCCGTAAGATCCGCTTCACCTATATCTAAGGGCGGCGGGAACAACGTTATACTTGGATTGCTATCCGGTTCAAACGCCTCCACTTTTCTGTCTGACGCAGATTTGGCTTTGCTGTGCCTATCATTTCAAGAACGCTGGAAAGACTTTGACGGTCATATGGCGCAAATTCTGCCTCGCTTGGCACGACACGGTCCAGCAGATCAAGAGTTGCCACGGGGTATACCGCCGGTAAGTTCGAGTGGTTATCGGTGTCATCTTTCTTCAGAGTATAGAGGTGCATATCAAGACGTTTGATTGACACCAGAAACGGCAAGATTGCATAGACAATTTCGTCAAAATTGTCCCTGGCCTCTTCTGCCAACGACAAAAATCTCTGCGAAGTTTCAGACGTTTGGCAGATAGCCTCCCTTGGCCAAGCTTTGTCGAGAAAAGGCTTCCCCCGAGTTCGCCACTTCTTCTTGTCCTTGACCAATCGAGCCAGGAACCAAATGGAATGGGATCGTCCCGCATCATCGGTCTTTTGAAGGACGGCTCGAGCTTCTGCAAACGTAATGTATGCAGGTTGCCGACCATGACGGAAGCAAGCCAAGATCAAGAATTCATGTATCTTGGTCGGCAATCGATCTCCCCAATTCCACCTGTGTACGTGAACTGCGGCTTCCAAAAAACTATCCTTGATGAGGGCGAACAGGTTTGGTGCCGGCAATGTGTTATCATAGAGATAACCGTTCCAACTGGGCTCAGCTGCCGGATTTTGGAGATTGAACCAGGGTATAACTCGTTTCTCAATCCAGTTTGGATCAAGATAATACAACCAGCGCAATCTGCGCGTTGTAACACAAACGGCGTAGTCAGACCCCTCGCCTGGCGACGCATAAAGCCTTTCTAACCTTGTCTTGATGCAGTCAGGAATACCCGCCGCTCTTCCCAACTTGAGACTATCCAGATAGGCGAATAGGAGCTCCGTAACCTTGCCAGTTGGACTGTTGATTGCGTGATCCGTTGTCCTACGGGATCGTTTTACCGTCCTCCCCGCGACAGAGACCTCTCCGATTGCACTCTCGGTAGCTGCGGGCCCGTTGAGCAACAGGACATCCAAAAGCTGATCAAGAAGTGTAAAAGTCCGATCAGCGTTTTCGGCAATCAGCGGCACGAACCTGTTCTCAACAAAGCTGAAAAGCTCATGCCGTAGTGAAAAGAGCGTCTCTGGAGGCAGTTTGGTTAGACGACCGACAAATAGGAACTGTAGTCGAAGTGACGCTTCCTTGGGGAACGAACCTATCGCTGTTCGCCAATGCTCTTCGGGGAACTCTTCAGCGCGCGCAGACAGATTTAACGCGGTGATTGCTTTCAACGGGTTTTCTTCAACAAGTCCTGCAAATGGCCTCAACTCTGTGAAGTCTTCGAAATGTCGTCCTGACAATGCAGTAGCTGCTTGTATGACACTCGCTGCAGGCAAATCTTTGATCGCCGATGGGTCAGTTTTGGTCACAACCATGCCGGATCGCCCTTCGTGGCTATCGTCAGCATCTGCGGCCCATTCGGGTCTATACCGCTTATCCGCTTCTCGAAGCGCCAACAGTTTTCGATGAGTTGCCTCATCAAGATCGCAGCCATTTTGGTGCAGCCAGTCCAACATCGACGCTGAAGTAACGGCTCTGACTCGTTGCCCTTCCGGATCAGCCGACAAGCGTGTCGATCCTTTGGCAATTCTCTCTTCTAACGCCATTCGACGATCTATTGGGAACCCTGACCATCGCAACCTGAACAGATGTAGTAATTCACGACGGTGATAGGGATTCCAAAAAGACTCATCAGTCAGTTGTTGTATTCCATCTAAGGTTTCAAGCGGCTCAATTAGATCAGGCTTTGCCCAAACATAAAGACGGAGCTTGTCAAAAAAATAGGGGTCATTCTGAGGCCAATTCTTCAAATCCTCCATCAGATAGGCCGCATGTTCAGCGCACACGATATCCAAGTACTCGACGAACCAAAGCAGGTAGCTGTCTGCCTCATCAAGGTATCTATCCGCTTCGTGTTCATCAGGGTAAAGCGATTTGGTCTTCCAGTATTTTGTATCAACTTGGTTAAGCAGATTGGCTGCCAGTTCCAAATTTTGCCGAAAGGCTCTATAGACGGGAAGAAGGAATTCCGAAGGGATACTTTCATCTACGCCATGGCGTTGAACGAATTTCACTTCAAACCGAACGACGCCGTTGGGGTAATCATCCCAGACATCAGTTGGTGGCCGTATCGCTTCGATACCCAACTGAGAAGACGCCTTCAACTTTGGCTTTGTTGAAGATTTGAAAAGTTTGACAATCCGCTGTGACCAGCCAAATGCCTTGAGCTCCCTCTGATAGTCAAACCAGCTACCATCATGATCATCGACTGGCCGAGCCCTAAAAACATCTAGTAAATTCTCCCATGTTTTCTTACCCCGTTCGTTTGGGACCGAATTGTCGCGAAGCAATTGCCACTCGACTTGATGCAGCAAATTTGGATGAAGTGCTGGGTATTTCGAAGCCCACCATGCAGTCACTGGGTTATCGACCTGTTTTCCAATCCAATTCGAAAGGTGAATAACTCTTGCGGGTGTAGGGATGGTTCTTCCAAAATCGAAACCTGCGACACGTGTCACTGATCCGTCTGAAGTGCCTGTCTCTTGAGACAGAATGTCATCACCGATGATAGGAGCGTTGTTGGCCGCATCAGGGTCTTTTCGTACATCACCATCAAGGCGAAAGTTCTCCCAAGGATCGAAGACTTCTTTTCCGTCGTAGCTGACAACCTTGTCCGCTAAACGTAGTCCGCGATCAAACACGCAAAGCCAGTCTGCCGGAGCGGGAGGTTCCATGGCGGCGAATAGCTTCGCCCCAGGGTCTGTGTTCACAAGGGCAACGACATTGCCACGTTGTATAGGATCCAAATCCTGCGGCCTCTGTGACGCTAATTTGAGGACATCTGCGGACCACTTGCCGGGATCTTCAGCTCGAATGGACCATCCTTTAAGCGAATCCCAAAGTTCCGAGTGTTCTCGATTATTTGTGACATATGAAATCGGTATTGCGCCCGTGTCCCTCCATTTGGCATCGACCTCATGGTGTTCGCCAGAGTCAAAGGCGTACAGTCGCCCAGTATTGGTTCCATCAGCGGCGCGCAGGCCTTGCAGCAGATATTTAACCGGCGGATCACTTGCTGAGTAACCCACCAAAACAACGGTGTATTTCTCAAGAATTCCGCGAAAAAAGCGTGTTGCCCAACCCTGGGACAAATATGCCCTGCCAAAATCTGAGCTGGAAAGAACTAGCCCATGTCTGCCCTCATGACGCCTTATGCGATAGTTGAGACGTCCATGAAGATATACAATCCCGGAAAAGCTCTCTTCGAAACCCAAGTCAGGAAGTTTGGGTGCAATATGTGTTTCTACCTTGCCAGAAGCGGCTTTTTCAAAAAGTAGGTCAAAGTTGGTTGTGACTAGCCTCACCTTGTCGTCTGGCCCGGTCGCAAGTTTCAACAGACACTCGTGCGCGCTCAAGTTGGCTTTTGGGTTACTCTTCAGTTTCTGTGCGACGCAATAATCCACTTCCCCATGAGGATATTCCGAATAAAGTTGGTTAAAAATACCATCGAATGAGGGAGCAGAATTTTCGTCTGCATTGGGTAACAACCATTTACTAAAGAGTTGCCGTGATTTCGCGTCTTCCGGCGTCCCTAACTCATCAAGAACATGTTGAGTGAGTCCTCTGAATGTTGGCATGCCTGCAGGGTATGAAGCCCCAGCACCACACAAAAAAACCACCTCACCACGATCTCTAGCTTCCAAAAGCTGATCAGGAATATTTGGGCCGTGTTCGACAAACCGCATTCTGTCTCCAAATTTCTAATAGAAATATGGGCTCATCATAGAGCGCAGCAAATAAATCAAAATTGTTTTCTGCCATTTGCCAAAGTTTTCGAATTTCTAGTCGGTCGGGTAATTCGTTGAAAGAGCTCCGATAATCCCAAGCTAACACTCGAATGTTAACCCGCCTGTTAGCAAATGTGTTAGAATTATCGTTCCACATCAATTACTTATATAAATACCGGTATTGCAATGTTCTCAAAAATCTGAAACCTCTTGAGGGAATCGTCAGATTGACAAGATGCGGGTTCTCGAAAGTGATAGTCGATAATCATAGCCGAACACAGAAACGCGAACTCCGGGTTGATTTGGAGCGCCATGCTCTCATCAAAGCACGCTTAGAGATTGCTGGATGGTCCCTAAGCGCGCTCAGCAAGTCCATCGGCGTTGCGCAGAGTTCGGTGAGCACTGTTTCTCAAGGTTACCGTCGATCTCACAAAATACAGTCAGCCATTGCAGAGATACTTGGAACAACCCCCGAGGCACTTTGGCCAGATAGGTATCCTCAAACTGAAGCATCTCAGGAGGCGCAATGAACTAAAGACGGCTGGGCTTTGATATAAGTAAGGCCTCGAGGATTTTGGCGATCCTCAAAGGCCTCAAAATCGTTGTGTATTACGATCTCCTTATCTTCATCCCATCACACCACCAAGAAATCAAGTGAAAACGCGTCTGATGAATCGGACGCGACCAATGAAGCCGCGTTCGCGGACAACATGGGATGAAACTAACCAATGCAAGAAATCCAGTCTGCCTGCGCGGAACCGTATGCTTATCTAACCTGGGTCTTCGAGCAGATGGCCAAAGGGCATCCCCGTTCTCGGTATGACGAGTTGCTTCCCTGGAACTGTCCAAGTGGTTGCTTTGGAATCGAATAGAAACTGACGTATTGTTTCCAAATCCTCGTCCGGCAGTTACCGGGCGGGCAACATTCGTATCTTACTGCTGTGTGGGTGAGGGGGCGAAAACCAAACATCTCGCCGCTTCTTGCATCAGTTTCTTCTGGACCAACGTTCGCAACGCTAAGCTGGTTGTATGCATTGCAATATCGGCAGAAGAACAGCTTCCCAATACTAATCTCTGCCGATATCGTGAAATTCTATTGAGCACTATAAGCCAAGGTGCCGAAATGATTTTTTTGCAAAGGCCCAGTAAATGCGGTCCCCGAAGTTTGTTTTCTCTGAGCCAAGCATAAAAAGCTGCACAGGCCCAAGCCAACTGATTTCCGCATGGAAAAAGAAGGTGAAGCCGCAACTGCGAAAACAGGTACTCTGGGATCTAATAGAATTCAGGGACGTCGATCACGACATCGGCACGCTTAGTCATCAAATGTCTCAGGAGATTTCAGAGGCTGCCTATCAAGTAAGCAAGCCAAAGACTTACCTTGTGGAAAAATCTCGAGGGTTGTGCCGGCAGATGACGCTAGTGAGGCCGCAAGACTTGATCATATTGCAGTGTCTATCCTCCCGATTACACTCTCAGATCATTCGCAACTCCCCGTCCAAGGCAGCCTTCTTTCAACCTGGCGACATGGAGTGGTCCGCTGGCAAGATGACGATCTCCGATGACGACTATGGTGCCGTGGCTTCTTGGAAGCGATTTCAGAAGCAGGTACTCAAATTTTCACGAGAGAACAAATTCGTCGTAATTACTGATGTCGCAAATTTTTATGACTTCATAAATTTCAAGCACCTACGCAACATTGTTGCTTCACTTTGCGACGACGTTGATGAGGCGGTATTGGACATTCTGATCTATCTTCTAAACGAACTTGCATGGGTTCCTGATTATATGCCCAGACAGGAAATGGGCATGCCCCAGATCGAAACGGAGGCTCCACGAGTGCTTGCAAACGCCATGCTTTTTGAGCTGGACCGAGTTGTCGAGAAACACTCATACCGCAACTATGCTCGCTTTATGGACGACATTGACTTCGGAGTTCGAACCATTGTTGAAGCAAAGCAAGCTGTCCGGGATATCGACTTAACGCTGCAAGCACGGCAACTCCGGCTGAACTCGGCCAAGACGAAAATCTTGACGCAACGCGAGGCGTTTAAGCACTTCTGTGTCAAAGAAAATAGCGACCTGGATCGTTATGCAAAACTAATGGAACTGACATCTTTCTTTGACGTACTTAAGCCGCGCATAGGTCTTTCCCTCACCGCCTTGTACGAGCGCTGGCTTAGTCGCAGAGCTACTGGTGGACCTTCGAACAATTCCCCATTTGTGCAAGGCAATGGATCAAAGATCCAAAAACGCATTTTCACGCTCATGCGTAAATGCGATGTCCATCCTCCAGTTGACGACCTAATTTGGCTTACTAAGCAGCAGCCGGGTATGCGGGCGACTGCCATTCGAACATTGGTGCACACGAACAAACCCAATGACGCATTCAATAAGTTACTCCGAGTCTTAAAGAGCGGCGTGTTCGTAGATGATGTTGCACATATCGAGTTCGCAAATTTCTGTGTTCATTCTCGTCTAAGACGTACTCCGAAGTTGCTGACTGGTTTTGAAGAAGCCGTCGCAATTTTAAAAAAAGAAGGCGTGATTGGTGCGTACGCGGCTTCGCTATTATTGGGGCGAGTGGGAACTCCAGACCAGTTGTTGGAACACGCAAGGGAGCTGTATCCGGTTTGGAAGAATGACTACTGGCTAGGACGAGCCATTGCAGGGCTTTATCCGAGATTGCACGGGGCATCCGGCCATGCGGCGAGAGAATACGTACAGTTGCTGAGGTCCGCAAATAGTCCGGCATGCGAACGGGTCTTGGACTACCACTTCGCCCTTATGAACGACTCAACTTTTTTGAAGCAGTCCTCGAATTATCTAAAACATGATAATGGGTCCTTCCCACTCAAAGTATTCTTTCCAAAGGCAATCCAGATACTTAGCGCAAAGCAAAATGGAGCCGCTGCAAAAACCTATTCAGCAATCGCCGGCAATCACCCCGCTCTTGCTACTGATCCATTTTTCAAGACTTGGGGCTTCTAACTACCACCGGTTTAGGCGGAGCAAGCGACGAAATCTTCCGCAACGCGTTTGGGCCATGCCGATCTCAATCGGCGACGTATGCTATGCTCTCAGAGATCGAGATAATGCTGGAGCGATCAATGTCAGATATTGCAAATTCGAGGAGATCTCATACCGCGCACTTTAAAGCCCAGATTGTTATAGCTGGGTTAGCAGGCACCTGCAGTGTTGCGGAGCTCTGTAGACGAGAGAACATTCCGGAGAGTTCTTACTACAACTGGAGGAAGCGCTTTATTCTTGCGGGAACATTGGGTCTTAAGCGGAAGGCGCTCCGTCAGCAAACTCCAAGAAAACCGCAGTCGGCAGTTCGGCGTCAAAACGCCGAACTCGTTGCGTTGGAAGCACTGTTTGTAAACACCCGAGAGGCGTTGAATGTCTTTCCAAATAGGTTGTCTGAGAAAGAAAAAATGTCCGTCATTAAGCTAACAAGGACGTCAAAAGTCTCAGTTAGGGCAACACTTCAGCGTATCGGTATCCCTCGGTCATCATACTACCGATGGGTCCGACAATTAAGCGATACCGGCACACTTCAGAACTGTGTGAGAGCACCCGGCTATTGCTGCGTTGTGGACAGGCCGGACGTCAAGAAGGTTGTCTTTCAGGTCATGCATGCTCCCCCATCCAATTTTGGGTTCAATCGAACGACATGGAAAATGGACGAACTTCAGGAAGCCGTAGAAAAATCTGGTGTGCGGGTTGGCAAACATTCGATACGACGGATAGTTAAAGATGCAGGCTATCGTTGGTTAAAGGCTCGCAAGGTTTTGACCAGCAATGATCCAGAATACCGTCAGAAGCTCTCAAAAATACAAAAAATTCTGGGGGCTCTGAAAAGAGATCAGGGGTTCTTCTCGATCGATGAATACGGTCCGTTCGCTGTAAAACAACGACAAGGAAAAAAGCTTGTTCCCCCTGGTGAACCGTTCACGGTACCGCAATTTCAGAAGTCCAAAGGTTCACTAATAATGACCGCAGCTTTGGAATTGTCGACTAACCAAGTTACTCACTTCTACTCCAAGAAGAAGAACACAGACGAGATGATCAAGCTGCTGAACCTATTGAGAGTGAAGTACAGCCACCTTGGTCGGATTTTTCTTTCTTGGGATGCTGCATCTTGGCACGTTTCAAAGAAGTTGATTGAAAACATAGAACATGAAAACTCGCGTCCTCGAAACGCGGGTGGGCCGAAGGTAGAACTGGCACCACTGCCAGCGGGAGCACAGTTCCTAAATGTCATCGAGGCCGTATTCAGCGGTATGTCCCGCGCAGTCATTCATAACAGCAACTATGCCTCAAAAGATGAGGCCAAGGCGGCAATAGATCGTTATTTTTCTGAGCGAAATGAGTATTTTCAGAAAAACCCCAAAAGAGCGGGCAACAAGATTTGGGGTAAGGAGCCGTCAGTTTCGGGTTTTTCAGATAGTAACAATTGCAAGGACCCGAGGTATCGTTAGTGCCACATTTCGTGTTCTTGTATTGGCGTACCGCCAATATGGGCGTTGGTCAGAACTAAGGGAACACCCAAAATAAGGGGTCAGATGCAACGCTTACATTGAATTGCACGGTGAATTGGGTGCGATCATGGAAGTGGTAGGTAAAAACGACCGACGCCCCGCAAGGTTAACTGCGGGGCGTTCGTTGTCAGTGGTTGCGGGAGTAGGATTTGAACCTACGACCTTCAGGTTATGAGCCTGACGAGCTACCGGGCTGCTCCATCCCGCGCTACCTAATCGTAATTTTGTCATCGAAGAGAGATACATACACTCAATAGAGCGAATTCCTTATTAGGTTTGGCAGTGACTTACTCTCCCACGCCTTAAGACGCAGTACCATCAGCGCAACGGTGCTTAACGGCTGGGTTCGGAATGGAGCCAGGTGTTTCACTCGTGCTATGACCACCAAACCAAAAAAGGAATTCGATACAATCAAGTGTTGTCCAAGTCAGCGTACGCTGAACTATTGTGTGTGTAATGTGTGACTTTCATCAATCTGTATGACAAGGCATGCCTTGCTTCTACTGGATCAAATCAAGCCTATCGGACCATTAGTACCAGTCAACTGAATGCATTGCTGCACTTACATCTCTGGCCTATCGACGAGGTAGTCTACCTCGGTCCTCAGGGATATCTTGTTTTGAGGGGGGCTTCCCGCTTAGATGCCTTCAGCGGTTATCCTGTCCGTTCATAGCTACCCAGCACTGCCGTTGGCACGACAACTGGTCCACCAGTGGAACGTTCACCCCGGTCCTCTCGTACTAGGGGCAACTCCTCTCAAATATCCTACACCCACGGAAGATAGGGACCGAACTGTCTCACGACGTTCTAAACCCAGCTCACGTACCTCTTTAAATGGCGAACAGCCATACCCTTGGGACCTGCTCCAGCCCCAGGATGAGATGAGCCGACATCGAGGTGCCAAACACTGCCGTCGATATGGACTCTTGGGCAGTATCAGCCTGTTATCCCCGGCGTACCTTTTATCCGTTGAGCGATGGCCCTTCCACTCGGGACCACCGGATCACTATGACCGACTTTCGTCTCTGCTCGACTTGTCAGTCTCGCAGTCAGGCTGGCTTCTGCCATTGCACTCAACGACCGATTTCCGACCGGTCTGAGCCAACCTTCGCGCGCCTCCGTTACTATTTAGGAGGCGACCGCCCCAGTCAAACTACCCACCACGCAGGGTCCCGGATCCGGATAACGGACCGCGGTTAGATATCAAACAAAACAAGGGTGGTATCTCAAAGGAGGCTCCACAATAACTAGCGTTACTGCTTCAAAGCCTACCACCTATTCTGCACATGTTGTGTCTAATACCAATGCGAAGCTGTAGTAAAGGTGCACGGGGTCTTTCCGTCTAACCGCGGGAAACCTGCATCTTGACAGGTAATTCAATTTCGCTGAGTCGATGTTGGAGACAGCGGGGAAGTCGTTACGCCATTCGTGCAGGTCGGAACTTACCCGACAAGGAATTTCGCTACCTTAGGACCGTTATAGTTACGGCCGCCGTTTACCTGGGCTTCAATTCGGAGCTTGCACTCCTCCTTTTAACCTTCAGGCACCGGGCAGGCGTCAGACCCTATACGTCGTCTTGCGACTTCGCAGAGCCCTGTGTTTTTAGTAAACAGTCGCCACCCCCTGGTTTGTGCCCCCAGTCAATACTTGCGTAGAAACTGGGCCTCCTTCTCGCGAACTTACGGAGGTATTTTGCCGAGTTCCTTCAACATCGTTCTCTCAAGCGCCTTGGTATTCTCTACCAGTCCACCTGTGTCGGTTTAGGGTACGATCTAATGATGGAGCTATTTCCTGGAACCTCTAAGCAGCCCTTTCAATCCAATAAGGAAGAACTACCCTCGAGATCCGTCACTACCATCTGGCCCTGGAATATTAACCAGGTTCCCATCGACTACGCCTTTCGGCCTCGCCTTAGGGGTCGGCTTACCCTGCTCAGATTAGCTTTAAGCAGGAACCCTTGGACTTTCGGCGACAGGGTCTCTCACCCTGTTTGTCGCTACTCATGTCATCATTCTCACTAGTGATCTCTCCACCGGATCCCTCACAGGCCGGCTTCATCGAAAATTCCTTGCGTCCAATACTTCCCGAAGGAAGTTAAGGACGCATGGAATTATTTCACACTACGCTCTGCTACCATGCACTATGTGCATCCTAAGCTTCGGCTCATGGCTTGAGCCCCGTTACATCTTCGCCGCAGGACAACTTATTTAGACCAGTGAGCTGTTACGCTATCTTTAAAAGATGGCTGCTTCTAAGCCAACTTCCTGGTTGTTTTGGTCGTCCCACCTGCTTTCCCACTTAGCCATGAATTAGGGGCCTTAGCTGTAGGTTAGGGTTGTTTCCCTCTCCACTACGGACGTTAGCATCCGCAGTGTGTCTGCCATCTAGTACTCCCGGGTATTCGGAGTTTGGTTAGGATCAGTAAGACGGTGAGTCCCCATTACCCATCCAGTGCTCTACCCCCCGGGGTATTCGGATGACGCTCTACCTAAATAGATTTCGCAGAGAACCAGCTATCTCCGAGTTTGATTGGCCTTTCACCCCTAGGCACACCTCATCCCGATCTTTTTCAACAG
>NZ_FXYD01000004.1:0-310000 GCF_900185015.1 Octadecabacter ascidiaceicola | reverse complement strand
CGCCTGCATGAAAGCCGGATTCGCCTAAAATCCGGCCCTCTTTTTATACCCAAACCATGCGTCGTTTTTTAGGTGTATATATAGTGTGTATATATAGTGCGTTTTAAGGCCGAAGAAGCTGCGCCGATAATACGAATTTCAGTAGGCCGCAGGCCCCATTCTTAATGCGCCTATACGCCCGGAGCCGTGCGTGCCTTTGGCGCCCATTTGATCCGTGTTGCAAGCAATGCGAGGATAACGGCGAGATATACCATAGGCTCAGTCTCCCACACTTTCTGCACCATTATATAGTGTACCCCACCCAGCACCGCGATTGGGTAGACCAACTTGTGCAGCTTGCGCCATGTCGCGGCACCCATTTTTCGAAGCGAAAGGTTGTTGGATGTTACCGCCAATGGGATCATCAAGACAAACGCAAACATGCCGATAGTAATATAGGGGCGCTTCCAGATGTCTTCGTACATTTGCGCCCAGCGCAGATTCATGTCGATCAAAACCCATGCGAACAAATGCACTGAGACATAAACAAAAGACATTACACCAACAGCGCGACGGAACTTAAACAAGTTCAGTTTCAGGAATTTGCGAAGCGGCGTGATCGCGAGACCAAGGACAATGAGTTTGAGCGACAGTTCGCCCGTTTCGTGTTCGAACCGCTTGGCAGGGTCAACACCCAACCCACCGGAAACCAGCTGAAAAAGCAGCAAGGCAACTGGCAGCGTTAGCAATAGATAGACAACCCACGTCGGCACCTTGCGGGCAAGCTGGTTAATTCGATCAATAAACTTGGACATGTGGATCAGACCTTCGATTGCTTTCATCCTACATCGGGTCTAACCCCCACAAAAGATAGAGGCTTGTCACCATTCCCACGGTGAGTTGAGTGTTTGTTTCAACTGTTTTTAGCGACCTTCAATTCCAGAATGCTCTTAGTCTTCGGCCTCAGTTTAAGTTGCCCCTCGTCTTGCGTGAGTTCCAACCCTCAGATGGCGTCCGGCTCGTAGCAGAGTGTCGGCTTTGCTGGATTTTACTCTAATTGATGTTGAGGCCTGCAATGAAATTTAGACGCCGTGTAAAACGCCGAATAAAAGCAATCTCACACGGTCGCTGGGTCCATTTTCTAACATTTCCTCTCTTTGCGCCCAACAGCACCGGTCCTTCACGAATGTTGACCGATCTTACGCTCGAAGGGATTGAACAAACCGTACCCCGGTTTCGTGACCTTGCGGCTGTAGGATCCAATCGCAATGCCAACGTTCAAAGCGTCGAAGACTTCGCAATGGATAGCGCAACCCAAGCCCGCAGTGACGCATTAGGTGAAATTTTGACCGATGAAGGGTCGGACAAAGCCCGAAAACACAACTACAATCTCCTGCTGGCACATGTTTTTACCCAGCCAGAACAGGTCACAGCGATGCTGGAAATTGGGATGGGCACCAACAAAACAGACGTAGTCTCGAACATGGGTAAGCGAGGTATCCCCGGAGCTTCATTGCGAGCATTCCGCCGATTCCTACCTAATGCCCATATTTATGGCGCTGACTTTGATGAGCGCATACTTTTTCAAGAAGATCGGATCAGTACATTTTTTGTCGATCAGAACAAACCAGACACCTTAGAGGCATTGGAACGAAACCTGCCTGATGAGCTCGACCTAATTATTGATGACGGACTGCATTCTGCACATGCCAATCTTGCAACGCTCGCCTTTGCTCCACCTCGTCTACGCGTCGGAGGATGGTACATCTGCGAAGATATCGCAGATGAAGCTCTCCCAGTGTGGGAAGCCGCAACTCATATGATGCGCGACGGCTATGTCGGCCATATCATCCAGACACGTGGCGGGTTGGTGTTTGCCGTGAACCGAGTTTCCGACCTCAAATCATCTTAGAATTCGATGCTCAAATCCATGCCGTCATAAAGGCTGGCAACTTCAGGGTAGCCATTGAACATCAATGTGTCTTGGCGGGCTGAAAACAAACCACCGCCGATCACCCGTTCAGACGCTTGGCTCCAACGCGGATGGTCTACCTCTGGGTTCACATTACTATAGAAACCGTATTCGCGCGCGTTGATGTCATTCCAAGACGTTTTGGGTTGTTCATCCGTCAGGGTAATCCGCACAATGGATTTGATAGACTTGAAGCCATATTTCCACGGCACAACCAAACGGATCGGCGCACCGGACTGATTGGCGAGCGGGCGGTCGTAAACACCGGTCGCCATGATCGTAAGCGGATGCATCGCTTCATCCAGTCGCAGACCTTCCACATATGGAAAGTCGATAACGCGCTGCCGCACACCTGGCATAACATCCGGCAAAACAGCCGTTTCGAACGCGACGTGCGTTGCGCCCGACTGAACACCTGCTTTGTTGAGCAGATCCGCAAGCTCAAATCCGTTCCACGGGATAACCATCGACCAAGCTTCCACACAGCGGAAACGATACAAGCGCTCCTCCATAGTCATGTCCGCAGTCAAGTCAGTGAGAGAGAACGTACCCGGATTATCAACCATTCCATCAATCGTGATTTCCCAGCCGTCCGTGACCATATCACCCGCATTGTCAGATGGGTCAGACTTACCGGTGCCGAATTCGTAGAAGTTGTTATAGCTCGTAATCTCTTCCCACGTGTTCGGCTCAAGCGACTCCTGCGCTGCAACAGATCCACCAAGCGCACCCGCGCCTGCCATGCCTGCAAGCACCGCGCGGCGGTTCAACCAGATTGGTTCAGGGGTGACGTCTGCATGCGTTAGATTGTTTTTCCAGCGAAAGGCCATGTCGTGCTCCAGTTCAATTTCTCCACTCTATATATAGGGGCATGTTCACAGGTCACTAAACGACATCTCACAACTGCGCGGGAAACCTGTAACGTTTGCGCGTGCCGCGAGCGTAGAGGGGGACTAGTCCCCCGGTCCGTCCCGGACTCTCCCAAGGATATTCTTGAGACAAAGACAAAAACTAAGAAGGATAAAGCGTTGAAAGCGGGATGCTGTTGCCTTGGGGTTGGACGATACGGACATGGTTGCGGCGCATCAGGCGCGGTTCGGCAACACCAACGGAATGGGCGATCGTTTCGACTTCTTTGTTGATGCCTTTGGCGTAGGCGGCAACCTTTTCCCATTTTTCTTCCGGTACGAGCCCTTTTTGAAAACGCGGGTCGTGGGTGGTGATCCCTGTCGGGCAGGTGTTCTTGTTGCACTTAAGCGCCTGGATGCAACCAAGCGAGAACATGAAGCCGCGCGCTGATGTTACGAAATCCGCGCCTGCACAAAGCGCCCAGGCGATATCACCGGGGTTCACCAGCTTACCGGAAGCGACAATCCGGATACGTTCTTTTAACCCGCGTTCATTTCTCATTGCGCTTACCAGCGGTAGCGCTTCGCGAATGGAAACGCCAACCAAGTCAATTAACGGCATTGGTGCAGCGCCAGTTCCACCTTCGCCGCCATCCAACGTGATAAAGTCAGGCGCGGTTTCAGCACCTCTCTCTAAAATAGTGTCAAAGAACTCGGCAAAGGCCGCTTCCGAACCCATAACGGTTTTGATCCCCGTTGGAAGGCCCGTGACTTCGCGAACATGGGTGATGAAATCCAGCAAATCATTCCAATCATCGACCTCGGCGTGTCGGTTGGGGCTGATACCGTCTTTGCCCTTTGGGAGACCGCGAATTTCAGCGATCTCGGCGCTGATTTTCGCGGCAGGTAAAATGCCGCCCTTTCCCGGCTTAGCACCTTGGGCGAGCTTGATTTCAATCATCTTAACCTGTGGTGTCTCGGCGACCTTCCGAAGCTTCGCATCATCAAGGTTCCCTTCATCATCGCGCACTCCGTATTTGGCAGTGCCCATCTGAAAGACGATGTCGCAACCCCCTTCCAAATGGTACGGTGATAACCCTCCCTCGCCCGTGTTCATCCAAATGCCCGCAGCCGCGCAACCCTTGGAGAGCGCTTGAACGGCAGGTTTCGAAATCGCGCCGTAGGACATGCCCGACAGGTTGAAAATGGACTTCGCCGAATACGGCGCACGAGCGGTCTCCCCGATCACCAGCGGTTCGGTACTGGCAAACTGATTGTCGAGCGGCGGAAAAGCGGCATTGGTAAAGATCGGCGTACCCGGAACGGACAGGTTTCGCGTAGACCCAAATGCAACCGTGCTACTGCCATCATCGGCCGCGTGCTTTACCCAATCCCGTTGTGCACGGTTGAACGGCAGCTCCTCGCGGTCCATCGCAAAGAAGTATTGGCGAAAGAACTCACCCAGCGACGAAAACACATATCGAAAGCGTCCCACCACCGGGTAGTTCCTGCGAATTGCATCTTGGGTTTGCGTTCGGTCAATCACAAAGAAGACAGCGATCACCGCAATCACAAGGCCAACAGCAAGGATCAACGCAATCGCGAGGCCTTCGAATACGGACATTGAAAAACTGGAAAACATGTGTGGCCGCCTTATTGAGAAAGATGTGACCTTAGACACAATAGACCGCCAGCCCGCCGGTCAACCCACACCCAATCAACTTACGCTGATGCCTCTAAGAACAGGCTTTCAATTACAGTGAAACCGCGTCAGGTTTCAGAGATGAAAACAGCTATTATTACTGGCGCCGCACGCGGCATCGGTCTGGCCACGACAGACCTACTTTTGGCAACCGGCTGGCAAGTTGCGATGATTGATCGTGACAGCGAGGCCCTAGCAGCTGCTGTCTCTTCGCGCACGAATGTCCATGGAATTGATTGCGATGTTTCAGAGGAAAGCTCTGTTAATAGTATGGTCGATGAGACCTTGCGCCATTTCGGACGTATTGACGGGCTTGTAAATAACGCGGGTGTCGCCGACTTTGGCCCTATTGCCGAAACGGATTTCGTGCGATGGAAGACCGTCATGGAAACCAATCTTGATGGCGTGTTTCTCTGCACGCAAGCGGCAACTCCCGCACTGAAAGAATCCAAAGGTGCGATTGTGAATATCGCCAGTATTTCCGGTTTACGTGCCTCGACCCTACGGGTCGCCTATGGCACCTCAAAGGCGGCGGTGATCCAACTAACTTTGCAGCAAGCGGCCGAATTGGGTGAGTTCGGCATTCGAGCCAACACCGTCTGCCCCGGACCCGTACGTACCAAATTGGCGATGGCGGTTCATACGCAAGACATCATTGATGCCTATCACGACGCGATCCCTTTGAATCGCTATGGATCCGAGAACGAAATTGGTGAGGTAATTGCCTTTTTGTTGTCTGAGAAGGCGAGCTATGTCACGGGCCAAACGATTGCAGCGGACGGAGGGTTTGAAGCAACGGGTGTGGGGCTTCCGGCGTTGCGCAGCCAGTAAGCGATTGTTTTTTGATGCAAGGTTGCGCCGACGCGCGGTAAAATCGAAAAGCCCCGCCCACATACATACGCGGGCGGGGCTGTTATACCGAGCGATTAGTGAACGACGGCGTCATCCGGTTTAGGCCGTTTGGATTCGCTCACGCGATCCCCGACCAGCAAACCGTCCGGCCCTGCCGAAACAGGTACGGTGTCGCCATCTTTTACATCCCCCGCGAGCAGCATCTCCGCCAGCGGATCTTGCAGCGCACGCTGTATAACCCGCTTCAGCGGGCGCGCTCCGAACACCGGATCATAGCCCTCATCGGCAAGCCACTTTCGCGCCTCGTCGTTGAGCGCCAAGTTGATCTTGCGTGAAGCAAGCCGCTTGAGGAGCCGTGACATCTGGATGGTCACAATGCCATCCATGTCATCGCGTGCAAGCCGGTCAAAGATAACCGTTTCGTCCAGACGGTTGAGGAACTCAGGCCGGAAGTGCGCCCGAACCGCATCCATCACGTCACGCTTGGCGTCACTGGCATCGGACCCTTCTGGAAGCTGGCTAAGCGCTTGGCTTCCAAGGTTCGACGTAAGGATAATTAGCGTTTGCTTGAAATCCACAGTGCGGCCCTGGCCGTCTGTCAGAACACCATCATCCAAAACCTGCAACAGCACGTTGAACACATCAGGGTGCGCCTTTTCGACTTCGTCAAACAGGATCACCTGATACGGGCGACGCCGCACAGCTTCGGTCAACACGCCGCCTTCATCATAGCCGACATACCCCGGAGGTGCGCCGATCAAACGCGCGACCGCGTGCTTTTCCATGAACTCGGACATATCGATCCGCACCATCGCGTTGTCATCGTCGAATAGGAATTCGGCAACGGCTTTGGTCAGCTCGGTTTTACCGACGCCGGTTGGCCCGAGGAACAAGAAGCTACCAAGTGGGCGCCCTTCGTCATTCAGCCCAGCGCGCGCACGGCGCACCGCGTTTGCCACCGCTTTCACCGCAGCGTTCTGGCCGATAACACGTTTGTGCAACCCGTCTTCCATCCGCAACAACTTCTCGCGCTCGCCTTCCAGCATCTTGGCGACGGGAACACCTGTCCATCGCTCAATCACGCTTGCGATCTGTTCGGGACGCACGGCATCCTCGACCATTAGGTCGCTGTCTTCGGCATCATTCAGTTGCTTTTCAAGCTCTGGCATCACGCCATAAGAAAGCTCACCCGCCTTGGCGAGGTTGCCTTCGCGTTTCGCGATATCAAGCTCGGCACGTGCACGATCCAGCTTTTCCTTTAGCCCGCGTGCGCCTTCCAACTCGTCCCGTTCCGCCTGCCATTTCGCAGTCATAGCTGCGGACTGTTCTTGCAAGTTCGAAAGTTCCCCTTCGAGTTTTTCAAGACGGTCCTTAGATGCCGCATCATCCTCAAGGCGCAGTGCCTCGGCCTCGATCTGCAATTGCATGATCTGGCGATCCAATTGATCCAGCTCTTCTGGCTTACTGTCGACTTCCATCCGCAAACGCGACGCTGCCTCATCGACAAGGTCGATGGCTTTGTCAGGCAAGAAACGATCGGTAATGTAGCGGTTGCTGAGCGTTGCCGCGCTCACCAAGGCGCTATCGGAAATGCGAACGCCGTGGTGGAGCTCATACTTTTCCTTAATTCCGCGCAAAATTGAAACCGTGTCTTCGACAGTCGGCTCCTGCACCACAATCGGCTGGAAACGACGCGCAAGTGCTGCGTCTTTTTCAACGTACTTGCGATATTCATCCAGCGTCGTCGCACCGATACAGTGCAATTCACCCCGCGCAAGCGCAGGCTTAATCAGGTTGGCAGCATCCATCGCGCCGTCACCTTTACCAGCGCCGACAAGAGTATGCATTTCGTCGATGAACAAAATGATCTCGCCCGCAGCTTCGCCGACTTCGTTCAAGACCGCTTTAAGGCGTTCTTCGAATTCACCGCGATATTTAGCACCTGCAATCAGGGCACCCATGTCAAGTGACAAAAGCGATTTGTTGCGAAGGGATTCAGGCACGTCACCGTCAACGATGCGCAAAGCAAGGCCTTCGGCGATCGCGGTTTTACCCACGCCCGGTTCACCAATAAGAACCGGGTTGTTCTTGGTGCGGCGTGACAACACCTGCATTGCACGACGAATTTCTTCGTCACGGCCAATGATCGGGTCAATCTTTCCTTCACGGGCACGCGCCGTCAGATCATGCGCGTATTTTTTCAGCGCATCATATCCGTCTTCGGCGGACGCACTGTCAGCTGTGCGACCTTTGCGAATGTCATTAATCGCAGAATTCAAACCCTGCGCCGTAACCTTACCGGCATCCAACGCGTCCTTGGCTTTGGATTTCACCATCGCCAGCGCCATCAGAATACGTTCAACGGGTACAAAGCTGTCGCCAGCTTTCTGGGCGAGCTTCTCAGCCTCGGCCAATACTTTACCAGTTGTGCCATCCATATAAGTTTGCGCAGCATCGCCAGTGACGGTCGGCTGTTTGCCAAGCGCTATATCTACGTTTTGCAATACCCGTGCTGCATCACCACCTGACGCATTGATCAGGTTGGCGGCAAGCCCTTGGTCATCATCCAGCAAAGCTTTGAGTAAGTGTTCTGGGGAAAGCCGTTGATGGCTTTCGCGCATTGCGATCGTTTGGGCGGCCTGAATAAAACCGCGTGACCGCTCAGTGAACTTTTCAAGGTTCATAGGTCTCTCCTTTATAAAGCGCCCCTACAAAAATTGCTGCCCGCTATGCGGCACAGGCTTGTTGGGGCCTCGTCCAATATATGGGGTCTGAACGTGCCCCCTTCAAGGCTGGTTGCTGATTAGGTCGTAGGCGCATAAAACGGCCAAAATATTGGAGAGAGCCATGACCACTGATGACCGCCTGATCGTTGCCTTGGATGTCCCTGACGCGTTGAGTGGGCTGGCATTGGCAGAACAGCTCGGCGATGCCGTTTCGTTTTATAAAATCGGCCTCGGCATGCTGACCGGCGGTGGCCTCGCCCTCGCAAATGAACTGGCGGATGAGCACGGCAAACGCATTTTCCTCGATATGAAACTGTTTGATATCGGTGCCACTGTTGAGGCCGCCGTGCGCGGGCTGTCCCAGTTCAACCACGACTTCCTGACGGTACATGGCGATCCCCACGTGGTGCGCGCAGCTGCCGAAGGCAAAGGTGGTACGGACATGAAGATCCTCGCCGTGACGATCCTGACATCACTTGATCGCAATGATCTCGATGCGTCTTGCATCAAGTCGGGCGATATCACGGACCTCGTGCAAGAACGTGCCGGCCTCGCGCTGTCCAACGGTGCGGATGGTGTCATCGCCTCCCCGCAAGAAGCAGCCCTTATTCGCGCCCTACCCGAGGCGGCTGGAAAGCTGATCGTCACCCCCGGTGTGCGCCCGGCGGGTGCCGAATTGGGTGATCAAAAGCGGGTCACCACACCTGCCCAAGCCATCGAAAACGGCGCAGATCACGTGGTTGTCGGCCGCCCAATTTGGCAGAACGCGGACCCAAAAGCCGCCGCCGAAGCCGTTCTGGCAGAACTCCGCTCATCCTAGCTTACGCCGCAAACGCTTAAAAATAAGGGTATCGGCATAGTTTTGCCGGCAATTATACCGTCGATTCACAAGTATGGGGGCAAACGTGAGTTTCTCCCCCCCTTAAATCTCGTCAAACTGACCCCAGATGTAGTGGAGGCAACAAGTTTTGCCACCACACCCAGCATTAAGGGGGATACGAGATGATAGAACTGAACAACATTCGCTACACAGGCCGAAGCTTTGAAGCAGCTGTCGTCTTGCCAACACGCAATGGACCGCTGAATTTCAATTGCCGCGTTGATGGGCCCGCCACACTCGATCCGTCACAGGTCAAACGGGCTTTGCTCGGCCACGCTGTGCGACAGCGCACTCGCTAGATTTTTGTGGAATATCTGACACTGCCTCTGTCCGAATTGTCCCTCGGACCGAACCTGCCTCGTGTTCAGATCAAACTGGCCCCGCCGTTGAGCGGGGCCTTTTTTATCACACCAAAGGCGCGCTAGTCGTTAATATCGCGATCCCAGATCTTCACCTGACCGCGACGAACGCCAAATATCTGACGCATCAAAACGTAGGCAATCAGTGAAAGCACCGCAAAGATCACAAGTGACCAAGCCAGCGACAGCCCAGTGCCAATCCCCAGCGCAATCATTGCACCTAGGAAAAACGCACCAACGGCGAAACCCAAAAATACCCAGCCTGGGGCAAAGACCTCGAGGATCGCAAGCACGAGAGACGCGCCCATCCAGACCCACCATTCATTGAACAAAGACATGATTAACGTCCTTTCAGCATTTTGAACGCGTCGCCAAAGCTCTCGATCAGGTTTGCTGGCAAGACGACGGTATTGCTACCAGCAGACGAGCTCATGGAATTAACGGCTTCAACCTGCTTCAACGCGACTTGGTACTGCGCCGCTTCCAAACCGTTCTCGGCAATCGCAACCGCAACAACCTGTGTCGCATAGGCTTCCGCATCCGCAGATACGCGGCGCGCTTTCGCGGCCTGTTCAGCGGCATATAGCTCCGCATCAGCCTGAAGCTCAACCGAACGTTTCTTACCTTCGGCCTCAGTCACCTGCGCACGACGCGCACGTTCCGCATTCAACTGCTGAAGCATCGCAGCACGTGTTGCCGCATCCAAGTTCACGTCAAGGATTTCAGCGCGCGTTACTTCGATTCCCCAGTCATCAACCTGCGCAGCAAGCTGGTCCTGAATAGCGAGGATCAGACCGGTGCGGTTTGCCTGCACTTGGTCCAATTCCATCTTACCGATTTCAGAACGCACAATACCTGCAACAGTTGTGGAAATCGCACCATCTACGTCGCGAATACGGTAGACAGTCTTTTCCGGTTCAATGATGCGGTAGAATACGGATGTTTCGACCTGCACCAACACGTTGTCTGATGTAATCGCATCTTGGCCCATGACCGGCAGCTGACGCTCAAGGATCGAAATCTTATGCGCAACGCGATCAAGGAATGGGATGATAAAGTTGATGCCTGGCCCAAGCACCGCGCGCAAACGACCAAAGCGTTCCACAACGTACTTTTCGGATTGCGGAACAATCCGCACACCAAGCAGAATACAAATGATAATAAAGGCTGCTAGCAACAGCAGGACGATATTCCCGCCAGTGATTAGGTTTTCAATGTCCATTTAGTCGTTCCTCAAATTTCTTTTTTTGTTGCGCGGCATACTTAAACATAACAAGGAAGCCGCCATTCTCTCGCAATCTAGATAGGGTCACTGCCCCCAGCGCGCAACCAATGCGACAGTAGACTTCGCAAGGCTGGAACCAGATTTGGCAAAATGGCCACATTCCATGATAGCCCAAAACGCCAACGCCCAGTTTCTTTGGCTCACAAATACTCACGCCCCGCAGGGCCCGCTTGCCACGTCTCCCCCGTCCCGCGTATTTACGTCCCATGCCAGCCCTTTGTCGCGCCTGCCTTCAAACTTTCGAAACGGGAACCCGTTGTCCCGTCTGTCGCTCCCCGCGCGTGACGGCCCACGGCGAGCTGTTCGATCTATCCATCGCGCATATGGATTGTGATGCCTTCTATGCCTCCGTCGAAAAGCGCGACAATCCCGAGCTTGAAGGCAAGCCCGTTATCATCGGCGGTGGGCATCGTGGGGTTGTCTCGACATGCTGTTATATCGCCCGTATCAAGGGCGTGCGCTCTGCCATGCCGATGTTTCAAGCGCTTAAACTTTGCCCCGAAGCGGTTATCGTGCCAGGTCGTATGGATCGGTACGTTGAGGTTTCTCGCCAAGTGCGCGCGCTGATGGATGAACTCACCCCAACTGTCGAACCCCTTTCCCTCGACGAAGCCTTCATGGACCTTACCGGCACCGAAAAACTGCACGGGGCCCCACCCGCTGTGATGCTAGCACGGCTGACGAAACGCATGGCCGAAGAAATCGGTATCACGG
Organism: Octadecabacter ascidiaceicola; assembly: GCF_900185015.1. Classification (GTDB taxonomy): domain Bacteria; phylum Pseudomonadota; class Alphaproteobacteria; order Rhodobacterales; family Rhodobacteraceae; genus Octadecabacter; species Octadecabacter ascidiaceicola. The sequence goes on along the minus strand of NZ_FXYD01000004.1, from coordinate 298,683 downwards.
GGTCAATCGGGCTAAGTCACAACAAATTCCTCGCCAAGGTGGCGTCTGATCTGGACAAACCGCGCGGCTACTCAGTGATTGGCGCAAAGGAAACGACGGAATTCCTACGTCCAAAGCCCGTCAAATTGATCTGGGGCATCGGCCCTGTAGCACAACAAAGCCTCGATGCAGCAGGCATCCGTACCTTTGACGATCTTCTGCGTTGGGAGCGCCGTGACCTACACGAGCGTTTCGGAAGCATGGGGGAACGTCTGTATTCCCTCGCCCGTGGTGAAGACGCGCGGCGAATCTCGGCCAGCACTCCGGTTAAGGGGCTCAGCAACGAAACCACGTTTAATGAAGACACCAGTGACCCTGATATTCTGGATGGCCACATCTGGCGCATGGCGGAAAAAGTGTCTGATCGCGCCAAAGCGAAAGACAAAGCCGGCCGCGTGGTCACGTTGAAGTTGAAACGCGCTAACCACAAACTGCTGAGCAAACGACAAAGCCTGCACCAGCCAACCCAACTGGCGGACACGATCTATCGCACCGCACGCGCGTTGTTTGATCAAGTCGGCGATCAAGGGCCTTACCGCCTGCTTGGTGTTGGGATTTCTGAACTGGTGCCCGCTGGCGACGCTGACCGTGAAGGCGACTTACTCGACCCGAACGCAGGAAAACGCGCTGAAGCGGAGCGCGCAGCGGATGCCATCCGTGAGAAATTCGGAAAAGATGCTATCAAAAAGGGCCGTGCACTGCGTTAACTACTCGGCCGCGATCCGCAAATTGTTCTCACGTCCAATGTCTGCGATCTCAGCGATCACCCCATCCAACGCAGCTTTGAACGCTTTGAACTTCGAATTTGGCTTGATCGTAGCCTCGTCCATGTAAAGAGAGCGATTAATCTCGACCTGAACGGCGTGATAGTGTCGCGAAGGGCGCCCGTAGTGCTGACACATATAGGCACCGGCAAACGGCATGTTACGCGCAACCTTAAAGCCAGCAGAAGCAAACGCTGCCTCGACATGTTCAACTACGGAACTGGCCGCAGATGCCCCAAATCGATCCCCGAGCACAATATCAGGGCGCGTCGCTCCCGGCGGCCCGACATGTTCAAGCGCTTCATGCGGCATGGAATGGCAATCAATGAGAATGGCCTCGCCAAAATTCGCATGCGCTTCGTCCATCAAGGTTCGCAGCGTGTCATGATAGGGTCGCCAAACGTTGGTGATCCTTTCGTGCGCATCTTCTAGCGTAAGCTTCCCGCGATAGATTGCACGCCCATTGGCCACGACACGGGGAATCACCCCCAAACCACTGGCTATGCGCGGGTTATGTGCCACTCGGCGCACACCATCTATCACAGCTGGGTCAAGCTCATCTGGCCCCCGGTTCAAATCCAAATAAGCCCGCGGTGACTGCGCCAGAAGTAATGGTGCCCCATGTTCAATAGCTGCGCCGAACAACTCATCGACAAATGCATCCTCTGAAGAGCGCACCTCGATCTCGTTCAGCTCAATCCTACGCAAAAACGAGGCCGGATACTTGCGCCCGGAATGCGGCGATGCAAATACCACCGAGGTTGCGCGCGTTTCAGGGCGACGTAGTAGGTAGGACGGATTGTTCGTAACGTCAGTCATCGTGGCCCTTTCACGACCCACTGTAGCGCATTTTACGCATTTGCCAAAAGCCCTTGATCCCTATCCCGACTCTTTATATAGACCGCGACAACCGACGCGCGCTTGCGCGTCCTATTCGTTTATAGGGCGTTAAGTGTGTTAAGGAGTGGATGATTAGCTCAGCGGTAGAGCACTTCGTTGACATCGAAGGGGTCACTGGTTCGATCCCAGTATCGTCCACCATGAATTTTAGCCGCGCTGCTGGTCAGTGCATGAACGAAACTTAGGCGCCTTTCACCGCGCCGCGAGACAAAGGATAGAACCATGAAAGTTCGCAACTCCCTCCGGTCGCTGAAAAACCGCCACCGCGATTGCCGCGTTGTGCGTCGCAAAGGCCGCGTCTACGTGATCAACAAGACTCAGCGTCGTTTTAAGGCACGCCAAGGTTAAGTCACCTACGACAACAATTCGATAAAGCCGCGACCGATACATCGGGACGCGGCTTTTTCTTTCCCAGTTTCGTGTTTTGCTATCGATTGTGTTGTGTGTTTTCCATCGTTCAAAGCAGAACAGGAAAGGTGCCACATGGACCTCAATGCGGATTTTTCCCTACGGATCGTCCTAAGTTCAGAAAAAAATTGAATGGGTCCCCTCCTCGATGAAAGGAGTCGAGCGCCGAATGCTGGACCGTATCGGTGGTGAAGTTGTCCGCGTGACGACAATTGTTCGTTATGCACCAAACAGCTCGTTTTCAGCGCACTCACACACGGGCGGAGAAGAGTTCATCGTTTTGGACGGTGTTTTCTAAGATGAACATGGTGACTTTCCCAAAAGGCCTATGTACGTAACCCGCCAACATCTTCCCATACTCCGGGCTCAGAAGATGGATGCACCATATTCGTTAAACTTTGGCAGTTTGACATGGATGACCGCACCCAGTTCCGCAAAGACATGGCAGCAGAACTGGCCGTGCCTATTGATGGTGTTGCGACTGCGCAACTTCACAAAGATGATATTGAAACAGTGACGTACAGCCAATTGGACGCAGACGCGTCATTCACAATTCCGGCAGACGGCGGCCTTGAGATGTTGGTGATTGAAGGGGCCGTCACTGAATACGGTGAGGTGTTAGGCAAAGGCACATGGTTACGACTTCCAAGCGGCGATGCGCTAAGGGCAATTGCAAGCAACCAAGGGGCAAAGGTCTGGGTTAAAACAGGCCATTTGGCACATGCAAAACCACCGGCCACGGAATGAAAACACTTGTCACCGGTGGCGACCTATCCGGACTTGCTCCGGCAAACGCGCTTGAAGCACAGGAGCGCGACTATGCCCTAGTCGAGGCACGTGACCGCTTTGGTGGGCGGATGAAAACTATCAAGCTAGACGACGGGACCTTTGACATGAGCCCTGCTTGGCTTTGGCCCGGCCAACCTCGCATTGCCGCAATGATTAACGCGCTCGTGCTCACCAAGTTTGACCAATATGCCAACGGGGACCTGATGTTTGAGGATGAACAAGGTCGAGCCCAACGGGGGCGCGGGTTTTCTTCAATGGAGGGGTCCTGGCGACTGAAGGGTGGTTTGGCGCGATAATCGATGCTTTGGTTTCCCGCACTCCCGATCACAAACGGCAATCGGGTGTCGCAGTTACTCAATCAACAAAAACGGACTCAGATATCACAGCTCAGCTCGGGAATGGAGACAACGTTGTTGCCGACGAAGCCGTACTTGCCATCCTGCCACGCATCGCCGCGGTTTTTCCTTTTCCGCCCCTCTACCCGAAAATACGATCCGCGCGATGCAAGAAATCCCGACATGGATGGCAGGCCAAGCCAAAGCGGTCGCAATCTATAACGCACCGTTCTGGCGCGAGGATGCACTGTCTGGCGACGCCATGAGCAGACATGTACCGACGGTCGAAATCCATGACGAGTCCCCTTCCAAGGGCGAACCGTACGCATTGTTCAGGTTCATTGGCGTCCCGCCCCAACTGTGGAATACACTGTAACTTGGCCACTCTGTGAGATATAACCCCTTATTTCATTGAGTTTCCGCCCCCATTCGGCGGCCACAATGTCCACTTACCCAGATCAAATGGCCATCGAAAGTTTCAAACAAATGCCACCCGAAGGCAGCATTTGCAGTGATTTAAGGGGATTACCCTACTAAAGTGGCCGTCAGGGCGTCCCGAACCGAATCTCATTCGAGACATTATCCGGCGGTTGCTCGATACATTTCATAATCTCCGTCGGCGAAACCAACGCTCCGCTGAACCCATGATGATCCTTTAGTCTGCAAACTGCTTTCAGATGCAGACCGAACAAAAGCTCCAATATTGCCGACAGCGTAGCCTTGGTTTTCTCGGCCGCCTTTGCCAAATGTACATGACCTACCGGCACGTCTTCCACGACTTCAAATCGCCCCTCAATGAACTTCAAAACTTCCTGGATCGACCGGCCATCGATTGATTTACCAACCTTACTTTTGAGCTCATCATGATCCTGTATCCTGCGTAGCTGCCCCAGCTCGATCAGGGCAGCAACCATTGGTCGCGATGCAGACAACATATCTGGAACCCGAGCGAATGGCCTCGCATGCTTCGCTCGCTCGATGAGTGGTTTCGCCCTAGCATAATCGGCAACAACATTGGGCGCACCTTTCAACGGCTTCGCTTCATCAATAGCGCCAGCCAACTCCAGAATGTTCGTCAACGTCTTTGAATGAGGGTGCTCAACCTTCGCAATAGAGGCAACGGCACGAGGTTCCCAGCAAGAACCATTTGGGGCTTAACATTTAGTCGAGCAAATAGAGCTCGAACCTGACGCAGCAAGGGGCTCTGAGCAACAGCATGCCTCGCCCAACTTTCGTTTATATATGCGCTTTGACTATCTGGCATGGCATAGACAGAGTGTGCAGCGTCTTCGGTCGACCCTCCGGGGTTCAGACTATTGAATGCGATCCTCGATTCGTTCAAAGTGACTTCAGAACTGGCCAACAAGCACCAGCCCATAGTGTTTCCTGACTTGCGATATGCCTCTTCAAGATTTTTCCCGCAAATTGCACTCCACTCGGACTTGCCAAGTAGTTATCACAAACTACTGACAAAGCCGTAGTCTGGTTCACTGCAGCATGTAAGAATCATTGTACTCAACACACAAAATTTCGGCCTAAAGCGGGCATTCATGGTCCAGCTTGTCGCTGCGACGCAGCTTCGCTAGGCCAGACATTCAGGCAATGCCAGCAGCAAATCTATTCCTCGATAACCGTTGCGCGGGCTCAGCGCCATTCCGTTGCAATAGAGCATTTGACCGCTTCCTTTCTATAGCGGAGATGGGTGAGAGAGCACGAATGTGAGTGTGTCGATGGCACAGTGCGCGCACTCATAAACCGCCGTCGTTCATTCTTTGAGGTTCGCCATGGCCGCAAGTGTATGTTCCAACCCAAGACGGATATGGGTTTCCAATGCCGCTTTCGCCTTGGGAATGTCTCGGGCCAGAGCGGCCTCGAACATTGTCTTGTGTTCTAGCACCGCTTCGACCCCGCGATAGGTCAGCACCAACATTTGATAACGCAGGTATTTGTCGAAGATAGTCCCGTGCAATGACAACAGGTTTTGTGAGTTACAGGCTTGAATAAGGGCCTGATGGAATTCCCAATCGTAGCGTTTCCACTGTTCTTTCTGCGACGTGTCACCATCGAGCATCTTTTGTTCGATCAGGTGCAGTTTGTGATGAGCAGCGACCAGATTGCCTTCCCAATCGGCATCGCCACAAGCGATAGAGGTCTCCAGGGCAGAGCATTCCAGCAGGATGCGCAACTCCGCGATTTCGGTCAGGTCATCGGCTGATACCGGGCGGACGAAAAAACCGCGCTGTTCTGCGGCTTGCACAAATCCTTCGCTTGCCAATCGGTTTAGGGTCTCTCGCAGTGTCGAAACACTGGCGGCATAGCGGTCACGCAACCCGTCGAGCTTCAGTTTCGAGCCCGGAGCCAGCTCACCAAAGATGATGTCGCGCTTGATGCGTTCATATGTACTGGACCCAACTGTGGGTGTGGATTGTGACATGCCTGCCCTTACGCATTTCGAATTGGTCAGGGAATAACACGATCATCCGATATTCCTCAATGGTGGATAAAATATGCTGATATAAAAAATATCATATATTATTGCGAATCTGATTTACTCTGCTAGCGTGCGTTCAAGACTTAAGAAGAGGGCCACATGGGGCATCCACAAAAACTAGTTGTCGTTGGGGCCGGACTTGTCGGGCAACGTCACATCGCGGCCATTGGTCAAGTGTCCGGGGTTGAATTGGCCGCCGTGGTTGAACCAGGGCAGACCGAGCAGTCTGTACCAGTATTTGCCTCTTTGGACGCGGTGTTCGACGCGGTGGACGTCGATGGCGTGATCTTGTCGACACCGACATTACTGCATGTCGAGGGGGCTGCGGCTTGTGTAGAACGTGGAGTTCCGGTTCTCATCGAGAAACCATTGGCGGCATCTGCGGATGACGCTGAGGACCTGGTCAGAACCGCCCGCGCAAAAGGCGTGCCAATCCTCGTGGGACATCACCGGCGTCACAATCCGATCATTCAGAAAACGGCTGACCTTATCAAAGAAGGGGCCATCGGAGAGGTGCGCGCAGCTCAAGTCACTTGTTGGTTCTACAAACCTGACGACTATTTTGACGTAGCACCTTGGCGCAAAAAGGCCGGAGCAGGTCCGGTTTCGGTCAATCTGGTGCATGACGTGGACTTGATGCGTCATTTCCTTGGGGAGGTCGTCACTGTGCAAGCGCAATGCGCGCCATCCATGCGTGGATATGAAAACGAAGATCTGGCGGCGGCTGTTCTGCGCTTTGAAAGCGGGGCCGTTTGCACCATCACGGTGTCTGACAGCGTCGTGTCCCCGTGGAGTTGGGAACTGACCTCAAGGGAATACCCCATCTACCCTGCCACAAACGAATCCTGCTATCTGATTGGCGGATCAGAAGGGGCGCTAAGCGTCCCTGACATGCGGCTTTGGCAACACGAAGGCGGCACAAGTTGGTGGAATCCAATCAAGGCTACAGCGATGCCGGTCAGCTCATCGGACCCGCTCATTAATCAGATCGCTCACTTTGAAGATGTGATCCGCGGGCGCTGCGAGCCTTTGGTCAATGGTGAGGAAGGCCTCAAAACATTGCGCGTTGTAGAGGCGATCCAATCCGCAGCTCAAACTGAAAAACTGATCCGACTCAATGCAGGAGCGGAGAAACCCGCCAGCCTTGCTGGATAAAATATCCGATATTTTGCAAAATGTATTGCGAAATGGGGAAAATGAGGCATTAATACGCCGCACAATATGCCCAGAGGGGCACAAAACGTCTGGGAGGACACACACATGACACTGAAATTCACTCGTCGCGTCGCGATGGCCGCACTGGTCGCCGCAAGCTCGATTGCCGCTGTTCCAGCCTTCGCTGACGGTCACGCGATCCAGCTGCGCATGTCCACATCCGGTTCCGAAACGGATGCACGCTCTGTCGCTCTGGCCGAGGTCTTTGGCCCGTCCGTTGCGGGCTTCGCGTCCTACGAGCCATCCTACAATGCGACACTGTTCGATCAGGGTACGGAGTTGGACGCCATCAGCCGTGGCAACCTTGAGATGTCGATCACATCGGCTCAGGAACTTGCGCAGTTCTTCCCTGAGTTCTCGATTTTCGCAACAGGTTATGTGCATCAGGACGCTGCCCATCAGGTCCGCGTTTTCAACGACCCGCTGATGGACCCGTTCAAGCAGACTGTTGAAGACGAGCTTGGCGTGAAGCTTCTCTCGGTGATGTATCTGGGCCGCCGCCACGTGAACCTGCGCCAGACTCGCGAAGAGCTGGACGTTCAGACACCTGCTGACCTTGCTGGCGTGAACCTGCGTATGCCGGGTACGGATGCGTGGCAGTTCCTTGGCGCCGCTTTGGGTGCAGCACCGACGCCGATGGCTTTCACCGAAGTTTACACCGGCCTGTCCACAGGCGCGATTGACGGTCAGGACAACCCGCTGCCAACAGTTGTGGATCGCAAGTTCTACGAAGTGACAAACCAGATCGCTCTGACGTCGCACCTCGTTGATTTGAACTACATCGCCATCTCCGCCGAGACGTTCAACTCCATGTCGCCCGAGCAACAGTTGACCGTTCAGCGTGCGGCCGATGCCGCCGCGTCTGTTGGCCGTCTGCGTCAACTTGAGTTGGAAAACAATTTGGCCGCTTTCCTCGAAGAGAACGGCGTGGAAGTCTACACACCTGACACAGCCGCATTCCGCGAGCATGTCCAGGCGCAGTATGTTGGCTCCGAGTTTGCCGCCAGCTGGCCCGAAGGTGCGCTGGACGCGATCAACGCGCTAGGCAACTAAGACCTGAAAGAGAGAGGGACCTGCCATGAAGACTGTTTTCCGGTGGGTCTCTCGGGTTTCTGATGCGATCGCGGCCACATTGTTGGCCGTGATCTTTTTTACCTTTCTATTGCAAATTGCCACGCGTTACGCGCCGAAAATCATTGATTACTTCGGGCTTGCCGAAACCTTTCCCGCCCTTGGCGCCATACAACCCCTTGGTTGGACCCTAGAGCTAATCGCGATCCTTTGGGTTTGGGTGATCTTTTTTAGCTGCGCCTTCGTTGTACGCGAATGGGACCACGTGAAATTCGACATTATCTATTTGTCGGTGTCCCGACGGACGCGGACGATCTTCGCTGTCATCTCAGCGGTCGCAATCGTGGCGGGTATGCTCTACGCGTTGCTGCCCACGCTCGACTACATCGACTGGATGAAAATCCGCAAAACCTCGACCGTGCGGAACCCGTTCACGGGCGGCAAAATCCCGATGCGAACGATCTTCAGCGTCTACGGCGCTTTCATGATCGTCGTCGCGATACGCTACGCTTGGCTGGCAATTGATACCATCCGCAATGGCCCGCCGAAGACCGAACTTGAAGTCGTGCTTGAGGCAGAAGCTGCCGCTGAAGCGGAGAAACCATCATGAGCTTCGAACTTGCATCCCTTCTTTTCACGCTTTTCCTCCTCGCGGGTATCGGTACACCAATCGGCTATTCGATCCTCTTGAGTGCGGTTGTCTATTTGGGGCTGTCGGGCCTAGACGTTGCGCTTGCGGGCGAGAAGATCCTGCAAGGCTTCTATGGTAGCGCGATCCTACTGGCGGTCCCGTTGTTCATTGTCGCCGCCAACATCATGAATGCAGGCTCGATCACAGATCGTTTGCTGCAGTTCTGCGTGGCGGTTGTGGGGCGATTCAAGGGAGGCATGGGCCACGTGAATGTCGTGGCCTCGTTGATCTTCTCGGGCATGTCGGGGTCTGCTGTGGCAGATGCTGCAGGTATCGGCAAAATCATCATCTCGATGATGACCCGTTCGGGCAAATACTCGCGCGGCTATGCGGCCGCGATCACCGCCGCGTCGGCCACAATTGGCCCGATCATCCCGCCTTCTATCCCGATGGTTCTCTATGCGCTGATCTCGAACGCTTCAATCGGGGCGCTGTTTCTTGCCGGTATCCTACCGGGCCTCATCATGGGCGTCGTGCTGATGGGGATGAACGGCTATCTTGCTCACAAACGTGGGTTTGAGACCGAAGAGCCCGTGCCGCTGAAAGACCTGCCGCGCGTCACGGGCAAGGCGTTTCCTGCGCTGCTCATGCCGGTCATCCTGCTCTATGGCATCTATGGCGGCGTGACTACGCCGACGGAAGCCGCTGCCGTGGCCGCGTTCTATGCGCTTATGCTGGCGGCCCTGTTTTACAGGTCGCTGTCGTTCAAAGCGCTCTATAACGTGTTTGTCGATTCCGCGCGGTCCTCTGCGGCTGTCGGCATCGTCATCGGCGGCGCGTTCATCCTCAACTTCATCGTGATCACCGAACAAATTCCGCAGTCTATCTCTATGGTGCTGGAAGGGGCCGACATAAGCCCGCTGATGTTCTTGATTATGGTCAATGTTCTTATTCTGCTACTGGGCTGCGTGTTGGACGCCACGACGATCATCCTCGTGATCGTTCCGCTGTTCATCCCAACCTGTGAGGCGCTGGGGATTGATCTGGTCCACTTCGGGGTGTTGGTCGTTGTGAATTCGATGATAGGTCTAATTACACCGCCCTACGGAATTCTGCTATTCGTCATCAATGCGGTTACTGACATCCCGTTGCGCGAGATCATCTCCGAAATCTGGGCCTTCCTCGCGGTGCTGATCCTTGCGCTGATCATTATGATGTTGTCGCCTGATCTGGTGCTCTGGCTGCCGCGGCTCTTGGGCTATCAAGGCTGATGCTGACGATCCCGACACATGTTGTTCCGGGGGCGCTGCCAGAGAAACTGCACTCTATCGCAGCCATGGGATTTGAAGCGATTGATTTGAGCCTGACGGATGTGGCCCAGTTTGATGGGACGCTCGTCGAGCTTGCTTCTCTGATTGCTGAAGTGGGCCTAAAGATTGCGTCGCTAGGACCGCTTGCGTCGGACGCCACGGCTTCCCTCATTGCCGCGAAGGTGGATATGGCGGGGGTTCTGGGCGCGGGATTACTCATCGTTGAGGTTGACACTCACGTGCCGAATGACTTGCCGGATCTGAAAGGGGTGAGGTTGGCGCTGCGGCCCACGCGAACCGTAGAGGCGGAGGTGGTCTCATTCGTCGCGGCACAAGCAAATCCGCTGATCGGCCTAGCCTTGAATTCGTTCGACGTTCTAGGCGACGGGTCCCGTCCGGCCCGCTTGCGCGAACTTGACGGTGCGCGCGTCTTTCATGTCGCCCTCTGGGACGGACCCGTACACCCAATGTTGCCGGGGCAAGGGACGCTCAATCTTGGCGGTTTGGCGCGGGTTCTGGCGCGTTCAGGGTACGTTGGCCCGTGGTCGGTTGGTGCAACCCCCGAAGGGCCGGACACGGTACGCAACGCCTACCGTTCGCTGGTGACGGTTCTATCCGACGCAGCCCAGACAGAACCCTTGCTGCGAGAGGTGCCACCCGATCTTCCGGCAAAAGTCCCTGCCAAAGGAATTGAGTTTATCGAATTCGCGGTCGACGCCGTTGGGGCGGATGAGCTTGAAACGGTTCTGGTCTCGATGGCGTTCCGGTGTGAACGCCAGCATCGCTCAAAGCAGGTGGCCTTATGGAGACAGGGCGCGGTTAACATCGTGATCAACCGCGACGGCGCAGGCCACGCAGCGCAGACCGTCATGGAGCATGGCCCATGCGTGTGTGACATGGGGCTGCGCGTCCAAAATGCGTCAGAGACGGTCGCACGGGCCAAAGCATTGGGTTCACAGAACTTTTCGCAGTCGGTCGGCCTCGGGGAACTAAACATTCCGGCCGTTCGTGGTGTCGGCGGCAGTGTCATTCACTTCATCGATGAACAGTCGGACCTGCATCGTGTCTGGGACATCGAATTTGAACCGGTTTCCCGCACCAAGTCGACCCCGCCTGCGGGTCTGCGCCGGATCGATCACGTCGCGCAAACCATGCGTTATGACGAAATGCAAAGCTGGTTGCTCTACTATCTCACCACGTTCGAGATGACCAAGTCACCAATCGTCAATGTTGCCGACCCTTCGGGTATCGTGCGCTCTCAGGCCATCGAAACGCCTGAAGGCACGGTGCGGCTGAACCTGAATGGGGCCGCTGGATCAGACACGCTCGCGGGGTCATTTGTATCAGGGCGGCCCGGTGCGGGCGTGCAGCACATTGCATTTCAGACCGACGATATTTTCGAAACCTCCGATCGACTTCAGGTCGCCGGATTTGACCGCTTGCCCATTCCGCAAAACTACTACGCTGACACCCAGGCTTCATTCGGGTTGAGTGACGCGGTGACCGCTGATCTGCGCCGCCACGACATCCTTTATGACGAAGATGAACACGGTGCCTATTTTCAGCTTTATGGGCAAAGCCTGTTCGACGGGTTTTTCTTCGAAATTGTTCAACGCAAGGGGCGATACGCGGGGTATGGCGCGCGCAATGCACCGATCCGGCTGGCGGCGCAGTCCCAATCCAGAACCAAGACACAAGAAGGTGCCGTATGAGCGACGACGCAGAAGCAATCCGCGCGTGGTGGCGCACATCCATCATCGACATGTCCCCGGGCAAGATTGCCTTTAGAGGCCATCCGATCGAAGAACTGATCGGCAACGTATCCTTTCCGCAAATGATTTGGCTGATGACGGCTGGGCGTTTGGCCTCCCCAGAAGAGGCCGCTTTGTTGGAAGCCGCTTTGGTCGCCGGGGTCGACCATGGCCCGCAGGCCCCGTCGATTGCCGCTGCGCGAATGGCTGCGACCTGTGGTGTCGGCCTCAACAACGCGATGGCCAACGGCGTGAATATGTTGGGCGATGTGCACGGCGGAGCTGGTGAGCAATGTGCAGAGCTCTATTACGATATCAATGAGCGGATAGACGGTGGGGTCTCGTTGGAAGAGGCTGTGCATTCCGGCCTTGATGAATGGCGCACCGAGAACGGCAAGATCGTCAGCGGCTTTGGTCACCGGTTCCACAATCCCGTGGACCCCCGTGCGCCCCGCTTGATGGCGCTGGTACGCGAGGCGGCGAAAGCTGGCACAGTCTCCGGCCGCTATGCCGACATTGGCGAGGCCGTCCAGGCAAACCTGAGCGCGCGCAAGCCACTGGCGATGAATATTGATGGGGCCACAGCGGTGATCTTCTGCGAACTTGGTTTCCCGGCGCCACTTTCACGCGGGCTGTTTTGCCTGTCCAGATCTGTCGGCATCCTGTCACACGCGTGGGAGCAGATGCAGCAGGGCGGACGCAACAAAGGGCCAATGCCGCCGGCCTATCTGCCAAAATATGACAAAGTATAAAATATCATAGATTTTTGATTACCTACTATGATAATGCTACAGGCAGATACCATGAGGTGATTCACAATGCCCGACGAGACATGCGATCCGCTCTACTCCTTGGCGCATCTGACTCTCATCAATGCGACGGCACCGGAACTGATCTACATCGCCGCCCGCGCAGGCTACGATGCCGTTTCCCCACGCTTCATTCAGATGAACGTGCCCGGGGAATTTCGCGAAAGCCCGATCGACAAGGCTATGGTCTCTGCCACCAAGACCGCACTTCAGACCACTGGATTGAAGGTATTGGACATTGAGCTGGCCCGCATAACCGAGGATTGTGACCCACGGACTTTCGAGGCCGCTTGCGAGTTGGGAGGCGAGTTGGGGGCCAGCCGCATGATCATGTCTGCATGGACCCCCTCGCGAGACGATCGCAACTTCATCGTCGACTGCTACGCGGAGACCTGCGAAATCGCGGCACCCTACGGAATGTCTGTTGACCTTGAGTTCCCCAGCTTCAGCCGGTTGCGGACGTTAGACGAAACGCTGGACATCGTCCGTGCCGCCGATCAACCAAATGGCGGTATTCTGGTTGATACGCTCTACTTACATCTTTCGCGGGTCGACATTGCCGAACTCCTTCACGTCCCCGGTGACCTGCTGAACTTCCTTCATATTTCTGACGCCCTGCCTGGTATCGCCGATACCCGAGAGGGCATGATCCAGCTGGCCCGCGATGCACGTCTATACCCCGGCGAAGGTTGCATCGATTTCGCTGGCATAATCGAACGCATGCCTCCCGTCGATTACTCCATTGAACTCCCCAACCAATCCCGCGTTGCGGAATTGGGCTTTGAAGAACACGCGCGCCGCTGTTTGCAGCGCGCCAAACGCACCTTTGGTCACATCCGATCCCAACGGCGCACCCACCCGATCCCACCACAAGAAAGCACGATGACAGATGGCCAAAGAGCTCACTGAAGAAGACCGCAGTCTAGCGGCAGACATGATCGCCCGCGCCCGAAAGGCGATGGCAGAAATTGAAGGCTGGTCGCAAGCCGACCTCGACCGCCTTTCGCAAGCCATCGCTTGGTATGCGGGCAATGAAAAGACCTTTACACGGTTGGCCGAGCAAGGTGTCGACGAAAGTGGCATCGGCGACCGTGCAGGTCGTCCGGCCAAGCGTTTTAAAATCCAGATGGTGTTGCGAGATGTGTTGCGTACGCCTTCCACGGGTGTTGTTGAAGTGGACGAAGCCAAAGGGCTAGCGAAGTATGCCAAACCCGCCGGTGTCATTGCCTCTCTCATCCCGATGACGAACCCAGCCATGACGCCGCCAGTGACGGGCGTATCTTCGGCCAACGCTCGCAATGCGGTGATCTTCTCGCCGCACCCGCGCACCGCGCAGACCACGTGGGAGATGACAGAAGTGATGCGGGCGGCCTGTAAGGCTGTCGGAGCGCCGGAAGATCTGTTCCAATGCGTTCGCCAGCCGTCAATCCCTTTGACACAGCACCTGATGGAGAAATGCGATCTAACACTTGCCACCGGCGGCAAGCCAATGGTCAAGGCCGCCTATTCCTCGGGCCGCCCAGCCTATGGCGTGGGCGCGGGCAATTCGTCCATCGTGATAGATGAAACCGCCGACATCGAAATCGCAGCGCAGAATACGCGCATATCCAAAACGTCTGACTTTGGGTCCGGTTGCTCTGCGGATGGCAATATCATCATCCAGAAGTCGATCTACGATGACATGGTCGTAGCCCTTCAGGCTGAAGGTGGATACCTGTGCAACGACGAAGAAAAGGCGTTGCTGGAAAAGGCCATGTGGGATGAAAAGGGCAATCGCACCTTCCCGACAATCGCCTGTAAGCCTCAGCAGACTGCGGATGTGGCGGGTTTCTCGATCCCTGAGGATCGCAAGTTCCTGATGGTGGAAAATCAGGGCCAGATCGGGCCCCAGCACAAATTCTCGAAAGAGAAGTTGACCACGTTGATGGCACTCTACCACTTCGATACTTTTGATGATGCGCTCGACACGGTTCGTGCAATCTACAACACCGGTGGCAAAGGCCATTCCTGCGGCATCTACAGCCACAACGACGCCAACATCGACGCTTTGGCGCGGGTTGCCCCGGTCAGCCGCATGATGGTGCGTCAGCCGCAATCCAAAGCCAATGCAGGCGCTTGGACCAACGGTATGCCCATGACCAGTTCACTGGGCTGCGGCATCTGGGGCGGCAACATCACCAATGAGAACGTTACCATGAAGCACATGATGAATTACACTTGGGTCGCCCGACCCATTGCCGAAGATCGGCCCAGCGAGGAAGAGCTGTTCGGTGAGTTTTACGGACAGGAGATTGCATGATGGACGGCAGCAAAATAAACGGCAAAACGGTCGCGGAACATATCGTTGATTTCCTTCAGCGCCGCGAAGTTGAACATGTCTTTGGCCTGTGCGGGCACACAAACATTGCCGTACTTGCCGCGCTAGCGGAAAGCCCAATTGAATTCATCACTGTGCGTCATGAGCAAATCGCAAGTCATGCCGCCGACGCCTATGCACGGGTAACTGGGCGCGCGTCTGTGGTGTTGTCGCACCTGTCCCCCGGTTTGACCAACTGTGCCACAGGTGTGGCAAATGCCGCGCTTGATTGTATCCCGATGGTGGTGATCGCAGGTGACATTCCGACACATTACTACGGCAAGCACCCCCACCAAGAGGTCAACCTGCATGCGGACGCGGCCCAGTGGGAAATTTACCGCCCCTTCGTCAAACGCGCCTGGCGGGTTGACCGTGCTGATCTGATGGCGGAAATCCTGGAGAAGGCGTTCCACTTGGCTGAAAGCGGGCAGCCCGGTCCGGTCTTGGTGAACGTGCCGATGGATATCTTTTCTGAGGTGATCCCATCAGACACCTTTGACCGCGTGGCCAAGAACACCCTTGCGTTGAAAAAACCATCGATCGACGATGACACTGCGCGGGAGATAATTGAGAAACTCGCGCATGCCGAGAAGCCTGTGGCCTATGTCGGCGGAGGTATTCTTTTGGCGCAGGCCTCCGACGAGCTGGCGGCGTTTGCCAGTCACATGGGTCTGCCCATCGCACATTCCCTGATGGGCAAAGGCGCAGTGCGCGATGACCACCCATTGGTGATGGGGATGACGGGGTTTTGGGGTACGGAGTTGGTGAACCAAACCTGCCTGAATGCGGATGTTGTTTTCGCTGTTGGCACCCGTTTCAAGGAAGCCGATTGTTCCAGCTGGTACCCTGGCTACACCTTTAATATTGGGGCCGAAGGCAATGACACAAAGGTCATTCATATCGACATCGAACCGCAAGAAATCGGCCGGAACTATCCGACTGAAATCGGGGTGGTGGCGGATGCGAAGGCGGCTTTACGTGTCCTGACCCGCGTGGCCAAAGAGATGTATCCAAATGGGTTTGGACGCGCAGAGAAGAAGGTCGAAATCTCCGACTTCCGGTCCAGTTTCAAAGCCTCGAACGTGGAAATGCAAACCTCGACAGCCTTCCCGATGATGCCGGAGCGTATTTTGGCAGACACCCGCACCGCGCTTCCTGATGACGCAATCATCACAACGGATGTAGGATGGAACAAGAATGGCGTCGGCCAGCAATTCGATATCCTGACTCCGGGGTCAATCCTGACGCCGGGGGGATTTGCGACCATGGGCTTTGGCCCCCCGGCAGCGATTGGCGCAAAATTGGCGGCCCCCGATCGCGTGGTTCTTAGCCTTGTAGGCGATGGCGGTTTTGGACAAAACCCCTCGATGCTTGCGACAGCTGTCGAGCTCAACCTCGGTATCATTTGGTTGGTGATGAACAACAACGCCTTTGGCACCATCGCGGGCCTGCAAAAGGCGCACTACGGCCTGACCTATGGCACGACGTTCCCCGGCACGCCGGACGCGCCAACCAACGGGCCGGGCTACGCCGAGATCGCGCGGGCCTATGGGGCAGAGGGTATTCGCATTTCTGCTGCGGATGAGCTATTGCCAGCGCTTCAAGCGGCCATCGCCAGCGGCAAGCCCACGGTGTTGGATGTGCCCATGATCAACAACCCGACGCCGACGACGGGCCATTGGAATATCCTTGATATTTACAGCCCCGACAAAGACGTCAGCCACGTGGCAACCTAGAAGGGCGACCCAATGCGAAACCCCGTGAACCGTTTCAAATCCGCCCTTGCAGATGGGGAACGGCAATTGGGGATCTGGAACACCGTCGGCGGCAACACGGTGCCGGAGCTGCTCGGCGGTTCCGGTTTCAATTGGGTTCTGGTGGATTGCGAGCATGCCGCAATCGAAACGGTCGAAGTCTTGCCCGCGCTTCAGGCCATCGGTCAAAACCCTGATACGTCTGCCGTTGTCCGTGTCGCGGCCAATGACCCGACGCTGTTCAAACGGGTTTTGGACATGGGCGCACAAAGCGTGATGGTGCCCTACGTGCAGACTGCAGAAGAGGCCGAAGCCGCTGTTGACGCGATGCACTACGGCCCCAAAGGTATGCGCGGCATGGCTGGCATGACCCGTGCCACACGCTACGGCAAGGTCGATGATTACTTCACATCCGCAGAAGAGCAGCTTTATTTGATTGTGCAGGTCGAAACTATCCAAGGGCTGGCGAACCTCAGGTCCATAGCGCGCACCGACGGCGTAGACGCCGTTTTCATCGGTCCTGCCGATCTAAGTGCCAGTATGGGGCTGACGGGACAGATGGCCCATCCGGACGTGGACAAGGCTGTCAGCAAAGCGATAACCGATCTAGTGGACATGGGCGTGCCCGCCGGCGTTATGGCCCTAGATCCCGATGTCGCCGACCGCTATCTGGCTCTTGGTGCCACGTTTGTGGCGGTAGCCGTGGATTTAGTGCTGCTGGCGGACGCAGTCGCCGTGATCCACAAGCGTTTCAATTAAGGCCAGCAGTCCAATTGGCTGAGAAGTGCGATCGTTAGAGATGAACTTCCTCCATTTATCTGGGAGTAGAATCTGTTGTGCGGCGCTTAGAATTACACTTGCCCTAGAACCCAAGCTGCGACGATTTGGGATTTCTCTATTTCGGCCGTTTGTGACGAGACAAAAGTGCTGCCGACTGAGGTATCATGGGGGTGTTTAACCTCGGATTTCGTGTGGAGAGCGTGGCGAACAGGAGTCTTAGGTTTCGACGCATAAATCCTTCGTAGTCTTGGAGTTCTTCAAGATTTGACGAGCAGTTGGTTTCGCTAACCGCCGAAGTGAACGCAGACACCAAGCGCTAAGAGACCCAACCCGCCTTTCAGGGGTGTGAGGCAGACACGGTTTTCTTCGGCCAAATCATACATGCCTGTGGAGGAATGCAGTCGCTCAAGATATCGCACCGAACGGATTTTGATTCGACGCATGTCATACGAATACAACCTGTCTTCATCCGCCATGCGACCTGCTTCTATCTCAATAGGCTGAACCCGCTCGCGGGTAGTCTTCAAAAAGGCCTTCAACCGCGCTTCCACATCCCGCAGCTTGGGCAGGTCATCGTAGAAGGTTAGATCGTGAAACGGGATCTTGGATTGAGATTGGGTCAAGTCGGCGTCCTTTCATAGCGCGGGGATAACCCAGCGCGGCCGTCCGACGATCAATGGATGTCGGGCTGATAGATATGAAAGGTTCCGGAACCTGTGGAACACTTAGGGAACAAACAAGCGAGCAAAGCAAGCCCGCGACAGCGAGGCGCCTATGGCACTTACATGATGAACTGAAGAAAGTCGCGAATCCAGTAACCCGCTGAAAACAATAAAAAACGACCAACCTCAAAAAGGCCGGTGGTCATTTGATCTGTGCGGAGTGGTCAAAAAACACCCCATAATGGCCAAGTTATGCGGGGTCCCACACCAACACCGCCAGGACACGCAGGCTTTACGCATCACCTTCTTGCACAACTCGTCCGATTGTTCGGACTGCGTGCAGCGAATCCGATGGCAATCCATGTAAAGGACTGGGCGTTTGACCCCTTCACCTCTACCCTCGCCGATTTGGTACCGGTTTCCAGCCATCTGCATTATGCGCTTCCATCGGTGATGACGGCCCTTTGGGACAACGCGCTTTTGTTTGGAGGAACCGAAGCCGCTCCTCAATTTGGGGGCTATATCGAAGGTGCATTGGAAGCAGAAGAATTGGCATTGGCCAAATTGTAGTTGGCTGGTCAGGATTCCCTGACCTTTCCCGCCTATGGCAATCTATCCCCTAGCCACCTGCGATTTCGCCGCTTACGTTGCGGGAAAGTAACAGCAATGAGGTATTCGACATGATCCGACCAATTTCAACCGCACTTGCAACGAGCGCCTTCGCGCTGGCCGCTTTGCCGGCCCTGGCGCAAGACGCCAACCTATGTGGCGGCATCGGTGAAAACGCACAGTGGCTCGGTGGAGAGGAAGTCGCTTCTGACATCTCGACCGCCCCAAACTACATAGAACAAATGGCCCTTGTTCTTATGCGCAACGAATACGTCGGCTTGTTCACCGTGTCGGAACCCGGCGACTACCGTATCGAAGCCCAAGGACGCGGCGGTGGAGATACTGTTCTGGATGTGCGCAACGCCGAGGGCGTGATCGTCGCATCCGATGACGATAGCGGAGGGAACGCAGCCAGCCGCGCCGAAACCTTCCTCGCTGCCGGAACCTACTGCGTGTCAATGCGCAGTTTTGATGGATCACCAATTACTGGCTTCGTTCGTGCATCCCGTATGGATCAAGAGGCGCTGACAGAAGGTTTCGTTGAACAGCAAGACAACAGCGTTGCAGGTGAATGTAACCTGAGCATGGCGCAGCCAATTACGCTGGGTGAACCCGTCGCGAACAACTGGTCCGTGCAAAACATTTATTCGCTGCGGTTGGATGGCCCGACATCTGTATCAGTCACGGCCGAAAACCCAGATGCTGACCCAATCCTGACTCTGTTTGATTCGTCAGGAAATTGGCTTGCTGAGAACGACGACTTTGACGGTTTGAACAGCCGCATTGATATGTCCGAACCGCTGCCTGCTGGTGAGTACTGCATCGCAGTGAATCTTTACGGCGACGAGAACGTGCCAATCACCGTGACCGCCAAAGAATACGACGCACAAGAAGTCTTGATGAACCTCTATGACCGAGGCGAAGCAAGCCCACCATTGGATGGAAGTCACCCGGTTGACGCGCTGGGTGAATTACAAACACGTTTGCGCGAAGACGTAAACGTTAGCGGCGATGCCATATGGTATTCGTTCGATGTCTCGGAGGGAGGCCTCGTCTTGGTTGAAGCCATTGCCCAAGGAAACGGTGATCCTGTTCTCGCGATGTACGATGATCTTGGCCGTCAGGTCGGATACAACGATGACGCTGGCGGCTCATTGGACTCGCTTCTTACTGTTCGTGTTCAGCCCGGAACGTACCTTGTCGCGGTACGCCAACTGGACGATCAAACACAGGGCTTCATCCGCATGGTGTTCGAACGCTACGTTCCAGCGCGTCCGTAAAATAGACTACGTCTAAAAAATTGACCCGCTCCAACACTTGTTGGGGCGGGTTTTTATTTGGCTTATCGGCCGGGAACCGTGATGCTGATGGACCCTGTCATCAAACCAACCGCCGTTGCCTGATCCACATATCCAGTCGGTGTTAGGCTTTGCGATTCTTGATATTCAGCGATAGCGCGGCGTGTATTTTCATCAATCACCCCGTCCAAACGACCAGGGTTAAGACCCAAATCCCGCAACCGCAGCTCAAGCAATTGCGCCCGCACACCCGACAAACGCAGATTACCTTCTTCCGCCCGTGCGCGCGCGATCTCAGCGTTCGAAACTTGCGGTGCATTCATTTCGGCGATGCGTGCGTTGGCTTGACCTGCAAACACCCCCCTCGGATACGCCGCAAGATATTCCTGATACCCGGCGACACTGTCGATGCTGTCAGCAATGGACCACGCTGCACGGTCCTGCGCTTCGGCGGAAGTACGGCGACGGTTCTCGATTTCGTCCAATCGCGCTTGTGCAATATTGGCGAACAAACCTTCAGGGAAACGCGCGAGATACGCACGATAACCGGCCTCATCACCAACACCACCCGTTTCAGTCCAGTAGCTGCGATCCCGCGCTTCTGCCTGTGCACGTATGCGGGCTTCCTCAGCTTCAATTTCTGCTTGGCGACGTGACGCCTGCGCGTCCAAAAGGTTGATCTGGTCGCGTGTCAGATAGGACGACTGCGGGAACCCGTTGGACTGTTGCCAGTTCAAAATAGCCCCGCGTGATCCGGGCCCAAAAATACCATCAACGCCACGCGTGTTATAGTTCAACAACGTAAGATTTGACTGTATTTCACGACGCGCTGCGCGGCTCAGGTTTAAGGCCTCTTCGCTCAACCGTGCAGAACGGTTGGGTTCCGCCAAGATCGCTTCGATCTGGGTTTCAGCGTCATTCACAAACCGACCCGTCGGATACTGCGCCACATAATTGCGGTACGCCTGAACACTGTCCTCTGCCGTCGTGCGATCCCACAGTGCTGCTTCGGCGTTCAAATCCGCCTCACTTGGGCCGCTGACTGTCAGGTCAGGGGTTTCAACGATGACTTCGCTGGGCATCAAAACCCAATCCGCAGGCAAGTAGCCGCTAGTAAATATTGACGGGTTAGTTGCCAATTGCAGACCTATCGTCGCCTCAGGTTCTGTCAAAAGACCCGACAAAGTGGACGCCGCGATGGACGGCGTTGTTCGCAAAACAGTCACACCTTGCGGGACATCCATGTCCCCCACACCTGCACGCATCCCGCTGCCGTCCATATCAAGATCATCAGGATCAGCAGCGCCCATCAGCAAAACGGCCTTACCCGGACGAGATCCAAGAATGCGCAGCACGCTATCAAGGGACAAAGCCGCATCATCCACCGAAAACAAATCCGGCTCAGTCGCCTCGGCCGTCAACAACCACGTGCGCGTTCCATCGGTCACAAAGTGCCCAGACAACGCGACAACCAGACGATCCGCACCATCTGCTTGCGCCTGAAACGCCGAAGCAAGATCTTTGACGGCATCAACACGCCCGTTGGCACGACTGGCAACTTCAAAACCCAATGCCTCAAGGCGGCTAATCGCACCCAAAAGGTCATCTGCACGGTTCACGCGGTCCAGCTGTTCGTAGCGTTCATTCCCAAGGATAAGCGCGGCATCCTGCGCCATACCGGACATTGGCAGCGCAAGAACTGTCGTCATCAAAAGACAGCGTATAGAAGTCTGGAACATCGAGTGTCCTTTCAAATAGAAGCTAACACATATGAAGGGTTTTATGTGCTGCTATTCAATATCGACGCCTAAGGAACGCCCATGACTTGCGATCGGAATCGCCACAAGTATTGCCGCCTGAAGGTGTTTTCCAAGCAATGTCGTTAATGTTCAATCTGCCACATTACAGTGGCTCGTTGTTTTGCTCTATTATACCTATACGCCTTCATTACTGGCATAATTTGCACCCAGTTTCATCATCCCGATCCAACACGCAAGCCATTGGTTCCGAACATGAGTTTTTCCGCCGACTTTTCCGCAGACGCGCTTTCATCCCGCTTCATCACCCATGAAGGCCCGCAGGTTATTGAGATCATTTTTACAGGTCTGTATTTTCACACGACCGCCGACGTGAACGCATTTTACGACTGCATCGAAACCCATATCAATGAAACCGGCGAAGCACTGTGGTTCTTGATGGTGAACACCGAAGGCTACCGCATTGATGGGGACGCTTGGTTCGCCTTCACCCGCCGCGGGCAGGATTTGAACGAAGCGCATTCCATGAAAACCGTGCGCTATGACGCGGACGAAGCAACACTAAAACAAATCGCCCGCGACAAAGGGACGGATCGCGAAAACCCGTCTCTGTTCGGGTCTCGCGAAAAGGCGATGGAGTATCTAAAGTCCTTACCCTCCAAGCGCCGCACCCATACCGCGCATCACCCGAATTTCCACAAGGCTGAATTCCTGCGCAGGCTGCACTTTGATCACGATGCAAACATCCTAGAAATCGACCTCAGCGGGATGAGTTTTGAACACTCGCGCGACGTCAACGATGTCCACAACTGGACCGAAGAAGCTATCCGCGCCACACGCCTGAAATGGTGGATTGTCTTCAACTATGAAGGCACGCGCATTCAATCCCCTGCTTGGGTTCAGTTTTCTATGCGATCGGAAAGTTTCAACGACACCTATTCGATGGGGTCCGTTCGTTACGCTCTAGGTTCGGAGACCGAAGCCGACAAACGAATGCGATATGAGGCGAAAGCAGCACGCCCCAACATTCGCAACACCCGCGCCGAAGCCATTGAACGTTTGAGAGAACTTCAGGCAGACTACCGAGCGACACATTAATCTAAGGAGCGACGCCATGCTGATCTGGATGCGAAGCGAACCACGCGAGAACGAAGCCCGTGCACCGATGGTGCCAAAGGGTGCCGCGCAAATGGTTGAAAAGGGCTGGCGTGTCGTTGTTGAAGACGCTCCGGAACGCTGCATCCCAACGGACGAATACCGCGCCGTTGGATGCGAGATCGTTCCTGTTGGGTCTTGGGTAGATGCACCCGATGGCGCGATCATTCTTGGGCTGAAAGAACTCCCAGAAGACGGAACACCTTTGCGCCACCGACACATCATGTTCGGCCACGCCTATAAGGGCCAAGCATCAGGTCGCGTATTGTTGGACCGCTTCAAAACAGGCGGCGGAACCCTCCTAGATCTGGAATACCTCGTGGATGACACCGGTCGCCGCGTGGCCGCATTCGGGTATTGGGCAGGCTACGCAGGTGCCGCGCTTTCCGTTATGGCATGGGGCCATCAGCAACGTGGTGAGCTGCTGCAAGCCGTGGATGCCTTCGCCTCAGCCCAAGATATGGCAAGCCAAGTGCGCGCGACGATCGACAAAGCACCGTCCGCGTTGATCATCGGCGCATTGGGCCGTGTCGGAAGTGGGGCGACCGATTTGTGTAAGGCCGTTGGCATGACACAAACAGGCTGGGACATGGCTGAAACAGCGCATGGTGGGCCATTCCCTGAAGTTTTACGAAACGACATCCTGCTCAACTGCATCCTAGCCCACGAAGGCGCACCGGTGTTTGTGGAGGCAGATGCTGGCGACGCAAAACGCGAGCTTTCTGTGATTGGCGACATCGCCTGTGATCCTGAAAGCGCGTTCTCCCCGATTAAGGTCTATGGGCAAACAACCACGTGGGACGTCCCAACCCTACGCGCACATGACGCGCCGCCGCTGGATGTGATGGCGATTGATAACTTGCCATCCTTATTACCAGCCGAAAGCACCGACGATTTTGCACGCCAATTGTTGCCGCACCTGATGCAGTTAGATGAGCTCGACAAAGGTGTTTGGGGACGAGCGCAAGAAACCTTCCGCACTCATCTATAGATTAGCATCAGTAAAGTTCGTCTTCTTCGGACGATGCAGATATCCCGAGCGCATCAAGCCCGTTCTCAAGGTGGTCAGCTAAATGCGGCGACCCGCGCAAGTAGTCTTGCGTTGGCGTTGTCGCCTCACCTAACGCGGTTTCAAACGCCTCGTCCCATTCAGCGGCATCAAAACTATCCCGCCCGATCCACATAATCGCCACGAGGCTCGCTTTCTCCTCATCTCTTAAGCCTGAGATAAAGCTATCAAACTGACCACGATTTCGAGCCATGTCGCGTGCAAGGATAATAACCTCGGCGACCTTATCAGCATTGATTTTCATCTTTGGTCCTCCTTGTTACCGGATAGACATTGGCAGGTTCATGTTACGCCGACGTTGATCTAGGACAAAGCGCCCCTAACCGAAACACGCACGAACAGGCCAATCCTTGCTGCCCAAGCAAATACAAAAAAGGCGCCCCAGAAGACCTGAAAGCGCCTTTTTTAACTGTCAGTAGACGGTGCTTAGGACGGCAAGGAAATCCAGCGCATACCGGTTACGTCACCCGATGTCAGGTTGTTCACCTGGCCGAGGCCCGACGGAACATTTCCCGGGTCCAGCTGCAAAACCATCTGTAATTCTTCGTTTCCATACGAAACGCCGGTTTCCGTCGACTGCAATTCAAACGTCGCACCATTGGAAAGACGAACGCAGGATTTCGGAAACAGATCATTGCCACATGACACGATGACCGCTTGCTCCGGTGGGTCGGTTAGAACCGATTGATAGTAAAACGTCAGGGTGTTTCCGGGTGCAAACGGCCCCGTTTCACCACCCGGCAATTCAGCCAGACAGCCAGACAACACCGTTCCCATCAACGCCACTAGCGCCGTTTGTTTAATTCCACGCAAGATCACGATCCACTCCTCGCCAAGTCAGATAACCATCGCCACCGGGCGACAAATAAAATGTGCGATCGCGATACGCGCCCGTCACTACAAAATAATCCGGCGTCCGCTCAAGATGGCCAACGCGTCCGGTTCCACCACAAATATGCGTACCACCCCGACAAGGCGTCAGCGAATAGGTGTGCAAATCACCATGCTCATTGGCGACAACATAAACGCGGCCCGTATCAAACGGCAGATCGCGGTAGGCAACATCAACGGCGCGTCGCGTTTCATCCAGAAGATTCACGTTTTCGACCGCAGCACGGGTCGTTGCCCAATCAACGTTCATGCAGGCCGTAAGGGCCAACGGGCAGATCACTGCTAAAAGAGTTCGCATAATATGTTCCCCAGTTGCAGGTACGGTACCGCCCAAGTTGCAGTGTCTCAATAGGCATTTAGCGTTGCTTTGCTATGTGCGTCCGAACAGTCGCTCGATATCAGTCAATTTAAGTTCAACATAGGTCGGCCGCCCGTGGTTGCATTGCCCGGATCGAGGCGTTGACTCCATTTCGCGCAACAAGGCGTTCATCTCCTCGCCGCGCATCACACGACCCGTGCGGATAGATCCGTGGCAGGCTACGCGGCTTAGAATCGCTTCCAGCTTTTCTTGCACCAACGTGCTTGACCCTTGGTCGCTCAATTCATCCAAAATATCGCGTAGCATGGCCTCTGCGTTTACTTCCCCCAAAATGGCAGGCGTTTCACGCACGGCAATTGCGCCACCGCCAAAGGGTTCAATCGTCAGCCCGAAACGCGACAAATCATCGGCGACGGACAATAATTGCGCGGCATCCCCGTCCGACATTTCAATAATCTCGGGTATCAAAAGCGCCTGCGCCGCGACCCCGTTTTCTGCCATCTGCGTTTTGAGCTTTTCGTAAACCAATCGCTCATGGGCAGCGTGCCCATCAACAATGACTATCCCGTTTTCGGTTTGCGCAATGATGTAGTTCTCGTGCACCTGCGCACGTGCAGCACCCAGCGGGCGTTCATCGGCACTCGGCGTTTCCTCAATCACATCCACGCGCCCAGACATATCCGGCGCCATTTCCGCAAAACCTGTTGTGCGTTCAGGCGGGCGATACGCAGGGCCACTACCCCCAATCGGGCGGTCCATTTGATAGACGCGACCAGCGGGTTGCTCTAGCTGCATCGCCCCCAAAGTCGCGTTCGCAACTGTCGTCGACGCACGGTGCCCAGCATCGGCCAACGCAGCGCGTAAACCACTCACAATCAGGCCGCGCACTACGCCGGGGTCGCGAAATCGCACCTCGGATTTTGCCGGATGAACGTTCACATCAACGCGCGTAGGGTCAAGGTCGATGAACAGACAGGCGGCTGGGTGGCGATCACGGCTCAGCGTATCCATATACGCCCCGCGCAAAGCGCCAATCAGAACTTTGTCTCGCACCGGTCGGCCATTCACATACAGGAACTGCTGCACGGCTGATCCACGCGAATAGGTCGGCAATGCCGCGTATCCCGTCAAATGCACATCTTCGCGCACCACATCAATCGGCAGGGCATTGTCGGCAAAATCCTTGCCCAGAACGCTGCGCAAACGGGCATGCAGCCCTTCAAACATGTCACCAGTTTCAGCATCCGCGCGAAACGTGACACGGGACTTCCCTTGGGACACATCCGTCAGAATAAACGTCACAAACGGTTCCGCCATCGCGAGGCGTTTAATCACATCATTGATCGCCTGCATCTCTGCGCGATCTGTGCGCAGGAACTTCAGACGCGCAGGCGTGGCGTAAAATAGATCACGCAGCTCAACGACGGTTCCAACCGTCAGGGCGGCGGGGCGCACAGCACCATGTTTACCACCTGCAACGGTAACCTCGGCACCTTCCCCGTCGGCAGTTCGACTTCGTATCGTCAATCGGCCAACCGCGCCAAGGGACGGCAATGCCTCGCCACGAAACCCGAAACTGTGGATGTTCAGTAGATCAGTCCCATCGATCTTGGACGTCGCATGCCGCGATAGCGCAAGCGGCAGATCATCCGCTGTCATCCCCACCCCATTGTCCGTTACGCGGATCAGGGTTTTGCCACCATCAGCTATAGAAATTTCAATCCGCGTGGCCCTCGCATCAAGCGCGTTTTCGACAAGTTCTTTCACAGCGGACGCAGGGCGTTCCACAACCTCACCGGCCGCGATACGGTTGATCGCGGCATCATCGAGCTGGCGAATAACCGGCCGAGATTCGCCTATGTTGGGGTCAGGTGCAGACATACCGCTATAAGTAGCACGCCATTAAGCGATTCTGACAGGCTTATTGATAGTTAATCGCTGCTTTCCAAACCATCAGGCTGGCCGACAACAACGAAATGCAAACCCTCGGGGTTCAACAACTCAGCCGCAACGCGGTTGATGTCGTCCAACGTCACCGCATTCACGAAATCATTGCGGTGAACGATGTATTCCGGCGTCAAATCAACCCATTGCATCGACGCGAGGATACCCGCGATTTCGGCATTGCCATCAAACCGCAACGGATAAGCGCCCGTCAGGTAGGTCTTCGCCTGCTCCAACTCCTCAGCGCTCACACCCTCAGTCGCCATCAGCTCCCATTCGGCACGCACAACATCAACCACCTCAGCCATCGTCGCATTCGCAGACGCAACGGAGCCCAGGTAAACCTCGGTCGCAGTTTTGGGCACGAGATAGGTAGAAATACCATAAGTCAGCCCACGCTTTTCGCGGACTTCGTGCATAAGACGGCTTTCAACACCGCGCCCACCAAGGATTTCGTTCAGCAAATAGGCAGCGAAAAAATCGTCGTCATCCCGTTCAATACCCGCATGACCAAACAGCGCGACCGATTGCGGCGTGTCGAACGGCACGACGGTCATGCCGCCATCCAAACCAAACTCAACACGCGGCGGCAGTTCAGGACCATCCACGGGTAAATTACCCAGCAAATCATCCATCAATGCGCCAAGGTCTTCGGCGGAAATATCACCCGCTGCGCCCACATAAATGCGGGACTGCACCAGCGCATTGCGGTGC
This sequence comes from Octadecabacter ascidiaceicola, assembly GCF_900185015.1. GTDB lineage: Bacteria > Pseudomonadota > Alphaproteobacteria > Rhodobacterales > Rhodobacteraceae > Octadecabacter > Octadecabacter ascidiaceicola. The sequence continues at coordinate 270,862 of NZ_FXYD01000004.1, read as the reverse complement.
GCTTCAAACAGGTCTGCTTGGGTCAGCGCCGCGACAGTTTCCACAGTACCATCAAGCGACGAGCCATAGGGATGATCGCCAAACGCAGCCGCATCAAACGTTGCATTGGCAATGCTGTCAGGGTCTTGGGCGTCTGAACGCAGGATCGATTGCACCTGCGCACGCACCCTTTCAACCGCGTCTTCGTCAAAGCGCGGATCGATCAACGCTCCACGCAACAACGCAATGGCTTCATCGCGGTTTTCCGTCAAGAAAGTCGCAGAAATTGAAATGGAATCGTCATAAGCGCTAAACCCGAATGAGGCCGCGATACCCTCAAGCTTTGCTTGAAACTCACGCGCAGTCAGATCTCCCGAACCTTCTTCCAGAAGCGCCATCATCAGGTTCGTGGCGCCGCGTTTTCCCGGCATGTCCAGCGATGCACCGCCATCAATGATGATCTCAAGCGCAATAAACGGAATCGATTCTTCCTGCACCAGCCAAGCATCAATGCCACCGGGGGATGTCACTTCCTGAATTTCCATTTGCGCATGGGCACTGGCAGCGGAAAGCGTCAAAAAGGCTGCGAAAATATAGCGGATCATTGGAGAATCTCCCGGCTTGGAACAATCCAGCCTGTAACGGATTGGTCACGATCTAGCACACGTTCAGCGGCGGCAAGTACGTCTTCGGCGGTGACCGCCTGAAGGATATCAGGCCATGCTTGAACGTCCTCAACTGTAAGGCCGGAGGTGAGCGCCGCCCCGTAACGACGCGCCAATCCACCCACATTGTCGCGGGCGTATATCTCGCCAGCTTTCAACTGCGTGCGCAGGGCTTCCATGCGCTCAGGATCGATGCCGTCTTCAAGAAATGCCGCCACGGCAGCATCCATCGCGTTCTCTGCTTCCTGCAAGGTCACGCCTTCTGCTGGCACCACCGTCATACCGAATGTCCCATCATCAAGGTTCAGCCCGTCATAATACGCACCCGAATAAACAGCCGTGTTCGTGTCAAACTGCAACGCGATCCCAAGGGCCGATGTAAAGGGTGACCCGCCCAGAAGTTCCGCCAAATAGGTCAGCGCGGCGGCCTCTTCCTGCGCACCCGCGTCCCGTTCAGGCGCAATGTAGGTGCGGCTGATGTAGGGCTGCGCAACGCGTGGGTCTTCAAAAATCAGACGGCGTTCTGCGGTTTGTGGTGGCTCTTGAGTACGAAAACGCTCAGGTAGGTTCGGTTCAACAGGAAGCGGGCCGTAATGTTCCTGCGCCAGCGCTAGAACTTCTTCGGGCTGCACGTCACCGGCCACCACGAGGATCGCGTTATTGGGGGAATAGTAGATATCGTAGAACGACAACGCGTCCTCCATATCCAGCGTTTCCATCTCGTGCTTCCAACCGATGATCGGCACACCGTAACGGTGGTTCAGGAACTGCGCCGCGCGCATTTGTTCACGCGCCAACGCACTGGGGGAGTTTTCAGTGCGTTGGTTGCGCTCTTCCAAAATCACACCGCGTTCAGTTACGATGTCTTCTTCGGTCAGAACCAGATTGTTCATCCGGTCAGCCTCGTACTGCATCATAAGCGGCAAACGGTCGGCGGCGACGCGTTGGAAGTAGCCAGTATAATCGTAGCTGGTAAACGCGTTATCAGAACCGCCATTTTCCGCGACAATCCGTTGGAATTCGCCAGAATCAACGCTCTCGGTCGCCTTGAACAGCAGATGTTCAAGGTAATGCGCCACGCCTGAGCTACCCACAGGTTCATCCGCAGACCCCGCGCGATACCACAGCATATGCACCACAACCGGCGCACGGTGGTCTTCGATGACCACAACATCCATCCCGTTATCAAGCTGATAGGTCGTGACCTCTTCGGCGAGGGTCGTTGTGGCAAACACGGCAAGGGCCGCAGCTAATAGGCGCATTAAATTACTCCGCAAATATCTAGAGAGAACCTACGCCGCATTGGGCAAGCTTCAAGGGGCCATACGCGGATGTGAGGCAGTTTTAGCTATTGTGGTGGTGCAGATGGCGTTGCAATGCCCGCATCACGGAACCGCTGCAGCTCTGCGTAAGCATCAAGCGCTTGGCGTGCGTAGGCGCTGAAATAGCGATCCCGCCCACGCAAAATCCCGAAACGGGTTTGGCGATTGCGAAATGCTGCATCCTCAGACGCAAGTGTTTGGCGGATAGCAGGATCAACACCATTGCGCCCAGCCGCAGTCACCAACGCACCATCGCGCGCCGGAATACCGTTCGGGTTCAATGCGTTTGGATTACCGCCAAGCACCGCGACAGCATCAGCATTCGGGCGCGGATCAGTCAGGTTTGCACCACCAGGGGTGGGCGTCGGCAGATTTGTGATGTCGGTTGGCAAGGTCAGCGGCTGCATCGGCAAAACGCGAAATTCATCCGGACCACCGCCATTAGCGCGTAAATCACGCAGGCCACGATCACCCCCCGCACAGGCGGCCAGCATCGCAATCATTCCGAAACATAAAATCAGTTTCATTCTACCCTCACGTCTTCCCTACCGCGTTTTAGCGTAATCCTCGCCGCGCGTCACGCAGTCTTCTTTTTGTCACCGCCATCGGTGAACAACACAAGCCCGATCGCCCCCGCAAAGATCGAAATATCAGCGATATTGAACGCATACGGGTTATTGATCCCGCAACAAGACATGTTGATGAAATCCGCAACGGCCCCGTGAATAACGCGATCAACCACGTTGCCCAGTGCGCCGCCAACCAACAAACCAGCGCTGATATAGGCCCAACGCCCGATGTTCTTTTCGCGACGGATCCACCAAATCACAAAGCCGGAAATCACCAAAGCGACCCCGATTAGCACCCAACGCATGTCAAAATCAGCAAACAGCCCGAAATTCACACCACGGTTCCATGCCATGCGCAACGTCAGGAACGGCGCAAAAACATCATAGGTTTGGTTCGGTTGGGTCGGAAGATTCACCAGGTAAAGCACGATATACTTCGTCGCTTGATCGAGCAAGAAAATCCAAAACCCTGTCCAAAATGTCAGCCGCATCAACGTGGCCCTTTCAACGAATTGTTAGTGCCGAAAATGGCGCATACCCGTAAACACCATCGCGAGCCCTGCCTCATCAGCGGCCGCAATCACTTCGTCATCCCGCATAGACCCACCCGGTTGGATCACACAAGACGCACCCGCCGCCGCGGCTTCAAGCAAACCATCGGCAAATGGGAAAAACGCATCGGACGCTACAGCCGAACCCTTGGCAAGGCTCTCAGACAACCCAAGTGCATCCGCCATGCGTTGCGCCTTTGTCGCGGCAATCAAAGCAGAATCGAGGCGCGACATTTGCCCAGCGCCAACACCAACCGTCGCGCCGTCTTTGACGTAGACTATTGCGTTGGATTTAACGTGCTTGGCAACTTTCCAAGCGAACAGCAAATCGACCAGTTGTTCGTCCGTCGGCGCAACCTTGGTCACAACCTTAAGATCAGCCGCCGCAATATGGCCGTTATCCTTGTTCTGCATCAGGTATCCGCCGGACACTTGGCGAATGGTTTCGGCAACCGCCATCGGATCAGCCAAACCACCTGTCGTCAACAAACGCAGGTTTTTCTTGGCAGCGAACATCGCCTTGGCTTCATCCGTAACGGACGGCGCAATAACAACTTCGGTAAAGATGCCAGTGATCGCTTCGGCAGTCTGAGCGTCCAGCTCACCATTCAACGCGATGATGCCGCCAAACGCAGACGTCTGATCGCATTCAAATGCCTTCTGATAGGCCTCCGCCAATGTCGCGCCTTTGGCAACACCACATGGGTTCGCATGTTTGATGATCGCAACAGCGGGGCCATCAGCCGCGCTAAATTCACTGACCAGTTCGAACGCCGCGTCGGTGTCGTTGATGTTGTTGTAGGACAACTCCTTACCCTGATGCTGAGTCGCCGTCGCTACACCGGGGCGGTTGGAGCCATCGGTGTAAAACGCCGCCGCTTGGTGCGGGTTTTCGCCGTAGCGCAATGTTTGCGCCAGTGTTCCTGCAACTGCCTTGCGGCGTGGCGTAACATCACCAATCGCACCAGCCATCCATGTGCTGACAGCCGCATCATAAGCCGCTGTACGTGCATACGCGGTTTGTGCCAACGTCTGGCGGAACGCAAAAGATGTCGCACCGTCGTTGGCATCAAGTTCAGCCAACAGTGCGTCGTAGTCTTCAACATCAACAAGCACGTTCACAAAGGAATGGTTTTTCGCAGCCGCACGGATCATCGCTGGGCCGCCGATGTCGATGTTTTCAATCATCTCGTCATATTCAGCGCCACGGGCCAAAGCAGCCTCAAACGGATACAGGTTCACGACCAACAAATCGATCGCACTGATGTTATGCTCCTCCATCGCTGCGACGTGTTCATCGTTGTCACGCAGCGCCAAAAGGCCGCCGTGCACACCTGGGTGCAGCGTCTTTACGCGCCCGTCCATCATCTCAGGGAAGCCTGTCACATCCGCCACATCGCGCACCTCAAGCCCCGCATCACGAAGCGCCTTGGCACTTCCACCCGTCGAGAGCAGCTCAACACCGCGCGCCGCGAGCGCCTTTCCCAATTCAATTAGTCCGGTCTTGTCAGAAACAGACAGCAAAGCACGGGAAATAGGGTGAAGGTCAGTCATGTGGGCCCCCTCAGGCAAATCAATCATCCAGTTCCGACCCGGTTTCTTGTACGTCACGCAACGCAGTTGGCGTGTCTTGCGCTTTGGACAAGGACCAGCGGATGCGGGTCGCATATGTCATTGCGCGCCCGGATAAAACCACCTGTTGCGTGGCACGAGGGCGCAGGCGGCCATTTTCTAGAAAAACTGACGGTACAAGGCGCAATTCACCGGCTCCGTCATGGCGGAACACCCAGATTTCGCCAGACTTTTGCGTCAACGAAATGGCGGCTCCTCCCAAATCAATCTCTGCATCAACTTCAGGATGAAGGTGAAACCGCACAGACCAAGGGATGCCCTGTAGCTTTTCGCCGTCCAGCGCCCGATCAAACCTAGGCTCGTCTACCTCGTCGAGAATCGTCAACAGGTCTTCACCCGCCAATGCGCGCCCGTCTTGGCTCAGGTCCAGCGTTCGGACATGGGTCAGACCGTGTGATGCACGATATCCGTCTTGGGCCATCGCAAGGCGGCTGCCATCCTTAAGCGCTGTAATCTCGGACTGAACATCCTTGGGGCCCACGCTCAATCGTTCCACCCCATCTTTGCCAATCACAATCCGCGAAGATGATACGCCCTCAATCGAAAGCGTTGAGTGGCTCGGCGTGGCCCGCCCAGCGCGGCGCCATTCAGGGCCAAAACTGCTGCCCGATCCGCAATTCACGATCAACGGGCGCCGTCCCGACGTAAGCTCAAATGCAAGGGTCGAAGCATGCGCTTCGGCGTCCGCCGCACCACCCGGAGGGGGCGCAACATCAGCGATTAAGCTAGTCCGCCCCGCGTGCAAACGCCCGTAACCCATGTGCAACCCGTTGTCAGGTTGCTCCATGGTGCCAACTGAAGCCAGCGCCTGATCAAGCCAACCATCCAACCCTCGCCCGCCACCATGAAACCGTGCCAACCCGCCGTCAGAATGGCGCATCGCTCGCAACGCAGGCGCAATCCGCACCATAGAGGCGGTCAACGATTGAGGAACTTCACGCTCTGCATCTCGCAAGGCTGAATCAACCCACGTAAATAGGGTTAGTATTTGAAGTAGTTCTTCGGGATTGCGTGATGGAATTCCACCATCAGGCCCGATCTGGCTTTTGCAATCGCGCTTCAGAACCGCAATCGCTGGTTCAATGCGGTCTTCCATGCCTTGCAGCGATAAACCGGCGTAGATCATGCCCGCCAAAGCCTCAAACCGTGGCAGCCCAGCGCGTGCGACATGCCAACGTCGCGACAGAAAAATCGCCTGTTGCGCGGCTGATCGAAAATAGGCTTCAGATGTTTCTTTGTCCGCACCACGCAGCAGGAAGAAACCATGCGCGATCCAGCGGATCAGGCGGCGCCCCGTAATGTCCGGCGTCCAGCCTGCCCCACGCCCGTGGCCGTAACGCTCAATCCAATCAACCATCCAGCTTTGTGCCGTCTGGCGCGCCTTCACGTCCCCGACCGCAGCCAAATCATCAAGCCACTCAAACCCATGCGCCGAATTCGTTGAGGTATCCACGCGCTCAGCCGCTTCCCAAATGCTAACACTTGGGGCTTCGATCAGATGGCCAGAGAATAGAAAATTGCCCGCGAGCAGCTGACGGCCACGCGCATAATGGCCAATCATCTTGGGTTCAGGATTAGATTGAAAGCCCGTTGCGGGCCGCGAACGCGCCGCACGCCGCGCATGCAGCCGGTTCATCAGACGCACGCGTCTTGAATAGGTGTCAGTTGTGTCGACCACGTCGTCTTGCCTCTCGCCCGTGCTATTCAGCATCTTTGCGTTAAGGACTTATACGTTGGGTCGCGCCCTAAGTCACTGGGGCTTTCGCAATTGCGCGATGTAAAAGCCGTCCATCCCGCCTTTGTCAGCCCAATAATCAGGCCGCAAACGCAGCCCGCCGTCCTCAGTACGCCATGCAGCATCAATACCCGCGCGCTCAAGCACAGCTGGTTCGACTGTCAGACCCTTGTGGCGTTCAAGCGCCTCTTCGACCTGCACTTCACCTTCATCAGGCAGCAGTGAACAGGTGCAAAACACCAATCGCCCACCCGGTTTCAACAGGCTTAGCGCGTGGTCAATCATCCGTGCTTGCTGATCAATCAACATCCCGAATTCGGACCCATCTTTTGCGTAGGGCAAATCTGGATGACGGCGGATCGTGCCCGTCGCAGAACACGGCGCATCCAGCAAAATCGCATCGAAACCATCTTCGGTGAATGCAAACGCGTCCGACTTAACCGTTTTGGCGCTCAACCCTGTGCGTTTGAGGTTCTCACCCACACGGATCATACGCCCCTCAGAGGAATCCACAGCCGTCACATCCGCGCCAGCGGCAGCCAATTGCATCGTCTTTCCGCCCGGTGCGGCACACAGGTCAAGGATTTTCTCACCCTTTTGCGGATCAAGAACCATCACCGGTATCGCGGCAGCGGCATCTTGCACCCACCAATCGCCAACCTCAAAACCGGGCAAAGCCGACACTTGGCCGGCATCGCGCAGCCGGATGGACCCCGTCGGCAAAATTTCGCCCTTTAGCGCTTCATTCGCGGCCTCCACATCACCTTTGACGGAAATGTCCAGCGGCGCACCGGCAAACTGAACCGCTTCGATCGCGGCAATAACCTCAGGGCCGTATGCGTCTTTAAGCGGCTTGCGCAACCAACCAGGCATGCGTGGCAGCGCCAATTTGGCCCAACCTTCCGGACCTTCAGCAGCAACCTTGCGCAAAACCGCGTTCACCAAGCCCTTCATGGACGATGTGCGCTTGTTGCGCGCCACCATCTCAACGCCGGCGTTCACAACACCATGCGCCGCTTCTCCACCGGCCAATTCAACTGTACAAAGGCGCAGCACATTGCGCACCTGCAACGGCGGTGTCTTCTGCAAAAACCGCGCAAGCATCCGATCCGCACGCGCCAAGCCGCGCAATGTCTCTGTCGCTAGGCGCTGGGCGCGGGCACGATCTTCCGGCGATAGGTGCTGCAACGCCCCCTCACCGATCACTTCGGGGAGCAATTTGCCTTCTCCGGTGACCTGATCGAGCATGTAAAGTGCGGCCCTGCGTGGCCCGAGGCCCTGTTGCTGCGACATTTGTTATCCTTGGCTATTGATCGCTGCGGGGTATATCACACAACTAACCGCCGCAAGGAGCCGACATGAGCGATCTCGACAAAGACCTGCCCGATGCAGCAAAACGCGCCCTCGCAGAAGCGCAGGAACGCAAAAAGAAAGCCAAAGCGTTGGATTTGCCGGACGAACTAGGCGGCCGCGACGGGCCAGAGCCAGTGCGTTTCGGCGATTGGGAGAAAAAGGGAATCGCCGTCGATTTCTGATCTGGCGGCTAAATCCCCCTAATTCCGCTCAGTCGCCTAAACCCAACACGTCAAACATGTCATAGCTGCCGGGTTTTTTATCCTGCCCCCAAAGTGCGGCCTTCAAAGCCCCCCGCGCAAAAATCGCACGGTCCGTGGCAATATGGGTCAGCTTGATGCGTTCACCAGCGGCAGCAAACAGTACATCGTGTTCCCCAACGATATCGCCGCCGCGAATTGCGCTAAACCCGATGTCACCGCGCTGACGCGCACCCGTAATCCCGTCACGGCCAGAATCACTGACATCCTTTAGGGAAACACCGCGCCCTTCAGCCGCAGCTTCGCCGAGCATCAAAGCCGTACCAGATGGCGCGTCTACCTTGTGATGGTGGTGCGCTTCGGTGATTTCGATATCAAAATCCTCATCCAGCGCCGCCGCAACCTTTTTAGTAAGCTTTGCCAACAGATTAACACCAAGCGACATGTTCCCAGCGCGCACAATCACGGCGTGACGGGCCGCTGCATCCAAATGGGCGATGTCATCTTCGGTCAACCCCGTCGTCCCAATCACATGAACCGCTCGCGCTTGCGCAGCCAACTCAGCGAAGCCAATCGTCGCGGCTGGTGCCGTAAAATCAATAACCGCTTGGGCTTTTGCGAATGTTTCAACCGGATCATCGCTCACGGTTACACCTATCGCGGCGCCCCCCATGGTGACACCAACATCCTGACCGATCCAATCATGACCCGAACGTTCCAACACACCGACCAATTTGCACGCTTCAGACGCCTTCACAGCATTAATCAACATCTGACCCATACGGCCAGATCCACCTGTTACCACAATCCCTGGCAAATCCGTCATGTCGTTTCCTTCTTTCACATTGGCGTTGGCGTGCTTGGCAAGCCGTTCCACACCCCTTACATGGGCAGAATGGCAAAGAACAGTTTTCAAGGTAAAGACGGTCCCTCAACGCGGCAATTGCGCGTTGGCGAACTGATCCGTCGCACAATGTCGCAACTCTTGCAGCGCGGTGAGGTCCACGACCCCGATCTGCAACGCATGTCCATCACCGTGGGCGAAGTGCGCATGACACCCGATCTTTCGATCGCGACCTGCTTCGTGCTGCCGCTTGGTGGCAAAGACGCAGACCTCGCGATTGCAGCTTTGGCCCGCAACAAAGGCGAGCTACGGCACCTGATTTCCAAGGACGTGAAGCTTAAAGTGACACCGGACCTGCGCTTTCGCATCGACGACATGTATGACCGCATGGACGCAACCCGCGCCATGTTCGCTGAAGACCGCGTCGCCAAGGACGTAGCCGCACCAGAATCCACCGAGGAAGAATAATGCGCTGGCTGGCCGCACTCGCGCTGCTGGCATCCCCCGCTGCAGCTGTCACATGTGAAGACGTCGACCATCTCGGCGCATCCTACACTATTTGTGACGTCGGATTTGACCAAGACCTGCAGCTATTCTTGCGTGACGACAACGGTGACATTCTAGGCAGCTTTAGCGCTGTTGAAGCCCACACGCACCTGCCACTTTTGTTTGCTATGAACGCTGGTATGTATCACGAAGATCGCTCTCCGGTTGGACACTACGTTGAAGATTTCGTTGAAGAAATGCGCGTGATTTCAAACGACGGGCCGGGAAATTTTGGCCTGCTTCCAAATGGTGTTTTCTGCATTGGTGATACCTTTAAGGTTTTCGAAACCCTAGATTTTCTCGCACGTGAGCCGTTTTGCTCGGATGCAACGCAATCTGGCCCAATGCTTGTGATCGACGGTGCTTTGCATCCCCGTTTCATTCCGAACGGCACATCCAAATATATCCGCAACGGTGTCGGTACCTTTGACGATGGAACACGTGCCGTGTTCGCGATCTCAAATGAACCGGTGAACTTTCATGATTTCGCCACTCTATTTCGCGATGTAATAGGCGCAGACAACGCGCTCTATTTTGATGGCAAAGTCAGCCGCCTTCATGCCCCTGCAAACAACAGATCTGACTTTGGCTGGCAACTTGGCCCGATCATCGGTGTTCTGCCATCGCAGTAGCTACGCTTGACGACAGGTGGCGGGCAGACTACCCCGCCCGCTTGACCTGACTTCGGAGTTTTTCACATGGCACGCAAACGCAAAGGACGCGACGTTCACGGTTGGCTTGTCGTGGACAAACCTGCAGGAATCACATCCACATCTGTCGTGAACAAAGTCAAATGGGCGCTTGATGCAAAAAAGGCGGGCCACGCTGGCACCCTCGACCCTGAAGCAACCGGTGTTTTGGCCGTGGCTTTGGGCGAGGCAACAAAAACCGTTCCCTACATCACCGATGCGCTGAAGGCCTATACCTTCACCGTGCGCCTAGGTCAGAAAACCAACACCGATGACGCCGAAGGCGAAATCACCGACGAAAGCGACAAACGCCCCACCGACGACGAAATCAAAGCCCAACTCGGCCAGTTCGTTGGCGACATCATGCAAGTCCCGCCGCTGTTTTCCGCCGTGAAGATCGACGGCCAACGCGCCTACAAGCGCGCTCGCGACGGCGAAGATTTCGAAATCGCTGCCCGCCCGCTCTGGGTCGAAGAACTGCTGCTCATCGACCGCCCTGATGAAGACCACGTCACCCTTGAAATGACCTGCGGCAAAGGCGGCTACGTCCGCTCCATCGCCCGCGATCTGGGCGAGGCGTTAGGTTGTCATGGCCACGTCCGCGAACTGCGCCGCATCTGGTCCGGCCCGTTTGACGCCAAAGACGGCGTCACGCTCGAACAACTCGACGAGCACGCCAAAACCGAAGCACTTGACCATCTGATCTTGCCGCTTGAGGCTGGCCTTGATGATCTCCCCCGCGTGCACTGCCCCGAATCCAGCATCGCCAAACTGCGCAACGGCAACCCTGCGCTTGTCATGGGCGACGTTGAATATGGCGATGAATGCTGGGCCGAACATGATGGCCAAGCCATCGCCGTTGGTGTCTTCAAAGCTGGTGAAATCCACCCAACACGGGTTTTCGTGCGCTAACGAACCTCACTGGGCGGTCAACGGTGCTGGTCAATCAAGATCGGATTGCCATCAGGATCAATAACCACAAACGACCCGACACCAATTTCTTCGCCCAAATCTTGGCTCACCTCATGCCCCGCAGCTTTCACCTTGGCCTTGATATCGCGAACGTCGTCAAACGGGTTCACCTCACCCGCTGATTGATCCCAGCCCGGATTAAACGTCAGCATGTTCTTCTCAAACATGCCCTGAAACAGCCCGACAAGCGTGTCCCCGTTCTTCATGATCGCAAAATTATGCTCCACCAAACCGCCAAAATGCGTGAACCCTAGGTCCTGGTAGAAAGCCATAGACGCGGGCAGATCTTTAACCGCGAGGCTGATCGAAAATGCACCGAGTTTCATAAACTGTCCTTTCGTGTTTGCTCTACTCTAGCACAATTCACGCGACGTCGGCATAACCACCCCATGATCACGCGCACACACACCAAGGGCGATGCCCCCTCAACAGCCGTTTACTCTGACTGTGAAAGGTACCGTTATTCCCTGACGCGGGTTTGGGATGACGCAGGAACCAAAGTGCATTTCGTCATGCTCAACCCCTCCACCGCGACCGAAGTTCAAAACGACCCAACCGTTGAGCGCTGCGAGCGTCGTGCGCGTGCGCTTGGGCATGGCGGCTTTCGCGTGACCAACATCTTTGCGTGGCGCGACACGGACCCCCGCAACATGCGCGCCGCGCCCGAGCCTATCGGCGAAGCAAACGACTCCACAATCCGCGACGGGGTGGCATGGGCAGATGTCACAATCTGCGCTTGGGGCACTCATGGCGAACACCTGAACCGAGGCGCCGACGTCGCAACGCTCTTGCGTGAAACGAGTGCCAATCTCATGCATTTGGGTCTGACAAAAGCGGGCCACCCGAAACACCCGCTCTACATCACCTACACCCAACAACCCGAGCCTTGGATTACCCCCTAACGCAACAATGCGTTAACCAATTAGCTTTTGTTTTGAGGATTTTTTGGGACTTGGCCTGTATCCAAGACCTTAGACATGCCGCAGCGCGAACATGAGTCGTTGCAACTGGTGCGTCTGTTTGAACCTGTCGCTTCAACAGAAGGTCTTTTGATATGATTGCAATCCTGGGCCTCCTCGGCGTCGCTCTCGCTGGAACCGCAATGGTCGGCATTCCGATTGGGGGCGAACAAACAGACACCCCCGAACCAGACAACACCGACCATGAAACCCTTCAAAACACTGATCTGTTGGACATCGCGGAAACCAAGTCCAATCCAACAGAACCAACTGACGGTATCGTCGCCGAAACGACCGACGGTTATGACGAGTTCTTTGGCGGTGATGGCGCGGACCTCGCCGAAGGACAAGGAGGCGGCGACTATCTTGATGGCCGCGGCGGGGATGACACGTTGCAAGGCGACGACGGCGATGACCATATTCACGGCGGTGCAGGCGACGACGATGTTGCGGGCGATGACGGTGATGACTTCGTTTACGGTTACATCGGTGATGACGACATGACAGGCGGAACTGGCGACGACTCCCTCATAGCAGGTGACGGCGCTGATACCCTTGATGGCGGCGCAGGCGATGACACTTTGCTGGGCGGGCACGGCGATGACACGCTGATCGGCGGTGCGGGGAATGACAACATTCAAGGTAGTGAAGGCGATGATGTGATTGATGGCGTGACTGGCGAAGACGTCGCCGAAAAAGACTACCTCAACGGCAGCGCGGGGCGCGACACGTTGATCGGTAACGACGGTGACGTGATGTCAGGCGGCGCAGACCGTGACCGATTTGAGATCGACAGCGGAACGGTCTCCATCATGGATTACGCCGACGATGATGTTTTAGTGCTAAAATTCGACGGCACTCCACCCGAATTAACCACCCAAACCACTACAGACGGCACGATGCTGTTTGCGGACGGCGCACCTGTGGCTTCGCTTTATGGCGTGACATCATTTGATATCAACTCGGTTCAGCTTATCGCGTCCTAAACACACCTTACCGAAGCGTTTGTATTTTTCCTTTGCTTAAACGGGGGAATCTACCTATACGCCCGCAATCACCCCCCTATCTGATAGGTGGTGTTCACCCTCCACGGGCCCTGCTGGACGACATCCCGGCTTGCGCCATTCACCCTTTAGCCAAGGAGACCCCGATGTCGATTACTGCTGAAGAAAAAGCACGCTTGATGAAAGAATTCGCAACCAAAGAAGGCGACACAGGTTCGCCGGAAGTACAGGTTGCTATCCTTACATCCCGCATCACAACGCTGACTGAGCACTTCAAAACTCACAAAAAAGACAACCACGGTCGCCGTGGCCTTTTGAAAATGGTTGCTCTGCGTCGTAAGCTTCTGGACTACACCAAAGGCAAAGATGAGGCCCGTTACCAGGACCTGATCAAACGTCTCGGCATCCGTCGCTAAACCGACAATTCGCAGAATTGACGGAGCGCGCAGGCAGAGAATTCGCTCAAGAATTCGCATTGTGCACCCCCTATCAAGTTCTCGCAAAGATTTTCGAAACCGCCCAAGCATTGCTCGGGCGGTTTTGTTTTGCCCGCAAGCAGGATAGCTCTCACCAATGGACATTTTCCTCATCACCGCACCCGGACTGCAAGACTTGCTGGCAACTGAAGCCCGCGAAAAAGGGTTCAAAGTCACATCTGTAATTGGCGGCGGCGTGACCCTGCGCGGTGAGTGGCCCGAAGTCTGGCGCGCCAACCTGCAACTACGCGGCGCCAATCGCGTTCTCGCCCGCATCGGTGAATTCCGCGCGATCTATCTTTCCCAACTTGAAAAACACGCCAGCGAATTTCCGTGGGCGGAAACCCTGCTAGACGGCGCAATGGTCACGGTTGAGGCGAGCTGCAACAAATCCAAAATCTATCATGCTGGCGCGGCAACCCAACGGGTTGAAGAAGCACTGGCTGCCCAAGGTTTTTTCATCGCGCCAGCCGGAACCGAAGACAGCTTCAACATTCGTGTGCGGATTGACCGCGATATCGTCTCGCTTTCTATCGATACATCTGGTGAAGCACTTCATAAGCGCGGCCACAAAGAAGCCGTGAACAAAGCGCCGATGCGTGAAACCATGGCGTCCCTGTTCCTGCGCGACGCGGGATTCAACGGTAGAGAGCCCCTGTATGACCCGATGTGTGGTTCTGGCACCTTCCCGATCGAAGCCGCCGAAATTACTCGGCGCTTTGACAGTGGCCGCGCGCGTTCGTTCGCTTTCCAATCGCTTCCAGATTTCGATCCTGAAGCATTCGAAACCATGCGCAGCCCGACGCGCGAAGCGGCTTTCAACGTCTACGGATCTGACCGCGACGCAGGCGCCATCACCATGAGCCACGCCAACGCTGAACGTGCAGGCGTCAGCGATATTTCTAAGTTCTCGGTCAAACCAATCTCCGAAATCACGCCGCCCTGCGACGACAAAGGCCTCGTCATCGCCAACCCACCCTACGGCGGGCGCATCGGCAACAAGAAGCCGCTATTCGGGCTATATGCGTCCTTCGGGGAACGCCTAATGACAGAATTCAAGGGCTGGCGTGTTGGGATCATCACGACCGAACCCAGCCTCGCAAAGGCGACCAAGCTGCCATTCAAACCGGCGGGTCCGGTCGTCGATCATGGCGGAATGAAGGTGCGGTTGTATCAAACGGATCCGCTGTAACGAAGCCTTAAAACACAAAGCTTCCCAAACCAGCAAAACCCCTGTAAACGCCCCCCATCTGAGACGCGCGCATATGACTCCGGCGTGTGCAAAAGGAATTAGGGGTCGGTGGCAATGGGGCCACCAATGATACGAGGGACACGGGAACGCCCGTGGGTGCCCTCAAATAGGAAACGATAATGTTTACAGAAGTTAAAAAATCCATCCAGTGGGGCGAAGAAACGCTGACACTGGAAACAGGTAAGGTTGCGCGTCAGGCAGACGGCACCGTCATCGCTACATACGGCGAGACAACTGTTATGGCGAACGTCACGTTCGCAAAGAAACAAAAGCCGGGCCAAGATTTCTTCCCGCTGACAGTTCACTACGGCGAAAAATATTACGCTGCTGGTAAGGTTCCAGGTGGTTTTTTCAAACGTGAAGCACGCCCAACAGAAAAAGAAACACTGACAGCCCGCCTGATTGACCGTCCGATCCGCCCGCTGTTTGTTGATGGTTTCAAGAACGAAGTACTGGTGATCTGTACTGTTCTGTCCCACGACCTCGTTAACGACCCAGACATGGTTGCTATGATCGCCGCATCCGCTGCGCTGACAATCTCTGGCGCTCCATTCATGGGCCCAATCGCAGCTTGCCGCGTTGGTTTTGAAGATGGCGATTACATCCTCAACCCTGAAATGGACGACATGCACAAGCTGCGTGAAAACCCAGAGCAGCGTTTGGACCTTGTTGTTGCTGGCACCAAAGACGCCGTGATGATGGTTGAATCCGAAGCATACGAATTGTCTGAAGACGAAATGCTCGGCGCTGTTGAATTTGCCCACGAGCAGATTCAGCCAGTTATCGACTTGATCATTGATCTGGCCGAAGACGCCGCAAAAGAGCCATTCGACTTCTCCGCACCTGACTACTCCGACCTTGCAGCTGCTGTTGCAAAGGCTGGTGAAAAGCAGATGCGTGCAGCATTCGCGATCTCCGACAAGCAGGAACGCACAGCTGCTGTTTCTGAGGCTCGCACAGCGATCAAAGAAGCACTTACAGAAGAACAACTCGAAGACGAGAACCTCGGTTCCGCGATGAAGGGCCTTGAGGCTTCCATCTTGCGCGGTGACGTTGTTAAAACTGGCAAGCGTATCGACGGTCGTAAGACTGACGAAATCCGCGACATCGTTTCCGAGACGGGCATCCTGCCACGTACACACGGTTCTGCCCTGTTCACACGCGGCGAGACACAGGGTCTTGTTGTAACGACACTGGGTACTGGCGACGACGAGCAGATGATCGATAGCCTTCAGGGCATGTATAAGTCGAACTTCCTGCTGCACTATAACTTCCCTCCATACTCTGTTGGTGAAGTTGGTCGTTTCGGCCCTCCAGGTCGTCGTGAAATCGGCCACGGTAAGCTCGCTTGGCGTGCGCTTCAGGCGGTTCTGCCTGCGGCAACTGATTTCCCATACACCGTTCGCGTTGTGTCCGAGATCACTGAATCCAATGGCTCAAGCTCTATGGCATCCGTCTGTGGTGGCTCCTTGTCCATGATGGACGCGGGTGTTCCGCTGAAGGCACCAGTTGCTGGTGTTGCTATGGGTCTGATCATGGAAGAAGACGGTTCCTACGCGATCCTGTCCGACATCCTTGGCGACGAAGACCACCTCGGCGACATGGATTTCAAGGTTGCGGGTACCGAAAACGGCATCACATCCTTGCAGATGGACATCAAGATTGCTGGCATCACGCCAGCAATCATGAAAGAAGCTCTCGCACAGGCCAAAGCAGGCCGCGTTCATATCCTTGGCGAAATGAACAAAGCGCTGTCTTCCGCTGCTGAGTTCTCCGAGCACGCACCACGCATCGAAACGATGCAGGTTCCAACGGATAAAATCCGCGAAGTCATCGGTTCTGGCGGTAAAGTCATCCGCGAAATCGTTGAAGTGTCCGGCGCAAAGGTCGACATCAACGACGAAGGCATCATCAAGATCGCGTCTCCAAACGGCGACAGCATCAAGAAGGCCTACGACATGATCTGGTCCATCGTAGCTGAGCCTGAAGAAGGCATGGTTTACACTGGTACAGTTGTCAAAATCGTAGACTTCGGTGCATTCGTGAACTTCTTCGGTAAGAAAGACGGCCTCGTGCACGTTTCTCAAATCGAAAACCGTCGCCTGAACCACCCGTCTGACGTTCTGAAAGAAGGTCAGGAAGTTAAAGTTAAACTTCTGGGCTTTGACGACCGTGGCAAGGTTCGCCTTTCCATGAAGGTTGTTGATCAGGAAACTGGTGAAGAAATCAAAGAAGAGAAGAAGGAAGACTAAGGTCTTTTCAAATGCTCTTACAAAGGCCCCGATGGAAACGTCGGGGCCTTTTGCGTTCAACAGGTAAGGGAACCCTGACCGAGTCGTGATCAGCAGAACCTTGCCCAACATACCCAACAAAGGGCATATACAACGTAGTTAACGTATTTCTGGGGAAGATTGATGATTACGCGCCGCCATTTTCTGAACACAGCCGCTGCAACGGCTGGCCTTGCTGCAACCTCTGTGAACGCACAGGGATATCTCATTCCAGAACAGCAATTGCCGCGCATCGTGCGCATCGACCGCGATTATGCGCCCGGCGAAATTCACGTCGAACCCGGAAATTTCAAACTCTACTTTATGTTCAGCCCGGGTATGGCAATGGAATACTCCGTTGGTATCGGCCGCGCTGGTCTCTACGAATCCGGCGATTTCATCATTCAGGTCAAGAAAGAATGGCCCAGCTGGACTCCAACGCCAGAGATGATCGAACGCGACCCCGGCTCCTACCTGCAATACGAAGACGGCATGGAAGGCGGCATCAACAACCCGCTAGGCGCACGCGCGCTTTATCTGTTCAAAGGCAACCGCGACACGTTCCTGCGCATCCACGGCACCAACGCACCACGCACTATCGGCAGCGCTGTTTCCAACGGCTGCGTGCGTTTGGTGAACAGCCACATCTCAGACCTGTACAACCGCGTTCCCCTGAATACGCGCGCTGTTCTGCACTAAAAACCTGTAAAATCAGGAGTGACAAATAGGTCCCTGCGTATCGCATGGGGCCTTTTTTACAGATTTTCCCCTATGTGGAATGTGTAAATTTGCGCCACCCTCTCTGACAACTGTCCAATCAATGGGCGGAAAATGGAAAGGGAACATCATGAAAAAACCATTGGCCGAGTTTATCGGCACATTTACACTCGTCCTTCTGGGCTGCGGTTCAGCGGTCATCGCGGGCGATGCAATCGGCTTCACCGGCATCAGTTTTGCCTTCGGCCTCGCACTGATCGGCATGGCCTACAGCATAGGCGCTGTGTCCGGCTGTCACATCAACCCCGCCGTATCCTTAGGCGCAGTCGCCGCAGGCCGCATGACCATCGGCGAAGCAATTCCATACATGATTGCACAAGTCGCGGGCGCCATCACAGGCGCGTTTGCTCTTTGGGTAATCGCATCAGGCAGTGCTGGCTTTGAGGGCGGCATGGGCGCAAACGGCTGGGGTGAAGGCTACCTCGGCGAATATAACATGATGTCCGCATTCGCCTTCGAAGTCGTCGCAACCTTTCTGTTCATGGTCGTGATCCTTGGCGCAACGGGCAAAGGCGCACCCGCGGCTATGGCTGGCCTCGCGATTGGTTTGGCCCTCGTTGTCATCCACCTTGTCGGCATCAACGTAACAGGCGTTTCCGTGAACCCTGCGCGTTCCATCGGCCCAGCCCTGTTCGCAGGTGGTTCCGCCATTGCACAACTTTGGTTGTTCATCGTTGCACCGATCATCGGTGCTGTCGCTGCTGGCTTGCTGTTCAAGTCCGGCTTGCTTGACGCCGACGACGCATAAAAAGACGCCCCGCTTGCCAATCCCGTAGGGACGGTGGGCGGGGCGCCTTTGCAAAGCAAACAGCGTCGCTCAGCGTTACTCAGGCAGCTTCGCAATCCGCAGATAAGGCAGCTTGGTGTCGATAGAGCCATACTTGGCGATCGCATCTTCATCAGACACGCCCATTGGAACAACAACATCCTGACCAACAGTCCAGTTCGCAGGCGTCGCCACGTTCTCACGGGCTGCTGTCTGCAAGCCGTCAAGTGCGCGTAGAACCTCAGCAAAATTGCGCCCCACGTTCATTGGGTATGTCATGGACAGCTTCAGCTGCTTATCTGGCCCAATGATAAACACTGAACGCACAGTCGCAGAATCCGCAGGTGTACGGCCATCGGGCATGTAGGCTTCGGCTGGCAGCATGTCGAACGCCTTCGCCATAGCCAGATCGGAGTCAGCTACAATCGGAAAACCCGCCTTTGCGCCACCAACAGCTTCGATATCTGTTTTCCACTTTTTGTGTTCTTCAACACCATCAATGGAAATACCAAGAACCTTCGTGCCACGTGCTTCCCATTCATCAGCAAGCTGCGCAACTGCACCAAATTCAGTCGTACAAACAGGTGTAAAATCTTTTGGGTGGCTGAAAAGAATAGCCCAAGAATCGCCAACCCAGTCGTGCAGGTTAATCGTGCCGTGGTCTGTCTCGACTGTCATGTCAGGGATCGTGTCATTGATACGCAGGCCCATGTCGGGTCTCCTTTTCTGATTACGTTCTATGGTCATATAGGACCGGGTCGCGAACAGTTCCAGCACCCGAGGACCGCTCTGCGACCATTCGTGCCAATCAGAGGGTCAGGCCAAGGCCTTAGTAGGTATTGACGGGTCCTAGACAGACAATCGCCGCGCAGATAGGAACCTCTCATGTCTGAACGCACGCCCTTCATCCCTACAACCGTTCACAAACGTGACGAGTTCTCGGAAACGGTTTCCGGCCATCTGGAAGGGGCTGAAGACGCCAAACTGGTTCTGCGTAAACTCGACGGTGTGCCATTCTGGGCAAAACCCATCGCTAGCTTTCTTGCCCGCAAAGAGATCCGCTCATTGCGGGTAGTGACAGGCATTAAAGGCACGCCAGACCTAATCCGCGTCGATGACGAAGGCATCCTGCGCAGCTGGTCTGCAGGTATTCCGCTGAACCTCGCCAAACCTGACACGGCCGAATTTTACAAAGACGCCAAGCGTATCTTGCGCGGCATGCGCCGGCGCAATGTAACCCACAACGACCTCGCCAAGCCGCAAAACTGGCTGATGGCACCCGATGGCTCCGCCGCCGTAATCGACTTTCAGCTCGCGTCGGTTCATCGCCGCCGCGGCAAGCTGTTTCGCATCATGGGCTACGAAGACCTCCGCCATCTGGTCAAACAAAAGCGCCGCTATGCGCCTGCGCTGCTTACGCCCGCAGAAACCAAAATGCTGGCCCGCAAATCCCTTCCAACCCGCATCTGGATGGCCACCGGAAAACGCGCCTATAACGCGATCACGCGCGGGCTGTTCAGCTGGTCTGATGGCGAAGGCACGGGCAATCGCATTGCGCAAGACGGCCCATCCATCACCGCAGACCTTCTGAAAAACAGTGCCGTCCACTGCGTATCCCTCAGCCCCTTCGCGCTCCCCGCTAAGGGCATGGGCATTTACGCCTTTGTACAAACTGACCTATCTGCACAAGAGGTTCGCGCATTGATCTCTGAAACACGCGTTGAACTCATCCAGCCCGTTGCGGAGTTGCCGCGCACGGACGTCTTGGAACTGATCGCAATGAACCGCTTGGATGAGCTTGAGATCGTACTGAACGCTGAACCCGACCTTCGCGCCATAACAGACCCGATTGTCGCTGGTCGCCTGAACCTAACCGACCGCCGCCTCGACGGTCTCTAAAACGGCGCCTTCGCGCGAAACCGAACACCTTCTCCGCCATCAGGATGGCGCAGACGCAGTTCTTCGGAATGCAGCATAAGGCGGTCAAAATTCAGCGCCTCACCCGTGGCATAAAACGGATCCCCTAGGATCGGATGACCAAGGCTAAGCATATGCACTCGCAATTGATGGGAACGTCCGGTTTTTGGCATCATCCGAACACGGCTTTCGACGCCATCACTGCGCAGAACCTTCCAATCAGTCTGCGCCGCCTTGCCCGTTTCATGACACACTTTCTGAAGCGGTCGGTTTTCCCAATCGACTATCAGCGGCAAGTCCACAGTGCCAGTCTTAGGCTCTAACCTGCCCCAAACGCGGGCAACGTAGGTTTTCTTCGTCATGCGCTTTTCAAACTGCAACCCGATGTGGCGCTGGGCGTGTGGCGTCAGCGCAAAGACCATCACGCCACTTGTGTCACGGTCCAACCGGTGGATCAGCAAAGCTTGGGGAAACGCCTCTTGGACACGGGAGATCAGGCAATCCGCCAAATGCGGCCCCTTCCCCGGAACCGACAACAAACCGGTCGGTTTGTTCACGATCAGGATTTCATGATCGGCGTGGATCACATCAAGTGGGTCACTCGGTGGATTGTATTCACTGCTCATTTGCGGCGGGATCGGAACATGGAATAGGTATATAAACCCAGCGCAGCCCAGATCATTGGGAAGGCAACGGCGCGTGCGCTGCCAAAGGGTTCTTTGAACACGAAGACTGCAACCAACATGATCATCGTCGGCGCGATATACTGCATGATGCCAATGGTCGTCAGCCGTAGGCCTTTCGCGCCATTGGCATACAGCATCAGCGGCACCGCCGTCACAATACCGCACCCCATAAGCAACCACATATCAGTCGTCACCGGGACGAAATGCCCACCCCCGTTCAGCCAAAGCCAAATCAGATACCCGATAGCAAACGGCGTCAGGATCAACACCTCAAGCAAGAACCCTTGGTTCGGGCCAATCGGAAGCGAGCGTTTGAAATAGGCGTAAAAGCCCCAGCTTGTTGTCAGCGCCAGCGCCGGCCACGGCAAACTACCTGTCTCAATTGCCAATACTGCGACAGCCGCCGCGGCAAGGGCCACTGCGACCCATTGCAGGCGCATCAGCCGCTCGCCGAGCAGTACAGAGCCCAAGAGCACCGAAAACAGCGGGTTGATGTAATAGCCCAGCGCGGCATCTAAGGTTCTGTCTACCGCAATCGCCCAAACATAGACGCCCCAGTTAATCGAAATCAGCGCGGCCGTTACCCCCCCCATTGCGAGTGCTTTTGGGTCTCGTAACACCCGCCCGATATCACCCGTACGGCCCAACAAAAACAAAACCAAACCTGCGACTGGAACGGACCACAAAACTCGGTGCGAGACGACCTCAACGGCGGGGACATGCGCCAGCCATTTCAAATACAGAGGTAAAAACCCCCACAGTAGATAGGCAGAAAACGCAAAGCCGAAACCGCGCAGGGTGTCTTCATTTTGAGAGGGTGTAGCCATGCTTGCATCAGCACGATTTAAGCACCCCGGGTCAAGGGCTGGCTTACCCGAGGTGCATCGTTTTTTGTTATCAGACTTTAACGCGTTGTGATGATGGGTCGTACATTGGCTTGAGCGAGGCTTCGGCTTTCACTTTCACCCCCATCACATCGATCTCGTAGGTTGATGCCAAAACGTCTGCTGGTTTCTCACCTTTGCAGGGCACATACCCAAGGCCCATCGCTCCGCCCAAGGAATGCCCATAAGCGCCAGACGTCAGAAAACCAACCTGCTCTCCATCCCGCAAGATCGGTTCATTATGGTACAAAAGCGGCTCAGGGTCAGTGAGCTTAAACTGAACCATCCGCATATTTAGACCCTGTTCCTGCTTATCAAGCACCGCTTCGCGCCCAATGAAATTAGGTTTGTCTTTCTTGACCGCAAAGCCTAGGCCCGCCTCCATCACATGGTCTTCACAAGTGATATCATGCCCGAAATGGCGGAACCCTTTCTCGATGCGACAGGTATCCATCATGTGCATGCCACACAGCGTTAGACCCATGTCTTGGCCAGCGTTATGCAAAGTCTCAAACACATGACCCGCTTGATCTGCAGAAACGTAGACTTCCCAACCAAGCTCACCGACGTAGGTCACACGATGCACGCGGGCCATACCCATGCCGATCTCAACCTCTTGCGCCGTGCCAAACGGATTCGCATCATTGCTGAAATCCGCCGGCGAAACGGCCTGCAACAGCTTGCGGCTGTTTGGGCCCATAACGGCCAGCACACCTTCGCCCGCAGTCACATCCGTGATGACTACACTGAAATCACCACGGTTGCGTTCCATCCAGACTTGATCAGCCAGTCGAGTCGCGGCCGGAGTCACCACCAGATAGGCGGTTTCGGACAAGCGCGTCACGGTTACATCCGCTTCAATCCCACCGCGGTGGTTCAGGAACTGCGTGTAGACGATCTTACCAATCGGAACCGAATAATCGCCACCACCAACATAGTTCATGAACGCTTCGGCATCGCGCCCCTCGACCCTAATCTTACCGAAAGACGACATATCATACATGCCGACGTTCTCGCGCACGGCCTTATGTTCGGCCGCCACGTTGTCAAAGAAGTTCTGACGCTGCCAAGAATATTCATACTCCGGCGTCTGCCCGTCCTTAGCAAACCAGTTGGCACGCTCCCAACCAGACAGCTCACCCATCACCGCGCCGTGCTGCAACAGGTGCTGATGGAACGGCGTGCGCCGAATACCACGCGCAGTCGCCTTTTGGCGGTACGGGAAATGATCCGCATAAAGCAGGCCCAGCGTTTCCTTCGAACGTTCCATCAGGAACGTCTTGTTCCCCATAAACGGCTGCATGCGGCTGATGTCGACGTCGCCCAAATCAAATGGCTTTGCGCCCTCGTCCATCCACTGCGCCAGCGCCATTCCCGCGCCACCCGCAGACTGAATACCGATCGAGTTAAAACCCGCAGCGACCCAAACGTTGTCCATCTCTGGCGCCAGCCCAAGATGGTACGCATCATCCGGAGTGAAGGACTCAGGACCGTTGAAGAACGTATGAATCCCCGCATCCGCAAGCATCGGAAGGCGTTCAACCGCTGCTTCCAAAATCGGTTCAAAGTGGTCGAAATCTTCGGGCAGCTGGTCAAACTCGAAATCATCGGGGATCGGCCCCCAAGGCTTCGATTCAGGCTCGAACGCACCCAAAAGCATCTTTCCCGCGTCTTCTTTGTAGTACGCGCATTCATCCGGCACGCGCAGCACAGGCATCTGTGTTAGACCCTGAATTGCTTCGGTCACGATGTAAAAATGCTCGCAGGCTTGCAGCGGTACGTTCGTGCCAAGCATCTGGCCAACTTCGCGGCCCCACATACCCGCACAGTTCACGACGTGCTCACACTCAATCGTGCCTTGGCCGTTTTCATCTTCCCAATGCACACCCGTAATTCGGCGGCCATCACGTACAACGCCCGTCGCTTTCACGCGCTCTTTCACAACCGCGCCGCGCTGGCGCGCACCCTTGGCCAACGCCAATGCGATGTTGGCAGGGTCGCCTTGCCCATCAAGCGGCAGGTAGACACCACCAACGACACCATCAATGTTCAGATGCTCGTATTTCGCCTTCACTTCGTTTGGTGAAATCTCCTCAACATCGACACCAAAAGACCGCGCCATAGACGCTTGGCGGTAAATCTCTTCTTTACGCTCATCCGTCAGCGCAACCGTGATAGACCCGCAGCGTTTGAAACCGGTAGCAACACCAGTTTCAGTCTCTAAATCACCATAAAGCTCCTGGCTGTACTTCGCGAGCTTGGTCATATTCTGCGTCGCACGCAGCTGCGCAATCAGGCCTGCGGCATGCCACGTCGTACCCGAAGTCAGCTGCTTGCGTTCTAACAAGACAACGTCTGTCCAGCCCAATTTCGTCAGGTGGTAAGCCACCGAACAGCCAATAACTCCGCCACCAATAATGACGACGCGCGCTTTGTTTGGAAGATCAGCCATTTGTGTCGTCCTTTAAACTATCTAATGACCCGCCGCGCTCAGACGCTTGGCGATTTCGGCAATATGGGATGGGCTGACTTCACAGCAGCCCCCGATGATCGTTGCCCCTTGATCAACCCATTTCATCGCGTAGTCCGCATACATTTCCGGAGTGAAGTCGCGGCGCATACTTAGGGCGTCGACCGTCGGCTTGTCCTCCAGAAAACCATCGCTGATTTTCTCAAACCCGTTTGCATAAGCGCCATATGGCTTGCCAGAGGTCGCCAACACATCAAGCGCGGAACCAATCACTTCGGGAGTTGAGCAGTTCACCAACACCGCTTCGGCATCACCTGCCAGTGCAACGGCCTCGGCCAGTGGTTCACCGGATCGCAGCAACGTGCCGTCCTGATCGCTGACCGAGAATGAAATCCAGACCGGCTTGCCAACACTCAACGCGCCCTCAAGAATCGCGCGCGTTTGATCCAACGACACCACCGTTTCGCACAGGATCAAATCAACGCTGTCACCCGTCTGCGCAGCAACCTCCGCGAATTTAGCAACGGCCTCATCGTGGGAGGGCATCACATCCGCGCGGTAGCTGGCGCCAAGCGGCCCGATGGATCCAGCTAACCGCTTAGCACCTGATTCTTTTGCTTCACGCAAAGCGGTCTGGTGCAGCTCAGCGAACTTGCCCTCCATCGGTGTTCCGTCCAGCCGATCGTGATGGATCGCATAGGTGTTCAGGGTCGCGACGGTTGCACCGGCCGCCGTGAAATCACGGTGAACATCAGCAACCAAACCGGGATGGTCGATCATAACTTGCGTCGACCACAACGGCGTCGGCTTATCGCCTGCACGATGCACCAATTCTTGGCCCATACCACCATCCAATAGCGTTATCTGTGTCATGCGCGGATCCGCTCGTTCTTGGGATCAAACATCGGTTCATCTTCTTGGACGACGGCTTTCTGGCGTTTGCCAAACACATCAATCTCAAGCTCGGTCCCGACCGCCAAAAGGTCAACACGCACCATGCCCAGCGCAACGCACTTGCCCGTGCGATACCCCATTCCACAGGACGTAACTTCACCGACAATCTCGTCCCCATGCCAAACAGGAGCCATATAAGGCGCGTCCGTGTCACCAGCCTCCATGACCATCGTCACGAAGCCCTTTTTGCGGCCCGCTTGTTTCTCGGCCAACAGCGCAGCCTTACCTGGGAAGTCAGCCTCTTTGTCGAACTTGATGAAACGATCAAGACCACCTTCAAGCAATGAATAATCCGTGGACAAATCGCCCTTCCATGCACGGTAACCTTTTTCCAAACGCATTGAGTTCAGCGCATACATACCAAACGGTGTCACGCCCGCATCCGCCAAAGCGTCCCAAATTGCTGGCATCGCATCAGGCGCCGCGTGAATTTCCCAACCCAATTCGCCCGCAAAGGACACACGGATCATCGCCGCGTCTTGTCCGGCAACTTTGCCGTCCATGCTCACGGACAGCCAAGGCTTGCTTAGGTCATGTCCTTCAACCAACGGCGCAAGGATATCGCGTGCCTTTGGGCCTGTGACCAGCAGACATTCCACCTCGGTTGTGTGGTCCGTCACCGAAATCCCCTCAGGCGCTTGGCGCGAGAAAATCTCAAAGTCATGCCACTGCGCAGTCGCGGCGGTAATCAACCCAACATCCGTGTCTGAATGCACCATCACAGAGGTTTCCGTCAGAATACGCCCACGGCTGTCAGGGAAATATGCAAGCGTCACACGATCTGGGTTCGGCAAACGCGACGCCGTCAAGCCATCAACGAAGTCCTTCGCGCCTTCGCCTTCAACCTTGATGCGGCTAAAGCCTGTGATCGGCAGCATACCACAGCCCGTCGTAACGGCCTCAACTTCACGCTTAACCGCCACTTCCCATCGGCCATTACGGCCCCATGTTTGTGTCGATTCCTCAGATGTGTCTTCACCTTCTTTGGCGTACCAATTGGCCCGTTCCCAACCGTTGTACGCCCCGAACTGCGCGCCCGCATCTTGAAGACGCGAATGAAGCGTCGAGTGCTTCTTATCACGACCAGCAGGCCACTCATGATGCGGGAAATGCATCGCGTACTCGTGGCCATAAGTCTCAAGCGCCTTGGACAAACAGTAATCGTGATCGGCATAATCGGTGTAACGACGCGGATCACAAGACCACATGTCAATCTCGGTTTCACCGTGCATGATCCATTCGGAAAGCACCTTACCAGCACCACCACCCTGCGCGATACCGAAGGTAAAGGAATGCGCTTCAAACGCATTTTTCACGCCGGGCATCGGACCAATCATCGGCAGGCCATCGGGCGCATATGGGATCGGACCGTTGATGTTGCGCTCAACACCGCCCTCGCCCAACAGCGGCAAACGCTCCATCGCGTCCTCAATGTAGAACTCAAGGCGTTCCAGATCGTCAGGATAAAGCTGGAAACTGAAATCTTCTGGCATCGGATCCTCGGGCGTAACCCAATGCGCCTTACAATTGCGCTCATATGGGCCGAGGTTCAGACCGTGTTTGTCCTGACGTAAGTAGTAGCTGATATCGGGGTCACGGATCATCGGCATCTTCTGACCGCGCTCTTTGGTGAACGCCTCAAGCTCTGGCAACTGACCTGTCAGGAAGTACTGGTGGCTCATCACGACCATCGGCACGGTACGTCCGCCAAACGGCTTGAACATCTCACCCACACGCTGGGCGTAGTAGCCCGCGCAGTTCACAACAAACTCGCAACGGATATCGCCCTTGTCGGTCTTCACGATCCATTCGTCGCCGTCACGATCAATGCCAGTAACAGGACTGAACCGTTCAATCCGCGCACCCGCGTCACGCGCACCCTTGGCAAGCGCCTGAGTCAGCTGTGCGGGGTCAATATCGCCATCCAGCGGGTCCCATAGGCCACCTGCAAGGTCGTGGGTTTCGATAAATGGGTTATGTTCCTTCAGCTCGTCGGGGGTGCAAACATCCATCGTCAAACCCTGCGCCCACGCTTGGCCGGAAATCTTTTCAAATTCCTGCATCCGCTCTTTGGTGTGGGCCAAACGGATCGCACCAGTAACGTGGTAGTTCATCGGATAGTCAACATCCTCGGCCAGCCCGCGATACATCTCAGCGCCGTAACGCTGCATGTTCATAACAGCCCAGTTGGGGGCAAAGTTTGGAACGTTCCCAGCCGCGTGCCATGTCGAACCCGCCGTCAGTTCATTCTTCTCAAGCAATACACAATCTGTCCAACCAGCACGTGCCAGATGGAACAATGCGGACGTCCCCACGACGCCACCACCGATAATGACCACACGGGCCGTAGTTGGAAAATCTGCCATTGTTAGTGCTCCCTTTGCGGTACGCCGTCCGCGATGTCGTAATAATCGCCTTTGTCTGCGACAAAGATGTGTTTCTGTAGGTTCAACCCAGTCGGGCCATCGATCGCACCGAGCGAAAAGCTCATCGCGTCTTCATCATTCGCTTTCCAAAACAGAAAGCAGCCGCACGTCGGGCAAAACCCGCGTTTGGCTGTTTCGCTGACTTCAAACCAACGCACATCACCTTCAATCGTGAATTTTTCGACTTCGGAATACCCCGATGCCCAATGGTGCCCCGACTGCTTGCGGCACTGTCCGCAGTGACAGGCAGAAACGCTTCGCCCGCCGTCTTTGACGGTGAAAGAAACGCCACCGCAGTTGCAGCTCCCCTTCAGCACGTCACATGCCCCCCGAAGGTTGGGACGCAGCACTCGGACCTGTTGCGGCCGCAAACACCACCCGGAAAAATGCCAATATGCTCAATTCCTCAAACGTCATCTTAATACACCGGAGGCGCGATAACCCAGATCGCAACACAGGGATGCGCATGGGGGTTTTTCCAGCGGAAAGGTTCACCACGAACGCGGAAACTATCACCCGCATTCAACGAATAGGTCTTTCCCGCAATCCAAAGCTCAAGCTTGCCGGACACGACATACCCGACCTCTTGCGTCGGGCGTGTCACGGTTTCTGTGATCTCAGCACCCGGTTCGAACGTAGAATGCAGCACCTCAAAATCATCGGTCAAATCTGGTGAAAGCAGTTCTTCAACCAATCCAGCACTACGAGATCCGATTGGACGACGCGCTGTCGCACGGACGATCAAACCCTGCTCATGCTCAGGCGCGTCGGAGCGAAACAGGCTGGAAACAGACACATCAAGCGCCTTCGCGATACCGCGCAGGTCTGAAATTGACGGTTCCGATAGTCCCCGCTCAACTTGGCTAAGCCACCCAACCGAACGATCCAGCGCAATCCCCAGATCCGTCAACGTCAGGCCCCGCGCCTTTCGCAGCGCGCGGATATCAGCCCCGAGTGTTCGGCTTTCTGGTGGTAGGTCGTGAATCACTGTGACAATTCTCTCTGTTCAAGAGAGTCGTGACACGGCTTCGTGAAAATTCAAAGGATTTTTTCACGCCGCATCGCAGCGATGAAAAACCTCCGTCAAAATAGTCGTCAATTCATCCGCATCGGCCTGATCAAACGCGTCCGGCTGATTGCTGTCGATATCAAAGACGCCAAGCAGATCACCCGCACCGTTGAACACGGGAATCACCAGCTCGGACTGGGTAGAACTGGCGCAGGCGATATGCCCTTCAAAGCTATCGACATCCGCTACCAGTTGAACGTCACCCGTACGCGCGGCAGCACCACAAACACCCCGTGAAAACGGAATTTGCAGACACCCATGCCCACCCTGATACGGCCCGATCTTCAGCATTTCAGGCTCTGTTACGCGGTAAAATCCAGTCCAATCGAATCGATCATCAGAATGGTGCACCTCGCACGCTATCGTCGCCATAAGTGAAACCACATCGCTTTCGCCCTCAGTTAGGCTTCGAATAGTCTGTGTAAGAGTCTTGTAATCGGGCATGGTCGTCTCTGCTGTTAACCGCTGAATTCGAGTATTTTAGAGCCAAAGAAACAGGGTGTCATCGCTATCAATTTCCCGAGCACCAAAACTGAAGCGTTAAGTATGAAAAACCACAAAACCGCCTCAAAGTTTCCCCACGGTCACCCGAATCCAAGGTCACATTCGTCCTTGTAGCTGCATAGGCTAACCTCGGCGTCACGTGTA
Organism: Octadecabacter ascidiaceicola; assembly: GCF_900185015.1. Classification (GTDB taxonomy): domain Bacteria; phylum Pseudomonadota; class Alphaproteobacteria; order Rhodobacterales; family Rhodobacteraceae; genus Octadecabacter; species Octadecabacter ascidiaceicola. The sequence continues at coordinate 241,247 of NZ_FXYD01000004.1, read as the reverse complement.
ACAGCCCCCACCCAGTGCGAGGCGTCGAGGACTATGCGGCTCAATTTTAGTGCGCAAAGCCTTTCCCCCACCCGACATACTGCTACGGTCCCTTGAATTCGAAGGAGACCCCATGCGCGATTTTCAACAACCCGGTCGGTCCGCTGTGTTTGCACAAAACGGCATCTGCGCCACGTCGCACCCTTTGGCTGCCAAAGTTGCCGTTCAAATCCTCGAAGCGGGCGGAAACGCTATGGATGCCGCTATCGCAGGCGCCGTCCTTCTAGGCATATGCGAACCCCAGTCCACCGGAATTGGCGGTGATGCCTTCTGTCTGTTCAACGAAGCCGGATCAGACGACGTTCACGCGCTTAACGCCTCGGGCCGTGCGCCAGCAGCGTTGGATGCAGCGTCGTTGCGTGCGCAGGGTATGGATGTTCTGCCGCTCGATTCCGTGCACGCCATCAGCCTCCCCGGCGCGATGGACGGTTTCATTCGCCTCGCCAAGGACCACGGAAAACTCGGCCTCAAGGCGATCCTCGCGCCTGCGATTTACTACGCCGATGCAGGCGTCCCGATCGCCCCAAAGGTTGCGTTTGACTACGCACAGTCCGGCGATACCCTACACGGCGCAGGCCGGACCCATTACACCTTGCAGGACAAACCCCTGACCACTGGCCAGATTTTCCGCGCCCCACAACAGGCAGAAGTCCTACGTCGCGTGTCCATGGATGGACGCGCCGGTTTCTATGAAGGCGAAGTCGCCGAAGACATGGTAAAGTCACTCAACGCCGCGGGCGGCACCCACACGCTTGATGACTTCGCGAATGTGCGTGCCGAATACACGACCCCAATTAGCGGCACTTACAAAGACATCGAATTGGTCGAGCACCCGCCAAACGGGCAAGGCGCGACAGCGATCCTGATGCTGAACATCCTCAAACAATTCGACATCGCAGGTTTGGACCCAATGGGTTCAAAACGCGCCCACCTTGAAGCCGAAGCCGCCAAGCTCGCCTATGACACCCGCAACCGTGTCATCGCTGATCCGGACCACACCGCGCGCCTAGAACATATGCTCAGCGCAGAGACTGCAGAAAAACTTGCAGCGCTAATCGACCCTAACAAAGCACTAGACCCGTCTTTGCCAACCGCCGAGGCCGTGCACAAAGACACGGTGTATATCACCGTGGTCGACAAAAACCGCATGTGCGTGTCGATGATCTATTCCATCTTCCACAGCTTCGGTTCCGGCATGGCGTCCGACAAATTCGGCATCCTGTTCCAAAACCGTGCCGCAGGTTTCACGCTTGAGGAAGGCCACCCTAATGAGGCCGGCGGCGGTAAACGCCCGATGCACACGATCATCCCCGGTATGGTGAAACGCGATGGAAAGGTCGAAATGCCGTTCGGCGTGATGGGCGGTGCCTATCAACCCTGCGGCCATGCGCGGTTCCTGACGAACATGGAAGACTTCGGCATGGACGCCCAAACCGCCATCGACGCACCCCGCTGCTTTGCCGAACATGGCGGGCTGAATGTCGAGACTGGCTATAACGACAACGTCGCACAGGAATTGGCGGACTTGGGACATTCTATCAAACGCGCTGATTCCCCGATCGGTGGCGCGCAGGCGATCAAACTGCATGAAAACGGCCTGCTCGAAGGCGCATCAGACCCGCGCAAGGACGGCATCGCCCTTGGATATTGACGCCCTGCTGAAACGACTGGCCCGCTCGGGGGGCCTCGCATTCATGATCGCGGGAGGCATCCTTTGCGGCCAAGCCGTAAACGACGCGCTGAACGATGTACCGGACGCCATATTGAACGCCGCAATCTATGCAGCCTTGTTCAGCTTTGGCGGAGTTTTGTTCCTTTGGAGTAGGAAGCCCTAGTTCATCTGGAACTGAAGCGGGTACTGGCCATCCTCAAACGGACCAAACAAATCGTCCAAATCAGGGTGGTCCACAGGCTGGCCGGAATAGTCAGCAACCAAGTTCTGCTCGGACACATAGGCCACGTAATAGGACTGATCGTTTTCAGCCAGCAGGTGGTAAAACGGCTGATCTTTGGCAGGGCGCGCTTCCTCTGGAATGGCCTCGTACCATTCTTCGGTATTGGTAAACATTGCGTCCACGTCAAATACCACACCACGGAAGGGATGCTTCCGGTGGCGGACCACCTGGCCCAAATAATATTTAGCGCGAGTTTTCAGCATAGTTGTTTTGCCCCTTACGGGTTACTAGACAAACTCACACCCTTGAGTCCATGCAAACTCGGCAAAAATTTAGGAAACAAACTGTGCACCTTGCCCTGACCGTTTTGGAAATCGTTGCTCCGGTCTTTCTTTTGGCCGCCGTTGGTTTTGCTTGGGTAAAGCTAGGGTACGAGTATCGCGTTGAATTCGTGACAAGATTCGCGATGACACTGTCTGTTCCCTGCCTGATTTTCACGGCCCTTATGGGGACACAGGTTGACGCAACGGCACTTGCGACACTGTCTTTGGCCAGCCTTGTTGCCTATGGATTGGTTACCGCTGCGATGTGGCTACTTGTCTTAGCAGGGCGGTTGGATCGGCGCACATTTTTGGCCCCACTCATCTTTGGCAACACCGGAAACCTTGGCCTGCCACTGGCGCTCTTTGCGTTTGGCGACGTCGGCCTTGGCTATGCCGTTGTTGTCTTTGCGGTGATGGCGATCCTCAGCTTTACGTTTGGAATTTGGCTGGTGTCTGATGGCGGGTCCCTCCTCAAAGTCATCAAGGAACCACTGGTCGGCGCGACCCTTTTTGGGGCGTTGTTCCTATGGCAAGGCTGGCAAACCCCGACCTTCCTAACCAACGCGTTAGAACTGATTGGGCAGATGGCGATCCCGATGATGCTCATCACCCTCGGCGTTGCCGTTGCTCGCCTCAAACCCAACGCCCTCGGCCTTGCGACCCTTCTTGCTGCACTGAAATACGCAATTTGCGCAGCCTGCGCGGCTGTTGTCGGGCTATGGTTCGGTTTGGAACCCGTAGCGCTGGCAGTACTGATCGTCCAGATCGCGACACCTGTCGCCGTGACCTCCTACCTATTGGCAGAAAAATACGGCGCGGATTCAGACAGCGTTGCGGGTTTGGTTGTTGTTTCAACGCTGATGTCAGTGGTCACTTTACCGCTCATCCTCGCATTTGTGATCTAAATCCCGCGTGAAACCGGTTCCCAGATGGGGCGACTTCCGCTAAACTGGCCTCAATAAAACTAATAAATAAGCGATGAGGCATATGAGCAAACTCTTTCGCGCCTGCGTACTACTGTTAATCTTGGGAAGCTGCGGCGCCCGAGACGGTTCTGCGCCGCGCAATCTAGACAACGCCTGTTCCATTCTAATAGAGCGCCCGCATTACGTGCGCGCCTTCAAACAGGCTGAACGCAACTGGGGTGTCGAAACCCACGTCCTGATGGCGATGATTTATCAGGAAAGTAAATTCATTTCCGACAACCGCCCCCCGCACACCTATGCATTGGGTGTTATCCCAACAGGGCGCCAATCCTCCGCTCTTGGGTATAGCCAAGCGTTGAACGGCACGTGGGCGGAATACGTTGACCAAGAAGGTGGCCGCGGGGTCAGCCGGACCAATATCGCCGATGCGACAGATTTCATGGGTTGGTATATGGCGGCAACAGTACGTGAAAACGGCATCCCGCTGAACGACACCTACAACCAATACCTTGCCTATCACGACGGGCGCACAGGTTGGCGGCGCGGGACGTACCGTTCAAAACCGTGGTTAATCCGCATTGCCGGTGAAGTTCGCGACCGCGCCGTGATGTACGACGCCCAACTGCGCACGTGCCGCCAGTTCCGCTAAACCTAGCGTGATCCAATTGAAAAGCGCGCCCTTAACAGGGCGCGCTTTGTTGTTTCTAATGTTTTGGTGCGTGTTGAAACGGGGTTAGTTCCCCCAGTTGCGCATCTCTCGTTGGATGTTGAACAGGATGTCTGGCACCCTCCCATCCTTGGCCAAGTCACCCAGAATAACTGTGGTCTGCTGACCTGTATCATCCGTCACGATCCATTGGCGAAGCTCAACCGGGTTGGACGTGTACACCATCTGGATGCTGCCATATTCGGGATGATCCGGATCTTGTGCAGTCACGATCGTTGTCGTGCCGTCACTTGTGTGGCCTGTCACCATATTGGTGCGCGTCAGATCGACGTTGCGTTCAAGGATAATCTTGAGCGGCGTCTGGTTCAGAGGATACCGATCCGGCCCCGTGTCAGAACGCGGGTCAAAGATCGCGACTTGGCCACCACCGGCGACGACCAGCGATTCTTCTGGTGGGTTATACTCAAACCGTACACGGTTCGGGCGCTTGATATAAATGGTCCCCGTAGAGATCGTGCCATCAGCATTGATCTGCGTGAATTCACCTTCGGCACTGGTAAACGAGTTCAGGTAACTGGACACCTGCCCAAGCGAAAGCTGCTGGGCTGATGTCGGAGAAGCCGCAAGCCCTGCAAGCGCGAGGGGGACAGCCAAAAGACAAAGTCGACGTGTAATCATATTCATATCTCATACCTAAGCTGGGTTGCAGGGTTTTGCACCCTTGGATGAGATAAACTTCCGGCATCGCAGCGCGTTAAGCGATATCATGCTAACTGCTATCCGTTAACAATGCGCCCATCACCCGAAATCCCGGAGGGGGCCAGCCCCCGCGCTACGCGCCCCCCCGGGATATTTACGAAACAAAGGCAGAGCAAAAGCGGTGCGTTATTGGCGTTCGGGAATAAGGATTTCGCGTTTGCCAACATGGTTCGCAGCGGACACAATTCCTTCGTCTTCCATCTGTTCAACCAAGCGCGCGGCTTTGTTATAGCCAATCGCCAGTTTGCGTTGGATGTAGGACGTCGAACATTTGCGATCTTTGGCAACAATCGCCACCGCCGTATCATAAAGCGCATCTTCGCCATCTGTGTTCCCACCAAGTCCAAGCACCTGATCGATATTGCTTGCGCTATCTTCGGCAGGTCCCTCGACGACACCACTCATGTATTCAGGTGGGCCATAAGCCTTAAGGTAGGTGACGATTTCTTCGACTTCTTCATCGGAACAGAACGGCCCATGCACGCGGGTAATTTTGGAACCACCCGCCATATAAAGCATGTCACCCATCCCAAGCAGTTGCTCCGCGCCTTGCTCACCCAAAATGGTGCGCGAGTCGATTTTGGACGTCACTTGGAACGAAATCCGCGTTGGGAAGTTGGCCTTGATCGTACCGGTAATAACATCAACCGACGGGCGCTGTGTGGCCATGATAAGGTGGATACCCGACGCACGCGCCATCTGTGCAAGGCGCTGGATGCAGGCCTCGATTTCTTTACCAGCGACCATCATCAAATCGGCCATCTCGTCGACGATAACGACGATGTAGGGCAGAACCTCTGGTGTGAACTCGTCCGTCTCGAAGATCGGCTCGCCCGTGTCATCATCAAACCCTGTCTGAACGGTGCGGTTAAACTGCTCACCCTTGGCAAGCGCATCTTTCACGCGACCATTATACCCGTCGATGTTACGCACGCCCATTTTGGACATCTTGCGGTAACGCTCTTCCATTTCACCGACGACCCATTTCAAGGCAACAACGGCCTTTTTCGGATCTGTCACAACAGGCGACAACAGGTGCGGGATGCCGTCATAAACCGACAGTTCCAGCATCTTAGGGTCAATCATGATCATCCGGCATTCTTCCGGCGACAGCTTATAAAGCAACGACAAGATCATGGTGTTGATCGCCACAGACTTACCAGAACCCGTCGTACCCGCGATCAGTAGGTGAGGCATCTTGGCAAGGTTCGCGATGATCGGCTCACCACCGATATCTTTACCCAAGGCCAACGGCAGCTTCATATTGCTGTCACCAAAATCGCGCGCGGCAATCATTTCACGCAGAACAACCATTTCACGGTGTTCATTCGGGAGTTCAATACCAATCACCGAACGACCTGGAACTGTAGATACACGCGCTGACAATGCGGACATCGAACGTGCAATATCGTCGGCCAAACCGATAACACGGCTCGCTTTCAAACCGGGTGCAGGCTCAAGCTCGTACATGGTGACAACAGGGCCCGGGCGAACAGAGACGATGTCGCCTTTGACGCCGTAGTCGTCCAACACGCTTTCCAACATGCGTGCGTTTTCTTCGAGGGCTTCATCAGACAACACATAACGCTTCACTCCAGATGGAGATGCCAAAAGGCTAAGAGGCGGCATTTCGTATTCTGGGCGTTTGTCTTCGAATTTCAGCGCTGGCTGCGCTTCTGCCTTCGCTTGACGCGACGGTTGCGGGGCCTTGCGTGTAGGGTATTGCACAACCGCTTTCGCCTCAGGAACAGGTACAGCCGCTGGCGTGAACGTGGCGGCTGGCGCGGCCATCGGCGCGACGTCAACAGATGCGTATTCCATCGCCGGTTCAACGTAATCTTCAACGAACTCTGCCATTGGTGCCTCAGTAGGGGCGGCCATTTCAAGGGCTGCTTTTTGCTCGGTGTTCAACACCAATGGGCGCGGGCCAGTATGGCGTTCAACAGGCGGCTCAACACGGGCGTCTTGTGGCTGTTCCATACGGCTGGCAATCGCGGCTGTGATCGCAGGGTTAACACCCGGTTTCGTGGCGATCTGTACTTCTTGCGGCTGACCGGAACGGGACCGCACGGCATTGGCGATACGCGCGGAAATACGATCGGTATCCGCAGGCGGAACATCCCCTTCCATGCTGGGTTCTTCGATCAACTCAGGCTCTGGCATCGGGTCCGCACGCTTGAACACAGACGCAAACAAACCTTGCTTTTGCTCAGGCTCCGCATGGCGCACGGGCGCGGCCAACGGCGCAGGCGCAGCAGGCGCAACCGCCGGTTCAGCACCCTCAATCGGATCAAAGTCTTCGTAACGTGTTGGCATGACAGGGTTCGCACGAACAACAGCTGCTACACGTGCAGTTTCCTGCGCAATCGAAGGCGTTGGAATAGCGCGCGCTGCTTCCAGCTCGGCTTCATATTCTTCTTTTTCCTGACGCGACAACTCGCGGCGTTCCTGAACCTTTGCACCAAACGCCTGCGCACCCCTGTAGGAAGCGGACGCAGTTTGACCCAAAAGCTTTAGAAGCCCGGAATAGGCAACGATAAGACCAACCAACAGGAAACGGCCCAAGCGTTTGATTTCATGTATCGTAAAACCCAGTGCAAACGCCATAAGCGCAAGGACACCCAAGCCCATTACAAAGGACATCAGTTTCACACTAAACGTTGCGCCAAACGGCAAGATCGTCAGCAGGATCGACAGGATCATGTCACCGAAATGACCGCCCAGACCAAATGTTTCGTCCCAGCCAGCACCGGGCGACAACGTCGCGGCGTAAATCGCAGATACGGCAATCGCGATGGGCGCAAAAATCACGCGACCCAATGCGCGTTCCTGCCCACGATGCAGCGTGAAACGTAGGCCCCAAGCCATCAGCACCGTCGGCACCATCCAAGACGCATACCCAACGATCATAAACAGCGCCGCGGCAAACGACGCACCTGGCCGACCCAGCCAGTTCTGAACAGGGGCATCCGTAGCGGACATGAAATTCGGATCATCGGCTGCATAAGACCACAGCATCATAGCGACCATCAGACCAGCAACAAACAGGCCGATCCCCACCAACTCACGCCCGCGTTTTTCAATCGCAGCTTGGGTAGAGCTATCCAAAAGTGGGTCTCTCTGTCGGGTCTGATACGATGCCATTTTGCCGTTCCTCACGTGTACAAACAGTCGCGGATTTGGGTCAAACCGCGCTGCGTTTCTTCTATTGAGGCGACCAGTGCCACCCGGATATATCCTGAGCCTGGGTCACCGCTTGGGTCGGGACGGCTCAGGTAGGCGCCGGGCAAAACCCGCACACCCTTCTCTTTCCACAGCTTCAACGCTGCGGTTTCTCCATCCTCCACTGGAAGCCACAGGAAAAACCCTGCCTCCGGTGAGGTATAACTGTTCACGCCAGCAAAAATCGCATCTGCGGCGTCAAATTTCGCACGGTACAGCGCGCGGTTTTCGATCACATGCCCCTCATCAGACCACACACGCGTCGACACGCGCTGGATCGGCATAGGAAGCGGCGCACCCGCATAGGCGCGCAACTGACGCATCTCTTTGGTGTTCTTGGGTCCACTCACAACAAAGCCGGACCGCAAGCCCGGAAGGTTGCTGCGCTTTGACAACGAATGAAACGCAACAATGCGTTCAGGATCACATCCAGTGTCGGCTGCCGCCTCAAGAACACCCATCGGCGGCGTATCCCGATAAATCTCGGAATAGCACTCATCCGCGAAAATCTTGAAATCATGCTTTTCAGCAAGCGCAATAAGCTGCGCCCAGTATTCGCGATCCGCCACAGCGCCCTGAGGGTTCGCGGGGCTGCAAATATAAGCAATCGTCGTACGGTCCAAAATTTCAGGATCAAGGGCGGCGTAATCCGGCAAATGCCCGCTTTCAGCCGTCGCAGGCACCATCACAGGTTCGGCGTTCACCGACAAAGCCGCAATCGCGTAAACTTGGTAAAACGGGTTCGGCAGCAGCACGACAGGCTGCTTGCCGTTCTTTACTTCCGGTGAAAGCGCCATCGCCGCGTTGTACAAACCCTCACGCGTGCCATTCAATATCATCACACGATCCGGCGTTATATCAACTGAATAGCGCCGCGTGACCCATCCGCAAATCGCCGCCAAAAGCTCTGGCGCGCCCTCATTTGTTGGGTATTTCGCAAATTCGCCGACGGATTGTGCCAACACGTCGGGCACGAAATTCGGGAACGGATGCTGAGGCTCGCCAATAGTCATATTTACAGGCTCGCCGCCCGCTTCATGGACGTCGAGTAAAGCGCGCAAGCGCGGCCACGCATAGGCCGGTAGGTTCGAAAACCGCTCGGGGTACGTCATTACTGCCTCAAACTACGACCTCATTAACGGGTCGCTTTCGCCCAAAGTAGCCTGACAGGAGTCCCACTGTCCAGAAAAAGGACGCTTTATCGGTAACTTGTGTGGCTTTTCAGCAATTTGCGTTTTTCATGTTGTCATCGTGTAACGGAAAACGCGTTCGCGCAAAGCGCGAGGCAGCGATTTTCGTTACAGTTGAAACGCAAATTGCTCTAGGCCAGCGCAGCTTCAACAGCGGCCCCAATCCGCAGCAAACGCGCATCATCGCCCTCTGCCACGTTCAACATGATCCCAACCGACGGCACCCCCGTCGGCAATACCAACGACGCGAGCCCCATAAGGTTCGCAACCCGCGTATTGCGCAGCGCCAATAGGTTCTCGGAAAGGTAATAGTCCTCATCGGTGGCCAGTTTTTCACAATTTGGCGGCATGATCGGCGATCCGGGGCACAACACGGCATCAAAACCCGCTGTGGCAGTCGCGTAATCCGCCCGAATACCGCGCAGCTCTTGCCAAAGCGCGAGGAAATCATGGGCCAAGACCTCTTTGCCAGCAATCACCCGATTGTAGATCTGCCAATACATCTTGTCGCCATCCCGCTCGATCAAATCGCGCCAATTGGCATAGGCATCCGCCGTATAAAGCGGGCCAGACATCTCAAAAGCCCGTGTAAGCTCAGGCACCTCCAGCGGCACAATTTCAGCGCCTGCCGCTTCTAACTTAGCCACCGCGTCTTGATATCCAGACAAAGGCACCTCGCGCATGTCGTCCATGACAACGGTCTGCAACGCGGCAAACCGCATTCCCTTCAACGACGCGCCTTTCAGGTCAACGGGCGACCCGCCTTCCAGCGCGTTCAACACCAATGCCGCATCTTCCACGGATCGGCACAACGGCCCGACGGTATCAAATTCAGAACACAACGCGACGGACCCATCAACGGGCAAACGCCCAAACGTTGTTTTGAGACCAACGAGATCATTCCACATCGACGGGATACGCACGGACCCACCGGTGTCTGACCCAATCGCTGCCGCCGCCAGTCCAAACGCCACGGACGCCCCCGCACCAGATGACGACCCGCCCGGAACCGCCGCTTCGTCGTTCACACAGGGCGGCGTCGCGGTCACCGGATTATAGCCAAGGCCCGAAAACGCTATTTCGGTCATATGCGTTTTGCCCAAACACACCAGTCCCATACCCGTCGCCACGCGCAGTACCTCTGCATCGCGTTCAGGCACCCGACCTTCCATGAGTTTCGTTCCAGCTTCGGTTGCAACACCAGCCGTATCAAACAAATCCTTCCAACTGATCGGAACCCCATCCAGCGGCGACAACCGTTGCCCTACCTTGGCGCGCACAGACGCCGCCTTCGCCTCAGCCCGCGCACGATCATGCGTCACACGCGCATAGATCCGGTCCCGCAATGGATGCGCATCAATCGCGGCCAAATAGGCCTCGCACAGATCAACCGGATCAATCTCTCCGGTCTCAATTCCACGCCCTAAATCTGCCGCCGCTGTCCAAAGCCAGTCTTTCATTGCACGTCTCCTTTGGGCGGACGGTAGCGACCATCTCACGCATGGACAATCCCGCAGGACGGGCCATATTGCGCCTTATGAAAACCGATACAGATATCGCCATTGTTGGTGGCGGCTTAAACGGCCCCACACTCGCGCTCGCGCTGGCTCAGATAGGGCTTCGCGTCACAGTGATCGACACCTTGCCCGCCCCGACGCGCAGCTTGTCTGACTTTGACGGGCGGTCCTATGCCCTTGCCCTCGCCTCTATGCGTTTGTTCAAAAACATCGGCATCTGGGGCGATGTCGCAGACCACGCGCAACCTATGCTGGAAATCAAAGTGACCGACGGCCGTGCTGGCGAAGGTCCGGCCCCGTGGATGCTGCATTTTGATCATGCCGAAATCGAAGAAGGCCCCATGGGCTACATGTGCGAAGACCGCTTTCTGCGCCAAACCCTGCTTGCGGGCATGGACGCGAACGACAAAATTACACAGCTATCTGGCGAAACCGTCGTGGCGCAATCCGCAGGCAGCGTGACCCTCGCCTCCGGCAAGACCCTCACTGCGCAACTGGTGATTGGCGCGGATGGGCGTGCCTCAGGAACTGCGGAACGTGCGGGGATCAAACGCACCGGCTGGGGCTATGGTCAAACAGCCATCGTTTGCGCCTTGGACCATGAAAAGCCGCACGGTGGCATCGCGCACCAGTTCTTCATGCCTTCAGGCCCGCTCGCGATTTTGCCGTTACCGGGCAATCGTTGCTCCATCGTATGGTCCGAAACCGACGCCCGCGCTGCTGAAATCATGGATATGAACGATGCCGATTTTCTGGACGCATTGCGCCCTGCGTTCGGCGATTTCTTGGGTGATATCTCCCTCACGGGCAAACGTTTCAGCTACCGGCTGAACCTCACCTTAGCCAATCGTTTTATCGCAGATCGGATCGCACTGATCGGGGATGCTGCCCACGGTGTGCACCCGATTGCTGGACAAGGCTTGAACGCTGGCCTACGCGACGTCGCGGCACTTGTGGACGTCCTGTCAGACGCCAAACAACGCGGCGAAGACATCGGCGGCGCAGCCGTTCTCGCCCGATACGAGCAATGGCGACGCTTTGACACCACAACCCTCGCCGCCGCGACAGACACATTCAACCGCCTGTTCTCAAATGACAACCCACTGCTGCGTGCGGTCCGCGATGTTGGCATGGGCGTAATCAATGCTGCCCCAAACCTACGCCGCAAATTCATCCGCGAAGCCGCGGGTTTGACCGGTGACTTGCCAAACCTAATGAAACGCTAGTCCTCGTTGATCACGCGGGCTTCGTCGATCAACAGCACCGGAATACCGCCCCGAATTGGATAGGCCAAACGCGCAACGGCACTGATCAATTCCTGTGCCTCCGCATCAAAACTCAACCGCCCCTGACATTGCGGGCAGACCAGGGCCTCTAGCATCTTCGGGTCAAACTTGCGCTCGTCGCTTTGTGTCATTGCATCACCTTCTGCTCATTTCCGCCATGAAGCGCATATTCGATCAACGTCACCAGCATTTCCCGCCGCGCTTTCAATGTATCCGCCTCTAGCAACGCCTGACGCTCTTCTGGTTCAAACGGGCAAAGGATCGACAGGGAATTGATCAACAATTCCGGCTCCGCTTCATTCATGCTGCCCCAATCGGTGCTTAGGTCGCGGTCATCAAAGAACCGTTTCAGCAAATCCGTCAGGCCTGCACGGTCCAAGTCTGGGTCCGTTTGTGCCTCACCCAGATCGTCCTCAAATCCTGCCCAGTTCACGCGCGCACGGCGATAAGGAGTGAACCCGTCAACTTCTTCCTCAATACGAAAACGGGACACACCTGTCAGCGTGATCATGTAACCACCCGTTTCGGTCTCAGACATCGCCGTAACACGGCCCGCGCAACCAATCCTGTGCAGCGCGTCTTCGACATCAACGCCATCATTCGGCTGCACCATCGCAATCATCCGCGCATCTGTCTTTAGCGCGTCATCCAGCATCGCCAGATAACGCGGTTCAAACAGGTGCAACGGCAGCTGCGCACGCGGCAACAACAGCGCACCAGGCAAAGGAAAAACCGGAACTACCGAAGGAAGGTCTTTTGGCTTTGTCATACCGCCAGCCTAGACCGATCGCCGCATCAGGCAAATATCATTGATGAAAGTTTCCGTCGTCCGTTCAAAACAACCGGATCAGTGGGCTTAAGCGCTTCAAATACAGTAAACAACTGCGCCTTGGCCGCACCATCATTCCACTCGCGATCACGGCGGAAACTCTCGAGCAACTGCTCAACAGCGCCTTCGCTGTCACCGGATGCATGCAGCGCAACCGCTAGATCAAGGCGCGCTTGGTGATCATCACCATTCGCCTCAACCGCTGCCATCAATTCAGCAACGGGGCCAGCATCGGCGGCCTTTTTAGCCAATTCCAATGTCGCGCGCGCCGCTTCAACTTCGGGTGCGTCGTGCAATTCTGCCGGAACGCCATTCAACACGGCTTCCGCGTTTTCCAGATCCTCAAGCGCAAGATGCGCGCGGATCAGACCGCCTGCTGCCCCTGCGTGCATACCGTCTTCTTCTAAAATCGCCGAGAACGTCTCAACCGCATCCGCGAAATCGCCATCCGCCAGCATGGTTTCCGCCGCTTCTACCGCGTCATCCAACCCGTTGTCCGGCTCTGGCCCCATTTCGGCGATCTTGTTCACAAAGGCTTCAACTTCGCTTGGTGGCAATGCTCCTTGGAACCCGTCAACAGGTTTGCCGTTAAAGAACGCATAAACCGTCGGTAGGGATTGAATTTGCAACTGGCCAGCGATGGCTTGGTTCTGGTCCACATCGACCTTCACCATCTTCACCCGCCCGCCGGCTTTCTTAACGGCAGCTTCCAAGTTCGGCCCAAGCGTTTTGCACGGGCCACACCATCCAGCCCAAAAATCGACGATGATCGGAACTTCATTAGACGCCTCAACAACGTCCTGCATGAACGTGTCTTCGTTTACGTCCTTAATCAAATCATCCGCGACCGCGGACTGCTGTTCGCCACCAAGCTCAATCATTTTCGTCTCCGAATTAGCGCATCTCGTTTGCGTCTATATGGGCAAGCGCGCACCAAAGTCCAAGTGCCAGTTGTACATACGCGGTATGTACAGGTTGTGTACGCATTGTGTACGGAGTGTGACACACCAATTTATAGATCAAACGTCGCAAAAACTGGCGCATGGTCACTGGGCTGCTCCCACCCGCGAACAGCGCGAATTACACGGCTCGAATGGGCAGAATTTGAGATATCAGGCGTGGCCCAAACATGGTCCAAACGACGCCCCTTATCGGCCGCATCCCAATCCTTCGCGCGATAGCTCCACCAGCTGTATAACTTACCCTCGGGCACGTCCGCGCGGGTCACATCAACCCAATCGCCAGCTGCCTGTGTTTCGGCAAGTGCCTCGACCTCCACAGGTGTGTGACTCACGATTTTCAAAAGCTTCTTATGATCCCAAACATCGTCTTCACGCGGCGCGATGTTCAAATCCCCAACAAGGATCGCCTTTTTGGGCTTATCTGCGTTAAAATAGTCCCGCATTTCAGATAGATAGTCGAGCTTTTGACCGAACTTTTCGTTGACCTCACGGTCTGGTTTATCGCCGCCAGCTGGCACATAAAAGTTGTGAACCGTTACGCCATTTTCCAACCGCCCCGCGATGTGGCGGGCGTGGCCGAGGGACGCAAAATCTTGTGCGTCCACTTCCTCAATCGCCATCTTTGAAAAGATCGCAACGCCGTTGTACCCCTTCTGCCCACGGGCAACCATGTGGCGGTAACCAAGGGCGTGAAACTGCTCTAACGGGATCTTTTCAACAGGGCTTTTGCACTCCTGCAAACACAGCACATCCGGCGCTTCCTCCGTCATCAACCGCGCAACCAAACCCTCGCGCAAACGAACCGAGTTGATGTTCCAAGTAGCTAGCGTAAATGACATGAAATTCTCCTGATTTTACGGGACTCTAACTGGCCGCAGGTTGCTTTGCCAGCCACTGCGACACCCGTTCTAACCCTTCCTTAAGAACTTGCGGGTAACATGCAAACCCGATCCGCACATAACCCTCAACGCCCAGCGCCGACCCCGGCGTAAACATAACGCCAGTATCTTTCAACAGCGCAACACATTGATCATACGACGAAATATCCAGATTAAGCACCACGAACGCTGTGGTCCCCGCATTCGGCTTTACATACCGCGCCTTAGGCTCGCCCTGCACCCATGCGTCCAAGATTTCAAGGTTGCCGCGCGTGATGTCATGCGAACGTTCTAAAATCACGTCCTTGGCCTCAATCGCCATCGCCGCGAAATAATCATCGACCATACCGACACTAATCGTCGTGTAATCACGGTGAATTTCACACGCATCAAGCAGTTCTTCCGGCCCCACGATCCATCCCAACCGTAACCCCGCTAGGGAAAATGCCTTCGACGTCGAACCCGTAGAAATGCCTTTGTCATAGACATCAACGATAGACGGCACAGGATCACCCTGCTCAGTCCCGCGATAAACCTCATCACACAGAACCCAGGCGCCAACAGATCGCGCAATCTCGGCAACACGCTCCAACCCCGTGCGCTCAATCAATGCGCCCGTCGGATTATTCGGATTAGTCAGCGCAATAACCTTAGTGGCCGGCGTAACTGCTGCGGCAACAGCATCCCAATCCGGCAACCAATCGCCCGCCTCACTTAACGCCACTTCGGTCACCTCGGCGCCTAAAGACCGCGGAATTGCTGTGTGTTGTTGATACGTCGGCGTCACGGCAACGACATGATCCCCAGCACCGACAAGCGTCTGATAAACCAAGTGATTCGCCCCAATCGTCCCATGGGTAATCAGCACATTTCCGGCGCTCTGGTCAGCAAACATCCCTGCCACCAGCCCACGCAATCGGGTTGATCCGCGAATCTCGCCATAGGTCATCTGCATAGCCGCCAACTCACTTGGCATCTGTTGCGTCGCCCCCGCCATCTGCATCAATTCCGAAAGCGTCAAAGACGCCACGCACGTCTCAGCCAAATTCAACTCACACTTGGTTTCCCAAGCATTCATCCACTGCTCTACGCCAAACGGTTCAATCTTCATGCCAATTCTCCCTTAGCGCCACTGGAACAGGACAACCCCTCAAGGTCCATCCCTTCTCGCGTCCCATTTGCTTTTGTTTCTCAAATATCCCGGGGAGTTCGAAGGACGGGGCAGCGCCCCACTTTCCAGCCGCACAAATAAAAAAGCCCCGACCAACTAAGGCCGGGGCAAGTCCAACAGGGAAAAAGTGAAGAAACCCCGTCAATTAGGAACTTCTTCTGGCTAGCCTGCATCAACAGGCAAAGCCTTGATCTGTATCAAGCAACGAGACGATATCCGCCACTTTCTGTTACCAATAAACGCGCATTGCTTGGGTCTGGCTCAATCTTCTGACGCAGTCGATAAATATGCGTCTCAAGCGTGTGAGTTGTAACGCCAGCGTTGTAGCCCCAAACCTCGTGCAAAAGAACGTCCCGCGCCACGACGCCTTCGGTCGCGCGGTAAAGATACTTCAGGATATTCGTCTCTTTCTCGGTCAAACGAATCTTCTTCTCGTCTTCGGTAACCAACAGCTTTTGCGCCGGCTGGAACGTGTAAGGCCCAAGCGTGAATACGGCATCTTCAGACTGCTCATGCGTGCGCAGCTGGGCGCGGATGCGGGCCAAAAGCACTGGGAACTTGAACGGTTTAGTCACATAATCATTCGCACCGGCATCCAGACCAAGGATCGTATCACTATCCCCATCATGGCCCGTCAGCATAACCACAGGGCATTTCACGCCCTGTTTGCGCATCAGGCGGCACAGCTCTCGTCCGTCCGTATCAGGAAGACCGACGTCCAGTATTACAAGGTCATAAAGCCCTTCTTTGGCTTTCGTCATTGCCTCAGCGCCATTGCCTGCTTCAAAGACATCAAAGTCCTCGGTCATAAGCAATTGTTCACCAAGCGCTTCGCGCAGATCTTCATCATCGTCGACAAGTAGAATTTTCTTGAGTTGTGCCATTACTGGTATCTCCTTCGTTGCATCCTAGATGTGTTGAGATACTTGTTCACACAAGTTTTATGGCAACTTCTCACGCCGTCGTGTCGAATGAGGGGTAATTGTTTCAATTTCCCGCACTTACAGGTATTCGATTGCAGTAATTTGAGGCTATTTATGACATTCGCACCGGACACAACTGAACGCCTAGCCCGCGCCCGCGCAGATTTGCGAACGGGTGTGCCTGTCGTTATGTCGAGCGGATTGGTCATACTCGCCGTTGAAACGCTAACGAAGGACAGGTTTGATAGCCTTCGCTCAATCGGCCCTGATCCAGTCCTTGCAATCACAGGATGGCGCGCCCACACGCTTAAGGCGCATGCATATGATGGTGACATCGCCCGCATCGCGCTGCCCAGTTTCGCAACCGTAACTTGGGCGCGTTCAATTGCAGACCCCGCTGATGATCTTAATCATCCCATGAAGGGTCCACTGAAAACTTTACGCGATGGCCCAGCTGGGCCCGTCCACGCGGCTATTTCTCTCGCGAAGTCAGCGCAATTGCTGCCGTCCGTTCTTTGTGCACCCGTTTTAGACCCCAAAAGCTTCGCCGCTGCGAATGACTTAACGCTCGTGTCCACCGATGCGATTTCTGATCCCGAGGCAAGTCCCCTAACACGTGTTGTTCACGCCGGTCTTCCCATGGACGCATCTGAGGCAGGGCGTGTTCACATTTTCCGCCCCGATGACGGTGGTGAGGAACACTATGCAATTGAAATCGGTCATCCTGATCGCGGCAAACCCGTCCTGGCGCGATTGCATTCCGCCTGTTTCACTGGCGATGTGCTTGGCAGCCTTAAATGTGACTGCGGCCCGCAACTGCGCGGCGCAATGGCGCAAATGGGGTCTGAAGGCGCCGGCGTCCTTTTGTATCTGAATCAAGAGGGGCGCGGCATTGGACTTGCCAATAAGATGCGTGCCTATTCCTTGCAGGATCAAGGTTTCGATACAGTTGAGGCAAATCACCGCCTTGGATTTGCCGATGATGAACGTGACTTTCGCATTGGCGGGGAAATCCTGCAAAAAATGGGGTTCTCGCAAGTTCGTTTGCTGACAAACAATCCCGCCAAAATCGCAAAGCTGGAAAGCTGCGGTTTAGACGTGACAGAGCGTGTGCCGCTTAGAGTTGGGGAAAATCGTCACAACCAAGCCTATTTAGCGACCAAAGCCAGCAAATCCGGCCACCTTCTTTAGCGGGCAAACCGAAGTAAGATCGCGCCGATAAGCGTGAGGAATGTCGACCCGACCTTAAACAGGTCCAATCGTTCACCCATGAAGAACACGCCAATGAACAACGCGAATATAATGGATGTCTCGCGCAAGGCCGTCACCAACGCGATTGGCGCCTGCATGAACCCCCATACCACCAAAACGTAAGCGCAATAAGACGCACACCCGCCCACGATCAGCACAAATCGCCCCTCAGTCCACAGCCGCGACAACGTTCCTGGCTTGGCTACGCGCATATACAGCGTGAAGACGAATGCGTTTCCTATGGCGGACCACCCGTAGAACCCAACAGCCGTGCCCGCGACACGCGCGCCAAGCCCGTCCACCAGTGAATATCCGGCAATAAAGCACCCCGTAATCGCCGCAAGCATCGCCGCTTTGTGGTTTCTCACGCCGCCGTGCCCACGCACAAGGCCAAGTGACAGTAACCCTGTGCCAATCAAGACAATGGCCATAACTTCTTGCCAGCCAAGGATAACGTTCAGGAACGACACAGACACCATCGCAACGATCAACGGCGCGATCCCACGTGCAACAGGGTAAACCTGTGTTAGATCGCCAATGCGATAGGAATTCAGCAAAAACACCTGATAGCCAAAGTGAAACAACAACGACCCCAGCAAATACGGCCAACATGCCAAATCCGGCATTGGAACGAAAAACAACCCGACAACAGCAAGCGGCAAATGCCCGATTATAACGCCCGCCATGCTCAGGTGTTTGTCTGCGGCCCCTTTTGCGAGCGCATTCCAACAGGCATGCAGCAAAGCTGCCAACAGCGTGGTCCCAATAACAATTGTTGGCATACCGCTCCCCTTTGGTGCACACTAGGCGCTGCGGGGCTGCTTGAACAACCCGCTCAGTTCTGCTCAATCTCGTGGTATGAAACCCACTGATCTTGTCGTCACCCCGACCCATTTACGTTTTCTAAACCGCAAATTTCCTTGCTCAATTGGCAAAGGCGGCCTGAGTGATCATAAAATGGAGGGGGACGGGGCAACGCCGCGTGGCACGCACAAGATTGTCGGTGTGTTGTTTCGCGCAGATAGGGTTGAGAAACCCACCAGTCGTGCAAAGCCAATTCGCCCGCGTGATTTGTGGTCAGATGATCCGTCCCAGCCCGACTATAATCAGATGGTTCAAGCGCCCTATATATACAGCCACGAAAAACTGCGCCGCTCGGACCCTTTATACAACCTTGTCATTCTGACGGATTGGAACTGGCCGAATGCCGTAAAAGACCGTGGATCAGCGATTTTCATTCACCGCTGGCGCAAACCGGGCCACCCAACGGAAGGGTGCATTGGACTACGACCTGCGGACCTCACATGGATCACACCACGCTTATTACCTAAATCACGCCTTATCGTGCTTTAGCCCCCTGGCGGCACGCGGTCCCCAAAGATTGCGGACCCGACGCGCACATGGGTCGCCCCAAGGGCAACTGCGGTTTCAAAGTCACCAGACATCCCCATCGACAGACCAGTTAGCCCATTGCGGGCCGCGATTTTACCAAGCATTGCGAAATGCAATGCAGGGTCTTCATCAACCGGTGGAATACACATCAAACCACGCACGGGCAGGTCCATTGCAATTGCCTCAGCCACAAATGCATCCGCATCCGCTGGCAACACGCCGGCCTTTTGCGGCTCCGCGCCCGTGTTCACCTGTATATAGAGGTCAGGGCAATTCCCGATCTCTTGCGCCAAGCGCGCGAATGTTTTTGCGAGCTTGGCGCGGTCCAAAGTATGGATAGACTGTGCAAGTTCCATCGCTTGGCGTGCCTTGTTGGTTTGCAGCGGGCCAATGAGGTGTAAATCGATTCCCTCAAACTGCTCACGAAATGCTGGCCACTTACCTGCAGCCTCCTGCACACGGTTTTCACCAAACACACGGTGCCCCTGTTCGAGAATCGTTTGGACGCGTTCGTTGGGCTGTACCTTGGATACGGCGATAAGCTGGGTACTTCCCGCAACGCGTCTTGCCTTCTCTTCCGCTAAACTGATCCGGTCCTTGATATCTTGCAGGGCCATAGCAACCTCCTGATAAATCGGCGTGTTTTGTGTTTCACTTTGACATAGGCCGTTATCTAAGGGCTGTCATGGCCATAATACGGTATAAGGGTGTGTGGCACGTCTGCATCATTTCTCCAGCAGGACGGTTTTGAGTGGCCAATTTCCTTGAGTGTGCAAAGCTTTGGGCGCAAACACCCTTCAATGCTAGTTGAACTGGCATTCTCGAAGAATGCAAACACGAGGAATTACACAATGAAAAACATGCTTCTCGCATCTACAGCTCTCGTCGCCTTCGCTGGCGCCGCTGCTGCTGAAGTCTCCTTTACAGGTGATGTTACTGTTGGTTACAATGACGACGTCGAAGACGGCTTTTACTACGACGCTGGTGTCGATGTTGGGCTTTCCCAAGCTCTCGACAACGGCCTGACAGCTGCTGCGTCTTTTGACCTGAACATCATTGACGAAAACGGCCGCCCTAACGGGACCGACGTCAACTTTGATGACTGGGAAATGTCCCTGTCTTCCGACACTGCTGGCCTGCACTTCGGTGTTACAGACTTCGCAGCAGAAACACACTGGCAGTCTGCTGGTGACATGGGCGCCGACAACTTCTCCGATGCTTCCGACGAAATCGTTCTTCGTGGCGACTTGTCCTTCGGAAACGTAGATGCATCCGTGTCTTATGCAGTTGCAGACGACAATGGCGTAGAAGCTGACGACGACTTCACACAGCTGTCCTTGGGTGTTGTTGGTACATTCGGCAACTTCACAGTTGGTATGGCATACCAAGAAGCATCCGGTCTTTTTGGCGGCGTTTCTGGTTCTGTAGCTAACGGCGACTACGTTGACGCTGAAGTTCTCGGTCTCTTCGCTCAGACGTCCGTAGCTGGTTTCGACGTTGAGCTTGCTTACGCTGAAAACTCTACTGCTGGTACAGACTCCACTGGTATTGAAGTTGGCTACACAGTCGGCGACATCACATTGGGTGCTTACTACGTAATGGAAAGCGTTGCTAACGATGCAATGGGTGTTTCTGTTGCTTACGCTTCTGGCCCAGTATCTGTTGCAGCATACTACAACGACGACCGTGGCAACGATGAGTACGCTCTGCAGGGTTCTTATGACGTCGGCAACGGCCTCGTAATTACTGCTGGTATGATCGATGGTAGCAGCGTTACAGACAACGACTTCGCTAACTACGTAGTTGCTGAATACGACCTCGGTGGCGGCGCATCTGTTCTTGCTTCCTTCGCTGACAGCAACAACGCTGCGACAGCTACTTCCGATGACATCGACACATTCGGTGGCTACGAGCTGAAGCACGGTACAACTGTTGAGATTTCCTTCGCGTTCTAATTGAACCTGAAGTTATCTAAAGATTGGGCGGTTCCTTCGGGAGCCGCCCTTTTTATTTGTTAGACAAGAAACTCTCCGGTTCGCATCAACCTCGGGTCTTGTGGCACCTGCCCCCCTTCGCTACACATTTGCTAAGCAAAAAGCGCAAAGGGCGATCCTGTGACCGGATTTAAGAAACGCATTCGCATGACTTTTGGAATTGGCTTGATTGCCACGCTTTCTGCGTGCGGCGGATCAGGCAGCCTTTCCGGCAGCAATCCATTCGGGTCAATCGGCAGTTTGGGCGGCGGTGGCAACGACAACGCTGGCACATCACAGGCATCACGAACGCGCGGCGTCGAAAACGTAGCCGTGAACCGCTACCTCTGGGCTGCGTCTTTGGATGTGCTTAGCTTCTTACCTGTTGAATCCGTTGATCCATTCACTGGCGTTATCGTCTTAGGCTACGGCACACCACCCGGTGGCAGCCGCGCCTATCGCGCGACGATCTACATCACTGACCCTGCACTTGATGCGCGGTCATTGAACGTTTCGCTTCTGACGCGTTCCGGCCCTGCCGCCGCTGAAACAACCCGTGCGATTGAGGATGCAATCCTTTCACGCGCACGCCAAATCCGCATCGCAGACGGCGCACTGTAAAACAGGCGCAACCCATAGTATTTCAGGCGCCGGGTCCAGCACCCGGCGTTCGCTTTTAAGGACACGACATGTCGCAATACTCCCCCTCCGAAATCGAAGCAAAGTGGCAAGCCGCTTGGGATAAAGCCGAAACTTTTAAGGCCGTCCGCAGTGACGACAAGCCCAAATACTACGTGCTTGAGATGTTCCCCTACCCGTCCGGCCGCATCCACATCGGCCACGTGCGCAACTACACGATGGGCGACGTAATCGCGCGCTATAAACTGGCGACAGGCCATAACGTGCTGCACCCGATGGGTTTTGACGCCTTTGGTATGCCCGCCGAGAACGCGGCGATGGCATCCGGTGGCCACCCCAAGGATTGGACCTACCAAAACATCGACGACATGGTCGCGCAGATGAAGCCGCTGGGCCTAGGCATCGACTGGTCGCGCATGTTCGCCACTTGTGACCCTGAATACTACGGCCAGCAGCAGGCCCTGTTCATCGATATGTTGAACGCAGGTATGATTGATCGCAAAAACGCCACCGTGAACTGGGATCCGGTCGATATGACCGTGTTGGCCAATGAACAGGTGATCGACGGCAAAGGCTGGCGCTCTGGTGCCGAGGTTGAGCGTAAGGACCTGACCCAGTGGTTCTTCAAGATTTCCGACTATGCCGATGAGCTTCTGGAAGCACTGGATGGTTTGGATAACTGGCCCGCCAAGGTGCGCCTGATGCAGGAAAACTGGATCGGCAAGTCACGTGGCCTTCAGTTCTCGTTCTCGATGCTCGAAGGTATTGGCGCGCATGATCGGGTTGAGGTTTACACAACCCGCCCTGACACCCTTATGGGCGCATCTTTCGTTGGCATCTCACCTGATCATCCGCTCGCCAAGGAGCTTGAGCAAGACAATGCAGATATCGCAGCCTTCAACGCCGAATGCCGCAAAGGTGGCACGACGGCTGAGGCTTTGGAGAAGGCCGAGAAGCTGGGCTTTGACACGGGCCTGCGCGTGCGTCACCCGTTTGACACATCATGGAAACTGCCCATCTACATCGCGAATTTCATCATGATGGACTACGGCACCGGCGCGATCTTCGGCTGCCCAGCGCACGACCAGCGTGATTTTGACTTCGCCAAGAAGTACGAGCTGCCAATCATCCCGACATTCCTACCGTCCGCGGATAGTGATCCTGAATTGACCGAGGCCTTCGTCCCCAACAAAACCGACATGGTTCATTGGGTGACGCCCTTCGCTTGGGACCCAGCCACAAATGGTGAAGACGCGATCAACAAGGCTGTGGATTTCTGCGAAGAAAATGGCGTTGGTCAAGGCGTCACCAAGTTCCGCCTGCGCGATTGGGGTCTGAGCCGCCAACGCTACTGGGGCGCGCCTATCCCAGTTGTTCATTGTGACGACTGCGGTGTGGTGCCCGAAAAGAAAGAGAACTTGCCGGTTGAGCTGCCTTACGATGTCTCGTTCGACATTCCTGGCAACCCGCTAGACCGCCATCCAACTTGGCGCAACGTGCCGTGCCCATCCTGTGGCAAAGACGCCCTGCGTGAAACCGACACAATGGACACCTTCGTTGACTCCAGTTGGTACTTCGCCCGCTTTACTGCACCCCACGCACAGACACCGACCGAAAAGGCCGACGCGGATTATTGGATGAATGTCGATCAGTACATCGGCGGCATCGAACACGCGATTTTGCACCTGCTCTATTCGCGCTTTTTTGCCCGTGCGATGCACAAGACAGGCCACTTGCCTGCGTCGGCTATCGAGCCGTTCGATGCTTTGTTTACTCAAGGCATGGTGACACACGCGATCTTTAAAACCGACGGAGCAGACGGCCGCCCAGTCTATCACTACCCTGAAGCAGTCGAGCTTCGTGATGGCGGTGGTTTCCTAAAAGACGGAACGCAAGTGGACATCATCCCGTCTGCCAAAATGTCGAAATCCAAGAACAACGTTGTCGATCCAGTGGCGATCATTGATCAGTATGGCGCGGATACGGCTCGTTGGTTCGTGCTGTCCGACTCCCCTCCTGAGCGGGACGTGGAGTGGACGGCCTCCGGCGCGGAAGCGACGCACAAACACCTGTCACGCGTCTACCGTATCGCAACGGAAATCGCGTCCAACACAGATGCCTCCAACGACCAAGACGAAGCCCTGCTGCGCGATATGCACAAGGCCATTCATGACGTCACACAAGGTGTGGAATCCTTTGGCTTCAACGCATCCATCGCCAAGCTTTACGGTTTCACGGGTGCCATTGCGAAGTCCAAGGCGGGTGGCGACGCTAAGCGTCAGGCGATGAAAACCCTAGCACAGCTGATGTCACCAATGACGCCGCACTTGTCTGAGGATATCTGGGCGATGCTGGGTGGTGATGGCCTGATCGCGAACGCGCCATGGCCCGTTGCGGATGAGGCGATGCTGGTCGAAGACACCATCACCATGCCAATCCAGATTAACGGTAAACGTCGGTCTGAACTTGCCGTTCCAAAAGACATGAGCAAGGAAGAGGTTGAAAAACTCGCGCTGGCGGATGAGGCTGTGGTTAAGGCATTGGAGGGCAACGCGCCCAAAAAGCTGATTGTTGTACCGGGCCGGATTATCAATGTTGTCATCTGACAGACGTAAATTCTTGGGCGTACTTGCTGCACTGCCATTGGCAGGCTGCGGGTTCACACCTGTCTATGGCACAAACGGATCAGCGCGCACTTTGCGGGGCCGTATTGCGTATCGTGCACCAGATACGCCAGAAGGGTTCCGTCTACGCACACGTCTTGAGGATCGGCTCGGGCGGGTTGAGCAGGGCGACTATTTACTCACGGTTCAGCTTGAAATAGGTGAAGAGGCGGTCGTGATCTCATCCGCGCAAGACATCAACCGCTTCAATCTGCCCGGCAAAGCTACATGGGAACTGACAGAACAGGGCAATGATACTCCGCTTGCGTCAGGAATCGCGGTAACTTTCACCGCCTATTCAGCATTTGGCACCACCGTTGCCACCCGCGAAGCCCAAGATGACGCGCGTGATCGTCTGGCAATTGCGCTGGCAGACCTGATCGTCACGGATATCATCGTTGCGTCGGCAGGGCGCTAGCCCATGAAACTTTCTGCACGCGATGCCGCCAATTACTTTCGAAAGCCTGATTCCAAAGGTGCGGGTATTTTGATCTACGGTGGTGACGCAATGCGGGTTGCGTTGAAACGCCAAGAGGTCATCAAAGCATTGGTCGGACCCAACGGCGAAGAAGAAATGCGCCTGACGCGGATGACGGGCACCGAGCTGCGCAAAGATCCCGCCTTGCTCGGGGATGCGATCAAAGCGCAGGGGTTCTTCCCCGGCCCGAGGGTCGCGTTCATCGAGGAAGCAGGGGATAGTGTTACGAAGGCGATTGCACCAGCACTTGCAGATTGGGTTGAGGGCGACGCGCAAATCGTCGTGACAGCTGGCCAGTTGAATGCTCGATCATCCTTACGCAAACTGTTTGAGGGTCATTCGTCCGCTTATGCCGCTGGCGTCTACGATGATCCGCCCACGCGTGAAGAAATCGAAGGTTCGCTTCGTGAAGCTGGGTTAACGAATGTTGAGCGTGACGCGTTGGAGCTCATAACGTCTCTCGCACGCGAACTGTCACCAGGGGATTTCCGCCAAACGATCGAAAAGCTCGGCCTATATATGACAGGGGAAGCAGGAGAGGTGTCCGTCGCCGACGTCGAGGCCTGCGCACCGGTATCCAACGAAGCCGACCTAGATGACATTCTAAACGTGGTTGCCGATTTAAAGGCTGCCGAGATTGGCCCCGTACTTAGCCGCCTTTACGCGCAAGGTACGCAACCTGTCGCACTTTGCATCGGCGCGTTACGTCACTTCCGTCAGTTGCATACAGTCGCGTCGGACCCCGGCGGTGCCGGGGCTGGTATCGGCCGTCTTCGCCCGCCCGTCTTCGGCCCGCGACGGGACCGCTTAATGCGTCAAGCATCGAGCTGGGGGCGGATTAACCTGGAAGATGCGCTTGGAACGATTACGGACACGGACCTGACGCTAAGGTCTGTTCACTCGGCACCGGATCGCGCTTTGGTGGAACGCATGTTCATCCGTTTAGCAATGCTTGGTCGCCGC
Organism: Octadecabacter ascidiaceicola; assembly: GCF_900185015.1. Taxonomy (GTDB): domain Bacteria; phylum Pseudomonadota; class Alphaproteobacteria; order Rhodobacterales; family Rhodobacteraceae; genus Octadecabacter; species Octadecabacter ascidiaceicola. The sequence goes on along the minus strand of NZ_FXYD01000004.1, from coordinate 215,301 downwards.
AGAGGTTAGACCTGAACGTAAAAAAGGCAGGCGCGAGGCCTGCCTTTTCCAAACTTTTATAAGCTTAAAGTTCAGGAACCGCCACCGGAACCCAGAGCAGTACAGATGATCAAGCAAGCTACGATCGGAACAATGTACTTTGCGGAAGGTGAGTTAGTAGCTGCAGGTGCAACGAAGTCAGGAGCAGGTGTGATAACTACTGCGTCATTGTTACCCGCGAACGAAGTCGTGGATGCTGTAGCAAGTGCGCCAGCTGCGACAAGTGTCTTGATTTTCATAATAAACTCCAGTGCGAAAAAATCATGTGTAGAATACTTTGGCAGGTACGAAAAGCAAGCAGGAACTGTGAAACTAGAGCTTTTGGTACCCAATATGCCCAAGTTCGGGCGAAATCCATTGAACTGACTGCACGAATGAACCGTCAGACGTTAGCCAATAAGTGTTTTCGAAACTGTAATTCTCGCCCTGACAGGCCTCGCGATAAGCAGAAGTTTCATAGCTCTTGTCGGATATCTCTAGCGTTTCTTCTTTCAGGAACGAAGAAACGCACTGATATTCATGTCGCTCAATTTGACCAAGGCCGTTAAGTAAGTCGTGTGTTCTTATGTAGTTAGACGAATCTTGAAGTGCGGCTCCGGCGACTGGGGTTTGAAGTCCCATTAAGTCGGCCCCGAATCCCCGTGTTCCAACGATAACGCCCTGCTCGATCGTTATTGAGGCACCTTCTGTGCTGACCCAAGTGGCCCGAGAGCCATTGGTGCCAATTTGCACCATTGCAGCGGCGGCTCCAATTTCAAATACGTTTAGGAGCAGTCGGTCCGAAGATTGCTCCTCAAGCCCAGCAAGCGCCCATCCGGTAAACGCATCTGCGGCAGGCGATTCGTTTTGCGCGTTCGAACCGGTAACTCCGCGAACTGCGCCTATAGCGTTTTCGTTTCGCCCAAGCGGTCCACATGATGCTAGAACAGTCAGCGCAGCTCCACAAATCCACTTCATCGCCAGTACCGTCCCCATTGGTCGCCCATCGTTCCTTGATGCCCATCTTGGACAATCTCATACAATCGGCCATCCACCCTCAGGCGAGCTCCGCCATCCCTTTCCAAAGATGACAACCGCGTCGCCGTTGAATTACGCGTCGGACGCCCGAGAACCCAATCCGTCGGTATCTCAAAAACGATCCCTTTATCAAAAGACCCTTCACCGAAGTCATCAAACGGAACATCTGTCAGTGTAAAGTACGCCCCGATTTTCCAACCGTTATCGAATTCGCGGTCAAGTCGGAACGTCGCACCTATGTCGCCTGCAAGGTAACGGCCAACATCAAGCTGTGCCTGAAAACCGTTGTCGAAATCGTAATATGCAGACACATGGCCCGTCACGATATCGTAATCTTGAAAGCCAAACCCAAGGTCAAAGTCCCTCTGGATCGCATAGTTAACCTCTGCTCCAAGTGCGAGCGGGCTATCGATAGGCTTCCAAAGCAATTCAGCGGAAACACCGCCAAACATACGTTCCAAATACCCCAGAGAAACGCGCGAGTATAAATCAGTCGCTGGACGACCATACCACGTCAACGTCAAATTCTCGATGCCGCCGCCGCTTTCAGCGCCGTACCGCAGACCTTCTCGGCGAATTGGCGGAAGTGTTGAAGGTGAAATTGAACCAATCTCATCGCGGTTCCCAACGAGCCTATGGCGATAAGCACCCGACAAAACAAGATTTGGCTGAATTTCATACTGGAAAGACGCCTCAAGGCCCAAGTCAGCACGAGCAGGGTTATCGCCATCAAATAATGACACTTCAAGATACGGTGAAATACCCCACAGGAACGCAGGATTTGGATCATCCCAACCAATCATTGGGGCAGCGCCCGCTGCATCCCCAAAAATGGCGCGATCATACGATAGTGCAGCAGCATTAGGCGCATTTTCGAGCTCTTCAAGGTCGTCACGGCTTATCGTTACCGCGGACAACGCTATCCCATGCTGAGTGGGCTCCAGAATGAAAGTGTCGACATTTGTAGGCGCTACATGGCTCAACATTCGTGCGACACGACCCAACCCTTGCGCCTCCGCGCGGTAGGTTGAGTTTTCATAGCGGACCCGCATCGTATTGCCGTTAACTTCGGCACCTAGCAAACGGAAACCATCCGTCGCCATAACCTGCCCCAAGGTTTCAACACCGGAAGCTTGCGCCGAAGGCGTGTCCCATGACGCAGCCGCCGCTACTCCTTCAGCTTCAGCACGCACGCCAACTGGCATCGGAGCTGTCTCAAGCCCACTCGGAAAGCTTGAGCTGGTAGGGTCGATAATGATCGTCGCGGAAATTCCGATATCTGTTCCGTACAGGTAATAGGCACCCAGTTGATAAGTACTGTTTGGCTGCCATTTCACCCCAAAGTTTAAAGGGGAGCGACGGTCAAAGCCTGCTCGAGATTCTTCAATATTGTACGCATCTGACGAATACTCAACGAGTGCGGTCAACTCATCGCTTACGCGAAATTCTGCACCCCCGAAAAACGCTGCGTCTCCTCTGAAAAATCGACCGCTAAGTACGGTTCCGCCTTTTCCAGACCTATCGTTGGGGCGAACCTCGAACGCCTCATCTAACGCTCCCAGAGGATTAGTGAATCCGTTGTGCGACGCCAAACGGCCCCAGCCCAAACCACCGGAAACCCGAACATTCGGGCTCACCGTTTTTGTTGCGACGATAAACTCGCTACTGTAAAGCCCTGTGCCCAAGAAGTCCCGCAAGCCAACGGCTATTGCAGGGCGATACTGCCCTTCGGTAGCAATTTGATATTGCAGGTCGAAACTGCGATCATAAGAGTAAATATGCGAATACCGAAAGCTCCCTGTGAGGCGCGGCAGCACCTGGAACGAAAAGGTTGTTCGCCAATTTTCCGCGAACATCGCCAAAGTCGCCGAAAGCTCTCCGTCGGCAGGCGCAACGGCAGACGGCATATCAATGATACCAGGCGTGCCATACAATGTATAGTTTGTACGCCAGTCATCTTGCGCAACTGATGTCGTCGCGCAAACCGCCGCAACCGCTGCACACGCGAAGAGAAATTTTTTGTTAACACTTACCATACATATTGGTCTGACATTGTACCACGCCTGACCGCAACCCAATTCTAACGCAGCCGAAATCTCGGCAATAACCCGTGGGCGGAATGCAATACATCTGATTTCCAACTGCGAAAGTTGCGTAATAAATGCCAAAGGTGACAAAACTGGTATTATTCGAGAAGCCTAAATACTCGTTTCCGGAAACTTCTCGATCCATTTCGTTTAATTCGCTCGTCCGACCTTCGCTCAAGGATGGCGCTGCCCACAAAAGCACACGTTTCAAACGTATTCGCCCAACAAAACGCGTATTTGACCTTGTCGTTGCTGGAATCGGGATTGTGTTCATCGCCCCCATCATCATTTGCGTCGCGGTTCTACTCCTTGTTTTGGAAGGCAGACCGATTTTCTACATTTCCGAACGCATGAAAGCGCCAGGTACACCGTTCAAAATCATCAAATTCCGTACGATGTATACAACTCTTGACGGGGCCGATGCGGGGGTAACTGGAGGGGACAAAAAAGGTCGAATTACACCGGTAGGCCGGATGCTTCGCCGTTTTCGTTTGGATGAAACCCCGCAGATAATAAACATACTCAGAGGGGATATGAGCTTTGTTGGACCTCGCCCACCGCTACGCCAATACACCGATGCGTTCCCAGAAATTTATCAAGCGGTCCTTCAGTCTCGCCCTGGGGTAACCGGTTTGGCGACCTTGCATTACCATCGCCACGAAGAGCGCCTTATTGCCCGTACGAAGTCACCCACTGAGACCGAACAGATTTACACGACCCGCTGCATTCCACGTAAAGCAGCGCTTGATCTTATCTATCAGCGCAATGCATCGATTTGGTTTGATGCCAAAATTATGTGGCAAACCGTAATATGCCTGCTGAAGCGTTAGAGGCACATCCCCCCAACAGATTTCACGGCGCTCAGATTTGGGCTGGCAGCAAAGACATGCCTTGCGGTATGCAACTGTCAAAACAATCTTGAGGCTAAACCATGAAAATCGCAGTGATCGGAACGGGCTATGTGGGCCTCGTGTCGGGTGTTTGTTTTTCCGACTTCGGGCACGATGTTGTTTGCGTCGACAAAGATCCAGCTAAGATTGCTAAGCTAGAAGCGGGCGAAGTCCCGATTTACGAACCTGGCTTGGAAGAGCTTATGGCCAAAAACGTCGATGCGGGGCGTTTGACGTTCACGATGGACCTCGCGGCCGCGATTGAAAGCGCGGAAGCGGTATTCATCGCTGTTGGCACGCCGACCCGCCGCGGTGACGGACATGCGGATCTTACGTTCGTGATGGCGGTAGCAGAGGAAATTGCCCTCGCCGCCAAAGATTATACCGTCATCGTCACCAAATCGACGGTACCTGTCGGGACGAACCGCAAGGTCAAACAGGTTGTTCACAAAGCAAACCCTGACCTTGAATTCGACGTTGCGTCCAACCCTGAGTTCCTGCGCGAAGGTGCCGCTATCGACGATTTCATGCGTCCTGATCGTGTTGTGGTTGGCGTTCAAACCAAACGCGCAGGCGATGTCATGAACGACGTATACCGTCCGCTGTTTTTACGGGACTTCCCTGTCGTGATAACGGACCTCGAAAGCGCCGAAATGATCAAATACGCTGCCAACGCGTTTCTTGCTACGAAGATTACGTTCATCAACGAGATCGCCGCTTTATGCGAACGCACTGGCGCTGACATCAAACAGGTCAGTAAGGGCATGGGCCTTGATGGGCGCATCGGAAATAAATTCCTGCATGCCGGCCCTGGGTACGGTGGATCTTGCTTCCCGAAAGACACCAAAGCCTTAGCACGCATTGGTCAGGAACACGCGGTGCCAATGCAGATCACCGAGGCTGTGATTAAGGTTAATGAAGAAGTAAAACGCCGGATGGTCGACAAACTTCTCGACCTCTGTGATGGCAGCTTTAACGGCAAGGTAGTTGCTGTGCTAGGCGTCACGTTCAAACCCAACACCGACGACATGCGCGATGCCCCTGCATTAACCATTGTACCTGCACTGGTTGGCGGCGGTGCGAAGGTGCGCGTGACCGACCCACAAGGTAAACACGAGGGCGAAGCGTTATTGCCCGGCGTGAACTGGGTTGAAGACGCCTATAAGGCAGCCCGCAATGCTGATCTTGTGGTTATCTTGACCGAATGGAACGAATTCCGTGGGCTCGACCTAAAACGCATGGCGAAACATATGACAACGCCACGCATGGCCGATCTACGCAACATCTATTCCACCAAAGACGCCAAGCGCGCTGGTTTTGATGCCTATGTTTCAATCGGTCGCTCGTCGCTGGAACCTACGACCGACGGAGAGTCTTAATGCCTAAAGTTCTCGTCACTGGGTCTGCCGGATTCATCGGTTACCATCTTTGCAAGTTGCTGCTGGATCAGGGGTTCGACGTCGTCGGTTTTGACGCGATGACGGACTACTACGATGTGCGTTTGAAAGAACGTCGGCAAGCGAACTTGCTGCAATCGGGGAACTTTAGAGCTGTAAACGAACGTTTAGAGGCGGACGGTGTGCTGATGGATCTCGTGGCAACTGAAAAGCCCGACTTCATTGTGCATTTGGCAGGGCAAGCGGGTGTTCGGTATTCGATTGATGAACCGCGCTCATATGTAGAAGCAAATATAATCGGCACATTCAACTTGCTTGAAGCAGTGCGCGCGACGCCAGTCAAGCACCTGCTTTTGGCGTCCACCTCTTCGGCGTACGGCGCGAATACGCAGATGCCCTACGCCGAAACGGACAAGGCTGACACGCAAATGTCGTTCTACGCCGCGACCAAAAAATCAAACGAGGTCATGGCCCACTCCTACGCCCACCTCTACGACATCCCGACGACGATGTTCCGTTTTTTCACTGTCTATGGCCCTTGGGGGCGTCCGGATATGGCGCTGTTCAAGTTCACCAAAGCGGTGCTGAATGGCGACCCGATTGATGTGTACAATCATGGAGATATGTCCCGCGATTTTACCTATGTAACTGACCTTGTTCGCGGGATTCAGCTGTTGTTGGACGCAGCCCCCGAACGATTGGACGAAGTGCCAGATGGCGACAGTCTTTCACCCGTCGCGCCGCACCGCATCGTGAACATCGGCAACGGCGAGCCTGTCCAGTTGATGGCGTTTATCGAAGCGATCGAGAAAGCCACCGGAATGCCCGCTGAGAAAAATTTCATGGACATCCAACCTGGTGATGTCCCCGCGACGTGGGCTGATGGTGCGCTCTTGCAAAAGCTAACCGGTTACTCCCCAAAAACGGATATCGAGACCGGGGTTAAGGCATTCGTAGATTGGTACCGTGACTACTACGACGTCTGAAGATACCGCGCGGCAGCTCGTCCCGCCCAACGACCCGTCGCGAGGCAACCGGTGATCAGATAGCCACCCGTTGGCGCCTCCCAGTCAAGCATTTCACCGGCACAAAAAACCCCTTCACGCGACTTCAGCATGAGGTCGTCTGTTAAGGCGTCAAACCGAACTCCACCTGCTGTGGAAATAGCTTCATCAATCAGGCGCGCTGTAAGAGCCGGGAATGGAAGGGCTTTTATTTTTTCCGCGAGCGGCAGGTCTAGACCTCGACCAAGCTCATTCAACAACGCGCGCTTTACTGGGTCGAGCTTCAGCGTTTTACGGAGCGTATTTGCAAGTGACTGTTTACCTTTCGGCGCGGCGAGCTTCGCCGTGATCTCTCGCGCCGAAACATCAGGCAAGAGATCCAATGTCAGCTTGGCGCCATCACGAACCGCCGCCGACACCATGTAGACTCCGCCACCTTCTATCCCTTTGCCAGAGATGATGAATTCACCCCGCGATGTGGCGTTGCCAGCTGTCAATTTCACACCCTTCACAGCAGAGCCATGGTGCGGGGTCATGTGGTCTGACCAGTCCAGCGCAAAACCCATGTTCGCGGGTTTAAATGGCGCGACGTCGTTTGCCAGATGTTCTATCCACCGCCCGTTTGACCCAAGGCGTTTCCAGCTTGCTCCACCCGTCGCAAGGACCGTTGCTTTCGCCGCTATTCCTTGGGAGCCATTAGGTGTGTCAAACGTCGCGACATCCCCATCCCAGCCGGTCCATTGCCAACGTGTTTTAATTGTTACGCCTTGGTTAGTCAGTCTTTCAAGCCACGCCCGCAAGAGTGGCGAAGCCTTCATTTCCTTGGGAAACACGCGACCAGTTGATCCTGTAAAAACGTCCCGGCCTAGCTCCTCAACCCAGCCGACGACGTTTTCAGGTCCGAATGCCGAAAGCATAGGTGAAAGGGCTACTTCGGCATTTCCAAATGCTGCTTGAAACTCTGGCTTCGCCTCAGCCTTTGTTAAGTTCAACCCAGACTTACCCGCCATCAGGAGTTTTCGGCCCACTGTTGGCATCGAGTCCGCTATTTCGACAGAGAACCCCGACGCTGACAATACCTCCGCTGCCATCAAACCGGCAGGTCCACCGCCGATTATCAGCGCGTCCGTCATTCAGTCAAACCTTTGGGAAACCCGCCTTTGATTTCGACAACACGCTGCGGGAACGGTATTTCGATACCAGCTTCCTTAAGCGCATTCCAAACCGCAAAGCGCACGTGGCTGCGGTATTTGAAGCGGCCATCATCAATGCCGTTGACCCAGAATTCCACGATGAAATCAATGCCGCTATCGCCAAAGTTTTCCAGCTCAACGTCCGGCGGCATAGGGTCGTTCAGTATGAAATCGAGCGCGGCAACTGCGGGGGCGACGATATCGGGAATCTTGTTTATGTCCGTGTCATAGCTGACAGAAAAAGTAACGTCATATCGGTTCGCGGAACCGCTATCGGAATAGTTGATAACCCGTGTGACGATGAAATCTTCGTTCGGAACGACGATCCACTTGCCGTCATAAGTTTCCAAAATCGCGGCACGGGCCGTCATCTTAACAATTGTACCGGTCTCACCGCCATCAAGCTCAACATAGTCGCCGACGGTCGCCTGTCCTTCGAGTAGTAAGATGACGCCGGACACAAAGTTCGATGCGATCTTTTGCAGGCCGAAACCGATACCAACACCAAGCGCACCGGTTAGAACCGCAAGCGATGTCAGCGGGACGCCCGCGATGTTCATTGCGACCAGGAATGCAGCGCCAAAGATTGCGATCTCGGTCGCCTTTGCAGCCAACTGCCTCGTTGCAGGCCGCATTTCCTGCTTTTCAATAAGTGCGCTACTTTGGTCGTTGGACCAGCGACCAAGCCAAAACATGATCGTTGCAACGACAAGGAACCGCAAAAGTCCCAAAACGGAAAACGACATATTACCAAGAGGAACCACTGTCGTTTCTAACCATGCAAGAACAGGATCAAGGAAGCCCAGCGCATAGACCGCCGCGAGAGGAACAAGGACGACCTTGCCGACCATCTTCAGCAATGGGTCGCTCAGCATGTCGCGCACGAAGGCCCGTGCGGCGAGGAATAAGAACACACGCTTACCGAAAGCAATGACCTCGCCTGAGCCGAAGATAGACCGAGTTACTTGTTCGCCGACCGCCGTCAATCCAAACGCCAAAAGCGGAAGGAGCAAAGGAAGGAAGATAAGGATAAACCGCCGGGTCTGTGACAGGATCGTCGTGCTCTCCTGAGCCGGAGTCAGAAGTTTCGTGATACGCGGGTTGAATTTGCGGGTAATGAATACAGCCGCCACGTACGCGCCAACTAAAAGCGCGAACTGCACCCAATTTGCCGGATCGATAATCCAAGCAAGTGCGAATTCTAGTACCGGCGTCACGTAGCCCAAAGCAGTGTTCAAAAGATCGTTCATAAAGTCCCCTTACACCACCCAAGCATTCATTAAAACGGGCGACGTTAACCGATCAGCGCTTTGATCGCGGAAACCTGAGCCGGCTTAGCCTTAAGCGCGGGTTCGATTAGGGCAAGAGTATCAGCCTCAAGGTCCAGGTCGCTTATCTGGTCAATCAGCCCCAGCGAAAGCGCCTCTTGCGCCTCAATCTTCGCACCGGTTAGCAAAATACGTTTCGTCGCGGACAGGCCGACAAGCGCACGCATGCGTGCGGGGTCGGAGGGCTGGGGCAGCACGCCGATCTTGATAACTGGATAGAAAAACTTCGCAGTTTCGACCGCAACGCGCAGGTCACATGCAAGCACCATCCCCATCGATCCACCAGCGCAAGACCCATTCAATGACGCAACGCTGAGACCCTTAAAAGACGCGACCGCAGACGAAAGACGTTCCCACTCCGGCGACGTTGCAAGTGTCCCACCACGCACATCATCAAGATCAGCGCCCGCGCTAAAGACTTTGCCTTCACCAGTAATCACCAACACAGGTTGGTCCGCGGCTTCTACATGATCAGCAAGCTCTGCCAACATCGCCTCGGTTAATGCATTGGCTTTGTCCGGGCGGTTAATTTTGAGTGTCAGTCGCCCGTCGGTAACAGTTGCTTCGATCATATCAATCCTACTTTCTTGCGGATGTTTTCGTCACGCAGGGAAACATCATCACCCAAGAATTCATTCGCCTCATCGCTACACATCCAAACCAGCGTTCTTGCGGGCCATTCCGGTGGAATGTGATCGGACCACTCTAACTGACTAACAGGGTTAATTCCCGATGCTTTAATGTCGCGCTGCATATCCGTCGCGACCGTTCCAGGGGATAGCCCCATAACGCGAAGCCCGTGTTCGCGGGCTTCTTTGTCTGCACAACGGGTGAGCATGTAAGCACCCGCTTTCGACGAACAATAAGACGACCATGCCTCAACCGGGCCATGGGCCGCACCTGACGAAATGGTAATGATCGTACCTTTGCCACGTTTAATCATGTCAGGCATCGCCGCCCGCATCCCGTTAAAGACCCCCTTGAGGTTCACATCAATCGTTTTGCCCCAAGTGTCAGGGTCAGCGTCTGCCAAGTGGCTGATCGGGTCAAGGAGCCCCGCGTTACCGATGAATACATCAAGAGGGCCAAAGGCTTTGACCGTTTCATCAATTGCTTTCACAACTTCCTCGTAGGACGAAACATCACAGGGGATAGCGATAGCGGAATCTCCGATTTCGGCAGCCAGTTCACCGATTTCGCCACCGGAACGTGCCAACAGCGCAACCTTTGCCCCTTCATCAGCGAATGCACGCGCACTGGCAGCACCAATTCCTCGGCTCGCACCTGTAATTATGACAACCTTGCCCTTCAAATCCATATTTTGTCCTCTCGAAAAATTGCACACTTTGTGCTGAATTCTCTTATGATGTAACGTTTTCCTGACCTTGACCCTCCTGCGCAGACTTGAAAAGCTTTGCGCAACATTTTTTAATAAGAGAGCCATTCCATGAAGTGCATTCGCCATACCGCAATCATTGCCGCCGTTTTGTGCGGGACAACTGCAACAGCCGACGTCACAGCCCAACAGGTTTGGGACAATTGGACTGAACAGATGGAAGTCTACGGTCAAGGTTTCACCACTGGCGGTGAAGACATGTCCGGCGACACATTGACGATTTCAGATGTAAAGATCGCGATGTCTGATGACGAAGCGTCCGTTACGGCGGCCCTTGGCGACATCATGCTTGTGGAGAACGGTGACGGAACGGTTACGATCACTGTGCCGGACAGCTACCCGATTACCCTGAACCTCACACCGGAATACTACGACCCTTCGGTGATCAATCTTTCGGTCACGCATGAAGAAATGGTTCTGAACGTTTCAGGTGACCCTGAGGCAATGATCTATGACATCTCTGCAGACAGATATGCGATCAGCATTGATAGTCTTGAAGGTGGTGCGGGTGAAGAAATTGAGCTCACGGACGCTATGTTCGCGATGATCGACCTTGCAGGTACCTATTCAGTTAAATCCGACAACCTAACGCGCATTGCCTATGCCTTTAATGTTGGCGCATTGGATATCGACGTCTTGTTCAACGAGACTGACGGCGAAGGTATTGTGGCAGCCAACGGCGATATCGCGGACCTCGCGATGTTTGCGAACATTGTCACGCCGATTGATATGGACATGGAAGCAGAGATGCCTCCGTTTATTGATGGCTTGGCAATTGAAGGTGGCTACACCTCTGGCGCCTTCGGTTACACATTCGATTTTGATGTCGACGGCGAAGCGGCATCTGGATCCTCTACTGGTGATGGCGGTACGCTTGGTTTTGAAATGGACATTGATGGTCTTTCCTACATCGGCGAAACGCGCAACATCAGCCTAAACCTTTTGATCCCGAACGAAGTGCCCTTCCCGCTTGAAGTGGCAATGGGCAACTACGGCTTCGACTTCCAAATTCCCTTGAGCCAAGGCGAAGATGGCCCGCACGATGCGCGTATGGCGTTCAATTTTACGGATCTCGCAATCAGTGAAACCATTTGGAACATGGCGGACCCACAGAACATTCTGCCGCGTGACGCACTGACGATTGCGCTAGGCTTAGATGCACAAGTGACGCCGTTCTTTGATTTCCTCGACCCAGCCCAACAAGAAGCCGCGATGATGACCGATGTTCCCGGTGAACTGAATGGCGTTCAGATCACAGAGCTTACCATTCGCGGAGCGGGTGCTGAAATCACTGGTGGCGGCGCGTTCACCTTCGACAACAGCGACCTTGAGACGTTCGATGGCTTGCCACGCCCAGAAGGTAAGGTTGATTTTGCGATTAACGGCGTGAACGGCCTTGTGGATAAACTTATCCAAATGGGCCTGATCCCTGAAGAAGAAGCCATGATGCCACGTATGATGCTTGGCATGTTCGCGACACCCGTCGGCGATGATATGCTCACTTCGACAATTGAGGTGAATAACGAAGGTCATCTTCTCGCCAATGGTCAACGGCTTCGTTAATATTATATAAGAGTAACGCGACTGCGGCGTCTGAACGGTTCAGGCGCCGCGAACCTTTTTAGGAGACAAACCATGACGTATCGTTTGGCGACGAGTTTTATCGCCCTTTCCACTGCCCTCGCAGCGCCCGCAATGGCAGACGTAACCGCAGCAGATGTTTGGTCAAATCAGCAGGCATTGTACGCGTCAATGGGCGCATCAATGAGTGGCGAAATTTCTGGTGATCAGCTGATTAACCCTGAAATCAATGTCATTCTTCCAGCAGGCGTCGCAAGCTTTCAAATCAAGACTGATGCAGTCACGATGATCGAGAACGGCGACGGTTCTGTCACCATCGAATACCCGTCCCCGATGACGATCACGTTTGCAGGTGGTGCAGAAGGCGAAGGCAGCTTTAACGCGACAGCAACAATGACTCATGACGGTTACACGGTAACTGCGACAGGTAACCCGGGTGACATTGCCTACGTGTCCGAAGGCAACAACCTGCGTTTCGAGATTGGAAAAGTGTCTGTTGACGGCGCGACTGGCCTTGAGGAAATGGCAATCGAAGGGTTCATGACGCTCGCCAATTGGGGTGGAACGTCTCATGTGACCGAAGGCAACCTAATCGCTTACACCGCGGAAACTGTAGTTGGCGCGTCCGAGGCGGACTTCACGTTCAGCGTTGACAACGTTACGTCGCGCAGCAAGCAGACCACCCAACCGATGACGTCTTCAATCGACGCGACATTCCAAGTCGGCGGCTCCGACGTCATGAACTTATCTGAAGCGCTTCGTAACGGTTTGTCTTTGGTTATCCAAAGCACTGGTGAGGGCAACTCGTCTTCAACAGAAACCACACTGGACGGTGAACAGTTCAACACACAGCGCACATCTACTGGCGCTCAAGAATTCGCACTTTCCTTCACTGAAGAAGGTCTTGCGATGAACGGCGTCGCAAGTGCGTTCGAAATGACCATGCTTGATCCGCTGATTTTCCCCGGCGAGATCGCATTTGGCATCGGCGGGCTCTCAATGGACTACGATGTACCTTTGAACGCATCTGATGAGTCTCAAGACTTCCGCGTAGCGACGAGCCTCAAAGACGTGACCATCGGTGAGTCAATCTGGGGCATGTTTGACCCTTCAGGACAATTGCCGCGCGATCCTGCTGAAATCTCTTTCGACGTCACTGGGATGGGTACTAACGGCATGGACCTGCTCGACTTTGCAGCGATGGCTGGCCTGATGGGGCCTCCGCCGATCGAAGTAGACGAAGTGACAATCGAAAATCTTCGCATTGCAGCTGTAGGCGCTGATGCGACTGCTACGGGCTCGATGACATTTGATTGGACCGACTTCCAAACAATCCCCGGCATCGCCCGCCCGGAAGGAACTGTAACCGTGAACCTGACTGGTGCGAACGCACTGATGGATAAGCTAGTTGCAATGGGCCTCATCCCCGAAGAAGACCTGATGATGCCACGCATGATGATGGGCATGTTCGCAACGCCAGTGGGTGACGACATGCTGGAAACTGTTCTTGAAGTGAACAGCGAAGGCCACGTGTTGGCCAACGGTCAACGTCTCCAATAACAACAATTCAAGGCGGCCTGCACTTGCGGGCCGCCTCGTCTCACATTACGTCCTGAGGCAAGTAAAGGACGTCACATGACCAAATCACTTGCAGACCTCACACATAGATTGATTGAAGCTGCCAAAGCAGCGGGCGCTGATGGCGCTGATGCGGTTGCCGTTGCAGGCACGTCCGTGTCGATTGATGTGCGCAATAGCGTGCTTGAACAGGCGGAACGGTCTGAAGGTACAGACATTGGGTTGCGTGTTTTTGTCGGGCAACGTTCTGCCAATGTGTCGGCGTCCAACACAAGCGATCGCACTGTAGATGAAATGGCCGCGCGCGCCGTTGCAATGGCGAACGAGGCACCCGAAGATCCGCACGCCGGAATTGCGGATGTAAGCCAGCTTGCCACAGATATTGACGCAACGCGCTTGGACCTAATTGATGCAGGTGATGAGCCTGATCCAAAGTGGTTGGAAGAACAGGCCCGCATCGCCGAGGCTGCAGCAATGGCCGTTGAGGGCGTTGCGCAGGTTCAATCTACATCGGCAACCTATGGTCGCCGTCAGGCCCATTTAGCGACCTCCAACGGTTTCTCAGGTGGCTCCGAAAGCACAGGCCATTCCCTGAGTTCTGTTGCCATCTCAGGAACCGGAACTGGGATGGAACGTGACTACGATTTCGACAGCCGCATCCATCGGTCTGACATGAGAGACGCGGCTGAAATTGGTCGTATCGCAGGTGAACGCGCAGTTGTACGCCATGGCGCTCGCAAACCTCAAACCGGCACCTATCCGGTGTTGTTTGACGAGCGCATTGCATCATCCTTAGTCGGACATCTTATATCGGCCAGTAACGGCGCGATGATCGCACGTGGATCGTCGTGGCTGCTTGGAAAAGACGGAAAACAGGTACTCCCAAAGGGTATGGACCTCATCGAAACCCCACACCGCGCCCGCGTCGCCGGATCGCGTTTGTTTGATGGTGAGGGATTGCCAACGGCTGAACGCAAGATCATTGACGATGGCGTGCTCACCGGCTGGACAATGGACCTCGCCACTGCCCATAAACTTGGCTTGCAAAGCACTGGCTCTGCATCGCGCGGCACATCTGGCCCACCGTCCCCGTCTGTTTCACACCTGACATTGTCGCAAGGCACCCAAAGCCCAACCGACATCATGAAAGACATGGGCACAGGGCTGCTCATCACCTCAATGATCGGTTCAACAATCAACCCCAACACCGGCGACTATTCGCGCGGCGCGTCTGGTTTCTGGATCGAGAACGGCGAAATCGCTTACCCCGTGAACGAATGCACCGTCGCTGGAAATCTGCACGACATGCTCGCGCGGATCATTCCAGCGAATGATGCTCGAACACATATCAGTCGGGTCATTCCATCTTTGATGATCGACGGGATGACGCTCGCTGGTGCCTAATCCGGATCTCTCCCTGCTGATCAACGCGGCGCGGGCATCCGGCGAAATCGCGCGCGGTTATTTCAATGCCTCGCCCGAGGTGTGGGAAAAATCAGGCGGCCAAGGCCCTGTCACCGAAGCCGATCTCCACGTGAACCGTCAGCTTTCCGCCGATCTACAAGCCGCACGGTCTGACTACGGATGGTTGTCGGAGGAAACCGAAGACAACGATGCCCGCCTTAAGACGGACCGCCAGTTCATCATCGACCCCATTGATGGCACGCGCGCGTTCATCGAAGGCAGCAAAGACTGGGCGCATTCTTTGGCGATTTCCGAAAATGGCGTTGTCACCTCAGCAGTCGTTTACGTCCCTATGCGAGACGCAATGTACACCGCGACACTGGGTGGCGGCGCTACTCTCAACGGCGTCCCACTCATGGCCTTACAGGACAAACCAATCGACACCGCAACAGTGCTGTCCTCAAAGCCAAATTTGGACTCGAAATATTGGGCAAATACGGCTCCGCCCTTCAAACGCGCATTCCGATCTTCACTTGCCTATCGCCTCGCACTTGTTGGCGAGGGGCGCTTTGATGGAATGCTTACGCTGCGCCCGACGTGGGAATGGGATGTTGCCGCTGGCATGTTAATCGTCTCAGAGGCAGGCGGCACAGCAAGCGATCAAGCCGGTAAGACAGCAGTTTTCAACAATCCACACCCGCAGATTAATGGCACAGTTGCAGCAGGTGGAATTCACGCAGCTCTTATCGAAGCCCTCGCCTGATCTGCTTTACCATTCGCGCCCCAAGCCATAGGGTCGCGACAACGTTATTTGACCCACAGGTGCCCTATGTCCCAGCGTCTTCACCTCGTCTTTGGTGGCGAACTTATCGACCCAACCAAGAATGCCTTTAAGGATGTCGATGACATTCACATCGTTGGCATGTTCCCCAACTACGAAACAGCATTCAACGCTTGGAAATCTGAAGCGCAAAAGACCGTCGACAACGCGCACATGCGTTACTTCATCGCGCATATTCACCGCTTGCGCGAAGAAGGCGTCGAAGCGTCCTCGACCGAAGAACTCGGCTAAACGGGATTGGGGGCGGTGATCTGGGTTCATTGCGGTGAAGCAGGTGAAGTTGCCGCAACCCTTTCACTCGCAACGCGATTTCTGGATCACAACGACGTTCTGATCACGGCCGAAGCGGATATCCTATCATCATTTTCCAATGTACCCGATGGCGTCAACGTTGAGAAAATTCCGCCCGACACACCGGCCAAGGCACGCGATTTTCTTGCGAAGTGGCAACCAAAGTTCCTCGTCTGGAATGGCGGCCCGATCCGTTCGGCGCTTCTGCGGCTCGTCGCGAGAAACAAGATCAACGCAACCTTAATAAACGCGCGCGTTAGCACCTTGTTCTCAGGTGGGTCACGTTGGTTGCCAGGTGCGTCGCGCAACGCAGCGATGCCGTTTTCACGCATACTTACGGCGGATGGTGCCACTGCGACGCGCCTTATACGTGGTGGTGTCTCGCGTGACAAAGTCACAGCGACCGGCCCAATCCTAGAAGAACCCATTGCGCTTCCCCATGACCAAAATGAACTAACCGTTATCGTGGAAACGTTAGGGACGCGCCCCTTCTGGTTCGCGGCTGACGTGGTTTCGAGTGAGGTTAAGCACATGGCCGCAGCACAATTGGCGGCCAGTCGGAAGAACTATCGATTGTTGTTGATCATAACGCCTCGCGACCTCGAAAGCGGCCAACAAGTTGCCGAAACCCTGCGCGAAGCTGGCTTGAAGGTTGGTGTGCGCTCGCAAGGCGACAACCCGTTGCCGGAACAACAAGCATATGTCGCAGACATCAATGGCGAACTTGGCTTGTGGTATCGCATTACTCCGCTCACCTTTATGGGCGGAACGTTTAGCGCGGGCGGTGCTGCGTCTCCATTCGAGCCAATCGTATTAGGTTCAGCGATCATTCACGGTCCGCGCAAAAAACCCCACGGTGCACGTTACACCCGTCTTTCTGATGCACAGGCCTGTCGTGAAGTCCGAACTGCTGGCGAACTTGGAATTGCAGTGGGTGCTTTGATCTCGCCAGAACAAACTGCAAGAATGGCAATGGCCGGATGGTCGGAGATCACGCAGAACGCCGAGATCATTAATGATCTAATGCAAGAAGCGGCCACGCAATTTGAAACCGTTAAGGGCACACTATGAGACCGCCACTGTTTTGGTATCGCGACAATAGCCTGCTTTCGGTTCTGCTTGCTCCTATCGGGGCGATCTATGCTGCCGCAACTGCACGACGTGTTGCGCAAGACCCGAAACATCGCGCCTCGGTTCCCGTCATCTGCATCGGTAATATCAACGCTGGGGGCACTGGCAAAACACCGACTGCAATTGCCCTGACCCAAAAGTTGGTTGAGATGGGCCAGACCCCCCATATCGTTAGTCGCGGATACGGTGGCTCACTTGCTGGGCCGGTACAGGTTTCTCCAGCTAATCACGACGCGAATGATGTTGGGGACGAACCCCTTCTCCTCACTGAATTTGCACCAACTTGGGTGTCAAAGGACCGGGCACTTGGGGTTAAGGCAGCCGAAAGCGCCGGCGCATCTGTGATCCTCCTTGACGACGGCTTTCAGAACCCAAGTGTTTTTAAAGACCTCAGCATCGTGACGGTTGATGCCGTCAAAGGGTTTGGCAATGGTCGTGTTTTACCTGCAGGTCCACTACGAGAATTCGCCAATCGTGGGCTTGCGCGCGCGGATGCGATGCTCGTGATCGGGCCCGAGCGCGCGCGCAAGTCGTTCCAACCTTCACTGCCGTCAAATTGTGCGCGACTGAATGGCCAACTTGATGCGCTGCCAACCGGCATGCCGTGGAAGGGACAACGCGTGCTTGCCTTTGCAGGAATTGGCCACCCTGAAAAATTCTTCGCGACGCTTAAAGGATTGGGCGCGGACGTTGTGCGTGGTGAAGCACTGGATGATCACCAACCGTTCACCGAAGCGTTGCTGACGCGGTTAGAGACCGAAGCGAAAGCACGCGGACTAAACCTCGTCACGACTGAAAAAGATTCCGTGCGCCTACCGGATGCGTTCCGACCAAAAGTATCAGTTTTACCCGTGCGCTTGTCCATTGCGGATTGGACGCCGCTTGACGAGAAACTCGCCCAAATCGGCATCACTCGCCAATAATATCCTGGTCTTGCCCTAACTTAGGCGCAGGCCGATCTAGCGACAATTCCCCATCCGAGAACCGCATCGGCGGGCGCACTGAAAGCGCACCATCAATGTCCAACTTCAGACCACGCGCGATGACCTGCGGGTCAGCAAACACATCTTCAAACGTGTTGATTGGGCCAGCAGGAACACCGTTAGCCTCGCAGGCACCCATGACATCAGACTTTGTCCACGCACGTATTTTGTCAGCCAACATAGGCACTAGAGTATCGCGGTTCTCAAGGCGCGCTGGATTGGTTGCAAAGCGCGGATCGTCGGCCAGGTCTTCGACACTCAACACGGTACAGAACTTCTGGAACTGTCCGTCATTTCCCACAGCGATTATCACATGCCCATCCGCGCATTCGAAAACTTGATAGGGAACGATGTTCGGGTGTGCGTTCCCAAGGCGCTCGGGCGACTTGCCCGTCGCCAAATAATTCATCGCCTGATTTGCCGTCGTAGCAACCGCAACATCCAAAAGCGCGAGGTCAATGTGCTGACCACGACCAGTCTGATGACGTTGGTGCACGGCAGCCAGAATTGCATTGCTCGCATATAGACCGGTAAAGATATCAGTCACGGCAACACCGACTTTCTGCGGCTGGCCGTCGGGTTCTCCGGTGACTGACATTAAGCCGGACATTCCTTGAATGATGTAGTCATAACCCGCACGCTCCGCATAAGGCCCGTCTTGGCCGAAACCAGTGATTGAACAGTAGATCAGGCGCGGGTGGCTTTGCTTGAGGGTCGCAAAGTCCAACCCGTATTTCGCTAGTCCGCCGACTTTGAAGTTTTCGATAATGACGTCCGCATCACTAAGGAGCGAAAGCAGCTCAGCCTTGCCGTCATCGGTTCGAAAATCAATCACAACCGACTTTTTCCCACGGTTACAGCCGTGGAAATATGCTGCCGAAGTCTCACCCTTATGCTCAATGAACGGAGGGCCCCATGTGCGCGTATCATCACCGCTGGGTGCTTCCACCTTAACGACTTCTGCACCCATATCGGCAAGCAGCTGGCCAGCCCAAGGGCCCGCCAGAATACGGGCCAATTCAACGACCTTCAGGCCAGCCAGAGGTGTCATCAGTTTGCTTCAGCCAGCTTTTCGTCAAGAACCGTTGCAAAGTCTTCGTAACTCATGTTGGAGTATTCTTCGCCGTTGATGCGGAATGTCGGTGTACCCTGCACGTTGTCCGCATCGCCATTCGCACGATACCACCCCATAAGCGTTTGCGCCTGTTCCGCATCCGTCATGCAAACGTCGAGTTCTTCGTCGGTCAGGCCTGCGACCTTACCGATATTGCGTAAAGCGTCTGCAATTGCTGCGCCATCAGCCTGACGCGCCCAATCCTGTTGGTTTTCAAAGATCAGGTTTGTAATCCCGAAAAAACGCATCTCGCCGCCACAACGGGCAACCATGGACGCCCAAAGTCCCGGCTGGTCAAAATAGACTTCACGGTAAGTGAAACCAATCAAACCTGTATCAATGTAGTTCTCTTTGATCTGCGGGTACTGGTTCGCATGAAATGTCGCACAATGTGGGCACGTGAAAGACGCGTACTCAACAACCTGAACCGCAGAGTCCGGATTGCCCTGGATCATTTCAACGACATCAAATTCATTCGCGACATCAGGGGCGACAATGCTCGCCGTTTCAGCGTTTGCCGCTGAGCGGTTCATAAACCATGCGCCACCAGCAACGGCGACAATGGCAACAGCAGCAACGGATGTAAGGACAGATTTGTTCATCGGGTCTTCTTTCAGGTCTGAAATTTATGTCTTTGTAGGACGTTTACTAATTACGTTTGCACCCAACGCCGCGAGGGCAGAGCGCAGATCTTCGTTTTCAACAGGTTCGGCAAGGTCTTTGGCCGCCGCCTGAGCTTCCGGTTTCGGGCCGCGCAGTGCCTTAGGGCCGTGGTCAAACGCCAGCTGCCCTTCAGCAAACCCCGTTGCCGCGGTCTGCGTGATACGAATGCGTGCAATCGCATTGTAGCCATAGCACGCGTTCACCTTTTCGCGAATCTGCTCTTTCTGCATCTCAAGCATCGGCGCTTGTGCGCCTGACGTTAGAACCGTGAGCGTCGCGCCAAATCCGCCCTTTGCATAGCCCACATCAACTGGATGCGCGATTTTAGCCGTCGCTTCGCCTACAATCTCTGCCCAATGGGTCAAAACACGCGATTGCGCGAAGCCACGCGTTTCAGTCGCCCCACGAATGCGTTTTTGCATCAGGGTGACAGCACGAGAGAATCCGCGCGTGGTGCTATGAGGGCGTGGCTGTTTCATATTTCTGCGCTATTCTAAACCTCTGGCACCACAACGCCAGAGAAACCAAGCTTAAAGGTTCATAAACATTGCGTGAGATTACCAACGCTCTTTTGGATTGGTACGATATCCATGCCCGCGCAATGCCGTGGCGTGTGATGCCAGCGGACCGAAAGGCGGGAAAACGCCCTGATCCATATGCGGTTTGGCTATCTGAAGTTATGCTACAGCAAACTACGGTCGCGGCCGTACGTGCATACCACGAAAAGTTCACGACCCTTTGGCCAAACGTTGCGGCCCTAGCATCGGCTGACGATGCCGACGTCATGGCAGCGTGGGCAGGGCTTGGGTACTACGCACGGGCGCGCAATCTTTTGAAATCCGCCCGTGCCGTGGTTCATGAACACGGCGGTATGTTCCCGATAACCTATGATGCGCTGATCAAATTACCTGGAATTGGCCCCTATACCGCCGCTGCGATCTCGGCGATTGCCTTTGACGAGCCGTCAACCGTGCTCGATGGCAACGTCGAACGCGTGATGGCGCGGTTGTATGATGATCATACGCCGCTTCCCGCCGCTAAAACTGTGTTCATGGACTACGCCCGGCGCCATACGTCCAACGACCGCCCCGGTGACTATGCGCAAGCGGTGATGGACCTCGGCGCGACGATCTGCACGCCTAAAACCCCAGTCTGCGGGATCTGTCCCATCCAAAGTCAGTGTGATAGTTTCTGCGCCGGAACACAGCTTGATCTGCCCAAAAAGACACCAAAGAAACCCAAACCAACGCGTACCGGTATTGCTTATATCGCGCGGCGCGAAGACGGCGCTTGGCTTCTGGAAACTCGTCCTGAAAAAGGGCTCCTTGGCGGGATGCTCGGGTGGCCGACAACGGAATGGGCCGACGACCCCGTCGATGCCGCCCCACATTCAACAAATTGGACTGAATTGAATGATCACGCTCGCCACACGTTCACACATTTCCATCTGATTTTACGGGTTCAAACGGCATGGCTTCCCGCTGATGCATCCCCAAACCGCGGTCACTTCATCGCCGCGGAAACCTTTGATGCAACATCACTTCCGACCGTGATGAAAAAGGCCTACACATTAGCCGCTGCGACCCTACGACATGTTTGAGCAGCCCCCCTCAATCGCTATACTCCACCCAAATCGGAGTCTGTCATGACAACTTTCCCAATCGTCTCCCCCGCGAATATGGCCCGCATCACACGGGCGGCCCCATTTTGGTGTTCGGTCGGGCTTGTTCCCATCGCATGGATCGAGGCGATTTACGGCGGTTGGACCCTATTTTTGATGCCAGTCATGACATGGTATTTGTTCACCGCGATCGACGCGATTGCGGGCACTTATGACGCCAACGCAGACCTAGAAACATCCGAGGGCGAACTGTTCTGGTATCGCCTCGTCACCATCATTTGGGCGCCACTGCAGTTCGTGACTCTCTTTGGCATCATCTGGTACGTCACCGCAGCTGGGCACCTGAACGTCTGGGAACTGATCGGCCTCGCCTTTGGGCTTGGTGTGATGTCCGGCACAATCGGCATCGTCTACGCCCATGAACTCGCTCACCAAAAACCGAAATTTGAACGCTGGTTAGCAGATATTCTGCTTTCAATGTCGCTCTATTCCCATTTCCGTAGCGAACATTTGTTGGTGCACCATCGCTATGTCGGCACTCCGCGCGACCCTGTGACGGCGCGTTACAACGAAGGGTTCCACAAATTTTTCTTCCGCGTTCTTCACCAGCAACCCGTTTCGGCCTTCAAGGCAGAGGCCGCGATGTTGGCGCGTAAAAATCAACCGTGGCATCACCGGTCCAACCCGTTTTGGCGCTATGCGGCGCTTCAGTTGGCAATGATTTGCCTTGCGATTTGGATTGGCGGCTGGGTTGGGCTCGGCCTGTTCGTATACCAAGCCTTCATTTCAATGTGGCAGCTTGAGATCGTGAACTACGTTGAACATTACGGCCTGACGCGCAAACACCTTGGGGCCGGCAAATACGAGCACGTTCTGCCGCGCCATTCTTGGAACGCATCACAGCTTGCGTCCAACTGGTTGCTGATCAATTTGCAACGCCATTCTGACCATCACTACAAACCTGACCGCCGTTTTCCGCTACTTCAAACCTACGATGAAAACGACGCGCCGCAACTGCCGTATGGTTATCCGATTATGACGATGGCGGCGATGGTTCCGCCAGTTTGGATTCGGATAATGAACCCGCGCGTGCGTGCATGGCGTAAAAAGTACTATCCCGAAATCGAGGACTGGACGCCGTATAAAGACGCCACGAACCCGATGCCCCGTTAACGCGAGTTTCGGCGCTGTCCGCTAACCCATGCCCAACTAGAAGCACACATATCCGCAAGCGTACGCTTTGCCTCAAACCCTAGCACCGTTTTCGCCTTTTCTGGCCGTGCGGTCAGTTCTGCAACATCGCCATCACGCCGCGGTGTGACCTTATATGCCAGCTCGTGCCCGCAAGCGTCCGAGTAGGCTTTGATAACATCAAACACAGACGAACCCTCGCCGGTGCCTAAGTTAACAGTATGGCTCTGACCCGTCTCGATAAGCGACTTCAGCGACAGCACGTGCCCCTCTGCGAGGTCTTCGACGTGAATGTAATCACGCACACCTGTCCCGTCTGGGGTGTCATAGTCGTCTCCAAAAACGCTTAGCTCTGCCAGCTCTCCGGTCGCAACTTTGGCCATATAGGGGACCAGGTTGTTCGGAATGTCTTCAGGGTCTTCACCAATAATCGCGGACTTATGTGCGCCCACTGGATTGAAGTAACGCAAAATGCCGACGGCCCAGTCATCCGTCAGTTGTTCAAGAATTTGCTCACCCGCGACTTTGGTAAACGCGTAGGGGGACGTGTAGCTGCGCGCGTGGTTTTCCGGGATCGGCTGCACGTTTGTGTCGCCATAAACCGTTGCTGAGGACGAAAACACGATACGCCGCACACCAGCGCGGTCCATCGCGGCCAGCAGGTTCAGCAAACCGCCGACATTCGTATTCATGTACTCCAGCGGCTTTTGCACGCTTTCGCCAACGGCCTTCAGCGCGGCAAAGTGAACAACACCGTCAACCTTATGTTCAATGAACAACTGATCCAGCGTCGCGCGATCTAACACATCGCCTTCAACTACGTGAACAGTTCCACCTGCGATATCCTCCAAGCGGTTCGGAACATCTGGTTTTGCATTGTAAAAATTGTCGAGGATCACAACATCAAAGCCGGCTTCAACAAGCGCCAGATACGTGTGCGATCCGATGTAACCCGCGCCACCCGTTAGTAGAATTTTCGCCATTTTGATCCTCGTTAAACTTGGCCCCTTATGGCGTGGAATTTGCACAACGTCACGCGGGAACTGAAACAGAAAAAACCCCCGTCAGGTCATAAAACCGACGGGGGATAAGTGGTGCCACGGCTATTGGGCCGCAGGCACAGGCGGTAAACTTGTAAACTGTGTGTTGGCTTAGTTGGCGCGCATCTCAGAGCGTATCTGCTGGCGCAAAAGATCAATCGGAACCTTCTTGCCATCGCGACGGTAGTGCCAATATGTCCAGCCATTGCAGCTTGGCGCGTTTTCACAGGCAGCGCCAACTTGGTGGATCGACCCCTTGGAGTCAGCGGCAATCAATGTACCATCAGCGCGAACCTTAGCTTTGTGGCGGCCATTGACGGACCACAGGTCTTCACCTGGGCGCAACATGCCGCGTTCAACAACTTGGCCAAACGGAACACGCGGTTCTGCGCGTTTGGATTGCGACACTTCAAGCGCCTCATTGTCGAACTTACGAATTTTCGCCAAGCGCTTTTTAGCGACAGCGCGATACTCGGCCTCACGCTCAATACCGATGTAATCACGTCCAAGCATTTTAGCGACAGCGCCAGTCGTGCCCGTCCCAAAGAACGGATCAAGCACCACATCACCAGGGTTCGTCGACCCCACCAATACGCGGTGAAGCAGGCTTTCTGGTTTTTGTGTCGGGTGGGCTTTGTCGCCAGCTTCGTTTTTCAAGCGTTCATGTCCTGTACAAATCGGAAGCACCCAATCGCTGCGCATCTGGGTTCCTTCGTTAAGCGCTTTTAGCGCTTCATAGTTAAAAGTTGGTTTCGACTTCTCGGTCTTAGACACCCAGATCATCGTTTCATGGGCATTGGTCAGACGCATGCCACGGAAGTTCGGCATCGGGTTCGACTTGCGCCAGATCACATCGTTAAGAATCCAGAACCCTTGGTTCTGCAGCTCGGTGCCCATGCGAAAAACGTTGTGGTAAGACCCGATGACCCACATCGCGCCATTCGGCTTAAGGATACGGCGCGCGGCCTTCATCCAAGCGTGCGTAAACTCATCGTAGCGCTTAAAGCTCTCGAACTGATCCCAGTCATTATCAACCGCATCGACCTTGGAATTGTCTGGGCGATGCAATTCACCCTTCAGCTGAAGATTATAGGGCGGGTCGGCAAAGATCAGATCAACGCTGCACTCTGGCAGGCTGTTCATGATATCGATGCAATCACCGTCAAGAATGCTATTGAGCGGCAGCGCTGGCGCAGCTGCCTCTTTGGTTTTCTTAGTCATTTTACGCCTCTGTCCCGACTTTGATAGTCACGGCGGTTATCCGCTCGTTTGTTGACCTCAATGTGAGTCAAAGGCGATTCGCAGTCAAAAACTTTATTGAATCAAAGGGTTAGAAAATACTCTTGTCACAACATATTGTGGACGGGTTTGAACGACCGTCTATGGTGTGGGGTAACCCCCAAATTTTGAAGCGCCGATATGTGACTTTTTGATCCATATCCGGCGTTCGTCTCCCATCCGTAGCCTGGGTACTGTTGCGCCAAATCCACCATGATCCGATCGCGACATATTTTGGCCACAATTGAGGCCGCCGCAATGGACAGCGAACGGCTGTCTCCCTTGATGACGGTCGTCGCCGGAACGACCAGCCCTTTGGGGATCATGTTACCATCAATCAGCGCATGATCGACGTCGCTCAATCCGGCAACCGCCCGTTCCATCGCCAAATGGCTGGCGCGTAAAATATTGATTTCGTCTATTTCTTCGACAGTCGCGTGGGCGATGGATACCTGCGCACTTGCAAGGATCAGCGGATTCAATGCCTCACGGCGTTTGGCCGTCAGTTTCTTACTATCATTCAATCCGTTGGGAATGTTTGCCGGATCAAGGATCACCGCCGCGGCAGTAACAGGACCAGCCAATGGGCCACGTCCCACTTCATCAACGCCCGTGATGCGCAACGCGCCGCGAGCGATTAAGTCTTCTTCAAATGTGAAGTCAGGGCCGATTGTAATTGATGTACTCATCCTGCCCGTGTTTCAAACACAGGCAGAACCTGCAAGCCTCAGAGCCAGAAAGTACCGAACAAGCTGCGCCCGCGGGTGTACAGGTCAGTTGCCGGAGCAACCTTTCGTTTAATAGGGGCTGCCTTTAACGGTTTTACGTTATTCTTTTTGGCATGTGGCGCCGTCAAAAATTTTGCGGTCAAACGGTCTTGGATCATGGTCTGTCCTTTCAGATCGATCGCTCCCTGCAATCAAAGGTAAGTTATCCTGACCCATCTAGGTAGCGCCAGCCGTGCAATCCCGTCATGCACTGGCTGCAAAGACCTTACCTGCTAAGCATAAAAAAGAGGCAGGGGGCCATGTCCTCCCCCCTGCCTCTAGTTGGGTAACCGCTGGGGGGCAGCTACCCGGTATCCGCTTCGTCCTTAGCGACGGTTGGTGCGGAATCCATGGTCGCGCATACAGCGTACGCGGTACCCTTGACGGCGTTGGCCGTTTTCATTGCGAACGCGAACGTGACACGCTTCTGGCAAACGGTTCGGGTGGTTGTAGTTGTTGTTCAAACAGCGCTGACCAAACATGCGGATCGTGTTGCCATTTCTGCGCGTCACATTGCGAATGCAATCGACAGGCAACACGCGCCAACCACGGTTCACAGTCGGTTGCGGCGCAGGTGCAGGGGCGGGGGCGGCATCGTTGCTGTTGCGGCGGTGATGGATGATCGCGCCGAAAGCCAACAGGCCGAGCAAGCCTACAATTTCATCGTCTGACATCCGCGCCTCAGCGTTATTCGGAGCGACAGCCGTCATTGCCAGCGTTGTAGCAAGTAAGCCTGCGGTAATCGTTGTTTTAAGTGAACGAGCAAACATTGTGTGGTCCTTTCGGGTTTCGCCGCAACGTGTGACGGCTAGTGATGAACCAACGATGCGGGATGGGCTGAATGTCTCTCAATAACGGGACGGTGTTATCGCCTTTCGCCGCACGTCGCCTTGATGGATATTGAATAACAAGACGCCACACGGCATGTTCACGGCATGAAACGCACACTCCTCCTTACCCTCGCACTTATGGCGATGTCAGCATCGGCGCAGGCCGCCTGTTATGCTGATTACAAAGCCAAGCGTGACGATCCCCTCCGGCTGCACTACGGTGTCGCAGAGGTCATGGGCGCATGTACGCCAGAAGGCGCACTTGCCGAACTGACACCGCGCCTTGCTGCAGATGACTGGCAGTTATTAAGTATCGAAGGCGTCTTTGATGACGCCGGACTTGAGGAGAGAGAGAACAGTGCAGGCGAATACTACCTCCGCTATTGAAGCACGCCAGACGGGCAATCGAATTGTCATCGGCGGAATTGCAGCCATCGTGGTCATCTTGCTCACGGCGGCTGTTTTGTTGTTCCTTAACCTTCCCGACGCGAACGCATTTAATGCCCGAGTCGAAGCGTTGTTTGTCGAAAACGCATCGCTCACTGGGCAAGCCGAAATCAAACTGCTCGAGATCCTTGCACAATCCGGCACCGCGTTTTCTGAAACACTGGACAGCTATCGTTTCGTGATCTTCGTGCTGCTGATCTTCGCGACAGCCTTGCTTGTCGCCGCTGTTGCCTTTCTTGTCATGCTCATCGCGATGAATCGCCGCATGGGGCAGATTGAACGCAAAGGGATCGAAGTGAACTCGCTCCTGATCTCACGCGATCAGAACATGGTCTACCTCAACAACTTTGAATTCAAACTAACGGATGCCGCAATTGAAACGCTGTCTGTCTTAGCCGAAGCCCGCATGGACGACGAAGTACTGTCAGGTGCTGAAATCGAAGGCGTCATTTCTGGCCGCCCATCTTCGGACTGTGAAGAAGCAGCAGGCGCGACACGGATTAAACGCCTGCGTGACACACTCGGGAACCAGATGATTTCCGAACTGCTTGTGCGCAACATCGCACGGCGCGGCTATATGCTGGCGATTGATAAAGACGTCATTCGCATGGTCTGACCAAGAACGGGGAAGATCAGGTAGGCTTTCCCCCTAAAAGGTCAGCAATTCACACCCATCTATACATCATGAAACGACGTGATTTTCTCCGTTCCGCCGGAGCAGCGGCTGTGATCCCAGTCTTGCCCTTGCCCGCTGCGGCCGTCCCAGTGGCCACAGCCCCAGTCAATGCCATGCAGGTCGGCTGGGCGGCGTTATACGCCCGCGCGCAAAACCAAGCGAGCCCTGCCCTCATCCAAAAATGGCTGCGGGTCGGTCCAGAACAGGCGAACGCCTTAATGGGAGAGCTGGTCAGTCGAAACATCATCAAATTGCCAGTCGCAGGCAGCGCAACCGCAGTTCAGCCAATGTATCCGAGTGGCGGCGTTACTGGTATGTTCAACAAGTCAAAGAAAGCTGTCGAAACCGCCAAAGAGGTGTTCGACACGCTGGTTGAGGAGGATGAAACAGACGACCAGATTGAAACCACGCCAGAGCCAACAATTGAGGAGACGGCAAATGAAACGCCGTAATTTTTTGCAAGGCATCGCCGCAAGCGCGGGGGCAGCTACATTCCCTGTGCCAACGTTCGCGAAGGCTGCGGCAGTTGGGACAACCAAGGTCATTCCATTTCACTACGGTTGGGCCTGCGTTTATGCGCAAATGAACAACGGTGTATCCGCAGCAGATATCGCACGCGTTTTCCGCATCTCACCCAGCGACGCTTCGGGCCTCATGGACCGTATGCTCATGCGTGGTGTCATTCATGCACCCGGTCTTGACGGACGGGCCCAACCCACACGAGCTTGGCAAGCATGGGACAAACGTGCGCCCGAGATTCCGGCCGAAACTGAATCAAAGCACGACGTGAGCAATGAAAACCAAGCGTTACTGAGCAAGTTTAACGCAGTTATGGCGCATGTTGTCACTGACCCCAGCTATGGCTGGGCCGCTTAGACGTCCAAGAAGTACGGATCAACACGTTTCCAAAAATGCAGCAAATCTTGCCCCTTTGCCGGAACCTGCCCCATCTGTTGAATCGCGTAGATATCTGCCGAAACCAATGCCGCCAGTCTATACGCCAATTGTACTGACTTCACGGAATCAGGCGTATCCACCATATCCTCAATCGTTGAAGCTGCTGACGTGATCGCAAAAGCGATGCCAAGCGCAGGCTCATTTGGCCAGACTTGCGCCAGTTCGCGCACCAGTTTTCTGATACGTCGATGATCTTCAGTCGCCAAACTCGCAACGGCAAACTCAATCATCAGGTCTATTGTGGCCTGACGCATACCCAATCCTATCGCTTTCCCCGCGGAAACTGTACCTGCCTAAGCCTCCAAAAGACAATGTTAGGTTAATAGTGGTGACCCCGGCAGGATTCGAACCTGCAACCTGCCCCTTAGGAGGGGGCTGCTCTATCCAGTTGAGCCACGGGGCCACGTTTTGACTATCTGCCGTGGAACCGTGGTTACTGCAAGGGCTTGGACATCCTCGACTATCGGCGCTAACATTTGTGTATAGCTTCTACAGGACAGTGCCATTGCCGACTCATTCTAAACGCCCGCTTACTCTACGTGATGTCTCTGAGGCATCCGGTGTAAGCGAAATGACCGTTAGCCGCGTTTTGCGCAAAAAAGGCGACGTGAGCGCCGCAACGCGTGAGAGAGTTCAAGAAGCGGCGCGGCGACTGGGATATGTTCCCAACAAGATTGCAGGTGCTTTGGCGTCCCAGCGGGTCAATCTCGTGGCCGTCATCATCCCGTCTTTGGGCAACATGGTCTTCCCCGAAGTTCTGTCCGGCATTAGCGAAGAGCTTGAGGGCACCGAGCTTCAACCCGTTGTCGGGGTGACAGATTATCAACCCGAGAAGGAAGAGAAGGTCTTGTTTGAGATGCTTTCGTGGCGTCCGTCAGGTGTCATTATTGCGGGCCTTGAACATTCCGAAGCATCACGTGCAATGCTGAATCAGGCGGGCATCCCTGTTGTGGAAATCATGGACACAGACGGCGAAGCGATCGACACCGCAGTAGGTATCTCGCACCGTCGCGCAGGTCGCTTAATGGCTGATCAGATCATCAAGGCCGGATACAAACGGATCGGGTTCATGGGCACCAAAATGCCACTCGACCACCGTGCCCGCAAACGGTTCGAAGGGTTTACCCAGACGCTCGCAAAAAGTGGGATCGAGATCGCAGATCAGGAATTCTATTCCGGTGGGTCCGCTCTCGCGAAGGGGCGCGAGATGACGGCCGCAATGCTAAAACGCACGCCAGACTTGGATTTTCTGTATTATTCCAACGACATGATCGGTGCGGGCGGGCTCATCTATCTGCATGAAAATGGCACCGATATTCCAAACACAATCGGTCTAGCCGGTTTCAATGGCGTCGAGCTACTTGACGGCTTGCCATTGCAGCTTGCGACAATGGATGCCTGTCGTCGTGAAATCGGGCAAACCGCTGCGCGCATTATTGCGGCACGTAATGCAGAAGGCGCGAATGACGACGGCCAAGTTGTTGAGCTGTCACCGACGCTGTCCTTTGGCGACACGCTGCGCAAAGCCTGACATATGGCAGGTTCAGACTCCTTAAGTGGCAGCTGGACGGGTCGGTTTGACTACGACAACATTACCCATGGTACTCCTGTGTCATTTGATGCGGTCCTGATCGAAACAGGCAGCACCCTTCGAGGCGAAATTGTCGAACCGAACACATTTCGCCCCGAGGCAACGGATACACTGCTTTCTGTTTTGACGGGAACGCGCAGCGGGTCAAACGTTTCCTTCGTCAAAACTTACACAGACTTTGAAGACACCGACCACCCGCACTACGAAGGGCAGATCAATGCAACAGCTACACGCATTACGGGGCGTTGGCACTTTCCAAGTATGAGCGGGATCAAAGGTACGTTCTTGCTAGCGCGCACCGCGGAAGCAGCGGTACGTAAGAAAGCAGCGGCCGCAGTTGAAATGGTTTTCGAGGATTGAAGTAATGGAAGAAGTAAGGCTATCTGGAATGGTACAAGCCCCCTCTTTGCCCGGCCCTAATGCTGGGTACATGCCCGGATTTGGCAACGATTTTGAAACTGAAGCTCTCCCTGATGCGTTACCGCAAGGGATGAACAGCCCACAGAAATGCAACTACGGTCTTTACGGCGAACAGTTGTCGGGTACGGCGTTCACCGCGCCGAGCCATCAAAATGAACGCACGTGGTGCTACCGGATTAGGCCGTCAGTAAAGCACTCGCATCGTTACGATCGAATAGATCTCCCTTACTGGAAATCTGCACCGCACATTCCAATCGACGTGACCAGCCTAGGTCAATACCGTTGGGACCCAGTCCCGCATTCCGACGCGCCGCTGACGTGGCTGACTGGTATGCGAACCATGACCACCGCAGGCGACGTGAACACCCAGGTCGGCATGGCCAGCCATGTCTACCTCGTCACACAAAGTATGCAGGACAGTTACTTCTATTCCGCCGACAGTGAGCTGCTTGTCGTTCCACAAGAGGGGCGCCTGCGGTTTTGCACTGAACTCGGCATAATTGACCTCGAGCCGCAGGAAATCGCGGTCATACCTCGCGGCCTTCTTTACCGCGTCGAAGTTCTTGATGGCCCGTGCAGAGGTTTCGTTTGTGAAAACTATGGGCAGAAGTTTGAGCTACCGGGCAGAGGGCCAATTGGTGCGAACTGCATGGCAAACCGGCGCGATTTCAAAACACCTGTCGCTGCGTTTGAAGATCGTGAAGTCGCATCCACAGTTACGATCAAATGGTGCGGCCAGTTTCATGAAACAAAGATCGGTCACAGCCCGCTAGATGTCGTCGCCTGGCACGGTAACTACGCGCCCGTGAAGTACGACCTGAAAACCTATTGTCCCGTTGGGGCCGTCCTGTTCGATCATCCCGACCCATCCATTTTCACCGTGTTGACCGCGCCGTCTGGTCAGGATGGAACTGCGAACATTGACTTCGTTTTGTTCCGCGAACGCTGGATGGTTGCCGAGGATACGTTCCGACCACCTTGGTATCATAAGAACGTCATGTCAGAGCTGATGGGCAATATTTATGGCCAGTATGACGCCAAGCCCAAAGGGTTCATTCCGGGCGGCATGTCGCTACACAATATGATGCTGCCACATGGTCCAGACAAAAACGCGTTTGAAGGGGCGTCCAATGCAAACCTGAAAGCGGAAAAATTGGACAACACTATGTCCTTCATGTTTGAAACCCGGTTCCCCCAACACCTCACGTCATTTGCCGGAAAAGAAGCGCCGCTACAGGACGACTACATCGACTGTTGGGACGACATCGAAAAGAAATTCGATGGCACACCAGGTAAGAAATAGACCGTGAAGGTAGAGGTATGACATTGCTCAAATCCTGGGTGCAAAGCGCAAACAGCGCACAGGCTCCCTTCCCTTTGAACAATCTGCCTTACGGCGTGTTCTCCACTTCAGGAACCGAGCCAAGGTGCGGCGTAGCGATCGGTGACATGATCCTTGATCTTGCAGCCCTCGAAGAGGCTGGCTTGATTGATATTCATGACAGCCCGTTGTTCGATGTTCCATTCTGGAACGAAGTTATGGAGCTAAACCCCGAAGTTTGGGCCAGTCTCCGGCAACGATTGACATCTTTACTGGCGTCCAATTCGGACAAGCAAGAACAACTGGAAAACTACCTGACCGCGCAGGCAGATGCCGAGATGCACATGCCGTTTTTGGTGTCGGAATTCACGGATTTCTATGCCGGAAAACACCACGCAACCAACGTTGGAACGATGTTCCGTGGGGCTGAAAACGCATTGCCGCCAAACTGGCTGCACATCCCCATCGGCTACAATGGCCGCGCATCAACGGTTGTGGTTTCAGGAACCGAAATCACCCGGCCAAACGGCCAAACCATGGCCCCTGATGCGGATATGCCGTCCTTTGGCCCCTGCAAACGGCTTGATTATGAATTAGAGATGGGCGCAATTGTTGGTGGGGCCAACGCAATTGGGCAACCGATTTCGGTGCAAGAAGCCGATGATATGATCTTTGGTTACGTCTTGTTGAACGACTGGTCCGCGCGCGACATTCAAGCATGGGAGTACCAGCCACTCGGTCCCTTTCAAGCAAAAGCGTTCGCGACCTCCATCAGCCCGTGGATTGTCACGAAGGCCGCCTTGGAGCCCTTCCGCACAACGACGCCAGACCGCGAGAAAGATCTACTGCCCTACCTGACTGAACCCGGTCCGATGCTCTATGATATCGACCTTTCCGTCACGATCGCGCCCGATGGCAAAGACGCTACGACAATCACGAAAACAAACTACCGTATGATGTATTATTCGGCGGCTCAGCAGTTGGCACATCATGCGTCTTCAGGCTGCGCAATGACCGCCGGTGACCTGATCGGTTCAGGAACAATTTCCGGCCCAGACCCATCTGAGAGAGGGTCACTATTAGAACTCAGCTGGGGTGACAAAGAGCCCCTGACATTGGACACCGGCGACACACGCACCTTCATCGAAGATGGGGATACGCTGACACTAACTGGCGCGGCTCATGGTGATGGATACCAAGTGGGTTTCGGCACTTGTGTCGGTAAAATCAAACCAGCCGTCACTTTTGGGTAGCGATGCGCAAGACGCTACAGCGTCTTTAGCCACCCGCCAGCCTACGCAATAAAAACACTTCGTCGTCGCTGCTAATCTGTTGCGACCAGTCATCGCGATAGATCGTGCCATTTATGGCCACTGCGACATCGTTTTTGAACGGCACCTTCAAACCCGGATACCGATCTTGCAACTTGCGCAACAACTCGCGGATCGTTGAGGCCTCCACCATGACACGTTCTTGGTGATCTGCCAGTGGACGCAAACCTGCCCAGAGCGTCACCTCAACCATTACCCCTTTGCCTGCGCATTCAACGCCGCCAGTATCCGTGGTGGCGAGACCGGAATGTGGAACATCCGAACGTCGACCGCATTTGACACCGCATTCGCGACGGCTGCCAGTGGTGGCACAATCGACGTCTCACCGACACCGCGCACGCCGTAAGGATGGTTGGGATTTGGAATCTCAAGAATTTGCGTGTCGATCATCGGCAAATCTGAACAAACCGGAATGCGGTAATCGAGGAACCCCGGATTCTGTAAACGCCCATCAGCACCGTAGACGTATTCTTCGTTCAACGCCCAACCGATACCCTGCACGGCACCACCTTGGTACTGCCCTTCGACATAATCGGGATGCACCGCTTTACCCGCGTCCTGAATGACCGTGTAGCGCACAACACGCGTGGAACCGGTCTCTGGGTCGACTTCGACGTCACAGATATGCGTTCCGAACGACACCCCAGCACCGTCCGCCACCAACTCACTATGGCCTGCGATCGGCCCGCCGGTATTACCAGCCTCTGCCGCGATATCGGCCACTGACAAAGGTGCAAGGTTGTCATGGGTTGCACCGACCGCCTTAGCGTGGCCGTCTTCCCAGATGATGTCATCTACCGAAATGTCCCACATGGTGGCCGCCCGTTCTCGCATCACTTGGATCGCATTACGGGCCGCCGAAATCGCGGCCATAGAACTTGAAAACGTGCCACGGCTGCCATCGGTCATATCGTTATACCCCAGTGAAGACGTATCCGCGACGATGGCTTTTACGTTTTCATAGGGAATGCCCAACTCCTCAGCCGTGATCAGCGACAGCGAGGCCCGTGATCCGCCCACATCCACCGTACCCACAGCAATCGTCACCGTGCCATCCGCACCGATGTTAAGGTCCACGCAGGTTTGCCCACCAAAGTTGAACCAGAACCCACAGGCCATGCCACGCCCTTGGTTTTCGCCAAGTGGGGCGGACATATGCGGATGCGATTTGGCGGCTTCCAACGTCGGGCCAATCCCAATGGGGCCATAGACCGGTCCGTAGGAGGATTTGCTGCCATCGCTGGCCGCGTTCTTGATGCGGAAATCAACCGCATCCATGCCAATCTTATGTGCCAGCTCATCCACCGCACTTTCAATCGCAAAAGCCGCCATAGGCGCTGAGGGCGCGCGATACGCCGCCACTTTCGGGCGGTTTACAACGACTTCCCAGCCGACCGTTTTAACATTTTCAAGGTCATAACAGGCAAACGACGTCATCGCGCCCAGTTCAGCCCACATGCCCGCATAAGGTCCGCTGGTG
Organism: Octadecabacter ascidiaceicola; assembly: GCF_900185015.1. GTDB lineage: Bacteria > Pseudomonadota > Alphaproteobacteria > Rhodobacterales > Rhodobacteraceae > Octadecabacter > Octadecabacter ascidiaceicola. The sequence continues at coordinate 180,414 of NZ_FXYD01000004.1, read as the reverse complement.
TAGCGCAACGTCGCTTCGGCTGCAGTGATAGTTCCGTCCTTCTTCGCCCCGATCTTGACGTCGATAGACGTGGCGCTTGTCGGGCCAGAGGCGCGGAACACTTCCTCCCGTGTCATCACCAGTTTCACAGGCCGCCCTGCTTTGCGCGACAACGCCAGCGCGACAGGTTCGGCCCAGACATGGGTTTTTCCACCAAAACCGCCACCGATCTCGGACGAAGTAACGCGCAGTTTCGACACATCCAGCCCCAAAAGATCCGCGCAGACCTGACGATAGACAAACGGCCCCTGCGTACAGACCCATAGGTCGGCAGTGCCATCGCTGTTGCAATTGGCCACACAAGCGTGCGGCTCAATGTAGCCTTGATGGGTCTGTTCGGTCTTGTAGTTGCGCTCAACGATCATGTCGGCCTTGGCAAATCCGGCCTCTACATCACCGTGGCCAAACTCGGACCGGTTCGCTACGTTCGATGGGGTTTTCGGCGCAGGTTCTACACCCGTTGTGAAAACTGTTTCGTCCAGCACCGGCGCATCGGCAGCCATTGCAACATCCACGTCTACGACGTGGGGCAAGACTTCGTACTCCACCACAATCAACTTAAGCGCAGCCTTCGCCACCGAAGCATCAATAGCTGCCACAGCCGCAACCGCGTGCCCGTCATACATTGCCTTTTTGCGCGCCATACAATTGTCGAGAACCGCAAAAGTTGCGGCATCGCCATTGCTCTGGTCCGGCAGATCGGCAGCGGTGACGACAGCTTTCACACCCTTTAGCGCCTCAGCCTGTGACGTATCAATGCGAACAATCCGTGCGTGGGCATGAGGGCTACGCAGCACGCGCCCGACCAACTGCCCTGGCATGTTGAAATCCGCACCATAGCGCGCGCGACCAGTGACTTTATCTACACCGTCCGGGCGCAGTGGCCTCGTACCGACGGATTTAAGGCCTTGTTCTTTGTAGCTGGGATCAAAGGTCATGTTTTTGCTCCTCTCATCTCGGCAGCGGCGCCTTGCACGGCGCGAACGATTTTGTCGTAACCAGTGCAACGACACAGGTTCCCTGCCAGCCAAAACCGAATTTCTTCTTCACTCGGATCTGGGTGGGCCGCAAGCAATGCTTTGGCTGCCATCAAGAAACCCGGCGTGCAGATTCCACATTGCAGCGCTGCATGTTCGATGAACTTAGCCTGAAGCGGATGCAGGTCTTGCCCCTCCGACATCCCCTCAATCGTTTCGATCTCGCGTCCTTGCGTTTCGGCCCCAAGCACGAGGCATGAGCAAACAACGCGCCCGTCCATTATCGTGCTGCATGCGCCGCAATCTCCCGTGCCGCAGCCTTCTTTCGCGCCCATCAGGCCAAGCCGATTGCGCAAAACGTCCAGTAACGTTTCGTCTGCGTTACACAGAAATTCGACATCATCACCATTGATGGTCGTGGATACAGCTATCGATGTCATGATTGGCCCCCTGCGCGTTCAAATGCGATTGCAGCGGCACGACGCCCCAGCACGCCCGCGACTTGGTTTCTAAATTCAACGGTACCGCGTTTGTCATCAATCGGGTTGCTCGCCGCGACGCAAGCAACTTCAACAGACTTCAATGTGTCCTCACTCAACTTGCTTCCCAGAAGGGCATCAGCAGCCGCGTCTACGACAACAACACTCGGCGCAACAGCCCCGAGAACAACCCGCGCCGTTTGCACGGTGCCGTCCGTATCCAACGTTAGGTTAACAGCCGCGCCGACGACGGCGATGTCCATCTCGGTGCGCGGAATAAAACGCAAATATGCGTCGCCAGTTCGCGCCCCAGGTTTTGGCAACAAGATCGCCTCGATGATCTCACCCTTCGCAAGCGACGTTTGCCCCGGCGCGGTTGGGACATCAGCCACATCAATCGTGCGCCGTCCATCCGGCCCAATAATGCGCGCCTGCGCATTCGCGGCGACCATCGCCGGAACGCTATCTGCCGCTGGTGATGCATTGCAAAGATTGCCAGACATTGTGCAGCGCGATTGCACCTGTGTGGAACCGATTAGATTCGCGGCTTCAACCACACCGGGCCAAGCCGCAACCAGCGCCGCGTGCTCTGACAGTGCGGCGCAAGGCACCGCTGCGCCAATTACGAAACCATCTGCGGTCTCTTCGATCTGACCCATCCCATCGACCGACTTAATATCAACCACAAGGCTTGCATTAAAATCATCGCCTTTCATCCGAACTAACAGGTCGGTCCCCCCTGCAAGCACGAAAGCGTGGCCGTCTGAATTTGCCAACAAATCGACCGCATTCTCGATTGTTGCCGGACTCTCGTATCGCATAACTGTCCTCCTGATGGGGATGTTCCCTGACTGAGGTCACAATTGAATGGAAACTTGTCCAATTCAAGCGCCTTACTCATGCTCGACATGACAATCTATCGTTCAGAGGTGTCATTATCCCATAAAAGTGCAGATTTGGCCCAAAAGCGTGCAGAAGTTGGGGGGGTCAACAAAAAGCGCCTGCGCAATGCATAGGCCCAGAAGCACCAAAATTTAAAAGTGGCTAGTTCATTCTTTCGACTTGCTCCATAGCTCGATCATCTTCTGAGCGTGAAAGATCTCTTCGTAGTCATCAACTGAGAATGGCGAAAAGCCAGGCTGCAGCTCTAGCCTTTCAGTAAAGGCCTCACAGAACATTGCGGTGGATAAGATATCGACGTTCTTGCCATGAGCGATCAAGAGCTCAGCAATCATTAGGTCAGCAGCTATGCCCCAGCTGTATCCGCGGGCGATACTAAACCTTCGATAGAAATCAACCGTGCCGATTTCAGTAAAGTCATGACCAGCGCGTTCGGCGTAGGCGTGGCACAAGCTATTCAGCTCGTTCAGGTCCTCCTGTCGATGAACATCGATTTCCGTGAACGATACCGGTCTTAAGAGATGAGCAAGTTGTGGCTCTTCCTGAATTCGCTCCCCGAGTTTGCCGGTCCCTGAAAGAACCAGTATGAACGGCCAGTCGGGCTGCTTCAAAAGCGTTTGAAGCTATCCAGGATCAATTCGCGCGCTTCAGGCTTTCTGTTGGTAAATATGTGCTGACATTCGTCATTGTGGACACCAACCACGCCCTGTTTTTGGGTTTGAGTCTTCACCTTTTCCCAATAATTGCGTTGGTTAAGATGTCGTCCGTCTTTTATTGGATATCTAAGTCCGGTTCTTAATGTATGGATACCTAGATCTTTCCAGCTGATTTTCCCATCTAGTGTTACGGTCGCAATTCGGGCCGGTCTTCCATCTGGCATTAACGTTGTGCCGTCATTTAACTCCGCTAAGATCCAACGGGTTGCGGACCTTCACCTTGAAGTGTTCAGAAGTTGCGCAGATACACTGGCTGTGGCATTGATTCAAACGGTCGGCTTGTCCACTCCTCTATAGGTAAGGACCTGGGTGAAGGGTTCCGACAGAAAACCGCGGAAAATGCTGGCGTCGAGTTCATTTGTTGATCCGCCATACGACACCCAAATTATGGAGGGTTTGTCCTAAGGAGGTACTTCAATAGACTGACAGTTCTCAGGGCCGTCACAAAACAGTCATGCAAAAGGTCTAAGGATTTCTGCTGATAACTGCACACTTGGAGCGATCTATTGAAAGAATTCAATGCGCAAGATGGCTCAAAGACATCTACACTCTGTTTCGGATGCATGCAATTTGGCGGCACGGCCGATACTGCGGCAAGCCAAGCCATGTTCGAAGCGTGCAAAGAGGCGGGCATTAATTTCTTTGACACCGCCCATACCTACACGGACGGCTCCTCTGAGCGGATGTTGGGCCAGTTTGCAAAACTGGATCGCGAAAAGCTGATCGTGGCAACCAAGGCTGGCTATACCGGTGGTTGCGGCCGCAACAACATTATTCGACAATTCGATGAAAGCCGTATTCGGCTTGGCCTCGACACAGTCGATATCCTCTATTTGCACCGCTGGGACCCGGAAACACCCTTGCAAGAAACTTTCGAGACTTTGGGCGCTTTGCAGAGATCGGGCAAAATTCGCTATATCGGAGTATCAAACTTTGCTGCGTGGCAGGTGATGAAAGCTCAGGCGGCGGCAAATATTGCAGGAACGCGCATCGACATAATCCAGCCAATGTATTCGCTCGTCAAACGTCAGGCAGAGGTTGAACTGTTTCCAATGGCACTCTCAGAAGAGATCGCCGTCGCCCCTTATTCTCCCCTCGGTAGTGGATTGCTGACAGGCAAGTATTTTTCGGGGGGGACGGGGCGTCTTTCGACGGACAAACGCTATGCCGCCCGCTATGGTCAAAAATGGATGCTCGAGGCGGCACGTTCGTTGTCAGAACTGGCTGCTGAACAGGGCATTGACGCTGCCACGCTTTCCGTCGCCTGGGCCGCACAGAATGCTGTTGTAACAGCTCCGATCATCAGCGCACGCAATGTTGAGCAATTGAAACCTTCTTTGGACGCTAAAGACGTGATGTTGAGCGCGGAAGTTTATGCGCGCATGGAAGCTTTATCACCAAGACCTGCTCCAGCGACGGATCGGCTTGAGGAAGCCAGCAATTAGGCTGGTCCGGGAATTTCGCCTTCCCAATGTTCGCCCATGGCGACAGTGCACGATGTTCCGTTTGTGTAGTTCTGTACGATGATCAAGTCACCGTTTCTTTGGGTGACCCAGATTTCGACCAGCGTTTCGGGGTCCCGCAGGCCACTCCCCTGACGCTCTGCTCCCATAGCATCGGTCAGTATATGCGCCATTCGAGTGGAGTCATCACAACTCACATCAGTCATTTGCACTTCCGTAAGCGCAGGAAACGAGAAGCAGACCGACAAAGTGAGCGCATTCGAAAGGCCATAAGGCAATCCTAAGCGTCTGATTTTCAAAATATAACAGAATAATGAAGCCGTGTGGATAACTGTGGCGCCTAGGCAATATGTGCCAATCATTGCAAAAGCTTGCGCTTTGCGTCCCTTGGAAGGGTCATTTTTCTTTTACTTTTATGTAAAGAAACTGACTCAAAACCGTCATCAAACCGTAGCGTCAGGCGTTTACGCCCTCACCAAACATGGGGGCGATATGCTGAAGATTGATAAGCTGACCAAGCGGTTCGGGGATAAAACGGCTGTAGATGCTGCAAACATCCTGGTAGAAAAACCGTCGATGATTGGGGTCATTGGCCGTTCTGGTGCGGGTAAGTCAACGCTCTTGCGGATGGTCAATTGTCTAAGCGATGCCTCGCAGGGCACGATTACCTTTGAGGGTGAAGAGATCACTGGGCTGCGGGGAGCTGCGCGTCGCAATTGGCAATCGCGATGCGCCATGATTTTCCAGCAGTTCAATCTCGTCCCCCGCATGGATGTCGTTTCAAACGTGCTGCATGGCACCCTGAACAAGCGGTCGACCTTCGCGACAATGTTCAACCTTTACCCGCAGTCAGATATTCACCGCGCCATCGAAATCCTTGACCGGCTCGGTATTGCCGAACAGGCCCCGAAACGGGCCGAGGCCCTTTCGGGTGGGCAACAGCAGCGCGTGGCGATTGCGCGCGCCTTGATGCAAGACCCAAAAATCATCCTTGCAGATGAACCGATCGCCAGTCTTGATCCGATGAATGCGCAAGTGGTCATGCAAGCCCTGCGCCGCATTCACGAAGAAGACGGACGCATGGTCATCGCGAACCTTCACACGCTTGATACTGCGCGGCGCTATTGTGATCGCGTAATCGGGATGCGCGATGGGCGGATCGTCTTTGACGGCACGCCAGAGCAGCTGACCACCGGGGTGGCACGGGACATCTACGGGGCTGGCGCGGATTTTTCCGAAGCCGCCACTTCCACCGAAATCGAAACACTGGACAGGTCGGAGATCCGCGAAGTGAAAGCATACGCCTGAGCCAGTTTCAGCCTGTGCATCTGCAGCAGGCCACCTTTATCAACCTGCCCTCAATTATCCGCAAAGCGGTAGGGCAACAAACCACGGAGATGACAATGAAAAAGACCCTCGCACTGGCGCTCGCCGCCACCACAGCCCTCAGCACGGGCGCTTTTGCCCAAGAGATCACTGAATTCCGCATCGGTATCCTCGGCGGCGAAAACGCGCAGGACCGGATGAACAGCTACCAGTGTCTGGCGGATTACACGGCCGAAGCGCTCGGCGTCGAAACCAAGCTTTTCGCCCCAGCCGACTATAATGGCGTCATTCAGGGCCTTCTGGGTGGCACCATCGACATGGCATGGTTGGGCGCATCTTCCTATGCCGCAACATTCCTGCAGGATCCGGACGCCGTTGAGCCTGTCTTGATCAAGGTCAACCTTGATGGCTCAGTCGGCTACCATTCTATCGGCTTTGCCCGCATCGATAACGGCGTCACATCGCTGGATGATATGGAAGGCAAGGTGTTTGGTTTCGGTGATCCAAACTCCACATCGGGCTACCTTATCCCATCCATCGAGATCCCGCAGTACAAAGACGGCATCACAATGGAATCCGGCGAATACTTCGGTGAAGTCATATTCACAGGCGGTCATGAGCAGACCATCGTCGCAGTAAACAACGGCGATATCGACGGCGGCGTGACGTGGGCCGATGGTCAGGGCAACTGGGAAGACGGCTACAACTCCGGCGCACTGCGCAAAGCGGTTGATGCAGGCCTCGTCGACATGAACGACATGGTTCAAATCTGGAAATCCAACGTAATCCCCGAAGGCCCAGTCGTTCTGCGTCAAGCCTTGCCGGACGACGTCAAAGCTACAATGGTTGCACTGGTAGATGGGCTTTACGAAGCAGACCCTGAATGTGCCTACGGCGTCGCTGCGGGGGATACACTGGGTTTCCAGCCAGTCACGCACGCGATGTACGAAAGCATCGTAGCGGCACGCCAGTCCGTAATTGGAAACTAAGATAATTCTTATGACGCATCCGGTAGCCCTTTGGGGCTGCCGGTATTTCTTTGTCCGGGGGTCAGGATGGTAGATATTTCACTGAGTGGCGCGCAACACCACGTGGACAGCATTCAAGCCAGCTGTATGGCGCAGGTACAGCGCCGCAGGCTCTATGGCGGTCTTACTCTTCTGATTTTCGTCGTTCTGATGGTTTCCGGGTTCAATGTCGCAGATGACCGCAACGCTGGAGGTTTCTGGGATGGACTGCATCAGATCGGCGATTACCCAGCAGATGTTTTGTCTGAAGCATGGGAAAAGCGCGCCGATCTGCCGGCCTTGATCGCCAAGTATTTTCCCGCCTTAGTGGAGACCATCAACATCGCCGCTGTCTCAACCCTAATCGGTGCAATTGGTGGCTTGTTCCTATCGCTGCTCGGCACCCGCGGCTTGGCGAAATGGCCGCGTCTGATCCCCCTGTTCCGCCGCATCTCGGATATCATGCGCGCCGTGCCCGAAATCGTCATCGCACTGGTTCTGATCTTTGTACTCGGTGGTGGGCCCGTTCCCGCAATGATTGCAATAGCCATCCACACGGCCGGTGCACTGGCTAAGATGTTTTCCGAAGTTTCCGAAAACACCGACTTGAAAGCTGTAGAAGGGCTTGCCTCCACAGGTGCGACATGGTCGCAGCGGATGCTTCTGGGTGTGCTGCCGCAGGTCGCACCGAACTACGTGAGCTACACGCTGTTGCGATTTGAAATCAACATCCGTGCCTCGGCAATACTTGGATTTGTCGGTGCCGGTGGGCTCGGTTACGAGTTGCGAAACGCTATGGCCTGGGGGCCAGGACGTTTTGATGAAGCCGCCGCGATTTTCATCCTTCTGTTCGGCACGATCATATTCTTCGATCAAGTGTCCAGCCGCTACCGCAATCGTTTGACTGAGGGACAAGGCCAATGACCACTATTGATCTGGACGCGACCAAGTTTGAGGCCGAAAAGCTCTTTCAGCGCAAACGCTTGATTGGCTTTGGCTTCCCGGCGGTCATCGCAGTTTATTTCGTCTACATCTTCTTCGCGTTTGACCTGCCTGGTCTTGCCGGACGCGCCAATATGGAAAACGCCGTGACGTTGGCTTCCGACAGCTGGTCCCACAAGGTGCATGTCACCCGAGACAATCGGTCAGGAGAGATCACTTATGCCGTAGAGGGAGAACGCAAGGGTCGCTACCCAGAGGGCCAGCGTCCCGATTGGGTAAGAGGAGATGAAGTCATCACCATCGATCTGGGCGGTGACATCATTGTGCGCTATCTGCCCGACAACCGGACCGAGATCGAAATTCCCGGCTTCCAACCGATCGAGGCGCAGGCAGAGGGGCGCACCGTCACGACCAACCTGCCCGATGATCTGCCCGATTGGATTTCCGCCTCAAACCGCCGCGTGGGCATCACCACGGCCGAAGGCCGCATAACCTTAACGGGCGCTCGGACCGAGGTTTTCAACTATTTCCCCGGTTGGGAACTGTTCTGGTTCACGCTCGACAGTCCTTACTACGGACAGTCCTTGGCCAAGATCCTGTTTGGCGACCAGATCGACCCTGCGCGCGGCAATATTACTGGGGCAGTGTCCGATTGGTGGAACAACGCCATGTGGCGGCACAAGGATGTGGCTTGGGCCATTGGCGAGACGATCCTGATGGCCTTCCTCGGCACCATGGGTGCTGCAATCATCGCCCTGCCTTTGGGCTTTCTAGCAGCCAAACGGTTCTCGCCGTTGATGTTGGTGCGCGCTGCAACCCGCCGACTGTTCGATTTTGTGCGCGGTGTCGATGCGCTGATCTGGACGGTGGTCCTGGCCCGCGCCTTTGGCCCCGGCCCGCTTACTGGCGCATTGGCAATCCTGATCACGGATACCGGCACCTTTGGCAAAATCTTCTCGGAGGCTTTGGAAAACGTGGATCAAAAGCAAATCGAGGGTGTCGCCTCGACCGGAGCCAAGCCGCTCCAACGCTATCGCTTTGGCGTCATACCGCAGATTGTGCCGGTGCTTCTGGCCCAAATCCTTTACTTCCTTGAATCCAACACCCGCTCTGCCACCATCATCGGCGCCATCACAGGCGGTGGCATCGGCCTTATGCTGACCCAAGCAATCCAGACCCAGAAAGACTGGGAAGAAGTCGCTTATTATATCGTCCTGATCATCGCCATGGTGATGTTCATGGACTGGTTCTCGGGCTGGCTGCGTGGCAAGCTGATCGGGCGCAAGGACTAATGGCCTGCATCCTGATTACCGGAAGCAACCGGGGGATTGGCGCGGCACTGGCTGCACGTGCAGGGGATCGCGGGCATGACGTGCTGCGCGCCTCGCGCGTGGGACAGGGCGGCGATGTCATCTTTGATGTCAGCAATCCCCAGCAAGTTCGGGACGCGATATCAGCGATCAACCATCCGATTGATATTGTCATCAATAATGCAGGTATTATCGGACCGGACAGCCCTACAACCGATATGGATTGGACTGCAATGGCCTATACATTTGCGGTCAATGTCGCTGGTGCTCTGGCCGTCAGCACGGCCTGTCTGGATCATTTGCAGCGTAGCAGCAGGCCCCGTATCCTGACAGTTTCAAGTCAGATGTCATATATGGGTTATGCCAAATCGGATCGTATTGCCTACCGCGCCTCCAAGGCTGCGGTGAATAAAGTCATGCAAGGCCTGGCGACGGACTTGCACCCTGACGGCATTGCCGTCGTGCTTGTCGATCCCGGTTGGGTACAAACCGATATGGGTGGGGCAGAGGCCGATCTTACCCCGTGTGAGGTCGCGGCAGGGGTCGTCGCTTTGGCAGAAGGCATTACCCTTGAGCATACCGGCAAGTTCTTTCGGTGGAATGGCGAGGAACGAGCGTTTTGAGTGCGACCAGATTAAAACCGGATGCCCCCTTTATTCATCCCGATTGCGAGATCACAGATGCAACATTCGGACAGTATGTGGAAATCGGACGCGGTAGCCGCTTGGCGCAATGCGAAATGGATGACTATTCATACTGCGACCGATTTGCCGACATTGCCAATGCCTCCGTGGGCAAGTTCTCGAACATTGCAGCCTTCGTACGGATCGGCGCCACAGACCACCCGATGGAAAAAGCAAGTTTGCATCACTTTCACTATCGCTCAGCCGATTATTTCGAAGATGCAGATCACGATGACGCTTGGTTCGCCCACAGACGGACCCGGCGTACGGTGATTGGTCATGATACATGGCTTGGCCATGGCGCGCAGGTCCGGCCCGAAGTGAACATCGGCCACGGGGCGGTTATCGCAGGCGGTGCAATTGTGACAAAGGATGTGCCTCCCTACATGATCGTGGCAGGCATCCCTGCTGTCCCGATGCGTCCTCGTTTCGCACCACGGGTTTTTGACAGGCTTATGCAGCTTGCATGGTGGGATTGGCCGCACGCACGCCTGCGCAGCGCGCTTGATGATTTTCGTAACCTCAGTGCAGAGGAATTTCTGGAGCACCACGAGGGCACGATCTGACACTAGACGTCACAATGTTGTCGCGTTGCGCCGCTAGGAACAGGCAGGCTTATCATAAGGTTCAAAGCAGATGGATACGGGTGCTGCGCTGGTGAGCAAGCCTCACGTTTCAAGTGTCAGCGTAACCCTGTCACCAGCAAACCAAGTGCGACCGTATTCTACGGGCAGCCCGCCCTCGGAATGATCTAGACTCGAGGATCTCAGCAGCGGATCACCTTCGGCAACATGCAACAGCAATGCCTGGGTTGCCGTGGCGCGGACTGCCGTAAGGCGGGTTGAGGCACGCGTATAGTCGTCGATGCCCACAACACTTAAGGCTTGTGTCACGCTGCTTGCTTCCTTCAATGCAGTGGTGATGCCTACTAGGCGCGCCAGTGGGAACAAGCTTTCGAATACAGCAACCGGCTGGCCATCTGCCAATGAAAGCCCGTGATAGACACAAACCGGATCGCCGGCCTCGATCTGCAACGCCTGAGCCTCGCCAATCGTCGCAGCGCGCTCGTCCAACGCGAGCATGCGCTTTTCGGGCCTACGGCCCGCGGCGATCAGGTTTTCGTGGAACCGCACGCGATTGCCAATCGGATAGTCAGTTGGCGTGGCCGCGACAAAGGCCCCTGCGCCGCGACGGGTGCGCACCAGCCCGTCCTCAACCAATACAGAAATCCCGTGGCGTACCGTGTGGCGGTTCACGCCAAATCGCTCTGCCAGCGCAGCCTCGGTCGGCAGTTTGTCACCGGGGTTATAGCGCCCTTCGGCCAAGTCGCTGCGCAATGCGTTAGCGATGGCCTTCCAGATCGGGGTTTTGTCAGAACTGTCACGCAAATTTCACAAAACTCTTCTGTCATGAGGACATCAATATGATAAGATATGTATAGTTGTATAGGAAAGAGACAAGTTGTCGAGATGAAAGACACTGTAAGCGAAAATAATCCCCGTAAGGCGTGGATGGGTCTGCTGGCTAAAGCGCCCGAAGGCCGCGTGGCTGCACTGTTGGATGCTGAAATATCGCGCCCTGCTTTTACGTGGCTGCGTGCACCAGAGATTGGCAGCACGATGGTCCGCGCACGCGCTGGTGCCACCGGCGCACCCTTCAATCTGGGCGAGATGACTATAACCCGCTGCGCTTTGACGTTGGAAACCGGCGAAGTCGGGCACAGCTATATTCAAGGGCGCAGCAAAGCAGATGCCGAAGTCGCCGCTCTCGTAGATGCGCTTATGCAGACCGCAATGGCAAGTAGGCTGCGCGAGGCGGTCCTTGCGCCTCTGGAAACAGGAATGGCCACCATGAAAGCTGCCCGCGCGGCCAAGGCAGCCGCGACAAAGGTTGATTTCTTTACTATGACCAGAGGAGAAGACTGATGCAGGCAAACACCCTGTCCGGCGGCTTTGCTGATCCAGCCACCCAGTCAGCCCACGCCTTTCGTAGTGTGATGGAGGCCATGGCCCGCCCCGGCACCATTCAGGATATCCACGGGGCTGCACCCCCAGCCCCGCTGTCGCCCGCGATGGGTGCCGTTCTGCTGACACTCTGCGATACGGAAACACCGGTTTATCTGGCTGGCGACATGGATTGCGATGCGGCGCGGGCGTGGCTGGCCTTTCACACAGGTGCCCCTTTTGTTGGCCCCGCGCAGTGCATGTTTGCGGTTGGCAAATGGGACGCGCTCACGCCGCTCGAGGTCTACCCGATCGGCACGTCCGAGTACCCTGACCGCTCGGCCACGCTCATAGTTGAATGTTCCGAACTTGCCTCAGGTGCAACATTGACGGGCCCTGGTATCAAGGAAACGGCAACGCTTTCCTTGCCAGAATTGGAAGCGTTTCAGGCCAACCGAACCCTGTTCCCTTTGGGGCTGGATTTCATTTTCACTTGTGGCGGCCGCCTCGCGGCTTTGCCCCGATCAGCCGAAGTCTCGCGTTCAAGTAGCCAAGCGCGTGCGCAAGCGGGAGCATCCTGATATGTATGTAGCAGTCAAAGGCGGAGAGCGGGCAATCGAAAATGCCCATGCCTGGCTCGCTGAAGAACGCCGCGGCAACACGGATGTCGCGGAGCTCAGCATTGCGCAAATCCGCGAGCAACTCAGTCTTGCCGTCAATCGCGTCATGGCCGAAGGGTCGCTTTATGATCCGGACCTGGCGGCACTTGCGATCAAGCAGGCGCGTGGCGATATGATCGAAGCGATCTTCCTCATTCGCGCCTATCGCACCACTCTGCCGCGCTTTGGTGCGTCCGAGCCTGTCGATACCGGCATTATGGCCTGCGACAGGCGGATCTCGGCCACGTTCAAGGACCTGCCCGGCGGGCAGGTCCTGGGCCCAACATTTGACTACACGCACCGTTTGCTTGATTTCAAACTGGCCGCTGATGGCGATGTGCCCAAGGCTCCTTCACGTGACGCCGAGACGGGCACTGTCCCGCATGTCACCGAATTCCTGAACCGCGAAGGGCTGATCGAAGAGGCCCCCCATAACGATACGCCGCCCCCAGACCTGACCCGCGAACCGCTGGAAATGCCCGCCGACCGCGCCCTGCGCCTGCAAGCGCTGACCCGCGCGGACGAAGGTTTTACCCTTGGCCTCGCCTACTCCACGCAACGCGGCTACGGGCGCAACCATGCCTTTGTGGGCGAGCTACGGATCGGGTCGGTGCCGGTCGAGATGGACATCCCCGAACTGGGATTTGCCGTTGAGATCGGAGAAGTGACCCTGACCGAATGTGAAACGGTCAACCAATTCACCGGCTCGAAAACCGAGCCGCCACAGTTTACGCGGGGCTATGGGCTGGTCTTTGGCCAGACCGAACGCAAGGCAATCTCCATGGCCTTGGTCGATCGCGCGTTACGCTGGGAAGAATTGGGCGAGGATAACGTTGGTGCACCTGCACAGGACGCAGAATTCGTTTTGTATCACGCCGACAACATTCAGGCGACGGGGTTCCTAGAACATATCAAACTGCCCCATTACGTCGATTTTCAATCTGAATTGGAACTGGTGCGCAAGCTCCGTCGCGAAGCGGGTGCGCAACAGGTGCAGGAGGCAGCGGAATGACTGAGTACAACTTCGCCTATTTGGACGAACAAACAAAACGGATGATCCGCCGCGCAATCCTTAAGGGGCTTGCCATTCCCGGCTATCAGGTCCCTTTCGCCTCTCGCGAGATGCCAATGCCCTATGGCTGGGGAACAGGCGGCGTGCAGGTGTCGGCTGCGGTGCTGACGCCCTCGGACACGTTCAAGGTGATCGACCAAGGGGCCGATGACACCACAAACGCCGTTTCAATCCGGACTTTCTTTCAACGCACGGCAGGAGTTGCGACGACCACTGCGACAAGTGACGCCACTGTGATTCAGACCCGGCACCGCATCCCCGAAGAGCCGCTACACGAAGGTCAGATCCTTGTCTATCAGGTGCCGATCCCGGAACCGCTGCGCTTTCTCGAACCCCGTGAAAGCGAGACTCGCAAGATGCACAGCCTTGAAGAATATGGACTGATGCATGTGAAACTTTACGAAGATATCAGCCGCCACGGTCATATCGCGACCTCTTATGCCTATCCGGTCAAGGTCGAAGGACGCTATGTGATGGATCCCTCGCCGATCCCCAAATTCGACAACGCCAAACTGGGCGATATGGCCGCAATCCAGCTTTTTGGCGCAGGCCGCGAGCAACGTATTTATGCGCTGCCCCCATATACCCAGGTGGTCAGCCTAGACTTTGAGGATCATCCGTTCGAAGCGTCCAAAGCAGATCATCTCTGCGGGATGTGCGGTGCGAACGACAGCTATCTGGATGAGTTGATCATCGATGACTTAGGTGGGCGAATGTTTGTCTGCTCTGACACCGACTATTGCGAAGCGCGCCAGGCAGCGGGCCATAAAGGAAAGGACGCAGCATGACACCTTTGCTTTCCGTTCAAGGCATCACCAAGCGATATGGTGCGCATATCGGTTGCGCGGATGTGTCTTTTGACCTGTATCCCGGTGAGGTTATGGGGATCGTTGGCGAAAGCGGGTCAGGTAAATCCACCTTGCTCAATTGCATGGCAGGGCATCTGATCCCCGATGCGGGACAGGTGGTGTTCGACACCCGCACCGACGGCCCGCGCGACACAATTACCATGTCAGAGCCGGAGCGGCGGATGCTCGGTCGCACCGATTGGGCTTTTGTCCACCAACACGCCCGCGACGGGCTGCGCATGGGCGTCAGCGCAGGAGGCAATGTAGGCGAGCGGTTGATGGCTGTGGGCGAACGCAACTACGGTGACATCCGCGACAAGGCCACGGATTGGCTCGGGCGGGTCGAGATCGACGCAACCCGTGTAGATGATAGGCCCACAACTTTCTCTGGCGGGATGCAGCAACGCTTGCAGATAGCGCGCAATCTCGTGACGGGCCCGCGTCTTGTGTTCATGGATGAACCCACAGGCGGTCTTGATGTGTCGGTTCAAGCGCGACTGCTGGATCTGCTGCGCGGTCTGGTGCGTGACATGGGGCTGTCAGCGATCATCGTAACCCATGACCTGGCTGTGGTGCGCCTGCTGGCGGACCGCCTAATGGTCATGAAATCAGGCCGCGTGGTCGAAGCGGGTCTGACAGATCAGGTACTGGACGATCCGCAGCATGCCTATAGCCAGCTTCTTGTCAGTTCCGTTTTACAGGTATGAGCCATGATTGAACTCAAAGACGTCTCCAAAACCTTTACCCTGCACAACCAGGGAAGTGCCGTGATCGAAGTGATCAGCGATGTGTCCTTTGCGGTTGTTCCCGGTGAATGCGTGGCGCTCACTGGGGCCTCTGGTGCTGGTAAATCCACGCTGATGCGGATGATCTACGGCAATTACCTGACGCAGGCAGGTGAAATTCGCATTGGCGATTTGGACATCGTGCGGTCTGAACCGCGCGACCTCATCAAATTGCGTCGTGATGTGCTGGGCTATGTTAGCCAGTTCCTGCGTGTGGTGCCGCGCGTGCCAACGCTGGATGTGGTTGCGGAGCCTCTGCGCGCCTTGGGAGTGCCGGCAGACGAAGCGCAGAACCGCGCATCGGCGCTTCTGACCCAATTAAACATCCCCGAAAGGCTGTGGTCCTTGTCCCCCACAACCTTCTCGGGCGGCGAGCAACAGCGCGTGAACATTGCCCGTGGTTTTGCCCATACCTACCCTGCGATGTTGCTTGATGAACCTACCGCGAGCTTGGACGCTGCGAACCGCGAGGTGGTGCTCTCCTTGATTGAGGACGCCAAAGCGCGCGGCGCGGCCATTATCGGTATTTTCCATGATGAGGCAGCCCGCACCCGAGTCTGTGATCGTGAAATTGATGTCGGCCGCTTTACCCCCGGAATGGCTGCATGACGCTTGCCTCAAAGTCTGGGGGACGCCTCATCGCGGTTGTCGGTCCATCGGGTGTCGGCAAGGACAGCGTGATGGCGGGCCTACGCGGCGTAATACCCGATTTGCATCTGGTGCGCCGCGTCATCACACGTGCGCCCGAATTGGGTGGCGAGGATTACGATGCTGTGTCTGTGTCGCAATTTGAAGCCTTAGTTGAAAGTAGGGCTTTTGCCGTGCATTGGCGCGCGCACGGGCTGCATTACGGCGTTCCGATTGCCGTCAAATACCAACTTGGCAAGGGCACCGATTGCCTTGTCAATTTCTCCCGCAAGGCTCTGGCCCAAGCGGCCGAGATTTTTCCACGCCTCGTCGTTCTCAACATCACCGCGAAACCGGAAACACTTGCGCACCGTCTGGCCGCGCGGGCCCGTGAGACGGAAAAAGAGATCAGCAAACGCCTTGCAGTGGCTGACAAGCCCTTGCCGGCTGGGCTCAAGGTGATCAACCTCGCAAACGATGGTCCGCTGTCCCAGACCATCGCCCGGGGCGCAGCACTGCTTCAGCCGGTGAGTTTGTAGCGATGGATCACCTCAAACCGGCCATCTTCCCGCTCACCGCACAAAGCGATCTGATCCAACACAAAAAGGCGAGGCAGGTCCGGCAAATGACGCCGCACAGCAGCCGACCATACGGCGATGTCATCCTGCAGCAGCCCCGCCGTCAGGGTCATGTGGAACCGAAACTCCTCCATCACATAAGGATAGCCCCATTGCGTCAACAGCGCCTCTTGCGCCGGGCTCAGACCGGCTTTGCGACGGCGCGCGAATTCTGCCTCGGAAGCTGGGGCGCGAAACTGATCAAGCTCTCGCACACAGCCCCCAGCAACCCGGCGCACTGCTTGCATATCGTCTTGCGGGGTCAGCGCCAGAAAACCGCCCAAAGTCGTCAATTCCAAGCCATCACATATGGCCGGCGCGAGGTCGACAGCAAGGTCAGATACGGCTGCTTCAAGAGCCGGCACATTTTGCCCTTCTGCCAGACGAAATGGCGGTTTCAAAGTCGCATGAAACCCGTATTTGCGCGGTGTCATCGTGATGTCATCCAAACCCGGCATATCTGGCTGGGGTGTCTCACGGCCATGCAACACATCCCAACCAAGCCAAGAAGCACCGAAATCGGCCAAGGGCCCTACCGGCGGCACATAGTAAATTGCAAATCGAGAGTATGACATGAATTCCCCTTTCCCCACGTCCTCTTTGACAAAGGCTTGTGACAACGATGTGTCAAGCGACCTATGTCTCGCCAATGCGCAGCTTGTGTTGGAAGATCAGGTACTCACTGGTGCGGTGACGATCGAACAAGGCGTCATTTGTGACATTACTGAAGGAGATCATGTCCCAACCGGAGCCCTGGATTGCGCCGGTGACCTTGTTCTTCCCGGTCTTGTCGAACTGCATACAGACAATGTCGAACGCCATATCGAACCGCGCCCAGAGGTGGACTGGCCACATTTGCCCGCGCTGATCGCGCACGATGCAGAGTTGGCATCCACCGGCATCACGACGGTGTTTGACGCCATGCGGGTGGGGTCCATCCACAACGGCAAGGGACGCTACATAGACTACGCCCGAAAGCTGGCGGATGAACTCTTGGCAGCGCGCGCGCAAGGGTATTTCAAGATAAGTCATTTCCTCCATCTACGGGCCGAAATCTGTTCAGAGACGCTGCTTGAGGAACTGTCGGCGTTCGGATCGTCAGACAGGGTCGGCATCGTCAGCCTGATGGATCACACCCCGGGCCAGCGCCAGTTCCGTGACCTAACCGCGCTGAAAACCTACGTCGCTAAGAAACGCGGGATGAACGACGCAGAGTTTACCGAACATGTTGAGACTCTTTTGGGTCTGCAAAAACGCCTCGGGGCAAAGCACGAGGTGGGGGCGGTGAAAGAAGCCCGCCGCCTGAATGCAGTTCTGGCCAGCCATGATGATACCACGGCCGATCATGTTGGAACCTCAGCGGGGAACGGCGTGGGGTTTGCCGAGTTTCCCACAACGGTTGAGGCCGCAGCTGCCTGTCGCATGCACGGCATTGCCGTGATGATGGGCGCACCCAACCTTATCCGCGGCGGATCCCACTCCGGCAATGTTGCGGCAGAGGCCCTCGCAAAAGCCGATCTTCTCGATATTGTCTCGTCGGACTACGTGCCCTCAGCGCTGCTTTTGTCGGCCTTCCGCCTTGCTGATATCTGGAATGATTTGCCTCGCGCTATTGCGACCGTTACCAGCAACCCTGCGAATGCCGTGCGGTTGCATGACCGTGGTGCTTTGAAAACAGGTTTGCGCGGTGACGTTCTGCGCGTGCGCAAAATCGGCGAAACGCCTCTACTCCGCGGCGTCTGGAGCCAAGGCGACAAAGTTGCCTAAGGCTTTGGGGAACCTCGATCGCTTAGGACCCAATGATCATGAAACAGTCGCGTCGTAGATACGCACGCCCATCATTCATCCAGCTGATATCTGACAGACCATTCTTACTCGCTAGTCCGTTACGCCAACCTGATCACATCAATGATAGGCGGAATTAGAAAATGAATTTTGAGCCTATCAACGGCTGATATTTCATTCGTAGGGCAACTCACCAAAAAGCCCGATCATCAGATCTCCATCATAGAATGAAAAATCAATTTCAACATATTGGTCTGGATGGCGAGGTAAGGCTCGCCCATCGTTTGGTCCGTTTTTAGTGTGCCCGCAAACGTGTTCACCACTTTCCTTTATGTAAGGGAGGACGACTAAACGCCCATGGTTTTTGGAAAGAATAGTGCCCTCTTTCCATATAGTTTGACCGCCCCGTGCTTGGGAGGCTGATATTTCCTTGATCAGCCAACCGATCTCATCACCCTCGTACCAAAAAACAATCCCGTTAGAAACTAGCACGCGTTCCCCGCGTTCAAGCGTGTCGGCAAGCAAACGTTGGACGCTCGCAAGTTGGAGCAGCTGATTGGCGCGCGGGAGAAGGATTTCGCGAATTTTCGCCTTGGTTTTTCCCCAGTGTGCAGTTGCGCTGATATTGAAACCGTTGGCTATTTTTGCACGTTCCGCAATCATGGCTGCTTTCTCACCGGCAAAGTATGGTTTCGACCAGACATCGTCGGGGCCAAGGTAGAGTAAATCATGAGACCAGCGATTATTGACCCTGCTAACTTTTACGACTTTTAGGTAGGGCATAGCAGCAAGCTGAACAGAAAGATCATGTCGATGCCGTTCAGATTCCGGCGCGATCTTTAGAGACGAAGCGTCGGGCCGGTCGTCATCAGCATGACGTCGTATTGCTTCTTGTAGCATCAACGATTCTTCGGCTTGCAAACGCTGTTTTGCCTGCAGCGTCTTATCTATCTTGAGTTCCAAAGACCGCTTTAGACTGTCGTCCATGGTTCGTCCTGAAAACACCTGCCGCAGGGTCACATTCAGCGTTTCTGCAGCAGATATTGCAGAACCCCGATCAGGGTAATGATCAGCGAATACCATGTCACCATCGCCAGGCACTAGACGATCACGCCAAGTTGGTGACGAATCTCCATTATCGACAAACTCTTGCATGAACCAACGCTCGTGCAACGGACGGTATCGCGGCCATACAGCGAGGATGACGTCGGAAGAGCGGTTTAGATCTGACCATTTTACCATAAACTAGCCCATCGATTGGAAGTCCGTGTTGCTTGATCCAGATTAGTCAGTGTTGGACAAGCAAGCCAGCGGCTAAACTAAAACGAACGTCAAAAATGCGAATTGCAGGCTATCTGTGTCTACCGATTGTCCCATGTACGCGTTTGCGTAGGAGTCATATGCGAACTCTCGCGACTGTGCGCACTACGCCAAATGGGTAGCAAAGTGTTCCCATTCCACAACTTTGACGATAGGGTAAAACAGTATTTTCTTTGAGTATTATCAAGATGTTTCTAGAGACGCTAACCCCTGATTTGACAATCAACGAAGTTTTGGGACTCCCAAAGACAGAAATTCGAGCAGACATTGACCAAATCTATCGAATGTTTGAGCTGGAACGAACAATTCGTTTTTTTGGACAATACCATTGGGAAACTGAAACGAGCGAAGCTGAAGTTAAGCCAGGGGAGTTAGCTCTCGAGAATGTCGCAGCGCATACGTTTCAAGTTGCAAGCTCCGTTCAGCTTCTTGCACCGCACTTCCAAAAGTTGAACAAGGCAAAGGCTATTGAACTCGCGCTTTTGCATGACCAGCTCGAGGTTTTTACAGGCGACAAAGACCCTGTGGGAGAAGACGGTTATTCTACCTACCAGCACAGAGAGCCGTCTACAATTTTAAGCGTTTTAAGATTTTTTTGAGTGCATTTGGCGTATCTAATATGCTGCTTCAAGCTTCAGCCGCATTCATTGTGAGAATACGCGCAGAGCCGGGATTTGTTGAGCTAATTGATGCGTATGCTGGGCTTGCGCAAAAATATCCGAGCGAAACTGACCTCAGGTATCATACGGCGAATGCAGTTAGGAAAGCTACTTTTGATTGGGCACAATTGGCCCTTAGACAAACTGGCAGTCTTACAGATCCAACCGAAATTGAAGCCCTAGAAATAGGAGATGCAAGTGCGGAATTGGCTGCAATCCTTTCGGATGAACATGGGTTGTCACGTAGAACCCATAGTGAAGAGCCATCCAATGAACAACAAGTTGTAAAGGCGGTAGATATGCAAGCTAAATTGAACGTTCTCGTACTAAACGCAACGCCCGATGATCAAGGCCGCATCAGGGCTGATCGTGAAGCGGCGCTTCTTGAAGAACAGCTGGAAATGGTGAAGTCTCCAAGACGTGATCTGACCGTAGTTCAGAAATTTGCTGTCCGCCTAGATCAGATCCAAAAGGAATTGCTCAACAACGAACCCATGGTACTTCATTTTAGTGGCCACGGCGATGTTGGAGTTTTGTTGTTTGAAGACAGGGAAGGCAACACCTCGGAGATTGATGGAGAGGTTCTTGCAGAGATCCTAGGTGCATACGGAAATCTCGAGTGCGTCGTACTGCATGCGTGCCTAACCGAGGATGTCGCTCAAGCTTGTCGGAAGCACGTTGATACTGTCGTGGGTTCCGTTGACTCGATTAATGACCTGACTGCTCCAAAATTTACCTATGCATTCTACCAGGCGTTGGCACATGGTCGCTCCTACGAAAATGCCTTCAGGATGGGTGTTGCTGAAGTTTCTACCGTCAGCCGAGAAGAAGCTGATAAATACCGATTACTGACTTAAAAACTCATCACGAAAGCGTTCACGCGGATTTGGCAGTATGCTGAGATCCCATGATATGCGTAGCAAACCTAGACTTAAATTGGTGACGCCAAGACTCGATTTTCAACAGCGATTTTTGATACCGGTTCTAAGTTCTCGTAATTGTTGATGCCTGAAGGAACCTGGACCCATCTTGGCGAACGATGAGTGGGAATGTGTGATATCAACTTGTCTGGCTCAGAACATTCGTATGACGTTAAAAGCACAACTGAATTACCAGCTTCGTCCTGATCTAGCCGTTTAATGCACTGTAGCGAATGATCTGCCATCAAAGATGTGAGGCCGTCGAGGTCTTCCTTCGACAGTGTGGTTTGCTCCGCCAAAGTCCGTCGAGATGCTTCGTCAAATCCAAATGGATCGGTGGAAAATAAATCTGCATCCATGCCTTTCAAGTATCCCCCAAAACCTAGTGAGCGTCCTGAAGCTTCATTGGCTGTTAGCATCGAGTTCATGCTTAGAAACTTGTCCAAACATTTGATTGTTACAAGCAATCTGATGTGTATTAGAGATGGCTCTTTCTCGACTTCGAGCAATGGAAGTTGGCGCGTGAACGCCTTCGCGAGTCCTGAAAAAGGAGCGACTGTTGCGCCTGCAGTCCACATAGCATCAATATCTTCTTGCGCTGCACAGATCACATCAAACTACTTTAACTGATATGCTCTTAGTGGCGCAACATACTCATCATTGTCAGTTTTTGTTTTGCTCAACTGCTCCCGTAGCACAAATCGGCCGGGTCCGGTGCGCGCAAAAATGGTTCTCTTGCGGTTGCGGAGCAAATCTTCAGACAAACGAGCCTGTAGCGTCTTGTACTGTGTCTTTCCAAAGAGATGCTCCGGTACTAGCTGCAGTCGATAAGCAGCATCCAAAATCTCACGTGCTGACAAGGGCTGGCGAGACTTCTGCAGTACTGATTGGGCAATCTGAAGATATGAATTCATGGTTTTAGCATTTGGCTGCGATACGCTTACTTAAGATTTGGCTTTCGAAAATCGCTTGTAAGCATAGTGGCATCCTAGCGGAGAAAATCCAAGAAGAATGAAGGGCAGCACGATTGGAAGGGATGAGTCACACGGCCATCCATTTGAGCGATAGACCAAAATAAATAGAGCCAGCCGAGCAAACTAGCTCGAGAAAGGACAAAAACCTGTCGTAAAGGAACGATCAGGTGTCATTCGTCAAAGAGGAAAAAGTGGTGAGCCGTGATGGGTTCGAACCATCGACCTACTGATTAAAAGTCAGTTGCTCTACCAACTGAGCTAACGGCCCACTCCGCGTGCTATTAGAAACCGTAGCGCGAGGGGTCAACCCCTAATCATACGGCAAGACTGGATTCATGAACTTAGCTCAACTATATGCGCCCACATGACACAGACTTCCCCTTCCCACCTGCCCTTCATGAAAATGCACGGGCTAGGCAACGATTTCGTCGTGATTGATGAACGTGACGGCGTCTCACGCGTCACTCCAGCGATTGTTGCGGCTATTGCCGATCGTCACCGCGGCGTGGGGTTCGACCAATTGGCGGTAATGACCAAGCGTGGGAATACTGATGTCCATCTGACGTTTTATAATTCTGACGGCAGCACTGCGGGCGCCTGTGGTAATGCGACTCGTTGCATTGCACGTCACATCATGGACGAATCGGGTAAGGCCGACCTGACGTTGACGACGGAACGTGGAACGCTCTTTGCGCGCGACGCTGGCGATCAGTTGACGTCTGTCAACATGGGGCACCCACAACTGACGTGGCAGGACGTACCGCTTGCAGAGGATGTTGACCTCAATGCCTTGCCAATCGACGGCGCGCCGCTGGCGACCGGTATGGGCAACCCGCATTGCACATTCTTCGTTGAAAACGCCGACGCAATCGACCTTGAGGCGCGTGGCGCTGAGTTAGAACATCACCCACTTTACCCTGAACGCACCAATGTGCAGTTCGCTCACCTTGTCGGGCCCGACCATCTACGCATGCGTGTTTGGGAACGCGGCGTTGGCGTAACGCTAGCGTCTGGTTCTTCGTCCTGCGCGACTGCCGTTGCCGCACATCGCAAAGGGCTTACCGGCAAATCCGTCCGCATCGACCTCGACGGTGGCACGATCCACATCGACTGGCGCGATGACGGCGTCTGGATGACAGGGCCCACCGCCCACGTCTTTGACGGTATCTGGCACTTATGAACGCACCAAAGTTCACCACCCTCGGCTGCCGCCTTAACGCCTATGAAACCGAAGCCATGAAAGAGCTCGCGGGTGCTGCAGGCGTTCAAAACGCGGTCGTTGTGAACACCTGCGCCGTCACCGCTGAGGCCGTGCGCAAGGCTAAGAAAGAAATTCGCAAGCTGCGCCGCGAAAATCCAGACGCGACATTGATCGTAACAGGCTGCGCCGCGCAGACCGAACCGGAAACCTTTGTGGCCATGCCCGAGGTCAGCAAGGTCATCGGCAACACCGAAAAGATGCAGCCCGAAACATGGAACGGCATGGCGCCTGACCTCATCGGGCAAACCGAACCGGTGCAGGTCGACGACATCATGTCGGTCACTGAAACCGCTGGACACCTGATCGACGGTTTCGGCACCCGCTCCCGCGCTTACGTGCAGGTGCAAAACGGCTGCGATCACCGCTGCACGTTTTGCATTATCCCCTATGGCCGTGGCAATTCACGCTCCGTTCCCGCAGGTGTTGTTGTTGAACAGATCAAACGGCTGGTTGGCAAAGGCTACAATGAAGTCGTGCTTACGGGCGTTGATCTCACGTCTTGGGGGGCTGATCTCCCAGCGGAGCCAAAACTTGGCGATCTCGTCATGCGTATTCTGAAGTTAGTCCCCGACCTGCCGCGCCTGCGGATCAGCTCCATCGATTCGATTGAGGTGGACGAAAACCTGATGCAGGCCATCGCCACTGAACCACGCTTGATGCCGCACCTCCATCTGTCGCTTCAACACGGTGATGACCTGATCCTGAAACGTATGAAACGCCGCCATCTGCGTGATGATGCGATCAAGTTTTCTGAAGACGCCCGGAAACTGCGCCCCGATATGACCTTCGGCGCAGATATCATTGCGGGCTTCCCAACAGAAACCGAAGCGCATTTTGAAAACTCTCTAAGACTCGTCGATGATTGCGCCCTGACTTGGCTGCACGTGTTTCCCTATTCGCCCCGCCAAGGCACCCCCGCCGCACGGATGCCCGCGGTGAACGGCAAAGACATCAAAGCTCGCGCCGCACGCCTTCGTGCGGCTGGCGATCAAGCCGTTGCCAAGCATCTGTCCCAGCAAATCGGCAAAACCCATCATATCCTGATGGAGAACCCCCGCATGGGCCGCACCGAACAATTCACCGAAGTAACGTTTGATACTGACCAACCGGAATCCCAAATCGTCACCGCGAGAATCATGGGCTCACGCGGCGATCAGCTGACAGCATGACCTATCCCATCCTCTATTCCTTTCGCCGATGCCCCTACGCGATGCGCGCCCGCCTCGCGATTGCATCCAGCGGCCTGACGGTTGAGTTGCGCGAAATCCTTTTGCGCGACAAAGCCCCCCAATTTCTTGAAGCATCCCCGAAAGGCACGGTTCCAGTTCTCGTTGCCGACACGATTGTCGAGGAATCCTATGACGTCATGCGTTGGGCGTTGGAACAGTCAGACCCCGAAAACCTGCTGCCCCCAATGACCGAACAAGCATACACCCTGATCGAGGAATCCGACGGGCCATTTAAGACCGCGCTGGATCACACTAAGTATGCCGTCCGCCATCCCGAACTGGACCCAGCTGAGAGCAGAGCGACAGCCGCAACCTTTATCGCAAAGCTTGATTCTCAGCTGAATGGTAAACTTTGGTTGTTCGGCGATGACCCGTCGCTGGCCGACCTCGCCATTCTGCCCTTCGTGCGCCAGTTCGCCCATACCGACATTGATTGGTGGAATGCCCAGCCCTTCACCCACGCGCAAACTTGGCTAGCGGCGTTCAAAGCATCTGAACGGTTTACGTCGATCATGACGAAATACACCCCTTGGAAAACGGGGGATGACGTGGTCCTGTTCCCGTAACAAAGGAACACCGCCATGCACCCCAACCCGATCTACCGCAGAACACCAGAAGACCGTGCAATCGAATTTGTGCGCGAACGCGCCTTTGGTCAGATCACGGCAATGGGCCCCGACGGATTGCTAGCATCCCACGTTCCCGTCCTGCTTTCCGATGATGCCACCACGCTCGACCTTCACTTGGTACGCTCAAACCCCATCACGCGTGCGTTGTCCGAACCCCTGACGGTACTCCTCGCGATTACAGGGCCGGATGGCTATGTTTCGCCGGATTGGTACGGCGCTGACGACCAAGTCCCAACATGGAATTACGTTTCTGTCCACATTCGCGGCACGTTGGAAAAGCTTGACCAAGACATGATCCGTGATGTGTTGGACCGCCAGTCGGCTCTGTTTGAAAACCAGCTTCCCAAAACGCCGTGGACGACCCAGAAAATGACGCCAGAAGTCCTCGACAAAATGATGCGCCAGATTGTTCCCTGCCGTTTGACCATCACGGATATTCAAAGCACCTTTAAGCTCAACCAAAACAAACCTGACGACGTGCGCCTGCGCGCCGCTGATGAAATGGCGCAAAGCGGCATCGGTATGGAAACAAGCGCCCTTGCCGACCTTATGCGCAACCCACCTAACGACGACTGAAAGGACACCTCATGAAGCTCATCATGTCCCCACCCTCCCCGTTCGCCCGCAAAGCCCGCGTGTTATTGCGTGAAACTGGGCTGATTGACCGTGTCGAAGAGGAGCAAGTTTCATCAACGCCGCTAAATTCTGCTCCCGAAATTCTGGCTGCGAATCCCTTGGGGAAAATACCGGCTCTCATCCGTGAAGATGGCCCTGCAATCTACGACAGCCGCGTGATAACACGCTACCTGGACGATATGGCCGATGCTGGTCTTTACCCCGCAACCAGCCTCTACGAAGTCCTAACGCTTGAGGCGACCGCAGACGAGCTAATGGTCGTGACCGTCGGCATGATCTACGGCGAACGCTTCCGCGACGACGCACCTGAATGGGTTGACGCCCAATGGGGCAAGGCATCCCGCGCCATAGCCGCAATAAACAGCCGTTGGATGAGCCACCTGAACGGTCCACTTAATATGGCCCAAATCGCGGTTTCCTGTGCTCTCTCCTACGTCGATCTGCGTCACGACGCCCGCAATTGGCGCCACGGCAACGAATCTTTGGCCAACTGGCAGGCCGAATTTGAGAACCGCGACTCTATGCAGGCGACCAAACCCACCTAAGGGCCAATCGCCGCATGCGACGAACTGTGCTTGAATCTTGCTGGACCTGCGCAGTGTTGGCCGCTAAGAACCAAACGGAATGAATGTCCCTTTTGAGGGGCTTTCGTCGTATTTGACGGGCAAAAGCCCCAGAATCCGGAGTTAGATAGGTGTCTACAGCAGAAGACGATCACACAACGCGCCGCGACTTTATTTATTATGCAACCGCTGGCGCTGGTGCAGTTATCACGGGTGCCTCGGTTTGGCCGCTCGTAAATCAAATGAACCCATCCGCAGATGTTCTTGCGCTTGCTTCGATTCGACAGGACGTAAGTGCCGTTGAGCCGGGCATGCAGCTTACAGTGCTGTGGCAGGGCAAACCCGTTTTTATCCGTCACCGGACAGGGTCAGAAATCGCAGAAGCTCAGGCGCAAGACGCCGAAGCAGCGGAATTTATCGACGGTTTCGCCCGCAATGAAAACTTGGAGGCGACGGCTGATGCATCTGACGCCAACCGCGTAATGCCATCCCCTGAAGGCGAAGCCGACGGCGCATGGATTGTTCAAATGGGTGTTTGTACACACCTTGGCTGCGTTCCACTTGGTGACGGCGCTGGTGATTTTGGTGGTTGGTTCTGCCCATGTCACGGCTCTCACTACGATTTGGCTGGCCGCATTCGTAAAGGCCCCGCGCCAGAGAACCTTCCGGTTCCGCCTGCGCGTTGGGTTGACGCAACAACTATCGAACTCGGTTAAGGAGATAGACACATGGGTGGCATTCCCCACGACCATTACGAACCGAAGTCTAACGCTGAAAAGTGGCTCGAAAGCCGCCTTCCGGTAATTGGCCTCATCTACGGCACATTGATGATCCCCACACCAAAGAACCTGAACTGGATGTGGATCTGGGGCATCGTTTTGGCCTTCACACTTGTTTTGCAGATCGCAACGGGCGTTGTCCTTGTGATGCACTACACACCGCACGTCGAAATGGCGTTCTCATCTGTTGAACACTGTATGCGCGACGTGAATTCGTGTCACATGATCCGCTACTTCCACATGAACGGTGCATCACTGTTCTTCGTGGCTGTTTACGCCCACATGTTCCGCGGCCTTTACTACGGTTCATACAAAGCCCCACGCGAAGTCACGTGGATCATCGGCATGTTGATCTTCCTGTTGATGATGGCGACAGGCTTCTTGGGCTACGTTCTGCCTTGGGGTCAAATGTCCTTCCACGGTACAGCCGTTATTACTGGCCTTTTCGGTGCGATCCCGTTCATCGGTGAAAGCCTTCAGACTTGGCTCTTGGGCGCCAGCGCCGTTGGCCAACCTGCTCTGAACCGCTTCTTCTCGCTGCACTACCTTCTGCCATTCGTGATTGCGGCCCTTGTGATCGTTCACATCTGGGCGTTCCACACGACAGGCAACAACAACCCAACAGGTGTTGAGGTTCGTCGCGGTTCCAAAGAAGAAGCTGAGAAAGACACGCTTCCGTTCTGGCCTTACTTCGTGATCAAGGATCTGTTCGCGCTGTCCGTCATTCTGACGGTCTTCGTAGCAATCGTTGGCTTCATGCCAAACTTCCTTGGCCACCCAGACAACTACATCGAAGCCAACGCACTGGTCACACCAGCGCACATCGTTCCTGAATGGTACTTCTTGCCATTCTACGCGATCCTGCGGGCCTTCGATAACACTGTATGGGTTGTGATCTTCGCTGAGTGGATCAGCTTCGGCATCATCGACGCTAAGTTCTTTGGCGTACTGGCGATGTTCGGCGCGATCGCAGTGATGGCGCTTGTGCCTTGGCTCGACACATCCTCCACACGCTCCGGTCGCTATCGTCCGATGTTCAAGTGGTGGTTCGCCATCCTATGCGTGGACTTCATCGTCTTGATGTGGGCCGGCGCTATGCCAGCTGAGGGTATCTACCCGATCATCGCGCTCATCGGTGCTACGTACTGGTTCGCCTATTTCCTCGTAATCCTGCCGCTTCTGGGCGTTATCGAAAAGCCGATGACACCCCCAGCGACAATCGAGGACGACTTCAACGCCCACTACGGCCAAACGGCTGCTTCGGATAACTCCGCAGCATCTCCGGCTGAGTGAGAAAGGACCGATGAACATGTTCCGCAAACTCACCCTTACCGCAGCAGTTACCCTAGGCCTCGCCTCGGGTTCTGCGTACGCAGCCGGTTCCGAAGCCCACGTCGAGGATTTTGATTTCTCGTTTGAGGGTCCATTCGGTTCCTATGACACGAACCAGCTTCAGCGTGGTCTTCAGATCTACACTGAGGTTTGTTCCTCCTGTCACGGCCTGAAGTTCGTAGCGTTCCGCACATTGCATGATGAAGGCGGGCCACACCTGCCGGAAGATCAGATGCGTGCTTATGCAGAATACTACGAAGTATTCGACGAAGCGCTGTTCGACGGCGAAGGCGATTTCCGCACGGCAACGCCTGCTGATCACTTCCCTGAAAGCAATGATCCAAACGCACCTGACCTGTCTTTGATGGCTAAGGCGCGCGCTGGTTTCCACGGCCCTTACGGCACAGGTATCAACCAACTGACACGTGGCATGGGCGGCCCTGAATACATCGCTTCCCTGCTGAACGGCTATCACGAGGCACCATCTTGTGCGCCTGAGGACTTTGACGGTTACTACAACACGACCTTCGCGGCAGGCGGCTATCCTGATGAGTGTAAAGGCGACCACGGAGAGCATCTCTATCCAGGCAGCTGGATCGCAATGGCGCCACCGCTTTATGATGATCAGCTTGAGTTCAACGACGGCCATGCCGCCGATGTTGAGCACATGGCGCAGGACGTTGCTGCCTTCTTGATGTGGACAGCTGAGCCTAAGATGATGGCACGCAAGCAGGCGGGCCTCACAGGTGTGATCTTCCTGACTGTCTTGTCTGTGTTGTTGTACCTCACAAACAAACGTTTGTGGGCGCCGCACAAAGCAGCGGCCAAGCGCAAGGACTAAGCGTCTGACACAATCAAACGGAAGGCCCGCCAATTTGGCGGGCCTTTTTCGTTTTAACCAAGGTAGTCGACAAAGACGTCTGGCGGATCGCTTAGGAAGCTTTGCGTCGCGACAGGTGGCCACGCCTTGTTTGGCGAAACACCGACAATCGCATCGGCCACCCGTGCCGCATCGTTTGGGTCATGGGTCACCATCAAAACGGTACGCCCAGCCTCTTTCGCCAAGGCCACGGACAGATCCAACATCTCGGCCTTCAAGCCGGGTCCAAGGGCGCTGAACGGCTCATCCATCAGCATCACGTCACGATCCTGCAACAACGCACGCGCCAATGCCGCACGGCTCTGTTGCCCACCCGACAACTCCGCTGGTTTCCGGTCAGCTAAACCGTCCAGCCCAACGTGTTTCAGCATCGTCTCAACCCGATTGCGAACATCCGCACTCGGTTTCAGCTTTGCTCCCAAAGCCAGCGCGACGTTTTGCAAAACCGTCAAATGCGGGAACAGATTGTTGTCCTGAAACAGCATCGAAACCGGCCGCTTCGCTGGCGCCAGCTTCGTAATGTCCGTTCCCTTCCAAAACAGCGCACCCCGCGTTTGCGGCACAAACCCAGCAAGGCCGCCTAGTAACGTCGACTTGCCCGCTCCAGACGGCCCAATCACCGCAGTGACCTTTCCCGTCTGAATCCGCAAATCGGCCGCCAGCGCATACGCGCCTTGCGTGAACTCAGCTTCCTTACACCACAGCATGGGCACGGCCTCCTTTGTCAAACACCCAGAATACCCCGAGCGAAAGCGCCACCAACAACAGCGCAGCACCATAAGCCGCGTCCATCTGATACCGCCCCATCAGGTCATACATCATCAACGGCAACGTGCCTTCGCCAGGGCGCGAGAACAACGTGATGACCCCAAGGTCCCCCATCGCCAACGCACCTGTCAGCCCTGCTGCGAACCCCATCGGGCGTCGCAAACGCGGCAAATAAACGATCCGCCACAAGGCAAATCCGCTTAACCCCAACGACTGCCCTAACCGTCCAAAATCCGCCTTCGCAGATTCCACGCCAGGCCGCAGTATTCGCAGAACGAACGGCAACGCCATCAACACATTCACAACCATCGTAACGGGTAGCGCCACGGATGAGGGCCGCACAAACGGCTGCACAATCAGGAACAACCCCGTGCCCAGTACCAATCCGGACACCGAAATCCCCAACAACGACGCTGCTTCCCCCGCCTTGGTTGCCAACGGCAGTGCCAGTGCCATCGTCAACGCCACAGCCCCAAGCGCGATCATCAGCGACCGGAACGTTGCGGCCCAAATACTGCTTGGTAAGTCGGGCAAACCAGCCATCCCTGCTATCGCCACCGCGACAAGGGGCGCCAACAAAAACAACGACGCGAGCGAGATGAAAACAGCATCCAATACCTTTGAGCCATCCCAGCGCTGTACAACACGGTCAAAGCCAGCGCCCAGCATATCGCCACGCGACAACAGCAACGCCAATCCGCCTGCACCCAACCCCAAACACAGTTGCACCACCGCTAGTGACGCCGCTTTGCTGAGGTCAAAGTCAAACTTGAACGCTTGATAGATCGCAAGCTCAACCGTCGTTGCCCTTGGGCCACCCCCGAGTGTCAGGGCAACAGCAAACGACCCCAAGCAAATCACAAAGATCACTGCGAACGCACCGGGAACCACGCGCCGCAACATCGGCCATTCCAACAACCAGAACACGGGCGCCCCCAACGACGCCGCAACGCGAAACCGTTCTGATGGAACGGCGAGCCACCCTTGCAGGATCAGCCGAACAGCCAGTGGTAAATTGAAAAACACATGGGCAAGGATAACACCCTGCGCGCCGTAGATTTCCAACCTCGGCAAGCCCAAGGGCGACAATAGCAAGTTTAGCATCCCGTTGCCGCCAAACACGGCTAGCAATCCAAGGATCGCAACGATCACCGGCAAAATGAACGGTGCGCCCATAACGGATATCAATGCAGACCGACCCCAAAACGCCCTGCGTGCCAACGCGCGAGCAACAGGGATTGCCAATCCGACACTAATAAACGCTGACCAAAACGCCTGCCAAATCGTGAACTGAAGGGCGGAAACGTCAGCTGCAGACAGGGCAGTGAAACCACCGCCCCGCCACAACACCGCCGTTACGGGACCAATTATCAGCCCTGCAACGACAAGTGCTGCAATTATTGAGAAAGCGCGCTGCGCCACGCTTCAATCGCTCCGTCGCGCAAGGCGGCGGCTTCGTTTTCGTCGTAGAACA
Organism: Octadecabacter ascidiaceicola; assembly: GCF_900185015.1. Lineage (GTDB taxonomy): Bacteria > Pseudomonadota > Alphaproteobacteria > Rhodobacterales > Rhodobacteraceae > Octadecabacter > Octadecabacter ascidiaceicola. Next base: position 148,812 of record NZ_FXYD01000004.1, on the reverse strand, counting down.
ACACAGTTTCAGGCATCGGCAGTTCTTGGAAACCTTCCGGCCATTTGTCCTCTGTCAACGCAGCGGGGAAGGACCAGTTGGTTGTCGGAATCATTGTTTGGAATTCCTCGGTCAGGATGAAGGCCATGAACTGATCCGCCAATTCAGGGTTATCCGTGCCAGCCAACTTCGCCGCCAATTCAACCATGAAATAGTGACCCTCATCGAAGATCGCCGCGGACTTCGTCAGGTCTTCCTCAGCGATGATGTGGTAAGCTGGGGATGTTGTGTAAGACAGCACCACATCTGCTTCACCATCGGTGAACAAACCGTAGCTTTCAGACCAACCCTGTGTGACCGTCACGATTTTTGGCGCAAGACGCGCCCAAGCGGCTTCGGCTTCATCGCCATAAACAGCGTTTACCCAAAGAACCAAAGCAAGACCTGAGATCGACGAACGCGGGTCTTGGATGACCACGCGCACATCGTCAGGCGCGTTCAACAAGGCTTCGAATGAATCAAACCCGTCTAGCTTTGTGTTGTCATAAATGAACGCTGTGTGGCCGTAGTTAAACGGCAGGAACGTATCGTCCGCCCATTCCAGCGGCAGCGTCAGCGGTGACAAGTCCAAGCCATGTGGTGCAAACAACCCGCTCTCACGGGCACGCTTGGTGATGTCAGAGTTAAACCCAATGGCAACATCGGCCTCGGTGCGCTCACCTTCCAACAACAAACGCGGCAACAGATCGCCCGTTTGGTACTGCAAATCGCAATCACACTGCGCTTCAAATGCTTCTTCAATGCTCGGGCCTGGGCCCCATTCGGATCCGAAATAGTCAGGGGCATAAACTGTCAGAACATTCGTTTCAGCAGCAGCAACGCTGGCAAACGTCAGTCCTGCGACAGTGAGTAGGGTCTTCTTCATCTTTCTTCCTCTCATTGCGCCGAACGGAGAAAGGATGGGCAGTACCCGCTACCTTCCCTCCGCCGGTCTTAACCGGTTCAGGTTCAACGGGTCCGCCATGTGGCATCTCAGCTTCAATCAAAGCCCCCCGAGGTACGCACAGACCTAGGACGCGGCGCGAGACTTGGCAAGGGGGCGCAGCAACGCTAGACCCCTTCAAAAGGAGCCATTCATGTCGATTAACAGCTACGGACACCTATTCCGCGTCACAACTTGGGGCGAAAGCCACGGTCCTGCCTTGGGTGCAACTGTTGATGGCTGCCCTCCTGGTGTTCCGCTTACGGCACCGATGATCCAACAGTGGCTCGACAAGCGCCGCCCTGGGCAAAACAAAATGACGACCCAGCGCAATGAGCCTGATGCCGTCAAAATCCTGTCTGGCGTCTATGAAGACAAGACCACAGGCACGCCAATCCAGCTGATGATCGAAAACACTGATCAGCGATCCAAAGACTACGGTGATATCCTGAACACCTTCCGTCCCGGTCACGCCGACATCACCTACCACCAGAAATACGGCCTGCGTGACCCACGCGGCGGCGGTCGTAGTTCCGCCCGCGAAACAGCGTCCCGCGTGGCCGCAGGTGGTGTTGCACGCGAAGCGATCAAAACGCTCGCACCGAATGTCGAAATCAAAGGCTACATGGTTCAGATGGGCGAAAAGCACATCGACCGATCCCGCTTTGATTGGGACGCGATTGAGGGCAACGATTTCTGGTGCCCGGATGCGGCCGTCGTTGACGAATGGACCGACTACATCAATTGGTTGCGCAAAGACGATCACAACTCGGTCGGTGCGATGATTGAGGTCGTGGCGCGAAATGTGCCCGCTGGCATCGGTGCGCCCGTTTACGGCAAGTTAGACACTGATCTCTCCGCCGCGATGATGTCTATCAATGCCGTCAAAGGCGTTGAAATCGGCGAAGGCATGGCCGCCGCTGCCCTGACAGGTCGTGCAAACGCAGATGAAATTTTCATGGGTCCGAACGGGCCTGAATATTCCAGCAACCACGCGGGCGGCATTCTTGGCGGTATCTCAACCGGACAAGACATCGTCGTGCGTTTCGCTGTGAAACCGACGTCCAGCATCCTTAGCCCGCGTGCTTCTATCCGTATGGATGGCACGCCAACCGAAGTCGTCACAAAGGGCCGTCATGACCCCTGCGTTGGCATTCGCGCTGTGCCTGTGGGCGAGGCCATGATGGCAGCTGTTGTCCTCGATCATCTCTTGCTCGACCGAGGACAAACAGGCGGTGTGCGCGGCCAGATCGGTTAAGCAGTCGCCGCGTTCAGCGCAATATCCATCAGGTTCTGAATATCGGCGGTTGAAGTGCCAGCAACGATGCGGCCAAGTTCTTGATCGCCCTTCAAGACGACCAATGTCGAACGGCGTGGAATGTTCAGGTCGTTGACCAGTTGTGAACGGCCGAATTCGTCCCAATCAACGTCAATAAAGGTGATGGCTTCTTCATAAGAACCGTTCTCCGCCTTGAGGGCATTGATGACACGTTCTTGCGCACGACATGTTGAACACCACTCCGCCTTGAAGTCGAGGAACACCGTTTCGCCAGCGTCCAAACGTTCCTGAACTAAGCCTTCTGTATACAGCAGGTTTTCAGCCTGCGCCGCGAATGGGACCAGCGTTGTCGCACCAGCGGCAATCAAGAATTCTCTGCGTTTCATTTGGTATTCCTTTCTAAAAGCGGACCGACAGGTCCTGTAGCCAATATGGAAGATTATCCAGCAGCCAGATTTCGGCGTATTTGTGCAGCCCAATGGCAAGCACAAGACCAGTGAGAATGAACAGGACGCCCATCGCAGGGCGGGCTTTGGCCGCGACATTGCGCAACCAATCGCGGCGTGTGCGGATCGCGGCCTGCGCGCCATAGGCCAAAAGCAGAATGATCGTCGAAATGCCCAGCGCAAAGAACAACATAATAAGCGTCGCCCACCCAAGGCTTTCACCCGTCGATGCCAACGCAATCGCACCACCTAGCGTGGGCCCAACACACGGCACCCAAACCGCACCAAGCAAAACGCCGCCCATGAACTGACCGTGCAAACCACTGCGATCTAAATCATCAAGCTGCTCGTCCGCGGCACTGGCCATACCGCCAGTCGCCGAGGCGAACTTTTCTGCAAAACGCGGCACCAGCATCATGACGCCAAAGGCGATCATCAACAGCGCCCCGACAAAGGCGACCATGTCGTTATCAATACCAAGAGCACGGCCGAACGCCGCGATGCCGACGCCAAGCACAACAAACGAAAGACTAAGCCCAGCACACAGCGCGAGAGGGCCTGCACGGCTCACCTGCAACGCGCTTGCCAAAACAATCGGTAAGATCGGGAGGACACAGGGGTTTATCAGCGTCAACAACCCAGCAACATATGCGAATACTAATTCCATTGCGGCAATCTATGCCGCGCAGGCCATTCACTGTCACTTCACAAGGACGTAGGCTTTTGTTTCGACATCTGAACGGCCAGAATACCTGCAGTGATGATCAGCACCCCGATAATATCCATCGAGCCCATCTTTTCGCCCAACAGAATAGCGGCAATCAGCACACCAAAGAATGGCGTTAGAAAGTGAAACACGGCAGCAGGTGTCGCGCCGATGCGATCCACCAGAAAAAACCAAATCAGCGTCGCCAATAGGCCGGGCACCAGTACGGTGTAGCTGAACGCGACGACAAGTTGCCAATTCCATGTGACGTCGAATGTCTCAAACACCAGTGCAGGACCCCACAGTATCGCGCTTCCTACGAACATCTGGAGCGACACCACCATCAAGAAGTTTCCACCCGACGACGCGCTACGCATCGCAAGCGTGGCAACCGTAAGGGAAATGACGCTGATCGCACACAAGGCGACACCAAACAGATCAATGTCCCCTTGCAGTCGCGCGCCCATAATCAGCACCACGCCGACAACACCTGCCAGCAATCCCAATACACCCAGTGGCTTTATCTTCTCACCGAAAACCGCCCAACTTGCGAAGGCCGCAAGCAACGGCATGGTCGATGCAACAATAGACGCGAGTGACGCTTCAATTGTTTGCATCGCGACAAAATTCAAACCCAGATACAGCCCGTTTTGGGTGATGCCGAAAACAACAACGGCAACCCATTGATTGCGAGTTAGCCGCCAGTTCTGACCCATTGCCAAAGCGATCACGATACCGATTAGGCCAGATGCCAAGAACCGCAAGGCAAGCGCATGCAAAGGCGGCGCATACTGCACGATCACCCGCGCAGACGTAAACGCGGACGCCCACATAACTCCAAATGCGATGCCCATTAGTATCGCTTTGCTGTCAACTTTTTGCATCGGTTCTCCAAACGAAAAAGGGCCGCCATTTCAGGCGGCCCTCTAACCAAAATAGCGGATCAGCCTTAGCCGTTCACGCTGTCCTTGAGTGCTTTCGCGATTGTCATTTTAACAACCTTGTCAGCGTCTTTCTTGATTTGCTCACCAGTTGCTGGGTTGCGAACCATACGCTCAGGACGCTCACGGCAGTAGATTTTGCCAACGCCTGGAAGCGTAACAGCGCCACCGCCGGAAACTTCGCGAGTGATCAGGCCGACAATCGCGTCCAGTGCTGCGGATGCGGATTTCTTGTCTGTACCCATGTCCTCAGCAAGTGTTGCTACCAGCTGTGTCTTTGTCATTGGTTTCGTAGCCATCTTCATTCTCCTCGTTCTGCCCGTTTATTGAGCTTCTTACTTCGTCATTAGACTGTATGTGGCTATGTTCCACAACGAATAGTGCCACTTTACAAGTGAAAAACTGCATATTGTGGGTAAAATCGCCATTTTTCCTGCATTATAGGAAGGCAGTTTCCTCAAATGAGCGCAATTTCCGGCTGTGAATCCGCTCCAACGGCATCTCGCGAAGACGCTCCATCGCGCGAATTCCGATCATCAAATGCCGCGAAACCTGCGTTTTGTAGAAATCTGACGCCATTCCAGGCAGCTTCAACTCTCCATGTAACGGTTTGTCAGACACGCAAAGTAACGTGCCATATGGCACGCGGAACCGGAAACCATTGGCCGCGATTGTTGCACTTTCCATATCCAACCCAATAGCACGCGATTGACTCAGACGTTGAACGGGGCCGGATTGGTCTCGCAGTTCCCAGTTGCGGTTATCAATCGTCGCAACTGTCCCCGTCCGCATGATCCGCTTAAGTTCATACCCAGAAAGCTCAGTGACTGAGGCCACTGCCTCCTCCAAGGCGATCTGAATTTCGGCCAGCGCTGGGATTGGCATCCAAACAGGCAAATCATCATCCAACACATGGTCTTCACGCAGGTACCCATGGGCGAGAACGAAATCACCAAGGCGCTGCGAGTTACGCAAACCGGCACAATGCCCAACCATCAACCAAGCATGCGGCCGCAATACTGCAATATGATCGGTCGCGGTCTTCGCATTACTTGGCCCAACGCCAATGTTCACCAAAGTAATGCCGCCCTGCCCTTCGCGACACAAATGATAGGTTGGCATTTGAGGCATTTTTTCCGGCACGTTCAAAGGCGCATCGGCATCTGTGATCACTTGGTTTCCGGTGCTTACAAACGACGTGTAACCGCTGTCCGGATCGGCAAGCATTTTACGTGCGTATGCCTCAAATTCTTCGACATAAAACTGGTAGTTCGTGAATAGGACGTGATTTTGAAAATGCTCTGCTTGGGTTGCCGTGTAGTGTTGCAACCGCGCAAGCGAGTAATCAATCCGTTGAGCTGTAAACGGCGCCAACGGGCTGGACCCATCTTGGTGATGAAAATCGACGCCATTCACGATGTCATCGTTAGTCGTGGCAAGGTCAGGCACGTCAAAAACATCCCGCAGAGTGAACTTCAGCGCACCCTCTTGCGGCACCGCGATCTCACCTGAAACCGCAAAATGCATCGGCATCGGGGTCAACGAAACACCGATCACCACGGGTTCGTCGTGATTTTCGATCAACAATCCGATCTGCTGCAACAAGTACCCTTCAAACAGGTCTGGCCGCGTCACGGTGGTTGAATAAATTCCAGGGCCTGCGACGTGACCAAAACTTAACCGCGTATCGGTTTGCGCATAGGTCGACGTGCGAATGCGAATCTCGGGGTAGAACGCGCGAAACCGCGTGTCCGGCCGTGTGCCCGCAACATGTTCCGAAAACGTTTCAGACAAAAATGTAACCGCGATCTGGTAAAGCTCTTGCAGGCGTTTAACAGCCGCCTTCGGGTCTCTGAATTCCTGAGCAGCCGGGACTTCGGGCGAAACTACGGGCAGATGTGCGTCAGATTTCATCATTGGGCGTACCTTCTTATATTATTGTTCTTATGCGCGACGAAAAAGGCCGCAGAACAAGCTGCGGCGGCATTCGTCAAATGTATCTGTGTATTCATGCACCATATTGCCACCAGAATATGACACTCTGCAAGCCCCGGTTATGAGACGCAAAATGTCGTTTTTCCTCTAGTCAGAAGCCCTGTCCTCGTATTGTCTGCAATCAAGGAGAGCTAAAATGTCCGTCACCGAACTCAAAACAAACCTATCTAACTGGCAAGAACGCGTTGATCTCGCCGCTGCATTTCGGTGGACTGCACGCTTGAATATGCACGAAGGGGTGGCGAACCACTTTAGCCTCGCCATCAACGATGATGGCACCAAGTTCCTCATGAACCCCAATCAAATGCATTTCAGCCGGATCAAAGCCAGCGATCTAATCGTCGTAGACGCCAACGACCCTGAAACGCTGTCTGGCCCGAATGCCCCCGATCCGACTGCTTGGGGGCTCCACGGTGGCATTCATCGCCACTGCCCGCACGCGCGTTGCGCAATGCATGTCCATTCGATCCACGCGACCGTTCTGGCCGCCCTCAAAGACAGTCGCTTGCTTCCGATTGATCAAAACTGTGCGACATTCTTCAACCGATACGTGATTGATGACCACTATGGTGGCTTGGCTTTTGAGGAGGAAGGCGAACGCTGTGCGGACCTCCTGACCGACCCCAAACAGAAGGTCATGATCATGGGCAACCACGGAATCATGATCATCGGCGCAACGGTGGCCGAAACCTTTAACCGCCTCTATTATTTCGAACGTGCGGCGGAAACCTACATCCGCGCCCTGCAAACCGGTCAACCATTGCGCGTGCTCTCAGACGACGTCGCTGAAAAAACCGCGCAAGAAGTCGAAGACTATCCCGAACAAGACGAACGTCACCTGTCCGAGCTCAAAGCGATCTTGGATGAGGAAGGTTCTGGCTATGCCAGCTGATTCCGCACCCCCTAAACGGCAAGAATGGAACCACTTGCCAGAGACGCCGATTGTGGTGTCCCCGCTATGGCAATGGCCACCAAAACCACTGGCAGTTCTAAGGTGGTACTTCGACAGTTGGTTCTTCATCACCATCAACCTGATGATTGTAGGCATTTCATTTGCGGTGCTTTTTTGGGCCAGTCCCACATTAGAAACCACCAGCACACCGGGCCTCTGGATCGCGGGGATATGGCTCCGAAACGCTATAATAGTGTCTATCGTTGCAGGTATCTTACACCTTTGGTTCCACAAATACGCCGTGCAAGGCACTGACCTAAAATATGATCCACGCCCGTTTCCGCGCATGGGCCGCATGTTCACATTCGACAGCCAATTGAAGGACAACATCTTTTGGACCATCGCATCTGGCGTGACGATCTGGTCTCTGTTTGAATCACTCATGTGGTGGTCGATGGCGAATGGCTATGCCTCCGTCATCACATTCCAGACCAACCCAGTTTGGTTTATCGCAATTTTCTTCCTCATCCCTGTTTGGGAGAGCTTCTATTTCTACTGGATGCACCGCTTCTTGCACACCAACGTCATGTACCGCTTCCACGCGCTGCATCACCGCAACAACGACATTGGCCCGTGGTCTGGCCTGTCCATGCACCCAGTTGAGCACCTTTTTTACTTCGGTTCAGTCCTCATTCACTTCGCCATCGCCTCCCATCCGGTGCACATCATCTTCCACCTCGCGTTCTACGGTCTCTCGGCGGTCACCACCCATACTGGGTTCGAGAGCGTGCTGTTCCGCAACAAAAAACGCCTTAAGCTGGGCATGTTTCACCACCAAATCCACCACCGCTATTTCGAATGCAACTACGGCAACCTCGATGTTCCGTGGGACATTCTATTCGGCAGCTGGCACGATGGCACGCCTGATGGGAAAGCCAAATTGTCCGAACGACTAAAAGCGCGGAGACGCGCATGATCTTTGTTGAAAACCTCAAACGTTGGACCAGCACGCGCCGCTTGGGGAGAGAAAACAGGCTCTAGCCCTGCATCTTTTTTCAATTCAAGGCAAAACAACATGACAACTTACGGCCTCACCGAAGAACACACGATGATCGCGGATACCGTCCGCAGCTTCGTAGAAAACGAAATCTATCCGCACGAAGAACTCGTCGAACGCTCGGGCGAAGTCCCGCAAGAAATCGCGGATGAAATCAAACGCAAGACGATCGAGCTCGGCTTTTACGCCTGCAACTTTCCCGAAAGCGCGGGTGGCGCTGGCCTGAACCATCTCGAATTCGCTTTGGTGGAACGCGAACTCGGGCGCGGGTCTATGGCGCTCAACCACTTCTTTGGCCGCCCGCAAAACATCCTCATGGCCTGCGAAGGCGAACAAATCGAACGCTATCGTGATCCTGCCATTCGTGGCGAACGGATGGACGCCCTTGCGATGACAGAACCCGGTGCAGGCAGCGACGTTCGCGGCATGAAATGTACCGCCGTGCGCGATGGTGGCGATTGGGTTCTCAACGGCACGAAACACTTCATCTCGGGTGCCGACCATGCGGATTTCATCATCGTCTTCGTCGCGACAGGTGAGGACCAAACACCACGTGGCCCTAAAAAGCGGATCACCACATTCCTCGTGGACCGCGGCACCCCTGGCTTCACCATTCGCGACGGCTACAAATCCGTCTCCCATCGTGGCTACAAAAACATGATCCTCGACTTTGACGATTGCCGCCTGCCCGATGCTCAGGTCTTGGGCGAAGTCGACGGTGGTTTTGCCGTCATGAACGAGTGGCTTTACGCGACGCGCATTACCGTTGCCACTATGTCCGTCGGCCGCGCACGTCGCGTCTTTGACTACGCCCTAGATTATGCCGCTGAACGCGAACAATTCGGCCAAAAGATCGGCAAATTCCAAGGTATCAGCTTCCAACTCGCCGACATGATCACCGAAATCGACGCAGCAGATCTCCTTACGCTCGCCGCGGCTGATCGCCTCGACAAAGGCCTCCCCGCAAATCGAGAGATTGCCAGCGCCAAACTCTACGCTTCTGAAATGCTATCCCGTGTCACGGATGCAGCGATCCAAATTCACGGCGGCATGGGGTTAATGGATGACTACCCGTTAGAGCGCTTCTGGCGCGACGCACGCGTTGAACGCATCTGGGACGGCACCTCCGAAATTCAACGCCACATCATTAGCCGCGAAATGTTACGGACCCTTGGCGCATGAAACTTGACTTTTCGAGACTATTTCGCCCTAAAAGCGTCGCCGTTATTGGCGGCGGCGCTTGGTGCCGTTCTGTCATTGAACAGCTGCAAAAGTCGAATTTCGACGGTGACAACTGGCCCATTCACCCAAGCCGTGAAGAGATTTGCGGCCTCAAAGCCTACCAAACGGTCCTTGATCTTCCGACACCACCAGACGCTGTTTTTATCGGCATCAACCGCGACGCAACGATTGGTGCGGTCGAACGCCTATCCCGCCTTGGCGCAGGTGGTGCCGTTTGTTTTGCCAGTGGTTTTGGCGAAACCGACGACGGACAAGATGCGAACGCGCGCCTACTTAAGGCCGCTGGCGATATGCCGATCCTTGGGCCAAATTGCTATGGCATGATAAACGCGCTCGACGGTGTATCGCTTTGGCCCGACCAACACGGATGCCGTCCCGTTGAACGCGGCGTTGCGATTCTGACTCAAAGCTCAAACATCGCGATTAACCTGACAATGCAGCGGCGCGGCCTGCCAATCGCCTACGTCATAACCTGTGGGAACCAAGCGCAGCTTTCCGAAGCGCAAATTGCGGACGCCCTGCTGGATGACCCCCGCGTAACTGCGATCGGGCTGCATATCGAAGGGTTTAGTGACCTCCCCGCATGGCAAGCCCTCGCACGAAAGGCCCACGCAAAGGGTATCCCTCTTGTGGCGCTTAAGGTCGGGAAATCTATTGAGGCCCAGAACGCGACGATCTCTCATACCGCTTCCCTTGCCGGCAGTGACACCGGCGCGAAAGCATTGTTGGACCACCTAGGAATCGCCCGCGTGGACAGCCTTCCAACACTGCTCGAAACACTAAAGATCCTTCATATCTCAGGCCGACTTTCTTCAGGACGAATTGCCTCAATCAGCTGCTCTGGCGGCGAGGCGAGCCTGATTGCCGATATGGCGCATGACACCGCGCTTTCATTTCCACCCCTAACGAATAAACAAACAAAAGGCCTATCAACGGCCCTTGGCCCCAAGGTCGCGTTGGCCAATCCGCTCGACTACCACACCTACATTTGGCGCGACACAGAGGCGATGACACGGGCATTTTCCGCCATGATAGAGTCTCATTTGGCAATAACCTTTCTGATTGTCGACTTCCCGCGCGCCGATATTTGCGACCCTTCCGATTGGGAGTGCGTGATCCAAGCCGCGCTTAGCACACGCCGCGCAACCGGTGGAACAATTGCGATGGTTGCATCCCTTCCCGAGCTCATGCCCGAAGACGCCGCGCAGCGGCTTATGGCAGGTGGCGTCATCCCTTTGAACGGTTTGGCCGAGGCACTCGCCGCAACAGAGGCCGCACTGTTACGAACACCGCACGAACAGGACCTGACCGTTCCCACCGATACCAAAGCGGCTGAAACCATGCCCGAAGCCGACGCAAAACAGGCGTTGGCCGGCGTTGGTGTCACAATCCCAAGCCTACGGACCGGAAATATCAACCATCTCGCGTCATTCGCCGATGAAAACCCTGGTACTTACGTTCTGAAATCTGTCGGTATCGCCCACAAAAGTGAGACAGGCGGCGTCGCCTTGTCCCTCACCGACGGGAACGCTGTTCGTTCCGCTGGCGCTAAGATGACGTCCGAAACTTTCATTCTAGAAGAGATGATTACAGGTGCCGTCGCCGAAATTCTCATCGGTGTCGTGAAAGATCCAGCGCACGGGTTCATCATAACGCTCGGCGCTGGCGGAATTTTCACAGAACTGTTGCAGGACTCGGTTTCTGTAATGCTTCCGACCTCGCGTTCGCACCTAAAACAGTCTCTAACACACCTGAAAATCGCGAAAATTCTTGATGGCTATCGCAACCAACCCGCGGGCAACATCGACGCCCTTCTTGATGCATGCGAAGCGATTCAGGCGTATGTTCTTGCCAATCTCGACACCATTGAAGAGGTTGAGGTTAACCCACTTATCGTCACCCCTACGCGCGCCGTCGCCGTTGATGCCCTCATAAGGAAACACCATGACTAATCCGATCAAAACAAAGCGCGAAGGTGCCATTCTTGAGGTTACGCTTGATCGCCCCAAGGCAAACGCGATCGATTTACAGACCAGCCGCATCATGGGTGAAGTCTTCGCAGAATTCCGAGATGATCCAGAACTGCGCGTCGCAATCTTAACTGGCGCTGGCGAGAAGTTCTTTTGCCCCGGTTGGGATCTCAAAGCCGCCGCCGACGGCGATGCCGTTGATGGTGACTACGGCATTGGCGGTTTTGGCGGCTTGCAAGAACTGCGCGACATGAACAAGCCGGTTATCGCCGCCGTGAACGGCATTTGCTGCGGTGGCGGGCTGGAATTGGCCCTTTCGGCGGACATCATCCTTGCGGCTGACCACGCAACCTTTGCATTGCCTGAAATCCGGTCTGGCACCGTTGCAGATGCGGCGTCAGTCAAACTTCCCAAGCGCATTCCCTATCATATCGCGATGGAACTTCTGCTCACAGGTCGTTGGTTCGACACAGGCGAAGCCTTGAGTTGGGGCCTTATCAACCACGTTCACCCTGCGGGCGACCTGATGGAACAAGCTTGGGACATGGCGCGCCTTTTGGCGTCCGGACCGCCGCTTGTTTACGCAGCCATTAAGGAAGTCGTGCGCGACGCTGAGGATTCCAAGTTCCAAGACGCGATGAACCGCATCACAAAACGGCAACTAGGGTCGATAGATAGACTCTATTCCAGCGAAGATCAGCTTGAAGGTGCCAAAGCCTTTGCCGAAAAACGCGATCCTGTTTGGAAGGGCCGCTAGGCCAGAACCGCCACAATCCGACGCATTGCAAAGCCGTACCCGTCCGTGCCGAAGCCCGCGATAACGCCTTCGGCGCGGCCGGACACATAGGAATGATGCCGGAATCTCTCGCGTTTGTGGATGTTTGAAATATGGACCTCCATCACCGGCCCCTCGAACGCGTTCAGCGCATCCAAAATCGCAACCGACGTATGGCTCAGCGCACCGGGATTGATAATGATGCCCGCAGCATCGCCGCGCGCTTCTTGAATCCAATCCACCAAAACCCCTTCATGGTTCGACTGACGCGCGTCCACCTCGACCCCAAGTTCGGCGCCCAGCGCCGTGCATGTCGCCACGACATCATCGAGCGTCTCAGAGCCATAGATTTCAGGCTGACGTTGCCCCAAAAGGTTCAAGTTCGGGCCATTGAGAAGAAGTATTTTATCCATAGCGCAGACCATCCGCTATGGGCTGCGCTATGGCAAGCCCTCAAGCCTTCCGAAACTGGACAAGCCGCGCAGTGTCGTAGCGATGCGACAGATCGGCTTTGTCACTGTAGATACGCACGTCCTCGAAGGAGAATTCGTGAATTTCAGTGTCTAATCCTGCAAAAAGCGCCTCAAAACCAGCACTTTCAAAGTGCTTTGCGTTGACCGATATAACAAACAAACACCCCACCTCGGCGATCTCGAGCAAGGGTGGAATGCCTTCCGGCCCCACATGCCCCATCGTAAACGTCCCCGCGCTGATTATCCCGCGATACGGCCCAATCGAAAGCGGCTGTGTCACATCTGCAGCAATCGTTTCTCGGTAAACACCTTTGGACCTTGCGACAGTCAGCATCTCATCAGACAGATCAAGCGCATCAATCGGGCCAACCCCCGCTGCGGCCAAGCCTTCGCCGACAAGCCCCGTACCTGCACCAACATCAAGAACAGGGCCTTGCCCGCCAGCCTGCGCAAACACTCGCACCACTTCACGGGGCGACAAGTATCCCTGCGCCTCGCCAAAATCGCTATCATAGGTTTCCGCCCATGCCGCATAAAGGCGTTTGGCATCATCGGGTGTATTCAACGCATATGCGCTTTTTAGATCCGGTTCATCTGTCATGAAATCAGCCTAACACACCTTGCACCACGACGCAGCCTGCGCCACGAAAGGGCATGACAAAAACGCTTCTCTCTTTCGGCCACGGTTACTCAGCACAGGCGCTCTCGGCGCTTTTGCCGGATGACTGGCGCATCATCGGCACCACCCGCAATGAGGACAAAGCCGCCCAATTGATGAGCGAAGGCATTGAGCCACGCATTTGGCCGGGTGCTGACCTCATCCCTGCCCTCAACGCTGCAACCCACCTGCTCATTTCCGCTGGCCCTACCGAACAAGGCGATCCTGTTCTGACCGAGCTTCGCGCAGAAATCGAAATCCGACGCGATCAGTTTGAATGGGTCGGCTATTTGTCGACCACTGGCGTTTACGGTGATCACGACGGCGGTTGGGTCGATGAAACCACTCCCCTCACCCCGTCCACCAAACGCGGGCAAATGCGCGTGGATGCCGAAGCCGAATGGCAATCCCTCGACCTTCCGCTTCATATTTTTCGCCTCGCTGGAATCTACGGACCGGGTCGTGGTCCGTTTGCCAAGGTTCGCAATGGGACCGCACGGCGCATCATCAAACAGGGTCAGGTTTTCAGTCGCATCCATGTCGAAGACATTGCCCAAATCCTCGCTGCATCCATCGATCAACCCAACGCTGGCGCGATCTATAACCTGTGCGATGATGACCCCGCGCCACCCGAAGACGTCATAGCGCACGCTGCTGAACTTCTGGGCATGCCGATCCCGCCCGCGCAAGATTTCGAAACTGCCGACATGACTCCAATGGCACGAAGCTTTTACGCCGAAAGCAAAAAAGTGCGGAACGATCGCATCAAATCCGAGCTCGGCATTAAGCTAAAGTACCCCGACTACCGTGTTGGCCTTGCAGCACTGCTCGCTTCAGATCAGCAAACGCGATAGCCCCACTTGCCCTTGAGTCACTTCATTGCAATATGCGTGGCAGTTAATGAGGGCACACATGACACTTCGCGAAAAAACCGCTCAGATCTTGGACACCGCTTACTTCCGCAATTTTATCATCGGCGTAATCCTATTTAACGCGGTGATTCTGGGGTTAGAGACGTCCAAGACCGTCATGTCCAAGGTCGGTGACCTCATCCACTTCCTCGACATGATTTGCCTCTACATCTTTGTGGCTGAAATCACCGCGAAACTATTCGCGCATCACCTCCGGTTCTTCCGTTCCGGCTGGAACCTGTTCGACTTCGTCATCGTCGGCATCGCGCTCGTACCAGCGGCGCAAACGTTCTCGGTTCTACGTGCCCTGCGCATTTTGCGAGTGTTGCGACTTGTCGCCGTATCCCCGAACCTGCGCCGTGTTGTCGAAGGCTTCTTGTCCGCCCTTCCCGGCATGGGCAGCGTGTTCCTCCTGATGTCGCTTATCTTCTACATAGGCTCTGTTATGGCGACAAAACTGTTTGGCGAGGCATTTCCAGAATGGTTCGGCACGCTTGGCGCATCCGGCTATTCGCTGTTCCAAATCATGACGCTGGAAAGCTGGTCGATGGGCATCGTGCGCCCCGTCATGGAAACCTATAAATATGCTTGGGCCTTCTTTGTACCATTCATCATGGTCACAACCTTCGCAGTTGTTAACTTGCTGGTTGGTCTTATCGTGAACTCGATGCAGGACGCCCACGCAGAAGAATCCAATGCCGCAACCGACAGCTACCGCGATGAGGTTCTTACCCGCCTAGAAGCTATCGAAAAGCGTCTCAGCGAAAAATAGGGATGGCGGGAGGGGCGTTTTGCCGAAGGCAACAGCGTCTCCCCCATCAAGCCCGCTTACCGATCACCTCGACACCCAACACATCCAAAACCTTCGCTTCGATGTGTTCCGCATTCATACCCGCGACTTCATACATTTCGCGTGGTCCGGCCTGATCGATAAAGATATCCGGCAACACCATCGAACGGAACTTCAGCCCGTGATCAAACACACCCTCATCCGCCAACAGCTGCGCTACGTGGGATCCAAACCCACCAACGGCGCCCTCTTCAACAGTGATCAACGCCTCGTGGTCCGCCGCAAGCCCAAGGATCATATCGCGGTCCAGCGGCTTGGCAAAGCGCGCATCTGCCACCGTCGGCGTGATGCCTTTGGCGGCCAGCGCTTCGCAGGCTTTCTCAACCTCTTGCAGGCGCGTACCAAATGATAGAATCGCAACACGTGCACCTTCACGGACCATGCGCCCTTTCCCAATTTCAAGCGGCTGCGCATCATCAGGAATCTCAACCCCAACACCCTCTCCACGTGGGAAACGGAACGCGATGGGCCCATCATCATGCGCCACGGCGGTTGCAACCATACGCACCAATTCAGCCTCATCTGCCGCAGCCATCACCACAAACCCCGGAAGGTTGGCGAGGAACGCGACATCAAACGACCCCGCATGCGTCGCACCATCCGCGCCAACCAGCCCAGCGCGATCAATTGCAAAACGGACAGGCAAACGTTGGATCGCAACATCATGCACAATCTGGTCGTAGCCGCGTTGCAGGAAGGTGGAATACAGCGCGCAAAACGGCTTCATTCCGCCTGCCGCCATCCCCGCACAAAACGTCACCGCGTGTTGCTCAGCAATGCCAACATCAAAACAGCGGCTCGTAAAACGGCTCATGAAACGATCAAGCCCCGTCCCGTCCGGCATCGCAGCCGTAACCGCTACAATCTTGTCGTCTTTGGTCGCTTCTTTGATCAGGCTTTCAGCAAACACCGATGTATATGACGGCGCGTTGCTCGGCGTCTTTTTCTGTTCACCCGTAACGACATCAAACTTCGCCGTCGCATGACCACGGTCGGCGCGATGTTCCGCGTAGCCTTTACCCTTCTTGGTAATCGCGTGGATCAGGATCGGCCCCGTCGCGCGGGTTTTCACCGTACGCAGTACCGACAAAAGCTGTTCCATATCGTGGCCATCAATCGGCCCCACATAGGAAAACCCAAGTTCCTCAAACAATGTCCCACCAACGGTCATGCCTTTAAGCATTTCCTTAGCCCGTCGCGCACCTTCCTGAAGTGGCTCAGGTAGAAACGAAACCGCACCCTTCGCCGCAGCCTTAAATTCCTGAAACGGATTGCCCGCATATAGGCGCGACAAATACGAAGACATCGCTCCAACAGGTGGCGCAATCGACATCTCGTTGTCGTTCAGAATGACGATCAAGCGTTTGTTCAAATGCCCGGCGTTATTCATCGCCTCATAAGCCATGCCCGCAGACATCGACCCATCACCAATCACCGCAATCGCATCACCGCCTTCACCCCCAAGATCACGCGCAACAGCGAAACCCAAGGCAGCAGAAATAGATGTGCTCGAATGCGCCGCGCCAAAACAATCGAACGGGGACTCGGACCGTTTCGTAAAACCAGACAGCCCGTCCTTCTGGCGCAATGTGCGAATACGATCCCGCCGCCCCGTCAAAATTTTATGCGGATAACACTGGTGGCTCACATCCCAAATGATCTTGTCTTTCGGAGCATCAAACACAGCATGCAATGCGACCGTCAGCTCAACCACACCAAGCCCAGCACCCAAATGCCCACCCGTTTCTGATACGGCCGAGATCGTCTCGGCCCGCAACTCACCCGCAAGCGCGCTCAGCTGCGCATCGCTCAGCCCGTTCAGGTCACTGGGCAGATCAACTTGATCCAGTAGGGGTGTATTGGGTCTCTCGGCCATAACTGGCGTCTCCTTAGTGCGTGCGGTTCACAACAAACCGCGCCGCCTCTTTCAGCGTTTCCGCCTGGTCACCATACTTACTTAACGCATCACAGGCTGATTCCACCAACTCATCTGCGCGGCGTTTCGCCCCATCCAGCCCCAAAAGGGAAACAAACGTGGCCTTACCAGCATCTTCGTCCTTGCCGACGGCCTTACCAACCGTGGCTTCATCGCCTTCAACGTCCAATACGTCGTCCGCGATTTGAAACGCCAGTCCAACGGAATCACCATAAGCTTTCAATGGCCCTTGGTTAGCGCCCGCCATGACAGCGCCCGCAACACAAGACCACGTCAACAACGCGCCAGTCTTGCCATTCTGCATTGCGATAATCTCATCCAGCTTGAAGGGAACCGCAGCGGTTTCAGCAGCGATATCGGCAGCCTGCCCACCAACCATACCAGCAATGCCCGCTTGCTTCGCCAACGAAACCATCAAGGCCGCCCGCGTGTTACCGGGAAATTCTGTGTCACCAATCAATTCAAACGCCAAAGCCTGCAACGCATCGCCGGCCAAAATCGCAGTCGCATCATCCCAAACCTTGTGTGCTGTCGGACGACCCCGTCGCATGTCATCGTCATCCATTGCAGGCAGATCATCATGGGCTAGCGAATAGGCATGCATGCACTCAATCGCTGCGGCAACTTCGACTGCTCCAGAAACCCCGTGAAGACGCGCGCTTTCCATCACATAAAACCCACGCAATGCTTTTCCGCCAACCACGCAGTAGCGCATTGCTTCGGCAAGTGGTGGGTGCAGGTCACAGGTAATCCGTGCTTGCAAGAACTCCGAAATCGCTGCGGCATCGGCCGCAAGCGTTGTTTTGAACTCAGCCATCCAACGGCGCCGTCCCAGTAGGTTTGCCATCGCCATCCAGCGTCAATTTGGCCACCTTTTCCTCAGCGTCCTTCAGCTTGCCTTCGCAAAGCTTCTTCAACAACGCCCCGCGTTCGTACAGCGCAATAGACTCGTCCAGCGGAACTTCGCCCCGCTCCAACTTACCGACAACCTGTTCCAGCTCGCGCAGTGCGTCTTCAAAGCTCATGTCTTGTACGTCTGCACTCATTGCGCCCGTTCCTTCAATACATCTACGTGTGCGCGTGCCGACCGACCCAGCGCCTCAAGATCATAACCACCCTCAAGTGCGGATACCACACGCCCCTGACAATGCTTATCCGCCAAATCGCAAATCTTTCCCGTCACCCACGCGAAATCATCCTCACGCAACTCCATACCCGCCAATGGATCATCCGCATGTGCATCAAATCCCGCCGAGATCAGCAGAAGTTCAGGCTTAAACGCATCAACGCGCGGAAAAACATGCGCTTCCCACGCAGCCCTAAACGCGGCCGATCCGCACCCATCCGGCAACGGCACATTCACAACGTTGCCAACACCAGTCTCATGCGCGGCCCCTGTTCCTGGATACAGCGGCATCTGATGGCTTGAGCAAAACAAGATCCGTGCGTCTTCTTCGACCAAATCTTGCGTGCCATTTCCATGGTGCACATCAAAATCCAAGATCGCGACGCGCTTTAGCCCGTGAAAATCCAGCGCGTGCTTGGACGCCACCGCAATGGAGCCAAAGAAACAAAACCCCATCGCCGTTTCGCGCTCTGCGTGGTGCCCCGGTGGGCGCATCGCAGAAAACGCATTGCCAACGTCTCCAGACATCACCAGATCAACCGCCTTAACAACGCCACCCGCCGCGCGATACGCAGCTTCCAGCGTCCCGACAGACATATGCGTATCCGCATCAAGCGAGCGCCACCCCTCGCTTGGCGCCGCCGCCTTGATTGCATCGACATGCGCTTTTGGATGCGCCCGCAACAGATCATCATCCGCCGCCATTGGCGCGCTCACCCGCTCCAACTCCAGCCCATCAAGCGCACCCAAAACCGCATCCAACCGCGCAACTTGTTCTGGATGCCCCTGTGGCGTCACGTGATCGTAACACGCTTTATGTGTAATCAATGCAGTCGCCAAAACACGCACCTTCTATTTGCTTTTGTTTCAAAAATATCCCCGCCGGAGGCTCCTAACGCAGCCTCGCACACGTCAGAACCTAGTCAGGCGCCAACATATACCCAGCACCACGCACCGTCTGCAAATAGCGCGGCTGCTTCGGGTCAGCCTCCAACTTACGACGCAACCGTGTGATTTGCACATCCACCGCGCGTTCCTGCGCTTGGCCTCCCGACCGCCCGAGCTTATCGACCAACTCTTCACGGCTAATCGGCTCTCCCGGCGTTGCAGCAAAAATCTTCATTAGCTGTACTTCAGTTGCGGTCAGACGCACCAAATCCTCACCGCGCCACATCTCACCGCGTTCCATTTCATAGCGAAGCGGCCCCAAGTGCAGGACCTTCGGCAATACGGTTTCCGCCTCACTCGGCGGCACGCGTCGTAAAATGGAATTGATGCGAAGCAACAACTCCTTGGGTTCAAACGGTTTGGCCAGATAATCATCTGCACCCGCCTCAAGCCCCGCGATACGGTCATCCGTTTCAGCTTTCGCCGTCAGCAACAAAATCGGCGTCTCACGATCACGGCGCAGATCGGCACATAGCGTCACGCCATCTTCGCCAGGCATCATCACGTCCAGAACGATCATGTCGAAATCAAGCCCCGACAAAATCCGCCGCGCGTGCGCCGCGTCCCGTGCCGCGGTCACAAGAAACCCGCTGCGCACCAAGAACTTCTGTAGCAACACGCGAATGCGCTCGTCATCATCTACAATCAGTAGATGCGGCTGGTCACTATGCATCCGGTTATCCCTTTAACTCTTTTAGCGCATCATATCGTTTGCGCATTTCATCATCCATCATAGCTTCCAGCACCTGCCGGAACCCTGTAACCGCTTCCGGACCCGCGGCTCGATACGCCGTTCTCATCCGATCCCTCTGCGCATCTGACAAACGGCGCTCTAGGCCCTCACCGGCCTCCGTCAGATACAGGTGCCGCTCCCGCTTATCGCGCTTACCGACTTCATTGCGCACCAAACCATCCTCTACCAACGCGCGCAACACACGGTTCAGCGACTGCTTTGTAACGCCAAGGATCGCGAGAAGGTTGTTAACCGTCGTTCCGGGACTGCGGTGAATGAAGTGCACGGCACGGTGATGTGCCCGCCCATATGCCAAATCTGCAAGGATACGATCGGGATCTGCAGTAAACCCGCGATAGGCAAAGAACATCGCCTCAATCCCCTTGCGCAGCTGCTCATCCGTCAGGAACAACAACGCGTTACCGCTTTCTCTGCTGCTGCCTTCCATTATTCGCTCCTTCACAATTCGCCCAATAATACGTCAGCTTTGTTGACATTCCAAGCAGTGAAAGGTATCGAATCGCAGGTTGTGCGCAACAAAATGTCCACATCGGACCTAATTGCGTAATATTTGCAAAACTAGAGGAGGCTTACACATGGCTGGTGCATACGATGACCGCGACGGAAAAATCTGGATGGACGGCAAGCTCGTCGAGTGGCGCGATGCAAACGTGCACATCCTGACCCATGCTCTACACTACGCTTCCTCGGTTTTCGAGGGTGAGCGCTGCTATGATGGCAAGATATTCAAATCACGTGAACACTCTGAACGTTTGATCACATCCGGTAAGTTGATCGACTTTGACATTCCCTACACTCTCGATGAGATCGAAGCCGCTAAACAAGCTACTCTCGACGCCAACGGTCTGACCAATGCCTACGTTCGTGCCGTTGCGTGGCGCGGTGCTGGTGAAGACATGGGTGTCGCCTCCGCGAAAAACCCTGTCCACTTGGCCGTGGCCTGCTGGGAATGGGGCAACTACTACGGCGATGCGAAAACCAAAGGCGCGAAACTCGACATCGCGAAATGGAAACGCCCGTCTCCTGAAACGGCCCCGTCCCAAGCAAAGGCGGCTGGCCTTTATATGATCGCAACCATGTCCAAGCACGCTGCCGAAGCCAAAGGTTGTTCTGACGCGATGATGTACGACTATCGCGGCTACATCGCAGAAGCGACTGGCGCGAATATCTTCTTCGTTAAAGACGGCGAAGTGCATACGCCAACGCCAGATGCCTTCCTTAACGGCCTTACACGTCAAACAGTTATCGGCATGCTGCGCGACAAAGGCATCACAGTAAACGAACGCCACATCATGCCAGAAGAACTCGACTCGTTCGAACAATGCTGGCTCACCGGGACAGCGGCCGAAGTGACCCCAGTTGGTCAAATCGGCGACAAGACGTTTGAAGTCGGCAAATTGGTCACAGACCTTGCCGCAGAATACGAAGCGCTCGTTCGCGCTTAAACTATGCTACGTGGCCTCGTTCGATTTTTGTGAATTGAACGAGGCGCTTTCCCCCCGCCAAACGAGAATGCTCAATGAGCCTGCGCCGCGTCGTTTGCCCCATTTCCTGTTTTTCTTTCTTCAGAATTCTGGCAACGCGCTTGCTTGAATCCGGCGTTTCGCGATGGTCGAGAACATGACGTGTCATGGGCAGCTCCTCCTTAAAGGTTCCGCACCCTAACACAGATCCAGTGAAAATTCACCCGACCCTACCAAAGCCCCTTCGCTTTGACCTTTCTCCGCGCAGTCGCATCCGTCCCCAGCGCGCGTTCGCGCAGCACGATAACGACGCCCGCAACGACAATAAACATCGCCCCGACCACCATTGAAACCGTTGGAACCTCGTCAAACCAGACATAACCAATCAGCACCGACGAAAGGATGGACACATAGGTAAACGGCGCCAGAACACTGGCATCCGCATTCCGATAACTCGACGTCAGCAAGATTTGCCCAACTCCGCCAATCAACCCCGCACTACACAGCAGCGCCAGTTCTTGTCCGTTCGGTAAAACCCAACCAAACGGCGCGGTCACCAACGACAGAACCATCGACGTGATCGAAAACCAAAATACGATCGCCGTCGTGCTTTCGCGCCCCGCCATGCCTTTCACAAATATCTGCGCAAGCGCAGCAAGACAGGCCGACCCCAGCACTAATCCCACACCCAATGCTTCACGCGACCCTAAGCCAACGCTCAGACGTGGGGCGACGATGATTATCACACCAATGAACCCCAGCAGGACTGCCGAAATCCGAACCAGCCGAAATCTCTCACCTAGGATAATCGCCGCTAAAACAACCACAGCGATCGGCGTCACAAATTGGATCGCCGTCACCTCCGGCAGCGGCAAGAACTTCAACCCCGCAAAGCCAAGCCCCATCGCACAGGACCCAACGACCCCGCGTATCACATGGCTGCGCACAGACACAGTTCGGATGCCTTGCGCGATTCCACCATGCGTCATCAGCCAGATTATGATGATGGGCAACGCCAGCAGCGACCGGAAAAACATCGCTTCGCCAGCGGGAACAACATCAGCCGCCTTGATCAACGCAGACATGACTGTGAAAACCGTCACCGATGACATCATCAGCAATATGCCACGCATCACTGTGCTTTGCGGTGCAACCGTCACGACGTTTCCGCCAAACGCGCCGCAGCCCAACGCGCAGCATCCGAAACCTCATCAGCTGGGTCTTCTAACAACGAAATCGCTACATCGCGCAACGCCCCGTCACTCGAATTGCCGATCGCATAAAGCACATTGCGCACAAACCGATCCCGCCCGATCCGCTTGATGGGTGAACCTGAAAACAACACGCGAAACGCACCATCGTCCAAGCCTGCCAGTTCCCGCAACGACGGCGCAACCAACTCAGCCCGCGCCGCATATTTTATCTCCTGCGCATCGGCTGCAAACTTGTTCCAAGGGCAAACCGCCAGACAATCATCGCACCCGTAAATATGGTTGCCCATCAACGCACGAAGGTCCTCTGGAACCGGCCCCCTATGCTCAATCGTCAAATAAGAAATGCACCGCCGCGCATCGAGCTGAAACGGGGCCGGAAACGCCTTCGTCGGACAAACATCCAAACACGCCGTGCACGACCCGCAATTTTCCACACCCGCTTCGTCAGGCTCCAATTCAACAGTGGTGAAAATAGCACCCAGAAAGAACCAGTTCCCCAACTCGCGGCTCAACAGATTGGTGTGCTTACCCTGCCACCCCAAACCCGCCGCCGCAGCCAACGGCTTCTCCATAACGGGCGCGGTATCCACGAACACCTTAATCTCACACGCTGCCTGATCGACCAGCCACCGCCCGACCCGTTTCAGACGCTTCTTCACAATGTCATGGTAATCGCGATTCTGCGCATAGACCGAAATCGCCCCGCGATCCTTTTGCTCCAAAACCGCCAGCGGATCGTGCTCTGGCGTATAGGGCTCCGCCAACATCACCACCGACTTCGCCTCAGGCCACAGCGCAGTCGGATCACTGCGCCACGTCATCCGTTCCGCCATCCAGCCCATCTGCCCGTGACGGCCCTCATCCACAAAAGTCTGCAATTTATCCGGCAATAGCGGCACCGCATCCGGCCGACACACACCAAAACCAACAAAGCCCTCTTCAAGCGCCTTGGCCCGCAATTGATCTTTCAACGCTTCAACCAATCGCCTTCACCTTGCTTTTGTTTCAAAAATATCCCGGGGGAGTCCGCCAGGACGGGGGCTGGCCCCCTTGATCGGATTTGCGAAGCAAATTCGACCCTTAGAAATCCAAGTCGCTATAATGCGCGGGCTGCGGAAACCCCGAAATCTGGTCCGCAAGAATAGACCGGAACGCAGGGCGCGACTTAATCTTCGCATACCAGTCCTTAACAATCTCGGACCGGTTCCAATCCACATCAGACACATAATCCAAACACGACAAATGCGCCGCCGCCGCAAAGTCCGCGAGGCTCAACTCGTTGCCCGCCAACCAGCGCCGCTGGTCCAACAGCCAGTGCATGTAATCAAGGTGATATTTAATCGCCCGAGACCCTGCTTTCACATTGGCCGAATCCGGATAGCCCGTTCCCATAACCTTACGGAACACACGCTCGCCCATCAGCTTCGTGGTGACTTCTTCGTTAAACTTGTCATCAAACCAGGCAACGATCCGCCGCACTTCGTAGCGGCTGTCTTCACCCTTTGGTAACAACGCTGGTGTCGGGTGCGTTTCTTCCAGATATTCACAAATCGCCGTGCTGTCGGCCATCGTACGATTGCCCATCTTCAACACAGGCACTTTTCCGGCTGGGTTACGGCGCAGGAAATCGGCGTCCTTTTCCCAATACCGCTCTTCCACCAGCTCAACTTCAATCCGCTTTTCAGCGAGGCTCAAGCGCACTTTTCGTGAAAACGGGGACAACGGGTAATGATAGAGACGGTTCATCAAGGGCCTCGAGTTGAAATGTGCTCCTTCAATGCCTCAACGCGCGGTCTGTTACAATCCCAGCATGCTATTCAAAACACGCCGCGCGGCCATCCGCTCTGATTGTTGCGGCACCATCGACGATGCTCGCAGCACGACTGCGGATGTAGGATGTCGGCTGGGACGCAGACCGTGTCTTCGGGCTCGGAAGGATCGCAGCCAAACGCGCGGCCTGCACCGCTGACAAATCCGCCGCCTGCACGCCAAAGTAATGAACCGCCGCGGCTTCAACGCCGAAAACGCCATCATCAAACTCGGCCACGTTCAGGTAAACTTCCAGAATGCGCTCTTTGCTCCAGATCGCTTCAACCAGCGGCGTCATCAGCGCCTCAAGTGATTTTCGAAGCCACGAACGCCCTTGCCACAGATACACATTCTTCACGACCTGCTGGGAAATCGTAGACCCCCCACGGTTTCCGCCCTCTTCCAAAGCAGCCTGAATCGCATTCACGTCCAAACCCCAGTGCAGGCAGAAATTCGCATCTTCAGCAGCAACGGCTGAACGCGCCATGACGGGTGCAATGTCTTCCATTGCGACCCATGTTTGGTTCACGCCACCAACTCGGCGGCTTTCTGAAAACATGTAAGGTGTTGTCGGTGGGTTCACGACAGTAAGCGCCGCTGTCACGGCCACAGCCAATGCAATCACTATCAGAACACCTCGGAATATGTATTTCATGACCCGCCGCACGAAAAGTCGCGGACGATCGCGCAACCGCACAGGCGTTGCCGCCTTAGCAGTTTTTGAGGTCTTTGCCGTCTTGGAAGTTTTCTTGCGGGCCATGCTGCCATTCACCTCAGCAAAGGGGGTAGCGTCAAGCGGGCAAACTCACGCAATTTACAGATTGTCACCGCAAAGCACCTGCGCCTCTTTGCTGCGCAGAACTGTCCGCGCTGTTTCCCAATCCGGTCCGGCTTGGCCGATCATCTCTGGAAACAGGTCCATGACCTCATCATGTAAATCACTGTCCTGAAGAATATACTCGCCCGGATAAAAGCTCTCGGTCGGAATACCCTCTGCGAGCAAAATCTCATGGCGATCAAACATCAAATGATGATAGTTGATGTGGCGGCGCGGCGCGCGGTGAATAGTATCTGCGTTCACCAAATGCGTTGCAGCTACCAGCACTTCGTCTTCTCCAAAAAATAGCTCAGCCCGCCAGCCACTCACAAGAATCTTGTGCTGCGGCGAAACCAAAAGCTCGCGTGTATTCCCGATCGCACCCTTCGCGAACCGGATCGGAGCGCGTTTATCCAAAGCCGCGACAGTACGTTTGCCGCTCCACTTCACAGGCTGTAATCCATTGTCGAGGGTGCGCACCAGATCACCGACTTCGATGTCTTGGATCGGTGTCATGCCACGTTCGGTTTCGATCAATGTACCAGCCGCAAAACACGGCGGGCCTAGATCACCCACATCAAGCGGGCCTTGCCCACTCACCCAAGTACTGGAAACGAATGTGCCGTTCGCCAGCACCTGACCATCGGTCGGCGTAAAGACTCGGTCACCATTCGCAAGGTAGAAGGTCGTACCCGTATACGTGACGTTCCCAGTTCCGGGGACGTTAATCGTTACCGTATCCCCTGGATAGGAACTCGAAACATCGCTGCCATTGACGCTGTCATTGTCAAATGCATCCACATCACCGTCATCGTTCTGGTCAGTCAGATTATAGCTGACAAAACTAACGGACGTCCCGCCGCTCGGAGGATTGGCAGGGTCGAATGTATAAAACTGATCTGTGTACGTCGTAGGCATAAAGCACCCGCTCTGAAAAATTACAGTGCAAAGATGCCCCTTCAACTGGTCCATTTTCAGGAACAATTAAGGTTACCCTAAGGTAAGTTGGTGATCGCGCCGTTAGCGATAATTCCATATGTAACGAGATAAATCTGTTTAATTACAATGTGTTACCTATTGTTTCCAAATTCAGATCGATTGCCATCAAATTGGAAACAAAGAAGAACCCGCCACCAACATTATGGCGGCGGGTGCCTTATTTACTTAGTTACTCAGCCGGAACTGCAGTCTTTTCGATAGACAACGGCGCAGGCAAGTGAACCAACATCTCTGTTGGGCAAACCTGCACGAAGTTACCGCGCTCAAGCTCCCAGTGTTGCAAGATATCGGCGGCCTTTCGGCTGTTCGTTTCCTCAAGATGGCGTTCGATCAGCCCCTTCAACTGGGTCTCCCAATGCTCAACCGTTACGGCACATGTCACAAGCGTTTCCATGTTGATCAAGGTCTCGGACGTGCGTTCAGGATCGTACAGATACGCCATACCACCCGTCATACCCGCGCCAAAGTTTGCGCCGATGGACCCAAGGATCACGGCAACACCACCGGTGGTGTATTCACACCCGTTCGAACCACACCCCTCGACAACGACACTGGCACCAGAGTTACGAACAGCGAAGCGTTCACCTGCACGACCAGCAGCAAACAAGTAGCCAGCGGTCGCACCATAAAGCACCGTGTTACCGATAATAGTGTTCTTGGACGCATCCAGCGGGGAGTTCATCGGCGGACGCACAACAATCGTACCGCCAGACAGACCCTTACCAACATAGTCGTTTGCATCACCGCTAACTTCCAGCTTCAATCCAGGCGCTGCGAAAGCACCCAACGATTGCCCGGCGCTACCTTTCAGCTTCACGGTCAAATGATCGGGCTGTAACGAATTGCGCATACCGAAGTTGCGAACAATATGGCTGGACGTCCGCGTACCGATTGTCCGCAAGGTGTTCTGCACCGCGTATTCCAGCTGCATTTTCTCACCATCCTCAAGGAAGCGCGCAGCGTCCTTAACGATCTGTGCATCCAGCGTATCCGGAACCGCATTGCGCGGCTTGTTGCGATCGTAAACGATCCCTTTGGAGCCATCGACTGTGATCAGCATCGGGTTCAGGTCAAGATCATCAAGGTGGGCAGAACCACGGCTAACCTGCGCAAGCAGATCGGCACGGCCGATAACCTCATCCAACGAACGCGCGCCGATCTCGGCCAGGATTTCACGAACCTCAGTTGCGTAGAACGTAATCAGGTTCACAACTTTGTCGGCATTGCCGGTGAACTTGTCACGCAGCGCTTCGTCCTGCGTACAGACACCCACTGGGCAGGTGTTGGACTGACACTGGCGAACCATGATGCAACCCATCGCGATCAACGCAGCAGTCCCGATGCCATATTCCTCGGCACCCAGCATCGCAGCCATCACAATGTCACGGCCTGTGCGCAAACCACCATCGGTCCGCAATGTCACCCGCTCACGTAGGTTGTTCATCGCCAGCACTTGGTGCGCTTCTGTCAGACCCATCTCCCACGGAAGACCCGCGTATTTGATGGACGTCGCAGGGGATGCGCCAGTACCACCGTTGTGACCGGAAATCAGGATCACATCGGCCTTCGCCTTCGCAACACCCGCCGCAATCGTCCCAACGCCAGACGACGCCACCAGTTTCACAGTCACCTTACAACGCGGGTTGATCTGCTTGAGGTCATAGATCAGCTGCGCCAAGTCCTCGATCGAATAGATATCGTGGTGCGGCGGCGGTGAAATCAGCGTCACGCCTTTTGTGGAATGGCGCAGACGGGCAATCAGGTCAGTAACCTTCATCCCTGGCAGCTGACCACCTTCACCGGGCTTCGCACCCTGCGCGACTTTGATCTCAAGCTCTTCACACTGGTTCAGGTATTCGGCCGTCACACCAAAACGACCCGACGCAACCTGCTTAATCTTCGCAGACGGGTTGTCCCCGTTTGGCTCCGGCACGAAGTGCGCCGGATCTTCACCGCCCTCACCAGAGTCTGACTTCGCGCCAATGCGGTTCATCGCAACGTTCAGCGTCTTATGCGCTTCAGGTGACAACGCACCCAAGGACATACCCGGCGTTACGAACCGCTTGCGGATCGACGTGATGCTTTCGACTTCTTCAATCGGGATGGATTTCCCCAGTGGCTTCACAGCCAACAGGTCACGCAAATGGATCGGCGGGTTCGCCTTCATCGCATTGGAATACTGTGTCCACAATTCATACGACGCGCGATTACAGGCCTGCTGCAACAGGTGCATCGTCTGTGCTTCCCATGCGTGCTTCTCGCCGGAACGACGCGCTTTGTAGAAACCACCAATCGGCAAAACATCTGTGCCACCCAGCCAACCGGCTTGATGAACTTCCTCGATCTTGCGCTGAATACCCGACACACCGATACCGGAAATCCGGCTCTGCATTCCTGGGAAATACTCGGCAACCATCGCGCGGGACAGACCAACAGCCTCAAAGTTCAGACCACCGCGATAAGACGAGATTACAGAAATCCCCATCTTCGCCATGATCTTCAGCAGGCCTTGATCAATCGCATTGCGATACCGCGCAACCGCTTCGGTCAGCGTACAATCCAGCAAGCCACGCTCGATCCGGTCATCAAGTGAATCCTCGGCCAAGTATGCGTTCACCACCGTCGCACCACAGCCAATCAGCACGGCAAAATAGTGCGGGTCGATACATTCAGCGGACCGCACATTCAGCGACGTGAACGTCCGTAATCCTTTGCGTGTCAGCCAGCTATGAACAGCAGACGTCGCCAAGATCATTGGCATAGGCACGCGGCCCTCCCCCTGATGCTGATCCGTCAATGTCAGGTGCCCAGCACCCGACCGCACAGCGTCTTCAGCTTCTGCGCGAATACGTTCAAGTCCCGCGCTCAATGCGCCAGCACTACCGTCTGCCGCAAAAGTACAATCAATCTCAACGCAGGACGCATTGAACTTCGTCTGCAGCGCGTCCCATTGGGCGTTGCCCACGAACGGGGAATCCATCACCAGAATTTCTGTCTGGCTCGAATCCTCGTCTAGCACGTTCTTCAGGTTCCCGAACCGCGTCTTCAAGCTCATGACGCGGAATTCGCGCAAGCTGTCGATCGGAGGGTTGGTAACTTGGCTAAAGTTCTGGCGGAAGAAATGGCTTAGCGGGCGATACTTTTCGGAAAGAACCGCGCTTGGCGTATCATCACCCATCGACGCGAGCGCTTCTTTGGCGTCCTCAGCCATTGGCGCCAGAATGTTTTCCAATTCTTCAATGGTGTAGCCCGCCGCGATCTGCCGCTTGCGCAACTCAGCGCCCGCGTAAAGCGGTGCTTCTGTAACCGCCCCGAGGTCTTCATCAAGATCACTGATCTTGCCGACCCAATCGCCAAACGGCAACGCAGAGGACATTTTGTCCTTCAATTCAACGTCGTGGTAAAGCTCGCCTTTACCCATGTGCACGCCAATCATCTGACCCGGACCAAGCGCGCCTTTTTCAACAACGCTGGCTTCCTCAATCGGCACCATGCCAGCTTCGGAACCCGCAATCAGCAAACGGTCACCCGTCACAACATAACGCATCGGACGCAGACCACTGCGATCAAGGCCCGCACAAACCCAACGACCATCGGTCATCGCCAAAGCGGCGGGGCCATCCCAAGGCTCCATCACGGAGTTGCAGTAGGAATACATATCGCGCCACTTTTGCGGCAATTCCGTAGCTTGCTTTGACCAGCTTTCCGGCACCATCATTGTTTTCGCCATCGGCGCAGAACGCCCAGCGCGAACCAGAACTTCAAACACGGAATCCAGCGCGGCAGAATCCGATGATCCGCCTGCGACGATTGGTTTAATATCATCCGCCATATCGCCAAACGTCGAGGACGCCATGCGGATTTCGTGGGACTTCATCCAGTTCAAGTTACCCTTGAGCGTGTTGATCTCACCGTTGTGCGCCAACATGCGGAATGGTTGCGCCAGCCACCACTGCGGGAAGGTGTTTGTTGAATAGCGCTGGTGATAAATCGCAAACGCGGACTCGAACTTTTCATCCATCAGGTCGGGATAAAACTCCGCAACCTGCTCAGCCAACATCATGCCTTTGTAGATGATTGAGCGGCACGACAGGGACGCGAGGTACAGCTCGCGGATACCAGCAGCGGTCGCCGCCTTTTCAATACGACGACGGATAACATACAGCTCACGCTCAAATGTCTCTTCGTCCACACCCTTAGAATTCGAAATCAAAATCTGCTCAATTTCCGGACGTGTCGCGTTCGCCTTTTCACCAAGGCAAGACACATCAACCGGCACATGACGCCAGCCGTAGATGTAATAGCCCATGCGCAGAACTTCGGTCTCAACAATCGTCCGGCAGGTTTCTTGCTCGCCGAAATTCGTACGTGGCAAGAACACCTGACCAACCGCCAAAAGCTCATTCTTGCGCGGCGTGTGACCTGTGCGAACAACTTGATCATAGAAAAATGAAACAGGGATCTGAACGTGGATTCCCGCGCCGTCACCTGTCTTACCGTCAGCATCCACAGCGCCGCGGTGCCAGATCGCTTTCAGCGCAGCGATGCCGTTTTCAACCACTTTACGAGACTTCTTGCCGTCAATCGAAACGACCAAACCAACACCACAATTGGCTTTTTCATCATCATGCGCATACAGGCCATTCTCGGCCATGTAGTCGCGCTTGGCTTGTTCGGCTTCCACCCATGCTTGATCGTACTTTGTCATGTCGTTTCTCCTCATCGCGGCCTCGATCGGCGCGGTCTTATTCAATAATTGGCTTGGATCAGCTGGGCGTTGTTTGTGTCGTATGATGACATCTCAACGCCGCATCCAAATTTCGGGTTCACCGACAGAAATCCGGGTTCGTCAGGAAAAATGAATTCAACAGGCGTGTCGTCGCTGTCAAAGTGATCGTCAGACGTGATGTAGCTGCTGGTCCCGCCGATAAACATGCGCCACTCGTCGCTCACAAATTCCGCACCTTCGCTTTTCCACATCTCGGTGCCTGCCACATCATAGGCCGTTAGCGCGTATTCCGTTCGGCGCAGTGGCACGCCGTCAATCTCAACCGTTTCACCTGTCAGACGGTCAAAGCCCACATATTGGCTCACACCAATCTCACGACTGTCAGTTTTGAAATCCCACGTATCGATGTCGTTGGCCAATAGTTCACTCATCGACATTGAATCTGCGGCCTCTAACAAACGCTCCGTGTGGCCGGACCGCAAATGAAAACTCTCCAACCATTCCGCTTCACCGCTAATGCGACCCACATAAGACAGGCCTTCTTCGTCCATTGTTGCACGGCGTTGTTCACCGTTATTGTCACCTTCACAGGTAAAGTAATGCGACACGGAACAGCTGGTGCTTTGGATCGTCAGATATCCTTCGCACCCTTGCGGCAATGCAAATTCTTGGGCCGCCAGCGGGCTGGCAGACAAAACGGCAATCGTAAGACCTATTTTCATCATCTGTTAATTCTCCATGTCAGCGTCGCTGACCTAACCTGTGTTTTGGGACCCATACGATACCCATACCGGAACCATACCCGTTCCGTATGGCCCCCAGACAGTTACTCCGCCGCAACAGCAGCCTCTTGATTGATGTAATCCAAAATGGCCTCAGCTGCATCGCGTCCGTCCTTGATGGCCCAAACCACAAGGCTCGCACCGCGCACGATGTCACCCGCAGCAAACACACCTTCTAGGCTCGTCTGACCGGTTGTGAATTCTGCCTTGATCGTGCCCCAGCGGGTCACTTCCAACTCAGGCACGCCCCACAATGTCGGGATGTCTTCCGGCTCAAAGCCCAGCGCCTGAACAACCAAGTCAGCGTCTTCAACGTAGTCGCTGCCTTCAATCAATTCCGGCATCTGACGGCCCGATGCATCCGGCGCGCCAAGGCGCATTTTTTGCACCATCACGCCTTCAACCTTGTCACCTGTGAAGCCCCTGGGCGCGGACAACCAAACGAACTCAACACCTTCTTCTTTGGCGTTTTGAACTTCGCGCATGGACCCCGGCATGTTCGCCTCATCGCGACGATACAGACACTTCACGCTTTCGGCGCCCTGACGGATCGCTGTGCGCACACAGTCCATCGCCGTGTCGCCACCGCCAATAACAACGACCTTTTTACCAACTGCGTTCAGCTCACCGTTTTCGAATTCTTCAACCACGTCACCGAACGACTTACGGTTGCTCGCTGTGAGGTAATCAATCGCACGAACGATGCCCTCAGCACCAACGCCCGGTGCTTCAAGGCCACGTGTTTTATACACACCCGTGGCAATCAGCACCGCATCGTGCTTGCCGCGAATGGCGTCAAAAGACAGGTCATCGCCAACATCACAGTTCAAAACGAACTCAACACCGCCATCTTCCAGCTGCGCCATGCGCTGCATGACGATGTCTTTTTCCAGTTTGAATCCGGGGATGCCGTAAGTCAGCAAACCGCCCCCGCGATCGTAGCGATCATAAACAGTCACCTGCACGCCCTGACGGCGCAGAATGTCGGCCGCTGCCAAACCACCTGGGCCGGCACCAATGATGCCAACGCTTTCGGCACGCTCTGTCTGGGGTTTGATCGGCTTAACCCAACCGTTCTCAAACGCGGTGTCTGTGATATACTTTTCAACGGACCCAATTGTAACCGTACCGTGGCCGGACTGTTCAATCACACAGTTGCCTTCACACAGTCGATCCTGCGGGCAAATGCGGCCACAGATTTCAGGGAACGTGTTGGTCGCTTGGGAAATCTCGTAAGCTTCTTCAAGGCGCCCCTCGGCGGTCATGCGCAGCCAGTCCGGGATGTTGTTGTGCAACGGGCAGTGGGATTGGCAGTACGGAACACCACACTGCGAACAACGTGACGCCTGTTCGGCAGCTTTCGCCGTAGCGTACTCTGCGTAAATCTCTCCGAAGTCTTCTTTACGTAGATTAGGCGGACGCTTCTCGGGCATATCCCGTTCCACTTCCACAAACTTCAGCATCTTTTGACCAGCCACAGGACATTCTCCAAATCGAATTTCGAACCGCACTTCTATTTCACGCGCAGGGGAAATAAAAGTCAGTATAGTTTACCTATTTGCCGGATATTTGTGCTTGGAAGTAGGAGTTTGTCAATACATCAAAGATTTTTAGGTCCGATCTGGCCCTATATACCCTCTTCCCCCGCGACTCCCATGATTTAGAAAGACCAAAACGAATCAGGGACCGCCATGCCGCTCTTAACGCTCGTACTTGCTGCACTCATTCAGGGAATTACCGAATTCCTGCCCGTGTCCTCCTCTGGGCACCTTATTTTGTTGCCGCAACTCACGGGCATGGCCGACCAAGGTCAGGTCATCGATGTCGCGGTTCACGTTGGCACCCTCTTCGCTGTGATCATCTATTTCTGGACAGACGCACGCGCCGCGCTGTTCGGCCTACCCCGCGTGTTGCGCGGAAAGATCGACACCGAAGGTGCATTTCTTGCGTGGTGCCTGATCCTCGCAACGATTCCCGTGGTGATTTTCGGCCTCATCCTAAAACTCAGCGGATTAGATGACATGATGCGCAGCATGACCGTCATCGGCTGGACGATGCTGATTTTCGGCATCGTCCTTTATTGGGCCGACCAAACTGGAAAGACCGAGAAAACCGCCAAAGACTGGACGATCCGCGACGCGCTGACGATGGGTGTTTGGCAGGCTATCTCATTGATCCCCGGCACGTCGCGATCCGGCATCACCATCACCGCGGCGCTTCACCTCGGGTACAAACGCGAAGACGGCGCCAAACTCGCCATGCTCATGTCGATCCCAACAATTATTGCATCCGGTGTGTTGTTGGGCGCAGAAGTCGCCGTCACGGCAGATGCGCAAGCCGCAAAAGACGGCGCAATCGCAGCAGCCCTGGCATTCCTAGCCGCGCTCGCTGCATTGTCGCTCATGATGCGTTTATTGAAATCCGTAAGCTTCACGCCCTACGTGATCTACCGCGTTATCCTCGGCATCGTTCTTCTTGGAATTTCTTATTCCTAAACGCGCAGGTTCTTCGCGCTTTCCTTGATAGCGTCGTACTGCCCGCTCGGGCGGAACCGCCACAGGTAGTCCGGCAAGATCGCTTCCATCGGCGTTGGCGTCATACCCAGATCAGCAAAACCCTGCGCATCGTCAGACACGACGTTATCGACAGCAAGCAACTTCACCTGGTCTGCAGTAAGTGGACCTGGAACAAAGCCCAGCGACAACACACGCCCAACCTTGAAGCCAAACGCCATAATCCGCGCAATCCAGAACGGGATATTCAAGACCAGACGGCGGCGGCGAACGACCTTTAGCATCTTAGCCATCATTTCACGGAACGTATAAACGTCAGGTCCGCCGAGTTCGAAAACGCCCTGCGCTTCCCCTTCGGCACCCATAACGGCGACGGCAGCAACATCATCGACATAGACCGGCTGGAACTTGGTTCCAGCACCGACAATCGGCAAAACCGGCCCGAAGCGGGACATACCAGCAAAACGATTGAAGAAACGATCTTCGTCACCAAAAATGACCGAAGGGCGAATGATCATTGCATTCGGCATATGTGCCAAAACGCCGGCTTCGCCTTCAGCTTTGGTGCGTGCGTATTCGCTGTCACTTTCGGCGTCAGCGCCAATAGCAGAAATCTGCACCATTGTGCCAACGCCCTTTGACGCCGCAATACGCGCAACGCGTTCAGCCCCTTCTGCTTGCACCGCTTCAAAAGTGTTCTTACCAAAATCGTACAAAGTGCCGGCACAGTTTACGACGGCATCGGCGCCAAGCATGACCGACGCGACAGAATCATCATCACGAATGTTGCAGAAAACAGGCTCAACCTGCCCAACAGCACCGTAAGGCTTCACAAACATTGCCTCGTTCGGATTACGAACCGCAACCCTGACACGCCAACCATCCTTAGCCAAACGCCGTGCGATGTATCGCCCGACAAAACCAGATCCGCCGTAGATGGTGACAAGTTTGGACATGATAGCGTTCCCTAATCCTAAACGTATTCCCCTAAGCGTTTATCCCCGTGCCCCTTGATAAACAAGGCGCATATCAGCGCATTCCAGCAGCTTCTTTTGATCATATTTACCTAATCATCGGCTCCACACGCGATTCAGGCGTTGAATCGCGTTGACAGGTCCGCGCGACAGACTTAAAGCCCTCCTCACGTAATCTGTTGCCCAGATGGCGGAATTGGTAGACGCGCCAGCTTCAGGTGCTGGTGTCTGTATGGACGTGGAGGTTCGAGTCCTCTTCTGGGCACCATTCCCTCTACATCGCAAAGAACGCATGTTAGAGGGTTGGTATGACAAACCATCTTTATCAAAATGATTTACCCGATGGCCTCGATTTGGGGCCAGTTGTCGCGATTGATTGCGAAACGATGGGGTTAAACCCGCACCGTGACCGGCTTTGTCTCATCCAGATGAGTGGTGGCGACGGGGATTGCCATCTTGTGCAAGTCGCAGCTGGCCAGACCGAAGCACCGAACCTTTGCAAAATGCTCGCCGATCCGAACGTGTTGAAGCTGTTTCACTACGGTCGCTTCGATATTGCCGCGATGCTCAACGCCTTTGGAACGATCACAGCACCCGTCTACTGCACCAAGATCGCCAGTAAACTGGTCCGCACCTACACGGACCGCCACGGGTTAAAGAACCTTCTGCAAGAGATGCTGCGTGTCGATATTTCAAAGTTCCAACAGCAGTCTGATTGGGGCGCAACGGAGCTGACCAAAGCTCAACTTGAATATGCTGCATCTGACGTCTTGTACCTTCACCAATTGCGAGACGCACTCAACCTCCGTCTCGAACGCGAAAACCGTACCGAAATGGCGCAAGCTTGTTTCAATTTTTTACCAACGCGCGCGCAGCTTGATCTTGCAGGCTGGCCCGAACAGGATATCTTTTCTCACTAATGGCTAATCATACAAAATTCACCGACACCGCCCGGCGGGTTATCCGCGAAGAAGCCGATGCATTGAATGCGCTTGCGGATTCTCTAAACGGCGCACTAGCTGACGCTGTCGATCTAATCCTTAACGCCAAAGGCCGGATCATTATTTCAGGCATCGGAAAGTCCGGCCATATCGCGCGCAAGATCGCCGCGACATTGGCCAGCACTGGCACACCTGCACACTTCGTCCACCCTGCTGAAGCATCGCACGGGGACCTTGGCATGGTGACACGTGGTGACGTTGTTCTTGCGATTTCAAATTCAGGCGAAGCGCCGGAGCTTGCGAACCTCATCGCATATACGCAGCGATTTGGTATTCCATTGATCGGCATGACGAGCCGCCCGAAAAGCTCGCTGGCGATCCAATCTGACATCGTTTTGCTGATGCCCAAACTGCCCGAAGCCTGCGGAACGGGTGTTGTACCGACAACGTCCACAACCATGACTCTCGCGATGGGCGATGCCCTGTCTGTGGCCATCATGGAGCATCGCGCGTTCTCGGCAGATAACTTCCGTGACTTCCACCCTGGCGGCAAACTCGGCTCGCAGTTGTCGCGCGTTGGCGATCTGATGCACAAGGATGACGCGGTGCCGCTCGTCGGGGAAAAAACTCCAATGAGCGATACCCTGCTGACAATCAGTCAAAAGGGCTTCGGTGTGGTTGGCGTATTGGACGATGCGGGCTACCTTACCGGCATCGTGACCGACGGCGATTTGCGTCGGAATATGGCTGGCTTGTTGGATTTGACTGCGGGCGAAGTGATGACCAAATCACCGCGCACAATTGGAACAACATCGCTGGCGGAAGAGGCAGTTAACGTGATGAATGCCGGCAATATTACCTGCTTGTTTGTGGTGGATCCGGACGGGTCCCGCAAAGTTGGTGGCATTTTGCATATTCACGACTGTCTGCGCGCAGGCATTGTGTAGATGACTGGCGACGACAATCTCTATTCTCAATTTGTCGGTTTTCTTAAAATCACCCTGCCTCTTGCAGCGCTTGCGTTGATGTCGACGGTGTTCTTATTCGCCCGCGCGCCAACCAAAGAAACAACGATTCCATACGCCGAAATCGAAGAAATCGCGCGTGAGCCTCGGGTATCAGGCGCGCAAATTTCTGGCGTGGCCGATGATGGTTCGGTGATCGGAATCGACGCTGGCACCACCCGCCCTAACGGCGACCTGATGATAATCGAAAACCTAACGGCAACCGTCGAGTCTGTGAACGGCGTCCATATCGACATTCGCGCAGGTACCGGTGAAGTCGACATCACCTCTCGGATCGCGCGTCTTTCTGGTTTGGCCCGTATCGAAACATCAAACGGATTCGAAATGGAAACGGTTGGAATAACGGCGAACATGACCACAGGGCAGATAATTTCTGACGCAGAGATTGAAGTCCAAGCGCCCTTTGGTGCGCTGACGGCAGGTCAAATGATTATCGAAACACCCGAAGGCGATGACGGCCAAGTGATGCTTTTCCAAAACGGTGTTCGACTGGTATACACACCGCAACAATAGGATTCTTAAACGTGACACTTATTAGAACTGCATTTTTTTGCGCGATCCTTTCGGTTGCTGGCCCAGCGTTTTCGCAGACCAACATTAACCTCGGCACGATTAATGCCGACCCTACTGCGCCACTGGAAATTACGTCCGACAGCCTTAGTATCGATCAAGATACCGGAACCGCAGTCTTTCAAGGCAGCGTTCTTATTGGCCAAGGGAATTTGCGCCTGAATGCTGGCCGCGTCCAGGTTTTTTACAGCGACGCTTCCGGTGACATCAGCCGCCTGTCCGCAACCGGCGGCGTCACGTTTGTGACTGCGACAGAGGCCGCCGAAGCGTCTAGTGCAGAGTATAATTTGGATGCTGGTACGCTCGTGCTGTCTGGCGACGTGTTGCTTACGCAAGGAAACAGCGCGATTTCCGCCAATACCATGCGCGTAAATCTGTCCGACGGCAGTGCGCAAATGGAAGGCCGTGTGCGCACAATCTTAAACCAAGGCGGCAACTAATGCCTGAACTTACTGTCACTGAGGGCGATGTCGGGCTAAGAATCCGCCATCTGCGCAAAAGCTACGGCAAACGTGTCGTCATTCGAGACGTCAACATGGACCTCGGACGCGGCGAAGTGGTTGCTTTGCTAGGGCCAAACGGGAGCGGCAAGACGACTTGCTTCTATTCAATTGCCGGCCTCGTAACGCCCGAAGGCGGCCAAGTGACCGTTGATGGCCGCGACATTACTGCGTTGCCCATGTATCGCCGCGCGAAACTAGGTATCGGCTATCTTCCGCAAGAAATGTCCATTTTTCGTGGGTTAAGCGTCGAAGACAACATCCTGTCGATCCTAGAGATTGCCGTACCGGATCGAACCCGTCGCCGTGAACGTCTCGAAGAATTGCTATCAGAGTTTTCAATTGAGCATCTGCGACGCGCACCTGCTATGGCACTTTCAGGTGGTGAACGCCGCCGCGCCGAGATTGCGCGTTGCCTTGCCGCTGATCCTAATTATGTTTTGCTTGATGAGCCGTTTGCCGGCGTTGACCCAATTGCTGTCGGAGAGATTAGGCATCTAACTGCGGACCTTAAGAACCGCGGTATCGGCGTCTTGATTACCGACCACAATGTTCAG
The DNA here is from genome assembly GCF_900185015.1 of Octadecabacter ascidiaceicola. Classification (GTDB taxonomy): domain Bacteria; phylum Pseudomonadota; class Alphaproteobacteria; order Rhodobacterales; family Rhodobacteraceae; genus Octadecabacter; species Octadecabacter ascidiaceicola. The sequence goes on along the minus strand of NZ_FXYD01000004.1, from coordinate 109,999 downwards.
GAAACTCTGCAGATCGTCGATCGTGCATATATCCTGCATGACGGCAAAATTCTGATGTCCGGCACCACCGAAGAGGTCGTTCAGGACGAAAATGTACGCCGCGTTTATCTTGGGGATTCGTTCCGCGTTTCGTGATCAGTTTACAGATATCATTGACAGTCGCGCCATTTCGTCGCCAACTAGGGGGGATGACAGAACAGGTATTCAATGTAGTCTGGACTTCGCCTTTAGGGCGCCGGAAACATTCAATCCATTCACAGTCATCGTCCCCGACAATTCCAGCGTAGTTTAACGAAACTTTAATCGTTCTGACGCCCGAATTGCCTGTAACGCTCAAAAAGGAGACGAGATGCGCTATCAGATCACAGGAAAGCAAATCGACATTGGTGAAGCCCTTCAAACACACGTCAAAGCCGAACTAGGGGATGTTGTCGGCAAGTATGCAGGCCGCCCAACCGACGCCAATATCGTATTTTCCAAGAGCGGGCATGAATATGTCTGTGAAACTGAAGTCCATCTTTCAACTGGCCTCACAGCCCAAGCCAAGGGCCATGCCACTGAAATCTATGCAGCTTTTGACAGCGCGTCAGAGAAGATGGAAACACAACTCCGGCGATACAAACGCCGCCTGAAGGACCACCACAAGGAGCGATCACAACCCGTTGAACTTTCCGACGCCGGGTCCTATATCCTCGCTTCAAATAGTGAGTCGGAAGAGCAGGAGCCAGAAGGCGTTAGCTCCATGATTGTGGCCGAGATGGAGACGAAAATCCCATCAATCTCCGTCGGAGAAGCGGTTATGCAAATGGAAATCGCAAACGCCCCAGTCTTGGTATTCCGAAACGAAGGACATAGCGGAATCAACGTGGTCTACCGCCGTGAAGACGGGAATATCGGTTGGATCGACCCGCGCAACATAAGTTAGATCGGGCGAAATCCCGACGGGAAGTGCGTAATGCCGATAGCAGACATTCTACCCGCATCGGGAATCAAAGTTATTGCTGCAGTCAGCAGCAAGAAGCGTTTGTTTCACGATCTTGGTGATATGGCGGAAGCTTGTTTTGACTTGGACCAAAACCTTGTCATCGAAGCCCTTCTCGAACGCGAAAACCTTGGTCCGACAGGCGTGGGCCAAGGCATTGCCCTGCCACATGCGCGCCTACCTGGGTTGTCACAGGTCTGTGGATTGTTCTTGCGCCTAAAAAAGCCACTGGATTTTGACGCGGTGGACCGTCAGCCCGTCGATTTGGTTTTTGCATTGTTTGCACCAGAAGAAGCAGGTGTTTCCCACCTCAAGGCTTTGGCATTGGTGTCACGTACACTGCGCGACGAGGGCATTTGCGCGAAACTGCGTGCAAATGAGGACCCGTCGACGATCTATACGATTCTTACGGAAGCTAGCGCCGCACACGCCGCCTAAGCGTAAGCACCATACCCCAAGGCAATATAGTCCCGTTGGTAGACGTCATAAACCGCTGCTTCGACGTCGGCGTCGTAGATATCATTTAACAAGTCTGCAAACGGGTCTGTCTGTTCAGGAACGGCAGGCATCGTTGTCTTTCCAACCTGAGAAGCCAAGATCGCAAGATCTTCTTCAAGCCGGTCCTCGCGCAGTATCAGATCAGGAGATGTGTATTCTGCAAAGCCTTGCAAAGCCTGAGACTGGGTCGCCCAATGCGCATCAACGCGCATTGCAGTTTGCCCACCAAGGTTTGACTTAACAAATTTCAGAAAAACCAAGAACGCCTCACGGTGCTCTGCAGCTCCGTAAGCGGGATCAGGGTATATTGCGGGAATAGGCAGCTTAAACTGCTTTCTTAGTACATTTCGAATTGCCGTGAAGCTGCCCTTCTCGGTCGATAAAATTTTGTAGCAGAACGCAGCATGTACCCGCGCAACTGGATGGCGCACGACGGCGAAACTGCGGTGTCCTTTGACGTTACGTTTCCACTGACGAAGCGATTTCTGCGTAAACTGTGAAACCAAGTCTTTTTGCTCGCAATCGTCTAGCCCAGCCAACCAATCCTTTACCACGTCGATCGGACCAGACTTTATCGGCATGAACATCAATGGGGACTCCGATGCCGCAATATAGCTCGGCACGGCGGGCCCGCGACGCGGTTCAAAGTTAGGGGTGCGGTTTAAGTTAAAACGGTCAAGCCGTGCGAGTGCAGCCTCCATTTCCGAGAAGTTTTCAACCTTTTCGGACAGAGAACTCGGGTTTTGCTTTTTTAGAGACTTGTCCAGTGCTTCAAGGCGCTCATCAATGCCGAGATAGGACGCCAAGCCGTTCATGACCTCAACATCCTGCAGGTCTTCGTAGTCTATATAAAAAGCTGTCTGTCCGGATTTCTGTAGCGTGTTGAGCAGCCGAACTTGGAACGCTTGCAGTTTGTTGATGTGGTCACTGAATTCTTCGGCGTTGAATGAAATCGTATCTTCGCGCAATCGTTTTACGTCAGTCAGTTTCCACTGGCCTGTCGATTTTGCGATCTTCCAACTCACGTAGCTCTCAACAGGATTACGCGTCAGAATAATCTTAGCACACCGCTTGTCAGCCAACATTGGGTCAAACACTCGCGGATCGTGATCGTTGAAATAGCGAAACCCATTCAGCCCTTCCGCGGCTTTAACCTTCTCAAGTATCTTCAACGGGTCTTCGTTTCGTTCTTCTAGCGAAATCCCAAGTGTTTTTGAACCATTCGGGTAACCAACAAAACTCGGGTTATAGGCCTCTCCGTGGCACTCCAATCCGTCAAACGCGTTGATGTTAGATTCAAGGAAATTGGATCCTGTTCGCATTTCTGCAAGAACAACAAAGTAATCAAACTGGGCCATGCTCTATCGTACCAAATAAGGTTTCCGCCGCGTCGGACGTTCGTTAACGGACACATTATCAGCTGGGAAATCACCCATAAGATATGGATGCATACCTTGGTTCTTTAAATTTTGGAGGAATTGTCCAAACCCTGTTAAGTCGGCCATCTTAGGGGCTTCTGTTACACGACGTAAATTCTTTGCGCCCATTTCGTCTAGCACGGTTTGCAACGCTTCCATCGGCGTTTCAATGAACTCGGCCAATGTCCAAATTCGGATCCGCGCCTTGACGAAAGGCGAACGAAGGGCGTTCAGGTGTTCGCTCTCTAGGCGCTGCAACTCTGCAGCATCCGCACGAATATCCGAGAAGTTTCGGTTCGACTGAAACAGCGGGATCGCCCATGCACCTGAGATCACGGAAATCTGTGCGTTTGGATCCTTTGCCAAATCCCAACTCACATGCTGGCTATCATTTGGGCCAAACTGGAAACACTGACGTTCACCTCGTGTGTTCCAGATCAAGTTCACAAGAAACAATTGCGCATGGTGGTCGCGCAGTTTCGGATTATCACATAATGCGCCGCTGAATGTCGTTTGGCGCCCTTCGAATTCGACTCCGTCTTTTGCATACAAATGCCCGTGCACACGCGTACCCGTCATTCGCGCGAGCCAAGGTTCGAAATCTTCAAAAAGTTCAGAGAAGCCCTCAAAAACCGAATACGGAGACGAGGTGAATCCGTTCTCATGTCCGGGTCGTGGCAAACGGCTTTGCATGAACAAACCTGCACGTCCGCGGGTCCGTCGCTCAACCGCCTTAGAGAAGATCCGGTCGATCTTTCCTGGGTTAGGCTCCGCGCCTTTGAGCGGGTACTCTTCGTTTAAGAAGTTATCGTAAAGTCGGTTCGCGTCCGGCCAAATCTTGCGCGCGACAAAGCAATCTGAACGTCGCAACAGCTGTAGGTGATCATCATAAAAGATGTGGGGCTTACCCTGATAGTCAAACTTGGAAAGCGTCAAAGAGCGGCTTTCGATGCTTTGGGAATAGAGTCGAACAAGCGTTTGAAAATAGCTTTCATCAGGAATCCAGACCCGTCGAAAATAGGTGTCGTAAACCTTACGGTCCGGGTCTTCCAAAATGGCAGACAAAGTCTGGCGAGTTAGGCACCACCACTGCGAACCCATGTGAGGAACGATCCCTTCTGGGACGCGACGGAACATCTTAAACCGACGTTGAAATTCCACGTAGCGGTCAAATAGGAACCTATGTTTGCGCCATGAAAACGGGAAGCGAAGCGTGAAGCGTTCGAAGTCGAGGCCCCCCTGCGTCCACGGAACGTCCGCGGTTGTCGCGCTCTCGATAAAATCAGTGCGCGGACGCTTGGCTAGATAAACCTGCAGATCCTTGATAGGACGAAGTGGCAAACATGATCCCGACGCCAAAAACACATGACGCACATCTGGAAACTTTGCCAGCATCATAGCCGACGCGGACTGCGACGCGGCAACTAATCCCCATGTTCCCCATTCACAACGATGCCGTTTGGAAAACAAAACGTTTGGTACGTCTGCGAGGCTTTTGACGAAGTCATCATGTGCAGCTCGCTTCACGTTTTTGTCGACATGAATAACGACTGGGCAGCCGCCAGCAGACCAATGGCGCACCACTTGTTCGGCACGATCAAATGCATTGTGTACCAGTATGACGACACCAACGTTCATGCCCAGTTGCCCTTTGACATGAGGCCGAGAATTTCAAGCTGACGCCAGTTGATGTACTTTTCAGACCACTTGCACCATAGGTCCGGATGCTGGGCAATTCCTTCAGCGTAAGCTTTATACTCGTGCGATGCTGCGTAGTGCTGCCCCCGTGAGAGTTCTTCCTGTGCCTTTACGCCGAAGGTATCCAGGAACTTGGCATGAAGCAGAATTCCTGACGCTTTTTCCCCACCCCATTCATCATACACAAGGTTCAAACCACGTGGCAAAATCATATGTGTTGAGCTCACATACGCGTAATCTTTTCTCCACTTCACAAGCGGCGTTTTGTTTAATGCTGGCGCGCGCCACGGTTCTTCCTTGAAGAACATTCGCGCACGTGGCCCACCCTGAATCCAAAGATTATAGAAAAGGTTATTCTTCGAGATCGTGTAGTTTCCGCTATCAAACCAAGACGCGATTTCCATCGGGTTTTGGCCGCGATTGTACGGAACCGCATCAAGTCGACCCTTGGGATACATATCGAGTAACATCGCACCAAAACTGCGAATGTCGGACGCATCCAACCAATCCGTCAGCGCACGGATCGGGCGCGTATCGCAGAACGGGTAGATAAAAAATTCATCCGGATCGACGACCAACGTCCAGTGGCCATCCGCATACTTACGTTGGAGATGGTTCAGCCAATCAACGCCGAAACGGGACTTGCGATAGCTTCCACTTGCCTTCCAGACTGAAACATCAGGTTGGCTCGCAGCGTAATCACCACCTCCGTCGTCACTATCGTTATCGACCATGAAGAAGTGATCAACACCTAAGTCGCGGTAATATTTAAAGAAATACGGTAGACGGATGTCCTCATTACGGAACGTGGAAAAGACGAAGACATCATTTGGCTTGATCTGGCTGGTCCGATCCTTAACCACTGACAACTCACGACTTTTGCGGCGGGCACGCAGGTGCCAGCGCTTTCGCTGAAGGCGAAGCCGATATGATGTCAAGGCGCCCAAGTTGGTCCTTCCCGTCTTGCCAGCAAAGTCTATCAACTTCGCTAGTGCCTTATGGTTAACACACCATTGAAAACACGAACAAATACTGTCCACTGTTTCCATTCAATAAACAAAGAGGAAGATTAGGCAACCTTTCGAAAAGGTGATGCCTTATCCCCACGTTCCGCGTGTCATGAGCCCGAGGGCTTCAAGTTGCGCCGTACCCTCATAATAGGCAGACCCTTCAAACCAAAGGTCCGGATCGTCAATCAATGCGTTGTAGTACGGCTGATATAGGTCACTGTTCTCAAAATGCTGCGCCCGCGAGAGCTCTTCTGCGGATTTTTCGCCAATGTTGGGCAAAAATTTCGTGTGTAGTAGAACGCCTGACACGTTGGTTTGATCACCCAAATCAAACACCTTGTTCAACCGTCGAGGCAATATCTGATGGGTCGAAGTGACATACGCATACCCGCGCCGCCATTTGACCAAAGGGGTCTTGTTTAACGTCGGCGAGCGTTCGGGTTGGCTGCCAAAAAAAACCCGATCGCGCACGCCACCTTGAATCCATAAGTTCCCAAACACTGGATGTAACTTTGCGCGGTAGTTGTCCGGATCGAACCAAGGCACAGTCTGAATAGGATCGGTGCCTGTTTCATATTGTGCCTGCCCAACCGGCCCCTTGGGATACATATCGAGCATAAGGGCGCCAAACGCATCGCGCCCTGTAGCATCAAGATGTGCGGTCAGGTCATCAAGGCCACGGTCATCGCTTTCCGGATATACCAGAAGCTCATCCGCATCGACGGTTAGGCACCAACGACCAACACCGTATTTCATCTGCAGACATGACAACCAATCAACACCAAACCGAGATGCTTTATAACTTTCCGGTGTCATCCATAACGATACATCCGATTGATCTGCCAAATACTCGGCAGTACCGTCATCGCTTGCGTTATCGACGACAAGAAAATGCGCAACACCCAGCGCTCTGTAATACGCAAGCCAATGTTCTAGTCGCACCATTTCGTTGCGCATGGTCGAAAAAATCAAAACCCCAGCCTTTGGAATCTGACGTTCGACCGCGCGTGTAATCTCTTTACGGCGACGCAGTGAACGCACCAGCAAACGGCGACGCTTCCAGCGCATCCGATATGAAAAAAACGCATCCGTTAGAAAATTCTGCGTTCCGTGGACTTGGTGATCCTCAGTCTGCGGAGTGAAAGGAAACATCTGACGACAGCGCTACTGCGCTGCCTGCTGCATAGACATCATTTCACGTAGATATGCCCCGAACTCTTCGCCCAAGTCGGGCCGCGCCATTCCGAAGGCTACGGTTGCTTGCAAGAAGCCTGCTTTTGAACCGCAATCAAACCGTTGGCCTTTGAAACGGTAACCGAACACATCGCGACCTTCAGTCAGCTCAGCATCAATTGCGTCCGTTAGCTGCACTTCACCGCCAGTGCCGGTTTTGATCTTGTTGAGGTTCTGCATAATCTTCGGCGTCAGAATATAGCGCCCGATCACAGCCAAGTTAGATGGTGCTTCTTCAACGGGAGGTTTTTCAACCAGACCTTTCACAGAAACCATCGAACCGAAGTCTTCTTTTACGTCGAGAACACCGTAGGCAGATGCTTTTTCCTCAGGAACTTCCATCGCAGCGACCATACAGCCACCGGTTTCTTCGTGCGCTTCGACCATCTGTTGAAGACATGGTTTTTCCGCCGCGATTACGTCATCAGGAAGGATAACTGCAAAGGGCTCATTGCCAACCAAACGGCGTGCGCACCACACGGCGTGCCCCAGGCCAAGCGCTTTGTGCTGGCGGATATAAGCAATTGCACCACTGTCCATGTTGGTTGCCTTGAGCATTTCCAACATTTCGGTTTTGCCCTTCTTACGAAGCGTGCTTTCAAGTTCAGGTGCTATGTCAAAGTAGTCCTCAAGCGCGGACTTGCCACGCGAGGTTACAAAAATGAATTCCTTGATGCCCGCAGCGCGTGCTTCATCAATTGCGTATTGGATCAATGGACGATCCACGAGCGTCATGATTTCTTTTGGAACAGCCTTTGTTGCAGGCAGGAAACGCGTCCCCAAACCAGCTACGGGAAAGATTGCCTTCGTCACACGTTTTTTCATGTTTTACCTATTATTGCCCTTTGCGGGTCCTGCTTTGGAAATAGGGTATCATCAAAAAACCAATCAACAAATAACCAAACCGACACACACACGGGGAAACTTCTACGAATTTAATCAGTTGTGTCCCATTTCAGACAGCATGGCCTCAATCTTTGGTACATCTTCCGGATTATTGAGTTCCCAGAACTGACGGCCTCGGGCTTCAACTTCGACACACAACATATGTGCGCCGCGTTCTAGAAAACGCAGCTGCTCCAAACCCTCGAGATACTCAAGCGGACCAGACGCCCAGCGCGGGTATGCGGCAAGGGCAGACGGTCGGTACCCATATACACCGACATGGTGGAACACCGGTGTTTCATCGTCATCGTTATAGTCCTCGCCGGTGTAAGGAATGACTTCTTTTGAGAAAAACAACGCATTGTGGTCTGCCCCAAACACCGCTGTTGTACCACCAACGCGGCCCTGACGGCGGTCCTCTAGCAAGCCATTCAGCGCCCGCCCGTCACAGCGCAAAACAGGAGTTGCGACTTCTGCAACTGGATGCGCGGACAGCCCAGCAACCAAATCTTCAATAAACCATGCAGGTGTTAGCGGTGCATCACCTTGCAAATTCACGACAATATCGAAACCACCGCCCAAAGCATCCAGCGCCTCGGCGCAGCGCTCAGTTCCGTTCTGACATTCGGTTGATGTCATCACGACTTCAGCGCCAAATTCCTCAGCCGCAGCTTTGATACGGTCGTCATCCGTCGCGACAACAACGCGATCGACACCTTTCACTTCTTGGGCTGCTTCCCAAGATCGCTGGATTAGACTTTTGCCTTTGCCATTCGCACCACGCAGTTCGACCAATGGTTTGCCCGGATAACGTGTTGACGCGAAACGGGCTGGGATGACGACAAGTACGCTCATTACGGCAACTTCAATTCAATGCCCGGTGCGTAGGCGATGAAAAACGGGTTGGCGAAGTCTTCTTTGCCGTAAGATAGTGTCGTGTGATCGTCAAAGCGAACGACATGCCCACCAGCGCCTGTTAGCACCGCATGCCCGGCAGCCGTGTCCCATTCCATGGTACGGCCAACGCGCGGGTAAATGTCTGCTTCACCTGTCGCGACAAGACAGAACTTCAACGAAGAACCCGCGCTTTTCATATCGTTTACGGCATATTTGTTGATGTAGTCATCCGTTGCTTGATCACGATGCGACTTAGACGCGACAACCATGAGGCCCGTGTTGTCTGGCGTACTTACTGAAATCGGAATCGTCGTACCGATTGTAGTCTTGTCCAGTTCACCAACTTCTTCAACAGAAACGCCTGCCGCGTTCGTGTAAAACAAGCGGCCTTTTGCCGGTGCATAAACCACGCCCCGCTGCGGCGCGCCGTTTTCGACGTAAGCAATGTTCACTGTAAAGTCGCCTCGGCGGTGGATGAATTCCTTAGTCCCATCAAGCGGATCAACAATCAGGAATGTATTGGCGGTGACGCTGTGACTGTCAGCTTGTTCCTCGGTTACAAGTGCAACATCTGGGAAAGCAGTTCGTAGCCCTGCTGAGATATGTGCATCAGCGGCTTCATCGGCTGCAGTAACCGGGCTGTCGTCACTTTTCGATTTCACCTCAAAGTCATCAGCGTCATAGATGTCCATGATAATATCGCCCGCTTCCAGAGATAGCCGCCGCATTACTTCGGTTAACTTGTCGAAATCCATCACACTGCTCCAGTTTATCTACGATCACGGCTCTTTTTATTGATCCGCGAAATTTGGGTCTTTATGGTCTCGTGCTAAAGGATCGGCAAGATTTTCGTGCCATTAACGGCACTCAACCGCAAAAGCGACGACTGGCAGGCACAAAATGTTCGAAGCAAGACGCAATTTAAGCAGATCGCACTCAGCATTTTCAATGCTAGGGCTGATCTACCATTCGGTCGTTCGCAATGTCCGTCAGGAACATCGCAATGCTTTGATAGGTCTGCTTTTGAATATGATGCAGACAATTATTTTTGTTGGCGCCTTTTACTTCATGTTTTCAGTCTTGGGCCTAAAAGGCTCAGCAATCCGTGGTGACTTCTTACTTTTCATCATGTCAGGAATTTTCTTGTTCATGACCCATAACAAAGCAATGGGCGCCGTTCTTGGTTCTGAAGGTCCGACCTCAGCGATGATGAAACATGCGCCGATGAATACGATTGTCGCAATTACCTCGTCAGCGATCGCAACGCTCTATATGCAAATGCTTTCAATGGCGGTCGTGTTGTACTTGTACCATGTGATTTTCGGACCAATCACAATTCTTGATCCAGCGGGTGCGATGGCTATGATTTTATTAGCTTGGTTCACCGGCGTGGCTGTCGGGGTCGTCCTTTTATCATTGAAGCCGTGGATACCGGGTGTCGTGCAGATCGCATCTTCGATTTATGCCCGCGCGAATATGATCGCCTCAGGTAAAATGTTTGTGGCCAACGCGCTCCCCAGCCACATGCTTGCGATGTTTGACTGGAACCCTCTGTTTCACTGCATCGACCAAGCCCGTGGCTATACCTTCCTCAACTACAATCCTCATTACAGCTCCATCAGCTACCCGCTCAAAGTCGCGATCATCTTCATTATGATTGGCTTGATGCTCGAATTCTTCACGCGCAAACACGCATCAGCGAGTTGGGAAGCCGCTCGATGATACTTCTCCTCGGTTTCTTTTTCTTTGTGCTGTACGGTCTAGCCTCAGACGCGCAAACATTGCCGTCGCTTTATGAGGTAGAAGGCGTGCCAAGTGGCGAGCACCTGAACGTCCGCGAGGGTCCTAGCGTGAGCACGGATATCGTCGAGGTGATCAGCAACACAAACGTTGTCGAAGTTTTGTGGACCAAAGACGGTTGGGGTCAAATTGGCGCCGGAGAGATATCTGGCTGGGTTTCAATGAATTATCTGACAGCCGTCCCGCACCTAGAAAGCCTGCCAATTTTACCGGTTTCTTGCTATGGTACGGAACCGTTCTGGAGCGTCACTGTCGAGCAAGGCATTGCTCTCTACTCGACACCAGAAACCCCCGCTCAACCGATGACGGTTGAAACCAGTGCGCCCGCAACGAATGGATTCTCGTTCCTGCTTTCGGACGCAGATAACACCCATACCCTTGTCGCGAGAGCGAACACTTGTTCCGACGGCATGAGTGAACGACTCTTCGGAATTTCTGCACTAATGCACATACAAACAGACGAAGGAAACTACGTTTACCAAGGCTGCTGCACGTTCCAAACCGAATAGTTTTGCCCATTGGCGTTCAGCTCTAAGACCGAACCCTAAGTCACAACCCGCATAGTCAGGTTAATCCGCCCGCCGCCGTTCAGAAGCGACGAAGACCCAACGCGCGTCTTATCAATTCCATGATAAACAAGCCGCGCATCGCCACCCATTACAACGACATCCCCAGACTTCAGCCAAAGGGATTCCGTTTTACCCCCGCGGGTCAGATTGCCGATACGGAACAATCCTTCATCGCCTAAAGACACGGACACGACAGGTTCAGCGAACTCTGCCTCGTCTCGGTCCTGATGCATCCCCATCTTCGCGGTGTCGCGGTAGAGGTTAATCAAACAACATTCCGGTACCCGATCCGATCCGGAAACTTTCCCCCATATATCCAAAATCGACTTAGGAATGGGCGGCCAAGCGACTCCACTAGGGTGAGTCTCAGAATATCTGTAACTAGAACGGTCCGACACCCAACCGAACCGCCCAGCGCTCGTCATTTGTACCGACATTGGCTTTCCATAGGGGGTCATCGGCGAAAACAGTGGTGCGGCGGCAACAATCGCGCGAATGTCCCTCACAATTGCCTCTTGATCAGGCCGATCAAGCAGCCCTTGCCAGACCTGAACACCCCTTAAAGCCAAAGTTGGGAGAGAATTATTCATCTGTTCACCATTTTTGCGCATTACCCAGTGTTACATAGCTTGCAGGCTGTATTTGCCACACCTATATACACTCCGATCCGAATGGGCCTCCCCGTTCAACCTACAACCATTGATGCCGGTGCCAAAACGGGCCTGCATCGCTCCAATCGCCTGAAAGGGATTTGAAACATGGCAAAAGTAATTGGTATTGACCTTGGGACTACAAACTCCTGTGTCGCAATCATGGACGGCTCGCAGCCTCGCGTTATCGAAAACGCAGAAGGCGCGCGTACAACTCCATCTATCGTAGCATTCACCGACGACGAACGTCTCGTTGGTCAGCCGGCAAAACGTCAGGCTGTTACGAACCCAGAAAACACAATCTTCGGCATTAAGCGCCTTGTCGGTCGTCGCAACGATGACAAGCACCTTGCTAAAGACAAAAAGAACCTTCCGTTCAACGTCATCGACGGCGGCAACGGTGACGCATGGGTTGAGGCCAAGGGCGAGAAATACTCCCCTGCGCAGATCTCTGCTGTGATCCTGCAGAAGATGAAAGAAACTGCTGAGTCTTACCTCAGCGAAGAAGTAACACAGGCCGTTATTACGGTTCCTGCCTACTTCAACGACGCTCAGCGTCAGGCAACCAAAGACGCCGGCAAAATCGCTGGCCTCGAAGTTCTGCGTATCATCAACGAGCCGACAGCAGCTGCGCTGGCGTACGGTCTCGACAAAGAAGAAACACAGACCATCGCAGTTTATGACCTTGGTGGTGGTACATTCGATGTAACGATCCTCGAAATCGACGACGGCTTGTTCGAAGTTAAGTCCACCAACGGTGACACATTCCTTGGTGGTGAAGACTTTGACATGCGCATCGTCAACTACCTCGCGGAAGAGTTCAAAAAGTCGAACGGCGTTGACCTCAAGAAAGACAAGATGGCGCTTCAGCGTCTGAAGGAAGCTGCGGAAAAGGCGAAGATCGAACTCTCCTCTGCATCCCAGACTGAAATCAACCAGCCATTTATCTCAATGGGCCCAGATGGTTCCCCATTGCACATGGTCATGAAACTGACCCGTGCAAAGTTGGAATCCCTTGTTGGCGATCTGATCAAGTCTTCTATGAAGCCATGCCAAGCTGCGTTGAAAGACGCGGGCCTGACAACAAACGACATCGACGAAGTCGTTCTGGTTGGTGGTATGACACGCATGCCTAAAGTTATCGAAGAAGTAACAAAGTTCTTTGGTAAGGAACCACATAAGGGTGTTAACCCTGATGAAGTTGTGGCCATGGGTGCTGCTATTCAGGCTGGTGTTCTTCAGGGTGACGTTAAAGACGTTGTTCTTCTTGACGTTACTCCACTGTCCCTTGGTATCGAAACACTCGGCGGCGTATTCACACGCTTGATCGACCGTAACACAACAATCCCAACGAAGAAGTCTCAGGTGTTCTCAACAGCCGAAGACAACCAGAACGCTGTGACGATCCGCGTGTTCCAGGGTGAGCGCGAGATGGCTGCTGACAACAAGATGCTCGGCCAGTTCAACCTCGAGAGCATCCCACCAGCACCACGCGGCATGCCGCAGATCGAAGTGACCTTTGATATCGACGCCAACGGCATCGTGTCTGTTGCGGCATCCGATAAGGGTACTGGCAAAGAGCAGAAGATCACGATCCAAGCATCTGGCGGTCTGTCTGACGAGGACATCGAACAAATGGTTCGTGACGCGGAAGACAACGCTGAGGCCGATAAGGACCGTAAGGAATTGGTCGAAGCCAAGAACCAAGCGGAAAGCCTGATCCACTCGACTGAAAAGTCTATGGAAGAGCATTCTGACAAGGTCGACCCAACCACGATCGAAGCTATTGAGCTCGCCATTGCGGCACTCAAGGACGATTTGGAAGGCGAAGACGCTGGCAAGATCAAATCCGGCATCCAGAACGTCACTGAATCAGCGATGAAGCTGGGTGAGGCGATCTACAAAGCCGCACAAGAAGAAGCTGGCGAAGCCGAGCCTGAAGCTCCTGCTGCTGACGAAGACATCGTCGACGCAGACTTCGAAGACCTCGACGACGACCAGCGCGGATAAACTTTGGTGAACTTGCAGGACCGGCCCTAGTCGGGCCGGTCCTGTGCTTCCCAAGGGGGAAAATCTGTCATGGCAAAACGCGATTATTATGACGTTCTAGGTGTCTCCAAGGGTGCAAGCGCCGACGAGATCAAAAAGGGCTATCGCCAGAAGGCGAAAGAACTCCACCCGGACCGCAACACCGACAACCCAGACGCTGAAAGCCAGTTCAAAGAAGCTGGCGAAGCTTATGAAGTGTTGAAAGACGCTGAAAAGAAAGCGGCCTATGACCGTTATGGTCATGCTGCATTCGAAGGCGGCATGGGCGGCGGCGGTCGACCTGGTGGTATGGGCGGCCAAGGTGACTTTGGCTCTGCATTCTCGGACATCTTTGACGACCTGTTTGGCAACATGGGCGGTGGGCGTGGCGGCGGGCAATCCCGCGCCTCACGCGGCAACGACCTGCGCTACAACCTGCGCGTAACATTGGAAGAAGCATTCGCTGGCCTTCAGAAAACGATCACCGTTCCAACAGCATCTAGTTGTGAGTCCTGTAACGGAACCGGTGCTGAAGGCGGCTCTGAGCCGCAAACCTGCCCGACGTGTTCCGGCATGGGCAAAGTCCGCGCGCAGCAAGGTTTCTTTACTGTCGAACGCACCTGCCCAACCTGTAATGGCATGGGTCAAACGATCAAAAATCCTTGCCATGAATGTCATGGCCAAGGGCGTGTTGAGAAAGAGAAATCGCTATCGGTGAACATCCCTGCAGGTGTCGAAACCGGCACACGCATCCGTCTTGCTGGCGAAGGCGAAGCAGGCATGCGAGGCGGCCCGACGGGTGATCTCTATATCTTTATTGAAGTACGTGAGCACGATCTCTTCGAACGCGAAGCCAACCACCTGTTCTGCCGCGTGCCTGTGTCTATGGCGAAGGCCGCACTTGGTGGTGATATTGAGGTTCCGACCATCGATGGCGGCCGTTCACGTGTGAAAATTCCGGCTGGCTCTCAATCTGGTCGCCAAATGCGCCTGCGCGCAAAAGGCATGCCCGCCCTTCGTGGTGGCGGCCCCGGTGACATGTTCATCGAAATGGCTGTGGAAACGCCTGTGAACTTGACCAGCAAGCAAAAAGAGCTTCTGCGTGAATTCGAAGAACTGGCAAGCGACAATAACCCGCAAAGCTCATCGTTCTTCAAATCCGTCAAGTCATTCTGGGAAACGATGAAGGGTTAACCGTTAACCAAGCGGTAACTGGAATCACGGCAAAGTCGGGGTATGAAACATGCCTCCGCCTTTGCCGAAGCCCCGCTATTACCTTTAGGCCCTGCCTCGCCAATCACGATTGACCGAGACGAAGTTGAAATCGTTCCGGCGGTTCCGACTTCCAAAAAAGGTAAACACCCTTCCTACTTAGCAGACCATCGAAAGCGTTTACGTCACCGTTTCCTAACGGGCGGTGCCGCAGCGATGCCGGACTATGAAATACTCGAACTCACGTTGTTTCGGGCTATCCCGCGCCAAGACGTGAAACCACTCGCGCGGCTCTTGATTGAGACATTCGGCGACCTAAATGGTGTGCTCTCTGCACCGATCGCGCGGCTGGAAAAGGTTCATGGGGTAGGCCCCGCAGTCGCGCTTGAACTCAAGATCATGGAAACCGTTACTCATCGAATGGCCCGCGCAAAAGTCATGCGACGCCATGTCATAAGTTCATGGGACGCCGTTCTGGATTACTGCCACACCGTAATGGCACATCGCGATACCGAGCAGTTTCGGGTGTTTTTTCTGGATCGAAAGAACGTTCTGATCGCAGATGAAGCCCAAGGAACTGGCACGGTTGATCATGTACCCGTGTACCCGCGCGAGGTTGTGAAACGTGCACTCGAACTCAACGCGTCTGCATTAATTCTTGTTCACAATCACCCGTCAGGTGACCCAACCCCTTCAAACGAAGATATCGCAATGACGAAGCAAATCTCGGACGCGGCCAGCGCGCTTGGTATCTCACTCCACGATCATTTAGTTATTGGCCGATCTCGTGAGCTTAGCTTCAAATCGCAAGGTCTAATCTAAGGCGCATCACGCACCCAAAGCTCAACACGCCGGTTCGTTTGTTGGCCCCAAATCGTATCATCGCACGCCATTGGCAAAGCCTCTCCAAACGCCTCGGTTTCCACTTGGACATTTGCCGGGAACGATCCACCAAGGGCGTGACTAAGATCGCGCAACACAGCTTCAGCCCGTGCAAATGACAGATCACGGTTCGCCGCAGCTGGCCCGCGCCCATCACTGAAGCCGACCAACATCAATTCCCGCCCGCCGAAACGCCCATCTCGGATTGCTTGCGCCAATTGCATCACGTTAGATCGCGATTGTCCGTCTAGTCTTGTCGAACCGGGTTCAAATCGAAAGGTACTCGACATTCGAACGCGTGGCGACAGTAGCCGCACCATTCGTTGCAACTCTTCTAATTGAATTTCAACTCCTGCATTCGCAATCGCGCTCGCGAGCCTGTCTCCCTGCCTTCCCAACGGAATTGGCACTGCTGCGAGGTCCACAAATCCCGCACGGCGAATGACCAATTGAGCAGACGGTGACCGCAACCAGTCGAGGAAGTCATCAACCTGCGGGTGTTGCCTACGTTGCGGTAGATAGATGAACATTGGAAATGTCAGCGGGTAGTCTTCAGTTTTCATCGTCAAAAACCGGGCCTCTGCTTGCAAACCACAGGGGCCATTCAGCGCCAAAGGTTGAGTACTTTGCGTGGACCCAAATGGAACGAGAGATAGCCCATTTGCCCCTTGCGCAACTGCAGCCAGTAACGACTCTAAGTTTTCATGCGCGACACCCGGTTGTTCAAGTTGCAGCCCGAACGGGCGCATGAATCTGTCTTCAAATCCCTGAATCTGTCCTTCGGTATCAGCCTGAAAGTGAACCTCAAATTGTCCCCCTGTTCCGGCCAATTCGGCAGTCAAATCTGCCATTGAAATCGACCTCACGTCGGATGTTGCAGATACGACAGGCACAAGCGCATCCAGCGCAAGAATTCGCGCGTGCCGCGCGAAGTTAAGTGGCCCGAGACCAGCATCTGCGGCGGTGACTAATTCACTGTCTCGCAACTCGCGCATCGACAAAAGCGCATCTGCGTTGTGATTAACAAACGTAGAAAACGCTTGATCCTGGGGCTCAATCGAAATCGATATTTTAAACACTGCCGTTCCGTCGGAACGAAGCAATTGGAATCCTTGAACGTCTTCACGCACGTTCAAACCGCTATCTCGGGCATAGACGTCGACCAAAGCGGGTAATAGCAGATCGCCCATTCGCGAGGCCCCGACGAGGCGCAGCGATGCAACGTAGTTTTCCAGATCAGGGCAACCCGTGCCCTCACAAGTCATTCCATCGGAACGAAAGGTGATAAGTCCAGCATCTGCGGCAACGGAAACATTTTCACCATCAAAAGCAACGAACCGACCAGCTACCGTCACGGCGTCATTTTCACTGCGATAGGTAACCTCTTGCGCTGCGACATCCGCCACGAATGCAAAATGTGCGACGAGAACCGCCGCACATTGTAGAAATTTTTCTGTTATGTTGAGCCATGTACTCGTCATTTCGACGCGAGTGTCAGGTCCTCAAACATGTTTTGCAAGATAAGAAAGTCACCGACTGCGTCACATTCTGGCATAATCATTGTTAGATCCAATGCGGACGTTTGACCTGTGGGTGAAACCTGCAGACTCTGAGCCGTCAGTTCCTGCCCACAGTTTCCTGCGGTGATTTCCGCCTCGGCAACCAGCGTGACTTCAAAGTCCGAGCCCATCATCCCTGATGGAAACGTGTAGACCTCCGCCATCAAAGCCTTTTCAACCGAGTCTTCTCCTAGACGAATAAGGTAACCACCTGTCGCAGTTTCAACTCGGTTAGCATCACCCGGGTTGGTCATGTGAATATGGTTTTCGTCTCCAAATACTGCATCGCCTTCGTAGGCGCTTAGCATAACAGATTCATCGCCCTGCCACTGCAAAACCGCGCGGTCATAGTTGGTGAAATCTGGCACTGTCGTAGTTGCAACCGCGCCGTCACCGCCTTCAAACGCGGCGATCACTACAGCGACTTCGGCCAACGCGGGTACCGATAATTCGGCAGTACCAGTGTCGTCGGTCATAGCCGTAAACATCATGCCTTGATGGTGAACCGTGAAAGCGGACGACGCGTGGCACGGGGCGCTTACAGATAGTGTAACACTTGCGATCGGTCCTACAGCGGCGTCCATTACAGGAACGCAATCTACCTCAACGGTCGCAGACTCTTCGATCGTTGGCACCGTTTCTGTTTCGAGCGCAGCCAGTTGAACGGGAGCTTCCTGAACAACCGGAACCTTTGCAGCTTCCGGCAAGACAACCGCCGCAGCGACCGTCGTTTCAGGTTTTGAGAATTCTGGTGTCTCGGACGTGATAACGCTGCCTTGTGCGACAGCTATCGGATCTTCTTCCACCAATGGCGTTTCAGTTGCAATATCAGGCGAAACTGCTGTTTCTTGCTGGATGGCCTCTGAAAAAGGCGCAGGTTGTTCAGGCGCCTCATCATTCCCAAAACGGCTCGCCAAGGCGTCACCGTTTTGCATTACAAAACCGATTCCCAGCGCCACACTAAATGTGCCGGCAGCCATACCAATTTGTCTGATTCTAGACATCTGATCACTCCTTCCCACAACGGGTCAGGGCGCAGATTGCTTTGCTCCCATGACCTTAGCTGGGCGGTCATGGGGATTCTTTCAGTCAGGATTGCGGCGAGAACTGGGCCGTTTGCACAACTTTTAGCTTAGTCGCCCGTGGCAGTGCTTGAACTTCTTACCGGAACCGCAAGCACAAAGGTCATTGCGACCTGGGTTGCCCCAAGTTGCCGGATCTGCCTCGACAAAGCCTGGTTTTGCGTCCGCATTCGCCTCAGATGGCGTCGCGGCGCCACCCTGTGCCAAACGTTGCTGCTCCATTGCTTGCGCGACCATCGCCTCTTGCTCTTCTTTGGTCATCGGACGGATTTGAGCAAGCTTTTGTGTCACGTCAGAACGCAAGCCATCTAACAAACCCTCGAACAGTTGGAACGATTCCGTTTTGTATTCATTCAACGGATCACGTTGCGCATATCCACGAAAACCAACTACCGAACGCAGGTGTTCGAGCGTCAGCAGGTGTTCACGCCATTTAGCATCAATGGTCTGCAACAAGATTTGCTTTTCGATGTTGCGCATAATCTCAGGGCCAAACGCGGCGGTCTTCTCCGCCATGTATGCATCCGCTGCATCCTCGAGGCGTTCACGAATATCAGCGTCATCGACGCCCTCCTCGTTCGCCCAATCAACCACTGGAACATTGAGCCCCAAGTGCGAGGCCACTTCTGCACTGAGGCCTTCAGTGTCCCATTGGTCCGCATAGCTTTTGGCAGGGATATATGTGTCGACGAGGTCATCGATCACTTGGCCGCGCATATCCGCTGCAATCTCGGAAATGTCCTCTGCTTCCATGATTTCACGGCGTTGGCTGAAGATCACTTTACGCTGATCGTTCATCACATCGTCGAATTTCAACAGCTGCTTACGAATGTCGAAGTTACGGCCCTCAACCTTCGCCTGCGCACGCTCGAGAGATTTGTTCACCCATGGGTGCACAATCGCTTCGCCTTCTTTCATGCCAAGCGACGACAGCACTTTGTCCAAACGCTCGGACCCGAAGATACGCATCAAGTCATCTTCCAAGGATAGAAAGAAGGATGACTTGCCAGGATCACCTTGGCGGCCTGACCGACCACGAAGCTGGTTATCGATACGACGGCTTTCATGGCGTTCCGTTGCTAGAACAAACAAACCACCTGCGTCTTTTACCGCTTGCTCGTCCGCCTTGTGCGTTTCTTCAATCTCGGCGCGCACTGCTTCGTTCACGTCATCGGGCGTCGCAGCAATCGCTTCCATAATCTTGAATTCGATGTTCCCACCAAGCTTAATGTCCGTCCCACGACCAGCCATGTTTGTCGCGATTGTGACAGCACCCAGCTTACCAGCGTCCGCAACGATCTGCGCTTCCTGCTCGTGCTGACGCGCGTTCAGGACGTTATGGGGAATACCTTCGGCATCCAGAAGTTGGCTCAGGAATTCGGATTTCTCGATGGATGTCGTACCGACCAGCGTTGGCTGGCCCTTGGCGTTGGCTTCTTTGATCGCCTTTACAACACCGTCGAATTTCTCTTTCGCGGTGCGGTACACTTGGTCGTGTTCATCGATCCGCGCGATTGGGCGGTTTGTTGGAACTTCAACAACACCTAAACCGTAAATTTCCGCGAATTCTTCTGCTTCGGTCAACGCCGTACCCGTCATGCCACCAAGCTTGTTATACAAACGGAAATAGTTCTGGAACGTCACAGATGCGAGCGTGACGTTCTCAGGCATGATTTTGCAGCCTTCTTTCGCTTCAATCGCCTGATGTAGACCTTCGGACAAACGACGACCCGTCATCATTCGGCCTGTAAATTCGTCGATCAAGACAACTTCGCCATCGCGAACAATGTAGTCTTTATCGCGTGTGAACAGCTTGTGCGCGCGCAGGCCTTGGTTGACGTGGTGCACAATCGACGTGCTTTCAGGTGCGTATAGCGATTGGTCCTCCGGCAAAATACCGGCCGACACCAAACGCTCTTCGAGGAACTCGTTGCCCTCGTCCGTGTAGTTCACATTGCGGGTCTTTTCATCCAGCGTGAAGTGATCGTCCTGAATTTCAGGGATCAGCTTATCAATCGTTACATACATCTCAGACCGGTCTTCAGCAGGGCCGGAAATGATCAGCGGCGTACGCGCTTCATCAACGAGGATGGAATCGACTTCATCCACAATCGCGAAGTTGTGCTCGCGTTGGTTCATCTGGGACAGCTCGGACTTCATGTTGTCGCGCAGGTAATCAAAACCCAGTTCATTATTTGTCGCGTATGTCACATCGCAACGATACGCGGCGCGCTTTTCGTCTTCTGGCTGCTGCGGGTAAATAACCCCTGTTGTGAGGCCCAAGGCAGTGAATACCTGGCTCATCCATTCCGCGTCACGCTTGGCAAGATAGTCGTTCACCGTCACGACGTGCACGCCTTTACTGGTGAGGGCATTCAGATACGCAGGGAACGTTGCGACCAGCGTCTTACCTTCACCTGTTTTCATCTCAGAGATATTGCCTTGGTGCAGGAAAATTCCGCCCATCAGCTGAACATCAAACGCCCGCAAGCCCAGCGCACGTTTCGCGGCTTCGCGGCAGTTCGCAAACGCTTCTGGCAACAACGCATCGAGGCTTTCACCGCCCATAGCACGTTTGGCAAGCTCTTCGGTCTTGGCTTTGATACCCTCGTCACTCAGCGCTTCGCATTCAGGCTCAAGCGCATTGATCTTCTCAATAAGCGGAAGTGTTGCTTTAACCAACCGATCATTCGGCGTGCCAAAAATCTTCTTCGCAATCGTTCCAAGACCGAGCATATTCTCTCCGCGCGCGCCACTTTGGGCGTCTCTAACATCAATGTGTGAGGAGGTTGGTTGTGCCTGTCGCACACGCCCCATAGAAACAGGGCCAAGACCGGCCTCCACAGGACCTTATGGGGATGTAAGGGGCCGCCATTAAGGTGTCAACGCCACGGCCAAGCTGCGGCTCATCAAGGAACTGTTAACATGCTATTTCGCACCAAATTACTGGCTTCTGCCGCAATTTTCTCACTCTCAGCCACGTTTGCGTATGCAGATGGTCATGGCGATATGTCCGCCGAAACCGTCGTCGCATCTGTAAACGGATCAGAGATCACATTAGGCCAGCTCATCATGCTGCGTTCTCAATTGCCAGCGCAATACCAGCAACTGCCAGACGACGTTGTCTTCAACGGTTTGGTTGAACAGCTGGTTAACCAGCAGCTTCTTGCCGACACCCTAGAGGTTGAACCGAAACGCGTTGGAATTGCACTGGCCAATGAAACACGTTCGCTTCGGGCAGGTGAAGTCGTCAACTCAATCACCAGCACACCGGTGACTGATGAAGAAATTCAGGCGGCCTATTACGCACGCTTTGAGGGTGTGGAGCCTGATACGGAATTCAACGCTTCCCACATTCTCGTTGAAACTGAAGAAGAGGCAAACGAGATCAAATCACTGATCGACGACGGTGCAGATTTTGCCGAAACTGCGCAAGAACGCTCCACGGGTCCATCCGGCCCTTCTGGTGGCGAACTGGGTTGGTTTGGTGCCGGCATGATGGTTCCTGAATTTGAGGCTGCCGTCATGGCTTTGGAAACAGGCGAAGTGTCCGCTCCGGTTCAAACACAGTTCGGTTGGCATGTCGTTCAGCTCAACGAAACACGTCAGACTGAATTGCCGACGATTGATGATCTTCGCAGTGAACTGACATCTGAGATCCAGCAAGAAACGTTGAACGCGATGATAACGAGCTTGACGGAGACTGCTGAAATCACACTACCGGAAGAAGGCCAGTTTGACTTCTCAATCCTCCAGAACCTTGAACTCCTAGAGGACTAAGAATGGCTATTTCCCCTCTCGCACCCGACGCGTTCCCAAAGTTGCCACAGATTGACGGCGTTCGGTTTGCATCCGGCGCGGCAGGGGTCAAATACAAGGACCGCAAGGATGTCATGCTAGTAGAACTCGCCACCGGCACGTCTATTGCGGGTGTTTTTACACGCTCTTCGACGCGGTCTTCTCCGGTGTTGGATTGTCAAAGCAAGCTTGGTGGGTCATCCGATGATCGTGCGGCAATTCTCGTGAATTCAGGCAATTCTAATGCCTTCACCGGATCAGCAGGCGAAAAGTCCGTTGAGGCGATTTGTGGCACGGTTGAAGATGCCACCGGAATTCCAAAATCCCGCATCTTTACGGCTTCAACTGGTGTGATCGGTGAACGCCTTCCCCATGACAAGATTACGGATAAGATTTCTGATCTGGCTACAGATCTTAGCGCCTTCGGGATAGAGGGCGCAGCCAATGCGATCATGACAACCGACACCTTCGCCAAGGGTGCCAGCGCTGAGGTATTGATCGACGGCGAGGTTGTGAAAATCGCGGGCATCGCCAAAGGGTCCGGTATGATCGCACCTGATATGGCGACAATGCTTGTGTACATTTTCACCGACGCCAAGATTGAGCAACCTGCCTTGCAAGCCCTTCTAGGCGCACTTACGGATCAGACGTTCAACTGCATAACTGTCGATAGTGACACTTCGACTTCAGACACCCTAATGATCGCTGCAACAGGCGCTTCTGGCGTCGATGTTACCGATAGCGCCGGTTTCACACAGGCGCTGCACGGGGTGATGCTCGACCTTGCACACCAAGTCGTGCGCGATGGTGAAGGGGCCACCAAGTTCGTTGAAGTTAAGGTAACGGGCGCTGTATCCGACGTTGAAGCACGGCAGGTAGGCCTCTCGATCGCCAATTCTCCGCTTGTGAAAACTGCAATTGCTGGCGAAGATCCGAACTGGGGCCGTATCGTTATGGCCGTCGGAAAGTCCGGCGCACAGGCTGATCGCGACCTCCTTTCGATCAAGTTTGGCGATGTTCTTGTCGCCGAGAATGGCTGGGTTTCACCGAACTACTCCGAAGAGGTTGGTGCCGAATATATGAAGCAACAAGATATCCTTATCACTGTCGATCTCGGAATTGGTGGCGGTATCGGTACTGTTTGGACTTGCGATTTGACCCACGGATACATTTCGATCAATGCGGACTATCGATCGTGAAGACGGTTCTGGTCAGTGCTGTAGCTCTTATCGATATCGACGGGCGTGTGCTGTTAGCCCAGCGCCCCGAAGGAAAATCGATGGCGGGTCTGTGGGAGTTTCCCGGCGGGAAAGTCGAACAGGGAGAGACTCCTGAGGCCGCATTGATTCGCGAACTTGAAGAAGAGCTTGGCATCAACACATGGCAGTCCTGCCTCGCGCCGCTGACCTTCGCGAGTCACAGCTACGACGATTTCCACCTGATCATGCCCCTGTTTGCATGTCGCAAGTGGGAAGGCACGCCGAACCCGCGTGAGGGTCAAACCCTTAAATGGGTACGTGCTAACCAGCTGCGTGACTACCCTATGCCAGCCGCGGATATCCCCCTCATACCAATCCTGCGGGACTGGCTCTGAGAGCGCGTTGACCCTACGTCGATTAATTGTGGATAAATTGTAGTAAATGTGGCAACAATGGGGCGTTGCTAACATTTACCCGAAGCTGCT
This sequence comes from Octadecabacter ascidiaceicola, assembly GCF_900185015.1. Classification (GTDB taxonomy): domain Bacteria; phylum Pseudomonadota; class Alphaproteobacteria; order Rhodobacterales; family Rhodobacteraceae; genus Octadecabacter; species Octadecabacter ascidiaceicola. The sequence goes on along the minus strand of NZ_FXYD01000004.1, from coordinate 86,114 downwards.
GGGTCAAATAGTTAGTCGCGTCAAATGGGGGATTATGATGCTACGAACAATTTCCGTGGGGACTCACGTTCAAGTCCAAGGTATTTTGGTGAAAACTCTCGCGAACGGACGCGTTGTCGTTTCAGTAGGCGATCGTGAGTTTGAAGGTACGCCTGTTACGCGCCTGAACTAAGTTCCACGACCAACCAATGCAAAAGGGGACGCTGGTTTAGCGTCCCCTTTTTCGTTTCACATTTGGTGGCGAATTAAAGATTCCGCTCAACCTCTTCACGCTCGAAGATTTCGATAACATCGTCAGCGCGGATGTCTTCGTAGTTCTCGAACGCCATACCGCATTCCTGGCCGGACTGGACTTCTTTGACCTCGTCCTTGAAACGCTTAAGCGTCTTGAGTGTGCCTTCGTGGATAACCACATCGTCACGCAGCAAGCGCACACCAGCAGAACGACGTGCAACGCCCTCAGTGACCAGACAACCAGCAATCTTACCGACGTTGGACACCTTAAAGACCTCTTGGATCTTGGCGTAACCGATAAAGTTCTCGCGAACCTCGGCAGACAGCAGACCAGATGCAGCCGCTTTCACGTCATCCACAAGATCGTAGATGATGGAATAGTAGCGGATCTCAACGCCCTTTTGGTTCGCAGAGTTACGGGCAGATGCGTTCGCACGCACGTTAAAGCCAATAACCGGCGCACCGGAGGCTTCTGCAAGTCCAATGTCGCTTTCCGTAATCGCACCAACACCTGAATGCAGGACACGAACACGTACTTCATCGTTACCGATCTTAGCCATCGCCTGAACGATCGCTTCAGTAGAACCCTGCACGTCACCCTTAACAAGGATTGGCAATTCCGAAACGTTTTCATCCGCCTTAGCGTTTGCCATCAACTGATCAAGCGTAACCGCAGCACCAGCCGCAGCACGTTTTTCCTTTGCCGCGTTGGCACGGTATTCCGCAATCTCACGCGCTTGTGCTTCGGTTTCTGTTACGTTCAAAACGTCACCAGCTTCTGGCGTACCGTTCAGGCCAAGAACCTCAACAGGAACGGAAGGCCCAGCCTCGTTAACGCGCGCTCCTTTGTCGTCGATCAACGCGCGGACCTTACCCCACTGCTCACCTACAACGAAGATATCGCCACGACGCAACGTACCAGTTTCAACCAGAACAGTCGCAACAGGGCCACGGCCAACGTCAAGCTGTGCTTCAATCACGGCACCTTGGGCGGCGCGATCTGGGTTAGCTTTCAGTTCGAGCAATTCGGACTGCAGCGCAATTGCTTCAAGAAGCTCATCAAGGCCTTGGCCAGTGATCGCAGAAACTTCGACGTCCTGCACTTCACCAGACATTTTCTCAACGATAACTTCGTGCTGCAGCAAGTCTGTGCGCACTTTGTCAGCGTTTGCAGCTGGACGGTCGATCTTGTTGATCGCAACGATCATCGGAACGTTTGCCGCTTTCGCGTGTGCAATCGCTTCGATGGTTTGCGGCATAACGGCGTCATCCGCCGCAACAACCAGAACAACAATATCCGTAACCTGTGCACCGCGCGCACGCATGGACGTAAACGCCGCGTGGCCCGGAGTATCAAGGAACGTCAAAACAGTGCCGTTGTCGGTTGTGACCTGATACGCACCAATGTGCTGTGTAATCCCGCCAGCTTCGCCAGCAACAACTTTCGCGTTACGGATCGCATCCAGCAGGGATGTTTTACCGTGGTCAACGTGGCCCATGATCGTGATGACAGGCGGACGACCTTTCAGGTCTTTCTCGTCATCTTCTTCAAAGTTAATCACGTCTTCAACGTCAGCATCAGAAACGCGCACAACTTTGTGGCCGAATTCTTCGACGATAAGTTCCGCTGTATCCGCATCAATTGATTGGTTCTGTGTCGCCATGATGCCGTTGGTCATCAATGCTTTCACAACATCAGACACTTTTTCAGACATCCGGTTTGCAAGTTCAGAAACCACAATCGCTTCTGGCAGTTGAACATCGCGAATAATCTTTTCGCGCTCGACGTTTTGGCCCATCGCCTTCTGGCGTGCGCGCTCTTGCTTACGCTTCATCTGCGCCATGGAACGATGACGGCCACCTTCGCCACCACGCAGCGCTTGGTTCAACGTCAGCTTGCCACCCTTACGAGTGTCGCCTTGGTTCTTGTTCTTGCGGGAATCGCGGTCGTCTTCTTTCTTGCGTGGTGTTGCTGCTGGCGCACCACCACTCGGAGGCGCACGGCGCTGGGCGGGTGCCAATTCAGGATCAACAGCAGCAGGTGCAGCCGCCGCTTGTGCAGCAGCCTCGGCCTCACGCTTCTTACGCTCTTCCTCGTCCTGCTTGGCTTTAACAGCTTCGTCACGCGCTTTGTCAGCACGTTCTTTTTCTGCGATTTCAGCAAGACGGCGTTCACGCTCTGCAGCGCGGGCCTTTTCTTCTGCTTCACGCTTTGCGGCATCTTCCGCTTCGCGTGCTTTCGCAGCCTGAAGCGCCTTCATACGGCGTTCCATTTCCACATCAGAAATGCCCGCTGGGCGCTTGGATGGGTCACCGCCGATTGGCGCAGAAGCACCGCCCGTTGGCTTTGCCGCACCGGGTTTGGGGACGACAACGCGCTTGCGTTTCGTCTCAACGACCACGTTCTTGGTGCGCCCATGGCTGAAGCTTTGCTTCACACTTCCGGGACGCGAAATACCAAGGGGCTTTTTGCCGTCTGAATCGCTCATGTCGTTTCTAATCCTTCCGTGACGGTGCCTTCACCGCCATCTATCTCGCGCAAGCCTTTCAGCTTTGCGGCTTCCTCTACTACACGGTTGCTCATTCCGCCAGAGGCGAGGGCAGCGTGTACTGCAGTTTGACGTCCGAATGCCAAACCTAACTCTTGTGCCGTAAGGCATCCAAAATAGCGGGCGCCTTCCGGCGTCCATAGTTTTGTCTTACCGCGCTCAGAGCCATCAGAGGCTTGGAACAGCGCGCGGACGTTTTCGCCACCCGCCAACCAGCCTTTAACTTTTTCAAACCCAGTTACCGCAGAACCCGCCTTACGGGCCAGTGCAATCAAATCTACAACACGGCGGGCCAATTGGCGTTCTACCTCGTCCGCCAAGTCATCGCGCACCTTAACGGGTGCTTTGGCAGACTTGGAAAACTGGCCCTTGCCTGCCTTGCCCAACGCATCGCGGGATGCGGTTACCCACATTCCGCGCCCCGGAAGTTTTTCCAAAACGTCAGGGACCACATCATTATCTGGGCCCACAACGAAACGGATCAACCCCGCCTTCGGCGCAGTCTCGCCGGTGACAATGCACCGACGTTCTGAGACATCACGGTCTTTGGTACGGCCACCCCGTCCCATGCGCAAACCAGGAGGCCTGCGATCAGGCCTCCTGCTCCTCGGTCGCTTCGACCTCGTCAGCTTCGGAAACAAGTTCTTCAGGATCAACCCAGCCAAGCATTACGCGTGCCGTCATGATCATGTTTTGCGCATCCTCAAGTGTTACTTCGAATGGTTCAAGCGAACCGTCATCTTTGGAACGTTCACCGTCGACGACTGTCCAGCCACCAGCCAATTCCCAGTCAGCGCATGTTGCGAAGTCTTCCAGCGTTTTCACGCCATCGTTCGCCAGTGCTTCAATCATCTGGGGTGTCAGACCTTCAAATGCAACAAGGCTGTCTTCGACACCAAGTGCGCGGGCGTTTTCCATCGCCTTAGCGTTCTTGGCCTCAATCACGTCGCGGGCACGGGCCTGCAATTCGCTCGCCGTGTCTGCGTCAACACCGTCAATCACGAGAAGTTCTTCAACTTCAACGTAGGCAACTTCTTCCAGTGTGGTGAACCCTTCGGAAACCAGCAGCTGTGCAAAGAATTCGTCCAGATCGAGGGCTTCAATGAACAGACCTGTACGCAATTCGAATTCCGCCTGACGACGCTTGGATTCTTCTTCTTCTGTGAGGATGTCGATGTCCAAACCGGTCAGCTGGGACGCCAAACGAACGTTCTGGCCACGACGACCAATCGCCAAGGACAGCTGCTCTTCTGGAACAACAACCTCGATACGCTCTGCATCTTCGTCAAACACAACCTTGGACACTTCAGCAGGCTGAAGCGCGTTCACAAGGAACGTTGGCATGTCTTCGTTCCATGGGATAATGTCGATCTTTTCGCCCTGAAGCTCATTCACGACGGCCTGAACACGCGAACCACGCATACCAACACAGGCACCGACAGGATCAATGGAACCATCGTAAGAAATCACAGCAATCTTCGCGCGTGAACCCGGGTCACGTGCAACAGACTTGATCTCGATGATGTTCTCGTAAATTTCCGGAACTTCCATCTTGAACAGCTCAGCCATGAACTGCGGGTCTGTGCGGCTCAGGAAAATCTGCGGGCCGCGCTGCTCGCGACGGACTTCTTTGATGTAGCAACGAATACGATCGTTCGGGCGGTAGCTTTCACGGCCGATCTTTTCATTGCGGCGCAGGATGGCTTCGCCCGTGCCTACGTCAACGATAACATTGCCGTACTCTTCGCGCTTCACTTGCGCGTTGATGATTGTGCCTGCGCGGTCTTTGAAATCTTCGTACTGCTTGTCACGCTCAGCTTCTCGGACCTTTTGCAAGATCACCTGCTTGGCGGACTGCGCAGCGATACGGCCCATTTCAACAGGCGGTACTTCTTCGATGAACTCTTGGCCGATTTCCGGCGCGTCCATGTATTCGGACGCCTGCTCAACGGTGAACTCGGCCTGATAGTTTTCAATCTCATCTTCAGCCACAACCGTACGAACGCGTGTGAACGTTGCCTTACCGGTCTTGCGGTCGATGTGAACGCGGATGTCCATTTCGGACCCGTAGCGGGACTTCGCAGCGCGGGCGAGGGATTCTTCCATCGCTTCGACGACCAAAATCGGGTCGATCTGCTTTTCGCGGGCCACGGCCTCTGCGGTTTGCAAAAGTTCCAGTTGGTTGGCTGATGTAATCGCCATTAGTTCTTCTCCTCGTCAGAGCCGCCTAACACGGTCTCAACTTCGTCAAATTGTGTTTCATCGATCTGGCCAGCATCTTTGCGGCCTTTCAAAACATCGCGGATCAACTCGTCCGTGAGGACAAGCTTGGCATCCGTAAGCCATTCAAACTTCAAACCGATTGTAACCGGCTGACCCTGATCTTCGATTTCAATCAAAACTTCGTCACACTCGGTGCCGCGCAACATGCCTTTGAAGCGACGACGCCCGTCGATCAGCTCTTCGGTCTCGATCTTGGCTTCATTGCCTTCCCACTGGTCAAAATCTTTCAACCGCGTGAGGGGGCGATCAATTCCGGGGCTGGAAACCTCAAGTGTGTAAACATCCGCAATCGGGTCTTCCACGTCGAGCAACGCTGAGATTGCCGTGCTGATAACGCCGCAATCATCGACTTCAATCGAACCATCAGGCTTTTGCGCCATGATCTGCAGAATCGATTCCTTGCCTGTCATCAAGCGAACGCGCACGACTTCATACCCCAAATCCTCAACGGTTGGGGTTATGATCTCGGTGATGCGGCGATCCATTGCCGCGCGGGCGATCAGTTCAGACATAGCTACTTTCGTTTAGGCACAAAAAAACGGGCGCGCGGCCCGTTGGAATTTCGGTGGGCTTCGGGGGTGGAGGCCGAAACGCCGCTGTTATGATGGATATACGTATGTTGGAGTGAGTCTGCAAGGGGCAACGCATTTGTGCCGTAAATCCGCCAAATTACGCCATTAACCAAACCTTCGTTCAAACCTTGAGGAGATGAATATGGACACGACACTCTTGATCGCCGTTGGCGGTTCTTCGTTCTTGTGCGGCGTTGCACTGATGTATCTTGTGATGATGCGCACAATGAAAAAACGCATGGCAGAAGGCGCGATGCCTTCCTAAAACGCAAAAAGCCCCGCCAAATCTGGCGGGGCTTTCTGTTTCTAAGACCTAAGCCTTATGCAACTGACCAACGCTCAGCCATACGTGCGTTGTCCATCTGCCAAAGGTTGCCGACGACATCTGGGCTGTGAATCCGGTTGTTCACGGCCTGTACGTAGTTCGCAAACATCGGAATGATCACGCCACCTTCGTCACGCAGAATTTCCTGCATTTCGTAGTACTGTGCGCGACGTGTGTCGCTATCCAGTTCAGCACGCGCCAGCAAAAGCAACTCTTGGAAACGGGCGCTATCGTCGCCGTCCCACTGGCTGTCGTTCCATGGAACACCAGCTTCGTAAGCCGTTGCAAACATCCAGTCTTCGGTCGCGCGACCGGACCAGTAGCAAGCGCAGAATGGCTTGTTCAACCAAACGTTGGACCAATACCCATCAGATGGCTCCTGAATCACGTTGATGTTGATTCCACCTGCTGCGGCAGAAGCTTGGAACAACTGGCCTGCATCTACAGCGCCTTCGAACGCAGCATTGGACGCCGAGAATTCGATGTCGATGCTATCGAGGCCTGCTTGCTGCAAGTAGAACTTCGCCTTGTCCGGATCGTAAGCAAGCTGATCCATTTCCGTGTTGTAGTACTGGTTAGCGGGGCCGATTGGCGTGTCATTACCAACAGCACCGTGACCAAGAAGGATCTTGTCGACCATTTCCTGACGGTTGATGCCGTACTTCAATGCTTTACGCACGTTGACGTCATTATAAGGTGCGACGTTCGTCAGCATCGGCATGGAGTAGTGCTGGTTGCCCGTCACTTCCTGAATGCGAAGCGCTGGGTTGGCTTTCAACAGTGCTTCGGTCTTGAAGTCGATCCGGTTGATCGCATCCACCTGACCCGTCATCAGCGCGTTCATACGTGCTGTGTTGTCGTTGATGGCGATATATTCGATCTCATCAAAGAAGCCTGCGCTGTCACCTTTGTAGTGATCTGCAACACGGCTCGCCGTCATGCGTACACCTGGGTCAAACGCTGTGACCTGATAAAGGCCCGTACCGATACCCTGAGCGATTGCTTCTTCGATCTGGCCCGCAGGATACATCATGATGTGATAGTCAGACATCAGATATGGGAAGTCGGCGTTGCCAGCGGCAAGAACGAATTGCACCTGATGATCCGTGACCTTGGTCATGGTTTCGATTGCTTCAACGATTGGCTTGGCTGCAGACTTTGACTCTTCGCCAAGGTGCATCTGAAGCGATTCCAACACGTCATCGGCACCAAAGGCTTTGCCGTTGTGGAATGTCACACCCTGACGCAGGTTGAATATCCATGTCTTAGCGTCCGCGGATGCTTCCCAGCTTTCAGCAAGCTCACCGATCAATGAACCGTCAGCAGCAACTTCTGTCAGGCCATCAAACACTGCGCCCTGACAGGACGCGATCATGAACAAGTCAGAATGCGTCCGACTATCCCAGCTGTCTGAAGTATTGGCTCCAGACAGACCCGCGGTAAATTTGCCGCCACGTGTCTGCGCCTTAAGCGGCAAGCCAGTTGCGGCGAGGACACCCGCCGCCACACCAGATTGCAGCAATCCACGTCTGCTAATTCCATACATATTTTGGTTCTCCCTTAAGTTTTTCTTATTCCTAGCGCTTACTCTACGCTGATTCGGTCACATCTTATCAACAGCGGCGTCACCAATGTTGTCGACGCCCCGTTCTTCCAGCAAATTTGTCAGCCAATCAGGGTCCATTTCTGGAACCGAACTCAGCAACAAATCCGTGTAAGCATGATGAGGGGGCGTAAACATGTCTGTCTTCTCGCCTTGCTCAATCACCTTGCCTTCTTTCATTACCACAACTTCGTCCGCGATCGATTTCACAGTCGCGAGATCGTGCGTGATGAACATGTAAGACAGGCCAAGATTGTCCTGCAAATCAGCGAGAAGTCGCAAAATACCTTCCGCGACCAATTGGTCCAACGCAGAGGTAACTTCGTCGCAAATAATAAACTTCGGCTCCGCAGCGAGGGCACGGGCGATCCCGATACGTTGCTTTTGCCCACCCGAGAGTTCGGACGGTAACCGGTTGTAATACTGTGACGGTTCAAGCTCGATCTGATCGAGAAGTTCGTTCACACGTTTACGTCGTTTCGCACCGGTAAGCCCGCCATAAAACTGAACCGGACGCCCGATAATCTGACCGATGGTCTTACGCGGGTTCAATGCAGTGTCAGCCATCTGGTAGATCATTTGCGCCTGACGCAACTGGTCCTTGGTCCGCTTTCGGTAGTCAGCTGGCAGAACTTCACCATCGAACGCGATTTCGCCCATGCGTGGTGGTAACAGACCCGTGATACAACGCGCGGCAGTGGACTTGCCCGACCCAGATTCACCGACGACAGCAACTGTACGGCCTGCATGAATATCAAAGCTTACGTCATGAAGAACATCCGTCTTGCCGTATGCCGCAGTAATCCCGCGCACAGAAACGACAGGAACAGACCCTTCAGGCACAGCTGGTTTCGCCGGTCTTTGGAATTCGCGCACGGCCCAAAGCGACTTGGTGTAATCCTCTTTGGGGTCAGACAACATGGTACGCGTGTCCGCCTCTTCGACCTCATCGCCGCGCAGCAGCACTTTGATGTTATCAGCCATCTGCGCAACAACCGCGAGGTCGTGGGTGATGTAGATCGCCGCCGTGTCAAATTCCTCAACGATCTCACGAATCGATGCCAGGACCTCAATCTGAGTTGTCACATCGAGCGCAGTTGTCGGTTCGTCAAAGATAATCAGGTCAGGACGGCAAGACATCGCCATCGCCGTCATCGCACGTTGCAGCTGGCCGCCGGACACTTGGTGCGGATACCTAAATCCAATCTGATCCGGGTTCGGCAGGCGCAACTTACGATAAAGCTCAATCCCGTCTTCTGTGCTTGCCGCGCGACTATCGACGCCATGCTGAACCGGACCTTCGGTGTGCTGATCCATCAACTTATGCGCGGGGTTGAACGACGCCGCAGCGGACTGGGCGACATAGGCAATGCGCTTACCCAACAGGCCGCGCTTAACCGCTGCAGACGCTTTGACCAGATCAATCCCGTCGAATTCAACGGTCCCTTCTGAAATGCGAACACCGTCACGGGTGTATCCCATCGCGGCGAGGCCAATCGTAGACTTCCCAGCGCCAGATTCACCGATAAGGCCAAGCACCTCACCCTTCTTCAGCGTCAGATCGACACCATTGATGATCGGATTCCACGTCTCGTCGGAGCGGCCTTCGATCTTAAGGCCCTTGATCGTGAGAAGATTGCTCATTCTTTCAGCCCCGACGTTTTGTGCAGCATCCAGTCGACCACGAAGTTCACAGCCACGGTCAGCAAGGCAATCGCCCCCGCCGCCAGAAGTGGTGTCACAGCAGCCGTCGGCGCGAAGGCCGCGAAGTTGATGAACGGCGCAAGGTCGCGCACCATTGTGCCCCAGTCCGCCAAGGGTGGCTGGATGCCCACGCCAAGGAACGACAAGGCCGCGATGGTCAGGAACACGAAGCAGAAGCGCAGACCGAACTCGGCCAACAGTGGTGCCATCGCGTTGGGCAGGATTTCTTTGAACACGAGATAGCCAAGACCCTCTCCACGCAGCTTAGCAGCTTCGATGTAATCCATCACCACGATGTTCAGACCCACAGCGCGCGCAAGGCGATAAACACGCGTGCTGTCGATAACAGCGATGATCAGCACCATGAAGATCGTCAAAGGGATGCCAAGCTTAACTGACCAGACACTCGCGATGGTCATCAGCAGGAGCGCGAAGATCAATGACGGAATCGCCATCAAGACATCAACGCTTCGCGACAACAGCTGATCGAGCCAACCTTGCAACGTAGAGGCCAGAAAGCCCAAGGTCCCGCCGATAAAGAAGGCCAGACAGGTCGTAATGAATGCAATCCCGACCGTGTTCTGTGCGCCGTAGATCAAGCGACTAAGAATATCGCGGCCGATCTGATCGGTTCCCAGTGGGTATTCTGGGTTGCCGCCCAGCGCAGGATCACCACCAGCCATCACGTTCGCAGCACCTAAAATCTCAGCCTGCCCATAGGGCGCAATGGCGCCAGCAAAAATCGCCACGAAAGTGTAGATCAAGATGACAAGAATACCGAACGCGGCCGTAAGTGGCATGGATCGAAACAGTTTCTTACTGCCTGCTGTTCCAACAGTACGGCCCAAAAGGCGGAACAGGAATGCGGCGATCGCTGCAATAATGAAGCCCTGAACAGCCCAACGGAAAAAGACGACGCCGGCATTCGGCACACCTGTTTCAGCCACTTGCGGCTGGAAATAGTAGTAGACTGCCCAAACCAGCAACGCCCCACCAAGAACATAGCCAAATGCTTCGCCGTACCCCATATCACGGAACTTCGGCGCATTACCGGTGGCAGCCTGGCCAACCATTCGGAAAACATAAGCGCCGCCCAGCAAAACCGCGAGGATGATTGCAAGCCACATAAGATTGCTCATTTCGGGTGCCTCAGTCTTGGGTTGGACACGATCGACAGGATGTCCGCCGTGAGGTTGAGCAGGATATACGCCGCAGCGAAGATCAGGCAGCAGGCCTGCACAACCGGAATGTCACGAATTTTCACAGAGTCCACGAAGAGCTGGCCGATGCCCGGATAAACGAAGACCACTTCAACCACGACGACACCTGTGATCAGATACGCAAGGTTAAGCGCGACTACGTTGATGATTGGTGCCAGCGCATTGGGCAGCGCGTGCTTCACGATCACGCGCATCGGCGACAGGCCCTTAAGCCGCGCCATTTCGATATAAGGCGACGCGAGCAAGTTGATGATCGCAGCGCGTGTCATCCGCATCATGTGTGCTGTAACAACTAAGGTCAGCGTCAGGGCGGGCAGCATGGATTTTTCCAACCTCTCACCGAACGGCATGCCTTCAAAGATATTCGATAGGCTCGGGAAGACCGGGTTCAACACAGCAAGGAACAGAATCAGCACATAGGCCATGAAAAATTCTGGCGATGAGATCGAGCTGAGCGTGAACATGTTGGCCGCTTTATCGAACGCAGTGTTGCGATAGAGCGCTGCCAGAATGCCAAGGAACACCGCCAGTGGAACCGCGATGCACGCCGTCACAGTGGCAAGGAACATGGTGTTGGAAAGACGCGGCGCGATCTGTTCAGCGACGGTGACCGACCCTGCCCCGCCAAAGTTCGCGAAATTCAACTGCGCAAAACTTGTACCCAGATCAAACGTCAGCATCCCCTTGAGCCAGTCAAAATACCGAACGACGAGAGGTTGATCCAAGCCAAGATCACGGCGAATTGTGGCAACTGATTCAGGCGTCGCGCCCTGCCCCAAGATGGCTTCAGCGAAGTCCCCTGGGAGCGAATTGACCGCAACAAAGATGACGATGGAAACCACGAAAAGGGTTACTAGTCCCAGTCCGAGACGTTGAAGAACAATCTTCAATATTGATCGCAAGCCTGAGACCCCCCCTTGATTAGGAAGTAGCGTAACGACAAAGCGAAATCATGCAACCCGTTAATTTTTTGTCCTTTTCGAAACACTTATCGCGTCCATCGCACGTACGAGTTCCGCAGTAATACCTGGTTCGGACAGTGCATGGCCGGCTTTCGCAACCATGACCAAACGACATTTCGGCCAGTGTGATGCAAGTGCGTGCGCAGATACGGGCGGGCAAATCATGTCAAACCGTCCTTGAATAATTATTGCCGGAATGTGGGCAATCTTTGATACGTTATCCAAGATCTGTTGCTCTGCATTCAAAAAGCATTTGTTGGTAAAGTAGTGGTTCTCGAGGCGCGCAAAAGCACGCGCGTATTCTGCCGGACTAGTTCCGCCAATACCCTGACTGTCAATCGACGCCAGCGCATTCTCCCAACCCGCCCAAGCACGGGCGTACTTCGTTTCCAACACCGCATCCCCGGAAAATAGGCGCTTGTGATAAGCAGCTATCATGTCGTTCCGTTCGCCTTCAGGAATGAGATCTTCAAAACCTTGCCAGACTTCAGGCCAAAACCCGCCAGCTCCGCCTTGGTAAAACCAGTCCAATTCTCGCTGGGTGCTTAAGAACACACCGCGCAACACAAGATGTAGAACAGATTCCGGATGGGCCTGCGCATAAATGAGGGCAAGCGTTGCACCCCAGCTTCCACCAAAGACGACCCAATCAGAAATTCCGAGCGTTTCTCTGATCAGTTCAATGTCAGAAACGAGATGCCAAGTCGTGTTGTTCTCAACGCTTGCATGCGGTTTAGAACGGCCACAACCACGCTGGTCAAACAGAATAATCCGGTAGATGTCAGGGTCGAAATAGCGCCGCATCATCGGGCTACAGCCGCCACCAGGCCCGCCATGAAATACGACAACCGGCAACCCGTCAGGATTACCGCATTGCTCAACGTAAATCCTGTGTCCCTCACCCACGTCCAGCATCTGCTGTTCAAATGGGTCTATAGGAGGGTAGAGATACGCAACCGCGCTTTTTTGTCCTGAGGCCTTGTCCATATCCTTTCTATATATCGGGTCACAGGCGATGCCCAGAATAAGCGCTAGCGCCAAACTAGTTTCGGAGTTCCCATGACAACCGCACAAACAACCGTCGACCCTGCAGAAATTGCCAAGTTTGAAGCGATGGCTGCTGAGTGGTGGGATCTTGAAGGTAAATTTAAACCCCTCCACATGCTTAACCCGACGCGTTTGGACTACATAACGCAACAGATCGCGTCGGAATTTAACCGAGATCTGATGTCCGATATGCCTTTTGCCGGACTACGCATTTTGGACATTGGTTGTGGTGGCGGCCTGCTATGCGAACCGATGGCACGACTGGGTGCAGAGATTGTTGGTGCCGATGCCGCTGAAGGCAACATTCCGGTCGCGCAAGTGCACGCAGAGCAATCCGGCCTGAGCATCGACTACCGTTTCACCACTGCTGAAGACATGGCCTCAGCCGGAGAGCAATTTGACGTCGTTCTTAATATGGAAGTCGTGGAACACGTCGCTGACCCGTTGTCATTCCTCACGGCTTGCCAACAGCTTTTGAAACCAAATGGGCTTCATATTTGTTCTACCATCAATCGGAATCCAAAGAGTTTCGCGATGGCGATAGTTGGCGCTGAGTTCATTATGCGCTGGCTGCCGAAAGGCACCCATGAATGGAACAAATTTATCACCCCAGACGAACTGTTTGAGCTGATGAGGAATGCAGGTCTGAACCCTGTTGATCGCAAGGGGTTCAAGTTCGATTTTCTAGGTTGGAGCTGGTCTATTTCAGCGGATGACCTATCGGTAAATTACGTAACGGCTTCGCTGAAACCCGAGTGATGGCCGCTTAGTCCTCGTCGCTCAATCGCTGACGGAGTTCCCGCAGCGCCGGTAGAATCGCGCGCACCTGATCGGTTCCGACCTGATCGACCGCATGCGCGATCACTGGTGCAATTGCCGCCATCGCGGAATCCCGCGCAGCGAGGCCGGAATTGCTGACAGTGACAAGTTTTCGACGGGCATCGTCCCAATCGGGACGAATATGGATATACCCAGCCGCTTCGAGCTTGCGCAGTGTGTTCGTCATAGCACCACGGGTCAGATGAAACGTCTTCGCAATTTGCGCAGGCGTCTTTTCGCCCTGCGTTCGCGCGAGATGATTCAAAACGGAGAAATGAGACAACACCATGCCCTTTGGCAGCGCTTTCGCCACGCTGTTGCGCGCAAGCTGATCAACAGTGAGGATCTCACTGAACAGCGCGACGGCGAGGCTCTCTGTTTCATGGTTCATCGGTCTTAGGGCCCAATAATGTCCCTGTCATGCGACAACGACGGTATACGTTTGCGGGCTTTAGACACGTCATTGAGATCAAAATCAACGAGCGTGATGCCGCAGTTTGTTCCGGCATCTGCAAGAACATCACCCCAAGGCGAAACCACCAATGAGTGCCCATAAGTGACACGCGATTTGCCTGATTTCGCCGAATGGGTTCCCGTTTGGGCCGCCGCAATCACAAAACACCCAGTTTCAATTGCTCGGGCACGTAGCAGGGTTTCCCAGTGGGCTGCACCCGTTACGGCGGAAAATGCGGAAGGAACTAAAAGTATGTCGGCACCTGCCTTGGCCAACGTGCGATGTAAGTGCGGGAAACGCAGATCATAGCAGATCGTCAGGCCAATCTTTGCATCGCCAATATCGGCTAAAACGGCATTCTCACCAGGGGCATATCCTGAAGATTCAGCGTAAGTCTCGGTTTCATTAACCTGAACGTCAAACATATGGATTTTGTCGTAGGTCGCGAAGATTTCACCATTCGGATCGATCAGGAATGAGCGGTTCACGAACCGCCCGCCAGCGCCACCTTTCAAGGCAAGCGATCCAATCGAAAGCCAAATTCCGTGTTCCCGTGCTGTACTTTGTAACCCTTCAAGCGTCGGGTCCTGATCTTGCTCGCGCAGAACGTTTGATTGATGGGTACGATTCATGCTGACGCAATTCGTCACCTCAGGCGTACAAATAAACGTCGCGCCCTGTGTCGCCGCGTCCGCAATCATTCCCTGAACAAGCGTCAGGTTTTCGCCCGGATTGTCAGACGACGTTATCTGAAGGAGGGCGACCTTCATCCGTTCAAGAGTGGGTCTAGCTTCCCCGCCCGATCAAGCGCCGCCATTTCATCGCTTCCACCGATATGCTGACCGTCGATAAAAATCTGCGGTACGGTGCGTCCACCGTTGGCGCGCTGCATCATTTCTGCACGGCGCGACGGATCTTGCATGACATCAATCTCAGTAAAGCTAACGCCTTTCGAAGACAGCAATCTCTTCGCACGATGGCAAAAGCCACAAATTGGAGTTGTGTAGATTTCAACAGTTGCCATTGGGGTATCCTTAATTTGAGTTACCCCTATTTAGGCATCCTTCACGACGCGGGCTAGTGCAAGCACGTTAACGTCATCTGCTCCGGCTGCAAAACAGGCCTCTGTTGCGGCCGCAAAAGTCGCGCCAGACGTCATAACATCGTCGACCAACAGAACTTTCCGACCCTTAATCTGCGCCACTCGCTTCGGGTTCGCAGTGATTGCACCGCTTAACGTTTCAAACCTTTGATCACGGTTGTGGCCATCTAGCGGCGCAGTTCGTTTGGTGCGTATAAGCCCGTCGTTACAACATTCAGCATTTGCAAGCTGCGCTATCCGCTGTGCAAGAAGCACGGCTTGATTGAACTTCCGTTTGAGTAGTCGAAAGCGATGTAGCGGTATTGGAACGACAAGTGTTTCCGGGGTCATCATAGGTTCAGCCGCTTTCATCATCCACGGTCCGACTGCGCGAACGAGATCGGTTCTGTCACCGTGCTTTAACGACAAAACAAGCCGCCGGGCGTTGTCCTTATAAACCAGCGCAGCACGTCCCTTTGACCACGGACGCGCGATCACCATGCAGTCATCGCAAAGAACCCCTAAATCCCCCGCATTTCCCCCCGGTAATGGCGCGCCACAATCGTCACAACACAGCCCTTCGATAAAGGGTGTCTTAGCCCAGCAAGAGCCGCACAGCCCGAAATCTGATTCCGTTTTCGCGTCACACAACGCGCACTGTGGTGGGTATAGAATTTGGATCAGGCTTTGCATCGTCCCCAGTATCTCCTAAATGGCAGGGATGGATATGCCCCCTCGCCTAACCGACCGCGCCGCCCTTGCCCGAAATCGAGCGCGAGCAGATGTTTTATTTTTGCAAGCAGCATCCGCCGATGACGTGCATGAAAGACTCATTGAAGTTAACAGGACCTTTACAGCGCCTGCTGTTGTGACTGGATTCCCTGAAGCATGGACGGATTGGATGCCCAGCGCGAAAATCGTGGGAGATAGTGAAACGCTTGACCTAGAAGAAGGTGCGCATGATCTTATCATTCACGCGCTGTCCCTACATTGGGCGGATGATCCTATTGGGCAGCTGGTACAGTGCCGTCACGCGTTGAAGCCTGATGGGTTACTCATCGCGACGCTCTTTGCCGGGCAAACCTTGCATGAATTGCGCAGTGTTTTAGCTGAGGCCGAAGTTGCTCAAACGGGCGGCCTCTCCCCGCGCATTTTACCGATGGGTGAAGTTCGCGACCTTGGTGGGCTTTTGCAGCGCGCTGGGCTGGCATTGCCTGTCGCAGATATGATGCCGCTGACCGTAACATATGACACACCGATTCACCTGATGCGTGATCTTCGTGCGATGGGGGAAGGGAACGCGATGAACCAGCGTCAACGCACACCCACTAGCCGCAAGGTTTTCGCGCAAGCAATGTCTCGCTATGTCGACACATTCGCCATGGATGATGGGCGCATACCCGCAACGTTTGAAATTGCGACATTGACCGGCTGGGCCCCTGATGACAGCCAGCAAAAACCGCTTCGCCCCGGGTCAGCCATGTCGCGGCTTTCGGACGCACTGGGCACCGACGAGTTGCCATTGGATCGCTCAGATGATTGACCGATACTCAAGAAACGCTAACTAACTTCAACGAATGAGTGTGAAAACGAGGATGACAATGTCTGACGCAAGCCTGAATGATGCCGCGAAATGTCCTGTTCATGCTCCGGCTGACCATCCTGAAGTGAAGCCGGCCAAGGTCGGTGTTCTTTTAGCAAACCTCGGGACGCCAGACAGTACAGACTACTGGCCCATGCGTCGTTACCTCAGCGAATTCTTGAGCGACAAGCGCGTGGTCGATTACCCGTCTTGGAAGTGGCAACCGCTACTGCAACTTATCATTCTATCAAAACGCCCGTTCACCAGCGGCGCGGCTTACAAGAGCATTTGGAACGAAGAGGCAGACGAGTCTCCTCTGTTGACGATCACCAAGCAACAAACCGAAGCGATGAAGGCTAGCCTCGCGAAAGTGTACGGCGATGATGTGATCGTAGATTTCTGTATGCGATACGGCAATCCGTCAACGGAATCGAAGGTTAAAGAGATGATCGCGGCAGGCTGCCAAAAGATCCTCTTTTTCCCGCTCTACCCCCATTACGCTGGTGCGACTTCGGCTACTGCCAACGATCAGTTCTTTCGCGCGTTGATGAAAGAAAAGTGGCAGCCGATCGTTCGCACCGTAGAGCCCTATTTCGAAGACGCCGCTTATATTGATGCGCTCGCACAATCCATTGAGGCTGCTTATGCGAAGGCCGACAAAAAGCCCGAAATCCTTGTGTGTTCGTACCACGGCGTACCACAGCGTTACCTAACAGAAGGTGATCCATATCACTGCCAGTGCCAGAAAACGACGCGCTTGCTAAAAGAGCGCCTTGGCTGGGATGACACCCAGATCATCACGACATTCCAAAGTAAATTCGGACCAGAAGAGTG
Organism: Octadecabacter ascidiaceicola; assembly: GCF_900185015.1. Taxonomy (GTDB): domain Bacteria; phylum Pseudomonadota; class Alphaproteobacteria; order Rhodobacterales; family Rhodobacteraceae; genus Octadecabacter; species Octadecabacter ascidiaceicola. The sequence goes on along the minus strand of NZ_FXYD01000004.1, from coordinate 68,845 downwards.
GCTGCAGCCATATACAGTCGAAGAAGTGGCGCGGCTGGCCGAAAAGGGAAAGACAAACATTGCCGTTTGCGCACCTGCGTTTTCCGCCGACTGCATTGAAACGCTGGAAGAAATCAACGAAGAGATCAAAGAGAGTTTTGAACATGCTGGTGGTGAGCATTTCACCTACGTTCCATGCCTCAACAATGATGCAGCACACATCGACGCGCTATCGGGAATCGTTCAGCGGAACCTGAAGGGCTGGCTAGATTAAACTGGGCTGCCCAAAATCGGACCCCGCAAAAGAAAAGGCCGCCCCCAAAGGAGCGGCCTTAAACATAGACTGTATTGAAAGGCTTAGTCAGCCAGAGCAACAGCGATCAAAGCAACCAAAACCAGTGGAATGATCAGGCCAGCAGAAGAAGAAGAACCAGCTGTTTCTTCCATAACTACAACAGGTTCCATTTCCATTACTGGCTCGGACATGTTGCCCGCGAAAGATGTGGATGCTGCTGTTGCGAGTACGGCTGCGAGTGCGAATTTTTTCATTTTATTTCTCCAAGTTATTGCCCACGGCAAATATGTTGAGGTTTAAGCCATGGGCACCCAAGACTTCCCTCTTCACTTCCCAAATCACGAAACAACCCTGAATGCAAAGCCAATTTTGGTTTTCGTGCACGGGCGCAAGACCAATGTCGTCAATTCAGCAACACTTAAGTGCCACTTTCGCCGAATTATCAACCCGTCCAACTGTGCGGCTAACGCGTCTAGGCAAGGAATTATAGAATACTAACTGACTAAGCATGTGGTGCGCGTTCTGAGAATAGTATGGCGAATTTGCCGCGTTCGCTTATCAAAGTGACCTATTTTGCGCTGCATCACGCCTATGTGGGTTTGAAACGCTACGCCTGAACGGGTATGGCAAGTGAAATCGATAAAGGTACTTATATGCTTCGCCGTTCTTTCATTCTTGGTTCTATGGCTTTTGGATTGGCTTCTTGTGGCCCTCAGGTTGCAATTGGTCCGGATGGTCTACCGGTAGCGCAGCTCTATCGAATCAGCGAGCAAGACACTGATAACATTCAATTCCGTGTTTTGGATGGCCTGAATGCGCTGCGCCAATCCGCTGGCGCACAATCAGTTCAACTGAATGCCCAATTGAACGCTGCGGCAGCGACCCATTCTCGCGATATGTCTGTTCAAAACCGCCCTTGGCACTTTGGCTCTGATGGATCTTCCCCTCTCGATCGCCTTCGCCGCGTTGGCTACGGCGGAGCGCTGACGGGCGAAACGATCTCCGAGACCTATGAAACCGAACTCGAAACTCTGGGTGCTTGGATGCGTGAGCCAAGCACGCGTGGTGTGTTGCTTGATCCTGAAGCAACCGAAATGGGCTTTTCTTGGTTCCAAGAAAGCAACGGTAAGATCTGGTGGACATTGGTTATGGCCAACGGAAATGCGCAGCCTATCATTGCTCAACAGAACCCTGTTCCGCTCCAGTAAAGCTTACGCGTATAGGAAAATCGGCGTTCCAACATTCACCATTGCGTAAATATCCTCCATTTCGCGATCCCGAACAGCGATGCAACCTGCCGTCCAGTCCTCAACACTACGTTTCTCACGTGGCGTGCCGTGGATAAAGATATCGCCACCAGGCCTGCGCCCTAACTCGCGGGCGCGCGCGCGATCGGCAGCGTTCGGATACGAAATCCCTATAGACAGGTAAAAGCTGCTGTTTGGGTTCTTGCGATCAATAAAATAAGCGCCTTCCGGCGTTTTGCCGTCACCTTCGACCTGTTTATGACCAGCAGGCGCAAAGCCGAGCTCAAAATCATAGGTCTTAAGCACCTCATTTTCGTTCAACAAGAACATCTGACGACGCCCTTTCTGCACGACTACGCTGGTCACTGGGGGCCCTGTATAGACACGAAATTTGTCCGAACAGGCTGTCAGCGCAAAAAGCGCTGCAGCGCTGGTAAACATCCTACGATTCATCATTTTACCGCCCTACTCATTCTTTTTTGCGAATGATTAGCGTATTTCATCGCAGTTACCTAGAAATTATGCCGTTCAGATCATCACTTGCGTGTGAAATTGCCGACGAGTTCGACGTGGGGCGACCAGCGGAACTGATCAACGATGTCGAGCAATTGCAAAGTGAATCCAGCAGCGACCAGCGCGGCAGCGTCCCGCGCGAAGGTAATCGGATTGCAAGAAACCATTGTAACGGCACGCAAATCTGATGCGCAAAGCGTCGCGATTTGCGCATCCGCCCCTGCGCGCGGTGGGTCAAGCACGGCCAGATCAAAGCGATTCAACTCGTCTGGCTCTAGCGGACGGCGAAACAAATCACGTGTCTCGGTGGACACAGTCTTAAGCCCCTTGGCATGGCGCCACCCACGATCCAGCGTTTCAAGCATCTCATCGCTACTTTCGACCGCGCGAACCTCTGCGTGTTCGGCCAATGAAAGGGCAAATGTACCGGCACCCGAAAACAAATCAACGACCCGTTTCGCACCGTCAACGGTTTCCAGCACCGCGCTCACCAGCGCATTTTCGCCTTCGCGGGTCGCTTGCAAAAACGCCCCCGCTGGCGGTGCAACAAGAGCGTTTCCGAACGCTTGGTCGGGTGACTTACGCGTTACGACAACTTCATCATTCCACGCAAGCCGCGCGAGATTTTGCGTTTCGGCCAACCCTGCGAGTTCAATACGCAACTGTCCAGTTAGTTCACGTTCGGTTTCTACAAGCACATCCAATCCGCCCAGCGTATCCGTTACCGTCAGGTTGATCTCGGACTTGCGCGAGGCCGCAATAACCGTAAGAGCCTCAAGCGCGGGAAACCCAGCAAGGATCGATGGCAGCAACAGTTGGCAATCAGGCACTTCGATCAGCGCGTCTGATCCTTTTGCGTGAAACCCGACCATCGCGCCTTTCTTCGTGCGCTTACCAGAAAACCGTGCGCGGCGGCGGCTTTGCGCGGGTGAGGTATGGAGCGTGCGGAACGGAAACGGCAGATCACGCGCTGTCATTGCCCGTTCAACAATCGTCTTCTTCCAATCGGTAACAAATTCATCAGACGCGTGCTGCATCGCGCAGCCTCCGCAGCTTTTGAAATGACGGCAGGGTGATTTCACACGATCCGCAACAGGTGTAACGATCCGCGCCGTACCATCGGCTTGCGGCTCTACCTCTTCCCTGGGCAAAACCCGTTCCAAAAGCGTTCCATCCGCCAATTGACCAAGCCCTGCTTGCGTCAGCCGTTCTACTATCTGTGCCATCTATTCCGCCGCATCCGATTTACTGTCGAACCCCCCAGACTGGCGGTTCCAATACCTTGCATATGTCCCTGCCCGTCTCAGCAAGTCCTCATGTGTTCCTTCTTCCACAATACGCCCTTCTTCCAGCACTATTATGCGATCCATGCCAGAAATCGTCGACAACCGGTGGGCAATTGCCACAACCGTCTTGCCCTCCATGACACGACCCAGCGCAGTTTGGATCGAAGATTCGACTTCGGAGTCGAGCGCGGAGGTTGCCTCGTCCAAAACCAAAATTGGGGCGTCCTTTAACATCGCGCGTGCCAACGCAATTCGCTGACGCTGCCCACCGGACAGCTTCACGCCGCGTTCACCTAAGTGGGCATCGTATCCCGTGCGGTTACTGTTATCGCGCAGGTCGGCAATGAAGTCGTGCGCTTCGGCCTTTTGTGCTGCAGCAAATATTTCATCCTCTGATGCTCCCGGACGTCCGTAGGTGATGTTGTCCCGCGCTGAGCGATTGAACATCGCCGTTTCCTGCGTGACCATCCCAATATTCGCGCGAAGACTGTCCTGTGTGACATTTCGCACGACCTGTCCGTCGATTAGAACATCGCCTTTTTCGGGATCATAGAGACGTAGCAAAAGCGCCAGAAGCGTTGATTTTCCAGCGCCAGACGCACCCACAATACCAAGCTTTTCACCAGCTCCGATCGTTAAGTTAATACCCCCAACACCACCTGTCGCACCACCGTATTGAAATGACACATTGCGGAATTCTATTTCTGCATTCGTCACTCTCAAGGGAACTGCGTCTGGTTCATCCGTCAGTTGATGAGGCGGAGTTAGCGTCTTCATGCCATTTTCAACTTCACCGATATGACTGAAGATAGCCATAAGCACGAAACTCACCCAGCCAGTCATCTGGCTAAGCCGAATGGATACGGCCCCAATCGCGGCCAGATCACCTGGGCTAACTCCGTTTTCGCGCCACGACAGACCGAAGCCAACCATGACCAGTGGAAGAATACCCGCCAGTGTAATCAGGCCAAGGCGAAACAGTGCTGCGACTTCGCCGTAGTTTAATGCGCGGCTACGTAGTTCCTGCATCGCTTGTTGCGCAGCATCAGATTCATGTGACGTTCCTGCGAACAACTTCACGGTTTTGATGTTTGTGATCGTGTCTACAACTTGGCCAGTTAGCGAAGCTGCCGCCTCCGCCCTCGCTTTAGATCGTGAACGGATTTTGGTTAGAAAGAAACGTAGAAACGCAACATAGCTCAGCAGCCAGACCAGCAACACGATCAACAAACGCGCATCAATTGTAACAACCAATAGCGCTGCACCAAGAACGGACGCCAGAGCGAACAAAACTGCGTTCACGGTTTCAACCACGGATTCAGTCACCGACCGCGCGACCTGCATTTGTTTCTGCGCAATCCGCCCTGCAAAATCGTTGTCAAAAAACGTGACCGCCTGCCCTAACGTCCAGCGGTGTAACCTTCCAACGACCAGCGTAAATAGATTTGGCCCAAGAACGACCGATTGAAATGCCGACGAAAGCCCGAACAGCACAGGGCGAACAAGCAACAACAGAAAAACCGCGAGTATGAGGACCCCAAGGTTTTCACTTATGGGCTGCGTTGATGCCGCAATGTCGACGACTTGGCCCAACAAATACATGGCCAAGACTTCTGTTGCGCCCGAGAACGCAGAAAAAAGTGCAGCCAGCCCGATAATCGGCCACGCACCTGAAAGCGCCCAATTGTAAAATCGAACGAGTGTCGATGGGGGTGGGTCGTTCGATTCCTTACGGCTATCGATCAAGCCACCAAGCCATTGAATCGCGCGATGGTACTGGGTTTTGATCACGTTTCACCCTCGGTTTCGGTATCGATAAAACCGCCTGACTGACGCTCCCAGAAGCCCGCGTACTGACCGCCCAGCGCAAGGAGTTCTTGGTGGGTGCCGTCTTCAACTATCGTGCCAGCGTCCATAACGACGATCCGATCCATCTGTGCAATCGTTGACAGACGGTGCGCAATTGCGATGACGGTTTTACCCTCCATCAATTCGGCAAGTGTTGCTTGGATTGTCGCCTCAACTTCTGAATCTAGTGCGGACGTTGCCTCATCCAACAACAAGATCGGCGCATCTTTCAGGATCACGCGTGCCAGCGTTACCCGCTGCCGCTGACCACCGGACAGCTTAACACCACGTTCGCCAACCTGCGCGTCGTACCCTTTGCGGCCTTCTCCATCTTCAAGATCAAGAATGAAGTCGTGCGCTTCGGCTTGCTTGGCGGCCGCAATCATTTGTTCTTCAGTCGCCGTTGGGTCCCCATACAAGATGTTTTCGCGAACGGATCGATGAAGAAGTGAGCTGTCTTGCTGCACCATCCCAATCGCATGACGCAGTGAATCTTGGCTGACGTTTGAGATGTCCTGCCCATCTAACAAAATCCGACCCGCCTCCGCATCGTAGAATCGCAACAAAAGCTTCACGAGTGTCGACTTCCCAGCGCCAGAACGCCCGATCAATCCGATCTTTTCGCCTGCTTGTACATTTAGCGAAAGTGCATCGATGCCTCCCGTAGAACGCCCGTAATGGTGGCTCAGGTTTTCAAGCTGCAAGCTACCGCCAGTCACTACCAGTTCAGTCGCTGTGTCGGAGTCCGTTAAGCTGATCGGTTGCGCGATTGTCTCCATGCCTTCGGAGATTACACCAAGGTTCTGGAACAGGTTTGTCACCGCCCACATTATCCACCCCGTCATCGCGTTCAGGCGCAACGTCATCGCGGCGGCCGCGGCAACGATACCAGCCGTCGCCAACCCGCCAGACCAAAGCCAAAGCGACCAGCCAACAACAGCCACGATCAAGAAACCATTCAGCAGGACCAAAGCCACGTCCATAATTGTATAGAGCCGCATTTCGCGTTGAAGGGCCGAACGGGTTTTCTCGATTGCCTCGCGCGCGTAGCTGATCTCACGATCATGGTGCGCGAACATTTTGACGGAATGGATGTTGGTATAGCTATCCACGACGCGCCCTGTGACCTCTGAGCGCGCATCAGAAGATGCCTTCGCCGCTGGCCCGACCCGTTTAATCGTCCAGCGCATTAGGTAGGCGTATAAGACAAACCAAATCACCAAGGGCAGCAGCAACCGCGGGTCCGCGCCCATAAGTAAAACACCTGCGCCAATAACGTAAGCCAGTGAAAACGTAACAGCATCGAAAACCTGAAACGCGACTTCGCCAGCCGCTGGCGGAGTCTGCATAATCCGGTTGGCGATACGTCCGGCAAAGTCGTTTTCGAACCACCCAACAGACTGGCGCAGCACGTGGCGGTGCGAACGCCACCGCACAATCGTTCCAAAATTCGGGACAATAGACTGGTTAAGGAGCGCAACATCGACAACCTGCAAGATGGGCCGCAACGCCAAAAGGAAAACACCCATCGCGATGAATTCCCAACCGTAGTCGGCCCAGAACGTTACCTCGCTTCCGGGGGCAATCAGATCAACCAAGCGTCCCATATATGCGATCAGCCAAACCTCAACCAGGGCAACGACGACGGACATAATTCCAGCTGCCCAGAACACACGCTTGAACGGGCGCACGTAGGTTTTCAGGAACGGCCAAAGGCGCGTCGGAGGGGTGTCATCCTCGGCGTAAGCTTCATATGGATCGACTAGGTTTTCAAAAAAGCGAAACACGCGTGGACTCCTTTCCTGCCACACATAGTCCGCTTTAGGTCATAGGAATACCAGACCAGAAAAGAATGCGAGGGCGACGGCCATCATTCGCATGAAAACCTGCCATTTCTTCGGGTCCGCAAGCAGGCTTTTCAGAAGGCTGCCAGCGTAGGTCCAAAACAAACAAACGCCGAGGTTCGCCCCTGAGAAGGTGAGCCCAAGTATTACAGCTTGGTCCAACGGCGCGAGGTCGGTCAACATCGCAGATGCTGATGTCGCAACAGCCCAGATTTTCGGGTTTACCCATTGAAAGAGAACCGCTTGGACGAAGGTGAATGGCCTGTCCGTATCTCGGGCTTGCGCTGGTTTTGCGTGCCACAGCTTCCATGCCATCCATAGAATCCACAGGGATGCGATGACCATTAGAACCATGCGCAGAATTGGAAAGGCCTCGATCAGGGTGCCAAGCCCGAGGCCAGTAACAAACGCGATGACGCCGACGCCAAGTGCGACCCCGAAAAGGTGGGGCGATGTCGCGCGAAATCCGAACCGTGCGCCTGAGGATGTGAGAAGAATGACATTTGGACCGGGTGAAAATAGTCCAAAGAAGACGAACCCAAACAATGCCGTCATAGCTTTTTCAACAACTCTTCTTTCGAGACAGAGAACCTAGCCTCGATCCATAGAGCCTCGAGTTGCTTTAACTTGTCGCCAAGCGCCTTGCCTGAGATGGCTGGCATTAGGTCCGCGGCAACGATAGGAAACGTTGCTTCTGCGCCCAGTCTTATGTCCTCAAGCGCAGCCTCATCAAACGGCTGAAGCAATGACGCCCAGCGCAACAAGAGACAATGCACCGCCGTCCAATACCCATACCGATACCCGAGCTCATGCGGGGGTGTTGTCTTGCCCGCCTCCAATTTCACAAGCTCAACTTTCCTGGCGTCCGCTTTAGAAAGGCGCAGGCGGTCCGCGACGTCTTCGCAACCCAATGCGGCCAGCCGTGTCGCGACATCGCTCGGGGGAATCATGCGCCCTTCAATGAGATACTGTTCTTCAAGATCGATCAACCGCGCAAGGGTCAGAACGCTGGCGCCGGGCAGAATGCGCAGCAGGACGCCGGACTGTTCCATCGCACCTAAAACGGGGGCCGCATCGGGGTCCGCAATCAAACGGGTCATCTCTGCGCCGATGCGTTCCCGCGAAACCCCCTTTAGCCCATCCGCAAGCATCGCGCAGGCCGCGAGGCCATCCCGATCGATGCCGTTTTTGTACGTCCCAAGCGTCGCGATGAAACGAAAGAACCGTAGAATGCGCAGGTAGTCTTCTTGGATGCGCTCAACCGGATCACCGATAAAGCGCACCATTCGCGCCGCAAGGTCAGTGGAACCACCTACAATGTCACGCACGCGCCCTTCGCGATCCGCATAGAACGCATTGATCGTGAAATCGCGGCGCATCGCGTCGTCTTCGATGTTCTTGGAGAACGCGACGGTGGCGTGCCGGCCATCTGTTTGTGCATCTGTTCGGTACGTGGTGATCTCAAACGTTCCACCACCATATGGCGCGACGGCGGTAATTGTCCCGTGCTCCACTCCTGTTGGAATCGCCTTCCAAGCCTCCCGTCTGAATTCGAGACTTTCGATGATCCTCGTTGTGTCTTCTGGCAAAGCGTCAGTGCTCAGATCTACATCGCTTACATGGCGGTTGAAAATGGTATCACGCACGCAGCCACCCACGGCGTAAATCTGAAAACCTGCGTCCTCAAATGCCTTCATCAGGGTTTGGAGAAAATCGTTCGTTAGCCAGCTCGGTTCCCCGACGTGGCGCAAGGTGCCATCAGCGCCCCAAAGAGATCCTGCATTGTTAGTCATTGGAACGCCTCGGCCATCCCGCGCAAGATACGCGCAGTTGCGCCCCAGATGTAATACGGACCGTATGGGGCTGCGTAGTAGAAACGTTTTTGACCCTGCCATACACGACCTTCAATCCGGTAATTTGACGGTGACAGAACGTGAGACAACGGCACTGTGAACGCTTCGTCTACCTCGCCTGGTTCGGGGGTGAATTTAAGGCCCGTTGGAACCATCGCGACGATCGGTGTGATCGAATAACTGGTCACCGTTTCATGCGACGGGAGATTTCCAAGAACCGTAACGACAGACGGGTCGAGCCCGATTTCTTCTTGTGCCTCGCGCAGCGCGGTGTGTGTTAGGTCGGTATCCGTGTCATCCATACGCCCGCCGGCAAACGCAATTTGCCCCGGGTGGTGCTTCAGATGGGCTGCGCGTTTGGTGAGGATAACCTCCCCTGCCTCCGTGATCGCGATCAACACCGCGGCGGGCTTCAACACCCTACCTTTCGGCAACACGACACCTGAATTGAGATCAAAATCAGAGGACGCCTGCCGCACGTTTTCAATCGTACGGCAGAGCGTCATTTTCAGATCTTCAATCCAAGGTTTATGGCTTTGCATCTGGTCCTTCTGTCGCCTCGAACCCCAGCGTGTTTGGCTGGAACACGTAATGCGCACCACAAAACTGACAATCTGCCGTTACTGTACCCTCGGCAGTCGTCATATGGCCGATGTCGCGAGCGGAATAGATCGACAACGATTGGCGGACCTTTGCGGGCGAACACGAACAGCCAAAGCTCACTGGCTGCGGGTCAAACACGCGCGGCTCTTCTTCGTGGAACAGGCGCACCAGCAATTCGGTTGGCTGAACGGACGGCCCGATCAGTTCCAGTTCTTCGGCAGTCCGCATCAACGTGGTCGCACGGTTCCAGTTCTCACCTTCATCGTCGTTCATCAGGTCTTCAACCGCGGTCAAACCTTCATCTGTTCCACCATCCGGATTGGCCAACGGTGACGCTTTCGGCATTGCCTGCATCATGATCCCACCCGCACGCCACGATTCAGCGCTACCAGGAACCTGCGCCTTGCCGTAAGTCAGCTGGAACGCTGTTGGCAATTGTTCAGACTGCGCGAAATAGGCTTCGGCACAAGCCGCCAAGGAGCCACCAGCGATCGGTGTGATACCTTGATACGGGGTATTCCCCTCGCCCTGATCGATCAGAATCGCAAAGTAACCTTTGCCAACCTGAGAGAAACCGTCGCCCGTTGGGTCGATCTCATCTTTGTCATAGCTCGCGTAGGCGCGAATGCTGGCAGGCTTCCCGTCAGCGGTTGGGCCGTAGTAATCCGTAGCGATAAGACGCGCAGGACCGTCACCGCGCACTTGCAACGACAATTTCCAACGCAGCTTAATGGTCTGGCCGATAAGTGCGGTTAGCAAAGCCATTTCAGCCACCAACGCTTCAACCGCCGGAGGGTAGTCGTGCTGTGACAATACTTGGTCCAAAACGCCATCAAGACGCGCGACGCGGCCGCGAATATCGGAACGGTCGAGCTGGAACGGCAGGACGGTATCATCCCAAGCGATCGTAGACGCAGTGGTTTTGGTTTTAGTCATGGGGCTTTCCTAACAAGTCGAGGATGGGCATACCGCGTCCATATAGGTGCCACAAGTCGGGGGAAAAGGGGCGATATGAGACGTTACGGCGAACGAGTTGACCCAGCTATGCGTTACACGCTGCGGCCAGGGGCCTATGTGATCCTTCAACGGGGGCAAAATTTGCTGCTGACAGAACAGGATGGCGACCGCTTAGAACACCCCGAACTACAGCTTCCGGGAGGTGGAATCGACGCTGGTGAGCACGTTCTGCCTGCTTTGCACCGCGAAGTGATGGAGGAAACAGGTTGGACCATGGGCCGGCCTGTGCGCATCGGTGCTTACAGACGCTTTGTTTTTATGTCCGATTATGACCTTTGGGCCGAAAAGGTTTGCGCGATCTATTGGTCAAGGCCGGTGCGTTGTTTAGGCCTCCCAACGGAAGAGCTGCACACGCCAATTTGGGTTCCGATACGCGACGCCCCTGCCCTGCTTTCAAACGAAGGCGATGCAGCGTTCGTGGCCAGCTTGCTCTAGCACTCAAATCGCGTTAATGCGCCAATAATTCAACTTCAGGAGCGTACCATGTCTGCACCAAAAAAAGTCGTCCTCGCCTATTCCGGCGGATTGGACACGTCGATTATTTTGAAGTGGCTTCAGACAGAGTACGGCTGCGAGGTCGTCACGTTCACGGCTGATCTGGGTCAAGGCGAAGAGCTTGAGCCAGCGCGCCGCAAAGCGCTCGACATGGGTATTCCTGAAAAGAGCATCTATATTGAAGATGTTCGTGAAGAGTTCGTGCGCGATTTCGTTTTCCCGATGTTCCGTGCAAATGCCGTCTACGAAGGGCTCTACCTGCTGGGCACATCCATCGCACGGCCCCTTATTTCTAAGCGTTTGGTTGAGATTGCAGAAGAAGTTGGTGCGGATGCTGTGGCACACGGTGCAACTGGCAAAGGCAACGACCAAGTGCGGTTTGAGCTGGCAGCCTATGCCCTTAACCCAGACATCAAAGTTATCGCGCCATGGCGAGAATGGGATCTGTCTTCTCGTACTAAGCTGTTGGAGTTTGCTGAGGCGCACCAAATTCAGGTCGCGAAAGACAAGCGCGGTGAAGCGCCGTTTTCTGTTGATGCAAACTTGTTGCACACGTCGTCTGAGGGTAAGGTTCTTGAGGACCCCGCCGAGATGGCGCCTGATTACGTTTACCAGCGCACCGTTGCCCCAGAGGACGCACCTAATGAAGCGCAGTACGTTGATATCGGTTTTGAGCGTGGCGATGCGGTTTCGATTGATGGTGTGGCTATGTCGCCTGCTGAAATCCTTACCAAACTCAACGAGTTAGGCGGAATGCACGGCTGTGGCCGCCTCGACCTTGTTGAGGGGCGTTTCGTCGGCATGAAGTCCCGCGGTATCTACGAAACACCTGGCGGCACGCTGCTTCTTGAAGCGCACCGCGGTATTGAATCCATCACGCTCGATCGCGGCGCTGCGCACCTGAAAGACGAGCTGATGCCACGCTACGCAGAGCTTATTTATAACGGTTTCTGGTACTCTCCTGAGCGCGAAATGTTGCAGGCGGCGATTGACAAGTCGCAAGAGCACGTAACCGGTACAGTGAAGCTGAAGCTCTACAAAGGTTCCGCACGTACGGTTGGCCGTTGGTCAGATCATTCCCTGTATTCCGAGGCGCATGTGACGTTTGAAGATGACGCTGGGGCCTATGATCAAAAAGACGCGGCAGGCTTCATTCAGCTGAATGCACTTCGTCTGAAGCTGCTGGCAGCGCGCAACAAGCGACTGAAGTAACTAGCTGAAAGGTTTCAGTTTTTCGTAATATGGAAGGGCGGCGTCGAGCAGATCGGCAGCCGCCCCTTCTAATTCTGGACGCGGTCCTTCGCCGCCAACGAATCCTGTGCTTTGGTAAACTGCACCATACCAATGGGATGCCCAGATTCCGTCGAAAGATCGCGGGCCAACGGGCCAGTTCAGCATTGCCGGATCGAACGGTAATCCAATCGTTTCACATAGGTTTTTAATATCGTTTTCAGGGTCTTGCCGAATATCGTGACTGTCGATGACGATGCCGCCGATCCGATCATATAGAGCCACTTGCTGCGGATAGCCGATATCCGTCAGCGTTGGGTTTTCCCGTTTCGCCGCATAGCTTGCGATCACGCGGGCGGGATGGCGGATCAGGTGGATGTTTACGCAGTCCGAAGTCCAGTCGAGTGGAAAGCCATCAAGCATATGATGTGGCATATGTTTCATATACTTATGCGTTTTTTCGCCCGCGTCGGAACAGGCAATCGCGACCTTGTTTGGGTCCGTATCATGGGCACTAAGAATCTCGGCCATCATCGGGTGATCCAGACCGGTTTTCGCCAGATACGGGGCGTGAAACGGTTCATCCATTGCGGTAAAATCAGCGCGATTCCCGAAGGCGTACATCATCGCGGTTGAGAGGTTCCGAGGGCCGGACCACATGGCAATTTTCATGATATGGCTCCGGTATGGGTTGGGTATGGTTTTGATATGGGCACGATACTGGGCGTCCTATTAAAGAATCAGTTAACCTGTTGTTCGGTAAGTGTTTTGTAGAGATTACGTAGCCGAAGTGTTACGGGGCCCATGTCGCCGGTTCCGATTTGACGCCCGTTGATCGAGCTGACCGGCGTTTACGCACCAAAGGTTCCCTTTAGAAACGCCTCGTCCGCGCCCGCCTTATGCGCAGCGATGCAGGCAAGGGTGCAGTTGAGCTTGGAGTGGGAGTTCAGTTTCGGGTCCTGCGTTATCGGTAAGCCGCGCTGGTGCGGGACCGTCGCGAGGGTGATGGGACGCGGCAGCTTTGGCTTTGAGTGCTCCATGATGATGACCATCGTTGGCCCCGTTTGGCTAAGGGACGGGTGCTGGAACGGTAAAACCTTGGTGCCGCGTGTGATCATAAGGCGGCAATGGACGGTAGTTTCCATTTCATTGGCCCTTTGTGTCTCTAACAAGGCCAAAATCACTTCATTCTTGTCCATGCCGATGTCGAGGTCGATTACCTTCGCGGCCTCAAAAAGACGGTCCATATGTTCGTCCATGAAGGCCCAAGTTCCGTCATACAAACGCATGCCTTCCCAGACGCCGTCACCGAGCATGAAGCCTGAGTCGTAAACACTGACCGTTGTATCGGCACGGGGTTTGAGGGTTCCATTCACCCAGATCAGAATGCTCTGATTTCGGGGGTCATCTTCTGCGGTGTGTGTTGTGACCTTTTCATCCAAATCGTGACGCTACGGCGGTACGCGAATTGTTCCAAGAGGTAAACTGCGCGTGAGCACACGGTGCAGTGAATTGCGTGTCGCCGCATTGCGCGTGATTATTGTGAAAAGGAGAAATTTCATGACGACAGTTTCGCGAAACATAAAGACCGTAGCCCTTGGCGCGGCGATTATAGTGGCAACAATGATGCAAGCGGGCAAAGTTGAAGCGCGCGACATGCAGACGATCACCGTTGCGGGTGGTTGTTTCTGGTGCGTGGAAAGCGATTTTGAGAAAGTTCGCGGTGTAAGCGAGGTGACATCTGGTTACACCGGTGGAACGACCGCGAACCCGACGTATCGTCAGGTGACGGGCGGTGGAACTGGGCATTATGAGGCTGTCGAAATTCGTTTTGATGCGGATCAGATTTCGGAACGTCAGATTTACGATCTGTTTTTCCGGTCTGTGGATCCAACGGATGCTGGTGGTCAGTTTTGCGACCGTGGGGATAGTTACCGGACGGCGATTTTCGTCTCTAACTCTGCCCAACAGCAGGCTGCACAGGCTGCGTTGGCCGCTGCACAATCTGAGCTAGGTCGCCAGATTGTTACCCCAATCCTTGCGGCGTCAACGTTCTATGAGGCGGAAGAGTATCATCAGGATTACTACAAAGGGCAAGATCGCGTGGTGACGCGCCGTGGCATTAAAACAGAAGCCGAAGCCTATGCGTTTTATCGTGAGGCCTGTGGGCGAGATGCGCGTGTTGAGCAGCTTTGGGGGAGTGATGCCCCGTTCATCAACCACTAAACGCGCGAACATCTGCAAGTGAAGGGATGACGTCGGCAGTGCCGTGACGCGTTACCATGATTGCGGCGGCTTTGGCGGCCGTTTGCATCGCTTGCAGGATCGGCTGGCCGCGATCCAAGCCTGCAATCACGTATCCGGTGAACGTATCACCCGCGCCAGTGGTGTCGACGGGGGTTACGTCGTGAGACGGAACGTGGGCTTCGCCTTGTTCGCCAAACAATGTCGCACCTTTTGAGCCGAGGGTCACGACAACGTCTTTCACCGGAAGGTCGGTTGGGCCTTGGCCTGTCGCTGCTTTCAGCTGCTCGGCTTCGACTTCGTTCAGGATCAGAAAGTCGAGGTAGGGGAGCATCTGTAAGGTGGCGTCAGCGTCGAATGGGGCTGCGGCATAGGCAACGTTCAGGCCCATTTCCTTGACGAGCTTTGCGCCTTCGATCTGAAGGTTCACTTCGTTCTGTGTGATAAACCAATCACCGATTTTGGCGCTGGTTAGAGACTGTTTTAGTGTGCTTTCCGGGATTGCACGGTTTGCGCCGGGATAGACCACAATGCCATTTTCACCGTCTGGCGCGACGAAGATCAGTGCGTGCGCGGTTTCGGTTTCGACGGTGGTGATTGTACGCGTGTCCACGCCGTATTCTGTGAGGCGGTCAATTGCCCAGCGCCCGTCGTTACCAATAGCGCCGATGTGGCACACATGTGCACCCGCGCGTGCGGCGGCGACGGACATGTTCGCGCCCTTACCGCCTAAGAAAACCTCGCGCGACGCGGCGTCTAACGTTTCACCCGGCGCCGGAATGTGTGGCACCGAGTAAACGTAATCTGCGTTGATGCCGCCGAGGTTCCAGATCGTCATAGGCTATTTCGATGTGCTGGAGGCAAGAACGGCCATGTTCAGGATGTCGTTGACCGTCGCGCCGGTTGAACAAATCTGGATTGGCTTATCGATACCCGCGAGGATTGGGCCAATGACAGTCGCGTCAGCCATTTCTTGCATCAGTTTCACGGAAATAGATGCGGAATGGCGTGCTGGAACGACGAGAATGTTGGCCGGACCTGTGAGGCGCGAGAAGGGGTAGGCCTCTTGCGCTTTGGCGTTCAGTGCTACGTCGACAGTCATTTCGCCTTCGTACTCAAAATCGACGCCGCGCACGTCCAAGACGTCGGGCGCCATGTGCATTTTTTCGGCACGCTCAGAAACCGGATAACCGAATGTCGAGAACGAAACGAAGGCAACGCGAGGCTCGAGCCCGAGGCGACGCGCGACGTAGGCGCCCTGCTCTGCGATGTCGGCGAGATCGTTTTCATCTGGCCATTCGTGAACCAACGTATCAGCTATTAACACGATGCGCCCTTTGTTCAGAACCGCTGTAACGCCTGCAACACCGTCATGCGGGCTTGCGTCAAACACATGATTGATCAGTTCAAGAACATGGGCGGATTTACGAGTTGCACCAGTGACCATTCCATCCGCATGACCGTGGGCCAGCATGAGTGACGCGAACACGTGACGATCCCGCGACGCCATGCGGTGAATGTCGCTTCGGTCGTGGCCTTTACGTTGCAGGCGTTCGTACAAAAAGTCTTTGTAGCTATCGAGGTGCTTCGTGTTTGCCGCGTTCACAACGCGCAATTCGCGAACGGCATCCGCCAACCCAGCGGCAGTAAGTTTTGCCTTAACGTCCTCTTCGCGTCCAACGACAAGGGCACGGCCAAAGCCGGACCGTTGATACTGGACGGCAGCACGCAAAATGCGTGGATCGTCACCTTCGGCAAAGACGATAGTGTGCTGGTTGGCACGTGCGCGCGCGTTGATCCCGCGAAGGATGGACGCCGTTGGGTCCATGCGCGTTTTGAGGGATTCTTCGTAGCTTTCGACATCGACAATCGGGCGACGCGCGACGCCTGTATCCATGCCTGCACGCGCGACCGCTGGCGGAATGACGTGGATAAGGCGCGGGTCAAACGGCGTTGGAATAATGTAGTCGCGACCGAATGTAAGTTTGCGTCCATAAGCGACGGCTACTTCGTCAGGCACGTCTTCACGGGCGAGTTGGGCAAGCGCGTGCGCACAAGCAATTTTCATTTCGTCATTGATGGCACGTGCATGAATGTCGAGTGCGCCGCGGAACAGGTAAGGGAAACCGAGGACGTTGTTCACTTGGTTTGGATAGTCACTACGGCCGGTTGCGACGATCGCGTCGACGCGTACAGCGTGGGCTTCTTCGGGAGTGATTTCCGGATCAGGGTTTGCCATCGCGAAGATGACAGGATTGTCGGCCATGTTGGCGACCATCTCGGGCGTAACCGCTCCTTTTGCCGAAACACCTAGGAAAACATCCGCGCCATTCATTGCCTCTTCGAGGGTGCGCAGTTCAGTCTTGATCGCGTGCGCGGACTTCCATTGGTTCATGCCGTCGGTACGACCTTGGTAGATCACGCCTTTGGTGTCGCAGACGATGCAATGCTCGTGCTTGGCGCCCATGGATTTGAGGAGTTCGATACAGGCGATGCCCGCGGCCCCTGCCCCGTTCAGCACGATTTTGACGTCTTCGATTTTCTTGCCGGAGATGTACAGCGCATTGATCAGACCTGCGGCGCAGATAACGGCCGTGCCGTGCTGGTCATCATGGAAGACCGGAATGTCCATTTCTTCTTTAAGACGCTGTTCGATGATGAAGCATTCGGGCGCTTTGATGTCTTCGAGGTTGATGCCGCCAAAGGTTGGACCCATCAGTTTGACCGCGTTGCAGAACGCATCTGGATCTTCGGTATCAAGTTCGATGTCGATGGAGTTCACGTCGGCAAAACGTTTGAACAGGACCGCCTTGCCTTCCATCACCGGCTTAGAGCCCAGCGCGCCAAGATTACCGAGGCCAAGGACTGCCGTGCCGTTTGAAATCACGGCGACGAGGTTGCCCTTGTTAGTGTAGTCATAGGCGAGTTCAGGGTTCTCGGCGATTTCTTCGCATGGCACCGCAACGCCAGGTGAATAGGCCAGGGACAGGTCGCGCTGGGTTGTCATTGGGACTGTCGCTTGGATCTCCCACTTGCCCGGTGTTGGGTCTAGGTGGAATGCCAATGCGTCTTCGCGCGTGATCCGATTGTTCGCCATGTTACTCTCCCTTGCGTCGGGCCTTGATAAGGGCGAGGCATTGCCCCCGCAATGGTAGGTTTTTGCACTTTCGTCGCTAACATTGGAGCAGTAGGTTGCACGAAGCAGATCCGGGGGGATTTATGAGCGGCACAGTCACGCCAATGATGGCGCAGTTTCTAGAGATCAAGGCGAACCATCCGGACGCGTTGTTGTTCTATCGGATGGGCGATTTTTACGAGCTGTTCTTTGACGACGCTGTTGTGGCGGCGGGTGCGTTGGATATTGCGCTGACCAAACGCGGTAAGCACCTTGGTGAAGATATTGCAATGTGCGGTGTTCCGCATCATGCCGCTGAGGGATATTTTCTGACGCTTATTCGCAAAGGGCACCGTGTTGCGGTTTGCGAACAGTTGGAAAGCCCCGCCGAGGCGAAGAAGCGCGGGTATAAGGCGGTTGTGAAACGCGGGGTGACGCGTGTTGTGACGCCCGGAACGCTGACTGAAGATTCTTTGCTGGATGCGCGGCGCCACAATTTCCTTGCGTCCTATGCGAATGTGCGTGGGGCAGGGGCATTGGCTTGGGTCGATATTTCAACTGGCGCATTTTCGGTGATGGCCTGCGATGGTGGGACGTTGGGGCCGGAATTGGCGCGACTGAGCCCGAAAGAAGTGCTGATATCCGAAGCTGGTGAGGCGGATTTTACGTCGGTTATCGAAGATGCCGGCGCTGCGGTGACGGTTTTAGGGAATGCAGCGTTTGACAGCACAAACGGCGAAAAGCGCTTGAATAGTCTCTATTCTGTGAAATCTTTGGATGGGTTTGGTGCGTTTGATCGTGCCGAAGTTGCCGCGATGGCGGCTGTAGTTGAATATCTGGATATCACGCAGAAGGGTAAGCTTCCGTTGTTGCGCCCGCCTGTCCGCGAAAAACGCGAAGCGGCGATGCAGATTGATGCGTCGACGCGTAAATCGTTGGAATTAACGCACGGGATGAATGGTGGGCGTGCGGGGTCGCTTTTGTCTGTGATTGATAAAACGCAAACGGCGGGTGGGGCGCGTCTTTTGGAGCGTCGTTTGTCTTCGCCGTCCCGTGATTTGGCCGAAATCAATGCGCGGCAAGACGCTGTTGCGTGTTGTTTGGAGAACGGGGACGTAGCTGCGTTGTTGGAAGATCGATTGCGCGAAGTTCCGGATTTGGACCGCGCTTTGTCGCGACTTTCGCTGGATCGCGGTGGCCCGCGGGACATGACGGCGATCAGAAGTGCGATTTCGCAGGCTGGATTGATTGCGGACGCTTTGCCAAAAGAGATGCCGGAGGTTTTGTCGAAAGCGGCGCAGGATTTGGTCGGGCAGGAGGCGTTACTGAACCTGTTGGATGAGGCGTTGATTGCTGATCCACCACTGTTGACGCGTGACGGTGGGTTTGTTGCGACGGGTTTTGACGCCGAATTGGATGAATTCAGGTCATTGCGCGATGAAGGGCGTTCCGTGATCGCCGCATTGCAAAGCCGTTATGCCGAACAGACCGAGATTACGAGCCTGAAGATCAAGCACAACAATGTGCTAGGCTATTTTATTGAAGTCACAGCGACTCATTCAGCCAAAATGCTCGCCGCGCCACTATCTGAGACATTCATTCATCGACAGACGACTGCAAACCAAGTTCGGTTTACGACTGTTGAGCTGTCTGAGCTGGAAACGCGCATTTTGAACGCTGGTGGGCGATGTTTGGAGATCGAAAAGCGTCTCTATTCCACCTTAAGTGGCGCAATTCTTGATCAAGCGCCGAAATTGTTTGTGCTGGCCCGTGCGCTTGCGGAATTTGATTTGACCGCTGCTTTGGCACGATTGGCGCGTGAGGAAGGGTGGTCGCGCCCAACTATGACGGCAGATCGGGAATTTGTGATCACGGATGGGCGGCACCCAGTTGTTGAAGCGGCGCTGAAGCCGAGCGGGACGCAGTTTGTCGCGAACGATTGCGACCTTAGCGATGAGTCGATCTGGCTTTTGACGGGGCCAAACATGGCCGGTAAGTCGACCTACCTTCGCCAGAACGCATTGATCGCCGTGCTGGCGCAGATGGGGGCCTTTGTTCCCGCGAAAGACGCGACAATTGGCGTTGTGAGCCAGATTTTCAGCCGTGTTGGTGCGTCTGATGATCTGAGCAAAGGCCAGTCAACGTTTATGGTGGAGATGGTCGAAACCGCTGCGATTTTAAACCAAGCGGATGACCGTGCATTGGTCATTCTAGATGAAATCGGGCGCGGGACCGCGACGTATGACGGGCTTTCGATTGCATGGGCCACGTTGGAACATCTGCATGACGTGAACCGTTGCCGCGCGTTGTTCGCCACCCATTACCACGAGATGACCAGCCTGTCTGACAAGTTGGATTCCGTGGCGAACGCGACGGTGACTGTTAAGGAATGGGACGGGGACGTGATTTTCCTTCACGAGGTAAAACGTGGAACTGCGGATCGGTCGTATGGTGTGCAGGTTGCGCGGCTTGCTGGGTTGCCATCCAAGGTCGTTGAACGGGCCAAGGTCGTTTTGGAAGCATTGGAGAAGGGGGAACGTGAGGGGAAACAGAAGGCGGTGATCGACGATTTGCCGTTGTTCAGCGCGACGCCCGCACCCGCGCCACAAAAAACCGCGCCGTCCGAGGTGGAGGCGCGGTTGAAAGATGTTTTGCCCGATGATCTGTCGCCGAAAGAAGCGCTTGATCTGATCTATGAGCTTCGTGGTTTGGTTAAGACTTCGGAGTAGAAGACACGCCGACCTGCGCAGGGCGCAAGAGGCGATCGTGCAACATGAAGCCCGTTGAAGCGACCTGAATAATGTCGCCAGCTTGCGTGCCGGGCAGGGGCGCTTCGAACATGGCTTCGTGGATGTGCGCGTCGAACTTTTCGCCAACTTCGGCAACGATAGGGTCGATACCGTGCTTTTTGAACACCCCGATCAGCGCGCGCATTGTGAGTTCAACGCCTTCGAGAAGGGCTTTGTCGCCTTCTTTACCGTCTTCCTTCGCCATTTGAAGCGCGCGTTCGAGATTGTCGTACACCGGAAGCAGATCGCGGGCCAAACGGGAGCCGCCGTAGTTCTCGGCTTCGCGACGGTCACGCTCAGAGCGTTTACGGGTGTTTTCGAGATCGGCGAGGGCGCGCATGTAGGCGTCCTTCACCTCTGAAATCTCGGACTTCAGGGCGACGATGTTATCGTCTTCTTCAGCCATTTCATCCAATGTCATTTCATCTTCGGGTCCGCCAAGCGGATCCGCCATGATGTCGTCGAGGAATTGGTTTTCGTTTTCGTTCTCAGCCATAACTTACGTTCCTTATCCGCGATCAGAGATCAGTTTCCCGACCAGCTGCGCAGTGTAATCCACGATGGGCACAATGCGCCCGTAGTTCAGGCGCGTGGGTCCAATGACCCCGACCGCACCCACAATCTTACGATCAGCGTTCATATAAGGAGAAACCACCAAAGAGGAACCCGAAAGTGAGAAAAGTTTGTTCTCTGAGCCAATGAAAATGCGCACACCTTCGCCAGTGTCCGTCAATTCAAGGAAATCAGCGATATCACGTTTGCGTTCGAGGTCGTCAAACAGGGTGCGAATGCGGTCTAGGTCTTCGGTGTCTTCGTCAGAAATCAGGTTTCCGCGGCCGCGTACAATCAGGCGTTCTGTTGATTCGCCTTTGTTCTCCCACATGGCGGCGCCTGAATCGATGAGCTCGCGTGCGAGGACATCGATTTCCTGTCGGCGGGCGTTCACTTCGCGAGAGATGGCGGTGCCGAGTTCGGAAAGGGTGCGGCCTTCGGCTACCGCGTTAATAAAGTTTGTGGCTTCGCGCATGGAGGAGGGGGTTTGACCGGGTGGCGGCGTGAAGACGCGGTTTTCGACGTGACCGTCAGCAAACACCAGAACAACGAGGCCGCGATCTGCTGCAAGGCTTACGAATTCGACATGTTTGATCGGCGCTTCCTCGTGCTTTGGCGTGAGAACAAGACTGGCGCCATGCGTAACGCCAGAAAGGGCGGAGCCAACACGGTCAAGGAGGGTGCTGACATCATCATCGTTACCGCCCATCGTTTGATCGATCTTGGCGCGGTCCGTTCCGTTGAGATCACCGACCTCAAGAATGCCATCAACGAACATGCGCAATCCCTGTTGGGTAGGAATGCGGCCGGCGCTGATGTGGGGGCTGCCGATGAGGCCGAGATGTTCGAGGTCAGCCATGACGTTGCGAATGGTGGCGGCGCTGACTTGTTCGGACAGGCTGCGCGTCAGGGTGCGCGACCCGACAGGCGCACCTGTTTCAAGGTAACCCTCGACGACACGGCGAAACACCTCGCGTGAGCGGGTGTTCATTTCGTCGAGCTTTGGCGTTTGGTCGGTCATGCATCCATTCCAATGGGCATCGACAGTTATGAACGAGCCTCACGAAAGGTCAATCGGGGTTGGAATTTTGTGAGGGTGCGCGTAACCGTTGGGAAACCTATGAAAGGACATGCGATGCGCCCCTCTGGACGACAGATTGATGAAATGCGGACGATTTCGATTGAGACAGGCGTAACGCGCCATGCGGAAGGATCGTGCTTGATTAAGTGTGGCGACACCCATGTGCTTTGCACGGCGTCGATTGATGAACGCGTACCACCGTTTCTTAAGAACTCCGGTCTTGGGTGGGTGACTGCTGAATACGGAATGCTGCCACGTGCGACGAACACGCGGATGCGCCGTGAAGCCAAGAACGGGCAGAGTGGACGGACGCAGGAAATTCAACGTTTGATTGGCCGCTCATTGCGGGCGGGTGTTGATCGCGTTGCCTTGGGCGAACGTCAAATTGTTGTTGATTGTGATGTGATCCAAGCGGACGGTGGAACGCGTTGTGCATCTATCACGGGTGGCTGGGTTGCGCTGAAACTAGCCGTGCAAAAGCTGATGAAAGCGGGCGATGTGATTTCTGATCCGTTGCTGGTTCCGGTCGCGGCTGTGTCCTGTGGTGTTTATGCTGGTCAGTCTGTTCTGGACCTCGACTACCCCGAAGACTCTGAGGCCGGTGTTGATGGGAACTTCGTTATGACCGGTGACAAGCTGATCGAAATTCAGATGTCCGCCGAGGGGTCTACGTTCTCGCGCGATCAGATGAATGCGATGATGGACTTAGCCGATAAAGGCATTGCGGAACTGTCGGCAGCGCAGTTGGAGGCAGTTTCCTAATGCGAAAGTTTGAGGGAACAGAGCTGCTGATCGCGACGCACAATCGCGGGAAGCTGGAAGAGATGGCGGATTTGTTGTCGCCATTTGGGGTCGCTGTTTCGTCGAATGCTGACCACGACTTGCCAGAGCCCGAGGAAACCGAAACGACGTTTGTTGGAAATGCACGGATCAAGGCGCAAGCAGCGGTAAAGGCAACTGGTATGCCGGCCTTGTCAGACGATAGCGGCATTACTGTTGATGGGCTGGACGGCGCGCCCGGTGTTTATACTGCGGATTGGGCCGAGACCCCGAATGGCCGCGATTTCGTGAAAGCGATGACGCGTACGTGGGACGAATTGGAAGCACGCAACGCACCAGAACCGCGCCTTGCGCAATTCCGGTGTTGTTTAGTTTTGGCTTGGCCGGATGGCCACGACGAAGTTTTCGAAGGCATAATGCCAGGTCGTTTGGTTTGGCCAATGCGCGGTGATCAAGGGCATGGATACGATCCGATTTTCCAGCCTGACGGATATTCACAAACCTTCGGGGAAATGGACCGTTGGGAAAAAAATAAGATCAGCCACCGCGCAGATGCCTTTGCCAAATTGATCGAGGGCTGTTTTGCCTGAAGCATGGCGCGACGGAGGCTTTGGACTTTATGTTCATTGGCCGTTTTGCCAAGCGAAGTGCCCCTATTGTGATTTCAATTCCCATGTTGTCGCTTCGATTGATCAGGCGCGTTGGGCGAGCGCGTTTGAAAGCGAGATTGATCGCGTCGCAGCTATGACACCTGACCGTGTTCTGAATTCGGTTTTCTTTGGCGGCGGGACGCCGAGCCTCATGGACGTCAATACCGTTGAGCGGATTTTGAACAGAGTTCGGAAATCTTGGCGTCTTGCGAATGATATTGAAATCACGTTGGAAGCAAATCCGACGTCAATTGAGGCTGGTCGGTTTGCGGGGTATCACGCCGCGGGTGTGAATCGCGTTTCGATTGGTGTTCAGGCACTGAATGACCCCGACCTAAAAGCGCTTGGCCGATTGCATTCGGCCAAAGAGGCGTTGTCAGCTGTTGAGTTGGCGCGTTCTACGTTTGATCGTGTTAGTTTCGATCTGATCTATGCGAGGCAAGATCAAACGGCTGAACAGTGGCTGGCCGAGTTGAATCACGCGCTTTCTTTCGATCCCGATCATTTGTCACTTTATCAACTGACAATTGAAGAGGGCACCGCATTTGGTGACCGTTTCAAACGGGGATTGCTGAGGGGGCTGCCGAATGAAGACCTTGGTGCGGACATGTGGGACATTACGCAAGCGACGTGTGAAGAGGCTGGTTTGTCGGCCTATGAAGTGTCTAATCATGCCAAAAAGGGCGAAGAGAGCAAACATAACCTGATTTACTGGCGATCTGGGGATTGGGCTGGGATTGGGCCCGGTGCGCATGGGAGGCTGACTTTGAACGGCCTTCGCCACGAGACAGTAAGTGTGAAGAGTCCTGGGCTTTGGATTGAGCAGGTCGAAACAGGTGCCATTGCAAAGATTCCGCCGCACGCTCTTAGTGCGTCAGAAGTGACTGACGAACGTGTACTTATGGGCCTTAGGATGGCCGAGGGTATTGAGTTGCCGGAGCGTTGGATAGCCGATAAATTTAGCGAAATCAATTACTTGGTAGATTTGGGACATCTATCGGTCATGGGATCACGCCTAACTGTTACGCCAGGCGGTCGACCCGTATTGAACGCCGTAATCGCCCACTTGCTGGGGTCTTAGCCGCCAGACAGAAGGCGCAATAGGTCATCTAATTGTTCGAGATCACGGTAACTTAAGGTTACCTGCCCGTTTTCTTTACCTTCAGCGTGGTTGATGCTCACTCGCATTCCAAGGTGCGCTGAAAGATCCTTTTCGATCTGAACCGTATCCGCGTCTTTCGACACTGTTTTGGCGCGAGAAGTCCTTTTCGTTGGTGCCTTTGTCGCTTTCGTGAGTTTCTCAGAGTCGCGGACTGAAAGGCCATTCTTTACGATTTGGGCGGCAAGGCTGTCAGCGTCAGGGTGACCAACAAGTGTCCGTGCGTGGCCGGCGGACAGTTTTCCCTCCTGCACAAGCCCTTGAACAGAACCGGGTAACGTTAGAAGACGGACAGAGTTTGCAATGTGGCTTCTACTTTTACTGAGTGCCTTCCCCATCTCTTCTTGAGTGCGCCCGAATTTCTCCATGAGTTGCTTGTACCCAGCCGCCTCGTCGATTGCGTTTAGGTCTGCGCGTTGAATGTTTTCAATAATTGCGACTTCAAGAACCTCAACATCCGTGAATTCACGTATGATTACAGGAACTTCGTGTAGTTTCGCTCGTTGTGCTGCACGCCAGCGACGCTCACCAGCAACGATTTCGTATGCCCCGTTTTTGCTATCTTTCTTGCGAACTATGAGAGGTTGAATAATCCCTTTTTCAGCGATCGATGCTGTGAGATCGCTCATCGCCTGGTCATCAAATGTCCGTCGTGGTTGGTCGGGGTTCGGATAGATCTGATCGACCGGCAATGTTCGACCCGTTGTTTTCGGAGCCTCTTTTGTATCGGCACTCGGCGTGTTCACATCAGACATCAACGCGGAAAGCCCACGTCCAAGGCCCCGGTTTGGTGATTTTGGTGTGTTCATGATGCTCTCCGGGGTTTGGGGTTAGGCTCGCGTGAAATTATTTCTTCAGCGAAGGCCAGATAGGCGTGAGACCCTTTAGAATTCGGGTCATAGTCAATGATTGGAAGCGCGTAGGACGGTGCCTCGCTCAACCTGACATTTCTTGGAATCACGGTCCTGAATACGAGATCTCCTAGGTTTTCACGCGCATCCACTTCAACCTGCTGGCAAAGGTTATTACGCTTATCATACATCGTTAGAACGATTCCTTCGATACGGAGCGCCGAGTTCGCGGTTTGCCGTATGTCCCTGATGGTAAGCATGAGCTGCGACAAACCTTCGAGGGCAAAGAATTCGCTTTGCAGTGGTACAACAACCGCGTCTGACGCGATCATAGCATTTACGGTCAATATATTGAGGGATGGCGGACAATCGATCAATATATAGTCCAAATCTAGTGCGTCGATATCCGGTTGATGGAGGGCATCGTGAAGCATGTAGCTTCGCTTTTCGTTCGACATTAGATTTATGTCCGCAGAGCTAAGATCGGTCGTTGCGGGAATAATCATTAGATCTTCGACACTTGTCGGCAACGCAGCGTCACTAGGCAGTGCGTCTCCGGTTAATAGCTCAAATGTCGTTTCAATTCGATCGGCGAGTTCTATTCCGAGTCCCGTTGACGCATTCCCTTGCGGGTCAAGGTCGATCAGAAGAACACGACGGCCTGAACGCGCAAGTGCTGCACCTAGGTTAATTGTCGTTGTTGTCTTTCCAACACCGCCCTTCTGGTTCGCAACCGAAATGATCTTGGGGTTCGTTGTGCGGCTAAGATTCACGGCGACGTATCCTTGAGATTTCGAGAATTCGGGAGTCGGTGTTTGTTTGGCTTGGATGGGGCGTTACATCAAAGTGCCAATCTTCACGGGCTTGGTCCAGCTCTTCGTTGAAGCGCGCGCCTTTTGGCAAGATCGCAGTACCGTCTGGGGTAAGGTATTGAACGGCAAAGGTTAAAAGATCGGGCAACGGAGCGAGCGCACGTGCGCTCATAACGTCGAAGTTCTTAAGGTCCGTTGACTCAATTCGTTTATTCACGACTTTCAAGTTAAGATCGAGCTCTCGCTTTGCCGTGTTCAAAAACAAACTTTTGCGTTGGTCGCTTTCTACTAACGTTATTTGACGGCGTTCTTGGTCGAGGAGGGCAATAACCAATGCAGGGAGACCGCCACCGCTCCCCAAATCTACCCAGTTTACCCAATTTGAAGGGGCAAGTTCATAGATCTGCGCGCTGTCGACGATATGGCGATCCCAGATCTCGGCAATGCTATTGGGCGAGATCAAGTTAATTGACTTCGTCCATTTGATGATAAGTGCGCTTAGTTGTTCAAGTTTTTGAAATGTTTCACGTGAAACACTCGTTCCGCCAACCAGCAATTCTTCTTCTGTCATGATGCGACCGCCTTCAGCTGTCGCTTCTTAATTTCTGCAGCAACAAGCATCAGGGCAGCGGGCGTAATTCCATCAATCCGCGCCGCTTGGGCAAGATTGTCAGGAAGAGCAGCGCGCAATTTTGCCTTTAACTCATTGGATAAACCGGGAATATCAGAGTAGTCCATGTCAGCTGGAATTGACTTTTCGCGGTCCCTGTTAAGCGCTTCAATGTCACGTGCCTGCCGTTCGACATAATGCGAATATAGCGCGTCTCTTTCTAGCTGGGTCGCTATTTCCGTTTTAATAACAGTTAGTTCCGGCTCAATTACTGCTAAGCATTCAACCGTAGTTCCCGCGATGCTCAAGGCATCAAGCAGCGTACGCTTGGGTCCATCAACGCCGACGTTAACGCCTGCTTCGTTCAATGAGCGAGAGGAAACTGAGGACGCTGCTAAAAGGTTACGCCCGCTCTCGAGCGCTTCTTTCTTTTCGCTATACGCCTTCCATCGCTCTTCTTCGATGAAACCGCTAGTGCGCCCGAATTCTGTTAATCTTTGATCTGCGTTGTCCGCTCGAAGGGAAAGCCTAAATTCAGCCCGAGATGTGAACATTCGATAGGGCTCCGTCACGCCACGAACCGTAAGATCATCAACCATCACGCCAATATACGAAGTCGCCCGATCAAATAAAACCGGGGATTTATCAAGCGCGCAAGATGCCGCGTTAAGACCGGCAACCAAACCTTGTCCGGCTGCTTCTTCATAGCCAGTAGTCCCATTTATCTGCCCGGCAAGGTACAGGCCGGGGAGATTTTTAAGTTCTAGCTGCGAGCTGAGGCTTCTCGGATCGATAAAATCGTATTCAATTGCATAGCCTGGCTGCAAAATCTTCGCATTTTCCAAACCAACAATTGAGTGCACGTAGTCTTCTTGAACGTCAATAGGCAGCGATGTGGAAATCCCGTTAGGATAAATCGTGTGTCCGGTCAGACTTTCTGGTTCAAGAAAGATCTGGTGCGAATCTTTTTCCGCAAACCTAACAACTTTGTCTTCAATTGACGGACAGTACCGTGGACCCACCCCGTCGATATGACCGCCATACATAGCTGAGCGAGCCAAGTTTTTTTCAATAATATCGTGGGTTTGGGCATTTGTATGAGTAATTCCGCACGCTATCTGCTTGGCGAATGGGGCGCGATGCAAGAACGAAAAAAGCTCTGGTTCCGCATCGGCGTCTTGCGTATCGAGACCTTCCCAATCGATTGTCTGGCCATCCAACCTAGGCGGCGTACCTGTCTTTAGTCGGCCCATTGGAAGGTCGTAGGATGCAAGCCGTTCAGCGAGAGCGATCGACGGGGCGTCCCCCATGCGGCCACCGGAGTGAGAGGTATCCCCAATGTGAATTGTTCCGCGTAAAAAAGTCCCGGAAGTTAAGACAACTGCCCGAGCTGCAATGACTGAACCATCGGCAAGCTCAACTCCGTTGACCTTTCCTGAGTCCAAGCTCAGATCAACTACTTCGCCTTCCAATACATTTAAATTTGATCGGGCCGCAGTAAGGTCCTGAATCCCTTTACGATAGAGGACTCGATCGGCTTGCGTACGTGGCCCCTGTACAGCTGGGCCTTTTTTCCGATTTAGAAGCCGGAATTGTATTCCGGCATAGTCGGCGGCTTTACCCATAACGCCGTCTAAAGCGTCAATTTCGCGTACCAGGTGGCCTTTCCCAAGCCCGCCAATAGCCGGGTTGCAGGACATGACGCCCAAGTCACCTTTGCGCAGCGTAACAAGCAAAGTGTCAGCGCCCAACCGTGAGGACGCGTGAGCCGCTTCACAACCCGCGTGCCCACCGCCAATAATGACAACATCATATGTATGTTTCACGTGAAACAATCCTTATTTGCCGATGCAAAAACTCGAGAAGATCTCTCCTAGCACGTTCTCTACATCAACGCGACCAATCAAACTATCCAAAGCACGAGTGGCTGTACGCAAATCCTCTGCTAGAAGATCGACCGGCAAAGCGCCGCTCTCCAAACCTGAGGTAACCGTACCCAACGCGATCGATGCTTTCTCCAAAGCAACCTGATGGCGGGTACGTGTTGCAACACCTGCACCTGCAATTTGTTCCTTTAGGTAGTCCGAAATCTGTTCAAGAAGGCGATCTACTCCGAGCCCTGTCAAACCGGAAATGGAAGTTTCAGAGGTCGTATCAGAAAGATCTGCCTTTGATTTCAAATAGATATCTAACCCATTTTCGGTTTTTGGCGCTTGCGCTAAATCATTCTCAAGCAGGTGGATTCGGACATCAGCGCTTTGGGCACGTACCCGACCGCGTTCAATACCAATGCCTTCTAAAACATCGTCTGAATCTCGAAGCCCTGCCGTATCCAATACGGTCACCGGCAGTCCGTCTAGGTCCATGCGAACCTCAATAACGTCGCGTGTGGTTCCTGCGATGTCAGATGTAATGGCGGCCTCACGACCAGCCAGCCTGTTCAGTAGCGTGGACTTCCCGGAATTCGGTGGCCCAACGAGAGCGACTTCGAATCCGTCACGGACTCTTTCGCGAACCCGTACGCCCGCGGCCTCGTGCGTGACCTCTTCCGAGACGGCACTAATAAGTTCGTTAACTTCAGGATAGACATCGACTGGTACGTCCTCATCAACGAAATCAATTGTTGCCTCCAAAAGCGCCGCCGCGCGAAGCAACTTAGACCGCCAGCTATCCGCTAGCTTTCCGAGTGCACCGTTAAACACCCGTACAGCTTGACGACGTTGGCTTTCTGTTTCGGCGTCAATAAGATCGGCAAGGCCTTCGACCTGCGCCAGATCGAGCATTCCATTATCCATGGCCCGTCTTGTGAATTCACCGGCCTCAGCCAAGCGAAGACCTAGCCCATTTAGCCGATCCAAAACCGCTGTAACGATCGCTGGTGAGCCATGGATGTGAAGTTCGACAACTTGTTCCCCTGTAAAGCTGCGACCATGCCCGAAACTGATCGCAAAAGCCTGATCAATCAAACTGCCGTCTTCGGATGTCAGCCTCACCAACCTCCGATCATGTTCTCTGATCTCCGCGCCGATATCTGCACAGATCCGCAGTGTATCAGGGCCGGATATCCGGATGATTGAAACACCGGCTTTGCCGGCTGCCGATGCAAGGGCGTAAATCGTATCCATATCCGTTAACCCATTGTTTTAAAACAATAGCTACGTGTTCATAGAGTCGAAGAAGTCTGAGTTCGTCTTAGTCTGCTTCAGCTTCGAAATCAGGAATTCGATCGCATCTGTTGTTCCCATTGGATTCAAGATGCGGCGCAGTACGTAGGTTTTCTGAAGATCGACTTTGTCGACCAGCAAGTCTTCCTTACGGGTACCAGATTTCAGAATGTCCATCGCTGGGAACACACGTTTATCGGCGATCTTACGATCCAGCACGATTTCGGAGTTACCCGTGCCTTTGAATTCTTCGAAGATGACTTCGTCCATGCGGCTACCGGTGTCGATCAGGGCTGTCGCGATGATCGTCAGAGAACCACCTTCTTCGATATTCCGGGCAGCACCAAAGAAACGCTTAGGGCGCTGCAACGCGTTGGCGTCCACACCACCGGTCAGAACCTTACCAGACGACGGCACAGTCGTGTTAAACGCGCGACCAAGACGAGTGATGGAATCGAGCAAGATCACAACGTCGCGCTTATGTTCAACAAGACGCTTGGCCTTTTCGATAACCATTTCGGAAACGGCAACGTGACGCGACGCTGGTTCATCAAAGGTCGAAGAAACAACTTCACCCTGAACAGAACGCTGCATGTCCGTAACTTCTTCCGGGCGTTCATCAATCAGAAGAACGATCAAATAACACTCAGGATGGTTTGCGGCGATGGAATGGGCGATATTCTGAAGCAGTACCGTTTTACCAGTACGTGGCGGGGCAACGATCAAGGAACGTTGGCCTTTACCAATAGGCGCAACCAAGTCGATAATCCGCGCGGAGCGATCTTTGGTCGTCGGATCATCGGTTTCCATCTGAAGACGCTCTTCAGGGTAAAGCGGCGTCAGGTTTTCAAAAGCAACTTTGTGACGAGCGCGTTCTGGCTCTTCAAAGTTGATTTTCTCAACCTTGGTCAGCGCAAAGTAGCGCTCAGTTTCCAGTGGCGCCTTAATAACACCTTCGACAGTATCACCTGTACGCAAGGCATGCTTTCGGATCATGTCAGGCGAAACGTAGATATCATCTGGACCCGGCAGGTAGTTCGCACCAGGGGAACGCAAAAACCCGAAACCATCCTGAACGACTTCAAGAACGCCGTCCCCACCAATAACCCAATCATCTTCAGCACGCTCCTTTAGGATCGAGAACATCATATCGCCCTTGCGCATCGTCGATGCGTTCTCGATCTCAAGCTCCTCAGCAAGAGAGAGTAAGTCTTTCGGGCTTTGCGCCTTCAGATCGGCTAGGTTCAAACGGTCTGTCGGGATGTTTTCGTCAATCACTACGTCGTCGGACATCGATAGGTCTCCGGCTGTTATCACAGCATTGGTCATCTAATCAGGAAAAAGCCTTTCGAATGAAAGGTGCCTTTGCCTAAGCTTTCTAAGATCATGTGTCAATTAGCTCAGGACGTTCGATATTAAAGCGATCAGGCTGAGTGTTTTCTTTCTTCTAAATAAAAAAGAATAAAAAGGTTGTTGTTGTAGTGAGGATGTGGGGAACTTGAAAATGACTGAGCGTCCACATCTTTATCCACTAGTGTGAAAAAAAATATGACAAAAGCAGTACGCTGGAAATTTCATAAGAGACTGATTATATTAGATTAAACGTACCAATAGCGGCTTGAAAAAACCAATAGAACGAGTCCCCGGCACTTTTACCCACAAACCAGATTCTTCCTTATCCTAAGTGGATAACAGGGATTAAGATTGGGATACCTCGCATAAGTTTCATGTTAGTCAGTAAGAGTTGCCCTTAACCCCAATCCGCCCCATCACGTGTGCACGTAGTAACCCACTGGGATATCCACATGACCGAACCAATTATTTTGGCGTCAACTTCTGAAATTCGCAGCAAAATGCTGAGAAATGCTGGTGTCGAACATAGTGTTACTCCAGCACGAATCGATGAAGATTTGATTAAACGCGCATTGGAAGCGGAAGATTCTCCGCCACGCGACATTGCAGATACGCTCGCTGAAATGAAAGCCCGTAAGGTTGCCGAGAAGGGACTGGGCGGGCTTGTGCTGGGGTGTGATCAGGTCTTGTCGTTTAAGGGAGTGGTTCTTTCTAAGCCAGAAACCCCGCAAGAAGCGCGCGAACAACTCGTAGCGTTGCGTGGTGAGCCGCATCAGTTGCTTTCCGCGGCGGTTATCTATGAAGACCTTAAACCAGTGTGGCGGCACGTTGGTGTCGCGCGTCTGGCTATGCGTGATTTTTCAGATGCATACTTAGATGAATATATAGACCGCAACTGGGATAGCATTCGCTGGTCCGTGGGCGGGTACAAAATAGAAGAAGAAGGCATTCGCCTATTTCGTATGGTACAAGGTGATACCTTTACCATTCAGGGGATGCCTTTATTGGAACTCTTGTCTTATCTCACTCTGCGCGGAACACTGCCAACATGACTGACCGAAAAATCCCACTCGCCGGCGTTCTTGGGAACCCTATTTCTCAATCCAGATCGCCACAGCTATTCCGTCATTGGCTAAAGACATATGACCGCCCGGGTTTCTATGTTCCTGTTCACGTGACGGAAGGGGATTTGGAAGAAGTTATCCGCGCAATGCCAAAAATGGGTTTTGTTGGTTGCAATGTTACTGCACCCCACAAAGTCGACGTACTTGAGATTGCCGACCTTGCGACGGATCGCGCGACGCTTATCGGCGCGGCGAATACGCTGATCTTTCGTAAAGATGGTAAGATCCATGCTGATAACACGGACGGGTACGGGTTTATCGCGAACCTTAAGCAAGGCGCACCCGGTTGGGCGCCATCTATTGGCCCAGCCGCTGTGTTGGGCGCGGGGGGGGCCGCGCGTGCGGTGATTGCATCGTTGATCGACGTGGGTGTGCAGGAAATCTACCTCAGCAACAGAACACGGCCCAAAGCCGAAGCGCTAAAGGCTGCTTTTGGAACTAAGGTTACTGTCGTTGATTGGGTGCAGGCCGGTAACATGCTTGAGGATGCGGCGACGGTCGTGAACACCACGTCGCTGGGTATGGAAGGGAAGCCTGATTTTCGCGTTCCCCTTGATGGGTTACGGCGTGGTACTGTCGTGACGGACCTTGTTTATAATCCACTAAAGACGCGGCTATTGGCGGAAGCCGAAGAAGCAGGGTGTGTCGTCGTGGACGGATTGGGGATGTTGCTGCATCAAGCTGTTCCTGGGTTTGAGCGTTGGTTTGGTGTGCGCCCCGAGGTGGACGTGGACACACGCGCAGCTGTTCTCGCATGACGTTTGTTCTTGGCCTTACGGGGTCCATCGGGATGGGCAAGTCTACGACTGCGCAAATGTTCGCGGATGAAGGCGTGTCCGTTTGGGATGCTGATGCGGTTGTCCGTGAGCTTTATGATGTTGGAGGTAAGGCCGCTGATATCGTCGCACAACATTATCCGGACGCGATGGAAAACGGTGCGGTTTCTCGTGAGAAGTTGCGCGGATTGATTGCGGATGATCCTGCCGTACTCGACCATCTTCAGAAGATCGTCCACCCACTTGTCGGCGCGAACAGGGCTGAATTCCTCGCGACCGCGGAAGCACCTGTCGTTTTGCTCGACATTCCGTTGTTGTTTGAAACAGGGACGGACAATCTTTGTGACGGAATCGCGGTGGTTTCAGTTTCTGCAGAAGAACAACGCGCACGTGTTCTTGAGCGCGGGGAAATGTCAGAAGCGGACTTTGAACTTATCCTTTCGCGGCAAATGCCGGACGCTGAAAAACGGGTGCGGGCGCGTTGGGTGATCTTGACGCAAACGCTGGACGCTGCCCGCCAATCCGTGAAAGATATTTTGGCTGAGATTGCTAAGGAACTGCCCGATGCGTGAGATCGTTCTTGATACAGAGACAACTGGTTTTGAGCCAGGTGAGGGGGATCGCATTGTTGAGATTGGTGCAATTGAACTGCACAATCATATGCCTACGGGCCGTACGTATCATCAGTACATCAACCCGAAACGATCGATGCCTGCAGGGGCGTTTGAGATTCATGGAATTGGTCCGGATCTTTTGGAACCACCGCTAGATCCGAAACCGGGTCAGGTGATCCTACGTGACAAACCCGTTTTCGCGGATATTGCCCAAGCGTTCGTTGATTTTGTTGGTGATGCGAAGCTCGTCATTCACAACGCTGCGTTTGATATGAAGTTTCTGAACGCTGAGTTAGGTTGGGTGAACCGGACTTTGCTACCGATGGATCAAGCGCTTGATACGCTTGCGATTGCACGTAAGAAATTCCCCGGCTCGCCTGCGTCTTTGGATGCACTGTGTCGTCGTTTCGGGATCGACAACTCAAACCGGACACTTCACGGCGCGTTGCTGGATAGTGAAATTCTGGCAGAGGTCTATTTGGAGCTGATTGGTGGGCGGCAGCCGGATTTGGTGATGGGTGGCCAGACCACTGCTAAGGCAAAGTCGGGTGGCACGGATTGGCGACCGCAGCCACGTCCGACACCGCTTGTGTCCAAAATAAAAGCGGCGGAGGCCGAAGCCCACGCCGCTTTCATTGATACGTTGGGCGATGATGCCCTTTGGAAAAAAACTTAAGCGTCAGCCGTTTTGCCCGCTTGCTGCTGTTGCGCACGAAGCGCGAGCTGCTGGCGGTAGATCGCCACGAAATCGATTTGCTCAAGGTTCAGCGGCGGGAAGCCACCGTCGCGTGTTACGTCGCTGACGATGCGGCGGATGAACGGGAATGTCATGCGTGGGCATTCGATCATCAGGTATGGGTGCATCTGCTGTTCAGGAACGCCTTCGATTTCGAACACGCCGGAGTATTCCAGCTCAAGCATGAAGAGGTTCTTGTCAGAGCCAGCGTTGGTTGAAGACACTTTCAGCTTGGTGATGACTTCGTACTGGTTTTCTGTGCCGCGTTTGCGGGCATCAAGGTTCACTTCAACTTTGATCTCCGGCTTTACTTCGCCGTCGACGCCTTTTTGCGCCATGACGTTTTCAAATGAAAGATCGCGAACAAACTGGGCAAGAATGCGCTGTTTAATCTGTGGTGCGGCTGCTGCTGCATCTGCTGCGCCGTTTGTTGGTGCTGTTTCTTCTTCGGCCATTTGGCCCTCCGGATTTCAATTAATTCACGCCCGTGTATCAGGCGCGGGTGGGGTCCTCAATGTTTAGTCCAGCCGGAAGGGCCGTCATTGGGTCGATTGTTTGGGTCAACTTCTTCGAATTCACCGTCAATGACGCGATCATTCTGGTTGGAACGGTGTGTTGGGTGACCATTCGGGCCCATTTGAAAGGACTGAACGTTCACGCGGCTGCGCATATAGTTGTAAAGGCCCGTGCGGACGCCAGGGATGAGCAACGCGAAGCCAACAAAGTCGGTAAAAAATCCAGGTGTCAGCAGCAACGCGCCCGAAAACAGGATCATCGCACCATGTGCGAGCGGTTCCGTCGGGTCTTGCAGGCTGGAAAAGGACGTTCGCAGGTCCAACATTGCGCGCGCGCCCTGACTGCGCACCATCCATGCGCCCAAGATCGCTGTTACGATCACAATCGCGAGGGTCCAACCGAGGCCGATTACACCGCCAACTTGGATAAAGAGCGTGATTTCAAGCAACGGGATGCCGATAAATAGCAAAAGCAACAGCATGGAACCTCCAATGGGCCAATGAATTATGTGGGCTAAGGTGGACTTGACCCTATACCAGCCCTACATAAGGTCGGTACCGCGATGTTACCACTTGTCTAGAAATAATCTCGAAAGAAACGCACATGAATTCGCCCGTTATCCAGCTTTTGGTCCTTGCAGGAATTGCGATCTTTTTGATCCTTCGTTTGCGGAGTGTATTGGGAACGCGTGAGGGTTTCGAAAAACCCAGAACGCAGAAACCAACGCCGAAACGTCGTACAGGGCCTGCACTTGAGGTGATTGACGGCGGGCCTGATCCTGACGTGACCGATTATGTTGATGCGGATAGCGACACCGGCAAGGCTTTGTCTGCGATGAAAGCTGCTGATCGGACTTTCAATGTCCGTGAATTCGTGCGCGGTGCACGTGGTGCGTATGAAATGATCCTGACCGGATTTGAGAAAGGTGAACTTGCGGAAATCAAACCGTTTCTGTCTGATGACGTTTATGAGGCCTTCGCAGGTGTTGTCGAAGCCCGCGAAAAAGATGGTCTGAGCGTAAATTTCACCTTTGTTGGAATTTCAGAGACGACGCTTGTCGGTGCCGAGTTTGATAACGCGACGAACGAAGGTGAGATTTCGGTGAAGTTCGTGAGCGAAAGCACTTCGGCAGTTTACGACAAGGGTGGCGATCTGAAAGAAGGATCGACCACCGACATCAAAAAGCAACGCGACATCTGGACGTTTGGCCGCACAATGGGCACCGGCGACCCCAACTGGTTCCTTGTCGCGACAGGCGAATGACGGTTCGGGCGGCGGCCGTTGGGCTGTCGCTGATCCTGCAAACATCCTTCGCGACAGAGGCGGCAATGGCCAATCCGACGTATCAACTTTTGCAATTTGACGAGCTGGAAGGCTGGGCGGAAGACGACCATCAGGCCGCGTTTGATGTGTTCTTGTCTACCTGCGGAGATATGCGTGACCCAGCGTGGGAGGCGATATGCGCTGTTGCGCATGAAGGTCACGAGGCG
Source organism: Octadecabacter ascidiaceicola (assembly GCF_900185015.1). Taxonomy (GTDB): domain Bacteria; phylum Pseudomonadota; class Alphaproteobacteria; order Rhodobacterales; family Rhodobacteraceae; genus Octadecabacter; species Octadecabacter ascidiaceicola. Next base: position 32,219 of record NZ_FXYD01000004.1, on the reverse strand, counting down.
CGCGGGTTCTTTGAGCGGTTCTTTACGCCTGTTCTGATTGAGGACGGTAAGGATGCATTGTTCACAGGGTATTTTGAGCCTGAATTGCGTGGGTCGCGGACCCGTGGCGGGCCGTATCAGTATCCGCTTTATCGGCTTCCTAGCGGTGTTTCGTCACCTTGGCTTACGCGTCGCGAGATTGAGGAAACCGACGCGCTGAGCGGCAAGGGGCTTGAGATCGCGTGGATTGATGATCCCGTTGACGTGTTCTTTTTGCAGGTTCAAGGGTCGGGCCGTGTTGCGCTGGATACCGGTGGAGGAATTCGTGTCGGTTATGGTGGCGCGAACGGGCACGAGTATTCGTCAATCGGGCTAGAGCTGGTGCGCCGCGGAATTTACGAATCCCATCAGGTTTCGGCAGACGTAATCCGCAACTGGGTACGCAATAACGGCGAAGAGGGTCTTCAGCTATTGTGGGCGAATGACAGCTTTGTATTCTTCCGTGAGGTCAATGAAGTGCCCGCTAACATGGGCCCCCTTGGTGCGATGAATAGGTCGGTTACGACCATGCGCACCGTTGCGATTGATCCGACTTACATTCCCTATGGTGCGCCTGTCTGGATCGAAAAGCAGGGAGCAAATCCGCTTAACCGTTTGATGGTGGCCCAAGATACCGGGTCGGCAATTCGTGGGTCGCAACGAGCGGATATCTTTTTCGGTACGGGCGACGAGGCAGGACGACAAGCGGGCCGCGTTAAGGACGGCGGGCGGATGGTCGTGCTGATGCCAATTCAAAGCGCCTATGCCTTGCTTCCTGATGTGATCGAATGAAACGCCCACGGCATTTGTCGGCCGAGGAAAGGGCGTTATGGGATATGGTGGCCAAGCGGACAGAGCCGCTTGTGAAGCCGACGGAGAAATTGATCCGGTCGGCCCCCAAAAAGCCGAACCCAGACATCAGTTCTCCGAAACCTCGTGCAATTCCGTCGTTTAATATAGGCGATGCTGTGGATCACCGGTCCGACCATGATCTGCTCCCATCGCTTGGCCAGAAAATGCGCGCGGCACCCGTGCAAATGGATCAAAAGGCTTACGGGCGGTTGCGACGCGGAAAGCTGAAGCCAGAAGCGCGGATCGATCTGCACGGAATGACACTTGCACAGGCGCATCCTGCGTTGACGGGATTTATCTTACGATCGGCGAGCGCTGGGCATCGTCTGGTTCTGGTGATTACCGGTAAGGGAAAGCAGCGTGATGATGGCGGGCCGATCCCAACGCGGTTCGGGGTTCTACGCCATCAGGTTCCACAATGGCTGGCGATGGCACCGTTGGCTGGGTTGGTGATGCAAGTCACAGAAAGCCACATTCGCCACGGCGGGCAGGGCGCGTACTACGTCTATCTACGTCGCACCCGCTGAACGTTTCATAAGGGCGACCGGGTAGAGCAGGCATATCGCAGCAGTTGCGAAACATGCGGCATAGCCAAGCAATTGCGCTTCAAACCCAATACCGTTGTCGATTAGCCATCCACTTAGCCCCGGTCCGAGAGCGGACCCAAGCACCATAAGGGCGGTTGCGGATGCCTTGATCGAACCCAGATGTCGGGTGCCGTAGAACTCTGCCCAACAGGCGTTAAGGAGCGTTGCTTGGCCACCACCTGCCGCGCCCATCAGGATCATTGCGAGTGCGGTCCAGCCAAGGCTAGGTGCATACCAGTGCAGAACAAATGCAATGATGAACGGGATCAGGTAGAACGGCAGCAGCCGAACAGCGCCAATGCGATCCACGGCCCAACCGTAGATAATTGTCGATAAGAAAACTGTCGCTGTCCCCAGTGGGAACACCGCTACAAGCGCGAGGTGAGACCAGCCCTTGATCTCAGCGAAGTGCACTTGGTGAAACCAGAAGGCCGTTCCGAAACCTGAGAACGACATAACGGCAGGGGCCATTGCCCAGAACATCGGGTGCCGCAGGGCGTCCATTCTTGTCCAGTGTTTGTTGTACAATCCTGTTGAGTGATCGCTGGCCGACATAGACTGTGGCGTGCGTTCCAGCCGCAATAGGCGGTACAGAACCGGCATCATGGCAAGGCAGAAGGCGGCGCAGCCGAGCCAGATGAGATGCCACTCGACCATTGATTTCATCCAGACCATTAGCAGGGGCAATGTCGCTTCGGCGAACATGTAACCTATTGCGGCCACGGCGAGAGCGCGTCCGCGTGCGGCAACGAACCAGCGGGCCATTGCAACGGTCGCGACTTGGGTGGTCATACCTTGGCCGAAGAAGCGGAGGAAAAAGACTACGAGTGGAAGTAGAGCCGCGATCGGGTTCAGCGCCATCAACACGCAGGACAGACCAAGCAACAGGATCACGGTGATGCCCAATTGCCGGACGCGGAAACGGTCCGCCAATCCGCCAGCGAAGACCATTACGGCGGCGGACGCGCCTGTTCCGATCATGTAGATCAGGCCCCAGTCCCCGTTGCTGAGCCCGTATTGCGCACGGATTTCACCGCCGAAGATTGAGATAAAATAGGTTTGCCCGAAGCTGGACAGAAACGACAACAACGCGCCCGTCGCAAGGAACGGCGCGTTTTCGCGGATGAAACGGATGTATCCAGTGTCGCGGGTCATGCAGCTTTATTGGCCGGATGCCCGCGACAGGGAAGTGTTAAAGCACGTAACGGCTAATGTCGGTGGAACGGCTGAGTTCGCCAAGATGTTCTTCGACAAAGGCGGCGTTGACCTCAATGTCGTCGCCACCACGGTCGGGCGCGTTGAAGGACAGGTCCTCAAAAACGCGTTCCATGATTGTGTACAACCGTCGCGCGCCGATATTCTCAACGCTTTCGTTCACCTCGGCTGCGATACCGGCTAGGGCTTTGATGCCGTCTTCGCTGAAAGAAACGGTGACCTCTTCGGTTCCCATCAATGCGGTGTATTGGCGGGTCAGCGCGTTGTCGGTTTCTGTCAGGATGCGCACAAAGTCGCCTTCGGTCAGGGCGCGCAGTTCAACACGAATTGGAAGGCGGCCCTGCAATTCGGGCAACAAATCAGACGGCTTCGCGATGTGAAATGCGCCGGATGCGATGAACAGGATGTGGTCTGTTTTCACTGAACCGTGCTTTGTTGAAACAGTGGTGCCTTCAATCAATGGCAGCAAGTCGCGCTGCACACCTTCGCGGGACACGTCGGCGCCGCGTGCCTCGGAGTTGCGGCAGACTTTGTCGATCTCATCAAGGAAAACGATACCGTTTTGCTCAACAGCTTCGAGGGCGATTTTGGTGATGGTTTCGTCGTCTAGAAGTTTGTCCGCCTCATCCGCGATCAGCAAATCGTAGCTTTCGGAAACGGTGACGCGTTTCTTAACGGTGCGACCGCCAAAGGCCTTACCGAACATTGCGCCGAGGTCCATACCACCTGGCATCTGCCCAGGCTGGCCAGGGATTTCTATGCCGCCAAGCGGGCTGGAATTGTCGGTGAGTTCTAGTTCGATGATGGTATCGTCCAGCTCTCCGGTCTTGAGTTTCTTGCGGAACATATCGCGCGTGCCGCTACGCGCCTCTGCGCCAGCGATTGCGTCGATCACGCGGGCTTCGGCGGCTTCGTGGGCTTTTTGTTTTACGTCATCGCGCATGTAGTCGCGCGTTTCGACGATGGCAGCTTCGACCAGATCACGGATGATTTGTTCCACGTCACGACCAACGTAGCCGACCTCGGTAAACTTGGTGGCTTCGACTTTGATAAAGGGTGCGCGTGCGAGTTTTGCAAGGCGGCGGCTGATTTCGGTTTTGCCGACACCCGTTGGACCGATCATCAAGATGTTCTTTGGATAGACTTCATCGCGCAGATCATCGTCCAGATGTTTACGACGCCAGCGGTTGCGCAGGGCAACGGCAACTGCACGTTTTGCGTCGTTTTGGCCAATAATGTGTCGGTCTAATTCGGATACGATTTCGCGAGGGGTCAGGTCAGTCATGCTTGATGGTCTCCACGGTCAGATTTCCGTTTGTGTAAACGCAAATGTCGGCAGCAATCGCCATGGCGCGGCGAGCGATTTCTTCGGCTGAGAAATCCATATCCATCAGAGCGCGCCCAGCTGCGAGGGCATAGTTTCCGCCTGAGCCGATTGCCGTGACATCAAATTCAGGTTCAAGCACATCACCTGCGCCAGTGATCACGAACAGGTCTTTACCGTCTGTGACGATCAACATTGCCTCAAGCTTTTGCAGGTACTTGTCCGTACGCCAATCCTTGGCGAGCTCAACAGAAGCCCGGGCCAGCTGGCCCGGTGTGGCCTCAAGTTTCTTTTCCAGACGTTCAAGCAGAGTAAACGCATCCGCTGTGGAACCGGCAAATCCGCAAATTACATCGCTGCCACCAACCGTAAGGCGACGCACCTTTGTTGCGGTGCCTTTCATAACTGTCTGTCCGACAGACACCTGCCCGTCACCCGCGATGACCACTTCGTCACCTTTGCGTACACCGATAATTGTTGTCATGTCGTGTCCTTACGTTGCTTGGGAATTATATGGAGGCGCAATTGGCGTGACACAAGGTTCCATGCAAAAAGGGCGCCCCATTGGGACGCCCTTGAATTCGATTTCTTCAGCTTAGATGCTTTCTTCGATCCAACCCTGAAGTGCCGCTTTTGGTGCCGCGCCAGTTTTGTTGGAAACGACTTCGCCGCCTTTGAACAAGAACAATGCCGGAATGCCGCGCACGCCCATTTGGGCTGGGGAATTCGGGTTTTCGTCAACGTTTACTTTGACGATTTTCACTTTGCCGTCCATTTCAGCGGAAAGTTCTTCGAGCGCTGGACCGATTTGCTTACATGGGCCGCACCATTCAGCCCAGAAATCAACCACTACTGGGATGTCGGACTGACGAACTTCTGCGTCAAATGTGTCGTCTGTTACTGCTACGGTGGCCATCGGCTCTACTCCTTGATGGGTATGTATTTGCAACGGGAACGTATGGACGCACATGGGTATCGTCAAGGCGTGCTCACGGCTTCGAGAGCGGCATCCAGCATGTCGTCAGGTAATTCGGTGACGGTCCCCATTTTGGTCCACAAAAGAAGCGTGCGAATACGGTGGTTTGGATAAACGAGGCGCAGGGCATCGCGGTATGCGGCCATTTGGCGCGTGAGGCCTTCGGGTGTTTCATTTGGCGAAGACGGAACGATCCGGTTTGACTTGTAATCAACAGCGATAACTTCGGTTTCCGTTTCGATCAGCCTATCAATGATCCCAAACACGCGCCCGCCATCAATCGAAGGAAGAGTTGCCGAGATCGGAACCTCTGCCAGTCCCGACTCGAAAACCCAAGCGAGGTTCGGGGTTTCCAATGTCAGTAGTGCCTCGTCGATCAGGGCTTCAGCGTCGGGGATGAGGCCAGCGTCGGGATGGTTTCTCACCAAACGTTCGGCGATCAATCGTCTATGTTTAGGGTCTATCGGTGGTAAGAGCTCGAGCAGAATGTGAATTATTCGGCCCCATGCTAACGCTAAGTCAGATGCATCGGTATAGCTCTCGCCTTGCAAGATCTTTGAGCCACCGAGATCAGAAGGCGATAGTGTGGTTTGCTGTTTCGGCAATTCCGGCAGGTTGGCGTTGAACGTCGAATGAACGGGTGCATCAGTCACTGTTTCAGCATGAGTGATGAGAGGCCCAGCGTCCCAATCCCAGCGGCTAAACCGTTTTCCTGCACCTAGTTCAGTCAGATGATCGACAGCGTCCAACCCTTCGAGAGCCTCTGAGACTGTACCGTGCCAACTGTCTTGCGCTTCTTTGCCAACATCCCCCGCAGCCGCAACGATGAGCCAATTTTCCGCGCGGGTAAGCGCGACATAAAGCAGGCGGCGGCGTTCGCGGTCCTGTGCGTCTAGCATCTCATCCTGAACGTCACGCAGGACCTGCGGCATGACGTCTGACTTGGGTTTCCAGTACACGTTACCGTCGCTTGTCAGAAGATCACCACGTACTTCGCGTTTACGTTTGGTCGTGTCGGGGAGAATGACAATCGGCGCTTCAAGCCCTTTTGCGCCATGGACGGTCATAACGCGAATTCGATCACTCGCTGAATCCATCTGGCGTTTGACAGTCACGTCTTCTGTCTGAAGCCATGTGAGGAAACCTGTGAGACTGGGAACAGCGGATGACTCATATCCGAGCGCCTGCGATAGCAGCGCATCAATCCCGTCCTCTGCTTCGTGCCCAAGTCGAGCTAGGAGATTCCGACGTCCATTGTGGCGGACCAAAAGCCGATTGATGAGGTCATACGGCCGCAAAAAGTCCGCGTTGTTCCGTAAGTCGTTGAGCAAGTCCATCGTGGAGGCGTGCGCCCCAGTTTCGTCGTTCGATCTACGCAAAGCTTCCCATAGACTTTGCCCCTTAGGGCGGGGCTGTGCGAGATCGTAGAGCTGTTTTTCCGTCCACCCAAACAGAGGAGATTTCAGCGCTGCGGCTAACGATAGGTCGTCATCCTGCAAGGCGATAAACTGCAACAGAGCGGATACGTCTTTCACGGCGAGCTCACCGCCGAGTTTCAAACGATCCGCGCCGGCGATTTCAAGGCCGGCCGATTTGCAGGCGGAAATGATTTCGCTGAACAAATCTGAGCGCCGCTGCACGAGGATCAAAAAATCCCCCGGAGTGATTTTCCGGCGCGACCAGTCTGCCGCGCCCTTTTCTTTGACGGGGAGCGTTTCAGTCGCAATCATTCGTTTGATCTCAGATGCGATCTGGGCGGCCAAAACTACTTTGTGGTTGGTGCGGCCTTTCAGGTCTACGGGGTCATCCCATTCCCGTTCTTCGGGTTTGTCAGTTGGTTCAACAACTGGCCAGATATCCACGCGCCCAGGCATGTCATCTTTGAAAGCGAGGTGTTTAATGTGATCGCCGAGCCCTTCGGCCATGTCTCCTTCGAACGTTTTATCAACAAGTTGCAACACTGCTGAAGACGACCGAAATGAGTAAAGCAATTCGCGGTCTTGCAGTTTCTTTTCAACTTTCGCCAACTCGCCATCGAAGTGATCGCGCATTCGGTCAAAACCCTCAGGGTCGGCGCCTTGGAAAGAATAGATCGACTGCTTTTTGTCCCCCACAACAAACACAGTACGTTCGCGATCGGGGTGCGCACCGACCCCCGTGGAGAATTCTTGCGTTAGCAGGCGAACGATGTCCCATTGATCGGGCGAGGTGTCTTGGGCTTCGTCCACAAGGACATGATCAACCCCGCCGTCAAGGCGAAACAGAACCCATTGCGCGACGTCCGCATCATCAAGAAGTGTCTTGGCTTTTCCGATCAAGTCATCAAAATCGAGAGCGGCACGCTGTGCTTTCTTGGCCTCGTATTCGCGGACAAAAGGCGTGGCGAAGGCGAAGAGGGCGCGGGTTTTCTCGAGCGCGTCAACGCTGTTCAGGTAGTCAAAGGCAGCGGCAGTTCTATCCATCCATGCGTGTACATCGTCGATGATATGGGCGACTGCCTCAACGGATGACTTGTGGTTTGACTGGGGCCAGTTGCGCGATTTGCTCGACTTATCTGCATAAAGGAGTAGTGGGGCAACGGCGTGTAGCGTGTCGAGATTTGGAGATGACAGGTCGATTGCCTTCAATTTTGCGGCGACCGTTTGATAGCTTTTGGTGGCGTCCTTACAGGCATCAACGAGGTCATCGACCAGATCCACTTCGCCGCCGATGAACGCGATTGCTGCTGCGTCTTGTCGGGTGGCGCCAATGGGAAGGTTGAACGCTTTGGCCAATTCGTTCTGGTCAGTGTCTTTCAGGAACGTAGCCTTACGCCCTGTGATTGCGGCAAGGAAACTACCGATCTCTGCGCCGGTGTAGTGGCGAGCCAATCCAGCCAATACATCGGCGTGATCACCTGTTGCCATTTCATCAAGGACCTCTTCGCGAAGAAGTTGGGCGGTGCGGTCTTCCATTTCTTTGAACTGGGGGCTGACTTCGGCCTCCAATGGGAAGCGCCGTAGAACGCCAGCACAAAACGAGTGGATCGTTTGAATTTTCAAGCCACCTGGTGTTTCGATAGCGCTGGCGAACAAAGTGCGAGCGTTGCTGAGATAATCGTTATCAATAAGCGCGTCTGTCCCTAGCTCGCGCAACTGTTCGCGAAGGTCGGCCTTTGGCATCATTGCCCATTCACCCAACCGCTGGAACAAACGGTTCTGCATCTCTGACGCGGCTGCCTTTGTGTAAGTCAGGCAAAGGACGTTTTCGGGCCGTGTCCCGGCGAGCAATAGACGCGCTACGCGGTCGGTTAGAACGCGGGTTTTACCGGACCCAGCGTTGGCGGATAGCCACGTGGATTGGGTTGGGTCTGCAGCCTCGATTTGACGGGCCGTTGCGTCGTTTGGCTTCATGACAAATCCTGCGGTGCTGCGTCGTGTGTTTCGTCCCATTCGCCATAGCGAGCGAGGTGGTCATAGGTGCCTTCAAACGCCAAAGTTTCGTTCGCGCTGCGAGATGTGTAACCCTTTCCTGGGTCCATCCATTTTGCAATCAGCCCTTCAAATCGCGACCAAGTCTCTTCGGTTGGCTCATCTTTAAGTGGGGCGGGTTGATCCCTTAGATCGCTTCCCAACCCGATATAAACAGCCGCCTGCGTGCGGACGCGCCCGATGGCCTTGAACGCGCCACGTTCAACCATCGCGGCCTCAAGTAGCAGTTGTTTGTCGAAGTGTTTTTGTTGAGCCGCACTCGGCGCTTTACCGGTTTTGTAATCATAGATCAGCGCTTCGCCATCATCTGACATATCAATGCGGTCTGCCGTACCGGTGAGCTTGAACGGAAGGTTTGTCAGCGCAAGTTCACCGTACATTTCAGTGTCGATATTCTTTGAAAAGGCACGTCGTTTTGCTTCCTCTGCCAAGAAGTGCGGAGCAAATGAGACGATACGCGCAAACCAAAGCGCCCGTACGGCGGGCCATGGGCATAAGTCGGCAAGGGTTTCGGCTGCGATCGAAAGAAGCGCGCCTTTTGCATCTACGTCTGCGGGATCAATGTCTGCCTTCACAAAGGTCTCAAGGATCTTATGGACAATCGTTCCGCGCAATGGTGCATCCGGTGTGTGAGCCAGTGAATCCAGCGCGTTTAAACCTAAGACTTTACGCGCATAGATCGCGTATGGATCGCGGATCAGCGTTTTGATCTGCGTGACCGAAAGCTGCTGAGGGCGGGCATCTGTTGGTGGGCAAGGGGATGGGCGTGGTGCGGGTTCGATTTGCTTTGTTGGTGCGGCGATGCTGGCAGCCAGTGAGAGCCAATGACGACCACGCTCGCGCATTGCGTTAAGACATTCAGGACCGCCTTCCAAACCACCCAATAGGTTTGTCAGACGGTTGACCCATCTACTTGGAACAGTCTCTGCCTCGTCGGACCGCACTGAACGGCTTAGGACAACTTCACTTGCGCACACAGCTTGCTGATAGTCATGTGCGCTCAATCCGATGCGGCGCTCCGGAAGCAGTAACCCGGCTTGCTTTCGCATAGGTCGGTTAAGCCACGGATCAGGCGTAGGTGCTTCGGGCCAAGTTCCTTCATTGAGACCCGCAAGGATAACCAGTTCGGCGGATTGAACACGGGCTTCCAGTGTACCCCAGATGAGGACTTGGGGATGTCCAGCATCGCGGTCGCGTACCTCGGCAGCGGACAGGATGTTGTTCACAAGGCGCCGGTATTCCCGCGCCGACATTTCACCGCCCGCATCTGCATGGGACTGTAATTCGGTCATAACACGCAACGCTTCGCGACCCGCTGCCTTTTTCCAAAGCTCACCCGAGCCATCGGTGTTTGGTCCGCCTGCAAGACGCGTCGCCACATCGATGTGGCGCGCGATATGGTCAGCCAGTGATTTCGGAGCATCGTCGTTGAGGTTAACTAAAACTGAGGCGATCCAGCCCACCCAATCTAACGTTTCGCCGGGTTTTTCCTGCGCCCAAGATGTCAGGCTTTCGGCGGTTGGAAATGGGGGGCCGTATCGACGAAGGTGGAGTTCCAACGCATTGGTGCGAAATGCATGATCACCGCGGTCGGGTCGATCTGAGTGGCTAAGTGGGTGGCGCAATAAAACAAGGAGTTGTTCGGCATCTAACGGCTCGCAAAACAGATCCGCAATGTGGCGCAAGAACCGACCGGGTGCGGTTAGCTGTAGGGGCAGGCCGGCACTGTCATCGGGAACAATGCCCCAACGATCCAACGCTGCGGTCACTTGTCGTGTTAGCACCCGGTCGGGTGAGATGAGTGCTGCGGTTTTATTGTCCTCAACGGCTTGGCGCATCCGGACAGCGATTGCATCTGCTTCGGCACGCGGCGTCGCGGCCTCGATCATTGTGATGCCTTCGGTGGCTTGAACAAGATCACCTAGATCGGGTCCATCGTTGATCCACTGATGGGTCACAGGCGCTGGGCGAAGTGAGAGGGAAATAAGTTGGGTTCGCGCAGTGTTTATCCGAGCGTTTGCGCCCCAAGAACCAATGTTAGACGGATGAATATTGAGGGCATCGCAGAAGGCTTTGAAGCGGTACTGCGGATGATCTTCAGCACCTGATTTTTGCTCCATCTTATCCCAAACGCTTGCGGGCATATCGTTGTCTAGGCCGGGTAGAATAATCGCGCCTTGGGATAGTGTGGCGACGGCTTGCATGAACAACGAAGTCGCCCCGCGTGAGCCCGTTGATCCCGCGACGATAATTGGATGCGAAGGTGGGTTTTCAGCCCAACGATCAATAAGGGCTTCAACGACACTGCGTTGACGGCCCTCGCTGTCAAGTTGGCCGTCTTCAAAGAAGGGTTGCACCAACTTGATGAAAGACAACGCGCGATCCCAATGCCCGGATTGATCAGAAACATCGAGGTTGGCGATCGTTTCTGGCAGAACGCCTTCGCCTTGCATTTCATTCATGAGGGCAACAAGACTTTCGGCAAGATCAATCGCAGAGTCTTGCGAAGCTAAGGTGGGGTCAGCCTCTAACAAACCTTTCACCAACTGTGCAACTTCAAGTCGTCGTCGGAGCGGGGAAATCGCGGGGGGGAGGCTTTGTTCAATGTTGTCCTGCGCCAAATCCGTAACAAGCCGGATACGCGGCAACAGCAGTGCGCCGCCCGCATGAAACAAAGCGGTCAGACGCCTCTGCATGCGTCGTGTATTTACGTAGATTTCGACGCGGGCGACATCGGTTGGCGACATGGTTTCGAAGTACTGGCGTAAACCATCATGAAGAGCGGTTGAAAAATCCTGCCCTAAGGGAACACCGAAAACTCGTGGACCATCATTCGGATCAAACATTGTTGTTTCCTGCAAGCATCGTTTCTGCGATCGGAATGCTGTCTGGGCGGCCAACGTCGCACCATTGCCCGTCATAGACTGTGCCGTACATTTTTCCGTTTGCGAGCATACCGTCCCACAGGGTCCACATTGAGAACGCGTTTTCGGAAACCGCCGCGAGGCCATCCGTGCAAATGATCTGAACGCCGGAATAGACATAGTCGCTACCGCGGGACAAACGTCCTTTGTCATCAATATCAAAGTCGCCGGAACCAGTGTGACCAACGGCTTGCTCCGTTGGAATCATCAGCAGAAGGGCATCCATTTTTTCTGGTCGCCATGCGTTCTTTAAGGGCCGGATAGGGTTGGCGCCGCGCCAAACAGCGTCGGTGTTCATTGTGAAAACCGGATTGCTATCAAGGAGAGGAAGGGCGCGTTTTAACCCCCCGCCGGTCTCTAACAGTTGATCGGATTCGTCCGAAACGAGGACGTCGGTACCTTCGAGATGTTCGTAGATCTGGTCGGCGAAATAATGGGCATTCACAACCGCTTTCATGCCCTCACACTGCGCCAAAGCATGATCAAGCAGAGGCTTTCCGGCAACTTCAACAAGTGGCTTTGGGCGCGTGTTTGTCAGCGGCGACATGCGCGTTCCAAGACCGGCGGCGAACAGAAGAATTGTGGAAGGATGTTCAGGCACGGCTATTTCTCCACCGGACTAAATGCCCGTTCTATGAGTAGAGCTAGGTCTGACAAACCAGCATCTGCTAGGTCTGTTTGTAGGTGCACCCAAACGCGCGGGATGAGGTCCAAGTATGTTATTTTCCTGTCCTGTTTCGCGAGCTTGTTAAAGATACCTAAAATCCGCAAATTGCGCTGGATCGCCATTACATGGAATGCGCGCTTGAACTTGGAGGCATCATGTTTGTTTCCAGCGAGTTGGGAGATCAACGGGATCAATAAATCAGAGCTAACGTCGCGGCGAGCATCACGAAGGAGCGAAGCGAGGTCGTATGTAGGATGCGTGATGAAAGCATCTTGGAAATCAAGAAGGCCAACGCGGTTCACACCGGTTTCCTTCGAGCGCCAAATCAAATTCTCAGCATGAAAATCCCGTAGCGAAAGGGCAGATGGGTTCGGATCTACTTCTGCGAGCAGCGCGTGAATTTTGGTTGTGATGTCTGCTTTAAGGTCACGGCTATGATCCTTCGCAGCCCATTCAAAAGCCAGATCAATCATTTCGGTGCCGATGTCGGGCGTCATTCGTGTGAGACCTGATGGTGGAGGCGACGTTTGAAGGGTTTTCAGAACATCAACAGCTGATGCGTATAGCTTGGTTTCGTCATCTGGAGAGGCGCGAAGATGTGTTGCGAAGTCGGCTTGGCCGAGGTCGGTAAGCATCATCAATCCATCGGGTTCATTCCACGCAAGGATTTCGGGGGCCGCGAGAGAAAGATTGCTAAGGTGCGCTGCGATCTCAACAAAACGGAATTGCCTGCCACAGGTTTTGAGCGGTGCATCCATTAGAATAACTGACTGATCATCTGGGCCGAAAATCCGCTCATACCGCCGTGCGGATGCATCGCCAGCTAGTGGCGTACGTTTCCAGTTGGCCCACTTAGTTGTGGCTAACCATTCTTGAACCAATTCACTACGCATGCTCATTCGTCTCTGCCAGCCTTTTACTCCAGTTTTCGCCATATGTGAGCGTAGCGAGATGGCAATCGGGTTTGACGGTCAGCTCAATATCCATTGCGGTTTCTGGAGCCAGATCTTCTAGTATTTCGGGCCACTCGATCAGGCAGATTTGATCAATCATCGCGTCGATTAGGCCAAGCTCAACCGCTTCTTGCGTGTCTCCAAGACGATAGAGATCTGCGTGCCAAATCTCCCAGTTCTCGAATTCATAGGATTGAACGAGGGTGAATGTCGGGGATGGAACTTCGGTATCAGGACCGAGAAGCGATCGAATAAATGCGCGCGCTAGCGCCGACTTACCAGCTCCGATTTGGCCACGTAGCAAAAAGCAATCACCTGCCTGCGCATATTTCGCAAGTGTTTCCCCGAGTTGGGTTGTGTCATCTTCAGATGAAAGTCGTAAAGTAGTTGTCGAACGCACCATGCGGCAACATTAAGCCGCGCTAAATTGCCTGCAAGGTTAATCAGACGGACAGTGAGCGTTGGGGCTCAAATTCCGGTGTTTCGACAACTCTTGAGGCTGAGTCTACTTTTTCCGCGAGGGTAAACGTGACCTGATGGTTCCCGTCCGGCAAAGGATTGTACTGGCAACTGATCTCAATATGACTGTCTAACCAAACGGAGCCGCACCAGGAGGCCTCTGTTCTTCCTAGGCTGATGGCGTCGTGTAGCTTAACCCATACAGGCGACGGCGCCGTTGCTTCTTGCCAATTTGCAGACTCTTCCGAAAAGTCGCGACTGTTGATTACGCCCTCCATTTCGGTTCCCCATAGAGACCGGTAGGCCGTGTTCGCCATGACCATAATTCCAGAGGGTGAAAACACGCATACAGCGGCCTCCAAATTGTTGATTACGGCATAGCCCAAGTCAATTTGTGAGCGGAATTTGCGCGTCAGTGATACTTCGTCGCTGATGTCTTCTAAGAGGAATGCGATTGCGCCGTTCGGATGCGGCTTTCCGGTTACTCGAAATGTCTGCCCGTTCGGGACCGCCCAAGTTTCTTGATAGCTTCCTTGTGCAGCAGCCGACTCCAATGCCGCCATGTGGTTTCGCCAAGATGAATAGTTTTTCGGCTCAGGCATCATTCGGTTGTCGCGTAGCCGATCAAGAAACGAAAACAAGGTTGGACGAGCGATCAGGAAATCAGCTGGTAGATGGCTAAGATCGCCGAGAGCGGGATTGAAAAGCACAAGGCGGCGATCTGCGTCAAAGATCGCGAGCCCCACAGAAAGGTGAGCGAACGTTTTCGTAAGTGTTTGAACGAAATCCCGCTGGGCGTCTTTTGCTGAGACAACAGCAGTTGCATCAACCGCGAAATGGATTGTTTCGCTGCCGCGCCTTAAGCTCGTAACCTCAAACCAGATCGGTTTTTCCTGTGGGTCGGGATTGACGCAATGCATATCGATTACAGGTGCATGTCCTGAGGGCCTCGCGACATTGTCGAATACGGCGCGAGGGGGCCAAGGAAGCGCCGCGTCCGATGCCACGGGAAAGAGAAACTCTGAGAGCTCAATGTATGATTTGTTTGCCCAAGTCATGACGCCTTGGGTGTCTTGTTTCCATATTAGCTGAGGAGAAGCCTCACCGATGCTTCGCAACGTCTCAAGTTCGTTTTCGATCGCGTTTGCGGTGAGCGGGTCAATCGTATCATCCGGATGATCTTCATGTTGCACCAATTTAATTCGCGCTAACCCATTCCAATATTCAGCTTCGAGCCAGCTTTGATGGTCATCGACGGGCCTTATCGCCTTCTTTCCGATATCTGCTAGGTCTGAGAGTTGGGACCGTAGTTCAGGGAAGCGGGCGGAGAGGAGAGAAAGAAATGCCTCCCAATGGGTCTGATTGGCCCCCCGATGTTCCAGCAGACTGCGTGCCAGTGGGGAAGCGTCAACGAGTATTTCGTCATCAAAGAGAAAGGTAATGGTGTCTTCCGCACCAAGCATCAGCGTGCGCGCTGTCGCGACTGATTTTCTGTTGGTTCGAATCCAAAACGTTATCATTCCCACAGCACAAAAAGTGCCCGTTAGAACGGCACCTAGAACACCAAGAAAACCAAGCTGAGCCATCTCACATCTCCGACTATGCGAAGGACAAGATGGTTCAATTTAGTTAACCGCCCGTTAAGTGGTTACGTGATCAGAGTATTGTCTCCTAACGCGCCGCGCGCCGTTACTTTTGAAGCTTCAATGCTACTTCGAGGCCAATTCACAGTGACGATTGCTCCGCGGCCCATTTTTGGTTTTGCTTGCGAGGGGCCGTTTACGAAACTTAACGTTGCACCGGATCGTTCAAGCAGAGTCTTGGCGATGAACATGCCTAGGCCCATTCCTTCATATCCGGGCCGCTTCGCATTCGTTTCTTCTGTCCGTCGCCGCCGTACGAAGGGTTCACCAATTCTGTGAAGTACGGAACTCGGAAACCCCGGGCCATCGTCGCCGATGTCTACGGTGATGAATTCGTCTGTCCAGCTAATCGCGACTAGAACTGTGCTCTGGGAAAAATCTACAGCGTTCTGAACAAAATTCCGGATGCCGTGAATGATTTCTGGATGCCTAAAAATGTCAGGTTGGCGTTGATTGCCTTCCGCTGGCGTCTGGATCTTGACCTGAACCAATTTGCCGCGGTGAAGGTGTGGTTCGCAGGCCTCTTGAATAACTGTTTCGATTGGCGCTTGGCGTAACAATTGGTCTTCTTTTCCTGCCCGTCCCATTGATCGTAAAATGTCACGACATCGGTCTGCTTGTTCGCGTATCAGAAGTGCGTCTTCCTTTAGCTCTTCGTTATCGCCAAGTTCATCCAGTAGCTCGCTACTAACGAGTTTGATCGTGGCGAGGGGCGTTCCAAGTTCATGCGCGGCTGCAGCGACAACACCGCCCAAATCGGTAAGCTTCTGTTCGCGCGCCAAAGCCATTTGGGTTGCGACAAGTGCCTCGCTCATCGAAAGCGTTTCTTGGGTGACCTGACGCGCGTAAATCCCGACAAAGATGACGCCAATCACAAGCGAAACCCAAAAGCCGAACACGAATAGATCAGGTAGCATCAAAGGGAACCCAGACGCTGTCATGATTGGCAGGCTCGTGAAGCGCAATAACGTTACGATTGCGAGAGTGGTAGCGCCTAGTATTAGCGTACTACGCAGAGGGAGGAGCGTAGACGCGATTGTTACGGGAGCGAGGAGTAAAAGGGCGAACGGATTACTTAACCCGCCGGTAAGAAACAACAACAGCCCGAGCTGGGCGAGATCAAAACCGATCATCAGGTTCGCCTCATTCTCTGACAGGCGGCGATTCTCGGGGTAAATAAAGTATGAGACGACGTTCAGAAGAACGGAAAGGCCGATAACGACGGCGATAAAGCCCGTTTCAAGGTCCAGTCGGAAAACGAATATTGCAGCCAAGACCGCTGCGACTTGCCCCAAAACAGCAATCCATCGAATTGAGGCCAAAGTTCGAACGCGCACCCAGTTGCTGCGGTTCTGATTCTGAAACACGTCGTTTTCTATCTGCGCCATAATGACCGGTATCTCGATTGTGACTTACGCTTTTCTCATGGTGCACATACTTAGAGGGCAATCGCGACCAAAAATATGGATGCTAATATGTCTAAAACCTACGCTATCGCCGCCGGTGCCGTTGTTGTTGCCCTTTTGGGGGGCACATTTGCTGCCACGCAGTTTGGCAAAAGCGATGATATTTTCGCCCAATGTCGAGCAAGCCAGTCAGGTGGCGGCGCCATCGGCGGCCCGTTTGAGTTGGTGGATGAAAATGGTGTGACCGTAACCAACGAGGATGTCATTACAGGCCCGACTGTGATCTATTTTGGCTACACTTTCTGTCCTGATGTCTGTCCGCTCGACAACATGAGAAATGCGCAAGCTATTGAAATATTGGATGAACACGGCGTTGAGGTGACACCTGTCTTTATCTCAATCGACCCGGAACGCGACACGGTTGATGTGGTTCGTGAGTTTACAGACAATTTCCACGATCGGATGATTGGCCTTACCGGATCACCTGAACAAGTCAGAGCGGCATCGCAGGCGTATCGTACTTACTACGCCAAGCAAGAAGCCGACGATGAGTATTATCTCGTTGACCACACAACCATGTCCTACCTCGTGTTTCCTGAGCATGGATTTCAGGAATTTTACCGCCGTGATGTGACGCCCGAGCAAATGGCCGAGAGTCTCAGCTGTTTCGTTGAGGCCGCGAGTTAACCAGACTGTTTGACCGTAACCCTAACCAGCGATAGGTCTAAGGGGGATAGAACAAGAGATGGTATATGGATCTGGAACCAATCGGAGAAGATGCGTCCCTATTGTTGGTTGACGATGACGAACCATTTTTGCGCCGTCTCGCCAAGGCAATGGAGAAGCGTGGGTTCTCAGTTGAAACTGCGGATAGCGTCGTTGCGGGTAAAGCAATCGCGACAGCGCGCCCACCAGCTTATGCCGTTGTGGATCTGCGCCTTGAAGATGGCACTGGTCTTGATGTCGTCGAGACCATACGCGAGCACCGCCCTGAGGCGCGGATTGTTGTCTTAACGGGGTATGGGGCGATTGCTACGGCTGTCGCAGCGGTAAAGATTGGTGCGACAGATTACTTATCTAAGCCAGCGGATGCGACCGACGTTATGAATGCCCTGTTGGCGAATGGTGCTGAGCTTCCGCCGCCGCCAGAAAACCCAATGAGTGCGGATCGGGTTCGCTGGGAACATATTCAGCGGGTATACGAACTGTGTGACCGGAATGTCTCTGAGACCGCGCGACGCCTGAACATGCACCGCCGAACGTTGCAGCGAATTCTGGCGAAACGCAGCCCGCGATAGGGGCAGAATCTCGATATGGGTCCGGTATTGCTCGGGTATGGGTTTGGTATTGCTGAGACCCCGTTTTTGCGATCAAAGCTCAAACCGTTTAATTATCTTATCGACCACCTTGCCTGATTTGCGAGTTAGCGCGGCTTTGTCGAGCTCAAAATCTTCGAACCCCATTTTGGAGTAAAAGGCCAAAGCGCCGGTGTTGTCTTCGGTGATTTTGGCGAGGATGGCATTACCACCACGTGCGCGGCAGTCGGCCTTGGTTTTGGCCATGAGCGCCGCGCCTGCGCCGCGGATTGGGTTGTTGCGGTCAGTGAAGGTTCCGACGGAATATAGACCCTGTTCCACCTCAAATGCGGCTTGGAAGCCGATGACCGTGCTTTCATGCAGCACCACGTTAGTGACGGGCGGTTCATTGCAGTAGTGATCGAGGAAGTAGGCTTCGGTATATGGTTCCTCATAGGCCGTTGTGCCTCCAGCGGCGATGATCGGGTTCAGGATGGCGACGCATGCAGGGACATCAGCGGCAGTCATTTTTCGGGTTTCAAAGGTCATAATTGGGCCAATAATTCGTTGTGTCGGGCGGTGAAGTCTCGGCGCACTTCAAGTGGAGCGCGAAGACGAATTTGGACGAGTTCGGCCAAGTTAGGGTCTGGCTTTCCAAAAAACTTGTCTGCCTCGGATCGAGTAAAACCTGCGATCTGGATGGCTTCCATCCATGCGCTTATCTTGTCGGCCTTCTTTATCTGTTTTTTGATCGCGACAGGTACTTGGGCGGGAAGACCAAAGCGGATGTGGATCGCGGCCATAAGACGGTCATCGAGGGTCTCGTAACCGGGGCCAACGGCGGCTTTCACCGGGCTAATCATGTCGCCGATGACGTATTCCGGCGCGTCGTGCAGCAAGGCTGCTAATTGCCATTTAACGGGTGTCTTGGGGTTCATTGCTGCAAAGATTTGTTCAACCAACAGGGAATGTTCTGCGACAGAGTAAGCGTAATCACCCATTGTTTGCCCGTTCCAACGGGCAACGAACGCAAGCCCATGCGCGATATCTTCGATTTCGACGTCCATCGGTGTCGGGTCAAGCAGGTCAAGGCGACGGCCAGATAGCATGCGCTGCCATGCGCGGGGTTGTTTCATCTAAGGCACTCCGAGTTAGATGGTGACCCTACGGCGCGCAAGCTTTGATTGTCGAGGCCCCTTGGTGGTGTTAAGGGGGCGGCAATTAAGTTTGTAAGGAGAGCCGTTATGGCCAAAGACTATATCGTAAAAGACATCGCTCTGGCGGCTTTTGGACGCAAAGAGCTGGATATCGCTGAGACCGAAATGCCGGG
Source organism: Octadecabacter ascidiaceicola (assembly GCF_900185015.1). Lineage (GTDB taxonomy): Bacteria > Pseudomonadota > Alphaproteobacteria > Rhodobacterales > Rhodobacteraceae > Octadecabacter > Octadecabacter ascidiaceicola. The sequence goes on along the minus strand of NZ_FXYD01000004.1, from coordinate 13,100 downwards.
TCTGATGGCGTGCCGAGCTGAATTCGGCGAAAGCAAGCCGTTGAAAGGCGCGCGCATTGTTGGGTCCTTGCACATGACCATTCAGACGGCTGTGCTGATCGAAACACTTGTTGAGCTAGGCGCTGATGTGCGCTGGGCGTCATGCAACATTTTCTCAACGCAAGACCACGCGGCGGCAGCGATTGCCGAAGGTGGTACGCCAGTGTTTGCGATCAAGGGTCAATCCTTGGAAGAGCATTGGGATTACCTCGATAAGTCATTCATGTTCCCAGAAGGCGCGAACATGATCCTCGACGATGGTGGTGATGCGACATTGTACATCCTGTTGGGTGCGCGTGCGGAAGCTGGTGAAGAGATCATTCCAGTCCCGCAGTCCGAAGAAGAAGAAGCGATCAAAAAGCAGATCGCAAAGCGTATGAAGGAAACCCCAGGTTGGTTCACCAAAACGCGTGAAGAAATTCAAGGCGTTTCTGAGGAGACTACGACGGGTGTTCACCGCCTTTACGATCTGCACAAGAACGGCCAACTGCCATTCCCAGCGATCAATGTGAACGACTCTGTGACCAAGTCAAAGTTCGACAACAAATACGGCTGCAAAGAGTCGCTCGTCGACGGCATCCGCCGCGCGACTGATACGATGATGGCTGGTAAGGTTGCTGTCGTAATGGGTTACGGCGATGTGGGCAAAGGTTCTGCTGCGTCACTGGCTGGCGCTGGTGCACGTGTGATCGTGACTGAAGTTGACCCAATTTGCGCGCTTCAAGCTGCAATGGACGGTTTCCAAGTTACAACGCTGGACGAAGTCGTTGGCACGGCCGATATCTTTGTCACTACGACAGGCAACAAAGACGTTATTCGCATCGAACACATGCGTGCGATGAAAGACATGGCGATCGTTGGCAACATCGGTCACTTCGACAACGAAATTCAGGTTGCTGCGTTGAAGAACCACAAGTGGACAAATATCAAAGAACAGGTCGACATGATCGAGATGCCAAACGGCAACCGTCTGATCCTGTTGTCTGAAGGCCGCTTGTTGAACCTTGGTAATGCGACTGGTCACCCATCTTTCGTGATGTCTGCATCCTTTACCAACCAGGTTCTGGCGCAAATCGAATTGTTCACAAAGGGCGACGAGTATCAGCCTGGCGTTTACATCCTGCCAAAGCACTTGGATGAAAAAGTTGCGCGCCTGCACCTTGATCGTATCGGTGTAAAGCTGTCCTCCCTCGATAAGGAACAGGCCGACTACATCGGTGTTTCCGTTGATGGACCTTTCAAACCTGAACACTATCGCTACTAATAAAAGTCATCGTAGACCTAGACGCCGGCCCAAACGGGCCGGCGTTTTGCGTTGGAGAATCTGTAAGTTCATATTAGCCTCGGGGTGAGAGGTAGGACGTGTTGTGCAGTCGAACGAACCTGATCAGGAAGATTCTTCGGGCAAACCAAATGGACGCAAAAGGCGTTGGGTAATATTTCGCTCTGTTGGAAGCGCACTTCTCACGTTAATGCTGATCGGTGGCTTAACTGGCGTTCTGTTGGCGTTTTTTCATCCGGATACGCCTTTGCCGCCGCAATGGAACCCGACCGAACCATTGGCGGTCGCGCATCCGGTTACCCCATTGACGTCATCAAAATTGCGGAACGCACTTAGTGATCCTGAACAGTGCCTCGTCGCTTTAACAACCGCAGCGCAATTCAGCACAATGGATTCGTTTGAAGAGACGGAGAATTGCCATATCCGGAACCGTGTTGCTATTTCCACTGTTGGCGCGTCTAGGCTTGATCGAATTGAAACATCTTGCGCGACCGCGTTGCGATTAGCCATGTGGGAGCGCCATGGCGTACAGCCAGCCGCGCAAGAATATCTTGGGTCGAGCGCAACGGTTCTTCGGCAAGTCGGGAGCTACAATTGCCGACCCATTCGAACGTCGCAGGGGGCCAGTAGTCGTTGGAGTACCCATGCCACTGCGGATGCAATCGACATTACGGGGTTCGATTTCGCGGACGGTCGACGCATTCGACTGATCAACGACTGGAATGACGGAACGGAAGAAGCGCAGTTTCTGCGGGCGGTTCGTGATAGTGCCTGCAGATGGTTTGCGACGGCATTAGGCCCTGATTATAATAGGCTCCATGCCGATCATTTTCATCTTCAAGCACGTGGTTGGGGCACCTGCCGCTAGTTTGCGGGGAAAAGCAGGGTAGGTTTTTCCTTTGCTGAACCGGTTTCAGAGATTAACATCCCCACAGCGCCGTTAAACAGGCCGAATTTTTGGTGGGAGTATACCATGAGCAAACGTGATGATCTAATTGCGAAATACGCAGATGACCTGAAAAACAAGTGTGGCATGTCGCCTGATATGGACCTTCTTACAAAGGTAACTATCGGTTGTGGCCCGGCCATTTACAATGCCGATGCATCGACCGTTGCAGGCACTCAAGAGTCCGAGCTGGAAACGGTAAAGAACAATTTCCTTATCAAAAAGCTGGGCCTTGCTGACGGACCACAGTTGATGGATGCGATCAACTCGGCCATCGAAACGTATGGCAAATCAGAGCGCAACAAGTACCGCGCGGTGATCTATTACATGCTGACGAAGCACTTCGGTAAAGAGTCCGTATACGGCTAAGCTAGTTACAACGTTGACGCGGCGCCCACCCTTTGAGGTGGGCGTTTGCATTTGTAGCGAATTTTAAGGGCTATTTGTTTGCGTGAATCAGCCCTGCCGCGCTATCTACGGGATGCGGCCAGGATGGCCCGGACCAGTTTCAGTATACGTGTGGTGGCTTTTCGGAGTGCACGTAGGTGAGAGAAAGGGTCTGGGCAATTTGCCTGGACCCTTTCGTTTTTCCAGCTTCAAAAAACCCCCAGAACAGCGCCCATAATCGCACAGCCAATTACCGCATAACCACTATCGATGATGGTGAGTTTGAATGGCCGCATACCGTACGCATTGTTAATCATTATCCACGGGCTAATGAAAAACAGCCCGATGCCCATGCCAGAAACCAATCCCTTTCCGAGGGTCTCGATGCCGGACAATGCAAACGTGTGCCGCATCATTCCAGCAACCAAAATCATAGCGATTGCTGACAAAATGAAGGGAAGTGGCGAGCTTCCTTCTGGCCGGCGGTTCTCATCGCTCTTGGCCCCAGATGCTTCGACCCAAGGCTTTGACAGTGACATGTACCAAAGAGCGCCAAACGCGTACCCTGCAGCTGCAGCGACCAATACTGACAAAATACCCATTTCATTCTCCAATCTGAATCCGATGAGAACCAGTTTGGGAGTGTTGAGCGGACAAAGCTACGGCTTTGTTTCACCGAGCGCACAAACGGCCAGCCATTCTGGTTCTGAAACGGGCTGGACTGACAGACGGGAATTCCGCACGAGGACCATTTCGACAAGCCGCTCGTCAGCCTTAATCTGCTCAAGCGTTACGGGTGTTTCGAATGGACGTATTGCTTTGATATCCACACAGTCCCAGCGGTCATCGTCTGTTGTGCTGTCTTGGTGTGCTGATGCGCAAATCTCAACAATTCCGACAACGGCTTTTTCTTTTTGCGAGTGATAGAACAGTCCGCGATCGCCTATAGACATTTCCCGCATGAAGTTTCGCGCTTGGTAGTTTCGCACGCCGTCCCATTCTTCACCGACATCGCCTTTGGCGACTTGGTCATCCCAGCTCCATGTGGAGGGTTCAGATTTGAAAAGCCAGTACCGCACTACCCGATAACCTTCTTCCACTCTTCGATCCGGACTTTTTCAAACAATCCTGCTTTTGCATAGGGATCGTTTTCGGCCCAAGTTTGCGCATCCGCTAGCCCGTCAACATTCATGATGATCATCGATCCGCACATCGTGCCGTCAGCATCCAGAAATGGACCAGCCATTTCTACGACACCGGTTTTCTCAATGTATGCGAGGTGGGCGACACGATTGTCGAGGCGAACTTGTAGGGCTCCGGGTTTGTCGCGGGTAATAAGGGCAACGCGCATAGTTATTCCTTTCGAAGGGGCCGCGCGAGGAGCGTGGCTAGGGCGGTTTCTGGGTCAATCTTGCCGGCGGATAGGTCAGCAACAACGCGGCAGATTGGTAGATCAAGATTGTGCTTTTCCGCCAAGTTAGAGACAGATACCGCTGTCGCGGCACCTTCCACGGTCGTTGAGGTGTCGAAGCTCTCGGCGGCACCAATTGATTGGCCGAACCGATAGTTACGGGACGCATCAGAGGTACACGTTAAGGCAAGATCGCCGAAGCCGGAAAGCCCTGTAAGCGTTTCAGGGTCCGCCCCCAAAGCCTTACCAATCCGTCGCATTTCAGCGAAGCCACGCGTGATCACAGCCGCTCGCGCACTTTCGCCGAAACCTGCGCCCATGCAAACGCCACAGGCGATTGCAATAACGTTTTTCAAGGCACCGCCAAGCTCTGCCCCAATTACGTCTTGGCTAAGGTACAGCCGTAACGTTGGCGTCGAAAGACAGGCCTGAAGATAGGCGCCTTCGTCGGCGTCTTTGCAGGCCAAGGTCAATGCAGTCGGTAGGTGGTTGGCAATATCGGCGGCGAAACTCGGCCCTGTTAGCATCGCGCCGATCGCGGTTGGAACGTGGGCTTCGATTTGGGCAACTGGTCCGCGCAGCGTCGATTGATCGATACCTTTGCAACATGCAACGAGGCGCTTCTCAGCAAGGTTATTGGCGTTTTCTTTTAGCCAGTTCCCAAGTTTCTGTGCAGGAATTGCAAGTAGGATGGTTTCGGCTTCGAACAGGGTGCCAAGATCGGAAGTTACGTGAACGTTTTCCGGAAAAGCATGACCGGCCAGACGGCGAGAATTCTCGCGAGATTTCGACATTTCCATTGCCGCATCTTGATCGCGTGCCCAAAGCGTTACGGGGCCATTTGCAGCCAGCGAAATCGCAAGGCCCGTTCCAAAAGCACCTGCCCCAGCTACCGCAATTCTCATGACTTCGCACCCTTCTTCCCGCTCCCTGTAAGGGACGCGCTTTTCTGGTCTAGCGGCCAACGAGGGCGCGCTGAAAGTGTGAGGTCGTCAAACATGCCATCAGTAAACCTCAGCAAGCCAGCATAGGCAATCATCGCGGCATTGTCGGTACAAAGTGAAAGAGGGGGCGCCACAAATTCTACGCTTTCCTCAACGCAGAACTGTTTCAGCGCGTCCCGAATTTGACTATTGGCCGCAACACCACCAGCAACCGCGATGGTTTTGACTGACGGGGCAAGTGCGCGTGCTGCAGTTAGCGCCTTTCGCGACTTCGCAACGAGAACATCGGTCACAGCCGTCTGAAATCCCGCGCAAAGATCTGCGCGTGCCTGCGTCGGTAGACCTCCGCAGTCGGAAATCACATCGTCGCGGGCCCGTAAGATTGCGGTCTTCAAGCCAGAGAAAGACATATTGCAATCATCGCGATTGAGAAGCGGCCGCGGCAGGGAAAATGCTGTTGCGTTGCCTTCCCGCGCAGCGACCTCTACAGACGGACCGCCAGGTTGGGGTAACCCAAGAATGCGCGCAGTTTTATCAAAGGCCTCGCCTGGAGCGTCATCTATGGTGCCTCCAAGGCGGGTATAGCTGTCGTGCCCCTCTACAAGCAGAAATTGGCAATGCCCGCCTGAGACAAGCAGCATTAGATATGGGAATTCAACTCCATCCGTGAGTTGCGGGGTCAACGCATGACCGGCGAGGTGGTTTACTCCGATCAGAGGCACGCCAGACGCCGCACTTAGCCCCTTTGCGCACATGACGCCCGAAAGAACACCACCAATCAGACCCGGACCAGCGGTAACTGCTATGGCGTCTAGGTCTGTAACGTTGGTGTTAGCAGCTGCGAGGGCTTGTCCAATAACGTAATCTATCTTCTCTGCATGCGCACGGGCTGCAATTTCAGGGACTACGCCACCAAAATTTGCGTGAATTTCAGTTTGCCCGAACACAACGTCCGAAAGGATGCCTGCGTTTCTTGGTGTGCCGCGAACAACAGCTGCAGCGGTGTCATCACAACTGCTTTCGATCCCGAGAATAGTTACTGGCGTCGACATTTGGGCGCACTCGTTTGCTTGCGTCTGGTGACTTCGCAGGTAACACTTGCATGCAATCGCTACAATGGCCCGGGAGTCCAAGCTGTGCCGCGCCTGAAGAACCCAACTATCTTGATAACAAGACCAGCGGTCGACGCTGAAAGGTTTCTTGCGATGTTGCGGGATGAAGCTGGTTCGTTCGAAGCGATAGTTTGTCCTGCATTTGGTTTTGAGGAAATTCCCGCAAAGAAGCCGCACTTCGATGCTGCTGTCTTTACGTCTAGGGCTGGAGTTTCCTTTGCCCCCGAAGGGAAAGGGAGAGTGGCATATTGCGTTGGTGATGCCACCGCGCAGATGTCGAAAAACGCCGGCTATGATCCGCAGAGCGCGAATGGCACGGCAGATGAGCTGGTGGATTTGATTCTAAGGCAGACACCGAAGGGTTCGCTCCTTCATATTCGCGGGGAAAAATCGCTCGGTGACGTCACCAAACGTTTGGTGGCCCAAGGAATCGATTGTTCAGACGTGATCGCTTACCGCAAAGTTCGAAACGCTCCACCGGAGAGTGTAGCGGGTGATATTCGCAACGCATCGGAACTTGTCGTTCCTTTGTTTTCTGCTGAAACAGTATCGATTTTGGTTGACTGGAAGTTGGGTTTGGACGGTTGTACCATTGTGGCAATTAGCGATGTGGTTGCAAACTCTGCGCTGGGCCTAAATCCCTCGAAAGTAGTCGTCTCAGACAGTCCAGATATGCGCGGGATGGCCGCAGCCACAGCGCGTTTGAGCGCTTGAGGGCCGCTAGGACGCACGCTAGAGTATTGCGTGGGGCAATCGTGCTCTGGACGAAGTGAGTAGGGGTGAGCGTGGCCAAATCTTCCAAAGGTTCATCAAAGAAATCCAAGATCGGCAAGTCTGCTGAGGATGTCGTCGAGCTAGATGATGTGGCGATTGAAACGACGGATGAAGCTGCGCCTATCGTTGCAGAGCAAGAAAATCTGGAATCTGAAGTTGACGCAGTTCTCGACATGGAAATCGTTGAGGACGAAATCAATGTTGAAACCGTTACAGAATCTTCATTGGAAGATATTGCCGCTGAAATGATCCCTCAGCCAGAGAACGCTCCTGCGTCGGGTTTCTTACCGTTGCTTTTTGGTGGGGTTTTGGCTGGAGCGATTGGTTACGGTGTCGCGATATTTTTCCCGCTCGGAAGCGGTTCTGACGAATTGGGCGCGCAGTTGGCGGCCCAATCTGAACAGATTGCTGCACTGGAGGCGCAATTGTCTGCTGGACCTGAGGTGGACCTTTCATCAATTGAAGCGCAAATATCTGGCACTGCTGGACAGATTGAGAACGTTGCGACTGCGCTCGGAGATCGGTTGTCAGCGCTTGAGACACGGATGTCAGATGCTGAAAAGGCACCCAACGCGGACGGCACGCTGTCAGAAACGGCGATTGCTGCGTATCAGCAAGAACTTGAAGAATTGCGAGCTGAACTGACGGTGCAGCAAGAAGCTGTCATGAGCGCCGCGGCCGAGACAGAAGCGGAACTTGAAGCTGCACGCGAAGAGGCAATGGCTGCGGCGCAGGCTGCAGTGTCTCGTGCCATATTGAACCGCGTTTCTTCTGCTGTTGAAACCGGTGCACCGTTCGCAGATGCATTGGCCGAGTTTGAAGGTATTGATTTGCCGATTGCGTTGTCTGACGCGGCTGAAGCGGGTGTCGCAACAACTGCCGAATTGACCGACGCGTTTCCCGCTGCAGCGCGCGCTGCGTTGGCGACTGCACGTGCAGAAGGTGTTTCCGATGATGCTGGCGGAATTGGCGGGTTCTTGAGAAACCAATTCGACGTACGATCAACTGCACCACAAGAGGGCCCGGGCCCAGATGCAGTATTGTCGCGTGCCGAAGCTGCTATCAAAGAAGGTCGCGTTGCAGGCGCTTTGGCTGAAATCGAAGCGTTGCCCGAAGTTGTACGCGCTGAAATGACCGACTGGACGGCAAGCGCAACCGAACGCGCGGACGTACTCGACGCTATCTCGACCCTTTCCGAAACCTATAATTAGAACTGAGGCGGTTCCCGAATGATCTTGTCCCTTTTAAAGATTTTGGCCTTTGTAGCCGTTATTATGGCTGCCACATTTGGCGCCACCTTGTTGATGGATATGGACGGCAGCGCCACGATTGATATCGGCGGTAAAGCGGCCTCGTTCTCGGTGATCGAGATGGTGATCGGGTTGATTATTTTGGTTGCTTTGGTGTGGCTACTGTTCAAGCTCATCGGGTTGGCGGTTGCAGCATTCAAATTTCTCAATGGCGATGAAACTGCTATCTCGCGTTATTTTTCTCGTAACCGAGAGCGTAAAGGTTTCGAGGCGCTGTCTGAGGGTATGATGGCGCTTGCGTCAGGTGAAGGCCGTTTGGCAATGGCTAAAGCGAACCGCGCAGAAAAGTTTCTTGAGCGCCCAGAACTGACCAACTTGTTGACGGCACAAGCTGCTGAACTTGCAGGTGATCGCAAGACGGCTGAACAGACATACCGCAAGCTGTTGGAAGACGACAAAACGCGCTTTGTAGGTGTGCGCGGGATTATGAAGCAGAAGCTGGAGGAGGGCGATACTGATACGGCGCTTTTGCTTGCCGAGAAGGCGTTTGCCATTAAACCAAAGCACGTCGAAACACAGGATACTTTGCTGCGCTTGCAGGCAGAAAGTTCCGACTGGAAGGGTGCGCGCGCTACGTTGTCAGCTAAGCTTAAGACAGGACAATTGCCACGCAATGTTCACAAGCGTCGAGATGCAGTACTTGCACTGTCTGAAGCGAAGGGTGTGTTTGAAGATGGCAAAGCTGCTGAAGCACAAGATGCGGCAATTGAAGCCAACCGAATGTCTCCAGACCTGATCCCAGCTGCGGTAATGGCGGCGGAAACCTATATAGGAAAGAACAACGCGCGTGCTGCGGCCCGTGTTCTGAAAAAAGCGTGGGGTGTTTCGCCTCACCCTGATCTAGCAGCGACGTTCGCGGCAATCGAACCAGATGAAACACCCGTTACGCGCCTTAAGCGTTTTCGTGCATTGACGAAGCTACAACCTGAAAACCCAGAAACGAAAATGTTGCTGGCTGAGCTAAACATCGCAGCTGAGGACTTTCCCGAAGCGCGTCGTGCGATCACTGAGCTTGTCGCTGAAACGCCGACGTCACGTAGCCTGACAATCATGGCCGCGATTGAGCGTGGAGAAGGATCTGATGATGCGGTTGTTCGGGGATGGCTTGCCAAGGCTTTGACTTCGCCACGCGGACCACAATGGATTTGTGACAATTGTCAGCACATTCATTCTACGTGGGGCCCTGTTTGCACGAACTGCTCTGGTTTTGACACGTTATCATGGCGCGAACCGCCAAAAGGCGAGGTTTCAATGCCTGCTGGTGTTGAGATGTTGCCGTTAATCGTTGGACAGATCACAGCGCCGGCGGAAAGTTCTGAGAGTGATATCGTTGAAGCGGAGATCGTTGAAGAAGCGGTTGATTCTGAACAAGAAACTTAGCGCATTCCGCATTTGTTAGGAGTTGGGGCTATTGCTCCTTCAAAGGCCAAATACGAAGGGTCAGCTACTGTTCAGGTCAGAAACGTAAATTTCTAAAACAAGCGCCCGCAATGGGTTGGCGGATTTCAACTTAAGGGGGAAATATTCGCCTGTCGAAACCTTGTGCGTAAATGCGTGCTCCAGTTAACATGACACCAGATATAGTTAACGCCGTCATAGGCAGGTGAGTTCATGAAGCACTTTGTTTTGGTTACTGCGATCGTGCTCACCAGTTTCTGGTCTGGCTCGGCCTCGGCAACGCCATATACTGAAAACGTACCCGCACCGACATCTTTACCCTTGCCGCCCGAATATCCGGCGGCAGGTGGTGGTGTTATTGTGCTGACCGGTGCGAACGGGAATGTGTATTATCAATTCAGTGATCCAACGGGCGCGTTCCGCGGTTACAACAGCAATGGCCAACCTTCACGCATTCGGGGAAACCCATTCACAGTTAATGACCCGATCGAATTGAATTGTGGCTTTACCGATTGCGATAACTAATTTGGTGGGTCTATCGCACGGATGGATGCGCGTTATTCAGCGTGAGACGGTGACACCCAGCCTGGTGGGTTTGATGAAAACGATATCAACCTTTTCATCAATGGTACTGACGTTGGTAGTTGGTCTGGCATTACAACAGAACGGACTAACACAAACGGCACGGTCAGCTATGGCACTACGACTGGCTTTGGGAACAATACTTTTAACACCGCTTGATTCTCGTCGACCAATACCGCGTTGTTGGATAACATTCTGACGACAGGCCAAACTGTTTCTCAAGTTTATGATGACGATCCGAACGACAACTATTGGGATTTTCGACGCGGCCCGACGCTGGGCAATGGCGCGATCGAAACCATTGCTCCGGGGTATGAGTTAGAAAAGACCGTTGCTGGTGGCGCGACCGAGTTTTTCCAGGTCGGAGAGACGATTACCTATAACTACGTTGTAAGGAATATCGGTTCGGTAGATATTTTTAATGTAGCTGTCACCGACGATAAGATTGGCGCTGTTACCTGCAGCCCGACAACTTTAGATCGCACAACGTCATCATCGCAACCACCGAACGAAGCGCTTTGTTCTGCTGACTATATCGTCATCCAAGAAGATTTTGACTCCCAAACGCTTACCAATAATGCGCAAGCAACGGGTGACCCGGAGTTCGGATCACTTGGCCCATTGACTGATACAGTTACGTTGACAGGACCCGCGCTGAACCCTGCTATGACACTCGACAAGGTCGCGACGCCGTCTACGTTCTCTGCCGTTGGCGAGACCATCACATATGACTTCACCGTTACGAACACTGGCAACGCAACACTCAGTGATGTGGTCGTAACTGATCCGTTGATTCCCTTTTTGTCTTGCTCGGTCTCTACGTTGTTGCCCGTTGATGCAGGTACCAATGTGTTTACCTCTTTTGGGGCTAATCAAGTCACGCAAGACGACGTTGATAACTACATTAACTCGGGTCAGACGCTCGACAATACAGCGACTGTAAACGCGAACGATCCGAATGATACGGCGCTTGTTCCAGTTGATGGAACCGAAACGCTAAACGGCCCTGCCGCTGATCCGACTTTCACAATTACGAAAACGCCGACACCGACGACATATTCGGCCGCTGGGGAAACTATTTCATATAGTTTCTTGATTACCAACTCCGGAAACGTGACACTGACGGACATAGTAACAATCACCGATTTAAACCTAACCCCCACGACTTTGACCTGTCCTGCGGCGGGTCCGGTCAACATTGCCCCAGGCGGAACGGTAACTTGTACGGCCACATGGTCACCTGAGCAGAGCGACATTGATGCTGGCAGTTTCACTAACTCGGTAACGGTTGCCACGACATTTGCCGGCAATCCAGTGGTTACTGACCCTCTCGATCCTGCGACCGCGACCGCCACGGCGATTGAGACGCCGGCGATGGAGATGGTTAAGTCATTAACCGGTCTTGAGGACCCACTTGGCAATCCGACATCTGTCTTCGCCTCTGGAAACGTAGCCGTTTACGATTACACGATTACGAACACGGGCAACACGACACTTGCTGGCCCGATTACAATTGATGACAACCTGATCGGCACCGTTGCCTGTCCGGCCGGTGATCTTGCGCCGACTGATCCACCACTTGTTTGTTCCGCGAGTTATACCATCACGACCGATGATGTAGAGCTTGGTTCTGTTACAAACATCGCTACGGCTACGGATAGCGATGGCACAGAATCGCCACCCGTGGACGAAACTGTCCCTGGGAATGTGGACCCATCTATTTCGATGGTGAAGGAAGCCGATGTTGCGACATTCTCGGCTGTCGGGGACCCGATCGTTTACACCTACACCGTAACCAATACGTCTCCGGGTGCGGTGGTTGGTGGAATTCTGGTGCGCCCAGCGCTGGAAAATGCGATCGTGATCCGCGACGACAAAATCAGTGGTGACATCAGCTGTTTGCCAACCGCGGACAATCGCCTTTCACCGGATGAAATGACCACTTGTACTGCTGCATACTTTGTCACGCAGGATGATTTGGATGCGGTAGTGATCCTGATCTCGTGCTTGTTGCGCAGTATGAATATTCGGCCTACCAAAGGCGAACATTCTAGTTGGGACCGGAAACCAGTTTGTTGCCGAAGCAAAGAGCATCCTGTTTGGGCGCGTCGGAATTAACATGATTGCCGACCCAACAGACAGTTTGGTGATCGCTGACAAAACAGCTGACGCGCACATCGTTGCAACCGACTTGGTGAGCCAAGCAGAGCATGGCTACAACTCTCCCGTTTGGCTGGTGACCGATGATCAGGCATTGGCCGAAGATGTCATCGCGCGTGTCCCCGCGTTGATTGATGATCTTCCGGAATTGAATAAACAGAACGCGACGGCTGCTTGGCGCGACTACGCTGAAGTCATCGTATGTGCCGACCGCGAAGACATGGCCGCCTGTTCTGATGAATACGCACCAGAACACCTGACCGTTCAGGCCGCCGATCTAGACTGGTGGTTAGGTCGGCTAACCAGCTACGGGTCGTTATTCCTAGGCGAGGAAACAACGGTTTCCTACGGCGATAAAGCATCCGGTACAAACCACGTTTTGCCGACATCAGGCGCGGCTGGATACACAGGTGGTTTGTCCGTACACAAGTACATGAAAATCGTCACATGGCAGCGATCAACCCGCGAAGGCTCCAAACGAGTCGCCCAAGCGACGGCACGAATTTCGCGATTGGAAGGCATGGAAGGTCATGCGCGCGCCGCAGATGTGCGCCTTTCCAAGTACTTTCCCGAAGAAACCTTCGACCTTGGTGCAAGTTTCTAATCACCAAACGTGTCAAAATGTAAATTTAATCCCCTCTGACAGGAGCGAGCCCTTGAGTATTGACAAGAAAATCGTGGACGATTTGGTTGCGAACGACGTGTCGTTCGTCACTACTGTTCCTTGCAAGCAACTGGCTGGTGTGATCGACGAA
>NZ_FXYD01000010.1 GCF_900185015.1 Octadecabacter ascidiaceicola | reverse complement strand
CCGGAGGCGGCTTTTTGACCGCCTCCAAACAATTTAGACATGGCGCCACCAGCAAGAGCAGAAGCAATACCGCCAGCAATAGCACCAAACATAAATCACCTCACTTAAGTGGCTGGAGACAAATAATCTCTTTAATAACCTGATTCAGCGAAACCAATCCGCGGCATTTAGTAGCGGTAAAGTTAGACCAAACCATGAAACCAACATAAACATTATTGCCCGGCGTACGGGGAAGGACGTCAATAGTCACACAGTCCTTGACGGTATAATAACCACCATCATGGCGACCATCCAAAGGATAAACATCATAGGCAGTCGGGAGGGTAGTCGGAACCGAAGAAGACTCAAAGCGAACCAAACAGGCAAAAAATTTAGGGTCGGCATCAAAAGCAATATCAGCACCAACAGAAACAACCTGATTAGCGGCGTTGACAGATGTATCCATCTGAATGCAATGAAGAAAACCACCATTACCAGCATTAACCGTCAAACTATCAAAATATAACGTTGACGATGTAGCTTTAGGTGTCTGTAAAACAGGTGCCGAAGAAGCTGGAGTAACAGAAGTGAGAACCAGCTTATCAGAAAAAAAGTTTGAATTATGGCGAGAAATAAAAGTCTGAAACATGATTAAACTCCTAAGCAGAAAACCTACCGCGCTTCGCTTGGTCAACCCCTCAGCGGCAAAAATTAAAATTTTTACCGCTTCGGCGTTATAACCTCACACTCAATCTTTTATCACGAAGTCATGATTGAATCGCGAGTGGTCGGCAGATTGCGATAAACGGTCACATTAAATTTAACCTGACTATTCCACTGCAACAACTGAACGGACTGGAAACACTGGTCATAATCATGGTGGCGAATAAGTACGCGTTCTTGCAAATCACCAGAAGGCGGTTCCTGAATGAATGGGAAGCCTTCAAGAAGGTGATAAGCAGGAGAAACATACGAAGGCGCATAACGATACCACTGACCCTCAGCAATCTTAAACTTCTTAGACGAATCACCAGAACGGAAAACATCCTTCATAGAAATTTCACGCGGCGGCAAGTTGCCATACAAAACAGGGTCGCCAGCAATATCGGTATAAGTCAAAGCACCTTTAGCGTTAAGGTACTGAATCTCTTTAGTCGCAGTAGGCGGAAAACGAACAAGCGCAAGAGTAAACATAGTGCCATGCTCAGGAACAAAGAAACGCGGCACAGAATGTTTATAGGTCTGTTGAACACGACCAGAAAACTGGCCTAACGACGTTTGGTCAGTTCCATCAACATCATAGCCAGATGCCCAGAGATTAGAGCGCATGACAAGTAAAGGACGGTTGTCAGCGTCATAAGAGGTTTTACCTCCAAATGAAGAAATAACATCATGGTAACGCTGCATGAAGTAATCACGTTCTTGGTCAGTATGCAAATTAGCATAAGCAGCTTGCAGACCCATAATGTCAATAGATGTGGTAGAAGTCGTCATTTGGCGAGAAAGCTCAGTCTCAGGAGGAAGCGGAGCAGTCCAAATGTTTTTGAGATGGCAGCAACGGAAACCATAACGAGCATCATCTTGATTAAGCTCATTAGGGTTAGCCTCGGTACGGTCAGGCATCCACGGCGCTTTAAAATAGTTGTTATAGATATTCAAATAACCCTGAAACAAATGCTTAGGGATTTTATTGGTATCAGGGTTAATCGTGCCAAGAAAAGCGGCATGGTCAATATAACCAGTAGTGTTAACAGTCGGGAGAGGAGTGGCATTAACACCATCCTTCATGAACTTAATCCACTGTTCACCATAAACGTGACGATGAGGGACATAAAAAGTAAAAATGTCTACAGTAGAGTCAATAGCAAGGCCACGACGCAATGGAGAAAGACGGAGAGCGCCAACGGCGTCCATCTCGAAGGAGTCGCCAGCGATAACCGGAGTAGTTGAAATGGTAATAAGACGACCAATCTGACCAGCAAGGAAGCCAAGATGGGAAAGGTCATGCGGCATACGCTCGGCGCCAGTTTGAATATTAGACATAATTTATCCTCAAGTAAGGGGCCGAAGCCCCTGCAATTAAAATTGTTGACCACCTACATACCAAAGACGAGCGCCTTTACGCTTGCCTTTAGTACCTCGCAACGGCTGCGGACGACCAGGGCGAGCGCCAGAACGTTTTTTACCTTTAGACATTACATCACTCCTTCTGCACGTAATTTTTGACGCACGTTTTCTTCTGCGTCAGTAAGAACGTCAGTGTTTCCTGCGCGTACACGCAAGGTAAACGCGAACAATTCAGCGGCTTTAACCGGACGCTCGACGCCATTAATAATGTTTTCCGTAAATTCAGCGCCTTCCATGATGAGACAGGCCGTTTGAATGTTGACGGGATGAACATAATAAGCAATGACGGCAGCAATAAACTCAACAGGAGCAGGAAAGCGAGGGTATCCTACAAAGTCCAGCGTACCATAAACGCAAGCCTCAACGCAGCGACGAGCACGAGAGCGGTCAGTAGCAATCCAAACTTTGTTACTCGTCAGAAAATCGAAATCATCTTCGGTTAAATCCAAAACGGCAGAAGCCTGAATGAGCTTAATAGAGGCCAAAGCGGTCTGGAAACGTACGGATTGTTCAGTAACTTGACTCATGATTTCTTACCTATTAGTGGTTGAACAGCATCGGACTCAGATAGTAATCCACGCTCTTTTAAAATGTCAACAAGAGAATCTCTACCATGAACAAAATGTGACTCATATCTAAACCAGTCCTTGACGAACGTGCCAAGCATATTAAGCCACTTCTCCTCATCCAACGCGTCAGTTTTTGACAGAATCGTTAGTTGATGGCGAAAGGTCGCAAAGTAAGAGCTTCTCGAGCTGCGCAAGGATAGGTCGAATTTTCTCATTTTCCGCCAGCAGTCCACTTCGATTTAATTCGTAAACAAGCAGTAGTAATTCCTGCTTTATCAAGATAATTTTTCGACTCATCAGAAATATCCGAAAGTGTTAACTTCTGCGTCATGGAAGCGATAAAACTCTGCAGGTTGGATACGCCAATCATTTTTATCGAAGCGCGCATAAATTTGAGCAGATTTGTCGTCACAGGTTGCGCCGCCAAAACGTCGGCTACAGTAACTTTTCCCAGCCTCAATCTCATCTCTCTTTTTGCGTTCTGCTTCAATATCTGGTTGAACGGCGTCGCGTCGTAACCCAGCTTGGTAAGTTGGATTAAGCACTCCGTGGACAGATTTGTCATTGTGAGCATTTTCATCCCGAAGTTGCGGCTCATTCTGATTCTGAACAGCTTCTTGGGAAGTAGCGACAGCTTGGTTTTTAGTGAGTTGTTCCATTCTTTAGCTCCTAGACCTTTAGCAGCAAGGTCCATATCTGACTTTTTGTTAACGTATTTAGCCACATAGAAACCAACAGCCATATAACTGGTAGCTTTAAGCGGCTCACCTTTAGCATCAACAGGCCACAACCAACCAGAACGTGAAAAAGCGTCCTGCGTGTAGCGAACTGCGATGGGCATACTGTAACCATAAGGCCACGTATTTTGCAAGCTATTTAACTGGCGGCGATTGCGTACCCGACGACCAAAATTAGGGTCAACGCTACCTGTAGGAAGTGTCCGCATAAAGTGCACCGCATGGAAATGAAGACGGCCATTAGCTGTACCATACTCAGGCACACAAAAATACTGATAGCAGTCGGCGTGTGAATCATTAGCCTTGCGACCCTCGGCAGCAAGAACCATACGACCAATATCACGAAAATAGTCACGCAAAGCATTGGGATTATCATAAAACGCCTCTAATCGGTCGTCAGCCAACGTGAGAGTGTCAAAAACGATAAACCAACCATCAGCATGAGCCTGTCGCATTGCATTCATCAAACGCTGAATAGCAAAGCCTCTACGCGATTTCATAGTGGAGGCCTCCAGCAATCTTGAACACTCATCCTTAATACCTTTCTTTTTGGGGTAATTATACTCATCGCGAATATCCTTAAGAGGGCGTTCAGCAGCCAGCTTGCGGCAAAACTGCGTAACCGTCTTCTCGTTCTCTAAAAACCATTTTTCGTCCCCTTCGGGGCGGTGGTCTATAGTGTTATTAATATCAAGTTGGGGGAGCACATTGTAGCATTGTGCCAATTCATCCATTAACTTCTCAGTAACAGATACAAACTCATCACGAACGTCAGAAGCAGCCTTATGGCCGTCAACATACATATCACCATTATCGAACTCAACGCCCTGCATACGAAAAGACAGAATCTCTTCCAAGAGCTTGATGCGGTTATCCATCTGCTTATGGAAGCCAAGCATTGGGGATTGAGAAAGAGTAGAAATGCCACAAGCCTCAATAGCAGGTTTAAGAGCCTCGATACGCTCAAAGTCAAAATAATCAGCGTGACATTCAGAAGGGTAATAAGAACGAACCATAAAAAAGCCTCCAAGATTTGGAGGCATGAAAACATACAATTGGGAGGGTGTCAATCCTGACGGTTATTTCCTAGACAAATTAGAGCCAATACCATCAGCTTTACCGTCTTTCCAGAAATTGTTCCAAGTATCGGCAACAGCTTTATCAATACCATGAAAAATATCAACCACACCAGAAGCAGCATCAGTGACGACATTAGAAATATCCTTTGCAGTAGCGCCAATATGAGAAGAGCCATACCGCTGATTCTGCGTTTGCTGATGAACTAAGTCAACCTCAGCACTAACCTTGCGAGTCATTTCTTTGATTTGGTCATTGGTAAAATACTGACCAGCCGTTTGAGCTTGAGTAAGCATTTGGCGCATAATCTCGGAAACCTGCTGTTGCTTGGAAAGATTGGTGTTTTCCATAATAGACGCAACGCGAGCAGTAGACTCCTTCTGTTGATAAGCAAGCATCTCATTTTGTGCATATACCTGGTCTTTCGTATTCTGGCGTGAAGTCGCCGACTGAATGCCAGCAATCTCTTTTTGAGTCTCATTTTGCATCTCGGCAATCTCTTTCTGATTGTCCAGTTGCATTTTAGTAAGCTCTTTTTGATTCTCAAATCCGGCGTCAACCATACCAGCAGAGGAAGCATCAGCACCAGCACGCTCCCAAGCATTAAGCTCAGGAAATGCAGCAGCAAGATAATCACGAGTATCCTTTCCTTTATCAGCGGCAGACTTGCCACCAAGTCCAACCAAATCAAGCAACTTATCAGAAACGGCAGAAGTGCCAGCCTGCAACGTACCTTCAAGAAGTCCTTTACCAGCTTTAGCCATAGCACCAGAAACAAAACTAGGGACGGCCTCATCAGGGTTAGGAACATTAGAGCCTTGAATGGCAGATTTAATACCAGCATCACCCATGCCTACAGTATTGTTATCGGTAGCAAGCACATCACCTTGAATGCCACCGGAGGCGGCTTTTTGACCGCCTCCAAACAATTTAGACATGGCGCCACCAGCAAGAGCAGAAGCAATACCGCCAGCAATAGCACCAAACATAAATCACCTCACTTAAGTGGCTGGAGACAAATAAT
>NZ_FXYD01000003.1 GCF_900185015.1 Octadecabacter ascidiaceicola | reverse complement strand
TGCCAACGATCGCCAACAACGTCGCGGACAACTACATTCTGATGATCATCGACAACGGGTCTTATGGCTCAACCGGGGATCAGCCGACCTATGCGGGCAAGAAGACCAAGCTTGAAAACGTCGCTGAAGCCTGTGGTTGCGAGAACGTTGTTGTGTGCCAGGACGTTGACGCCGGACCAACGTTGCAGGCGGCAATCGACAGCAAACAAATGACCGTGATCGTGGTGAAGTGCGACAGTGGCAACATCAAACTGCCTGTCATCACAATGGACCCTGTCGTGATCCGCGACCGCTTCATGAAAGCGGTCACGAGTTAAGGTATGAGAAACAGCAACGCGAGGAGAATTTTGAAGTGTTCCTCGCGCGTTGGTGATGCCGCTGTAAGGAAACTAGCATTTTGGTGCTAGCATCCCATATCATGGTCCTAACCAACGAAAAGGGACACTTCTTATGGCTAAGTACAAAAAGAACCCAGATGTCATCGCAGCTCTGACGCCGGAACAGTTCCGCGTAACCCAAGAAAGTGGAACTGAACGCCCTTGGACAGGTGCATATTTGGACAACAAAGACGTCGGGATTTATGTCGATATCGTTTCAGGCGAGCCTTTGTTTGCGTCTTCAGACAAGTACGAATCCGGGTGCGGTTGGCCAAGTTTCACAAAGCCAATTGAGGCCCAAAACATGAACGAGCTAACCGATACGACGCTTGGAATGGTCCGCACGGAAGTGCGCTCAACCCATGGTGATAGTCACCTAGGTCATGTGTTTCCTGACGGTCCTGCTGACCAAGGCGGACTTCGGTATTGCATCAATGGGGCGTCACTTCGTTTCATCGCCAAAGAAGACATGAAAGCCGAAGGGTATGGCAAATACCTAGATCAAGTGGAGGACGTATAATGACAGAACGTGCGGTACTAGCAGGTGGCTGTTTTTGGGGTATGGAAGACCTGATCCGAAAGTTGCCCGGCGTTGAATCAACCCGCGTTGGGTATACCGGTGGCGATATTCCCAACGCGACCTATCGCGATCACGGAACGCATGCAGAAGGTATCGAAATTCTGTTTGATCCTGACGTGATTAGCTATCGTCGAATTCTGGAATTCTTTTTCCAAATTCACGACCCGACAACCGAAAACCGTCAGGGGAATGATCGAGGCATGTCGTATCGTTCTGCGATCTATTATGTTGATGAGAACCAAAAGTCAGTTGCCATTGACACGATCAAGGATGTGGATGCGTCAGGTCTTTGGCCTGGCAAAGTTGTGACTGAACTGGAGCCTGCTTCCGATTTTTGGCAGGCTGAGCCGGAACATCAGGACTATCTGGAACGGATACCAAATGGCTATACATGCCATTTCATTCGACCAGACTGGGTTCTCCCGCGTCGTGCGGCAGAGTAACTAGGCCGTTATGCGAGGACGCCCTCGGGCAGTGACTCGCAAATTCGCTTCAATAAACATTGTTTGAGCCTCGATCTGCGCTTCCCGCAGATCGAGGCTCTCAGTAATGCGAACTTCGTCAACGCCACTTGCCTTCGCTCCATCAATTGCCTGAGATCTGAGCGTTCTACGCAGTTCATCGAGCGCCGTTTCCTTGTCACTGAACTGAACGGGACCGTCAGGCAGGTGCACACGAAACGAGCCTTCGCCACCGCTGGTCACAGAGCCTTCTGCGTGGATCGAGACCTGTCCAACAACAGCACCAATCGCATTCGCAACCCCGCAGTCTTCCGGCAAAATAGTTTCACATCCGAGGCACTCCCCTACAGCGCCATAGTAGGCGTGAGCAGACGCCCCGAGACCTATGACAGGCAGTGCTAATCCAACATTTACCCGCGCAATGTTGGCATGATTGGTAAGACCAACTTGTACGAGAGAATGTTGCGCCAGAGCAGATGCCTGAACCCAGCCTTCATCTGCAAAAGCAGTCTCTAATAAAGCCAAACTCGTCTGCTTTGTAAGTTGTTTAATAATCGCTTGAGCCAACGGTAGTGGTCCGGTCGAAAGCCTGTCACCAGTTCCAATCCGCTGTTTCGCAAGGAGTGTTAGCCCTTTGGTGGCGGCCTCGGCATCCCAATCAGACATTAGGCCCAAAGCATGGCTCGCATCAGATGGCGTTAGGCCCACCAACATTACGAGGCCACGTTGAACCAATCTGGAAAGGGCCGGCTCCTCAATCCGACTTCGAATGGCATCCGCCCTACGCACTGGACCTTTAAGAAGGCGTGAGGCGAGCGCAGACTCCCGTGCGTCCAATCCAATAGGTAAGTCATGAAATTGAGCGACCACGAACTGGATTGCCTCAAGCGGCGGATTCTCCAGTGTTAATGCGTTGTCCAATGCCGGATGTGCAATTTCAGGGTAGTCGATCGCAAACAAAGACAACGGCATCACGCGACGCGGGCCAAGTTGGAGGCTAGGCACCAGGCCCTCAATGATAGAAACGACGCTATCCCCGCCCAAGCCGAACGTCCGCATCGCAACGGCCTCGACCATTGTGCGGTACTTTCCGACCTTGGCGCCCTGGGGATCAATCTTGGGCAATCCGTCCTTTAAGATACAGACATCAGTGGTGGTTCCGCCAATATCGCTGACCAGCGCATTTTGCGCACCCGTTAACCACTGAGCGCCAGCGATACTGGCCGCGGGGCCGCTTAATATCGTTTCAATAGGTCGTTCTCTTGCCAGTTTCGCTGAGATTAGGGCGCCATCGCCGCGTACCACCATCAAACGTGCGTCGATACCGCGAGCTTCGATGTGCTGCTCAGTTGCTGTAATCAACCCGTCAATCAACCCAACGAGGCGAGCATTTAGGACGGCGGTTAACGCACGTTTTGGGCCCCCCAGTGCGGCGCTCAATTCGTGGGAGCATGTCACTGGAACGTTGAGAAATTCACGCGCGGCATCACGTGCAGCGACTTCATGCGCGGAATTGCGTGTAGCGAATCTTGAAGCAATTGCAACGCCGGTAATAGAAACTGATATAGAGTCTAATCCGGCACGAAGCGCGGACAAATTGAGTGGTTGAATTTCTGCACCCGAGTGCGAATGGCCCCCTTCGACAATAACAACAGGGTCTCCGTCTAAGGCATCAGCGAGGTCGGCTTTCTCAAGCTCGGATTCGTCGAACCCAATGAAAATCAACGCAACCCGCCCACCTTGCCCTTCAACAAGCGCATTTGTGGCAAGTGTGGTCGAAAGAGACACCATCGAAATGGCAGTTGCGGGGAGATTGCTGTCTTCAAGAACCGCGTTGATTGCCGCGCCGATTCCCAAGGCAAGGTCTGGGCGAGTTGTCAGCGACTTCGTGCGCGCGACAATTGTGTCAGTTTCGTCATCTAGTAAAACGGCATCTGTGTAGGTGCCACCGGTATCGATTCCCAAAAGGTGCGCCATAGTTCCCTCGTTCGTTTTGACCACGCTACAGTCACGCGAAGTCCGCGCTGTCCCTAGGGCGACACTTCTCAGGTAAACTGCTCGTTACGCTTTAGAAAGAGTCCTTAATTCAATTATCTTCCCACCCGCTGCATTTGCATCCTCAGCATCGTGAGTAACCATCAAGACGGGCAATTCACGCTCACGCGCGGTTTTGAAGACAAGATCCCTCACTTGGGTGCGTAGATCTGCATCGAGGCGGGAGAAAGCTTCATCCAACAGAAGAGCTCTGGGGTTTGACAGGAGCATCCGCATGAGCGCAACGCGTGCTTTTTGACCGCCGGATAACGTTGCTGGATCGCGATCTGCGAAACCCTCAAGATCGACATCACGCAAGCCAGCATCAATTTTCGCCCGCCGCTCGGTCTTGCTTCCGCCGGGCGGCATCCCAAAAGCGAGATTTGCGCCAACTGACATGTGTGGGAAAAGTAGATCATCCTGGAATAGGATTCCAATTGGGCGTGCATGGGGAGGTTTTTGCGTAATATCTGCGCTGTCTAAAAGGATCTGCCCTGTTCCCAAGAAAGCGGACGGGAGGGTACCTGTAATGAAGGAAAGCAAAGTCGATTTACCAACACCTGATGGCCCCATTATCGTGAGGACCTCGCCAGCTTGGATGGTGTGATTTACTTCAATAAGTGGAACGCCGTCTTTCAGAATGCACACGTCTTGCAGGGTTAGACTCTTATTCATGCAGATTTCTCCGGTTGCGCCACAAAAAAGCGGGGACGATTAGGGCAAGGGCAAAGGGTATTAAGGCCGCCAATGTTTGGGCCAACCCATAGACGCCAATTGCACGTCGGTCGCCACCTGACGCCAGCGCGACTGCTTCTGTGGTTAATGTAGAGACGCGGCCTCCGCCTATTAAGAGCGTTGGCAGATACTGGCCGACCGAAACAGAAATTCCAACCGCTGTTGCGATTAGGATTGGGCGCAATAACATCGGTGCGCGTACGCGCCAAAAAACAGCCCAAGGGCGTGCGCCAAGCGCACCGGCGACAATTGCGTTGCGGGTGTCCCAAGCGCGCCAAGGATCACCAAGCGAAAGAAAGACGTAGGGTAGAACAAACACCAAGTGTGCGAGGATAACGGGAATCCGCCCGACATCTGCGCCAACACTCAGGAGGAGTGTTTGAAGGCCGGGTAGAAAAGCAGTTTGAGGGACAAGTAATGGCAAATAGAGCATCCAAAGCCCTCGGCGTGAGAGCGGCCTTCCGCTGCGATGCTCTGCCTCAAGGCAGCCAAGAACTAGCATGAGAGCGAGAAGAACGGCGACGCCGGCGATGAAGAATGTCTCCCCGAACGTTGCGAAGGCATTCGGCCCATGCTTTCCCCAAGTCCGCATCGTGAATCCATCAGGTAGAACATTCGGAAAACTCCAGAACGCGGCGAAAGACCAAATCAACAGGCTGGCGAGGCCGAAGAAAACAGCGAATGCCGAAACAGAGCCTAACCCAAGGGAAAGCACCCGAACTGATGTGTCACGCAATCCTCGATTCCCAGACATGATCCAGCGATTTCCAAGGCGCGCTACAAGTCGTTCCCCTAGCCACCAAAAGCACAACGCTCCGATGACAAGAGCGAGCTGAAAGAGGGCGGCAGCGGCACCAGTTAGTCGCATCGAAAGGTCAGGGTCGCTCATCCATTTCACAATCTGGACGGATAAGGTTGGTGGCGTTGAAGGGCCAAGAATGAGGGCGACGTCAACGACGCTCATTGAGTAAGCGATGACGACATAAACAGGGAGACGGATTTGGCTATAAACGCGCGGGAAAACCGTTTTCAGCCATCCGCTCACCCTCCCATATCCTAAGGATTGCGCGACAAGGAGAGATCGCCGTGGTTGTGCCTGTCCAATCGCGGCGATTGTCATGAGCAAAAGGAAAGGGACTTCCTTTACGACCAGACCCGCGATCATTGCGAGGCCGAGCGGGTCTTGCACAATCAAGAGGTCCGGCGGCCTATCCCAGCCTGTTAACGCGGGCGAAAGGAGGCGCGAAACCCAACCAGAAGGCGCAATTAGAAACGCGAGACCAAATGCCGCTGCCGCATGCGGAACAGACAAGAGCGGGGAGAGCAGACGTTCGAGGATCCGAAAGGCTTTGGTACCCGACCAGCTGGCCGCAATGAGGGCGACAATACCTAGTGAGAGTGCTGTAGCGATCAGCCCTGTCGTAACAGATAAGCGTGCAGCGTCAGTGAGGCCGCCCCACGCGAACAAGCTACGAAAAGGGTCTAAGGATGGGCCGAAAAGACCGGCAGAAGGCAAATGCCCGAACGCAGGTAGCAACGTTCCCCAGAGTCCCGCGACAACGGGCCCAAGCATTGCAAGCAAAGTTAGTGCGGGCAGGAACCGGAGCATGTTCAACGATTCCTGCCGTCAGCTTATTGCCCAGCGCCGTAGCGTTCGGCCCAGTCATCCGCAATGCGCGTCATCCAGCTTGGGTGCGGTTCTGCCTGAACAGAGCCTAATTCAGCAGGTGACAAGGTCGCGATGCCAAGCTCGAGTGCATCAAATGCCGCGCGGTCATCAGCTGTAAGTGCATCCATGTTCAGCACGGTTCCGTAACCCAGTACATTTGGATCTTGAGCGCGTGCTTGCGCCTCAGGTGACATCAAGAAGTTTGCAACAACCATCGCACCGGCGGCCGACCCCGAGTTGTAGGGGACCGCCACGAAAGACGCGTTGCCAATTGTACCTTTGTCGAGAACGAAGGTGCGCACCGTGTCGGGCAGTTCAAAGTTCGCGATGGCGGTGGATGCAGCACCGGGGCTGAACGAAATGGACAGATCCAATTCACCATCTGCAATCAGTGGGAACATCGCAGTGCCCGTTGCAGGGTACGCGCGCCCTTCACGCCACAAGTGCGGTGTCAGCGCGTCGAGGTAGGCCCACAACGGTGCCGTTACTTCGCCGTAGTTTTCATCTGTCGCTTCTTCCTGCAAAACTGACGGGTCGTCTAGAATATCAACCAGCGCCTGTTTCAAGAATGTTGTTCCGAGGAAATCCGGCGGCTGCGGGTAGCTGAACCGACCTGGGTTAGCTTGCGCCCATTCCAACAGCGCATCCATTGATCCCAGCGAGTCCGGCATCGTCGCGGTGTTGTGCACGAACACAACCTGCGCCATTGCCCATGGGGATTCGTATCCCTCAACCGGAACTGTAAAGTCAGTTTGGACGGTCTTGCCTTCGCTATCCACAACCGCCCAGTTTGGCAGCTGTTCGGCAAACGGCCCGAACAACAGATCAGCCTCTTTCATAGCTGCGAAGTTGGATCCGTTGATCCAGATCATGTCGATCGCTCCGTCGTCGTCTTCGCCAGCTTGCTTTTCGCTTAGCACACGGGTCACGGCATCGGCTGTGTCCGTGAGTTTTACATGCTCAAGTGTCACGCCGTAATCTTCCATAACACGGTCACCGACCCATGCGATGAAGTCGTTTGTCGTGGTCGATCCACCCCAAGCGTTCCAATAGACGGTTTGGCCTTTGGCCTCCGCAGTAACCGCGTCCCAATCAGCCGGGTCAGGGTTGGCGAATGCAAACGTGGGGGCCGCAAGCGCGGCTACCAAAGCGAGATATTTCATTAGTCTTCCTTCATTGTAAAAACCCGCCGAGCGGCGAAGAGGCGAAGTGTTGCGGTGGCAAAGCACAGCAATCCGAAAATCCATGCGAGAACCGCGAAGGATGTCGGGAAGAGGCAAAGTAGGACAAAGAACACGATGGTTTCTGTGCCTTCCAATAGCCCGTTGGAGAAGTAGAGAGATTTCACGCCTTGCGCAGATGTTTCTAGCCCACGTTTTTCCGCAAGGATCGCGTAGCCCAGAAAGCTGGTTCCGTTGAAATAGAAGCTCATCAACAAGAACGCGCCAGCGATGGCGTTTGCAGACGGGTCCAGCACCACGAACGCAAATGGAATAGCTCCGTAAAACAGAAAATCGCACGCAATATCGAGGTAGCCCCCGAAGTCTGTGGTTTTAGACGCTCGCGCGACAGCGCCGTCCAACCCATCAGCAATCCGAGACGCGAGTAGCGGGACAAGCGCGATAAGCGGCAGCCCTACGGCGATCATCATGGCAGCAACGATACCAAGCGCGAGCCCCACCAGAGTTACGCCATCTGCTGTTACGCCACGCGCCGCCAAGGTCTTACCCAACGCATTCAGCGGTGGGTCGATCAATTTACGTGCGGTTGCGTCAAGCATTGGGCCTCTCAAGTGTTTAAAGAGAGTTGTGACCTATGCGTTCTGTTCACACAATCGCCCTGACACGAATGTGACCAATAGGAGAGGCTTGAAATAAACTGGGCCGCGCAATGCGCAGCCCAATTTCTGAATTGTATTCGGCGCGCGTTCTTCGAACGCTTATTCAGCCGCCGAGAATGTCGCGAGGAATGCGTACATATCGAGAGCGTCCTGCTCGTTACGAACGCGGTACGCCATCTTGCTGCGCGCGCGATCGTTTTCAAGTACTTCTCGAAGCCATGTAGTCGGATCTTGGACGTAGCTCGCGAATGCTTCTTCGGTCCAGACAGCACCACCTTCACCCAATTCTACGATGGAATCGCCATACCGAAAACCTTCGACTGCGCCGAGCTGACGCCCTGCGATACCGTAAAGGTTCGGGCCGGTACGAGCGTTGCGACCAGCGAGGACTTCACCGTCAGCATCGGCTACGATGTGGCAAGCAACACACTGACGGTTGAACTGTTGTTCACCAGCTTCAGCATCACCTGTAGCCGCGTGGCCATCAGCAAAAACTGGTGTTGAAAGAAGCGCCGCTGCTGCGGCGAGAATAAATTTGGACATAGGAATCTCCCTAGCGTCTAATGAAAGCGGCACCTGCCGCTGTGAGGCGGAAACTAACCCTTTCGGCAGTACCGTCCAGCGGAATAAGCGTTGGATCGCTGATATGCGATAACATGCCGCGCTCAGTCCTTTCGTGGTTTTGCTTGCAGAACGCGGCGTGCATGAGGGAAAGACTTGATGCATACATACGTCGAATGACCCATATGACAACTTCAGTGGGCCTGCTAAGAGCAAAATGACAGTGGAACAGTGCCAGATGACGATGATTCCAGCATGGATTGACGGACTTCTAACTCCTGTAGAAAAACTGGAAGCCCATCAAAAAGGCATCCGGCATAAAGCTGTGTCTGTCTTCGTGATGGATGGCACGTCTGTTCTGACCCAACGTCGTGCTCTGTCGAAATACCACACACCCGGACTGTGGGCGAATACCTGCTGCACGCACCCACACTGGGACGAAGACCCAGAGGTTTGCGCCGTGCGTCGGCTTAAGGATGAACTTGGGATCGAAGGGTTGATACCTACGTATCGAGATCAGATCGAGTATCGTGCAGACGTTGGCGGCGGGTTGATCGAACACGAGGTCGTTGATCTGTTCGTTGCGCAAACAGACAAGAATACCCTTGGACTGAACCTAAACCCGGACGAAGTCGCTGAAACCCGTTGGGTCGATATCTACGACCTCGCGATGCAAGTTACCCGCGAACCCAATCAGTTCACCCCGTGGTTAAAGATTTACTTGGCTGACCATTTGGATCTTGTGATCACGACCTAACACTACGTTATGAAGATGCGCCGCGGGCCAACATCCAAGCGTCCAGCGCTTCGATTTGTTCGGTCGACATGCGAAGCCCAAGCTTATTTCGCCGCCAAACGATATCATCGGCGCGGCGGGCAAATTCTTTCTCCATGAGCCAGACAACTTCAGCTTCATGAAGCGTCGCGCTGAAGTCTTTACCGAGGTCTTGCACGCTGGTGGCGCGCGCCAAAATTAAACGTGCGTCGGTTCCGTAAGCGCGTACCATGCGTCTTGCCCAACGGTCATCGAGGAAGGCGAACTCTGCCTTAAGAGTGTCGATTAGCGCTTCAACACCATCAACAGGAAAGTCCCCACCGGGCAATGCGACGCCCGCTGTCCAATCATCCGGTAGATTTTCGAAGTAGGGACGGATCTTGTCCAAGGCTCCCTCCGCGAGGCGACGGTAGGTTGTGATTTTACCGCCAAAAATGTTCAGGATCGGCGCACCGCCCTCACTGTCGACTTTCAGGATGTAGTCACGGGTCGCAGCCGTCGCGCTTTTGGCGCCATCGTCATAAAGCGGCCGCACACCGGAGTAGGTCCAGACAACGTCGTCTGTCGTAATGTCTTGCTTGAAATACTGGTTCGCAAACGCAACGAGGTAGGCACGTTCTTCGTCCGAACAAACGGGCGCTTCATCAGGGTTCTCATGTTCGGCCTCAGTCGTGCCGATTAAGGTAAAGTCCGTCTCATAGGGGATCGCGAAAATGATCCGCCCGTCTGTACCCTGAAAGAAATAGCTTTTGTCATGGGTGAAACGCCGCTTCGTGACGATGTGTGATCCACGAACCAAACGCACGTCTTCGACCGAATTCAACCGAACCTTTTGCTGAATGATGTCGCCCACCCAAGGGCCGGCGGCATTGACCAGCATCTTCGTGCGAATAGTAGTCTCTTCGCCGGTATCTTGGTCGCGCAGTTGAACCACCCAGTGGTCATCATGACGAATGGAAGAGACGACCTTGGTGCGAACCATGATCGACGCGCCACGGTTTTCCGCGTCACGGGCATTCAAGACAACAAGGCGCGAATCTTCTACCCAGCAGTCAGAATATTCAAAGGCCTTTTCAAACCGGTCTTCGATATCTTCACCTTCGGGCGCTGTAGTTAGGTCGAGGGTCGACGTGCTTGGCAAAATTTGTCGCCCGCCAAGATTGTCATACAAAAATAGACCAAGACGAATTAGCCAAGCTGGTCGGCGGCCCTTCATCCACGGCATCACGATGTTCAGAACCTTTGACGTTGGGGTCGACCCCTCAAAACGCATGTCCTTTTGATAGGGTAATACGAATCGCATTGGCCAGCTGATGTGGGGCATGGCCCGTAGCAAAGTCTCGCGTTCGACCAATGCCTTTCGGACCAGGTTCACTTCGAAGTACTCAAGGTAGCGCAACCCGCCGTGGAACATCTTCGTGGATGCACTTGATGTAGCGGATGCGAGGTCATTCATCTCGGCCAAACCGACATTTAGTCCGCGCCCTGAAGCGTCCCGCGCGATGCCGCAGCCGTTTATACCGCCGCCAATAATAAAAAGGTCGTAGTCCAATTGTACTTCCGACATTTCAGCCATCCATCGTAGTGATTTGTGGGTAGTCTCTACCAGAATTCAGAAAAGAAAAAGAACGAACTTCGTTTGTGTTCGTTTGTGGTAAAACCGAACATTTCATGCTAGCGAATGGCTATGAGTTTTAGACATTCACAAATCTTGGATCGTGCGCGACAGGACGGAAAAGTTTCCGTTGAAGGCCTCGCCGGCGCGTTTGATGTTACGCTTCAGACCATTCGTCGGGATCTGAGGGAGCTAACTGAGCAGGGGCGGCTTGTTCGAGTCCATGGTGGAGCGGTTTTGCCTTCGGGATTAACGAACATTCGGTACGAAGAACGTCGGCGATTAAACGATGATGCAAAGGCGCGAATCGGGATCGCCTGTGCAGCTGGAATCCAGAACGGTACATCCATATTCTTGGGAATTGGAACGACTTGCGAAGCAATTGCACGTGCACTCGTCCATCATGACGGATTAATGGTTGTCACAAACAACCTAAACGCTGTCCCAATCCTGTCGAATAACAGACACTGCAAAGTCATCGTGACAGGCGGGAATGTACGACCTTCGGATGCGGGCCTTATCGGGGCGCAAGCTGCAACTTCGGTACGGCAGTTCAAGCTTGATACAGCAATTATCGGGTGCTCAGCCTTGGATGAAAACGGCGGGATCTATGACTACGACCTTGACGAAGTAATCGTCAGCCAAGCTGCCATTGAAAGCAGTCACACGACGATCCTCGCCGCAGATCATTCAAAGTTCGAACGCAAGGCCCCAGCAAGAATTGCAGCAATCTCTGATCTCTCGGTCTTTTGTACTGACAAAGAACCTAGATTCGCACCTTCAATGAAATTGAACAGGCCCATCATTGCATGACTGCTACCAATTGAACGCTGGCGCGATCTCTCTGTGTGCCAGCGTCATGATATCCGAAACATGAACCATTGGTGACAAGTCGACGTCGCTTCGACCTTGCTCCACAAGTGCCGTCATACGCGCATAGAGTGCCGGATACTCACCGAGATCGCCTACGGATTTCTCTTCGCAATCTACAACGCATCGATTGCCACCTTCCTTAAGGTGCACGACCATCCCATCCGTGGTCGTATACGTCTGCTCCCACGTTTGATCACCTTCCTTAAGCCAGTCAAACGAAGCAGTGATGCTTCCGGTAAATTCCACCTCTGCGCGAATAGGTGTCTGGCGATTGCTAGGCGTGTGTAGTCTAGCCGAGTTAAGATGAACGGGCGAAGGTAATACCTCAGTCATAACCGATAGTGCGTTAATACCGGGATCAAGCACACCCATGCCTCCAGGTTCAAAAACCCAATCTTGGTTCGGGTGCCATTGGCGTACGTTTTCTTTCCAATTGATGTGGCCCTTCGCAACAGTTTTACCAGCCAAAGCGTTCTTCGCAGCCTGTACGCCCTTCGCCATACGACTGTGCCATGTCGCAAATAGGGTAACGCCAGCATCCCGCGCAATTCTCTCTAACTCGTAGACTTCAGCCAAAGTTGCACCGGGAGGCTTCTCCAGCATCACATGCCGCCCGGCCCGCAAACAGGCGGCGGCATACTCAAACCTTGGAGCCGGGGGCAAACAGAGACTCACGACACCAACATCGAGGTTTTCGGCAAGCATAGTGTCTAAGCAAGTGTAGGACGGTACTCCGTTAACTGTTCCAGAACGGCTTACAGTCGCCGCGATTTCCCAATCACTTGACGTAGCCATAGACGGTACATGTTGATCAACGGCGATCTTGCCAATTCCTACCAAGGCGATCTTCATCAGTGGGACTCTCGCGCCACGTCATTACCACGCCGTCCAACGAGAAAATCAAAATCCGCACCCTCATCGGCGCGGTTTACCTTGTCGTGGTATAGTTGCGCATAACCACTTGCAGGCCGCTGAACTGGGGGTACCCACTCGGTCAAACGCGCTGCGAGTTCGTCGTCAGTTATGTCGAGGTGAATGCGGCGTTCAGCGACGTTAAGTTCGATCATGTCACCTGATCGTACGACCGCAAGCGGGCCACCGGCAGCAGCTTCCGGCGCAGTATGCAGAACAACTGTTCCGTAGGCCGTGCCAGACATACGTGCGTCTGAAATCCGAACCATGTCGCGAACACCTGCCTTCAAAAGTTTGGCAGGCAACGCCATATCGCCAACTTCGGCCATGCCCGGGTACCCTTTGGGGCCGCAGTTCTTCAGAACCATGATGCAGGTTTCATCGATGTCGAGATCATCGAGATCAACGCGTGCTTTGTAGTCGTCGATATCTTCAAAAACGACAGCACGACCGCTATGTTCCATCAGTTCTGGGGTCGCAGCAGAAGGTTTGATAATCGCACCGTTCGGAGCAAGGTTTCCGCGTAGTACTGCGATCCCACCCGATTTTCGCAAAGCTTTTTCAGTTGGAACAATCACATCGTCATTCCAGTTCTGAACGTCCTTCACCTCGTCCCAAATCGATCCGCCGCTCACAGTCAGGGCATCCTTGTGAAGTATTCCCATTTCACCAAGGCGCTTAATTACAACGGGAAGTCCACCAGCATAAAAGAATTCCTCCATCAGCCATTTACCTGACGGGAGCAGGTTCACGATTGTCGGGACGTCCTTGCCGCAGCGATCCCAATCTTCAAGGGAAAGGGGTACTTCGCAACGACCTGCGAGCGCTTGAAGGTGAACCACAGCGTTGGTCGAACCACCAATCGCACCATTCGTACGGATCGCGTTTTCAAACGCTTTCTTGGTCATAATGTCGGATGGCTTCAAATCGTCTTTGACCATCTGAACGATACGTCGACCCGTCAGTTGGCTCATCATACGGCGGCGACTATCCACCGCTGGAATTGCGGCGTTGCCAGAGAGTGCCATCCCCAACGCTTCGGCCATACTTGCCATCGTCGACGCGGTACCCATAGTATTACAGCCGCCTGCGCTGCGAGACATAGATGCCTCAGCTTCAACGAACTCCTCCGGAGACATCTCGCCAGCTTTCACCGCCTCGTTGAATCGTCGAATGTGGGTGCCAGAGCCAACCCGCTCGCCACGGAAATGACCGTTCAACATCGGCCCACCAGAAACAACGATCGCCGGCAAATCGACAGAGGCCGCGCCCATCAAAAGGGCGGGGGTGGTTTTATCGCAGCCCGCCATGAGTACGACGCCATCGACCGGTTTACCTCGTAAGGCCTCTTCGACATCCATTGCACATAGGTTGCGAAACATCATCGCCGTTGGGCGAAGCGCGGATTCCGATGGGCTAAAGACAGGGAACTCGACAGGGAAACCGCCCGCCTCCCAGACGCCGTTCTTCACCTTCTCGGCAAGTTCACGCAAGTGCCCGTTGCACGGCGTTAGGTCCGACCATGTATTGCAAATTCCGATAACAGGGCGGCCATCGAACAAGTCATCCGGATACCCTTGGTTCTTCATCCAGCCACGGTGATAAATCGCATCTTTGCCAGTTCCACCGAACCACTTTTGTGAACGCAACTTGCGTGGCCATTTGGCGGGTTTGAAAGTCATCGCGCTGCCTCCGTATGTGAGGCAATAGGTTTCACCCCTCAAATCAGAAAGCGCAAGGGTCCGAAATGAAACCACCGACAGCGCTGTTGCTTAACCTCGCATGGCTGAACCGTCCGGGTCGTAGGGTGATGGCGCAAGTACCTTCGCGTTTCGTTCGATGCCGACAACATGAACGGAGAATTCGGTGCCCAGTTCGGCATAAGCCTTGTCGGCCATCACCATCGCGATCGACTGCTTTAACGTGTGGCCATATGGTCTTCGAACCAACGCTTATGCCATTCACGCAAGTAGTAGCGCCCAGCAGGGAGCTGTTCGTTCGGGTACGACATCACAAAGCGACGAGAATAGAATTGGCCAGCCGTTTGCTTGATGTACTCTTTGTTCGACTGATGCGCGATGTCCATAGACCGGGTATCAGTCTCTGTATCGCCATAAATCAACCATTCCGTGAGAGTTTTGCCAACTCCGCCACCCTGAAGAAAACCAGCCATAACGCCACAGGCGAGCCAGTAATTTGGCACCGATTGCACTGGCCCAACCAGAAGGTTTCCATCTGGTGAGAAGGTGAATGCGCCGTTGACCCAGTTAGAAATGCCAACATCGTTCAAACAAGGATAGCGCTCAAACGCTAGATACCGGATTCTTCTTCAACTTCTGAAAGCAAGTCAATCGTGTATGCCTACAAAGAGTTCATGTTAGGGTCTGCATTCAGCGCATTGCGCTCGATTAATGCGACGTCAGTCCACCCGAATTTCGCGAGGTGATACAGAACGGATGCGCCGACGCCGCCGCCTCCAATTGCAACGACGCGGTACTAGTCTTTCATGGCGGATCCTCAGGTTAACGACTTTTTCAACAGAACCAGCGAAGCAATTTTCTGTCTAGTGTCGTCTGGACATCATATGTCGCCACAGTTTTTCCTAGCTCGCGCTGCTTTGTTGTCACGCGGGCAAGTTATTGCAGCATTGGTTTTGACTTGTGGGGGGCTTTACGATTCTATCCCCTAAAAAGAGTATTATTGGAGACGGCGATGCGGTTGTCAGTGGCATTTGAGAACACAAAAGACACTCCTGAGGGACGTGGTCCTGTACAAGTGGGCTGGTTCCTCAGCGATAAAAAAGGTGGCATAATTTATGATGCACCTGAGCGTGTCCGGTCTGTTGAGGTGAACCGCGAACATGCAAAGTCTGCATCTCGCTGCCCTGCCGTTATCAACATGGAAAGCAGATACTTCATGGTGAAGTGTCCTTTTGATATCCACATCGGCTTTGCGCGTGACGATAAGGGTAAGCCTGTATTGCGAAACCTAGCGGGAACGCAGTCCAACATCCGTGCAAGCAAACTTGGCGATAAGCTACACATCACGTCCGAGGTCGAATGGCGCACAAAGGGCGTCCCGACGATTCAGCTTTCGCTGCCATATGTCTTCATCTCAGACGAGCCGGTCTACATGAGTCAAGTAAGCCCGTTCATGCATTACACCAAAGACCCGCTTCCCGGCACGATCTTTGGTGGCCGTTTCCCGATCAATGTCTGGCCGCGTCCGTTGATGTGGGCGTTTGAATGGCACGAGCCAGACAAACCGATCAAAATCAAACGCGGCGATCCTTTGTTTTACGCTGGGTTTGAAACGCAGTCTCCCGAACGTAGCATCGTTGTGACTGAGACTGAGGTCACGCCGGAACTGAACGACTACATGGAAATGATCTCTGGCGCGGTGAATTACGTAAACCAGACATTCTCGCTGTTTGAGGCCGCTGAAGAGAGGCGGCCAGACACGCTGCTCAAGCCAATCACACGTAAGCGAAGCAAGGCCTAATCCATGGCCATTGCGACTTGGGCCGACGTGCGCCACCAATCTGTGAAAGCGCATAGAGCCGGCCGTTATGACGAGGCACTTGAAGGGTATTCACGTGTCTTGCAGCAGCACCCTTCGGATGCTGGAATTTGGACCAACCTCGGGGCGCTCTATCGCTCGATTGGCCGCCATGAAATGGGCCGAACCGCACAAATTCGGGCATACGCCCTCGCGCCAAACGACGCAGGGGTCCTCAACAACTATTCCAACATCTTGTCCGATCTTGGGGACTACGAGCATTCGATTGAACTTCGCAATAAGTCCTTACAGATTGATCCGAGCCACCTAATGCACCACGC
This sequence comes from Octadecabacter ascidiaceicola, assembly GCF_900185015.1. Classification (GTDB taxonomy): domain Bacteria; phylum Pseudomonadota; class Alphaproteobacteria; order Rhodobacterales; family Rhodobacteraceae; genus Octadecabacter; species Octadecabacter ascidiaceicola. The sequence continues at coordinate 557,240 of NZ_FXYD01000003.1, read as the reverse complement.
AATGATTGGCCGGTGCTTGCGTGGTTTGGGGCGGTATCAGGACGCGATCGATTATCTCGTCCCGATGATTGAAGCTTATCCAAACGAGACAGAAATTAAGCTCCAACTCGCGTTTGCTCAGCTGGGCGCTGGGCAGTACGGCGCCGCATTCCGTTCTTATGACTCACGTTGGAATAGTGACGAATTAGACCGCCCTGAACTCCCGTTTACGAAGTGGGAAGATGGCCTTTCAGTCAACGGTAAAACACTTTTAATCCTGCCGGAACAGGGGTTCGGCGACATGGTCCTAATGGCGCGATTTATTCCCCTTATCGTCGCCATGGGTGCAAGGGTCCGCCTCGTTGCTAAGAAGCCGTTGTTGCGCATGTTTGAAGGAATGGAGGGCGTTGACTGGGTCGGTCCGGCTGCATCCAAGGACGATCCGGTTGATATGTGGCTTAGCCTGATGGACATGCCAAAACTTGTTTACGGTCCAAACGAAAGCGGCGCCGTTCCTACGCCCGTCAAATTGAATATCCCTGTAGAATCAATTGATCGCGCTAAAGGACTAACCGCAAAGCATCGTGACATGTTTAAGGTTGGTGTCGTTTGGTCAGGGTCCGCGACCTATAAAGGCAACACGTTCCGCTCGTTTACACATCGCGAATTTCTGCCAATGGCAAATATCCCAAACATCCAACTGTTCTCCCTCTATAAGGGGCCGTTCTTAGAGGCCTTTCATCAGGACGGAAGTTCGGCGCTAATCATCGACACCGCAAGCACGGACCGCGATTTCGCGGATTGCGCTGCAACGATGCAAGAAATGGATCTGATCATCACATCAGACACTGCCACTGCACACATCGCTGGATCACTTGGGATTCCCGTTTGGGTCATGCTTCATTGGGACGCCTTCTGGGTCTACCGGCACAAAGGCAAAACGACACCGTGGTATCCGTCGATGCGGCTATTCCGGCAGGCAAAACCACAAGACTGGGCATCAGCATTTGATGCAGTAAACAAAGCGCTGGCTAAAGAGGTTTCGAAACATGGCTGATCATATTCTTGTTCCGACAGCCCCTGGCGAGTTGATCGACAAATTGACGATCCTTCGTTTGAAAGAAGAACGCATTTCAGATCCAGCAAAGGCCCACAATGTTCGCGTTGAAAAGGCGGCCCTCATGGACACAGCTAATGCTCATGTTCCGCCCAGCGCCGCGCTCACGGCTCTCTGGGATGAACTATATGCGATCAATGCCGATCTTTGGGTCATCGAAGATGACATTCGCGATTGCGAAAAGGCCAAGGACTTTGGCGATGAATTCATTCGCCTTGCTCGCGCCGTTTATATCACCAACGACAAGCGCGCCGACATAAAAAAGAAAATCAACCTGTTGCTAGGTTCGGCCTTGGTCGAAGAGAAATCCTACAGCGATCATGGAGTCGAAACATGACCGAGAACGTAACCGAAGCACGCCGCCTTTTGCGCAAAGAAGCCAGAAAGCTTCAGAGCGCTCTCGAAAACAACCGAACGCGCGAACGTGGTCCTTTGGTCCGCCGGTTTCACGAGGTTCGGCAGATGTTATCGCCCCGGTATGCGTACACGTCGCAAGCCGGACAGGATTACGTAATTGACCAAATCATGAAAAACAAACGCGAGGGTACGTTCATCGACGTTGGTGGTTACGACGGTGTAACAGGCTCAAATACGTTTTTTCTTGAAACAAACCGTGGCTGGACGGGCGCACTTGTTGAACCCGTAAAGGCACAGCTCGTTAAGGCGGCTGCGTATAGAACGTGCCCCTGCATTGAAGCCGCGATTGCACCGACCGAAGGTGAGGCGGAGTTCATCGAAATCAGCGAAGGCTTCACCCAGATGAGTGGATTGGCGGCTACCTACGACAAAAAGCTGTTGCAAACAGTGCGCAATGACAAACGCCACCAAGAGAACGTAACGAAGGTCAAAACCAGAACCCTATCGAGCATTCTGGAATTTGCCAAAATACCCGATCCAGACTTTCTTTCTCTAGATATAGAAGGCGGCGAAATTGCTTGCCTAAAGAGCTTCCCCTTCAAAGATCATAATGTCAAAGCATGGGCGATTGAGAACAATACTGGCACGTCTGAAATTAAAAAGCTCATGGACGAAAACGAGTATGATTTAGTCGAATTTTGCGGACCAGATGAGATTTATTTTAAACGTTCGTCATAAGGCCAACACATTTCGATCACGCTGAGCGCTAGGCGTCGTTGATAGGCTCCTGTTCAACACAGAACTGGAGTGGGCCATGTCAGATCTATCAAATAGACCGATCATCATCAAACGTAAGAAAGTTGTCGCCGGTGGTGGGCACCACGGTGGCGCTTGGAAAGTTGCCTACGCGGATTTCGTGACCGCGATGATGGCGTTCTTTTTACTTATGTGGTTGTTGAACGCGACAACCGAACAACAGCGCAAAGGCATTGCCGATTACTTTTCACCAACGATTCCGGTGAACCGGATTTCCGGCGGCGGCGAGGGGATGTTTGGTGGCACCAACATCTTCACCGACGATACGTTGGTACAAGACGGTACAGGGCAATCCGGTGGCGTTCCTACGATTGGTGAAGACGCTGGTGCGCTAGAACGGGCGGCCGAAATTGCGGCGCTGCAGGAAGTTGAATCAATGCTTCTTGGTATCGGCGGTGAAAGCCTAATTCAACAAGAGGCCTTGCGCCACGTTATTACGCGTCTGACTGACGAAGGCCTGATCATTGAGATTTTCGCCCGTGAGAATGCACCATTGTTTGTTGACGAAGGCACTGAACCGACCCTTGTCTTGATAGAGCTGACAACGATGTTTGCGCGGGTGTTCGACTTGGTCACAAATCCTGTCGCCGTCGATGGCCATACCCGCACGCTGCCGCTCGTTGTTGCAGAACGTCCGGTCTGGGACATTTCCTCTGGCCGTGCTGAGACCGTGCGTCGTTTATTGGAGGCGGGCGATCTTGATCCGCAGCGAATTGCTCGCATGACCGGGCACGCTGATCGGGACCTTGCACGTGAAAGCTCTGTGTCAGTCCGAAACAACCGGATCGAGATCACATTGCTGCGGGTTGTGGAGTAACGAAGAAGAAAATTTCCGCTGCATTTTATCTATTAGCCGAACGTTAAGTGGCTTGGGGGTAGGTCTGACACAAGTACGTCCAACCTTGCGACAGAAAGGCCAAGCACATGACGATTTCATCTTCCCTAAATGCCAGCGTAGCGGGGCTCGCATCCAATGCGAGCCGCCTTGCTACAATTTCAGACAATATCGCGAACTCCTCAACCTACGGCTACAAGCGTGCAGTCGCCGACTTTCACTCAATGGTGATTGATAGTGGTAAAGGCACTTATGCAGCAGGCGGTGTTCGCGTCACGACACAGCGTCTGATTGATGAACGTGGACCGCTCGTATCTACGTCAAACCCTACAGATCTTGCCGTGCGCGGCCGCGGTATGTTGCCCGTTACAGAAGGGTCGGCCCTTGGCGTTGGTGCAGCAACAGACTTCCCCATGCTCCTTTCAACAACAGGATCGTTTCGCGCGGATGCGGACGGTTATCTCACCACGGAGTCGGGTTTGGTTTTACTGGGATGGCCGGCCAATCCAGACGGATCTATCCCAACCCTCCCGCGTGACAGTTCCGGAGGACTGGAACCGGTTCGCGTCGACACAAACCAATTCGTCAGCGACCCTACTACTGCGATTCAGCTGTCGGTTAACCTTCCTGCTACTGAAACGTCGGCCGGCGCAACTGGTGATACTGAATCGCTATCTATTGAGTACTTCGACAACCTTGGCATCGCTGAAAACCTTTCGGTTAGTTTTGTCCCTACTGTCCCAGTTACGGGATCGTCGAATACTTGGACAATGTTGATTGAAGACAGCGCGAGTGGAGGCGCAGTGGTTGGAAATTATACGCTCCAGTTTGATGATACGCCCGGGCTAGGTGGTCGTCTTCTGTCGGTCACAGACACAGTCGGTGACCCTTACGATGCCGCTGACGGGTCCGTCACCGTCGCGGTTGACGGAGGCGATGTTTCCATCGGCATTGGCGTGTTAGGTGAAGCAGGCGGGTTGTCGCAACTTTCAGATGCGTTCGCCCCCGTTTCGGTGACGAAAGATGGCTCACCTGTTGGCAACATGACTTCTGTTGAAGTCGATGCAAATGGTTTCGTTCATGCATTCTTTGACACAGGTGTTTCTCGAACGATTTACCAAGTCCCAATCGTTGATGTCCCAAATGAAAACGGGCTGGTCACACAAGACCACCAAAGCTACACCGTGACGCCAGAGAGTGGGCCGTTCTACCTTTGGGATGCTGGTGATGGCCCGACAGGGGACATCGTAAGTTTTGCGCGCGAAGAATCCGCCACTGATGTGGCTGGCGAACTTACACAGTTGATCCAAACTCAACGCGCCTATTCTTCCAACGCTAAGGTCATTCAGACCGTGGATGAAATGCTGCAAGAAACCACCAACATCAAAAGATAATTAACTGAGGTAAATGGCCATGAGTATTTCCAGCTCACTTTCTAACGCACTATCAGGAATGACTGCCGCGTCACGCATGGCCGAGGTTGTGTCCTCAAACGTGTCCAACTCTCTGACGGACGGATACGGACGCCGGTCTCTAAACCTATCATCGGCAGTTGTTGGTGGGCGCGGTGCAGGCGTCGAAATCGGGTCAGTGACGCGTCACGTTGATCGTGGAATTCTTGGCGACCGACGTTTGGCTGGTGCGAGTTTGGGGGAATACAGCTCCTTGGTTTCGACTATGACTCGCGTCCAAGATGTGGTCGGAGAGGCCGGTAGCACCGGATCAATTTCAGACCGAATTGTCGCTGTAGAGACTGCGCTAATCGGCGCCGCGTCTGACCCGTCTTCAAGCATCAATCTATCGGTTTTGGCCGAAAAGCTTAGCGATGTCGCCGCCACTTTGAACACTGCATCACAAGGAATCCAAACCGAAAGAGAACGCGCGGATGCTTCTATTTCTGATCAAGTCACGAGGTTGAACACGGCGCTTGGACAGGTCGAACAACTCAATAAAGACATCACGAATGCAAAGAATTCGGGTTACGATGCGTCGGGTTTGATGGACCAAAGACAGCTGGCCATTGATGAGATCTCCAAAATTGTCCCTGTGCGAGAGATGAACCGAAGTGGCGGTCAAATAGCACTAATGTCTCCAAGCGGCGAAACCTTGATTGATGGTGAAGCTAAGGTTTTCGGGTTTGTTCAAAATCCTGTTATCACACCTGATATGACCCTTCAAAGTGGTGGCCTGAATGGCATTACACTGGACGGGCAGCAGATCGGGAGCGACGGCGTCGGTAAGCTCGCTGGAGGAACGCTTGGGGCTGCGTTTCAAGCACGAGATTCGGAACTTGTCTCAGCACAAGCAGGTTTGGACACAATTGCAGCTGACCTAATTGGTCGACTTCAAGATCCAAACGTCGACCCCACATTAGCTGTTGGCCAAGCGGGCATCTTAACCGATGCCGGTGCCGTCTTTGATGTTGCAAACACCCTTGGTTTATCGTCACGAATTTCGCTCAATGCGCTTGTGGACCCTTCCAATGGCGGCGATATAACGAAGCTACGTGACGGACTTAACGCGGCCACACCTGGGGCGAGCGGAAACTCCAGTTTGCTTCAGGCGCTTTCGACCGCCATAGCAGAGCCTCGAACAACGGCAACCGATCCTGTGCAACAAAGTGTTGCTAGCCGCGCCTCTAGCTTCGAAGGTGAAATGGGGAGCAGGCGTGTTGAATTTGAATCTGAAGTCAGTTTCGCAAACGCCCGATGGTCGAGCTTGAAAGAAGCGGAATCCGCGGATGGCGTGGACACTGATTACGAAATGCAAATGCTACTACGTGTTGAACAGGCCTACGCGGCAAACGCGCGTGTCATTCAAACTGTTCAAACCCTCATGCAAAGACTGATGGAGATCTGAACCATGGCAATTTCGATGATCGGCGACTTACGCCAACACTTCGTGACAACGCGTCACAACACCTCATTGAAAAATGATCTTAATACGCTTGTGCAAGAACTCACGTCAGGCGAAAAAAGCGACCTTACATCACATCTGAATGGTGATCAGACTATTCTTGCGGGCCTAGACCGCCAACTGCAAATGCTTCAACAATTTTCTCAGTCAAACGTCGAGACGGGCCAGTTTCTTTCACTTATGCAAACGACGATAGCAGGTGTTGATAGCCATCGTGAAACAGCGAACGCCGCGTTGCTTTCGATTAACACCTCAAGCACCCCGTCACAAATTGAGAACGCCGCCGAAGTTGCACGAGGAAGTTTTGATGCAGTTGTCAAAACGCTGAATGTACGCTCTGCAGGCAATACAATGTTTGGCGGAAACAATTTCGGCTCAAACGCGCTCGCTGATCCGGAAGTAATTATGGCTGACCTAGAGAGTGCGGTGGTCGGTTTAACGACTGCCGGCGATATCAACTCGGCAATAGACGCCTGGTTTGACGCGCCAGCAGGGGGGTTTGAAACAGATGGCTACCTTGGTGACGCGAGTGGTTACATCTCTCGACTTTCAGCGGCGGAACAAACAGTCGAAATTGGAGTTCGTGCCGATGACCAAGCGATCCGAGACACGCTTAAGGCACTCGCCAAAGGCGCACTTGCTGGCGAGCCGTCGCTCGGGATTGGAACTGAAACCCAACAAGAACTACAGGAAAGAGCAGGTATCGACCTACTTTCGAGCGCCTCGGGACTGACTGGCCTACAAGCCCGTATCGGATATGCCGAGCAGCGGATCGAACAAGCATCAGTCCGGACAACAGCGCAAATATCGTCCCTTAGCATTGCTCGAAACGATCTCGTAGCAGCTGATCCATTTGAGACAGCAACTCGACTGCAATCCGTCCAACTTCAACTCAAAACCCATTACACATTAACGGCACGCCTTTCGAACTTATCCCTGACGGAGTATTTGCGTTGATCAGACTTTTAGCCGCACTTGCTCTCGTACTTTTCCATTCGACTGCATGTGCTTCTCCAATTCGCATTAAGGATTTGGTCGAATTCGACGGTGTTAGGTCAAATGACTTGGTCGGTTACGGTCTTGTAGTTGGGCTAAATGGCACCGGCGACGGTTTGCGTAACTCACCGTTTACCGAAGAAATCATGAGCAACATATTAGAACGATTGGGCGTGAACGTAACAGGTGAACAGTTCCGACCGAATAATGTCGCTGCTGTTTTGGTGACGGCAAGCCTGCCTCCGTTTGCTCGCACCGGAAGCCCGATCGACGTTACGATTTCTGCAATTGGTGACGCAGACAGTTTGCTCGGCGGAACACTCATAATGACCCCGCTGAATGCTGCTGATGGTGAGATCTATGCTGTAGCCCAAGGAACAATAATCGCCGGCGGGGTATCAGCTGAAGGTGACGGTGGAGGCGTGGTGCAGGGCGTCCCAACCGCTGGTGTCATTCCCTCAGGTGCCACGGTTGAGCGGGAAGTCGCATTTGAACTCGCGGATCTCGAAGTCATCCGTTTGGCATTGCGGTCGCCAGATTTTACAACTGCCGCCCGAATTGAAACTGCAATCAATCAAGTCTATGGTCGAAGTGTTGCGGTCATGTTGGATTCTGGAACAGTACGAATCGATATCGGAGCGACAAGAGCAGCGTCCCCAGCACACGCACTCGTCCAAGTTGAGAACATTTTGGTTGAGCCCGAGCGGCGCGCGCGCGTTGTTATTGACCAGCGTTCGGGAACGATTGTGATGGGTGACGATGTACGGATATCGAGGGTCGCAGTTAGCCAGGGAAATCTCACAATACGCATCGAAGAAGCGCCCTTGGTCGTTCAACCCAACCCATTCTCAGATGGGCAGACAGTGGTAGTCCCAAACACCAACGCACAAATAAACGAAGAGCCAGGCATCGGCTTAGCTGAAATTCAAGAAGGAACGTCTCTATCCGAAGTCGTCGCGGGCCTGAATGCACTAGGCGTATCGCCACGTGATATGATCGATATCCTCAAAAGCATTAAGGCGGCCGGTGCGCTTCACGCAGAGTTCGTTGTCCGATAGTTAAAGTTAAAAAAATGGTATTTTCAGAGATTTGAAGACAGACGGAACGCTTGATTTGTATTCTTCCAGTCTTCAATGCGAAGAAAAACAAGTATGGCATACGGAAAGCGATATAATCTTGTTTCCATGATCAAGTTGAACTTCGAAGCGCAAAGCGGTCAAGAGTAAGTTAGGATGTTAGCTCCACAGATCGGTTACGCACAGGGTTTGCCAAACGGTGATTTTGAATCGAATGTAAAAAATTGCTATGCGGATCAAAGATCATGGATGCGCAGCCCAACTTCAGACTGAATGAGGCGAGTGCTTATCAAGGACTTCAGTTTTCGGAAGTGTCACACGAGAACGTCGTCATGGTTTATTAAGTACGGATTCATCCAACTTGACTGGTTGGGTATTTCGATCAGCAGCACACTTGAGCCGGAAAAATTAAACGCTCAAGTCGTAATCAAAAATAACTACGAACGAGGCTTGCTGCGATTAAGCTCCAACCATCTGCGACGACAAAGAAGGCGAGTTTGAATGGCAGCGATACGATGGCAGGCGGTACCATCATCATGCCCATCGACATCAGGACGGCAGCGACGACAAGATCGATAATCAGAAAGGGAAGAAAGACGATAAACCCGACCTGAAAAGCACGTTCAATTTCACTCAATAAAAACGACGGGATGAGCACCGACAAAGGGGATGTTTCTATCGGCTGACTGGAGACGGAGTTTGGTCTTAGGCTTGCGAGTTCTTCAAAGGTATCCGGTGCGATACGATTTGCCATGAATGACCGAAATGGCTCCATGGTTCGAACAAACGCATCTTCGAGGGGCATGCCATCATTCAGAAGCGGATCAATTCCCGACGTCCAAGCTGCGATGAATACTGGCTCCATTACGAAATACGTCAGAAACAACGCAAGACTAATGATCAGCATGTTTGGAGGAGATTGCTGAAGTCCTATTCCCTGCCGCAGAATTGAGAGGACAGTTACCATGAAAGGAAAGCAGGTAATCATAATCGCGATTCCGGGAACGATGCTTAGGATTGTCATCAAGACAAACAGCTGAATCGACCGCGTCGCGAGCGACCCGTCGTTGTCCAGTGTGATCGAAACCTCTTGTGCGAAGGCCGGACTTACTACGAGTAATGTGCCGACCAATGCGATCGCGAGAATAGCACGCTTAGGTCTCATACTGACCTGGAGCAATAACTTCCGTGAGGCGAACTGCGAGCTGCCCAGAATCGCTTCCTTCAAGTTGTTCAAGTTGACCGCGCGCGATCAAGCGGCCACCGACCAGCAAGTCAACAGGGTCATCGATGCGCTTATCAAGCGAAAGAACAGCGTTCTCGCCTAAATCTAGAAGATCCCGAACAAGTGGGCGCGCACGGCCGACTGAGATCGTTACTTCGATGGGGACATTTTGCAGCGGATTGGACGGGGTCGCGAGCGCCTCATGTTCCATTGGCGGTACTCCTTTCGGGGCTTTCAAGCCCGTTTAATGCGGTTTGAAGGTCGAGAACTAACGACGGGATATCCAAGAAAACTTCTACGCCGTTTTGTTGAATCACGGCCTGCCCTTCGATGAGGTTTGGGTCGGAAACGAACACGCAATGCGCTTGTTTTTCCAGACTGTCCAATGCGCCCAGCACCTCGGGTGCCACCCCGATATGAATTGGCAAACTCGCGGAAGCCTCCAGTTCAAGGTTAATCAATTCGGACAGATGGGCACCAAATCCGACCCTAGCGATATCAGGTAGAACCTTGTCTGCGATCTGGCGAACGAGCGGTTGCAACTGCCCGAGAAGATGATGGCGCGCTTCCTCATACCCAAACGCCATATCGTTCAGCGTGGACGAAATCTCACTAATGGATTGCGCGACCTTGGTGGCGTTTAATGTTTCGGCGTGGAGGAGCCCATCAGCTTTGCCTCGCCGATAGTCTGGGCTTTCGATTTGTAGACTTGCGCCATCGCCCTCAAATTTCTCTAGTTGAATGCGAGAGGTATTCATTCCGAAAGCTCCGAACTAGGTTCATCAATCCAGCTCTGCAAAACTTGAACAGCCTCGTCGCGGCGTTCCTCAATTAATCCACGGAGTAGGTCGACCGGGTCGTCCGTCTGTGTCTGGCTGTCCGCGATGCTTGGTGATGCTGCGGGCGACTGTACCGGCGATGCGGTTCCATCGATTACGGTTGGATCCGACCCCAATGCTGGACTGGGAACACCAGCACCGCTGTTGTCAAGTAAAGTAGGTACCGTGCGGTTAGACGTCAGAATCGGTCGCACAACAAATAGTCCTAGGATTAAGGCGACGAGTGCCAGAACCCCTGTTTGGACCAATTGCATGATATTGAGTGGTGGAGACGGGACCTCGCCCAAACCAGCCTCTGTGCCTATAGCTGGCAAGGACTCAAAGGCCATTGAACGAATAGTAATTTCGTCGCCTCGGCCTTCATCTAGACCAACAGCGGATGCCACTAAAAGACGTAGGTCTTCCAGTTCTTCCGCTGGCCGGGCAGTTGTAACGGTTTCCCCGGTCTCATCGACTGAGGTCACACTGTTAACCAACACGGCGACGCTAATACGCTTTACCGCTCCTGGACCGCGAAGAACTTCGCGCTGTGTTTCGGAAACTTCATAATTAGTCACCGACCTGCTCTCGGTGTTCTCATTGGATGCTGCGCCAGTGTTCCCGGCCGCGTCACCATCCGGTAAATTAGACGCGATTGTCACGTCACCAGACAGGCTATCTTGCGATGAGGCGCTGCTTTCTTGAACCTCGGTGCTGATCGCAACGCGGGTTTCAGGATCAAAACTGCGCTCAATGATCGATTCGGTTTCGTTTACTGTGTCGACACTGACTTCGACCACCGCATTCCCGGGGCCGACGCGCGCTGCCAGCAAACGTTCAACCCGACTTCTCAGTTCGGCAGCTCTTTCGTGTGTGTCGACTGAAACCGAGCTACTGTCTGCGCTGGAAACTAATCCGCTCACACCATCGATCACGGCAACATCAGTTGGTGCGAGACCCGGAACGGCGGACGCCACAAGGAACCGCAATGCATCTGCCTGACCAGTGTCTAAGGTCCCGTTTACTGTGGTTACGGTCACCGCAGCGGTGGGTGCTTGTTCTCGTCGAAACGGCTGTGCCGATGTCGCTGAAATGTGGACGCGCGCTGCTCGAATATGAGGACTCGCAAGGATTGTCCTTGCCAACTCACCTTCTTTTGCTCGCCAGTACGCAGCATCAAACATCTGCGACGTCGTGCCAAAACCCGAGAGTTTATCCAGCAGTTCATACCCTTGAGAACTGTTCGCGGGAAGTCCTTCGCCAGCCAGAGTCATTCTAAGACGATCCCGATCCGCCGCTGGGACAAAGATCGAACCACCCTGAACGTCGTATTCAACACCGCGTTGATCCAACGCGGCAATGACGTCACCAGCCGTACCATTGTCCAGACCCGCATATAGCAGCGCAAGATTAGACGACGTGGTGGCACGCGCCATGAATAGAACCGCAGCGAAAACCGCAAGCGATGCCCCGATCACTGTGATTCGACGACGAGCGTCCAAGTTCGCCCAGATTGTGTTTGCGCTTCCCAAGCGGGTTTCTCCCTACCAATGGCTTTCTGCCGATGCCCATCAATAGACTGCACAGGATTAACAATCGGTTAGTGCCTTTCACGGTAATGAGGAGGAGACACATAAGGACAGTTCACATGGCTGAAATCGAAGAAACTACTGACGATACAGGTGAAGAATCGCCGAAGAAGGCGTCTAAGATGCCCCTCATTCTCGGCCTTGTTCTGGCGATTCTCGGTGGCGGTGGTGGATTTTTTGCCGTGCAGTCCGGGATGATTGGAGGATCGAGCGAGGAAGCCCACGAAGAGGAAGTTCCTGTCGCAGAAGACCTTCCAGCGTTGGCGTTTGTTCCTATGGAGACGCTCGTCATCAATTTGCCGGATCACGCGCAAGCCAAACATTTGCTGTTCACTGCCCAGCTCGAAGTTGAACCGGCTTTTTCTCAGGAAGTGACAGACCTGATGCCGCGTATTGTTGATGTCCTAAATGGCTATCTACGTGCTGTGCGCGTCGCAGAACTCGAGGATCCCACCGCATTGATTCGGCTCCGCGCCCAAATGCTAAGGCGTGTTCAGGTCGTTGTCGGTGAAGGGCGCGTGAAAGACATCCTCATCATGGAATTTGTACTGAACTAGAAAGGGTCAGTTATGGCGTTTATCGCAGACATTCTTCTCGCAGCGGGCGCATTGGCCGTTGGGTTTTATTGCTTTGTACTTTCGCGTCGACTGCGTCGATTCACCGACCTTGAAAACGGTGTTGGTGGAGCGATTGCGGTTTTGTCGGTTCAAGTCGATGAGCTTTCAAAAGCACTCGCCAAGGCTGAGGCAGCGTCAGCAACCTCCGCCACATCTCTCGCAACACAATCACAGTCCGCACAAGATGCCGCCAAACGGTTAGAGCTGTTGATTGCGTCCTTGCACGACTTGCCTGAGCCTGCGCAATCCGAACGGCCGACCGACCCATTCTTTGTCCGCCAGCCACTCGTTTCAAGGGACGCGTGACACCGATGTCTGTGTCTAAAAAGCCAAAGAACGTTCTCGTTTTCGCTGCGGCTCTTTTGTTCGCTTCGGGTGGTGTCCGGCTCGGAACGGGTATGGGGCCAGCAATCGCCTTCGCGGAAGAGCAAATGGAAACGACTGAATCTCATCAGCCTGACAGCATTCCAGAGGCACCCGAGGTTGAGCCTTTGTTAGCGGCTTTGCAGGCGCGCGAAAGTCGAGTTTCAGAAAGGGAAGTGGCCTTAGAGGATAGGTTGTATGCGTTAAGCGCTGCGGAAGAGGAAGTCACCAAACGATTGGCTGAATTAGAGGCGGCTGAGCAATCTCTTATTGCAGCCCTTACGCTTTCAGAAACTGCGAACGATAGCGATATCACGCGTTTGACGGCTGTGTACGAGAATATGAAGCCCGCTGACGCTGCAAGCCTTTTTCAGGAAATGGACCCCGACTTTGCGTCAGGCTTCCTCGTTCGAATGCGCCCTGAGGCTGCGGCGGCGATTTTAGCCGGATTAGAACCTCAAACGGCCTATTCCATCAGCGTTATTATCGCGGGTCGCAATGCAAATGCGCCGACTGATTAGTCTTGAAGACTAATCTTTAACCAGTTCCGTGCGAATACCAATGGGACAACAATTGGGGCAAGAATCATGATCGGTCTGATCGGCATAGTTATCATCTTTGTAATGGTCTTCGGGGGCTATACGCTCGCCGGCGGCAAAATGGGAATGATCCTAAAAGCATTGCCGTTTGAAATGATCATGATTGGCGGGGCCGCAGTCGGTGCATTTGTAATTTCGAACGACATGTCTGGGATTAAGCACACGCTAAAAGATATGGGGAAAGTCTTCAAAGGAACGAAGTGGAAACCCGACGACTACCGAGATCTTCTTTGCCTTCTGTTTGAATTGATCAGACTCGCGCGCGCCAATCCCGTGGGACTTGAGGCACACATCGAAGAACCACAAGAAAGCAGCATCTTCGGAAAGTATCCCAAGGTTTTAGCTGACAAAGAAGCCGTCGCCCTGATCTGTGACACACTGCGGTCAGCTTCGATGAACTACGACGATCCACACCAGGTTGAAGAAGTGCTCGAAAAGCGAATCGAGGCGAACATGCACCACAGCATGCATGGCACCCACGCTCTTCAAACCATCGCAGACGGCCTACCCGCGCTTGGTATCGTTGCCGCGGTTCTTGGCGTCATCAAAACGATGGGGTCAATTGATCAACCGCCTGAGGTTCTCGGAAAGATGATCGGCGGTGCGCTCGTTGGGACGTTCTTGGGCGTGTTCCTCGCATATGGTCTCGTTGGGCCATTCGCAGGGCGGGTAAAAACTGTGGTCGAAGAAGACGCGCATTTCTATCAACTTATCCGCGAGGTCCTTGTCGCCAACTTGCACCAGCACGCCCCGAACATTTGCATCGAAGTCGGTCGCCAAAACACACCTGGCCAATGCCGCCCAAGCTTCTCTGATCTCGAAGAGGCATTGAAAGCAGCCAAGCAGGATGCAGCATGATCCGAATTGCTGTTATACTGTCCGTTCTTCCATTCTTTGCGTTCGCTGACCCAGTCACAATTCGAAGCGGCGAACACGATACGTTCTCAAGGTTGGTGATCTCTATCGGCCCAAATACGGGGTGGTCCGTTGAGCCAAACGAGGGCGGTTTCGTTTTGGAACTAGAAGGGCGATCAGACGGCTTTGACACGTCGCAAGTTTTTGAACGCATACAACGGGCCCGCCTCAATGACCTTCGGCAATCAGCACCGAACGCGCTGAATTTACTTGTTGGCGTCGATAGCGAAGTAGAGGCGTTTTTGTGGAAACCGGGCTATTTGGTCGTCGACATCAAGGAAGGGCCCGAACCCAATCCCATACGATCAAGTGTTGGATTTGGACCTTTGAACATTGTTGCGAACCCGCCTCCTGAAAGCTTGGAAGATTATCCGCAAATATTTCCGAATTTTTTGACTTTTTCGCCTCTCCCGACTGAAACAAATGACGAAGCGCCTAGCAAAAATGAACAGGCCCCCACGGACCTGTCTGCAACCGAAGAAGCGCTCGCAATAGGAATCGCGCGCGCAGCGTCACAAGGGTTTCTGGAGCCCGCTACAGTCGTAAATGAAGAGCCCGAAATTTCGAATGAAGTGCCTGAACTGGAGCAGATTCACACACAAGAAGAAACCGATACGATTGTAGCACCGGGTCGTCCTGGGGTCGGAATTTCGACGGCAATGGACAGAGATCTAGCGCAGTTAGGGATTGAGTTGGGAAGGTCGCTTGACCAACAATGCCTCCCCGCGGATTTGTTTCAAATTGACGCTTGGGGTGATTTCCGAGGGTTTCATGAGCAAGCCTCTTCGCTTACTGAAGCCTTGGCCGGCGAGTTCGGTGTTGAACCACGTGAGGCTCAAGAAAGCCTCGCACGGCTCTACTTACATTTTGGATTTGGGGCGGAGGCGAAGTTGGTTCTCGCCGCCGATCCTGCGTCCAGTCAGTCACGCATTATTCTTACGGAATTGGCGGGAATCATCGACGACTACGATGGCGAATATCCCGCAATACGGGCGCAGGAAGGCTGCAATTCTCCGGGCGCATTGTGGGCCTTTCTACTTCACCCAACAAAGCTGGAAGCGAATGATAGAAACAAACTCATCCATGACTTTTTGGCACTTCCGCAACCTCTCAGGAGCCAGATATCCCCTCGTTTAGCGCGCAGGTTTCTGGACGTTGGCGATTTAGATGCAGCGAACCAACTGTTGAATGCGGCTGACAGTCAGGACGCCAATACAACACACGAGGTACAATCCGCACGGGCGTTGATTTCTGAAAGCGCAAATGACCCAGAGGCTGCGGTGACCGTCTTGTCAAACGAGGCAGATGACAATGCTCGAACAACGCCGCAATCATTGATTCGGTTAATCGAGTTGGAGCTTGAACAAGGATTGATTCCGTCTGAAGCGAATCTGCTTTTGGCAGGGGCTTTGCGACAAGAACATCGGGATACACCGATCGAAAATGACCTTGCGAATGCAGAAGCATTAGGTCGAATTGCCTCCGGCCAGTATCAAGTCGCACTAGACTTGGTACAGAGCCGCGACGATGCTGAAGCATATAATATCGTTGATCAAACGTTTGCACATATTGTCGCTCATGCTGAGACTGGAACGTTTCTGGAGTTTACATTTAGTGAAACGCCAGAGGAACTATCATCAGAAACTGAGAATGCGGTTTCTCGTCGTTTGATTGATCTTGGTTTCTTTGAGCGCGCGTCGACATTCCTTATTGGTAATGCAAACGGCGAAGAAGCCTCTGAACGCAGATACCTGTTAGCAGAAACTGCGCTTGGCACCGGCGAATTTGACGTAGCGATAGACGCGCTACTTGGGATGACAGATGAGCGCGCACGCACGCTGCGCGCGCGGGCATTTGAAGGACTGGGTCAACATCGTGCCGCATTGGCGGCCCTGTCCGTTGATCAGCCCGCATCCTCCCCAGCGTTGCAATTTCGCGCGGGTGCATGGGAACGGCTAACAGTCGAGGAGGATGAGATTCTATCGACGTTCGCCAATTCCGTGCTGCAGCCTCCAAACGAAACGCCGGTTGCAACCCTCGCGGAGAGACGAGAGATTCTGACGCAATCGCGAAACAGCCGCCAATCCGTTGAAGATCTATTGCAGCGGTTCAGTTTGGAGAGTCCCGAAAATTAACTGGCCATCCTTACCAATTTGAAAGGATCACGCCTTACCCATGCATCACCAGCTAGAAAAAGTGCAGGGTTATTTATGATGCCAGAAGGCTCGCTACATTCGCATTCGTTGAAATCAGAAATCGCAAATCGGGTAGTCTATGCCTGATCTGACGCTTCGAACAATATTCCAACCGACAATTCTGCTCGCGTTGGCCCTCATGGCTATCATTGTGATGATGATTCTGCCGATGCCATCATGGGTGCTTGATATAGGGCTCGCCGCTTCTTTTGCCCTCGCAATCCTTATCTTTACGGTCACTTTGTTTATTGAACGCCCGTTAGATTTCTCTGCCTTCCCGACGATCTTACTCGCGTCGCTTATGCTACGACTTTCATTGAATGTTTCCTCAACCAAACTCATTATCGGAGAAGGCCATACCGGAACCGGCGCAGCTGGGAATGTTATTGAAGGGTTCGCCGACTTCGTTATGGGAGGTAGCGTTTTCCTAGGCCTCGTCGTCTTTGGTGTTCTGCTGATTGTTAACTTTGTTGTTATCAACAAGGGCGCAACTCGAATGGCGGAAGTAGGCGCTCGATTTGCCCTTGATGGTATGCCGGGGAAACAACTCGCGATTGACAGTGATATGAGTGCTGGCGCGATTGACCACACAGAGGCAAAGCGCAGACGTGAAACCGAACAGGCCGAAACGACGTTCTTTGGGTCCTTGGATGGCGCCTCAAAGTTTGTGAAAGGGGATGCTGTTGCGGGCCTATTGATAACGGCTTTGAACCTCGTGATGGGGTTGATCATGGGCGCGTTCGTTCACGGGATGCCAATTGGCGTCGCGTTCGAAACCTATGCGATTCTTACGGTTGGTGACGGTCTAGTAAACCAAATCCCTTCCGTAATCATCTCAATAGCGGCGGCGTTGCTACTCGCCCGTGGCGGCGCAACCGGTGCAACTGATTTAACAATTGTTGCTCAACTCGGCGGCCACCCGGCGGCACTCGCGACTGTTGGTGTGCTAATGTTTATGTTCGCGCTGGTTCCGGGCTTACCCTTTTTGCCATTCGTCGCGGGCGCTGCAACGCTTGGTATCGCGGCTTGGTACGGGATGAAGGCCGCCGAACGTAGAGACAAAGAAGCTGAGATCGCCAAGGCGAAGCCAGACGCGCCAGTTGTTCGTGAAAGTCTTGGCGACCTTCTCGATCTAGACGACATCCATGTCGAATTTGCGCCGGATCTTGTAGATATGGTGCTGGACCCCGGCGTCGGATTGGATGTTCGGATCGGCAATATGCGCAATCATGTCGCCACCGAATTTGGGGTGTTGCTCCCCGAAATTCGCCTCACGGATAATGTTTCGCTCGCAAGCGGCAACTACAGAATTCTCGTTCAGGGGGTCGAACAAGTACGCGACACACTGCAGCCGGGTCGCGTGCTGACTCTGTTGTCGGGCCCGGAAACTCCTGCGCCGAACGGTCAAGACGTAAAGGAGCCTGTTTATGGTGCGCCCGCGCGATGGATCAGCCCTGACGATCAAGACGCCGCCTCGCTTAATGGCTTGACCACGGTCCACCCGACAGAAGTGCTTGCAACGCATCTCCTTGAGGTCATCAAAAAGAACTTCTCACGTCTCATGACCCTAAAAGCACTTCGTCGGTTGATGGATGAAATGTGCAATCTCGGTGACACCGCAAGGTCAGATGCGAATCGTAAAATGTTAGATGAACTTGTCCCCGAAAAAGTGCCTGTCGATATGCTGCTTTCCGTACTTCGACTGCTTTTGGAAGAACGTGTTTCTATTCGAAATCTGTCCCTCATCATCGAGGCCACAGCGGAAGGTCGGCAACTTTATCCTAGTGTAGAAGGTGTGGCGGAACATGTACGTCAACGACTGGGCTTTCAATTGGTTGCCGAAATGCGCCGCCCTGATGGAACCATCCCACTCGTTCAGCTTGCACCTGAATGGGAGGACACGTTTGCGACCTACCAAATCACTTCCGAACGTGGGCTTGGCGATGTCGCCCTGCCACCAGACGAATTTAACCGCCTCGCTTCGGCGATCTCCGAAAAAGTCACAACTGCGGGCGAAGCTGGCTCGTACCCGGCGATCGTGACGTCGATGAAACGCCGCCGCTTTCTGCGTACGGTCCTGACGGCAAAAGGTATCCCTAATCCAGTGCTAAGTTTTGAGGAAATCGGCGTAGACGCTAAACCATCGCTCGTCGGATTGGTTCCCGCATGATCGAAGTGTTGGCGGAAATTTCATCGATCAGCCAAGACGTTCTTTGGGCGGGGTTTCTCGTCTTCATGCGGGTCGGCGCAATGATGGCCTTGCTACCAGCCTTCGGTGAACAATCCGTCCCGACCCGAGTGAAATTAGGGCTCGCATTGGCGTTCACGGCAATCGTTGCACCAGCGATCCCGGGCCTGGAAACCGTGCTTACGGCATCGCAAACCATTGGGCTCATCTTGGCCGAAACACTTACCGGATTGTTCTTAGGACTCATGTTGCGCTTATTCATCTTTGCACTTCAGATCGCGGGTTCTATCGCTGCTCAATCGACATCGTTGTCCCAGCTATTCGGTGGCGCTGGCGGTGACCCGCTACCAGCGATGGGGCACGTTTTGGTAATTGGTGGCCTCGCGCTCGCAAGCATTATGGGCCTGCATGTTCAGATCGCGGAATTTATGATCAACAGTTACAACCTAGTTCCGATGGGCAACGTCATCCCGTCAGATGTACTGACGCGCGCTGGCGTCACAGAAATTTCACGCGCCTTTACACTGGGTTTCACACTTGCTGCACCGTTTGTCATCTCGTCGCTGATTTACAACGTAACTCTGGGCGTCATTAACAAAGCGATGCCGCAACTCATGGTCGCATTTGTGGGTGCGCCTGCGATAACCGCTGGCGGGCTAGTACTACTAATGCTTGCCGCGCCGCTTATGTTGTCAATCTGGGTGGACGCCATGGGCACGTTTATACTCGATCCATTTCGGGGCACGCGATGAGCGACGATAGCGGCGACGATGATAAGCAATATGAAGCGTCCCAACACAAACTGGACGAGGCGCGCAAGAAAGGGGATTTTGCTCGCTCGGCCGATCTGAACACGGCCGCCGCATACGCGGGCATTCTTATTGCCGGTCTTTCTGTTGGCGCATTCTCCCTTGTGAAACTAGGGGAAATCCTTTCGGGTTTATTAGGGCATTCAGACACAATTTCCACAGCGGTGTTTGCGGCGAATGGTTCCCCAATGATGGGTGGTTTGATGTTCGGTGTTGGAACGGCGGTTAGCCCTTGGTTCAGCATTCCCGCAGTTTTGGTTATTCTCGCAATTATTGCGCAGCGCGGCTTCGTTATTGCGCCCTCGAAACTGGCTTTTAAGGCTTCGCGCATATCGCCAATTTCACAAGCGAAAAACAAATTTGGCCGCAGCGGATTATTTGAATTTGGCAAAAGCTTTTCGAAGCTGATCTTGTATTCGACGGTGCTGTTCATTTTTTTGCTCGGCCGTCTGCCGGACATAATGGGCGCAATTGCTTTGTCATCACGCCAGGTAATAGCAACCCTACTGGACCTATGTGCGTCGTTAATGTCGATTGTTTTGATCATCGCACTCACCCTTGGGATTATTGATTTCACATGGCAGCGGGCTGAACATCTTCGGAAGAACCGGATGTCCCGAAAAGAACTGACAGACGAGGCAAAAAATTCGGATGGTGACCCGGCGATGAAGCAACAGCGCCGGCAGAAAGGCATCGCGATTGCGATGAACCAAATGATGAGCGACGTACCCGAAGCGGACGTTATAATCGTTAACCCCACGCATTACGCTGTTGCATTAAAGTGGAACCGAACAGGGGGTGGTGCGCCAGAATGTGTGGCTAAGGGTGTCGACGTTGTCGCAGCGCAAATCCGTGAGATTGCAAATGAAAACGGCGTTCCAATCCATTCTGACCCGCCAACAGCACGTGCACTTTATGCGACTGTTGTGATTGGTGAGCAAATACCTAACGAGCAGTTTAAGCCGGTTGCAGCGGCGATCCGGTTTGCAGATCGCATCAGAAAGGCGGCCCGCTGATGGTTAGCGCATTGAACGCCACAAAACGGTTGTTGCCGCTGTTAGAGATGGCCTTCCAAACCGAACAAGTGAAGATGTCGAAGATCGTACAGCGCATCAATCAACTGAACGAAAAGTTGCAAGAGATCGATCGCCCTGTCCGCGCCGAACCACTTAGCGCCGCGACCAGAGCGGGGGCGGACTTGCGTTGGGACACATGGGCTCAAGATCGCAAGACAGTCATTAATCAGGAATTGGCACTGGCAATGCGTGATCGTGAGCAAATTCGAGGTGATATGATCGCGGCACTTTCAAAACTTGAAGCCGCCAAGAAGATGCACGCGAATGCGGTCGCGCAAGCGCGCCAAACCAAAGCACGGCGTGCTAGTTGGTGACGTCTTGACGAACGATATCCACGATTAGGACGTCTGTAATGTGCCCGCGCATCACCTGATCGGCGGCATCTTGCAAAGCTTCACGCAGAATCCGCATGTTTGATGAAGCCGTAAACGCGCCGTTGAAGCCGCCAATATTTGCGTGATCAAACATCACCTGTAAAAACGCGTCCCGCAATCTGGGCTCATGAGAGAACACAGCTTCTTGGCCCCCCGCCTCGACCTCAATACTCAACGACATGACCATCAGCGAAGCTACGCGATCGTTCACCACGACAGGAACGACAAACTGGTTGTTCATGCGCGCATATTCCCGTGAATCCAGTGAGACCGGTTCAGCAACCGGTTCGCTTTGCTCGGGTAAGGGGTCCATGACCTCACCGTCCACACAAATGGCGACGGCCACCTCTTCTTCTGGCGCAGGCATCAAAGCTAAACCAGCCCCAACGCCCCCGCCAACACCAACAAGCATTAGAATTATTGGGAGGATCAGTTTCTTCATAGTGCGCTCCTAAAAGGGCAAGATAATGTCAGCGACTTGCTGACCAATTCGGGGTTGTTGAACGTCTGAAATCTGGCCGCGACCGCCATATGAAATCCGTGCAGAGGCGAGTTTGTCATACGTGATCTCGTTCTGCCGACTGATGTCCGCCGGGCGAACAAAGCCGGATACCAATAGCTCGCGCATTTCATAGTTAACGCGGACTTCTTGGGTACCTTGGATAGAAAGCACTCCGTTGGGCATCACATCAACGACCGTTGCAGCGATCCGTAGCTCAAGCTTCTCATTGCGCCGAACGGAACCAGCGCCACCAAACGAAGAGCTCGAGTTTAGATTTACCGCAGAGCTCAAACTCGCACCGTCAGGCATCGTTTCATCGATGCGCTGAGGCACACCAAACAGGTTTGGAATGGAAAGGCTTTCAGATCCGCTACGTGAGCGGTCAGTTGAATTTGAGATAGACGCGCTGTCATCAATTTTGATAACCACCGTGAGAATGTCACCGCGTTGCACAGCTCGGCGGTCACCAAGAAGCGATCCACGCTCGCCCGTCCAAAGCGACGGCGTTCCGTCTCGGGGCTCGGAAACCACAAGGTCGCTTGTGATTCCATAGGTCAGCATCGCTGTCGCCTCGGGCGATGCCTGGGGCGGTGTAAATTCAGGGGGGCTGCCTACCTCACGCATGCGTGCGCAGGCGGTTATCAACATCAGTGTCGCCAGCATAACTACTGTGGTGGTTCGCATGCAAAACTCCTAACGGTTAACTAATGCAGTGCCCGTCGCATCAATTTGCGCGCTCACTGTTGATCGGGAAGCCAAATTCATCACGCGAATCACGTCACCAGGACCAGCGCGATCAAGTGCGCGACCTTCGGTGGAAATCACGACACCGCCTCGCTGATACACGAGGGTAATGATTTGATTGCGTTCGATAACTGCGGGTGGTCCGATATCACCCGCGCGGATCGGACGCCCTGCATATAGCGCCACGCGTGTTTCTTTCCCGATAGCCAAATCAGGAGTGGTTAGCGCCCCAGCAATATCGACGTCTCGTATCAATACGTCATCGGCTCCAATCAAGCTGCGGGCTGGTATCGTACGCGCCGCGACAATGGTATCCGCAGAAACTGGCGCAGCCAGCGCAATAAAGAACGCGAATAAGCGGATCATCGGATTTGCACCATCGCACCCAGCATTTGATCTGCCGCGGAGATGACTTTTGAGTTCAGTTCGTAGCCTCGTTGGGCTTTGATAAGGTCCGTGATCTCGCGAACTGGGTCAACGGAGCTGTCTTCAAGATATCCTTGCCGCAATACTCCTAATCCGTCTTGCCCGGGAGTGGTCACTGCCGACGGCCCCGAAGCAGGTGTTTCTAGAAACAGGTTCGACCCGATAGCCTCCAATCCTTTCGGATTCGTGAAGCCGGACAACGTGAACTGCCCTAATAATTGCGGTTCAACCTGATCAACAAAGTAGGCGTAAACCTCTCCTACGGAGTTAATTGATATCGACCGAGCGTCGGATGGAATTGTGATGTTTGGGACGACTGGGTAGCCATCCGATGTAACAATCAACCCATCTCCAGTACGCTTTAAACCACCGTCTCGCGTGTATGCGGCACGGCCATCAGGAAGCGTAACTTCAAGGTATCCGTTGCCTTCAATACCGATATCAAGGTCACCACCCGTTGCCGCGAGAGACCCTTGCGAAAGCATGACGGTAACCGACGTGGGGCGAACCCCGAGGCCCAGCTGAACGCCAGTTGGCAGAACCGTGCCATCAGAGGCGTTTATCGTCCCTGGTCGTTGCATTTGTTGATAATGCAAGTCTGCGAACTCGGCGCGGCGCGTATTGTATCCAGTCGTGCTCATGTTCGCGAGGTTGTTTGAAATCACTTCAACGCGGGTTTGTTGGGCCGCCATACCAGCGGCAGCTATTCTAAGGGCTCGCATCTTTATGCCTCCTGAATGGGGTTACTTACCGAGCGCACGGATCGCGCTTCGAATACGTTCGTCTTCTTTGTCGAGAAAGCTTTGGCCAAGCTCATAGGCGCGTTGAACTTCAATCATGCGTGAGATTTCCAGAACTGGGTCGACGTTTGATTCCTCGACAAAACCCTGCAGCATCCGCCCTTCGAGAGCGGGTTCATGTCCATCATCAGCGCGAAACCTTACGCCATCCTCGCGCACCATTCCCGCCAGATTAATCGGGTTTACGAGTCCGATCTGGCCAACAGGTTGGCCGCCCGCACTTATTGTTCCGTCTGGCGCAATCCCGACGGGACCTGCACCCTGTGGGACAAACACAGGCGCGCCGCCCGCATCCAACACATTGTATCCCTCTGGTGTTACCAAATCGCCGTTCTCATTCGGCGTGAATGCACCTGCGCGGGTCAACCGCTCGCCCTGCGGGGTCGCGACCAAAAAGAACCCGTCACCTTCAATCGCAAGATCGAAAGAACCACCGGTTTGGGTTAGCGTGCCTTGGGACGAAAGCGTCTCGCGTGCGGATGCAGTCGCCATCGACAACGACGGATCATTCGGACCGAGCGCCTTGACGTGTTCCGCGAAAATGACGCCTTCTGAACGGAAACCGGTCGTGGACAGATTCGCGATATTATTCGCAACAATCCGCATTTCGTTCATCAAACCTGATTGCCGCGTAAGGGCCGTGTATGTTGCATTTTCCATTGATCAGCCCCCAGCGATAATTGGAACGAGTGTCGTCTTGAAATACGAAACCAACGTCTCGGTCATGAACCCCATCGTGACCCAGAACACGCTCACAATTGCGGCGAGTTTTGGAACGAAGGTTAACGTCATTTCCTGAATGGAAGTCAGCGCCTGAAAGAGGCCAATCACAAGACCAACCAATAGTGCGACTGACAAGATCGGAAGCGAGACAAGCGTCGCGATCCAAAGGCCCTGACGTAGCGTGTCATAGAAAAGCGCATCGTCCATTTAGACAGGCATCCGAAGAATTTCCTGATAGGCCTCTACGACTTTGTCACGCACCGTTACGGCCGTTTCAACGGCAAGTTCGGTCTGAGCGAGTGCTTGAACCAACGCATGTGGATCCGCCCCACCTGACATTGCCGACATCGCCGTTTGTTCGCTTTGTCTAAGCGTGTCAATGAAATCGGTGGCGGCTTTTCCGAACGCGTTTCCGGCATTCGACGTTGGGTCCGGCGCCGTTGCTGGTTTGTTGGCGGCATAGGCCTGCGCGACTGGGTTTGATCTGATTTCCATAATTCTACCTTTCTATCTGCGGAGCAAATCCATCAGGGATGTCGACATTTGCCTCACCTGATCGAACAATTTTAGGTTGGCCTCATAACTGCGCTGCGCTTCACGCGCGTCCGCAATTTCAATGAGGAGATTGACGTTTGAACCGTCATAGTTCCCGTCCGCATTTGCCAACGGGTGCGAGGGGTCATAGATTTGATCAAGCGCCGATCGGTCCAAGCGCATTCGCCCTGTTTGTACAGCACCAGTTTCTTGGCCGGACTCGACTTCAGCAGCAAAGCTGATCGTTTTCCGATGGTAACCGGGCGTATCAGCGTTCGCGATGTTTTCTGAGACATGGCGCAATCGCGCTGCTTGTGCCCGCATTCCGCTCGATGTGATCCGCATAGCATCCGAGAAATCAGCCATACTCAGCCCCTCCCAATCGAAATGCGCAAAACATCTAGTGAATGCTTGTAGATCGCCAACGCGCGGTTGTGTTCGCGTTGGATTTCGACCGAGTTAACCATCTCTTGTTCAAGCGAAACGGAGTTCCCATTCGGGGCCGCTTCTGCGTCTGAAAACTGAACCGTCGAAGACCCTGCGATAGCGCTCGAAGAAAGGTGCTGAGCCCGTGTCGTACGCAGACTTGAGTCCGTTCCAGTTGAATAACTCTCAGCGAATGGCGCGAGCGTACGCGCGCGATATCCAGGTGTGTCGGCGTTTGCCATATTCGCCGCGGTAACGGCCTGCCGCGCGCCAGAATGGCGTGCCATGGCATATGATGCCTGGAAAATTTCCAAATTTTTAAACATCGGGGCTTCTCCCTCGAGTGACTTCAACTAAGCCTTAAGGATGATTCCCTAAGAATTGGTTGTCGCAAGAATGCGTGAGGCCAAATGACTGAAGATATTTTTGCCCAGATGGGCGCCGCCGTCGGAAAAACGACGCTGACACGCCCTGTCGGTGTCGTGTTGCAGATTGCTGGGAATCGACTGCAGATCGGGGGGATTTCTCAATTTGCCCGCGTTGGTGACCGCGTCAAAGTCATCGGTGGCAATACGTATGGCGAGGTCGTGCGCACAGCGCAGGAAGGGCTCGATGCCATCATGGATGGCTCCACTGAAGGCCTCGGGCTTGGTGCGAAAGTTGTTCTGCTTCCGCGGCCAGAATTCGCGCCGCATTCCGGTTGGATCGGCCGTGTGGTTGATCCAGACGGCAAACCGCTAGATGGCCGCCCCTTATTGCCCGGACTTCAGCGGCAACCCGTTCAAGCACCCCCACCGCCGGCCAGTGCACGGCGGGAAATGGGCCCCCGTCTTTCAACAGGCTTTGCAGTTTTTGACACGATTCTTCCAATCGTTCGTGGGCAGCGCATCGGGCTCTTTGCCGGATCAGGCGTTGGGAAATCTACGTTGCTATCGTCTCTGGCAAAAACAGTAGAAGCAGACGTGATTGTTATTGGTCTGGTCGGGGAACGGGGTCGCGAATTACGTGAGTTCGTCGAAAAATCTCTCGGTCCGGAAGGAATGAAGAGAAGCGTAATTGTTGCCGCAACCTCAGATCGTGCTGCGCAAGTTCGGCGCCGATGCCCCCTCGCCGCGACGGCCGTTGCCGAGTTCTTCCGCGAACAAGGTTTGCAGGTTCTCTTGCTTGTGGACAGTGTCACACGTTTTGCTGAGGCGCACCGTGAAGTCGCTGTAGCCGCCGGCGAACCGGCGAACTTACGCGGTCATCCAGCATCAACACCAAATGCGATCGCTGGATTATGTGAACGCGCTGGGCCGGGCACGGGACATGCCGGTGACATCACTGCACTTTACACAGTTCTCGTAGCAGGCTCTGACATGGAGGAACCAATCGCCGATATGCTGCGCGGTGTGCTGGATGGGCACGTGGTTCTTGATCGCGCCATTGCGGAACGTGGTCGTTTTCCCGCGATTGACGTAACACGCTCGGTTTCGCGCTCTTTGCCTGACGCGGCCAATGCAGCTGAGAATAAACTTATTCGCGCCGCACGCCTGCACATGGGCACATATGCGCAAGCCGAACTCATGATTCAAGCGGGCCTTTACACCGCGGGAACAGACGCAAAAATAGATGCAGCTATTGCCACACGCGACGCATTGGAAGCGTTTATTTCAACTGAGGGCTCCCACGGTCCCGCAGGCGCTTTCCTGTTGCTCCAACGCGCTATTCAGTCGTCGGGCGTGTAAGTATGAAACAGGTTAGATTTGTTGTAATAGACTAAGAGCAATTGACGCGCCGGATGTTGCAGACGACGCTGATATCTCAGATCGTAACATAAAGAGCCTGATCATCTTTTCTTGGTTTTTAGAGCTGGCAAGATCGCTCATCTCATCAGAGCCAAACGTCGCCTTAGCACGCGCCTGAAACTGTTCTAGCTGTTTGTCGATATCAAGCGTAGCGAAGCTAGACGGGAACCCTAGCGCAGTTTCAAACATGCCGCGCAACGGCGCGTTTCCCATCATCGCGTACCAACGACCATTGTTCGAGCTGTTCCCGTCCACCACGTCATCCAACGCACGCCCAAGGTTAAGCGCCAGGCGCATATCATTGTCTTTTTCGCCAACGGCCTGCCCAAATTGTTCCGCCTCGTAGCGGTCAACAATTTCGTCGGCGAAAAAGGATAACGCCGTGCGCGGGATGTCAAAATCACCGAACCCAAACGCTTTGCTAAAGTCAGCATAGCGACTATCAGACAACCGGTTCGCAAGGGCACCAGTTTCAATAGACCCTTCCTCAAGAACTTTCTTGATGAAGAAAGTGTTGTTGATGTCATCGTCTAAACCGAATGCGCCCAATGCAACCTCAAGAAGCTCGCGATCTTGAACAAGATCTTCTGCCGTCCTGACGCCGCCAATGCGCTCACGAAACGTGTCCGTGAGGCGAGTCATTGAAGAACTATCATTGAAAGTTGCGCGTTGCTGATCGACTGTCCGTTCTAAGAACAGCCAACCAGCATAACCGGACAAGGGAAGAACAGGCTGAAAAGTCATGACGGTCTCGGGCGCGATGCCATTAGGCGTTCTTCCCTTGGTAACAGACTACGCAACCGTTTCAGTCCGCGATAAAACTCACCTTCTAGAAAAGCTTCAGTGGCGTCGGACAATTGCTGCCGACTGTCATCATCTGAAAGCGCTTGGCTCAGCTGCTCGACACCGCGCATCAATTGAATTCTGCCTTCTTCGATATCGGCGTCGCCTGACAGAATAAGTTGCGCGATATAACAGACTCGACGGACGGGTGTGTTGACTTCACCTGGTCGAATGGCATCGCGCAGCCGAAGAATATTTGCATTGGGTGTTAGAATGGAAAGCCGGGAACGACGGTCACCGTTTTCGATTACAGCTCCATTCACGAGAACACGTTCTTTCGGCCCGAGTTTGAGAACAAGACCAGACATCATTGCCCCCCTTTGGCGGCCAAGCCGCGCATCATGGCGGTATTGATTTCAACAAGTGGACCGGCATCGGCGTCACCCTTGAGAACTTTGCGAGAATGAAAGGACGTGAATTCTGCAAGGTAGAAAATCCGTGCGCGTAGATCTTCAGAAAGTGCATTGTCATCGTCTGCGACTTGCGAGGCGAGGTGCGTCCAGACGGCGCGGTTGGCGTGGACGGCTTCGGCGAACGCGGGAAAATTTGAAGTTTGGTGCTTGGCGGTGTTTCTGAGGCGGCTCGTGATTTCGCTGAACAAATGGTGTTCGGCGGAGCGCCCAGTACGTAAAACGGATGTTTTGGGGGCGTATGCGTGTTGGGCTTGTTCTGCGATATTCACGGCTGGTCCTTTCGAGACGGAAGTCAAGATCACACAGCTTTGCTATGTGGTGAAAAAGGGCCAGAGGCGCTCTACTTGAGCGCCTCTGGCGACTAACCTATTTGAACAGTGATAGGATTGACTTTGGGGAAGAGTTCGCGATGGACAGGGACTGTACACCAAGTTGTTGCTGGACCTGAAGCGCCTGCAAGCGAGCTGATGTTTCTTCCATGTCCGCATCTACCATCGAGCCAATACCAGAGGTCAGGCTATTAGAGAGGCTGCTGATGAACGAAGTTTGGGTTTCGAGGCGTCCTTCAACGGAACCGAAAGAAGCGGCAGCATCGATTGCACCACTGAGCATTCCTTCGATTTCCGAAAGGGCTCCGGCTGCATCATTGACGACATCGATGTTTTCCAAGCCAGCTAACGCACCTGACCCACGTGACACACCATATTCGATATCGATACCTGCTTCACTTGTCAGGTTCTCAACTGTCAGAGTACCTGCTGTAGTCAGGTCGAAAGCGAAATCATCAGTTGATAGACCTGCATTCTGGAGGGCATCCTTTAGACCGCTCGCGACAGATGCATCCGTATCACCCTCGCTAACACGGTAGTTGCCCTGAATATCGCCGATCTTCAGCTCAACCACATCACCGACAGCAAGACCGTTTACGACGGTATCATCAACACCAGCTGTAGAAGTTTTCAGCGCGCTTGTTCCACCGGCTGCCCCGGATGTATCCAAGAACGTAAAGCCAGTGATATCAACTTCATCCGCGCCGCCGTTAGCGGCAAGCGTTGCAACGCTGGCGCTACCTGTTCCCGTACCAGCTGTGATATCCAAACCGGCAGATGTCGACAGGTTTTGCGTATCGACGCCAATGGAGCTTGCAGCAACGCCACCCGAGCTATCGCGATCAAGCGACGACAGAACGTTGATACCGGTATTGCCGTTCGTATTGGTGCCGGTGTTGGAGCCGTCAACAAGGTTTTGCCCATTGAACTGCGCAGCACCAATGACAGATTTGATCTGATCTGTCAGGGCGTTGATATCGTCTTGGATAACGGAACGATCAACGTTTTCTTCTTGTGCGGCGACAATCTTGCCTTTGATGTCCGTCAAAAGATTGGTCACTGTTTCGGCTGCATTCCGTGCAACGGCAACAGTCGATTCACCAAGGCTCAGACTGTCAGAGATGGCCTTGAAGCCCTTAACGTCGCTTTCCATCGTTTTGGAAATGGACCAAACAGCGGCGTTGTCTTTTGCAGACGCTACATCCTTACCGGTCGAGATCATCGACTGAGTTTTGGAGAGATCACCATTGATGGATTTGAGAGTTTGAAGCGCAACCATTGCGCTGTTGTTTGTCAGAATACTGGACATAATTTGGGTCCTACATTTTAGGGCGCGTTTTGCGCCAAGTTTTCATGAACCAACTTATTGAAGTTGGAAGGGACGCCATTCTGACGGATATCTGATCCAATTCGGACCAGTGCCACCTTTCTGAGGTGCAGGGACAACATGACCAGAACCAACTAACGATGCCTTAACGCCCGCAATTGAAATTCGCGGCCTTTGAAGACAATTTTAGTAACGCCTTTCTGTACTGCGTTCAGGCTGGGAAATTTGTGTAGCTTTGCCCGAAGAATCATAACTGGAAAGAGTCGTCCGGGCAGCATGCTGTTGGCGCAAAGTCGTTACAACAGTCGTGACACCTTCACGCGCGGCCGCAAACAGACTGCTATTGTGGGCCAACGCGACTGAAAGAAGGCGTAACTCCCTAGCGTTTGCGTCATTGAACTGGGACGACAACTTTTCTTTCTCTGCGACCAATCCGTTCACGGCGTCAAAGTCGCCGTTCAGAAGGGCTAGGCGCTCAACCTCTAATAGGCGCGCTAATCGATCTACTGCATTCGTCATTGGGATCGCGCCATCATCGCGTCAAACATAGACTGTGCTAGCCCGATTCCTCCGGCGGCGGTCATTTGCTTTGCCTGTTCGTCTCGCATGAAAGAGGCGAACTGGTCCTCGCCAGCGCCGCCACCGAACTCCGAAGGAGTCTCCCCGATTCCCGCAGATTTCAACATTTCCGAGAGAAATGCTGCCTCCAATGACTGCGCGACCGCCATCAACTGTGCTTCATGTGATGCGGAAGGTGACGTTTGGGGCGGAGAAGCCGCGACTGATTGCTGTATTTCCACTTTGAAACTCCGATGCTGACAATTTTCCTGATCATTAGGTCCCAGCGGTAAAGATTGAGTAAGTTTTTGTGCAGTAGAAACGGTTAAACCGCTCGCCTTCGGAGAAACCGATGATCCTTTTTGACACGAACGCGCCTGAAACTGGGCAGACTGCACAACATGGTCTGCGCAATACCCTTCCCGAGAAAACCGCTGAAGACTCGATCGAGTTTTCTGAAATTTGGTCGGAGGTTATGGAGCATGATACACCGACAGTTCCTGCGCTACCCCATGCACGATCATCAGTCGCTCTACATAGTGATACGACTTTAGATCGGGTTTCACTTGATACAGAGGCGACCGAGGTTCAGCCAGAATTTCATACCGAAGAGTCTGACCTGATCGAACAGGTTAGGACCAAGGCCCCGCCGCCAAGTGAAGCCCGTGTGATGGTTTCGGAAAATGGCGAAACGAGTCCCGAAAGGCGCCAGACACCAATTATGGCTAGGGTGCTGGATCGAAGCCACATGTTAGAAGTTGCCGATCCTGAGATCGCGCAAACGCCCTATAGTGAGACGCGATCAGCCATGCCAATTGCTGAGGCTGAAACAGTAAATCCAACCCAATTAATCACGGTTGCAGGCGACCCTGTCATTCGGCCTTTCAAGGCCCAGCAAGTGGCAGAGACTCTAACAGTTCAAGACGAGGCAGCCGCTCCACCCCAGAAGGCCATGGGTGTTCCCCTATCCAATCCGATCTTGCCAATTGCGAATGAAACAGACGCGCAGTTACGAGTTCCGTTGGGTATTGAGCGCGCTCCGATGAAAATGATTGAGCGCATTCAAAACGGAAATACACCAAAGTTGGATGAAGGTGCTGTTGCTCAGTCGACGCGTATCGCTCCTGTGCTCACAAGCCGAACAGATCAAAGCCCCCCTTCGGTAACCGCGCCGATACCGACCCGGTTCACAGACAATCTGCAACAGAATGGCCCGCCGCCTGCGCACCGGTCCCAGGAATACAATTGGGCCTCAAAACCTATGGCGAATTCTAACCCGGTAGATCCTGCGAAGATACCTCCGCTACCGCTGTCCTCAATGTCAATGGACGAAACAACAACGCAGATGCTGTCTGCCGTGCCAGACGCTGAAGCAACTGTGACCATGTTGCAGCACGCAGGTACGGCGAGCACCGCGACAACTGTCGCTGCGACACCGCCAACACACGCACCACAAGTTGCCGCACAAATTGTTGCTGCGGTTACACAGTCTTCCCGCTCAACGACTGAAATTCTCCTTAACCCCGATGAACTTGGTCGCGTTCGAATCTCTCTGTCGAATGGGGATGCGGGAATAATAGTGAATATTCTCACGGAACGGTCGGAAACGGCTGATTTGATGCGTCGCAATATCGAAATCCTCGAACGGGATTTGCGAGACATGGGTTTTGAGAACCCAAGTTTCACCTTCGGCGAGCGCCCGGATGGGTCAAACGAAGAGTGGAACGATGAATATCCGGAGCCAGAGCCAAACAATCCAAGCAACACAACAGAGCCACCAACACCCAACTTGCGCGTCACACTGAACGGCGGCCTCGACCTCAAATTGTAACGAAAGCGAAACCTATGGAAATCACCCAAACCACCACGACCGCGTCGTCCTCCACACCTCAGGCCAAAACATCAGAAGCAGTTCTAAGTTCGGACTTTGAGACGTTCTTGAAAATGTTGACGGTTCAGATGGAAAATCAGGATCCGCTTAAACCAACAGATTCGTCCGAATACGCCCAACAGCTCGCAACGTTCTCCGGTGTCGAACAGGCTGTTTTGACCAATAAACTTCTTTCTTCTTTGATGGTGCAGATGACGACGACCGGTATGGCGCAAATGGCAGATTGGGTCGGCAAAGAAGCCCGCGCAGCAGTCCCCGCTCAATTTGACGGCAGCCCAATCACAATCGCACCGAACCCAGCGTCCGTCGCTGATAAAGTGGAACTTGTTGTATATGACACTGACGGTAATGAGGTTCAGCGCAGCGAGATTCCAAAATCAACCGACCCTATTGAATGGGCTGGCACCGATACAGACGGAACACCATTCCCGGCAGGCCTCTACCGGTTCCAAGTCGTCAGTTCGTCTAACGGAGAGGTCGTTCTAACAGAAACCGCAGACGTCTATACCCGCGTTCAAGAAGTCCAGAGCGAGAACGGCAATTCAGTTCTCTTACTCGAAGGCGGGATTTCAGTGCCGGCATCAGACGTTAGCGCGCTGCGCGAAGGCTAATTCAACTAAGCGCAGCAATCACAACAGCCGCAACCGTGGTGAAACCGGCACCTAGCAGCGCCCATCCGAATACTGTCCACTTGCTCTGCTTTGGTGGGGCAGGTGGCTCCTCGCCCAAGCGTACCAATGCGGCCTCGGCAAGGGCGGGCAATCTCGGGCCAAACCGCGCCAAAACGCGTGCAGTTTTCACCAAGTCCTTAGTCATAGCCCGCGGGCCTATGCTGTCCTTGATGTAGTTCTCAACAATCGGCTTGGCGGCGTCCCAAATATTCATCCGGTGATCAAACGTGCGCGCGACACCTTCAACAACAACCATCGTTCGTTGCAGCAAGATCAGCTCAGTGCGGGTTTCCATCCCGAAGCGCTCCGTCACCTCAAACAAATACGACAACAGCTTCGCCATCGAGATTTGCTCGGCGTTCATGCCAAAAATAGGTTCTCCAACCGCCCGCAGCGCCCGCGCAAATTCATTAACGTCACGGTCCGCCGGCACATAGCCCGCTTCAAAATGCACTTCGGCCACGCGATTGTAATCGCGCCGGATAAACCCAAACAAAATCTCCGCATAAACGCGGCGGGTATACTCGTCCAAATGCCCCATGATCCCGAAATCATAGGCTATGATATCGCCGTTAGGCGCGATCTTTAGATTGCCGTGGTGCATGTCTGCGTGGAAAAACCCGTCGCGCAACGCGTGGTTCAAAAACAGCTGCAAAACACGCCGTGACAAATCCGTCAGGTCATGGCCCGCCGCAGCAATCGCATCGACATCGGCCGCATTAATCCCTTCCGCCCAATCCAGCGTCATGACGCGGCGCGCGGATAAAGCCCAGCGAACACGCGGCAATGCAAAGCCTTCGTCTTTCTCGGTATTGTCCGCAAACTCAGAAGCGGATGCACTTTCCATCCGCAAATCCAGCTCGCTCACGACAACGCCCTCGAAGTGTTCGATCACTTCCAGCGGTTTCAACCGGCGGGCAGAGGGCGACAGCGCATTGAATGCCGAAGCCGCCAGATAAAATGCGTCCAGATCTTTCTGGAACGCCTTTTCAATTCCCGGCCGTAAAACCTTTACAGCGACATATTCACCGTCAGACGCCAACCGTGCCTTATGAACCTGCGCAATCGACGCGGCGGCGACAGGTTCTGAAAACTCGCTAAAAACAGAATCCACTGACACACCGAGTTCTTTCTCGACCTCGGCCTTGGCAACCTCCACGGGGAACGGTGGCAACTTGTCTTGCAGCACCCGCAACTGGATCGCCAGCTCAGACCCGACAACATCAGGCCGTGTCGACAAAACTTGCCCGAATTTGATGTAGGCGGGGCCCAGCGCTTGCAACGCCCGCGTAACCGGCGGCTGGTTCACATCGCCCTTCAATCCAAGCCATTGAAACGGCCATGCCATCCCACGCACCGCAATGCGCATCATGCGCGGGGCTTCTGCGGCGTCCAGAATGATCTTCATCGCGCCAGTCCGTTCCAGCGTTGCGCCGGTTCGGATCAGCCGCCAGATATTGTGCGGGCCGCGCATGCTACAACTTCCAACCGGAATGCAGACACGCAATCCCGAGGCTCAGGTTGCGGTACTTTGCATTATCAAACCCCGCCTCCTTCACCATCCCAAGGAACGTATCCTGATCTGGGAACTTGCGGATCGATTCGACCAGATACTGATAACTGTCGCGGTCCCCCGTGATGACCTTACCCATCACCGGAATCGCGTTGAACGAATAGACGTCATACATCTTTTGCAGCATGTCGTTTGGAATCCGGTTGAACTCCAAAACCATCAAACGACCGCCCGGTTTCAAAACACGGTAGGCCTCGTTCAGCGCCTCTTGCGGGCGCGTGACGTTTCGAATGCCAAAGCTGATCGTGTAAACGTCAAACGTGTTGTCCTCAAACGGCAGCGCCATCGCGTCCCCCACAACCCAATCGAGCGACGTGTCCAATTGCGCCGCTTCAGCGCGTTTGCGCCCTTCGATCAACATAGGTTCGGTCAGGTCCAACACCGTGGCATGCCCAACCTTCGCGCGTTTTAGAAAACGGAACGAAATATCCCCCGTGCCGCCAGCAACATCCAGCAGCTTTTGCCCCTCGCGCGGCGCAAGCCAATCCATCATCGCATCCTTCCAGATGCGATGGATACCAAGGCTCATGGCGTCATTCATCACGTCATATTTGCTGGCAACACTTGAAAACACGCCCTGCACTAGGCCCGCTTTGTCGCCTTCCGGCACGGTTTCAAAACCGAAATGCGTTGTCTGATTGTCCGTCATTGTAGGGTACCTTGCGTAGCTTACTTTGCAGATATAGCGTCCAACACTCAGATACAAACGGCCAAATCAGCGCGGGGTGTGCAGATGCCTGAACTACCCGAAGTCGAAACCGTCCGACGTGGTCTTGCCCCTTCAATGGAGGGGCAGGTCATCGCCCGCGCTGATGTGAACCGCGCCGACCTTCGTTGGCCTTTTCCTGAAAACATGGCCGACCGGCTAACGGGTGCCAAAGTTACTGCGTTACGTCGCCGGTCCAAATACATCCTCGCGGACCTTAGCACTGGCGAAACCCTCATTATTCATCTTGGTATGTCAGGTAGAATGACCGTGTCCGGTGATCCGCTCGGTCAGTTCCATCATGACCACCCAGCACCCGCAAAACACGATCACGTTGTCTTTCACATGGACAACGGCGCGCGTGTTACGTTCAACGATGCACGGCGTTTCGGTGCAATGGACCTCGCAAACACTGCGATGCTGGATGAACACTGGTTGATCGAATCAATCGGCCCTGAACCGCTAGGCAACGACTTTAACGAATCCTACCTTTGCGTCGCACTTTCCAAGCGAAACATGCCGATCAAAACCGCACTATTGGATCAGCATGTCGTTGCGGGCCTCGGGAATATTTACGTCTGCGAAGTCCTGTTTCGCGCCCACATCAACCCGACCCGCAAAGCAAAAGACTTGTCAAAAAAGCGCATCGCGTCCCTCGTCCCCATTATCCGTGATGTTCTGTCCGAAGCAATCGCCGCAGGGGGCTCATCGCTCAAGGATTATCGCCAAGCGGATGGGGAATTGGGCTATTTTCAACATGGTTTTCAAGCCTATGACCGTGAAAACGACCCCTGCCAAACACCTGACTGTGGCGGTACAATTGCCCGCATAACCCAATCTGGCCGCTCAACATTCTACTGCCCTAAATGTCAAAGATAGCTTGATTGCGCCCGTGGCTTTGGTAAGCCTGAACGCTCATGAACAAGCGGAGCTGTTTCAAATGGCCTATGAAACCATCATTGTCGAAATCGCGGACGACGTCGCGCTTATCACTCTCAACCGTCCGGATGCCCTCAACGCATTGAATTCAAAGCTTTTGGGTGAACTGGCGAGTGCGGTTGAAGACGCTGACGCATCCGACAAAGTGCGCTGCATTGTTCTTACAGGTTCAGAAAAAGCCTTCGCTGCGGGCGCTGATATCAAAGAAATGGCCGACAAATCCTTCGTCGACATGTACCGCGCCAACTTCTTTGGTGATGAATCAGACCGCTTTCTGCGCGTTCGCAAGCCTATCATTGCAGCCGTTTCCGGCTACGCGCTGGGCGGCGGATGTGAACTGGCGATGATGTGCGATTTCATTATCGCCGCAGACAACGCAAAATTCGGCCAGCCGGAAATCAACCTCGGTGTTATCGCAGGAATCGGCGGCACTCAGCGCCTCACGCGCTACGTGGGCAAGTCGAAATCAATGGATATGCATCTAACGGGCCGCTTCATGAACGCCGAAGAAGCGGAAGCATCCGGTCTTGTGAGCCGCGTTGTTTCCCCCAAAAAGCTCAAAGACGAAGCCATGGCCGCAGCACAAAAGATCGCAGAAAAGTCTCTACTCGCAACGATGGCCGTTAAAGACACCGTTAACCGCGCTTATGAAACGACCCTCGCC
This sequence comes from Octadecabacter ascidiaceicola, assembly GCF_900185015.1. Lineage (GTDB taxonomy): Bacteria > Pseudomonadota > Alphaproteobacteria > Rhodobacterales > Rhodobacteraceae > Octadecabacter > Octadecabacter ascidiaceicola. The sequence goes on along the minus strand of NZ_FXYD01000003.1, from coordinate 520,524 downwards.
GAAGGCGTCAATTATGAACGCCGCATGTTCCAAGCCCTGTTCTCTACCGAAGATCAGGCCGAGGGCATGGGGTCTTACATTGAAAAACGCGAACCACAGTTCCGCGACAAATAACCTACGTAATATAACCTACGTAATATAGTGTAGCTTATCGAACGTCTCGCGCCAGTCACGTACGCGCGGGGCCATCGCTGACGGGTCATTGCTGCCCAGCGCTTCGGCAATCAAATCTGCCATCTGGTCAACGTGTTCCATATCCACACCCCAGCGGACCAGTTCCGGCGTGCCAATCCGCAATCCGTTCATGTCGCCCGCAACGTCTTCAATCGGCAATCCAATCCCGCAAGCCAAAAAGCCCGCCTTGCGCAACTGCTTTGATGCAGCTTGCCCACCGCCATAACCCGCGGCGCGAACTGCGAACTGGTGGCTAGACGTCGCGCCATTTGCCGTTTCAAACACGGGAACACCGCGCGTCATCAACGCAGCCGCCAACCCTTGCGCGACCTCGATCATTTTGGCCGCATAGGCTTGCCCATGATCGCGCCAATCCAGCATCGTCACCGCCATTGCCGCTGATTTCGCCGCATCAAAGTTCGCTGTCATTCCCGGAAACGCAATCGCGTCAAACGCCTCAGCCATCTGCGCATCATTCGTAACGATCAAACCACCCGCAGGCCCGCCAAGGGATTTATAGGTCGACATCGTCATGAAATGCGCACCCTCTGCCAACGGATCACGCCACGCTTTGCCCGCAATAATCCCGCATTGATGGGCTGCATCAAACATCACCTTGGCGCCAACGGCATCCGCAACAGCACGAATTTTCCGCACCGGATGCTCATCAAGGTTCAAACTCGATCCCACTGTGATCAGCTTGGGCTTTTCCTTTTGCGCGACACCCATCAACGCGCCTGCATCAATGGTGTACCCGTCCGCTAAAACAGGGGCCTCAATTGTACGCAGCCCGAACAACCCAGCGCATCCCGCCAAATGATGCGTCACATGTCCGCCAACAGATGCGGGCGGCGCGATGATTGTATCGCCTGCCTTACACGTCGCCATGAATCCATACAGGTTTGCAATCGCGCCAGACGGTACACGGATTTCCGCAAACTCTGCATCAAACACTTCAGCACAAAGCGCAGCGGTAATGACCTCGATTTCCTCGATCGCCTCCAAGCCCATTTCGTATTTATCTCCAGGATACCCCAACGACGGCCGCGACCCGATACCGGATGCCAACATCGCCTCGGCACGCGGGTTCATAACGTTGGTCGCAGGGTTGAGATTGAAACAGGCCTTTTCATGTATGTCGCGGTTTTCAGTCACAAGCGCATCCAGCCGCGCCAACACGCTCGCTGAACTGCCGACATTATCCGCGATTGACTGCACGCGTGTTTCGCAACCCGCAGGCACCCATGTACGTTTGGCCAGTCCCATCTCAATCTCCCTATGATGCTGTGTCGATCATGGAACGTCTTTCTTTGTGGCGCAAAGCAGATTACCACGTGAATGCGATTAGAAAAACTAAGGCTAGAAAATGCCAGTAGTACCGCCACGCCCAAAAGGGCCACCCCTCAATGCCTTGCGCGCGTTCGAAGCAGCGGCGCGATTGGGTGGGTTCGCCGCAGCGGCAGATGCACTCGGGCTGGCCGTTCGCAGCCTTCGCGACATTTCAAAAGACCGGACTGTTACAATCCCCGCCCTCCCGAGCGTCGCGCACCTTTGGCTCGCCCCGAAGACGGCCCACGCTTCTCTCTCTATTCTATGGCTGTTGACGAGGCCAAGGCGGGCGTCGGCGTTCTGATCGGTCACACAGCACTTCTGGAAAATGCAGTTGCCGATGGTTCCCTCGTGATGCCGTTCAAGAAAACCGTCAAATCTCAGATCGCGCTCATTGCGGGTGTTGCAGACGGCCCATTCGAAACCACGCTGCGGTCACTTCTATCGACCTTCATTCCCTAACGCGAAATAGAAGTTTGCAATACGCGAGGCTACGGCCTATACGCAGCGCTGAAATGCGCGTGTAGCCCGCTATGGCTCGAATCAACCGGTTCAGTGAACCCGGCGGCTGACGTGCGTTATAGAAATTTGAACACACGAACCGAAAGAGACTGAACACATGGCAAATACTCCACAGGCTAAAAAGCGTGCACGTCAGAACGAAGCACGTTTTCAAGTAAACAAAGCACGCCGCTCCCGTATCCGCACATTCCTGCGCAAAGCTGAAGAAGCGATTGAGTCCGGCGACAAAGAAGCAGCAGCAGCAGCTGTTCGCGCTCTCCAGCCTGAATTGATGCGCGGCGTTTCCAAGGGCGTTTTCCACAAGAACACAGCGGCACGCAAAATGTCCCGCCTGAGCGCACGCGTTAAAGCGATCGCTTAATTTCGGGCCCTACCGATTCTTAAATTTTTTCAACTTTAGGCGGTCCACTGGGCCGCCTTTTGTTTTTGCGGTCTCATTTTTGTCACCATGGGTTACGACTTTTCGTTGAGATTCAAAGGTTGATCAGATTCGTTTCATCCCTAGCTCTGTCAAGACCATCAACGCTGTTGAAATGAAGCACGACACACGGCTAGTTTTGCTGAGTGATTCATTTTGTTCCTGGGGGAGCGTGGTACTTTAAAACGTGGAAAGCGCCGAGATCTACACAACAGTAGGTTGGTGCAAAACGGTCGTGAACCGAACCATGTTTTGACAATTTGATGCGCGAAGGTGTGGGAGCCTTTTAGCGCAGTCTGTCGACCGCTCATTCTCCAGCGCCTGCTGTCTCCGAGACGTTTTCTCTTGGTGCAGCGGGCTCAACGCATAGAAGCAAGACAAGCCTCCGCAAGGGTATTTGCGGTGCGTCTATCTTGCGGGCTGCGGGGAACAGATGGGGCGCTAACGGTGGTGGCAGCCACGCGAGCAACTAAGAACAGGACAACGGGGACAGTATGACGAACGTGCAGTGGGACAAGGTGAAATCGGACATGCGTGCGGCTATCGGCGCAGGCAATTACAAAAGTTGGATTGAACCGCTGACACTCGTGACAGCTTCCGAAGGCGTTGCACGTCTTGGCGCCCCAAGCCCTTTCGTCGGCGACTATGTCGGCAAGACTTACGGCGACCAAATCATCTACCACCTCAACCGTCATGGCATGGCCGTTCAGCGCCTCGCGTTTGACGTTGAAGGTGCTGCTAACACTCCGGCCAAGCCCGTGGCCAAACCCGTTGAAAGCAAACCCGCGAACGCTCAGTCCGATGCGCAGCCCGATCAGCGTTTCACCTTCGACAGCTTCGTCGTCGGTAAACCGAACGAGCTCGCTCACGCTGCTGCCAAACGCGTTGCTGAAGGGGGTCCAACCACCTTCAATCCACTGTTCCTTTATGGCGGCGTTGGTCTTGGTAAAACGCACCTGATGCACGCCATCGCACACGAGCTCGGCGAAAAACGCCCTGACCTTAACGTGCTTTACGTCTCCGCCGATCAGTTCATCTACCGCTTCATCTCCGCGCTACGGGATCGCAAGATGATGGACTTCAAACAGCACTTCCGTTCCGTCGACGTACTGATGGTCGATGACATCCAGTTCCTTGAAGGCAAAGAATCCACACAAGAGGAATTCTTCCATACGTTCAACGCGCTGGTGGACCAAGGCAAACAGATCATCATTTCCGCTGACCGCGCACCTGGTGAAATCCGCGACCTGTCCGAGCGTATCAAATCCCGTCTCCAGTGTGGCCTCGTCGTCGACCTGCACCCGACAGACTACGAACTCCGCCTCGGCATCCTGCATGCCAAGCAAGAAATGTTCGTCAACGTCTACCCCGGCGTCGAAATCGCCACGGGCGTTCTTGAATTCCTCGCGCACCGCATTTCCAGCAACGTCCGCGTTCTTGAAGGCGCCTTGAACCGCCTTTACGCGCTGGCGTCCCTCGTGGGTCGCACCGTTTCTGTTGAGATGGCACAGGATTGCCTCTCCGACATTCTGCGTGCTTCTGATCGCAAACTCACCATCGAAGAAATTCAGCGCAAGGTGTCTGAACACTACGACATTCGCCTGTCAGATATGCTCGGCCCAAAGCGCACGCGCACGCTGGCCCGCCCGCGTCAGGTCGCAATGTGGTTGTGCAAACAGCTCACCAGCCGCAGCCTGCCCGAAATCGGCCGCAAGTTCGGTAAGCGCGACCACACGACGATCATGCACGGTGTGCGTAAAATTGATGAACTACGCCAATCTGACAGCCAAATTGCCGATGATCTGGAAATGCTGCGTCGCGCGCTCGAAGACTAGCATTAAACCCTTGTGGATGGGCTAAAATCCGCTAGTTTTGGCGTCCCGACACCTTGCGGGCATCACTAGCGGAGACAAGCCATGAAACTCAGCATCGAACGCGCAACACTGCTTAAAGCCGTGGCACAAGCTCAATCCGTTGTGGAACGCCGCAACACGATCCCGATCCTCGCAAATGTATTGATCGAAGCCGAAGGTGCCGAAGCCACATTCCGCGCGACAGACCTCGACATCGAAGTCGTCGACAAAGCCGCAGCCGTTGTTGAACGGGCAGGGGCTACGACGGTCTCCGCAGTGACACTGAACGAAATTGTCCGCAAACTTCCAGACGGCGCGCTTGTGACGCTGACCGAAGACAGCGCATCCGGCCGTTTGACCATCGAAGCAGGCCGCTCCAACTTCTCTCTCGCGACTTTGCCTAAGGAAGACTTCCCTGTGATGGCAACATCCGACTACGCCGCAAACTTCGCGTGCCCCGCGCCAGTCCTGCGTCGTCTGTTCGACAAATCCAAATTCGCGATTTCGACTGAGGAAACCCGGTACTACCTCAACGGTGTTTACATGCACGTCTCCGAATCCGATGGCGGCAAGGTATTGCGCTGCGTCGCGACTGACGGTCACCGCTTGGCCCGCATCGACGCTGACCTGCCCGAGGGCGCTGACGGTATGGCAGGCGTTATCGTGCCGCGCAAAACTGTGGGTGAGTTGCGCAAGCTTCTGGATGACGACGACATGGAAATCGCCGTGTCCGTGTCTGAGACAAAAATCCGTTTCGCCACACCTGACATCACCCTGACGTCCAAAGTTATCGACGGCACCTTCCCCGATTACACCCGCGTGATCCCGCAAGGGAACACCCGCAAAATGGAAGTCGACGCTGCCGAATTCGCCAAGGCCGTTGATCGTGTTGCAACCGTTTCTTCCGAACGGTCCCGTGCTGTGAAACTACAGCTGGACGAAGACCGTCTGATCCTGTCAGTCAACGCACCGGACTCGGGCGCTGCGGAAGAAGAACTCGCCGTGGCTTACGGCGACGAACGCCTCGAGATCGGCTTCAACGCCAAGTACCTCCTCGAAATCGCATCCCAAGTTGACCGCGAGAATGCCGTGTTCATGTTCAACTCATCCGGCGACCCGACCCTGATGCGCGAAGGCAATGACACCAGCGCGATCTACGTCGTTATGCCAATGCGGGTATAAGCGCACGGTGCGCTTCACGATTGAGAATTTGAAAAGGGGCCGCGCATAATGTCGGCCCTTTTTCTGTCTCGGCTCACTTTCTCGCATTTCCGCTCGCATAAGCGGGCCAGTCTGGACCTCGACGGGCGTCCGGTCGCCATCTATGGGCCGAACGGGGCAGGCAAAACCAACATCCTCGAAGCGGTTTCAATCCTGTCACCAGGCCGTGGCCTGCGGCGTGCAAGTTCCGATGACATGACCCGCCGCCCAGAGGCGCTCGGCTGGAAAGTTACCGCCGACCTCACGTCATTAAGCCAACAGCATGAAATCGAAGCGTGGTCCGAAAATGGCGCGTCCCGTCAAACCAAGATCGATGGTAAAGCCGCCGCGCAGGTCGCACTAGGCCGCATCGGGCGCGTCCTTTGGCTCATTCCCGCGATGGACCGCCTTTGGATTGAAGGTGCCGAAGGCCGCCGCCGTTTCCTAGACCGCGCCACGCTGTCCTTTGATCCGCTCCACGCCGAAGCGGTCCTGACCTACGAAAAGGCCATGCGCGAACGTAACCGCCTCCTCAAGGACATGGTGCGCGACGCCCATTGGTACGCAGCACTGGAACGTCAGATGGCTGAGTCCGGCGCACAGATCCACCGTAACCGAACGCATGCGCTTGAATTGCTGTCCACCGCGCAGGCCGCCGCTGAAACGGCCTTCCCAACAGCTACACTATCCCTCACGCATTCTGACCCCGCGTGCGACGCACTTGAAGACCCCGAAGCATTGCTTGCGACCTTTGCTGGCAGCCGTTCCCGCGACATGGCCGCAGGCCGCACCCTCATCGGTCCGCACCGCTCGGATCTCGGCGCAGTTTTTGCCGCCAAAGACGTTCCCGCAAAGGATTGCTCGACTGGCGAACAGAAGGCGCTTCTCATTTCCCTTATTCTCGCCAACGCTCGCGCTTTGGCGGATGATTTCGGAGCGCCCCCCATCCTGCTGCTAGACGAGGTCGCCGCACACCTCGATGCTGACCGCCGCGCCGCCCTTTATTCAGAAATCACGACATTGGGCGCGCAGGCCTTCATGACAGGAACCGAACGAAATCTGTTCGAAGACCTGGGCCCAAGGGCTCAATACGTCGAAGTCAACGAGTCTGATGGTGTCTCACATTCTCAATTGGTGGAGTAACTCATGCAGATCGAATGCATCCCCGAATACGCCTTAACCGCGGCTGATGACCAAAGCATCGCCGATCTATTGCTGCGCGGCTTTGCTGAGGATTTCGGCGGACGCAGCTATCACCAGCAACGCCACCACATGCGCATCATTGCCCGCAACGGCGGCGCCATGATCGGCCACATGGCGATCTGCTATCGGGATGTTTGCCTTGGGGAGAACCTCACAACGATCTGTGGCTTGGCCGAGGTCGTCACCGCCCCTGAAACGCGCGGTAAGGGGGTCGCTACCCAGCTTCTGAAGGCGGCAATTACCTTCGCAGAATCCACACAAGCGAAGTTCTTCGTGCTGTTCGGGGACCGCCCGATCTACGCTGGCCATGGGTTTATAACCGTTGGAAATGTCATCACCTACACATCGCTAGACTATGCCAAAACAGGTCAAGTTATCACTCGCGAAACACAGGCGCTAATGGTTCTACCCCTTACCGATCAGCCGTGGGATGAGGCCGCCCCGCTTGACCTTCTTGGGTGGAATTTCTAACCCGCACCAAAGCCCCGCTTTCACCCACAAAATATGGCCCAAATGCGTGACATTGCCACGCCAAATCGCTATATATTTGGGAACTTAACAAAAAGGGTCCGTAATGACCGACGAGCAGAATACACCGGAAGAATATGGCGCTGATTCCATCAAAGTTCTCAAAGGCTTAGAGGCGGTACGCAAGCGCCCTGGCATGTACATCGGTGACACCGATGATGGCTCTGGTTTGCATCATATGGTCTATGAAGTCGTCGACAACGGCATTGATGAAGCTTTGGCTGGTCACGCAGACGCTGTGAACGTCAAAATTCACGACGACGGCTCTGTTTCTGTGTCCGATAACGGGCGCGGTATTCCCGTTGGCATCCACGAAGAAGAAGGCGTTTCTGCCGCCGAAGTCATCATGACCCAGCTCCACGCTGGCGGTAAATTCGACAGCAACTCGTACAAGGTTTCCGGCGGCCTGCACGGCGTTGGCGTGTCCGTTGTGAATGCGCTGTCTGACTGGCTTGAGTTGCGCATCTGGCGCGACGGCAAAGAACACGTAGCCCGCTTTGAAGGCGGCTTCACCACCAAGTCTCTTGAAGTCGTCGGCGAATGCGGTGACCGCACGGGTACCGAAGTGCGCTTCATGGCGTCTCTCGAAACATTCTCCAGCCGCGAATACTCGTTTGAAACGCTAGAAAAGCGCCTGCGCGAACTGGCGTTCCTGAACTCTGGCGCGCGCATCATCGTCGAAGACGAGCGTCCTGCCGAACACCTGCGCACGGAACTTTTCTACGAAGGCGGCGTCAAAGAATTCGTCAAATACATCGATCGCTCCAAAACCTCGATCCTCCCAGAACCAATCTATGTGATCGGCGAAAAGGACGACATCGGCGTCGAAGTCGCGATGTGGTGGAACGACAGCTACAACGAAATGGTGCTGCCGTTTACCAACAACATTCCACAGCGCGATGGCGGTACGCACATGGCCGGTTTCCGCGCTGCGCTGACCCGCACCATCAACAACTACGCGGCCTCCAGCGGCATCGCCAAAAAGGAAAAGATCAACTTCACTGGTGATGATGCCCGCGAAGGCCTGACCTGCGTGTTGTCGGTAAAAGTACCGGACCCGAAATTCTCGTCCCAAACAAAAGACAAGCTCGTGTCGTCTGAGGTTCGCCCCGCGGTGGAATCCCTAATGAACGAGAAGCTGGCCGAGTGGTTCGAGGAAAATCCCGCGATCGCCAAAACCGTCGTCAGCAAAATCCTTGAAGCGGCCCACGCCCGTGAAGCCGCCCGAAAGGCCCGCGACCTGACGCGCCGCAAGACCGCGATGGATGTGAACTTTCTCGCAGGGAAGCTCAAAGATTGCTCCGAAAAAGACCCGTCCAAAACCGAAGTCTTCTTGGTGGAGGGTGACTCCGCTGGTGGTTCCGCTCAAACGGGACGTGACCGTCAAACGCAGGCCATCCTGCCGCTGAAAGGTAAAATCCTGAACGTCGAGCGGGCACGGTTTGACCGGATGCTGGGCTCCCAGGAAATCGGCAACCTCGTCATGGCGCTGGGCACCGGTATCGGGCGTGACGAATTCAATATCGAAAAACTACGCTACCACAAAGTCGTCATCATGACCGATGCTGACGTTGACGGGGCGCACATTCGTACGCTGCTGCTCACGTTCTTCTTCCGTCAAATGCCGGAATTGATCGAGCGCGGCAATCTCTACATCGCACAGCCGCCGCTTTACAAAGTCAGCCGTGGTAAGTCCGAAGTGTACCTTAAAGACCAAGCTGCGATGGATGATTACCTCACTGAACAGGGCGTCGAAGGTGCAATGCTGCGGCAGGGCAATGGCGAAGAAATCGTCGGCGCCGACCTGCGTCGTGTTGTCGATGAGGCGGGCCGCTTAAAGCGCGTGCTTGACGCCTTCCCGACGCATTATCCACGCCACATCCTTGAACAGGCCGCCATCGCGGGCGCGTTCGTTTCTGGTGCGGTTGAATCTGATCTACAGGGCGTTGCGGATCGCGTCGCCGCCCGTCTCGACCTGATTGCAAACGAATGGGAACGCGGCTGGCAAGGTCGCATCACGCAAGACAAAGGCGTGCGCCTAACCCGCATCCTGCGCGGCGTTGAAGAAGTCCGCACGCTTGACGGCCCAATGTTGCGCGGCGGCGAAGCCCGCAAAACAGGGTCCTTCACCCAGCACCTGCAAGAGGTCTACAACACTCCCGCGACCCTGATCCGCAAGGACCGCGTGCAAAATATCTACGGGCCGCTCGACCTTCTAAAGGCGATCCTGGAAGAGGGCGAGCGCGGGTTGTCGCTGCAGCGCTATAAGGGTCTGGGCGAAATGAACCCCGACCAGCTTTGGGAAACCACGCTTGATCCCGACGCACGCACACTGTTGCAGGTTCGCGTCGAAGACGTAGCCGAAGCCGACGATCTGTTCACCAAGCTGATGGGCGACGTTGTTGAGCCGCGCCGCGAATTCATTCAGGATAACGCCCTGAACGTCGAACACCTCGACTTCTAGAAAAATCGACCCCGTCGGAGCTTCCGGCGGGGATATTTGCGAAACAAAAGCAAACGATTATGCGTCAAGCACCTGCGCCATCACGCTCAGGAACCGCGCAACTTCGTCGATTGAATTATAGTGACACATAGACACGCGAACGGCGGCGTCTTGGCCCAAAGGCGTCAGGATGTTCCCGCTGTAGTGATCCGCTTTACGCACATGGGTTCGCACACCTTCGGCGTTTAAGGCAGCAACAATATCCGGCGCGGAAACGCTGTCTGCCCAGAAGCACACCAACCCCTCACGCGCGGGGTTATCGACCCCGCCGATGATCGTAACGCCCTCCATCTCGGCCAACCCTTTCAGGTTGCCAGTGCCATGCAACATCGCATCTGTCAGCGTTTTTTCATGCGCTTTGACTGCTGCACCAGCGGCCTCAATGCGTTCGCGGCGCGTGTCACCACCACCGACTTGCGACCCGAGCCAATCAAAGTAATCAACGACATCATGAAACGTCGCATAGGCACCCGTATCCCGCGTTCCCATCTCCCAGTTTCGCTCTGGTCCGCCATCAAGGTTCTCTGGCCCCAAGTCCGTAAGACGTTCACTCACCCAAGCAACGCCATACCCGTGCCGCGAAAACACCTTGTAGGGCGACACAACGTAACCATCCACGTCCGCAGCTACCAAATCTACCAGCCCATGGGACGCGTGCTGAATGCCGTCAACGATGATGAAGATCTCAGGCGCGACCGCGCGAATGGCCTTGGATATCGCCACCACATCCATGCCCATCCCCGTGACCGGCGAGGTATGCAAGATCGTCGCGACCTTGGTATCCGGCGTCACCGCATCAGCGTAGGCCTCTGCGGTGACCAGACCCAATGTGTCGTCGTGGCTGACCAATCGATAATCACGCCCCATCTTTTGCGCCCAATGGGCCATTGCCGATTGCGACGCGGGATGTTCAACCGTCGACCCGATCAACACCCCGCCGCTTGTCCCGACAACGGCCGTACGAATAAGCCGAAACAACAGCTCGGTCCCGCTTTCGCCAACAAACACCGTTCCATCAGACGCACCAAACCAGTCCAGCGCCGCCTCTTTGCTCTTGGCGATAACGTCGACCAACGCACGTGACGCAGGATTGTCCCGCCCCTGATTATCTGGAATTCCGGTGAATTTCGCTGAGGTTTCAACGACAGACTTCAACGTCAGCGCCCCGCCCGCGTTCTCGAAAAACACACGCGGACCCTGAAACGGGCAGGTGTCGACATGGGCAAATTTCCCACGGATCTCAGTCAGCAATTCGTCATCTATCATCACAAGTCTCCCTGCAATGAATTCAACGTATCGACCCACCGAAAACCAGCAAAATCGCGACTAAAGATCAATCATCTGCGCCACTTCGACTGTCCCGCTGCCATCGACAACCATCGGGTTGTTCTTGGCGTGGGCACAGGCCGCTTCGTAATCAGCGGCCTCAATCACTGTGTAACCGGAAACCGGATTGGCGCCGCCGTTCTCGACATGGCCGTTCGCGCTTACGGTGTGGGATTGCCCGACAGGTGCGCCGCCATCAACCGTTGCCGCCCCCATGGTTTCATACCAAGCGGCCCACGCAGCCATTGCCTTCGCACCCTCTTCGGGTGTCTCCGGCATTCCGCCGCCATGATAAACGAATAAGAATTTAGGCATTTCAAGTCCTCCCAAACATGAAGGACACCATTAAACACCCAACTGGGTGAGTCGCACAAATCCGACGGAACTAGCCCGCAGCCGGCCCCACATGGATTTCACCACGTTCCTTGGCAAGCGCGATCTGCTTTTGGCGTTCGCGGAACCGCTCTTTATCTGCCTCGCTCGTTTCACCCGCGCACTGGTGACAGGAAACGCCGTGTTCGTACTCAGTGCGGTTCTTGTCCTCAGGCATCAACGGACGACGGCAGGCAAAACACAAAACATGCGGCCCTTCTTCCAACCCATGACCAACAGACACACGGGCATCAAATACGAAACATGACCCGTCCCACGTGCTTTCTTCCTGTGGCACCTCTTCAAGGTATTTCAGGATCCCACCCTTCAGGTGGTACACGTCCTCAACTCCTTGCCCGAGCAAATAATTCGTCGACTTTTCACAGCGAATACCGCCGGTGCAAAACATCGCGATCCGCTTATTATGGAAGCGCCCTTTGTTGGCGTCCCACCATGCAGGAAACTCACCGAAACTTTTAGTTTCAGGGTCTATTGCACCATCAAACGTCCCAATCGCGACCTCATAGTCATTGCGTGTGTCAATCACCGCCACGTCCGGCGACTTGATCAATTCGTTCCAATCTTGCGGCGAAACGTAGTTGCCAACGTTTACCGTTGGGTCCACATCCGGCTGTCCCATCGTCACGATTTCACGCTTGATGCGCACCTTCATGCGGTTGAACGGCGGCACGCTGGCCTCGCTCTCTTTCCACTCGAAATCTGCACAACCGGGTAGGGCGCGGATATGCGCCAACACGGCATCAATACCCGTGCGCGGTCCCGCGATCGTCCCGTTGATACCTTCGGGCGCCAAAAGCAACGTTCCCATAACATCGCCTGCGGCACAAACGGCAGCCAACGGCCCTTTCAAGGCGGCGGGGTCACTGAACGGGGTGAAATGATATAATGCTGCGACTGTATACATGGGCCTCCAAATACGATCAGCTTTGTTTAAGCGCAAGCACCGTTAGGGTGCTAACCACGTATCCAGTTTCGATCCTAACGCATCCCAATCCGTGTATTCCTTATCCTTGCCGAGATCCGCTTCCGGGTCCTTCGCTGCAATGATCCGCCGCATGATGACTCGCGTTAACAGGTCATACTTCGACGGCAGATAAGCACCCGCCACGTGTTCAACAGTGGATGGTGTCCAACCGGTCGCGTCCTGAAGATCCACCGCAATCCCGTCTAGCGCTCTCCAGTCTTCGGCATCATGTCCCCCAGCGCCAAGCGATACCGACAAGAATAAGACCGGCGCAGTGTACAAAGGCTTCCGTTCTTGCGCCTTGATGCGGATCAATGAACCCACCCCTTGGCCCCATGCATCAAGGACCGTAAGAAAGGGCAACACGTAAGAAAGGTGATTTCATGACCCACGCGCTCCTCGTCATCGACGTCCAAAACGACTTTTGCCCAGGCGGCGCGCTCGCCGTAACCGGTGGTGATGAAATCGTGACAGGCATCAACGCGATTATGCCCGATTTCGATGCCGTGATCCTGACGCAAGATTGGCACCCAGCGGGCCATTCGTCCTTTGCCAGCAGCCACAACGCCGACCCGATGAGCATGACCGAAATGCCCTACGGCCCCCAAGTCCTCTGGCCCGATCACTGCATCATCGGCACAAACGGCGCGGCGTTTCACATGGATCTGAACACCGACGCCGCCGACATGATCATCCGCAAGGGCTACAACCCTTTGATCGACAGCTACTCGGCGTTCTTTGAAAACGATCACACAACGCCCACAGGCCTGTTCGGCTACCTACAAACCCGGGGCATCGACACGCTCACGATGGTGGGCCTCGCCACAGATTTCTGTGTGAATTACTCCGCCGTAGACGCCGCAAACCTCGGCCTCACCGTCACCGTCCGCACAGACCTCTGCCGCGCGATTGATTTTGACGGCAGTTTGGCGGCAGCGATTGAGGGGATGAAGGCTGTGGGTGTTGATATCCGCGAATGACCGCATTGAGCCCAGAGTTACCATAGCTCTTGGCTCGTCAGAGCACTGCGGTTTGGTCTTCGAGTAGTTTTCCCCACGTGAAAATCTCGAAGGTTCGATACTCTGGAAAATAGAATGGATCATTGGCAACCAGATGTTCAACTTGCGGTTTGTTTTCTGCCTCAACTACCCAAAGCGCACCACAAAATTCTTCATCCGTCTCGGGCTTCAAACCACCACCAATCAACAATTCTGGATGATCCTTCGCATAGGCAACATGTGCGTCGCGCAGTTCCTTTTTCTTTCTAATATCCAACATTTGTGGCGTATCTCGAAAAATAACTACCCAACGTGTCATCCGCTTCTCTCCCATATTTTTGAAAACTATAGGCATGATCTATGAGTTCTATAGGGCCAAAAAAACTCAAACCTATGTCCAGAAACCAAAGGCAACTTTGTCCCGCAAAGCGGACTTTCACTCCATCGCCAAATTCCTGCCCCAATCCTCCGTTAACCCTGCTCTAAGAGCAGTTAACAGGAGCCAAAAATGGCCCGCACGAACCTAAATATCTTCGCCTTCAGCGGCCTCTTTATCATTGGCCTAACCCTTTGGGCATGGGGCCAGCCGTTGATCTGTACCTGTGGCGACATCAAACTCTGGGTGCCGACAATCTTTGACAGCGGCAACTCGCAACATATCGCGGATTGGTACACGCTTTCGCACATTCTGCACGGCGTCCTGATTGCGCTGCTGGGTCGCTTGGCCTTCCCGCGTTTCGGGTTCAACGGCGCGTTTCTCGCCGCCATCGTGACAGGCATCGGTTGGGAAGTGATCGAACACACGAACTGGGTGCTGGATGCCTTCCGCGCGACAACGATCAACGCCGGCTATCACGGGGACAGCGTGTTGAACGCGGTGGCTGACTACGTCTTCATGATGGGCGGTTTCTTCGCCGCTTATTCACTGCGCATTCCCGCGGTTCTTTTCGGTGTCCTTGGCCTCGAACTTGTCGCGGGCATCTTTGGTCGCGATAATCTGACGCTTTCAACGATCCAGCTGGTCGCCCCGATTGAGGCCATCGACGCGTGGCAACAAGAACTGAACCCACGCGCCGAAAGCTAGACAGTCTTATACCTACGCAGGCCGACGTTAGCTGCGGTCGCCAAACCACATGCGCAACGATAAGAAGTCCCAATAGAAGCGCGATCAAACCATGCGCCGCCCGTGGCCCAAGGTCGTCGAAGTTCTCAGGCAGTGCTTCGCCTGATCCACCAAAAACAATCGCCGGAAGCACAGCCATCTGCGCCATTGCCATGCCCGCCGCCACAGAACTCGCCCCAACGCTCTTTAGCATCATCGCGGAAGTGAACGCAGATCTGATCTCTCTCCTCAGTGAAGCCCAGACAGACGCTTTGCGCGATATCTTAACCACATTGATGCAGCGCCCTTAATGCTTGCCCCTTGCGCCTAAAACCCGCAAAACTCCCTAAGTCTAAGGGAGAACATCATGGTCGACATCGCAACCCGCGTCTGGAACCACAAATGGAAGATCGACCCGATCGTCCGTTCCCTGATCGATACCGACTTTTATAAACTGCTGATGTGCCAATCGGTGTTCCGCAATAAGCCCGATACGCAGGTCACGTTCTCGCTGATCAACCGCTCCAAAAACGTGCGCCTCGCGGACCTCGTGGACGAAGGCGAATTGCGCGAACAGCTTGACCATGTCCGCTCCCTCTCGCTCACCCGTGGCGAGTCCACATGGATGCGCGGCAATACGTTTTACGGCAAACGCCAGATGTTCAGCTCGGAATTCATGGACTGGTTCGAAAACCTCCGCCTACCGCCCTACCACCTTGAGAAAAAAGACGGCCAATACGAACTCACATTCGAAGGCTCATGGCCCGAAGTCATGCTCTGGGAAATCCCCGCCCTGTCCATCCTGATGGAACTGCGCGGCCGCGCGGTCCTCGGCACGATGGGCCGCTTTGAACTGCAAGTCCTCTACGCCCGCGCCATGACCAAACTCTGGGAAAAGGTCGAAAAACTCCGCCCGCTCGACGGCCTCAAAGTCGCGGACTTCGGCACCCGCCGCCGCCATTCCTTCCTGTGGCAAGACTGGTGCGTGCGCGCCATGCAAGAAGGCTTGGGCGACAGCTTCATCGGCACCTCCAACTGCCTGATCGCCAAAAACCGCGAGGTCGAGGCCATCGGCACCAACGCCCACGAACTCCCCATGGTCTACTCCGCGCTGGCCAAAGATGACGACGCCCTGTTCCAAGCGCCCTATGACGTTCTGCGCGATTGGCACGACGAACACGAAGGCAACCTGCGCATCATCCTGCCCGACACCTACGGCACCCAAGGCTTCCTTGATAATGCGCCCGATTGGCTGGCCGGCTGGACAGGCATCCGCGTGGATTCCGGCGACCCCGCCACAGGCGCCGAACGCGCGATTGACTGGTGGACATCACGCAATGAGGACCCCCGCGAAAAACTGGTGATCTTTAGCGACGGTCTGGACGCTGAAAAAATCATCGCCCTGCACAAACAATTTCAGGGCCGCTGCAAAGTCTCGTTCGGCTGGGGCACCATGCTCACCAACGACTTCAAAGGCCTGACGACGGGCGACACCCTCGCCCCGTTCTCGCTGGTCTGCAAAGCCGTCACGGCCAACGGCAACCCCACCGTCAAACTCTCCGACAACCCCAACAAAGCGATGGGACCAGAAGCGGAGATCGAACGCTACAAACGGGTGTTTGGGGTCGGGGAACAGGAACGGGTGGAGGTTGTGGTATGATAGATTATAACGAAGAAGTTGATAAATTGAGGTGTTTCTGAATGGCTATTGAATGGGTCTTGCCGGTCGCAAAGGAAGCGTACAAGCATCGCGAGAAAGCGTTTACCGGCTTTGATACCCTTATGTCTAAGGTTTTTGGTACAAAGCATAGGATTGCATTTGTCGGACCCGGTGGAATAGGAAAGTCGGTTCTATTGGATCATTTAAATGGCAAAGCTAGTAAACCAAATTACAAAGCGCCAGCGATGTCCAAGAAAGAGGAATTCGGCGGAGCTAAAAGTAATGGGAACCGCTTAGGGGTCATCGTCGCACCAGGTCAGGGGGGACCTAAACTTGATAGTTATGAGAACATTTTCGGTGAAAAAACAGCAGTTGATGGCATTGTTTTCGTAGCAGCATCTGGCTTGGTGTCTCTTCGAGATGAGCGCGCAATGAGACTAATGATTGAAAAGGGCATTAACACAACTGAAAAGTGGCGAGATCTCAACCGTCAGACCGAGTTGGAAGAGTTAAGCCAAATCTGCACACTGTTGCGAACCTTGAAAATGAAAGCAAGAAAGCCGAAGTGGCTACTAGTGGCAGCAACGAAAATTGACTTAGATTATCATAATATCGAGCTCGTTAAAGACTACTATTCCCCATCAGGATCCGGGCCATTCCCGACCCGCTTGAATGAACTTTTAGCACAGCTCGGTAGCGATAACTTCGAGTGGGATTCCGTACCCGTATGTTCTCAGCTAGATGATTTCGAATGGGGGGGGCAAAGGATTTCTCCGAATTTGAATGAAGCTCAGCGGGATCATTATCTTGCCC
The DNA here is from genome assembly GCF_900185015.1 of Octadecabacter ascidiaceicola. GTDB lineage: Bacteria > Pseudomonadota > Alphaproteobacteria > Rhodobacterales > Rhodobacteraceae > Octadecabacter > Octadecabacter ascidiaceicola. The sequence goes on along the minus strand of NZ_FXYD01000003.1, from coordinate 503,538 downwards.
AGATGCTTCAAAAAATGGGAGAACTTTGCAGATGAACGAAGACAGAGAACTATCCGAATTACGCCTGAACGACGAGCGTGACATGAAATCGTTTGGTCAATTGGTGGAACTTGCTGAAAGCGTTCAAAAAGACCTAGAAGCGATGAAGAGAACTAGGTTCTTAACTACCGTACTTGCGGTTTCGATGTCGTTCACTATCGCCGCCTTTGCGCCGTTTTTAGTAGGTAGGTCTCCCAACGACTTCTATGGTCTAACCGCTGTTCAAGGTTTCAACCTGACTACGGTACCTTTGGCTATGGGATTCGTTTTCGCGTCCGGCGTCGTTGCCCGTTGGTTCTACGAAACGAGGATAGAGAGAGAGTCGCGCGCGTATCGATCAGTAATGTTAATCGTTCACGAAGTTTTCTCCGCGTCAAAAACTGAGATGTCCGTTTTAGAGATTGCGAACTATGAAATCAGGGTTTCTAGGTTAAGGTAGTCATCACTCCTCAAACCTTCCCCCGCAACGCCTTAACCTCTCCACGCTTCTTCTTCGCTTCCACGCGTTTGCGTTTTTGGTTTTGCGACACGCGAGTCTTTACCCGTCGTTTCGGGGCCACCAGTGCGGCGCGGATCATCTCGGCCAGTCGTTCCCGTGCCAATTCCCGATTGCGGGCTTGGGATCGTGTGTCTTGCACGAAAATCACCACCGCGCCGTCGCCCGTCCACTTGCGCCCCGCGATCCGTTTTAGCCGCGCCTTCACCGGACCCGTCAGCGCAGGGGATCGCGCCGCCTCGAACCGCAGCTCCACGGCGGTGCTCACCTTATTGACGTTCTGACCACCGGGGCCAGAGGCGCGCACGAAACTTTCCACCAGCTCCCAATCGCTAATCTCGATATTGTCGTTAATTCTCAGTCCCATGCGGGTCCGTCCGTTCTGTGGTGCGAAAAATGTACATACGGGATGTGTACAGGTTGTGTACGGGTTGTGTACGCGATCTGCATACGAAAAAGGGCCGCCCAAGGTAAGGCGGCCCTTCGAAAGTTCAGGAGGTGTGACCGGTTAGAGAAGCGCAATCCGAAAAGTGTTGTGCGGTTTTCGGAGTAAATTGCGCGACCTTCAACGGCGTCTCACCTGCGGTAAATCGTGCCCAAGGGCTGCCCTAGACACGGCCCCCCACAGTTGTCCCGACACACGCTTCCACTATCTTTCTAGACACTGGTACACCTCCTTTTCTGTTTCTGATGGTGATAGCAAACCACAACATCTTGGGATCACCAAACAAAAAATGACGAGGGTTAGATATTCCGTTGCAATCGGCCCACAATCAGGCGGAACGGGATTAGGGCGATAAGGGCCACAGCGATCTTCACACCCCAGTCCGCAACAGCCAGTGTCACCCAAAGCGGGGCCTCAGGTCCGGTAAGGAGGAACGGAACGCTATCGAGCGCCCAAGAGACCTCAGCATCCGCATTCGCGCCAAAAGACAGCAAGCCACTGAACGCAATGGTGAAAAACAGCACCGTGTCGATCGTTGAGCCGATAAAAGTAGACGCCAAAGGCGCCTTCCACCACGCGCCGTCCCGTAGGCGCTGGAAGATCGAAACGTCGATCAGTTGTGCAACAACGAAACCCGTTGCCGAGCCAATCGCGACACGCAGTGCAACGGCAGGGAATTCATACCCGTCGCCTTGGATCATAATCTGGCTACCGATAAGCGAGCAAATGATACCCACCACAAAACCAATGAACACAACGCGCCGCGCAGGGCCTGCGCCATAAACACGGTTCATCACGTCGGTCACAAGGAATGCGAGCGGGTAGGTGAATGCACCCCAAGTGAGCAATCCATCAAGGATCAGAAACTGTACGAGGATGTTAGAAGCCACCACAACGATGGCCATGGCGATTACGCCAGGTAGAAGCTTGGTCATTTTATCAATCCGTTTTGACAAGGTAGTCGGACACTTGGCCCTCCAGAATGAAGGACGCCGCCCTAATGCGGGGCGGCGTTCACTTTGTCAAACGGTCTTTAGGTTACTCGCTTTGCGCAACTGCCAAACACTGCCCGGGCAGGCGCGCCATGGTGAGCGGCCCGCGTGGTGTTCTTGGGGTCGCGTTAGGATCGGCAGGTTGCGGTGGGGGCGGGTTAAGAATGTCGTTCACCCAGTTTTGCGCATCCGCACAGCCATCTCCTGCCGGAGGTGGCGCTTGGTTTTCGCAGTCACGGGCCCCAGCAGGGCAGGTCAGTCGAACGTGGAAATGATAGTGGTGCCCGTACCATGGTCTGATTTTGTTTAACCAAGACCGGTCACCCGTCGCCCAATTGCACATGGCAACTTTTGCGCCGGGAAAGACAAAAATCCGTGCGGTGCGCGGGTCGCTCGCGGCGGCGCGCAGAACTTGCATATGCTCGGTCGTCCAGCTGGAATTGGTGAACGCACCACGTTCGCGGCGCATAGAGATCGACGACAGGTTCTCGCGCTCCTGTCGGGACAGGTTCAAACGATCAGGAGGCAACATCCAGATATCCGCGTCCAACCCGATCTGGTGTGACGCGTGACCGGTCAACATCGGGCCACCGCGCGGCTGGCTTAGGTCGCCAACATACAGGCCTTCCCAACCATCAAGCGTTGCCGCGAAACGGCTAAGGTCCTGAACGTAGTCAATCAGAACAGGCTGGCCCCAATTGCGGTTGCGTGACAAACGCATGGCCTGCCATGTCGGGCCCGTTTCGGGTAGTTGAACCGCTCCAGCCTGACAGCCACGTGCGTACCCGCCAAAGGATTCAGATCGTTGATTTGACGCTGCCGGAATATGCCCGAACACTTCCTTTGCCACACGGTTGTCATTGGCATTTTGCGTAGACATCACCGCGGCCGGCGCGCGTGTGTTGCCCTGCACATCACTGCGCGTCACTTCGGAATTCCGGCAACTCGCCGTTAATACGAGCGCGGCAATCATCAGGGCATGTTTGAACGTGTTCTTCCTCGTCAGGTTTCCCATTCGTCCCGATCTCCTTGTGGATTAACCCACCTTAGCAAGAACAACCCCACGAGGAAAAGAAAGATCACGGGAAGGAATCCAAGCTGGTTGTTACTGGTCAAATACGTGAACAGGGTGATGAACGCAGGCGCTAGAAACGCGGTCGCTTTGCCTGACAATGCAAAAAGACCAAAGGCTTCGGCAGGGCGTTCGGGGTGCGTATGGCGCACCATCATTGACCGGCTTGAGGCATAAACCGCACCGCCCGCGCCGCCAATAATCGCGCCGCAAACGAAGAAGATGATATCGGGCAGGGATGATCCTTCTGCCAATGGAATACCAAATATGGCCTCTCGTGACATGCCTACAATTATAATGGACACCACGATCAACGCCCATACAGACATCTTGATGACCGGCTTAGGGCCCATCCGTTGGTCGGCAAGACCAGCCAGCCATGTGGTGATGGCCGCAGCAATTGCCGCGATGATGCCGAAGATACCGATATCAATCGTCTGCCAATCAAGAACCAGCGCCGCATAGACGCCGCCAAAAGCGTACAATGCGTTCAGCGCATCCCGATAAAACATAGAGCCGACTAGAAAGTTCAACAGGCTTTTGCGGTCTTTGACCGACTTCAACGTTTCCCAAAGCTCACCGGCGACGGCGCGGATATCGGTTGGCTTGCCACCAAGTTTCGGGTCGTCCCGCACCCAGAGCCAGAACGGGATCATAAACAGCGCGAACCAAAACGCGATGAATGGTCCAACCGAACGCGTGCCTTCACGCATTTCAGGATCCAAACCAAACAGTGGCGCATTCCCTAATAGGGTTACGCCTTGCTCATTCTCAGCGAACAGCAACAGCATGATGAACAACGCAGTCACACCGCCCCAGTACCCGAAAGCCGCCCCGGACCCGCTGATCCGCCCGATTTCATCTTTGGTCCCAAGGCTTGGCAAAATCGCGTTGGTGAAATTCAACGCACTTTCTGCGGCGATGAAGCCAACGTAAAACAGAACCAATATCCAAATGACATTCGCGCCATCTGGCGTAAGCCCCCACAGCATCGCAGTGGCAATCACATAGATAATGGAAAAGAACGCGATCCACGGCATCTTGCGTCCAGAATTGTCCGCAAACGCCCCTAGGAAAGGCGCGGTAAATGCAATCAAAAGGCCTGCAACGGTTTGCCCGCTCGACCAAAGACTTTGCGCATTCGCTTTCGCGACTTCAGCATCCGATCCGCTGTTCAGGAAATACTCGGCAGCGGCGACGGCGAAGTAGGGGCCGAAAATGAACGTCAAACCTAGCGTGTAAAATGGTTGCGATGCCCAATCAAAGGCCATCCAGCCCCAAATACGTTTCTTGGATACTGTAGACATTCGTGCTCCCTCATTCCCTTAACCGGATAAGACAGGCAAAGCAGCGGTCTGGCAATGGGTTAACGGGCGCGGGGTGCCGTGCAGCGGGTCCTACTGGGCGATTTGAACCAAGTAATTTCAGGGTCTAAATATCTACAGGCAACGCACCAGAGACCTTCAATTGCCGCAGAATAAAGGTGGTTGCCGTCGTTTTTACGACCTTCAGCCTAAAGAGGCTCTGCATAATAAATTGCTCAAGGCTTTCAGGATCGGTGGCCGCAACCTTTAGGATGTAGTCGAAGTCGCCAGTGATTGACGAACATTCAAGTACTTGTTCATTGGTATCGATGAAGGTCTGAAATTTAGCAATCGTGGCAGCGTCGTAATCTACGAGAGAAATCTGAATGTGCGCAAGGGCTCGCAGCCCCAGTCTATTTCCGTCAACAATTGCCGCGTAACGGGTGATGTAACCTTCTTCTTCAAGGCGTTTAACACGTCGCCAACATGGGGACGCCGACAGACCCACGGCATCCGAAAGTGCCTGCGTACTGGCACGTCCTTCACGTTGAAGTTCCTTCAGGATCAGCTTTTCGTAATTATCGAGCATATATTTACCTAGCTTTGGACGATTTCAGCACAAATTTACCTAGATCTACCAATTTCAGGTCAATTTAGAAGCACAATCCTACATTCCAGACGGTATCATCTTCAAAACCCCTTCCGAACATGAAGAAAAGGTCACTTCGATGAACCCTCAATCCTACGTCTACCAATCCATCGCGCGCGCCACCAAAGATCACGGTACGACGAACATGTTCGGCCTGATGGGGGACGCGAATCTGTTTATGGTTGATAGCTTTGTGCGGGAATGCGGCGGAAAATTTATCCCCGTAGCCCACGAGGGAAGCGCGATTTTGATGGCGGAGGCCTACGCCCATGTTTCGGGAAAGGTCGGCGTCGCAACCGTCACCCATGGGCCTGCCCTTACCAACTGTATGACCGCGATGACCGAAGCCGCCAGAGGGCAAACACCGATGGTTATTCTGGCAGGCGATACGCCAGTTGATAACCCACGCCACCTGCAAAGCATCGATCAACGCGAACTTGTGAAAGTCACAGGTGCCGGTTTCATTCAGCTTCGCTCACCAGCAACTGTGACAGAAGATGTGGCGCGGGCGTTTTACCGTGCGCAAGTCGAACGTCGCCCAATCGTTTTGAATATGCCTGCAGACTTCATGTGGCAGGACTCGGGCTATGCCATCAAAATCCTCGATGTCTTTACAACACCTGGCGGAGTCGCCGAAGGGGATACCCTCGACAATGCAATTGGCATGATTGCTTCGGCGCGACGCCCGTTAATTTTGGCAGGTGGCGGCGCAATTCATGCTCGTGATGAACTCGTGCAATTGGCTGATCGGCTGGAAGCCCCCCTTGCGACCACATTGCGCGCCAAAGGTCTGTTCAATGACCACCCCTATAACATCGACATCTTTGGTACGCTTTCCACACCTGCCGCCTATGATCTGATCGCACAATCCGATTGCATCATCTGCTTTGGCACTGCGCTGCATGATTTCACGACTGACCGTGGCAAGCTGATGAAAGACAAACGGATCATTCAAATTGACGTTGATCCAACTGCGATTGGCGGTGGCTTGCACCCTGACGCGGCCCTAGTCGCAGACACGGGTCTGACTGCTGAAACCATTTTGTATTGGTTGAACGAAGCCGAAGTTCCAGCAAGCGGGTTCACCCGTGAACTGGATACCGCGACGCTCACCGCGCACACGCCAGGATCCGGCAAAGTTTCAGAGGGTTTCGTAAACTACGTGGACACGCTTGAACGTCTCGAAGTCGCACTGCCCAAGGACCGTGTATTGGTCACCGATGGCGGACGTTTTATGACCGAGGTTTGGTGTCGCATTTCCGTCCCTAATCCACATAGTTTCGTCGGTACCGTTAATTTCGGTGCAATCGGGTTAGGGTTGCAGGTCGCAGTTGGCGCTGCCGTTGCAGCACCGGATCAACCCGTCGTTCTGTTTAGCGGTGATGGCGGTTTCATGATGGGGGGTATCAATGAGTTCAACACAGCCGTGCGCCTTGGGCTTGATTTGATTGTGATCATCGCAAACGATTCCGCCTACGGGGCCGAACACATTCAGTTTGTTGACCGTAAAATGGACCCAAGCTTGACGGAGTTCTCATGGCCGTCCTTTGCTGAAATCGCGAATGCTCTCGGTGGGGAAGGGTATGAGGTGCGCTCAAACGATGAACTTGAAACAGCGCTGCAGGCTCTGGAAAACCGTAAAGGTCCGATCTTGATTGAACTTCGCCTCGATCCCGCCGATGTCCCGGCTATGCGTATCTGAGACCTACAGCTCAGGTGGCCAAACGCGTGTCGCCTCGGCTTCTATCCAGTTCGTGACCCATGGCGCGGGCTCAGGGCGTGGGTCGGTGATGTTCAACGCCTTGATCAACTCATCCGTAGGAACCGCGCGGCCCTTTGATACGACTGCCGTGCGGAACAACACATTGCTCGCACATTCGCCATTCTTCTTGAACATACCCTGCTCAATATAGACGAACCGCTCGTCCCACGTGGCAATGCGCGTGCGTGTTTCGTACTTTTCAAACGGGGTGATCCGCTTGCGATACCTGATAGACGTTCCCGCAACCGTCAGCCCCCAACGCCGTTTCTTTAACAGCGCCCAAAGCCCCATGCGAACCGCCGCCTGAAAGCGCCCCATCTCATAAAGTGTCAGAATTCGGCCGTTGTTCATCTCGCCGAAGATATCGCAATCAACCAGCCGACAGCGGTGCTGGGACACGTGCATGTCCAGCGGGTTCATCAGGGGCATTTTGCGGGCTGACATCAATGTCCAGCCAAGGCGGAGAAATGGATACATGCAACCTACAGACGATTAAGTGACGTTAACGTCAAGTGGTGACGCAACGGAAAGTTTACGGCGAAAGTCATTGCCCTTTAACCCCTCCATGCTTACCTCTCTGAAAACAAACTTTAGGACTCGCTATGGCATCTTTGCTTGAAATCTTACTGATGATCATCGGCGTCGCTCGCCTGTTCATTTTTGCGCACTTCATCATGTCATGGCTGATCCAGTTCGAAGTTCTCAATCTACGCCAGCAATTCGTTGCCCAGCTTTGGTACAGCTTGTCCCGTTTGCTTGAACCGATTTACGGCCCCATACGCCGTATTCTCCCACAGATGAGCGGTATCGACCTTTCACCACTGGTTGCCCTTCTTGGCCTTGAAGCGATCCGCATTGTGTTAGAAAGACAGCTGATCGCGATAGGCTAACACTTGCCCCGAGCGTCCCCCTGTGATTCTTTGCGCGCAACCATGCCACTCAAATCACAGGGTCCAACATGAGCGCTGCCACGCTTCTTCGCGACGTCTTCGGCTTTGACGGTTTCCGTCCGGGCCAGCAAGAGATCGTTGAGGCTGTGACCGACGGCAAAAATACCCTCGCGATAATGCCGACGGGCGGCGGGAAATCCCTCTGTTTCCAACTTCCTGCTTTGGTGCGTGATGGTGTCACTGTTGTAATCTCGCCGCTCATCGCCCTCATGCGTGACCAAGTGCGAGGGCTAAGGGAGGCAGGTGTCGTTGCGGGCGCGCTGACATCTGGAAACACCGAAGAAGAAACCGACGAAGTTTGGCGTAACCTCGAAAACGGCACGCTAAAGCTTCTCTACATTGCCCCCGAACGCCTCGCTTCAAACGGCGCGCAGCGGATGTTGCGGCAGGCTGGTGTTTCGATGATTGCGGTGGATGAAGCGCATTGTGTGTCCCAATGGGGGCACGATTTCCGCCCCGACTATCTCCGCATCGGTGATCTGCGTCGTGACCTTGATGTGCCGCTCGCTGCGTTTACCGCCACTGCGGATGCCGAAACCCGCGATGAAATTGTCGCGAAACTTTTCGGTGATCACCCGCCAGAGATTTTTCTGCACGGATTTGATCGCCCCAACATCCACCTCGCGTTTGCTGCCAAAGACGGGCCGCGCGCCCAGATACTAAACTTTGCGAACGTGCGCCGCGAACAGGCCGGCATCGTCTATTGCGGCACCCGCGCGAAAACCGAAACGCTTGCGAAGGCGCTGCGCGATGCAGGCCACACCGCCTGCCATTATCACGGCGGGATGGAGGCCGATGACCGCCGCCACGTCGAACGACGTTTCCAACAAGAAGATGGGTTGATCGTTTGCGCGACGATCGCGTTTGGTATGGGCATCGACAAACCGGATATCCGCTGGGTCGCCCATGCTGATCTGCCAAAGTCCATTGAATCCTACTACCAAGAAATTGGCCGCGCTGGGCGGGACGGTGCGCCAGCCGAAACCCTGACGCTGTTTGGCCCCGACGACATCCGCTACCGCCGTCAACAAATCGACGAAGGTCTTGCCCCACCGGAACGCCGCGAAGCAGATCACGGGCGATTAAACGCGCTCCTCGGCCTCGCCGAAGCATTGCATTGTCGCCGCCAAAACCTGTTGTCCTATTTCGGTGAAGACCCAGCGCCCTGTGGCCACTGCGACCTGTGCGACAAACCCGCTGATGTATTTGACGGAACAACACCCGTCCGCATGGCGCTGTCAGCCGCATTGCGGACAGATGAACGCTTTGGCTCGGGTCACCTCATCGACATTCTGCTGGGTAACATGACCGAAAAAGTCGCGCAGCGTAGTCACGACCAACTGCCGACGTTTGGCGTTGGCAAAGAATACAGCCGCGTTCAATGGCAGGCGATCTTTCGGCAAATGATGGGCCATGACCTTATGCGACCGGATGCGGAACGCCACGGTGCTTTGCGGATGACCCAAAAGGCTCGCCCGATCCTACGCGATGAAGCTACAATCGACCTGCGCCGCGACACGATCAAATCCGCCAAGTCAGGTCCGAAAGTTAAGCAAATGGTGTCTGAAGAAGACGCGCCATTGCTGTCTGCACTAAAGGCCAAGCGCCGCGCGTTCGCGGAACAGCTCGGAGGCCCGGCCTATATCGTTTTCAATGACAAAACCCTCATCGAGATGGCGGAAAAACGCCCCGCGACACTGGATGACATGGCTCGTATTGGTGGCGTTGGCACCAAGAAACTCGATAGCTATGGAATTGCTTTCATAGAAGTCATCAACGGTGAGGCAGAGTCCCTCCACCCAAAACGCCAGAAACTTGCGGGCCGGACAGAGGGCACGATTTATGATCGCCTCCTTGAAGTGCAAGCAGACCTGTCGCGCGGGCCGGAAGGTACTGATAAACCGATGTCGTGTTCTGCATCGCAACTTGCTAAGGTCGCCAGCCAAAAACCAAGCGACGAACAGGCAATCACCCGCCTTCTTGGAGAACGCCACGCTGACCGTTTTGGGACAGCGTTTCTGTCCGTACTGCGCGATGCCTAACCAAAGGAACTGATTTGCAATGTTAACCGTCATCTCACCCGCTAAATCCCTCGATTGGGATCCCGTAGAATTCGAACCGACAGAACCCGATTTTCAGGAAGACGCCGTTCGTTTGGCCAAGACATCGCGCAACCTAACACTCGGCGCGCTAAAGGACTTGATGTCGATCTCGGATGACCTTGCCCGTCTGAACCGCGACCGCTTCAAAGCCTTTGAGGAAGCGCCGTCACCAGATCGCGTCAAGCCCGCAGCACTCGCGTTCAATGGCGATACCTACCAAGGGCTAGAAGCGAAAACGTTAAGTGATGAAGACATGGCCTATGCGCAGGACAACTTGCGCATTCTGTCTGGTCTTTACGGGCTGCTGCGCCCACTTGATGCGATCCAACCATACCGATTGGAAATGGGTAGTCGCCTGAAAACGCGGCGTGGTAAGTCCTTGTATGACTATTGGGGCACGACCCTGTCCAAGGCATTGAATGTGCTCGGCGAAGAACGCGGTACGGATACCTTGGTAAACTGCGCCAGCCAGGAATACTTCGGTGCGGCAGACACTAAAGCACTGAAGTTAAACGTCATCACGCCGGTCTTCATGGAAATCAAAGACGATCGCCCTCGGATTGTGAGCTTTTTCGCAAAACGCGCCCGTGGGGCGATGGCGCGCCATATCATTGAAAACCGCATCACCACATTTGAGGGTGTCACGGATTTCACATCAGGTGGTTACGCGTTTGATCCCGACCTTTCAAGCGAAGGCAAACCCGTATTCCTACGTGACTACCCCGATCCAAAGACGAGCTAGATCCGTTCAATCGCCAGTGCGATACCTTGACCGCCGCCGATACACATCGTGATCAATGCGCGCTTTCCAGCGGTGCGTTCCAACTCATACATCGCCTTCACGGTAATGATTGCCCCAGTCGCCCCGACCGGATGCCCCAATGCAATCGCACCCCCATTCGGGTTCACTTTCGCAGGATCAAGACCCAAACCCTTAGTCACCGCCAAGGCTTGTGACGCGAAGGCCTCGTTACTTTCAATGACATCGAAATCAGCGACGGAAAGACCGGTTTTGACAAGCAGGTTTTCTACTGCGGGTACGGGTCCGATCCCCATAACTTCGGGTCGGACACCGGCGTGCGCATATCCCAATACCCGGAACTTCGGCGTCAATCCTGCTGCGTTGGCCGCGTCGACCGTTGCCAAGACAATCGCCGCTGCGCCGTCATTAATACCAGACGCGTTGCCTGCCGTAACCGTGCCATCCTTCTGAAAGACAGTCCGGAGGCTGCCCAGCGCTTCTATTGTTGTCGCCTTCGGATGTTCGTCGCGCTTGAATTCAACCATTTCGCGGCGTTGTTTGACCTCAACCGGAACGATCTGATCGTCGAAATACCCAGCGTCGATCGCCTTCGCAGCACGTTCTTGCGATGCCAGCGCGAACGCATCCTGATCATTGCGCGTGATGTCATGTTCAGCCGCCACGTTCTCAGCCGTGACGCCCATGTGCCCCGTCCCGAACGGACAATTCAACGCGCCCAACATCATGTCACGCCCCGTGACGTCACCCATTTTTGCACCCCACCGCGCATCTGGAAGAATGTGGGGCGCCCGGCTCATGCTTTCAGCGCCGCCAGCGAGGGCGAATTCGGCGTCTCCCAGCATGAGAGACTGAATGACAGATACAATCGCTTGCAGGCCAGATCCGCAAAGGCGGTTCACGTTCATCGCAGGAACTGTCTCTGGAATGCCGGCGCCCATTGCTGCGACGCGACTAAGGTACATATCGCGTGGCTCGGTATTGATGACATGCCCGAAGGCCACGTGGTTTAATTGATCGGGGGCGACCCCACCGCGCTCCATAGCGGCCTTTGCAACAATCGTCCCAAGATCAATGGGCGTAATTCCCGCAAGACTACCACCAAAGCCGCCGATGGCGGTGCGTGCTCCGGAAAGAATGACGATGTCGGACATGATAGGCTCCCTTTAATGTTGGAGCCACCCTAACAACCCGCGCCGTTGTGCCAAGACTGACGTCACGGCGCGGTTCTATCAGCTATCCCAACCTTCGGTTCGCAACAGTTAAGTCCCGCATGGTTTCCCCGCCTGTCAGAAGCGTCCAGATACGAAATACAGCCATGCCGTCGCTTTCCTGATTGATTGCATCCGCATGTGTTTCGCTCAGTTTCATTACAGGCACTGCGTTGTTTTCTTTGACCATTAGTAATCCCTCTCGGCAATCGCGTTGATTGCCCCCACGCTTGAGAATTGAACGCACAGATGTTTCCAAAAACCTAACGCAGGCCATGTTCATTGCTGGCATTTGATATAACCTCGCGACAGTAACTTGCCGTCAGCACGGCATGCTGGGATAGAGGGCCAATGTTGTTACGTGTAACTGATCTCGTCAAAACCTACCCCGGTCCAGATGGCCCTCTGCCGATCCTAAATGGGATTAGCATGGAGATGGAAACAGGTGCGACCCTTGCATTGACTGGCGAATCCGGCTCCGGAAAAAGCACGCTTTTGCATTTGGTTGGTGGGCTGGATCAGCCTGATTCAGGGCGGGTTGAGATTGACGGAACCGACATTGGCGCCATGGACGACGCTGCACGCGCTGCCATCCGGCGCGACAAAGCTGGCGTTATTTTTCAGCAATTTAACCTCATTCCTTCCCTGACGGTCGCGTCCAACATTGCATTCCAAGCCCGTCTTGGCGGGCGCGAAGATAAGGCATGGATCAAAGACCTCGCGACACGCATGGGCCTATCCGATCAGATGTCGAAATACCCCGAGCAGCTGTCAGGGGGGCAACAGCAACGGGTCGCGATTGCACGTACCTTAGCCGCACGTCCCGCCTTGATCCTTGCGGACGAACCCACTGGCAATCTGGATGAGGCCACCGCAGATTCCGTCATGGACCTCATGCTTGAATTGGCCGCGGAAACGCAGGCCGCGCTGCTGATGGTGACGCACTCTGAACGCCTCGCTGGGCGAATGGGCCGGCGCCTACACCTAAGGGCAGGGCGCTTAGCATGACCAAGGTGGGATTACAGGCACTGTTATCCCATTGGCTGCGCAACCCGATGCAGCTTTTCACTTTGATCGTTGGCTTGTCTCTCGCCACGGCGCTTTGGTCTGGCGTTCAGGCCGTGAACGCGGAAGCGCGGGCAAGCTATGATGCGGCGGCGCAAACACTGGGCGAAGGCCGCTTCGCGCAGATCACCTCTGATGACGGTGCAATTCCTCAAGCCGACTACATTCGCCTGCGCCGCGCAGGGTGGTTGATCAGCCCCGTTGTCGAAGGGCGCCTCGACGGCGTTCGCCTGATCGGGCTGGACCCGCTGACTTCCCCAAGCGGACTGGCCACAATGGGAGCGGACGATGGCAACCTGACAATCGATGCTCTTGCGGGTGGCGTTTTATTTGCAACGCAAGATACATTTGAGAGGCTGGGGGCCTACGACATCACCCGCGTTGTTACGCCGGACGCAGCACCGGGCGTTATCATTACCGACGTTGGAACCGCGCAACGCCTTTTGGGGTTGGAAAACACGCTTAGCCGTCTCCTCGTTTCTCCAACTCAGCCGATCGTACAGACACCACTGGCCGAGGTCGCACCCCACCTGACACTGCGTGCGCCGCAAGACGGATCAGATGTTGGTCGGCTAACAGACAGTTTTCACCTCAACCTCACCGCGTTCGGGTTGTTGGCGTTTGCTGTTGGTATTTTCATTGTGCATGGGGCTATTGGGTTAGCGTTTGAACAACGCCGTCCGGTCATTCGTACGCTGCGTGCGCTGGGCTTTCCGCTACGCCGACTGATCGCCTTGATCGCGGTTGAGCTACTTGTTTTGTCCCTCATCGCAGGCGCGATTGGTGTCGGGCTTGGTTACCTTGTCGCCGCGGCGCTACTGCCTGACGTCGCCGCAACGATTTCGGGCCTGTACGGCGAATCCGTATCCGGCACGCTGCAATTGCGCCCTGAATGGTGGCTATCCGGCCTTATGATCGCAGTAGGCGGTACCTGCATGGCGGCCGCGGCATCCTTGTTTCAACTCGCGCGTATGCCATTGCTCGCATCGGCGCGACCCCGTGCGTGGGCGATGCAGGCGGGTAAAGGGCGCATGTATCAAGCTGGCCTAGCGGTCGGACTTCTGGTCCTCGCGGGTCTGTTGGGGATTTTCGGAAGCGGCCTTGCAGCAGGCTTTGGCATGCTCGCCGCGCTGTTGATTGGCGCAGCATTGGCGCTTCCCGTTGTTCTTGATCGCGTACTTGCGTTTGGGGCGTCACGCGCTAAATCGGTCACCGCTGAATGGTTCTGGGCGGACACGCGCCAGCAACTACCGGGGCTGTCTTTGGCGTTGATGGCCCTGTTATTGGCGATGGCTGCAAACGTCGGTGTCTCAACAATGGTCAGCAGTTTCCGCCTGACGTTCACGGGATTCTTGGACCAACGCCTAGCCTCTGAATTTTACGTCTATGCCGACGACGCTGACCAAGCCGCGGAACTGCAAACTTACCTAACCCCACGCGTGGGCAAAGTTTTACCCATCCAATCCGCCAATCAAGACGTGCGCGGCCTTCCGTCTGAAATCTACGGTCCGACAGCGCACAGCACCTATCGCGAGAACTGGCTGTTCCTCCAATCTGCCGATGACGCATGGGCACGGATTGAGGCGGGTGAGGGTGCCGCCATTAACGAACAACTCGCACGGCGTGCCGAAATTGCGATTGGGGACGACATCACTTTGGCTGGCGAGGCCTTTCCAGTTCTTGGGATCTACGGTGACTACGGCAACCCAATCGGGCAAATCATTGTCACTGAAACCACGTTCAAACGCTTATTCCCCGATATCAGGCCTAACCGTTTTGGCCTGCGGATGGACGCCGCCGATGTGCCTGTGCTGACAGAAGCCCTGCGAAAAGATTTCAGCCTCGCGGACGCACAAATGGTTAACCAAGCGGGGATCAAGGCGTTCTCTCTCAGCGTGTTCGATCGCACGTTTACCGTTACTGGCGCGCTGAATGTGCTGACCCTCGCGGTGGCTGGATTTGCAATCCTGATGAGCCTTCTGACCCTTGCAACGATGCGCTTACCGCAACTCGCCCCAGTATGGGCGCAGGGGCTTACGCGGGCACGGTTGGGCCGCATTGAAATTATCCGCGCCGTCTTGCTGGCGCTCCTCACCGCAGGGCTTGCCCTCCCGCTGGGCCTAGCCTTGGCTTGGACGCTATTGGCCGTTGTGAATGTCGAGGCGTTCGGCTGGCGTTTGCCAATGTTCTTGTTCCCGCTGGACTACGCGCGTCTTGCGGTTTTCGCAGTTGGCGCGGCGGTACTTGCAGCCTTGTGGCCAGCGCGAAAGCTTGCACGGACGCGTCCTTCGGACCTCCTTAAGGTGTTTTCAAATGAACGTTAGAATTCTCCTGCCCCTCCTTTTGCCTTGCGCAGCATCGGCCCAAGGCTTCGCGGGCCTCGGCACCGCCTCTGAAGGTTTCGCCACACCCGAACGTCCAGCGATCTTTGACTTCGAAACCGATCACGGGCCGCATCCCGATTACCGCATCGAATGGTGGTACCTGACAGCCAACCTGCAAGACGGCGACGGAACGCATTACGGCCTGCAATGGACACTGTTTCGCACGGCATTGGCACCCGACGAAGGTGAGGGCTGGTCATCCCCGCAAATCTGGATGGGACACGCCGCCGTCACCACGCCAACCCATCATTACGTCACCGAACGCCTTGCACGCGGCGGGATCGGGCAGGCGGGCGTAACGGCGCAACCCTTTGAGGCTTGGATAGACGATTGGCAGCTTGCCGGTTCCGATTTCGACACCCTCAATATGACGGCAAGCGGCCCAGATTTCGCATATGACATGGACCTCACCGCGCAAGGGCCATTGATCTTTCACGGCGACGCAGGCTATTCCGTGAAGTCCGCTGACGGTCAGGCGTCCTATTATTATTCGCAGCCCTTTTACGAAATCGACGGGACGTTGACCCTGCCTGACGGCGAAGTCGATGTTACCGGAAATGCATGGCTGGATCGCGAATGGTCCTCCCAACCGTTGTCGGAAAATCAAACCGGCTGGGACTGGTTTTCACTGTCACTAGACGACGGAAAACTGATGGGCTTTCGCCTGCGCCAAGAGAACGGAAGCCACTACACATCCGCGACATGGATCACGCCTGACGGCGAAACAACGGCCTATCCTGACGGCGCATTCCAAGCCGATCCCGTTTCGTTTTCCGATGTAGGTGGCCGCCAAATTCCAACGCAATGGAATGTCACGCTAGATGCACGGGGCGTTGATGTAGATGTTTACGCCCTCAACCCGAAATCGTGGATGGCGACGTCAGTTCCCTATTGGGAAGGGCCGATCATCGTTGAAGGGTCACACGCTGGTGTCGGGTATCTTGAAATGACGGGTTACGAGTGACGGAGCTGTGAAGACGTACCTCTCGCTCAAGGCGACATCAGGCGCTAGAACGCTCTTATGAAACAAACAATTCCCTTAACCCGTGATCTTGTTCTTGTTGGCGGCGGTCACACCCACGCGCTGGTGCTGCGCAGTTGGGGTATGAACCCGCTGCCGGGTGTTCGCCTGACCGTCATCAACCCTGGCCCCACGGCGCCCTATTCCGGAATGTTGCCTGGTTTTGTTGCGGGCCACTACACCCGCGACGAGTTGGATATCGACCTCGTGAAACTCGCCCGTTTCGCGGGGGCACGCCTGATCGCTGGTAAGGCTGTCGCGATTGACCCTGTCGCCAAAACGATCAGCGTATCTGACCGCCCTAACATCGCCTATGACGTCGCTGCGATTGACGTTGGCATCACCTCTGAAATGCCGACCCTCGCAGGATTTGCCGAACACGGTATTCCCGCCAAGCCGCTTGGTGTTTTTGCGTCTCGTTGGGATGATTATCATGCGAACGCGGTGGCCCCAAAAGTCGCAGTAATTGGTGGTGGCGTTGCGGGTGCGGAACTCGCGATGGCTATGGCATACGCCCTGCGCGACCGTGCCTCCGAAGTGTCTTTGATTGACCGCGGCGAAGTGCTGGACGGCTTTAACGAACCAACGCGCAACCGCCTTTTGGCTGCGCTAGAAGAACTCAACGTTGCCTTGGTGGAACACGCCGACGTCGCCGAAGTTCTGCCAGATGCGGTGCGACTTACCGACGGCACACTGGTTCCATCAGACTTCACAACGGGTGCCGCAGGTGCGCGGCCCCATGATTGGGTCGCCGACATTGGCCTTGATCTGCATGAGGGATCCTTGATCGTTGGACCGACGTTGCAAACCTCCAATCCGGATGTTTTTGCCGTCGGCGACTGCGCACATCTTTCCCATGATCCGCGCCCCAAAGCGGGTGTCTTTGCGGTCCGCGAGGCGCCCTATCTTTTCGACAACCTGCGTGCCCGCCTATCTGGCGGAAAAATGCGCAACTACCACCCACAGAAAGACTACCTCAAACTTATCTCGCTTGGCGGGAAAGAGGCACTTGCGGAAAAGCTGGGCACAGCGCGGCGTAGCAAGCTTTTGTGGAAATGGAAAAACCACATCGACCGCACGTTTATGAACCAGTTTGATAAGCTGCCTCAGATGGAAACAGAATTGCCGCTGCGTGTCGCGTCGGGCGTGAAAGATGCGCTCGGTGACGCACCGTTGTGTGGTGGATGCGGCGCGAAGGTAGGGCGGAATGCACTACAAAACGCGCTTACGCGTTTGCCAGAGACGGACCGCGCGGACATTGTCCCGCTCGCCGGTGACGACGCGGCCTTGCTGAAAACAGGGGGTGCCTTGCAGGTCTTAACGACGGACCATCTAAGCGCCGTAACAGACGACCCCGTGCTGATGGCAAAGATCACAGCAATCCATGCAATGGGCGATATCTGGGCGATGGGTGCTGATCCGCAAGCTGCGGTTTTGTCCCTAACCCTGCCGCGCATGTCGGCTGATCTACAGGAACGCACGGTCACCGAGATCACGCAGACTATCTCCGAAAACTTGTCCGGTGCAGCACTTGTTGGCGGCCACACCACGCTGGGAGATGGTTTGACCATCGGCCTTTCCATCACCGGCCTGTGCACAAACGACCCCGTGACACTGGCTGGCGCGAAAGTCGGCGATGTTCTGGTCCTCACCAAACCTATCGGATCAGGCACGATACTGGCCGCCGAAATGCGCCGCCTCGCGTATGGGGCGCACGTGCTGAATTGCTACCAATCGATGACGCAAAGCAGCGAAGGTATCGCACGAAAGTTAGTGAACGCACACGCTATGACTGATGTAACAGGCTTTGGGCTGGCGGGGCATCTGGCTGGGATTTGCGATACATCTGGTGTTGGTGCGACGGTGCGGTTGGATGACGTTCCGCTGCTTGACGGCGCATTGGCGCTGGCTGAATCCGGCGTTCGCTCGTCGTTGTTTCCCGACAACCGCAACGATACGCGCATCACCGCGCCCGATACAGCCCGAGGCGACTTGATGTTTGACCCGCAAACTGCCGGTGGCTTGTTGGCCGCGCTCCCCCGCAAAGAAGCCGAAGCGATTGCCAAAAAGCACGCCGCATCGGGCTTTGCGATCATTGGCGAAATCACCGATGGCGGTGGCGTTACGTTCAGCTAACGCTTTTCACCCAAGCAGCAATTTGCTCGGCGAGCTGGACGCGCGCCTGCTCGTCCAGTGCACCCGTTTCGAACCGTTGCAAAACTTCTGCGCCGTTGCGCGATCGACCAGACCGATATGTCGGGTCGTAATGCTCTTCGATCAACGCCCGCGCAAGGTCTTTGAACGCACCCGTTTCTAGTAGCGCTTTCCAGTCATCAACAAGCCTTCCACGATGGCGGCGCAGATATTCAAGCTTACCTGCGAGTGCCTCAGAATTTGCGCTCACATCGGCGTAGGCATTCGCCAAGTACTGTGCCCGCGCATCCAGTGGAGCTTCAATTTCGATACGCGGAGCATCCTTCATCGCTGTCCAAAGCGATGGCGGAACAATGCGTGCGCCGACCTTGCTGCTTTCCGCTTCCACGATGACGGGGCGCGCAGGGTCAAGCTGGGCCAACGCACAGGCCAACGCGGTCTCAAACCCCTTTTGCGCAGGTTGCCCGCCGTCCATTCCCCCAAGCAAAGACCCCCGATGGTTCGCCAAACCTTCAAGGTCTAGGACTTGAACACCGAGTGTTTTCAAACGATGCAGAATGTCGGTCTTTGCGGTGCCGGTATTACCATCAAGCAGGATCAAACGATGCGGCAGCGCATCTTCATATAGAGCGCCATAAACGAGGTTACGGTAGCTCTGATATCCACCTTCAACCACCTTGGCACGCCAACCGATCTGCGTCAGAATGGACGCAAATGATCCGGACCGCTGCCCGCCCCGCCAGCAATAAACCAGTGGTCGCCAACCTCCATCCATATCCTTCAAAGGGCCATCCAGATAAGACGCAACATTCCGTGCCACCAAAGCCGCGCCAATCTTGCGGGCCTTAAAGGGCGTTTCCTGCACGTAAATCGTCCCGACCCGTGCGCGTTCATCGTTGCTTAGTGACGGCAGGTTTATCGCGCCAGGAATATGGTCTTCTGCGAATTCCGCAGGCGAGCGAACATCAATCACGGTGTCAAATCCGTGGTTTAGAATTTCGCCAAGGGTGGAGAACGCTGTTCGCATACTGCGCTGTCTATCCCAGCGGCTACTTAGCCGAAAGGCGCTTGTCGGAATGAGTGTGATCTAACCGTTGGGTGTGAGGGCCGTTCGCCCTTTCTCATCCAGCGTAAACCATTTCCCCGCATCAAGAACCGCAGGCACCAAAGTGCGCCCATATCCAGCCCCAGCATCAAGGTTGATGCGATTGCCATGATGTTGCGGAAATTCAAGCGCCGTATGGCCGTGCACGACCATGGTCCCGTGATCCGCATCACTGTCGATCCAACCGCCACGGATCCACGTCAGATCATCCTCGGTTTGTTCAGCCAATGGAACCCCGACGCGCAGACCAGCATGAACAAAGAGATGCTCATGCGTTTCGAAATAACGCGGCTGTTCAGCAATCCAATCAAGATGTTTCTGCGGAACCGCCTTTTGCGCCAGCTCTTGTAGGGCATTCAACGCACCGGCAGGTGTCGGATCCAAACCATCGATCGCGAAGCCATCGAGCCCAGTCGCAGCCCGCAAATCTTCCGCGCCAATGTAGGACGCCAATGTCGTATTGCCGCCCAAACGATGGTGCAGCCACCCTTTTCCAGACGCGATATGCGCATCCTGCGTGATGCCACGGGTCACAAACCGCCAAAACATAAGGTCATGATTGCCGATCAAACAGGTCCACGGACGACCAGCAGTCTGCCCGTCTATCAATGTCTGGATTGTGTCTTTTGCGTCAGGACCACGGTCAACATAGTCGCCCAAGAAAACGATGGGAGAATCGACGCCGCCATCTGCTTCGATCAACTGCAATGCGCGGTCAAGCTGACCGGTAAATCCGTGAACATCGCCGACACAATACAACATCTATCATCCTTTTCGCCCGTAGCGATTGGAGCGGGGAATAGAACCCGAAATGAAATTGCCCCCACCCGTAGTTTCCAAACACGCCGGAATTACGAGAGCGGGGGCAATTGGATTTATTTAATGTCGAAGGCCAGCGGCTTCACTTGCGTGAACATATCTGTTGCTTCGAGGTCTTTTAGCGCTTCGGCAGGAACCGGTTCGTCAACATAAAGCAAAGCAATCGCTTCGCCCTTTGCCTCGGAACGACCCAAAGTGAAGTTCGCGATGTTGACGTTGTGCTTGCCCATGGATTGACCGAGTGTACCGATGATACCCGGCACATCTTCGTTGGTTGTGTAAACCATGTGCGCACCGATCTCGGCATCGACGTTGATGCCTTTGATCTGAATGAAGCGCGGCTTGCCATCGCTAAACACCGTACCTGCAACCGAACGCTCACGCTTGGCGGTAACCACAGTCACCTTAACGTAGCCATCGAACGCACCGGACTTGTCTTGCTTCGTCGTGCTGATCTTAACACCGCGTTCTTTGGCGATCACGGGGGCGGAAACCATGTTGGTGTCTGGATTCGCCTTTTTCATGATGCCAGCAACTGTCGCCGCCGTCAGCGCGTTGAGGTTCATGTCGGAAACGGAACCGTCAAACAAGATATTGATCGCTTGGATCGGTTCATCTGTCATTTGACCTGTGAAGTTACCAAGGTGGCCCGCAAGATCGATCCACGGCCCCATAACCTTGGCTTCTTCCGCAGTCACAGACGGCATGTTCAACGCGTTGGTGACAGCACCGGTCAGCAAATAGTCGGACATCTGTTCGGCAACTTGAAGCGCCACGTTCTCTTGGGCTTCGGTTGTCGCCGCACCAAGGTGCGGCGTCACAACAACGTTTGGCAGATTGAAAAGTGGGCTCTCGGTCGCAGGCTCAACCGCGAACACATCAAACGCAGCACCTGCAACGTGGCCGGATTTCAACGCCTCTGCGAGGGCCTCTTCATCAACCAAACCACCACGCGCACAGTTCACAATCCGCACACCCCTCTTCAGCTTGGCGATGTTTTCGCGGCTAAGGATGTTGGCCGTCTGATCGGTGAATGGAACGTGCATTGTGATAAAGTCAGCGCGCGCGAACAGCTCTTCAAGCTCGACCTTCTCAACGCCCATTTTGTCGGCCTTTTCTTCGCCCAAATAGGGGTCATACGCGACAACCTTCATTTTCAGGCCACGCGCACGGTCGCAAACGATACCACCGATGTTACCCGCGCCGATAACGCCGAGTGTCTTGCCAGTCAGTTCAACACCCATGAACTTGGACTTTTCCCATTTACCGGCATGCGTGGACTCGGACGCCTCAGGAATTTGACGCGCCACAGCGAACATCATCGCAATAGCGTGTTCCGCCGTGGTGATCATGTTGCCGAACGGCGTGTTCATCACGATCACACCTTTCTTAGACGCGGCCTCTTTGTCGATGTTGTCGGTGCCGATACCGGCACGCGCGATTACCTTAAGGTTGGTTGCGTTGTTTAGGATCTTTTCGGTGACCTTGGTGGCAGAGCGAATTGCCAGACCATCATATTGGCCGATTACCTCAGCCAGTTTGTCTTTGTCCTTGCCGAGGTCCGGCTGGAAGTCGACATCAATGCCTCGATCACGGAAGATCTGAACGGCAGTTTCGGAAAGTTTATCAGACACGAGTACTTTGGGAGCCATGATATTGGTCCTTTAGGTTGGGGCGGCAAAATCTTTCAAAGATTTTGAGCCCAAATTTTATTGAAAATTTGGTTACGCGTTGATTTCGGCTTGGAACGCCCAATCGAGCCACGGCAACATCGCTTCGATGTCGGATGTCTCAATTGTTGCACCGCACCAAATACGAAGCCCAGCTGGCGCATCGCGGTACGCACCGATGTCCAGCGCAATGCCTTCGGCCTCAAGCCGTTTGGCGATTGCTTTGGCAAACGCAGCACCGTCTGTGATGCGCGGGTCTGTGAACTTCAGGCAAACTGATGTGTTCGAACGCGTCGCCATGTCGACCGCCAGATTGTCGATCCAGTCGCGCGTGGCGCAGAAGTTCCAGATCGCGTTGGCATTTGCATCTGCACGCATGCGCAAAGTATCAAGACCACCAATGGACTTCGCCCAGTTCAGCGCGAACAGGTAGTCCTCAACACAAAGCATGGATGGCGTGTTGATCGTCGCACCTGTGAAGATTCCGTCGATCAGCTTGCCGCCTTTGGTCATGCGAAAAATTTTCGGCAGGGGCCAAGCAGGTGTGTAGCTTTCAAGGCGTTCGACTGCACGCGGGGACAAAACAATCATCCCGTGCGCGGCTTCACCGCCCATAACTTTCTGCCAAGAGAACGTCGTCACGTCGAGTTTTTCCCATGGAAGGTCCTGCGCAAAAGCAGCCGAAGTCGCGTCACAGATCGTCAGACCAGCGCGGTTCGCTGGGATCGGATCACCCGAAACGCGAACGCCGGACGTCGTGCCGTTCCATGTGAACACGACGTCTTGGTCGTAATCCAAGGTCGTCATGTCGATGATGTGACCGTAGTCCGCAACATGCTCGCTCGCTTCGATTTTCAGCTGCTTAACAACGTCGCTAACCCAGCCAGCGCCAAAGCTTTCCCATGCAACCATCTGCACAGGACGTTCGCCAAGAAGGGACCACATCGCCATTTCCATCGCGCCAGTGTCAGACGCGGGAACGATGCCGATTTTGTAATTCGCAGGGATACCAAGCACGTCACGCGTGCCTTCAATCGCTGCTTTCAACTTGTCTTTGCCCACAGCAGCACGATGCGAACGACCAAGCGGTGCGTCTTTCAGTGCGTCGAGTGTCCATGTGGGGGGTTTGGCGCATGGGCCAGATGAAAAACGCGGATTCGCCGGCCGCGTAGCCGGTTGTTGTATAGTCATTTCTGCTATCCTTACAGATAAATGCCCTTCGTTGGGGAAGGGTGTCCCACCGCCGGACATACATATCCCCAGTAAAAACAGCAATAGGCAAAGGCGCTTGCTATGCAGGTAAATGTAGACCTTTGCAGAACGATGCAGGAACGCATGTTTCCTATTGGCACAAATCTGACACAAGCGGATCGCGCTTTGTTCTGGAGCGGCTGACCCAAGAATCGGGCTTTCCACTTCTTCGAAATCAGCGATGCTAGGATATCGGACAATGAACAACCGTTGAGAGAGCTGGCACTCACCTTAACGGCCAATTTCAAAAGTCTTCTTACAACCAACAATATGCAAACGGCCCATCTCTGGCAAGGCAGGTGGCGTCATGAGTGCAACTTTATCGCATAGCGGCCTACCCTTCGGGATCAAGCGGACCCAGTTCATTGATCTCGTAAAGCCCGCATTGAAGGCGCGTGGGCTGAAAACCTCGGCAATTGAATACCTCGCCAAGACCTTCGATAAGTGGGCGCGGGATCAGGATTACGAGCCGGGCCGCATCTGCGGTTTCTGGCATCAGGTAAGCGGACTGGCTGACATGATGACTTGCACGGTTCGTACCGTGCATTCGATTGAATGTGATCTGGTGGATGCCACAATGGTCTCACGGCACCCAAAGGCTAACGCAGGCGCGACGGTCTACGCGAGAACGACGGAGAGAACGTCCTTCGCAAACTGTTTGGTATCAACTTGGTTCCGATCATTGAACAGGCATCAGAACCTTTGGCTGAGGCAGAGGCTATCCGCCTGCACGAGGATGCTATGGAATCATGCCGCAACGAAATCCGCCAAATCAATCGGAACATTCGCCGTCTGAACTGCGCTGATGCCATCAATGAGGCGCAGGATATCTTGCCGGACGGTCGCAGCGCTGTCGTCAAGGATTTGCCCGCATTGAAGGAAATCCGCGACGGGCTCCTGGCTTTAGAAAATGCCTTCAAAACCGGACCTCGTTCGGAAGAATTTTCCGACCAGACAGAAGAATATGACGTACCTATAGTACAAACCAAACAATCTAAATTTCTGTATGAGCCAGATGCAGTTTCAGATCATGTGACGCTCGAACAGGCTAATACCATCGCTGCTGAACCATTCTGAGAATATCTGGAGATGTATGGCGACTACACTTGGCGGGATTTGGTCAACACGGCATATGAGGTCGCAAGAGCAATAGGAATTGATGAACGGAGCTGGATTGCGGCATGTAATCCGGCTGCCTTAGGGCCAGAACACGCTGCTCTCTGCGTGATCTTGATCCATCGAAACCTTTGCCTGCCACCGAAGGCAAAGCACTTGCCAAAGAACCCCGCCGCCTGTTTTGGGGGAATGATCAGAAAAGCGAAAACTGGCAGCTTAGATCTACTTAGATTTATGCACGCCGTTCGCAATCACGATGAACGCAGCCATATCTCGCGCTCACGGACAAAGCGCATCTCGCCCAGATTCCGTTCCGTATGCCTTAGTTGTAACTCTAACGGAGAAGAACAATACAAATCTCTACAACGAGATCCTTACTGCCTACGCAGGGCAGTTATCCGTTCGGGAGGTTTCAGAGCGGTTTAGCGTCAGCACTTATCAGTCGGGAAAGACATTTTGCTTCACATCCGCTCCAAAAACTTTGGGCGGTTCACTCCGCGCCACTGTCTCTCGATCTAATCTGTTAGAACTTTCATCTTGACCTACCCTCCGAAACATCCGTCAATTTTAAAGCTTGCTTATAGAAGATCTGCCAAGTTCAGATCGTCGATCTGATCATAGGCCGTGAGGATGAAATAGAACTGGAAATACCCATTGAAGTCATTGTCGTTGGTCCCGCTGTACAAGTTGGCGTTGTAATATTCGGGTGTCGTACTTTCAGGCGCAGAAATAACAGGCAACACGGCGCGCACCCAAGCGATGTAATCATCCAACTCGCTGCGGTGATTTCGTTTCCAATACGCAACGGCGATCTGGTTGGCCTGAAACTCTCTCTCATAGTGTGAAAGTTGGTCCCCCGTGCCGTTGACATCTTGAACGTAGTGACCAAGCTCGTGCACGACCAAGAACCAATTGAAGGTTTTCTCAAAATACTGCCGGCCGGTAAACGTACCGTCAGCGGAGTTTGCCCAGTTGTTCATTTGAGTGACCACTTCAGCGGGCAAAGTATCCCAATCCGGCGCCGTTAGGCCTTCGTCACCATAGGTCATCATTGCAGGGGTCGACTCGATGATGACCTCCGGTGGGGAAGATGCAGGAAAATCCAAACTCCTGACATCGCTGATAAACGCATCGCGTATCGCCTCGATTTCAGCTTTCAGGGCCATATCGACGGGCGCTTTGTTCATCTTGGAATATCCAATCCATCCGCCAATACCGGCGAGAAGGACTAAAGCGGCAAGGGTTACTCGTTTCATCGAATCAAATATCCATTTTTGTTAGCTGCGTACTTTTCTTGGAAAACCTTAGCAGCTGACATTTCCCAAGTAACTCGGTGGTAGCTCGATTTTGATAGTTTTGGCGATTGTTTTCAAGACCGGACTAGACCGAGCGTTCACAGTTGCGCATCGTGGAGAACAGTTAATGAATTTACAGGTCATTGGCAGAGGTGGCACTGCAAAACTGGACCGCGTGCTAAGATGTATTCAACCTTGAAGACAGAATACACAAATGACGAAGAGACGCAGTTTTTCAGATAAGTTCAAAGCTACGGTGGCGCTTGAGGCGCTTCGTGGAGATCGCACAGCGCCAGAGATTGCAGCGAAGCACAAGGTTCATTCGACGCAGGTGACGACGTGGAAACGGCAGGCTATTGATGGGCTGACCGGGGTATTTTCCGATAAGGTTCGTCGTAAGCGTTGCTTCAGCCTTTGAATTTCCATGGTAGCAGTTGGTCGATGCCCTTCTGCTTATGCCCATTGATGATGGCTGTGATGACGCTGGTTAGATAACTGTGCGGCTCACTTTGGTTTAGTTTGCAGGTTTCGATGAGTGACGCAAGCATGGCCCAGTTCTGAGCACCGGCGTCGTGACCGGCAAAGAGCGCGTTCTTTCTTTGCAGGGCGATGGGGCGGATGGTGCGTTTCACGGCATTGCTGTCCATTTCGACGCGCCCATCGGTCAGAAACAAAATCAGGCCATCCCAGTATTTTACAATATATTTGAGCGCCTGACCTGTCGGGGATTTGGCTGACACTTGTGTGCGGGCGTGATCCAGCCAGATTTTGAACGCCTTGATTTTGGGTTTGGATTTCTGCTGACGGACTACCAGGCGTTCTTGTGCAGACGTGCCACGCGCCTGTGCTTCAATCCGGTAAAGGCTGCGATCTGCTTTAGGCCCTCTTCGGCAATAGGGGCGGCATTGTTGTGGGTCTGCTCATACAGTTTACGCCGTGCATGCGCCTAGCAGTACGCCAGTTGGATCGGCGCATTTTGCCAAGTCAAAACTAAAGGCGACTTTATCTAACAAGTTGTGGCTGGGGGGTTGCTCTTTTCCGGTTCGCTTGGTTTTTGGCGGTTAACGAAAGGACAGTTATGTTTGTAATCACCTTGATCGCGAAAGCAGGCGGCTTGAACCCGGCGCTAGTAGAATCGTTGCGCAACGCGTGGGGTGGCCAGTCCGCACAGTGGTTGGCTGCAGATGAAGCGGCTGAATTTGCCGTTGAAAGCAAACCCGAAAACCTCTGGACTGTCTGGGATGACGTTCAAGACATGGGCGTTGATCTGGTCTGCCAGCCGCTTGAAGGTCGCCGCAAGAAGATGCTGCTTGCCGATATGGACAGCACTATGATCCAGCAGGAATGCATTGACGAGCTCGCCGATGAAGCGGGCGTTGGCGCGCATGTTGCCGATATCACAGCGCGCGCAATGAATGGCGAGTTGGACTTCGAGGCGGCTATTGATGAACGTGTCGGTCTGCTTAAAGGGCTCGACGCTGCAATCATCGATCACGTCCTGAAAACACGGATCACTTACATGCCGGGCGGCCGCGCGTTGGTGCAAACCATGAAGGCAAATAGCGGCTACGGCGCTTTGGTGTCCGGCGGCTTTACAGCATTCACTGCCAAAGTGGCGGCGGAACTCGGCTTCGACGAAAACCGCGCCAATACGCTGGAAATCGCGGAAGACAAACTGTCAGGGCGCGTTGTTCGCCCCATCCTAGGCCAGCAGGCAAAGCTTGATGCATTGGGTGAGATTACGGCGCGTTTGGGCATTTCCCAGCAAGATGTTCTCGCAGTTGGGGACGGGATGAACGACCTGTTGATGCTGTCAAACGCCGGAACGGGCGTCGCGCTGCATGGCAAACCCGCCCTGCAAGAGAAGTGCGATGTGCGGATCAATCACGGCGATCTGACCGCACTTCTTTACCTTCAAGGTTACGCCAAAGACGAATTTGTTTCGTGATCGAGGTCACGCTTGATGTCCTCGCGCTCCTGCTTGCAGTTGCGTTTTTTGCAGGCTTTGTTGATGCCATTTCTGGTGGTGGCGGCCTCATCACGGTTCCTGTCCTGATCATCGCAGGCGCACCCCCATTGACCGCCATCGCAACCAACAAAGTACAAGCGGTGTTCGGTGCAGGCATGGCGGCCTACAGCTACGGTCGCGCGGGGCACGTTGATCTGCGTCGCCAGTTCTGGGTGGCATTGCTCGCGCTTGTCGCGGGTGGGGCTGGTGCGCTGCTTACGTCGACATTGCCGACCCAATTGATCCGCATTGCTTTGCCAGTTCTTCTGATTGCGACCGCGCTGTTCTTTGCACTCAAACCCGGCCTGAACGATATCGACCGTACCGCGCGGATGGGTCCGTTGGTATTTTCGCTTACGATTGTACCATTGGTCGGCTTCTACGACGGCTTAATCGGCCCCGGCGCAGGCGCGTTCTATATGATCGGCTTCGTTGCCCTCGCGGGGTATGGCGTCTTGAAGGCCACAGCCCACACCAAACTGTTGAATTTTTCATCCAACTTCGGCGGGCTACTTATCTACGCGTTGGTTGCAAGCCCGTGGTGGATCACGGGCCTGCTGATGGGGTTTGCGCAAATGGCGGGTGCCTATGTGGGCGCGCGGATGGCCATGCGGATCGGCTCAAGGCTCATCAAGCCATTGCTGGTCGTCTCGGCAAGTGTCCTCGCCGCGAAGCTGCTTTGGGACCTGATCTAACCGGGCTTCTTTGATGCACGGTTAGGCCGCAAGTGCTTTGCGTGTTTTGCCAATCATGAGCGCAGCTCGCGCGGCTTCGCGACCCTTTTCAACAAAGTGGCTGCGATAGATTGCGTCGTGGTGTTCGGTCTCTTGGTACTGATGTGGTGTCAGCGAAACAGACAAGACCGGCACGCCTGTATCCAAGCCGACACGCATCAATCCATCAACAACCGCAGACGCAACAAAATCGTGGCGGTAAATGCCGCCATCAACGACGAATGCGGCACAAGCGATTGCTGCATATTGACCGGACTCGGCCAGATCTTTTGCAACCAAAGGCATCTCAAATGCGCCTGGAACGTCGAAAACATCCACTTGGGATGCGGGGATGGTTTCGCAAAATCCTTCATAGGCACGATCCACAATATCGGCGTGCCAATTTGCCTTAATAAAGGCGTAGCGTGGGGCGATTGTCATTAGGGTCTCCTTTCCCGATTGCCACGCGATTGCGTGGGTGACACATCACCTCGGGGCAAAGACTCGCTGCGCCTGTGGGGTTCACAAGCACACCGAAGCTCTCTCACATCCGGACTATGACCGTCGGCTCTGGAATTTCACCAGTATCTGCTGACCAAGGGGAATCCCGAAGGGAAACCCTTTGCGCTCGCGGGCTATAACCGCCGGTGGGGAATTTCGCCCCGCCCTGAGAACTATTTCTGTCTGACGGATTTCTGTAGATCAGGCAAGTGCGATACTGGGCCGCATATCACCCGTCACCAGCCCTGCGAAGTTCTTGAGGTCTGGATTGCGGTAGGCCTTAACGGCTGGGTCGTTCGCATCAAGCACACCTAGTTTACACAGGATCGCCGCCATCGCGCATTCAGAGGCCCGCGTTGTGCCGTCCATTACCTTCAAGGCAACGCCAAGCTTCAACTCTGGCAAGATCGCGATGAAGAAACCTTCGGCCCCTGTCTTCACAGCCGCCTTACCTTTCGCAGCCCGCATCAGATGCGTGCAAGCGCGGTCTTCATTTGCAACCAATTCAGGGTGCGCCATCATCGCATTGCGCAAACGCACCATTGCCGCGCCGCGTGTACTGCTGTCGTCCGCACTGGCAAACGTCGCCATAGCGCGGCCAATACCTAGGATGCTCGATGCATGGTTCGGGGCAGAACATCCATCAATACCCCAACGTGGCGACGTTTCTTGTGTCAGCTCCTCAACCACCTGTTTGATGCCAACTTGCAACGGATGGTCGATCGCGACGTAGCCAGGACCCCACCCGTTTGCTTTGGTCATCGTCAGGAAGCCGCAATGCTTGCCGGAACAGTTATTGTGATACCGGCAAGGCGTTGCGTCACCTTTAATTAACCCATTGCGGGCAGGCAAATCGGATGGCCATTGTGGCCCGCAATTGAACGCATCGTCATCCAATTCGAGGTCTTTAAGCCAGCTTTGAACGCGGTCCGTATGGATCGCCGCCCCTGAATGGGACGCACAGGATAAGGCCAATTGTTCAGTCGTGAGGCCAAACCGATCCGCGACACCGCTTTCCACCAAAGGCAGCGCTTGCAGCATCTTGGCAGAGCTTCGCGGATAGGTCACAGCATGCGGATCGCCCCAAGAATGGACAATTTCGCCCCCCTCATCGACCACAACTGCGTGACCTTGATGGACGCTTTCCAGTATTCCACCACGCCAAAGTTCAACGAATTCGACTGGATTAGACATAAATCTCTCCGGATGGGCGGTGATCCGCGCAAATATTTGGGGACAAAGGGCTTTCCCAATTGGGCAAAATCTTGCTATTGCTATGGGTATCGAGTTGAAACCGCTCAATCTAGCCGAAAAGATACCCATCAGAGGTATTGCGCTATATAGAGCAACCAGAGGCACGGACAGCTTGGAGGCTGTAATTATGATTTCAAAGTTTACACACGCAATGGGCGTGGCCGCACTTATGACATTGGGTACTTCTGCGTTCTCGCAAGAAGCAAGCTCCAATCGCGTTGCGGCAAACACAGACTGGTCTGTCTTTGTTGAAGACAACCCAACAGAATGCTGGGCCGTCTCCGCGCCCAAGGAAACA
Source organism: Octadecabacter ascidiaceicola (assembly GCF_900185015.1). Classification (GTDB taxonomy): domain Bacteria; phylum Pseudomonadota; class Alphaproteobacteria; order Rhodobacterales; family Rhodobacteraceae; genus Octadecabacter; species Octadecabacter ascidiaceicola. Next base: position 473,102 of record NZ_FXYD01000003.1, on the reverse strand, counting down.
GTGAATTCCCGCGATGGACAGGTTGTATCTGTGCGCCGTGGTGAAATCCTGTTGTTCGTATTTTATCGTCCTGGCGCAGGTGTAAACGGCCAAGTGACGTTCACTGGCGGCTACCCATTCGCCAGCGGCTCCACCGCTGAGCTTGATATCGGTGGCACAAAGTTTGACCTGTTCACCGAAGGCGAGTGGGCGTGGCCAGCAACACCAGAAGACGATGCGCGCATCGTTGCAGCGATGAAGCGCGGCGCTTCCGCGACTGTTAGCGCGCGTTCCGGCCGTGGCACAGTTACCCGCGACACGTTCTCATTGCTTGGCTTTACGGCTGGCGTCGAAGAGGCTGCGAACCGCTGTTCCAGCTAAAAACGCGACCTATGCGAAATTACGGGGGCCGGTTTTCTTTGGAAACCGGCCTTTCGTCTTATATAGGGCCTGAAACCAACCGAGGACGATTCTCATGGAACCGCAAGCGCCCATCACCCAAGACGTCATGACCATCAAACGCGTGCTGCCCGAAGGCGGCCCCGTAAACATCGTCGGCCTGACCCGCGATCAGCTACGCGATGAGCTGATCGGGCTGGGTGTGAAGGAAAAGCAGGCCAAGATGCGGGTGAACCAAATCTGGCAGTGGCTGTACCATTGGGGTGTGCGTGATTTCGACGTCATGACGAACCTGTCCAAAGACTTCCGCGCGACACTGGCCGAGCATTTCAAAATCGAACTGCCAGAAGTTGTTACTAAAGAAGTCTCCAATGACGGCACACGTAAATACCTTGTGCGGATCGCAGGCGGCCATGAGGTTGAGGTTGTCTACATCCCCGAAACTGACCGCGGCACGCTTTGTATTTCGTCCCAAGTTGGCTGCACCCTCACCTGTAGTTTCTGTCATACTGGCACCCAGAAACTGGTACGCAATCTCACAGCGGGCGAGATCATCGGCCAAGTTATGCTTGCGCGAGATGATCTGAACGAATGGCCTGAACAGGGGCAATCCCACGCGGATATGGGCCCACGTTTGCTGTCGAACATCGTGCTGATGGGCATGGGCGAGCCGCTCTATAATTTCGAAAACGTCCGCGACGCGATGAAGATCGCGATGGACCCTGAGGGTATTCAACTATCTCGTCGTCGTATTACTCTGTCGACCTCCGGCGTCGTCCCCGAAATTGCGCGGACAGCCGATGAAATCGGGTGCCAACTTGCTGTATCATTCCATGCGACGACGGATGAGGTGCGCAATAAGCTCGTCCCGATCAATAAGCGTTGGAACATCGAAGAACTGCTCAAGGCGCTTGCGGCCTACCCCAAGGTGTCCAATTCGGAACGTATTACGTTTGAATATGTGATGCTAAAAGACGTGAACGACAGCGACGAAGACGCCCACCGCCTGATGAAGCTAATCGACGGCATCCCTGCCAAGATCAACCTAATTCCGTTCAACGAATGGCCCGGCGCACCCTACCAGCGCTCCACGCAAGCTCGGATCAAGGCGTTTGCAGATATCGTTCACAATGCTGGCTATGCGTCGCCCGTACGTAAACCACGCGGCGAAGACATCATGGCCGCCTGTGGACAGCTAAAGTCCGCAACTGAACGCGCACGCAAATCCCGCAAGGAAATCGAAGCGGACGCAGGGCTTTAAGGTTTCTTAACCATCATTCGGCAGGGTTCCGAAATGGATGAGATAACCCTGAAAGCCCCGCCTGAAATGATTGCGGCCCTGGCACGAATTGCGCAACGCGATGACATCAGTGTCGGGCAATTGATCCGCAATTCCATTGAAAAAGAGTTCTACCGCCGCGAGAAAGCGAAGACGGCCTTTATGCCGGATGAGCGCCTCGTCGCCCCCTTACGGGCGCTTCTTGCAGATGATTTTGCCTACGCGAATGGCTGGGCAGATCTCGCTGCCCGTCTTCACCGTAAAGGGTACAAAGTCAACGAAGCGGGTGGCGGGATCGCGGTGTTCCGTCTGGATGGCACGAAAGTCTGCAAGGGCTCCGACCTTGGCTGCAGCTATTCAAAGTTGATGAAACGATTCAACGCCCCATTTCCCAACCATGCGCACCGAAGACTCCGCGACCGCGTCCTCACCGCCCCGGAATAACCCCGCGCTTTTCGCCTGCGCCTTCCCAGTTGTTTAATGCATCAACAGCTTCTTCAGCCGTTTCAACAAAGCGGAACAACTCAAGGTCATCAGCGGAAATCGTACCCGCCTCAGAAAGCGCGTCCCAGTTGATGATGCTTTCCCAGAACGCACGACCAAACAGCAAGAACGGCACGCGCTCCATACGGCCAGTCTGGATCAACGTCAGCGCCTCAAACGTTTCATCCAGCGTACCGAAACCACCTGGGAACACCGTGATCGCTTTCGCGCGCATAAGGAAATGCATTTTGCGGATCGCGAAGTAGTGAAAGTTGAAACACAGCTCAGGCGTGACATACTCATTTGGCGCCTGCTCATGCGGCAATACAATATTCAGCCCGATGGACTTTCCGCCGGCCTCTAGCGCACCGAGGTTGCCGGCCTCCATAACGCCCGGACCACCACCCGTCACAATGACGTTCTCGTGGGGTTCACCGGTTTCGGTCATGAGCTTCGCAAACTTGCGTGCTTCATCATAATACTTCGACAAGTCCGCCAAGGTCTTCGTTCGGGCGGCGCCTTTGTTTTCGGGTGACGGAATACGCGCACCGCCAAACATAACGATCGTCGACTCGATCCCTTGTTCGTCCAGCATGAGTTCCGGTTTCAGCAGCTCCAACTGCAACCGGACGGGGCGCAACTCATCACGACACAAGAAATCCGGATCCGCAAACGCCAGCGCATAGGCGGGTGATCGCGTCTGCGGTGTATCAGGGACTTCGACGGCTTCTTTGCGATCCTGTGAGCTGTCACGTAACGGATGGCGGCGGGTGTGATCTTTCATCTCAAACTGCTCCTTGTTGGGCTTTGCATTTTAGTGGCAGGTTGTCTGTGGATTGTCCAATGACAGGAACTGTAAATGCCCGTTACACACGCCGATATTGATGCCGCTGCCGCGCGGATCGCTGATTACGTTCACGTCACCCCCGTCATGCGCTCTGACACGTTCGGCGTGCCGCTACAGTTTAAGTTTGAACACACGCAGAAGACGGGTTCGTTCAAGGCTCGAGGTGCGTTCAATTCTATACTGACGGCTGACGTGCCCACTGCTGGCATTGTCGCGGCCTCTGGTGGCAATCATGGTGCCGCCGTCGCCCATGCCGCGACGACTTTAGGCCACAAAGCGCATATTTACGTGCCCAAATTCGCAGGCCCTGCCAAGATCGATGTCATCCGGCAAACTGGGGCCGTCCTGCATATCGTTGAAGGGGCCTACGCAGATGCAGCCGCAGCCGCGAAAGCACACCAAGAAAAAACAGGTGCGATAGATATCCACCCGTTTGATGCGCCAGCGACGCTTGCGGGGCAGGGAACCTGTTTCAAAGAGTGGGAAGCCCAAGGGTGTGACGCCGATACGATCATCATCGCCATCGGTGGTGGCGGGCTAATCGGCGGAGCGATGACCTGGTTCAAGGATCGTAACATCATTGGCGTCGAATCCGACACGACCAACTCAATGCATGCAGCCCTGCAGCATGGCCCTGAAACGGACATCGAGGTTTCTGGTATTTGCGCCAACGCGCTGGGCGCGAAACGTATCGGGCGGATGGCCTATGACCTAGCAAAAGAGAACGACCTGCAAACGCTGCTGCTCCCTGATGATGCGATCGCCAACGCGCAGAAACTGCTTTGGCAAAACCTGCGTCAATTGGTTGAACCAGCAGGTGCCGCAGCATTGGCCGCGATCACATCCGGTGCCTACAAACCGTCCAAGAACGAAAAGGTCGCGATATTGCTTTGCGGCGCAAACCCCGCGCCTATCCCGATTTGATTGCCCAAACCCGCATTGCGCGGTATGTGGCGTTCAAACGCGAAACACGCGCAGTGAAAACATAGGGGGCCACCATGTCCAACGCACAACTTGAAACCGCAATCGAAGCCGCGTGGGACGCCCGCGACACCATCGACACAAACACCCAAGGCGTGACCCGCGAAGCCATCGAAGACACGATGAACGCTCTCGATTCTGGTAAGCTGCGTGTTGCCGAACGTCGTGAAAACGGCGATTGGCACGTGAACCAATGGGCAAAGAAGGCCGTTCTTTTGTCATTCCGCCTGAACGACATGGCGATGATCGAAGGATCAAACGGCGACGGCCATTGGTGGGACAAAGTGCCGTCCAAATGGCAGGGCTGGGGCGACAACGAATGGAAAGCCGCAGGTTTCCGCGCAGTTCCGGGGTCCATCGTGCGCCGTTCTGCCTACATCGCACCGGGCGTTGTGTTGATGCCATCCTTTGTGAACCTCGGCGCATACGTCGACGAAGGTTCCATGGTTGATGGCTGGGCGACTGTTGGGTCCTGCGCGCAAATCGGCAAAAACGTGCACCTGTCCGGCGGCGTCGGCATCGGTGGCGTTCTTGAACCCATGCAGGCTGGCCCGACAATTATCGAAGACAACTGCTTTATCGGAGCCCGCTCCGAAGTTGTTGAAGGCTGCATCATCCGCGAAGGATCCGTGCTGGGTATGGGTGTCTTCATTGGCCAGTCCACCAAGATCGTGAACCGCGAAACTGGCGAAGTCTTCTACGGCGAAGTGCCGCCTTACTCAGTTGTCGTTGCGGGCTCTATGCCGTCCAAGAACGACATCAACCTGTACTGTGCGGTCATCGTGAAGACGGTTGATGAGAAGACCCGTTCTAAGACAGGCATCAACGACCTGTTGCGCGACTAATGCTGCTGTCTCGGACGCTCGCCAAATCCCGCATTTCGCGCGGAGAGCGTCCGTCATGGGCCGCGGCTTGGGCGCCTGTTGCCTTTGACGCGGCCTGTTTGGTTCTCGCGTTTGTGATCTTGTATCGCCCGTTTCAGTCGCTGACGGAAACGTTGAATTTCCCCGTTTGGGCCACGGTCACGGCCCTGCTTGCGCTGGGGTTTATCCCGATCCAAGCTGTCTTAATCTTCTCTTCGCTCTGGGCCTCAAAATCCCGCTGGATCGATAAGGAACCGTCCGAATGACCGAGAAAAAGCAAAAGAAACCATCCCGCCAGCAGGTCTACACCTTGCTAGTCGAAATCGGCCGTAAAGACGGTGACGGGCTTCCCAAAGACAGCACCGGTGCCGCGCTGATGATCTACGCGAGTGGAATTGATGAGGCAGAAGCCGTACGCGAAACCGTTGCGATCCTAAAGCAAGCTGATACAGCGCCGCTTGATGTGTCGGGATACGGCACGCTTGATGAACGCCTTGCCGAAGGCCACGATATTCCCGATGAAGAACGCGAATTGATGAAGCGTGCGTTGGACGAAAACAGCGTTATCGTCGCGCAGATGACCCCGTTCTTTGAAGGCGACGATGCCACCAAACACTAGCCGATTGTCGCCCCTGTAAGGGTGAGGGCTTCGTACCCCTGCAACACGGGTGCCGCCAACCCAACGCGCTGCGGGCGAAGCTCTGGTGCGATGTCAGCCAGAACTGACCATTTCGTCATCGCTGGCGCGTTTAAAACCGCCGACCCATCAAAACTTTCGACGAGCGCGCCGTTCACAACCATGATCTCATGGGTTTCGAGCAATATCTGGTGATAGGTCATAACGTGTGGCGTTGGTCGTGCAGGGCCGGCACAATTTCGCACTTCTAGGTGGCGCACCGCCGTGGAAACCCGTTCTTCACCAAACAAATACTCGACTTCTGAACCCGCCAAACAGACGCGTTGGTCACGAGACGTCACAAGGTCATCCCATAGGCTCATATATGGTCGGCGTAGTATCATCGGTGCGAAACGGCCCAGCGCTGGCACGGTTGTACTCCCGGACCAAAGAACGCGAACGGACCGTCCGCCTTGGGTAATCACAAAGTCGCCAGGGACGATATCGCGCAGTGTTTTCGGTCCATCTCGCGTGTCTACCGCTGCAGAGCCACACAATCCGGGGATAGGGCCGAGCGGGCATGGCGCATCAGCAATTGCGACGAATGCTACCTTTGGATCGATCATACAACCGTCAGTGTCGGTGATGATTCTCTGAGCATCGCGCGTGGATAGCGGGAAGGGGGATATCACTTCTGTTTGCCAAAGGCGGCCGTGATCTGGGATATACACGCTAAGACGTCCACGTCGCTTAGGTGCGTCCCAGATGTACGTTATGTGCGCAGTCTGGACGTCGCTGCCCAATGTCGTTTTTAGCGCCGTCGCCAAATGCCGCGTACCTTGACGCATCATCAAACGAACGGTGCCATCAGGTTCCAAACAAACGGTCAGGCCAGAAGGCCAAGGGTCAAGCGCACCAAAACGCAGCAAGTTCACAGGATGCATCTGCGGGCGCACCGAGACTTCCAGCATCAAACTTCCACGCGCCAGAAGGTCAGAACCAACCGAAACAGATCCCTGCTCACGGCTTAGTCCGGCGGGGTTAAAGACCCCACGTTCCTGCGTCCGAGTTCCGATCCATTTCAGTGCCATAAGGTGCTAAGCCACGCGTCGTTTCAGGGCTTCCGCCTCATAGCGTTTGAGCATTGGCCGCGCGGCAGGCCCGTAGCCTTCACCCGTCGCCAAATCCAGTTCCGGGAAAATCGTGCAAATCTCTTCGACGATTTCAGCCTCAAAAGACTTGGTTGTTTGTGGCCCCGGAAGAAAGCTTTCCGTTGCGAGGCCTTCCGAATAGATAACCTGATGTTGGTCGAACATCAGATGGACGTATTCCACTTCACCACCTTCGACAGCGCGGATGCTGCGGTCATTCACCAAGTCTTTGGCGGCAATAAGAACTTCGGTGTTGCCGAACATCAGTTCTGCCAATGCGTCCTTAACCATGACGCGGTGCAGTGGGGAAACCATCAACTCACCATGCTCGCCCAAGGCATTCGCGCGAATACGGATTGGGGCCATCTTTCCAATAGCAGGCACAGCGCGACGTCCGATCCAGCGAAGCGGCTGCGGGCCATCATCACGGGTCATGACCATGTCACCAGCTGTCAGACCTTCGACCGCGCGGGGGCCATCAACGGTATCGATCATTGTACCAGCCACAAAGCAGGGGATCGTTTCAACCGTGACGAAACCAACATCCGTTTCCAAAACGTTCCCGCTGCCATCGGTGCTTTCGACCTCATAGGTAAAGTTGGTCGTCTCAAAATCACTATCCGTGGTGATGTCGAAGGTCCCATCGGCAAGCAGCTTCACCGTTTGGCCCGTCGGCAGTGTGATCGTTTGCCCAGCGACGACAGGATTACCGTTAATATGTGTGATCGTAAGCGAGCCGGTGGTGTTGTTGACATCGTTGTCGAGAACATCAACGTTCTTGGTGACACTGTCCTGCATTGTCACCTGGTCGTCCAAAGCGACAAGCTCCGTTTGCACAGAATCTGCGGCGATCAAGAGATTGGAATCGTAACTGCTATCGGCGACATCAGCGATGCCGATTTTAATTGTGTTTGTTGTGCCGACATTCACCGGGATCGTCAGCGTCATCGTAACGGTAAAGCCATCCATCTCAGTATTGAACTGGTCGGACGTGTTGTCGTTGTACAAGTTGATGTTGTTTGACTGGTTGACCGTGCTGATGGTCGTACCGCTGCTCGCAATCGAAAGCGGAACGTGCGTTCCGTTGATCCAGACTCCAACAGCATCGTTGTAAACAGAGTTCGTATATTCTGGGTACTCCTCAGACGAGAACACAAACTGCATCGTCATCACGTCATCAGTCGGGATGAAATCCACAACCATGTAAGACGCATCATACGTGTTGGTACCCGCGACTGTGTTGAAGTCAGCGTCGTTGTTGGCGCCGCCCGTATTGGTGGACGTATTCGTGCTTTGGTTCGATTGGCTCGGATTGTCGTTGGTGAAACGGTTTGCACGACCGGTGGACAGGATTACGCCGGTGTCGCCGGGCGTTACGTTACCCGCAACAGCGTCGCCGTTTGAATAAATGCCGGATGAGTAACTGGAACCGGAATAGCTGGCACCAGTGACCGTAACGCCACTGCCAAAGATAGAATTGGCCATCTGCAACGCAGTAGCATTGGTGTTATAAGTTAACTCTACGCCTGCAACCATTCTACTCACCTCTTTCCAAGGTGAGACAAGCCAGACGGAATTCACCCGAACTTGTCGGTGAAATACCTATATCTAGTGGTCGACGTTGCGACCTAAGGACCATGTTGGGTCCGCTCGATGTCTGCCCTGCCTCGGGTCAATATTATTGTGTTAAGCATATGTTAACGGGTGGATTTTTTGGTGGCTTTTTAGACGCTTACGCACACGTAACGCGAAATATGTGTCGCGAAGGTCACAGACACATCGCCCGTTGAAACTTGGGGCCAAGGTTTGCATCACCATCAAATCCTCGGTAACGCAGGGGCAACAAGGAGAGTTCCATGCCCGTCGATCCGATTGCTTTAACCGCCGATCTAATCCGCTGCCCTAGCGTGACCCCCGTTGAGGGCGGCGCGTTGCAGCTTCTGGATAAGCTGCTGTCAGATGCCGGTTTTGAAACAACGCGGGTTGACCGCAACGGCACGCCGAACCTGTTTGCCCGTTGGGGTGCGCGCGGAGCGAATAAATCGTTCGGGTTTAACGGTCATACGGACGTTGTCCCCGTAGGCGACGAAGCAGCATGGACAGTCGACCCATTCGGCGCAAAAATCCGCGACGGTATTATGTATGGTCGCGGGGCCACAGACATGAAATCCGGCGTCGCGGCGTTCGCCGCTGCAGCGGTTGATTTCGTGAAAGACACGCCGCCAGACGGCGCAATCATTCTGACGATCACAGGCGACGAAGAAGGCCCATCAACCGACGGCACCATCGCGCTTTTGGACTGGATGCAAACCAACAACGAAGCAATGACCGCCTGTATCGTGGGAGAACCCACCTGCCCGAACAAAATGGGCGAGATGATAAAGGTCGGGCGCCGCGGCTCGCTAACGTCGCACTTCACGGTGACAGGCAAACAAGGCCATTCCGCCTACCCGCACCGCGCCAATAACCCGCTGCCAGCGATGGCGCGATTGGTGGACCGTTTGGCGAGCCATGAGATGGACCAGGGGTCCGATCATTTTGACGCCTCGACCCTCGCAGTCGTCACCATCGACACGGGAAACCCTGCCACAAACGTTATCCCAGCCGCCTGCAAAGCCAGCGCCAACGTACGGTTCAACGACCTGCACACCAGCGCAGATGTCATCGCATGGATGCAAAGCGAAGTGGACGCTGTTGCAGCGGAATTCGGTGTTCAAATAGATATGAATACCCGGGTTTCTGGCGAGAGCTTTCTGACGCCTCCAGGTGAATTGTCCGACCTCGTAAGTGCTGCGGTGGAAATGGAAACGGGTGTGACGCCTGAGCTATCAACAACCGGCGGCACGTCGGATGCGCGTTTTGTGAAGAACCATTGCCCTGTCGTGGAAGTCGGTCTTGTCGGGAAAACCATGCATCAGGTTGATGAATGCGTGCCTATCGAGCAAATCACCCAGCTTAAGGCGATCTATACGCGTGTCTTGCGCGACTACTTTAGCTGATTGCGCCTGCGGCGAGCGGGGAGGGGGACCAGTCCCCCGTCGCAAAAGCGACTCCCTCTGAGGTTTTTGAACAAAAGAAGAAGAAAGATAGGGTCTGACGTTACGCATAACCCGTGATAGGCAGGCGCTATGATACGTATCCCTTCGAAGTCCGAGATCCTCACATGGATCGCTGAAAATCCCACCAAAGCTGCCAAGCGCGATATAGCGAAGGCGTTCGGTATCAAAGGCGCTGCGCGCATTGATCTCAAACGTGTGCTGCGCGAGTTGGAGGACGAAGGGAAGCTTCAAAAGCGCAAGTCGTCCTACCGTGATGCCAACAAGCTGCCGCCGGTTTCCGTGTTGGAAATTGTGGGCCCCGACAGTGACGGTGATCTGTTTGCACGGCCTTTAGAATGGGCAGGCGAGGGCGATGCGCCGCAAGTCTTGATGGTTATGAAACCTGATGAGCCCGCGCTGGGCGCAGGCGAGCGGATTCTTGGCCGTCTGACAGAGGTTCGTGGCGAGGATTATTCCTATTCAGCACGTCTTATCCGTCGCATTGGCACCAACCCGCTGCGTATTTTAGGCGTGTTTCGCGCTGGATCTGAGGGCGGCCGGATCGTTCCTGTCGACAAGGGGTCCCAAAAGGAATGGGTCGTTGCGGCCGGGGCCACGGGTGATGCGAAAGACGGCGAGCTTGTTGAAGCCGAGCAAGCAGGCCCGAAAGGGCGAATGGGTTTGCCTAAGGCGCGGATCGTTGCGCGATTGGGTGACCCAACACAGCCACGCGCCGTCAGCCTGATTGCAATTCATCAACACGGCATCCCTGATCATTTCCCTGACAGTGTCATCGCCGAAGCCGATTCCGCGAAACCAGCAGGCCTCGGAAAACGCGATGACTTGCGCGATCTGCCGCTGATAACAATCGACCCGTGGGATGCGCGCGACCACGATGACGCCTGTTGTGCCATACCAAACGGTGACGACGGTTTCGCGCTTTGGGTCGCGATTGCGGATGTGGCGCATTACGTCACTCCGGGGTCTGAACTGGACCGCGAAGCGCGCAAGCGTGGCAATTCCACTTACTTTCCCGACCGCGTTGTTCCGATGTTGCCGGACCGGTTGTCTGGTGATCTTTGTTCGTTGCACGAAGGGGTTGATCGGGCCTGTATCGCCGTTGAGATGCAGATCGACCGCGACGGTAACAAAACATCTCATCGCTTTGTGCGTGGCCTTATGAAGTCGCCCGCGTCGTTGAATTACGAAGAAGTACAGGCCGCGATGGACGGCGTTGTGAACGACAAGGTCGCGCCGCTCCTCGACGATGTAATCCGCCCGCTTTACGCCTGCTATGACGCGCTAAAAAAGGCACGGGCTTTGCGCCAGCCGCTTGAACTTGATCTGCCCGAACGAAAGATCGTCCTGAATGATGATGGCGTCGTCGAAGATGTAGCGTTCAGGGAACGCCTTGATGCGCACCGCTTGATCGAAGAATTTATGGTCCTTGCCAACGTCGCGGCGGCGGAAACCTTGGTTGCTAAAAAGACTGCGCTGTTGTTCCGCGTGCACGAAGAACCCAAGCCCGAAAAGCTCGAAGCGTTGCGTGAAACAGCGCAAGCCGCTGGGCTGCAATTGGCGAAGGGGCAGGTTCTTAAGACGGGGCACTTGAACAGATTGCTGTCTCAGGCGGCAGGAACGGATGACGCGGAACTGATCAATATCTCAACACTGCGCTCGATGACCCAAGCGTATTACAATCCTGAAAACTTCGGGCACTTTGGCCTCGCGCTCTTGGCTTACGCGCATTTCACATCGCCTATTCGCCGCTATTCTGACCTGATTGTTCACCGCGCGCTGATCACGGCGCACGGTTGGGGCAAGGACGGGCTGACACCCGAAGACGAAGCGATGCTGGCCGAGACCGCAGTCGCAATTTCCGACACGGAACGCCGATCAATGCTGGCTGAGCGCGATACCACAGACCGCTACCTCGCAGCGTTCCTGAACGACCGTGTTGGCGCTATGATGGGGGGCCGTGTCAGCGGAATTGCGAAGTTTGGCGTGTTTGTGAAGCTCGATGAAACGGGCGCTGACGGCATGATCCCGATCCGCAATTTGGGGGCGGAGTATTTCCACTATGATGCCGACAGCCAGACCTTAATGGGGGCTGACACGGGCGTTGTCATCGGGCTCGGCGTGCGCGTGACGGTTAAACTGGTTGAGGCCGCGCCTGTGACGGGCGGCCTCATTGTTGATCTGTTAGAAATTGACGGCAAAGCGATGCCTAAGGGCCGTTCAACCCATCGCGGCAAACCCCCGCGTCGCAAAATGAGTAGCGCCAAGAAAAAGGCCGCGAAAACAGCGCGTAAAGTGAAGCGTACGCGTAAATAAGCGGGCGAAAAACTGCCAGCGCCCAATGGATTGGTTCCGAAATGGAAACATTCGCGCTACCGTGTCAGGGACGAGTCCTTTCAGGTGGGTTATGGCATGATGTTTTTGCGCGGTTTGGTATTGGTTGGGGTGCTTGGTGCTGGCCCTTTAATGGCTGGACCGGTCCCACAGGAGGCACCCAAGAACGTATCCCCGTTTATCCAGGTGCAAACGGCCAGTTTGCGTTTCAACCGCTGGATCTCCGGCTTCCGCAGCCGCGCCTTAAGGCAAGGTATTTCTGCCGCCACCTTCGATACGGCTTTCGCAAACATCGAGTACAACACGACCGTTGTTGAGCGCGACCGCAACCAATCCGAGTTCAGCAAAGCGCTCTGGGAATACCTTGATACCGCCGTTTCCGACGCCCGTATCCGCAACGGACGCCGCGCATTGGAAAACAACTCAAGGCTGCTGAACCAGATCGAGGCGACCTACCGTGTCGATAAAGAAGTGGTCGTCGCGATCTGGGGGCTTGAATCGGCCTATGGCGCCGTGCGCGGCAGCACCAATGTGATCGAAGCGATGGCAACCCTCGCCTATGAGGCAAGGCGCGGTGAGTTCTTTGAAGAACAGCTTGTGGCGGCGCTGCAAATTCTCGAAGCTGGTGACACCGCGCCACGAAACATGACAGGTTCATGGGCGGGCGCGATGGGACATACACAGTTCATCCCGACCAGCTTTCTTGATTATGCTGTTGATGGAAATGGCGATGGTCGGCGCGATATCTGGTCGGATGATCCGACAGATGCGCTGGCGTCGACGGCCAATTACTTGCGTAGTTTCGGCTGGACCCTTGGCCAGCCTTGGGGTGTCGAAGTGCAGCTTCCCGACGGATTTGAATACGCAACCGCCCGCCGTGAAAACGAGCAACTGCCAAGCGCGTGGGCGGCCTTGGGTGTTGTCGACCTAAACGGTCGCGCGGTGCCTGATCACGCACGCGCGTCCATCCTCCTCCCCGGTGGCGCAGAGGGCGCGGCCTTTATGATCTTCCCGAATTTCGAAGTTCTGGAACGCTACAACACAGCCGATGCCTATGTGATCGGGGTCGGTCATTTGTCTGACCGCATCGCGGGCGGCCCCGCAATTCAGGCGTCATGGCCTCGCAGCGATGGCGCATTATCCGGCCCACAACGCCGAGAACTTCAGGAGCGCCTGACCGCCGCAGGGTTTGATACAACCAAAATCGACGGTCGCATCGGGCCGCTCACGATCAACGCGATCCGCAACTATCAGTTGGCCAATGGGCTAACGCCGGATGGCTATGCCTCCGTGCGGTTGTTAGAACGACTGCGCTAGAAAGGAATTTCTGCGCAGCTTTCGCCGCGTATACAGGACTCAACACGATCAATGTTGTCTTGGCTGGGTTCAAAAAGCTTGCTGAAACACGGATCAATTTCGACAACGTAACCGTCCTGCGTTTGCTGTGCGAACACCAAAACATCCTCGCCGTCGCTTTCCATAGAACCGCACCACGGCCCTAAGCAAACAAACGTCAACGTCACATCAAGTGTGGGTGCTGGAACGAATCCAGCCGCGCCAAGGTAGCTTCCCTCAAAACCCGCACGCATAGACACTGTTTCAGGGTCAAGCTGCCCGCCTCTGGTTCGGGCAGGCGCATCAAATGAAAACGCGCCATTCAAAACAAGATAGCTTTCTTCGGCGGCATTCGCCCAATTGAATGTGCGGGCGATATCCGGTGGCATGCAAGACAATGCCTGCGTTTGCCCTGCGGTCACAGCGATCAAGGCCGCCAACAAAAATCGTTTCATATTTCACCTCCAAAAGCGTCTAGCACCGCCGCGTAAACGTCCCTTTTAAATGGGACGATATTCGCAAGCAGTTCCTTGGGAGAAATCCACATCCATTCGGAAAATTCTTGGTGTGGTTGGACGATGTTTACCTGATCATCGGTGCCGTTGAACCGCATCAGCACCCATTTCTGTTCCTGCCCCCGAAAGCGGCCTTTCCAGATTTTTGGCACAATATGGTGGGGCAGATCGTAGGGCAGCCAATCTTCGGTTTCCGCGACAATCGTCACCAAATCGGGGGTGATGCCGGTTTCCTCGTCAAGCTCACGCAGCGCGGCCTCTGTCACACCCTCACCCTTGTCGATGCCCCCTTGTGGCATTTGCCAAGCATCCTGATCACGATCCAAACGCTGGCCAACGAAAACATTGCCGTCTTTGTTTACAACCATCAGTCCCACGCACGGACGGTACGGAAGCTTTACAATTTCGTCAGGGGTCATCGTCTTGGCCATTGTCGTATCCTTCACATGAAAACGCCGCCGAGTTTTACCTCGGCGGCGCATCTTTCCCAACTGGGAAAATTATTCGCCGTTTGGCCCAAGCGCAGACAAACCTTTCAGAATGTCGATGGCGTAGGCCAGCTGGTAATCCTCTTCGCGAAGGGCCGCTGCATCTTCCGCACGCAGACGATCCGCTTCGATCAGCTCGATCTCATCTTCGGTCAGGCTGTCATTATCCAACGCGCCACGCAGGTCCGCCTCGGAACGGAAACCGCGATCTTCTTCCTCCTCGACCTCCGCTTCAGGGTCACGGCGTGGCTGTTCGACGATGATGTCAGGTGAAATGCCTAGCGCTTGGATCGAACGTCCAGACGGGGTGTAGTACCGCGCTGTTGTCAGGCGCATCGCGCTGTCACCGCGCAGTGGCATGACTGTCTGAACAGAGCCCTTACCAAACGAGTTGGTCCCGATAACAATCGCGCGGCGATGGTCTTGCAACGCACCAGCAACGATCTCGGATGCAGACGCAGAGCCCCCGTTGATCAACACAACAATCGGCAGACCTTCTGCCAAGTCACCTTCACGGGCATTCCAGCGTTGGCCATCGTTCGGGTTGCGCCCACGTGTAGATGTGATTTCACCCGCATCCAAGAACGCATCGGACACCGCAATCGCTTGGTTCAACAAACCACCTGGGTTGTTGCGCAGATCAATGACGAAACCATTGACGTTCTCAATGCCACCAGCCTCAGACACTTGTTCGGCCAATTGCTCTTCAAGGCTCGGGTACGTCTGGTCGCTAAACGTCACGACGCGAAGCACAACAGTTTCACCTTCAACGCGGCTGCGAACGGCTGTCAGTTTGATGGTGTCGCGGATAATGGACACGTCAAACGGCTGATCCACGCCTTCACGCGCCACGGTAATGATAATCTCGGATCCAACAGGGCCGCGCATCAGTTCGACCGCTTCGTCCAACGTCAGACCAAACAGGTTTTCGCCATCAACGCCGGTAATGAAATCACCAGCTTCGATTCCGGCCCCAGCCGCAGGTGTGCCATCAATCGGGGAAACAACCTTTACGAACCCTTCTTCTTGGGTCACCTCGATGCCAAGTCCGCCGAACTCGCCACGCGTCGCTTCGCGCATGTCGGCGGCGTCCTCTGGGGACAGGTAGCTGGAATGCGGATCAAGCGACGTCAGCATACCGTCAATCGCTGCCTCGATCAGCGCCGCATCGTCCACGTCTTCGACATATTGCGCACGGATGCGTTCAAAGATGTCTCCAAACAGGTCGAGCTGCTCATAGACGGACGCGTTGTTGGTCGCTTCCTGCGCGATAAGCGGGCCTGCGATCTGCGTTGTGGCGACTGCGCCCAATAAGATCCCGCCCGTAGCGGCCATTGCAAATTTTTTCATCTACTCAATTCCAATCATTCTTGCCCGACATGGCATAAGTTTACTGCAACGCAAACCACTCTGCGGGATTTACGGCACTTTGCCCGTCTCTGACCTCAAGATAAAGCGTTTCAGTACGTTCACCGGCGGAACCCTGCGCGCTTTCGTTCAAAATCGCTTGAGCATTCGTGATAACGCCTCCCATTAGACCGATTGGGGTGCCGTCTGGGACAATCTGCCCCACTTCGCCAAATGCCTCAGCGAGTCCCGCAATAACCCAAAGCGTGTCGGCAGCAGGTTCCAGAATCACCACCGTTCCATAATCCAGCAATGGACCCGCATAACGAATGGTCGCCGAAACGGGCGTCGCAACCAACGCCCTAGGCCGCGTTGCAATCAGAATACCAGGGCGTTCGATCCCTGCGGCATCCGCCTCATTGAACTGGCGAATGACTTGACCCGCGACCGGCAATGGGATCGCCCCCTTAACCGTGCTGGCATCCGGCCCAGCGTTCGCATGTGTCTCGGTCAAACCCGTCGCAAACGCATCCAGTGTCTCAGCACTCGCGAGCAAAATCGCGGTTTGAACGGGATCATTCAAAAACCGTTGCGGCAAGTCTGTGCGGTTCGAAATCGCCGCGCTTAGGGCCGCTCTCGCCTCTTGTGCGCCGTCCAACCCGTCCTCCAAAACCGCCAATGCATCCGTCTGTAGGCTTCGCAGAACCGCGACTTCTTCCAACTTGCTGCGCAATGCCGTCACTTCGTCCTGCAATGCGGGGGTCACTTCGGCCAGCATCATGCCAGATCGCGCCGTTCCGGTCGGCCCACTTGGGTGCAGAAATAGGATCGGGGCGGGTGCGCGGCCCATCGTTTGCAAAACAGCCAACAGGCGCGCGACCTCATCGGATCGCGCCGCAAGATCAGTCTCTAGCGTGCGCTGTCGGATCGCCGCGCGGCGCAGTCCGTCACGCAATGCCGCCAACCCGTCTTCATAGGCCCGCACAGTTTCGGTCAATGCGGCAACACGATCAGACCGCCCGTCTGCCGCTTCCAAAATACCACGCGCCTCTTGCAAACGTTCAGATGCCGCGAGAGCTGCCTCACTTGGCGTCTGTGCCAAAGCGGGGGCTGCAACCAGTGCAATTATGAACGCGAGAGCTTTCACTTAATCAAACTCACGCCCGTCATTTCAGGCGGCAGACCTAGCCCCATCAGATCCAATAGGGTCGGCGCCAAATCTGCCAAACGGCCATTGTTCAATTCAGCACCCTCAGGTCCACCAACAAGCGCAACAGGCACAGGGTTTGTCGTATGCGCCGTGTGCGGCCCACCGGTTTCAGGGTCTACCATCGTCTCGCAATTGCCGTGATCCGCCGTGACGATCATCGCGCCACCTACAGTCTCTAACGCGGCCAAAACACGGCCTAAACCTGCATCAACCGCTTCACACGCCTTCACCGCGGCATTGATGTCACCGGTATGCCCGACCATGTCAGGGTTGGCGTAGTTGCAAACGATCAGATCATACCCATCCTTGATCGCACCGACAAAAGCATCCGTCACTTCAGCGGCCGACATTTCCGGTTGCAAGTCATAGGTCGCGACCTTTGGGGACGGGGCCATGTAACGGTCTTCGCCTGTCTCAGGCATCTCGATACCGCCGTTTAGAAAGAACGTCACATGCGGGTATTTTTCTGTTTCAGCGACACGGAACTGGCGCAGCCCTTTCGCCGCAACCCAAGCGCCAAGCGTATTTTTGATTTTCTTTTTCGGGAAAACCGTGGTCATGAATGTGGTGTGATGATCCGAATAATCAACCATGCCCAACACCGCCGCGAGGTCCGATCGGTCATGATCCGCACCATGCGTGTCGAATGCATCAAAGTCAGGGTCTGCCAACGCGCTGAGGATTTCACGAGCGCGATCCGCGCGGAAATTGAGGAAAAACAAGCCGTCGTCATCATAGATCGCACTGTTCGCACCAATCACTGACGGTTTGATGAACTCATCCGTAAGATCATCGGCATAAGCGGCTTCAATCGCGGATTCGGCTGTATCAAATCGAAGGTCACCCGCATCCCCATACATCATCGCATAAAATGCGTCTTGCACGCGCTCCCACCTGTTATCGCGATCCATTGCATAATATCGCCCGATCACACTGCCGATCCACGCGCGATCGGGAAGGTGTTCACGCAGCTCTTTCAGATAGATAAGCGCGGACTTCGGAGCTACATCGCGCCCGTCAGTGATCGCATGGATCACAACCTCAAGGCCTGCATCACAAAGTGCCTGCGCCGCGGCGATCATGTGGTTGATATGGGAATGAACGCCGCCATCCGAGATCAATCCTGCGATGTGCGCCCGACCACCTGCTGCTTTTACCGTTGTAACAAAATCCTTCAGGGCAGGTTCCTGCGCAAATGTTTGATCCTCAATCGCGAGGTCAATCGCCCCAAGGTCCATCGCAACAACACGGCCCGCGCCAATGTTCGTATGCCCAACTTCGGAATTCCCCATTTGCCCGCGCGGAAGCCCAACATCGGGCCCGTGCGTAATCAGTTCCGCAGTGGGTCCTGACATAATGCGATCATAGTTTGGAGTGTCAGCCAGCGCAGGTGCATTCCCAACCGTCGCGGCGCTATTACCCCAACCATCCAGAATGCAAAGTACAACAGGTTTCGGTGCGCTCATTCTCAATCCCTCCAAGGCTCACCACCTTCTAGCGAACCTGCGCGGCAGGGCAAACCGCCTAAACGCGATGATACGGTGCGCCAGCAAGAATTGACGCAGCACGATAGAGCTGTTCGGCCAGCATCACACGCACCAACATATGCGGCCAAACCATTTTTCCAAAGCTCAGCGAGGCATCGCATTTCGCACGCAGGCTAGGGTCGATCCCGTCAGCACCACCAATGATGAACGCGAGATCACTTCGCCCATCGTCGCGAAACCGCGCCAGATCATTTGCGAATTCGGGCGAGGACTTAACCTTCCCGCGCTCATCTAGCGCTATAATAGCTGCGCCAGCAGGCAACGCCTTTTCAAGCAACACAGCTTCCGCAGTCATGCCACCGCCCTTGCGGTCCTCGACCTCGCGCACATCAATCGGCCCAAGGCCAAGTGAACGCCCAGTTCGGTCGAATCTTTGAAGGTAGTCGTCAATCAATGTGCGTTCTGGTCCAGCCCGTAGACGGCCAACAACGCACATCGTGACACGCATTATTGCGCCTCGACGGTCTCGCCGGGGGTCTGCCACATCTTTTCAAGCTGGTAGAACTCGCGCACTTCAGGGCGGAAAACATGAACGATCACATCACCCGTATCGATCAGAACCCAATCGCCTGCGGCACGGCCTTCGACCTTGGACAAGATGCCGAAGCTCTGTTTCAAACGTTCGGTCAGCTTTTCGGCAATTGATGCAACCTGACGCGAGGAGCGACCCGAAGCGATGACCATATGGTCGCCCATCTCAGACTTGCCGCGCAGATCAATCTGAACCACGTCTTCGGCTTTATCTTCATCAAGTGATTTCAGGACTGCTGCCAAGGTGCTGTCTGAAGTAGGCGTTTGCATGGTCATTCTTTTTTGAACTCGTCGGCGGCAGGTGATCCTACCTAGGAAGTGTGAAACTGCGCAGTGCCCGTCAATGGGTGCACAGTCAATACCCCGCAGGGGCATACCTCAACGTAACAACCACCAAGCCGCTTTTCAACGCGCAGAAAGGTTACCCGCTGCATTGCGGCAATTCTGCCAGATCCTTTACATCGAACATCTCGCTAAGTGGGGCGTTGCGCAATAATGGTAGCATCGGTGAATCCGCGGCGAGCTGCATGAAAATCGACACCCGTGGGTCGTCCGGTGGAGTGGTGCTTTCCACGCGGCATCCGTCTGCAGTTACCTCTAAGGCCAGCGAATTACTGACATCTGATCCATCGTCCCATGTTGAAAGCTCGCGTTGCAAAGCGCGCATTTCGATCACACCCTCCGGCGAAATGGTGTAAACGGTTCGCATGTTGTCGGTTCGATTTTCGGCAAGTGTAAAGGCCTCACGCCGTATCTGCCCGCTAGAGCCTTTGGTCGCTGTAAATACAAGCAACACAGTGTTCTCTCTCAGGTCGACGCCTTGCGTGGTTTCAACACCGATCGCAAAACCGGCAGGGTCGGCCGTAAGGGGGTCGAGGACGCTCAACCGCGCCAATGTGGAGGGGACAAGGTTGGAGCAGGCTGAAAGTGCGAGAGCGGCTGTGGCACTAAAAAGCAGAGCGACGGTTCGAGAAGGGTTAAGCACGATGATTCTCCATTGACATATATTATTCAATGTAAAACAATAAAAAATACAAAACAGCAAGAAGGATCTTGAAATGTTGGAAACACGTCTCCCTCGCATCGCGCGGATATTTCACAGTGTAACTGTTGCGTCTTTGGTGATGCTCCCGCTCCTCCTAATTGTCGGTATAGGGTCCAATACTGCGCTGCCTGTGAATGTGAACGGTTATGCTGACCTTTCAGACGGTGCGTGGCCGGTAAGCGTTTGGTTGGGGCTCTTTGTCGGCCTCATTCCGTTCGTTTTTTCGATGTTCGCGCTGAACGCCATGAGGCGCCTCTTCGGGCTTTATCGTTCAGGCGATCCACTAGACCCAAAGGCCGCGCCTTTAATCAAGGCGATTGGGTTTAACCTGTTGGTCGCAGCGGTTCTCGGGGTTGTCCTAACGCCGATCCAGACGGGCCTGATGTCGATGTCGAACCCAGCAGGGGAACGATCGATTTCAGCGGAAATTTCATCGAGTGATATAGGGTTCATCTTGGTTGCAGGGCTGATGATGCTGATCGGCTGGTCCATGAACGAGGCCTCAAAGATCGCAGCTGAAAATCGGGAGTTCGTATGATGGAAATAGTTGTGCGCCTCGACGTGATGATGGCCATGCGAAAGATAAAAGGTCGCGATCTGGCGGCCAAAATTGGAATTACCGAACAAAACCTTAGCCTTTTGAAGTCGGGCAAGGTGAAGGGAATCAGGTTTGAAACCCTGGCAAAGCTTTGCGCTGTTCTTGAATGCCAGCCCGCTGACATTCTCGAAGCAGTTTAATCCAGTGCCTTGTGCGCGATCTCGGATCCTTCGATCATCTTCACTTCGCGCTGCGGGAACGGAATGCTGATGCCATTGTCGGCAAATGCATCCCACAACGCCAAGTAAACGTTGCCACGGATGTTGGTCAGCCCGCCGGTCGGGTCTTTGATCCAGAACCGCAGAATATAATCCACCGATGAATCACCAAACCCCACGATGTGACAAACAGGGGGGCGGAATTCCAACACGCGGTCCACACTTGCAGCCGCTTCAATCGCCAGCTTGCGCACCTCACGCGGGTTGTCACCGTAAGCGGTACCAAAATAGATGTCCAAGCGCACGAAATCGTTTGAATGGGACCAGTTGACCACTTGGGTCGTGATCAAATCTTCGTTCGGGATCAGGTATTCACGCCCATCGCGCGTAGTGATGGATACGTATCGCGCACCCAGCGAGTTGATCCAACCGAACGTTTCACCCACGGTAATAACGTCACCCGGTTTGATCGACTTATCGAGTAGAATGATAATGCCCGACACAAGGTTGGACACGACTTTTTGCAAACCAAAACCAAGGCCCAGACCAATCGCACCAGACAGAACCGCCAAACCCGTAAGGTCAAACCCGACAGATCGAAGCCCCATAAAGAACGCCGCACCAAACAGCACGACTTGCAGGAACTTGACCATAAGAACCTGCATCGACGGGCTAATGTCATCATTCCTGCGAATTTGCGCAGAGGCCGTCCGTGACAAGAAACGCGCGACGAAGAAAAAGAGCCCGAGAATGAATACGGCCTGTAGAACCAGCCAAACCGACAGCCGCGTTTCACCCAGCTCAACAGCCATTGAATCAAACAACCGTTCGATTTCGTCCGTGATTCCAAGAATAGATATCGTTACCCATATCCACGCCCCGTAGCGCACGACTTGCCGCATTAACGGGTTATGGATCAGGCGCGTTGCGAGGGTCACGACAAGCCATGCGGTCGCAAGCGTCGCAATGATTCCCAAAAGATAAGATCGTGATGGCCAATGAAAGCTATATGGCGTGGACCAAGTAAATTCGCGCATCAGGAAGACCACAGTCCACATCAACACCACGAAGATAATCCCGCCGAGCCGTTTATGAATAACAAGTAGCCAGCGCAGCCGCCACTTCGGCCAACCTTCGCGCGTACGCATCCATTCACGCAGGCGCGGTGCCAAAACCCTTCGAAGGACAAGCGACAGCACCAATAAGCAAAGCGCGATCAGAACTTGATAAAGGTTCCACGTGCGAAATAGTGACGAAACAAAGGTTTCTGCCTGTAAAAACAAGGACTGGCCGACTTCGCTAATCTCAGTCAGCGCAGCAGAAGGGTCCGTTGCAGGTTCAAGCGTTCCGTCGGGAACTTGGGTGCTCGGGCTTTCAGCGGCGTCGTCGAGTATTTCTGTATCATGTCCTGCCATATAGAGACTGTGCCACGGTGTGTTATGAACCTTCAAGCGGTGACATTCACAAGGTGTTCAGATGCGGATGACCCTTGATAGAAACACTATGCCTGTATATCTGACCCCCATGACCCAAGTTTTTGACATGGATGACCGCGCGCGCCTGCCTTGGCGCTTTTATGGTGCCACACGCACTATACTCGCTCACCTATGATCATTCGCATGCCTCGTACCGAAGGTGCGGTATAGAAAGTTGGCGTGCCTGAACCATTCCTCACAACAAACAGAACGGGAGAGGACACATGTCCCCCAAAACGCTTTATGATAAAATCTGGGATGCTCACGTAGCGGATGAATCCGCTGATGGCACCTGCCTGCTTTATATTGACCGTCACCTCGTCCACGAAGTGACTTCGCCGCAGGCCTTCGAAGGCCTGCGTATGGCTGGCCGTACCGTGCGTGCGCCTGATAAGACAATCGCCGTACCAGACCACAACGTTCCAACAACGCTGGACCGTGCGAACGCCGAAACCATGACCGAGGATTCCCGCATTCAGGTCGAAGCACTCGACACGAACGCCAAGGAATTCGGCATCCACTACTATCCGGTGTCCGACGTGCGCCAAGGTATCGTGCACATCGTTGGCCCCGAGCAGGGCTGGACATTGCCGGGTATGACCGTCGTTTGTGGTGACAGCCACACAGCAACTCACGGCGCATTCGGCGCACTTGCCCACGGTATCGGCACATCCGAAGTTGAACACGTTCTGGCCACGCAAACCCTGATCCAGAAGAAGTCCAAGAACTTCAAAGTCGAGATCACAGGCAAGCTGAATCCGGGCGTCACCGCCAAAGACATCACGATGCACATCATCGGCGAAACAGGCACCGCTGGCGGTACTGGCTACGTCATCGAATATTGTGGCGAAGCGATCCGCGATCTGTCCATGGAAGGCCGCATGACCGTCTGCAACATGGCGATCGAAGGCGGCGCACGTGCGGGCCTTATCGCGCCAGACGAAAAAACCTATGCCTACTGCAAAGGCCGCCCAAATGCGCCAACGGGTGCTGAATGGGGCGAAGCGCAGGCATGGTGGGAAACGCTCTATTCCGATGAAGGCGCGCATTGGGACCTTGAGCTTACGATCAAAGGCGAAGACATCGCGCCGTCCGTCACATGGGGCACATCCCCAGAGGACGTTCTACCGATCACCGCGACCGTGCCTGACCCAGCATCCTTTAAGGGCGGCAAAGTCGACGCGGCTGCACGTTCCATCGAATACATGGGCCTGACCGCTGGTCAAAAGCTGACAGACATCGAAATCGACACGGTCTTTATCGGGTCCTGCACCAATGGTCGTATCGAAGACCTGCGTGCCGCTGCTGAAATCCTGAAAGGCAAAAAGGTCAAAGACGGAATGCGGGCGATGGTCGTTCCGGGTTCTGGCCTTGTCCGCGCCCAAGCCGAAGAAGAAGGCCTTGCCGATATCTTCAAGGACGCCGGTTTCGAATGGCGCATGGCGGGGTGCTCTATGTGCCTAGCGATGAACCCCGATCAACTGGCCGAAGGCGAACGCTGCGCATCCACGTCCAACCGGAACTTTGAAGGTCGTCAGGGCTACAAAGGCCGCACTCACCTCGTGTCTCCGGGTATGGCGGCGGCTGCTGCAGTCACGGGCCACCTGACTGACGTTCGGGAGCTGATGTAATGTCGATCAAACGGCGCGGATTTCTGCAAATGC
This sequence comes from Octadecabacter ascidiaceicola, assembly GCF_900185015.1. Taxonomy (GTDB): domain Bacteria; phylum Pseudomonadota; class Alphaproteobacteria; order Rhodobacterales; family Rhodobacteraceae; genus Octadecabacter; species Octadecabacter ascidiaceicola. Next base: position 449,201 of record NZ_FXYD01000003.1, on the reverse strand, counting down.
TTGGGGGCGCTTTCGCCGCCCCCTTGGTGCCGTCCGCGTCGATCGGTGCTGCAACTAAGGCCGCGTATCCGGCGTCCGCTCTTCATGCTGCAATCTATCACTCGCAATCGCGTGTTAGCTTTTCGGTGTTCACACTGGCCAAGCAATTGGGTTTGCAACTGGGCCAAGCTGAACAGCTGATGATGGATATGTCCAAGCGGGGCATCCTTGGTCCGCTTCAGGGTCGCACACAGGCAGGGCGCTGGGCCCGCAGCAAGGTTTGGATTCGTCCGGCCAAATCCGTTGTGGCAACCCGCACGGCTGCTGCGGCCCGCACAGCAACTTCGGCTGAAACGGTTTCAAAGCCGGCGGTTCGCGATGTGGTCAAACACATCGACACCGCCGACCTTACGCCACCGGACTTGCGCACCGAACTGTCAAATATCGACAACGCATGCTGTTCCGAATTCTCGGCACATCCACATCACGACCAGCCCCAATCGGCTGATCAGGAATAGAAATCAATAACCTCATGACTCAGACCACTGAAAAGACCCATACCGGACCCATACGGTTCCCATATGCTTTCCATACGGTTTCTGGGTCTTACTCAGGCGTTTACTTTCGTTAACTTCGAAGACGAATTTAGTTAACGCCAGAAAAGGAAAAGACGATGGAAAAGTTCGACAAACTCTCTGGTATCGCGGCGCCAATGCCGTTGGTAAACATCGACACGGATATGATTATCCCGAAGGTGTTTTTGAAAACGATCAAACGTTCCGGCCTCGGCGTGAACCTGTTTGATGAAATGCGGTTTGACCGCGAAGGGAACGAGATCGCTGATTTCGTCCTGAACAAACCGGCCTACCGTGAGGCATCGATTCTTGTAGCTGGCGACAACTTCGGTTGTGGTTCCTCGCGTGAGCACGCGCCTTGGGCGATTGCTGATTTTGGCATCCGCTGCGTGATCTCAACCAGCTTCGCTGACATCTTCTACAATAACTGCTTCAAGAACGGCATTCTGCCGGTCGTCTTGCCAGAAGATCAGCGCGACGCCCTGATGAAGGACGCCGAGAAGGGTGCCAACGCACGCATTGAAGTCGACCTCGAAGCGCAGACCGTCACCTCTTCTGATGGCGAAGTCTTCTCCTTTGAAGTCGATAGTTTCAAAAAGCACTGCCTCATGAACGGCTTGGATGACATCGGTTTGACGATGGAAAAGGCCGCTGCAATCGACACATTCGAAGCGCAAGCTTCCGCCGATCGTCCTTGGGTCTAATCCCAAAACGACGAAATAAGGCATTTCTAACACAAGGGGGCGTCCAAGCGGGCGCCTCCTTCTTTTTGGCGCAGGTCCTAAGTAGACGTAAACGTCACTTGTGCTTGGGTCAGGCATTCCCCCCTACATTTAGACAGCAACATTCTAATCCAATGAAATGGTTGCAATCTCGCACCAGTGTTGCCGCAATTCGGCCCCGAATTTTTTGCAAAACAGAACAGTGACTTGAACCGGAATCTGAATGTGGGCAACATTATGGCGAAGATGAGGCAACCTGCCGTAAATGAGCAGGATCAAAACGGGACAAGGCCGCGGCATCGTATCGCGACCGACCGAAATGAGGGTAAAGGCGCAGTGATTTCACGGCTGACAGGTGCTGTCCTACGGGCAGTCTTGGTGATTTTTATGATCGCCACTCCATCGTTGATGCTTGCGAGCACGGCGGCAGATACCGTGCAAATCGTAGCGCTTGTTTCAATTGTTGCCGGCGTCTTTGTTTTTGTCGAATACAACTCAAGCTCACCAAGCTTAATGGAATTTCGCGACGCCCCGCCGTTTAACCGCGTGCGCTTCTTTGGCCTCGCTTCCACGATCCTTGCGCTCACAGTTATCGCAAAAGGTGCAACCGAACCTACGACTCTGACAGTCTTGTTCGAAATGGTCGGGGGCTCCCTCGCAGAGGCAATGGATTTCCCATATTCCCCAGTGCGCCTCGTTGTGCTTATGTTGCCTGCTGAAGCGAGTACAAACCTGATTGAAAATGTTCGCACAGCGGCGGGCCTTAGCTATCTTGTGTCCTTACTTTCACTGGCTTTCTTCGTTCTTGTGCTGCGGGTTAAGAATTGGCCAAACAAACGCGGTGGCTTCAATGTCTGGATCAACCTTCCGACGTTTGACCCGACTGCAGGTGGAGACGTTGTTGAACGTCTTGAACGGGACGGCCAGCTTAACCTTATCTTAGGGTTCTTGCTCCCATTCTTAATACCAGCACTCGTGAAGCTCGCATCAGATATGTTTAACCCGATCCAACTGCAGGATTCACACACATTAATTTGGACGATGACTGCATGGGCCTTTATTCCTGCCAGCATGATCATGCGCGGTATCGCCATGCTCCGCGTGGCACAGATGATCGCCGTTCAACGCGAAAATGCTTACCTTCGCGCGCAAGACGAAGGTGGGCTTCCAGCGTAGGTTTAGGCGCTGCACTTGCGGCAGTTGCAATTAGCGTAACTGCAGCCATTGCCCAGACTTCAGAAACCGTTCGAATCGCTACGTTTGCAGCACCCCTAAGTCGCGACGGACCAGGGTTGCTGCTGCGCGACCTACTCGCACACGAAGACCCGCAGATTGCCGCAATTCTTGCAGTCGTGAACCGCGTAAACCCTGACATTCTTTTGCTCACTGACTTCGATTACGATGCTGGTGGCGTCGGAATGGCGACGTTCTCTGAAGGTTTGCACAGGCCATATGAATTTCAGTATTCTGCGCAGCCAAATGCAGGGGTGCAGACGGGCTTGGATGTTGATGGTAACGGTTATACCGGCGATGCACGGGATGCATTGGGATATGGGCGTTTCTTTGGGGATGGCGGCATGGCGCTGTTTTCCCGCTACCCAATCCTGACCGAGAGTATCACTGACTTAACTGACCTATTTTGGCGCGATGTTCCGGGGCGAGAACTGCCCACATTGAATGGAGCGGCGTTCCCTTCTGAAAAAGTCTTGGATGTCCTGCCTGTGTCGTCGACCGGTCATTGGATCGTGCCGATCGACGTTGATGGCGCGGTGATATCACTCTTCGCGTACTCGGCAACGGCACCGGTTTTTGATGGGCCGGAGGATTTCAATGGGTTGCGCAACCGAGATGAGCTTCGTGTTTGGGAGGCCGTGTTAGATGGAAGTCTGCAGGCTGATTTTACTTCACCGGTCGTAATCGGCAACGTCAACGCGGACCCGTTTGACGGGGAAGGGATCAGGGGCGGAATTGGGAGGGTGCTTACGCACCCAAACCTCCAAGACCCAATGCAAAGAAGTGTCGGGGCAGTAATTTCGGCGGATAGGGATCATGTCGGTGATCCAGCATTTGACACGGCGGACTGGCCCGAGGATGGTCCGGGCAATCTACGTGTGTCTTATGTTCTGCCTTCACGCGAAATGGAGGTCATCGACGCTGGCGTTTTTTGGCCCGCGCCAGATGATCTTGCGGCTGGGCTTCTCGGCAGCGATGGTCTGGCCGCTGGGCCACATCACCTTGTTTGGGTGGACGTTCGCCTGCAATCTTCGCCCTAAAACCCGCACCTCATTCCTCGATTTTTGTGTGTTTGGGAACGGCTAGCACATGGAGAGATGAGAGATGTTAATTCGTGGGTTTCTTGACCCAGAACGCCTGACGGGCTAGGCGCTAGCCAACTTATATCAGCTTAGGAATTCTCACATGTCGAACCCTTCCCTTTTGATCCTGCCAGGCGATGGAATTGGCCAAGAAGTCATGGCGGAAGTACGCCGCGTTATTGAGTGGTTCGGCGCAAAGCGTGACCTGCAGTTCGATGTATTCGAAGATTTGGTCGGCGGTGCCGCATACGACAAACACGGCGTTCCGCTGCACGACGACACGATGGCCAAAGCACAAGAGGTCGACGCGGTTCTTCTTGGCGCCGTTGGTGGCCCTGCATACGACGATCTGGACTTCAGCCTAAAGCCTGAGCGTGGCCTTCTTCGCCTGCGCAAGGAAATGGACCTTTTCGCGAACTTGCGCCCAGCGCAGTGTTTTGACGCATTGGCTGATTTTTCGAGCCTGAAGAAAGAACTCGTTGCTGGCCTCGATATCATGATCGTACGCGAATTGACGTCTGGCGTGTACTTCGGTGAGCCACGCGGCATCCACATGGAAGACAACATGCGCGTTGGTGTGAACACACAGCGCTATACCGAAGCCGAGATTGAGCGCGGCGCACGTGCTGCATTTGAGATGGCGATGAAGCGCAACAAGAAACTGTGTTCCATGGAAAAAGCCAACGTTATGGAATCCGGTATTCTGTGGCGTGACGTCGTGACCGAAGTCCACGCAGACTACCCAGAGGTAGAACTGTCCCACATGTATGCCGACAACGGCGCGATGCAGTTGGTGCGCGCGCCGAAGCAGTTCGATGTGATCTACACAGATAACTTGTTTGGTGACATCCTGTCTGACTGTGCCGCGATGCTCACAGGTTCCCTCGGCATGTTGCCGTCGGCGTCTCTTGGTGCGCCAATGGAAAATGGCCGCCCGAAGGCGATGTACGAACCGGTGCACGGCTCTGCGCCTGACATCACGGGCCAAGGTAAGGCGAACCCGATTGCCTGTATCCTGAGCTTCGCTATGGCGCTGCGTTATTCTATTGATGAGGGTGCTGAAGCGACACGCCTTGAGGCAGCGATCGAAAAGGTACTCGCTGATGGCGTTCGCACCGGCGATTTGCTGAGCGACGCGAACAGCACAGCGGTCAGCACGTCAGGTATGACCGATGCTATTCTGGCGGCCCTCGACGAGAGCCTCTAATCACTCACAACTCAAGTCTGTAACAGTTTAGAAAGCGGCGATGTACAATCGCCGCTTTTTTGCATTGGATGTTAGTGCTAACAGTTCCGTATCTGAAAATGGGTGCTGTATGTCTTCAAATGCAAAAGGTGCGATTCTTGGTCTGATCGCTTTCGCGGTTTTCGCCACACATGATGTCTTCATCAAGGTGCTGGGTGAGACCTATTCACCAATCCAGATCGTTTTCTTCTCGGTCCTTTTTAGCTTTCCGTTGGCAACAGTTTTCCTCATGCGGGATTCCAAGCCGGGAAATTTACTACCGCGTCATCCATGGTGGATGGCCCTGCGAACGGTGGCTTCCGTCGCAACAGCGGTTTCTGCATTTTATGCGTTCACCGTTTTGCCATTGGCCCAAACCTACGCGATCCTGTTCGCCTCGCCACTTTTGATCACCATCCTTGCCATCCCTGTTTTGGGGGAGCAGGTGCGCCTGCGTCGTTGGCTCGCGGTTATCGTGGGGCTATCTGGAGTGATCGTGGTTCTGCGCCCGGGGGCGACAGATCTGACTTTGGGTCACGCAGCAGCGATGACGGCCGCGATTGGCAGTTCGTTGGCGTCTATAGTTGTGCGCAGGATCGGATCGGAAGAACGTCCGATTGTAATGCTGCTGTATCCGATGGTGGCCAACTTCGTTTTGATGGGTGCCGCGCTTGCGTTTGTGTACAAGCCGATGCCGATTGAGCACCTCGGCCTGGTCGCATTGTTGGCCGCGTTTGCCTGGACTGCAGGCCGCCTTATTATCGCTGCGTATCAGGCTGGTGAGGCTGCAATCATCGCGCCTATGCAATACAGCCAGATTATCTGGGCGACGATATTTGGCGCGTGGCTCTTTGACGAAGTTATCGACACGGCAACGATCATTGGTGCGAGTATCATCATCGCATCTGGCCTTTATATCGTACTGCGTGAAAGCAACTCCGGTGCTTCGGCAACAACGCCTGTGTTGCGCACGCGTTCGCGCCACGAAACGGGGACATACTTACGCGCTGGGCCGCTTCTGCGGCTTATGGGGCGACACCCTGAAGGCAAAACCGCACCTAAATAATCGCGGTCTCGGAGAACGGCGTATTCTTTGCGATCCGGTCATATCCGAAGGGGGAAAGATCAAGCGTCCGGTATTCACCGTAGGTTAGCATCTCGGCGGTGCCGCGCCCCATCGCAGGGGATTGTTGCAAGCCGTGGCCTGAGAAACCGTTCACGAAGAAGAAGTTCTCAACTTCAGAATGCGGCCCCAAAATCGCGTTTTGGTCTAGCGTGTTATAGTCGTAGTGCCCCGCCCATTCGGTGACGACTTTGATCGCTTCAAACTGCGGAATTCGTGTCGCGATGGTTGGCCAAATCTTGTCCTGCCAAAGGCTGTGATCCATCGTGAAGTCGTCGAAATCCACGGCTGGGTCGTGGTCTGCGTGCCCACCCGCCAAATAGGTCTTCGGCCCGTCTTGGCGGAAATGCACGCCGCTTGGATCAATTGTTAGTGGCAGGTCGCGATCAAGGGGCTGTTCGGCCGAGAAAATCCATGTGAAACGCTTGCGCGGCTCAATCGGGATGCCGATGCCAGCCATCTTTGCTGTCATTGCGCCGCGCGGTCCAGTCGCGTTCACAACTTTTCCGCATGCGATAACGGCGCCATTCGCGAGGGTGACGGTTTCAACACGGGTACCATTCGCGCTCTTGCTCATCGAAACGACTTCGCCCGCAACATATTCGACACCACGTTCACGCGCGGACCTGCGCCACCAATCAAACACTGTGCCTCCGTCCCAGTATCCTTCGTCGACAAGGTTGATGCTGCCAAGCTCAATGTCGTCGACATAATAGAAAGGGTAGGCGGCGCTGATTTCTTCTGGGGTCATCAACTGTGTCGCGGCACCAGCGGCCAGCTGAACTTGTTGCGCCGAACGAAGCTGGTCGGCGAACGCCGTGTTGTCAGCCAGATACATATATCCGTAGCTTTGAATCGACAGATCCGGAACACGCGAATCGTTCCCCATGAATTCCTTTAAATTGTCTATAAACTTGGCACCGAACTGAGAAATTTTAACGTTCAGTGGGTTGCTGAACTGCTGGCGGATGCAAGAATTCGTATGTGCGGTCGCACTTTTCTCATAGCTTGGATCGCGTTCGATCACGAGAATCGACCCGTCAAAGTCGGGGTTGTCGGTTAGAAACCAAGCAACAGACGAGCCATACATAGCCCCGCCGATGATGACGACATCATAGCTAGATTTACTCGGGGTCGCGTTGAAATTCGCTGCTGCCATAGTTTTCGAGCCTCCTTATTGCCAATGGGAACGAAAAGCGTTGATCGGTCAAGCTTTGTGCGCTCAGAGATTAGTTTATTATTTTTGTCAGGAATGGTTGACGCGATGTGTTGCTGGCGATAGTTGAGTGAAAAAGTCAGATATAAGGATGAACCAATGACGATGAAAACCATGACACTTGCAGCGCTTCTTTTGAGCAGCGCCGCGCCTGCCTTCGCTGAAGGTGAACTGAACCTTTATTCTTCACGTCACTATGATACGGACGAACGTCTTTATTCCGACTTCGAAGAAGCAACGGGTGTCACAATCAACCGGATCGAAGGCAAGGCGGACGAGCTCGCTGCGCGAATCGAAGCGGAAGGCGTTAACTCTCCTGCGGATGTTTTCATCACTGTTGATACATCCCGTCTGGAACGCGCTAAAGATGCAGGCCTTTTGCAGGCTATCGAAAGCGATGTCCTTGAAGCCGCGATTCCAGCGAACTTGCAAGACACCGACAACCAGTGGTTCGGCTTTTCGCAGCGTTCACGCGTAATCTTCTACGATAAGGCCGATGTAGCTAATCCACCTCAAACGTACCTCGACCTCGCAGACCCGGCTTACGCTGGCCTCGTTTGCATCCGGTCTTCCACAAACACATACAACCAGACGCTTTTGGCTTCTATCATCGAGAACCACGGCGAAGAGGTTGCGCGTGAATGGGCACAAGGCGTTGTCAACAACATGGCCCGCTCCCCACAAGGTGGTGACACGGATCAGTTGCGCGGTATCGTTTCCGGTGAATGCGAAATCTCTGTTTCAAACACCTACTACTTCGCACGTGCCATTCGCAAAGACGTCGATGGTCTTTCCGACAGCATCGACATGATTGGCCTGCAGTGGCCGTCCCAAGACGCTGAAGGTGCGCACATGAACCTCTCCGGTGCTGGTGTCGTCGCGAATTCCCCGAACCGCGAAAACGCTATTCTTTTCCTTGAGTACCTCGCGTCTGACCAAGCGCAACAGTACTTCTCAAACGGTAACGACGAGTACCCAACTGTAGAAGGTGTTGAACTTAGCGAAGCTGTTGCGTCCCTTGGCGAATTCAACGCAGACGACGTGAGCCTTAGCGCGGTTGCAAAGCAGCTGCCATTGGCACTGACAATCTTCAACGATGTTGGTTGGGAATAAGCGTCAACCAAAATTCGAGCAGGAAGGGGCGTAGCGATAGCTGCGCCCCTATTTTTTGGTTAGGCCTTGTGGATCGCAACCCTGCGACACAGCAAAATGACAGGTAACAACCCGATTGCACCGATCAAAAGGCTTGGTACCGCCGCCCCATTCAATCGCTCATCAGACGCCAGCCGAAACGCCTGTACCGCCAATGTGTCATAATTGAACGGTCGCATAATAAGCGTCGCAGGCAGTTCTTTCATCACGTCAACAAAGACAATCAACGCAGCGGTCAATAAGCTCGGCGTGAGGAGGGGGACGTGAACACGCCGCACGGTGCCGATCACATTTTCGCCGAGCACGCGGCTCGCGGCGTCGATATTCCGGCTTACCGCGGCGATACCACCCTCATACGCGCCGAGCGCGGCAGCAAGGAACCGGATCAAATACGCGCCGATCAACAGCCAGATAGACCCAGTGAACAGCAAGCCAGTTGAAATATCGAAATTCGCGCGCATCCATGCATCTAGAGAATTATCAAAAGCAGCAAACGGAACGATTAAACCAACTGCAATAACGCCGCCCGGAACGGCGTAACCTATCCGCGCGACATACAGCGCTGCACTGGCAATCCGAGTCTCTCGAAGGCGGCTGAAGCTTCCAAGAAGAATGGCCGCGCTGACAGTGACAATTGCCGCGATTGCGGCGAGCGTTAGAGAATTTGTGATAAAGCGCGCGTAGCGTGGGCTAAATAAGTTTTGCTCTGAACTTGTGGCCATCACGGACAGGGCGATGACGGGGATAACCAAGCCCAACATTACGGGCAGGCCACACAAAACCATAGCGCCCCATTTTGCACCACCGGTGAGTGGAACGCGGGCGATCACATCCTGACGTTTGCCATTGCTAAATCGCGCACGACCTCGATTTGAGCGTTCAAGCATCGCGAGAAGGAGTGCGAAGGCCAGAAGACCAAGCGAAAGTTGAGCCGCTGCCCCTCGGTCCACCATTCCGAACCATGAGTTGTAGATACCTGTCGCGAAGGTCTGAACACCGAAATGAGAGACAGTTCCAAAATCTGCAATGGTTTCCATCATCGTCAAAAGCACCCCTGCGGCGATGGCTGGCCGGGCCAACGGAAGTGACACAGACAAGAATGCCTGAACGGGTGACTTTCCCAGCGAACGGGCGGCTAGAAAGGTTGTCGCGCTCTGCCCAATGAACGCAGCGCGTGCGAGGAGGTAGACGTAGGGATAGAGGACGAGGACAAGCATGATTGCAGCGCCGCCCAAGCTACGAATTTCCGGGAACCAATAGTCGCGCGGACCCCAACCGGTAAGGTCACGCAATACCGATTGCACAATGCCAGGATGGTCCAAGACATGCGTATAGGCATAGGCAAGGACGTAGGCGGGAAAGGCGAGCGGAATTACCAACGCAATTTCCAGCCAACGCCTTCCTGGGAAGTCGCACATCGTAACGAGCCACGCCGCACCAGTCCCAATCATGAAAGTCCCAATACCGACGAGTACGACGAGTGCTGCCGTATTGCGCATGTAGTCTCCCAACACCGAACCCGCGAGATGGCGGAGTGTCTCGGTATCCCCAATCAGGGCTGCTACAAGAACAGACAGGTGTGGCAAAAGACAGAAGGCTGCGATCACGAGCGCCAATGCGGCAATGGCCTTGTCCGCAATGAACCAAGAAGGTTTGCGTGTGTGCGCGTGGTGTTGGGTGCTGTCTGACATGGCCGTTTGCTACCCTATCTACTGGGTCTCGTCCATCTATGACCAATTGTTTTAGTCGGGTTTGATCGGTGAACACGGGCTTGCGCCGCATTGGGCGCTGTGCGACGTCTGGCGGTAGGGGGAGCCTGCAATGCGCATGGGTTTGATATTCTTGGTATTCGGTTATGTATTTAGCCAGTTCTATCGCGCATTTTTAGCTGTTTTGACACCTGCGTTGGAAGCAGATCTAGGGACCACGTCTGCCGATCTGTCCTATGCGTCGGGTCTTTGGTTTATCGTTTTTGCGGTCATGCAAATCCCCGTAGGCGAAGCACTGGATCGTGTCGGCCCGCGACTAACTACAGTTGTTTTGTTCGGTTTGGGCGGCGCAGGCGGCGCGTTGGTGTTCGCGCTGGCGCAAACCCCAGCACATATCTCTTACGCGATGGTTCTGATTGGAATTGGTTGCTCGCCTGTCTTGATGGCCTCCTATTACATTTTCGCCAAAATGTACCCGCCAGTGGTATTTTCGACGCTGGCTGGCGCGATGATTGGCTTCGGATCCCTCGGCAATCTAGCGAGTTCGGCACCGATGGCATGGGCTGTCGATGCCTTCGGGTGGCGTGAAACGATGGTTGCAGTCGCGGTAGCAACGTTGCTGATTTCCATCGCACTTGGGGTATTCATGAAAGACCCGCCAAAAACAGCTTCGACGGGGCCGCGCGGATCTGTTTTGGACCTTCTAAAGATCAAGGCACTTTGGTTCATTTTCCCGTTGATGTTCGTGAACTACGCGCCAGCGGCTGGGCTGCGTGGGCTTTGGGTCGGGCCGTATGGGTCGGACGTATTTGGCGCGGATACCGCGTTGATTGGAACAATGACGCTGGTAATGGGCCTTGCGATGGTTGCAGGTAATTTCGCCTATGGACCAATGGATCGTGTCTTCGGCACCCGAAAATGGGTGGTGTTCTTAGGGAATGCGCTGGGCGCAATCGGGTGTTTTGCTCTTTCTGCACTTTCTCCCGGCGCGTCAGTTTGGACCGCAACCGCGCTTTTAGCGTTGGTTGGAATGACGGGTGCATCTTTCCCGTTGTTAATCGCGCATGCACGCCCGTTCTTTCCTGAACACCTGACCGGACGGGGTGTAACATTGCTGAACCTCTTTGGCATCGGAGGGGTAGGCGTCATGCAGATCGTTACTGGCAGAATGGTCGATCATTGGGACTCGGTCGCCAAGTTTGAAGGTGGCACCTATCCGATGCTCTTTTGGTTCTACGGCATACTGATCTGTTGCGGCCTTGCCATCTACGCCTTCAGCACGGATCGCACCGACTGACGCCCCTTTTGTTTAAGGCACATTGCGTCTATGAGGCGCGTGGTCCCCACCAAACGATTGGGCGGGGGCGTGCATTTACAAAGGAACCAAGCACATGGGTTATAGAATCGTCGTTGCGGGTGCCACAGGTAACGTGGGCCGCGAAATGCTCAACATTCTGGACGAGCGCCAGTTTCCAGCGGATGAGGTTGTCGCACTGGCATCCCGTAAATCGCTGGGCACGGAAGTGAGCTTTGGTGACACGACGTTGAAAACCCAAGACTTGGATACCTTTGACTTCGCGGGCTACGACATTGCGTTCTTTGCGGTGGGTTCTGACGCCACGAAGAAGTACGCGCCGATAGCTGCTAAAGCAGGTTGCATCGTGATCGATAACTCTTCGCTTTATCGTTATGATCCTGACGTTCCGCTGGTTGTGCCAGAAGTGAACCCTGAGGCTGTTGACGGATACGCGAAGAAGAACATCATCGCGAACCCGAACTGCTCGACCGCGCAGATGGTTGTTGCCCTGAAGCCTTTGCATGACCGCGCGAAGATCAAGCGCGTTGTAGTGTCTACATACCAGTCTGTATCTGGCAGCGGCACGGCGGCGATCGACGAACTGTGGAACCAGACCAAGGGCGTTTACGTTCCTGGTCAAGAAGTCGCACCAAAGGTCTATCCAAAGCAGATCGCGTTCAACGTTATCCCGCACATCGATGTGTTCATGGACAGCGGTGATACCAAAGAAGAATGGAAGATGGTTGCAGAGACGAAAAAGATCGTCGACCCAAGCATCAAAGTTACGGCGACTTGTGTTCGTGTGCCTGTATTCGTTGGCCACTCTGAATCGATCAACATCGAGTTTGAAGACTTCCTCGACGAAGATGAAGCCCGCGATATCCTGCGCGAAGCACCGGGTTGTATGGTCATCGATAAGCGTGAAGACGGTGGTTACGTCACACCTATTGAATGCGTCGGCGATTTTGCCACGTTCATCAGCCGTATCCGTCAGGACAGCACGATCGACAATGGTCTGAACATGTGGGTCGTTTCTGACAACCTGCGTAAAGGTGCTGCGCTGAATGCAGTGCAGATCGCTGAGACACTTGGCAACCGCGTTCTGAAAAAGGGCTAGGCTCGCCAGAAGCTATTGGAAGGCCCTACCAATTGTTTGGTGGGGCCTTTTTTATTTGTGACCCTTCGATGCCGCCTCAGGACCCGTTGGAATTTGAGAGAAATTCGAGCGACTTACCTACATCGAAGAAACCACTTGGAAACCTTGAAACCCTATTTCTGCGTTCGGGTGATGAAAGAGTGGGACCACGATGAATCAAGAACACAGCAGAAGCACGCGTGCGATCGCACGCCTAATACCAAGAGAAACCTCAGGACATGACGTTCGTGTGTTGTCGCCAACTGGTTTAACCGAAGATGACCTTGGCCAGAGCGAGTTTGTATACGCCAGCCTAGAAGAGCTATCTCGCCATTTAAAGTGGTTAGATGATGATTACCGGTCTGGGAAACTATCCCGCCTTGAAACGCGGGCACGTAGCATTGTCATGCTCGCCGATCAGCTTGGACTTCGACGGGTTGGTCAGGTCGCGGCAGATGTCGTTTACTGTATTGATGATCCCAATGAGGTCGCCTTGGCCGCAACATTGTCACGCCTAATGAGGTTGATAACGCAAGCGCTGGATCATGCGGCCGGACCGCCGATATCGGCTTTTTGAAGTTGGTAAGTAGGGGTTTCGATCAGGGCCTGTGGCCCTCGCCAACGGCTTGGTCTAGGCTGACCTAATAGCCAGATCAGAGGTCATATGTCTCCTAAATTTGCCGCCCCTTCCGCTACCGCAATTCCGTTGATCACAGTTAAGTCTGATGACTTGGATGTAACGCTCGCGAACCTTCCAAACGCCGCTGCAAGCTGGCTGCGTAACAAAGGTTTCAACGCATCCATTGGCGCGATCGAAGCGCTTCCCAATGCGGACGGGACGATAAAGGCGGTTTACGCTGGTATCGGTGCAAAAGGGCAGTCACGTGTTCGTTTTGCTCTCGCTGCGGCGGCTGCGAAACTCCCTGCGGGAACCTACACCCTCGATACGATGCTAACGGGACCAGCGCTTGATGAAGCGGCGCTTGGTTTGCTGCTAACTACCTACAAGTTTGACCGGTACAAATCAGGTGCGGCCAAAGATATCGTATTTGTTTTGCCTGCAGGAGTGGACGCTGAGCGCATCGAAGCTCTCGCCGCGGGGGAGTGCCTGACCCGCGATTTGATTAACACTCCGGCGTCTGACATGGGGCCAGCCGAGCTGGAAGAAGCAGCAGTCGCCTTAGCCAAACAACATGGCGCAAACTGCACGGTCATCAAGGGCGATGATCTACTGAAACAAAACCACCCGTTGATCCACACCGTAGGCCGCGCGTCCCCACGCACGTCGCGTTTGATCGATTTGTCATGGGGTACGACTGGCCCAAAACTCACGCTTGTCGGGAAGGGGGTTTGTTTTGATACTGGCGGGTTGAACCTGAAACCGGGCGCGTCGATGGGTTTGATGAAGAAAGACATGGGCGGAGCCGCAACTGTGCTGGGTCTTGCGCATATGATTATGGCGTTGAAAACGCCGCTACAACTTCGCATTCTTATTCCCGCTGTTGAAAACTCGGTTGATGGATCCGCATTTCGCCCCGGTGATGTGCTGACCAGCCGCAAGGGACTGACTGTTGAAATCAACAACACCGATGCCGAAGGCCGCCTTGTTTTGGCGGATGCGTTGGCGTTGGCGGATGAAGGCAAACCAGATCACATCATTTCGATGGCTACGCTTACAGGCGCCGCGCGAGTTGCTGTTGGACCAGACCTAGCGCCGTTTTACACAACGGATGATGCCATGGCGCGTGTGCTTGCGCAGGCCGCGGAAGAAACGGCTGACCCAGTTTGGCAGATGCCATTTCACGACCCATACGAAAGCATGATTGAGCCGCAAATCGCGGACCTCGACAATGCCCCGTCTGGTGGGTTTGCGGGGTCGATAACGGCCGCACTATTCTTGCGCCGATTTGTGACAGACACACCCTATACCCATTTTGACATCTACGGCTGGAACCCTGTCGCCGCACCGGCACGGCCCAAGGGGGGCGCTGGCATGGGCGCACGGGCGATTTTGGCAGCCCTGCCTGAGGTTCTAGGCCTGTGAGTGATCGTCGCTTAACTCCCGCAAACGGGCGCGTCGCTGCAAGCCACCTTCGCGGGCAAGTGCAGGCGGATCGCTTTGTCGATGGCGCCGCCGCCAGCATTGGCGAAGTGGTTGTTGACCTTTGTGCCAGCCCCGCAGGCAAACGCGACCGGCAGCTGCTTCTTGGGGCGGCAGTTACCGTTTATGAACGACTGGATGGCTGGGCCTTCGTGCAATCCAAACGCGACGGATATGTTGGGTACATTCCTGAAGCAGCGCTAACCACACCCACAATCACAACTCATCGCGTTTCATCGCCAGCGACACACGCTTACGAGACCGAGAGCTTCAAGTCGCGCGACCTGCTTCAGTTGCCATTCGGCGCTGAGGTCAACATCATCAGCGAACTGCATAAGTTCTTTGAAACACCGTACGGTTTCATCCCGAAAAAACACCTTCGGCCTGTCGATCAGATGTTCGCAGACCCTGCAACCGTCGCACAGCTGTTCTTTGGTGTGCCCTATCTTTGGGGCGGCAATTCCACGCGCGGCGTAGATTGTTCGGGGTTAGTGCAGGCGAGTTACCACGCGAGCGGGCATCTCTGCGCTGGCGACAGTGACATGCAGGCTGAAGGACTTGGGCGGGCGCTGGGTGTGGATGATCCTTTGCAGCGTGGGGATTTGATTTTCTGGAAGGGCCACGTCGCGATGATGGTTGACGGTGAAACGATGATCCATGCAAACGCTCACCATATGGCAGTGGTTTATGAAGGTCTGGTGCAGGCAACGCTGCGCATCAAAGCGCAGGGCGACGGTGACATTACGGCGCGGCGGCGCGTCCTTTAGTCGACTGCGCGGATCAGCTTTCGCTCTAACACCCGTAGTACGCGACGCAGATCGTTACCTCGTTTAAGGATCTGTCCTTCCATCCCGAGAACGACGTATTGCCCCTGTTTCAGGCGCATACTGGGGCGTTTTTCGATCCTATACATCGGGTGTTCAGCGGTGTGGCGAAAGATTGAAAATACTGCCACATCTTTGAAGTGGGAAATCCCGTAGTCACGCCATTCGCCCGCTGACACGAAACGTCCATAGAGAGAAAGAATCGCGTTCAATTCGGTTCGGTGAAATGCAGTTTGCGTAGGCAGTTGGTTCGGAAAAGGCGTCGGTGCATTCATATAACTAGACTTGCGATTTCGCTGTGGCAAATCAACCCTGCTTTTAGAAAATGTACCGATGCCGCCAAAACACCGCCTCAGGTTCTAACTCACGCCACATTCGGGTGGCAAATACTGCCCATCGAAGTGCTCCGGAGGCGCGTTTTTTAGCCCCCACCCAGTGCGAGTTTCCGGAGCGGCTTCGTAATCTCAAGAGCAGTGAATCGATGTGATCCGCTCATCTTCAGCGATGTTGAAATTGATGCGATTTGGGCGGTAGTCCATTGTAACTGCTTGGTTCGGTCGTATGACACGGACTTGGCCCAAAAGCATCACGCGTTCCAATGCTGTGGCGTCCTGACCGAGAAGGTGACTGTACGTGCTGGCGTTACACGTGTCCTGATCTGGCGTTGGCAATGGGTCAAGCGCAGGTGGTGGCGTAACCGCTTCACAAGCGGCAAGAAACACAATCGGGGCAATCGCAAACATCTTTTTCATAGGATATTTATCCAACCGAACGGCACACAACGCAAGACTAGGGATTGCATGGTGCCTCGGCTTCCCCCAATTTGGGCCACAAATATTGGAGGAAGAAACATGCGTACACGCGCCGCCGTAGCACTGGCCGCTGGCCAGCCCCTCGAAGTGATGGAGGTCAACCTTGAAGGCCCTCGTGCTGGTGAGGTTCTCGTTGAAATTAAGGCCACAGGCCTTTGCCACACTGATGAATTCACCCGCTCGGGCGACGATCCTGAAGGGATTTTCCCTGCGATTCTCGGTCATGAAGGGGCAGGCGTGGTTATTGAAGTCGGCGAAGGGGTCACGAGCCTTGAGGTCGGCGATCACGTCATCCCACTGTACACGCCTGAATGTCGCGAATGCGAATATTGTCTGAACCCAAAAACGAACCTGTGTCAGCAGATTCGCAGCACCCAAGGTGCCGGATTGCTGCCAGATGGGTCGACTCGGTTCTCTATGCTCGATGGGACACCAATCCACCACTACATGGGCTGTTCGACATTCGCGAACCACACGGTTGTACCGGAAATCGCGCTGGCGAAGGTCCGCAAGGACGCACCTTTTGATAAGATTTGCTACATCGGGTGCGGTGTCACAACTGGCATCGGCGCGGTTATCAACACTGCCAAGGTTGAGATCGGCAGCACAGCGATTGTGTTTGGTCTTGGTGGCATTGGTCTGAACGTGGTGCAGGGATTGCGCCTTGCTGGGGCTGACCAGATTGTCGGTGTTGATCTGAATGACAGCAAAGTCGAAATGGCAGAACACTTCGGCATGACAAATTTTGTGAATCCGTCAAACGTTGAAGGTGATCTCGTTGCGCATTTGGTTGAACTGACAGGTGGCGGCGCAGATTACACGTTTGATGCGACCGGCAATGTGCAGGTTATGCGGACAGCACTGGAAGCAGCGCACAAAGGATGGGGAGAAAGCATCATCATTGGTGTCGCTCCGGCTGGTGCAGAAATTTCCACCCGTCCGTTCCAACTCGTGACCGGACGCAGCTGGCGCGGAACCGCATTTGGCGGGGCTTCAGGGCGTACGGACGTTCCAAAAATCGTGGATTGGTACATGGACGGGAAAATCGAGATCGACCCGATGATCACGCATACCATGTCTCTCGATGACATTAACAAAGGCTTCGATCTGATGCATTCCGGCGAAAGCATCCGCGGCGTTGTCGTCTATTAATTCAATGGTGAAGGTCCGGCCAATGATCGGGCCTTCGTCAACTTATACAGCGTAGCGTGCAAGGAATGTCTTCACGGCGCCTTCAACGATCCGTTCTTTTTGGCTGTCGTCAAAAGATGAATCCATGCTGAACATCAAACGCGGAAACAGATCTGCTTTACACAATTCGCTGAATTGATCAGCGGCAAGTGCCAGATCATCAATTTCTAATTCATTCCGCGAGATCGCAATCTTCAGGAAATTGACCAGCTTTTCACGAACCAGAGCGGGCCCGCTTTGGTAGAATTCGCGCCCCAATTCGGGAAACCGATCACTCTCTGCGACGCATAGCCGGAAAACGCGTTGACCAAAATCGGACGTGAAGAAACAAACCATTTGCCATGCTGCTTGCGTCAGAACCCTGTCGGCAGGTTCGGACATGTCAATGTTTTCAATAGCTGAGTCCGCTTGGCGGACGCATTCGGCCTTGGCGACCTCCATGAACAACAGGCGTTTGTCTGGGAAATAGCTGTAAAGCGTCGCTTTGGATACGCTCGCTGCTTTAGCGATGTCATCGACACTCGCCCCTTCAAAACCGTCGGTCATGAAGATTGCACGCGCACCGCTCAGCACTTGGTCGAACTTACGTCCCCGCTTAACCGCTGGTTTCTCGTCTGTCATGAAATGCTCTCCCTGCGACGTTTTATAAACTGAACCGTTTAGAACGGGCAAGGAGGCGCTATTTACTCCTGATCGATGCAAACGTTCTGCGAGGTGTCAAATGACTGGCAATCTTGCGTGACGACGGGTTCGGAGACCGGAGGGAAAGTCAGATTAGGGAGAGAGAATGAAATACCGCCAGCGGATGCTGAGGAAGCAAGCAACACTGAAGTGACAGCGGCGAGGGTAACATTTTTCATGGTTCTATCCTTTGATAAGTGAACTTGATTTTCGGATATCTAAACTGATTCGTTTAGTTTGCAACTATAAAATGAACTACGCAGTTCACTTTGTCGGGTTGCGTTGCATGCCAAATCCGCTAGATTAGAATCGTTCTAATAAGGAAGGTTGCTATGATCCCCGGATTCTCGCACCGAAAACGGTTTTCAGATTTGTCAGAGCAAGAAGTGCTCGCCCTAGCGATTTCGTCTGAGGAAGATGACGCACGGATCTATCGCAGCTACGCTGAGCGATTGCGGGAAGACTTCCCCGCGTCCGCATCTGTATTCGAGGGTATGGCGCTTGAGGAAGATGGACATCGCCGCCGTCTCATCGAAATGCACCAAAGCCGGTTTGGGGATACGATTCCCCTCATTCGCCGCGAACATGTCGCAGGTTTCTATGCACGGCGTCCGGTTTGGCTCGTTGAGAATCTAGGCCTTGACCGTATTCGCGACGAAGCGCGCCAAATGGAAAGCGATGCGCAACGGTTCTACGAAATAGCCGCGCAAAATTCGACTGATGCGAAGACACGGACACTTTTAGGTGACCTTGCGGCAGCCGAAGCCGGACATTCGGATCGCGCGAGTGAACTGGTTGCAGAAAACATAGGCCTCGATGCGGACGCCGAAGAAAAAGACGCGGCCCACAAACAGTTTGTCCTGACGTGGGTGCAACCTGGTCTTGCGGGTCTGATGGACGGGTCCGTTTCAACGCTCGCCCCGATTTTCGCAACGGCGTTTGCGACCCAAGATACATGGACGACATTCCTTGTCGGGTCCGCTGCTAGTATCGGTGCCGGTATCTCAATGGGCTTCACCGAAGCCGCGAGTGACGATGGGCAAATCTCAGGCCGCGGGTCCCCCATCAAGCGCGGTATCGCTGCTGGTGTGATGACGACACTTGGTGGCATGGGGCACGCGCTTCCTTATCTCATCACAGACTTCTGGACTGCGACGATAATCGCCTTTGCTGTGGTTTTCATCGAGCTCTGGGCCATTGCATGGATTCAAAACCGTTACATGCAAACGCCGTTCCTTAGGGCCGCATTCCAAGTGGTGGTTGGTGGCGTTCTGGTGCTGGCTGCGGGAATGATCATCGGCAGCGGCTAGAGGCTTTTGCATGTCATGGCGCGATGCTAAGCGTCGAACATGCTTGAGATCTTCCTTCAAACGCTTCCGTTTTTTACGCTCATCGGATTGGGCTATGGCGCAGGGCAAACTGGTTTCTTTACGCCTGAGGCAACGTCATACCTTACGAAGTTCGTTTTCTACTTTGCGCTATCGGCGATGCTGTTCCGTTTTTCTGCGAATCTGTCCCTTAGTGAAATTCTCGATTGGCCATTCGTGTTCGCATACCTTTGGGGATCGTTGTTTATCTACCTCATCGCGACAGGTGTCGCGTTATTCAGAAAACGCGGTGTCGAAGAAGCGGCGGTCGAAGCGCAATGCGCGGTTGTTGGGAATGTCGGTTTTCTGGGCATTCCAATGTTGGTTCTTCTGCTTGGCGAACAAGCGATTGGGCCGGTCATGCTGGTTCTTGCGGTAGACCTGATCGTGTTCGGCTCGCTCATCGTGATTTTAATCACTGGGTCCCGCGATGGCCGTATGTCTGTGGGCGTCCTAAAGACCGTCGGTGTGGGGCTATTGAAAAACCCAATGATCGTTTCGATCTCTCTCGGCCTCATTGTCTCGTCACTTGGCTTACCGATCCCAGACCCCGCAAATGAGTTCCTTGCAATTCTAGGCGCAGCCGCGACGCCGGGTGCCCTTTTCGCCATTGGCGCGTCCCTTGCCACCAAGTCTGCCGAGAAATTGGCCGTCGCTGGGTGGCTCTCATTCGCAAAACTCGTGCTACACCCAGCTGCCGTCGCATTCGCGGCCCTCGTTATGTTTCGCATTGACCCATACGCGGCTGGTGTGATGATCACAGCTTCGGCCTTGCCCGTCGCTGGAAATGTCTACATTCTCGCGCAGCATTACGGCGTAGCGCCCGCACGGGTTTCAGCATCGATCCTGATTTCAACGGCCCTGAGCGTATTCACAATAACCGCCGTGATCGCGGCAGTCACATAGATGAGAACACCAATGACAGACACGCCCCCAACCTATTCCGCTTTGCCATTGCCAGATCGCGCAGACTACGATGACGCGCAAATGCTGGCGGAAGCCGAACGGTTCTACGCTCACGTCAAAACGCGCCATTCTATTCGCGAGTACACCGATAAGCCCGTTCCCAAAGCCGTAATCGAGGCCTGCGTGCTTGCCGCGGGAACTGCACCCAGTGGTGCCAACCAACAGCCATGGCACTTCGTTGCAATCAACGATCCTGCAATGAAGGCCAAAGTTCGAAAGGCTGCGGAAGAGGAAGAGGAAAAATTTTACAGCGGTGGTGGTGGTGACGCGTGGCTCAAGGCGTTGGAACCCATCGGCACAGATGCATCCAAACCGCACCTCGATATCGCCCCATGGCTCATCGTTATTTTTGCCCAGCGTTGGGGTGAAAGAAATGGTGAGCGCGTTAAACATTACTACGTTCCTGAAAGTGTAGGCATTGCCACTGGAATGCTGATTACTGCGCTGCACACCGCGGGCCTGTCATGCCTGACGCATACCCCGAACCCGATGAAGTTCTTGAACGAGTTGTGTGACCGCCCTGAAAACGAAAAGCCAATTATGATCCTCGCAGTAGGACACCCCGCAGAGGATGCGACCGTCCCTGCGATCGCGAAGAAGAAAAAGGATTTGCATGAAATCCTGACTACATACGAAGGAGAAAACTAATGGAAACCGTTTCAGAGAACGCCTGTTTTGGCGGTGTTCAAGGAGTCTACAAACATCACTCCTCGGCGACCGGTACCGAAATGACCTTCGCCGTCTTTATGCCCGAAGAGGCCAAGGATGGCCCGGTTCCTGTTTTGTGGTTCCTATCCGGCCTCACATGTACCCACGAGAACGCAATGACCAAAGCTGGTGCGCAGGCATGGGCGGCTGAACAAGGCATTGCGCTGGTGTTTCCCGACACGTCCCCTCGTGGTGAAAGCGTCGCGGATGACGAAGCCTATGAACTTGGACAGGGTGCAGGTTTCTACGTCGATGCGACGCAAGAACCTTGGGCAAAGCATTTCAAGATGTGGACTTACATTGCTGACGAACTTCCCTCACTTCTCACTGAGAACTTCGAAATCGACATGACCCGCCAGTCCATCACGGGCCATTCAATGGGTGGCCATGGGGCGCTGACAATGGCGATGGCCTTGCCTGGGCGGTTCCGGTCTGTCTCGGCCTTTGCGCCAATTTGCAACCCGACAGAAAGCGGCTGGGGCCGCAAACAGTTCACAGCGTATTTGGGGGGAAAGGCAGACTGGGGAGCGCATGACGCGACCATCTTGATGCAAAGCAAAGGTTTCGACGGCCCGATGCTTGTCGATACCGGAACAAACGATCAGTTCTGGGATCTGTTGGGAAATGAAGCTTTCTCGGCAGCATTCGCCGCGAAACGCCAAGAGGGGATCATCCGCCTGCAAAAAGGTTATGATCACAGCTATTTCTTTATTTCGTCGTTTATGGAAGACCACATGAACTTCCACGCTGAGGCACTTTGGGCGTGAGCATTTATGTCGACGCAGATGCCTGTCCGGTAAAGGCCGAGGTTGAGAAAGTCGGCACGCGCCACGGCGTTCGTATGTTCGTTGTCTCTAACGGGGGACTACGCCCGTCACAAAACCCGCTTGTCGAAACGGTCATCGTCCCGGACGGGCCGGATATCGCCGACATGTGGATCGCAGACCGCGCAGTGAAAGGGGATGTCGTCATCACAGGCGACATTCCTTTGGCCGCGAAATGCGTCGAGTCTGGCGCGCGGGTTCTCAAGCACAACGGTGAGGCACTTACACAGGCAAATATCGGCAACGTCCTCGCGACACGCGACCTGATGGCGGACATCCGTGCGGCGGACCCGTTTCGCCAAGGTGGCGGAAAAGCGTTTTCCAAAGCGGATCGTTCGCGTTTTCTGGATGCATTGGAACGTGAGTTACGCACCGCTAAAGCACTGTGATAAGTTCGTGATACCGTTACGCCGTGGTAAATTTGAAGGAGCTAGCAAATGACCGTCCAAGCGATCGTTTTTGATATTGGGAACGTCCTAATCGAATGGCAGCCCGAGCGGTTTTTTGATCGGGTCATCGGTGCGGAACGCAGCGCTGAGTTCTTCGCGGCGATCCAGCTACATGAAATGAATGATCGTGTGGATGCGGGTGAGGTGTTTCACGATGTGATTGCAGAAACCATCGCGCAGAACCCTGACTGGGCGGATGAGCTTACCCTTTGGCGTGATCGTTGGATCGAAATGGCATCACCAGTGATTGACCATTCTGTTCGTCTGTTACGGGCTTTGCGTCGTGCTGGGCATCCGGTATATGCGCTTTCGAATTTCGGAAACGAAACCTTCGCGATTGCTGAGCCTGAATATCCGTTCCTTGAGGAATTCGATAAGCGTTACATTTCAGGAGCGCTGCAAATCATCAAACCAGCTGCGGCAATTTATGAACACGTCGAGAACGATAGCGGCATAGCACCGGGCGGGTTGCTGTTTGTTGATGATCGGCATGATAACATCGCCGCCGCAGACGCGCGCGGCTGGAAGACGCACCTATTTGAAGGGCCAACTGGATGGGCGGAACGGTTGGTCCAAGAAGGTTTGTTAACACCGGAGGCCGCGCAATGACCGAAATAATTTCCTTTGATGAAGGTCAAAACGGCCTTGATTGGCTCGCGCTGACTGATGCGCTGGCTCAGGGCCATGAACGCCCAAAAGCAAACGTCGAAGACGTCTTTATGTATCGCGGCAAAGAGACCTTGCTGAATCGATCTGCCTGGATCGATGGTATGGGTTTGGCCGTCAAATGCGCCACGATTTCTCCAGACAACAAGGCACAGGGGAAGCCAATGGTGGACGGAGCAGTGTTTCTGTTTTCCGACGACAACGGCCAGTTGGAAGCGATCGTCGATTTTCATCTTGTGACCAAATGGAAGACCGCGGGCGACAGCCTTTTGGCGGCGCGACGTTTGGCGCGTCCAGACAGCGAAAACATCCTTATCGTTGGAGCGGGAACAGTTGGTCGTTCGCTTTGGGAGGCTTATTCGACAGTTTTTCCTAACGCGCGGTTTAATGTCTGGAACCGGTCAATTGAAGGTGCTGAGAGGTTCGCTCAGGGCTGTGAGGGGGTTGTTGTTGCTTCCGACCTAGAGTCTCTACTGTGAAGACAGCAGATATTGTTACATCGGCGACGATGACGACAGAACCACTTCTGAAAGGCGCATGGTTTCAAGCGGGCCAACACATTGATCTAATCGGCGCGTATCGCCCAGATATGCGCGAAGTCGATGATGACGCTCTACTTCGCTCACGTGTTTTTGTGGACAGCTACGCGACGACCATGGGCCACATCGGAGAGCTTAAGATTCCGTTAGCTACGGGTGTCATATCTGAAGACCACGTCATCGCGGACTGCTACGAGCTGGACCAATTTCAGCGGCAATCGGATGATGAGATAACGTTGTTCAAAAACGGAGGCGGCGCACATCTGGATCTGATGACGAGCCGCTATATTCTAAATGTCTGGAAAGGGCGGTAAGAATGTTGGGTTGGGTATTACCGCTATTGGTTCTAGGTGGATTAGCGTGCTTGCCAATGCTGGCGGAAAGCCGTCGACACGGTGCTGAAGCGTTCAGAGCCAAAGCGCCCGGACGCTTCGCAAAGTTGAGCCAAGGCGTGACGCACTATCAATGGCTTGGCGAAGCACGTGGGCCGGTGATTGTTTGCGTGCATGGTTTAACAACACCGAGCCCCGTTTGGTATGGCATCGCCCAAGGTTTAACTAAGCTCGGCTACCGCGTTCTTGTCTACGATCTGTACGGGCGCGGGTTTTCTGATGCACCACGTGGTGTTCAGACCGGTGACTTCTTCGCCAAGCAGCTCGAAGATCTTTTGGAACACCAAGGTCTAACAGGTGACGTAACGCTGATGGGTTATTCCATGGGCGGATCGATCGCCACACACTTTAGTATGCTACACCCAAACCGCGTTACGCGTCTTGTGCTGTTGGCGTCAGGCGGAATTTGGTTGCGTGAAGACAAGCTGACAGAGTTAAGCCGAACGATCCCGTTTTTCGGAGACTGGTTGCACGCGGTTATCGTCGCACGCAGGGATCGAAGAGCGTTGCGTGCGCAATTGGGCCAGAAGTTTGACATCACGGGTATCGTTGAACTTCAGATTGCGGAATACCAAAGCCGTGGGTTCCTGCGTGCGGTTTTGTCTAGTCGTCGTCATATGCTCAACGATGTACAGGAAGACGCCCATCGAACGATCGGGCGTGAAGACGTGCCGGTCGTCGCGATCTGGGCCGAGAAAGATGAAATCATTCCGTTAAAGTCCCTCGGAACGTTGACGCAGTGGAACCGCAATTGCCGCCAAGAAGTGATCCCGGAAGCAGATCACAATGTGGGCTTCACGCACTCAGCAGAGGTCGTCGAAGTCCTACGAGACGCACTCCGCGACGCTGTCGGGTAACTCGACGTGTTCTTTAGCTCGCCGAAGCCAAAGGCGCGCGCCGGTCTTCCCGGATCGGCAAGTGAATGATCGCTGAGAATGCACCAATGCCGACGCCAACCCACCAAACGGCGGTGTAAGACCCGTAGACATCATAGAGGCGACCGCCAAGCCAGACACCTAAGAAGCTACCAAGCTGGTGGCTAAAGAACACGATACCGTAAAGCGTTCCCATATACCGCAACCCATAAATATGCGCGACCAACCCACTGGTGAGCGGAACAGTCGCAAGCCAGAGTGACCCCATGGCAATCGAGAACATAACAACCGTTGCCGGGGTGATCGGAAACGCGATGAACAAGGCAGCAACAACAGTTCTGGCGGTGTAAATCCCTGCTAGCAGGTACTTTTTGGAATAGCGTTTACCAGCCCAACCCGCGAGAAGCGTACCGGCGATGTTGGCAAGTCCGATTAAGGAAATCGCCACCGCACCGAGAGCTGAGGTCGTGGTGACGCCCAGACTATGCAACGCGCCTCCCGGCAGAATCGGACCACACATTTCGGTAATCATTGCAGGAAAATGTGCCGTAATAAACGCGAGCTGGTATCCACAGGAAAAGAAACCAAGGAAGATGAACGTATACGTCGGATCGCGAAACGCCCGCGTAATGACCTGCCCAATGGTTTCTTCCAGCTCTAGCCTGGACGCGCTCGTCGGCGCACGCATCATTGGCAACATCATCAGCGATGCAAGGATTGCGCCCGCGAAGACGAGGAAAACCGACTGCCACGGCATGATGCCAAGCAAGAACTCCGCGACAGGCGCACCAAAGACTTGTCCGGCCGATCCCGCAGCAGTGGCAATAGCCAGCGACATTGAACGGTTCTCATCAGACGCAGCGCGTCCGACAACCGCAAGAATGACGCCAAAACCGGTGCCCGCGATACCAAACCCTACCAACCAAGCGTAAGTTTGGTGCGCAATCGGAGATACCGCGTTTGAGGAAAGCACAAGGCCGATGGCGTAGATGAGTGCACCAATGATGATGGCTTTTCGATCTGTTAAGCGCTCGGCCAGTGCTCCAAAAATTGGCTGTCCAATACCCCATGCAAGGTTTTGGAATGCGATTGCCAATGAGAACTCAGCGCGTGCCCAGCCGAATTCATCCGCAATCGGTATCTGAAACACGCCAAATGACGCTCGGACAGCAAAACTGACCATGATAATGACACAGCCCGCGATAAGGACGGGCGTTACGAGGTTTGATTGGCGTTCCATTTGGCAACTTAGAAGGGGAAAGGTATCCCGCGTCAATTCGTGAATAGTGATGGTAGCGATCAGATCCTGTCGGATGAACAATTTCCATCAAAGACGCCGCTGCGCGGATTGCGGGCCTCGCGTTGGGTGACTAACAAGGCGATATGGGAACGGTCCAAGAAGAATATGAACGTCGCGTTGCAGCGGGATCGCTGCACGATGATCCGGTACAACGCGCAGCGCTCGCATCACTCGATCGCGTGCGGGCTGCTGTATTAAATGCGCCGGATGCTCCTAAAAGCGGATGGTTTCGCAAGGCGGCGCCTGTAGTTGGGCCAAAGGGATTGTATCTTTGGGGTGGCGTCGGGCGAGGAAAGTCCATGCTGATGGATTTGCTGTACGATACCATTCAGGTCCCAAAGCAACGCAGCCACTTTCATGAATTTATGCAATGGGTCCACGCCGCGATTGCCCAAGCGCGAAAGGACGGCGTTGAAGACGCGATTGCACCAGTCGCCGCGGATTTGGCAGGGCGCGTGCGGTTTCTGGCATTTGACGAAATGCAGATCAGCGATATTACCGATGCGATGATTGTGGGGCGCCTATTTGAGGCGCTGTTTGCTGCTGGCGTCGTCGTTGTGACAACATCTAACCGCGTTCCAGATGAGCTGTATAAAGACGGCTTGAACCGACAACTATTTTTGCCTTTCATCGCGCTATTGAAGGACCGAATGGATGTGCATGAACTCTCGAGCGACGTGGATTATCGCCAGTCGTTCTTGGAAGGCGCTCAACACTATTTCACACCAAATACCGCCGAGGCACGCGTTGCTGTTGAAGCAACTTGGCAGCAGCTAACCGGCGGTACGGCCGAAAAACTAACGCTGAAGGTTAAAGGGCGCGATGTTGTTTTGCCCGCGTTTGATAATGGCGTCGCGCGGGCCAAGTTCCATGACCTCTGCGGTGTGTTCTTGGGTGCTGCGGATTATCTCGCGATTGCTGACGCTGTGCGTGTACTCGTGCTGGAAGACATTCCCCGTTTGGGCCGTGCGAATTTCAATGAGGCAAAACGGTTCGTGACGCTGATCGATGCGCTTTACGAAGCAAAAGTTCAGCTAATCGCATCTGCGGCAGCTGAGCCAGAGATGCTCTATATCGAAGGCGAAGGCGTGTTTGAGTTCGAACGCACTGCCAGTCGCCTGCGCGAGATGCAGGGCGCTGACTGGGGTAAGGCCTAGGCGTCTAACTGCGGTATCACGAGGCGTTGCCCAACACGGATACGATCCGGGCTCGAAAGCAGACCTTTATTTGCCTCAAAAATCGCATCATAGTGTTCGATTGAGCCAAAGAACTTGATCGAAATCGCACCGAGGCTATCGCCGCTTTGCACCGTGTAGAACCGCGCTTGGACTTCGTCCGTGGCGCGTTGCACAAAGCGGACTTCCATGCCCTCTGTGTTGTCAGGTGAGACATCAGGAATCGCAGGGGCGGCACCACCAGACGCGATCTGGGCCTGCGTTACGATATTGTTAAGCAACACATGCGTGTCGACGCGGCCGTCGGACGTAACGAGAATTTCAGGCACGGCCACTGTCCCAGCCGCCGCCGCTTCGTTGACAATTGTATCGATCCGCTCATCTGTTTCACCAGCACGCAATGCCGCGATCACAATTGCTTCGAGCGTTTCGCTTTCCTCAAGAACGGAACGATGGCCTGTCGCTGCCTCGATACCCGCGAGAATATCAGAGGTTGATTGGCGCTGCGCCTGACTGTTGGTGGTCACTGCTTGGACACCTGCAAACCCGAGCTCAGCCAGAACGTTGTTTGTCATGTCAGACAAACGGGTGTCGTCCGTGTTCGGACGGGCGACGTCGATACGGCGCGGTGCTTCAACCAAACCAGTCACGGCATTCGTGGTCAATGGTGCGCTGGCCGCTTCCTTGAGGGTAGCCAAGTCTGCCGTTACTGAACGGGTAACTTCTACATCCGTGTCAATCGGCGTGCCAAGGCGATCGGCAGTGGTTTCTTCACCCTCGGTGAAGGGGCGAAAGACAATGAGGCCACAGATGACAATGGCGAAAAGAAAGAGAGCAACGGTCGTGCGGATCATATTGGGAACCTTAAAGCGGATTAACCAGGGTTTTGTGATTGATGAATAGTCAGACCAGCGTGTGCCCAGGCCTGAATGCCACCACGAAAATAGAAAAGCTTTTCAGCTGGGTAACCCGCAGCAAGTAAGCTTTCAATTGCTGTAGGGGCATCATCAGACCATGGCCCGCCGCTGTATAGCGAAAGTGCCATTGCTTGGGTGAAATCAAGGGAATCTTCGCCCTTATCAACTGCGCCGAGTGCGCGAAGAATATCATTCCGATACCGATTGTCTGGGGCGAGCGTTGGAAAAGGAACGTTTACAGACCCAGGAATAGATCCTGTCGCATAATCAGCGGGGGAGCGTGCATCGATCAGTAGGCCCGTGCCCCCTGTGACGTGCCCTTCCAAGAAAGTCAGAACCTCTAGTTCAGCGAGTGTCGCCACACCATCCGCCACAACAAGCGGTTGCAGGCAGTGCGGCGGGCAAGCGCGTGACGTCAGCGCGTATTCACCGCTTAACATAGCTTCTGTGTCCTGATTGCGCGTCACAGTGAAGGTCTGATCGTTCAGCGTAAACGTGCTGTCAGTTTTAAATGTCGTGATACGCACATCCTGCGCGGTTCCAGCGGTGGCCGAAACACAGAGCGCGGCCGTAAGAATTCGGTATTTCATCTTCGGCCTCTCTAATCTTGCGGCGCCTAGGTCGTTCGTGGGGCGCGCTCTGTTGTTTGTCCAGTGACGTGAGCGCACCCCAAAAAAGCGCCACTGGTTTCGCCTGCGTGTTGTGAAGCGGCATTTCAATACGCGCCACTTCACCCTGCCAAGATCGTGCCGGCGCCCGTTAAGTCAGGCTGCCGAAATAGAAAACCACTCAGCGCAAGCGACGCTTCGAGTGGGGTATGAAAATTCGTGCGTCATTGTATCGTCGACTCCGTTGAAAGGCCGGAGGTCGACCACACCAGCATGCCGCCGCGATAATAACCAATCTTCTCGGCAGGATATCCCGCCGCAAGAAGGTCGGTAACAAGCTTACTTGCGTCCTGTGTCGCCGGACCTGCATCGAACACAACCAATGACAACACGTCCGAAAAATTGAACACGCCTTGGAATTGCTCAGCACCAAGTGCCATTAAGATTTCGTCGCGATACGGGTTGGTGGGGGCCAAGGTTGCTGCAGGAATGTTGACTGATGCAGGGATAAAACCAATCGCACGCTCCTCAGGCGGTCGCGCGTCGATCAAAAGTCCTTCGCCAGCCTCAACCTGATTTGACAAAAAATCGATCACATCGAGTTCGCCCAGCGTTGGTACATTTCGTGCCACGATCATCGGGGACAGGCAAGGGCTCGGACAGGTTGCAGACGTTTGAGAAAGCGCTGTGATGGTGGTCTGGTCGATCGTGCTCGCACGAGAAATCGTAAATTCTTGCCCGTTAAACGTGAACACTGCATCCGCTGTCACCGGCAGTAATTCAGCCGCACTGGCGGTCGCTATCGCCATAAATGTGCAAACCGACGCGGTGCGTATCATCCCTCGTCCCCCAACGAATAGCGCTAAATCTTGTGCCAATTCTGGCAGAACTGCGCCCAGATAGATTTAACAGCAATATATAGAGGTATCGCGAATCACTCGTCAAAGGAAAATGTGAGAAGTGATTCGTTTTTTCGGTTTGTGAGTCTATTTGCTCGCGGAATTGGCGGCCTGGGGAAGGCTTCCAAACAGTGCAACGCCGCCACAATCGAGGTCTGTCGAACCAGCAGGGAAGACCGGAAAGCGTGTGTATCGGTTGATCATGCTGTCCGTGTGCCACACGTTGTTGACGCAGAGGTCTTGCGCGTTCGTCCCTGAATTGAACCCAAAACCGGGGTCGCCGCAGTCATCCGCACGGCCACCTGCGTTCCATGCTTGACCCTTATCGCTGTCATGCATCCCGCCAGTCGGAAAGACCATCCCACGCGGATCAAAGCTGAGGTTCCAACTGGTTGTCGGGGTCAGTTGACGCATGTCCCACGTCCCGAGTGGCACGTCATCTTTGAAGCCAACAATGAAAAATGCCGAAATGTCGTTGTGCGTAAGAAGCGAGCGGTTCATCACGGGGTCTGGCACACTCATTGTGCCTTCCATGCGGTAACCATTGTCGCCTTCCCAACAAAACTCAAAGTCGGCGGCCTCTAATGGGAGGCCGAAAAAGCTAAGAACTACAGCAAGACGTATCATTCGTTTTCTCTCATCACGTGGCCCGCAAAATACAACGAGCCACAAATCAGAATACGTGCGGTTGGATCAACAGCCAAGATCATGTCGAGTGCTGCGTTCAAGTCTTCCGCGATGGCCGCATTGATGCCTGCCAAAGACGCCGCGTCAGCTGTCGCCTGGGCGGGGAGCGTGTTCGCCTCCCCCGGAATCGCAACCGCTGTGAGGGATTGAACGTGGGACGCAAGCGGGGTCATAAAACCCGTCACGTCTTTGGTATTCAGCATGCCGCAAATGGCGTGCGTCGGGCGCTTTGGCAGCGTGGTGAGCGTCGCGGCAATCGCTTTGCCTGCAGCGGGGTTGTGCCCCCCATCAAGCCAAAGTTCTGCAGGCAAACAGCGTTCAACCAATGGGCCCGACGTCAGGCGTTCCATACGTGCGGGCCAAGTCGCATTCGTTAGGGCCGCTTCGCACGCGGTTTCGTCGGCGCCAAAGTGGCGCAGTGCAGCAAGAACAGCGCCCGCATTTTGGACTTGGTGGGGGCCACGAAGTGTCGGCAAAGGCAGATCAAGCAGCCCTGTTTCATCTTGATAGACCAGTCGATCTCGTTCTTGAGAGACATGAAAGTGCTGTCCGTACGCAACAATCGGCGCCCCCAAACGTGCGGCAGTCGCTTCAATAACGTCCATCGCATCATCGTGCTGTGGGCCAACAATACACGGAACGCCGCGCTTGATAATGCCCGCCTTTTCCGCGGCGATCTCGGGCAATGTGTCGCCCAAGAACTGCTGATGGTCGAGGTCGATAGGGGTGATGACGCTAATCGCTGGGTCCATGACGTTGGTGGCGTCCAGCCGTCCGCCAAGACCAACTTCCAGCAAGGTGTAATCGGCAGGCGATTCCGAAAACGCAAGGATCGCAGCACAGGTCGTAATTTCAAAATAGGTGATGTTTTCACCGTTGTTGGCGGCGTAACAGCGATCCAGCGCGTCCGTCAGCGCATCCTCGGAGATCAGCTCACCGGCAAGGCGGATACGTTCGTGAAACCGCGCAAGGTGAGGGGATGTATAGGCGTGAACGCGCTTTCCCTGCGCTTCCAGCCCCGCACGGATCATGGCTTGCGTCGACCCTTTTCCGTTGGTTCCAGCAATGTGAATGACCGGTGGCAAGCGGCGCTCAGGATTGCCGAGCGCGTTCAAAAGCCGCCACATGCGATCCAAAGTTAGATCGATGATCTTCGGGTGCAGCGCCATCATGCGTGCGAGGATATTATCTGAGTTCTGGGTCATGAAGAGGTCCAGTGCAGTCAAGTGGTGGTTGCAACCTCGATCGCGCTGTCTGCCGCTGGGGTTTCTTCAGGCTCAACTTGATCGGCCTCGTTTGGTGCCGGTAATTCACCTGCTACAACAGGATCAAGACCCATCAACATGCGTGTGATCGTGATCAGCTCATCGCGCATCTTCCCCCGTTCAGTCACGCGGTCCAGCATACCGTGATCCAACAGATACTCCGCACGTTGGAAACCTTCGGGCAGCTTTTCACGAATGGTCTGCTCGATAACACGTGGCCCTGCGAAACAGATCAACGCGTTTGGTTCGGCGATATGCACATCGCCAAGCATTGCATAAGATGCGGTGACACCACCGGTGGTCGGGTGTGTCAGTACGACGATATAGGGCAGGTTCGCTTCCTTAAGCATCTCAACCGCGACAGTCGTGCGTGGCATCTGCATGAGGGACAGTATCCCTTCCTGCATGCGTGCACCGCCAGCCGCGGAAAACAGTACGAGCGGGCGCTTTAGTTCAACGGCGCGTTCGGCGGCTGCGATGATCGCGTTGCCGACATACATGCCCATTGAGCCGCCCATAAAGCTAAAGTCCTGCGCTGCGGCAACAATCGGCGTGCGCCCGATCTCACCTTCAACGACAAGCATGGCTTCTTTTTCGCCCGTGTTCTTCTGGGCACCTTTCATCCGGTCCGGATACTTTTTCTGATCCTTGAACAGCAAAGGATCAGCCGTCGGTGCTGGAACGTCGACCTCTACGAAAATTCCGCCATCAAACAACGCTGTGAAACGATCACGCGGTGTGATGGCCATGTGATGGTTGCAAGACGTGCAAACATTCAGGTTTTCGGCCAATTCACGATGAAACAGCATGGTGCCGCACTCGCTACACTTGGACCAAAGGTTCTCGGGCACTTCGCGACGCGAGAAGATGGAATTGACGCGTGGGCGGATGTAGTTGGAAATCCAGTTCATGGGACCCTCATTTGGTGTTGGAAATGAGATAAGCTGACGTGGAGTGAATTGCAATCAACGGCGTATCGCGAGACGCGCGCTGAGCCAAACAGTGAACAGCAAAAGCGCCTCAAATGGTATCCAAGGTACCCACGCCAGCCCGTACATTGGCCAAACGAACAGTGCCGCACCGTATAGCCAATCGTCAGCGGCCAAAATAACCAATGCGCCGATGTTGTTGATGAAATGTACGGCGAAGGCAGGGCCAAGCGTTCCTGACCGCGCAGTGAGATCTGCACAGACGAGGCCAAGACAGGTGGCCCAAACGACATACGCCCAAGCTGAATAGGGTACGGTAAGGGGATCATAATGGATCAATCCGAACAGAAATGATGGAACGCCCATCCAGATGATCGGGTTTTGGGTAAGGGCCGCAATGTGGCTTTGCAGGTAACCGCGAAACACCAGTTCTTCGGCACTAATTTGAATAAACAGCAACGGTAGGATTGCTGGGAGAAGCAATAGCCACTCCGCGACGCTAAATTGCTGTTCTGCTTCCGGTTCAAGCAAACTTGGGACAATCAGAAGCGCATAGATTGGTGATAAATAGAGACTAACACGCCAGAACTCGCGCCACGCGGCAGAAATCGAACCAACGAGTTGCCCAAGACCGATCCCATGCAATGCGCGTGCTGTCGCCAATAAAAGGCCTGTGTAGATGGCGAAGGTTGCGAGTGTCCAACGCACAGCGGCTGGGGTGCTTCCATAAGCGAAATCATCGATTAACCCAGGGTTAGAGACTACTTTTGGTGTCTGCATCCACATTGAATAGATTGAAAAGAATACAATTTGGAACCCGTACCACAGCACAGCAATTGAGATGACGACGAAGGCCCAGTTCGCGGTTCCAGCGAAAGCATCCGCCCGCGTGTTCATGGGGGCGTATCGATCAGACAAGCGAATGACCCGCATTTGTAAGCGCAGCAGCCACGCGGTTCATCTCGGCCGTGCGCACAAGCAAATAGTCGCGCAGATGGGTTGATATCACGAACACGCCGAGGCCAGCCGTCGAGATTGGCGTGACGGCAGACATCACAACACCGGGCTCATCAAGTGCGGCAAGCGTATCCACCCGCAGCGCACTCCATCCTACATCCGCATCGGGCGGGGTTCCGTTTGAAAGGCTGACGACTGACAATTCGTCATCTGCCCGCGTGATGCTGACCAGCCCAGATTGGTCGATCCAATCAGGAAACGCGGCATCGGCGGGCAATTTGGTGATGGCGTAGTCGCCGATCAGGGGCGTGAAAGTGAGTTCCATAGCGTCAGAGTGCCGCGTGCGCATCCGCATGCCAAGTCTATTGAACCTTGAAGACCACGCTTTGGCGATTTAGACCGTTTCCAAACAGATTTCCCGAAGGATAATGCGATGACTGCGAACCGCACTGACAAAACAAACCTGCCTAGCCGCCATGTAACCGAAGGGCCGGCGCGCGCGCCGCACCGCTCTTACTTCTATGCGATGGATTTGACGGAAGAGCAGATCAATCAGCCGTTCGTTGGTGTGGCCACATGCTGGAACGAAGCAGCGCCGTGTAACATCGCGCTAAACTGGCAAGCACAGTCCGTTAAACGCGGTGTGAAAGAAGCCCAAGGTACGCCACGCGAATTTACAACCATCACTGTCACTGACGGCATCGCGATGGGTCATGAAGGCATGCGCAGTTCCCTCGCATCCCGTGACGCGATTGCGGACACGGTTGAGCTGACCATGCGCGGCCACTGCTATGATGCGCTTGTCGGTCTTGCTGGCTGTGACAAATCCCTTCCGGGTATGATGATGGCGATGGTGCGTTTGAACACGCCATCCGTGTTCATGTACGGCGGCTCGATCCTGCCGGGTTCACACGACGGCAAAGACATCACCGTTCAGGATATGTTCGAGGCCGTTGGTAAATACCAAGCGGGCCAAATGTCTGACGGTGAACTAGCCGTGCTTGAACGCGTTGCATGCCCATCTGCGGGTGCCTGTGGCGGCCAATTCACAGCCAACACAATGGCCTGCGTATCCGAGGCTATTGGTCTTGCGTTGCTGAACAGCTCCGGCATGCCAGCGCCTTACGAAGACCGCGCCAAGTATGGCGAAGCGTCCGGTGAAGCGGTCATGAACCTGATTGCCAAGAACATCCGCGCCCGTGATGTTGTGACCCGCAAGTCGCTAGAAAACGCAGCCCGTGTTGTTGCGTGTACAGGTGGGTCTACAAACGCTGGCCTGCATCTTCCGGCGATTGCCCACGAAGCTGGCATCGATTTCAACCTGTTCGACGTCTGCGACATTTTCCACGACACGCCTTACTTCGTAGACCTGAAGCCAGGTGGCCAATACGTTGCGAAAGACCTGTTCGAAGTTGGCGGCGTTCCTGTCGTCATGAAAGAACTGCAAAAGGCGGGCTTGTGGCATGACGATTGTATGACCGCGAGCGGCAAGGTCATCGGCGAAGAACTCGACATGATCAAAGGCGAGGCAGACGGCAAAGTTATCTACCCAGTCGAGAACCCGATCACGAAGACTGGCGGCGTTGTTGGCCTAAAAGGCAACCTCGCGCCAGAAGGTGCAATCGTGAAGGTTGCTGGCATGTCTGAAGACGAGCAATCCTTTACTGGTCCTGCACGTGTGTTCGAATGCGAAGAAGACACATTTGCCGCCGTTAAGGCACGCGCCTATGAAGAAGGCGAAGTTCTGGTCATCCGCAACGAAGGTCCATCCGGCGGCCCAGGCATGCGTGAAATGCTCGCAACGACTGCCGCGCTGTCCGGTCAGGGCATGGGCAAGAAAGTTGCGCTTATTACAGACGGTCGTTTCTCCGGCGCGACGCGTGGGTTCTGCGTTGGTCACGTTGGTCCAGAAGCTGCGCACGGCGGGCCGATTGGCCTGCTGAAAGACGGCGACATGATCACAATCAACGCGATCACCGGCGAGCTTTCGGTCGATCTGAGCGACGAAGAACTTGCCAAGCGTAAATCCGAATGGGCAGGCCCGAGAGAGACCATCTACACCTCTGGTGCGCTTTGGAAATACGCCCAGCTGGTTGGCGGTGCGTTGAACGGTGCTGTGACCCACCCGGGTGCGAAAAAAGAACGCCACATCTACATGGACCTGTAAAGACTATGTTTGTGCGTTTGTGTGCGTTTGTTTTGCTTTTGGTCGGTCTGTCTGGCTGTGAAGATATTGAAGGCATGGCCAACAATGTCGCGGGTCAACTCGCCAACGTCGGCGCCGCAACGGATGCCACCAGTGAAGGTATTCGCACGTTGTCGCTGTTGGGCGGTGACGTGCGTGTCCGTGGCCCTGAAGCCTATTGCGTCGATCAAGGTGCAAGCAACGCACGTCGTGGTTTCGCCGTTCTTGCTGGCTGCGCGCTATTGTCAGACGACGCTGGGTTCATGCCAACGCTAGACGGTTTGATCACGGTCCAGTTCGGCGATGAGGACACCGCCAACGTTACGGGCAACGAAACAACGTTCGCGCAGTTCCTTGAATCTGAAAGTGGCCGTGCATTGCTGGCGGGTAGCGGTGATGCCGCATCTGTTTCAGATGTATCTACTGTCACTGGTGATACCGGTGTGATGGCACGGTTCGAAGACACCTCCGGCGGCCCCGTGTTTACAGGGACAAGTGGCCCCCAATGGCGTGGTTTCCTAGACATCAATGGGCGCCTTACGACAATCTCGGTTCTGAGTTTTGATCGTAGCGCACTAAGCCGTGGTGAAGGTGAGCGTTTGTTGACCGTTGCAATGGCGGAACTGGGTGAAGCTAACGCACCGGTTGTAGTCGCTGAGGCCGAAACCGAATAAAACCGCTGTTATCGCGAAGAAAATCCCGCAAATTGTTTCCTTTTGCGAAACAATTTGGCAGGTATGGTCCGGACAAAAGGATTCTATCGGACCGTCATGGGACAGCAACGCACCTCTCTCTTTGAAAAGCTGCTATCGCGGCGCGTACGTGCGTTTTGGTCCCGTGCTGCGAACGCTGCTGGAACTACGGACCTGTCATTGTTGCGCGACCAACGCAACGAAGCCCGCATCTTGCGCCAGAAATTGGACGAGCTTACCTACATCGCCGACAGCCGTTTGGCACTGCCGCGTATCGGGTCGTCGACGTTTCCCAAGCCCGCTGGAACCGACTGGTCATGGCGCCCGCAACTTTGGCGCGGTGCGCTTCCTGTTAAAGGTATGTCTTCGGTCGACAGCAAAACGATGTTGGGCGACGAAGTAACCATTTTCCACGATTGCCAGATTTCCGAGCTTACACTGCGCCAGCTTCGCAATACGCGCGAAGCAGATTTGGCGCCGTTTGGGCTGCGCATGGATGTGTTCCGCTTCGACGGCTCTTTCCTGAGCCTCGTGCTGAACCTACCGCAGGCCTCCTGCGAAGGCTTGTTGCGTAGGCATTTGCTGCGAATGGACGCAATCGTTGAGGTTGAAAAGCCGCTGGAAATCTTTGCACGTCTAAACGTGCGACACGGACCTAACACAGAGCAGATAGTACGTGAACTGCCGATGGATGGTGACAAAGTGATGGTCGAGTTTGATTTGGCCTACACAAAACTGAACGAAAAGCGCGTTGAGGCGATGTGGATTGATCTGATCTTTGAAGGGCCAGAAATGAACCAAGTCACGATCCGCGACGTTACATTCTCGCGCCATCCACGCGCGGAACTCTAGAGGGGCGCTATGTCTGAGAATATTGTGCTGACCAAATTGCGCCTCGTTGAGGGCGTCTGGCATGGGTCGCTAAAGAACCACGGCCGCGAAGTGGATTGGAAACCCAATATCGAGGTGACGCATCTCGACTTTCCAGTCGATGGTGTCGAAGTTGAAGAGGACCGTGTTGAGGAAACATGGCGTGTGAGCGTTCCGATCCCGGCCGATCGCATCGCGGACGGTGTGCAGACGTTTGTTATACGTGATCGCAGCGAAGACAGGCTTCTGGGTAGTTTTTCCATTATCGCCGGTGATGCGCTTTCCGAAGACATTCGTTCCGAGATGTCATTGCTGCGGGCTGAGTTGGATATGCTGAAAAAGGCATTCCGCCGCCATTGCGTCGAAACCGCGAACAACTAGTTTGATTGCCTGCGGCTGGCGGGGAGGGGGCTAGCCCCCATCGCTATGCGATTCCCCCAGGATATTTGCGAAACAAAGACAAGATGACGCGGCGTTTGAGGTGACGTGCGCGTCAAGCTTCGGCAGGATGAAACGGATTTCTAGGAGAGCTAATCATGTCGACCTATCCGCACCTTTTGGAACCCCTTGATTTGGGTTTCACCACGCTGAAGAACCGCGTTTTGATGGGGTCAATGCACACCGGTCTTGAAGAGACACGCGACTGGAACCGAGTGGCGGAGTTTTACGCTGAACGTGCGCGCGGTGGTGTTGCCTTAATGGTTACAGGGGGCATGGCTCCAAACGCTGAAGGGGGTGTTTTCCCGGGTGCCGCAGGTTTGTTTTCAGATCAAGACATCGCCAACCATAAAATCGTGACAGATCGTGTTCACGACGCTGGCGGCAAAATTGCAATGCAGATATTGCACGCTGGACGATATGCCTATTCCAAAGAATGTGTTGCCCCGAGTGCTGTTAAGTCTCCGATTTCGCCGTTCCCTCCGACGGAGCTGGACGAAGACGGTATCAAGCAGCAGATCAATGACATGGTGACCGCGGCAAGCCGTGCAAAAGACGCCGGATACGACGGCGTCGAAGTCATGGGCTCCGAAGGATACTTTCTGAATCAGTTTCTGGTCACCCATACCAACAAGCGCGAAGACCGTTGGGGTGGCAGTTACGAGAACCGTATGCGGTTGCCTGTTGAGGTGGTGCGACGTGTACGGGAGGTCGTAGGCCCTGAGTTCATCGTTATTTATCGTCTAAGCATGATCGATCTGATCCCAAATGGCTCTACGTGGGAAGAAGTCGTGACGTTGGCGAAAGCGATTGAAGCGGCGGGTGCGAACATTCTGAATACGGGCATTGGTTGGCACGAGGCGCGGATTCCGACAATCGCGACCTCCGTTCCACGCCGTGCCTTTACTTGGGTGACCAAGAAACTGATGGGCGAAGTAAATATTCCAATCATCACGTCTAACCGTATCAACACGCCGCAGGTGGGCGAAGATGTGTTGGCAGATGGCTGCGCCGACATGGTGAGCATGGCGCGCCCGTTCTTGGCGGATCCGCATTTTGTCGCCAAGGCCGAAGCCGGTGACGCCGCGCTGATTGCGCCGTGCATCGCCTGCAATCAAGCCTGCCTCGATCATACATTCTCTATGAAGATTGCGTCTTGTTTGGTGAACCCTAAAGCTGCCCATGAAACCGAGTTGGTTTTATCCCTGTCGACGAAGTCCGTCGGGATTGTCGGCGCTGGGCCAGCGGGCCTCGCGTCAGCCTTGGCAGCGGCTGAACGCGGGATGAACGTTACTGTGTTTGATCGTGCGAATGATATCGGCGGACAGTTGAACATGGCCAAACAGGTTCCGGGGAAAGAAGAATTCTGGGGATTGGTCGACTACTACCGCGCCGCGGTAGCGAAAGCTGGCATAACGCTGAAGCTTGGTGCAGATGCAACGGCAGATGACCTAAAAAGCTTCGATGAAGTGATCATAGCGACTGGCGTTTCACCGCGTGACCCGCAGATTGAAGGGCAAGACGGCGCAAACGTTCTCTCATATATCGATGTCCTACGCGGTAAGGCCGACGCCGGAAAACGTGTCGCCATAATCGGTGCCGGTGGCATTGGTTTTGATGTCGCCGAATATTTGGTGACGGGGGAGAGCCCAACTGAGAACCTTGAAGAGTGGCTTGAGGAATGGGGCGTTGGCGATCCGTCAGAAACACGCGGTGGCGTACGCCCTGAGGGGCCGCAACCGGATGTTCCCTTGCGCGAGGTGACGTTGTTGCAGCGTAAGGCAACCAAGCTCGGCAAAGGGTTGGGCAAGACAACTGGGTGGATCCATCGTGCTACGCTCAAGATGAAAGGCGTGACGATGATCGGCGGTGTGAACTACGAACGCATTGACGAAAACGGCCTGCACGTAAGCTTTGGTGAAGCGCGCGAGAACCCGACATTGATCGAAGTTGATACAATCGTGATGTGTGCCGGACAGGTGCCACAACGTACACTCGCGGATGAGCTAGAGGCGGCCGGCAAACTTTGTCACGTTATTGGTGGTGCGGATGTTGCGGCTGAGTTGGATGCTAAACGGGCGATTGATCAGGGCACACGGCTGGTGGCGTCTCTCTAAACTTTGACTGCACTTTATCGTGTAGTATTGCTCGTCGCCTTGGCTCTGTCCTTGATGAAGCTTAGCGTAGCTTCATGAAAACCTGGATGCGAAACCCGAGAGCATGGATCACGATTTGGATGCTACTGCTTACGGCGGTACTGACG
Organism: Octadecabacter ascidiaceicola; assembly: GCF_900185015.1. Classification (GTDB taxonomy): domain Bacteria; phylum Pseudomonadota; class Alphaproteobacteria; order Rhodobacterales; family Rhodobacteraceae; genus Octadecabacter; species Octadecabacter ascidiaceicola. Next base: position 409,173 of record NZ_FXYD01000003.1, on the reverse strand, counting down.
TTGGCAGGCTGCACTGTTTCGCCACCTAGTGCTAATCGTGATGCAGATATCATTGTTGTCGGAGATTCGATTCTTGCTTGGCACCGCAGGTCGGGCCAGTCCATTCCGAATATCGTTGGTCAATCGACCGACCTTGGGATCAGTGACATGGCCGTCAATGGCGCGACCTTCCTAGGTGCTCAGGGTATTCCGACACAATATATGTCAGGTGCTTGGGATTGGGTGATCGTTGATGGCGGTGGCAATGATTTGCACTCTGTTTGCCAGACGCCAATGGCTCAGCAAGTCATAGATGCAATTGTTTCTGATGATGGCACAGCAGGGGCGTTTCCTACGTTTGTTAGCCTGGTTGCAAACCAAGGGGCACAGGTCATCGTGCTTGGATACTATCCAATCAGTGACCAAGGCGGGCCATTTGCGCATTGTCGTTCAGAATTGGATGAGCTTGCAGAGCGTCAATCCAAAATGGCTGCGTTAAACCCGTCGGTGATCTTTGTTGATAGTGGGAAGGTCATTGGACCAGGTGATGCTGCCGCCTATGCGCCCGATTTAGTGCACCCTTCGCCACGCGGCGCGGCGTTGATTGGCCAGTTGATTGCAACAGAAATCAGAAGGGCGAGCAGGCAATGAAGCCGTGGAAACCCAGTTTTTCCTTGTTTCCCGCCTCGCAACAGTCCTGTCATTACCCTGCAATTGTCAGGCCATCGCCCTAAGTCTGCCCCTTTTCGCCGCGATACAAACCCTCGAACAAGAGACGTATTACCGAGGACCGTGTATGGATCGCCTTACTGAAATGGAAGCCTTCGCCACTGTTGTGGACCAAGGTGGATTTACCGACGCAGCCAAGAAGATGGGGATTTCCAAGTCCGCCGTCTCCAAGCATGTTTCATCGCTTGAGGCGCGCCTAGGTGCACGTCTTCTAAACCGCACAACACGCCGTGTTAGCCCGACTGAGATCGGCCTTGCTTACTATGACCGTGCCCGCCGCGTTCTGAATGATGCGGGCGAAGCAGATGCGCTCGTGACGTCAATGCAATCTGCGCCATCCGGCCTATTGCGTATCTCTGTTGCAACGGACTTTGGCGTAAACCACCTGTCCCCCGTCCTAGGTGACTTTCTTAGCGAATTCTCCGACATCACGGTCAACATGGTTCTCAACAACCGCTACGTCGAACTGATCTCTGAAGGCTTCGATATGGCGATCCGCATTGGTGAGCTGGAAGACAGCACATTGCGGGCTCGTAAGTTGACAGAAACCTCTCGTCGCATGGTCGCGGCACCGGGTTATTTCGAACAATACGGCCGCCCTGAAAAGATCGACGATCTGAACGACCACAAGTTGCTGCACTATTCCAACCAAGCGAACTCCGCGGTTTGGAAGCTGACAGCACCGTCCGGCGAAAAGCGCCAAGTACGCACTGCTGGTTGGCTAACAGTTAACGATGGGCAGTCTCTGTTGAACGCCGCAATTTCCGGTCTTGGCATCGCCTACCTGCCGTCCTTCCTCTATGCGGATGCGTTGGAAAAAGGTCTGGTCGAAGAAGCGATCCCTGATCTTCCGGTCGAAACCCAAGGCATCTACGCAGTGTACCCTCCGGGTCGCTTTACGCAGCCTAAGGTACGCGCCTTCATCGACTTCTTGGTGAATGCATTTGCCGAAAAGGGTCCAGACGCCTGGTAATCCGAATAAGTTTCCCAAAGGGTGCAACGCCCTCACTTAACGCAGCCTTTCGGGGCTGCGTTTTTTTGTTCCGAATGATGGGTTATTCAGTGGATGTGACGATTACTTCCACACGGCGGTTCGCCTCACGACCTTCCTCGGTCAAGTTCGTCGCGACGGGTGAGAGATACCCCATCCCTTCGGCCTCCAATTGTCGTCGCGGGATATCATATGTTGTAACAAGCCGTTCCAAAACGGACCCAGCACGGCGTTTGGAAAGAGCGATGTTCCCATCAAGCGAGCCGACAGAATCCGTATGGCCAACCAACGCAACAGTGCGTTCAGGGTTCGCAATAAGGTATTCAGCGAGGTCATCAAGCGTCTCGAACGTCGCCTCGCCAAGTTGCGCCGAGCCGGTTTGGAACGTGAGATCAGACAGAACAAAGTAGCCGACCGTTTCCAGCGTTTGCGCAAGGTCACCAGTGATCGTCGGCGTGGAAATCGCCAGTGTCGCGGGCGCGTCCGCGCTTGCAACGGGTCCTGCCGTGCTCGCGCCAACGCGCGTGATTTGGATGTACCCAGCGGTCGACGATCGACTTGCCAGAATACTAAGTAATTCGGTGTCGCCATTCACAACACGTTGGGTCGCAACGAAGCGATAATCGCCAAGATCTACGTGCATAGCTGGGGCTGGAAGGACAGGTGTCGCGAACCGAAAATCGAAGCCACCGCATTCAGTATCTTCACAGGAAAACAGAACCTCAAAACCTGCCTCTGCGAGCTGGTCCGTCAATGGCTGCATAAGCTGCAATGTCGTTAGGCCAGCTGCCTTAACCTGCCACGCTTGCTGGCGCACTTCTCCGGTTCCGGTCAAAATCGGAAACCCATCAGGCGACCAAGGTCCGGTCGGCATGGCGTAGCTGTCCAATCCGGCAACATCTTCTGCTTCAAGCGTCGCATTGCTCGGCATATCCAACGTCACCGCAACGGCGCAGTTAACGCCGAGCGAGGTCGCAAAAAGGATGGCAGTTAAACGGATCATCGGTTCTGTGAATGGTACTCATCATTTGGGCGCATGTCCGTGGCGGAAGCCATGCGGTTTGTCATATTGAAGAACCCTGCAACCGAAGCGATGTCCCAGATATCGTGGTCGCTAAACCCAACATCGCGCAATGACTGACGGTCTGCTTCGGTTGTTACTGCACTGGCTTTGGTAATTTTCTCGGCAAAGGCCAACATTGCTGTTTGGCGTGCATCAAGATCCGCGACACGCCAGTTCATCACCATCATCTCCCCGAGCTTTGGATCACCCGACAATGCGCGCACCGCTTGGCCGTGCGCGGTAAGACAGTAGAAACACTTATTGATGGATGACACGACCACCGCGATCATTTCGCGTTCCAGTTTGGACAGTCCTGAATCAGCCAGCATCAGATCGTTATACATCGCCGTAAACGCATCGAGTTTGGCGGGATCAAACGCATAGGCCCGCAGCACATTCGGAACAAACCCGAGCTTTTCATCACAAACATCAAAATACTTCGCAATGTGGTCCGGCAGCGGGTCCGCTTGCGGCAGATTAAGTGCGGTTGGTAAATCTTGTGACATCTAGGCCTCCGGTTTGATGCGGTAATGGTATCCTCCCACGGGAGTCATCCCGAGGGAAGCGTAGAGCGCGTTGGCCCCGACATTGGCACGCGTCACCAGCAACGCAACCGTTTCTGCGCCTTGCTCCTTGGCCCAGAACGATAACGCCGTGAGCATATGACGGCCTAAACCCTGACGGCGAAACGCAGTGGCAGTTTCTATCGCATGAACCATCGCGGTGCCATTGTGGATGGCAGCAAACGCAGTGCCCGCAGGCGTGTCGTTCTGGCGACCCAAAATGGTTGTCTTTGCACCGGTTACACGATGCATGACCGTAAGGCGCGCGTCATTGATGCCGCCCTCCGCCCATATTTCGGCCTGCGCCGCGAGGGGCGGCCAAACCTGAAAGCACGTCACGGGTGGTGGGCGCTTTGTGGCGAGTAAATTCGTCGGGGCGGTGTAGTAGGTCACCGGATCTTTGATCACGTACCCATCGTGCTCCAACAACGCGTCGAGCTCATCTTCCCCTGCACGTATCATAAACAAAGGCGTTTGACCCAGTGCTTGCATGGCTTCGGCGGCAATTTCGTAGCTTTCCAAGTGGGCACCTACAGATGCTGTCGCAGCACTGACCCGGCTACCACCGCCCGCACCCTCACGGATTGTCCAGCCATCTACCTTGCGTAAGGATTTCGCGGGCCAAGTTGCTTCAATCAAGGAGGTGAGCGTTTCCGGCGTCATGTTGAAAACACGCCCTTTAATTCTGTCATTGCCGATGCAATCCGTTCTGCATTTTGCCCGCGGATTACAATATTCGCTCCGTATTTGCCGTCCTTTTGAAAAGGATAGGACCCGATCGACAGGTCTGAATACTCGGTAGCCAGTTCCCCTAATGGCCCCGCAATATCCCCCTCTCCACGATCTATGCGCAGGGTTTCTGACAATAGCGGTGCTCCACCCGTCAGGGTTGGCAATACTGAGGCGACCATCGCTTGAAACACCGACGGCACACCTGCCATCACATGGACGTTCTGCACCGTGAACCCCGGCGCAATGCTGACGGGGTTATCGATCAGCGTGGCACTGTCAGGAATGCGGGCCATACGTAGGCGAGCCTCATTCAACTCTTGCCCGTTCTTATCGTAGTGCGCCTGCAACAAAGCACGCGCATCGTCTCGCACATCAATATGATCATCAAACGCAGTCGCGATGCAATCGGCTGTGATGTCATCATGGGTCGGCCCAATTCCGCCCGACGTGAAAACAGTATCGAACGCAGCACTCAGCGATTTCACAGCAGCGATAATCGCCAGTGCGTCATCACTCACCACCCGCACCTCAACGAGGTCAATTCCCGCCTCAGTCAACTTACCCGCAAGATGATACATATTCGCATCGCGCGTGCGCCCCGAAAGGATTTCATCCCCGATTACGAGCATCGCGGCAGTTGGGTTTGGCATTCGGGTTCTCCTGCTTTCGTGAATGGTATAAATGCGGCCCATGCGCTTTGCCACACCCCTTGTTCCCGCCCGCTTGATCCGCCGCTACATGCGCTTCCTTTCTGATGTGCAACTCGAAGACGGCCGCGTCTTGAAGGCCCATTGCCCGAACCCCGGTTCAATGATGGGTCTAAAAGACGAAGGCATGCGTGTCTGGATCGAAGGCAACGACGACCCCAAGAAAAAGCTCGACTGGGGTTGGCGGTTGGCTGAACTGGACCAAGCATTTGTCGGGGTTGATACTGGCGCCGCGAATGGAATCGTCGCTGAAGCCTTGGCGGGCGGAATCACAGGGCTCGACGGATATGAAACAATCCGCCCCGAGGTGAAATACCGCGAAAAAAGTCGTGTGGATTTTCTGTTGTCGGACGAAGGGCGCCGCGACTGTTACCTTGAAGTCAAATCCGTGACTTTATCGCGCGAAACTGGGTTGGCAGAATTCCCTGACAGCGTCACGGCGCGTGGGGCCAAGCACCTAGGTGATTTGGCCGCGATGGTGGAGCTAGGCCACCGCGCGGTTTTACTTTTCTTGGTGCAACGCACGGATTGCAATCGTGTAACGCTCGCCGCTGATCTGGATCCAACCTATGCGGAAGCATTCCACGCAGCTTTGGCCGCAGGTGTTGAAGTCATGTGTTTCGACTGCGAAATCTCACCTGAAGGCATCACGTTAGCAAAACAACTGCCCTTTGGCTGACCGACCCTACGGGGCGAGTTTTTTGGCCAAGATGAAGCAGGGGGTTTAGAAACGGGAATGTTTGTCCTATTTGGAGGACAAGCAAGAAGGATAATCGGTTTGAAAAGTTCAAAAGCACGGCTGACCAAAGATGGAATCCGCCTCTACGATGTTGCCGAATTTGATGGAATGAGAAACGCAGGCCGCTTGGCTGCCGAAATTCTGGACCGCATCGCAGAACATGTGACACCGGGCCAAACGACGGGTGAACTGGATCGACTGATTACACAGTGGGTCAATGACGCTGGCGCTACCTCTGCGACGATCGGTTACAAGGGCTACCAACACGCGAGCTGTATCAGCGTAAACCACGTCGTTTGCCACGGTATCCCGGGGGAAAAGGCGTTGAAGGCGGGCGACATTATCAACATCGACGTCACCGTTATTGTGGACGGCTGGTTCGGCGACACAAGCCGGATGTATGTTGCGGGCGGTAAGCCAAGCGTTAAGGCGAAGCGGCTGATTGATGTGACCCACGACGCGCTTATGCGGTCTATCGAGGTGGCGAAACCCGGCAATACGTTCGGCGATATCGGCCACGCGATCCAGTCTTTTGTCGAGGCGCAACGCATGTCAGTTGTACGCGATTTCTGCGGTCACGGGCTTGGGCTTGTTTTCCACGCGCCACCGAATGTCTTGCACTACGGTCGCGCCGGAACTGGGCCGATTCTCGAAGAAGGCATGATCTTTACGATTGAGCCGATGGTGAACCTTGGGCGCCCTGAGACGAAGATTCTAGCAGACGACTGGACTGCGGTAACACGCGACAAGTCCCTGTCGGCGCAGTTCGAACACTCCGTCGGGATCACGGCGACGGGTGCGGAAATCTTTACGCTCTCACCAGCGGGCAAGTTCCACCCGACGTACTAACCAAGAATGAGCTGTTGGGCTGTCGCCATCGTATTCACAACGGTGGCGCCAATCTGGGCCAGTTGAGCGTCTTGCCCTTCCGTAGCGAACCCAATGGTCTGCACACCTGCGTTCATCCCCGCTTGGCAGCCGGGAACCGAGTCATCAATCATGAACGACTTTTCAGGGTTCGCCCCCGTTTGCGCCAGCGCATGCAAAATCATCGCGGGATCGGGCTTTGCCGGATAAGTTTCACGGCTGAGGATGCGCCCCTCAAGGCGGTCCCAAATGCCGGATGGCCCAAGCGATAGCCCCATGCGCTTCATCGTGCCATTAGATGCAACATAGATCGGAACATTTGCATCCTCTAACGCCGTGATCAAATCCAACACGCCGTCGAACACGGCAACACCTTGCGCGATGCGCGCGTGGATTTGCGTGTTCATGTCTTCAACCCAACCGTCGGGTAATTTTGCACCGCGCCGTATCGCTTCGTCGCGCATGATCGGGGTGGTGCCGCCGGTGAATTCCGTCGCCAGCTGGTGGGGCGTTACAGGCAGACCGTGTTCCGTGATGCTTTTGGCGAACACATCAAACATCGGGCCTTCGGTGTCCACAAGAACGCCGTCACAATCAAAGACAACCAACTCAGGGGTCATGGCGCCCTAAGCAACGTGATATGCGTGTCCCCGTATCGGCGCAGATCGACCTGCGCAAACCCCGCAACGGGTTGCGGCGCGCTGTCTTCCATCACGATCAATGCATCTGGTGCAATCCACCCTTGGGCTTTCGCCGCTAGGACCGCGGGACCCCCCAGAAATTTCCCATAAGGCGGATCAAGAAACACCAGATCACAGGGCGTAGACGTTGCAGGCAGTTTATCGGCGGCGCAGGTCAGCACTGTCGCATCATCAACGCGCCGCGCCTTTGCAAGGTTTTCGCGAATAAGCCCCTGCGCCACGCGCCCATTGTCTACGAATGTCGCGTGCAGCGCACCCCGTGAAAGGGACTCAAGGCCAAGCGCACCGGTACCTGCAAACAAATCCAACACGCGTGCGCCGTGCGGCAGCCCGTGGCCCACGAGAACGTTAAACAAACTCTCACGAACACGGTCAGGTGTCGGGCGCAAATGTGCGCCTGCGTCACCTTTACCTACACTCGCAAGGGTGAGGCCGCGATGCTGCCCGCCAATGATCCTCATGATCTCAGAAGGGCCTTCATATCCGTTTCAGGGTCGGCAATCACACTTGGCGCGGGGGACTTCCCGGCCTCGATCAGGCGTTTGCCGATCATGTAGTTGCGCGGATCGTTCATCGCGTCCACGGCAATCAGTGTGTCGTCACGGTAATACCAATGCGACCGCGCATCGCCTGTCTCACGGGTCACGACATCTGTGTAGCCAAGGTTAAGCCCCGCAATTTGCAGCTTGGTGTCATACTGGTCAGACCAGAACCACGGTTTCGGGGCGTAGGATTTCTCTGCACCCAGCATGTTTTGCGCAACGACTTCGGCCTGATCAATCGCATTTCCAACGCTTTCAAGCCTGATTTGCGCACCGTGCCAATCAAGCGTTGCACAATCCCCTGCGGCCCAAATGTTCGGATCAGACGTGCGCCCAAACGCATCGGTGATAATACCATTATCACAGGCAACACCCGCGTTTTCCGCCAGCACCGTCGCTGGGTAAATGCCCACACCAACAATCGCAAAATCTACCTCGATCTCACTGCCATCAGACAGCACAGCACCTGTCACGTGATCTTCGCCAACCAGCCGCTCAAGGCCGATGCCTTCGCGGATGTCGACGTTATGCCCACTGTGCAGGTTGCGGAAGAAATCGGATGTTTCGGGTGCCGCGACACGCTGCAAAATGCGATCAGCCATTTCGACTAGGATAACGTGCAGGCCCATCTTGGCAGCCACCGCCGCGGCCTCAAGTCCGATGTAGCCACCGCCAATAACCAGCAAACGACGACCGCCAGTGAATTCAGGTTTCAACGCATCCGCGTCTGCAAGGTCACGCACGGAGAAAACACCGTCTAGCTCACCACCGATTACCGCAGGCAAGGTGCGCGGGTGCGACCCTGTTGTGAACGCGAGGTGGTCATAGGAAAGCACCTCATCCCCCTCAAGCGTCACCGTCTGGGAGGCCGCATCAACAGAAACCGCGGGCGTCCCCGTGCGCAAGTTAATGTTATTGTTTTCATACCATTCCCGTGGCCGCAAAAAGAGCCGCTCTCGCTCCATCTCACCCAACAAATACGCCTTGGACAGCGCTGGGCGTTGGTACGGCGGGCTCGCTTCGGCACCCAATAAGGTGATCTCACCCTCAAACCCCTCGTTGCGCAATTTTGCGACCAAAGAGGCCCCCGCTTGGCCTGCGCCGATTACAACAATATGGCTCATGGGATGTTTCCTGTTTGGTTGCTGCCAAATGGACCCTATATTGGCGTTCATGATGAACGCAATTGCCGAAAGGGGCACTTTATGACGATTTCAGTTGGCGACAAACTTCCGGACGTGATGCTTGTGAAGATGGGCGAAGAGGGGCCAGAGCAAATTTCCGTCTCAACACTGACCGAAGGGCGCACGGTCGCTATCTTTGCGGTTCCAGGCGCATTCACGCCAACATGCCATTCGGCCCACGTGCCAAGCTTCATTCGCACCAAGAGTGAATTCCTTGAAAGCGGTGTCGATGAGATCATCTGCCTGTCCGTCAACGACCCGTTCGTTATGGGCAATTGGGGCGAGGTGACTGGTGCGACCGAGGCTGAGATCGCAATGATCGGCGACCCGAGCGCTGAGTTCACGAAAGCCATTGGCATGGATTTCACCGCACCACCTGCTGGCCTGATCAACCGTTCAAAACGCTACGCAATGCTGGTGATGGACGGCGAAGTGAAAATTCTCCACGAAGAGAAAAGCCCAGGCGAGTGCGAGATTTCAGCGGGCGAAGCCTTGCTCAACGCGATGGAATAAGTGCCTCCGCCACGGACCAATCCGGTTCGTGGCGGACTACTTGGCCAAAGCATCCATGCGCTTGGCCAGCTTTAGGTCCAGATCTGTCAGCCCGCCCGTATCGTGGGTGGTCAGCGTAACATCGACGGTTTTGTAGACATTCGACCATTCAGGATGGTGATTCAGTTTTTCAGCGACAATGGCAACCGACGTCATCCATCCGAAGGCCTCAACGAAATTCTTGAACTTGAAAACCTTTCGCGCGGTCATTTCACCAACGTCCCATCCCGCGGCTGCCAATGCATCGCGTCCAACTTTATCTAATTCGGCGCTCATTCTTGCTCCTCGACTTTCACGGATTTGAACGGCCCGTAGGAGGTCAGGATTTCAATTTCCTCATCCACCGCTGCGCGTTCTCGTTCCAGATACTCAGCAACGGCCCCGCGAAAACCCGCATCTTTAAACCAGTGCAATGAATGGGTCGGGACGGGTAAATAACCGCGCGCGAGCTTGTGCTCGCCTTGTGCACCCGCCTCAACCCGCTTCAAACCATGCGCAATCGCGTAGTCGATGGCCTGATAATAACACACTTCAAAGTGCAGGCAGGGGTGATGCTCTGTGCAGCCCCAATATCGCCCGTAAAGTGTTTCGCGGCCAATCATATTGAACGCGCCAGCGATCGGCACACCGTCCTGCATTGCGAATACTAGCAAAATGTCATCACGCATTTGCTCATGTGCGATCTGGAAAAACTCTCGTGTTAGATACGGCTGTCCCCATTTGCGCGAACCTGTGTCTTGGTAAAACGCCCACATCGCATCCCAGTGGTGGGGCTGAATCTGGTCCCCCGTCAACTGGGCGATTTCGCCGCCGAACGCCTGCGCCGTCTTGCGTTCCTTGCGCAGCGTCTTGCGCTTTCGTGACGACAAGGCCTCAAGAAAACCGTCCCAACCCGCGTAGCCGTCATTCATCCAATGGTATTGCTGCGATGTGCGCTGCAATAGGCCCATCTCGGTCCCCGCTAAGGCTTCGGCCTCGGTGCAGAACGTTGCGTGGAGCGACGAAAGCTCATTATCAGACGCGATCTGAACCGCACCTTGAACCAGCGCGGCCATGCCCTGCACCTCATGACCTGTACGTGTCAGAAACCGCCGCCCCGTCGCTGGCGTAAACGGCACCGCGATTTGCAGTTTGGGATAATACCGCCCACCAGACCGCTCAAACGCTTGGGCGAAGTTGTGGTCGAACATGTATTCGCCCTGCGAATGGCTTTTGCCGTAAAGCGGTGCACAGGCGATCATCTCGCCGTTCTGCTCAGCCGTCAGGTAATGTGGGCTCCACCCAGTTCCGCCACCAACGCTGCCACTGTCTTCCAGCGCTTTCAGAAAACGATACGTCGTGAACGGATCAATCGCACGTCCGTTCTGGGTTTCGGGGCATGCACAAGCATCCCACGCGGCGGGATCGACCGTCGCGAGAGACGTATGCGTTGTGATTTCAATTGTACCGCCGTCCATACCTAAGAAGTGGCATCTCTGGGCGCGTGGTCAAGCACGGTAACCTTCAAAAGTGATGTTATCGGCAATCTCGCGGGCCCGCGCTTCGACTTCAGCACTCCGAACCGTCCAGCAGAATATCGGGACACCTCGCTCCTTCAGCACGGCGACGTGAGGTGAGTTTAGATCATCTTGTTGATGGCTAATGAAACAAGCGCCGACGCGATCGAAATCAGGAATTTCGTTCAATGCGTCACGCACTTTGGCAGGCACAGTCGGCCAGTCTTCTGCGGGATAGGGGCATGTCGTAATCCCTCGAGGCAAGTCTGGCGCGAACTTTCGGCAGGCCGCGACCGAATGGGGGTTGAACGACATCAGCGCTACGTCGCCTCCGTACCCCTTCAAGTCTTCGCAAACGGCGTTCTCAAGGTCGCCAACATTAGGCCCAAGCGCCCCGTCTTGATCCTTGATTTCAATCAGTAAAGGAACGCGCCCGGAAACCGCTTTCAAAACCTGCAACAACGTCGGGATGCAACCGCCGCCGCCAGACAAGGAAATCTTCCCAAGCTCAGCCGCGGTTCTCATTGCCACCGGCCCTGCTTGGCGCGTAAGTCGCCCGAGGTCATAGTCGTGAAACACCATCGGAACGCCGTCCTTTGACGGCTGAATGTCGATTTCGATGCCATACCCAGCTGCCACAGCTATGCGAATGGCACCTATCGAGTTCTCAGCCATAGTCGCGTCGTGCAATGCCCGGTGGGCAAAGGGCTGTGCAAAAAATGAAGCAGGGAGGGTCATTCGATTTCGAAAATTGCATCGATCTCAACCGCAACTCCAAACGGAAGCGATGCCGCCGAAACGGCGCTTCGTGAATGGCGCCCCTTGTCACCGAGCGCTTCCACCATGAAGTCCGAGCAGCCATTAATGACCTTCGGCTGATCGCCGAAGTCTGGCGTCGAGTTCACGAAGCCGACCAGTTTCACAACGCGAACAAGTCGTTCAATGTCGCCATCACATCCGGCCTTAAGCTGTGCCAGAAGGCTAATGGCACAATACTTAGCGGCTTCCGCGCCTTCATCTACTGTCATGGTTTCCCCAAGTTTTCCGGTGATGAAACCATCAGCATTCGCGGAAATCTGGCCAGACACGAACAGCATGTTTCCGGTCTTAACCCAAGGTACATAATTGGCGGCTGGAGCAGGGGCATCCGGCAGGGTGACACCGAGTTCGGTAAGGCGGGCTTCGATTGACATGGTGGTTCTCCAATTTGGTTTCGCGTGACGCTAGCGGTCTCGCTTGGCGCGTGCAATATCGCTGGGCCTTGCCTTCAGTGCGCCCGGTTCCATGGGTACATCAGCGATCTGTTGCCTATTCAGCGTCCGATTAGTGGTGTATTTGCGTCATCATCGAATATGATGTTCGCGACTACTATTATTTTTCCATTAAGGTATTATCTCCTTTCAATTCCATTTGGCTGCCGTAGGTTCCCTATTGTCACATTCTGTTCTGAAAAAATTGCGCACCGGGTGCGCGTTGTCCGCAGTTATCACGCTGTCTGCATGTGCCGTCCAACAACCGGGGGCCGAGTTCAACGACCCGTTTGAGGAAACGAACCGCAGCATACACGCGTTCAACAAAGGCATTGATCGCGCGTTTTTACGTCCAGCTGGGCGTGCTGCAGCCGTTTTGCCCGAAGAAATCACCATTCCAGTTGAGAATTTCGCAGATAATGTCGGCCTGCCGGGGATGGTCGCGAATGGGTTGCTGCAAGGTGATATCGGCGGGTCCGCCACAAACACCTTCCGTTTCTTACTCAACACGACCGTGGGTATTGGCGGTCTGTTCGATCCCGCAGGTGCCATTGGACTAGAAGAACAATCAACCGACTTTGGTGAGACCCTCGCCGTTTGGGGTGTTCCCGAAGGCGCTTATGTAGAACTGCCGGTATTTGGCCCGTCTACACAGCGCGATATGGTCGGAATTATCGTCGATATGGTGTTCGACCCCCTTGATCAGGTCGGGACCTCACCACAAATTGACTATGGAGCAGGCGCTCGTGTGGCTGGGCTGGCTATTACACGTGGCGAATTCATGGATACCTTCGATGGCGTCCTTTATGATAGCGCGGACAGCTATGCACAGGCGCGGCTTGCTTACTTGCAAAACCGTCGGTTTGAATTGGGTGAAGAACCACCCGCCGGCGACGAAATTGACCCCTTCTCAGATGAACTAAGCCTTGAAGGATTTGAGTAATGACGAACCAAACTTTTTCCCGTCGCAATGTTTTGGCCCTTGGTGGCGCAGGCGCATTGGCAACGCTGCCGTTGCCAAGCTTCGCTTTGACTGGCGGTCAGGCCGAAGGTCTCGTGAATTCCGCCGTGGCTGACATCAACGGTGTCATTCAGTCAGGTGCATCGCTGAATTCGATGATCCGCAGCTTCAAAGGCATCTTTGACCGTTATTCTGACACGTCCTATGTCGCAGCCTATGCGCTGGGCAACGATGGCCGTTCCGCGACAAACGCTCAGAAAAGCGCGTTTGCGGATGCGTTTAGCTACTACCTTGCAGACAAATACGGCCGCCGGTTTAATGAATTCGCAGGTGGACAGATTCAGGTGCAAGGCTCCCGTTCCGTGAACAGCTATATCGAAGTGCGCACCCTTGCCGTACTGCGCAACCAGTCACCGTTTCAGGTGGATTTCCACGTATCCGACCGCCCGGGTCGTCCGGTGTTCTTCAACCTGATCATTGAGGGCATCAACATGCTGTTGTCTGAACGCGCCGAAATTGGTGCGATGTTGGATGCACGCGGTGGTAACCTCGACGAGCTCATTCGCGACCTACGCTAATGGGTCGCCGTTTCGCCTCCGCGCTTGCGCTCACGTTCGTTCCGGCACTGGCTGTCGCGACGCCGTACGACGGAACGTACCGCCAGAACGCGAACTCCGAATGCCAGCTTGTTGGGGTGGATGGTGGTTCGCTTAAAATCGATGATGGCATCTTTTACGGCGTTGAAATGGAATGCCGTATGACGCGCCCTGTGACCGTCGTCAGCATGGACGCGACTCTCTATACCATGCGTTGTTCCGGCAGCGATCAAATCTGGACTGAACGCGCGATGGTCATGAATGACGCCGAAGTCGAAGGCGGCATCATCATGATTTGGGACGGCTACGCCTTCCGCTATTCCCGCTGCAACGAACCCACCGAGTAATCAACCACCGCTGTTTTGCAATTCGCGTAGCAGATCGTTGATGATCGTATCTGCTTCTTCAGGTGTGTAACCCAACCCGTCACCCGCTTGACCTGTTTGTGGTTGCAGTTGCGGAACGGCTACCTGGGTCGGTACTTCCATTGGGAGCGGTGTCGGGGTCAGACCTGACAAAATCCGCGTCATCGTTTCATGCCAGATATCCGCCGGAAGGCCCGATCCAGTCACGCCAGTCAACGGCGTGTTGTCGTCGTACCCCATCCAAACACCAGCCACATAGTCGCCGCTGAACCCGATAAACCACGCATCCCGCGCTGCTTGAGTGGTGCCCGTCTTGCCAGCAATTTCCCAGCCCTCAACAGCCGCGCGTCGGCCAGAACCACCTTCAACGACCTGATACATCATCCACGTCAGCTGCCGCGCCGCACTCTCTTGGATCACGCGCTCACGGATACCACCTGTCGCCTCAAGAAGTGGCGTATCATCCCCAGCCAACCGTAGTTCAGTCAGCCCATAAGGTTTCACCGCAGAACCACCGTTTAGAATACCGGCATATGCACCAGTCATCTCAAGCAGCGTGCTTTCGGAAACCCCAAGCGCGAGAGCGGGACCATCCGCGAGGTCACGGTCAATGCCGAAACCTTCCGCGACAGCGCGAACAGCGGCTCTGCCAACAAGTTCAGACAGGGCGACAGCAGGGATGTTCAGCGATTGCTGGAGGGCCTCAACCATAGTGACCTCACCCTCGAACCGGTTTGTGTAGTTCGCAGGGCAGTAGTCGTCAGGGCCTGGGACGTCCCAACAGGTTCTTTCGTCCAGCAAAATATCAAAGGGCGACATGCCGATATCCAGCGCGGCGGCATAGATGAAAGGTTTGAATGCCGATCCGGTTTGGCGCAACGCCTGCGTCGCGCGGTTAAACGCACCAGACACGGTCAAATCGCGCCCGCCGACCATTGCACGCACGGCACCATCCGCTGACATCACAACAATCGCCGCCTGCGCCTCGGATCCTGCGCGCACTTTGTTTTCGAACACCCAAACCAACGCTTCTTCTGCCGCTGTTTGAATGCGCGGATCAAGCGTTGTGCGGATGATCACATCCTCGGTCGTGCCATCGGTGAAAAAGCTTGGCCCGCTGTCCATCACCCAATCGGCGAAATACCCGCCAGCCCGTGCACGGGCCGCTTCAGATAAGGTCGCCGGATTGGCCTGTGCGTCAGCCGCTTGCGCGGACGTCAGATACCCTTGCTCTTCCATCAAGCGGATGATCGTAGCCCCGCGGTCCTGTGACACCTGAAGGTTACGCGTCGGCGCGTAGGTTGTCGGTGCCTTAAGAAGCCCCGCAAGCATCGCGGACTGTGCCGGATTAACTTCCGCTGCTGAAATCCCAAAATACCGTTGAGACGCCGCCTCAAACCCACGGCTACCCGCACCCAAATACGCGCGGTTGATATAGATCGTCAGAATTTCTTCCTTGGTGTAGCGCGCCTCAAGCGCAAAGGCATAAACCGCTTCTTGAACTTTGCGCCACAGCGTCGTGCGTCGGCAGTCAGCCTCATACGCGGTTTCGTCTTCCCATGTGTTCGGATCGAACGGTCGACCAAAACACAGCAGCTTTGCGGTTTGCTGGGTAATAGATGAACCACCCGCGCCAGACAGCGGGTTACCCCCGTTGCGGAAATTGCGCACCATCGCGGCACCCGTCGCATAGAAATCCACGCCGAAATGCCAATAGAACCGTTTGTCCTCGGTCGCGACGACAGCGTTGTGCAGGTTTTCGTTGATGCTGCTCGCTCTGATCATCCCGCCGAATTGGTCGCCACGCCATGCAAATGTCTCGCCACGTGCGTCCAGCAGTGTGACAGACCCGCGTGTACGCGCATCCACCATCTCACTCATAGGGGGCAGAGTGGCTGCGTAATAGAACACGCCGATACCGACCAGAATGCTGACGACCAATGTACCACGCCACGCAATGCGCCAGAATAGGATCAGCAACCACTTAAACGGCCATAGAAGCGTAGCCAGCAATCCACGGCGTTTCGGTGCTGCCTTACGGCGACGGGCTTTTGTCGCTGGTTTGCGTTTGTTCTGGGCAGGCCTGCTGCGCTTTTCGGCCACCAACGGCGGCTTTGATCCTCGTCTACCGGTCATATCTGCCCACTTACCCACTCAAATTCTGCGCGCCTTATGGCGTCTGTTGTGCGCATATTACCGCCCCCGATTCCAAAAGTAGAGGACGATGTCCCCTTCTTGAGCACTTTTCTGCCTGCATGAAAATTAAGCGTAACGATGAAATTGTGCATTTTTTGTGCGAAATGCTGCAGCTGCGAAGAAAACTGACCGCCGAAAACTTGAGGACCAACGTCCAACGCGACCTTTTTGTTGAAAGCAGGCCGATCGGCTTGTGAACGAACAAACCGGAAGGGACACGCGTGAAACTCATTATCGCAACAATCAAACCGTTCAAGCTGGAGGAAGTGCGCGAAGCGCTAACCGCCATCGGCGTTCGGGGCATGATGGTAACAGAAATCAAAGGCTTCGGAGCGCAATCCGGCCACACTGAAATCTACCGCGGCGCTGAGTACGCGGTGAACTTCGTACCCAAAGTAAAACTTGAAATCGTCGTGACGGCGGCAATGGCCGAAGAGGTCGTTCAGACGATCGCGGCCACTGCCAAGACCGACAAAATCGGTGACGGCAAGATTTTTGTGTTGGACGTGCAAAGCACGCTGCGCATTCGCACCGGCGAAACAAATGACGACGCAATCTAAGCGACCTGTGGAGAACAAATAGATGAAATTCGTAAAAACACTATCGGTTGCGGGCGCCCTAGCGGCACTTCCAACCTTTGCACTGGCGCAAGATACCGCGGCACCGGGCTTTGATGAAATCGGCCCTTATATCATGACAACTCTGCTATTCCTTGTAGCAGGCTTCCTTGTGTTCTTCATGGCCGCTGGTTTTGCCATGCTCGAAGCAGGTCTTGTGCGGGGCAAAAACGTTGCCATGCAGCTGACCAAAAACATCGCTTTGTTCGGCATCGCATCCATCATGTACTGGTTGGTTGGCTTCAACCTGATGTACCCTGGCGAATTCAACGGATTCCTTGGCCCAATCTTCGGCACGACAACATGGCTAGAGCCAGTTGGCTTGGACGCGGCTGATGCGTCACTGGAATATGCATCCGTTGCATCCGACTTCTTCTTCCAGTTGATGTTTGTTGCGGCAACAGCCTCTATCGTTTCCGGTGCACTGGCTGAACGTATCAAACTTTGGCCTTTCCTTGCCTTTCTCGCGATCCTGACAGGTATCTTGTACCCGATTTCAGGTTCTTGGCAGTGGGGGGGCGGCTGGTTGTCCACTTTGGGCTGCGTCGAAGGTTCTGATGCTCCATGTGGTTTCTCTGACTTCGCGGGTTCTACAGTTGTGCACTCCGTTGGTGGTTGGGCTGCTTTGGCCGGTGCAATCGTACTTGGTCCACGTATCGGTAAGTACAAAGACGGCAAAACTATTCCAATGCCCGGTTCCAACCTTGCGCTCGCTACATTGGGTACATTCATCCTGTGGCTCGGTTGGTTCGGCTTCAACGGTGGCTCACAGCTTGCTGCTGGTACTGTTGGCGATATTACAGACATTGGCCGCATCTTTGCGAACACAAACATGGCGGCTGCAGCCGGTGCCGTAGCAGCGCTTATCCTGACACAGCTGTTGTACAAAAAGGTCGACCTTACGATGGTTCTGAACGGCGCGCTCGCTGGTCTGGTTTCCATCACGGCTGGCCCGCTTGACCCAACCTTGCTCGGTGCGCTTTGGATCGGTGCCGTCGGTGGTGCGATCGTCGTCTTCGCAGTACCGATGCTCGACAAGTTCAAGATCGATGACGTGGTCGGCGCCATTCCGGTTCACCTGCTGGCAGGTATCTGGGGTACGGTTGCGGTTGTCTTCTACACAGAAGGCACAAGCATCGTGACACAGCTGACTGGTGTACTTGCTTACGGTGTATTCACCTTCGTAGTTTCCTTGGTTCTCTGGTTTGTACTGAAGGCAGTCGTTGGCATTCGTGTCAGTGAAGAAGCTGAGATCAACGGTCTCGACAAAGCTGAACTCGGAATGGAAGCATACCCTGAGTTCTCAAACGGCTAATACCTCCTCGGTTAGCTGAAACGAAGAAAGGCTCCGCTTGTTTAGCGGAGCCCTTTTTATTTCTGTTGTAACTGATGCACGCATCCATTGGGCGTGAAAATTGCGCGACCAGTTACCTAGCCGTGCCACGTCATACTCAAGAAATGATTCCTTAGATTCCAGCGTCGATAATCGCCTTCGCCAGTACTGGTATAGTCTTTTCGTTCAGACCTGCGATGTTCATGCGGCTGTCGCCAACCATGTAAATCCCGTGATCCGCACGCAGCTTTTCCACCAGCTCGGGTGTGGTTCCCAATTGCGAGAACATACCGCGATGCTCCGCCAGGAAATCAAAGCGGTCAGAATTGGACAGGCGACGCAATTCAGCGGCAAGCTGCTTGCGCAATTCCAGCATGCCAAGGCGAACCTCTTCCAGCTCAGCCTCCCAATCAGCGCGCAGTTCTGGGTCGTTCAGGATCGTCGTAACAACGCGCGCACCGTGATCCGGTGGGAAGCTAAAGTTCTGGCGGTTCAGAAAGGACATGTTCTGCTGCGCCAAGTCACGCTGCGCCGTGTCTTTGGTGACAGACATCAAGATGCCAGTACGCTCGCGGTACACACCGAAGTTCTTTGAACAGCTCGCCGCGATCAGCACGTTGTCAAAGCTGGATGCAACCAAACGCGTCGCCGCGCCGTCTTCGGCCAAGCCATCACCAAAGCCCTGATAGGCAATGTCGACGAATGGCACGGCGGACTTTTCTTTCAGCAGATCGATCACGCCCTTCCACTGCGGCTTGGTCAGGTTCGCGCCTGTTGGGTTGTGACAACAGCCGTGTAACAGCACCACATCACCCGGCAACACAGCACCAAGGTCTGTCAACATGCCGACATAATCCACATTGCGTGTTTCGGTGTCGAAGTAACGATAGGTCTTCGACTTCATACCAAGATATTTGATGATGGACGGGTGGTTTGGCCACGTTGGGTCAGACAACCAGACAGTCGCGCCGGGTGCTGCAAGCTTGATCAGCTCAAGCGCTTGGCGAATGGCACCTGTGCCACCAGGTGTTGCAACCGCTGCAATACGGTCACGCTCAACTGCTCCGTCCAGAACCAGTCCGATCATCGCATCGCTAAACGCGGGGTCGCCAGCCAGACCAGTGTAGGCCTTTGTGCTTTGCTCTTTAACCAGACGTTTTTCGGCTGCTTTCACGGCCCGCATCACAGGCGTGTTGCCGCTCGCGTCTTTGTAAACGCCAACACCTAGGTCGACTTTGCTGTCCCGCTCGTCTTCGCGGTACGCTGCCATCAGCGCGAGGATTTTGTCCTTGGGTTGTGCAGAAAGATTCTCAAACATTACGCGTCTCCAGTCGCAATTGGTAAGTCATCGAAAGTGCCCCATTCGGACCAGCTTCCATCATAAACAGCGTGGTCGGTCTTGCCGATGCGTTCCATCGCAAGTGCTAGGATCGAGGCTGTTACCCCTGACCCACACGACAAGATCGCGGGCTTGGCCAGATCAACACCCGCCTTTCGGAACACCTCAGCCAAGACTTCGTTGGACTTCATGGTGCCGTCAGGGTTCAGTAAATCTTTGTAAAAAACGTTGCGCGAATTCGGGATATGGCCCGAGCGCATTCCTTCACGTGGTTCCGAAGCTTCGCCCGTGAAGCGTTCCGGTGCGCGGGCGTCCACAATCACGTAATCTCCCAGCTTGGATGCAGATGCGACCTGCGTGACGTCCTTCACCATATGGTTCTGACGGGACACTGTCATATGGCGATCGCGCACCATCGGCGGCAGGTCCTCAACCGCGCGGCCTTCCGCCTGCCATTTAGGAAACCCACCATCCAACACCGCCACATCAGTTTTGCCCATCAAACGGAACAGCCACCAAACACGTGCTGCACTAAACAAACCAGAACCGTCATAAACAACAACCTGATGGCCATCGCCCACACCCAATTTGCGCATGCGTGACATGAACTTCTCAACAGAAGGAACCATGTGCGGCAGCTCGGAGCGATGATCGCTCACATCATCAATGTCAAAGAAACGCGCACCTGGAATGTGGGCCGCCGTGTATTCCGCTTTCGCATCCCGCTCGTCGTCGGGCATGTACCAAGACGCGTCCAAAACCCGCAGGTCAGGGTCTTTCAGATGGTCAGCCAACCAATCGGTTGAAACGAGTGTTTTAGGGTCATCGGAAGCCATAGCATCCCCCGTGTCTGCAGGCGTTTCGGGAACAATACGTCCCTAACCCTGCGCCCCTTCTTTCGCAAGGTTCCGCAAACAAAAAGGGAGCGCCGCAGCATCGCCGGGCGCTCCCCCAATCAGTTGTTCGGCAATTTAGCCTTTGGACATCATGTTCTTGATGATGCCACCGATGCCGCCAAGTGCTGCGCCGCCAGCGCCACCGCCAGCAATACCAGACACAAGCGTGCCAATGTCAAAGTTGCTCACAGCTTCAGCTGCTTCCGCGCCGCCAGTTGCGTCCATGCCAAGCGAACCAAGGATAGAACCAGCACCCAAACCGCCAACTGCGCCAAGTACTGTGTTCATCATGCCGCCGCCATTCAAAGCGCCCGCAACCTTGCCGATGATGTTACCGCCAGCCGCACCAGAGAGCGCTGGGATCAATAGTCCAAGAATCATTTCCATAGTCGTGTTCCTTCAATTCAGGCGGCGTATATTGTTGTGCACACAACCCAGCCCACCACAGGTTGTGTTGTGCGCAGGTTAACAGAAGTGGTTAATGGATCAATAGTGGGAGTGTCAGGAGGGTTTTCCCCCTTAAAAACAAAGCGCTAATTTGTGGTCAGTCGCCGTGGCGCAGCAATCTGGCCTTCTGGCGACCCCAATCGCGTTTCGCCTCGGTTGCACGTTTATCTTGCTTTTGCTTACCCTTAGCGATCGCGATTTTGATTTTCACGCGGCCTTTGTGGTTGAAATACATAACCAACGGCACAAGCGTCATGCCTTCGCGTTGGGTCGCATTCCACATCCGCACCAGCTCGCGTTTTGAGACCAGCAATTTGCGTCGCGCCCGTTCTTCATGGGGAAACATCGCTTGCTTGTAAGGCGCGATATAAGAATTCACGAGCCAAAGTTCACCGTTCTCAACGGCTGCATAACTGTCGGCGATGTTGGATTGGCCCGTGCGAAGCGACTTCACTTCAGACCCCGTTAGAATGATCCCACACTCAACGTCGCTCTCGATTGCGAAATCGTAGCGCGCACGCCGGTTCTCGGCGATCACTTTGTAGTTTGGGTCGGTTGCGGGTTTCTTTGCCATAACGCCTTGCAGATAGGGGATGGCGCGGCGTGCGACAACCCGTACGGTGGGTGAAACTGAAACGTAGGCGTAGAATGACACCAATCATCGACAACCAAACAGCGCGACGCATGTTTCTGGACCACCACTTACTGCTGGGCGCACGGTCGGGGTCCGGCAAGGGCGATGACTTGCAATCAGTGATCGACCATCTTGGGTTCGTTCAGGTCGACAGCGTAAACACGCTGGCCCGCGCCCATGACCTCATCCTTTGGTCGCGCCGCCAGCAATACCGCGCGCCGAACTTGCCCAAACACATGAAAACCCGCGGCGCTTTCGAACATTGGACCCACGATGCCTCTGTCATTTCCATGCAGAACTTCCCGATGTGGCGTCACAAGTTCGCGAAAGACAAGGCGTTCATGGACAAACGCTGGGGCGCATGGCGACGAGAAGGGTTTCGCGAACAGCTCGACGCAGTGCTGCGCCAAATCACGGACGAGGGCCGTTGTTCCTCAATGGATGTTGGCAAAGATGAAAAGAAAGGCTCAGGCGGGTGGTGGGACTGGCACCCGTCTAAGACCGCACTCGAATATCTTTGGCGTTCCGGTACTCTGTCGGTTTGCCACCGAAAAGGGTTTCGCAAAGTTTACGACCTGACCGAACGGGTCATTCCGCCTGAATACTTGAAAGCCCGTATGCCGTTGGATGGGATGATTGATTGTGCCTGCGTTCAGGCTTTGCAGGCGCTCGGTTTTGCGACATCAGGTGAGATTGCAGCATTCTATGAAATCGTCACCCCAGCGCAGGCGAAAACATGGTGCGCCACCGCCTTGGCCGATCACCGCATCCTTGAGGCACAGATCGAGGCCGCAGATGGATCGCTGCGTTCCTCCTTCATCTTGGCCGAAAAACTCAATGCGCCAACGCCTGAGCCAAACAATCGCGTCCGGTTGCTCTCCCCGTTTGATCCCGCCCTGCGCGACCGAAAACGCGCAGAACGTCTGTTCAACTTCCACTACCGCATCGAAATCTTCGTACCTGCGCCCAAACGCCAATACGGATATTACGTGTTCCCTGTCATGCAGGGGGACCGCATGATCGGCCGCATTGATACCAAACGTGATGGCGACACGACCTTGGTCACGGCCTTTTGGCCTGAAAAAGGCGTGCGCATGGGCAAAGCCCGCATAAAGGCGCTCGAAGCCGAAATCGATCGCGTCGCGAAATTTGTGGGCAGCGCTGACGTAAACTGGGAAGCTGATTGGCTGAAAGAAAACACTTGAACGACGTTCAAAAACATGTAATTAAGATAATGAACATCGTTCAAATACTTATGGAGGTGCCACATGGCCCACGTCATTCAAACCGAAGCCCTTGTGGAGGAGGGGGTCATCACTTCCGATCAAGGCGCCATCATTGCACGCCGTTCGCGGCAAGTGATGGTTTCCCTCGTTATCAACGCCGTCCTGTGTTTCGGCATTATCGCCGCCGCCGCCGGGTTTATCGGACTGCTGGCTGACGCGCTTGCTGTTGCTGTCGTTGGTGGCCTGTTCCTCGGGATCGGTGCCACGATCCTTGTAAAAGCCACAGACATTTACCGCATGTTCGGTACTGCCTCCGCACTCATCGGTGCGGGCATGTTGACGGGCGGTGCCTCGATTGAAATTCTTGATATATTCGGGGAAACAACTGGCGGGCTCATGCTCTTGATTATCGGCCTCATCGGGGCGGCAATCGCTGCATTTTTTCACCGCAAAGGACCAGAGCACATGGGCTTCTTAACCGCTAGCATTCTCCTCATGACAGGTGCGATGCACATAGGTGGTTTGTATTTGTGGGCAGGTTCCGCAGACGTTTCTGGCATCGTCGTTCCGATGCTGCACTTCTACGTCGCCGCCGCCATTTTCGCGGTCGGTATGTTCATCGACGTGCGCTTCATAACCGCGCTCGCGATTATCCCCTTCGCGCAAATGCTGGACACGGGCACGTTCTACTTCCACGCGATGTACGCCTTCTACAGTCCCGAAACCACGCTCAGCATTGTGCAACTTGCCGTCGCAATGGCCGCCTGTGTCGCCGTCGCAGGTTTGCTGACAGATCGCTACCGCCGCCACACGCATATGTTCGGCATCATGGCCTTCATTGTCGCCAATCTGTGTTTCCTCGTCGGCTCGCTTTGGGGTGACATTGTGGGCAGCCACATCTGGGGCCCGGGCTATCGCGACTACAGCGATGATTACCAAACCTACCGTGATGCGGTTGATGCGTTCGAGGCCAACACCCTCGTGATCTCAGAACATGTCTATTCAATCGTTTGGGCAATCCTGCTGATCGCTGCGGCCTTCTGGTCAGCACACACCAACCGTCGCGGTATCTTTAACGCGGCCATGACCTTCGGTGCGATCCACGCCTACACGCAAGCGTTCGAGACGTTTTACGATGAACCCCTCGCCTACGTCATTGGTGGTTTGGCGGCTATTCCGCTCGCTTGGGGCCTGTGGCGCCTGAACGATCAGTTCGAAAGCCGAAACGCCCCCGAACAAATCGCAGCCTAAAACGCAAACGGGCGGGGATCATACCCCGCCCGTTTCGATTCTTACGTTAGCTCAAATCTAGTTCAGCAAACCTGCATGCACCATCGCAGCACGCATCAATTCTTTGGTCTCATCGGTCAACCCCGTCAGCGGCGAGCGAACGTCCTCAGAACACATCCCAAGCAATGACATCCCGTACTTTGCACCGACCAAACCAGGCTCGGTAAAGATCGCCTTATGAAGCGGCATCAAACGGTCATTGATCGCCAATGCGGCATCGTAGTCACCGTTCAGCGTCGCGTTTTGCATTTGCGCACAAAGGGCAGGTGCGACGTTCGCGGTCACAGAAATGCAGCCAACACCGCCCTGTGCGTTAAACCCGATCGCTGTTGGATCTTCGCCGGACACCTGAACGAAATCAGTGCCGCAAGACAAACGCTGGTTCGGAACACGAGCCAGATCACCTGTTGCGTCTTTCACGCCCACGATCATCTCGTGCTTGGCCAGCTCACCCATCGTTTCAGGTGTCATATCAACAACGGAACGACCCGGAATGTTGTAAATTACAATCGGCAAACCACAGTCGGCCGCTGCCGTGTAGTGGGCAACAAGCCCGCGCTGCGTTGGCTTGTTGTAATATGGCGTTACGACCAAAGCCGCATCCGCACCCGCTGCTTTTGCAGCCTGCACCAAACGCACGGTTTCTGCGGTGTTGTTAGACCCGGCACCCGCAACAATCGGAAAACGCCCAGCTGCCGCTTCAACAACAGTTTCAACAACTTTGTCGTGCTCGGAATGGCTCAACGTCGGGGATTCGCCCGTCGTGCCCACAGGCACCAACCCGTGCGACCCTTGATCGACATGCCACTCGACAAGTTTTTTCAACGTATCGAGATCCAGCTGGCCGTTCGTGAACGGCGTGACAAGAGCAGGCAAAGAACCTTTGATCATGATACGCATCCTTTATAGGGGGACCGGAATTGGTCCGTTAATATCCGCGTCCTTAGTGGGGTTTTCCGCCTTTGCCAAGTTTGTGAGTTGCGCGGCACATCGGATAAACTACCTATGTGACTTGAAGACGCCTAGACTGGGGCGGAAAGGATACGAACTGCAATGAAGGCAATCGTCGTTTCAGCACTGGCCGGATGGCTTATGGCGGCACCCGTTTGGGCGCAAGAATCGCCTGATGATGAAACGTTTTCGGACGCTCTTGCCTCTTTGGAGGGAAGTGCAGACGCGACCCCAAGCTTTGTAAATGGCACCCAAGTCGAACAGGACCTGCTGGAATGGGTGTATTATCGCGACAGTGACACGGACGCCCCCTTTGCCAGTTTCGCGGACTTTCTGGATCGTCGCCCCCACTGGCCTGGAAACAGCCGTATCCGCGCAAATGCCGAACGCACGATAGACGAAAACGTTTCAACGCTATACGCTCTGCGGTTCTTTGATGGCGCTGATATCGAAACAGGACAAGGTGCGGTCGCCTATGCGAATGCCCTGATCGCCGATGGTCGCCGCGATGAAGCCGAAGCGATGCTAATCGACGTTTGGCGCAACGACGCGCTGACAAATTCCAGCCACCAAGCCATCATAAACGCATACCCCGACGTCGTGGCCCCGTATCACGAAGACCGCGCCGACATGCTGCTTTGGCGTTGGCGTACAACGGACGCCACGAACGTCCTTCCGCTTCTGGACGAGGGGCATCAGGCGCTTACTCGTGCACGTATTGCGATCATCAATCGCGCTGGTGACATCAACGCCCGTGAAGAGCTCATTCCAGACCGTCTAAAAGACAGCCCCGGCCTGCACTACGACCGCTTCAACTGGTTTGCGGACCGTGGCGATTGGACCCAAGCCAGCATTATCCTCACAGCACAATCCACCAGCGCAGAACGCCTTGGTATCCCTTGGCGCTGGGGCTCATGGCGGCGCACGCTTGCCCGCTGGCACATGCGCGAAGGCAACATCGACCTCGCGTATGATTTCGCATCTGACCATTTCATCGCGCCAGAAGAAAACAATTATGCAGACCTAGAATGGCTGTCCGGCTACATCGCCCTGACATACCTCAAGGACTACGACCTCGCGTTGACCCATTTCACCCGCTTTGACGGGGCCGTTGCATCGCCGATCTCCAAAGGGCGGGCAGGGTACTGGCTAGGCCGCGCACACGAAGGTCTCGGTAATGCCGAAGCCGCAATCGCTTCCTTCCAAGCGGGTGCGCAACATCAGACATCCTTCTATGGCTTACTGTCTGCCGAACGCCTTGGCCTCACGATGAATCCTGATCTCGTCGGTGGTGAGAACTTCGGCGATTGGCGCACAAGTCAGGTCCTGAATAACGAACTGGTGCAAGCTGGTTTAACCCTTCTCGGCGCGGGCGAACGTGGCCTTGCCGTGCTGTTCTTCCGCGACGCCGCACAAACAATGTCACGCCAAGAAATCGGGCAGCTCGGCGCGATGTTCATGGAAATGGAAGAACCTTTTTACACCGTGCTCATCGCCAAAACGGTAGTGCGTGGTGACCTTATCGTGCAAGACGCTTACTTTCCGGTGCACCCGATGGCGCAAATGGATCTTCCGGTTGAACCCGCCCTTGCGCTGGCGATTGCACGTCAGGAATCCGAGTTTCGAACGGACGCAGGCAGCAGTGTCGGCGCGCTGGGCTTGATGCAACTGATGCCCGCCACCGCACAGGAAGTCGCAGGCTGGCTCGACTTGCCTTATGGCCGCGGACGTCTGACAACCGACTGGGCCTATAACGCGACACTTGGGTCCGAATACCTCGCGTTCCTCACCCGTGAATTCGGCGATTCTCCGGTGATGATTGCGGCAGGTTACAACGCTGGCCCCAGCCGCCCGAAGTCATGGATGGGTGAGCGGGGTGATCCGCGCCGCAGCATCCTCAACCCTGATCCGGTGGACGTAATCGACTGGATCGAACACATCCCGTTTCGCGAAACCCGTAACTACGTCATGCGCGTGACCGAAGGTATTCCTGTCTACCGTGCGCGTCTTACAGGGCAAATCGGCCCCGTCGCTTTCACTGATATCCTAATTGGTGCTGCACCTGTCATTCGCCCTGTCGCACGTCCTGAACGTGC
Source organism: Octadecabacter ascidiaceicola (assembly GCF_900185015.1). GTDB lineage: Bacteria > Pseudomonadota > Alphaproteobacteria > Rhodobacterales > Rhodobacteraceae > Octadecabacter > Octadecabacter ascidiaceicola. Next base: position 382,131 of record NZ_FXYD01000003.1, on the reverse strand, counting down.
CGCGCCGCTCCAGCCAGATGAAGTCGAAGACGCTGTTCAAGACGCTGTCGATCGCCCGCCTGTCCGTCGTGCCGGCGAACTCTCTCCATCTGCACCAACAGGTCCGCAATCCATCCGCCCCGTTGCACGGGCGGGCGAGTGATCAGGCAACGCGCTGCGCGCGCCACAGCGTAAACATACCCGCCGCAACAACCAACGCCGCACCAACCGCCACATTGGGCGCAATGGTCTCATTGAAAACGCTGATCCCGATGGCACTCGCAAAAACCAATTGCAAATAGGCAAACGGCTGCACAGCACTTGCCTCGGCAACTTCATAGGTTTTGATCAACAACCAATGCCCCGTGGCCCCTGTGATGCACAGCGCGCCCATCCACCACCAATCACTTCCCGCCATCGGTTCCCACATCCATAAGCCCAATGGCGTCAGTGCGACGGCCCCAACAACACCCGTCCAAAAGAACGACGTTGCAGTGCTGTCCTGACGCGCCGCATACCGCGTCAGCAATCCGTAAAGCGCGAACATGAACGCCGCCAGCAGCGGAATAGCCGCCGCAGGGCTGAACATCGCAACCCCTGGTTTCAGGATGATCAACACGCCAATGAACCCCACACCAATCGCGGACCACCGCCGCCAGCCGACGTTTTCGCCCAAAATGGGGCCAGATAGCGCCGCGATCAAAAGCGGATAACAGGTGAAAATCGCATGTGCCTCAACCAAGCCAAGGTAGATAAACGCAGTGACCATGACGCAGATTTCGGATGCCAGCAAAAGCCCGCGAAAGGCTTGCAACAATGGCTGTCGTGTTCGCGCCGCTGCCCGTACCGACCCAGCCTGACGTCGTGCAATCGCAATCACAAACGCCGCAAAGAACCAGTAGCGGATGGTGACGATCATCAGCACGTTGTATTCGCCAGCCAAATGGCGGCTGATCCCGTCCTGAACCGCAAACACGAACGTCGTGGCGATCATCAACACAACGCCAAGGCGCACGTTCTGGGTGGTCATAGCGCCCCTCGCACCATGTGTCGCTTACGCCCGAACCCTTGCACGCGTTCAATCGTAAACCCCGCGTCGGTCAACCCGCGGCGCACAAATCCGGCTGCTGTATAGGTGGCAACCGTGCCACCCGCTGCCGTATGCACCGCGACCTGTGCCATCAAATCCGCGCCCCAAAGTTCAGGGTTCTTGGCGGGGGAAAACCCGTCCAGATACCACGCATCCGCGCGCCCATCCCAATCCGGCAAAGTTTCCCGCGCATCCCCGACCACCACACGCAATTCGAAATCGGGCCCGCTAATCCGTGGGCTCAGAATATTCATATCCGCGTCTTCTTCGATGAAATCCATCGGCAACCCGTCAAACGCATCCAGCGCGCGGATCATATCGGCAATCGGCATCGGAAAGGCCTCGAAGCTTGTGAACCGCAACTTGCCCTGCACACCCGCCTTACGCCACGCCGCCAGTGTCACCAGAAAATTCAGCCCCGTGCCGAACCCCAGCTCACCCACATGAAACCCATCCGTAAACCGTTCAGGCAGATCATTGCCCGCCAGAAACACATGCTCAGTCTCGGCGACCCCGTTATCAAGCGAATAATACGGGTCATCAAATTGCAGCGACACCGGCACGCCACTATCGCGCCATTCCAAATTCGCCCGCTGGTCTGTCATGTCGTAGTGTCCTATCTGGTCAAGGGGACCATGAAAGCAGGCGGCAGTGATAGCAACGGTAGATGTAACAATTCGCGGGGCAGGGGCATTCGGCCTAAGTGTCGCGTGGGCCTGCCAAAAGGCGGGCGCGACCGTGCGCGTGGTCGATCCCAACGGCGTCGCTGCTGGTGCATCGGGTGGCATCGTTGGCGCTTTGGCCCCTCATGTGCCCGAACAATGGAACCCGAAAAAAGCATTCCAACTGGAAAGCCTACTGATGGCTGAAAGCTGGTGGGCGGAAATTGAAAAGAAGGGCGGGGAACCTTCCGGCTACGCCCGAACAGGACGCCTGCAATCCTTGCCCGAAAACATGCTCCACCTCGCGCAAGAACGCGGCGTAAACGCGCGAACCCTCTGGCAAGGCCGCGCTGTGTGGGAGGTGATCCCCGCGCAAGATGGTTTTGCGCCTATGTCTGACACGGGCCTGCTCATCCACGACACCCTGACTGGGCGCATTCACCCGAAACAGGCTTGCCTGTCCCTCGCGGCAGCCATCCAAGCTGGCGGTGGCGAGATCGTGCAAGCCGCCCCGCACGAAGGCCACGTCGTCTGGGCTACAGGTTGGCAAGGGCTGGAAGAGCTCACCGCACAACACACCCGTTTGGTCGGCGCGGGCATCAAAGGCCAAGCGATCTTGCTGGATTACGACGCACGCACCGCGCCGCAACTGTTCATCGACGGCCTGCACATCATCCCGCATTTCGACGGCACAACGGCAATCGGCGCCACGACAGAACGCGACTACGACGAACCATTCACAACAGACACCCAATGCGACGCGCTCTTGGCGAAGGCCCGCACCGCCGTTCCTGCGCTGCAAGATGCCGCTGAAATCAGGCGCTGGGCAGGCCTGCGTCCACGTGCCCGCACCCGCGCACCCATGCTCGGCGCACACCCCTTCCGGAAAGGTGAATTCATCGCGAACGGTGGCTTCAAGATCGGCTTCGGTATGGCTCCGCTCGCGGCTGAAAAACTGACGCATCTTATCCTGAGTGGAGAAAATACTATCCCACCAGACTTTGACCCGATCAAAAGCCTCTAGCGCAGGACCCTCTCCCTGCGCTGCAACCCAATTGCCCGTCATACCCAAGGTTGCCTCCAAGTCTTCGCGCAAATAACCCGCGATCACCTGGATCACATTCGGGACCACACATTCAAATTCGATCCTTGCGGCAAAAGATCGGCTGAAGCCTAACTCCAAAAGAAAACAAACTGCCGCCAAAGCCCTTGCACTTCCTGTACGGTATCGCATTCTGCGCATTTAATGTCGGAGGAATCTATGCAACGTCACGGTGGCCAAATTCTCGTCGATCAACTCGTAAAGTTCGGTGTGCGAAGGGTTTTTTCTGTCCCTGGTGAAAGCTTTCTGGCCGCATTGGATGGCCTCTATGACGTTGGAATTGATAACATCGTTTGCCGCCAAGAAGGCGGCGTTGCGATGATGGCTGAAGCCTATGGGAAACTAACCGGACAGCCTGGCGTGGCCTTTGTCACTCGTGGCCCTGGCGCGACAAATGCGTCCGCTGGCATTCACATCGCGCAACAAGACAGCACGCCCCTCGTGCTGTTCGTCGGCCAAATTCGCGCGCAAGATCATGACCGCGAAGCGTTTCAAGAGGTCGACTATAAGTCCATGTTTGGTGGGCTGTGCAAGTGGGTCGCCGAGGTAAACCAAACCGAACGCCTGCCTGAATACATCGCCCGCGCCTTTACCATCGCGACGGCAGGCCGCCCGGGTCCGGTGGTTCTCGCTTTGCCCGAAGACATGCTTTCGGCAATGGCAGATACGCCAGACAGTGCAGGTCCTGTGGTCGAACTGGCACCAACACTACAGTCAGTTGCCGAAGACGCGATCACATGGATATCAGGGTTTGAGCGCCCCCTTGTCGTCGTTGGTGGCCCGCATTGGTCCGCTGAAGCCGTTGAAGACCTTGCTACGTTCGCAACCACGCAAAACCTTCCCGTCGCGCTGGGCTTTCGCCGGCAAGACTACCTCGACAACCGCCATCCGAATTACGCCGGTGATCTGAACGTTGGCGTAAACCCAAAGCTCGCGCAGCGTGTTCGCGACGCCGATGCCCTCCTCGTGATCGGCTCCCGATTGGGTGACATTGAAACCCAAGGCTATTCCTTGGTCGATCCTGCCAACCCGCACTGCGCGATCCTGCACGTTCACGTGGACCCGAACGAACCGGGCCATGTCTATCGCCCCGACATCGCCGTCACATCCGATGCCGTTTCATTCACCCGTGCGCTGTCGCGCTTGCCGGCATGCGCTACGGATTGGTCGGATTGGACCAAGAGCGCGCGGGCGGATTATGACGCGTGGAAGACCCCGCAAGAAACGCCGGGCGATGTGAAACTCGAATCTGTGATCGAGTGGCTGTCCGACACTTTGCCAGAAGATGCGATCCTGACAAATGGCGCAGGCAACTACGCCGCCTTCCTGCACCGTTATTTCGTCTATAAAGGCTACGGAACCCAACTCGCCCCGACGTCGGGGTCAATGGGGTACGGCTTTCCCGCTGCGGTCTCTGCATCCCTCGAAAACCCAGACAAAACGGTTGTGTGCTTAGCAGGCGATGGGTGCTTTCAGATGACCTTGAACGAGCTTTCGACAGCGGCCCAACACGGCGCGACCCCGATCGTCGTTGTCGCCAACAATGGACGCTACGGGACCATCCGCATGCATCAGGAAAAACACTACCCCGGCCGCGTGTCCGGCACGATGCTCGCCAATCCGGATTTCTCAGCGCTTGCGCAGGCCTACGGTGGCCACGGTGAAACCGTTACGAAGACTGCCGACTTCGCTCCCGCCTTTGAACGTGCAAAGGAAAGCGGTACTTTCGCGGTAATTGAACTCATCGTTAGCGAAGATGCACTTTCAACGAACCTAACACTCAGCGGGTTGGCGAAATCCTAGGCGGTCAATTGCGTCCGTAGTTTCTCACCGATCTCGTCAATATGCGCCTGTGTAAGCGTCAGCGGCGGTGACATGCACAGAGTATCGCCAACAGGCCGCGCAATCAATCCGGCGTCCCATAGTCCGGCATAGGCGGCACGGCCCGCGTCACCGACGGCGCCATCTTGGTGCAAATGAACAGCGCCAATGATGCCGCAGTTACGAACATCCATCACGGCAGGAAGGTCGGTCAAGGAATGCAGCATATCTTCCCATGGCTGCGCCATCGCCGCCGCGTTCTCGAAAATCTGCTCGTCGCGGTAAGCATCAAGCGTCGCGATGCACGCCGCTGACGCCAAGGGGTGACCGGAATAGGTGTACCCGTGGAACAGATCCGGCATCGTCTTTGGCCCGTTGCGGAACGCATCACGCACCGCCGCCGTCGCCAAAACACCACCCATCGGAACGGTCGCGTTTGTCATGCCCTTGGCACAGGTCACAAGGTCTGGCTGCACACCAAACGCTTCAAACGCGAACGGCGTACCAAGGCGTCCGAACCCTGTGATGACCTCATCGAAGATCAACAGGATGCCATGCTCATCGCAAATCTCACGCAGGCGTTTCAAGTAACCAACTGGGGGCGGGAACACACCGCCAGCCCCCGACACGGGCTCAACAATCACAGCCGCAATCGTGTGACCGCCATGAAGCTCGCACAGGCGCTGCAGATCATCTGCCAGTTCCGCGCCGTGTTCAGGCAACCCGCGTGAATTGGTGTTCTCGGGCAACCACGTGTGACGCATATGCGCGGTGGATGGATAAAGCGTGCCAAACTGTCCTTTGTTCAGTCCCAAACCACCAACTGACAAGCCGCCGAAGTTAATCCCATGATAGGCCTTTTCACGCCCCACCAAAATCCGCCGCTGCCCGTCACCACGCGCAGTGTGATAGGCCAGTGCGATCTTCAGCGCGGTATCTACCGCTTCGGAACCGGAGTTGGTGAAAAACACATGATCAAACCCAGGGGCCAGTGCTGTAACACGCGCCGCCGCCTCGAATGCCAAAGGATGCCCTTGGTTGAAGTTATGCACGAAATCCAGCGTCGCAGCTTGGTCCTGAATAGCCTTGGTGATGGTCGGATGATTGTGCCCCGCATTGCAGCACCACAGCCCGCCAGTCCCATCCAGCAGCTCATGTCCGTCAATTGTTGTGTAACGCACACCTTCCGCCTTTGAAATCAGGCGCGGGCTATCCTTGAACGCCTCGGACGGCGTAAAAGGCATCCAAAAGCTATCAAGGTCGTTAGGAACAGTCGGGTTTTCGCGGGCTGTGTCTGGCATGAATGGACTCCTTTGAAGGAACCCTGTCACACCAATTTGCGCCTGCCAAGAGTTGTGATTGCCTATCCCTGCGGCGGCAAAAATGCCTCAACCGAAGCAGACGCAACTACGATGACATTGCCGTTGTCAGGGTTGGCTACATTCAGCCCACCTTTTACCGCCTTAACGCTCGCACGCCCCCGTGGGAGGTTGCTAACCAAAGCGTCACAATCCACCGCATCAGGGTCTTGCACCCCAATCGTCACCTGCACGCGCATGGCGTCATGGTTTAGCCCCGTGGCCTCGAACAGTGGGATCGAGGAATGGCGCAATGCATCTTCAATCGCACGCGCGGCGGCCTTGGTATAGTCCTGACCATACAGGTCATTGCCCATGCCCATTTCAATGATGAACCGCTGATCCGTCATGCGCCCAACTCCAATGCTACCGACAAGGCGACATTCGCGATCACCGTCGGCAACCCGTCTGGGCGCGGCACATCTAATCCGCCCTCAACCACGCTGAACGTCAGCTGCCCGTACGGAAAAATATCGCGCAGGGCGTCGGTATCGACTGCATCCGGTTGTTGCACGCCAATCTCAACCGTGATCTGCATGTCCTCTTTCTCTTTGCCATAAAGCTCCGCCAGATTAATGGAGTTATGCCAAAGCGCGTCCTGCAACGCGCGCCGCGCAGCTTGTGTGTAGTCTTGACGACGCAGGGATGTTCCCATGCCAAATTCTGTCAAAAGACGCGTTGCCATCAAACGATCTCCCAGTGGGTTGCAGTGTTTTCTTGCCATCCATTGCGATGCAATAATGGCGTGTCAGACGTTTCAGCGGGATAGCCCACACAAAGATACGCCGTAAGCTGCCAGCTGTCGGGTACATCAAAGGCCGCTTTCGCCGCAATGGGGTCAAGGATCGAAACCCAGCCCACGCCGATATTTTCGGCCCGCGCCGCCAGCCAAAATGTATGGATCGCTGTAACGGTTGAGTAGGCCAGCATTTCGGGCATCGTTTGGCGACCCAAGCCTGCGCCTTCTTGTGGATCGCAGTCCGTCCACACCGCCAAATGCACGGGCGCCTCGATCATGCCGGACAGTTTCATCGCGCGGTATTTGGCGGCTTTTGCGTCGTCGTAGATCGCGCTAGCCGCCTCATTTGCACTTTCGAAATTCGCGATCATTTTGTTTCGCAAATCGACGTCCTCAACTTGCAACACGCACCACGGACGTGCGTTTCCAACGGCAGGTGCAAAATCCATTGCGCTTTGCAATCGCGTCAAGATTTCAGGCGCAATCGGGTCCGTCTTGAAATGCCGGACATCGCGTCGCCAGGCCAACACATCCGACAACGCATCGCGATGATGTTGGCCTAACTCCATTAGAACTCAACGCCAATCTGTGCCTTGATACCAGACCGGAACGGGTGCTTCACCAGTTCCATCTCAGTCACCAAATCAGCAATTTCAATCAGATCCGCATGGGCATTGCGCCCTGTCAGCACCACATGGGTCATCTCAGGTTTTTCTTCCACAAGGAACTCAACCACGTCTGCAATCGGCACATAATCATACCGGATCGCGATGTTGATCTCATCCAACAGCACCATCGAATTTTTCGGGTCGCGGATCAGCTCTTTGGCCTTTTCCCATGCGGCCATTGCCATCTCGGTGTCGCGGGTTTTGTCTTGGGTTTCCCATGTGAACCCTTCGCCCATCGTGTGGAAGGCGCATTCATCCTTGAACTTGGACAGGATCAAATCACGCTCGCCCGTGCTCATCCCGCCTTTGATGAACTGCACAACCGCGCAGGGCATCCCATGGGCGATATGGCGGAAAATCATCCCGAACGCGGCAGAGGACTTACCCTTGCCCTTACCCGTGTGAACCATGATCAGACCCTTCTTATCGGTCTTTGTCGCCATGATTTTATCGCGCGCGGCCTTCTTCTTGGCCATTTTCATCGCGTGGCGGTCTGCATCTTCAGTCATCTCATGGCTCCCATCTGTGCGAATGTCAGAGTGCGATAACCAAGCCTTCTTGCCAAGCAAAAAGGGCCACCCAATGAGGGTAGCCCTTCCATCCTTCCATCTAAATGGCGAGGGTTATTCCGCCGGAATAGCGTGCCCCGTCGCAGGCTTGCCAAAGTGACGGCGGTTCAGGTGCAGAACCAGCAGGATCATTGCGACTTGGAAACCGATTGCCACAGCCGTCAGCGCCCAATATGCGATGCCGAATTTGGCGATGATGCCAGCCGCGACCAAGCCTTTGTTGATCCAGAACTGGGTCATCACGGACAACGCGACACCGGGGCAAATCAAGGCATACGCACCGGGTGAGTTCTTGCCGCCACGCAGAAACGCATCCACATATTTCTGACGACGTAGAACCAGTACGCCAAGTGCCGAGAACGCAAGTTGGATCGACAGAATGGTTGTGGACAGCAGCAGATTAGCAGCCTTATCGGAATGGCCGTCAAATGTGGTGTGCAAACCGTGGTCCTGGCGCATCATCATAATGCCAAGGACTGTGAGGATTGGCACAACCATCATCAATGTCGGCGCACTTTCCTTGGCAGTACCGTGGTGCAACATTGAGTTGAAAGCGACAACTGCAGCAACCAGCGCATAAAGGCCGGCAATCGTGCCAACAAAGATCGACAGAACAAGCGAGATACCAACAGTCAACGGAACCGTGCTCATCGCGGCAGGCGCAGAGAGGCCGACTGCAACCATTGCCAGTGCGAAAGCAGGCATAAGCTGCGCGAACGAGTTATTCGCCGTCACGTCAAACACGCCACCTTCAGACAGAACACGACCCAAGAAATCACCAATACGGCAGAATGCAATGAAGCCGATGATTGCAAACGCTACCAGTGCGGCTGGGAACAGATACTCAACAATGCCCCACAAGCCCGGGACGAAAACAAGCCCAACGATGAACAACCCGTTCACCGTCATTGCAGTTGCCAACGGCATAGCTAGCAATTGCGTTTCACCGTTCGAATTGACCAGCTTTTCGTAGGCAGGTGTCTTGGAAAACTTCGAGAGCGCCGAGAAGTTCCAGAGCAGTGACTTAATGTTCAGGAATGCCATGCCAGCAATACCCGTCATGGCGATGGCAATTGCCGCCTTCATCGCCAGTGAACCACTCGCGAACGTTGCCATGATGTCCTCAAATACAGGAACAGGCGCGTTTGGGTGCGGGACCCAGAACATTAGGTACATAAAGAACGTGACGGACAGGCCGCCCGCGCCAAGGGATGCAAGAAAATAGAGCGGAGAATAAGTGTCCGCAGGTCTCGAAAGCGGTGTCATTGGATTGATCCTTTTATTTCTCATAGGCTCATCTGTATCAGATTTGGGGGGCATTACTTTGATATATATCAAAACTTGAATATGTTATTTGATGCCAAACAGGGGCTCCCTTACGTCACGTGCACTGCGACGATAGACAAAGCGTATTGTTAGGGGGCGTTTATGTTTTTCATCGTTTGGGGCTCACGCGGGCGGAACAAAGAAATCAGCGCTGGCAAGTTTTATTGCCCGGATTGCGGCGACTACCGCGCCTACAAAAAGATCGCCGTAACGCGCTGGTTCACCCTCTACTGGATCCCGCTCTTTCCCATGGGCAAACCCGTAGGTGAATACGTTGAATGCGGTTCCTGTAAATCAACTTTCAACGAACGCGTCCTTGAAATGGACCCAAAAGCAGCCTCCGAAAAGTTCGAGGCAGCGTTCTCAATCGCGGCCAAGCGCGTCATGTTCAAAATGGCCTTGGCCGACGGCGAAATCGACCAATCCGAAATCGACACCATCACACAGGCCTTCGCCAACATCACCAAGCGAGAGATCGATCCCGCAGACATCGCCGCCGAACTCGAAGCAGCTAAGTCCGACACGCGCCCTGTAGCCGAATACCTGCGCGGGGTGGCCGCTGGTTTGAACGATACTGGCAAAGAACTTGTGTTGCGTTCCGCGATTGCGGTTGCGAAGGCAGATGGACATATCGACGATACCGAGGTCGTTGAAATGCACCAGCTCGCCTTCGCGCTCGATTTTCCAAAGGCCTATGCCAACGGAATTTTCATGGAAGAGGGCGTGCCGCCGATCACTAGAAGTGCAGCATAACTAACGCGAGATTCAACGGCCCACCACACGCGCTGATTGCTAGCCTAGTGTTTGAAATCACTTATTTTTCCCCCTAAACTTCCGCGACGTAAACAGACACTCTTAGTCCTAGAAGGGCCGATCAACGCTCGTTTAATCAGTTCATTTTTGTGTAACTAGGTTTGTGGCACTCACGGAACTTGTTGGTCGTGTCCTTCGCCGTCCAATTCGGCAATCGTGCCCTCGTTTTTCGGCAGGTCATCCGTTGGCGCCGCCCAATGCAGGCGTTCTTCCCAATGGTAGTGCTCTTTGGGCGTAAATGATTGGGCATCATCTAAAAGCGCGGCGTAAAAATGGATATCGTCAGGCCAACGCGATGAAGAATACGCAACCGGCGCGCCGCAAGTCCCGCAAAAGAACCGCTTTTGCCCGGGCGAGCTTTCGTAAACCTTTGGCGTCTCACCCGTCCAACGCCAAGTCCCATTCGCGATACCCATGAATGTGGTAAACGCGCTGGCCGTCTGGTGGCGGCAACTGTCGCAATGACAATGCCCCGCAAACAGCTCCTCGCCTACGTATTCAAAACGAATGCCGCCGCACAAACATCTGCCGGTTTTCATTCCAATAGCCCCGCGATCCGCGCCCGTGCGGAATTACTCCTAGGGGTCCACATACCACGATCGATGGCTTCTTGCAGCCTTTGCGCGATCTCAAGCAGGGCAGGGGCGTTATGCTCCTCGATAAATTCCCGCGTTTCATCATCCGCCAGATACGCTTCTTCCACGAGGTCAAAATGGTGATTTCGCACCGCCCCCGTCGTCGCAGCGAACGCAAACAGGTAATCCACAGTCGCGGCCATCTCGAAGGCCCCCTTGTAGCCGTGGCGCTTCACACCATCGATCCACTTGGGGTTCACCACACGCGAACGCACAACACGGCCAATTTCATCCTCTAACGTCCGGATGACAGGGCGCTCAGGGCGGGAATGATCGTTGTGATAGATAGGGCGATCCTGCCCCTGAAGATGGGCCACAGCTGCTGCCGCGCCGCCCTCGAACTGGTAGTAATCGTCACTGTCCAGAATGTCGTGCTCGCGGTTGTCTTGGTTTTGAACGATCGCCTCAACTTGCCCAAGCCGCGCCTCAAAACCCTCTCTATCGCGCGCGCCTTCAACACCCGCCTCATAGGCGTAACCGCCCCACTCAAGGTAAGCATCGGCAAGATCATCGCGATTACCCCAGAGCTTTTCGTCAATCATCGCTTGAAGACCCGCACCATATGCGCCCGGCTTGCTCCCATAAACCCGCGCGCCAGTCTCACCGGCCCGCGCCCGTGCCGCTGCAGGGTTCTGATTCGCGCTCTCATCCAGCGCTTGCACGGCCTTAGCCGCGCTATCAAACAAGGCAATCAACTGCGGGAACGCATCCCGGAAAAACCCGCTAATCCGTAAAGTCACATCAACACGGGGCCGCCCCAACACACCCTCCGGCAACACCTCAAACCCTGTCACACGGCGGTTCGCTGCATCCCACTTCGGCTTCACACCCATCAATGCCATCGCTTGTGCAATATCATCGCCACCCGTGCGCATATTGGCCGTGCCCCACGCGGTCACAAGCATCGCACGCGGCCAATCACCGTGGTCTTGCAGGTGTTTCTCGATCAACAGGTTCGCCGACTTCCAGCCCAACGTCCACGCTGTGGGCGTCGGAACCGCACGGGCATCAACTGAGTAAAAATTCCCACCCGTCGGCAACACATCCAACCGTCCACGGGTCGGCGCGCCGGATGGCGCCGGGGCGACGAACTGCCCCTTGAGGGCGCTGAGGAGCCCCGCCCCTTCGTTTGGCCCACAGGTCCGCACAATTGGCAAAATGGACTCGGAAATTTCTTCCACGACCTCTCGCGACCTCTCACCCAGTGCCTCGCACTTACCGTCCAAAATATCCTGCGAAATCAGCTCTAACCGTTCCACAGTGTCCCCAAGCGTGCGCCAAATATCGTCACTTACGCGGGCTAACGCATCGGGCTTCTGTTCTGCTTCCGCCGACAATTCACAATCCAATGGATCAAACGACAGCCCCAAATCCTCTGCCAACGCACGCAACAAAGACGCCTCGCGCGCTGCGCCATTGCCCCGCGGAACCCGCGCCAAAGCGATCGCTAAATCGCGTTCAAGCGTTCCAACAGGGGACTGACCGAACACATGCAATCCATCGCGAATTTGCGCTTCTTTCAGCTCACACAAGTAGGCATCCAACTTCGCCAAATCCCCGTCTTCATCGCCACTGAATCCTGCATCTTTCGCAAGGCCACTTACGTCAGACAAAGACAGGATTTCACGGCGCAACAGATCAATGCGGCGCGGATCAACGCCTGCCGCTTCATAGTACTCGTCAACCAAAGCTTCCAAATCCCGCAGCGGTCCGTAGCTTTCAGCGCGGGTCAACGGGGGCGTTAAATGGTCGATGATCACGGCTGCCGCGCGGCGCTTCGCCTGCGTGCCTTCGCCGGGATCGTTCACAATAAACGGATACACATGCGGGGTCGCGCCGAGCACAACTTCCGGCCAGCATGTCTCGCTCAATGCTGTCGCTTTTCCGGGCAACCATTCAAGGTTCCCGTGTTTGCCCATATGCACCACCGCATCCGCACCCCAATGATGACGCAGCCAGAAATAGAACGCCAAGTAATTGTGTGGGGGAACCAGATCTGGCGAATGGTAGGTGTCCGTCGGGTCAATGTTATAGCCCCGCGCGGGCTGCAACGCGACAACTGCATTGCCATAGCGATGGATCGACAGCGCGAAGCCATCCTCGCGCAAAAATGGATCAGCGCTCGGCTCACCCCAACGGTCGGCTATCTGTTGTCTGACATCATAAGGCAGTCCGTCGAAATGTTGTTTGTAGACCTCCAGTGGCAACACTTCGCCCCCATCCCGGTCCGCGCGATCCGTTAGCCAATTGGTGGGACCGGCCATCATGGTGTCCATCAAAACCTTTGCATCTGCGGGCGGCGTAGCTGAATACCCTTGCGCGGCCAGAAGCTCCAAAACATGCACCGTCGCAGCGGGCGTATCGAGGCCCACGCCATTCGCCAAACGCCCGTCTTTATTCGGGTAGTTCGCCAGCACCAGCGCGATCTTCTTGTCGGCTTCGGGTGTCGCCCGCAACGTGGCCCACTTTGCGGCCAGTTCTGCTACAAACGCCACGCGATCGCCTACGGCGCGATAAGTAGCAATGGGGCACTCGGTAGCCTCATCAAAATATGCTTCACCCTTAAAACTGATCGCGCGGGACAGAACGCGGCCATCAACCTCCGGCAACGCAACGTTCATCGCTATGTCGCGAGCGCTCAATCCCGTGAGGCCCTCAGCCCATGCCTCTTCCGATGACGCTGCCAGCACCACCTGAAACACCACAGCCTTGTTCGCGCTTGGTGCTGCGAGCGGGTTCATCGTGGCCGCATCGCCCGCATGGGGCGACCCAACCGCGAAGCTGGTGCAGTTCAAAATTACGGCTGGTTTGGCGGCAACAAACAGCTGTTCTAAAACCGCCTGCGATAGCGGGTCCTTTAGCGAGGCTACAAAAACCGGCAGGGGGTTCAACCCTGCGCGGATCAGCGATTTCACCAAACGGTTGATCGGGTTCAGGCCCGCGCCCTGCACCAAGGCGCGGTAAAACACGATCGGCACCACAGGCGCACCATCCGTCCATTCCGCCTGCGCGGTCGCCAAATCAGAAACGCCTGCACCGGGCCAGTAAATGCCAGCCTTCATCAACGGACGCGCGGTTTCCGGTGCCTCAGTTCCCTCAAGCATCGCCTTGGCAAAGGCCAGAAAGTTCGTCGAATTCTCAGGGCCACCTTCAACCAAATACGACCAAAGCGCATCGTAGTCTGCATCCGCCACAGTCGACAGCGCCCGCAGTTCCTCGTCCGGTTTGTCGTCACCCGGAAGCAGCGCCAGTTGAACACCGGCCGCCCGCAACCGCGCTGCATACTGTTCAACACCGTACTTCCAGTAACCAGCCCCCCCCAAACACCGCGCGATCACCAGACGGGACTTGGTCGCGCATTGGTCCAGATGCAAATCTACCGACAGCGGGTGGATCAAATGCATCATGCTCGCCAAACGCAACGTCGGCGGGGCATCCATCTCACCACGTGCGCCCGATAGCGCCGCAAGCTCGGTATCCGCCGCAGAAATCACCACGACATCGGCTGGGGTCTGTCCCAGATCAACGGGCTCTTTCCCGTCGTCAATCGATCCAGGGGTGGCGGCAAGCAGGTGCATCCGTTAGACGCCTTTCAACACAGGAGAATTATCATGGACTACAAAGCTGCAGGCGCGCCGAAACCGGCAAAGGGCCAGCCCCGCCATTCCGAGCACAACGCCTACGGGTCCAAGAAAACGCCGTTCAACTCGCGCCCGTCCAAGGCAGACTTGCTCGCGAAAATGAAGGCGAACGCTGAGAAGGCGAAGAAGTAAATTCACGCGTCGCCCTCTAGCGGCTTTTCCATGAAGACTGAAAATTCGCCGTTTTCATAATCCCCGAACGGGCCGCAAACAATGAAGCCATGTCGCGCATAAACCTTGTGCGCCGCGTGCAACAATGACCCTGTTTCCAAACGCAGCATCGGCAGTTCCAGCTCGCGTGCATGGTCCTCAAGTTGGCGCATGATCGCGTCGATTATGCCCTGACCGCGCGATGCTTCCTCAACAAACATCGATTTCAGCTCGCCATAGTCGTCCTTAACGGCCAGCGCGCCAACTCCGACAATTACTTCACCACGTCGCGCCGTGAAGAAATGCACATTATCAGCCGTCAGCGCATCAAGGCTCAGGTAATGGTTCGCCTCGGCGGCGAACAACTCCCCCATCAGCGCATGGCTCGCCTCAAGCAAGGCCTTGGCCTGCGGATGAAACGGATCACCCGCTTCAACGACGATCATGCACGCAACGCGGCATCAATCTCCGCGTGCTTCAATCCGGCCTGACCAATCACGACAAGGCGGGTCAGTCGCGGCGCAGTCCCAAACGGACGGTCAAAATACGTATCAACGCGTGGGCCAACCGCCTGCAACGTTAGGCGCATTGGCTTGCCTTGGATCGCAGCAAACCCCTTAAGGCGCAGAATATCGTGGGCGCGGATCACGTCTGCGACCTTTTCAGCGAATGCATTGGCGTCTTCGATCTCGCCCAGTTCAACCACAAAGCTCTCAAACTCATCATGCCCATGGGAATGTTCGTGATCGTGGTCGTCGTGATGGTGATCATCGTCGTGGTCATGGTGGTGGTGATGTACTTCATGACGGGCATCCAGATCGTTCTCGGCGCCAATGCGCTGACCCAGCAAAACACTTACGGGCAATGCACCCATCGTGGAGGTCACAACCTGCACGCCCTTGCGGGCCTCGGCCTTCAACACGGCGCGCAGATGGTCTGCTTCGCCTTCTGCCAACAGGTCGGTCTTGTTGACCACAATCATATCCGCACAGGCGATCTGGTCTTCGAACAGCTCTGCCAGTGGCGTTTCGTGGTCAAGGTTGTCGTCCAGCTTTCGCTGCGCATCCACGGCAGCAACGTTATGGGCAAACTGGCCAGCGGAAACCGCCTTGCCATCCACAACAGTAACCACGCTATCCACGGTCACCTTGGTTGAAATACCCGGCCAGTTGAACGCCCGCACCAACGGCTGCGGAAGCGCCAGACCGGATGTTTCAATCACGATGTGGTCCGGCGGGTTATCGCGGCCCAACAGCATTTCCATCGTCGGGATAAAATCATCCGCCACCGTGCAACAAATGCACCCGTTGGACAGTTCAACCACATCCTCCTCAGTGCAGGTCTCAATCCCGCACCCCTTCAGAATGTCACCATCGACACCCAAATCGCCAAACTCGTTGATGATCAGCGCAATACGCTTACCTTTGGCGTTCTCCAGCATGTGCCGGATCAGTGTGGTTTTACCAGCACCCAAGAAACCAGTTACAACCGTGGCGGGGATCTTCGCAGACATTGATGTAGTCCTTCTGTTTAGCAGCAGATATGTGTGACCCGATTATGGGCGAAAGGAAAGTCGTATGACCGCAGACATAACGTCAAAAGGCGATCGTTTCATCGTTTGCACGGGTTGTTCAGGTGGTGCCGACCTTGCCCGCGCGTTGCAGGGCCGTGTGCCGGTGGAAACCACCGACTGTATGAATGTGTGCGACAAACCCATCAGCCTTGCGGTGCGCGCCGAAGGGAAAGCCGCGTATCTATTTACCGGCGTTGACCCCGACGCCCCGGAAGACATCGAGGCCTTTGCCAAACTTTATGCCGACAGTAGCGACGGCCAGATCATGGATGCCCGACCCGCAGGGAACCTGCGGTTCTGTCTCGTCGGGCGCATCCCTGCCTAGAGCTCTTTCGTCCAGAACCACGCGCATAGGAAACCAAGCGTCGACCACCCCGCCGCCGCCGCCCCAAGGCTGAGCGTGACGAATTCTGCCGACAACTCAGGCGGTGCCACACCCCAAAACGCGTCCAAATGCGGCGCGCCAATGATATGGGGGATCAGCAACAGAACGATACCACCAAGGGCCGTGAAGCCACGCCCAAACGCAATAATCCAAAGCCCAAGCGAGGATGCAACCAAAGTACCAAGCCACCACATCTGACGGGGCCCGATTTCAGCCGCAGGCGTGCCAGGCAATTCAGGCGGCAAGCCAATCGCAGGCGCAAGCTGGATTGCGATGAACCCTGCTAGACCCCAGATGATCCCTTGTTTCGGCGTGATCGTCGTCAACCCGCGCATCTCGGCGAAAGCCATTGCCGCAAGCAGCAAAAAGCCAAAGCCCACATAGGTCACGACGTTAAAACCCATGGTCATCGCATGACGGGCCCATTCCGTGCCCAAGCCTGGTGAGCCACGGTCGCTTTCTGGCGATCCGTTCGCGCCGAAATGAACCCGCGCGCCAGTTTCAAATAGTTCACCTTCCAGCAAAGCCGGAATGACGAATACGAATTGCAGCAAGGCGGCAATCAGCCCCGCTGCAACGCCAGCGAACACCGCGCTGGTCAACAAATTCTTGGTCATGTCAGTAAATCGACTGCCTTAGTGGCAGGGAAATGCCATCGCGTGACGCTGATCGTGTGCTGCGTCGTGCAGAACAGATGCTTGTGCGTAACCAGATGCGAAAAGCAGCATCAAGCCGCCAAGAACCGCAAATGCGATTGGCAGAACGGACAGATCCGTGCGTGCAATGGCTTTAGTCTGAGCCGCTGTGTTATTTTGAGCGTTCATGGGTCGTCTCCTTTGTCCCGTCATCCCCGACGGTCGGTTTCAATCACGCATGGCAGGTCTCCTGGCTCGCGGGTCATCGTGATTTCCGCCCACCTTCCCAAGGTTTCCCTCAGTGGCTTGGACGAACACTCACCGCTTACAGTCGCGGGGGCGGCTGTGGCATTTGGTCTCCTAGATGGATCGACCTGCACCACATTCCCATTTGATCCACAGTCCAGCTTGGCCGGACCGCATTGAACCATGCACCTTCGTTGTGGGCATTGAAACGGATTGGGTCAAGGCTGATTCCGGCGTGATCCGCCAGAAACCGACGTGGTCTTGGTGCTTGCAGGAGCCTCCGGCGGGGATATTTATGAAACAAAAGCAAGCGAAATGCCGCAATATCTTGTGGATAACTGCCTAAACCCATCCACATTCAGTGTCCCGTCGTTGACTCGCAGCTTATCTGGCGGCGACACTGTACCGCACAAGAATCAACACGAGCAGCCCACATGCGGTTTTCCCGCCTTCGCCTTAACGGCTTCAAAAGCTTCGTCGACCCGACCGACCTGATCATTCAGGACGGGCTGACAGGTGTTGTCGGCCCAAACGGCTGCGGAAAATCGAACCTGCTTGAGGCTCTGCGCTGGGTCATGGGCGAGAATCGCCCGACCGCGATGCGCGGCGGCGGTATGGAAGACGTTATCTTTGCGGGCGCCGCCACCCGTCCGGCCCGCAACTTCGCCGAAGTATCGCTTCACATCGATAACGCAGAACGCCTCGCGCCCGCCGCGTTCAACGACAGTGACAACCTTGAGATCGTGCGCCGCATCACCCGCGACGTGGGCTCCGCCTACAAGGTTGGCACAAAAGACGTCCGCGCGCGGGATGTGCAGATGCTGTTTGCGGATGCCTCCACTGGCTCGCATTCACCTGCCCTTGTGCGCCAAGGTCAGATCGCGGAACTCATCAACTCCAAACCCAAAGCGCGCCGTCGCATTCTTGAAGAGGCCGCCGGCATTTCCGGCCTCTACCAGCGCCGCCATGAGGCTGAGCTGAAACTCAAAGGGTCCGAACAAAACCTTGCCCGCGTGGATGATGTGATCGAACAGCTCGCAGGGCAGCTCGGGGCATTGGCCCGCCAAGCCCGCCAAGCGGCACGGTACCGTTCCATCGGGGATGAATTGCGCCAGTCCGAAGGCCTGTTGCTGTATCGGCGTTGGAAAGAAGCGGATGAAGCCCGTGCTGTCGCCGCAGACCAGTTGCGCACCCGTACCAACGAAGCCGCCAGCGCAGAAACCGCCGCCCGCCAATCGGCCAAGGCCCGCCAAACCAGCGAAGACGCCCTGCCGCCCCTGCGCGAAGAAGAAGCGATTGCCGCGGCCGTATTGCAACGCCTTCATGTGCAGCGCGACACCCTTGCCGACCAAGAAGCCCGCGCCAAACAAACCATCGAAACCCTCACCAATCGGATCGAACAGCTCGCCCTTGATATGGAGCGTGAAGCAGGCCTGAACAAAGATGCCGGTGAAACGATTGAACGTCTTGAATGGGAAGGCCGCGAGATCGCCAAGGCCAGCGTCGGCCATGATGAACGCCTTGAGGAGGCACGCGTTGCTTCAACCGATGGTGCGCAAATTCTGGCAGATCGCGAAGCGGACCTTGCGCAGCTGACCGAAGATGTCGCGCGACTTGCCGCGCGGCACCAGTCCGCCCAACGCCTGATCGAAGACCACCGCAAGACGCTGGAAAAGAACGAAGCCGAAGCGCAACGCGCAATTCTGGCCCGCACCGAGGCCACCGCCGCGCTGGAAAAAGCAGCACTTGATTTTGATGCTGCGAAAGCCGCTGAAAGCCAAGCCCGCGCTACTGCAGACAAAGCGGAAACCGTGCTGGCCGAAGCCGAAGCCGCCCGTGCCGATACGCAAGCCCGCGAAGCCGACGCCCGCGCCTTGCGCTCCGAGGCAGAAGGCGAAGCCAACGCGCTACGGGCTGAAACCGGTGCGCTGTCCAAGCTTGTCGATCGCGACAGTTCTGAAGGTTCGCAAATCCTCGACCAGCTGCGCGTTGATTCCGGCTATGAAAAGGCCCTTGGCGCTGCGCTGTCCGATGACCTTAAGGCACCCGCTGTTACGCCCGACATGGGGTCCGGCTGGGTTCCGTTGCCAAGCTATCCGCAACCGCAAAGCCTGCCGTCTGGGGTGAAGGCGCTGACCAATTATGTGTCGGTGCCCGAAGTTCTCGTGCGCCGCATGGGGCAGGTCGGTCTTGTAGATGCCACCGATGGCGCGCGTCTGCAAAAAGACCTCGCTCCCGGGCAGCGCCTTGTGTCTATCGAGGGCGACTTATGGCGCTGGGATGGTTTCCGTGCCGCTGCCGAAGACGCACCATCCGCCGCCGCGCTGCGGCTTGAGCAAATCAACCGTCTTGAGGGGCTGAAAAAGGACCTCAACGATGCAACGGCCAAGGCCGACGGCATGCGCCAAGCCCATGAAATGTTAACCACGCGCCTTGCTGAACTGGCGCAGGCTGACAAGGCCGCCCGCGAAGCCCGCCGTGCCGCCGATGGCGCCGTAGCGGATGCCAATCGCGCCCTATCCCGCGCCGAAGCAGACCGCAATTTGGCGGATGGTAAACTGGAATCCAGCGGCCTCGCCGTGGCGCGCCACGAAGAAGAAGCCATGAGCGCTCGCAAAGCGCTGAGCGAGGCGGAAGCCACCTATAAATCCCTCGGCAATCTCGACGAAGCCCGCGGTGAAGTCGAAGACATCAAAATGACCGTCGAAGCGGCGCGTATGACAATGATGTCAAAGCGATCCAGCTACGACGAAGTCCGCCGCGAAGGCGAAGCCCGCACCAAGCGCGGTCAGGAAATCACCAAAGAAATCAGCGGCTGGAAGCACCGCCTTGAAACCGCCAACAAACGGTCCGCCGAACTGCAAGAGCGCAAGGAAACGTCCGAAGACGAGCTGAAAGAGGCGATGACCGCGCCGGACGAAATCGCCGCCAAGCGGGATGAACTTGCCGATGCGATCGGAGAGGCAGAAGAGCGCCGCAAAGAGTCCTCTGATAAGCTCGCCCTTGCGGAAACAGCCCTGCGCGATGCGACGATGGCCGAGCGCGATGCAGAACGCACAGCGTCTGAGGCCCGCGAAGCCCGCGCCCGATCCGAAGCGCGCGCTGATGCGGCCAAAGAAACCACGCAATACGCCGTTGAACGTATCCAAGAGGCGCTGGAAACCACGCCTGAAAACCTTCTCGAACAGCTTGATGTCGACCCCGACAAAATGCCGTCCTCGGACAATATTGAAAACGACGTGAACCGCCTCAAACGCCAGCGAGACGCGCTGGGCGCAGTGAACCTGCGCGCCGAAGAAGACGCCAAAGAAGTGCAGGAAGAGCATGACCTGCTGGTCAAAGAAAAGACCGACCTCGAGGACGCGATCCGCGCCCTACGTACAGGCATCGCATCCCTGAACAAAGAAGGCCGCGAACGCCTGCTGACCGCGTTTGAGCAAGTCAACGAGAGCTTCGGCACCCTGTTCAAACACCTGTTCGGCGGTGGCGAGGCCAAGCTCGTTTTGGTCGAATCCGATGACCCGCTCGAAGCGGGCCTCGAGATCATGTGCCAACCCCCCGGCAAGAAACTCAGCACCCTGTCCCTGCTGTCCGGTGGAGAACAAACCCTGACCGCAATGGCGCTGATCTTTGCCGTGTTCCTCGCCAACCCCGCGCCAATCTGTGTGTTGGACGAGGTCGACGCGCCGCTAGATGACGCCAACGTCACGCGTTTCTGTGACCTGCTTGATGAAATGACACGCCGCACCAACACGCG
Source organism: Octadecabacter ascidiaceicola (assembly GCF_900185015.1). Taxonomy (GTDB): domain Bacteria; phylum Pseudomonadota; class Alphaproteobacteria; order Rhodobacterales; family Rhodobacteraceae; genus Octadecabacter; species Octadecabacter ascidiaceicola. The sequence goes on along the minus strand of NZ_FXYD01000003.1, from coordinate 360,982 downwards.
TTTCCTAATCATCACGCACCACGCTGTCACCATGTCACGTATGGACCGTCTGTTCGGTGTGACAATGGGCGAGCAGGGCGTTAGCCAGCTGGTGTCCGTTGACCTCAAGGCGGCGACAACACTGGTGGCATAACGCACACGTGACACGACAACCGACACCTGCTGTGCCACCATACTCTTATGAAATTTGCCGCTCTCCTCGTGGCCTTTGCCACGCCCGCCACCGCGCAAGACTTTGCACTTCGCGACAGCGACACCGTGCCGACCAGCGCTGCCCTGTCAGACATGATCCTTGATCGTGACGTTGAGTATTTTGACGGCGGAGTCAGCCGCTACGCCACCGACGGTTCGTATGCATGGACTTATGCAGCGGAAAACGGCGGCGGCGTCTGGGAAGGCACGCATGAATTCGCTGAGAACGCCACGCTCTGCGTGGTCTTTGTCACCGGTATTGAGCGCTGCGATATGTTCGTAACCTCCGGTGATCGACTCGTGATGCTCACGTCTGACGGCATGCGCTTTCCTGTGCGCGAAATCCGCTAAAGCGCGTTGAGCAATTGCGCAGTCGGCCACGCATCCGCAGGCATTCCTAGCCGCGTTTGTTCTGCCTGAATCGCAATCCGCGTACGTGCCCCAAGAATGCCGTCAGCCCCGCCTACATTATGCCCGCGTGTCTGCAATTTTTGTTGCAACACCCTGATCTGGTCACCCGAAAGCCCCGCATCAGGATTGCCGGCATTATAAATAGGCGCTCCCTGCAAACGCGTGCCGAAATAGGCCGCTGTCAGCACGTAAACAAACGACTGGTTCCACTCGAAATAGACATCGAAATTCGGATAGGCGAGGAACGCCGGCCCCTTGCGGCCCATCGGCAAAATCAGTGACGCAGGTAAGTTTGCTAATGTCCCTTCACGTGCAGAAACCCCCATTGCGGCCCAATCTGAGGCGGGGCGTTTGGTCTCAATCCCCGACAGTGCCCAATCCAACTCGCTTGGCACCGTCACCTCTTGCAACCACGGCTGGTTTGGCTGCCACCCAAGTGACGCCAGAACCGACGCACCCGAATACAACGCATCCGGCGCGGATGTCTTCAGGCTCACCTGCCCGTCGCCATCGCCATCGCGGCCATTTTCAATGATGTCACCGGGCAACATCTGAACCATGCCGATCTCACCCGCCCAAGCACCGGTCGTGCGCGCAGGGTCAAAATCACCACGTGCAAACAGCTCCATCGCCGCGAAAACTTGTGGGCGGAACAGCTCGGGGCGGCGACAGTCATGCGCCAAAGTCACCAAGGCATTGCGGGTGTTGAAATCCCCCTGAATCGCGCCGTAATCCGTCTCGAACGCCCAAAATGCCAGCAGCACCCCGCGCGGAATCCCGAACTCGGCCTCAATGCGGTCAAATATGGCATCTTGTCGTTGCGCCTGATTTTGCCCATTCTGAATCCTGTTGTTTGAGATCAGGCGACGCGAAAAGTCGATGAAGTCCCGTTGGAAAACCCCCTGCGAACGGTCCGCATTCAGCACCGCTTGATCCTGCTGCGCCCCCGCAAGAAATCCTTGCGCCGTCGCGCGATCAATCCCGTGCGTCGATGCCTCATCGACCAAGCCATTCAGAAAACTGCTAAAGGAACCACCGCATTGCTGGGCCGCGACGGGGGATGCCAACATAAACATGGCAAACGAAAAGGGTTTAAACATAGTCACTCCAAATTTGTCGCGCCCACCGTAGCTGAGCGAAGTCAGGCCACAAGGGGATTAAAACCCGTTGGCGATCACATAAACGACAGCCACGACCCACCATGCTAAACCCTTGAATTGGGTGATAACTAAGGCCAGTAATAACGCCAAACCCCACGTTTTCCAAAGGATACCAACGGCTGCGTCAATATCGTTCGGCCCTGCATCCTTGCGCCCGTCCGCATGGACCCACGCGAAATCCTGCATCACACCTTCATAGCTGCGCGGCCCTGATAGGGACACGCCAAGCGCAGGCGCCATCGCCGCCTCTGGCCAACCCGCATTCGGGGAACGATGCAGTGCTGCATCGCGCCGGATGCTTGCAAGCGGTGCCCGTCGCAGCGCAACACACCATATCAAAAGCGCCGTTAATCGCGCCGGAAGCCAATTTAAAACATCATCTAGCTTTGCCGCAGCCCAGCCAAACGCCTCGTGCTTTTCGGTCCGATAGCCGATCATGCTGTCAGCCGTGTTCACCACTTTGTACACCAACAGTCCGGGCAGCCCCGCCAAGGCAAACCAAAACACAGGCGCGATCACCCCGTCGCTCAGGTTCTCCGCGCCGCTTTCAATCGCGCCACGCGCCACCGCAGGCCCATCCATATCGCGCACATCGCGGCCAACAATCATCGCCACCGCGTGGCGTCCATCGCTCACCGACAAACGCAGCGCATCTGCCACCGCTTGGACATGTTGCACCAAAGACCGCTGCGCGAGCAGCATTGCCCCAACAATAACCTCAACCCAAATTCCGGGAATGGCCCAAAGGATCAAACCCAGCACCAAGGCCCCAATCGTAAGAATGGCAACCGTAATCACACCCGCCCGTCGCGTCCGGTTGTTCAGCCGTTGATCCAGCCAACCCACCGCGCGCCCCATCAGCACAGCTGGGTGCGCAACACGATCCCAAAGCCACTTCGGTTCCCCGAAAGCAGCATCCAACAACATGGCCAAAACCAATGCCATTAGGCCAATCCCTCAACCGCCGCCTCAAGCTGGCCCCAACGATCAGGGTGCGGCAATCCCAGCCGCAACCACGTCTTTGAATAAGGGAAAATCCGGCTCCAGACATGGCCTTTCGCCAGATGCGCTTGCACCGCCTCTGCATCCGCAAACTCATACAACCGGAACAAATCCGTTCCGCCCACAACCTTTGCCCCAGCGCGGGTCATCAGCCCATCCAGTCGTGCCGCATCCGCCGCCAAACGCGCCCGCGTTGCCTCGGCCCACGCCACATCCTCCAACGCCCGTGCCCCGATTTCCAACGCAGGACCAGCGACCGCCCAAGGGCCAAGGTGTTCTTGAAGGGTGGCCATAGGAACCGCTTTTTCAACTACACCGTCCTTCTTTGGCCGATGAATTGGGCTCATGGTGAAGGCCGTGCCAATTGCGAAACCGAGTCTTAGGCCCGCCAACCCCCAGAATTTCCCAAAGCTCTTTAGGATCAAAATGCTGTCGTGCTTGGACTGTTCGACATGGCTATTGTGTGGGTAAACATCGCAAAAGCTCTCATCCACAACACACAACCCAGTCGCGCCAATACGTTCGGCTTCCCAAAAGCGTCCGGTTGGATTGTTGGGGTGAACGAATACACTCAACGTCGCTTCGTTGAGCTTATCGGTTTGCGTCCATGTCCCTGTCGCTTCAATGGCGGCAGCGTGTTCGTTGTAAGTCGGACCCGGGATGTAAGCTTTGCTGCCATGATCCGTCAGGTACGGCACCTTCGCAATAATCGCCGACGCCCCATTCGCCGCTACAATCTCCGCACCCTCAGGCACATTCCAAAACTTGCGGGCTGCGGCCAGCAAACGGTCCATCGCGCCTTGATCGGGGAGGGCGGTCCACGCTTCGGGGTCGATCTCACCCACCGGATAAGGCACCGGATTGATCCCTGTGCTCAGGTCCAGCCAGTCACCCCGAGTGCCACCATACTCGGCAACAGCGGCATCAAGGCCGCCACCATGATCGCGCTTATCGCTCATTCCGGTAGCGGTTGGTGACGGGACACAAAATGCCCCTTCACACCCTGCGGCCACTCGCGGTACGGCACTTGTCCGGTCTCACTCGCCGCATGCTTCTCGGCATATTCAACAATCGCCTCAGCATCCTCGACTGTCGCTTCAAACGTCCCGAGCGAGTAGTTGATCTTGTCCTTTGATTGCACCGTAATGTTGCAGGCGCGATCGCACCCCATCGTGCAGGACACACGGCGCGTTTTGACATCGCCCGCTCCAGCGGCGGCGGCCTCAACCATCTCGGCCAACGCCTCACCGTCGGTCTTTTCCATGCCGGTTTCTTCCCAGCCTGTGCGCTTACAGGTGTCGCAAATGGTGATCCAAGTTGTCATGGCGGCCTCGCGGTTTGAGTTCAGCAAACTTGAACCTCAAACGACGAACTGCCGCAACCCTTATCCCCGCCCGTGCGGCGCCATAAAATCCAGATCAGGGTTCACCGGAATAATCCGGCTCGGATTAATCGTTTCATGGCTGTAATGATAATGACGCACGATGTGGTCCATGTTTACGGTCTCAGCCACGCCCGCAATCTGATACAACTCGCGTGTAAAACCCCAAAGGTTCGGGTAGTCCACGATGCGTTTGCGGTTACATTTGAAGTGCAAATGGTAGACCGGATCGAACCGCACCAACGTCGTCCAAAGCCGCCAATCCGCCTCCGTCAACGTGTCGCCCATTAGGTATCGCCCTTGGCCCAAACGTTCCTCCAACCACTCAAGCGATTCGAATAATGGGCCAACGGCGGCGTCATATGCGGCCTGTGTAGTCGCGAAACCGGACTTATAGACCCCGTTGTTCACTGTGTCATAAACGCGCGCATTCACTTCCTCGATGTCGCCGCGCATGTCTTCGGGCCAATAATCGTCCGTGTTGCCTGTGATCCCGTCAAAGGCAGAATTGAACATGCGGATGATCTCGGAACTCTCGTTGCTGACAATCGTTTCGCGTTCCTTGTCCCACAGGACCGGAACCGTAACACGCCCCGAAACCTGTGGATCCGCCTTCAAGTAAATGTCGCGGGCAAACGGCAAACCATAGAGCGTATCCCCCGTCGCGCCGTGATCATCCGTCTCAAATGTCCAGCCATCCGACAGCATATCAGGATGCACAGCGCTTACCGAAATATGCGGCTCCAATCCCTTTAAGGTCCTGAAAACCAACGTGCGATGCGCCCAAGGGCAGGCGTAGGACACATACAAATGATAGCGCCCCGATGCGGCCTCAAACCCACCTTCGCCAGATGGCCCCGCAGATCCATCTACCGTGATCCAATTGCGAAACGCTGCCGTGGTGCGCTTGAACGCGCCGCCGGTGGATTTCGTGTCATACCAAACGTCATGCCACTTACCGTCAACAAGCTGGCCCATCGGTCTCTCCTCTAACTGTTGCGACACACCTAGCGCCATTGCAGCCATTCACCAACCAGTACCACGGCGCAATGATGGTGCGCCGTTGCACAGGTCGGTTTCGCTCCGCTGCCCGACGCAAACTTGATTGCGGCGCGGCGCTTGGCGCGATACCAACGCCCCAGACGACACCCGAAAGGGTCAGAGAGGTTGTTGCGCCCAAGGTCGACCCAAAACGGGGACCCGATGTGCAAATCGTCCGCTCCGCTTACGCGGCTCTCTGATCTATGGGATCAATAGACGGAGACCGACATGCGCCTAACCCTTGCTCTTTTCATCACCTTCGCGGCGTCGCCTGCGTTTGCCCACATCGGTCACTTGGCTGACGTCGGCGGCCACGGCCATTGGATCGCTCTGGGTGGCATCGCAATCGCAGGTGCAATCGCTCTGCTGGGTGGTCGTAAAAAGGCGAATGACGCGCAGGTCGAAGACGCGTCCGAGGATCACGACGAAGAAGAGGTCCCAGCATGAGCACTTCCCCAAAAACCGGCGTCATGATCTGCGGCCACGGCTCGCGCTCGCAATCCGCAGTCGACGAATTTGCAACCCTTGCGGATAAACTTCCGGCCTACCTGCCTGACGATTGGCAAACCGAATACGGCTACCTTGAATTCGCCAACCCCGTGATCCGCGATGGTTTGGATAAACTGCGCGAAAGCGGCTGCACTCGTATCCTCGCCGTCCCCGGCATGCTGTTCGCCGCGATGCATTCCAAGAATGACATCCCAACCGTGTTGAACACTTACGCTGCCAAACACGGCATCGAAATTTCCTACGGCCGCGAACTCGGTGTTGATCCGAAAATGATCGCTGCCGCTGCGGGCCGCATCCAAGACGCCGTAGACGCCGCCAACAAAGTACAACACGTCGACCTTCACGACACCTGCCTCGTCGTTATCGGTCGTGGCGCGTCTGATCCGGACGCCAACGGCAACGTCGCCAAAATCGCCCGTATGCTGCAAGAAGGCATCGGTTTCGGCTGGCTCGAAGTCGGCTACTCCGGCGTGACATTCCCCCTTGTCGAACCCAGCCTGACCCACGCGGCCAAGCTCGGTTACAAACGCATCATCGTCGCCCCGTATTTCCTGTTCTCTGGTATCCTGATCGATCGCATCTATGGTTTCACCGACCAAGTCGCAGCGCAGAACCCCGACATTCAGTTCGTCAAAGCCGACTACTTGGGCGATCACGCATCGGTCCTCGAAACCTTCGCCGAACGCATTATTGAACAGACCGCAGAAAACCCGCCCCCCAACTGCGGCATCTGCGGCTATCGCGAACAGGTGCTGGCTTTTGATAACGGCGAACACCGCCATATCAAACCGGAACAGCGCAGCCATCCTGCCTTCTCCGACACACCGCCACCAACCTGTGTGCTGTGCAAATACCGCACCCAAGTCCTCGGCTTTGAAACTGAAGTCGGCGCAATCCAGGAATCCCACCATCACCACGTCGAAGGCCAAGGCGCCTCCGCGCCCGGTTCTAACGTTTCCGATTGCAAACAATGCGACACCTTCTGCACCGGCATGTGCCGCCTGACAGCAACGCATGATCACCATCATCACCACCATGATCATGACCACCATCATCACGATCACGACCATGATCACCACCACGCCGTCTACCCACACGCCGACCACCCGCACGGTCCGGAATCCGCCCGCAAAGCCAAAGCCTAAAACCCTGTTTGCCTTTGTTTTCTAAATATCCCCGCCGGAGGCTCCTCCGCTGACCAAAAGAACATCCATGCGCCCTTACGAAACCAACCCCTCAGCGATCTACGCACAGTCCTTCGGAGTGGTGCAGGCAGAGGCGCGCCTTGAGCGGTTCCCAACGGCTCTGCACCCGATCATCACCCGCCTGATCCATTCCTGCGGTATGGTTGAAATCGCAGATCGCCTCGCCTTCACGCCCGAGGTTGTTTTCGCAGGCCACCATGCGCTTCAATCCGGCGCGCCAATTCTGTGTGATTGCGAAATGGTCGGCGCGGGTATCATCCGCCGCTACTTGCCCAACAATAACGAAGTCATCGTCACCCTCAACGATCCGCGCACACCGGATCACGCCAAGAAAATCGAAAACACGCGCTCTGCTGCCGCCGTGGAATTCTGGGAACCTCATATCGAAGGCGCGGTCGTCGCAATTGGCAACGCGCCCACCGCACTGTTTCACTTGCTCGACCTCATTGACCAAGGCTTCCCAAAGCCTGCCGCGATCCTCGGCTTCCCTGTGGGCTTCGTCGGTGCCGCCGAATCCAAAGCCGAACTCGCCGCCAATCCGCGCAACGTTGATTTCATCACACTTCGTGGCCGCAAAGGCGGCTCCGCGATGGCCTCCGCCGCCGTCAACGCGATCGCCGCTGGATTGCCGGAGATTTCAAATGGTTAATGTTGCAGCCCATAGAATGACCCATATGAAACCCATACCGAAACCATACGGTTTCCATACGTCGGATTCGGGGGAACAGATCAATGGTTAACGCAGCACCTTGGCTCCATATTGTCGGCATCGGCGAGGACGGAATGGATGGCCTCACACCCGCAACCCGTGCCGTTGTCGAAGCCGCAGAGGTGATCGTCGGCGGGGACCGTCACCATACGCTGTCGGTCAACCCAACAGCGGAACGCATCGCGTGGCCGTCCCCCTTTGATGCAATGATTACCACCTTGGAATCGTTGAAAAATCGTCGCGCCGTGGTGCTGGTAACAGGCGATCCGCTCTGGTTCTCTGTCGGTGCCCGCATTGGCCGCACGATCCCAGCCGATCAACTTGTGTACCACCCGCAACTCAGCGCGTTCCAGCTCGCCGCCGCCCGCATGGGCTGGTCTTTGGCCGATGTTGAAACCCTCACCGTACATGGCCGCCCCGTTGAGCAAATGATCGCCTTTATTCAACCAGATCAAAAGCTTATCGTTTTAACGACAGGCGCAGAAACCCCAGCACAGATCGCGAAATTCCTCACAGATCGCGGGTTCGGGCAGTCACAGATGACCGTTCTCGCCGCAATGGGCGGGGACCGCGAAGAACGTTTTGACGGCGCCGCCGCCGATTGGAACCACGAAGTTCCTGCCTTCAATACGCTGTGCATTGATTGCGTTGCCGCCCCCGACGCCGCCCTGTTGCCGCGCGTCCCCGGCCTCGCAGATAGCCTGTTCGTGTCCGACGGCACCATGACCAAACAAGAGGTCCGCGCCGCCACCGTCGCCAAGCTCATGCCCATGCGCGGTGCCCTGTTGTGGGACATTGGAACAGGCTGTGGCAGCGTTGCAATCGAATGGATGCGCGCCGCCCGTTACGCCCGCGCTATCGGCATCGAACCCCGCGCAGATCGCCGTGATATGGCGGCCCAAAACGCCCTCGCGCTCGGTGCGCCGAAACTGGAATTGGTAGACGGAACAGTGCCTTACGCGCTAGGCGGGCTTGATGCCCCTGACGCGGTTTTCATCGGCGGCGGGCTGTCGCACGACACGTATGAGGCCGCATGGTCCGCCCTGCGCCCCCTCGGTCGTCTGGTGGCGAACGCGGTAACACTCGAGTCCGAAGCGACCCTGATTGAGCTGCACAAAACCCACGGCGGTGACCTCGTGAAAATCCAGACACATCGCGCCGACCCCATCGGCAATTTGACCGGCTGGCGCCCCGCGATGCCCGTGACGCAATGGAGTTTGATCAAGCGATGAATGGCACACTGTACGGCGTCGGCCTCGGCCCCGGTGACCCCGAATTAATCACTTTGAAAGCCGCACGGCTTATAGAAGGCGCGACCACAATCGCCTACCCGACGCTTGCTGGCGGCGACAGCTTCGCCCGCGCAATCGCGGCGGACCTAATTGGCCCGAACGTGCGTGAAATCCGCATGGACGTGCCAATGACAACCGCCCGCGAACCCGCGCAAGCCGCCTACGACAAAGGCGCCGCTGAAATCGCTAAGGTTCTGGAAACAGGCGAAAATGTCGTTGCTTTATGCGAAGGCGATCCGTTCTTTTACGGATCGTTCATGTATCTTAACGCGCGGTTAACGGGCAAATTCACCGTCAAAGTTATCCCCGGCGTCACATCCATCACCGCCTGCGCCGCCGAATCCGGCCGCCCTCTCGTGGCCCGCAACGAACGCCTAACCGTCCTGCCGGGCCCGATGGACGAAGCTACCCTGCGAGACCGCATCGCAGGTGCCGAAGCCGTGGCCATCATGAAGGTCGGGCGGCATCTGCCGAAAATTCGCGCCGTCCTTGATGACCTCGGTCTCACCGACAGCGCCACCTATATCGAACGCGCAACCCTGCCCGAACAGGTTGTCGTTCCCCTTTCACAAGCGCCTGAAAAGGCGCCGTATTTCTCAATGATCTTGCTCACCAAAGGGGCTGACCCGTGGCTGTAAAACCTGTAATTCTAGCGCTCTCCAAATCCGGAGAGCCAACCGCGCACGCTATCGCAAAGGCGCTAAATTGCGCCGTTCATGGCCGCGAGGGTAGGGTGCAAAGCGCTGACGCATTCTTCACCAATGCACTGGATCACACCCGCGACTTGTTCGCTGCGGGCACCCCGATCATCGGTGTTTGTGCATCCGGCATTCTGATCCGTGGCGTGGCGTCGCTACTCAACGACAAGACCACCGAACCGCCGGTCGTTTCGGTGTCCGATGACGGCAAAGTCGTCGTCCCGCTCCTTGGCGGGCACCGCGGGGCGAACCGTCTGGCGAAACAGATCGCTGATGCGCTCGACGCGACTGCCGCAGTCACCACCGCCGGCGATGTCGCGCTCGGTGTCGCGCTCGATGAACCCCCACTCGGCTACCGCCTGCAAAACCCGCAGGACGCCAAGCCTGCAATGGCAAACCTGCTGTCCGGTGGCGGCGTTACATGGAACGGCACGCCGGTCTTTGACGCCGACCTTCCAAACGGCAAAGACATCGAACTTTGCGTGACCGAGGCCGATGAAACAGGCAACGAAACGCGCCTCGTCTACCATCCACAGTCCTTCGCGCTGGGTCTGGGCTGTGCCCGCAACGCCAGCCCCGAAGACCTCTGGCAGCTTGTCGAGGACACCCTCCAAACGAATAATATCGCCAAAGGCGCTATCGCCTGTGTCGCCTCTATCGACCTCAAAGCAGACGAACCGGCGATCATTCAAGCGGCTCAACGCCTTGGCGTTCCTTTGCGTGTTTTCACAGCCGCTGAACTGGAAAGCGAAGCACCGCGCCTTGCCAATCCATCCGACGTCGTCTTCGCTGAGGTCGGCTGCCACGGCGTGTCAGAAGGCGCAGCCCTCGCCGCCGCTGGTACGGACGCAACCCTGACCGTTGAGAAATCCAAGACTGCCACCGCCACCTGCGCCATCGCACGCGCCCCTGAACCGATCATCGATTTCGCTGGTCGTTCCCGTGGCCGCTTGTCCGTTGTTGGCATCGGGCCGGGTCAGGCCGCGTGGCGCACGCCTGAGGTTTCCCGCCTCGTTGCGGATGCCGAAGAACTGGTTGGCTATGGTCTATACATTGACCTCCTAGGCCCTCTCGCTGCTGGTAAAACACGCTCCGATTTCCCGCTTGGCGGCGAAGAAGCGCGTTGCCGTTATGCGCTGGAACAAGCCGCGCTTGGCAAGAACGTCGCGCTTGTATGTTCTGGTGATGCGGGCATCTACGCGATGGGCGCACTGGTGTTTGAACTTCTGGACCGCGCCGAAGATGAAGAAGGCGTCAGCGATGCCGCCCGCCGCGTTGAGGTTATCTGCTCCCCCGGTGTGTCTGCGCTACAAGGCGCTGCTGCCCGCGCTGGCGCGCCTCTGGGCCATGATTTCTGCACGATTAGCCTGTCAGACCTTCTGACACCGCGCGATGACATTATCCGCCGTCTGAACGCCGCTGCACAGGGCGATTTCGTCATCGCCTTCTATAACCCAGTGTCCAAAACCCGCCGCACGTTGTTGGCTGAGGCGCGTGATATCCTTTTGCAGCACCGTCCGGCCGACACGCCCGTTATGCTGGCGTCCAACCTTGGTCGCCCGACGGAACTGGTCCGCTACCGCCGTCTTGATAAACTTGAGGTGGACGAAGTTGATATGCTCACCGTCGTTCTTATCGGGTCCTCCAATTCTCGCCTCGCGCAGTTGGGCGAAGGCCCACGCATGTTCACGCCACGCGGCTATGCCCGCAAGATCGACGGCGACCTAACCGCAAAACGCGACGATCCCTATATCCCAGAAGAGGCCACACAATGACCGTCTATTTCATCGGCGCAGGGCCGGGTGATCCTGAACTCCTGACCCTCAAAGCCGCCCGCCTGATCAAAGCCTGCCCCGTGTGCCTTTTCGCTGGTAGTCTTGTTCCCGAAGAGGTGGTTTCCATCGCACCGGAGGGCGCATTGGTCATGGATACGGCCCCAATGCACTTGGATGAAACCCACGCCGAAATCGTCAAAGCCCACGAAAAAGGCCAAGACGTCGCGCGTGTGCATTCCGGTGATCCGTCGCTTTACGGCGCCATCGCAGAACAAATTCGTCGCCTCAAGGCCGACGGGATCGACTATGAAATCATCCCCGGCGTGCCAGCCTATACCGCCGCTGCGGCAGCACTTGGTCAGGAACTGACTGTGCCTGAAGTTGCGCAATCCATCGTGCTGACGCGTATGTCGATGAAATCAACGGGCATGCCAGCGGGTGAAACCCTCGACAATTTTGGACGCACAGGAACGACCCTTGCGATCCACCTTGGCATCCGTGCGTTGCGTGAAATCGAACGCCAGTTGATCCCGCATTATGGCGCCGATTGCCCCGCTGCTGTGATTTACCGTGTCGGCTGGCCGGACCAGCTCATCATTCGCGGAACGTTGTCGGATATTCGCGCGAAGGCGCGGGATGCAAAAATCACCCGTACAGCACTGATTCTATTGGGACCAGCCCTGTCAGACGACCACGGCTTTCCGGACTCTGCATTGTACGATGCCGCCAAACCCCATGTTTTAAGGCCCAAAGCCGCGGTCTAAGCGGTGAATTCCCAACTAACCCAAAAGGTTAACTTGACCGAAACCATTATTCCGCCATGCTATTTGTCATTGGATGGGGAATACTATGTTGGAATCACTGCCACAATCGATCTGGAATGAGCTGCACGCAGCCCAGTCCAAAGCCGCTAAGAAAAAGACTCGCCTGCGGGTTGAGGTGAATGGCGAAAGCTACAAAATCGAACGCATGACAAGCACGGGGTTTGCGCTCGGGCTCGAAGATGCACCGAAACTGCGCGGCCTTGTGGACATCTATGATGGCGGGCACCACGTCAGCCAATGCCTGATCGTTGCCGCCGCCGAAGAGGGCGACCACATGGTCTATGAATTCAAGCGCAACACCGCCGCGAGCGACGGCGCACCGCTTGATTTTGAACGTATCAAGGATGCGCCCATCGCATTGTTGGGCCGCTAAACTACTGTAAATCGCCGAACGCTTTTGCCAGTCGGTCAACGGCTTCTTGCACTTGCGCGCGTGGTGCGGCGATGTTGAACCGCAGGAAGTTATCTCCTCCCGAGCCAAACGTCGGCCCGTGGTTCACGGCGATCTTCGCATCCGATTGTACGCGGTCGGTGAATTCTTCCCGCGACATGCCTGTGCCACTGAAATCGACCCACGCTAGGTAAGTTGCCTCAAGCGGCATAGATGACAGCCCCGGAATGGCATTCACGCCTGCATCAAACAGCTTTCGGTTTCCGTCCAGATAGACGAGCAATTCATCAACCCACGCAGCACCTTCCGACGAATAGGCAGCCTCGGCCATGAACAGGCCAAAGCTGTTGGGCGACATGCCCAGCGCTGCCATGCGCGCACCAAATGCGCCGCGAAGGTCTGGGTCTTCGATGATGACATTGCCGCTGTGCGATCCGGCAATGTTGAATGTCTTGGTGGTCGCCGTCATCGTCACAAGACGGTCTTCGATCCCCTCGATATGGGCCATCGGGATATGCTTGTGGCCGGGGAAGGTCAGGTCATGGTGGATCTCATCAGAAACCAAAATCAGGCTATGACGTTTCGCAAAGGCGGCAACCGCCTGCAACTCGCCTCGGGTCCAGACGCGGCCACCTGGGTTATGGGGCGAACACAGAATAACCATGCGCTCGTTGCCAGTCATCTGTGCGTCATAGGCGCCAAAGTCGAATTCGTAGCGGCCGTTGTCGTTGGTCAGTAGGCATTCTACAACCTCGCGCCCCGCCGCGTTAATCACCTTGGCAAAGGCATGGTAGACTGGCGTGAACAATACAACACCGTCACCCGGCGCAGTAAACGCATCCACACACATGCCGGTCCCGTTCACAAGTCCATGTGTCGTGAATATCCATGACGGATCGATTTTCCAGCCATGGCGCGTGTCCATCCACCACTGGATCGCCGCAAGGTAGGACCGCTCGTCACCGTAATACCCGTACACCCCGTGATCATGCATTTTCTGCACCGCGTTTTGCACACAGGTCGGCGGCTGGAATTCCATGTCCGCAACCCACATCGCAATGCCATCGTCGGCATCCACACCGTAAATCTGCTCCATCATGTCCCATTTAACGCTATGGGTGCCGCGACGGTTGATGGGGGTGTCAAAACTCATGAAGGTACTCCTTTTTTAGCAAGCTAGCTTTATGCTCGGCGGACGCAAGCCCTTCTCCCACGTTGCGCCATATTGCAAGCGGCCCCCGTTCACCTTACATGGGCGCCATGACCTTACGCCCAATCTTGATCCACCCCGACCCGCGCCTGAAATCCACAGCTGACCCAGTTGCCGAGGTGGACAAAGCCGCCCGTGCATTGGCCGACGATATGTTGGAAACCATGTATGACGCACCCGGTATCGGCCTTGCCGCGCCGCAGATCGGTATCCTGCAACGGATGCTCGTGATGGATTGCGTGAAGGACGAAATGGCGACGCCCGAACCGATGGTGCTCATCAACCCGCGCGTGCTGTCCTCGTCTGAAGAAACAAACGTCTACGACGAAGGCTGCCTGTCCATCCCCGATCAATACGCCGAAGTCGAACGCCCCGCGTCTGTGAAGGTGGAATGGACGGACCTTGACGGTAAGACCGTGCAGCAGGATTTTGATGGGCTTTGGGCGACCTGCGTTCAGCACGAAATCGACCACCTTAACGGTAAGCTGTTCATCGACTATCTCAAGCCGCTGAAACGCCAGATGATCACGCGCAAAATGCAAAAGCTAAAGCGTGAGATCGCACGGGGCAACGCGTAACGCGCCCACCAAAATCAAAGGCTACACATGTCACATAGACCCTTCATTCCGTGGCCCGCCAAGGTTCTGCGCACCGCCGCCGCAGAGGTTCCCGAAATTACCGACGACATCCGCGCCCTTTGGGAGGAAATGATCGAGGCAATGAACGCAATGCCGGGCGTCGGACTCGCAGCGCCCCAAATCGGCGTGTCTTTGCGCCTCGCCGTTGTTGATGCCTCCGACAAACGCGGCCAAGCGGTGCGCATGGCCAACCCGACGATCCTGCATGCCAGCGCCGAGATGCGCCTTCACGAAGAAGCCTCGCCGAACCTGCCCGGCGTTGCCGCGTCTTTTGAACGCCCACGCGCTGTGACGGTGCGCTTCCTGAACGAAGCTGGCGTTTATGACCGCCAAGATTTCGTCGGCCTTTGGGCGACCAGCGTGCAGCATCAGATCGACCATCTGAACGGGAAGATGTACTTTGACAACCTAAGCCGCACCAAACGCGAAATGTTGATCAAAAAGGCGCAAAAGCTGCGCTAAGGGGAAGAACGTCATGCGCATTGTCTTCATGGGAACGCCCGACTTTTCGGTGCCAATTTTAGACGCTTTGGTTGATGCGGGGAATGATGTTTGTGCTGTCTACTCCCAACCCCCTCGCCCCGCAGGGCGCGGTAAGAAAGACCGCCCAAGTCCGGTTCAATCCCGCGCCGAAGCACTCGGGCTTACTGTGCGCCACCCCGTGTCCCTCAAATCCGATGAAGCGCTGGCCGATTTCGCCGCACTGAACGCTGATATTGCCGTCGTGGTCGCCTATGGCTTGATCCTTCCACAAACCATTCTGGACGCCCCGACCAAGGGCTGCCTGAACATCCACGCCTCCTTGCTCCCACGCTGGCGCGGCGCAGCCCCGATCCACCGCGCGATCATGGCAGGGGACGCGAATACCGGCGTCTGCATCATGCAAATGGAAGCAGGCCTTGATACCGGCCCCGTCCTACTGCGCCGCGAAATCGGCATCGAAGAAAACGAAACAACAGGCGCATTGCATGACCGCCTAAGCGTGCTGGGCGCTACGGCGATTATTGATGCGCTGGATGCACTGCCAAACCTGACGCCTCAAATCCAATCCGAAGAAGGCGTCACCTACGCCGCAAAAATCGATAAAGCCGAAGCGCGCGTTGACTGGACCCAAACATCAGAGCAAATCACCCGTCAAATCAACGGCCTTTCCCCGTTCCCCGGCGCTTGGTCCGAAGCAAACGGCGAACGCATAAAGTTCCTGCACGCCAGCCAATCTGCACAGCGCCTAACCTCCGGCGAAGTCAGCACAACGGACGGCCTCTACATCGGAACGTCAGACAGCGCGGTCCAAATCTACACCCTTCAAAGGGCAGGAAAAAAAGCTGCATCCGCCAGCGAGGTGCTGCAAGGCTGGACACCGCCCACGCACCTGTCCTGACTTTCTTTGGCTCTTAAATACTCATTCTTGCGCACCGCAGGTGCGCCCCCGCTCGCTGCAAGCGCAATTCGCTAACTTTTAAATGGTTCCATACCTGCGCGGGCAAGCTCATCGGCACGTTCATTCTCAGGATGGCCTGCGTGACCCTTGACCCATTCCCACGTCACATCATGACGCAGGCGCGCTTCATCCAGACGTTGCCAAAGATCAATGTTCTTGATCTCGCCACCCTTCTTCTTCCAGCCCTTTGCCTTCCAACCGTAAATCCACTTTGTGATCCCGTCCTTGACGTAGGAACTGTCCGTCACAACGGTCAGCGTGCTGGCGGATGACAACGTCTCAAGCGCATTAATCGCGGCAAGCAATTCCATCCGATTGTTGGTCGTATGGGCTTCGCCACCCTTCAATTCGCGCTCTTTCACGACGGTGTCACCGTCCCGCGCAATCAGCACGGCACCCCATCCACCAGGGCCGGGATTTCCGCTACAGGCACCGTCTGTGTAGGCATATAGATCAGGCAATTTTTCGCGCTCTCATGGTAACGAACGGATCGTTGGTTCCAGCCATTCCGACTTCTTTTCCTTCTTGGATCGCGATAACCTCGAAGCCTGCGTCTCGCAGCAAACTTTGCAATTCCTCAACTGTCACAAAGGAATAAAACCGCTCGATGCGGTCGCGCGTTTCGCCTGTTCCGGTTTTCATTGCGACGTGAAAAACACCGCCATCTCGCAAGGCGGTCGCGATTGACGTAAAGTGGCGGGGTAGGTCTGGTCTGGGCGCGTGAAGCAATGAAAAATTTGCCCAAACCCCGTCATAAGCACCAACCATGTCCAGCTCCGCAAAGCTGAGCAGCCGTGCGCCAATATCATGGTTTTCATTCGCCAGATCGATCATACCTTGAGATGCATCAACTGGGTCCGGCCGAAAGCCCAAGGTGCGCATTTGAACCGACGCGCGGGCTGGGCCGCAACCAAGGTCCAGCACATCAGCACCGCTCGGAAGCAACGCCAAGAAGTCCGTCAGCGCGGTATTTGCCGCGCCGCTGTCTAGACAGCTGTCGTACTGTGACGCCGAATTGTCATAGAATGCGATGGTTTTAGGGTCAGTCATGCTACAGGTTCCCGCAGCACGCGCGGCACCTTGAATTCCACGTTCTCGACGGCGGTTTCGACCTGCTCAACGGTCACATCATACCGCGTTTTGAAGGCGTCGATCACTTCATTAATCAAAACCTCAGGCGCGGATGCCCCTGCCGTGATGCCGATGCTCTTGATGCCGTCCAGCGCGCGCCAATCAATGTCTTTGCCGCGCATAACCAATTGCGAATAATCGCAGCCCGCCTTGCGGCCAACCTCGACCAGACGTTGTGAGTTGGACGAGTTTGGAGCGCCCACAACCAACATCGCATCCGCCAATGGCGCCATCGCCTTAACAGCCTCTTGGCGGTTGGTGGTTGCGTAACAGATGTCTTCTTTGTGCGGGCCGACTATCGCAGGGAACCGCGCGTTTAACGCGTCCACGATGTCAGCCGTGTCATCCACCGACAATGTTGTCTGGGTCACAAAGGCCAACTGCTCTGGGTCCCGCACCTGAACGCCTGCAACATCCTCGACGGTCTCAACGAGTAGCACTTCACCATCCGGCAATTGCCCCATTGTCCCCACCGTTTCGGGATGGCCAGCATGCCCGATCATAATCATCTGCAAACCATTGTCCGCATGACGCTGGGCTTCGATATGCACCTTGGAAACCAGTGGACATGTCGCATCGACATAAACCATTTCACGCGCACTCGCGGCGGCTGGCACGGATTTCGGCACGCCATGGGCACTGAAAATGACTGGCCGATCGTCAGGACAATCTTCCAGCTCCTCAACAAAGATCGCACCCTTTTCTTTCAGGTCATCCACAACGAATTTGTTGTGTACGATCTCATGGCGCACATAGACCGGTGCGCCCCATTTCTCGAGCGCTAACTCAACAATCTTAATCGCACGGTCCACGCCCGCACAAAACCCGCGCGGGGCAGCAAGATAAAGCGTAAGTGGCGGCTTGGGCATCGGCGTCTCCTGATTTAGATATCAGGTAAGCCTTTCCGTGCCCGTCGTCTAGTTCCTGCCTGTGCAGTTCATTCCATAAAAACCCTTGCCTTCCAGTGGGGGGAATCTTGTAGGAACGATGTTATAAAATCGGAGAGCATGATGAAAACGAGACTAATCGCCTGCGTTTTTGGCGTAACTGCTATCGTGTTAGCTGCAGCTGTCTGGGCGCAAAACGAGCCACCTGCGCAAGTTGGGTTGTTCGAGTACTCCAATGCGGAGGTCGTCGCTGAGGGGGAAGCGTTATACGTAGATCTTTGTGCGTCGTGTCACGGCGCAAATCTTGAAGGGCAGGACAATTGGCGAAATTTGGGGCCGAACGGCCGCGCGCTTGCTCCGCCTCACGATGAAACGGGCCATACATGGCACCATCCTGATGAACAGCTGTTTCAAATCGTGAAGGTCGGAACCGCTGCCCTTGTTGGTAACGGCTATGAAAGCGATATGGCGGGTTATAGCGGCATTCTGTCAGACGCGCAGATCTTGGCGGTCATGGCTTTTATCAAAAGCACTTGGCCAGAAGATATTATCGAACGTCACAACGCAATCAACGCCGCTGCCGCGCAGTAGCATCAAACGAAAACGGGCGCCCCGAAGGACGCCCGCATTTTCTATTCTTCAGCGACCGTTTCAGGCTCGGGCGCTTCTTTGACCTCCCGGGTAGGGCGGCCAATGACGTCACGCAACTCATCCAATTCAATGAAGTTGTCGCATTGTCTGCGCAACTCATCC
Source organism: Octadecabacter ascidiaceicola (assembly GCF_900185015.1). Lineage (GTDB taxonomy): Bacteria > Pseudomonadota > Alphaproteobacteria > Rhodobacterales > Rhodobacteraceae > Octadecabacter > Octadecabacter ascidiaceicola. The sequence continues at coordinate 342,331 of NZ_FXYD01000003.1, read as the reverse complement.
GCAATCATTGGCGGTTGGCTGCGGATTGTCGAAACAACCGAAACCCGCACGCCACTGCGTTGGAGTGATTCAATCAATGGGCGGAAGTCGCCATCGCCTGAAAAGATCACAATATGATCTACATGTGGCGCTAACTCCATCGCATCCACGGCCAATTCGATGTCCATGTTGCCCTTGATCTTACGACGGCCCATTGAATCTGTGAATTCTTTGGCGGGCTTGGTCACCATTGTGAACCCGTTGTAATTCAACCAATCCACAAGCGGGCGAATTGGCGAATACTCGTCGTTCTCGAGAAGTGCTGTGTAATAGAATGCGCGCAGCATTTTGCCGCGGCGCATGAATTCCTGACGGAGCAATTTGTAGTCGATGTCGAAGCCTAATGATTTCGCTGCCGCATACAAATTAGATCCATCAATGAAGAGCGCGAGGCGCTCATCACGATAAAACATGACAATTAGTCCTTTCAAATCCGCCAGACCGGTGGGAACTATGTGAGTGGTTTTGTTCCGGCAAAGCTTGTTCAAATGTAAGGAAATTGTGAATTGCCGCAAGTGTTACCGCTAAGACTCGGCAAAAAAGTGATAATTGCTTTAGGCGCCAATGCGCCGTCGCATGCCGGTGATGCACGTTTGACTGTGCTTGCCGCTATTGACGCTCTTGGCCGTACCTTTGGTGACGTACACGTAAGCAAGCTGTACCAAACCCCAGCTTTTCCAGCCAATTCAGGGCCTGATTTCATCAACGCGGCGTGTTCTTTCCGTACGGAATTGCCCGCAGATGAGGTCTTGAACACGCTGCACGCGATAGAAGCGGACTTTGGCCGTGAACGGGTGGTCCGTTGGGGGCAAAGGACGCTGGATTTGGACTTAATCGCCATGGGCGCGCATGTTTTGCCCGATCTGGAAACATTTAATCGCTGGAAAAACCTGCCAATCGAGGACCAAAAGGTGCTAACGCCAGACACCTTGATCCTTCCGCATCCGCGGGTTCAGGACCGCGCTTTCGTGTTGGTGCCAATGGCCGATATCGCGCCAGAATGGGTGCATCCGGTGTTGGGGCAATCCACCACTGAAATGCTCGACCAGCTGCCCGCATCAGAACGGGATGAAATCCGAGCGCTTTAAGGCGGGAATCGGGTTGTATTATAGCTGTCAAGCGTCTAGATAGCCCTTTCTGAACACCTATTTTCCGACTGATTGGAGTGCCCTATGGCCCGCGTGACCGTTGAAGACTGCGTTGACAAGGTTCCGAACCGCTTTGAACTGGTAATGCTCGCGGCGCACCGTGCGCGTGAAATTTCCGCTGGTGGTGCTTTGACCGTCAGCCGTGACAACGACAAAAACCCTGTCGTGTCCCTGCGTGAGATCGCTGAAGAAACACAGACTGCTGACGACCTGCGCGAGCGCATGATCGAAGCGAACCAGACACAGATCGAAGTCGATGAACCAGAAGAAGACAGCATGGCGCTTCTTATGGGCGGCGGCTCCCCTGAGGCTGACAAGCCAGCAGAAGACGATCTGTCTGAAGAAAAGCTTCTTCGCGCACTGATGGAAGCTCAGGGTCAAAAGTAATCCCTGCATGAATAAGGTTGCTCGACCAGCATGATCAATTCCGATGATCTGATCATCACCTCTGAAGATTTGATCGCGCTGGTCCGCGCCTATAACCCTAAAACGAACGCAACGCTGATTGCTGATGCATTTGTTTTTGGGGCTGAGGCCCACGAAGGCCAGTTTCGCCACTCCGGCGAAGCATATTTTACCCACCCGATAGCCGTTGCCTGTATTCTTGCTGAACAGCAGATGGATGACGCGACGATTATCACCGCGCTCCTTCACGATACGATCGAAGACACAGGCGCGACCTTTGCCGTTGTAGAAGAACGCTTCGGTCGCGAAATCGCTGATCTCGTCGATGGGGTAACAAAACTTACGAACATTCAGGTCAATTCGCACGAAACCAAACAGGCGGAAAACTTCCGCAAGCTGTTCATGGCCACATCACGGGACTTGCGGGTGACGCTGGTGAAGCTCGCGGACCGTTTGCACAATATGCGCACGATCAAATCTATGCGCGATGACAAGCAGGCCCAGAAAGCCCGTGAGACCATGGACATCTATGCGCCGCTTGCAGGTCGCATGGGTATGCAGTGGATGCGCGAAGAACTCGAAGACCTCGCGTTTCGTGTCCTCAATCCTGAAGGGCGCAATTCCATCATCCGGCGTTTCATAACGCTGCAAAAGGAAACGGGCGACGTTGTCGCAAAGATCCAGACGGATATGGAATTTGAACTGGATAAGGCGGGCATCGCCGCAGACATCTACGGACGCGCGAAAAAACCCTATTCGATCTGGCGCAAGATGCAGGAAAAAGAGCAGGGTTTTTCCCGTCTTTCCGACATCTATGGCTTTCGTATCATCACGAAGTCCGAAGCCGAATGTTACGCAGCCCTTGGCGCTATTCACCAACGCTGGCGCGCAGTACCTGGCCGTTTCAAAGACTATATCAGCCAGCCGAAATCCAACGGCTACCGCTCAATTCACACGACCGTTTCCGGCCGTGACGGTAAGCGTGTCGAAGTGCAAATTCGAACACTTGAAATGCACGAAGTCGCCGAAGCAGGCGTAGCTGCGCACTGGTCCTACCGCGAGGGCGAGCGCGTTGAAAACCGGTTCGCGGTTGATCCGGCCCGCTGGATTGCGCAACTCACTGAACGTCTTGATGAGGACCACGACCATTCCGAATTCCTCGATCTGGTGAAACTGGAAATGTATCAGGACCAAGTGTTCTGCTTCACACCCAAAGGCGACGTTATCAAACTGCCCCGCGGTGCCACGCCAATCGACTTTGCCTACGCCATCCACACCCGCATTGGTCATGCTTGTGTCGGTGCCAAAATCGACGGGCTGCGCGTGCCGCTTTGGACGCGGGTTAAGAATGGCCAGTCGGTCGAGGTCATCACCGCCGATGGGCAAACGCCGCAGGCAACATGGATCGACATCGCTGTAACGGGCCGCGCAAAGACCGCGATTCGCCGCGCGCTGCGCGAAGAAGACCGCGCGCGTTTTATTGTGCTGGGCCGCGAACTCGTTCGTGTTGGGTTTGAGAACGTCCAGAAGAAAGCCACTGACAAGGCCCTTCAAACCGCAGCGAAGGCACTAGGAATTGGCTCCGTAGATGACCTTTTGGATTTGGTCGGTTCCGCCGAGATTACCTCGCGCGAGGTCGTGTCCGCGATCTACCCCGAACTCGCAATTTCCGAAGGTGTCGAAATTGAATCGCGGCGCGCGGTTATCGGTCTCGATGTGGGGCAGTCGCATCGTCTTGCGCAATGCTGCCAGCCTATTCCGGGCGAACGCATCGTTGGCATCACATCGCGCGGCCAAGGCGTTGTCGTCCATGCCATCGATTGCGATGTCCTTGCCGACTTTGAAGATCAACCAGAACGTTGGATCGATCTGCATTGGCAAGAAGGCAAACACTCCGCGACCAACACCATTACGCTGGAAATGACGATCACCAATGATGCCGGTGTTTTGGGGAGAATCTGCACGCTTATCGGCGAAAATGATGCAAACATATCTGATCTGGTGTTCATTGATCGCAAGCCGGACTATTTCCGGTTGCTGATCGAGGTCGACCTGCGCGATGTAGAGCATATGCACGTTGTAATGACCTCACTTGAGGCCGATTCCAACGTCGCCAAAATTGCACGGCACCGCGACCTTGACCGTTCAGGGCAGGTACAACGACAACAATAACGGGCGAAAGCCAAAGGGGATCAGGTGGTCTTCAGACGCAGAGACAGACGACCCCTTTGGCGCGTTGTGTACGAGTTTTTCTGGCCGCGTGGCGGCTGGGGACGCGCGGCAACATACGTCAAACATCGCGTGCGTCGACTCCCCGATACACCAGAGAAAATCGCGCGTGGTATTTGGGCCGGCGTGTTCACCACCTTTTGCCCTTTCTACGGATTTCATTTTTTCATTGCGGCGATGATCGCCATGATCATGAGGGGCAACATCCTTGCCTCACTTATGGCGACGTTCTTTGGTAATCCGCTGACATATATTCCGATTGCATATGCATCGCTGACGACGGGGCATTGGCTGCTTGGGACGCGGCTTGATCGCTCATTGTTGGAATCCCCAGGTGGAAAAGACTTCTGCGGAATCGGATGCCAGTTCGGACGCGCGGGCCGCGACCTTTGGCGGAATTTCAAGGCAATTTTCACAGATGACAAAGCGGATTGGCGCGGTCTTTCCGAATTTGGATCAGAAGTTTTTTACCCTTATTTGGTGGGCGGTATCCTTCCCGGAATTATCGCAGCGACAATCGCTTACTACTTGTGTGTGCCGCTGATCCGCGCCTATCAGAACAGCCGTCGCAAGGCTTTGCGCGCAAAACTCAACCAGCTAAAGATTCCGGCTGACGGCGAATAATTCCCCCGCTACAGTCAGGCCAGTAGAAGGGGGTACATATGTCCAAATTGCGTTTAGGTGTGAACATTGACCACGTGGCGACTGTGCGTAATGCGCGCGGTGGAAACACGCCTGATCCTGTTCGCGCCGCGAAGCTGGCAGAGGATGCTGGCGCCGATGGAATCACGGCACACCTGCGCGAAGATCGCCGCCATATCGGGGATGCAGACATTGATGCCCTGATGGACGCGCTGACAGTGCCGCTGAACTTTGAAATGGCTGCAACGGACGAAATGCAAAAGATCGCCCTGCGTCACAAACCCCATGCTGTCTGCATCGTTCCTGAAAAGCGTGAAGAACGGACCACCGAAGGCGGACTAGAAGTTGCGCGCGAGGAAAACCAACTGGCTCATTTCATCGCGCCATTGCGTGATGCTGGTTGCCGCGTATCCATCTTCATCGCTGCTGATCAACGCCAAATCGAAGCCGCGCACCGCATAGGTGCGCAGGTGATCGAACTGCACACCGGTGCCTATTGCGACGCCCACGCTGAAGGCGATTTTGCGACCCGCGACGCCGAACTCGAGAAAATGCGCGAAATGTCGACATTTGCCCATTCGCTGGGTCTTGAAGTCCACGCAGGCCACGGTTTGACCTACGATACCGTGAAACCCGTCGCCGCCTTTCCAGAGGTGATGGAGCTCAATATCGGACACTTCCTGATCGGTGAATCCATTTTCCGCGGCCTTCAACCCGCGATGGCTGAAATGCGCCGCCTGATGGATGAAGCACGCGAGGTATGATTCTGCATGCGGTATATCTGTCGCTGCCTGATGATGCGGATCATAAGGAATTAGCTGATATCATGGCTGGATTGAAAGATCTGGTCGGCAAAATTGACGGTTTCACTGCGTTTTGGCACGGTGCAAATATCGATGTTGAAAACAGCTCACCCGAGGTGAATTACGGGTTCCACGGGTCCTACACGGATAGCGCAGCGCTTGCCTCTTACGCTTCTGATTTACGCCACCAAGCACTTGGAGGCCGGCTTGTGACCTTGTGTGGCGGAGTGGATGGGATCAAAGTCTATGATATTGAGACTGCCGGAGAAGCCTAATGCGCCTAGTTTCCTTAATCGCCGCGACATTTTTGGCGTCGCCGCTTGCGGCGCAAACTGCGTTTCCATGTAATTGGCAGGCGCGTGCAGACAATATCGTTGAGCCGTGGGAAGACAACATCGCAACCTTCGCCAATGGTGCCGTACGTGTTGCGTTGTTGGATACGATCGAGCCTGCTGCAGCGGCCTATTATCTACTTGTCCTACATCCCCCATTGGATGAGATGGCAGGGCGAAGCTGCACAACTGTCGGTCTAGACGATGGGCTAGGCTATGCGGGTATGTTCTTCAGTGAATTGGACGCGAGCTATGATCCTGCAACCGGCCTGACCCTACAAATTCCGGCGGTCATCTATCTGCCTGAACAAAGCTTTCAAAACGCGGTCCTTTTAAGTATCGCAATCAACCAATCCACGGGCGATGTCACCGTTTCACAGGAACTCGCAGAGTGAGCGATCTTCTTTTTCCTTTGCCGTTCATTCTACTTGGCTGGGCCGCTGGTGGCGGCAGCCCGGGGCCCGCGACACTCGCCATATCGGGCACCTCAATGGCCGAAGGCAGAACACGCGGGCTGCAGTTGGCGTCAGGTGTTGTGTTGGGGTCCGCCATTTGGGGCATTGCAGCCGCGTTAGGGTTTTCTGCCCTCATGATGTCCAACGTTTGGTTGTTTGAAACTGTCCGCTACATTGGCGCAGCGTACCTTTTGTATCTTGCGCTGAAATCGCTGCGTTCTGCGTGGGTTGGAACCTCCGTGAAGCCTGCAAAACCGGCCCGCATTGGCGCCTTTACAAAAGGCCTGACTTTGCATTTGACCAACCCCAAGGCAGTGCTGGGATGGGGTGCGATTTACGCGGTGGCTATGACGCCGGACGCGCAACCGCAGTCCGTCGCGCTTCTATTTTGCGCTTTAATCGCGACATCGGCCTTTGTATTCCTCGGTTACGCGGTTCTGTTTTCTTCGGCCCCAATCGCACGCGGCTACGTCCGCCTAAAACGACTGTTCGACCTGACCTTTGGTGTGCTATTCGGCGCGGCATCGCTGAAACTTCTTACAACAAAGCACACTCCATGATCCTTGGCATCGGCACCGACCTCGCAAACATCGAACGCATTCAAGGAACGCTGGACCGCTTCGGTGACCGTTTCCGCAATCGCGTATTCACAGACATCGAACAACGCAAGGCGGAAAACCGCAAAGACGTTGCAGGCACATACGCCAAACGTTGGGCCGCCAAAGAAGCCTGTTCAAAGGCGCTGGGCACGGGCTTGCGCATGGGGATTTCTTGGAAAGACATGGCGGTGACGAACATGCGAACGGGCCAGCCCGTTATGGCTGTGACCGGATGGGCAAAAGAGCGCCTTGAGACGATGACGCCGGAGGGCCACGAGGCGATTATCCACGTCACCCTGACCGATGATCACCCTTGGGCGCAGGCCTTCGTCGTGATTGAGGCCAGACCCCTTACAAACAAGGATACTGCGGGTTGACTAACGCCGCGCGGACCCTCACATAACCCCCACTTTCAATGACGCAATAATGTTAGGTTTCGCTGTGTGGGCATCCATTAAAGAGACAGTAAAAACAGTAGTTTACGCACTGCTCATCGCAGGCGTCTTCCGCACGTTCCTGTTTCAACCGTTCTGGATTCCGTCGGGATCAATGAAAGAAACGCTGCTGATCGGCGATTTCTTGTTCGTGAACAAGATGGCCTATGGCTATTCCTACGCCTCTTGCCCGTCGATCATCATCCCGCGTTTTGGCATCGATGTAGACGCCGAAGACTTCTGTGGCGTCTTCAAAGGCGGCAACGATCGCCTTATGGGCTCCGAGCCTGAGCGTGGCGATGTTGTTGTGTTCCGTCACCCAGTCACGGGTCGCGATTTCATCAAACGCGTGATCGGCCTACCGGGTGACACGGTTCAAGTCCAAGACGGCGTGATCATCCTGAACGGCACTGAAATTCCACAAACCGAAGCGGGCCTATTCACGGAAACGATGGAGCACCAAGGCAGCGCCGGAAACCTACCGCGTTGTGCCAATGGCGCGGTTGGTCTCGGTGCGGAATGCCTCAAGCAGCGGTTCACTGAAACCCTGCCCGAGGGTCGCCAGTACTCGGTGCTGAACATCGGCGATCGTGACCTCGACAACACAGGTATCTTCACCGTCCCCGATGGCCAGTATTTCTTCATGGGTGACAACCGCGATAACTCGTCTGACAGCCGCGTGCCACAGATTTCACGTGGGGTTGGCTTCGTTCCATATGAAGACATCGTAGGTCGCGCCGACCGCATTATGTTCTCCTCCGCCGGTCGCTCGCTTCTGGCGTTCTGGACGTGGCGTTCTGATCGCTACTTTAAGGCAATCGAGTGAAACTCTCCGGTCCACTTCGCGAATTCCAAGACAGGCTAGGCCACGTCTTTGCCACGCCTGACCACTTGATCCGCGCCGTGACCCATTCGTCCATGTCCTCGCCCCACCGCGACGACAACCAGCGCCTCGAATTCCTTGGGGATCGCGTGCTTGGCTTGGTTATGTCCGAGGCATTGTTGAACGCTGATGTAAACGCAGCCGAAGGCCTGCTTGCCCCACGTTTCAACGCGCTTGTGCGCAAAGAAACCTGCGCAGATGTTGCGCGCCAGATTGACCTTGGTGCTGTGCTGAAGCTTGGCCGCTCAGAGATGCTGACAGGGGGGCGCCGTAAGGAAGCATTGCTTGCCGACGCAATGGAAGCGGTGATCGCCGCCATCTACGTCGATGCTGGCTTTGAAATAGCCCGCGAGCGCGTCGTCGCGATGTGGGGTGACCGCATTACCAACGTCGAAAAAGATGCGCGCGACCCGAAAACCGCGCTACAAGAATTTGCACAAGGGCAGGGCGAAACGCCACCGTCCTACGTTGAAATTGCCCGCAGCGGCCCTGATCACGCGCCGATCTTTACCATCGAAGTGCGCCTGCAATCAGGCGCAACCGAACAAGCCCAAGCGCCCAGCAAGCGCCAAGCAGAACAAGCCGCAGCCAAAGCCCTTTTGGCCCGCGTGCAAGGAGAACCCAAGTGAGCGAAACAACTGAACAACGCGCCGGTTTTGTCGCCCTCATTGGTGAACCCAACGCAGGTAAATCTACCCTACTGAACCGCATGGTCGGCGCGAAAGTGTCCATCGTGACCCATAAGGTGCAAACGACCCGCGCCCGTATTCGCGGCGTCGCGATTGAGGGCGATAGCCAGATCGTGTTCGTCGACACTCCCGGCCTGTTTTCACCCAAACGCCGCCTTGACCGCGCAATGGTTGCCGCTGCATGGAGCGGCGTTTCCGACGCCGACGTTGTGGTCCTGATGATCGAAGCGCACCGCGGTATCACCAAAGGCGTCGAAGCGATTGTTGAGCGCCTGAACGACGTCGGCAAAGGGCGTACAGTGGCGCTGGCGATCAACAAAATCGACCGTGTTGACACAGAGGTTCTGCTTGGGCTGGCAAAAGAGCTGAACGAGCGTTTCGAATTCGCAGAAACCTTCATGATCTCCGCAGAAAAAGGTCACGGCACCAAGGCCCTGCGCGAATGGCTTGCGGGCTTGATGCCTGTTGAACCTTGGCTTTATCCAGAAGATCAAATCGCGGACCTGCCCATGCGCATGATCGCTGCAGAAATCACCCGTGAAAAACTGACCCTGCGGCTGCACCAAGAACTCCCCTATCAGCTGACTGTTGAGACCGAGAACTGGGAAGAACGCAAAGATGGCTCCTGCAAGGTCGATCAGTTGGTTTACGTCATGCGTGACGGTCACAAAGGGATCGTGCTTGGTTCGCGCGGTGAGACGATCAAGGCAGTGGGCAAAGCCGCCCGCGAAGAATTGGTCGAGTTCCTAGGCCGCAAAGTGCACCTGTTCATTCAGGTTAAAGTACGCCCCAACTGGCTTGAGGATTCCGAGCGCTATTCCGAAATGGGCCTGAACTTCAAAGACGGAAACGAATGAACACACGCCTCACAACGGACGTCTGGGTGTCGGCCTATCTGACACGGCTTCGGCTTGTGGAAATCCCTGTGTTCGTGACCCGAAAGGGCGACGCGACTGCTGGCTCGGTTCTTGTGAAACTCAACACATTGGACGGCAACGCAAAGGCGTTCCAGCGCCAGTTTGATCTGATGTCAGGTGAACGCGAATGGGTGGTTCTGGCCGAAGGGTCCGAGGAAGACGTAGATGCCTCGCTCACCAAACAAGCCAGCTTTGATCCTGATCTTTGGGTGCTTGAGGTTGAGGACAAACAGGGCCGCCATTTGCTTGATGATCCGTCCTTGGCATAGGGTAGCGCCATGATTGAATGGCGCGATGAAGGGGCTTTGTTAAAGGTCCGCAAACACGGCGAAAACTCCGCAATTATTGAGGTGTTCACACCTGAGCGTGGCTTAACCGCGGGCATCGTGCGCGGTGGCACCAGCCGTAAAATCGCACCCATGCTGCAACCCGGTGCGCAGCTTTCGGTGACGTGGAAAGCGCGGCTTGAAGATCATTTAGGCAGCTTCACCGTTGAACCCGTACGCAGCCGCACCGCGCAGGTGATGCAAGACCGCCTCGCGCTGGCAGGGCTGAACGCGGTGACAGGAATTTTGTCCTTCGTGTTGCCGGACCGCGAGAAGCACGCGCCGCTTTACGCCCGAACAATCGCACTGCTTGACCTGCTCGGCCAAAACGAAATCTGGCCGCTTGCCTACCTTCAATGGGAGGTCGCGCTGCTGGAAGAATTGGGCTTCGGGATGGACCTGTCTGCCTGCGCTGTTTCAGGCCTGAACGACGACCTGTTCTATGTATCCCCACGCACAGGCCGCGCCGTTTCACGACTGGCGGCGGGCGATTGGGCAGACAGACTGCTTCCGCTTCCGCATGTGCTGTTGGGCAAGGGCGACGCTGACATCGATGAGATCGTCAGGGCACTACGCACCACAGGCCATTTCCTGAACAACCACCTCGCGAAATCGCTGGGGGATCGCCAAATCCCCGAAGCACGCCAGCGCCTCATCGACACGATGAAGCGCCACGCTTAACGCGCGACGAACACCATCTGGCGGCCACCGGTATTGGACAGGATTAACGTGTCGCCGGATACTTCGGCCAATGTCATGTCCTCAAGCGCCGTGAAAAAAGCACTTTCAAGGTTGAGGTCAGGGCAGGCCATACGCGATGCCCCGATGCCGTCTAACGCGAACCAAGGGTAGTCTGCCGTCTGCGCAGCGAAATACCGATTGCACGGCGCTTGCCCCGCGACTCTTCCAGGTTCGGGGAAGGCAATTGTAGCAGTGCCATCGAAGGGCGCTCCGTCGATCTCGACCAAATGATACTCCGCCGTTGGCTCAACAAACCCCGAAATGCTCTCATCAGGAAAACAGGCGGAGGCGAACAGAAGCGGTAGCAATGCGGTTATAAGTTTCAACATGCCAACAGCCTACGCGGACCCAACGGCGACAAAAAGGGGAGAAACTTTACGGATGCACCAAGTCGTGGTTTTCTAGCCCCATATTAGGAGATCAAAATGATTGTTGAATTCGCATTAAGCCTTTCCCTTACACTTCCGAACGCTGGCCCAACGGTGACGCCCGTCGAATTTGTTGAGCCTATTCAGCAGATCCTCACCTATCCACCAGAGGCTGTTCTAAATCAGATATCAGGGGTGCCGCTTCCCGATGAGACGATGCAAGTGTTCGAAAACAGGTTCCTCGCCGAGGACATGTATTTTGGCGCCTTCGCCATCACCAAAGACTTCGGATATGGCTATGTGACCGGTTCAAACTCAATCGAAGCGGCGAGAGATGTCGCCATGCAAGAATGCCTCAAGCACGGACCAGTATGCATGATCTATGCCGAACTTCTGCCAATTGGGTACGTCCCGCTCGCCCAAGGGCAAGCCAGCCTCGCCGCAGAAGCGGCTGATCACTTCAACAATCCTGACGCAAGCTGGGGCAACTACCGCGCAATGGCGATCAGCGAAGACGGAGCTTATTCGGTTGTTTGGAACTACGCCTCACCGCGCGAAGCATCAGATGCCGCGATGAGCGATTGCACAGGCTACAGGATCAATGATCTCCCAAACCTGAGAGACATGCCCTGCGTTTTGATCCCGTTCAAATAGGGAGGGTAGGGCCAAGCGCGTCGCGATCTTGGCCCCGCCAAATTACAGAATCCGGCGCGCAATAACCTGTGCCTGAATCTCGCCAGCACCTTCAAAGATGTTCAGGATACGGGCGTCGCACAAGATACGGCTGACCTTGTATTCTAGGGCAAACCCGTTGCCGCCATGGATCTGTAAGGCGTTGTCCGCAGCCGCCCAAGCAACACGCGCACCTAGCAACTTCGCCATGCCAGCTTCTACGTCACAGCGACGGCCTTCATCCTTCTCAAAAGCGCTGAAGTATGTCAGTTGACGTGCAACCATGATCTCAACCGCCATCATCGCCAGCTTGTTGGCAACACGCGGGAATTCGATCAACGACTTGCCGAATTGTTTGCGGTCTTGGGCGTACTGCATCCCAACGTCGAGCGCAGAACAGGCTACACCAATCGCGCGGGCAGCGGTCTGGATACGGGCCGACTCAAACGTCTCCATCAACTGTTTAAAGCCCTTGCCCTCTTCACCACCAAGCAGGTTCTCACCCTTCACCTTGAAGCCATCAAATCCAAGCTCGTATTCCTTCATGCCGCGATAACCGAGGACCTCGATCTCGCCACCGGTCATCCCCTCAGTCGGGAATGGGTTGGCGTCATCACCCGGTGTCTTTTCGGCCAAAAACATCGACAAGCCTTTGTAATCAGACGTGTTTGGGTCCGTGCGGGCCAGTAGGGTCATGACGTGGGTACGGCTTGCATGCGTGATCCACGTTTTGTTGCCGGTGACGGTATAGTCATCGCCATCCTTAACGGCGCGTGTGCGCAGGCTGCCAAGGTCGGACCCAGTATTTGGTTCGGTGAACACAGCCGTCGGTAGCTTTTCAGCGCTCGCCAAAGCAGGCAGCCACTTTTGCTTCTGCTCTTCGGTGCCACCCGCGATGATTAGCTCAGCCGCAATCTCGGAACGTGTGCCAAGGGAACCAACACCGATATAGCCGCGCGACAATTCTTCGGACACGACACACATGGATGCCTTGGACAGGCCAAAACCGCCGTACTCTTCAGGAATCGTCAGGCCGAACACGCCCATTTCGGCCAGCTCGTCGATCACCTCCATCGGGATTAATTCGTCCTTTAGGTGCCATTCGTGGGCAAACGGCTCGACTTTCTCAACCGCATAGCGGCGGAACTGGTCGCGGATCATCTCAAGTTCTTCATCGAGGCCGGTTGTGCCGACAGACACCTCAGCGCTGCGTTCTTGCATCAACGCAACAAGGCGCAAACGTGCCGCTTGGGTATTGCCCCCTTGTGTCAGCGTTTGAACCGCAGGCACCATCATCTCACGCATCTGGTCTTGTGTCAGGCCGATGTCTTGCATGCGCAAAATCTCGCCTTGGTTCATCGGGATGCCACCGTAGATCTGCCAGAGGTATTCGCCAAACGCGATCTGGTGAATCAGCTGGTCAACCTCGTCAAACTTGCCGTCCGCCTGCAGCTTCTCAGCCCAGTTTTGCATCTGCGCAAGTGCTTCGACGTATGTCGCAAGCCATGCCAGCCCGTGTGCGGCAGTTTGCTCTGCCTCGACCAATGCGCCTGACGCGCGGCCATCAACCATCACTTTTTCACGAACACAGTCTTTCGCGGTTTCAAGCAGCGCACGAAGCGGTGCGATGGCTTCGCCGGTCGTTGAAAGAAGGTCGTTTAAGATCGGTGACGCGTTTTGGTCTTGTCCGTCGCGGGGCATAGTCGACTCCTTGAGTGTGCAGCCGCAGAAATACCGCCTTCGCAAGTGCAGCGCAATAATAATTCACAAGAAACTTGATTTGCGAACGAAAATGACCAAGCGGAATTGTCGTGCGGGCCGCTAAAAGGCAGTGTACTTCAGGCCTATGGAACAGCTTTTGGGCTTAGGAAGCCTTCTTTCACTGGTATTTGTACTGATCGTCGCTGTTTTTGCGGGGTTGGTAAAGGGTGTCGTCGGATTCGCGATGCCGATGATTCTGATTTCGGGTCTGACCCTTGTAATTCCCCCAGAACAAGCCTTGGCCGCGTTGATCCTTCCGACCTTGCTCACCAATACGTGGCAGGCCTTTCGCCAAGGCATCAAAAGCGCGGTGCGCTCAGTTGTTGAATTCCGCTGGTTCTTGCTCAGCGGGTTGGTTTTGCTGGTCTTAAGTGCACAACTCGTCCGCGTTCTGGATCCACGTGTTCTATATGGTTTGATCGGCGGCCCCGTCGCGCTTTTCTCAATCATGCAGCTTGCAGGATGGAAACCAAAGCTTGGGGCCAGAACAGTGCGCCTTGATACCGCCATCGGCAGCTTTGCTGGTTTCATTGGCGGCCTATCTGGCGTTTGGGGCCCACCGACCGTGGCCTATCTAACGGCAACCAATATCCCCAAGCAGGACCAAATGCGCGCACAAGGCGTGATCTACGGGCTAGGTGCCGTCGCACTAGCGGGCGCGCACCTTCAGACGGGCGTTCTACGTGCTGAAACCCTGCCTCTGACACTGGTAATTCTGCCATGTGCCTTGCTCGGGCTATGGCTAGGCTTTCGCGTTCAGGACCGCATTCCGCAGGTGGTCTTCCGCCGTGCAACGCTTGTGGTACTGACCATCGCTGGCCTCAATCTGCTGCGCCGTGCGGTGTTGGGTTAACCGATTAGATCAAGGTAGCCGCACACGCCTGCCAATTCCGGCAACGCGGCGGGTGGAACAACAGTGAATGTGGTTTCATAAAGCGTAACCGCGCCATAAGTGGCTGACATGGTCCATTCACCCAGCGCCAGCTCATACGGGTAATCGAATTGGTAGAACGTGACGCCCGGAAAGTCGCGAGAGCCAACAACTGTCGTAAAACTTTGCTGCGTTGCACCACCTTCAAGCGGTGGGTGGGTAACGGTCATCAGCACGCCTTCTTGCCCCACATCCGCATCTAGGCCGGAGCGCACGCCAAACCCAATCCCCAAAACCGCAGGAACAAGGCGGCCAGTGCTGACAAACGCGGGCGCTTCTTCAACGACATGGGTCGAGCCAGCCAATGTATCGGGCGCCATGCGAACGGCGCCACCTTCATGGGCACACATCACACCGGCCTCATAAAAACCTAGCAACGGCGAGACAAAGTCGTCCTCAGCGGCAAATACGCAAACGCCCCAAGCAATGCTCAGGGCGCTCACGAATATTGTTGAATGCAATTTCATGCAGGCAGTTTAGCCGATTGCGGCGGCTTTTACATCCTCGTCGATGAACGGGAGATACTGCTCAAAGTTGTTTGCGAACATTTCAACGAGCTTAGCAGCTTGCGCATCGTAGTTCGCGCCATCGGCCCATGTGTCGCGTGGGTTCAGCAGAACGTCATCCACACCGTCACATGCCACTGGCACGTCAAACCCAAAGTTAGGGTCTTTGCGGAATTGGCCTTCGACCAAAGTACCGTTCAGCGCAGACGTCAGCAACGCACGGGTCGCTTTGATCGGCATACGGTTGCCCGTACCGTAAGCACCACCAGTCCACCCGGTGTTCACCAGCCAGCATGTTGCCCCATGTGTCGCGATCTTGGAGCGCAGCAGGTTGCCGTACACTTCTGGGCGACGCGGCATGAATGGCGCACCGAAGCAGGTGGAAAACGTTGGCTCTGGCTCGGTCACACCGCGCTCTGTGCCTGCAACCTTGGACGTAAAGCCGCTCAAGAAGTGATACATAGCCTGCGCAGGGCTGAGGCGCGCAATCGGAGGCAACACACCAAACGCATCACACGTCAGCATGATGATGTTCTTTGGGTGACCACCAAGCGCTGTTTCAGACGCATTGGAGATATAGTTCAGCGGGTACGCACAGCGCATGTTCGCTGTCAGGCTGTCGTCTTCAAAGTCAAGTTCCAGTGTTTCAGGGTCAAACACCATGTTCTCGATCACGGTGCCTGGCATCTGGGTTGTGGCGTAGATTTCAGGCTCTGCTTCAGGATTCAGACCGATGGTCTTGGCATAACAGCCACCCTCGAAGTTAAAGATACCGCGATCAGACCAACCGTGCTCATCGTCGCCAATAAGTGTGCGGTTCGGGTCAGCGGACAGCGTTGTCTTACCAGTGCCTGACAGGCCAAAGAATACAGCGCTATCGACAGGATTGTCTTTGGCGTGGTTGGCAGAACAGTGCATCGGCATGATGTCTTTTTCAGGCAGCAAGTAGTTGAGCAGCGTGAAAATCGATTTCTTGTTTTCTCCTGCATACTCCGTGCCGGCGATCAGGATAATCTTACGATCAAAGTTCATGCTAATGACAGTTTCAGAACGGCAGCCGTGACGCACTGGGTCTGCAAGGAAGCTTGGGCAGTTGATGACTGTCCAATCAGGTGTGAACCCCGGAAGCTCGGACGCTTCAGGGCGACGCATCAGGTGGCGAATGAACAGACCGTGCCACGCCATTTCAGTGACGAAACGAACGTCCAGACGGTGTGCAGGGTCTGCGCCACCAAACAGGTCTTGCACGAAGTAGTCTTTGCCACCCATGTGCGCGATCATGTCGTCATAAAGCTGGTCAAACGCTGCTGGTTCCATCGCGGCGTTGTTTTCCCACCAGATCGTGTCTTTGGTGGTCTCGCTGCGCACAACATGTTTGTCCTTTGGCGAACGACCAGTGAACTTACCCGTCGTGACGAGGAAAGCGCCGCCTTTACCAAGCTGGCCTTCTTCGCGCTTCAACGCTTCGGCAATGAGGTCGTCTTCGGAGTAGTTATAATAGACCTGGCCCAATCCTGTGATGCCTTGATCAGGCAGCTTCATGGATGGGTTGACCGTGCCGTGGTCCATAGTCTCTCTCCTAAGATGGTTGAGGCAAATCGCCTTACAAGCCCGACCTAACATGACCGTTTCAGGCGTGAACAGACGCCATTGTCACAGTTAGCGCAATCAAAGCGTAGTTAGCGCCATCATCGCGGTTCGTCGCCGACGCCAAAGGGCTCTAAACGCAATAAGTGAGACATTTTAGTCATTGGTTACCTTTTTTAAGGCCACAAAGGGGCGAACTTTGCAGGCCTTTTCCAGTTTTGGATTGATTCGCTAGGGCTAAGTGGGGCAAAACTATGGAAAAAGCAGGCAATAAAAACACGAGCAGTAGAGGGGCAGTAACATGTCACGAATCGCACTTGTCGATGATGATCGGAATATTCTGACATCAGTACAGATCACATTAGAAGCTGAAGGCTTTGATGTGGAAACTTATGCAGATGGCCAACAAGCACTGGACGCGTTCAACAAACGTATGCCGGAACTCGCCGTTCTGGACATCAAGATGCCGCGTATGGATGGCATGGATTTGTTGCAGCGCCTTCGTCAGAAGACGACGATGCCGGTCATTTTCCTAACCTCCAAAGACGATGAAATCGACGAAGTCCTTGGCCTGCGCATGGGCGCGGACGATTACGTTAAGAAACCATTTAGCCAGCGCCTTCTGGTGGAACGTATCCGCGCGCTTCTGCGCCGTCAGGATGCCATTTCCGGCGAAGTGATCGAAGACACAGAAGAAACGAAGATCCTCGAACGTGGAGAGCTGACGATGGATCCTTTGCGTCACGCGGTGAAGTGGAAGGGCAACGACGTTTCCTTGACCGTCACCGAGTTCCTGCTTTTGCAGGCATTGGCTCAGCGTCCGGGTTTCGTAAAGTCTCGCGATCAATTGATGGACGTTGCTTATGACGACCAAGTCTATGTAGATGACCGTACAATCGACAGCCACATCAAGCGTCTGCGCAAAAAGATGCGTACTGCTGATGATGAGTTTTCGGCAATCGAAACACTTTATGGTATTGGGTACCGGTACAACGAAGAGTGAAGAAGGCCCGATCTTAAACAGGTGAAACCTAAATGACGGTTGCCCCCAAGATTGATGTTCGTGATTTAAAATCCGTGCGCGATGCTGCGCACGGGACTGGTGGCGTTGTCTTGGGCGATGATTTCGTTGCGCCGCGATCCGAAGACTTTATGACCCATCGACGCAAGCGCCGTGGTATTTTTCATCTACGGAAATCCCCGCTTGCCCGAAAGATCATCACGTTCAACTTGCTTGGGCTGATCGTGTTGGTTGCTGGAGTGCTTTACCTCAATTCAGCACGCGACAACCTCGCGTACCAACGCGGCAGCGCGCTTGTGAATGAGGTTGAGCTGATCGCCGACGTGTTCGAAGCACAACTTCCCGTCAACGCCCCCGTCAACCTGATGAGTGGTGACGGAACGGACGCGCAAATCACCCTCCAGAACCTTGATCTTCGGGGCGGGGTAGACGTTTACCTTCTGGATCGCAGCGGATCGCTCGTTGAAAAATGGTCGGACCCTACACCAGACGATGCACCCGTTCCCGGGCTTGAACTCGAAAGCCGGGGCATTTTCCTCACCACGGCTTTAAGCAACTTTCTCGCCAAAATGTCAGAGCTTTTTGGCCGACAGTCTGAGGCGGAAACCAAACTTGACCTCACCGCTGAACTCCAAAACGCGGTTCCACAAACCCTCGAGATCGGCACATGGATTGAAACCCAAACCGACCCGCAAGGTCGATCTTTCTTCAAGGTCCTAACACCCGTCGTGCAGCAAGGGGGAACCCCGGTTGGCGTGATCGCACTCGTGTCCGCACCGGGCGAGTTGGATGAGCTCGTAAGCCGTGACCGCGAACAACTGATGCAGATGTTCATTATCGGCATGTTTGTCTCGATCGCCTTAAGCCTCGCGCTGGCATCAACCATCGCCCACCCGCTGTCGGATCTCGCGAAGGCAGTTGAATTGGGCCGTGACCGGAATGCGCGGAAAATGTCACCCCATAGCATTCATGTTCCAGATCTCACCGGTCGCCCCGATGAAATTGGCCGCCTGTCCGGCGCTATTCGCGGTATGGTATCTGCCTTGTTCGAACGTATTGAAGGCAATGAACAATTCGCCGCAGATGTGGCGCATGAGATCAAGAATCCGCTGGCATCCTTGCGATCCGCCGTTGGCACGTTGCGCAATGTCAAACGTGAAGACCATCGTCAACGGATGCTGGAAGTCATCGAACACGATGTGCAGCGGTTAGACCGCTTGGTCAGCGACATTTCGAATGCCTCCCGCCTAGATACTGAACTGGTCAAAGAGGAAGAAGAATCCTTCGATCTTATCAAAACCCTCAGCCATCTAACCGAATTTCTTGGCACCCAAGCCAAAGAAAAGAAGGTCGATTTTATTTCCGACCTCCCCAAAGGCCCAATTCAAATCATGGGTCTCGAAGGGCGTTTGGCGCAGGTTTTCGTCAACCTTATTTCCAACGCGATTTCGTTCTGTGAAGATGGCGACGCGATCCGTGTTTGGGTCCGCAAACGAGAAAATCGTGTGCTCGTCGTAGTCGAAGACACCGGCCCCGGAATTCCAGATGGCGCACTTCAGAAGGTTTTCCAACGGTTCTACTCCGAGCGCCCTGAAACGCAGTTCGGTGACAATTCCGGCCTTGGCCTCGCGATTTCAAAGCAGATCGTCGAAGCGCACGGCGGCGTAATCTGGGCGGAGAACATTCGCCCGACAGACGCCGACATCGGGTCAGAACCACTCGGCGCGCGCTTCGTGGTTGGTCTGCCCGTTTAAATGCTGTCCGAGCCGCCCAAAAATGGGCCCGATGGCCAATTGCAGCTCCACGCAAGCACCGTAGTCATAGGCAACAAAGCTGTCGCAATCTGTGGCCCGTCCGGTTCCGGCAAGTCCGCGCTTGCCCTAGAACTTCTCTCGCTTGGGGCGACGCTTCTGGCTGATGACATCACATGGCTGAACGCCACAACGAGCGGGCTACTCGCAACCTGCCCACCCTCCATATCTGGCCAGATCGAGGCCCGAGGAGTCGGTATTCTGAGCGCCACCCCCGCAGATCCAACCCCTTTGCACTTGGTCGTCGATCTTGGCACGCCAGAACCGGATCGCCTTCCCAAGCCAAAGACCATCACCTTGCTTGACCACAAAGTCGCGTTGCTTCACACCCCCGCGAGCCGACATTTTGCACAAGCCATCGCCCACTATATGATGCATGGTCGAGCGACCTAATTCGAGCAACGGGAGAGCCCCATGAGTACTGAGATGCCGAAGCCGCAAAAGCTGATCGTCGTAAGCGGCCCGTCTGGCGCTGGGCGTTCAACGGCAATCAATGTGCTCGAAGATCTCGGATTTGAGGCGATTGATAACGTCCCCCTTTCGCTGCTCCCCCGACTGACGCGGGATGAACTGACATGCCCATTGGCGATCGGATTGGATGTCCGCAATCGGGACTTTTCTATCAACGGTGTGACTGACCTGTTGGCGCAATTGCGGGTGCGCGACGATATCGAAGCGCAGCTGTTGTTTTTGGAGGCCAATGAAGACACCCTCGTGCGCCGCTACTCCGAAACCCGCCGCCGTCATCCTTTGGCGCCAGACGAACCTGCCATTCAAGGCATCCGTAAAGAAGCAGAATTGCTGCTGCCCTTGCGTGAGAAGGCTGAGTTCCTGTTAGACACCTCCGATCTGTCGCCCCACGACCTCAAAGCCAGTTTGACGGAATGGTTCGGGGAAGACGGCGGGTCCTTATTCGGGGTCAGCGTTCAATCGTTTTCCTACAAACGCGGCGCGCCGAAGGGCGTTGATATGACATTTGATTGCCGGTTCCTGAAAAACCCGTATTGGGAGCCGCCGCTGCGAAAAATGTCAGGGTTGGACAGCGCCGTTGGCACCTACATCCAAACGGACCCACGGTTTGAAGATTTTACCACCAAGGTCAAAGAATTGCTTCTCATGCTGCTCCCCGCGTTCCGCGATGAGGGAAAATCGCACCTGAGCATCGGGTTTGGGTGTACCGGAGGGCAACACAGGTCTGTCTACGTGACGGAACAGATCGCGTTGGCCCTTGCAGAACAGGGTTGGCAGGTGTCTAAACGACATCGGGAAATTGATCGGGTTTACTCAGGCTCGGTCCAGCAAGGCGGATCATAAAATAGCAGATTTGATCGGAATCGTGATCGTGGCGCATGGCGGCCTGGCGACAGAGTATCTGTCGGCGGTTCAACATGTCGTGGGCGAACAGCCCGGGATGAAGGCTATCGCAATAGCCCCCGATGATGACCGCGCAACCAAACAAGATGAAATTTGTGACGCCGCAGATTCTGTTGATACAGGTAGCGGCGTGGTTATCGTGACCGACCTGTTTGGCGGATCGCCGTCCAACCTGTCTCTGCGTGCATGTAGCCCGCAGAATCGCCGAATTCTTTATGGTGCGAATCTTCCGATGCTCGTGAAGCTCGCGAAATCGCGCCGCAAATCCGTTGTAGATGCAGTTTCATCGGCAATGGATGCCGGACGCAAATATATCGACAGCCACACTGTCGAGTTGGACTAGTAGGGGCGGATATGGCGAAACGCACATTGAATATTATCAACATCAAAGGCTTGCACGCACGGGCATCGGCAAAGTTCGTCGAAACGAGCGAGCAATTTGATGCCCAAGCTGAGGTTTCCAAGGACGGAATGTCTGCCGATGGTGATAGCATCATGGGGCTTTTGATGTTGGCAGCTTCCAACGGAACCTCTATTGAAGTTGAAACTAAAGGCCCTCAGGCCGATCAGCTCATGGATGCGCTGGACGCGTTGGTGGCCGATAAGTTCGGAGAAGGGGACTAACCCCCTTTTCCCGATAGGCTAGGAAACAGCGTTTGACCGACATGTCGACAAGATCAAATACGTCCAAAGACGAGGCCGACGCGCCTCGCGTCTATGATCGCGCAACGCTGACGTATTCAGAGACCTTTGATAGCAATGCCAAACGCTGGTTCATCAAGGCGATGGAATGGATGACGGGTAAGATCACCGTCGTACGCCGCATCCGTGCGTTTGAAAAAATGGGCCAGCCAAAAGGGCAGGCGTTTTGGCCCGCAACGATGAAGGTCATGGGGATTGAGATCCAAACCCCACAAGACCAGTTGGATAACATTCCAGAAACAGGCCCAGTGATGTTTGTCGCCAACCACCCGCACGGGTTGGTCGACGGCATGGTCCTTGCCGACCTGATCGGACGCCGCCGGAATGACTACCGCATTCTAACGCGCTCATTGCTCACCGGCATCGATGAAGCTGCATCAAGCTATATGATTCCCGTGCCGTTCCTCCACCAAGATGACGCGCAGGAAAAGATGATCGAGATGCGCGCCAAATCTATGGAGCATCTTGGAAATGGCGGTTTGATTGCGCTGTTCCCGTCTGGCGTGGTCGCTTCGTCTGAAACCATGTGGGGACCAGCGATCGAAGAAGAATGGAACGTCTTTACCGCCAAAATGATCCGTCGTTCAGGCGCGACCGTTGTGCCATGTTTCTTCCCGGGCAGTAATTCGCGCGCCTACCAAATCGCCAACCAGATCAGCGCGACCTTGCGCCAAGGTCTGTTGATCCACGAAGTTGCCCATGCATTCGACAAGCCGCAAAAGCCTGTCATCGGGAGACCAATTCCACCGGAAGAAGTTGCAGAACGCAGCAAAGACCCACGCGCATTCATGGCATGGCTGCGTGAACACACCCTTTCGCTAAAGGAATAAGCTTAGCGGGTTGGAACCGGTGTTTCGCCGCGATAGTCGTAGAACCCACGTTTCGACTTACGGCCCAACCATCCGGCTTCCACATACTTCGTCAAAAGCGGGCAGGGACGGTATTTGGTATCCGCCAGCCCATCGTGCAGCACGTTCATAATCGCAAGGCAGGTGTCCAAGCCAATGAAGTCCGCCAGCTCAAGCGGCCCCATCGGATGGTTCGCCCCAAGCTTCAGTGACGTATCGATCGATTCAACGTTCCCGACACCCTCATACAACGCATAAACCGCCTCATTGATCATCGGCATCAGGATGCGATTAACGATAAAGGCCGGGAAATCTTCCGCCGTCGCAGATGTTTTGCCAAGACGATCAACAACACCCTTACACGCATCATAGGTCGGCACATCCGTCGCAATCCCACGGATCAGTTCGACCAACTGCATGATCGGCACAGGGTTCATGAAGTGGAAACCCATAAACTTTTCAGGACGGTCCGTACGCGACGCAAGGCGCGTGATGGAAATAGACGATGTGTTCGACGTCAGGATCGTATCCGGTGTCAGATGCGGCAGCAGGTCTTCGAAAATCGCCTGCTTGATCGTCTCACGCTCGGTCGCCGCCTCGATAATCAAATCCGTCGGCCCAAGATCCGTCAGCGTCAGCGTCGTATTGATGCGGCGCAGGCCTTCATCCTTTTCCGTCTCGGTAATCAAACCCTTGGACACCTGACGGTCCATGTTCTTGTCGACGCCCTTAAGGGCAGCCGTCAGGGCGTCCTCGCTAATATCCGTCAGCAACACGTCATACCCAGCCAAGGCGCAGACATGGGCAATTCCATTGCCCATTTGCCCCGCACCTACGATGCCAATCCGTTCAATGCTCATGCGCATCCGCCCTTTGTTGGTTAGCGCCACCATAGGCCCCTGCATGGGCACTCTCAAGCGCTGCAATTCAACACAAGTTTAGACGAATGCGCGATTTAGGGATTTCGCAACACAATGGGCAGAAAGTGGGCCGTGGTGAGTGAAATTTAAGAAGGGTGGGACCCATGAAGACCGAAGCGATTCCAGGGGGCGTAATGCGCCCTGCACCGTGCAGCTATGGGCTGTCAAAACTATCATTCCGAGGGCCACGCCGCCCAACCGATGGCCGTTATATCGCCTTCCTTGGCGGGTCAGAAACATTCGGCAGGTATATCCCAAAACCGTTCCCCGACCTGATCGAAACCGCAATTGGGGAAATCTGCGTCAACCTCGGGAACCAATCCGCAGGGCCGGACGTTTTCTTGCATGACACGGCGATCCAATCCTTGTGCCATGACGCGGCCGCAACAGTTATCCAAATTCCGGCGGCAACCAATCTAAGCAACCCGTTTTACAAAGTGCACCCGAGGCGCAACGACCGTTTTATTGCGCCCACGGAAAAGCTCGTCGCGCTGTTCCCTGAACAAGATTTCGCCGAGGTCGCGTTTACAGGGCATTTGATCACGCGGCTGCGTGCAATTGACGATCAGCGTTTCACCATTGTGCTTGAACAGCTTTGCAAAACTTGGGTGCGTCGCATGATAACGCTCATCGGGAAATGTACCGGTCCGACCTTCCTGTTGTGGCTTGCCGCTCGCGCCCCACAGGACACCAGCGCGGGCATTCATCCCTCCAACCATCCGGTGTTCGTGACCCGCCCAATGGTTGAGGCACTGCGCCCTTACGTGAGTGATCTTATCGAAGTGGTCGCCAAACGCGGGGACACAACCGGCATGCAGTTCCCCCCCCTCGAAGCGCTGGCCGCACAAGACATGCTCGGCCTTGATGCCCACAAAGCGGCGGCTAAGGCGCTGCGGACGCCACTGCTGTACGCGTTGGGAAACTAAGTACGCACAAACAAGAAAGGCCCACCGATTAGGCGGGCCTTTCAAATAATTCAGTTCCGGCTTTAGCCGAGCTTTTCAGTCAATTCAGGCACGGCATCAAACAGGTCAGCGACAAGTCCGAAGTCGGCAACCTGAAAGATCGGTGCTTCTTCGTCTTTGTTGATCGCAACGATGACCTTGGAGTCCTTCATACCAGCAAGGTGCTGGATCGCGCCGGAAATACCGACTGCAACATAAAGGTCAGGGGCCACAACTTTACCCGTTTGGCCAACTTGCCAATCGTTCGGTGCGTAACCGGAATCAACCGCAGCACGGGACGCGCCAACAGCCGCACCCAATTTGTCAGCCAGACCTTCGATGAGTTTGAAATCATCCTCAGAACCAACGCCACGACCACCGGAAACAACAACACCCGCAGACGTCAGTTCAGGGCGATCAGATGTTGCCACCTTGTCTTCAACCCACTCGGACAGACCAGGGTTGCCAGCCGATGCGATTTCTTCAACGGATGCGGAACCACCTTCACCAGCGGCGTCAAACGTCGCGGTACGGATCGTCATGACCTTAGTTGCGTCAGATGACTTAACAGTCTGCAACGCGTTACCCGCATAGATCGGGCGCGTGAACGTGTCTGCGTCAACCACAGCAACCACTTCGGAAATGACCATCACATCCAACATTGCCGCCACGCGTGGCAGAATGTTCTTGGACGCCGCCGTGGACGGGGCCGCAATGTGGGAATAGTCGCCAGCCAGACCAACAATCAGGTCTGTCATTGGTTCAGCGAGATCGTGGCCGTATGCATCATCAGATGCGCACAGAACCTTGGATACACCGTCAAGCTTTGCAGCCTCAGCAGCAGCACCTTGGCAACCGGAACCCGCACAAAGAACAGTCACATCGCCCAGTGCTTTCGCCGCAGTAAGGGCTTTTGCAGTGGCGTCTACAGACAGCTCACCATTCACAACTTCAGCAATCAGAAGAACAGCCATTATACAGCCCCCGCTTCTTTGAGTTTCTCGACAAGTTCGTCGACAGAACCAACGATGATACCCGCCGCGCGTGTTTCAGGCTCAGCCGTGCCAACAACAGCCAAACGAGGGGCCGTATCGACGCCGTAATCCGCTGGTGTCTTCTCATCCATCGGCTTCTTCTTCGCCTTCATGATGTTTGGAAGCGACGCATAGCGTGGCTCGTTCAAACGCAGGTCAACAGTCACGATGGCTGGCATCTTAACCTTGATGGTCTGCAAGCCGCCGTCGACTTCACGTGTGACTGTCGCAGTGTCACCGTCTACATCCAGCTCGGATGCGAATGTGCCCTGTGCCCAACCTGTCAACGCAGCCAACATCTGGCCTGTCGCGTTCATGTCGTTGTCGATCGCTTGCTTACCCGCAAGAACCAGACCCGGCTGCTCTTCGTCGATGATACCCTTCAGGATCTTCGCAACGGCCAGCGGCTCAATGTCGTTGTGCACATCATCAGTCGCGACAACCAAGATCGCGCGGTCAGCACCCATCGCCAGCGCAGTACGCAGCGTTTCTTGCGACTGCTTTACGCCGATGGACACGGCAATAACTTCTTCAGCCTTGCCAGCTTCCTTCAGACGGATTGCTTCTTCAACAGCAATCTCATCAAATGGGTTCATGGACATTTTGACGTTCGCAAGATCAACACCGCTTCCGTCCGCTTTAACACGAACTTTCACGTTATAATCGATCACGCGTTTGACGGGTACGAGGACCTTCATCGGCGTTTCTCCCTAGTTTGGTGCGGAATGCACCTGCTTAAATTTCCAGTTCCGAATACCGCAGCAAGTGCGGGGAAAACAGACCTTAATCGACGTGGAACGGTATCCTAACGTCGCGTTTGTGAAAAAACGCTCAAAAATTTCACTATGTCAATGATGTTCGCGCTATCACTGCTTACCGGTTGGCACCTGGCACCCACAAAACGTCGTCCTCACCGTTGGTATTGGCGATGCGAGACGCGTTAAAGAACCAGTCAGACAGGCGATTCAAGTATTTGATTCCCGCTGGGTTCACCGATTCTACGCTCGCCAGCTCAACCGACAGGCGCTCGGCACGGCGCGACACCGTGCGGCACAGGTGCAAATGTGCGGCCAGTGCAGATCCACCAGGCAGAATGAAACTCCGCAACGGTGACAGCACATCATTCATCGCGTCGATCTCGTTTTCCAGCCGCGTAACTTGCGCATCCGTGACCCGCAGCGGTGGGTATTCCGCATCCGCATCTTTTTCCATGTCGGGGCGGCACAGGTCCGCGCCAAGATCGAACAAATCGTTCTGGATCATCGCCAGCTGCTCATCCATCGCACCCGTCGCGTGCAAACGCGCAAGGCCAACCGTGGCGTTGGTTTCATCAACCGTGCCATAGGCATTCACCCGTTGGGAGTGCTTCGCAACGCGGACTCCGTTGCCCAATGCCGTTTCACCAGCATCACCCGTACGTGTGTAAATCTTGTTGAGGACGACCATTTAGTTGCCCCCTTGGGTTTTGAAGTAGGCGAAGGCCACAATCAAAACCACGGCAACAAACTGTGCAACGATGCGCAGCTGCATGATCTTGTTGGACTTCTTACCGTCTCCGCCGGACTGAAACGTCGACAGGCCCCATGCAAGAATGACAGCCACAATAACGCAGGCAACAATGATGACATAGAAGAATGGGTCTTTTTCCATGATGTCTTATCCTTGTAAGTTCGAAAGACAGCTAACAGGCGCAGCTGGAATTAAAAGCCTCAGCCCTTGCGTAACACGCGGTCCAATCCCCGCGACGTCAGGATTCTCTTAAGAAAACCCATCAGATAGGTCGGGGTTGTGACGTAATAACGCGGCTTAGGGTTTGGGTGTGTAACAGCCTTCAGCAGTTTTGCCGTCACAGCCGACGCTGGCAATTCAAACTTGTCCGGTCCCGAGTCCTCATACAGCCGTTTGCGCAAGGTGGACTCGTATTGCTCACGACGGGGCGAGTTTTCCCAATCAATCCACTTCTCGAAATGTGGGATCGACTTCTTGCGAATGTCCGATGTCACGGGGCCAGTATTCATCGTCACGATCTTGATGTCTGTGTCGGCCATCTCAAGGCGCAGCGTATCGGTCAAACCCTCAAGCGCGAACTTCGTTGCGTTATAGGCAGACCGCCAGCGCATCGCGACAAGCCCCAGCACCGAGGAATGGTTGACGATTCGCCCGTGCCCTTGCGCGCGCATCACAGGAATGACCCGCGTTGTCAGATCATGGACGCCAAACACATTGGTTTCGAAATTCGCCCGCAAAGCCTCTCGCGGCAGATCCTCAGCCGCACCCGGTGTGCCAAAGCCGCCGTTGTTGAATAGGGCATCTAACGTTCCGCCAGTGGCCGCCAACACTTCGGCAAGGCCGGCCTCCAAGGTGTTTGTGTCATTGTAATCAAGTAGGGGGCTTTCAAACCCCTCAGCGATCAAACGTTCGCAATCAGCAGCTTGGCGGCACGATGCAAACACGCGCCACCCCGCAGCACGCATCCCGTGCGCCGCATCATAGCCGATACCGGACGAACAGCCGGTGATAAGAATTGATTTTTTCATGCAGACTTCATGCCCCGCATGTCGCGGGGCGGCAAGACTACATTAGTTGCTTGGGTCGCTCAGCAAACGCTCAGCCATCCAGCCTTCGATGCCACGATCAACCGTGCTGACATTCGCCCAGCCATCCGCGTTCACCGATAGAATTTCCAGCTCCGTGCCGCTGTTAAGCGTGGTGATCACGTCAAAATCAGTCCCCGGACCCATGCGCATATTCACGCGCGATCCACCGACGCGGCGTATATCCAGAACCGGCTCCACCACAGGCGCAACCGCTTCAACAACCTCAACAGCATCCAGCGCCAATGCATCAGCAACGGCGTTCTCGACTTCAACATCTGTTGTTGTCGGCTGTGCGATGATGTTGGACGAAGAAACAGACAACAGCGTTGTCGTATCAGCACGCGCAACGATTTCGGGTGCTTCGGCTTCAACTTCTGCCGTAACACGCTCAACCGGAACAAAATCCGCGCCACCTGACATTTCGTAATAGCCCCACCCCATAAAGGCGAAGGTCAGCCAAACATAGCTTTTCATTGTTAGAACCCCCCAGAGATTCTGTTTTTACTCAATCACTAAGAACACGTTAACAAATCCGTGATGATTTAGGGAGGGGGTTTCTCGGTTAAGTTGCGGGGAAATTTTCAGCAGATGCATCCGATTTCCCCGTTGTCGAGCGATTCCGGCCCCGTTACACACGATCTATGACGGATGAAACGCTCGACCCCAAGATGAACCCGACAGAAACCCTGCGCCGCGCGCTTGGGGATCGCTACCTGACCTATGCGCTGTCGACGATTATGCACCGCGCATTGCCAGATGCCCGCGACGGGCTAAAGCCTGTTCACCGCCGCATCCTTTATGCCATGCGCGAATTGAAATTGGCGTCTAAGGGCGGCTTCCGTAAGTCCGCGAAAATCTCCGGTGATGTGATGGGTAACTATCACCCCCACGGTGACGCCGCGATTTACGATGCGATGGCGCGTCTCGCGCAGGACTTCAACGTGCGCTACCCGCTGGTGGATGGCCAAGGTAACTTCGGCAACATCGACGGCGATAACCCTGCGGCGGCGCGATACACAGAAGCACGGATGACTGCCGCGGCTGAGGCCCTGCTTGAGGGCCTGAACGAGAACGCCGTTGATTACCGTGAAAACTACGACGGCACGCTGGAAGAACCCGTCGTTCTTCCCGCCGCCTTCCCGAACCTTCTCGCCAATGGGTCCAGCGGTATTGCCGTTGGTATGGCGACCAACATCCCGCCCCATAACCTCGAAGAATTGATCGGCGCGTGCTTGCATCTGATCAAAGCGCCCAACGCCCGTGACGAAACGCTTCTGGAATACATCCCCGGTCCGGACTTCCCGACAGGCGGCGTGATCGTTGAGCCAAAGGAAAACATCGCCGAGGCCTACCGCACCGGCAAAGGCGGCTTCCGTCTGCGTTGTAAATACGAAGTCGAAGACCTTGGCCGTGGCCAATGGCAGGTCGTCATCACCGAAATTCCCTATCAGGTGCCAAAGTCCCGCCTGATTGAGAAACTCGCCGAAGTGATCGAGGCCAAAAAGGTGCCAATCCTCGCGGACGTGCGCGATGAATCCGCTGACGACATCCGCATTATTCTTGAGCCAAAGTCCAAGAACGTAGATGTCGAAGTCCTCATGGGGATGCTCTACCGCAACACCGATCTTGAGACACGCTTTAGCCTGAATATGAACGTGTTGATCGACGGGCTGACGCCAAAGGTCTGTAGCCTCAAAGAAGTGCTGCGCGCCTTCCTTAATCACCGTCGCGATGTGTTGATCCGTCGCTCACAACACCGCATGGAAAAGATCGACCACCGCCTAGAGGTCCTCGAAGGCTTTATCATCGCCTTCCTGAACCTTGATCGCGTGATCGACATTATCCGCTACGACGACAGCCCGAAAACCGCGTTGATGGCCGAAGACTGGGGCAAAACTCACGTTCGCGCCATGGACGAGGATGATTACGTGTCCCCCGTTGCGGGTGGCGAAATGGGCCTGACCGAGAACCAAGCCGAAGCGATTCTGAACATGCGCCTGCGCTCCTTGCGCCGCTTGGAAGAAATCGAACTCGTCAAAGAACGTGATGCATTGATGCTGGAACGCGCAGGGCTAGAAGACCTGCTCGACAGCGATGATCTGCAATGGAAAACCATCGCTGAACAGCTGCGTGAAACCCGCAAACAATTCGGCGCCTCCTATGAAGGCGGCGCACGTCGCACGACCTTCGCCGAAGCAGGCGTAATCGAAGACGTCCCACTCGAAGCGATGATCGACAAAGAACCTGTCACCGTGGTCTGCTCCAAAATGGGCTGGATCCGCGCAATGACGGGCCATATCGACCTCGCGCGCGAGCTGAAATTCAAAGACGGGGACGAAGGGCGGTTCATTTTCCACGCCCAAACGACCGACCGTCTCTTGGTGTTCGGCAGCAACGGGCGCTTTTACACCGTCGGGGCATCGACCCTTCCGGGCGGGCGCGGCATGGGCGAACCCTTGCGCTTGATGGTGGACCTCCCCAATGAGGCCGAGATCGTCGCGTTATTTATCCATAAACCAGGCAACAAACTGCTGGTCGCATCCTCTGCGGGGGACGGTTTCGTCGTGCCCGAAGACGATGTCATCGCGCAAACCCGTGCAGGCAAACAGGTGCTCAACGTCAAAGGCGACGTACGTGCGCAGGTCTGCTCTGACGTCAAAGGCGATCATATCGCCTGCGTCGGCGAGAACCGCAAAGTGCTGCTGTTCCCGTTGGACGAACTCCCCGAAATGGGTCGCGGCAAAGGCGTGCGTTTGCAGAAGTACAAAGACGGCGGCTTGTCCGATGCAACGACATTCACCCTTGAGGAAGGCCTCAGCTGGCTTGACCCCGCAGGGCGGACGCGTACGGAAACCGAGCTCGGCGAATGGACAGCAAAACGTGCAGGCGCTGGGCGCATGGCGCCGCGCGGTTTCCCGCGGGATAATACATTCACCTAAGTCGACAAGACATTGTTCTGCCGTTTAAACTTGCACCAAGAGCGACAGATTGCAGCCCTGCATCCGCTGCGCTAGGTTTGGGGATCAAATGGGGGAACGACATGCGAATTCTTGTGGCTTTATTGGGCTTGGCGCTGCTGACCGCCTGTGGCGGTGTCCGCGATGATCTGACCGAAACACCCGAAGCAATTGGCGCGTTCCGCCTTGGTCACAACATCGCCGTTGTAAATGAACCGGCCCAAGGCCCGTTCTCACGTACAGTTACGGATGACGAATGGCAGGCAACGATGACCACCGCTGTTGCCGACCGCCTCGGCGAGGCGCGTTTTTTTGGCGACAAATACTACCACGTCGGCATCGCGGTTGAAGGCTATGTTCTGGCCTACCCAGGTGTGCCGCTGATCTATTCCCCGAAATCCGTGCTGATTTTCAGCGTGAATTTCTTTGAGGATTCAACCCAGACAAAGCTCAACGATGAAGCCATCCAAATCACCGTGTTCGAACCTTGCTGCACAATTCCGCTCCTTGGGTCTGGCTTCACCCGTTCCGCGGACGAACAAATGGAGGGTCTATCCTTCAACGCGGCGCGCGCAATTGAGCGTACAATGCGCGAAAACGCCGACTGGTTCGGCGGCACGCCTGAAGTGTTAGAAGCGGATGACACGATCCGCATCGGTAACGTACTTGAAGACAACCCTGAACTTGTGGCGCCAGAACAGGTACCACCAGCGGATTCACTTGCGAGCACCAATCCACAAGGCACGATCGGCTTGCCTTAATTTCTCTTGATCTTTGCGCCATTCCGCAATACATCGCCCGCGATGTTGAACAGGGCTAATAACAGCCCCCGAATGACAAGGCGCCTCGATCATGGCTAAGGAAAAGTTTGAACGTAATAAACCGCACGTTAACATCGGCACAATTGGCCACGTTGACCACGGCAAGACGACATTGACAGCGGCGATCACGAAGTATTTCGGTGATTTCCAAGCGTACGACCAGATTGACGGCGCGCCGGAAGAAAAAGCACGTGGTATCACGATCTCCACTGCGCACGTTGAGTACGAGACTGAAGCACGTCACTACGCACATGTTGACTGCCCAGGTCACGCTGACTACGTGAAAAACATGATCACGGGTGCTGCCCAAATGGACGGCGCGATCCTGGTTGTGAACGCAGCAGACGGCCCAATGCCACAGACACGCGAGCACATCCTGCTCGGTCGTCAGGTTGGCATCCCATATATGGTTGTTTACATGAACAAAGTTGACCAGGTTGACGACGAAGAGTTGCTCGAACTGGTTGAAATGGAAATCCGTGAGCTTCTGTCCTCTTACGAGTACCCAGGCGACGACATTCCAGTGATCCCAGGTTCCGCGCTTGCAGCTATGGAAGAGCGTGATGACGCGATCGGTAAAGACTCCATCGTTAAGCTGATGGAAGCTGTCGACACATACATCCCGACACCTGCACGTGCTGTTGACCAGCCGTTCCTGATGCCAGTTGAGGACGTGTTCTCGATCTCTGGTCGTGGTACAGTTGTAACTGGCCGTGTTGAGCGTGGCGTGATCAACGTTGGCGACGAAATCGAAATCGTTGGTATCCGCGACACCACAAAAACAACATGTACTGGTGTTGAAATGTTCCGCAAGCTGCTGGATTCCGGTGAAGCTGGCGACAACATCGGTGCGCTTTTGCGTGGTGTTGACCGTGACGGCGTTGAGCGTGGTCAGATCCTGTGTAAGCCAGGGTCTGTTACGCCACACACGAAGTTCGAAGCCGAGGCCTACATTCTGACGAAAGAAGAAGGCGGTCGTCACACACCATTCTTCGCGAACTACCGTCCACAGTTCTACTTCCGTACAACAGACGTTACGGGCACAGTTCAGCTGCCAGAAGGCACTGAAATGGTTATGCCAGGCGACAACCTGAAGTTCGAAGTTGAACTGATCGCACCCATCGCGATGGAAGACGGCCTGCGCTTTGCGATCCGCGAAGGCGGCCGCACAGTCGGCGCTGGTGTGGTTTCAAAAATTATCGCTTAATTTTTGAGACCAGCGCGCAGCCGCGACAGCGCCTTTCTGTAAGAAAGGTCGCGAGAGCGGATGAACGCTAACGGTCCACAAACAAAGAAGGCCCTCGCCGAAATGCGAGGGCCTTTTCTTTTTTGAACTTCCCTCGTAACCTTCCTCTCAACCAATGGAGGCTTCGATGATTACCCACCTTTGATCCCTGTTCCCTTCCAACATGAGACCAAAGGAGGCCCATTATGCCCCCACTTCCCCCACGCGACTTCCCATCATTTGACACTCTGCACCCTGTGATCCTGCCGGACGGAACCGTTCACAAAGGCACGGTTTTTCTGAAATCAGCCGTAGTTCATCCCAATATGAACGTGGGCGAATACACCTACGCCAGCGCCCACTCCCCACCAGAAAACTGGGCCTTCCATCTTGCTCCCTACTTGTTCCCCCAAAGCCCCGAGACCCTGACGATCGGGAAATTTTGCCAGATCGCCGACGGAGTGACCTTCATTACATCGTCAGCCAACCACCGATACGATGGCTTTAGCAGCTTTCCGTTCTCGGTGTTCCTCGACATGGATCGCAACCGCCCGTCGATGCCTGACGCGGGGCCAGATACGATCATTGGTCACGATGTCTGGATCGGGCAGGGCGCGACCATTCTGCCGGGGGTGAACATCGGGACGGGTTGCATTGTCGGGGCAAAAGCCGTCGTTTCGGGCAAGCATCCCCCCTACACAATCCTTGCAGGGAACCCTGCCAAACCTGTGCGCCGCCGTTTTGATGACGCAACAATCGCGGCCCTTCTCGAAATCCAATGGTGGCATTGGCCAATTGACGCGGTAGTGTCTTCAGAAGCCGCGATTTGCGGTGCAGATTTGAACGCTTTGCGAAAGGCCGCAGGACCGCATCTATGACTTCCAGTATTCTTACCCTGCCGTTTCGAATTGTCTTCGGGATCGTAAAACTCTTTCTGTACCCGTGGTACATCCGATGGATATTCCGCTTGCCGTGGATCGTGTATATCGGTTTGGCGGCGTGGGTTGGATATCTCGCCTACCAAGAATACGAAAACTATCGCTTCAATGTTATTGAGGCAGAGTATCAAGCCAGCGAAAGCGTGCCTGACCCCACACCGCTGTCAAAATGGAACAGAGATACCGACGTTTATAGTAACGACGAAGTGCATGTCAGCGGCCTGTACTTCAGCGCTCTGCCGCAAGGGGAATTCGACCCAATCGGCTTGGAGCGTGGGTTTATCCTACTGGCCGACGATCAAGGCCGCGAAGTTAAGGCCGTGCTTGCTGTCAGACCGAGCGAGCTACCACGCCTGCAAAGCCAGCTTGAGGCCCAAGGCAACGGTGACCGCATCGCGGTGAACGTGAACGGAACGCTGAGCCGTAGCCGCGACTGGTTAAGCGCGATCGAGGCGGAATTGTCCGTGATGAACCTGCCAGGGTCGCCGGAACTGGTTGTGATTAAACCTTTCTTGGGCAATCGCGCCGACGCGCTTCATGACGCCGCCGAAAAGACGTTTGGAATGGTTTCGGTTCTGGGGGGATTGGCGGGGGTTCTTGCGATCTTAGGTGTTTCGAAGCTTCTCATATCCCGCAGCGCCAAAAGTAAAGCGTCCGAACACCAGTCGCAAAAGTCTGGTCGCGAGGTGCAGGCCGAAAAGCAGGCCGCCCAAGCGAACCAAAACATCGGGCTGCCAGATGAAGCACCCGCTGCGTCGCCGTGGGGGACATTTCAGCCGCAGCCCCGCAACACAGATGCGTCAGGCAAGGCAAGCCGAATGGTAAAGCCACAAACACCGGCACATGAGATGGCGGGTAGAGGGAAGTCAAAGCGTGAAAAGGACGACGCCAAGCCTGCCGAACCCGAATACAAAAGCGTATTCCCCGGGGGCGGTTCTGCATTCCGTTTCAAAACGGCCGACGAAATTATTAAACAATCTTTCGGCGTGCGCAGCGGTTTGAAATCAAGCGAGACATCAAAGCGTGAGGAATAGAGCGGTTTCTGCCTTGCCAAGCAGTGCTGCCCTCGCTACATCATCGCTCGGCTTAGGGGTTTAGCTCAGTTGGTAGAGCGACGGTCTCCAAAACCGTAGGTCGTGGGTTCGAGCCCCTCAGCCCCTGCCAAGCCACCCGACGTAGCCAAGCGTTTGCTACGTGACTAAACGGGAGACGAAGTTGCCATCTTTACCGAAATCCATCGCCTTGCATATCGGTGCGCATAAGACGGCATCTACACACCTACAAAAGGTGCTGAAACATAATCGAAAGCTGCTGATCGACGAGGGTTTTGCCGCCTATGGGCCGTGGTATCTACGACTGAAGGGTCGCAGTTTGCATTCGATGTTTGGCCTGAAAGGTTCAGGCAGTGCAATTCCACGGCGCAATGCACAGGATCAGTTGGCGTTTCTTGCCAAAGGCGCCTCGCGGCTTGTTTTTTCGGAAGAAAATTTTGTGGGCGTTTTACGTGGCCCTGAGGGTCGCGTCAGCTTTCCTTTGTATTCAACGGCTTCCGAAAAGATTGAAGAGTTCGTAGAGGCCGTGGCCCCAGTCAAGGTCGAACTGTTCCTTGCTGTTCGAAATCCGGCCGCATTCATGGCCTCGGCGTATAGTCAGACGCTGTTTGGCGGCGCCTACATCGGCCCGCGCACCTTTCGCGCCCGTAACGATTGGCGCCAAGTTGACTGGGCAGACTATGTCATCCGCCTTCGCGCGATTCCGGGAGTGGGGGAAATCTATGTCTGGCGACAAGAGGACTACGACGCGACGCTGCGATTGATTATGCGCAAGATGCTGCGTTGGAAAATGGGTGGCAAAATCGAGAAGATTAAGGATGGCCGCGTTCACCAAGGTCTATCTGCCGCTGCGGTGCGCCAAACTTTGGCTTGGGCGCAAGAGGGGCGCACCGAAAAACTCGCCGGAACCGCACGGGATCTTTTCCCGATTAACGAGACCAACAAGCCCTTCAAGCTTTACGCAGCTTCTACATTGGCGGAATCCGAAGCGGTCTACGATGCACAAATGGCGCAGATCGAAGCGATGGAGGGCGTAACGCTCCTGCAACGCCCCAACCATCCAAAGCAGGGTTGAAATACGGCGCTAACACAGTTACCTGCCAATCCAGTTATACGTATGGCATTTTCACCAAAGGACAGATCATGGCCAGAACCAACCCAGTGCAGTTTCTCCAGCAGGTCCGCTCCGAAGTGGGCAAAGTTGTCTGGCCGTCCCGCCGCGAGGTCACGCTGACCACGATCATGGTTCTCATCATGGCGGCTGTGATGGCGCTGTTCTTTACGCTGGTGGATATGATCATCCGCCTCGGCCTTGATGGTGTGTTGAACGCATTCTAAGCGATACGCACCGCAACCCCTTGAAGTGTTGCGCCGTGCGCGGTAAAGAATCTCCAAGTTTAGATGGCGTGCAACGGATGAGTTGCACGCCGCTTTTATTTCCGGGACTCTTCAACGGGCCCAATTCGATCGAGAAGGACAGATAAAATGGCACAGCGTTGGTATTCGGTTTCCGTGTTGTCGAACTTCGAAAAGAAGATTGCAGAAACCATTCGCACAACTGCCGAAGAGCAGGGCTTGGCAGACCAGATCACCGAAGTCTTGGTTCCGACCGAAGAAGTCATTGAAATACGCCGCGGCAAGAAAGTAACTGCCGAACGCCGCTTTATGCCGGGCTACGTTCTCGTGCACATGGAAATGTCCGATGAAGGTTACCACCTGATCAACTCCATCAACCGCGTCACTGGTTTCTTGGGCCCACAGGGGCGCCCAATGCCAATGCGCGACGCCGAAGTTCAACAGATCCTCGGCCGCGTTGAAGAAGGCCAAGAAGCGCCACGTACGCTCATCCACTTCGAGATCGGCGAGAAGATCAAGGTCAACGACGGCCCGTTCGAAGACTTCGACGGCTTGGTCGAAGAAGTCGACGACGAGAACCAGCGCCTCAAGGTTACCGTGTCAATCTTTGGTCGCGAAACACCTGTCGAGCTTGAGTTCACACAGGTCACCAAGCAGAGCTAAACGCTGCCTGTCAGAATACCAAAGCGCCGCTCTATTCAGTGCGGCGTTTTTCGTTGAGAGGGCCGTAGTCTGCATCCGACGCAAAGTCCGCAATGCTGGACAAAGCAGACATTGGCTTAGTCAACACCACGGGCAGCTTTGCGGCCTTCAAGGTTGGTGGCGATAGATGGTTAACCCAACTCCACGGGCTCTCCTTATAGTTGCCAGAATTGTTGCCTATACAACATGAATCTTAACGGAGCACGCAATGACGAGACCTGCACTTCTTAATATTATTTGCGTGACAGCTATCGCGTTTCTAACCTTTTCGGTGATTCATCGGGCGCTCGGCGCCCAGTCCGCAGATCTATACGCTTTCTGGCTTGCCGGCGAGTTCTTGTCGATGGAACGGCTTGACCAGATATACCCCGCCAACGCCGAAATGTTTGACATGACCACCCCGTCAGATTGGTGGGGCTATGTGTCAGAAACCGACCCATCAGCGCGTATATTTCCATACCTCTACCCGCCAATCTGGGCAAAACTCGCGTCTTGGCTGACTCAGGTCACAAACTTTGAAACCTTCGATGCCGTAATGACAATAGTCCATCAGGGATTGATCATTGGCTCAATCTACCTCGCCGCAAAGATGTGTGATCTCAAAGGAACCGTTCTGTTTGGATTCATCGCGCTGACCTACGCGGCACTTGCCTTTACGTTCCCCGTCGGTATCGCCATCGAAGAGAACCAGCCGCAGATCATCGTGAGTTTCTTAGTCGTCTGGGCATTTGAACGCGCACATTTCGGCCACTTCAAATCAGCGGGAGGCATTCTCGCCCTTGCCGCGGCGATCAAACTCTACCCGCTGTTGTTTATTGTTATTTTGCTTGCCCGCAAACAGTGGGGAGCCCTTGCGACCTTTGTGGTTGCGGGTGCTTTACTTGGAGGATTGTCCATCTTGCTCGTGGGCTGGGACATTCATGTAGAATACCTTAAATTAGTCAGCGTCGTTTCCAAATCCGTTATCGTGAATAATTTCACCTTCTCTTTTGACAGCGTTTTCGCGCGGATATTCCTGCTCGAGTATTTGACAGAAGTGCGGCAGCCACGCTCTGTCGACGGATCTGAATTTTGGGGTGCAATTGCCAAAACACCGCTATGGCTCGTCATGTCTGGTTTCGCACAACTAGCAGCATTGGGCGCTGCGTTCTGGTTAGCGGCACGGCACAAAGATGAAGCACTTGTGATACCCGTTGTGGCCATCTTGTTCGCAATATTAAGTCCTCTTAGCTGGTGTTACAGCTACATGACTGCGTTAGTGTTTGTGGGCACACTGCCTTTGAAACTAGGACGACTAGGCCTTTACATTGCAATCGGAAGCGCGCTGTTTTTCTTACCTGCGATGGAGCCGTTTACGACCGGATCAGCATACTCCGGTCCCAATCTATTTCAAATTGTTGGAACGAGCTTAATGGCAGTCTTGGGGCTGGCGTTTTGGTTGGCGGTAAGGCGCGGCGGCCGATGAGTTGGCGGTGCTTAGCCCATGTAATCAATAATCGGGACACAGTGCAGACATTCGCGAAACTCCAATCGCTAATATCTTCTAAACCTTAACAGACCTCCACCGCACGCTGTGTGAACCCTACAATTTATCTTACCAGATCCATACGGTTTCCGAGTGCATTCCATATGGTTTCCATACGATTCAAAATCCTGCAAACACGGGCGCTAGCCTTCGATTCGCGCTTGTGTGGGCGACGCCACGGATTTTCGCGTTAACTAATTGGCGTCATACAGCAGGCCAGCGTCTTTCAACCGGTCTCCACTCTTGCAAGAATCGCCAACCCCAGCTAAAGGAGCGGCTTGTCGGACACCCGACATTCCATGTGGGAGGCAAAGCGCACGCGTGCGCCAAACCAGACCACATCCACATAGGTTACAAGAACGCGTCTTGTGACCGGACAAAAGGAGAAGCCAAATGGCTAAAAAAGTCGCTGGCACAATGAAGCTGCAGGTTCCTGCAGGTCAAGCCAACCCATCCCCACCTGTCGGCCCTGCACTGGGTCAACGCGGTATCAACATCATGGAATTCTGTAAGGCGTTCAACGCTAAGACAGCAGACCTCGAGCCAGGTGCGCCTTGCCCGACCGTGATTACATATTACCAAGACAAATCCTTCTCCATGGACATCAAGACGCCACCAGCGTCCTATTTCCTAAAGAAGGCCGCCAAGGTTAAGTCCGGCGCCAAGACTCCTTCCCGCGAAGTTGTCGGCACTGTGACGTCCAAGCAGGTTCGTGAGATCGCTGAGGCCAAAATGAAGGACCTCAACGCAAACGACATCGAAGGCGCAATGAAAATCATCATGGGCTCTGCACGCTCTATGGGCATCGAGGTTAAGTAACATGGCAAAGCTCGGAAAACGCACAACCGCCGCTCGCGAAGCATTCGCTGGCAAAGCAGACGTCACAGTGGCTGAGGCCGTGGCTCTCGTTAAGGACAACGCTAAGGCGAAGTTCGACGAGACAATCGAAATCGCTGTTGTTCTGGGTGTAGACCCACGTCACGCCGACCAAATGGTTCGCGGCAAAGTTGCCCTGCCAAACGGCACAGGCAAAACAATGCGCGTCGCAGTCTTCGCACGTGGCGACAAGGCTGACGAAGCCAAAGCCGCTGGTGCGGACATCGTTGGCGCAGAAGACCTGATGGAAACAGTTCAGTCCGGCAAGATCGAATTCGATCGCTGCATCGCGACACCTGACATGATGCCAATCGTTGGTCGTCTTGGTAAGGTCCTTGGCCCACGCAACCTGATGCCGAACCCGAAAATCGGCACAGTGACAATGGACGTCAAAGACGCTGTTGAAGCTGCTAAAGGCGGCGAAGTTCAGTTCAAAGTCGAAAAAGCTGGTGTGGTTCACGCTGGTCTTGGCAAAGCGTCCTTCACAGCGGCAAAGCTGGAAGAAAACGTTCTGGCATTCGTTGGCGCAGTTCAAAAGGCAAAGCCTGCTGGCTCCAAAGGCACATACATGAAGAAGATCTCTTTGACTTCTACAATGGGCCCAAGCGTTACACTGAACGTCGACAACGCGACTGGTAACTAAGAGAACGCGCTTCTCTACCAAGCAAACAAATACAAAGGCGCTCCTGATGGGGCGCCTTTCGTCTTTCATTCCTCGGAGCCCCCTATGACGATCACCCACCTTGTCACCCATTCCGGTGGCTTTCACGCTGACGAGCTGTTGTCCTCCGTGGTTCTCACACGGCTGTTCCCCGATGCGGAGATTGTCCGTACACGGGACAAAACGATGATCGCGCCGGCGGGTGAAAAAATCATCTACGACGTTGGCGGTGCCTATGATGCCGAGGCACAGATTTTCGACCACCATCAACGCCCCGGTCCCATGCGCAGCGATGATCAGCCGTACAGCTCGTTCGGCCTAATCTGGGCGCATTATGGGCGTGCTTATCTGGAATCGATGGATGTCCCCGCGGACGATATCGAGGCCATCCACCACAAGTTTGATACCAAGTTCGTCCTGCCGATTGACCTGCTCGATAACGGCGCGATGGAACCTTCTGTTGCCGGGCCATTGTCGGTGCTGACCTTGCCGTCGCTTTTGGGCAGCTTGAAACCCGTCTTTGATGATGCATCGCCCACGGCAGACGATGACGCCTTTATGTCCGCATTGCCGATCGCGCGCAGCTTTGTCGAGGCCCAAATCCGCAATCTCGCCGCGAAGTTCCGGTCACGTCAGATCGTGGACAAGGCAATCGCGGATGCAGGCACGTCACCCATCCTCGAACTTCCGATGGGCATGCCGTTCCGTTCAGCGCTCGATGACGCGGAAGCGGATCACATCCTTTTCGTCGTGGTTCCACGTGGTGAAGACTGGACCTTGGGCGGCATCAAGCTTTCTGGTGATACCTTTGATCAACGCGCTGATCTGCCAGCGTCATGGGCTGGCCTAACCGATGAAGCACTCGAAGCAGCCTGCGGCGTTAAGGGCGCGAAGTTCTGCCATAACGCACGTTTCATCGCTGTCGCCGATTCACGGGACGCGATCATGGAAATGGCACAGATCGCGGTGAAAGAAGCCCAATAGAAGGGCCACGTCGCTGGCTTCCCACAGTTCTATGTGGGAAACGGCACTTCGCTGAACTCCCCCCTTCACAAAACCGCCGAACCTCTCTAGATGATCCCTTGCAAACCAGCGTGCGATTCGTCGTGCGCAATTTGTTTCGTCCGAGACGGTGGGTGGCCTAGCCATAATTCCTGCCTGAGGCGGGATCGACCGAATTTACCTGAGGATCTCCTCAGTTGCACTCGGCTCACCCCCGTTATTCGAGGACTTCTACGTCTGGCTCGCAAGGGTCAGGCAAACTTGAGCCGGGGCCGGAATACTTCCCAAGCCCCATATTTGGAGTGAAACTGTGGATAGAGCCCAGAAAGAACAATTGGTCGAGGATCTCGGCCAAATTTTCGAAAGCTCTGGCGTCGTTGTGGTTGCCCACTACGAAGGCCTGACAGTTGCTGAGATGCAAGACCTGCGTGCCCGTGCACGTGAAGTCGACGCATCTGTACGCGTTGCCAAAAACAAGCTCGCCAAAATTGCCCTCGAAGGTAAGCCATGCGAAAGCATCGCTGATCACCTGACAGGCATGACCGTTCTGACCTTTTCTGAGGATCCTGTGGCTGCGGCCAAGGTTGCTCAGGGTTTCGCTAAAGATAACGAAAAGCTCGTTATCCTTGGTGGTGCTATGGGTGAGACGGCACTTGACGTCGCTGGTGTTAAAGCAGTGTCCGAAATGCCATCCCGTGAGGAGCTTATTGCTTCCATCGTGGGCTGCATCGGTGCACCTGCCTCCAACATCGCCGGCGCAATTGGCGCGCCTGCTTCCAACATCGCAAGCGTTCTCTCAACAATTGAAGAGAAAGCTGCCTGAAGCAACTTGAATGGCTGACGTAGGGAATTCCCCTGTCGTTGGAACACAAACTTAGAAATGGAAAAGCAAATGGCTGATCTGAAAAAACTTGCTGAAGAGATCGTAGGTCTTACCCTTCTCGAAGCACAAGAACTGAAAACCATCCTCAAAGACGAGTATGGCATCGAACCAGCTGCCGGTGGCGCAGTAATGGTTGCTGGCGCAGCTGGCGACGCAGGCGGCGACGTTGCTGAGAAGACTGAATTCGACGTCGTTCTCAAGAACGCTGGCGCATCCAAAATCAACGTGATCAAAGAAGTTCGCGGCATCACAGGTCTTGGCCTGAAAGAAGCTAAAGACCTCGTTGAAGCTGGCGGCAAAATCAAAGAAGGCGTTGATAAAGCTGAAGCTGAAGACGTTAAAGCGAAGCTGGAAGCAGCTGGCGCAGAAGTTGAACTGGCTTAAGCCACTTCAATCTTTTGATTACGGAAACGGCGGCTCCTTAGGGGCCGCCGTTTTTGTTTGGAAAGGGTGTCCGGACCAACTGGACCTTGCCCCACCCTGCAGCGAACGGAGGCTGTGAACCTATTCTGTGAATTCGATTTGGAGACGCAGAATTGATCCGATGCCTTAGCGTCAGGCCTCTTCGAGCACTTTTCGTGCAACACGAAAGCACTCCAGCGCTTGGGGAACGCCGCAATAAATGCCGATGATATGAATAATTGCGCGAATTTCCTCTTGGGTGACACCATTGTTAATCGCGCCACGGCAATGGATTTCCCACTCGTGCATTTTGCCCAATGCGCCGATCATCGAAAGGTTCATCATCGAACGCGTCTTGGCGTCGATCACACCATCGCCCCAGCCAAAGCCCCAACACCATGCAGTCATTGCTTCCTGAAAGGGGCGGGTGAAATCATCGGCGGCGGCAAGGTTTTTTTCAACGTACTCAGCGCCTAGCGTGGCTTTGCGTTGTTCCAAGCCTTTCAGAAAAAGATCTTCGTCAAATGCACTCATGTCTTAACCTTTCAGTTTGATGGCGACGTTTTTCGTCTACACATAATTCCACAAAGCCTCACGGCCTTTTTCGCTCCCATACAGGACTTGCAAAGCAGCGCTCTCGATGCCGCCGGTATTCGCCACCATCTCTGCGGAGATGAGACCTTGTTCGATATCTTTTTCACGTCCAGCCAGTGTCGTGATTATCGCTCCGCCAAGCATGATGTTCCCGCACGGAATGCGACCTACAATGCAACGCTGCGCCAGCACAGGATATTCAAGTCGCCGGGTAAGCTTTATTTGTCACTTGCGATTGCCGCAGAAGATCTGGAACAAACGAAAGCCGCTGTAGAGCACGCTGTGCGATCCATTTCCCTGTAGTGACCGACTTTTCTTACGCAGCGTTTTACCTCTACGGGTTCGCAAAGACTTGCGGCTGATAGTGTGCAACAAAGTTGTTAAGCGACCGTGGTGCTCTGACGCAGGCGCTAAGCGGCCTGACGCACTTGAAACAAGAATGCTTGCTGGTTCCTTTTCAGATTGTCCAATTGACCGAATGCTATGTCGTCTTCGATAGCGCAGAGCTGATGTTTGGGCATGGAGGGGGCCAATAGTCCAACTACCCACAGTAACCCCGAAACGAAGCGCTGGGAGCAAGGGGCAGATAATAGGTCAGAAGATACGCGGCTGCGATCTGGACCAGATTCAAACATGAGAACGCCTGCGTCCCGTGCCAAGGTTCTCTCACCGCCCCTTCGGCCTCAAAGGATCATCCACCCACGGACGTTCCGTCCCTTTCAGTACCCGTTTGCGCGGCTTACCCGCCTTTTTTGGCACAGCCGCGTCCTCCATCTTGCGGTCCGTATCGCCCCACTCAGGCCGCGTTCGCGCTTTCTCTAGCACCTCGTTGGGCCGCAAGATGTAATCCATCGTGTCCGGCCCTTCGATGATCTTCGCCAACCGAAAATGCATGAACGCCCGCAACACACGATTGATGCGGGGCTGATAGCCCGGTCCCAACCCTTTGAAGAATTTCACCACGTCATCATCCAAAGAGATCGTCACCTTCACCCGCTTCGGGTCGCGTTTGTCCTGATCCTCCCAGATGTTGTCCCAGTCGCGGGGCAGGGCTCTGGTTTCATGGAGGTATCCCATCAATTCGTATTCGATCATCTTGATCGCATCGACGCCGAACCCCCAATGTTTGAGGTCAGCCTTGCTCATCTGTTCTGGGTCCGCTTCACGCATTTTCACCTCCTAATTCGGTGAAAGCAGCGTGTTCTCAATGGATTAAGGACGTTCAAACCCGCCGTGCGGGGTCGTAACCGGATTGTAACCATATCAGACCCATACTGGACCCATATCCGCCCCATACGCGGTTTTCCTTGACCCTAGCGGCGCTTTCGCGGAAGGTTGGGGTTCCGGAAGGTCCTGCATTTTCCGATCAAGGGTGGTGTTGCGCCCCCTTGTCATTCGTGTGTTCACATCCTATTTAGCAGTTTCACGCGGCTTCGATTGATTCGGGGCCGCTCTTTCTGTCTTGTAGCATGGAGCCTATCACACCCCCGAAAAATCGTTTGTTTTCAGGGGGAAGGCAAAACGTTGTGAGCAGGCCTTTCTTGGAAAACCTCCCGATTTATCGGGGTGTTTTCCAAGGCAGGATACGGGGTCGAGAGCTGCGCAGTGGGTCGCGTGGCGAGAATGGACCTCATTTTGTCGTCTCGTATGGTCGCCCGTGCAGTCGCCCAACTGTTCGTGCGCCGGTGAGAATTTGAAAGGTGTCCAACCAAATGGCGCAAACGTTCCTCGGTCAGAAACGTCTCCGTAAATACTACGGAAAAATCCGCGAAGTCCTCGACATGCCGAACCTCATTGAGGTTCAAAAGTCATCTTATGATCTGTTCCTGCGCTCCGGCGACAGCGACACGCCGCTTGACGGCGAAGGCATCAAGGGCGTCTTTCAATCGGTGTTCCCGATTAAAGATTTCAATGAATCCTC
This sequence comes from Octadecabacter ascidiaceicola, assembly GCF_900185015.1. Taxonomy (GTDB): domain Bacteria; phylum Pseudomonadota; class Alphaproteobacteria; order Rhodobacterales; family Rhodobacteraceae; genus Octadecabacter; species Octadecabacter ascidiaceicola. The sequence goes on along the minus strand of NZ_FXYD01000003.1, from coordinate 297,698 downwards.
CGTTCTGGAGTTCGTGAAATACGAGCTTGAGAAGCCAAAGTACGACGTTGAAGAGTGCCAGCAGCGCGACATGACATATGCCGCTCCGCTTAAGGTCACACTCCGTCTTATCGTGTTTGATATCGATGAAGATACAGGCGCGAAGTCTGTTAAGGACATCAAAGAACAAGACGTATTCATGGGCGATATGCCTTTGATGACACCAAACGGTACGTTCGTTGTGAACGGCACCGAGCGCGTGATCGTATCCCAGATGCACCGTTCCCCTGGTGTGTTCTTTGACCACGACAAAGGTAAGTCGCACAGCTCGGGCAAATTGTTGTTCGCTTGCCGCATCATCCCATACCGCGGTAGCTGGTTGGACTTCGAATTCGACGCAAAAGACCTCGTGTTCTGCCGCATCGACCGTCGTCGCAAGCTGCCTGTAACAACATTGCTCTATGCGCTGGGCCTTGATCAAGAAACGATCATGAATGCGTACTATGACCACGTTGATTACACATTCGACAAGAAGGCGAAGGCTTGGAAAACCAAGTTCTTCCCAGAGCGCGTGCGCGGCACTCGCCCATTGTTCGATCTGGTCGACGCCAAAACGGGCGAAGTGATTGCCGAAGCTGGCAAGAAGGTCACTCCGCGCGCAGTTAAAGCGTTGATCGACGCTGGTGAAGTTACTGAATTGCTCGTCCCATACGAGCAGATCGTTGGTAAGTTCGCAGCAAACGACATCATCAACGAAGAAACTGGCGCGATCTACGTCGAAGCTGGTGACGAGTTGACGCTGGAGTACGACAAAGCAGACGAGCTGATCGGCGGTACGCTGAAAGAACTCATCGATGCAGGTGTGAAGACAATCCCAGTCCTCGACATCGATAACGTTAATGTTGGCCCATACATGCGCAACACAATGGCGGCAGATAAGAATATGGGTCGCGAAACAGCGCTCATGGACATCTACCGCGTTATGCGCCCGGGTGAGCCACCCACCGTTGATGCAGCGTCCACATTGTTCGACAGCCTGTTCTTTGACTCTGAGCGTTACGACCTCTCCGCTGTTGGTCGCGTGAAGATGAACATGCGTCTTGCTCTGGATGCCGAAGACACCATGCGCACATTGCGTAAGGAAGACATCGTATCCTGCATCAAGGCCCTCGTGGAACTTCGCGACGGCAAAGGCGATATCGACGATATTGACCACCTTGGTAACCGTCGTGTGCGCTCCGTTGGCGAACTTATGGAAAACCAGTACCGCGTTGGTCTGCTCCGCATGGAGCGCGCCATCAAGGAACGTATGTCTTCCGTTGAGATCGACACAGTTATGCCGCAAGACCTTATCAACGCGAAGCCAGCGGCTGCTGCGGTGCGTGAATTCTTCGGCTCATCACAGCTGTCGCAGTTCATGGACCAAACGAACCCGCTTTCGGAAGTTACGCACAAGCGTCGCTTGTCCGCGCTTGGGCCAGGTGGTCTGACACGTGAACGTGCCGGTTTTGAAGTACGTGACGTTCACCCAACACACTACGGCCGCATGTGTCCGATTGAGACACCGGAAGGCCCAAACATTGGTCTGATCAACTCGCTGGCAACCTTCGCTCGCGTCAACAAGTATGGCTTCATCGAAACACCGTACCGCGTTGTCACAGACGGCAAGGTCACGGACGAAGTACACTACATGTCCGCGACTGAAGAAATGCGCCACACTGTTGCGCAGGCCAACGCGAACCTGAACGAAGACATGTCTTTCGTGAACGACCTCGTGTCGACACGTCAGAACGGTGAATACACGCTCGCACCTAGCGAGAATGTTAACCTGATTGACGTTTCACCAAAGCAGTTGGTCTCCGTTGCTGCGTCCTTGATCCCATTCCTAGAAAACGACGATGCTAACCGGGCCCTGATGGGTTCGAACATGATGCGTCAGGCGGTTCCATTGCTTCAGGCTGAGGCTCCGCTCGTTGGTACGGGTATCGAAGAAGTTGTGGCACGGGATTCCGGCGCTGCGATCATGGCGAAACGCGCTGGTATCATCGACCAAGTCGATGCGACGCGTATCGTTGTTCGCGCCACGTCCGACCTTGAGGTCGGTGACCCTGGCGTTGACATCTACCGCATGCGCAAGTTCCAGCGTTCCAACCAGAACACATGTATCAACCAGCGCCCATTGGTAAAGGTTGGTGATACGGTTCTGAAGGGCGAAGTTATTGCTGACGGTCCATCCACGGACATCGGTGAACTCGCACTTGGTAAAAACGTGGTCGTCGCGTTTATGCCTTGGAACGGCTACAACTACGAAGACTCCATTCTGATCTCCGAACGTATCGTTCGTGACGACGTGTTCACTTCGATCCACATCGAAGAATTCGAAGTCGCTGCACGTGATACGAAGCTTGGGCCAGAGGAAATCACACGCGATATTCCAAACGTCGGCGAGGAAGCCCTGCGCAACCTTGACGAAGCGGGTATCGTTTACATCGGCGCCGAAGTTGAGCCGGGTGACATCCTCGTTGGTAAAATCACACCAAAAGGCGAAAGCCCGATGACGCCGGAAGAAAAGCTTCTGCGCGCCATCTTTGGTGAAAAAGCGTCTGACGTCCGCGACACATCCCTGCGCGTTAAGCCGGGCGATTTCGGGACTGTCGTTGAAGTTCGTGTGTTCAACCGCCACGGCGTTGAAAAAGACGAACGTGCGCTTCAGATCGAACGTGAAGAGGTCGAACGCCTTGCACGTGACCGCGACGATGAGATGACGATCCTTGATCGCAACATCTACGCCCGTCTGCGTTCCATGATCGAAGGTAAGACTGTTGCTAAAGGTCCAAAGGGCATCAAGACTGGCGCGACAATCGACGCAGTTATGCTCGAAGATCTGCCACGCAGCCACTGGTGGCAGATCGCCCTTAAGGAAGAGGGTGACGCACAGATCGTTGAAGCCTTGAACGAACAGTACGAAGCGCAGAAGAAATTGCTCGACGCACGGTTCGAAGACAAGGTCGAAAAAGTACGTCGCGGCGATGATCTGCCACCGGGCGTGATGAAGATGGTTAAAGTCTTCGTCGCGGTGAAGCGTAAGCTTCAGCCTGGTGATAAGATGGCGGGTCGTCACGGGAACAAAGGTGTTATTTCCAAGGTTGTGCCGATGGAAGACATGCCGTTCCTCGCTGACGGTACACCTGTTGACTTCTGTCTGAACCCGCTCGGCGTTCCATCACGTATGAACGTTGGTCAGATTCTGGAAACGCACATGGGTTGGGCCGCACGCGGTCTTGGCCTTGAGATCGACGAAGCGCTCGGTGAATACCGTCGCAACGGCGATCTGACACCTGTGAAAGAGGCCATGAAGATTGCCTACGGCGACGAAGTTTACTCTGAGGGCGTGGCTGACATGACCGATGATGAGCTGATCGAAGCCGCAGGCAACGTCACACGCGGTGTTCCAATTGCGACGCCTGTTTTTGACGGCGCGAAAGAAGCTGACGTGAACGATGCACTGACACGCGCAGGGTTCGACACGTCTGGTCAGTCAGTCTTGTTTGACGGTCGCACAGGCGAACAGTTCAGCCGTAAGGTCACTGTTGGCGTGAAGTACCTGCTTAAGCTGCACCACCTTGTCGATGACAAGATCCATGCCCGTTCCACGGGTCCGTACTCCCTCGTCACTCAGCAGCCGCTGGGTGGTAAGGCGCAGTTCGGTGGTCAGCGCTTTGGTGAGATGGAAGTCTGGGCGCTCGAAGCCTACGGCGCCGCCTACACCTTGCAGGAAATGTTGACAGTTAAGTCTGATGACGTTGCTGGCCGCACAAAGGTCTATGAGAGCATCGTTAAGGGCGAAGACAATTTTGAGGCTGGCGTGCCAGAATCATTCAACGTTCTCGTGAAAGAAGTACGGGGCCTCGGCCTCAACATGGAACTCCTGGATGCGGAGGATGAGGAATAACAAAGTCTCCCCGAGACTTTGAACACAGACTTTCGATGAAAGTCTGTGCCTCCCCCCCTCCCGCCATACTGAAAAGGTATCGATATGAACCAGGAACTGACAAACAACCCGTTTAACCCGCTCACACCGGCGAAAACGTTCGACGAAATCAAGGTCTCATTGGCCTCTCCAGAACGGATCCTTTCGTGGTCCTTCGGTGAGATCAAGAAGCCAGAAACCATCAACTACCGCACGTTCAAGCCAGAGCGTGATGGCCTTTTCTGCGCACGTATCTTTGGCCCAATCAAAGACTACGAATGTCTCTGCGGCAAATATAAGCGCATGAAGTATCGCGGCGTTGTCTGCGAAAAATGTGGTGTTGAAGTTACGTTGCAAAAGGTCCGCCGTGAGCGCATGGGCCACATCGAACTGGCCGCACCCGTTGCGCACATCTGGTTCCTGAAATCCCTGCCATCCCGCATCGGTCTGATGCTGGACATGACGTTGCGCGATCTGGAACGCATCCTGTACTTCGAAAACTACGTTGTGATCGAACCGGGTCTTACAGACCTGACATACGGCGCCCTGATGACCGAGGAAGAATACCTCGACGCGCAGGACGCCTACGGCATGGATGCGTTCACAGCGAACATCGGTGCTGAAGCGATCCGCGAAATGCTGGCTGCGATTGATCTTGAAGGCGAGGCTGAGCAGCTGCGCGAAGAGCTGAAAGTCGCGACTGGCGAATTGAAGCCAAAGAAGATCATTAAGCGTCTGAAGATCGTTGAAAGCTTCATCGAGTCTGGCAACCGTCCTGAATGGATGATCCTGACCGTTGTGCCGGTGATCCCGCCAGAGCTGCGCCCGCTGGTGCCGCTGGATGGTGGCCGTTTTGCGACGTCCGACCTGAACGATCTTTATCGTCGTGTGATCAACCGGAACAACCGTCTGAAGCGTCTGATCGAATTGCGCGCACCTGACATCATCGTCCGCAACGAAAAGCGGATGTTGCAGGAATCTGTCGATGCATTGTTCGACAACGGCCGTCGTGGCCGTGTGATTACTGGCGCCAACAAGCGTCCGCTGAAATCGCTGTCTGACATGCTGAAAGGTAAGCAAGGTCGTTTCCGTCAAAACCTTTTGGGTAAGCGCGTCGACTTCTCTGGCCGTTCGGTCATTGTGACCGGTCCGGAATTGAAACTGCATCAATGTGGTCTTCCCAAGAAGATGGCGTTGGAGCTGTTCAAGCCGTTCATCTATTCGCGCCTTGAAGCCAAAGGTCTGTCTTCCACAGTGAAGCAAGCCAAGAAACTGGTGGAAAAAGAACGTCCTGAAGTTTGGGACATCTTGGACGAAGTGATCCGCGAACACCCTGTCATGCTTAACCGTGCGCCTACATTGCACCGTCTTGGTATTCAGGCGTTCGAACCTGTCTTGATCGAAGGTAAAGCGATTCAGCTGCACCCGCTCGTGTGTTCTGCGTTTAACGCTGACTTCGACGGTGACCAAATGGCTGTTCACGTTCCACTGTCCCTTGAGGCACAGCTGGAAGCCCGCGTGTTGATGATGTCCACCAACAACGTTCTGTCGCCTGCAAACGGCGCGCCGATCATTGTTCCATCGCAGGATATGATTTTGGGTCTGTACTACACGACCATCGAACGCGAAGGCATGAAGGGCGAAGGCATGGTCTTCGGCGACATCGAAGAAGTCGAGCACGCCTTGGCCGCTGGTGAAGTGCACCTGCACGCTAAGATCCAAGCCCGCATTCCTCAGATCGACGAGGAAGGCAACGAGGTTATGCAACGGTTCGAGACCACTCCGGGTCGTATCCGTTTGGGCGCGCTTCTGCCGCTGAACAACAAGGCTCCGTTTGAGCTGGTGAACCGCCTTCTGCGTAAGAAAGAAGTTCAGCAGGTCATCGATACGGTCTACCGTTACTGTGGTCAGAAAGAGTCTGTCATTTTCTGTGACCAGATCATGACCATGGGCTTCCGCGAAGCGTTCAAGGCTGGCATCTCGTTCGGTAAGGACGACATGGTTATCCCTGACACCAAGTGGGATCTCGTCAATGATACACGCGATCAGGTCAAAGATTTTGAGCAACAGTACATGGACGGCCTGATCACTCAGGGTGAAAAGTACAACAAAGTTGTCGATGCCTGGTCAAAGTCGAACGACAAAGTCACCGAAGCCATGATGTCCACGATCTCTGAAACAGGTCGTGCGGAAGACGGTTCTGAAAATGAACCAAACTCCGTTTACATGATGGCCCACTCTGGTGCGCGTGGTTCCGTGACACAGATGAAACAGCTGGGCGGTATGCGCGGTCTGATGGCGAAGCCGAACGGCGAAATCATCGAAACGCCGATCATCTCGAACTTTAAAGAAGGCCTGACGGTTCTCGAATACTTCAACTCTACCCACGGTGCCCGTAAGGGTCTGTCGGATACGGCGTTGAAAACTGCGAACTCTGGTTACCTGACACGTCGTCTAGTGGACGTTGCACAAGATTGCATCGTGCGTGAAGTCGACTGCGGAACCGAAATGGCGATCACTGCAGAAGCTGCGGTCAACGATGGTGAAGTTATTGCTTCCCTGTCCGAACGTGTGCTTGGCCGTGTCTCTGCTGATGACGTTCTCAAGCCGGGAACCGAAGAGGTTCTCGTGAAAGCTGGCGATCTGATCGACGAACGTACAGCCGATGTGATTGAAGCAGCTGGCGTTGCGAAAATGCGTATCCGCAGCCCGCTGACCTGTGAAGCTGAAGATGGCGTTTGCGCAATGTGTTACGGTCGTGACTTGTCACGCGGTACACGCGTGAACATCGGTGAAGCTGTCGGCATTATCGCGGCGCAGTCCATCGGTGAACCAGGTACACAGCTGACAATGCGTACGTTCCACATTGGTGGTGTTGCGCAGGGTGGCCAGCAGTCCTTCCTTGAATCCTCCGTCGACGGTGTTGTCGAATTGCGCAATGCGCAAATCCTCGAGAACGAAAACGGCGAGCAGGTTGTCATGGGCCGTAACATGGTCCTCGCGATCATGGATGAGAACGGTGAAGAACGTGCGAACCACAAGGTTGGTTACGGTTCCAAAGTCTTCGTCAAAGACGGCGCAAAAATTGCCCGTGGCGACAAGATGTTCGAATGGGATCCGTACACATTGCCGATCATCGCTGAAAAGGCCGGTACGGTTAAGTTTGTTGACCTCGTCAACGGTATCGCAATCCGCGAAGACACCGATGACGCGACAGGCATGACGCAGAAGATCGTAACCGACTGGCGTTCTGCGCCTAAGGGTAACGAACTGAAGCCGGAAATCCTGATCATCGGTGAAGATGGCGAACCTGTCCGTAACGATGCTGGTAACCCAGTTACTTACCCAATGTCCGTTGATGCGGTTCTGTCCATCGAAGATGGTCAGCAGATCGCAGCTGGTGACGTCGTTGCGCGTATCCCGCGTGAAGGCGCCAAGACCAAGGATATTACCGGTGGTCTGCCACGTGTTGCTGAACTCTTTGAGGCACGTCGCCCTAAAGACCACGCAATCATCGCGGAAAACGACGGCTATGTTCGCTTCGGCAAAGACTACAAGAACAAGCGTCGCATCGCGATCGAGAACGCGGACGATCCGGATACCAAGGTCGAGTACATGGTTCCAAAAGGTAAACACATCCCAGTGCAAGAAGGCGACTTCGTGCAGAAGGGCGATTACATCATGGACGGCAACCCAGCGCCGCATGACATTCTCGCCATTATGGGTGTCGAAGCCTTGGCCGATTACATGATCGACGAAGTTCAGGACGTTTACCGTCTTCAGGGTGTTAAGATTAACGATAAGCACATCGAAGTTATCGTTCGTCAGATGCTCCAGAAGTGGGAAGTTTCCGACAGCGGTGAAACAACACTGCTCAAGGGCGAAAATGTCGACAAGGCCGAGTTTGACGAAGCCAACGCCAAGGCGGTTGCCCGTGGTGGTCGTCCTGCTCAGGGTGAGCCGATCTTGCTTGGTATCACGAAGGCGTCCTTGCAGACACGTTCCTTCATCTCTGCGGCGTCCTTCCAGGAAACAACGCGCGTTCTTACGGAAGCATCCGTACAGGGCAAGCGGGACAAACTGGTTGGCCTCAAAGAGAACGTCATCGTTGGTCGATTGATCCCTGCTGGTACAGGTGGCGCAACACAGCGCGTCACACGTATCGCAAACGAGCGTGACAACGTCGTCATTCAGGCCCGTCGTGAAGAAGCCGAAGCCGCAGCTGCGCTTGCCGCACCTGAAGCAATGGCGAGCGATGTGGTTGGCGGTGATGCATTCGATACTATCATCGAGAGCGACATCGAAAGCCGCGACGAGTAAGATCGACGTTTAGAAATTGGGAAGGGCCTCGCTGGAAACAGCGGGGCCTTTTTCGTTAGAGGAATTGAAGCGCTGAAACCGGTGACCTCTGGTGAAGGCAAGCAAGCTGTGCCACACCCGCTTCATGGTCCTTTCCGACAACATGCGCGCAGCGCTTCTTATTATGGTTTCGATGGCGGCGTTCACGGTGAACGATGCGCTGATGAAGCTTGCCGCGCCGAACCTGCCGTTCTTTCAGCAAATTTTCATGCGCGGTGTGCTGATCACGATCGGGCTATTTATCCTAGCGGCGATCTGGGGTCATTTGCACTATAAGCCTGACCCGAAAGATCGGCTGCTGACTGCGTTGCGTACATTGGCCGAAGCAGTTGGGACGGTTTTCTTCCTTACCGCACTGTTTAGCATTCCAATCGCAAACCTATCCGCCATTTTGCAAGCCTTGCCGCTAACCGTGACTTTGGCCGCCGCCGTATTTCTGGGTGAGCCCGTTGGGTGGCGTCGGATTGTTGCGATCTTGATTGGCTTCGTTGGCGTTGCGATCATTATCCGTCCCGAAGCCGAAGGGTTTAGCATTTACGCTCTTTACGGGGTCGCGGCAGTCATCGCGGTGACGTTTCGAGACCTAGCTGCGCGAAAACTGTCCAAGGCGATCCCGTCTAGCCGTGTGGCGCTTGCGGCGGCCATTGGTGTGACACTGATGGCAGGCGCTGGGTCCTATATCGAACGTGAGACATGGGTCATGCCAAATCTGGGGGAAACGCTGCTTCTCCTTGGGGCTGCTTTGTGTCTTATGGCAGGGTACATTTCAGCGGTCGCAGGCATGCGTTTGGGCGAGATTGGGTTCGTTGCACCGTTCCGCTATACATCCCTCATTGTGGCGCTGATCCTCGGGTTTGTGCTCTTTGATGAATGGCCCGATTTCTGGACAATGGTTGGGGCCGCCATCGTTGTGGCGACGGGCCTTTTCACAATTTACAGAGAACGCGCGACAGCAAGCAAACCGACCATGGGTTTACGCGTCCGATAGGCGCTGTTGACACTAAAAACGAGTCATCCTATAGAGCGCGGACTTGGCACAGCTATGTCTGCTGCTCGGTATCATAATCGTCGTGGTCAAGATCCGACCTACTATTGGTCCGATCCTCTGTAACCCAACCGCTCCGTAGCTCCGGTAAGGCTACGCCAGCGGGTTTTTTGCGCTTTTTGGACGCAAGAGGCGCTTGAGAATTTAAATCGGCGGGCCACACGGTTCGCTACACATGTGTAGGAAGTAGGACAAAACCTAATGCCAACAATTCAGCAGTTGATCCGGAAACCCCGGCAGCCAAAACGTCGAGTGTCAAAATCACTCCACCTTGAAGGCAACCCGCAAAAGCGCGGCGTTTGCACTCGGGTTTATACAACGACACCGAAAAAGCCGAACTCCGCGATGCGTAAGGTTGCCAAAGTGCGCCTGACAAACGGGTTCGAAGTTATTTCGTACATCGGCGGTGAAAGCCACAACCTTCAGGAACACTCTGTGGTTCTGATCCGCGGCGGTCGTGTAAAAGACCTTCCGGGTGTCCGTTACCACATCCTGCGCGGTGTTCTGGATACCCAAGGCGTTAAAGACCGTAAGCAGCGTCGTTCGAAATACGGCGCCAAGAAGCCGAAGTAAGGGAAACAGCATATGTCACGTCGTCACGCCGCTGAAAAGCGCCAGATCCTTCCCGATGCAAAGTTCGGTGATAAGGTTCTTTCCAAGTTTATGAACAACTTGATGATCGATGGTAAAAAATCCGTCGCTGAACGCATCGTCTACAATGCCTTTGACCGCATTGAAGACAAACTCAAGAAGTCCCCACTCGAGGTCTTCCATGAGTCACTTGAAAACATCAAACCAAACCTCGAAGTACGCTCGCGCCGTGTCGGTGGTGCTACCTACCAGGTACCTGTCGAAGTTCGCCCTGAGCGCCGTGAGGCATTGGCTATTCGTTGGTTGATCGCTGCTGCGAAAAAGCGCAACGAAAAGACAATGGAAGAGCGTCTTGCAGGCGAGCTCGTGGATGCGGTTCAAGGCCGCGGCACAGCCGTTAAGAAACGCGAAGACACACACAAGATGGCCGATGCTAACAAAGCATTCAGCCACTACCGCTGGTAAGAGGAAGCACCTAACATGGCACGCGATTATCCCCTCGAACTGTACCGGAACTTTGGTATTATTGCTCACATTGATGCGGGCAAAACCACATGTTCCGAGCGCATCCTGTACTACACAGGTAAATCCCACAACATTGGCGAAGTGCACGATGGCGCTGCGACTATGGACTGGATGGAGCAAGAGCAGGAACGGGGTATTACAATTACTTCCGCTGCGACGACGACATTCTGGGAGCGCACTGAGAACGGCACAGAAGCCGACTCTCCTAAGCACCGCATGAACATCATCGACACACCAGGCCACGTTGACTTCACAATCGAAGTTGAACGTTCCTTGGCTGTTCTCGATGGCGCTGTTTGTGTTCTCGACGCCAACGCTGGTGTTGAACCACAGACTGAAACTGTTTGGCGTCAGGCTGACCGCTACAAAGTTCCACGCATGGTTTTCGTCAACAAGATGGACAAAATCGGCGCTGACTTCTTCAACTGTGTTCGTCAGATCGAAGACCGTACTGGTGCGCGCGCGCTGCCAGTTGCGTTCCCGATTGGTGCGGAAACAGAGCTTGAAGGTCTTGTTGACCTCGTGACGATGGAAGAATGGCTGTGGCAGGGTGAAGACCTTGGTGCATCATGGATCAAAGCGCCTATTCGCGCTGATCTTGCTGATGTGGCCGCTGAATGGCGTGAAAAGCTCGTTGAAGCTGCTGTTGAGCAGGACGACGACGCAATGGAAGCCTACCTCGAAGGCACTGAGCCAGACGTAGCTGCTTTGCGCGTTCTGATCCGTAAGGCATGTTTGTCTTTGTCTTTCGTTCCTGTCCTTGGCGGCTCTGCGTTCAAGAACAAAGGCGTTCAGCCACTTCTTAACGCTGTTGTAGACTACCTGCCGAGCCCGCTCGACGTGGTTGACTACATGGGCTTTAAGCCGGGCGATGAAGACGAAGTTCGTGACATTGCCCGTCGTGCTGACGATTCAATGGCGTTCTCTGGTCTTGCGTTCAAAATCATGAACGACCCGTTTGTTGGCTCGCTGACCTTCACACGTATCTACTCTGGTACCCTGAACAAGGGTGACAACCTGCTCAACTCTACCAAGGGTAACAAAGAGCGCGTTGGCCGTATGATGATGATGCACTCCAACGACCGTGAAGAAATCGAAGAAGCATTCGCTGGTGACATCATCGCGTTGGGTGGTCTCAAGGGCACCACAACTGGTGATACACTTTGTGCTCCAAATGAACCTGTTGTTCTCGAAACAATGACGTTCCCTGATCCTGTGATCGAGATCGCCGTTGAGCCGAAAACAAAAGGCGACCAAGAGAAAATGGGCATCGCGCTCCAGCGTCTCTCAGCCGAGGATCCATCCTTCCGCGTGGAAACTGATCTGGAATCAGGTCAGACCATCATGAAGGGTATGGGCGAACTTCACCTCGACATCCTTGTTGACCGCATGAAGCGTGAGTTCAAAGTCGAAGCGAACATCGGTGCACCACAAGTTGCTTACCGCGAGACCATTGGTCACGAAGTTGAGCACACTTACACGCACAAGAAACAGTCTGGTGGTTCCGGTCAGTACGGCGAAGTGAAAATGCTCATTTCTCCGACCGAAGCTGGCGAAGGGTACTCCTTCGAATCCAAGATTGTTGGTGGTGCTGTTCCAAAGGAATACATCCCAGGCGTCGAAAAAGGCATCTTGTCCGTTATGGACAACGGTCCTTTGGCTGGATTCCCTGTGATCGACTTCAAGGTTCAGCTGCTTGACGGTAAGTTCCACGACGTTGACTCATCCATCATGGCATTCGAAATCGCTGCACGTATGTGTATGCGTGAAGGTATGCGTAAAGCTGGGGCGAAATTGCTCGAGCCTATCATGAAGGTCGAAGTGATCACGCCTGACGAATACACAGGTGGTATCATCGGTGACCTGACATCCCGTCGGGGTCAGGTTCAGGGTCAAGATACACGTGGCCACGCTATTGCAATCGAAGCAATGGTGCCACTGGCGAACATGTTCGGCTATATCAACACATTGCGTTCCATGTCTTCGGGCCGCGCGCAATTCTCGATGCAGTTCGACCATTACGATCCGGTACCAAGCAACATCTCTGAAGAAATTCAGGCGAAATTCGCCTAAATCAACACAAATCTTAGGGTGGGCGTCAGCCCACCCGCTCTTATTAAGGAGGCCATCATGGCTAAGGAAAAGTTTGAACGTAATAAACCGCACGTTAACATCGGCACAATTGGCCACGTTGACCACGGCAAGACGACATTGACAGCGGCGATCACGAAGTATTTCGGTGATTTCCAAGCGTACGACCAGATTGACGGCGCGCCGGAAGAAAAAGCACGTGGTATCACGATCTCCACTGCGCACGTTGAGTACGAGACTGAAGCACGTCACTACGCACATGTTGACTGCCCAGGTCACGCTGACTACGTGAAAAACATGATCACGGGTGCTGCCCAAATGGACGGCGCGATCCTGGTTGTGAACGCAGCAGACGGCCCAATGCCACAGACACGCGAGCACATCCTGCTCGGCCGTCAGGTTGGTATTCCGTATATGGTTGTTTACATGAACAAAGTTGACCAGGTTGACGACGAAGAGTTGCTCGAACTGGTTGAAATGGAAATCCGTGAGCTTCTGTCCTCTTACGAGTACCCAGGCGACGACATTCCAGTGATCCCAGGTTCCGCGCTTGCAGCTATGGAAGAGCGTGATGACGCGATCGGTAAAGACTCCATCGTTAAGCTGATGGAAGCTGTCGACACATACATCCCGACACCTGCACGTGCTGTTGACCAGCCGTTCCTGATGCCAGTTGAGGACGTGTTCTCGATCTCTGGTCGTGGTACAGTTGTAACTGGCCGTGTTGAGCGTGGCGTGATCAACGTTGGCGACGAAATCGAAATCGTTGGTATCCGCGACACCACAAAAACAACATGTACTGGTGTTGAAATGTTCCGCAAGCTGCTGGATTCCGGTGAAGCTGGCGACAACATCGGTGCGCTTTTGCGTGGTGTTGACCGTGACGGCGTTGAGCGTGGTCAGATCCTGTGTAAGCCAGGTTCTGTTACGCCACACACGAAGTTCGAAGCTGAGGCCTATATCCTCACGAAAGAAGAAGGCGGTCGTCACACACCATTCTTCGCGAACTACCGTCCACAGTTCTACTTCCGTACAACAGACGTTACGGGCACAGTTCAGCTGCCAGAAGGCACTGAAATGGTTATGCCAGGCGACAACCTGAAGTTCGAGGTTGAGCTGATCGCACCCATCGCGATGGAAGACGGCCTGCGCTTTGCGATCCGCGAAGGCGGCCGCACAGTCGGCGCTGGTGTCGTTTCAAAAATTATCGCTTAATTTTTGAAACCAGCGCGCAGCCGCGACAGCGCCTTTCTGTAAGAAAGGTCGCGAGAGCGGATGAACGCTAACGGTCCACAAACAAAGAAGGCCCTCGCAGAAATGCGAGGGCCTTTTTGTGTTTCCGCTCATGCTTGATCCACCTCAATGCGGCCCCTTTGGTGATGAGTTTAACTAAACCTGAAGGGGATCCGCTGGTGACACAATGTTGATCGGTGGTGCAGCTGCAGGGTTAGCCTATAGCGTCGGCAACCTGTTCCACATGTGAGCAATAGGCGGTGATCGACGACGCGCGCTGCACTTTCAGCGAATATCGGCCAACGCCTGCCAATCGGCTGGCGCCAGATGCGTGTGTTCATTGCGATGCCCCGATGGATACCGTATCCCTCTGACATGATTAGACTGCTGTTCACGTCACTAGTTTTCTTCGCCGCCACGGCAACGGCGCACCCGCATATCTTTGTCAGCGTCGGTGTAACAGTCGTTTACGACACCGACACACCGGTCGCTGTGCGACTGGATTGGGAATACGACGAATATTTTTCCCTGCTATTGACCACAGACCTTGGCATCGATGCAGACGGCGACCTGGTGTTGAGCGCAGAGGAACAAGCGATCCTTGTGGAGGCGATCGCAGCGTGGCCTGAAGATTACAATGGTGACTTAGAAGTGAGCCAGAACGGGCGTGCTGCGACGTTGTCGGGCCGGACGCAACATGGCGTGGTAATGGAAAGTGGCATCATCCGCGAAACCCACACGCGCCCGATTGCAGCATTGCCCGACCCGAGTGCGCCTCTAACGGTGCAGGTGTATGATCCGTTCTATTATGTGTCCTATTCTTTAAACGGTCCGGTCAAAATTGAAGGCCGCGACGATTGCACTGCATCCGTGGTAGAACCAGATTTGAACGCCGCATATTCGCTGGTGGATGAGCTACTGTATGGTCGCCCTGCGTCTGATGTCGGACCAGAGGAAGATTTCCCTGAAGTTGGAATCAGTTTTGCAGAAACAATTACAATAACATGCGCTGGATAGCGGTTGCATTTCTGGCACTGGTCGTGGCGCTTGCGATTTGGCTGTGGATGTACGGTGGCACCGACGTCGTCGGACGGTGGGCCGCAGAAACACAACGGGATGCCCAGAATGCAATGGCGCGAAGTCTGCGTGCGTTGCGGGCAGGCGAATGGGGTGCGCTGGCTGGTTTATGGGGGATGTGTCTGGCGTATGGGTTTGTCCACGCCGCAGGGCCAGGCCACGGTAAACTTGTCATCGGAGGCTACGGGTTTGGCGTACGTGTAACCGCCGCGCGTTTGGCGGGGTTGGCCGCCCTATCCTCCATCGCGCAGGCGTTGTTTGCGATTGTGCTGGTCTCTATTGCATTGGCGCTGCTGGGGTGGGGGCGTGAGCAATTAACGGCGCTTGCGGATCGCACAATGGCGCCGCTTAGCTATGCGATGATAGCAGGTGTTGGTATCTGGCTGGTCTCTCGTGGCCTTCGCAAAGCAGTTCGATTGCGCCGCGCCGCGACAACGCATGACCACGACCACGGTGACGACGGCGTATGCAATACCTGCGGCCACGCTCACGCCCCAACTGTTGAACAAGCCGCGAATGTTCGGTCTTGGCGCGATGTTGTTGCAGTCGTCGCGGTCATCGCGATCCGCCCCTGTACCGGAGCCGTGTTCTTGTTGATCCTGACCTATGCGCTGGGGCTGTACTGGGTCGGCATCGTCGGCGTGATCGTTATGGGGCTGGGCACTGCTGGCCTCACAGCAATTGTTGCTGCCGCCGCAGTTGGAGCCCGCGAAAGTACCCTTGCGCAGGCGGCATCCGCCCGTAGTACGGCGCTGTTACTGATAGGCGCTGAAATCCTTGCTGGGGCCGTGATTGCCCTTTTGTCGTTCCAGTTGCTGTTGCCATTGATTTGAAGGACGATGCGGGAGTTGTCGGCAACCGGAAACAGCATTAAATTAAAGCTTGTCCGGATCACGGTTCTCCCCTAAAAGCCCCACATCCAACAGGCGCGACTCGGTCGCGCCTTTTCCGTTGGACTAAAAGACGCGATGAGGGCCTGCGATGAGCGTGGGTCGTCCTCTCCGATCTAAGCCCCAAAGTATGGGTGATGAACATGGCAGCTAGCCAGAATATTCGCATCCGTCTCAAGGCGTTTGACTACCGTGTGCTGGATGCGTCCACACAGGAAATCGTCAACACAGCCAAGCGGACAGGTGCATCGGTCCGGGGTCCAATCCCGCTTCCAAACAAAATCGAAAAGTTCACAGTTCTTCGTGGACCGCACATCGATAAGAAATCCCGCGATCAATTCGAAATCCGCACGCACAAACGTCTGCTGGATATCGTCGACCCAACACCACAGACTGTGGACGCGCTGATGAAGCTCGACCTCGCTGCCGGCGTTGACGTCGAGATCAAAGTATAAGGAGCGAATGATATGTTGCGCTCTGGTGTAATCGCTAAAAAGGTTGGCATGACCCGCCTTTTTCAAGAGGACGGCCGTCAGATCCCTGTCACCGTTCTACAACTCGAAAGCCTGCAGGTTGTGGCACAGCGTACCGCTGAAAAGGATGGCTACACAGCTGTTCAACTCGGTGCTGGTACAGCCAAAGCCAAGCGGACATCTGCTGCCATGCGCGGTCACTTTGCAGCTGCAAAGGTAGAACCGAAGCGTAAGGTTGCAGAATTCCGCGTTGCTGAAGAGAACCTCATCCCTGTTGGGGAAGAGATCATCGCTTCGCATTACTTCGAAGGCCAATTCGTTGACGTGTCCGGCACATCTATCGGTAAAGGTTTTGCCGGTGCGATGAAGCGTTGGAACTTTGGTGGTTTGCGGGCGACACACGGTGTGTCGATCTCTCACCGCTCGCACGGTTCCACTGGTCAGTGTCAGGATCCCGGTAAGGTTTTCAAAGGCAAGAAAATGGCTGGTCACATGGGTGCCGCCAAGATCACAACTCAGAACCTCGTTGTCGTTAAGACAGACGCGGATCGTGGTTTGATCATGGTTAAAGGTGCCGTACCTGGCTCCAAAGGCAACTGGGTCACAATCAAGGATGCGGTTAAGAAGCCAGCGTCTGACAACGTGATCTACCCAGCAGCATTGGCATCCGCCGCGAAAGAAGCCGAGAAATTGGCAGAAGCCGCAGCAGTCGAAGCTGCAGCCGCAGAAGAAGCAGCAGCAGCCGCAGAAGCCGAACAGGCAGCTGTGGACGCAGCAGAAGCAGATGGGGGTTCCTCCGATGAAAGCTGAAGCAATCAAACTTGATGGCAAAGCCGCTGGTTCCGTCGATCTTAACGACGCAATCTTTGGTCTTGAGCCGCGCGTGGACATTCTCCACCGTGTGGTCCGTTGGCAGCGCAACAACGCGCAGGCTGGCACACACAAGGTGAAAACACGGTCCGAAGTTAAGTACTCTACCAAGAAGATCTATCGTCAGAAAGGTACCGGCGGCGCACGTCACGGTGCACGTTCTGCGCCTATCTTCCGCGGTGGTGGTATCTACAAAGGTCCAACACCACGCAGCCACGGCCACGAGCTGACCAAGAAGTTCCGTAAACTCGGTCTTCGTCACGCGCTGTCTGCTAAAGCAGCAGCAGGTGAACTGGTTATCGTGGACTCCGTTGATATGAAGGACGCGAAAACTTCTGCACTGGCCAAACAGGTCGGCGCATTGGGTTGGAAGCGTACACTCGTGATCGACGCCGCCGTGAACGAAAACTTCGCTGTTGCCGCGCGCAACATCACATCCATTGACGTGCTCCCATCCATGGGTGCCAACGTCTACGACATCCTGAAGTCCGACACACTCGTGTTGACCAAGGCTGGCGTCGAAGCACTGGAGGCTCGTTTAGCATGACCACCAAAGCAGAACACTACGATGTGATCCGCAAGCCGATCATCACCGAGAAAGCAACAATGGCGTCTGAAAACAACGCCGTCGTTTTCGAAGTGGCAATCGACAGCAACAAGCCAATGATCAAAGAAGCTGTTGAAGCTCTCTTTGGTGTTAAGGTCAAAGCGGTCAACACGACGATCACTAAAGGTAAAGTAAAGCGTTTCCGCGGCCAGCTTGGTACGCGTAAAGACGTCAAGAAAGCCTATGTGACGCTCGAAGAAGGCAACACAATCGACGTATCCACTGGCCTGTAAGGTTTAGGACATCGTTGGAATTAGAAAGGCCCTCGCAGCAATGCGGGGGCCTTTTGCGTTGCGGTTTGGTGCGGCGTATTAGGCCGTGTAGGGCAGGGACGAGTGGTGCAGCACGACCTTCACATTGCCGTCCACGTCCTTTTTGTAGCCGAACGTCTTGTCCGCCTGCGTGACGTTGCCATCCTTATCGGTGAAAAACGCCGAGCCCATCCACATGCCGACGTTGCCTTCAATGAAACTGGCCGCTTCCTTATACTGAACATCGCGCCACGGTCGTATCGCAAAGCCCGTGTCGTTGGGGTAGGTGTCGTCATGTGCCACGAAATAGGACAACGCGCCCGCCTTGGTGGTGCGGAACGTCTGCGGCCCACCGCTGAGCGTGGGTTTGAACAACACGGGGCCAAGGTCATATCCATAGGCTTCATCTAAAACACCGTTTGCCACGGCCCGCGCGGCATCAATGCCCCCGTCCTCAAAGGCTTTTGCGATGGCGAGCAATTCTTCGCCCCAAGCGGTGCGTGCTGCGAGTAGGTCGTCTTGCGTCATAGGCATGGCGTATCCCCCGATATCCGAGTTGAGAACTAAACTTCACGCGTCTTAAGCAAAGGTGCGGGGTATCGCAAGTGTTGAGCGGCCAGCTCGGTACGCGTAAAGACGTAAAGACGTAAAGAATGCCTACGTGACGCTCGAAGGGGGCAACACAATCGACGTATCCTCTGGCCTGTAAGGGTTAGAGTTCACAGTTGAGAATTTGGAAGGCCCCGCAGTGAAAACTGCGGGGCCTTTTTGCTTGCGTACAACCGAAGATTGCAGATCGCTTGTGAGCTTGTTATTCTTGAATATATTGATTTGAGGAGTGCTAGTTTGTCTACAAAGTTACCGTATATCGCTTCACCTGGGACTGTGAAAACAGTCTTAGACAAGATCATCGAAGCTAGGACACCCGAACGTTTCACTCAAGACTTTCTAGAGACTAAACTTGGAGCGAAAGGCGGTAGTGCAAGGGCTGTCATTCCGCTTCTAAAAAGGATTGGAATGATAGAGCAGGACGGTAGTCCGACCGAAATCTACCGAAAGTTTAGAAATAACGACACGATGGGTACAGCGATGGCTAGCGCCATTAGGCACGGGTACAAAGAAATTTTTGATAGAAATGAATATGCTTATGACCTGCCCAAACCTAAGATTGCTGAGATGGTTAACGAAATTTCTGGGAAGGAAAAGGGAAATTCCGCTGATAACTACACAGTACTCACATTCTTTAACTTAAAGGAATACGCTGACTTCGAAGCACTGCCTGATGAAGCAGCAGTTACTGAAGACGTTAAAGACGACCAAAAAATCCCTGAATCACCGGTCAGAATCGAAACACCAACTGGCCGTGTGGAAGCTGACCAAGTTGCGGGTCAGCCGCTCTCCTTGGCATACTCTATCAACCTCCATTTGCCAGAAACCGACGACATCAAAGTATTTGATGCTATATTCCAATCTCTTAATGCAAATATCCTGAAGCAATAAGATGGATGAACATAGCGTCCGATATTTCATGCTCAATAATCTTAGCATTGAGAGCGGAATTAGGCAGGTTTCGAAAAACTTAGAAATCGACCTAGGTCCGAGCCATCAAGACCACAAAGATATTGAAACCAGCTTTTACCCACAGTTCTCTTTGAGAATTAGAAGCGAAGCTGAGCGCATGGCTAAGAATTACACGATTTTTTATAGTTTAGAAAATTCGATCCGAGAGTTGATCTCTGACGTCATGAAAAAACACGGCAACGATTGGTGGAACGTTGCGGGCATTGTCCCGAAGCCAGTCATGGACAATGCCAAGAGCAATCGAAAGAAAGAACGAGCTACAGGAGTAACCCCACGTTCCAGCGAGATGTTAGACTACACCAACTTCGGCGAACTGGGACAAATCATCATGTCCAATTGGGACGACTTTGCGGACATCTTTACAGATGTCAAAGCTGTTGAGCGCATAATTAACAACTTGAACACACTGAGGGCTGCAATTGCTCATTGTACACCTTTGGCGGAAGATGAAGAACTGCGGTTACATCTATCGCTTCGAGATTGGTTTCGGCAACAAGCTTAGGAATCGACCAAGTCCCTTGACCCATCCCCCCATCCCCCCTATCAGACCCCATCGGCACAGCCCCAGATTCGTCTGGGGCTTTGTTGTTGTTCGCGTGAAGCGGGCAAAAACCTAGTCGGGCACCTACGGGGGCCTTAATACATCAGGGCCGCATCTGCGGTCCGCCAAGCAAACGGAAGTAGCAAACATGGCACTCAAGTCGTATAAACCGACGACGCCTGGCCAACGTGGGTTGGTGCTGATTGACCGTTCGGAGCTTTGGAAAGGTCGCCCAGTTAAGGCCCTCACAGAGGGTCTGACGAAATCGGGCGGACGGAACAACACCGGACGGATCACATCACGTCGTCGTGGTGGTGGGGCAAAACGCCTTTACCGCATCGTAGATTTCAAACGTAACAAGCTCGACATGGAAGCTGTTGTTGCTCGGATCGAATATGACCCGAACCGCACCGCGTTCATCGCGCTCGTTCAGTACACAGATGGCGAGCAAGCCTACATCATCGCACCACAGCGTCTGGCTGTTGGCGATAAGGTCATTGCTTCTGCTAAGGCAGACATCAAGCCGGGCAACGCAATGCCGTTCTCTGGCATGCCAATCGGTACAATCATTCACAACATCGAAATGAAGCCAGGCAAAGGCGGCCAGATCGCCCGTGCTGCTGGTACTTACGCACAGTTCGTAGGTCGTGACGGTGGTTACGCTCAGATCCGTCTGAGCTCTGGTGAATTGCGCCTCGTGCGTCAGGAATGCATGGCCACCGTTGGTGCCGTGTCCAACCCTGACAACTCCAACCAGAACATGGGTAAAGCCGGCCGTATGCGCCACTATGGCAAGCGCCCATCTGTTCGTGGTGTTGTTATGAACCCGATCGATCACCCACACGGTGGTGGTGAAGGTCGCACATCTGGTGGTCGTCACCCGGTTACTCCTTGGGGTAAGCCAACGAAGGGTGCGAAAACTCGCAACAAGAACAAAGCGTCTAGCCGCCTGATTATCCGGTCGCGCCACGCCAAGAAGAAGGGTCGTTAAGAATGGCTCGTTCAGTATGGAAAGGTCCATTCGTTGACAGCTACGTGCTTAAAAAAGCCGAAGTTGCCAAGGAATCCGGCCGCAATGACGTTATCAAGATTTGGTCCCGTCGTTCTACAATCTTGCCACAGTTTGTTGGTTTGACATTCGGTGTCTACAACGGCCGTAAGCATATCCCAATCACGATCACCGAAGACATGATCGGTCAGAAGTTTGGTGAGTACTCACCAACGCGGACCTATTATGGCCATGCGGCTGATAAAAAAGCGAAGCGGAAATAAGTCATGAGCAAGGATAAAAATCCCCGCCGCGTGGCAGACAATGAAGCACGTGCAAAACTGCGCATGCTGAAGACGTCCCCGCAGAAACTTAACCTGTTGGCCGGTATGATCCGCGGCAAAAAGGTGGACAAGGCCCTGACGGACCTGACGTTCTCCAAGAAGCGCATCGCGCTGGACGTGAAGAAATGCCTTCAGTCCGCAATTGCTAACGCAGAGAACAACCACAACCTCGACGTTGATGAACTCATCGTTGCTGAGGCCTATGTGGGCAAAAACTTGACAATGAAGCGTGGACGCCCTCGTGCGCGTGGCCGTTTCGGTAAAATCGTCAAGCCGTTCGCTGAAATCACAATCCTGGTACGCCAAGTTGAGGAGCAAGCATAATGGGTAACAAAGTAAACCCGATCGGCATGCGTCTTCAGGTCAACCGTACCTGGGACAGCCGCTGGTACGCTGACACGAAAGACTACGGTAACCTTCTGCTCGAAGACCTTAAGATCAAGGACTTCATCAAGACAGAATGTAAGCAAGCCGGCGTTAGCCGCGTCATCATCGAGCGTCCGCACAAGAAGTGCCGCGTGACTATTCACACTGCACGTCCTGGCGTCATCATCGGTAAGAAAGGCGCGGACATCGAAACGCTTCGCCAAAAGCTTGCCGCGCTGACAGAATCTGAATTGCACCTCAACATCGTTGAAGTTCGCAAGCCAGAGCTGGACGCTGTCTTGGTTGGTGAGAGCATTTCTCAGCAGCTCGAGCGTCGTGTTTCTTTCCGTCGCGCTATGAAGCGTGCGGTACAGAACGCAATGCGTATGGGTGCCCTCGGTATCCGCGTTAACCTCGCTGGCCGTCTTGGCGGTGCAGAGATTGCGCGTACTGAATGGTATCGTGAGGGCCGTGTGCCACTCCACACCCTTCGTGCTGACATCGATTACGCACACGTCGAAGCACAGACTGCCTATGGTATCATCGGGATCAAGACTTGGATCTTCAAAGGTGAAATCATGGAGCACGATCCGTCTGCGCACGATCGTAAACTTCAAGAGCTTCAGGATGGTCCGCCCCCGCGCGGCGCACGTCCTGGTGGCCGTGATCGCTAGGAGGATTGAACAATGCTTCAGCCAAAACGCACTAAATTCCGCAAGATGCACAAAGGCCGCATCAAGGGCGAAGCCAAAGGTGGCTCTGACCTGAACTTCGGCACATTTGGGCTTAAGGCGACTACACCGGAACGTGTGACTGCACGTCAGATCGAGGCTGCACGCCGCGCGATGACACGTCACATGAAACGTCAAGGTCGTGTTTGGATCCGCATCTTCCCGGACGTACCTGTCACATCTAAGCCCGTCGAAGTTCGTATGGGTAAAGGTAAAGGTTCCGTTGATTATTGGGCATGTAAGGTCAAGCCAGGCCGCATCATGTTCGAAATCGATGGTGTCTCCGAAGACATCGCCCGCGAAGCCCTGCGCCTCGCTGCAATGAAACTGCCTGTGAAAACACGCACAGTTCTTCGCGAAGACTGGTAAACCGCGACATTCGCTAAGCGAATTTGCGGGCCCACACCGGACCAAAACTTGAAAGCCCCTGCTGAGAGATCGGCGGGGGCTTTTTACTTTTTGGGTATTAGTCTAACTAGTTTTGAAATTCGGCGTATTGAAAGCCTGCAAATGTTTAAGAGTTATGCGCGCGCTGCATTACTGTGGTTCGCTGCGACACCCGTTATCGCACAAGAAATTCAGGTTAGGCTCTCTGATGTGGTCGTTGCCGTGCATTCAACGCATGGTACAGGCATTGAAATGCAGTTTGAAATCCGTGGAACGCGAATTCGCGATGTCTCTGACGAATTGCTGAAAGAGCTATGCGATCAATTCTCGTCTAACGTCGTACCGGCAGTCCTTCAGCAAAGACCGCAATTGGACCCAGACTTTATTGGTGTTCGCGTAAAGAGCGGTGGCGTCGTCGGGAGCTATATCTTTGAAGCATTCGAGCTAGATGGTGAGAGTTGCGGAGCCGTGAAATAACTCTCCAATGTTTCGGATGCAGTTTCGAATGAACAGTCACGTGAAAGGCGTGATTTCCTCATCCTCCCCAAATTCGCGCCATTCCGCCATCAAACGCCGCCCAAGTCATCGTCGCGGAGTTCCCTGCATGACCTTCATAATAGGACCGTCCGTTTGGCAGGGGCAGGCCTGCCCAGATGCGCGCGAGGTTGTTCATAAACCCGCGTCGATCTAGCTCGCCAGCTTGGAAGCGTGACAGCCCTGCGTCTTCGAGCAGTACAACGGCCAAGGCATCCTGAACGCCGGGGGTAAATTGGGTTTCCGGCCCAAACCCGCGTTCGGCGGCGACGCGGCGCAGGGTGGACGGAATAAACTGGTAACGCCCAATTGCATGGGGTTGGCCCGGGGTTTCCGCGATCCATTGATAAATCTCACCCAATGTCATCGCGGTCGGCAGCTGCGAGGGCTTTACGCGGGCGCCATGTTGAACAGCGTTGTAGCCCGCCGAACCAGCCTCAGCGCGGGCGATCAGGCTTAGGAGATGGTCGACGGGGGCGTCCCCTGTCCCCTGCATTGTCGGCGTAGGTAGTGTCGGTTCGGGCGAGGGCGCAAAGAAACCCGTTTGAGTATTGGCAACGAACAGGCTGGCGCGGGTAGCGATTTCGGGGGCCGAAGCTGTGCGTGGGAAGAGGGAGTTCAATTCCGCGCTGGCGGCCTGCGCCGAGCAAACCATCACAATCACCAACCATATCCGAACCATAAAACCGCACCCCTTCTGAGTTAGGGGCGGGTATGATGGTTAATCGTTGACGGTTGGTTTCAACGGCGCGGGAAAACTATTCCCATTTGTAATTAAAGCTTACGGAAATGCGGTCGTCCTCGGACATGTTCATCGGGACCTCATGGCGCAGCCAGCTTTCCCAGAGCAGCACATCGCCAACGGAGGGCTTGACGTAGACGAACTGCTTTAGCTCCTCACGCGCGTCTTTCTTGCGGGACGGGGAGGCCATCATCATCTGCGCACGCGGGTCTTCTAGCTTTAGCGCAGAGGCGCCCTCGGGCATCTTCACGTAGGTCGTGCCGGAAATCACTGAATGCGGGTGGATGTGGGACGTATGAATGCCGCCCTCGGGCAGAATGTTGATCCAGATATCCTCAAGCACCAGCTTGCGGTCATCGAGATCAAATTCCAAATCCTCGGCAAAGGCCGCGACATGTTTGTCGAGCTGATCAACAACCGCCTGAAAGATCGGAAACCGCCACGGTAGATCGGTGAGCGAGGCATAGGACGTGTAGCCGGGGAAATCATTGGCCTCACACCACTCATTGCCCGCATCGTCATCCTCGGCAATGGAATAGCAGGAGGCGCGCAGCTCAGCGGCGTCAAAGGGGCCAAGCGTGGATTGGTACAGGCGGGTGGCGAAGAGGGAGCGGATGTTTGTCATGTCGGTTGAATATCGCACTTCGCGGTATTCAACCAGTGCGCGGCAGTTGCTTTTGGAACAAAAGCGGCGAGAGCGTCACGAATTTGATGGATGATTGTGCGTTTAGTAGAAGCGCTATCAGCGGACTTGAGGGTCTTGCCAGCAGCGGCGCTTTCCACTTTAAGGCGAGTTCCAATTTTGACGTTTACACTACAGTTCCGATAACAAACTTTAATAGTGACGGTAAGAAATGAATATAGGTAACCCAACTGAGTGGCTCGTAGCGGTATCAAAGCTTTGTCGCCAAATGACCGAACAAGCTGTTGTTGCATTCCGTGACGCTCAATACGAAGAACCTGAGCCGAAGGGGACGCTTGAAGCTGCCCAAACGGTACTTAGGCGCGACTTAGCTGCATTGAAAGAGCTATTACCAGAGGATTTTCCTAAAAGCCGTTTAGGGGATCTAAGTCGGCATATAGGCTATTGTCATATGCACGACTGCTTGGACATGGCAGGATTCGATCTGCCAGACATAATGGCAAAAGCGGAGCAATATGTCTTGGCGCAGGCTCCACGTGAAATCTCTGGTGAGATTGGAAATTATCTACATACAAATTTCCGAGCTCGATTGGATAGAGAGATGGCGATGTCTGAGCCCGATTATCATGCGCTTGTACTTAAGGCCGCGATCATTCTTGGCGATACTTTCAAAGAAAAGACTGGCGCGACAGATGATAAGAATGATGAGATCGGGAAGGCGCTGAGAATAGATCAACCCACGATCAAGGTAATGTCGAATTTGGAAACGGAAACCAACAAGAACTTCCAGCGTGGCACAATGCTGTTGCTACAAGGTGTACGAGCTTTCTACCGAAATACTTACGCACATGGCCAGATAGCAGCATCTCACAGGAATGCTGTGCACGCACTAGTGATTATGTCGATGCTGGCGGAGGTCATAGATGGTTCCGAGAGGGTTGATTGTTAGCTTTGCAAGATCGTTGTTTGGCATTTATCGTCGTCGAATAACCCCCTTGCCACACCACCCAACACCCCCTATACGCCCCCAATCTACCCACTCCATCGGAGATTCGGGTTACGTTTGTGCGCTCTGTATGAACCGCTCGCCGATGATGTTGCAAAAGGAGTCGTCCAATGGACGCGAAAGAACTGCGGGATAAAACCCCGGACCAGCTTCGTGAAGAGCTGTCCAACCTGAAAAAAGAGTCCTTCAACCTGCGTTTTCAGCAGGCGACAGGTGCAATGGAAAACACAGCACGTATGCGCACAGTTAAGCGTGATGCAGCCCGTGTACTGACCATTCTGAACGAAAAAGCGGCTGATGCTGCCAAGACGGAGGCTTAATAGATGCCTAAGCGTATCCTGTCCGGTGTTGTCACAAGCAACCAGAACGAACAAACCGTAACTGTGTCCGTGGAACGTCGTTTCACACACCCAGTTCTCAAGAAGACAATTCGTAAGTCCAAAAAATACCGGGCGCACGATGAGGCCAACACATTCAACGTAGGCGACACAGTTCGCATTCAAGAATGTGCACCAAAGTCTAAAACCAAACGCTGGGAAGTGATCACTGCGTAAGCAGCCACAACCTACTTAACGAAACCCTAGGGGCCCGGTCAGAATCGGGGAAAACCCTATAGGTCGGGAGAAGTCTAAATGATCCAGATGCAGACCAATCTTGATGTGGCTGACAACAGCGGCGCTCGCCGTGTTCAGTGCATTAAGGTCCTCGGCGGTTCCCACCGTCGTTACGCATCGGTCGGCGATATCATCGTCGTATCGGTGAAAGAGGCCATTCCACGTGGTCGCGTAAAGAAAGGTGACGTCCGTAAGGCCGTCGTCGTACGCACACGTAAGGAAGTCCGTCGTGATGACGGTACGGCAATTCGTTTTGACAGCAACGCTGCTGTTATCCTAAACACAAGCAACGAGCCTGTTGGCACCCGTATCTTCGGGCCAGTGGTTCGTGAGCTTCGCGCGAAGAACTTCATGAAGATCATCTCGCTTGCTCCGGAGGTGCTGTAAAATGGCTGCTAAACTCCGCAAAGGTGACAAGGTCATCGTGCTTGCTGGCAAAGACAAAGGCAAAACTGGCGAGATTTCGTCTGTTGACCCTAAGGCTGGCAAAGCAGTTGTAGACGGTGTGAACATCGCTGTTCGCCACGTGAAGCAATCCCAGACAACGCAGGGTGGTCGTACACCTAAGGCGATGCCAATCGAACTCAGCAACCTCGCGTTCGCTGACAAGAACGGCAAAGCAACACGCGTTGGTTTCAAAATGGATGGCGACAAGAAAGTGCGCTATGCCAAGACAACAGGGGATGTGATCTAATGCTTGATAACGCAAACTACACACCCCGTCTGAAAGCTCTGTACAATGACAGCATCCGTGCTGCCATGATGGAAGAGTTCAAGTACAAGAACGCAATGCAGACCCCACGTTTGGACAAAATTGTTCTGAACATCGGCTGCGGTTCCGAAGCTGTGAACGACACCAAGAAAGCTAAGTCCGCACAGGAAGATCTGTCTGCGATCGCTGGTCAGTTGGCCGTCATCACTAAAGCAAAGAAATCCATCGCTGGTTTCCGCGTTCGTGAAGACATGCCACTTGGCGCGAAGGTTACACTTCGTGGCGACCGTATGTTTGAATTCCTTGACCGTCTTACCACGATCGCCATGCCACGTATCCGCGACTTCCGCGGCATTTCTGGCAAGTCGTTCGATGGCCGTGGCAACTACGCTATGGGCATGAAGGAACACATCGTCTTCCCTGAAATCAACTTCGATAAAGTCGACGTTGCTTGGGGTATGGATATCGTGATCTGCACAACTGCAGCCAACGATGCAGAAGCAAAAGCGCTGTTGAAGCATTTCAACATGCCGTTCAACAGCTAAGGGATAGACAATATGGCTAAGAAATCCATGATCGCCCGCGAAGTTAAGCGTGAAAAGCTCGTCAAAAAGTACGCAGCTAAGCGCGCAGAACTCAAAGCAATCGCAAACGATGACAGCAAGACAATGGAAGAGCGGTTCACTGCTCGTCTGAAGCTTGCCAAGCTGCCGCGCAACTCCGCGCCAGTTCGTTTGCACAACCGTTGCCAGCTCACAGGTCGTCCGCACGCGTACTACCGTAAGCTTAAGATCAGCCGGATCGCACTGCGGGACCTTGGTTCCAATGGCGAAATTCCCGGTATGGTCAAGTCTAGCTGGTAAGGAGCACATATTATGAACGATCCTATCGGTGATATGCTGACACGCATCCGTAACGGCCAAATGCGCGGTAAGTCTGTGGTGGCAACACCCGCTTCCAAGCTGCGTGGTTGGGTGCTCGAAGTCCTGGCGGACGAAGGTTACATTCGCGGCTTTGAAGCCACGACTGGTGCCAACGGCCACCCGGCATTTGAAATCAGCCTGAAGTACTACGAGGGCACTCCTGTTATTCGTGAAGTGAAGCGGGTTTCTACACCTGGCCGTCGCGTATACATGGGCGCTAATGACATCCCACAGGTCCGTCAGGGCCTCGGCGTGTCGATTGTCTCCACCCCTAAGGGTGTGATGTCGGATGCAAACGCACGTGCGGCCAATGTTGGCGGCGAAGTGCTCTGCACCGTATTCTAAGGAGAAAACGATGTCTCGTATTGGTAAAAAACCAGTCGGTCTTCCAGATGGCGTAACTGCTTCTGTGTCCGGCCAAACAGTCGAAGTTAAGGGGCCTAAGGGCACCCGTTCCTTCACAGCAACAGACGACGTTACATTGTCCGTTGAAGACGGTGCCGTTTCTGTAACGCCGCGTGGCAAGTCCAAGCGTGCGCGTCAGCAGTGGGGCATGTCCCGTACACAGGTTCAGAACCTTGTGACCGGTGTGACTGAAGGCTTCAAAAAAGAGCTTGAGATCAACGGCGTTGGTTACCGTGCTCAGATGCAGGGCAATGTCCTGAAGCTGAACCTCGGTTATTCCCACGACGTGGACTTTGAAGTACCTGCTGGCGTTACTGTCACAGCTCCAAAGCCAACGATCATCATCGTGGAAGGTTCCGACCAACAGCAAGTTGGTCAGGTTGCCGCAAACATCCGCGAATGGCGTAAGCCTGAGCCTTACAAAGGCAAAGGCATCAAATATGTGGACGAGTATATCTTCCGCAAAGAAGGCAAGAGGTAAGAACGATGGCAAATTCAAAACGTCAATTGTTCATCAAACGCCGTCTGCGCGTTCGGAACAAACTCCGCAAGGTCAACAACGGTCAGCCGCGTCTGTCCGTACACCGCTCAAGCAAGAACATCAGCGCTCAGCTGATCGACGATGCAAACGGCGTGACACTCGCTTCTGCGTCTTCTCTCGAGAAGTCCTTGGGTGTGGTTGGCAAGAACAACCTCGAAGCAGCTGCCAAAATTGGCGCAGCAATCGCAGAACGTGCGAAAAAGGCCGGTGTTACCGAAGCCCAATTCGACCGTGGCGGTTTCTTGTTCCACGGCAAAGTGAAGGCCTTGGCCGAAGCTGCGCGTGAAGGTGGCTTGAAGATCTAAACGACTTGAGAAGGGCTGCACGGCAACGTGTGGCCCTTCCGATGATCCAGGGGCATCGCGCTCACTAGGATTGATATGAACGGCGCTGCTGCGCCACCCAAATCAAGGAGGGCCACATGGCTCGTGAACAGAATAACCGTGGCGGCAACCGTCGCGAAGAAACACCAGAATTCCAGGATCGCCTTGTCGCGATCAACCGTGTGTCCAAGACCGTTAAGGGTGGTAAGCGCTTTGGTTTCGCCGCACTCGTAGTTGTCGGCGACCAAAAAGGCCGCGTCGGTTTCGGCAAAGGTAAAGCGAAGGAAGTTCCTGAAGCGATCCGTAAAGCCACTGAACAAGCTAAGCGCCAGATGATCCGCGTTCAGCTTAAAGAAGGCCGC
This sequence comes from Octadecabacter ascidiaceicola, assembly GCF_900185015.1. GTDB lineage: Bacteria > Pseudomonadota > Alphaproteobacteria > Rhodobacterales > Rhodobacteraceae > Octadecabacter > Octadecabacter ascidiaceicola. The sequence goes on along the minus strand of NZ_FXYD01000003.1, from coordinate 267,994 downwards.
ACATTGCACCACGACATGAACGGTCGCCACGGCGCTGGTAAAGTCGTTATGCGTACAGCGCCACAAGGTACTGGTATCATCGCTGGTGGTCCAATGCGTGCTGTATTCGAAATGCTCGGCATTCAGGACGTTGTTGCGAAATCCATCGGTTCCCAGAACCCATACAACATGATCCGCGCCACAATCGACGGTCTGAAGAAAGAGGCATCCCCTCGTTCTGTTGCACAGCGTCGCGGCAAAAAAGTTGCTGACATCCTGCCTAAGCGCGACGACGCGCCAGCAGCTGAAGTTGAGGAGGCCTAATCATGGCTAAAACTATCGTTGTAAAACAGATCGGCTCCCCGATCCGCCGTGCTGCAGACCAAAAGCAAACGCTGATCGGTCTTGGCCTGAACAAAATGCACAAAACACGTGAACTGGAAGACACACCTTCCGTTCGCGGCATGGTCGCAAAGATCCCACACATGGTGGAGATCATCGAAGAGAAGGGCTAACCCTTCTTTCGGTACCAGTTTTTGAAACGCCCTGCTTTAACGAGTGGGGCGTTTTGCTGTTTAAAGGTCTAGTTTGATCTGAGTCAGAGACGGATTTTCGCCTTTGTGTTTAACGGTATGTGAACAAAAAGAGGCTTCACATGACGGATACAACGAACGGCGCGACGCTCATCGGTTTCGAAAAAGGCAAATACCCATACTCTGATCGCATGAAGCGCGGCGAGTATGAGAAACAAAAGGCCGACCTTCAGGCTGAACTCCTGAAAGTGCAGCATTGGGCGGCCGAGACGGGCCAGCGGTTCGTCATGCTCTTTGAAGGTCGTGATGCGGCCGGTAAGGGTGGCGCGATCAAGCGGTTCACAGAACATATGAACCCGCGGAGCGCCCGCGTCGTGGCGCTGAACAAACCGACTGACGAAGAACGCGGCCAGTGGTTTTTCCAACGCTACATCAAGCATCTCCCCAGTTCTGGTGAAATCGTGCTCTATGACCGTTCATGGTACAACCGTGCGGGCGTTGAGCGGGTCATGGGGTTCTGTGAGCCACACGAGTACCTCGAGTTCATGCGCCAAACACCAGAGTTTGAACGCATGCTCACACGGTCCGGTGTAAAGCTCTATAAGTACTGGTTCTCGGTTACTCAGGAAGAGCAGGCCAAGCGGTTTAAGTCCCGTGAAACTGATCCGCTCAAGCGTTGGAAGCTTAGCCCAATCGACAAAGCCAGCCTCGATAAGTGGGAAGACTACACCGAAGCCAAAGAGGCGATGTTCTTTTACACAGACACCGCCGATGCGCCTTGGACTGTGATCAAGTCCGACGACAAGAAGCGCGCGCGCCTTGCGTGTATGCGCCACTTCTTGGCGAGTTTGGAATACCCGGAAAAGGACACCAAGATTGTTGGCCAACCGGACAACAAAATCGTCGGGCAGGCCAGTCATGTCTTACACCAGACAGACCACATTCTGGCGACATCTTTGCACCCAGACCAGAAGCGCGCTTAACGCGCGTTGACAGGGGCAGGGTGACGACCGAAAGTCCACGGACCGTTTCGCGAAAGGATGCGCCCAATGGCCCGTGTGACCCTGACCCCTGAGCTGATCCAGCAAACCTATAGCGCGATCCGTGATGCGACCATTCGCACGCCGACTATCCACGCAACCCGTTTGTCGATGCAGCTCGGGATCGACCTCTATCTCAAGCTAGAGAACCTGCAGCACACCAATGCGTTCAAAGCACGTGGCGCGTTGGCGAAATTGTTGACCCTGACCGATGCGCAAAAACAGGCTGGCGTCATCGCCTGTAGTGCGGGTAACCACGCGCAAGGGGTGGCCTATCACGCAACGCGTCTTGGTATTGCCAGCACCATTGTCATGCCCGAGGGCACGCCGTTCAACAAAGTCAAACGCACCGAAGATTTCGGCGCGGCTGTCATCCAACATGGCAGGGGGTTTGACGATTCGGTGCAATTCACGCTCGATCTAGCGGAAAAGGATGGGCTGACGTTCATTCACCCGTTCGATGATCCGGTGGTGGCGGCTGGGCAGGGAACTGTTGCCCTCGAAATGTTAGAGGACATGCCTGACCTTGATGTCATCGTCGTTCCTGTTGGCGGTGGTGGGCTGATCGCGGGGATGGCTGTTGCTGCGAAGTCCGTGAAGCCGGACGTTCAGATCATCGGCGCACAGGCTGAGATTTTTGACGCCGTTAAAGCGCAGTTCGACGGGGCAGGTACTAACTTCGCCGGCGCCACACTCGCCGAAGGCATCGCCGTAAAAGCCCCTTCGGTAACCAACGTAGACATCATTAAGACGTTGGTAGATCGCGTCGACGTCGCCGGGGAAGCAGAAATCGAAGATGCAGTGTTTGATCTGCTGTCCGCTGAGAAGTTGGTTGCCGAGGGCGCGCCAGGCGCGGGCCTGGCCGTGATAAAGAAGAATATTGCGCCCTATGAGGGTAAAAAAATTGGCCTCGTGATTTGTGGCGGCAACATCGACAGCCGCTTGCTGTCCACGCTCATCCTGCGCGGGTTGGTTCGTGATGGCCGCATTACGCGGCTGACATTCGAAATCGATGATACTCCGGGGCAGCTCGCGGACATTTCGCGTATTATCGGGGAAACGGGTGCCAACGTTGTCGAAGTCATTCACCAGCGCATGATGCAATCCGTATCGCTGAAACAGGCGGAGTTGGACGTGGTTATCGAAGCGCGTGACATTGGCCACATTGAGGCGATCGTAGGAACTTTACGCGGGCAGGGTTTCAACGTGAGGACGGACAGTGGGGTTTAACGCTTAGCGAACCGGCGTCGAAGCCATCGCGCTGCGGGCTTTTCAAAATATCGGTTCGTTAGATACGCCGTGCCAATACTGGCAGCCAAAAACACGGGCAGCGCCCAATAGGTCGCTGCAAAACTGCGATCCCCATCAAATACCATGTCCGCGACAAGCAACACAAATATCTGGATCGGTATGTGAACCAGGTAGAGACTATAGCTAATGTCGCCCAGAAACCGCATGACGTTGGCGGTCTTTGTAAAGTGGCTTTCTAGCAAAGCCATTGCCAGAACCACACTGCAACAAATCGTAATTAGCAAGACATTGTGCTGCTGGTTTTCAAATCCCAGCCATCCGAGGACAAGAAGTCCCGCTAAGAGAAGTCCGACCCTTGATGATCGCCCACCGAATGCACGAAAGGCAGCAAAACATGCGGAGCCCGCAAAAAAGAAGACCGTACACACAAACACCCACTGCCCGATAATAAACGCATCGGGGCGAACTGTTAGGGCTGCGTAGGCAATTGCAGATAACAGTAGGCTCATTATTACTGGATTGCGTTTCGTTAGCGGTAGCGTAGCGAAAAACAGGATATAGACGAAAACTTCGGCAGATACGGACCAGATCGGGGCGTTGAAGCTATTGCCGTCCGATAGGCTCAAACTGGTGTCCAACATGAAAACCTGAAGAAAGAAGTGTTTCAGATCGTTGTTACCCACAATTTGCCAATGCCCAGTGCCCGTTAGGCTGATGATTTGAAGGGCTGCGACAATTATCAGGGTCACGAAATGCAGCGGATACAGCCGTGCAAATCGCGCCACGGCAAACTGCCTGAAATCGGTGTTCCGTGACCAATAGACATGGGCGAACACGAACCCAGAAATAACCCAGAACAGCCGAACCGCCTCTTCTCCGTACAGATAGACCGGCCAAAGGAATGCCGTGTAAGGAACGTCCTCAACCGCGACAGGAATGACCGGAACATCAGCACTCGGCATGTAGAAACGTGTGTAGTGGAAAACGGCGATACAAATCGCGGCAAGGCCACGCAATGCGTCAATCCACCCGAAATAGGTGGGGATCGCGGGATCTTGGGATTTGTTAAAGGGCATCAAGAACGTCACGAACGGAAACTAAGAAAAGAATGGATGCACTGTGTCAGAGAACATACCCCTTTGCCAGTTGGTTTCTGGGCGGCAATGCTTGACCGGAAAACCCTGCGCGTCTATATGCCGGTGGTGGCCACATGTGTGACCACTGATTCATTTTAACGCCGCGTGCCTGTTCCGTCGCTGGGATAGGTCTTCCGGCAAGGAGACAGCGACATGGTTAAGCTAAACGAACTTCACGACAATCCAGGTGCAACGAAACCACGCAAGCGCGTTGGTCGTGGCCCGGGTTCCGGCACCGGTAAAATGGGTGGCCGCGGTATCAAAGGTCAAAAATCCCGTTCCGGTGTTGCTATTGGCGGCTACGAAGGTGGTCAAATGCCATTGTACCAACGCCTGCCAAAGCGCGGCTTCAACAAGCCGAACCGCAAGAAATTTGCAGTTATCAACCTTGGCCTGATCCAAAAGTTCATCGATGAAAAGAAACTCGACGGTAAAGCAATCACCGAAGATTCACTTGTTGAGTCCGGTCTTGTTCGTCGTAAGCTCGACGGCATTCGCGTTCTCGCAAAGGGCGATATCACTGCGAAAGTAAGCATCGAAGTTACTGGCGCATCAGCTGGTGCGGTTGCTGCAGTCGAAAAAGCTGGCGGTAAACTGACAGTCACAGCTGCGGCAGCGACAGAATAACACCTTGTGAGGGGCGGCAACGCCCACTACATCGTTAATCGACTTAGACGCCGCCGCTTGGTCACCCTCGCTGGCGGCGTTTTCATAATTAGATCGAGCCCACGTGGTTCACCTGTATAGATAGGCACCGACTCAATGGCATCAGCAGCAGAGCAAATGGCCGCGAACACAAGCTGGAGCGCCTTTGGCCAAGCCAAAGAATTGCGCCAGCGCATCTTTTTCACGCTTGGTCTCCTTATTGTTTACCGCATCGGGACGTATATTCCGGTTCCGGGCATCGACGCTGACCAATTGCGTGCGTTCATGGATGACGCCGCTGCTGGTATCGGTGGCATCCTGTCGATGTTTACGGGGGGTGCATTGTCCCGAATGGGCATTTTCGCACTCGGCATCATGCCTTACATCTCTGCGTCTATTATCGTGCAGCTGCTTGGCGCGATGTGGGAGCCGCTGAAGAACCTCAAGAAAGAGGGCGAACAGGGCCGCAAGAAGTTGAACCAGTACACTCGTTACGGCACCGTGGTGCTCGCAACGTTCCAAGCATTCGGCATGGCGAAATCGTTGGAAGCAGGCGGGCTTGTCACTGATCCGGGCCTTTATTTCCAAGTCGCCTGTGTGATTACGCTTGTTGGTGGCACAATGTTCCTGATGTGGCTGGGTGAGCAGATCACCGCACGCGGCATCGGTAACGGTATTTCGTTGATCATCTTCGTCGGCATTATCGCTGAAGTTCCAGCCGCACTGGCGGGCTTCCTTGCCCAAGGTCAGGAAACCAACAACTGGGGTCTGATCCTCGGGGTGTTTGCGATGGTCATCGCGATCCTTGCGTTCGTGGTCTTCATGGAACGTTCACTGCGTAAAATCCACATTCAGTACCCGCGCCGTCAGGTCGGTATGAAGGTGTTTGATGGTGGGTCTTCTCACCTGCCGATCAAGGTTAACCCAGCCGGTGTTATTCCAGCGATTTTCGCATCCGCGTTGCTGCTGTTGCCAACGACGCTATCCACATTCTCCGGCGGCGAGGCGTCTGGCCCGATCATGTCCACGATCCTTGCGTATTTTGGCCCCGGTCAGCCGCTGTACTTCGTGTTCTTCACGGCGATGATCGTATTCTTCACGTTCTTCTACACCCGTGAAGTTGCGTTCAAGACGGACGAAGTTGCCGACAACCTGAAAAACCAGAACGGTTTCGTTCCCGGTATTCGCCCTGGTAAGCGCACTCAGGAATATCTCGATTACGTTGTGACACGTATCTTGGTTCTGGGGTCTGCCTACCTTGCGCTCGTATGCTTGCTGCCTGAAATCCTGCGCAGCCAGTTTTCCATCCCGTTCTACTTTGGTGGCACCTCAGTGCTGATTATTGTGAGTGTCGGCATGGACACAATCCAACAGATCCAAAGCCATCTGCTGGCACACCAGTACGAAGGCCTCATCGAAAAATCCCAGCTGCGCGGTAAGCGCGGCGGCAAGAAGCGGAGTCCGCAGCGCAAATGATCAATATTATTCTTCTTGGACCACCAGGTGCCGGTAAAGGCACACAAGCACAAAAGCTCGTTGATGAGCGTAACATGGTGCAGCTTTCCACTGGTGACATGCTGCGTGCAGCACGGACTTCCGGCACTGAAATGGGCAACATGGTTGCCGGTGTTATGGACCGAGGAGAATTGGTTACTGATGAGATCGTCATCGGTTTGATCCGCGAACAGCTCGAAGCGGGCGGTGACCACGGTGGCTTTATCTTTGACGGTTTCCCGCGCACGTTGGCACAGGCCGATGCATTGGGTGCCCTCATGGCCGAACTTGGTCAGAAACTGGATCATGTGATCGAGCTGGCCGTCAATGACGAGGTTCTTGTTGAGCGTATCCTTGGCCGCGCCGCCGATGCTGTTGCGGCAGGTGGTGAAGCCCGCGCAGACGATAACGAAGAAAGCCTGAAAGTTCGCCTCATGGCCTACTACAAGCAGACCTCGCCACTGATCGGTTACTACCACGCCAAGGGTGATTTGAGCAGCGTCGATGGTCTAGGCACGATGGATGAAGTCGCGGCTGAGATTGCTGGTGTATTGGGCTAGTTTAGCTTTGACGCTATTTGTGGGCGTCTTCTCATCCTACAAGCTGTCGAATAGTGTGCTGCAGAATCGCAATAGCTGGTCAACACGAATTGGCATTTTTGTGGGTGCGAGCACGATCCTAATTCCAAGCGTTACACTGCTTGTTAATAGGCTGGGTGAATTTGCACCGAGCATCGAGTTCGCCCGAACAGTTGAGGATTTGGTGTTTGCTTTATCGATGGGCTTCTTGATCGGAGTGACCATTGCAATCTTGAAGTCTTTTGGATCGACATCAGGGCGCTAAAGGCTCTAAGTTTTGCACAAGTTTCTTGCCCCTCTTGACCCACTCCTCAATCCCTCCTAAACAGCGCCGTTCCCAATAGGGATCGGTGTGAGTCGCTCTCGCACCAAACACCTCGATATGACTTAAGGTCGGCAGCAATACGCTCCGGCCTTACGTTGTGAAAAAAGGGTCTGGAATGACGGACCCGCAACGAAAAGGAATTGCACACGTGGCACGTATTGCCGGCGTAAACATCCCGACTGCAAAGCGGGCTGTTATTGCCTTAACCTACATCACCGGAATCGGTAACACCTCCGCAAAAGCTATTTGCGAAGCGGTTAACATTGACCTCACACGTCGTGTTAACGAACTGTCCGACGCCGAAATTCTCGCCATCCGCGAGCACATCGACGCAAACTACACCGTAGAAGGCGACCTGCGCCGCGAAGTTCAGATGAACGTTAAGCGCGCAATGGACCTTGGTTCATACCGTGGCCTGCGTCACCGCCGTAACCTGCCCGTTCGCGGTCAGCGTACATCCACAAACGCACGTACTCGCAAAGGCCCTGCAAAGGCCATTGCTGGTAAGAAGAAATAAGGGAGGGCTTTAACAATGGCACGCGAACCTAAACGCACCAAAAAGAAGGTCTCCAAGAACATCGCCGCTGGCGTTGCTCACGTGAATTCTTCTTTCAACAACACAAAAATCCTGATTTCCGACGTACAGGGCAATGCGATCTCTTGGTCCTCTGCTGGTACAATGGGCTTCAAGGGCTCACGTAAGTCCACACCTTACGCAGCACAGATGGCTGCTGAAGATGCGGCTAAGAAAGCACAAGAACACGGCGTTAAGACGCTGGAAGTCGAAGTGCAGGGCCCTGGTTCCGGTCGTGAATCCGCATTGCGCGCATTGGCGGCTGTTGGTCTCAACATCACATCTATCCGTGACGTGACACCAATGGCGCACAACGGCTGCCGCCCACCAAAGCGTCGCCGCGTCTAAACTATCCTAACGCCTTGGGGTTCGCAGTTCGTCTGCGGCCCCAATCCGTCATTTTAACCTCGGGCGTTTGCCTTTTTTGGACATGAAGGGCAGACAAGAATGGAGGGACACATGATCCACAAGAACTGGGCTGAGTTGATTAAGCCAACTCAATTGGAAGTTAAACCGGGCAACGATCCTGCGCGTCAGGCAACAGTGATTGCCGAACCGCTTGAGCGTGGCTTTGGTCTGACACTCGGTAACGCATTGCGCCGCATTTTGATGAGCTCCCTTCAGGGTGCTGCCATCACTGCGGTTCAGATCGATAACGTGCTGCACGAATTCTCCAGCATCTCTGGTGTTCGCGAAGACGTCACTGACGTTGTTCTGAACCTCAAAGGCGTTGCGATCCGTATGGAAGTTGAAGGTCCTAAGCGTTTGCAAGTGCAAGCCAAGGGTCCTGGCGTTGTTACCGCGGGTGATATTTCCGAATCCGCTGGCATCGAAATCCTGAACAAAGACCACGTCATTTGTCACCTCGACGATGGCGCTGACTTGTACATGGAACTGACTGTGAACACCGGTAACGGATATGTTGCAGCAGACAAGAACAAGCCAGAAGATGCGCCAATCGGCATGATGGCCATCGACGCGATCTACTCACCTGTCAAGAAAGTCTCATATGACGTTCAGCCGACTCGTGAAGGTCAGGTTCTGGACTATGACAAGCTGACAATGAAGGTCGAAACAGACGGTTCCATCACGCCGGACGACGCTGTGGCATTCGCTGCACGCATCCTGCAGGACCAACTGTCCATCTTCGTGAACTTCGATGAGCCTGAGTCCGCACAAGCTGCGAACGACGATGATGGCCTCGAATTCAACCCACTTCTGCTGAAGAAGGTTGATGAGCTTGAGCTGTCTGTTCGTTCCGCGAACTGCCTGAAGAACGACAATATAGTTTATATCGGCGATCTCATTCAGAAGACCGAAGCAGAGATGCTGCGTACACCGAACTTTGGCCGTAAGTCTTTGAACGAAATCAAAGAAGTACTGTCAGGCATGGGTCTGCACCTCGGCATGGACGTTGAGGACTGGCCACCAGACAACATCGAAGATCTTGCGAAGAAATTCGAAGACTCTTTCTAAAGAATACGGCTGGGGGGCTACATGGCCCCCCGCTAACGACCCTGGTCATATGACCCAATGAGAGTACTCGACACGCATCGAGTGCCAGACAAAGCAAAACAGCCCGTAGAGGGCACATTATTGGAGAAGACACATGCGTCACGCACGAGGTTACCGCCGCCTAAACCGTACCCACGAACACCGTAAGGCTTTGTGGGCTAACATGGCTGGCTCGCTCATCGAACATGAGCAAATCAAAACAACATTGCCAAAAGCAAAAGAACTGCGTCCGATCATCGAAAAGATGATCACATTGGCGAAACGCGGCGACCTGCACGCACGTCGTCAGGCAAACGCACAACTTAAGCAAGACAAGTATGTCGCGAAATTGTTCGACATCTTGGGCCCACGCTATAAAGACCGCCAAGGTGGTTACGTGCGCGTAATGAAGGCCGGCTTCCGCTACGGTGACATGGCGCCAATGGCGATCATCGAATTTGTTGACCGTGACGTTGACGCGAAAGGCGCAGGCGACAAAGCCCGCGTTGCAGCTGAAGAAGCAGCAGAAGCGTAAGCGACCCAAATTGAATTAGCGAAGGCCCGTCTGTTTCAGGCGGGCCTTTTGCATTGTGGCATCAGCATCCGCGCACTAGTTTGACCTATGGCTGATCTTTTCGACTCTGGGGTGGCAACGCCCGACACAGCGCCCCGCCCATTGGCGGACCGATTGCGCCCGCGCAACTTGGGCGAAGTCATCGGACAGGATCAGGTCCTTGGGCCAGAGGCGCCGCTTGGGGTGATGCTCGCCTCCGGGTCATTGTCATCCTTGATCTTCTGGGGTCCACCCGGAGTAGGCAAAACGACAATCGCGCGGCTGCTGGCGGATGAAACCGATCTGCATTTCATCCAGATCAGCGCGATATTTACGGGCGTTCCTGAGCTTCGCAAAGTGTTCGAGGCCGCCAAGATGCGCCGCCAGAACGGCAAGGGCACCTTGTTGTTCGTCGACGAAATCCACCGTTTCAACAGAGCGCAGCAAGACGGGTTCCTGCCGCATATGGAAGACGGTACTATCTTGCTTGTCGGCGCAACTACCGAAAACCCGAGCTTTGAGTTGAATGCCGCGGTCCTTTCCCGCTCGCAGGTGTTGGTTCTTGAACGCCTGTCCCTCGCAGACCTTGAGCGTATGGCGCAACGCGCTGAGGCCGAACTTGAGCGTAAATTGCCATTGGATGGCCCCGCACGTGAGAACCTGTTGGAAATGGCAGACGGAGACGGGCGCGCGCTGTTGAACCTGATCGAACAAGTCGCAGCGTGGAAGGTGGACACCAAGCTCGACACAGACGCCTTGACGACCCGTTTGATGAAACGCGCTGCACGCTACGATAAATCCGGTGACGAGCACTACAACCTCATCTCAGCCCTTCATAAGTCGGTGCGCGGATCCGATCCTGATGCAGCGCTTTATTGGTTTGCGCGTATGTTGAAAGGGGGAGAGGACCCAAGGTTCCTCGCACGTCGGATTACGCGCATGGCTGTTGAGGACATCGGTTTGGCCGACCCGCAGGCGCAACACGTTTGCCTGCAGGCGTGGCAAACCTACGAACGTCTTGGCAGCCCTGAAGGCGAACTGGCCCTCGCTCAGGCGCTGACCTACCTCGCGCTCGCGCCGAAATCTAATGCAGTCTATGTCGCGTACAAAGCGGCGATGAACGCTGCAACGCAGACAGGATCAGAACCGCCGCCTAAGCATATCCTAAACGCGCCAACGTCCTTAATGAAGGATATCGGGTATGGTGATGGGTACGCCTATGACCATGACGCAGAAGACGGGTTTAGCGGTGCCAACTACTTCCCCGATGGGATGAAACGCGGTGTCTATTACCTGCCTGTAGATCGCGGGTTTGAACGTGATCTCAAGAAGCGTGTGGATTACTTCGCCAAGCTGCGGAACAAGCGCAACGGTTGACTCTTTGCAGTGAAAGCATATGACGCGCCCATGATACCAACTGTGTTCCAAGTCGCTCTTGGCGGTGCCATCGGCGCTGCAGCCCGCTATGGCGTGGGAGTCGCCCTGTTCCGTTCGCAAGGTGGCTTTCCGATTGGCGTTTTGGCTGTGAACATAATCGGGTCGTTCTTGATGGGACTGGCGGTTGTCTATCTCGGACAAAAAATGCTGAGCCATATGAACCCGTTCCTGATGACGGGAATCTTGGGTGGCTTCACGACATTCTCGGCGTTCTCACTTGAGGCGTACACTTTGTTTGAACGTGGCGAAATTGGCCAAGCAGCGACCTATGTTATTTTATCTGTTGTTCTATCTATCGCGGCACTCGTCGCGGGAATTCTAATCATGCGAGGAGTGCTGGCATGAGCCGCGTTCAAAACTTGACTATCGGCCCTGATGAAGGCGATCAGCGCCTTGATCGCTGGATGAAGCGCCGCTTTCCGCACCTTCAGCAGGGCGGCATCGAAAAGATGTGCCGGAAAGGTGAGATCCGAGTCGATGGCGGGCGCGTAAAGTCCAGCACTCGCGTTGAAGTCGGTCAGAAAATCCGCATTCCACCGCTGCCTGATGCAGATCAGGTCGAGAACCGCCCGCGTGATATGAAAAAGGCGGATATCGAACTGATCCAAGGCTGCGTGATCTACAAAGACGACCACGTTATCGCGTTGAACAAGCCCGCTGGCTTGCCAACGCAGGGCGGTAGCAAGCAGACACGCCACGTTGACGGTTTCGCTGAGGCGTTGAAGTTCGGCTATGATGAAAAGCCACGTCTTGTGCACCGTTTGGACAAAGACACATCCGGCGTTCTGATCCTTGCGCGTACACGCATGGCCGCTAAGGCGCTGACCGAAGCCTTCCGCCACCGCAACACCGAGAAAATCTATTGGGCATTGGTCGCTGGCGTACCGATTCCGAAGCTGGGTTCGATCAAATACGGACTGGTGAAGCAGGGCGGCCACGGCGCTAAGGGTGACAACGAACGTATGAAGTGCGTGCATCCACGCGATGTCGATAAGGTGCCGGGCGCGAAACGGGCGCATACGGATTACACCGTGCTGACATCTTTGGCGGACCGCACAGCATGGGTTGCAATGACACCCGTTACAGGGCGCACGCACCAGTTACGGGCGCATATGGCTGAAATCGGGCACCCGATCATTGGCGATGGCAAGTACGGCACCGCCAACGTGCAGGATAACCCTGGTGACGGCTGGGGCGCAGGTATGGGCGAAGAAATCGGCCGAAAGCTGCATCTGCACGCGCGGTCCTTGCGGATTGAGCACCCTGAAACCGGCAAAGAGTTGTGGATCAAAGCATCGCTTCCGCCGCACATGGAAAAATCTTGGGGTTTCTTTGGTTGGGCCGAATCCCATGCGCCCGATGATCCCTTCGCTGGTTTGTTGTGAGGTCATGAAATGAGCGAATGGGTTGCAAAGCGGTTTTGGACCGATGTGAACGTTGTCGAGCAGGATGGCGGATTTGCCGTTCAGCTTGATACGCGAGCAGTTAAAACTCCTGCGAAAGCACCTCTTGTCGTGCCAAGCCGCGACATGGGTGATGCTATCGCTGCGGAATGGCGTGCGGTTGACGAAAAGATTGATCCGAATGTTATGCCATTCACGCGTTCAGCGAACGCCGCGATCGACAAAGTTTCGGTTCAGTTTGAAGAGGTCGCGACAATGCTCGCCGCGTACGGCGGTAGTGATTTGCTTTGCTATCGCGCCGATTCCCCCGCGGAACTCGTCGAACGACAAATTGAAATGTGGGATCCGCTTTTGGATTGGGCGCATGAAGCTTTTGGAGCCCGATTGATTTCGACGAAGGGGGTAATGCCGGTCACACAGGATGAAACCGCTCTAAATGCGATCTCTTCGCCTCTTTTTGCTGCAACATCGTTTGAACTCGCTGCATTGCATGACCTCGTCGCTATGTCGGGATCATTGGTGTTGGCGCTCACAGTTACGCAACGTCGTTTGTCGGCGTCAGATGCTTGGGAGTTGTCGCGCCTAGATGAGAACTGGCAGGCCGAACAGTGGGGCGTTGACGATGACGATGCACAAGTTGCTGAAATTAAACAGAACGCGTTTATGCATGCAGCTCGTTTCCACCAAATGGCGAGCTAAGGCCTCCGCAGGCAAATCGACTTCAAAACGAGTACTGGCTATCCAAATGTTCTGACGATTTCGTTCGTTTATATCTGTCGGCCCCTTGACGTCTTTGCAGGAATCCCTCCACTCTCTCCCCATTGCGTAGGCTCGCCCACGCGTATCGCCACTGTCCAATTGGACAGAACTAAAAACCCTGTGGCTCACGCAGGGAAACTCAGGAAGGTATATAAATGAAAAATTCAGTACTCCTCGGCGCACTGACCGTTGCAGGTCTTGCTGCTGGTGCAGCTGCTGCTGGCACACTTGACGACGTCAAGGCGCGCGGCACCCTGAACTGCGGTGTGACAACTGGACTCGTAGGTTTCGCAGCCCCAGACGCCAACGGCGTATGGGAAGGTTTCGACGTAGGCGTATGTCGCGCTGTTGCCGCTGCTGTTCTCGGCGATCCAAACGCTGTGGAATTCGTTCCAACAACAGGTCAGACTCGCTTCACAGCGCTCGCATCTGGCGAAATCGACTTCCTCGCACGTAACACAACGTGGACATTCTCCCGTGACGTCGACCTGAAGTTCGAATTTGTTGGCGTTAACTACTATGACGGCCAAGGCTTCATGGTTCCACGTGACCTCGGCGTTTCTTCCGCTAAGGATCTCGACGGCGCGACAGTCTGCATCCAGACTGGTACAACAACAGAGCTGAACTTGGCGGACTTCTTCCGTTCCAACAACATCTCCTATGAGCCAGTGCCAATCGAAACAAACGCAGAAGCTCAGCAGCAGTACCTTGCTGGCGCATGTGACGTTTACACAACTGACGCGTCCGGCCTTGCTGCGACACGTGCGACATTCGAAGCACCTGGCGACCACGTTCTGCTGCCAGAAATCATCTCCAAAGAGCCACTCGGTCCACTTGTTCGCCACGGCGACAACGAATGGGCTGACGTTGCGCGTTGGTCTTTGAACGCTCTGATCACAGCTGAAGAGCTCGGCGTGACATCTGCGAACATTGCAGAACTGTCCGCTGGCACCGACAACCCAGAGATCAACCGTCTCTTGGGTACTGAAGGTGAACTGGGCGCGATGCTCGGCCTCGAAGCTGACTGGGCTAAGAACGCTATCATGGCGGGCGGCAACTACGGTGAGCTGTTCGAAAAGAACATTGGTGAGAACACGCCAATCGGTCTTGCACGTGGCTTGAACGCTATGTGGACTGAAGGTGGTCTGATCTACTCCCCACCATTCCGCTAAATACTACACTGCAAAGGGCGCGATCTTCGGATCGCGCCCTTTCGCGTATGCTTTTTGCATACAAAAACGATACCAAAAAATTCCTATTTCACGTGCAGTCGGATCAACCGGCGTAGAGATGATTAGGACCAGGGAGTATAGGGATGACGACGCTTACGGATCCTCCGAAGGCCAGCTTTCGGCTTAGCCAGCTTATCTATGATACGCGGTACCGCTCGATCACCATTCAAGTCATAGCGATGATCTTGGTCGTATTGGGGCTGTATTGGCTCGTGAACAATACCATCCAAAACCTGTCCGCCTTGGGCAAAGATTTCAATTTCGGGTTTCTGACACAGCCAGCGGGCTATGATATTAACCAGCGACTGATCGAGTATACCTCTCAGTCTACACACCTGCGTGCCGCTATCGTCGGCATCTTGAATACGCTTCTAATTGCGTTCCTCGGATGCATCTTGGCTACAATCATCGGCGTATTCGTTGGTGTTCTACGTCTCTCCAAGAACTGGGTCGTGAGCCGTCTGATGGCCGTCTATGTCGAGGGCTTCCGTAACGTTCCATTGTTGCTTTGGATTATCGCAATCTTCGCGATCATGACCGAAAGCATGCCGCAACCGCGCGACTTCAAGGTTGGTGGCGATGCTTCCATGCTTTTGGGTGACAGCGTCGCGGTGACGAACCGCGGCGTATATGTGCCTGGCGTCGTGTTTGAAAATGGTCTCCTTGGATCCCCATTGCTGAACTGGCTTCTCATTATTGCGGTCCTAATCTCGAGTATTTTTGCCATCCGCTTCGTTCGTCGACGCGCAGATGCGATACAGGAAAGCACAGGTATTCGTCCCACAACCTGGTACCAGCAGCTTGGGCTTTTTGTCGTTCCAGTTGGCGTTTTGATGTTCCTGATGGGCGTGCAATTGCAGATCCCTTATATCAAGGGCTTCAATTTCACGGACGGAATTCATCTTCGCAACTCGCTGATCGCGCTCTGGATCGCTCTGTCGCTTTATACAGGTGCATTCATCGCCGAGATCGTTCGTTCAGGTATTCTGGCGATTTCCAAAGGTCAGTCCGAAGCTGCAGCAGCGCTGGGCCTGCGTCCTAATCGCACGATGAACCTGGTTATTCTGCCGCAGGCGATGCGAGTGATCATTCCCCCGCTGATTTCGCAGTACCTGAACCTGACAAAGAACTCCTCGCTGGCGATTGCGGTCGGCTACATGGACGTCCGCGCGACATTGGGTGGCATCACGATC
Source organism: Octadecabacter ascidiaceicola (assembly GCF_900185015.1). Taxonomy (GTDB): domain Bacteria; phylum Pseudomonadota; class Alphaproteobacteria; order Rhodobacterales; family Rhodobacteraceae; genus Octadecabacter; species Octadecabacter ascidiaceicola. The sequence continues at coordinate 252,368 of NZ_FXYD01000003.1, read as the reverse complement.
AACCAAACAGGGCGAGAGTTGGAAGGCATTCTGTTGATGGCGGCTTTCTACTTGGCGCTTAGCCTTGCGATTTCGGGCGTGATGAACGTCTACAACAACCGCACTCAGCTGCAGGAGCGTTGATATGACCGATACAAACACACACGGCGTCGGCTACGTTCGCGACAAAATGCTGCCAGAAAAGTCACCCCCGATAGGTGAAAAAGGCGCAATCAAGTGGATGCGTGAGAACCTGTTTTCCAGTAAGTTGAACATCTTCCTTACCGCGATTTCCATATACGTTATCTATATTGTCCTCGCGTCGATCTTGCCTTGGGCGTTCGGCGGGGTCTGGAACGCGGGCTCGCTGACGGAATGCCGCGAAGTCCTGTTTTCGTTCTACAAAACAAGTCATGACGGTGCGTGTTGGGCCGTGATCGAGGATCGCTGGCTGCAACTTTTGTTCGGGTTCTACCCGCCAGAAGCGTACTGGCGTCCAATATTGGCCTTCGTTCTGCTGTTCGTTGCACTCGCTCCGATACTTTTTGCAGACAAAGTGCCAAGCAAAATGATGTGGTTTTCGCTCGCTTTCCCATTCCTTGCAGTTTGGTTGATTTGGGGTGGATCATTTTGGACACCCATTTTCGCCGCTTTTGGTTTTGTCGCAGGCTTTATTGTACTCAAGATTCTCAGCAAAGTTACTGGACCAATCGTTGCAAACCTTCTTGCGTTGGCGGCTGCATTGTTTTGGTGGGGGGCCGTAATGTCGCCGCTCAGTGATGCTTTGCACAAGTCCATCGGCGCTGGACGTTTCGACACAACTCTTGCAGCAATAGAAGCACGCACAGCGGAACTTCCCGCTGAAATCGCTGCACTAGAAGCTGCGGGAGAAGACAAAGCGGCGGACATCGCCGCCGCGCTCGAAGAGAAAAATGCAACGGTCATCGAGATGGCGGGCATCCGCGTTGGTGAATTTGCGATTGAGCAACAGATCGAACCCAAAACCGCTGCGTTTGAACAACTGGATGCAGCGCAAGAAAGTATCGAAGACCTTTCGGACATTCTGACCGAATGGGGGCGCGCACCAGCAGCGACATCCGACAGTGAAGCGGCAATTGCTGAGGCTGAGCGCGCGGCTGCGTCAGCTGATACATTGATTGGCAACATTGGGTCTCTGCTGTCTGGCGCTCTGTCTGATCTTGAAGAGGATACGGCTGACCTGACGGAAGTTTCCGAAATAATGGTCGCAAGTGCGGCCCAAGAGGACGCGTCCATTCTGGAAGATGTTTCCGCGATGGTCGACAAAGCCGAGCTTATCGATCCGCTTGCCGGTTTGATTGAACGTGCAGGAAGCATAACAACGGCCACGACAGCGGCAGATTTGGCGGCTTTGCGTGCAGACGTTGAAACCGCGATGGCAGCGCTTTCCACAAACATATCTTCGTTGGAAACCATCCGTGCAAAGATCGTCGCGACGAATGCAGATGATCTGGAGGCGCCTCAAGCAAAGCTGGTGAGCCAAATGGCGGGTCTCACGGCCCTTCGCAACGAAGAATCTAGTTTGTCTCAGGAAGTGTTCCGCGTTTCGTCGGAGGCGACGGAAGCGAATGGCTTTATGAGTGCTTTGGCGTCGTTGAACGAGCGCGAGGCATCTTTGCCTCAATTGCGTGAACTTACAGCAACGGCCCGTGAACAGATCGTGTGCAAGCCCCATTGGTTATTGAGGTGGTTGCCAGCGTTTCTGGAGCCATGTCCAGAACGCAACATGATCAACGTCAATCAACTGCCGGAAGATGCCACAAACGAAGAACGCGGCTTGTTGTCGATCTACCTCAATGCGCGGAATCAGGAACTCAGCATCGAAGCTTCTGTTCGTGATACCTACGCTGAATTGGGTCGCGTTGGCCTTGCTCCCATTGATAGCCGCGAAATCGGTGGCTTTATGCTGGCGCTGATCGTTGGCGTGGCGGGCATTGTGCTGTCCTTGCCATTGGGTATCTTGCTGGCGCTTGGCAGACAGTCACACTTGTTCTTCGTCAATAAGATTTGTGTGGCCTTCATCGAAGTCATTCGTGGCGTACCATTGATCGTTTGGTTGATCACAGCGTCCTTGCTGCTCAACTACTTCCTGCCACCGGGGTCAAACTTTGACTTGTTGTTGCGGGTTATCATCATGGTGACACTGTTTGCTGCTGCCTATATCGCGGAAGTTATCCGCGGTGGCCTCGCGGCGCTGCCGACGGGTCAGTATGAAGGCGCGGACTCGCTGGGTCTGTCTTACTGGCAGTCCATGCAGCTGATCGTGCTGCCCCAAGCGATGAAAATCTCAATACCGGGCATCGTGAACACCTTTATCGGCCTGTTTAAAGACACCGTTCTGGTGGTCTTCATCGGTCTGTTTGACCCAATTGGCCTTGCTGGCGCCATCCGTGCGGATACGGACTGGAACGGCATCTATTGGGAACTCTTCGTCTTTATCGGCGTGCTGTTCTTCATCTTCTGCTTCAGCATGGGCCGTTATTCCCTACACCTCGAGAAAAAGCTTCAACGTGAGCACCGTTAAGGAGACCATCAATGTCTGACACAACAACAGAACGCGCGATCAATCGCGAAGCGATGAAGGTCTCTGACGAGGTCGCAATCCAGATCACCGATATGAACAAGTGGTACGGCACATTCCACGTGCTGCGCGACATCAACCTGACCGTGAACCAAGGCGAACGTATCGTGGTTTGTGGCCCGTCAGGGTCCGGTAAATCCACGCTGATCCGTTGCATCAACCGTCTGGAAGAACACCAAGCGGGCACGATCATGGTGGATGGCACCGAGCTGTCCTCTGACCTCAAGAACATCGACAAGATCCGCTCAGAAGTCGGTATGTGCTTCCAGCACTTCAACCTGTTCCCGCATCTGACGATTTTGGAAAACTGTACGTTGGCGCCTATCTGGGTTCGTAAAACACCAAAGAAAGAAGCCGAAGAAATCGCGATGCACTTCCTTGAGAAGGTGAAAATCCCTGATCAGGCTTTGAAGTATCCGGGTCAATTGTCCGGTGGTCAGCAGCAGCGTGTTGCGATTGCCCGTTCGCTTTGCATGAAGCCGCGTATCATGTTGTTTGATGAACCAACCTCCGCGCTTGACCCTGAGATGATCAAGGAAGTTCTCGACACGATGATTGAGCTCGCTGAAGAAGGCATGACAATGATCTGCGTAACGCACGAAATGGGCTTTGCCCGTCAGGTTGCAAACCGCGTTATCTTTATGGATGCCGGCCAAATCGTTGAGCAGAACGAGCCGGAAGAGTTCTTCAACAACCCACAATCAGAACGCACACAATTGTTCCTTAGCCAGATCCTAGGTCACTAAACTAGGTCTTTCGGGACGACGAAATCCACCACTTGGGCCGACCGGGAGACCGCGTCGGCCCAAGTCGTTATTGGGAAGTCACAAACCAGTGTTGCGCAAGTTGGGTAGTCTAGGAAACGACGATGATCGGGCTTTTGCGCGACAATCTCTTCCGCGAAGTATGCAATGCCGGGGTTATGAGCGACAAGCGCAACCGTGTCGCCTTCAGCCTTTTGAAGCACACGCATCAGGGTGGCTGGCGGCGCGTGATACATGTTGTCTTTGAAGGAGACCGGTGGCGTCGTGCCCAGTGCGGCAACAAGCCGTTCCGTTGTCTCCTGCGTGCGCGCCGCATCACTGCTGTAGATCGTATCCGGCAGATAGCCTTTTTCGCGCAACCAACCGCCAATGGTGATTGCGGCTTCGCGCCCGCGGTCGTTAAGTGTGCGTGCATGGTCATCGAATGGGGCGTCCCAGCTCGACTTGGCGTGGCGGATCAGGATCAAGCGTTTTGTCATGACGGGTGGAAGGCCTCCATGTGGAATGCGGTTTGTGCGGGGTCGCGGTGGTAGGATTGGCTGACTGGGCAGGACATGCGCACGCGGCAGGCTACGCGGCATGTCTCATCAACGTCCATGTGGGCCTTACAGCTAACTACATCGTAACCGCTAGGACTAAGGGCTGAGACGGGGCAGGCAGTAAGGCAGGGCTTGTCTGTGCAGCTGTCGCAGGGACTTGTCGCAGGGGCAGGTAGTGGGATTTCACAGTCAAACACTAGCGCCCCGCGATAGGACACCAAAAGCCCCGCGTCCTTGTGGACGAGCAAACCGACAGGGCTTGTCCAAACTTCGCCACTGCGCAGCGCCCACGCAATGAATGGGTGAAAGGGCGGCCCACCGAAGGGAAACACGGCCTGTGCGTTCAGGTTATCCGCCAACGTGGAAATCACCGCGCTCGACCAATTGTCGAGCGGATCATCGCCTTTGAAATCTGGATGGTCGGTCACGAACGGCCAAAATCCGGGCTCAAGCGGGCCAAGCAGGATCGTTGTTTTTCCGTCTTCATGAAAACCGCCAAGCGCGGTGAGGTGCAGCGCCGATGCTGCTGCGTTCACCTCGTCCAGCGTCACTTCGCGGCCCGAATGATGGACCCCGCACCGTGCTCGGTGAACAGCTCAAGCAGGCAGGCATTGGGTGCGCGGCCGTCTAGGATGACCGCCGCACGAACGCCATCTGAAATAGCATCAAGACAGGTCTGCGTTTTGGGGATCATACCACCTGCGATAACACCAGATGCGGTCAAGTCGGCGATCTGTTCTGGCGTCAGTTCGGTCAGAACATTGCCGCCACCGTCTTTCACACCAGACACATCGGTCAGTAACAATAGGCGGTCAGCGTTCAACGCGGATGCATAGGCACCTGCCGCCGTGTCGCCGTTTACGTTTAACGTTTCACCATCGCGACCAGCGCCAAGTGGGGCGATAACAGGAATAGTGTTGGCCTCAAACAAAGTCTTGAGGACCTTGGTGTCGATCTCGGCTGGCGTGCCGACCAGACCCAACTCCGGCGCATCCTGATCACAGGTCATCAGGTTCGCGTCCTTGCCGGACAGCCCGACTGCACGCCCACCCTGACGGTTGATCGCATTCACGATCCACTTGTTTACACGACCGGACAAAACCATCTCAACAACTTCAACAGTTGCTCTGTCCGTTACACGTTTGCCGTTCACGAAGTCCGATTTTATGTCGAGTTTCTCGAGCATCTCGTTGATCATCGGGCCACCGCCATGGACGATCACAGGGTTCACGCCAACCTGCTGCATCAGCACGACGTCACGCGCGAAGTTTTCCATCGCCTCATCCGACGACATCGCGTGGCCACCCAGTTTGATGACAACAATCGCATCATTGTAGCGTTGCAGATAAGGCAGCGCCGCGCTGAGCGTGGCGGCTGTGGCGATCCAATCGCGGTTCATATCTTGCTTTCTCATGGCTGTCCTATGGGCGTCGTCTTGGGGTCAGTCTAACCCAGCGATGATGGCGCGCAACGTTTCAATACCTTCACCCTTTTCAGAGGAAGTGATGATGAGTTCAGGGTAGGCAGAGGGGAACTTTTGCAGTTTCTCACGTACCTGAACCAACACCTTGTCCAACTCGCCTTTCTTAAGCTTGTCGGTCTTGGTCATGACGCATTGGAACGTCACTGCGGCGCTGGCCAGCAGTGCCATGATTTCCTCATCAACGGACTTGATTCCGTGGCGTGCATCAACCAGAACGAACGCACGGCGCAAGGTCACACGACCACGCAGATAGTTCTTAAGCAGGCGTTGCCACTTCTCGACGACAGCAACAGGCGCGTTGGCATAGCCATAGCCCGGAAGGTCGACGAGGTAGTGGGTTTCGCCAACGGTGAAATAGTTGATCTCTTGCGTGCGGCCCGGCGTGTTTGATGCACGTGCCAACCCTTTGCGGCCCGTCAATGCGTTGATCAGGCTGGATTTGCCCACGTTGGAACGGCCAGCAAAGCAGACTTCTGGACGGTCTGCTTCGGGCAGGCCATCCATCGCGACAACGCCTTTAACGAAGTCGGTTTCGCCCGCAAACATCTTGCGGCCCGTTTCGCGTGTTTCATCATCCGGTTCTTCGGCGGCTGGGAATGGAAGCTGCATTATAGCACCTCTGCTTGGTCGCTGAGTGCGACATGGCCATCTTTGGTAACGACGGCGTAGACGCCGAAGTTTTGGTGGCCGAATTTTGAGTTCAATGTGCCAAGTGTATCCGCGTCGCGTTCACCTGTCACAGGGTTGGATGCCGTGTGCATGCAGCGCTCGATTGGCTCGCGGATTTCGAGCTCGGCAGTGCCGATGCGGATCGTCTTGCCGATCCAATCGAACTCCTCGAAAGGCTGGGTGCCATTGAGCCAGATGTTGCCACGCCAACGCTCATGTTCGAGCGGTTGCCCGATCGCGTCTTCTACGGCGGCATGGCTAGAGCGGGTCATGATGGACACAGACGGATAATCCGAGTCAGTCATTCCGCGCCCCTCAACGGATACGATTCCTGTGGGCACCGCACGGCCAGTCGGGCAGAGTGGCGCGACCCAGTCCAGAAACGCTGGGGCGTCTTCATTTGGATTGAATGTAATCGCACCGAGATCTTGATGGCGCAGTGTGATTTGGCCCGTTGCCTCGTCTAGTTCCGCCCAAATACCCGCAAGGTTTGGCGTCCGGCTACCAATCATGAAGTTTCGGCACATTACCCAACCGGACCCATCGAATTTGGTCAGATCATGGGTTACCGCCCAGTGACGGTCCCAAGGCAGGCACTTGCCCGTTTGCAGGTCCACAGCCGCGAGCGTTTCGCGGCCGTGACTTTTTATCGGGTGCCGCCAAAGTTCAGCGACCGTTCCCATTACTCAGTGTCCGTTTTGTTGCGACCCAAAATGTTGCCAAAGACATCAGGCTTAAAGCCCTGACTGCGCATAATGGCGTACTGCTGGATAAAGGTGATCGTGTTGTTCGCGATCCAGTACAGAACAAGGCCACTGGCAAAGCTGCCGAGCATGAACATGAAAACCCAAGGCATCCACGCAAGGATCATCTTTTGCGTCGGTTCTGTGGGGGCTGGGTTCAGCTTTTGCTGGAGCCACATGGAGATACCCAGCACGATCGGCATGATTCCGATAAAGATCAGCGACAAGATGGATTCTGGCGCAGGTGCATCCCACGGGAGTATCCCAAACAAGTTGAACAAGGATGAGGAGTCAGGCGCACTTAGGTCGTTGACCCAGCCGATCCAAGGCGCGTGGCGCAGTTCGATGGTGACAAAGATAACCTTGTAGAGCGAGAAGAAGATCGGAATTTGCATCAAGATAGGCAAACAACCGGATGCAGGGTTCACCTTGTTCTCCTTATAGAGCGCCATCATGCCCTTCTGGAGTTTCTCACGGTCATCGCCTGCTGCTTCTTTCAGCTTTGCCATTTCAGGCTGCAACTCACGCATCTTCGCCATTGAAACGTATGATTTGTACGCAAGTGGAAGTAGCAGCGCCTTGATGATCAGAGTCAGGCCAATGATGGACCAACCCATGTTGCCGATCAGCCCGTTGAGCCAATGTAGAACAGCAAAAATAGGTTTCGTCAGGAAGAAGAACCAACCCCAATCGATACTGTCGAGGAAGCGATCAATGCCAAGGTCATTCTGGTACCCGCGAATGACTTCCCATTCCTGCGCACCGGCAAAGAACTGGGTCTCAGCGCTAGCAGAAGCGCCTGCGGCAACGGTAACCATCGGGTAAACGGTTTCGATCTGGTAGATGTCATTTGCGTGCTTGGCTGTTGAGCGGAAATCCCGACCTGGAGTTGGGATCAGCGCTGTCATCCAGTACTGGTCTGAAAAGCCGATCCAACCGTTTTCCTCAACCTCGATACGGCCCTCATCTGTCGTGAGGTCGGGCATATCATCGTAGTTGATTTCTTCCATCGACCCGTCAGACATCCGCACGACACCCTCGTGCTGAATGAAGAAGCCGATTTGCTCAGGCTCACCGTGGCGCGCGACCAGCCCGTAAGGGCGCAGTGCGATTTCAGAACCCGTTGTGTTTTCGACGGACTGTGTAACCGTAAACAAGAAGTGCTCGTCTACTGAGAATGTCTTGCGGAAGATCAAGCCGGCGCCGTTGTCCCAAACGAGGGTTACCTCGTTACCTTCGGAAAGCGTTTCACCGCTTTCGATCTGCCATTCAGTAGATGCTGTCGGAACCTGATCCGCAGTCGCGCCAACGGCTGCGACCCAGCCATGGGATGCATAATAAGGATGATCGGTGCCAATCGGTGCGAGAAGGCGAACAAGGTCTGATCCTTCTTCAAGCGTATCGCGGTACGCCTTAAGGGATAGGTCATCAAGACGACCACCTGTCAAAGTCAAAGAGCCGATCAAGCTTTCGCTATCGATCGCTACGCGAGGCGCGTTTGCGATCGCTTCTTCAGGAGCAAGTGGCGCAACAACAGTGGCTTCACCGACTTGAACAGGTACCTCGGCGTCAACGCCAAGCGTGCCGGTTTCTGTCGCAGCAACTTCCGCGTTCGGTGCAGGCTCGGTCGGTTCTGGTGGCGGAAATAAGACAAACCATACCAGAATCACGAGGAAGCTGAGGGCTGTTGCGAGGATGAGGTTCTTGTTCTGGTCGTCCATGGAAGCCGCCTGAAACTGCTGTTGAAATATCAGGCAGGTTCAACAGGTCAGAGCACCAAAGGTCAAGCGCTTTCGCCTTGTTTTCGTGGACTATCGGCTGCTTTGTCACGGGGTAGGGGGCTTAGACGTTGTTCTCGTTCGGGCCTATTCGGCGCTGCAATCCCTTAAAGTCGAAAATTGACGGATCCAATAGGTGCGACGGGCGGGTGTTTGTAAGCGCCCCGAACATCTGTTGGCGACGCCCCGGCGTGTTGGCTTCCCACTGATCCAACATGGCTTTGATCTGTTGGCGCTGCAGCCCGTCTTGCGACCCGCAAAGGTCACATGGAATAATCGGGTAACCCATCGCACTGGCGAATTTCTCGCAATCGGCTTCGGCGACATGGGCGAGAGGACGATAGACGAACAAGTCGCCCTCTTCGTTCAGCAGTTTTGGTGGCATCGTCGCGAGGCGGGATCCGTGAAACATGTTCATCATGAAGGTCTCAAGGATATCATCGCGGTGGTGCCCCAACACAACCGCGCTACAGCCTTCTTCACGGGCAATCCGATAAAGGTTCCCGCGCCGTAGACGAGAACACAAAGCACACATCGTGCGACCAGCAGGCACTTTATCGACGACAATCGAATAGGTGTCTTGATATTCAATCCGGTGCGGAACTTGCATATCACTCAGAAACTTTGGCAGCACCGTCGCAGGGAAATTGGGCTGACCCTGATCAAGGTTACAGGCCAATAAATCAACGGGCAAAAGGCCGCGCCACTGCAATTCGTGCAGGACCGCGAGCAGCGTATAGCTGTCCTTGCCGCCCGACATGCAAACAAGCCATTTCGCACGCTCACCATTCGCATCGACCATGCCGTAGGCCTCAATCGCCTCGCGTGTGTTTTGCACAAGCCGCTTGCGGAGTTTCTTGAACTCAGTGGTTTTTGGTGCGCCGTAAAACAGCGGGTGAATGTCATCTGGTTCATCAAGCATGGGGATGAATTACAGGCGCAAGGTTCGGCCCACAAGTGGGCGAAATCCACGTACACAATGCGTACACAACCTGTACACATCCCGTATGTACATTTGTATGACGTCGGTTCACCGAAAGACATCATAGATCGCGATGACGTTTATGGAAGATCAGGAAGGCGGATTTGTATAAGAGCGGTTTCTTATGCCAAAAAGAGAAACCTGCCTTTGAGGCCTTTGTTGGGTCTAAAATGGAGGTAGTAATCTGGTGAGGAGCCCAAATGCTAATTGATCTAGTGGCGCAACTTCCCCAACGCTCTGGCGAAGAGGTTGATCGTTTTCTGAGTTTGTTTTCAGGAGAGTTTGTTCCCTCCGCTGACGACTTCGCCTGCTACTTTGACAAAAGCCCAGAGCCGGAACTATTTGATACATATCTGGATGCAATTGTATTTTTGACTAGTTTTCCCACAGCGTTTGGTGCCATTTATCTTCGGAATTTGAGGGCAAAGGGGCTAGCGCGCCACCTATTTGTCTCCTTTGCAAAAGACGGGAGTATTTTTGGTGGTGCCTCTGCGGAAGAACACGACGTAGATGAAGCGCAGCAACTTTTCCGGCAAAACTTCGACTCCAATTTTTTGGTCGGGATCGAATGTTACCCGCCGGAATCTGCTGCCGATTTTAAAAAGTTATTACAAGCTTAACTTTACGTCCGTTGCATTAGAACTTGGCGTTTAAAAACGACCTTATTGGGAATGTACCAATCCGAAGGCAGAGTTTGGATCAAATTTGACCAACGACAGTTTCGTCGGCATTGTGGACGTCCAACTAATCCGGAACGTTGTCGACGCCTGAGCCGCCCCAAGGGTGGCAGCGTGCGACGCGGCGGACGGATAGGATGGTTCCTTTGATGCCGCCGTGTTTGCACAGGGCTTCCATGATGTAGGCGCTGCAGGTTGGGTGGTATCGGCAGCCGTGGCCGACCCATGGCGAAAATACGAGGCGGTAGAACCGGATCGGTAGGGACAGCACGAAGGCGAGGGGGGTCATGACAATTTCCCGAGCGCTTTGGCGAAGTCCGCACGCAGGGCTTCAAAGTCGCGCGTTGCGGTGGCTTCTTTTTTGCCGATCAGAACGTAGTCATGGCCAGCTTTGGCCAAGGCGGGCAGGTCGAGCCGTGCAATTTCACGCAGGCGGCGTTTGGCACGGTTGCGGGCGACGGCGTTGCCGACTTTCTTGGAACAGGTGAAACCGACACGTACCGTGGGGTCATCGTCACCACGGTTGCGCATCTGAACGGTCAGACTTGGCGATGTTTGATAACGCGCCTTGGACGCAGCAACAAAGTCGGACCGCTTTTTCATGACAGTCAAACGAGCAAAAACCGCCGCAGGCTGTGCTGTGGCGGTTTCAAACTTTTCATCACCCGAAGTCATAGACTTCGTACGCGATTATGCGCTGAGTTCTGCGCGACCCTTCGCACGACGTGCGTTCAGGATCTTACGGCCAGCTTTGGTGGCCATACGTGCGCGGAAACCGTGGCGGTTCTTGCGAACGCGGTTGGAAGGCTGAAATGTACGCTTCATTGCGTCTCTCCGGTCTATGGGCAAATCCGTGAATGGATTCGAACCCCGTTTAATCTCGAAGCTCAGCTAATAGGAGGGGTCTGGGCGTGTGTCAACGTGATCTGGCGTGCGTGGGGCGGAATTTCTGCAACAAATCCAGATTCCTGCAATCCAAATGTTACAGTCTTCACGACTTTTGCAACAAAACCACACGAAAATGGCTTTTGCCATCAATGGGCCGTGATGCAACCCGCACAGACCTACCCAGATTAGCCTCGCTCGTCCATCTAGTGTTCAACAAGACATTCCTAAGGATCAGAGACGTGACCGATATGACTGAAGCATCCCAACCTAATGCGTTGTTAAAGCGCCTGCCGATCATTGTGATCGGCGTTGTTGCCATACTTGGCGCCTATTTCCTGCGGGACTACCTGACGTTTGACGCGCTGGCAGAGAATCGGGAGGCATTGATCGCGTTTCGAGACGCCAATTACGTTCTAACCGTACTTGTCTTCATCGCGATCTATACTGTGGCCGTCGCATTCAGCCTTCCCGGTGCACTAATCTTGACGCTTTCTGGTGGTTTCCTGTTCTCGACGTTCCCCGGTTTTATTTTCAACGTTACAGGGGCAACAATCGGCGCGACCGCGATCTTTTTGGCAGCGCGTTGGGGATTCGGTAAGCAGTTGGGTGCGAAACTCGAAGGGTCGGACGGAATCGTCAAAAAGATCAAAGACGGTATCGATGAAAACCAATGGTCTATGTTGTTCCTGATCCGCCTTGTGCCTGCTGTTCCGTTCTTCCTTGCCAACCTGATTCCGTCTTTCCTTGAGGTTCCATTGCGTCGATTTGTGATTTCGACGTTCTTTGGCATTATTCCGGGATCGATTGTCTATACATCGGTTGGCGCTGGGCTGGGTGAGGTTTTTGCCAAGGGCGAGACGCCGAACCTCGGCATTATTTTTGAGCCACACATCCTGCTGCCGATCATCGGGCTGTGTGTGCTGGCTGTTCTTCCAATTCTCATCAAGGCCGTGCGCGGCAAAAAGGGTCTGTAATCATGAACCGTATCAAGACTGACGTTTGTATTATCGGGGCCGGTTCTGGCGGGTTGTCTATCGCCGCTGGTGCGTCGCAAATGGGGGCCTCAGTGGTTCTGCTTGAGGGTCACAAAATGGGAGGGGATTGTCTGAATTACGGCTGCGTTCCGTCCAAGGCGCTCATTGCGGCGGGCAAGCAGGCCTATGCGATGGCCAATACCGGCGACCTTGGTGTCACGGCCGTGAAACCCAAAGTCGATTACGCGGCCGCCAAAGACCATGTGCGCAAAGTGATTGAGACGATTGAGCCCGTCGATAGCCAAGAGCGGTTTGAGGGTTTCGGCGTGAACGTCATTCTTGAGTTTGGCGCATTCATCAGCCCGACCGAAGTGCAGGCTGGCGATACCATCATTGAGGCACGCCGTTTTATTGTCGCCACGGGTTCCGGCCCTTTTGTGCCGCCAATCCCGGGCTTGGAAGATGTAGATGTTTACACAAACGAAAACATCTTTGAATTGCGCGAACGCCCCGAGCATCTGATCGTCGTTGGCGGCGGGCCAATCGGTATGGAAATGGCGCAGGCGCATGTGCGTCTTGGGTCAAAAGTGACCGTCATTGAAGGCGCAAAAGCGATGGGTAAGGATGACCCTGAGATGGCGGCTGTCGTGCTCGATAAACTTCGCGCTGAAGGCGTTGAGATTATTGAGGAAGCACAGGCTACTAAGATAAGCGGATCTGAAGGTAACGTGACTGTCCATACACCCAAGGGTGATTTCACAGGCTCGCATTTGCTGATGGCTGTTGGTCGCAAGGTGAATGTCGAAAAGCTCGACCTCGATAAGGCGAACGTTAAATGGGGCCGTGGTGGTGTTGAGGTGGGTGACAACCTGCGTTCTGTCACCAACAAAAAGGTCTATGCCGTTGGTGATGCGGCTGGTGGGCTGCAGTTCACCCATGTTGCGGGCTATCACGCGGGCGTTGTGATCAAGTCCATGCTGTTCGGGCTGCCGTCAAAACAGCGCACGGATCACATTCCTTGGGCGACTTATACTGATCCAGAACTCGCGCAGGTTGGCCTGACGGAGGCGCAGGCGAAAGAAAAGTTTGGGGCGCGTCTGGAAGTCGTGCGCTTCCCTTACCACGAGAACGACCGCGCCATCGCAGAAGGCAAAACAACGGGCCTTATCAAGGTGATGATCGTTAAAGGCAAACCCGTCGGTGCCTCAATCGCGGGCGCAATGGCGGGCGAATTGATCAGCATGTGGGCGATGGCAATCGCGAATAAAATGAAAATGTCGCAGATCGCTGCAACTGTTTTACCCTATCCAACCGTATCTGAGATTAACAAACGCGCTGCGGGTGCCTATTTTAGCCCGAAGCTATTTGAAAGCAGCAAGGTCAAGACGATCGTTGGCTTTGTACAGCGCTGGCTGCCATAAAGCGGCGTAACTCGTAGAACGGACGGTATAATGCTCAACTCCCTATCAGGGCGCTTCTTAATCCTCACGACGGTGTTCGTGTTGATTGCTGAACTGTTGATCTTCGTGCCGTCCGTGGCGCGTTTTCGCGAAGACTACTTCCTTAACCATTTGGAACGTGCGCAAATTGCATCACTGACGTTGCTTGCAGAAGATATGATTTCGCCTGAGCTAGAGGCCGAACTTCTGGAAAACGCAGGCGTGTATAACGTGGTTTTACGCCGCGACGAAGTGCGCCAATTGATCCTTTCGTCACCCATTCCCACGCCGATCCACAAGACATTTGATATGCGTGACCCGCCGGCATGGATGCTGATCAAAGACACGATGATGCGCCTTGGTGATACTGAAGAACGCGTGATCCGTGTGATCGGCAATCCCGTTCAGGACGGCGGTTTGCTGATTGAAATCACCCTGCCGACGAAACCGTTGCGCGCTGCCCTTATCGAGTACGGCATCAACATCTTGATTTTGTCCGCAGTCATTTCGATCATCACTGCCAGCTTGCTGTTCCTCGCAGTGCGCCGTTTCATCGTGAAACCAATGCGCGGCGTTGTCGATCACATGCAGGCCTATGCAAAGGCCCCCGAAGACGCGCGCCGCATCATTATGCCTACGGCCGGAATTACAGAACTTCGCGAAGCGGAGGACGCGCTTGCATCCATGCAGACGCAGCTAACAGGGGCATTGAAACAGAAAGAACGCCTTGCCCAGCTTGGCGGGGCCGTCAGCAAGATCAGCCATGATCTGCGTAATATCCTGACCTCAGCGGTGCTGTTCACCGATCGCATCGAGTCCTCGGAGGACCCGTCCGTGCGACGTCTTGCGCCTAAGCTTGTGAATTCGATTACCCGTGCGGTCAATCTTTGCGAAAGCACTTTGGCGTTTGGCCGTGTCGATGAACCTGCACCCCGCCTTGAACGCGTTTCGCTTTCCGAAATTGTGGATGATGTTGTTGCCGGTGAACGGCTGGCCGTCGGGGATCATGATGTGTCATTCGCTGAAAACATCCCCGCCGGAATGAGTGTGCGTGCCGATGGTGAGCAGCTTTACCGCGTGATTGGCAACCTCGTGCGCAACGCCAGACAAGCCATCATTGCGACAGGAAAAGCCGGAGAGATCGCGATTTCTGGCGATGAAGATGATGATGTCTGGACGATTGCCTTGACCGACACCGGTCCAGGGTTGCCCCCTAAGGCGCGTGAACATCTGTTTGAGGCATTCCAGGGTGGCACAACGCGTGGCGGTTCTGGCCTTGGCCTTGCTATCGCTGCGGAACTGGTACGCGGACATGGTGGGCGCCTCGAACTTGAACGTACAGACGAGACCGGAACGCGCTTTGTTATTAACCTTCCAAAATCCGACCTGACACTTTCCCCGCAGATTGCGTAGTTTGCCCCTTGCAATGGTCTCGCGTGGCGGCTACATCGCCCGCAGTGGACCGATAGCTCAGCTGGATAGAGTACCTGACTACGAATCAGGGGGTCGGGGGTTCGAATCCTCCTCGGTCCGCCATTTTACATTCATTCATGTAGGATTGCCCTAACACCTTGAACGGTAAGGTGGTTTTTGGTGTTCGAAGTCCTGTCTGTCGCGAGTATGCTATGCGGTCCACAAAGGCGAGTTTTAGGAGCGTTCTGCGCAGGGCGAGGTTATCACTTTCCCAGAGTTTCCAAGGGTTTGCTAAAAATACCAAAGCGTGTTCGAACAATTGCTCGAAGGTGCCTTGTTTTGGGGCTCGGTTTGAGAGCTTTTCGTCCAAAATCAGTTTTTGTTTTTCCAATGTGTCGATGCGTTTCTCATAGGCTGCGATGACGGTTCCACTGTTAGACGCGACAATGCGGTCCAAAAAACCCTCGATTTGTTTCTCAACCGTCCGACGTTGTGTTCGCAGAACATCTTGATTGGCATCCGCCTGTTGCTGTCGTTGCCCCCACGCATCTTTGAACATGCGCTTGGTCACGGCGAACAAGCCTTCTGTTGGTTGCAGGTCTTTGATCAGCCCTGCGAACTCTCCTTCAAGCCAATGAAACAGGCCTTAACCTTGCATTGGTGCCATCGTCACTTGGCGTGGTTCAGAGAGAAAGCCAGCTTGAAAAAGTCGATCAAGTCATCAGATTTGGCCAACGGTTTAGCCTTGAACTGAACAGCTCCACAGACGGACACACCATCGCTTTTCAAGGGCGTGGTGATCAGTGGAACGTTGTCGGATTAGGTGACCACGAAACAGCAAGCACCTCGATCCGAGCTGGTATCAACCGATTGCCGCAAATGCCCAACGGCCAAATCGATCCAATCTGGGAAGAAAACGACGAAGGTATCACGGATTTTGTGATGATCACAGCGGCGACTGATCGGATACCTCTTGAGGTCGAACGGCTTATTAAATGGGTTAATGAGAATGAGTGTAATGTCCACCGCAAGGTTGTTAGATTGGAAAGGTGACGGCCCAAATCTACTTTTCACGACCAGTCAAGATGCTGCGGTTGCAGCCCGCATAGCGTACGTTGCCCCATGAGCGCAGCATTTCCGTATGCTGGATGACGACTACGCGGGACTAAGTAGGCTTTCGCCTTGAATACGTGAATGTCGGCTTTGCGGTTACAACTTTCACAAATGACTTCATCTCAAGGCGGTCTTCAATCGCACCTAACTGCAGGCATTATTCCATGCCCTTGAACTCCATCGCCGACAAACATTGGCGCTTCATTCGCCCCGCCGCACTCGAACGCAAGATATGCGCGAACCCATTTCACGCTGCTCGTAAACGGATCTGGATCAAGTATCTCCGCGCCATGGTGTGACCAGGTTATAGGATAATGGCTTGTCCGGCACGCTGGGATTTCTCGCTGCAGACCATCTGGACCAACCGGACACCAAGCGCCGTCACCAAAGTCTGCAGCCCAAGCCACTCCAGACCGGAAGCAGGTTAGGGCATCATATTCAGGATCAATCAGGATCGTGCCATCAGCGGACATCATACCGTAACTTTGGCCCGAAGCATCCATACCCTCAAAAATAGTTACACCATTATTGCAATCCAATGGTCCCAACTCTTCCCTTTCACGACCTATAACTTGTGGACGCACTCGCTCCGGTAACGGTAAGGCCTCCGTTAAACTACCATCGGCATTTACCTCGAACCACTTACCTTCAACTAGAATTTGCCATGTATTCCGCTCGCTCGGTATGCGAACTTCGTCATAAAGCTGACCGCCGACCAAATCCCCGGTTGCGCTCAAAACACCGTATTGAAGGTTCCCATCCTCACTGCGGACAATAACTCTCGCAAATCCGTTCTCAAAGACCCCGACGTTCGAAAAAGCAGATTCGAACTGCAGTACGCCTTTTTCATCTAAAACGTGTGTGTTTCCGTCATCCGTTCGAGCAACCACCAAGCCTTCGGAAAGTTGCCCAATTCTAGTGTATTGAGGAAGCGTCCACCAATCCCCGCGTTGCATTGAAAACAGGCCGTATCGAATATCGGAAGCGTGTCGCAATTGAATACCCGCCCAAATAAGCTCACCCCCCTTAGGGTCGAAGATTTTAAATCTTAGCCGAGACCCCGGTACAACTGACCAATACCTAAAATTGATCCACAATCCGTCGGCCCGCCTCATTCCTATGAAATCATAGTCTAATCGTTCGTGACCCGCATAATAGGATGAGCTCCAGCTTCCTGCTTCAACCAATATCGCTCGAGGCCCTATAGGAACGGCACGTGCATACGCAGGTTCCATCATGAACTCTCCTGCCCGGTTCACAATACCAACGAACTCGCCGACTAGCACCTCGGCCAATCCAAACCGAAACCGCCCTGCGAGATCAAACTGCGGCTCGATCACCATCTCTCCTTGAGCATCTATGAAACCAAACTTCCCTTCAAATCTTACAGCAGAAAGCCCCTCGCTAAATGGCATGATACGTTCATAAATACGTGGTACTTTTTGGTCGCCAGTCTCTCGGTCATAGAAACCGCACAGGTCAAAATCGCCTCCGCAGCGAATAGTCCAGTCCTCCTCCTGAGCCAAAACTTGCGATGCGCACACAACATTAATGGCAACTAAGGTTGCTGATAGACTTCTCATGTTTAGAAACACCCTTGCAAAACGCCGGAAACAACAAGCGAACATTCATGTATCGTGCAGCATCGGTCAAGATGGGCTTATTCCTGCCATTAGCCGCATCGCGGCATCATAGGTTATCAACCGAGATCACACGACACGAACGGCCCAAACCGGCCATTGCCCATGCGTTCGGCCGCTGCGCCGCAGCTTCCCCGAAGCGGACGTTGATCTTTTGCGCAGCATTTGACATGCTGTATGACTGCATCGCAGCCTAAGTCGACACTATCTCTCGCTATGTTCGTATCGCAATACTGTATCAAATGATGGCGGCTCGACGAGGCGCAGGATCGTCGAGGGCTGTTCAACGGAAGCTCGTTCGTCTTGTAAGGTTTTTGCGATCTGATCAAGCATCGGAACAACGTCTGGTGGGCATCCATTGCTGACAAGAATGCGTCTGAAGTAAGAATATGCGTGGTACCCGCATCGTTGCACAGCACATGACAGCGTCGATATCATTATGGAAGGTTCGCCGCCTTCCAACATTAACCGAAACGAAATTTGGATTGCATTCGTCCATGCTGCTGGATCATTCTCCAATAGGTAGCTCAGAATAATCGACGCACAAAAGGCATGCTCGTAATGCTCACCGTCAATGGCGTTCTGCATTACATCGGACCAGAATTCTGATTTGGATAGTAATGTATTTTGGTCGAGATTGTTTTGCTTGAGGAACTCGACAAGCCAACTTGCCGCATGAGCCTTGACATTCCCCTCGGTGGCTTCGAATTGGTCGTTGGACTTTGAAGCTTCATCATAGAGTTTCTTTGCCTTGTCGGGTTGGCCACTGAACAAGTATGCGTCCCCCGCACAGATTGCAGTTTGCGCGCTGGCTTTAATCGCATGTGCTGCTTCATAGACCTTTGATGACAGTCGATACCGCTTCAAAAAATAGAGCGTGGCCCCCAATTCCGCAAGAAAGTAACCCTTTTCGAGATATCTGGGATACTTGCGTCGCGCTAAGTTAAATTGCTTGAACGCGGCCTTGTATTCGAATGCAACCCGCAGTGAATTTCCAAAAGAGTAGTGTATGACTGCCTGTTCGCGCATTGAACGAGTGGCGTGTGCATCAATGGCATCCTTGTAGAAACGTTGCAGCGCCGATAGTTTCTCTTCGTGTGGCGCGGGGCAACTAAGCTGGGCGTGGATGTATCGCGAATAGTTGTCGTCTTGCCTTTCATGAATCCCGTTGATGCTTGCGATGATCGCCGCCATTTCACAATTGTCGACAACACCGGACGTAACAACAGAGGCAAGCTCCCTGCATTCACAAGAAATATTCTCACGCACAAAGTAACCAGCCAAATCATGCAAGTGATCTTTGAAATCCGAACGAAGGGCCATGCAAGCGATCACATAGCTGAGGATCTGGAGAGTCTCATCTTGATCGGTGGGATCAATTGCGATGGAGATCGATGCGATGGAGTCTATCGAAACCCGCAGCGTTTCACCCTTTAACAAGATGAGCAGCGTCAGGCAGGTTTCGGGGTTACAATTAGTCGTAAATCGCGAGGAGACCCCTACAATTTCGCTCACAGCGACGTTCATAGCAAAAGCGGCGTTTGGTTCAGATTGATTGCAGTGAATTTCCAATCCGAAAGGTATGCTACAGGAGCCTGTTCGCAAAGTACGATAGGTTTGTAGGGTAGTGGGGATTCTGTCCGATGTGTCATCACTCCATACGTCCGTAGGCTCGAACCTGATAGTGATGGTCTCTGTCTTTGGTGGGGGATTGCGTGCATAGATTTCCGAAAGCCATAGCCAATGGAACGTCTTACTGGGTTCGCAATAACGGACTACCATGGAAGGCGCATCTAGTGACGCCAAGTACTCTAGCGGTCGACCTTCATTGGAACCGACTGCGCTTTGGCAATGTCGTCAGTGGCCTTAAGTTGGACGAAGAACATGAGCCCTGTAGACTTTCCTTCGTCGTCGAAAAATTCGATCTCCAAATCTACGCCGTAGTCCTTGTCTTTCCGGCGAAGTGCCCAAGCATCAGGCAACATCGGAAATTGAAGCCAAGAACGGAGCGATTTCCGAGGCATTGGCGCGCATAGAAGCAGTCTTGTCTGCTGGACCTGTCGACGGGTTGAAAACGCATGCCCTCGCGACGAAAGCCAGAATAGGCATCAATTCGCTAGACCGAGATACTGCAGACGAAGCACTTGATGAATTGACCGCAATTTCCCCGGAGCCGACGGAGTTGGTGCTGATGAAGTCAGCCTACGAGCGCGCCTTTGTAATCCAAACCAATCCAGCGGATTTCGAAAACCTGCCCGTAGAAAGTTCCGAGACTTCTCAGGAACAAGAGAACCTAATGGCATCTCTTGATGATGCTGATGACTGGGACTTTTTCAGATTGCTTCAGACGGCAGACGAGCTTCTGGCGCACGGTTTTTATCGTGAATGCACCGACTTGCTGCGAGACAGGGTGAGTTTTCAAAGCACAAACCCAGCACTAGACACGCTCTGTGATGCGTGTCTGAGAGGCCATTTAGGTCCATTGGCAAAAGAAATTAATGATGCCTTATCACCCCAAGTTAAAGAGTCTGTTTTCGGATGGAGGTTGACGTCCACTGATTGGGTGTTGGTCGACTTCTCAGTCTGAAACAGCCTCTTGAGAATCGCCGATAGACGGTCTTAGTCACACTCTGGTTTATTACTGACCGCTCAAGAAACATAGGAAGCATTCAAAAATGACGAACATTGCCGGGGTTCCCGTCAAAGTAAGTAGCGGATCCTGTAGTTCTTTTGATGTATTGGTTAATCGCCGCGGAACAACTCCGGCGGAGATGATCTCTTTGGGAGCAAACGCCTTTGAAGAATGCCGCGCATCACTCTGATTGACGCCGTACCCCTATTTTGGCAAGGGCGCTAGGACCCTCTGACCAACTGTTAACTCCTGAACTTTTCGGGCAATTGCGCCAGCACTTATGCCGTGGTGCTCATACAGATCGCCAATGGTGCCGGTTTGACCGAAGTGTTCTACGCCAAGCGGGATCGTCTGGTGACCTTGTACACCGCCTAGCCATGCCAACGTCGCTGGGTGGCCGTCGATAACGGTGATCATCTTGCAGTGCGGTGGCAGTTCACTGGTGAGAGTTTCGACATGCGATTGGGCATGCGCGGCGCCACGCGCCCGCGCCCGTTGCGCCGCAGTCCAGCCGGCGTTCAACCGATCCGCCGAGGTCACGGCCAGCACACCGACGTCGCGCCGTCCTTCACCGATGATCCCCGCGGCTTTGATCGCCTCTGATGCCACCGCCCCCTGATAGGCAATCACCACCTCACAGTTTGGTCCCGGTTTGCGCAACCAGTAGCCGCCGTCGATGGCCCCCTGACGAAAGTCGTCGTCGTTGCGTTTTCCGGGCTGTTCAATTGGGTTTGTTGTCAGGCGCAGATAAACGCTGCCGCCGGTTTCATCGCGCAGCCACGTGCGCTCGTCCGGGTCGCCATCGCCGTCCCGTTGCAGGTAGTCAAACGCCCATTCCATAATCACCGCCAGCTCGTCGGCAAAGGCGGGCTCAAACGCAGCCAACCCGTCTTGGCTCATTCCAATCAGCGGCGTCCCGATGGATTGGTGCGCGCCGCCCTCGGGGGCCAGCGTCACGCCCGAAGGCGTTCCGACCACCATAAAGCGCGCATCCTGATAGCAGGCATAATTCAAGGCATCGAGCCCGCGACACACAAAGGGATCATACAACGTGCCGATCGGGATCAACCGCTTTCCAAACAGCGAGTGGGAAAGGCCCGCCGCACCAAGCAACAAAAACAGGTTCATTTCGGCGATGCCCAGTTCGATGTGTTGACCTTCTGGGATGAATGTCCATTTCGCGGTCGACGGAATGCGGTGTTCGATGAAGGCATCTGCCTTTTCTGCGCGGGCAAACAACTTGCGGCGATTGACCCAAGGGCCAAGATTTGTGGTGCCCGTCACATCCGGTGAGGTGGTGACGATCCGCGCGGCCAGATCACTGTCCCCTTTGGATAATTCATCGAGAACCTTGCCAAAAGCCATCTGAGTCGAAATTTCGCGATCCGTGCTGATATCAATCTCAGGCACATCCAGTTTAGCATCCGAAAAGCGGCGCGCACCATCAGCAAAAAACGCCACTTCGGCCAAAAAGCGTTTGAGCGCGGGAACATCGTCGACACCGGTGTAAGGCTCCCATTCTTGCCCTTCCACAATCCCCATATGGTCTTGCCATGCGGCAAACTGGGTCTTGTTCATCAAGCCGCCGTGATTGTCTTTATGACCCGCGATGGGTGTGCCCCAGCCTTTGATGGTATAGGCTAGAAAGCAAGTGGGTCGGTCGTGGTCGATGGCGTCAAATGTTGCTGCCATGGTCTCAACGCAGTTGCCGCCGAGGTTCTCCATCAGCGCAGCGAGTTCCTCATCATTGCGTCGATCCAGCAACGCCGTGACATCACCTTGATCGCCCAGATCCTCCATCAGGCGCTTGCGCCAGACGGCACCCCCCATGAACGTCAGCGCGGAATATTCCTGATTTGGACAGGCATCGATCCAATCGTGCAATCTGCTGCCGGCCGGTTCGTCGAACGCGGCGCGTTGTAGCGCACCATGTTTGACCCGCACTACATCCCAACCGAAAGCATCGAAAGTCTTTTCGATCCGTTCAAACAGGCCCTCGCGCACGATCCCGTCGAGCGACTGGCGGTTGTAGTCGATTACCCACCAGGTGTTTCGCAGATCGTTCTTCCAACCTTCCTGCAAAGCCTCATAGATGTTGCCTTCGTCCAGTTCGGCGTCACCCACTAGCGCCACCATCCGGCCCATCGGCGCACCTTTGCCCCAGTCTTTGGCGGCAATGTAATCCTGAACAATTGAGGCAAAAGATGTGATCGCGACACCTAGCCCGACAGACCCAGTTGAGAAATCCACATCATCGATATCCTTGGTGCGGGATGGATAACTTTGAACTCCGCCAAATCCGCGAAAATTCTCCATCTTTTCACGGGTCTGGGTGCCCATTAGGTAATGCGCAGCGTGGAAAATCGGCGAGGCATGCGGTTTGACTGCCACCCGATCCTCGGGCCGCAACGCCGAAAAATAGAGCGCGGTCATGATTGACACCATCGAGGCCGAGCTAGCTTGGTGCCCGCCGACCTTAATCCCGTCCATTTTGGGCCGTATATGGTTTGCGTGGTGGATCATCCAATGGGAATGCCACAACAAAAGTTGCTCGATGGTTTTTAGCTGGCTCATAGCGATTTTTCCGCGAAAATTCAATTCTTCTAGTAGTTTAGATTGAAATCCGAGGGGTTTCTTGGCAAAATCAGCAGATGTTTGCGGGTTTGTAGTGGAATTCGGTGCAAGATGGGGAATATTAATGGAAACCGGTGTCACGGATGAATTTGATCTACGAATCCTTCGCTGCCTTGCCCGTGACGGTCGCCTGACAGTGCAGGGCTTAAGCGAGGCCGTAGGGCTAAGTCCGTCACCCGTCGCGCGGCGTTTGGCGCGGCTGGAAGATCATGGTTTCATCAGGGGGTATGCTGCGCTGATCGACGAGGTACGTCTCGGCTTTGGCGTTTCGGTTTTTGTGTCGGTTAAGCTCGACCGGCAGGTAGACGACGCGCTCGCCAAATTCGAGGACGCCATCGGCCGGATGCCCGAGGTCGTTGACTGCTGGCTTATGACCGGAAACCGCGACTACCTACTGCGCGTGGTGACGCGGGACATGGGCGAATTCGAACAATTCCTGACCACCAAGCTAACCCGCCTTGCACCCGTCGCTGGCATTGAAAGCTCGATCCCACTAAGGCGTGTCAAAGCTGGTATCGCACGAACACCCTGATGATCAGACCCAGCCCGCCTGCCAATTCAGCCCGTCGACTGTCTTTCCGGCGGGCCGATATTCACAGCCAATCCAGCCATCATATCCCATCGCTTGTAGCCTCATAAATATCGGAGCGTAGTCCAGCGTGCCCGTTCCCGGCTCATTCCGGCCCGGTGCGCCCGCGATCTGGATGTGGCCAATTCTGTCGCCCGCCAGCTCCAACCCCGCAATCACATCCTTGCCGACCATCGCCCGATGATAGCAATCATATTGTAGTTTCAGGTTTGGCGCGGCGACGGCGTCGATGATCCCAAGAGCCTGATCGACTTCGGTCAGGAAATAACCGGGCATGTCTGTGGGGTTTATCGGTTCGATCAACGCAGTGATGCCCGCGTCATGCAACCGCACTGCGGCGTGGCTGAGATTTGACAGAAAGGTGTCTTGCATTGCGGTGCTTTGCGGATCGGCGTTGCCAGCCATAATGTGCAAGTTTTGACATCCTGTGGCCTCGGCATAACGCAGTGCGGTTTCAACTGAAGCTGCGAAGTCTTGGACGCGCGTCGGTATGGCGGCCAAGCCGCGCTCGCCCGCGTTCCAATCGCCGGGGGGCAAGTTGAATAGCGCTTGCTTCAATCCGGATTTTTCCAACAGGCCTTGGATTTCATCCGGTTCATAGTCGTATGGAAACAGATACTCGCAGGCCTTGAACCCCACGCCGGAAGCCGCGGCAAAGCGATCAGGAAAGGCTTGCGTTGGAAACAGAAAGCTCAGGTTGGCTGCGAAATTCAGCACCTCATTGCTCCTGTTTTGACTCAACAAAAGCGAGATAGCCGGACTGGTCAAGATCGGCCATGCCATTGTTGACCATTTCCAGCCATAGGTCGCGACATTGCGAAAGGATCGGCAGATCGAGGCCCAGAGATTGCGCCAGATCAGCGGCCTGCACGAGGTCTTTGGCTTGTGTTCGTGCGCGCCCACCCGGCACAAAGTTGCGGTCGATCATACGCTGACCGTGCAGGTCGAGAATGCGGCTGCTGGCAAAACCGCCCAGCAATGCTTCACGCATTTTTGCAGGGTCGGCCCCTGCGGCTTTAGCCAACACCATGGTTTCGCCAACGATACCAAGCGTTGCCCCTACGATCGCCTGATTTGCGGCTTTCGCGATCTGTCCTGCCGCCACTGGCCCAATATGGGTGGTAGATTTTCCGAGCACGGTGAACACTGCCGCCGCGCGTTTTATGTCGGTCATTTCGCCCCCCGCCATGATGCTCAGCGTGCCTTCGGTGGCCCCCACGGCACCACCCGACACTGGCGCGTCAACAAACGTGCCTCCGGCGGCAACAACACGCGCCGCAGCCGAACGCGTTGCGTCGACCGTAGTGGTGCCCATGTCGATCACCAGCGTTCCACCAAGATATTGACAGGTCAGGGCCTCTACGGTTTGGGTCATCGCCGGGGTGTCGCTGACACAGATAACCACAATACCGCCGCGCGTTTGTTCGGCCAACTGGCGCACGTCGTCGGACGCGGTGGCACCAGTTGCAATAAGCGGCTCCGCTTTGGCAGCAGTGCGGTTGAACACGACCAGATCAGCGCCCGCGCCCAGTAGGTTCTGCGCCATCGGCAGTCCCATCAATCCAAGCCCGATGAAGCCAACCTTTCCCAAAGGTTTAGTCATTTGCGCAATCCCTTAAAAACCCAATAGATTGGGCAGCCAAAGTGACACAGCCGGAACGAATGTGACAATAAACAACGTCGCCAGAAGCGGTATCATAAAGGGCAATGTGCCTAAGATCGTGTCGCGCATTGAAACGCCACTGACCGAACTGAGAACATAAAGAACGATACCTAACGGCGGCGACAACAGACCGATCATGAGGTTCAACACCATGATCACGCCGAATTGCGCCGGATCAACGCCAGCGGCCACGGCCACAGGCAACAGGATCGGCGTCAGAATGGTGATCGCGGCAATCGCATCCAGAAAACACCCGACGATTAGCAGCAGCAAATTGATCAAGAGGAGGATCACGATAACATTATCGGTGAACCCGAAAAGCGCTGCGGAAAAATCATAGGCGACGCGCTCCGTCTTGATGATCCAAGCAAAGAGACTGGCGGCGCTGACAATGAAAAGGATCGACGCGGTCATCTCAGCAGAGGCTCGCGACACATCCCAGATATCTTTGAAACTGAGCGTGCGGTAAACCACCACGCCGAGAACCAGAGCGTAAGCCGCCGCCGCAATCGCGGCCTCGGTCGGGGTGAAAATGCCGCCCAGAATGCCGCCGACGATGATAATCGGTGTCAGGAGCGACAAGAAAGCTTTGTTGAACGAGGTGCCGACCGTGGACCATGCGAAATCCCCGTCGCGTGGCAGATCATGTTTGTGGGCGATCCAGCGCACCATAGCGGCAAGACACAGCGCCATGACGATGCCGGGAATGAATCCGGCCACGAACAACCGACCTATCGAAACATCGCCGACAAACCCGAAAATAATCATTGGCAAAGAAGGCGGGATCAACGGTCCGATGATGGAACTGGCTGCCGTCAGACCCACAGACACACGGTCACCATAGCCACGATCGCGCATCGCCTTGATCTCGATTGCACCCAAGCCGCCTGCGTCGGCCACTGCGGCGCCGCTCATGCCAGCGAAGATTACGCTGGCCACGATATTGACGTAGCAAATGCCTCCGCGCGCCCAAGCGAACAACTTGGATGCAAAGTCAAAAATTCGGTCGGTGATCGCCGACGAATTCATCAGGTTTCCGGCCAGAATGAAGAACGGAATAGCCAGCAGCGGGAAGCTGTCGATGCCGCTGACCATCTGGTGCATAATAACGACCGATGGTGTGCCGTTCAGCAGAACGAAGACGACCGACCCCAGCGCCATAGACACAGCGACAGGAATACCCAAAACGATCATCATAGTGACGGCAACTATTAGTAAACCTGCGGCCATTTCAAATACCCTTGCTGATAGCGGATTTGCCTTCATCGCCCTTCACGGCGTGAACGAAGTAGTAAAAGGCCATGAAAAGCAGAGAGACTGCGCAAATCCAGAAGATAATGCTCTTTGGGATTTCGATGCTGCTCATCCGCAGCCGAGTGACGAGCGCGAATTGCATCGCCGTCCAGCTGAGGAACAGAA
Organism: Octadecabacter ascidiaceicola; assembly: GCF_900185015.1. Taxonomy (GTDB): domain Bacteria; phylum Pseudomonadota; class Alphaproteobacteria; order Rhodobacterales; family Rhodobacteraceae; genus Octadecabacter; species Octadecabacter ascidiaceicola. The sequence goes on along the minus strand of NZ_FXYD01000003.1, from coordinate 225,730 downwards.
AGAACACGGCGCTCAGCAGATCAATCCCACGCACGACGGTCTTGAGTATTTTTTCAGGGAGCATTTCAATAATCAAATCAACCCGGATGTGGCTGCGTTTGCGCGCACAGACCACAGCGCCCACATAAGTTAGCACGATCAACAACATGCGTGCGATTTCTTCCGTCCAGCCAAGTGAATCGTTCAACACATACCGTGTGAAAAACTGGAGCCCGACAACCAGAAACAGCGCCCACAACACAAGGCACATGGCCAGCTCATCGATTTTGGCAAACCGCTTCATTTTGCACCCCCGTTGTAGCTAAAAAAGGCCCGCCCAATATAAACTTGCGCGGGCCTTTGGTGTTTTATGAATGGGCCAACTTATTGCCCAAGGGCAAGAAGTTCTTCGATCTGGCGGGCTTCCCACGGCCAGTCACCTTCCAGAATGACAGGCTTTACGATGTCAGAAAACGCCTGGCGGTCGACTTCATGCACGTTAGTGCCCTGTTCATGGAACCAATCAACAAGGTCCTTTTCAGACTGGATAATGTCGGCGGATGCACCAGCAGCGGCCTCTTGCAAGACTGCGGAAATGATGCCCTGATCCTCTTCCGACAGACGTGCCCAAGTCGGTCCGCCAACCAAAGTGTAGTAACCGTCTGTCATATGGCCAGTCAGCATGATGTCCGACTGAACCTCATGAAACTGCTTGGCTTGGATTGTTGGTAGAGGGTTTTCCTGCGCCACGACCACGCCTTGTTGCAGGGCGAGATAGAGTTCAGAGAAGTTAACCGGTGTCGAATTGGCACCCACTGCATCGGGGAACACCATGTAGATCGGAACCGGTGGCACGCGCATCTTCAGACCTTCGAAGTCGGCCGGCGTCAAAAGGGGCTCGTTCGCAGAGACGTGGCGCTGGCCGAAATAGGTCATTGCGACAACTGTGTTGCCCGAAGCCTCTTCATAGCCTGAGGTCACTTCGCGGTAGGTTTCGCTGGTTGGATACGCGAGGAAATGATCCAGATCGCGCCACAGGAACGCGGCCAAGTGGATCGAGATTGGCTCGTAACGCTGTGCCATATGGCCCGCGCCGACAAAACCAATATCCACTGTGCCAAGGGTCAGGCTTTCTTCAACGTCCCGTTCGGAACCCAGCTGACCGGACCCAAAAACATCAACCGTGTGACGGCCATCGGTGCGCGTTGCAATTTCTTCAGCAGCCCAATCAGCCCATTGGTGATGTGCAGAGCTCGGCTCGTACGAAAGCGAAAGTTTCAGCGTGTCGGCAAAAGTGGCGGTCGTCGCAACGACACTGACCCCCGCAGACACCACTAGAGTGGTAAACTTGTTCATTGTGATCCTCCCATGAATCGATTGTATTTCCGTATACCTTTTATACCAAAATGACATCTGTCAACATAAATCCCCGATTTGCCTCGCACTGAACCACCGACCTGTAGCGCTGCACGAGACTCTGACTGTAATGCTGACTTGATCATAGGCGGAAAACATTGCACTTTTGAGGAATGAAACCACAAAAATTATACCAACAAGTCGAACAGGCCCTATCCGAGGAAATCGCGGAAGGTATTCACAAACCGGGCGAAGCATTGCCGCCCGAACGGGATCTGATGGAACGATTCGGTGTCGGTCGCCCGTCGATCCGTGAGGCGCTATTCTCACTGTCAAAGCGTGGCCTCATTGAACTTGGGAGCGGGCGACGACCGCGGGTCGTTGAACCGAACTTCGACATTGTTCTGGGAGAAATTGACGTCCTAGCGCGTCTGGCATTGCGCAAGGAAGATAACCTTTTCCACCTGATGGAGTTGCGGCGGATATTGGAATGCGCCCTCGTTAGAAAGCTCGCGTTAGAGGCAACGCCAGAACAAATTTCTGAATTAAAAGAAAGGCTTGATGAAAATGTAGCCGCGCTCGGGGACCTGCAAAGATTCTGGCGCACGGATTCCGAATTCCACAAAACTATTGCCCGAATGAGCGGCAATCCTTTGCTGCCCACCATCGTCGAAGCGATCCTCAAGTGGCTGATCGACAATCGTAAGGTGACTTTGGCGATGCCGGGCAGTGCTGAACGTGCGATGAAACACCATCAAACCATCTACAACGCTATTTCAGCTCGTCAGCCGGATGCGGCAGACCAAGCGATGGCGACCCATTTGATCTCGGTCGAAGAGCGGATAAGGGCGTCTTTTTCAGTCGGGGCCTAGTTCAGAACCCAAAGCGCCTGCCAGGCTAAATGATTTTCCCTTGCTTTTGGTATACTTTTTATATCAAGGTGCTGAAAACTCAATTGGCTGGAGCTGCCCCTCAAATGATTTTTCCCGATTTTCCCAAGTCATTCGGACCACATGTCAGCGGGCAGGCAACCAAAGGTGCTGCGGCTTTGGCGAGCGCGATTGAATTTGGTGATGCTGGCATCAAGGTGACGTCTCCTGCTGCTTTGCGCGTCAATATAGGGGCCCTGTCAGAGATTGCGGCGTTTGGGACGCCAGACGCAGCACTTGCCGCACATCGGCTGGCGTGGCAGATCGCATCGTCGCTTGGCATATTTCCAGCTTCAATCGAGGATCTATATCGGGGGATAGGGCGAAACGACGTCACGGCCATGACCGTTCCCGCTATGAATATGCGTGCGGTTGCCTTTGAGTCCGCACGTGGGGTGTTTCAGGCGATGCAGACCCAAAATGTCGGCGCTGCAATCTTTGAGCTGTCGCGCGGTGAAATTGGCTTCACTGGTCAGCGGCCACGGGAATACGCCACAGCCATTCTTTGCGCGGCCATCGCCGAAAACCATACAGGGCCCCTGTTTTTACAGGGCGACCACTTTCAGATTTCGGCTTCGCGCTACGCCAAAGACCCGCAAGCCGAAGTTGGTGCGGTCAAAGACCTCATCACCGAAGCCATCGGTGCTGGTTTTTACAATATTGACATTGATTGCTCGACCCTTGTGGACCTGTCTTGGCCGACCGAGGCGGAACAACAGCGACTGAACATCGAACTGACTGCCGAACTGGCCCGCCATACCCGCGCGTTGGAACCGGAAGGTGTGACTATCTCGCTCGGGGGCGAGATCGGAGAAGTCGGCGACGAAAACTCAACCGTGGCAGAGGTCGATGCCTATCTGAGTGGGGTCACTGCGATGCTGGGTCCTGATATCGCGGGGTTGTCCAAACTGTCGATCCAGTCGGGAACCCGCCATGGCGGCAATGTGCTGGCAGACGGTAGTTTCGGGGACATGAATGTTGATTTCGCGCTGATCGGGGACCTGACTGGCGCATGCCGTGCCAATGGTGGCTTGGCCGGATGTGTGCAGCACGGGGCCTCAATGCTGTCGATGGAAAAGATAGCGCAATTGCCCGATGCGGACTGCATCGAAGTGCACCTGGCTGCCGCCTTTCTGAATGCGGTCTATGCGCATCTGCCACAGGAGCTGGTGACACAAGCGGATGACTGGTTGAAAGAAAACTTTGCCGATGAGTGGAAACCTGACTGGAGCGAAGCGCAATTCCTACATCATGCGCGGCGCTATCCTATCGGACCGTTCAAACGCGACTGGTGGGATGCGACGGCGGTTCACGCCGATATTCGCGCAGACGTTCGCAACAGGGCCGCTGCCTATTTCACGGCGCTTAACATCGCTGACACCAAAATACTTGTTGCCGACACAATTGCCCATGCACCAGCGGCGTGGTGCGGGGCCGACGTCACCAAAGAACGCAGTGGCGACGAAGCCCTAATCCGTGATCTGGCCGATTAATTGGGGGACTTGATGAAAGCTGCAGTTCTCAAATCATGGAAAGTCATTGATATAGAGGAAACGGACGCTCCGATCCCCGGTCCAGGGGAGGTTCTGATCAAGGTTTCCTTCACCGGTATCTGCGGCTCGGACGTGCACATCTTCAACGGAACCAATCCCATTGCCCGTACGCCAGTTATCCCCGGGCATGAATTCTCAGGACGAGTCGCAGCGCTTGGCGAGGGGGTGAGTGGGATCGAGCACGGCATTCGTGCCGCAATCCAACCGTTGAAATTTTGTGGCACCTGCACCGCCTGCAAACGGGCCGCGTCGCATGTCTGCGAACGTTTGATCGTGATCGGTGTCAATCAAGATGGCGGTTTTGCCGAACACGTCGTGGTACCCGCCGAGTGTGTCTTTCCTATCCCTGACACATTGTCGGACGAAACCGCTGCCTTGGCAGAGCCGTTTTCCATCGCCACGCACTCACTCAATCGCGGGCTAATCACCCAATCTGATCGTGTTTTGATCATCGGTGCCGGACCCATTGGACTCTATTGTGCGCTGACGGCCCATTATATGGGCGCGCGGTCGGTGCAAATATCAGAGCCGAACCCCAAGCGTCGCGCTGTGGCAGACGCCTTGGGAATCTCCGCGATTGATCCAAGTCAAATAGGCGCACTCGACCAATTGGCCAAAGCCAGTAATGGCGAGGGGTTCGATCTGGTCGTCGAGACATCAGGAACGACAGGTGGGTTTGAGACCGCAACGCAAGCCGCTTCGGTTCAGGGCCGGATTGTTACGTTGGGCTTTCCCAGTGAAGGGCACAGCCAAATCCACATCACCCGCTGCATTATCAAAGAGCTGTCCCTGATCGGGAGCCGAGTCTGCACGCGTTCAGAGTTTCGTGACACGCTTGATATGCTGACGACCATGCAAGAGCGTGGCGATGTGGACCTCGAAGGCCTGATCTCCTCCATTCGACCGCTTTCCGAATTGGCCGCCTCAATCGTCGATGTGGAACGAGGAACCGAGACCGCAAAAATCCTGATCAAACCGATTTGAGTGTTGAGATGGAAAAACTATTTGTGTTTCAGGGCGGTGGGCCGACTGCAGTAATTAACGCTACGTTGTCTGGCGTGCTGGATGCAGCGCACCCCTGCTTTTCCAATGTCTTCGGCCTCAGACACAGTTTGGAGCATGTCGCCACAACCCCGCCAATCAATCTTACCGATCTGACCGCACCATCTGCCGCTGACGACCGTGCCCGACTGGCTCGGACGCCCGGCGCTCTGCTTGGGTCCAGCCGGACGAAGGTGACCGAGGCGCATTTGTCGGCCGTGCTAGACGTCATGCAGGCCGAGGGCGCACGCCATATTCTCGGCATCGGCGGCAATGGCACTATGCATGCCTTGAACCAACTAGCGGAGTTTGCAGCCTCCCGCTCTGTTGATCTGAACATTGTCGGCGCACCCAAGACCGTTGATAACGATCTGCCCGGTGCCGCCTTTGCGCCCGGATACGGAAGTGCGGCCCGGTTTGTGGCACTAGCGACACGCGATTTCGATTTCGATTTTCGCGCCATGCAAACTTTTGATGATGTCACGATCCTTGAAACTATGGGGCGCGACACTGGCTGGCTTGCTGCGGCCTCTGTGTTGTTGAAAGAGGCTGACGCGGATGCGCCCCATATCGTATTGATCCCGGAACGCCCGGTGGACGAAGCTGCTTTGCTCAAACGTGTTTCCGAATTGCACCGTGATCTGGGGCGGGTTTTCATTGTCACGAATGAAGTGCTGACCGCTCCTGACGGAACGGTTCTTGGCCAAAACGTGCAGGATGGCCCGACAGACAGCCTCGGGCGCACGATGTATTCCCTATCAACGGGCACAGGAAACTATCTAGCCCAGCTTATCTGGAAGCAATTGGGTCTGCAGGCACGTTGCCTGCGGCCTGGCAGTCTCGGTCGGGCGTTAACCTCTTGCGTGTCTGAGGTCGATTTCGAACTGGCTCTGCGCGCGGGACGTGCGACAACCGATCTTTTCGATCGGCCAGAAGATGGAGCCAAGATGCTCACCATCGCACAGGACCTACACCTTGGTTGGCAACCCACCAAGGAAGGTATTGGCCGAACACCGTTACCAAAAGCATTTTTTGATCAAGATGATGAATTTGCCATCGGTTTGAATTTTGCGACCATGGCTCGCTCAATCATTGGGGAAGTCTCGCCTTTGTTTCATGGTATTAGAACCGATTCATGATTGAGATCGGGCACTGCAATGTTAACAAATGTATGAACAACCTTGATTGCTCTTGTTGTGCTGCGTTCAAGTGCGCTTGATGGGCGCCTACAAATTCCTGCTTCAGCACCCTGTTCAACAGGATTCATATATTTGCGTAAGAAAGTTGATTATAGTTTTCTGGTTGGCTGGCGCATTCCGTAAATTCAGCTCGAGACCGCGTGCGGAAATGCCGGAAGCGCCGCATTTCTAGTTAGCACATAGCAGTCCCTCGCGTTCCAGCATGAGTTTTTCCACATGCAACCATGATAGGATTTTCCATCAATAGCGGTCATTCGAACGTTACGCAGCATCCGGTACATTGGGCTCGTTTCTGGCATTCGCCGCAGCTTCGACGAAGGGTTACTTTCCTTTTTATGTCAGAAATGCTTGACGTTTGGGTCAGAATTGTATGATGCGAACTCCAGCTTTCCTGAAGTTTTTGCCCGCATAAGAGTCAAAGATTCGTGATGTTCCACAATTCACCCAGAATGAATCATTTGCGCCTAGTTAATCAGGCGTATTGAGTGGTCTGTGTTTTGAGAGAGTACCTTCCGTCCCCATATTGGTCCCTATACGTCTAAATTGGAACGGGCGTGAGCGCAGCCCAAGAAAGGCCGATAAAAGGTCCCAATGCTTGCCCGAGATGTATCCATACTCAAGCGGATAAAAGAGCCTGTTCCACTGCTGCATGAGGGGGATGTTCCTGAGGTCAAAAAGCTGCCCTTCGGTGAAGGCGCGCAGGAAGATCAGCACTTCATCCAGTGTTGAGACGATGCCACCATCCGGTCCCATGCTGGCTAGGATTTGCGGTACGTTCAGACCCATGCCTTCGTGATAAAACGGTAGCCCGACGTCAGCTCCCTGCATTACGGCCGTGCCCGTCAACCCAAGAGGCCCACAGATCTGACTTTGCATGGGTCGGAACACTTTGGCCCACTATGTTTTTATTGATCGTTGCACTCAGAGGGCGGGTAGCGCTGACAAGTCTCTATCAACCTTCAAGTCCGCGCCTTTTCAAACGCGTCCCAAGCAGCCTCAAAGGCGGCGAAATCGAAGCCGGGCTCGCGTGCGGGATCAAGGACCAATCGTTCGGTTTCCTGCATCTTGTAGATAGCGGATTCCAGATCGGGGATAACCTCTGGTGGGATCACAATAGCGCCGTGTCGATCTGCGTGCACCAGATCGCCGGAGTTGACTGTTAGCCCGAAAATCTGGACCGGAGTATTCAGCTCGGTCACATGAACAAAGCCGTGGCTTGGGCCAATTGACCCTGCTACCACCGGATAGTCGGGTGCCATATCGCCCAAGTCGCGCATGGCACCATTGGTCAGCGTACCTGCCACGCCAAATCCTTTATGGATCGTCGTGTTTACTTCGCCCCAGTACGCACCGATCGCATTTGGAAAATCCTCGTCCTCGATCACGCAGACTGCGGGCTGTCGGGCCTCGGACATTTGCTTGTAATAGGCCATGCGGCGCGCGCGCACGGTTTCGGGTGGTTCTGATGGCGGGGCGACAGCGGCGATTTTAGCGGTGCTGGCATATCCGACGACCACTCCGGTCGGCTCGTTGATCAGCATCGTACCACGTGTGAAATCGTTAAAGCCACGCTTGCCTTGCGCCACTTCGATCGCATTGCAGACCGTTGGGGTGTCTACCGAGGTCAGCAGCTTATGTAGTGAGGCTTGCATGTGAATTACTCCTCTAGCCAACGTTCTAGCGCGGCACGGGTTTCATTGGGGCGTTCCAGTGTGGGAAGGTGCCCGGCGTCTTGAATGATTGTTAACGTTGCTTGAGGCATCAGTTCGGCCATCAATTCGTGGCGATGCAGGGGGCAAAGTCGATCTTGTGCTCCGGTAAGGATCAGCGTGGGTTTGTCCCAGTTTTCAAGAGTTTTCTTCTGATCTGGACGGTCACGCAATGCCGCAGATTGGCGCGCAAAAACCTCGGGCCCAAGGTCTAGAGCCATCTCCATGCATAGGTCCAAAACATCTGCATGGCGCAGGCCGTCGGCGAGGTAGTTTGGTTTCATTTCGTCTCGCATGACGCTGTCCAGCTGCCCAGCCAAAGCTTTGTCAATTTGGGGCTGACGCATCGCTTTTACAGCGTCAGTTTCCGCCTCACAATTGGTGTCCATCAGGCACAAGCGCGTGACGCGATCAGGTGCCTGCCGTATGACCTCCATTGCGACGATGCCGCCCATCGACAACCCACCCAAGGCGAAAAACTCGGGGGTATTCTGGAGAACATCAGCAGCCAGTGCCTGAACAGTTTCATGTTGCGAAATGGCGGTGCATTGGTGGGGCGGCATGTGTTGGAACAGCCGTCCGTCACACATCATTCCGGGCAAGAGAACAAGGGTCATTTGACTTGTGCGGCTCCTGCGGACAGCGCGGCAAGCTTCGCATAGGCAATTTCAGGGTCGACGGCCCCAAATCCGGCGAAGGTTCCAAAACCACAATCCGATCCAGCGATCACGCGGTCATGGCCAACGATGTCAACGAAACGTTCTAGGCGCTGCTGAACAAGGTCAGGATGTTCAACGAAATTGGTTGTAGTGTCGACGACGCCGGGAACCAGAATTTTGTCTGCGGGAATGTCCGCCTTTCGGTCGCGGAAGACGGCCCATTCGTGACCGTGACGGGGGTTGCTCGTTTCAAAGAGCAGCTTGTTCGCCCCCACCGACATCAGCGTGTCGAACATCTTGGACATGGGGATATCGCAAACGTGCGGCCCTTCGTAATTCCCCCAACAAATATGGACCCTTACGCGGGATGGATCGATGCCTTCCAAGGCGTGATTGAGGGCCTCAACGTGGGAGCCCGCGATCTTGAGGAATTCGTCGTCAGAGAGGTCGTTAAACAGCATGTGACGGGACAGCGCGAGGTCGGGACAGTCCAGTTGCAAATCAAGGCCGCTGTCTACAATCGTGCGGTATTCCTCACGCATCGCGTCGGCGAGGGCCGAGAGATATTCTTCGCGTGTCGCATAAAAATCATTCTGCAAAAACAGAGAGATAACACCGGGGCTGGCGGCGTTCATGAAGCCGCGTTCAATGCCGTGTTCGGCCATGCCTGCCTTCAGGTTGGCGATGTCCTTTTCCAACTCGCCCTGACCTTTGGATTTCACTTCACCGACACACATGGGGCGGGCGTATTGCGGGGTGCCGCCATCATCCGCCAAGCGTTTGAGAAAAGTGGGGAATTTTTTCAGGTCAGCAGGCGCATTGCGGGGGCTATCGCCGTCAAAACCTGTGTAGCGGTCTTTGACGTATGTGGCATAGCTAATCTTGGAGGTCTCGCCATCGCTGACGATATCGATACCCGCAGCCGCTTGTTTGGCAACGGTTTCTGACACGGCTTTGGTCATCGCGGCATCAAATGCGGCTTGGTCGTAGTCTTCGCGATTTTCGCGGGCGAAGATGAAGTCCACGACTTCTTGGGTGCGTGGAAGGGAGCCGACGTGGGACGTTAGGATTTTGGGCATTTCGGTCCTTTCGGGGCGTATGGGTCGGGTTTGGTTTCGGTATGGTTCTGGTATGGGGCGGGTAGGGTTAATTTCGGCGTTATTCCCCTAACCTGTTGAGGTTAGAGGATTTACGCCGGATTAGAAAATCAGCCCTGCCACGTGAGGCCCGCAGGGTCGCCGGTGGCAACAATGCGGTAAAGGCTGGCCTCGCCGGTCATGGACGGTACGACGGAGTGGGCGAGGTTTTCGGGAACCGACATGGTATCGCCGGGAGCCAAAGTTGCAGTTCCGCCGTCCCAAGTTACGCGCCAATGGCCGCGCATAGGCATTAGGACGGTGGGATATTTGGCCGCTGCTTTGGCCTCGGACGCTGAGGCGCGCGTGATAAAATCGACCTCGAAGCCCGGCTTGTCGCGCAGGATGCCGTTTTCGCCGAGGACTTTGGCTGGTTTCTTGTCGGCCAGCGCCATGAGATCCCAGTAGCGCGCGACGTGATTGGGAAGTACTTCAGCCGTGGTCGGTTCGGGGCGTTTGGCGAGTTCCTCGTCAGACATAGACGGCATGGGCGCGACGCCTTCGGGGAGTTTTTGCTGACGCTTGGTGTCGTAGAGCTTCCCGTTCTCGCCAAGGATCAAGCCGTGATCGGCGGCGTTTTCAATAACTTGTGGCGCCCACATAACGCCGCCACCTGCATCGTCGCCACCAAGAATGGCCATGATCATCCCGTAGTCCGTGCCGATGTTTTCAAACCCACGAAAGATACCTGTGGGGATGTTGAAAATGTCGCCCTCTTCCAGCGTCACCTCACCGGCGTCGCCCCAACGGCCCCAAAAGAAGCGCCATTTGCCCGACAGCACGAAGAAGGCCTCGGCTGTGTGGTGGTCGTGCAGAGAGTTGGTCACACGCGGCGGCTGGCCGGCAGCACCGATGTTAAAGCCGTGGGGGATTGAGATGTGGACGTGTTGGTCAGGGGACTCAGATACGCCACCGCCAATAATCGTGAAGTTTTCCTTCTGGTCGCTGCCGGGGGTGTGGGCATCGATGAAGGCGGTTTTGCAGGGTTGCAGGTCGCCGTAGCGAACGATGCGGGATTCCATTTCAGACGGGGTCATTGGTGTGCTCCTTGCATCAGTATTTGTTTCCAGATCGCGATTTCGTCGTAGAGGGCGCATTCGCGGCGGATGGTTGCGTCTTGTGGGCCGTCTGCGTTGGCGAAGGGGCCGTATTCGGCGTGGCACATGCCCATCACGTGAACTTTGGCGCCCGTCGGTTTGCCGAAAGTGCCCCAACCGGAATGGGTGCCATCGAGCGACCAACGGATCGCGGCGCGGGGTGGCAGCATGTCGCCGTCCATGCCGATCTGGTGGTGAATGGTGAATTTGGCATCGGGGAAAGAGGAGCGCAGGCCGAGCCAGAATTTGGTAACGCTGTCATGGGACAGAACGGTTTGTGCGCCAGCATATTCACAGTTCACAGCGCGGTCGTAGTCCTTTGGTATCGTGTGAAAGTCGAGGTTCATGATACGTGTCAGGGTGTCGGCGTAGCGTTGGCCCCATGCGTTGTCGTTGCCGCGTGCGTTGTAGCCGCCGTCGATGTCTTGGTCTGGCGTAAACGGTTTGGACGCCGCGTCGGGCCCGCCTTCAGCCTCGATGAGTTGGGCCGCGTAGGTGCGTGGGTCCATCCCCAGTTGGCGCACGATCCCACCGTAGTCGCGCACCAACCATTCGTCGTAAATGCAGTCATCTTTGGCGGCACAATCCGCGATAACGCGCACGGTCCACGGCTTGCCAGTTGCGGGGCCGAATTGACCGTTTTGGGTGTGGGTCGCGCGCGTAATGATACGATGTGAGGACAGAAGTCCATATTCTGGATCGTCAGAGAAGATCACGTCATCGCCGAAGAGTTCGCGGTCGGGGAATTCGTTGATCGTGGCCATGGTGGCGGCCATCACACCGTCGTTCCCCTGTGATATACCCATGGGTGTCCGGATGACGATATCTTTGGCGTAATACTTATGCAGCGTACCAACACCACGGTCTTCCCAAATCTCTTTGGTGATGCCAATGATGTAGTCGGGAAAGTCTTTCCAGCGGCTCGAAAACCCCTTCATAGCGATGATCCTTTGGGTGGTATTGAGGAACCTCTTTGGATCAGAGGTCCTTCTATTTCAATAGTTTGGGCATAGGTTTCCTGGCCGTTGATCGAAGACAGAAGTGTTTCGATCGTGGCCTCAACCATGCGGTTGACGGGCTGACGCACAGTTGTGAGGTCATAGGCGGGCCAAGAGGCGAGCGGCACATCGTCGTAGCCGATGATCGCGACGTCGTCAGGGATGGAAAAGCCCATTTGGCGGATTTCATCCATAACGGCGAAGGCCATATGGTCGTTGCCAACGAAGATCGCGTCGGGGCGGGTTTCGCCTGTCATCAGCTCGCGCGCGGTGGCGGCGGCAACGTCGCGCTTGTACATGCCGTCGATGATTGCGAAAGGGGTGAGGTTGGCATTGGCCATGGCCTCTTCGAACCCTTGCTGGCGGTCGCGCCCCGTAAGAGAGCCTTCCCAGCCTGCAATATGGGCGATGCGTTGGTGGCCTGCGTCAATGAGGGCCTGCGTCGCCATTGCCGCGCCCTTCATGTTGGCCGAAGTGACCGCCGAAAGACCGCTACCGGGCTGTCCACGGTTGAACAAGACCACAGGAATACCGGCTTTGACACAGAGATCAGTGAGGCTCGAGGACATCGAGACCGAGGCGGCGATGATGCCGTCGACCTGATAATCGAGCAGGTCTTGCACGACGCTTTCGATGCCGTCGCTGGAGTTGGGGACGGTGAATATCAGGATGTGATAGCCCTGCGCCTGAAGCGCATTTGAGAGGCGTTCAAGAGCTTCTGGGTAGAATTGGTTGTCGAGGTAGGCGACGATCAGCCCGATGATGCGCGACTTGCCGGTTATCATGGCACGGGCCAGAACGTTGGGGCGGTAACCGAGCTGTTTGGCGGCTTTCTTTACTTTTTTGGCAGTTTCGGGGCTGGCCGAAGCGCCCGAAAAAACGCGACTCACAGCGGATTGGCTGACACCAGCCAGTTTAGCAACTTGGAGAGAGGTGATCTTCGCGCCCATCAGTCTGCTGTCCAACCTCCATCGATGATAAGATGCGTTCCCGTGATCAGCGCGGCGGCGTCAGAGGCAAGAAAGGTGGTCGCGCCCATGATGTCGGCCACTTCGCCGACACGCCCAAGTTTGATCTTTTCTTCGATCCAAGCACGGCGCTCCGGGATAGCAAGGGTTTGCTCGCCAAGGGGTGTGCGGATGAAGGTGGGGCAGATGGTGTTGACGCGGATTTGGTGCGGGGCCCATTCGATGGCCATGCTCTTTGTCATACCTTCCAGTGCGTGTTTGGTGGCGCAGTAAACAGCGCGGTCGATGCCACCGACGTGGCCCATTTGGGACGAGATGTTGATGAGGGAGCCAGGTTTTCCCGCGTCGATCAGGCCTTTGGCCACGGCGCGGGTTAGGAAATACGCAGCCTTGACGTTTAGGTCGGTGACGGCGTCGTAGTCGGGTTGGGTTGTGTCCACTGCGGGACTGTGGCGGGCGAGGCCAGCAGAGTTGACGAGAATGTCGAATGGACCGTGGGTTGCAATTGCGGCCTCGCTCGCGGCGATGTCCGAGATATCGAGCGGCAGCGCCGCTGCATCCCAACCGTTCGACTGGAACGCCGCTGCCTGTTTCTCGACCGCAGCCGCAGTGCGGGCCACCAGTGTGACATGGGCGCCGGCCTCGGCCAGTGCTACGGCGCAGCCTTCGCCGATGCCAGAGGTGGCGCCGGTGACGAGCGCGCGTTTGCCGATGAGACGGAAGGAAGGCGTGCGAGGAAGCGTCATGAGAACTGGCTTTCTGGTAGTGAGATCGGTCCGAGGGACTTTGCCTTGTTGAACTCGGACATGCGAGCCAAGACATCAATGCCACATTGCGTGTAGAGGTCCAGCAGGTCCACCAAAACCCAGTTTTCGCGAATTTTGCCATCTTCCATGCGCCAGAAATCGAGCGAGCGTAGTAGGACTTCGGTGTTGGCGGGCGCGATGCCCATCCAGCCGTCATCTGTGATGGTCAGGCGCATATTAGGCCAGCCTGTTTCACAGACATAATCCCCTTGGGCGAACCAGTGGGACATAAGATCACCCATGGCGTCGAGTTTGCGATCCGGCATGGCGCGCAAAAATGGAATCTGGTGCCAGTTGCGAAAGCCCGCGATGCCGCGTCCGGTGCCGATACCGGCGGGTCCATACCAGTTGAAACGCGGGTGCCAGTACGTTTCAAGGTTCATTACCTCGGGGCCGCCTTGGGCCGGATGTTTGCACAGGTCTGTGAGCATCGTGATGACGTGGTCCATAGTGGCTTGGCCATCGCCCGTCGCAGTAAGCCCGTCTTGGGTCATCGGGGCAGGGGTGCACAGGAACTTGCCCAATTGCGGGGCCATTGGCCATGCATTCGTCTGCATCATCAATTCGGGAATGTCCCAGATGATTTGCGCCTCGGTTACGTACCCGTCTTCAATCCGGTAGAACTCGTGGTAGCGCATGTGGGTCAGGTGGCCGGTTGGTGGGATGTGGTGGCCGTTGATCGCCCATGCCTTTGTCATCGTACCCATGTAGTTGCCCATGCAACCGACCCAGTCCTGACCTTCAGGGGTCGTGCCAGACAGAACGATCATGTCGCGACGTTCGAGATCAGGTATCGCGTTTAGGAGAGGGGCATAGAGGGTGTCATAAAGGTCCGCGCCTTTGATCTCGCCGAAGGGGTAGCAAAGGTCAATTCGCGCGTCAGGTGCGACCACCTTTGTGATGGTTGTGCGAGACTCTTTTGTGACGTTTGTCAGGGCGCTCTGGAAGGGTTGGAGGATTGGATGGGTTGTCACTCGGCGGCCTCGCGATAAGGCGCGCCAGTGCCGTAGGGAACGTTGATTCCGCCGTAACGACGTACACGGATGTTGCACTGTTCAGCGTGCCCCACGAAGCCTTCGAGCATGCAAAGGCGTGAGCCATATTCGCCAACTAATGTGGCCGCTTCGTCCGTGGTGATTTTCTGATAGCTGTGCGTTTTCAAAAACTTACCAACCCAGAGGCCGCCCGTGTACCGGCCCGCTTTCTTGGTGGGCAGTGTGTGGTTGGTGCCGATGACTTTGTCTCCGTTGGACACGTTGGTGCGCGGGCCAAGGAACAGGGCGCCGTAGCAGGTCATCTTTTCGAGGAACCAGTCGTCGCGATCTGTCATGACTTGCACGTGTTCGGACGCGATGTCGTCGGCAACGTGCAGCATTTCGTCATAGGTGTCGCAGACGATGACCTCACCGTAGTCTTCCCAGCTTTTGCCAGCGGTGTCGGCGGTTGGGATGATTGCAAGGAGGCGGTCGATTTCGGCCAGCGTGTCGTTTGCGAGTTTTTCGGAGTTGGTGAGCAAAACGGCGGGGGAGTTGTAGCCGTGTTCAGCTTGGCCCAACAGGTCGGTCGCACAGAGTTCGCCATCGGCGGCGGTCTCATCCGCGATGACCATGGTTTCAGTCGGGCCAGCAAATAGGTCAATACCGACGCGCCCGAAAAGCTGGCGTTTGGCTTCGGCGACAAAGGCGTTTCCGGGACCGACGAGCATGTGGACGGGGTCAATTGTTTCTGTGCCGATGGCCATGGCACCGATCGCTTGGATGCCGCCCATGACGTAGATTTCATGCGCCCCGCCAAGGTGCATAGCCGCAATAACTGCCGGATTGGGTTCGCCTTTGAAGGGGGGTGTCGCGGCGATGATACGTGGAACTTTGGCGACCGATGCAGTGGCAACGGACATGTGGGCAGAAGCGACCATGGGGAACTTGCCGCCGGGAACGTAGCAGCCGACAGATTGAACAGGAATGTTTTTATGCCCCAAGATCACGCCAGGCATGGTTTCAACTTCGATATCCAGCATGGAGTCGCGTTGGTGTTGCGCGAAGACGCGCACCTGTTCTTGGGCGAACTTGATATCGGCCATTTCGCGCGGGGTGACCTTGGCGATAAGGGCCTCGATTTCGGCTTGCGTTAGGCGGTAGCTCTCGCGGTCGTAATTGTCGAACTTCACCGACATCTCGCGTACAGCGGCGTCGCCTTTGGTTTCGATCTCTTTCAGGCCGGCTTCGACGATTGCACGGGTTTTGGCATCATCTTCGGCGCGGGCGGCGGCTGAGCGGGCGGTTTTCAAATGGCGGATCGTCATGTGCGGGTTTCCTCGGGCGTGGCAGTTACAGGTTTGTCGGGTCGAGCGGGTTACAACCGCTCACCTGTTGTGGCGTCAAAGAGATGGCAGGTCGCAGCGGGAATTGTCGCGGCGACAGTTTCGCCGATCGCGGCACGAAACTCTTTGTCGGCCTTCACGGTCGCGATGGTGCCACCGATACGGAATGTGACCATTGTGGCATCGCCCAGCAACTCCATCGAATAGACCGGTGCGTTCACGGACGGAGCATCGCCACCAATAGCGGCATCTTCAGCGCGATAGCCCAGCGTGATTGGGCCGGAGTGGGTGCTGTCGAGGCCGGTGATTGTGACGTCTTTACCGGTGAAGGTGCCGCCCTCAATCGTGCCTTCAAGCAGGTTCATGGCAGGGGAGCCGATGAAGCTGGCCACGAAGGTGTTGGCTGGATTGTCGTATATTTCCGTCGGAGAGCCGACTTGTTGAACGACACCTGCTGACATGACGACAACACGATCCGCCAGTGTCATGGCTTCGATCTGGTCGTGGGTCACATAGATCGTGGTGACCTTTAATTCGTGGCTCAGGTTCTTGATTTGGGCACGGGTAGAGACCCGCAACTTGGCGTCGAGATTGGACAGCGGTTCGTCCATCAGGAAGACGTTGGGCTGACGCACGATGGCGCGGGCCAAGGCCACGCGTTGGCGCTGACCACCGGAGAGTTCTGCGGGTTTACGGTGCAGGAAATCGTCAAGCTCGACCATCGCCGAGGCACGCATGACGCGCTCCTTATGCTCGGACGAGGGAACCTTGCGCATTCGCAGCGGGAAGCGGATGTTTTCATAGACGTCGAGGTTGGGGTAGAGCGCGTACGACTGGAACACCATAGCACAATCGCGGTCTTTGGGTTCAAGGTCGTTGATACGCTTCCCATCCACGAGGATGTCGCCTTCAGTAGGGTCTTCCAGCCCTGCGATCATCCGCATAGTCGTTGTCTTGCCGCAACCTGACGGGCCAAGAAGGACGAGGAACTCTTGGTCCGCAATGGTAAGATCGAAGTTCTCGACGCCGACAAAGCTGCCCCAGCGTTTATGAATATTCTTGAGCTGAATTTCGGCCATGTGGATGCCTTTCTTGCAAACGTATGCAATAGATGTAGTTCCGATTCTGCTGTCTGCGCAAGTTCTTTCTGCGCCCTTATTTCATTAAGCATATTTTGCAGTTGCAGCATTACCGGCTTTTTTTGGCTCGCCCTATTTTTCCCTTGCTTTGTGGTTAAGATGGTCATTTGATTGCAAACGTATGCATGGCGTTTCTTGATTCGCTAGAATCAGTGCGCCCAACGAAAAGCTAAATACGATCTGAACCATTAGGGAGACTATAATGACCAAATTTACCAAACTGATGGGGGCCACAGCTGCCGCCCTGACAATGGGCGCGGCAGCGTTTGCGGAGGGCCATGGATGCACCGCGGAAGGCCGGTTAAGCATCATCGGTAACGAATTTCCTGCCATCCAGTCTGTGGCTGCTTTGGCCCAAACATGTGAAGGTCTGGACGCAGAGGCAAACCTTACAGCTGATCACCAGACTTTGAACCTGCCGGGTATGCAGGGCGACCCGGCTGAGTATACAACTGCGATTGTTGCGAACTCGTCCATTGTTGCGCTGATTAACGAAGATGTTGTGCGTTCGCTTGATGATCTGGTTGCTGAATACGGCGCGGATATCCCAACCCACATGCAGATTTCCGTCGATGGCAATGTGATGGCGATTGCGTTCATGGCGAACGCGCAGACGCTTGTGTACCGCGAAGACGTGCTAGAGCAGGTCGGTCTGGAAATCCCAACGTCATACGAAGAGATGCTGACGGCAGCCGCGGCGATCCGCGAAGCGGGCATCATGGATAGCCCACTGGGCGGTGCCTATGCTTCGGGTTGGAACCTCGCGCAGGAATTCAACAACATGTACATCGGCCACGGCGGTGAATTCTTCGAGCCGGGCACAGCAAATGTTTCCATCAACAACGAAGCAGGTGTTGCCACGTTGGAGATGATGAAGGCGCTGTCTGAATACATGAACCCTGACTTCCTTACCCACGATTCCAACGCGACATCTGCGGAATGGGAAGCAGGCAACGTGGCGTTGATGAACATGTGGGGCTCGCGTACGGGCGTATTGATGGACGACGAAGGATCTGCCGAAGAAGTCTATTCCAACACCAAAGTGGCTGGCCCATTGATGGTTGGTGACAGCGGCGTGCCAGCGACAACATTGTGGTGGGACGGTTGGACCGTGGCCAAGAACATCAGCGACGAAGATGCGGCCGCGACGTTCCAAGCTATGGCATACGGTGTATCCCCTGCATTGCTGAACGACGAAACCATGGGTCAGGCCGTTTGGCTGATCGACGGGTTTGAACCACAGCCGATCAACGAAGGCGTTCTTGCCGCGGTGTCTGCTGGTTCCAAGCCATACCCGATGGTTCCATTCCAAGGCTTGCTACACTCTGCATTGGGGGCCGAACTGGCTGACTTTATGCAAGGCAACGAGTCTGCTGAGCAGGCACTGGCCGATGTTGAAGCTGCCTACACAGCTGCGGCTGTCGAAGCTGGGTTTGTAACCCAGTAAGCGACCTAAAAAGAAAGAGCGGCGTACAGGTTGTGCGCCGCTCACACCACGCGAAACGTACTAACGCCAGCACGATTGCGTGCGAGATAACCGAGGGCAAGACGTGAACCATCGAACATTCCTAACATTCGTCGCACCGTCGCTTTTGGCCATGCTGCTTTTAATCGTTTTTCCTGTCGTTTCAGTTGTTTTGCAGTCTTTTCACGCACAACATGAGCAGGTCATGGAGGTCGTAGAGACCTGCGGGCCGTTCGGGTGTACCGAGACGACATCCGTCAACCAAGAACAGACCCTTGCCCTACGTGAAGCACAACCGCTGGGCCGTTTCGTGGGCTTTGAGAATTACACGAACCGTGGACATCTGGCATTTTCAGAAATGGGAGAAGCCTGGCGCACATCAACTGGATGGGGCGACTGGTGGAGTAAGGTGATGAACCTACCATTCTACAGCGCCATTGTTTTCACACTGACCTTTACCTTCATTGTAACGCCACTGACGATTGTTCTTGGATTTTCGATCGCGATTGCGGTGAACGCCGCCTCTCGCGCAATTAGAGGGCCATTGATTTTTGTGTCGCTGCTACCATTCATTATCACCCCGCTGGTCGGGTCGCTGGTATTGTTCTGGATGGTCGATGCACGCGGTGTTTTGGGGCATGCAATCCAGGCGTTAGCAGGCAACCCCGAATTGAGTGTCAAAGCATCAACGCCAATGATGTGGATCATGCTGATGGTTTACGGAATTTGGCATGCGGCGCCTTTTGCCTTTGTGGTGTTTTACGCCGGTTTGCAATCGGTCAGTCAAGACGCTGACGAAGCGGCGATGATTGATGGTGCGAACCGCTGGCAGCGCGTGCGGTTTGTGACGATCCCGCACATCATGCCGCTTGTGACGTTTGTGGCGCTGATCCAGCTGATGGATAATTTTCGCGTCTTTGAGCCGTTGATTTCGTTCAGTGCAGAAGCGCATGCGCAATCTCTTTCGACCTATATTTTCTCGGATCTTGGTGGGGAGACGCGGTTGCTGAACTCTGCCGCGACGACCTCGCTTTTGACGGTGGTGTGCGTCGGAATTCTTCTTTTCCCCGTCCTTGTGCGCACGTGGCGCGATTTCAAGAGAGCCTGACCGATGAGCACAGCCAACCCCCGCAAACAGCCGACGTCACTTCGGATCATCCTGACAGGGTTTTTGGTCCTTTGGGTGATTATGGCGGCCTTCCCATTCCTGTGGACCCTTTGGGGGTCATTCAAGGTAGAGGGTGATTTCTTTTCAAAGGCGAACTGGGCTTTTGCCCTGACGGGTGAGTCGACGAGGGTCGAGACCGGAGGGTCCTTTACGGGCGACGGATATTACGGCGCCTGGGTAACCGAAGAATTCGGACGCGCCGTGATGAACACGTCGATCGTTTGCTTTTGTGTGGTGACGATTTCGTTAACGTTGAGCACCCTTGCGGGCTACGCGCTGTCACGGTCCACGTATAATTATGCGTTTTGGATATTGATCGCTGCGTTGATGTTCCGCGCCATGCCGCAGATCACGCTGGTGTCCGGCTATCTTCTGCCGTTTTATGAATGGAACCTTTGGGGTCGTTTAGGGACCACAATCGTTGTGCTTGTCGCAATCAACCAGCCTTTCAGCCTGTGGATGATGACGTCCTTTTTCCGCAATATTCCAAAAGATCTTGATGAAAGCGCAATGGTGGACGGGTGTAACCGGTTTCAGGCGTTCCGTCATGTTATTCTGCCGGTGATGTGGCCCGGTGTCATCACGACGGGGCTGTTCAGCTTTTTGTTGGCGTACAACGATTTTCCTGTGGCGGCGATGCTGCTGGATCAGGAAAACCAGACCATGATCCCTAAGATTGCGTCCTTCCTTGGCACCACGCAAACCAAAGGCAACGTCATGTTTGCGGTCGCGGCCGTTGTGTCGGCCACGGCGCCGTTGTTTGTGTTGATCCTGTTCTTCCAGCGTCAGATCGTGTCAGGTCTGACAGCAGGCGCTGTTAAGGGATAAGAGATGTTTCAGGACCAAAAGGCAGTTGTGCGCGCGCTTTACGCGGACATGAAAGGTGCGACCCCAGAAACGATAGAGGACGTGCTGGCCGCCCATACGACCCCCGATTGGCACTGGCGCGGTATGCATCCGTTTTATGAGCAACATGGTGCTTGCGATGTAGCGCGGGTGTTTTGGGGTCCGTTGTTAGGATCCTTGACGCGGTTGCAGCGGCGCGAGGATATCTTCTTTGCGGGTGAAAACACCGTGGGCGAAGGGGTTTGGGTCGTGTCCATGGGGCATCTGATGGGGCTGTTTGATGCGGTCTGGCTGGGCATCCGGCCAAGCAACAAGATCACCATGCTGCGCTATTGCGAGTTTAACCGGATTGAGAATGGCAAGATCGCTGAGACAATGCTGCACGTCGATATCCCCCATCTGATGGTGCAGGCGGGCCAAAACCCGTTTCCACCACAAACGGCGGCGCAATTGGTTCAACCCGGCCCGATGACGCATGGTGGGCTTTTGCACGGCGCGCAGCCCGTGGCAGAGGGCGAGGCAACCTTGGCCGCGATCAATGCGATGATTGGTGATTTGGGAACATGGCAGTTGGGTCTTCCCTTAGAGGAAGAACTGGCGCGCACATGGCACGACGACATGATTTGGTGGGGCCCGACAGGGATTGGAGCGGCCTACACGATCGAACGCTACGCCAAACAACATTCGGGTCCGTTTCGTGCGGCGTTCTACGATCGCTCGTCCACGGGCCATGTGGCACGTCTGGCTGAGGGACACTACGGCGGGTTCTTTGGCTGGCCGAACTTCACGGCCAAACTACATGGCGGGTTCATGGGGATGCCCGGAACAGATAAGGCATGTGAATTCCGTGTGATTGATATCTACCGCCGCGAGGGTGAGAAACTGGCTGAGAACTGGGTTTTCATCGACTTGCTTTACTGGTTGATGCAGCTGGGCGATGACGTACTCGCTCGCATGGCTGGGATCGCAGGAACCGAGTATTTACCACCAGCCTAAGTGGTGGAGTTTGCCAAAATCGGGATACTCCATCACGTTCACGGCGCCCTCAACGCTATTCCTTCCGATCCAGTTCACGACCACGCTTCTTGCGATATGCGGCAATGATGTTGGGGGATTCCTTTGGCTTCGTTTCGAAGTGACGTTGAGGGAGGTTTGAACGCAGATTTGAAGCTTTGGCCCGTTAATCCATAGCGGGTCCTCGTTGGCTGAATTTGACTCTTGTCTCAAATTGCGAATGATTGCAGTGGGAGATCCACACCTTGGCCGCATTGCCTACAACTCATGTTGATGCTGTTATCGCATCGATACAATCGAAGTCGGCCGCCGCGCGGTCCCGGCTGGCGGCGTCTTGGCGCCGCTCGATGCTCTCGCATGGGTTGGACCCGTCCCATGATGCTTCGCAGGACTGCCTTTCAAGTCATGATGTCGCTCAGCGCCGCGAAGCTTTGGGCCGTGTTATGGATATCGCAGCCCCGAAGTTAGACCGCCTTTTCGAGCTGGTAGGAAGTTCGGGCTGCGGCGTTGTTTTGACGGACTGCGATGGTGTCGTCGTGGATCATCGGTTTTCAGACGCGGACAAAACAGTCTTTGAAGGTTGGGGTCTTGGGCTTGGCGCGGTATGGAGCGAAGCGGCCGAAGGCACCAATGGAATTGGCACCTGTATCACCGAAGAACGCGCGATTACGATCCATCGCAACGAACACTTCATGGCACGCAATACCGCAATGAGCTGTATCGATGCTCCGATCTTTGGCTCGGACGGGCAATTGATTGCTGCCCTTGATGTTTCGTCAGCAAGGGCGGACCAAACCCAGACGATCAATGGCCTTATTGCAGAAATGGTAGGACAGATCGCGCGCGCAGTTGAGGCCGACAATTTCCGCGCCAGCTATGCAAAGGCCCGCATCGTGGTTGCCGACCACGAAGACGCGTCTAGTTCCATGCTATTGGCAGTCGATGCCGACGACGTGGTTGTTGGTGCCACCCGCGGCGCACGCAAGACCTACGGGCTTGAGGTGCAGGGCAAATTCACGCCAATGCCTGCCAGCGATTTGTTCGGGCGCGGCGACGGTCCGGTTGGGTTTGAAAAGGCGGAACGCGCTGCGGTTGTCCGTGCGTTGGTGCGCGCAAACAACAACGTTAGCGTCGCAGCGCGCGATCTCGCGGTGTCGCGTGCGACGCTCTATCGACGCATGAAACGGCTGGGATTGAGCGAATAGCACGCCGCCTGTCTCAGATGTGCGACACTTACCGGCAAGGATAATGGGCCGGCCACTTCCCAAACCTCTTCAGATTTGCTGCTCTGCCTACTTCGAGGTGCCATTGATGGACTGGGAGGACCGCAATGAATTTATCCGACCAACGAGAGATCGCAGCTGAACGTCAGACCGTTTGGGATGCGATCTTGAAACCTGAAGTTCTGAAGGCCTGCATTCCGGGTTGTGAAGAATTGACCGGGTCGCCCGAAGACGGGTTCGAAGCCGTTGTCGTACAAAAAGTCGGCCCTGTTAAAGCAAAGTTCAAAGGCGAGGTAACGATCTCTGATGTTGTTGAGGGCGAGAGCCTGAGATTGTCGGGGCAAGGCAAAGGCGGGCCGGCTGGTTTCGCCTCTGGTTCGGCGGACGTTCGGCTTAGCGATATAGATGGCGGCACACTGCTGGAATACGATGTCGATGCGAAGGTTGGCGGCAAGCTCGCCCAACTTGGCAGTCGGATCATCGACGGGTTTGCCAAGAAATTGGCGGGCCAATTCTTTGAGAGATTTCAAGAGGGACTGGAACCAGAACTCGAAGAAGTCGCCGAAGTCGCAGATCAGAAAGAGACAAAAAAGGGATGGATCGGGCGCATGTTCAAATCATAGCGCTGCTATCTTAGCCATTTTCTAGGGAGGAAAAGATGCCAAAGATTACCATGAACATTAACGGGCGCGAGACGTCGACAGAGGTGGAAAACCGCACTCTGCTATCGACAGCGCTGCGTGAAAACTTGTATCTGACGGGCACGCACATCGGCTGCGACACCAGCCAGTGCGGCGCCTGCGTAGTGCATGTGAACGGCAAGGCGGTGAAATCCTGTTCTGTCTTCGCGGCAGAGCTGGACGGGGCCACAGTCGACACCATCGAAGGGCAGGCAAACGCGGATGGATCGCTAAACGTGATCCAGCAAGCGTTTCAGGATCACCACGGATTGCAGTGCGGCTTTTGCACGCCCGGCATGGTGATGAGCGCGGCGGAACTGCTCAAGGTGAACCCAAAGCCATCTGAGGCCGAAATTCGCGACTACCTTGAAGGGAACATCTGCCGATGCACCGGATACCAGGGCATCGTGAACGCAATCATGGCAGCGAGCGGACAAGACGTCCCCTCGATTGCCGCAGAATAGGGAGGATACCAAATGCCAGACGGAGGAATTGGTGCACCAACCAAACGCCGCGAAGACACGCGGTTTCTGACGGGTCGCGGGAAATACACAGACGATTTCACGCCCCAAAACACATCCTATTGCGCCTTCGCCCGCAGCCAAGTGGCGAACGGCAAGATCAATAGTGTCGACATGAGCGCCGCCGCTGAGATGCCCGGCGTTTTGGCGACCTTCACGGGCGAGGATTTCGTCGAAGTCGGCGGCAACCCCGCCGGTTGGGCCATCGTGAGCCGCGACGGCGAGCCGATGAAGGAACCCAAGCGGCCCGTCTTGGCCCACGGCAAAGTGCGTCATGTGGGCGATGCTTACGCGGCTGTTGTGGCCGAAACGCTGGAACAGGCTTTGGATGCTGTTGAGGCGATTGAGGCGGATATCGAAGAACTCGATGCGGTGATCGACATGGCGTCGGCTGTCGCTGGTTCTGGTTCGCTGGTTCACGACGAGATCGAAACCAACACCTGTTTTGATTGGGGTTGGATCGAAGACAACCGCGCTGCCACGGACGAGGCTATTAAAGCCGCGCCACACGTGACTACGTTGGAATTGGTCAACAACCGTCTTGTGCCAAATGCCTTGGAGCCACGCGCGTCCATTGGCGAATACGATCCGGGCACGGGTGATTATAAACTGACAACCACCTCGCAAAACCCGCACCTGTCGCGGCTTCTGATCGCGGCCTTTGTCCTTGGTATTCCCGAAAACAAACTGACCGTGCTCGCCCCTGATGTGGGCGGCGGGTTTGGCTCGAAAATCTATCACTACAGCGAAGAGGCGTTGGTTCTTGCCGCGGCTAAGAAACTGGGTCGTCCGGTGAAGTGGACAGCAACGCGCACGGAATCTTTTCTTGCCGATGCCCATGGGCGCGATCACGTCACCAAGATCGAACTGGCCACCGAAAAGGACGGCACCTTCATCGCCTTCCGTACAGAAACCATGGCCAATGTCGGTGCCTATCTGTCGAACTTTGCGACAGTTACGCCGACCTTCTTGCATGGCACGTTGATGGCGGGGAACTATACGGTTCCCAACGTCTATGTGAACGTGAAGGCCGTGTTCACCAACACCGCCCCCGTCGATGCCTATCGCGGCGCAGGGCGGCCAGAGGCGACCTATTCTCTCGAACGGGTCATCGACAAATGCGCCCGTGAACTCGGGATGGACCCTGTCGAAATCCGCCGCAAGAACTTCATAAAGAAGGATCAATACCCCTACGCCTCGGCGGCGGGTCTTGAATACGATAGCGGCGATTACGACGCGTTGATGGATGGGCTGGAAAAGACTGCCGACCTTGCTGGGTTCGAAGCGCGCCGCGCAGAAAGCGCCAAGAACGGCAAACTTCGGGGCTTGGGCATTAATGCCTATATCGAGGCTTGCGGCATCGCGCCGTCCAACCTTGTTGGTATCCTTGGCGCGCGCGTTGGCCTTTATGACGCGGCGACGGTTCGGGTGAACCCGACGGGCAATATCTCCGTGATGGTGGGGGCGCACAGCCACGGCCAAGGTCATGAAACTGCCTTCCCGCAGATCGTTGCGGACATGTTGGGTGTCGATGCACTGTCGGTTGATATCGTGCATGGTGATACGTCGAAAATCCCCTTCGGGATGGGTACCTATGGGTCTCGTAGCCTTGCGGTCTGTGGCTCGGCGGTGTTCCGCGCCACGGAAAAGATCATCGTCAAAGCGACGGCGATTGCGGCGCATATGCTCGAAGACAAACCGGAGAACATCGAGTTCAACGACGGCGTCTTTTCGATCAAAGGCACCAACAAGAACGTTGGCTTCGGCGATGTGGCGCTAAAGGCCTACATCCCGCACGACTACCCGATCGAGGAACTTGAACCGGGGCTAGAAGAAACCGCCTTTTACGATCCGGCCAACTTCACCTATCCGTCTGGCGCCTATGCCAGCGAGGTCGAGGTTGATCCTGAAACTGGAAAGGTGACCATCTGTTCTATGGTCGCGCTGGATGACTTCGGGGTTGTCGTGAACCCGATGATCGTGACGGGCCAAGTGCAAGGCGGATTGGCGCAAGGTATCGGGCAGGCGCTGTTGGAAAACAGCGTTTATGACAAGAACGGCCAGCTTCTGTCCGGTTCGCTTATGGATTATGCGATGCCACGGGCCGACGATCTGCCAAATCTGGTGGTCGATCACAGCCACGCAACGCGCTGCACCCACAACCCAATCGGGTCAAAAGGCTGCGGTGAAGCGGGTGCGATTGGCTCTCCTCCGACCATTGTGAATGCCGTTGTCGATGCGCTGGTGCGTGGGGGGCATGATGTCGATCACATCGACATGCCTGTCTCTCCGTCGCGCGTTTGGGCGGCTATGAACAAATGATCTCTCGTTGGCGAAAGAACAGGGAACACCCGTTCTTTCGCCGCAGAATAAGGACATAAATTATGTATGATTTTGATTTGGTAATCCCAACGTCAGTCGATGAAGCATCCACCGCAATGAAAGCGGATGGAGCGCAGGCGCTGGGCGGCGGGCAAACGCTATTGCCGACAATGAAACAACGGCTGGCGGCACCGGAAACCTTGGTGAAACTCAGCGGGTTAAGTGAGTTGGTCGGCGTCAACGCCGCCTCTGGCACGCTTAGCATTGGCGGCGCGACGACCCACGGGCAAGTTGCTGATGAGGCTTCTGCCTATCCCGCACTGGCCGCATTGGCTGGCAACATCGGCGATCCAGCGGTGCGTAACCGTGGTACCATTGGCGGCTCGATCGCCAACAATGATCCGGCGGCTTGCTACCCGGCGGGCGTGCTTGGGTCAGGTGCGACAGTCGTCACCAACACGCGTGAGATTTCGGCGGATGACTACTTCGTTGATCTATTCGAAACCGCGCTGGAGGAAGGCGAGATCGTAACCGGCGTGAACTTCCCTATCCCCGATGCGGCGAACTATCAGAAGTTCGATCAGCCTGCTTCCCGCTTCGCATTGGTCGGTGTCTTTGTCGCCAAGTTCGGCGACACAGTGCGCGTGGCCGTCACGGGGGCGTCCAATGGTGGCGTGTTCCGCTGGAGCGAGGCGGAAGCCGCCCTAAACGCCAATTTTTCAGCCGATGCTCTTGAGGGGCTGGCGGTCGATGCAGGTGATCTTATCTCGGACCTACATGGGTCAGCAGAGTACCGTGCGCATCTCGTTGGCGTGTTAACACGGCGCGCTGTACAGGCTTGTTCTTAGGCCGAAGAAAACGGGTGTGAACGCTGGAAGACATGCGTTCACACCGCTTTCATATCCCAGCGAAAGCAGCGCTAATGCACATGACCGCAATCAACTCTGCTCAACCTGACACACGTGACCCGCTACTCGCGTTGGCCGTGGGTGAGGTCTTGGGCGTGTTGGCCTTAGTTATTCGAACCGAGGGGCCGTCTTATCGATCGGTCGGGGCGTCGATGGTTTTCGCGGATGATGGCAACCGGATCGGCAGCCTGTCATCGGGTTGTATCGAGTCTGACCTTGCCCTGCATGCAGAACAGACGCGGGCCGACAGCACCCCGCGCCGCATTCTATATGGACGGGGATCGCCCTATGTTGATATTCAATTGCCCTGCGGCGGTGGGCTTGAGATTTTGCTGTTGCCCCAGCCGCAGCCCAGCGAACTGTCCTTAATCGCCAAGGTGGTGACAGACCGGCAGCCAATTGATCTGTCCATCGCGATGGACAGCGGCCGCATCTCACAGGACCAGCTTTCCCAAACAGGCATCGCTGGCGATAACTTTACATTGCACCTTACGCCGCCCCTGCGGTTCGTGGTGTTCGGGAAAGGTCCTGAAGCGACGACATTCACGCGGCTGGTCCAATCGCTCGGCTATCATGGCGCATTGATCTCGCCCGACGCGGAAACACTTGGCATACCCCCCGTTCAGGGCTGGGACATGCATGAAATCCGAAGCTCGATCTGTCCGGAATATGTGTCACTGGACGATAGAACAGCCGTGTTGTTCTTCTTTCACGACCACGAATGGGAAGCCCCGATCCTGAGCGAACTCCTCGATCAGCAGACATTCTACGTCGGGTGTCAGGGTAGCTTGCAGGCCAGTGAAACGAGGCGCGCCGAGTTGAGCCAACTGGGTGTGGCCGCCGAAAATATCGAAAAGATACGCGGCCCTATAGGGCTGATCCCCTCCGTGCGCGATAGCAGCGTTCTCGCGGTTTCGGTCCTTGCGGAAATTCTAGCGCTCCCATGATGAACGATTAGGTGACCGCTAAGCGGTTTTAGATATGCGAAATAGGTCAGTGGTCTAGCTTCTAGGGAACACCAAAATCGCCCTGAAATCGTTCACGTTCGTCAGCGTTGGGCCCGTCACGATTTGCCCTTCAATCGCGGCAAAGAATGAGTGCGCGTCGTTGCGGTTGAGGGAAACCTGAAGCGAAACACCAGCGAGCTCTGCCTTCGCGATGGTGTCCGGCCCAGCATATGCGCCTGCGACTTCGGCGGCGCCGTCGACACCATCGGTATCGCAGGCGAGAACATGGATGCCTGCTTTTCCATTGAGGGCCAATGCCGCCGACAACACGAACTCAGCATTCGGGCCACCAACGCCGTCGCCACGCCGCGTGACGGTGCATTCCCCACCGGACAACAGCAGGATCGGCTTGTCGTTCGTCGTCATTTCCGATTGCAGCGTCATCGCAAGCCGGGCCTGGGTTTGGCCAAGGTCGCGCGCTTCTCCTTCGATAGCGTCTCCGAGTAGCCGCACATCTAG
This sequence comes from Octadecabacter ascidiaceicola, assembly GCF_900185015.1. Taxonomy (GTDB): domain Bacteria; phylum Pseudomonadota; class Alphaproteobacteria; order Rhodobacterales; family Rhodobacteraceae; genus Octadecabacter; species Octadecabacter ascidiaceicola. The sequence continues at coordinate 197,228 of NZ_FXYD01000003.1, read as the reverse complement.
GCCAGCTTTCTCAGCGATGGCAGCAGCCACCCCAAGTGAAAGCGACGGCGCGGCGATAATTTTTGTTTCGGCTCTTTTTAGGCGCGGATCATCAGGGGGAACAACATGGTTTTGGCCAGCAAGGACGTTAGCAACACGAGCAGGTAAATCAATGCCACGCTGCTTTATAATCGCGAGCGCGTCTTGTGCTGTGGTGGTGTTCCCAACCGTGGGCCCAGATGCAATTTCGCTTGGGTCATCGCCAGGAACATCAGAAATCAGCAAGGTTAAAAGTCGTGCGGGGTCGCACGCAGCGGCGAGTTGCCCGCCCTTCACACGACTAAGGTGTTTTCGAACGACATTCATTTCCCCGATCGGCGCGCCCGATGCGAGCAGCGCAGTATTCACCGCCATTTTATCTTCAAGCGTTAGGCCTTCCGCGGGGGCGCAAAGCAGTGCAGAGCCGCCGCCAGAAATCAGGGCGATGACGTGATCGTCAGGGCCTAAACCCGAAACCAAATCGAACATGCGACGTGTCGCGGCCTCACCCGCGGCGTCTGGTACGGGGTGTGACGCCTGAACAATTTCAATGCCTTGCGTCGGTCGCTCATATCCGTAGCGCGTGACCACAAGCCCTTCACATGGACCATAATGCTCTTCTACGGCCTCTGCCATTCGCGCACTGGCCTTGCCCGCGCCGATGATCAGCAATCGCCCCTTTGGGCGCTCCGGCAAATGGGCGGCGACAATCCGCATAGGGTCGGCAGCGGAAACTGCTTCGCCGAACAGCTTGGTTAGAAGACCACGCGGATCGGACGCGAAAATGCTCATCGTGTTTCCTTCCAGAATACCCCGGGGCGAGAACCGCCGTACATTTCCCGCCTTCAAAGGAACAGATTGTAGGGAGGTATTTTTGCGAATGGAACTGCGGATTAAGTTAACCCAATAGCGCAAACACCAGCGCAACGACGATCATTAAATCGATCGCAATGATGCTCCAAATGACCCATTTGCGCACTTCGATGTGAGTCCGGCGCATAAACGCAATACCGCCGCCAATCGCAGCAGCAATCAGCGCGAGGACTTGAATAGTCGTGCCTCCGAAGAGAGTGACCAACAGATACCCAAAGACCAAGTAGAGAAGTCCAAAGGGAACAAGCGCCCAAGTGTCGCGACGACGGCCGTCCATGATCCATTCAGTTGCATGCCAAATTCCCGTGAAGACAAGCAAGCCACCAGCTATACCTACGTACATGTCGTTCTCCTTAGCTTTCCGGGCAGGGCATTCCAGCTACGCCCCAGATTAGGATGTCATCGACATGTTCCTGCAGGCTGTAGGGCGCAGGTTCGCGGCCCCCGCCCGGATTCCATGCCCAATGAAGGATCAGATCATGGTTCAGATGTTCTGCAATTTCCAACATGTCGCGACCGCCGTTCAAGTCCGGATCTCGAAGCTGGGCGCAGATTTCATCGCTTGTCTTTCCGAACCAGTCGGCCTCAACAGGGGCTAGAGCCCAGCCCATAGCAACGCGAGGGGCGGCGTGTGGCATCAGGTTCGCATTGTCCCAATCCGTGTCCTTTGTCGTATGGCACGTCGAGCATTGTAGATACTCAACACCCATACGGCTGTCGCCGGCCTGAATGTTCATCCCGTGCGGGCGTGTCGTGCCGTACGTCGGGCCTGACCACATTGGTCGATCAGACGGTCCTGTGTGGCAGTTCGCGCAACGGGGATGGCTTGCGACATCAAAGATACGAGACCACGCGTCCAATCCTTCGGCCTGGGTTGCACTTTCTGGCGGCGAGATTTCAACTTCGGCGAAAACAACTGACGCCGCGATTGTCAGCGAGGCTACTATAAGTCTGGTGGTCATCGCGACATTCCTCAGATGAAATCAATATGCTTGTTGAACGGCATCTCACGAATGCGCTGGCCCGTGGCCGCGAAAATCGCGTTGCCGAGTGCTGGAGCCGCAGGTGGTACACCCGGTTCACCGACACCACGAATGCCTGACATGTTTTCGAGAATCCTAACCTCAATTTGGGGTGTCTGATAAAGCCGAAGGCCTTCGTACGCATGGTAATTGTTCTGGACCGGTCCATAATTCTCGTAGGTTAGTTCGGAATTGATCGCGTGGCTGAGGGCATAGATCATGCCGCCGGTTAGTTGGGCCTCTGCGTTCATCGGGTCCAAAACGCGACCGACATCCGCGACGATAAATGCTTTGTCTATTCTGATGCCGCGATCCGTGTTCGTCACTTCGATCACCTGCGCAGTTGGCACGCCAAAGGAAAGACAAAAGGCAACGCCGCGGCCTTTGTCTTCGCCCATGGATGGCCCGTCCCATCCAGAAAGTTCAGCAACTTCTTCTAGGACTTTGCGCGATTGCTCGTGCAAACAGAGACGCAGCCGTTCTTCCATAGGGTCGGCGCCCGCTTTGTGGATCAGCTCATCAAGGAACGTGTCATGATAGAAACCATTGCCGGATGCACCAACTGAGCGCCAAGACGATACCGGCACCATATCAGGGGCGCGGTAGCCCGTGACGCGGTAGTTAGGAATTGCAAAGGGCTGATCCCATGATCCTGTCGTGATTGTTGCGTCCGGTCCTGGAATTCCTATTCCGGTTAGCCGGCCGAACCAACCTGGTGCCATCGCCGATTGGGAGACCGAAACGTCAAACGTATCAACCTTGCCATCTTTGATCTTACCGCGCGCATGCATCACGGATGCTGGCCGCGGGTAATCGTGGGTCATGTCTTCTTCGCGTGACCATGTGAATTTTACAGGCGTACCTTTCACCGAAGCCGCCACTTCCGCGGCCTGTTCGACGTGGGTCATTTCTAGCTTATGGCCAAAACTCCCCCCCATGGGTTGCACATAGACAAAGACGTTCTCTGCCTCGATCCCGAGGTTCTGTGCGACGCGGTTTTTGATGAAGAGTGGAATTTGCGTCCCAGTCCATATTTCGACCTTTTCGTCAGTGACCTTAACAATCGCATTCATCGGTTCCATCGGCGCATGGGCCAAAAATGGAATGCGATACTGCGCCTCAAAAACCTCACCTTCGGCTAGCGCGGCGTCCACGTCGCCTTCATCACGTTGCCGATGGTCGAAGTTATCTTCTTTGTTCACTGCCGCTTCGAGGTTCGCAAATATTTCGGCGCTGGTCGCCGGATATGCCGGCGCCCCCCATTCACATTCAATCGCGTTAACAGCCTGAAATGCGTACCATGTGTTGCTGGCGATAACAGCGACGCCTGCGTTGCCCGCTTTGACCTCGATGATGCTTTGAACACCCGGCATGCTTTCAGCGGCGGACGCATCAAAGCTTTCAAGTGCGCCCCCGATACCGGGGTTTGCACAGATTGATGCAAAGAGCATCCCATCGAAGTTTAGATCAATGCCGTATTTCTCGGCGCCCGTACATTTCGGTTCCATGTCGATGCGTGTCAGGCCGGGCTTGCCAAGGTAGCGCCAGTCTTTTGGGTCGCGCAATTCAACATCTGTGATGGGATCAATCTCTGCGGCCTCAACCGCGAGGTCCGTATAGGCGATTTTGTCACCATCCGGTGTAACCACATGTCCGTTTTCAGTCGTTAATTGCGCGCGCGCGAAACCGGTGCGTATGGCAGCGGCTTCTTTCAACGTCTCACGCGCAACAGCGCCAGCGTGGCGTAGTTTGTCGTACATGTCTGGCACGGTAGATGAGCCGCCGGTCATCTGAAGCGCAAAGAGCTTTGGTATAACGCGCAGCACAGAGCGAATAGTTTCTGCGGTGGCGCTTTCGTCATAGGCGGGCAGCGGAGACCCTTCTGTCATGACAGCCGCATTGTAATATGCAGGGCCAGGCAGCCCTGGTGTGCGGATCGTGTCCTTTGGGTCAATGTCGAGTTCTTCTGCGATCAGATACGCTTGGATCGAGTACGCACCCTGTCCCTTGTCGGCGCGTGGCGTGATCAATGTGACACCTTCCGCCGCGATTTTCACGAACGGCGTAATGGCAGCTTCGCCATCAGCAAGATCGTCCAGCAATGGATTGGGGATCGGGCGTTTGACCATATAGGTTCCAAAGGCGACGCCCCCTGCGATCGCAGCGGAGCCGATCAGGAACGTACGCCTAGCGATTTTTCCGACACTTGCCATGACCTAGGCCTCCTGCAGTTTCTTCGCGGCAGCATGTACCGCTGCGCGAATGCGGGGGTATGTTCCACAGCGACACAGGTTTGCTGACATGGCAGCATCGATGTCTTCATCCGTCGGCTCAGGATTGGTTTCAAGAAACGATGCGGCCTGCATGATCTGGCCTGATTGACAGTACCCGCATTGCGCAACTTGATGCTCTATCCACGCCTCTTGAACGGCGTGTAGGCCTTCGGGTGATGCGAGACCTTCGATCGTCGTGACATGCCCCCCTGCGAGGTCACCTACTGCAAGTTGGCAGGACCGAACAGCAAACCCGTCGACATGCACAGTACATGCACCGCATTGGGCAATTCCGCATCCATACTTGGGGCCAGTGATGTTCAACTCGTCACGAAGCACCCAAAGCAACGGCATGTCTGATGTGACGTCCACCTCGTGCTCAGTTCCATTTACGGTAAGTCGCATTGCGCCGCCTCCTGGCCGTTGTTGGGTCCAATGTAACGAGACACGCAAGAAAGGGAATTGTCGATAGGTGCCAAACAGGTACTGCATCGTGCCAAAATCATCTAGAAGTATGGAAGTCGTGCATCGGCTAAGGTCATAAATGACAGGGTATTAGACCGGAGAAACAGGATGGCAACGCGGTATCCAATAGGTGGCTACCTAAAACAAATGAGCGCGATACTTGGTATCACGCCTGAGAAAGTACTGCGTCGCGTAGGTCTTTCAGCGTCCTTGGTAGGTGAAGAAGAGATCAGTGTCCGTGCGGAAACCTATTTTCGGATCTGGGACGCAATGTATGCCGAAGCGGATCGTCCTGGCGTGGAAATGGAACTGGCAATGGCCTACGCGCACGGCCCGTTCCTTCCACCTATTTTGCCTTTTCATGTGCTGAAACCCTTTCGTTGGGCCTGGAGCGACTGTCCGATTTCAAACCACTGATCGGACCGTGCTAGATGGAAATTGCACGCGCCAACGGACAATTGAACCTTGTGATGAGTCCGGCGGAACCCGGAACTCTGATGTCAGCAAGCCTCGGCTTGTTTAAATTACTTTACATCACGGAATGCGCCCGTACGTTAACTGGCGAACATATTACACCTGTCGCCACAAGCCTTCCGGGGCCACATGAACTAAACGCTATCCGCAAGGTGGGATTGGTCCACAGCTCCTGCGAGAATTGTTCGCGCGGAAACGGACCCGTCCGCAAGATCAGCTTCCTGAACAGACCCGTCGATAATATTCGCCGACCCGACTGCATTATCCACGATTCCAGCCTGCTTCACACTTCCGGTCTGTAGATGTGTGCTATCAATAGCGTTGCTCTGAGTTTCCGCGTTACCAATACGGTCGTTCGTCGTTTTTTGACAAAGGGCAGGAAAAATTACTCCCGTTCTATTTTGGTTTTGTTAGTGTTGTCGTGTGGACATGGTTGGAGGCACTCATGGGTGGTTTACTGGTGAAGCGGTTTGTTAAAAGCCTTTGGCTTGTGCTGGTTTTGGCAGGTACGGCACAATCGCCCGCTTTTGCGCAGCCGTTGTCGCGGGAGGTGCCCGCGTGGTTGCAACGGCATGTTGGGACCGGTGAAGGGCAGATTGCGCCTGTAGTTCTTGAGCGCGCACGCGATCTTTATCGACAGCAAGTGCGGCGAGCTGGCGTTCGAAACCCATGCTATATGGCGATGGATGCGACGCGGCCGAGCACGTCGTCGCGTGGAACGCCTGCGCAACGATATTACATTATTTGCGAAGCACAGGGTACGTTCCGGGCTGTGTCGTCCGGATACGGAAACGGACGCAGCATTCCGGGGGCGGATTTCTCAAATGGTCGCGAATGCGCACGCCATTTCAGCAATGCCTTGGGCTCAAACCTGACAATGGGCGGGTCGTACCTAACGGCTGAGGCGCGCACGTCCCATAAGGGATATATTCGGCAAGGCGGCCAGACGGTGCCGTTCAACCGGACGTTCCTTGTGTTTGATGGAATGAGAGAGACATCCAACGCAAGGGATCGAGCGATTGGCGGGCATATGGCGGCGTTTGTACGTTCACAATGTCGGATGAGCGCACCGAACAGTCCCCACGCGGACGACGATGGTTTCGTGCGCTTCGGGCGATTGATTGATTACACCAGCGGGCGAAGCAACGGATGCACGACTTGGTCCGAAGACGTGTCACAGCAGATAATCTCAATGGTCGATGGAAACCGGACGTCACTTTATATTTACCCAGAGTCGCGTGATATCAGTGCGGTTGCGTCAGCGGTAAGCAATGGGCGTTCACCGGCTGCGGAAGGTCTGTATTGGAATAGTTCCTGCTTGAGCCAAATCGGTGCACCGCAGTTCTGGCCAAAACGCCAGCTAGAGCCGATCATTCGAGATTGGCGGGCCTCGCTTCCAACACCGAACTACAGCCCTTTACCGATCTGTCAGTAGTGGCTGAGAAACGGCAAATCTATTCGCAGATGTTCTCGGCCATGAAACAGTTCGAACCTATGCACCCATCCCAGCCTTCGGCTTTGATCTCTCGGGACCGCTCGCCGAAGTCGCCTTCTACAATTTCCACCGACTGGATCCGATCGAAGCGAAAAATCCGCTTGGATTCATAGTCCCGCCCATTGGTGCAGCCCCGCGTCTGCCAACCATGCATATAGAGTTGCCCGTTGTTGCCGATCCCGACTTGGTGCACGTCAACCAGTCGTGGTAGGCAGTCTTTGTCTTTGTCTTCGTCTCCGTCGTAAACAACCTCGACAACGCGGCCAGTCTCAGCGGCTTCGCAAAGCAGGGTTTCGTGCTCTGATTGGGCCTGCGCGGAAGAGCAAAGCGCGAAGGATGCGATGAGTGTGAAAGCGTGTTGCAAGGTTTTCATTGTAGTGCTTCCTCAATGACGAGCGGATATTTCGAATAGCCGGAACCCTACTGGCTACGGCGTCGGGGGCCAACGACTTGTTTTAGGTCCTACCCGTTCGTCTCGGTTGCAGAAGCTTCGGGACGCTTTCTTGGCATACATAATACTCAGGCTTTGAAAATCCTTTCAGAAAACGGGCATAAGCATTAGGCATCACTATCTTCGATTGTCTGGGGCATGACATGGCGCAAAAAGCTACGATCTACAAAGTTGAATTGTCCGTCTGTGACATGGACCGCCACTATTACGAGACCCACAAACTAACTGTGGCAAAGCATCCGTCTGAGACGGATGAACGATTAATGGTGCGCGTCCTCGCCTTTGCTTTGAATGCGGATGAGCATTTGGAGATGACAAAAGGTATTTCAACGGACGATGAGCCGGACATCTGGCAGAAAAGCCTGAGCGGTGAGTTGGAATTATGGGTGTCGCTAGGTTTGCCTAGCGAAAAGGTTGTCCGCCAGTCTTGCGGAAAATCCGACAAGGTTATCGTTTGTAGCTACGGTGGCAGGACCGCAGAAATGTGGTGGGAGAAAATCAAGAACAGCACCACGCGATTTGATAATCTTCAGGTCATGAACTTTGCCGAAACCGCCACCCGAGAACTGAGCGCATTGGCAAATCGGTCCATGCAGATGCAGGTGAATATTCAGGACGGGGATGTAATGGTCAGCGTTGATGACGACATCGTCTATGTCACCCCGGTTGAATGGAAAAGTGCCGGGTAGCTAGCAAGGAACATGTTGAACAAGTTTGGACATCTCACGACGTTACCGACCGGCCCGTTTCGTTTCATCGCGCTAGATGTAGAAACAGCTGGTAAAATGATCGGTGGGATATGTCAGATTGGGCTTTGTTTTGTTGGTGAAACGGGCGATGTGCAGGCCTATTCTGTTTTGATTGACCCAGAAGAACCGTTTGAACCATTCAATACTGATCTGCATGGGATTTCAGCCGAAACTGTGGCGGGCGCGGAAACGTTTCCAACAGTCTTTGCTCGCTTATTTGATCTATTGAACACCCATTCCCTCGTGCAACACAGCACGTTTGATGAAAAGGCGCTCACGTCGGCTTGTGTGCGTTACGGTGTGCCGATGATCACTTCACATTGGACCAACAGTGTGACGGTTGCCCGTCAAGCTTGGCCTGAGTTGAAGGGGGCAGGGGGGCACGGGCTTGCGAATCTCAAAAAGCATCTTGGCCTCGAATTTCACCATCATGACGCGGGTGAGGATGCACGTGCAGCGGCAACGGTTGTATTGAAGGCGGAAGAAATCGTCGGTACGGCGTTATCTCACCTCAAGATCGACCGCCAATTGAAGCTAAAGTTTTGAAGATCGCTTTTGCTGTTTCTTGTCGGCCTCCGCAGGTATTGTCGAAACATGACCGACGATGTCTTGACGCCCCAATTTCCCTGAAATAGGAAGTGCTTGGTCGCGGGTGTTGTGTAATGGTTAAGACCCCAGTTTTCCAAACTGGAGATGGGGGTTCGATTCCCCCCACCCGCTCCAACCTCCATCAGAAAGTACATTCCTGCGCTCTGGCCCGATAACTGCGTGGAAATAGGCGGTTCGGAGCCAGAAGGCTTTCCGATAAATTGAGATATTACGACGCATCCGAACAGATGCTTGGTTCTGGGCGGTTGTGTGCTCCTGCGCGCGCCATTAAGTCGTGTCCTTAACAAAGGATATGTTATGGCCGACGCCCCAAGAAAAGCTGAAATGGAACGCGAACGTTCAAAGGAGATCGGTGCGCTGGGCGCATTGTGGCCGTTCATGAAGCCGTATGGTTTGTTGATCGCATTGGCGGGTGTCGCGTTGGTGACCACGGCGATGATGTCATTGGTGTTGCCGCTTGCCGTTCGCCGCGTCGTCGACAATTTTGATATCGCCGACCCAAGCCTGTTGGACGGGTATTTCGCGGCGGCGCTTGGTTTAGCGGCCCTTTTGGCAGTCGGTACGGCGCTGCGCTACTATTTCGTTACCCGATTAGGCGAACGGGTGGTTGCTGATATTCGCGTGTCGGTTTTTGACCGTATGATTTCTATGAGCCCTGCGTTTTTTGAACGGATATTGACCGGAGAAGTCCTGAGTCGGATTACAACGGATACCACCGTTATCCTTTCAGTGATCGGCAGCTCGGTCTCCGTTGCGCTGCGCAATGTTTTGATCTTATTGGGTGGCATCGCGTTGATGCTGTTCACCTCTGTTAAGATGTCATTGATGGTGCTTTGGCCGATTCCGCTGATCGTGTTTCCGATCATCATTTTGGGGCGCAAAGTGCGTCGCTTGAGCAAGGAAAACCAAGACTGGATCGCACAGAGTTCCGGGGATGCTTCCGAACAGCTGCTAAGTGCGCAAACGGTGCAGGCCTTTACACACGAAAGCCATAGCCGTGAGAATTTTCACCGCGTCACCGAGCAAAGCTTCCAAGTGGCACGCAAACGTATCACGACCCGCGCGATTCTGACGGCGATCGTCATCTTCTTGGCGTTTAGCGCGATTGTCGGGTTCCTTTGGATGGGGGCTGCGGACGTTCGCGCGGGCAACATTACTGTCGGTGAACTGGTACAGTTCATGATCTATACAATCATGGTCGCTGGCGCAGTTGGTGCGTTGACCGAGATCTGGTCGGAACTTCAGCGCGCAGCTGGTGCGACGGAACGTTTGGTCGAATTGCTAAACACCCAAGACGCAGTGAGCGATCCTGCCAAAGCGCTTCCTGCGCCTGCAACCCGTCGCGGCGAGATCGAATTTGAAGATGTTGTATTCACGTATCCAGCACGCCCAGGTGTGCAGGCGCTAGACGGGGTGACATTTACTGTCGAACCGGGAGAGACCGTTGCTCTCGTCGGGCCGTCAGGTGCTGGTAAGACAACGATCATTCAACTGCTGTTGCGGTTCTATGACCCAAGCGCGGGGCGTATTACAATTGATGGCGATGATCTGCGTGATCTGGATCGTGCGGACTTCCGTCGCCACATGGCGCTTGTGCCCCAAGACCCTGTCATTTTCGCGGCCTCCGCGCGCGAGAACATTCGCTTTGGTCGCCCTGATGCGACTGACGCCGAGGTTGAAGCCGCTGCAAAAGCCGCAGCAGCGCATGATTTCCTGACAGCTCTGCCAGAAGGATACGATAGTTACGTCGGCGAGCGTGGCGTGATGCTTTCAGGTGGGCAAAAACAACGTGTCGCCATTGCGCGCGCCATTTTGCGCGACGCACCGGTGTTGTTGCTTGATGAAGCGACAAGTGCGTTGGATGCTGAATCCGAGCGCGCGGTGCAAAGCGCGGTTGATACGCTCTCCAAAGACCGCACAACTTTGATCGTGGCACACCGTTTGGCGACGGTTAAGAAAGCAGACCGTATTATCGTGTTCGAAGAGGGTAAAATTGCCGCGATTGGCACCCATGATGACTTGGTAGCGCAAGGCGGACTATATGCCCGGCTTGCAAAGCTACAGTTCACGGATGGCGCACAAACGGATTAATTCCCCTTGAGGAATGCTGACGAGAACGCCAAGTTCACCCCAATACGAACACCATTCTTAGGGGAGAACAAAGATGGGTCTGTTTAATTTTTGGAAAAAATCTGGCAAAGATGTTGCTGGTGAACCAACTGCTGAAGCACTGAACAAAGAAGTCGCGGACCTTGGTTTGGACGCCGAAGGTCTCGACATTTCTGTTGAAGGCGACAAAGTCAAAATCAAAGGCAAAGCGGTTTCCAAGGAAGCCCGTGAAAAGATCATTCTTGCTGTTGGTAACGTTGAAGGTGTTGCTGAAGTCGAAGATGACAGCGACGACGGCGCGGTTTTCCACACTGTGGAAAAAGGCGACAACCTGTCCGCAATCGCGAAGAAAACCCTTGGTAGCGCCAATGACTACATGAAGATTTTCGAAGCGAACAAACCAATGCTGAGCCACCCGGACAAGATTTATCCGGGTCAAGTATTGCGGATTCCGCAGGAAGACTAAGGTTAGTTACGAGTTCTCTGTTTGCATGAGGGTCGCTCCAGACAGTTCTGGAGCGGCCCTTTTTCGTAGCGTTAGTCTTGCGCGGCGCGGCAATCCACCACATCCTACTAAACAGGGAAACTGCCCGCAGGGGCGGAACAATTATATCGGGAGGAGCGAGCGATGACGTTTGCATCTATGGCTGATCGCAATGCGATTGAAGATGAGATGACCTGGGATGATCGCGGCGCCGCACATTCTGTCTGGGCACAGTTAGGCCGCAATGCGGAGAAATTTCCAAATCGCGACGCAGTGACATTCCAAATGTTTTCTGGCGAAAAGGATCCGTCTGAAACGCTGAGCTGGTCTGACCTTCAGGGCAAAGTGGCGCAGACTGCGAACCTTTTCCGTGAACTTGGTGTCGGATCAGATGATGTTGTCGCGTTTCTTCTGCCAAATTCGATGGAAACGGTGCTGACCTATCTAGGCGGTACGGTGGCCGGTATCGTAAACCCGATTAACCCGCTTTTAGATGCAGACCAGATTGGTGCGATCCTGAAAGAAACAGGGGCTAAAGTCCTCGTGACGCTAAAGGCATTCCCGAAAACGGATGTCGCGCAAAAGGCCGCTGAAGCCGTGGACCACGCGCCAAACGTTAAGACCGTCGTAGAGGTCGATCTGTTGAAATACATCGGTGGCATCAAGAAACTGATCGTGCCGCTGATCCGCCCGAAGGTGCAGGTCAACCATGGCGCGCGCGTTATCGATTTCAACAAATCAATCGCCAGTCAGCCCACGACGCTGACGTTTGAGGACCCAAAAGAAGACCGCGTCGCGGCCTATTTCCACACGGGTGGTACGACGGGCATGCCTAAGGTCGCGCAGCACCGCAATTCCGGCATCATCTACAATTCATGGCTTGGCGATCATCTGCTGTTTGAGCCCGAAGACATTCTGATCTGTCCGCTGCCATTGTTCCACGTGTTTGCGACCATCGTTTCGCTTGGTGCGTCGCTTGGCTCGGGTGCGCATATTGTGTTCCCGACACCGCAAGGTTATCGCGGGGACGGGGTGTTCGATAATTTCTGGAAGCTGGTAGAGCGCCACAAGGTGACGTTCATGATTACAGTTCCGACAGCGATGTCGGCACTGATGCAACGCCCAGTGAATGCAGACATCTCTACGCTTCGCTTGGCATTCTGTGGCTCCGCCCCTCTGCCACTTGAGCTGTATAAAAAGTTCGAAGCCGCCGCTGGTGTGACCATTTGCGAAGGCTATGGCCTGACAGAGGCTACGTGTCTGGTGTCCATCAACCCGCCCGAAGGTGAAAAGAAGGTCGGTTCAATCGGTATTCCATTCCCGTATACAAAAGTGCGCATCATTGATCCGCACACGCATCTCGATGTCGGCACGGACGAGATCGGCGAAATTTGTGTGAACTCGCCAGGTGTTTACGAGGGGCACACATATACCGAAGAAGCCAAGAACGCGGATCTGTTTTATCCGGGTGCAAACGTTCAGACCCGCCGCTATCTGCGTACGGGTGATCTGGGGCGCATTGATGCGGACGGCTACCTTTGGATCACGGGGCGCGCGAAAGATCTGATCATTCGTGGTGGGCACAATATTGATCCTGCGGAAATCGAAGAAGCGCTTGCCGGACATGCGCAAGTGGCCTTTGCGGGTGCAATCGGTCAGCCCGATGCCCATGCCGGCGAAGTCCCTGCTGCGTTCGTTGAATTGACCGACGGCGCGACAGTTACCGTGGACGAGCTGATGGAATACGCAAAGAAGCATATCCATGAACGCGCGGCTTACCCCAAATACCTCGAAATCATGGACGAGCTGCCCAAAACAGCCGTGGGGAAAATCTTCAAACCTGACCTGCGTAAGTCTTCTATTACACGGATCTACAACGCCACGTTGGACAAGGCGGGTGTTGCGGCGCAGGTTACTTCTGTCGTTGAGGACAAGAAACTTGGCCTCGTTGCGCATATCGCCAAAACAGGTGATGCCACCGATGAGCAGGTCACTGCTGCACTCGGTTCGTTCACGCGCCCTTGGGTTTGGGTGGCATAAGGAAATCTCAATACGCGAGACGAAGCGCCGCCCTGTCAGGGCGGCGTTTTTCGTTTATATATCAAGCAACATGAAGGGATCATGATGAACCAAGCGACCCATGCGATTGCTGTGATGGATGGCACATGTGCGCTTTGTGCATTTGGCGCGAAGATGGTTCATCGATTGGACAAGAGCGGGACGATCAAAATTGCTCCTATTCAAGGTGAAACCGGAACTGCGTTGATGATGGAACACGGGCTCGACCCGCTTGATCCGGATTCGTGGTTGTTCATTGAGGAAGACGGAAGCGTTACCCGTGATCTTGAGGCAGTTATTCGGCTGGGTCGTCGCACCGGTGGGATTGGATGGTTTCTGGTTTGGCTCAAGATTTTTCCGAAATCTGCACGCGACTGGATGTATGCCCGCGTCGCGCGCAATCGGTATACCATGTTTGGCCGTGCCGAAATGTGCGACATCCCCGACGAAGGCCTAAAGGCGAGGTTGCTGCCATGAAGGTACTTGTGATTGGCGGTACAGGAATGTTCGGCTCGCGCCTGTGCGAGCTACTGGCGCGCGATGGGCATGAGGTGACAATCGCCAGCAGGCGAAAGCCGAACCCCCAATTCGCAACTGAAATGATCGAGTTTACCCATCAGGAATTTGATCGCGATGGACCTCTTTCGGGTTTTGAACGCTACGATGTGATCGCTGATGCCGCGGGCCCGTTTCATGCATATGGAGATGATCCGTACCGGATTGCCGAGGCTGCTATCGGTGCAGGGGTGCATTACTTTGATCTCTGCGACAATGCCGAGTTTTGTCAGGGTATAGGTGCGCTTGATGAGGCCGCAAAGGCCGCTGGTGTAACCGTCGCATCGGGCATGTCTTCGGTACCGGCAGTGTCTTCGTCAGCTGTCGAGGCGCTCTGCGCTGGGCAAACTCCACTGATGATCGAAACTGCAATTCTTCCCGGCAACAAGGCCCCGCGCGGGCGGGCTGTCGTGGAGAGCATCCTCAATCAAACAGGGATGAACTATAGCGAAGTGCAAAGCGGGCAGAAACAATCCGTGCGTTCGTGGTCAGAACCTAAATCCTACAATATGGGCGAGTACAAACGCCAAGGTTGGCGCATCGAAGTGCCTGATCAGCGATTGTTCCCCGATCATTTCGACTGTCCAAACGTCAGCTTTCGCGCGGGGCTAGAGCTTGGCGTTATGCGGTATGGGCTTGGTGTGTTGTCATTTCTTCGCAGCAAACTGGGGTTTGGCATCCCGAATTGGTTCGTCTCGTTAATGATGGCTGGTGCGAAGGCCCTCGAACCGTTTGGAACGGATCGCGGCGGTATGATTGTCGAAGTGACAGTGCCACAAGGTGATGGGTTCATTCGTAAGAAATGGGTTATGCGGGCTGAAAACGGTGATGGCCCTTACACACCCACCATCGCGATCCGCGCGGCGTGCCGTAATATGTCCGCCTTAAATGCGGGCGCGGGCCCGGCGCTTTCGTTAATCCCGTTAGCGCAAGTTGAGGCGTGCTTTGAAGGCCTCGATATCGAAACCGAACGAACACAAGCCGCAGACGTTCCCATCTTCAGGCAGGTTCTTGGTGCATCATTTGACATTTTGCCTGACCCGATCAAAGCCACGCACAACGCCGTAACGCCGCGCGCCTTTAAAGGGATGGCGAGTGTGACACGCGGCACAGGTGTTCTCGCGCGTGTCGCCGCACTCTTGTTCGGGTTTCCACCAACTCAACAAAGCATTGAAGTCGAGGTCAAGAAAATCCCTGATGGTCGTGGAGAAAGATGGCTGCGGCGATTTGGGACGCGGGTTTTTAAATCCTACCTTTGCCCTAATGATCATGTGATGACCGAGCGTTTCGGCGCCTTGACGTTTGAACTAGACCTCAATGTCCGAAACGGCGCATTGCATTTCCCAGTAAAACGAGGTCGGTTGGGTTTCATCCCGATCCCGCGGTTCATGCTACCCCAAAGCATCGCTTCTGAGGTTGATATCGAAGGGGTATTTCACTTTGACGTGCTGCTGAAGGCCCCAACCGGTGCGACGCTGGTGCACTACAAAGGTTGGCTGAAGCAAACGTAGCGGCGGGCGCCGCAGGTTATGCTTCTAGCTCTTTGATCCGCTCTTGAAGTTTAAGTATGCGTGCCCTCATCCGTTTGACTTGCCGATTGTAAAGATTTCGGCAGACTTGGTTGGCCGCATCCGCGGTGATTTCACGGCCAGCGACGCTCGCGGGGACACGTGTTCCATCTTTGATGAACAGAAATGCGTTTTGTCGGAACCAGAAGTACGAGTGTTCTTTGTTCGAAATCTCTGGCCGGATTGCATCATAGCAGCGGTAGCCACGGTCGGCGAACATCTCTACCCAATCTGATTGCCAGCGCAGATTGATGTGACCGCTACCACCTTGACCGGGGATCGCAGCAGAAAACGCGACGGTATTTGATAGCTCACACAAGTCGTCCACAAAGCTTTCGCTGCGTTCCGGTTTAAGGTGCTCTGCAACTTCAAACGAGGTGGCTAAAGCGTAGCGTTTCCGACTTTTGAATGGCTCATTTAGATCATGAAAAACGTAGGAGTCTTTCGGGACTTCTGTTTGCAGATCTTTGACCCAATCGTTGTCGACTGCAGTTACCGTTGAGCCCTCGTTGGCCATTGCTTTTAGAAAAAACCCAAGCCCACACCCAAGATCGATAACAGTTTTCGGCTTGAAAACCGGATACAGAACTTCGGCCATGTAACGACCGTTTTCTAACCGACGGATGCGGCCATTGTCATGGCCTGCGAACATATTGAGATGGACTTCAGTGCTGTCGATTTCCAGAGAATGCGGCATTGATCGTTCCACCCGTTTGATTTCTTGCTAGCGTTCGCAAAGCTTAACAACACACATGCGAGCAGAAAAGGCTCAAAAGCGGCAATTGCGACGGAGAAGGCCCGAAAGGAATACCAGTGGTTTGCGACGGCGATCGTTTTGGGGGTTTATGGTGCACTTGCGGAAGAATTCGTAGAACCCATTGACCCAAATGCCTTGCTTGAAAATCTAGAGGATTGGGAACGTTATTTACAGTCCGATCCTGAAGTTGCCCACAAGTTACGATCTTTGGATCGGGGCACATCTGATGAGGCGCATAACACCACCAAGCGTCCTAAGTTGCGAGGGCCACGCCCATGAGCCGCCTCGCACCGTTTTCGTTAAGGCTGACCCCAGAGGAACGGTCTCAGCTTGAAGCCCAAGCTGGGGCCATGCCGCTAGCGTCTTATATCAAATCAGTGGTTTTTGCCGCTGAAGCTCCGAAATATCGGAAGCGACAGAAACCACCTGTTGCGGAGCAACAGTTATTGGCTGAAGTGCTGGCGCGTTTGGGGCAAACACGTCAAGCCAACAACCTCAACCAGATCGCCAAGCATCTCAATCAGGGTACGTTGATCGTCGATCCTGAACTGGAAGAAGACCTCAAACGCGCCGTGGCCGAAGTGGCATGGATGCGGGCGACATTGATGGAAGCCTTGGGGGTGAAGTAATGATCCTCAAAGGCTCACAACGTAGTGGTGCAAAGGCATTGGCAGATCATCTGCTGAATGATCGTGACAATGATCATGTGTCATGCTTAGAGTTGCGTGATTTTTCATCTGATCAACTTCATGGTGCGCTCAAAGAGATGCACGCAATTTCCAAGGCAACCCAATGTAAGCAATTCATGTTTTCTCTCAGTTTAAACCCACCACAGGATTATATCGCCACCGAACAGGACTTCCTTGAGGCAGCAGACCGTGCAGAGCAACAGTTGGGACTGAGTGATCAGCCCCGCGCGATTGTCGTGCATGAAAAAGAAGGTCGTCGCCACGCCCATGTGGTGTGGTCGCGCATCGACGTGGATGAAATGAAGGCCATCAACCTTCCGCATTTCAAAAACAAATTGCGGGATTTGTCGCGTGATCTGTTTCTCGATCATGGTTGGGTACTGCCTGATGGATTGGCGACCTATGGCAACAAATCACCACTGAACTTCACACTGGAAGAATGGCAACAGGCCAAGCGCCAAGGGCTTGATCCGCGTGAAGTCAAACAGACGTTTCAGCAAGCATGGGAACGCTGCGACAGCCAGATCGGCTTTAAGAATGCGCTTGAAGATCGCGGCTATTTTCTCGCCCGTGGTGATCGTCGTGGTTTCGTGGCTTTGGATGTTGATGGCAACGTTCATTCGATTGCCAAATGGACGGGCCTTAAAACCAAAGATGTGAATGCCAAGCTTGGTTCGCCCGAAAAGCTACCCTCTGTCGATGAAACACAATCCGAACTTCGATCCAAAGTATCGGATCAAATGCGTGGCTATATCGGGCAGATCAAAGACCGCCAGAACAACGATCTTGATCCACTGCGCGACAATCTGCGCGATATGAACACGGCACACCGCGACGAGCGCCAGAAGCTCAAAACTGGGCAAAAAGCGCGTTGGGCGGAAGAAACCAAGGTTCGTTCTGACCGCCTGAATAAGGGCCTGCGCGGCCTGTTTGACCGCCTCACAGGCAAGGGCAAATCCATTCGCCAGCAAAACGAGATGGATGCCCGCAAGGCTGCAAAACGGGATCAGGATCAGCGCGATTTCATGGTCGTCGAACAAATCAAGGAACGTCGCACCTTGCAGCGAGAGTTTCAAAAACTCCGACGCAAACACATCAAAGAACGCAACTTGATGGCCCAGAAGATCAGGCAAACGCTCAAGACTAAGCACTCACATTCTCCCCATCGGGAACGCTCCCGCACACGCGGCCCTGACCTGTCGCTATAGCAATAAGGAATATCTTTCATGGATTGGAAAAAGACCCCATACGCACTGCCTGCGGTGGCACTGGGTGGGCTGTTTTTGTGCCTGTTTGTCATCTTCCCGATGGTTGGAATCTCAGTGCTGGGCAGTCAAAACCTGTCCCTCGCCCTCACTCTGTCCAAGATAATTATGATTTTGCTGGCTTCCGCGTGTGGGTTTGTTTTGGGGTGGTTTTTCTCACCTAGTGCAAAGGGTGTACGACACATTTTGTTGTGGTGCGCGGGGGCCGTTTTATTGGCTGCGGCCCTAATGCTGAATGGCTCACTTGGTTGGAGCGCCACCAGTGTCGTTGCCATTATTGGTTTCTTTGTTGCCCTCGGCCATTGGCTTAAACGCGCGACGCAATCATGGTTCAACCCGCCCGACACATTTGGATCAAGTCGCTGGGCAACCATGGATGATCTTGCAAAGCACAAAGTGCTTAATGACGACGGTATCCGTTTTGGTCAGTGCCTTGGAAAAGAGAATTTTGAGTGGATTTCCTATAAGGGGGATCGTCATCTTCTGACCATTGCGCCGACACGTTCGGGCAAAGGCACCACGCAGATCATTCCCAATCTGCTGACCTATGAGGGGTCAATGCTGGTGATCGATCCCAAAGGCGAAAACGCCATGATCACCGCCAAGCAGCGCATGAAAATGGGCCATGAGGTTCATATCGTTGATCCTTGGGGGATCGTTGATTTGGATTTGGTGAAAGAAGACGCTGAAACGGATGATGTTTTTGTTGTTAGCTCGCAAGGGGATGTGCGTTCAACAGATGATGCATCCGCGTTCAACCCCTTGGATTGGCTGCAAGACGGCGATCCCGACATAACTGAAAACGCGATGATCCTCGCCGATGCGTTGATCTTGCCTAATACAAGCAGTGATGCGTTCTGGGATGAAGAAGCCAAAGCACTCCTGCACGGCATCATTCTGTATGTTGCAACCGACCCTGCCGAAGATGGTCGGCGGCACTTAGGGCGCGTTCGTGAGTTGTTGCTGATGGACGGCAAAACGCTCAGGAAATTCTTCGAACACATGCTGACTTCAAGGCATCACATTGTGCAGAGCACGGGGGCGCGTTGTCTGCAAAAAGAAGAGAAATTGCTGGCCAACGTTTTTGCCTCGGCGCAAGCCCATACCCACTTTCTGGATAGTGAACGCCTGCGGAGCAGCTTGATTTCATCTAGTTTCAAGTTCGAAGACCTCAAAACAAAGCCAATCACGATCTATCTGGTTCTTCCTGCGGACCGCCTCAACACCTTCAGCCGTTGGCTGCGCCTTTTGATCCAGCAGGCCATTACCGTCAATGCCCGCAACATCCAGATCAAGCCGAAGAAACCCGTTTTGTTTGTCTTGGATGAGTTCGCAGCTCTTGGGCGTTTGACGATGGTTGAACAGGCTTACGGGCTGATGGCTGGATTTGGAATGCAGCTTTGGGCCATTGTCCAAGACCTTAGCCAGCTTGAACGCGTCTATGATAAGGGCTGGCAATCCTTCATCGCCAACGCTGGCATGGTGAACTATTTCGGGTCCTCTGATCAAAAGACCGCTGAATATTTCTCTGCCCTCTGTGGTGAGAAAACTGTCTGGAATTTTGGATCATCTGTGGCGGATGCGTTTGCAATGGCTACAGATGCCAATGGCAAGCGTTCAAGAACTGAAACAACAACCTTTACGTCCAATACAAGCGCCACTCAGCGCAAGCTTGCGTTTCCTGATGAACTGATGCGCCTGCATCCAGATTCCCAGCTTGTGTTCGTCGAAAATATGCACCCGATGAAAGCCTACAAAGAGAACTGGTTTGACGATGATGTGTTGAAGCATCTGGGCGTGAACCTACACCAATCCGACGAGATTGAAGCAACAGATCAGGATGTCAAAAATGATTGATTATTCCAAAGATGCCAAAGGGCCGTTCACGTTTAACGCTAAAAACACTCAGGCTTCGAAGAAGGACGCAAATCAGAGTCAAGAGGACGACAAAAAGAACTTAGATTGGCAACAACACACACCATCAAAAAACAAACCCGCTGCACCTGATTTGGCTCTTGGAGGTGGGAAGAAGAGCATTAGCTCTGGTAAAAAGACGCCGACCGAGGAGCTTACCGTCATACTCGATCCAGATGAGGTGCCAATGGAGTGGTCGCGCAAGATAGATAGCAATGGGCCTTCGAAGGATGGGTACTCCTTTGAACTCACACTCAAAAACGATGAAACAGAAATGGCGTTAGATGACAGCGATATTGATCACATTAGGCTACGGAAGGATGGTGTGAAAGTCGCTGAATTTAACAACGGATGGGAAAAGATTCCCGAAACAGTTCAGGATTGGGATGAGTTGGAAAAAGTAAAGAAGACTTTCACCGATACTGACCGCAAGTTTTATTCGATTGCATCCGACCCCGATAGAGACCCAGATCGGGATCGATAATTATTGAATTATGTCAGTATTTATGACATAATTTTCAAATGAAAGACCCCCTAGGCCCCGAACGAGATGGTGACAAATTAATCGGTCGTAAGATACCCAATCAATTCAACATAAGAGAGACCGTGGTTATGCCCAAAGGGGCATGGGATTACTTGGATTGGTTGCACTCTGAAGGCTACGACGTCACCAAATGGGTGCGCAAGATTGACACCAATCGAGAGCCAGAGAAAACCTATGGCGAATATCTTCTTGAGCGTGTTTGGGTCGAATGGTGTCATCGATACAGGACAGGACAGAAATGCCCCAACAACTCCGCTCCAAGGGATTACGACGAATATCTTGAGATGTTGGATGAAAGCGGCCTAGACACAACAGAAACCGAGTACGTCGAACCAACTTTGAATTAGGAAAACTGACGGTCGCCTAAGAGGTTTCCAAGTTCCAAACTACCCTAAAGCATTTGAAAATATGCAAAAATCCCACTTGTACACTCAGGTAAGTTTCCCATGAATTCAATAATTACAACCAAAATTCTGTCTCACACACATACCTTTGCGGATCGCACCTGGTACTATGACTTTCGAGAACTCTTCGATGAGTTCGAAGAAGGTAAAATCAAAACAAACATAAACGGCCTTTCCCAGCGGTACTCCAAAATTACAAAAGACTGGAGTTCCGAGCGAAACTCGGAATGGATTTGCCGGATTTACCTATCTGCCAAAATGATCCTCAGCGCGACCTTGCAGTTAGAGGCATTGCTCCACGCAAAACAGCAAAACTTACGTGTCGTTGCGCCTTATCTGGAGTACTATACGTTTCTGGCTCTTGTTCGAGCCGTCGTCTACACGCTGCCAGAGGTGGAGTGGGACGATGGCAAGCTTGTTGCGATTTCACATTCGAAGGCAATAAACATAGCCTTCGATGAGTTGGCAAAATACGATCAAGGAAAATCTCAAAACCTCAAACGATTAACACTGGATTTGAAGGCAAATAGAGAGCTGATTTCCTACAGATCACCTTCATCTGGAGATGGTGATCTTGTTGAGCATGATGACATCATACCGACAGCTACGCTGCTTGCAGAACTTGCACAGATGAACTCAGAATTACTGGAGCGTTCGATTCTCAAAAAAGCGAGGGAAGAAGACTACGTTTTTCTTCCTCAGTATGCAGCGCAGTTGTCAGAGGTTACTATCGAGGATCGCAACTTCTTTGACCGAGAGGACCACAACAGGCTGGGCTATTTGCGGCGGAAGTATCCTCTGCCTCCAAATATCATGCATGTAATGACCGAAGGTCACGTTGAAGACTATTTTGGAGCTTGGTGTGCGGATGAAGACAATCCCGATGTCTTTGATCCAGACCATGATTGGCGACTCATTTTTAATGTTCCTTAACTAGGCTAGGATTTCCTGTGAGAACGCGAAACGCTTCAAGGTCACTCAATGCCTTGTCCAGCACCCTTGAGTTTTTCCTAGGTCGTCCAACATGAACGCCACGCGCCTTTGCTGCTGCCATACCAGCCTTCGTGCGTTCTGATATCAATGACCGTTCATATTCTGCGAAAACCGCCAATTGGCCATACAGCATGCGCCCAACAGCGGTGGTCGTGTCGATGCCTTGGGTGATGGCCTGAAAATCCACGCCGCGATCTCTCAAATCGCTGAGAAGTTGCAGAAGGTGTATGGTTGAACGCCCCAGCCGATCCAACTTCCAAACCACCAGCGTATCTCCGTCTTTAAGACAATTCAGTACGTCATCCAGCCCACGCCGTTTTGTAATCGCACCTGAGACGCCGTGGTCGCCATAAATCACATCACAGCCCACTGCTCTGAGGGCATCGATTTGCAAATTTTCGCTTTGGTCCTTGTCGGATACGCGGACGTATCCAACCTTTCGTCCCGTTGGCTTTTTATCATCATTCATGCCTTGATCGTAGCAGGCAAAACCATTCTCACAATTGGGTTTCATGGCCGTTTCTCCGTTGCCAAAAGGGTTCCCTTTTCAAAGGCACTCAGGACAACGATTTGGGCGGTCAGAGAGCCTGAAATTTCCTGTGGAAAACAACGGACGGATGACTTCGCGGGTGAATTATGGCATCCCTATCAAAAGGGAACCCTTTTCAAGTTCTGGGATAGCCAGACCAGAAAAGGACCACGCCATGCACCAAACTGATTTGTATATCGCCATCGCAGTATCAGCATGTCTAGCGTTTGGTGTTCTGGCCTATTTTTTCTTTGGCGTCTCATGTCCACATTGCCGATCAAGAAAGTGGAAACGGGAAATTTCCAGACGATTGCTTTCTGAACGCATGGGACAAGAACGGCGTGATGTTACTTCGACCAGTACAGGTGTAATCAATGGGCGGTTGGCGACATCAACAAAAACGCAGACCCAGCACGTTCCAGTTCTTCGTCAAGAACATGAAGTGACCTATCTGTGCACGTCATGCGACAAGCAACTTGTCAGAACCGAAGAAACCAAGAAATCTGAGTTTTGATCCGTCTATCGAACGGCGCTTACGCCGCCCGATAGATCAGCCGTTCCCCTGCAATTTCTACCTCTGTGTAGTCCATAGCCAAATCATAGGCGATGGCGTCCATGTCGATGTAGTTGGCCAGATGATCAGGGATTTCGCCGAACAACCCTTCGTCGGCAAATTGCTCCGCCAGCTCTTTCATGCTGTCCACATGATAGATTTCAACGTCAAAATCTGATGGTGAAACGCTATCAGGATCAAAGCTGTATCCTGCCTCGCCAACGGCGATGACAAATACAGTTTTCTCGTGATCGTCCCAGCTTTCGCAGGCCTCAAAATACTGCCCGATGTTGGCTTGGTTGATCCCCCATGCTTTGGCCAGATCACAGTCGATATGATCCCCATCAATGAACTGGATTTCGTATTCCTCAACGGGACCGCCGTAGTCGTTGCGGTTGCTGATCGCCTTTGTCGAATACTCTTCAAGGCTCTCAAAATAGAACCCATTGGCGGAAATATCATACGGTTGAGCGTGTAGTTGCGGCATTGTCTTACTCCTCTTCTTTGTTCTGACGGGTTGCGCATGCAACCGTCTGGCTTCCGCCGAGGAGCGGGGGTGCAAGGATCAAAGGTGCCGCAGGCAGGACCAGAGCCACGCGCAGGTGCAGCACAGCGAACCGAGCATGGCGAGAACCCACCCTTTGATCAGCGCGGGGGCAGCCGCCCTAGTTGTCATGGGGGTATTGGGGGAGAAGACAATCTCCCCTGATTGGGGATCAATCGACCATAAGGATTGCGCAAGGCTTGGTTGCGAGGTGGAGAGGTCAAATCTCCAAATCCTGCGAGTGGGTCACAAGGGGCGACGATACGCCCTTTGGACGGGTTCAGCGCCGATGCGTTGACGGCATTCAATCCGCGCAGGGTTGATCTATGGGGTGTTGGGGAGAGATGAATTCTCCCTGACGAGGGATCAAACACAGATATGTTTGCATGGTCGTGACTGGCTCAATGCCAATCGCGGCCATCAGCTTTGGGGGATACAACGGGGGAGCGCAGCAACCCCCTTGTCAAGTCGTGTGGTACTACCACACACAACTTGCAGCATCACTTATGCTGTAAGATGGCCGCAGGGATCGCAGCGCATGGTGTCATCTGACACACAACTCGCAGCATGTCTTAGTACTGCACCAGTTAGAATGTTCCTTTTAAGCTAAGTGACCAAAAACGGTCATCTGACTAAAATTGTCAGATGTCCAATTGTCCATTTTACCCAAAAATGGAACTGGTTAACTCGGTAAATTGTGGTTGCGCAAAATTTGCCGTTTCAACTTTTTCAAAGTGAAAAACGAAGTGCTTAGCTTCGATAGTTTGGGCCTGAATATGAGGTTTTAGCTCCTCGATAAATTCCGAACCTGACCCAATGATAATTGGTATCATGTTGATAAAAACCCGAGAGTGTTCCACGCCCTCCTGTGCTGCGAAACCTTCGAATACGTCAGCGCTTATACGATCTCGTATCAATTCTCTTGATCCTGCACGCAGCCTGCTATCGCGGCTGGGCATATCAAGCAATATGCAGAAATCAGACCATGAAATATAATGATCAATAAATCCGCCGCCTTCCTCTCCTTCTCCAGCAGGAAAGTCGACAAGGAGGTAGTCCTGTCGACCGTTCTGCCGTGCATGCCTATGGGCGCTACGTATGCCGTTCGCTTTATTATGGTGTTTTGCGTTTCGGTAAGCCAGTACGGCACAGCAAAGAGGATTTCCGTAGAAATCAAAATTCACGCCATCTTGGGCGCGGGTTGCATCATATAGGCTGGCAAACGTATCAAGCATGCTCTTGCATGCCAGCTCTACGTTTCCAATTGCCTCATCGGCATCAACTAAAAAAAGTTCGCGATATCGACATTTTTGTTCGATAAATATGCGGAGGGATTGCGAAAAATCTTCAAATCTATCTGAAATCACCTTTGTTTACCCCTTGCTCGTATCATTCTATCACGCACCTTGGCTGAAGCACCTTCGCTTCGAATAAATCAGTGAATTGATCTACAACTGCTGTTCCAAAGAAATACTCTGGATTATACCATCTTCGGTGCTTAGATACACCGTCCAGTGCGAACCTAAATGTTAGTTGTCGTTCTATGTTGGAAAAACCGTTAGCAATCATGTCAGTGGTTGGCATCCAATCATAAAGATAGCGGCATTCGTCTAGAACAATCATATCCATATACATGGGAGTTTCTTTTGCCTGATACTTCCAACGAAGTGTTTTTTCGACATTCACATGGTAGGGCACGGCAACTTGGCGAAAGAGTAGCTCTATTATCTGGTGCGGCAAAAGTAGATCGCAAAATTGGTGATATTCTCGGAAGGAATGGTTCGCCACTATATTTTGCAATTTGGGTGACAGATTCTCGATAGCATGACTAGAAGCAAGCAAGGTAAATGTTAAATTCGAGATATTCCTGATGAGATCGTCTTTTCTATTTTCATTATGAAGTTGTGACAAAAACAAGTCTGCGAAAAGTCTGAAGTCTTCATCTTGCATGACAATCTGAGGGTAATTTTCATCACCAGCGTTTAGGGCCTTATCCAGCGCAGCAAACGCCCACAGTATAGGGTATTGTCCCGCGTCAACGATCACATCCCCGCCAGAGCTGTCGTCATCAAAGTGGAAGGAACTATTAAGAGCTGACTGATGGTCAGCTTTGCCAAGATTAGAGAAGAACTTTTTGTACACTGAGCTTTGCGCAGGAAATCTGCTATACGGTGAAACAAAGCTTGCGTGATCCATCATTAAGCGCGTAACAAACTGGCCATAGTAGTTATCTAAATTTTCGGAAACCATCTCTAACCATTTGTCAAAACTATACCCTTCGGCAATTGCTCCTTCGGTAAAACCTGAATCTGTCGCTTCACACTCGAGAAATTCCTTTGGGTACAAATAGCAAGCGACCAGTTTAGCCAACAAAGAACGCCCATGGCTATCACCATTTTCGGTTGGTAATGAAACATTTGTGACAATAATTCCTGGGGAATTAAGTGCGTGGCGAGCCAAGATTCTTGAAATTGCAAGAAGTGTCTTTTGCTTCTTATTTCGACTAGGCAGCGATCCGCAAAAATCTAAGTATATGATGTCAAATTTCTGCGGAGATGCCTCCAAGAATACATCTATTCCTCCGTGAATAATTTTTACGAACGGGAATTCTGACGCGAGAGCTGCGGCTATCGCTTGGCCGTAAGTTGTGGTGTCTGTTTCGAAGGCCCAGATATTTTCAGGAAGAATACCCGCTGCTGTCAATACGCGTAAATCATTCTCAGGGTTAGGTCCGCAAAGATAAGCTACTTTGAGGTTTTTTGGTTCTTTCGATTGGCTAACTGAATCATAAAATGCCTCCCATCGGTCGATTGTAGTATTTTGTAATTTCTTAGCTTCAAGTGCATCATATCCATTTTCGCTGGTGGCGAGATAATCACGAACCTCCCTCACGTATGATCGCCGACACAATGTGGCGGTCCTGCGATTCTTGGTCAGGCAATCAACAGCACTATTAATGGCAAATTTTCGCGCGGTTTCCTTAGATTTTTCATTATACGTTTTTGGTGGTGGCATGGAAAATTCTTTTTATTAAAAGGTTTGAGTGAACTATATATAGCATAACCGAGAGCTTCCATTTTGTCGTATTTTTCTACAGTCAGTTCAGCTTCATTTGAAAAACGCTTCACACATGCACTAAATTTTCTAAAACTGCGTACCGTAGACCTTTGAGGTTGTTCGAAGGGAAGAATATTGGTGAAAAAGCTGTAGCAAGTCAGTTAAAAATGTTGTATACAACAAAAATGCCTGTTCATCCCGCCATTCGCTTCACCACCCAGCAAGCCCGTTCCGTTGCGGGCGTCTCTCCAGAGGCTTGGCGTCATTGGCGAAAAAATCTGTCTTACTTTGAAGCGAAAAAAGGCAAAGCTGCCAAGTTTTCAATGGGTGAAGTAGTTGCGCTCTGTGCGGTCAAAGACATTGTGGGTCATTTTGGCATTAGGGTTACTATGCTATCCGCCAGCATTGATCAAATTTTTCAAGCCTCTGCGCCAATGAGTCTTCTTTTATTGCAAGACTGCTCTTTTGTTTTAACCCCCGCGAGTGGTCGAGTACTCAAGGTGGACCAAATTACTGACCTTCCATGTTCTGCAATTGTCATACGCTGCGAGCATTTCGTCGATCAAATACTGAAAGCAACGTTTCAAAATTCTGACGAAGTACATCAAAAAAACCTGCCGTTCCCACCAACAGCCATCATGCGTGGTTCATCATGAATAACCCGATTGAGTTGGTCGCCGAATTTCTCGGCTATAAAGGTGATTCTGGCTTCGTATCTGGAGCAGATTTTGCCAACCTACCGAACCACAAACATGCTTTGAGAGTTGCAACAAGCGGCATGTTTGTAAAAGCTGCATTTGGGTTGTGGACTGGTGGGAATGGCGCACTGGCGTCGTCTGGTCATAAGCGGTTCACTCCCATGGTCTATTTGGCGCACGTGGAGAGTAAGGAGCAAGCAAAGCATGTACACCGCAGTGTATGGAGCCAAGGCCTTGCACCCTATCTTATAATCTGCTCACCAAACACTATTTGGTTCTGTCAAGGATTTGGCTATAGTGGTGCGGACTGGGAAGCCCAAGTCAAAGAGTTCGAAGTATCCGAATTGCTTAATCCAGAGCCAAGCAGTGATCTCACAAACACTCTGAATCCAATCAGCGCCAAAACGCTTCGAAGCTCATTAGCATGGCGCGACGAAGCACGTCTTGCAGATGAATTCGTAGATGAGCGTTTACTACAATCGCTTGCAGAGCTGTCAATCATATTTACGCAACACACGACTGACGGTGAGTCAATCCCACCGACAGCGGTAAACGCATTGATTGCTAGACTACTCTACTTCTACTTTTTGGTGGACCGAAAGTTCATCACTGAAGAACGTTTAAGCGCATGGGGGCTCGCGGGAATCAGTATTGATGGAGATAGTCATTGGTCTCTAAAAGATACGAAAGAGTTATTCGGGCGACTAGATGAAGTCTTTAATGGTAGTATTTTCCCGCTGTCTCAAGATCACATCGATTCATTCAACGAAGATCATGTCAATCAGCTCCGCCGAGTTCTTAGGTCAGGAGAGACCGCAGCAGGACAATTAAGCTTCTTCGATTACGATTTTGCCACAATCAGAACTGAAACGTTATCCGCAATCTACGAGATGTTTCTTCGCAATGAGTCCGAAAACGCAGGAAAACAGTTTGGAGCGTTTTATACCCCTCCTTATGTGGCAGACTACACTTTAGATAGACTAGAAGACCAAAAACCATTTAACCGCGGGACAAGGATATTGGACCCTGCGGCGGGTTCTGGTGTGTTTCTTGTCGGAGCATATCGCAGAGTCGTAGAGGCTTGTCTGCCGCAAGGGGTCACACAATTACCGCTAGACGATCTTCACGACCTCATGATGAATAGCATTTTCGCGGTGGAATTGAACGAAACGGCCTGTCACGTTGCGGCTTTTAGCCTATATCTTACGATGTTGGACTACGTCGATCCCGCCGAAGCTAATGACTATACAAGTTGGCCCGTGATTGATGGGAAAAAGAGGCTGTTCCCGTCAATGCTTACCGCCGATCCACAGGGCTTGGCGAATATCAAAGCTGCGGACTTTTTCTCTGCTGAGGTCAGTGGCGTCAAGTGCGACGTTATCGTTGGCAACCCACCTTGGGTATCACTAGCACAGCTCAAAAGCAGTGATGCGACAGCATATAATAAACGCACCAAGGCCCCGATAGGCAATAAACAAGTAGCAGAACTATTCATGTGGAAGGCATATCAAGATCATCTTGAGGATGATGGCCTCATCGGCCTATTATTGCCGCAAAAGAGTTTGGTGAATGTATGGTCAAAGAAATTCACTCACTTCTTGCGTTCCTCTTGCGAAATAATTGGTATCGCTGATCTTGCGCACCTTAGGTACAAACTGTTCCGCCGTTCAGGTGTAAGGACCGCTGGTTCGGAGGATCGATCTGCATCAAAAAGCGCTCGACTATCCACAGCAGCCATCATTTTGAGAAAAAATACACCTGAAGAAGATCATCAATTCTGGACCTTTCGCCCACTCATTTCTTTGCAGCCTCAGAGCAAACGTGGGCGGCTTTGGATCGTCATTCATGACTGGACACAAGTTCACTGGCACAACCAAATTGAAACTGACGACAGGGCTTGGCCTCGCCTCTTTACCTGTACTCAAATAGATCGTCACATTATGAAAAATATGGACGAGTATATCGAAACAGGGCGGTTCAAAAGCCTCAGCTCTTTAAGAGATTTAGTGGGTTTAAACTTTACAATCAAAGATAACAATAACCTGGAATCACAGTTCCTTCTGTCAGCAGACCCAAGGTCAGAAACCTACTGGCGCAGGCAGCTTGGGTTAGACCGAGAACTGTTCAAGGTAGAAAATAGTGCTGTCCCCTTGCCTTTGGAGCAATGGGATAAGGCATCACATGGTGAAAAGGTCTTTTTAACGGGTCATGTGGTCTTGATGCCTAGAACCTGTGAGACAGCAATCTATGTGGAGCGGCCTATTGCCACTAAATCTTTTGTTATCGGAAGTTTTAACCAAGCCTACGATGAGGAATTGTCCAGCCAACAGGTAGTTTTCCTGAAGGCGGTGGCAGCTTATATGTCGACCAAAATTTTCAAATACTTATGTTTTGTCAATGGTCGCAGAATGACAATCGATAGAGTCAGTGTTGAATTGTCTGCTGTTACAAGCCTTCCGTGGCCTTTTGGCGGCCTCGATGATGATCAACTTATCAAATTTGTTGATGCTGAACCTTCTGAGCGCGAGCAGATCGTGGGTGATGCATTACGGCTCGATTCTTTCTACAAATCTGTGATTAGTGAATTTTCGTCACTGCGTAAGGGGTTTTCTGACGGAGCGACTCCAACTGAAGCAATTTCATCAGTAACTTCT
This sequence comes from Octadecabacter ascidiaceicola, assembly GCF_900185015.1. Taxonomy (GTDB): domain Bacteria; phylum Pseudomonadota; class Alphaproteobacteria; order Rhodobacterales; family Rhodobacteraceae; genus Octadecabacter; species Octadecabacter ascidiaceicola. The sequence goes on along the minus strand of NZ_FXYD01000003.1, from coordinate 167,424 downwards.
CAACAGCTCGTCGATTATCGAGAAGCGATGATGTCGCAAGTAGATAGGGGGAAAGGAAATTACAGCGTTTCCTCGACCTCACTAGACGGAAATCTAGTGGCAACAGAGATCCGATATGTTCGCAAGAATGTTTGCCAGAATGAAGTGGGGCTAAACGATCATTTTTTGAAAGAAGCAATTGCAGCATATGAAAGACAAGGTGCAAGTGGCATGACGCAAAGTCGTTATCTCTGGCATTCTCGAAAGGGCATGACAACAATTTTGATCAAACCTGAAGAACGCATGCATTGGACTCTTGAGCGTGCTTTTTCTGACGCCGATCTGATTTTGGCCGCAGCAATGTCTGGCTTGAATAGCGCGGAAGCCGCATGACTAAAGAAATATCGCTCGAGCAATGGTTGATTGGTCAGGGCCTAACACCACAAGAAGCTGATCTCTGGTGTGATTTCATCTCTGAATCCTTTGATCTTATTGACGATGGGTATGCATTGCTTTGCAAGCCGAACGAATGGAATTCATTTCTAAACGGCTGTCATACCCAAAGCCCAACCGAACCCGAAATAACTTCAGGACTCGGTGATCGGATGAAGAGGCTTCAAGCAGACGCCCCTATGGAGAGTAGTAGAGATAGACTTCAGGTGGCGTATGAGGTTGCTACGTTGGGCGATGAAAGCCATGGCATCAGAAAACCTAAGGCTGATTTTGAAATACGCCGAAAATTTGAAGCAGGTTATTCAGCTGCTTATGTGATCGAGGCAAAGCCTCTTAGAACACCCGCAGATATGAATAGTCGTTACCTTGGTGATGAGGGCATTGGTTGCTTCTTAGAGAGGGAACCGCCGTATTCAAAAGATAAAGTGGTTGGTATGATGGGATATTCATTCAAAAATCACTCAAGTTGGGAACCATTGTTGACGGAAAAAATCACCGCTATTGGAGCTACAAAAGGGCTAGTCCAAATCACATTACCAAGTGGACGAAAATGTAAGGTTTCTGAGCATGAAAGAACAGCAATTGGCCTTCCAATGGCAACTGTTACACACACGATTTTAGATTACACACAGTCGATATAGTCAGCTATTTATCTAGGTGTTTAAACAAATTTTCAAACTTACCTTAGATAAGACACGTTCAAAGCGATGGATTGCCCTTCACGAGCGCGCCCATATCGAGCTAGGCCATTTCTCTATCCTCGAAGGTGTTCCGACGTTCAATCTGGTTTCGAAGTCAGGCAAGTCTCAGGTTCGAGAACCTGACCTGCCGCGTGATCTTTGGGATAAGGTGGAGCGGTGTTTGGAATTGCAAGCAGATCATGAGGCTTTGGAAAAAATGCTCGGCAACATGGACGAGGTCGATTGGGTCGAGTTGCGTGTCACGATTGCCAGTATAGCCTCTGTAATGGTGCTGATTGAGAAGGCTGACGCAGACAACCCCAATCCAAGTGAGACCCATCCCAAGGCGGCGACGCGAATATTTCAGCTACTTGGGCATGTGGGCGAGATGTGGTCGATTGGCGCTTCGCTAAATGCTAATAATCTGCCAGATACTGAGCGCATTCAGGAGTTTGTAAAAGAGGTGATTTTGCCTGCCTATTTTGATGCGGTTGAGATGGCAAGATCAGCCGAGGCCACAAGTTTCATAGATGATCTAGGTAATCCTGAAATTTTCTTTGCAGATATTGCCCATGCCAAACTTGGTAAATGGGATCAGTTGAAAACAGTTGGCGCGAAGGAATGGGCCGAGCTGAAAGACGCCAATGAGCAAATTTTGCCATTGGTCTATAAATTTCAGGCAGAGAATAAAACGTCGATATAGTGCAGATTTGCAGTTTGGCCGATATCCCTGATGTCGGGTGTGCAAGGCAAGTCATTTGCATCTTGCGAGACAACGACGGCAAAGCGATGCACGTCCAAATCGCTTTCTTCAGAAAGCCGTTCAATTTCACCATTCGTATCAATTGGGAAATAAGGTTCATCACTTCGTAGTTGGAAGATATGAGAGCCATTCGGACCTAACGGCATCACGTGCCATTTCCCTTTGTACTGCTCAAACCCGATAGCATGTGCGCGGACGTCGGACCGAAGAAAAAAGCAAAACTCCTCCCCAAGTTTAAGTGTAGCGTCTAGCGCATCACGATCCTTGATCTTTTTGATGAGGTTCAATTCGCCCTTGGTAAAGCGTTTGATCTGTAGTTGTCCGCGTATGCCGTGCTCCTCGATATAGTCATCCCATGCGTTTGTATGCGGTTTTGGAAATAATCTGGGATCAACTGCATGTGCCGTCTCAAGGTGGTTTTTTGCGATCCAAGCATGGATCAGCTTGGCCTTGGGGCGTCCGATGGTGCCGCTACGAAAATTGGACAGATAATCGGTGCCCACCATCAGCTTGTGACCGAAGGCCTGCTCCATAATGTTTTCCACGCTCAGGTTGGTGGTATCCGCGATTGCACGAGCGACGTGATAAAGGGCGGCACGGTCGACCTTGGTCGCTGTCTTCCAATTGTTATCCACATCAAAATCCTTGGCTCAAAACTACCCGATTTTACCCGCAACCTACGGCCATTGCAGTGATATTTTAGGATATCCAAACCTCAAAGCCAGAAAATTCTCGCTTTGGGTCTTGGGAATATTATCCTATGATGTTCCACTTACGTTCTCTCGCGGTGAGAGGCAACAAAGGAGCCCCCCAACCAGAGAAACGCCAAGAGGCAGAAAGAGACAGGCCATGACCGACATTCCCCCAGAGTTTAATCCAGAAACGGCCCCACCAAGCCTGACGATTGATTGGGATGCCTATCTGCTCTTCTTCGAAGATGAGGATATCTCAGATGAAGACAAGCGCGAGTTGATTGAGGCGTTATGGTCGATTGTCGTCAACTTTGTTGATCTTGGTTTCGGCGTTCACCCTCTCCAGCAGGCTTGTGGAAAAGACATCTCTTTGGCTGAAGTGCCGATACGAGATGTGCTAAACTTAGATAATACAACATCAGAATTCGAACAGGCATTAGCCCCACATCGCGATGGGTCGAGTGAAAGGAATCCGCATGCGTCAGAGTAGATACACAAAACCAAATACAGATACTCCGAGGCAGGCGCTGATCTATTGCCGCGTGTCATCACGGGCGCAAGAAGCGGATGGTCATGGTCTTCAGAGCCAAGAAACCCGTTGTCGTGAATTTGCTGCATCGCAGGGACATGAAGTCGCTGCGGTGTTTCCAGATACGATCACAGGCGGCGGTGATTTCATGAAGCGACCCGGAATGGTGGCGCTGCTGTCATTCCTGGACGCTCAACCAGATACGCAGTTTGTCGTGATCTTCGATGATCTCAAACGCTTTGCACGGGACACACGGTTTCACCTTGATCTGCGTGAGGCGTTCCGTGTGCGCGGTGCGACGATTGAATGTTTGAATTTCAAGTTCGATGAAACACCCGAAGGTGAATTTATTGAAACGATCATGGCTGCTCAAGGTGCATTAGAGCGCAAGCAAAACGGTCGGCAAGTGGCGCAAAAGATGAAAGCGCGGATGCAGTTGGGATACTGGGTCCACAACGCACCTGTTGGCTTTCGATACAAGACCGTAAAAGGCCATGGTAAATTGCTGCACCCAGACGAGCCACACGCCAGCACGGTGCGCGAGGCCATCGAAGGATTTGCAATTAGGCGGTTTCAAACACAGGCCGAAGTGAAGCGATTTCTGGAATCCAAATCTGATTATCCACACATAAAAGACGGTAAGGTTCGGGACAAACGTGTCACGGATTTACTGACCAACCCTCTCTATGCGGGTTACGTCTGTAGCGAGGTTTATGAACTGAATTGGCTGAAGGGGCAACATGAACCGCTTGTATCTATGGCGACATTTGAAAAGGTGCAGGCACGCCTTAACGACACAGGCTACGCCCCTGCACGCGCAGATATCGGCGAGGACTTCGCCTTGCGCGGTTTTGCTACGTGTGGCGATTGCGGAGCCAAGCTGCGCTCTTCTTGGTCAAAGGGGAAGACCAAATATTATCCTTATTACCTGTGCCACACGAAGGACTGTGAAAGTTACGGGAAGTCCATCTCACGTGCCAAAATTGAAGGATCGTTTGAGGAAGTCGTAAAGTCACTGCAACCCAGCCCGACATACATGGTCTTGGTAAAGAAGATGTTCAAAAGAGCGTGGGAGGGTCGTATAGAACACACCAAAGACGTTGCACGTTCCACGAAACGGCAAATCACTGAAACTAATACTCAAATCGAAGCTTTGCTTACTCGCATCATGCGCTCGAATGACGATTCAATCATTGGCGCTTACGAAAAAAGGATCGCAAAATTGGAAAGATCAAAGGTGCTTATGGTCGAAAACCTCACAAAAACGCCGAAAAAATCGAACAGCTACGAAGCATTCCTAGAACTCGCCCTTACAGTGCTCTCAAACCCTTGGAAAATATGGGAAAGCGGCGATGCGAACTTGCGCAGAATCGTGCTGAGATTGGGGTTTTCAGGCGGATTTTCGTATCATCGCATTGACGGACCTAGAACACCAGAAATAGCGTTGCCATTCAAGGCGTTAGATATGATTTCAGGGGGTATAAAAGTTAATGGTGCTGCTAGGGAGAATTGAACTCCCGACCTCGTCATTACCAATGACGCGCTCTACCACTGAGCTACAGCAGCAACCGATGGAGGGCGAAGTAGACGTAAATTGCTGTTTCCGCAAGCCCTGACTGGACGGTTTTTACGCGTTCAGGTAACAGGTTGTCATGAGCAGTAAACCGACATCCAAAGGACCACAAACACGCGAAGACCGGCTAAAGGCCGCGTTGAAGGCAAACCTTGGGCGTCGTAAGGTGCAAGCACGCGCGAAAGCGTCAAAAGAAGCGGGCGAAAAAGCCCCAAGTGAGAAAGAGTAACAGGCATGGATTCCATCGTAGTACGCGGCGGCAAGTCGCTGTCAGGGCAAATTGAAATTGCGGGCGCAAAGAACGCGGCGTTGACGCTGATGCCTGCCACCTTGCTCAGTGACGAGCCGCTGACGCTGACCAACACGCCACGCCTGAGCGACATCAAAACGATGACGCTGTTGCTGGAATCGCTGGGTGCCGAGATTTCATCGCTGCAAGATGGTAAGGTGCAGACCATGTCGTGCCACGGTGCGATCAACACGACGGCGGATTACGATATCGTGCGTAAGATGCGTGCCTCTAACCTTGTGCTGGGCCCGCTTCTGGCGCGTGAAGGCCATGCGATTGTGTCGCTGCCAGGTGGCTGTGCGATTGGCGCGCGTCCAATGGATATTCACACCGATGGTCTGGCCAAAATGGGCGCAGAGATTGATTTGAAAGACGGCTATCTGCACGCGAAAGCGGATGGTGGCAAGCTGAAGGGCGCCGTGATTGATTTCCCGTTTGCCTCCGTTGGGGCGACCGAGAACATTATGATGGCGGCGACATTGGCGAAGGGCACAACCGTTATTAACAACGCCGCACGCGAGCCTGAGATCGTCGATTTGGCGGACTGCCTCCGAAAAATGGGCGCACAGATTGAAGGTGATGGAACGCCTAGCATCACAATCCAAGGCGTTGATCGTCTGCACGGTGCCACGCACCCCGTTGTGACGGATCGGATTGAGCTTGGCACCTACATGCTTGCCCCTGTGATCGCAGGCGGTGAGGTTGAGTGCCTTGGTGGGAAAATGTCACTGGTAGGCGCGTTTTGCGAAAAACTGGACGCCGCTGGTGTGTCAGTTGAAGAAACCAAGACTGGCCTGAAAGTGAAGCTGAAAGGTGATCGCCCAAAAGCCGTGGACGTGACGACTGAACCGTTCCCAGGCTTTCCGACCGATTTGCAGGCACAGATGATGGCGATGCTTTGCTTTGCGGAAGGCACATCTGTGCTGGAAGAGAAGATTTTTGAAAACCGTTTCATGCACGCGCCAGAATTGGAACGCATGGGGGCGCATATCGAAGTACACGGCGGTACGGCCACTGTGACAGGTGTTGAAAAGATGAAAGGTGCGCCCGTTATGGCGACCGATTTGCGGGCGTCTGTGTCTTTGATTTTGGCGGGGCTTCGCGCCGAGGGCGAAACGCAGGTGAACCGCGTTTATCACCTTGATCGCGGGTATGAAGACGTTGCGGGCAAGCTGGGCAAAGTCGGCGCAGACATTGAACGGGTCGCAGGACGGTGAGCGACGCAACCTTCGAAGATGGCGCGGAAAAACCGCTACGCCTAAAGGCGCTCGACGCTGAGGACCTCGGCGTATTGTCGGGCTTCATTCAGGACGCGGTTTTCCCGGGGCCCGAGATGAAGTGGGACAGAAACGCGCGCCGTTTTGCGTTGTTGTTGAACCGGTTTCGCTGGGAAGATGTGGCAAACGCGGAAACCCGCAGCCGCGCCTACGAGCGTGTGCAGTCGGTTTTAGTGATTGAGGACGTTGTGCGCGTTCAAACGCAAGGCGTAGACGTTCGTGACAGTGACATGGTGCTGTCAGTGCTGGCCGTAACTTTTGAAGCGGGTGAGGACGGTGGCGGCTATGTGTTGCTGACCCTCGCGGGCGACGGTGCGATCCGTGTCGAAGTCGAAGCCCTTGAGGTGGTGTTGAAAGATGTGACGAGGCCCTATGTAGCACCGTCGAAAGCGAAACCAGAACATCCGGAGTAGGCGCGTGCCGCGAGCGGGGAGGGGGCCAGCCCCCGTCGCTAAAGCGACTCCCCCGGGATATTTATAAAACAAAAGCAAACATGAAAGCCGCGAAGCGACAGGTGTTTGCAAATAGGACGACCGAGATATGCCGCAGTTTTTGAGCACTAAGGATGAAGGCTTTGAGAGCGCGTTTCAGGCATTGCTTGGGGCTAAGCGCGAAGACAGCCCGGATGTGGATGCGGTTGTTGCGGATATCATTGCCGATGTGCGTGCACGCGGTGATGCGGCCGTACTGGAGCTAACGGCGAAGTTTGACCGCCTTGAGTTGGATGCCGCTGGGTTGCGGTTTTCAGCGGCTGAGATTGATGGCTATTGCGCTCAGGTCAGCGCAGAAGATCGCGAAGCACTGGAGATGGCGGCGGAACGTATTCGCGCATACCACGCGCGCCAGATGCCTGAGGATGCGTTTTGGGAAGATGATGCGGGTGCGTCACTTGGGTGGCGCTGGAGCGCGGTTTCGGCGGCTGGATTGTATGTTCCGGGTGGAATTGCGACCTACCCGAGTTCTGTGTTGATGAACGCGATTCCTGCGAAAGTCGCGGGTGTGGGGCGCTTGGCGATGGTCGTGCCGACGCCGGATGGGGATGTGAACCCCCTTGTGTTGCTGGCGGCGCGCATTTCAGGGGTGAACGAAGTTTACCGTATTGGTGGTGCGCAAGCTGTTGCTGCGCTGGCGTATGGCACGGAAACGATTGCACCTGTTGATAAGATCACTGGACCGGGGAACGCATTTGTAGCGGCCGCTAAGCGACGTGTATTTGGCAAGGTCGGGATTGATATGATCGCGGGGCCGTCTGAAATCTTGGTGATTGCTGATAAGGACAATGACCCTGACTGGGTTGCACTGGATCTGTTGTCTCAGGCTGAACACGACGAGTCTGCGCAGTCGATCCTGATTACGGATGATGCGGCGTTTGGGCAGGCTGTTGCGGATGCTGTGGAAAAGCGACTGCAGACCTTGGAGCGCCGTGCGGTTGCTGGCCCGAGCTGGCGCGATTTTGGGGCCGTCATTACTGTTGAAAATATGGATGAAGCGATTGTTTTATCTGACAGAATTGCGCCAGAACATTTGGAGCTATGTGTTGCAGATGCCGACGAGATGGCTGGTAAAGTTACTCACGCGGGGGCGATTTTCATCGGTGCGTGGACGCCCGAGGCGATTGGGGACTACGTTGGTGGGCCGAACCATGTTTTGCCAACCGCGCGGTCTGCGCGGTTCTCAAGCGGGCTGTCTGTGATGGATTTCCTGAAGCGAACTACGCTTGCGCGGATGACGCCAGAGGCGCTGAATGCGATTGGGCCCGCTGCGGAACGGCTTGCCATTTCGGAAAGTTTACAGGCACATGGGCTGAGCGTTCGTGCGCGACTCGACAAGTTAAATAGGGACTAAGGTTTTGGCGAAGATTATTCATATCGATCTGGACGACAGTGCGCTGCCGCCGCCAACGCCCGAGATTGAACAAGAACGCAAGGTCGCTATGTTCGATCTGCTGGAGGATAACTCGTTTGTGCTGCCAGAGCGTGACGGGAAGTCCCCACCTTCGGGGCCGTATCGCCTTGGCTTGTCCATTCGGCAAAAACGGTTGGTTTTCGAGATAGTCACTGAAAAGGGCGAGGCTGCAGGCGAGTTTCATCTGTCCCTCGGGCCGTTTCGCCAAGTCGTGAAGGACTACTTCCAGATTTGCGAAAGCTATTTTGACGCTGTGAAGACCGCAGCGCCAAGCCAGATCGAGACCATTGATATGGCGCGGCGTGGCATCCATGACGAAGGCGCGCGAGTGCTGCAGGAGCGTCTGGAAGGCAAGGCCGAGGTCGATTACGACACGGCGCGGCGCCTGTTTACTCTCATCTGCGTTTTGCATTTCGGAGGGTGATTTGAGCGAGCTTCCACAGTCCATTCTGTTTTGTTGTGACCACAATTCTGTGCGCTCGCCGATGGCAGAAGGACTGTCCAAAAAGTTATACGGAACAGAGATTTACCTGCAATCCGCCGGGGTGAAATCTGACTTGGATATTGACGGTTTCGCCGTCGCTGTTTGTGAAGAAATGGGCATCGAACTGTCGCGCCACAAAAGCCGCTCGTTTGATGAGATGGAGCAATGGGGTGATGATCTTTCGTCGTTTGACCTGATTGTAGCGCTGTCACCTGCAAGCCAGCGTCGTGCATTGGAATTGACGCGCCATTCCCATTTGGAAGTTGAGTATTGGCCGATCATGGACCCGACAGGACTTGGTGAAACTCGCGAAGATCGCCTTTTGTACTACCGTCAGGCACGGGATCAAATTCGCACAAAGTTGATTGAACGCTTCGGGCTGGGGAAGGCCACGAGCTAGTTTCAGCGCGTCAAAACGGCCACCACTGGGCGAGTTTAATAGATTATCCCTTGAAACTGCGCCGCTTAGGGCGCATTTACCCGCTGTCTGCAGATTTTTGCAGACGTTTTAGATGGAGAGAACATGGCCAAGGAAGAACTGCTCGAATTTCCAGGTGTCGTAAAAGAACTCTTGCCGAACGCGACATTCCTGGTCGAGCTGGAAAACGGCCATACGATCATCGCGCATACGGCAGGTAAGATGCGGAAAAACCGCATCCGTGTTCTGGCAGGCGACAAGGTACAGGTCGAGATGACCCCGTATGATTTGACCAAGGGTCGGATCAATTATCGCTTTAAATAATCGACCATGAGGTTGGTTCTAGGCTCCGGTTCCCCGCGACGGTTGGAGCTGTTGGCGCAGCTTGGGCTGACGCCAGATGACGTACGTGCGCCAGATATCAATGAAGACCCGATTGGTGCCGAAAAGCCGCGCGACTATGTACGGCGCATGGCGCGTCAAAAGGCGGAAGCGTCCGCGTGTGCAGCGGATGAAGTCGTGCTTTGCGCTGATACAACGGTTGCGGTTGGTCGACGTATTTTAGGTAAGCCAGCGGATGCGGCTGAGGCAGAGGCGTTTTTGCGCCTCATGTCTGGTCGCCGCCACAAGGTTATCACAGCGATATCCGTGAAAACACCGAACGGCGTACGCGTAAAGGATGTCGTCACAGACGTGAAGATGAAGCGGTTAAGTGACGCTGAAATCGGGGGCTACATCGCAACCGATGATTGGCGCGGCAAGGCGGGTGGATATGCGATCCAAGGGCCAGCCAGCGCGTTCATTCCGTGGGTCGCAGGGTCTTATTCGGCTGTGGTTGGGTTGCCGTTGGCAGAGACCGCGAACCTATTGCAATCATCAGGATTGGAGATTTGGAAATGAAAGGACGCATGATCGTTCTGGACCACATTGGCGACCGTGAAACGGCTGCGCTGTTGGTTGATGGCAAGCTCCAAGATTTGATGATTGATAACGATGATGCTCCGCGGCCCGGTGCGATCTATCGTGCGATTTGTGATCGTCCGCTTAAAGGGCAGGGCGGCATGATGCTGAAGTTGCCCGAGGGTGAGACGGCTTTCTTGCGCCAAGGCAAAGGCCTTGCGCCGGGGCAGGCAATTCTAGTGCAGGTCACGGGCTATGCCGACGACGGCAAAGCGATTCCCGTGACGGACCGCGTTCTTTTTAAATCCCGCTACGCCATCGTGACCCCCGGAAAACCGGGCATCAACGTCAGCCGGTCGATCAAAGACGATGACGTGCGCGAACGGGTCTTGGCCTGCGCCCACGAAGAAGGCGTGAGCGAAGGGTTCGGGTTGATCCTGCGGTCGTCCTGTGAAGGCGGGGCGGATGAAGACATAATCGAAGATATCACGGCAATGGACGGCATGGCGTCTGCCATTATGGCTGACAAAGACGGCGTCGCGGAGGCACTGACCGACGGTGATGGCCCGCATGCGCTTGCTTGGCGTGAATGGGTCGAACCTGCGACGGTCGTTACTGACGCAGGTGGCTTTGAGGATCAGGGTGTGCTGGATCAAATGGCAGCGCTTTCCAGTCCCCGTGTCAGCCTTGATGCATCGGCGTTTATGTATGTTGAACCGACGCGCGCTCTTGTTGCGGTAGATGTGAATACGGGTGGCGACACCTCGCCTGCATCCTCTCTCAAGGCGAATATAGCAGCTTGCAAAGCGTTGCCGCGCGCGCTCCGCCTGCGCGGGCTTGGTGGGCAGGTTGTCATCGACATGGCACCGATGTCCAAAGCGCACCGAAAACAAATTGAGTCTACTTTACGTAGCGCGTTTCGCGCGGACAGTATCGACACCGCGCTTGTTGGTTGGACCCCGCTTGGACACTTTGAACTGCAGCGCAAACGTGAGCGTCTACCAACGCCACTCGGCCTTGTCTGATGGCTTGTCCGATTTGTGATAAAGAAACGAATGCTGCGTATCGGCCATTTTGTTCAAAGCGCTGCGCAGATGTTGATTTGGCGAAATGGCTTGGCGGTGGTTACGCGATTCCCAGCAATGATCCTGATGAGATCGATGAGTTGGAAGATGCGCTTGAGAAAGCCAAACAAGATCCTGAATTGCCACGCCCTTCCTGACATCTGCAAGTGTTTTCGCGGATTTGAAAGAAGGGTCTGGACAGTCCGTTGCGCCCCGCCTAAAACGCCCTCACCCAAGGGGTTCGCCCCTTTCCGTGCCCGGGTAGCTCAGGGGTAGAGCAGTGGATTGAAAATCCTCGTGTCGGTGGTTCGATTCCGCCCCTGGGCACCACTTTTTCTCTATCTCTTCCTCAATTGCCTAGCCTCGGGGTTTACTGCCGTTTGCAGCACTTGTGCTTTTTGCCGGGGCGAATTGTCACTCCAGCGTCGTATACGATGGTATACTGTCGACCTTCTTGATGCATTCAGTTATGAAGCCCTCAAATCCAATCCAAATGGGGAATCTCATGTCCGATATCATCTACACAAAAGTGGACGAAGCGCCTGAATTGGCGTCAGCATCATTCTTGCCGATCATCCAAAAATTCGCCGCTGCTGCTGGCGTATCTGTTGGAACGAAGGACATCAGCCTAGCAGGTCGTATCCTGGCGACATTCCCTGAAAGCCTGACCACGGAACAGTTTCAGTCTGACGATCTGGCGGAGCTTGGACGTCTGGTAAAGACACCGGAAGCAAACGTTATCAAGCTGCCAAACATTTCAGCGTCCGTGCCACAGCTTAAGGCCGCAATCGCTGAGCTGCAGGCGAATGGTTTCAACATCCCTGACTACCCAGATGCACCGGAAACGGACGCCGAAAAAGATGCGCAGGCGCGTTACGATGCCATCAAGGGTTCTGCTGTGAACCCCGTTTTGCGCGAAGGGAACTCTGATCGTCGTGCTGCCAAAGCCGTGAAAAGCTTTGCTCAAAACAACCCGCACCGCATGGGTGATTGGACCGCTGACAGCAAAACCAAAGTATCTTCCATGTCTGGCGGTGATTTCTTCTCAAACGAAGTGTCCGCGACGCTCGCTAAAGAAGCGACAGCCAAGATTGTTCTGGAAACTGCATCCGGTGAAACTGTTCTAAAGGACGCCGTCACATACCCGGCTGGAACCGTGGTCGACGCGACATTCATGAGTGCAAAGGCACTGAATACGTTTCTTGCTGACCAGATCGAAGAAACCAAAGCCGACGGCACATTGTTCTCGCTCCATATGAAGGCGACTATGATGAAAGTGTCTGACCCGATCATCTTTGGCCACGCGGTTAAAGCATTCCTCGGGCCAGTGTTTGAAAAGCACGGCGAAGCAATGGCCGATCTGGGTGTGAACCCGAACGCTGGCTTGGGCGATCTGTTGGCACGTGTTGATGGCAATGCTGAGATCAAAGCGGATATCGAGGCGTGCATGGCAGCGCGTCCGCCGATGTACATGGTTGATAGCGATAAGGGCGTCACTAACCTGCACGTCTCCTCTGATGTTATCATCGACGCATCCATGCCCGCACTTATCCGCGCAGGCGGTAAGGGCTGGGGGCCAGACGGTAAGGAAGGCGATTCCAACTGTGTGATCCCTGACAACTCCTACGCGCCGGTTTATGATGAGACGATCAACTTTTTTAAAGAGAACGGTAAACTGAACCCTGCGACTGCAGGTACAGTTCAGAACATCGGTCTGATGGCGCAAAAAGCCGAAGAATACGGTTCGCACCCAACGACGTTTGAGATGCCAGAAGCCGGCACCGTCAAGATAATCCTTGATGACGGCACAGTCCTGCATGAGCACAAAGTCGAGGCGAACGACATCTGGCGTTCCGCGTCTGCGCGTAAAGCGCCAATCGAAGACTGGGTGAACCTCGCGATTGATCGCCAGAAGGCGGAAGGCTGTCAGGCGATTTTCTGGCTCGACGCAAACCGCGCCCACGATGCTGAATTGATCGCCTATGTGAAACCGATCCTTGAAGCCAAAGGCGTAGCCGACAAGTTTGAGATCATGGCGCCGCGCGAAGCAACCCGTGCTTCGTTCGAAACGATCACGAAGGGTGAGAACTCAATCGCGGTTACGGGTAACGTTCTGCGCGACTACCTGACTGACCTGTTCCCGATCCTCGAATTGGCAACGTCCGCGAAGATGCTTTCCATCGTTAAGCTGATGAATGGCGGTGGCTTGTTTGAAACTGGCGCTGGCGGGTCCGCCCCAAAGCACGTTCAGCAGTTGGTCGAAGAAAACCATCTGCGTTGGGACAGCCTTGGCGAATTCTGCGCATTGGGTGAAAGCCTGCAGTTCCTTGCGAATGCAAAAGGCAACGAGCAAGCCCGCGTTTTGGGCCAAGCTGTTGATGCAGCGACCCAAGGCATCTTGGACCACGGCCGTTCACCATCCCGCAAAGTAGGCGAGCCGGACAACCGCGATAGCCACTACTGGTTCGCACGCTACTGGGCCGAAGCATTGGCAGCACAGTCGGATGATGCAGCGCTTGCCGCACACTTCGCGCCTGTCGCAGAAGCGCTTGCAAGCAACGAGAGCGCGATCCTTGCTGAGTTGGCTGCGGTGCAAGGTCCAGCGGCTGATCTGGGTGGGTACTTTAAGACGGATGACGCGAAGACTGCGGCCGTGATGCGCCCATCAGCCACGCTGAACAGCATCATCGGCTAAACGGTGTATAATAGGCCGCGCTTCTTGTCGGGAAGCGCGGCCTTTTTCGTTTGTGGGCTAAGATTTAGATAGCAGACGAATGCGCGACTTCGCTGCTTGAGAACGTATCAACGGAATTGGCAATGATGCGTACCAGTGGCTTTGCCCAATCGTTCATTTTCAGGCCATTCTTGCTGATATGAAACGCGTCTGAATACTGCCGCATAAGCATGACACTAATGGCGCGAATAAATTCGGCTTGTTTCGGGAACTCAGCGCTTAGTGAGCTGCTGTCCAACTCAAAACGGCACAACAGGTCTTCAACGACTCGGGAAATAACGTCGTCACTCGCGGTGAGCATATAGCCTTTATGTGCGGCCATACTGCCTTGGGTAATCCGATCTTGATAGGCTGAAGTCGCAACCGCGTTTTGCAAAAAACCTTGCTTGAAACGCGAAATTGCAGAGGCTCCAAACCCGATAAGAGTTTCGCATTGATCGTCCGTATAGCCTTGAAAGTTCCTGCGCACCCGGCCTTCATTTTGGGCGATTGCCAGCTTGTCCGAGGGTACAGCAAAGTGGTCGATGCCGATGGCCTCAAACCCTTGATTGATCAATGTTTCCTGCGCGAGCATCGCGAGTTCAAACCGCATCTCGCTGTCGGGTAGATCATCCGCGTTGATCAATACCTGACGTTTAGACATCCACGGCACATGTGCGTAGCCGTAGATCGCCAAGCGGTCGGGTTCCATCGCGATGACATGATCCAGTGTTTCCTTGAAGCTTTCCATCGTTTGGAATGGCAAACCATAGAGCAGATCCAGATTGAGGGCCGTGACACCGCGCGCGCGTAAGAAATCAATGACGTGGCGCGTTTGCTCAAGCGATTGGGAGCGCCCGATAGCATTCTGCACGACAGGCGCGAAGTCCTGTACGCCAAGGCTAACGCGATTGAGGCCGAAATTAATGAGCGACTCAAGCAATTGATCAGAGACTTCGGTTGGATCAACCTCAACCGAAAACTCAAAATCATCGTCCTTGGGAAACGCATCAAAGACCTCTGTTAGAAGCATAGACATCGTTTTGACGGGAAGAATGGTCGGCGTGCCGCCACCAAGATGAAGGCGCGCCATGCGTACACTTTTTGGCAGGGTTGCGCGCACCGCACGAATTTCCGAGCGTAGGAATTCAACATACGCATCAACGGGTTGCAGTGTTTTTGTACCCTGCGTCCGGCACGCGCAGAACCAGCATAGGCGCGTGCAAAACGGTATGTGAATGTAGACCGAAATGCCTTTGTCACCAGAAACAGTGCGCAGCCAGTTCGCCTGATTTTCACGCCCGACTCCGTTCTCAAAGTGGTTTGCGGGCGGATAGCTGGTGTAGCGGGGCACCTTTGCGTCAAAAAGACCATGGGTACGAAGTTGATCAATGTTTTCCATGCGCGTACTAAGAATGTGAAAAGGCGTTTTTGCCTTGATACAGATCAAAGAATCATGAACCAGCCAAAGAAACTCAACACACCATCGGTCGCACCGATCAAATGCAGCCAGTGCCCGATCCGGCACCGGGCGGTTTGTGCGCGTTGTGACGATGACGAGTTGGAAATTCTTGAAAGCATGAAATCCTATAAGACCTACGCCGCTGGTGACGTGATTTTATGGCGTGGTGAACCGCTTGAATTTGTGGCTTCCGTGGTGACTGGCGTGGCGACATTGTCAAAGACGATGGAGGATGGGCGCACACAGATGGTTGGCCTTTTGTTGCCGTCAGACTTTATTGGGCGGCCAGGCAGAGAGCAGATCGAGTTTGACGTCACCGCGACGGTCGATGTGACTCTGTGCTGCTTTGATCGTCCGAGGTTCGAGAGTCTTGTTTGTGAAACACCCCATATTGCACAACGTTTGATGGAATTGGCCTTGGATGAGCTCGATGCCGCACGGGATTGGATGCTGCTGTTAGGTCGCAAAACTGCGCGCGAAAAGATCGCGACTTTTATTGAAATGCTCGCACGTCGGTCGTCTCACGGGCAGGACGGAAGCAAAGACGTTATCGACCTTCATATGACCCGCGACCAGATTGCGAACTATCTTGGCCTGACTCTGGAAACGGTAAGCCGCCAGTTCAGCGCGCTCAAGAAAGACGGTGTGATCGACTTTTCTGACCGGAAACACTTCACCGTCGAGGACATTGCTGCCCTCCAAGATGAGACCGGCGATGACGCTGATGGCGGCGTCGTTTACTAATCCAATAAATAGTTTTCAAATTTGCTTGATTTAGATCAAAGAGCACTTAAGTACCCGTGCCCTAAAAGACCCTAACCACCGGGGGCATTTTGCCTCCATTTCGCTGTTAGGGATTCTCTATGAACTATTTGAAGCTCGTTATTCTCGGCCTCGTTACGTTCTTCGCTGCACTCGCGACGAACTGGGCGCACGATTTGGCCTATCAGGTGCATGCCCTGCTGATCATGCTTGTGTCAGCTGGTATGTTTATTTGGGTGCTTCGTCGCACCGATAACCCCCCAAGTGACGAGGATCTCTCGGGCGTCTACTTTGATGGCGTCGTTCGAGCGGGTGTCATTGCGACTGCCTTTTGGGGCATTGCAGGCTTTTTGGTTGGTACATTTATCGCCTTCCAACTTGCGTTTCCGGCACTGAACTTCGAATTCCTACAAGGTTTCGGCAACTTTGGCCGCCTACGCCCACTGCACACCAGTGCGGTGATTTTTGCGTTTGGTGGTAACGCCTTGATCGCAACGTCCCTATACGTCGTGCAGCGCACAAGCGGTGTTCGTCTTTGGGGCGGTAACACAGCGTGGTTCGTTTTCTGGGGTTACCAGTTGTTCATCGTTCTGGCCGCAACCGGCTACTTGATGGGTGCTACGCAGTCCAAAGAATACGCTGAGCCTGAGTGGTATGTTGATATCTGGCTTACAATCATCTGGGTGACTTACCTAGCGGTTTACCTCGGCACGATCGTTAAGCGCCGTGAAAAGCACATCTACGTTGCGAACTGGTTTTTCCTAAGCTTCATCATCACCGTTGCGATGCTGCACTTGGTCAACAACCTGTCTATTCCAGTGTCCATCTGGGGCAGCAAATCTGTGCAGGTCTTCTCAGGTGTGCAAGATGCGATGACCCAGTGGTGGTACGGCCACAACGCCGTTGGTTTTTTCCTGACTGCGGGCTTCTTGGGCATGATGTACTATTTCGTGCCAAAGCAGGCCGGCCGTCCGGTTTACTCTTACAAGCTGTCCATCATTCACTTCTGGGCGCTGATCTTCCTATACATCTGGGCTGGCCCGCACCACTTGCACTACACCGCGTTGCCTGACTGGGCGTCTACCCTTGGTATGGTGTTCTCCATCGTGCTTTGGATGCCGAGCTGGGGTGGTATGATCAACGGTCTGATGACGCTGCAAGGCGCATGGGACAAGTTGCGCACCGATCCAATCATGCGGATGTTCGTTCTGTCCCTTGGTTTCTACGGCATGTCCACATTCGAGGGTCCGATGATGTCGATCCGTGCAGTGAACTCACTGAGCCACTACACCGACTGGACCATTGGTCACGTTCACTCTGGCGCACTTGGCTGGAACGGCATGATCACATTCGGTGCAATCTACTTCCTGACACCAAAACTGTGGGGCCGTGAAAGAATGTACTCTATGTCCGCAATCAACTGGCACTTCTGGCTCGCGACACTGGGCATCGTCCTTTACGCGTCCTCCATGTGGGTTACTGGCATCATGGAAGGCCTGATGTGGCGTGAAGTTGATGACCAGGGCTTCCTCGTCAACTCCTTCGCAGACACGGTATCGGCCAAATTGCCAATGTACATTGTCCGCGGTCTTGGTGGCGTGATGTTCCTCTCTGGTGCTCTGATTATGTGCTGGAACATGTGGATGACAATTCGTGGGGCAAAACCGGCAACGGTTTCCCTGCCATCCTCCAAATCTAACGCCGTTCCGGCTGAATAAGGAGCCGACAAATGGGTATCTTAGAAAAACACGCCGTCCTCGAAAAAAGCCCGACATTGCTTTTCGTATTTTCACTTGTCGTGGTCACAATCGGGGGCATTGTCGAAATCGCGCCGTTGTTCTGGCTTGAAAACACAATCGAGGAAGTAGAGGGCGTTCGCCCCTACACCCCGCTTGAGTTGACAGGTCGCGACATCTACGTGCGCGAAGGGTGCTACACGTGCCACAGCCAGATGATCCGCCCGATGCGCGACGAAGTTGAGCGTTACGGCCACTACTCACTGGCAGCGGAAAGCATGTACGACCACCCACACCAGTGGGGTTCAAAACGTACGGGTCCTGACTTGGCCCGCGTTGGTCAGCGTTACTCTGACGCATGGCATGTGGATCACCTGATCGATCCGCAGTCGGTTGTGCCTGAAAGCATCATGCCAAAGTACGGCTTCCTTGCGAACACTGAGATCGAAGGCGAGCATATCGAAGCATTGCTCAGCACGCACCGTTTCGTTGGGGTTCCTTACACTGACGAAATGATCGAACAGGCCAGCGCGGACTTTATGGTTCAGGTTGACCCGTTTGGTGATTGGGATGGTCTCGTTGAGCGCTACCCTGGTGCGGCTGTTTCCAACTTTGACGGTCAGCCAGAACTGACTGAAATGGACGCCCTGATCGCATACCTGCAAGTCTTGGGTACGATGGTCGACTTCTCGACCTTCACACCTGACGCAAGCCGATAGGGAGGGAGAACATGGAAACCTACACCTTCATGCGGGAACTCGCGGATAGCTGGGTCTTGCTGGCAATGTTCGCCTTCTTTCTCGGGGCCGCAGTCTGGGCATTTCTACCAAGCCATCGAAGCGCGCGTGAAGACGCGAGCCTCATCCCATTCCGGAACGAAGCCGCACCGTCGGCTTCTTCCGAAACACCTGTGACCAACGCCGACGCAAACAATAGTCGCGAACTGAAAGGGCTTGATAATGTCTGAACGCAAAGTAGACGAAGAAACCGGCGTTGAGACCACTGGCCATAGCTGGGACGGTATCGAAGAGCTGAACAACCCATTGCCACGCTGGTGGCTGTGGACGCTCTATGCCTGTATCGTTTGGGCGATTGCCTACACGGTTGCATATCCTGCTTGGCCGATGATTTCAGGCGCCACAACAGGCATGTTGGGGTTCTCAACACGCGCGCAAGTTGCCGAGGACATTGTGCAGCACGAGGCGAAGAACGAAGCACTTGTTGCTGAGTTGGTCGCCGCGGACCTGACGACATTGCCTCCGTCCAGTGACTTGCATCGTTATGCGGTTGCGCGTGGTGGGTCTGTTTTCCGCGCTCAGTGTAGCCAGTGCCACGGTTCTGGTGCTGCGGGCGCTGTTGGTTACCCGAACCTTTTGGACAACGATTGGCTTTGGGGTGGGGATATCGAAAGCATCTCTGCAACAATTACGCACGGTGTTCGCAACGAAACAGATCTGGATGCACGTTATTCCGAAATGCCTGCATACGGTGACATCTTTGCGGAAGAAGAGATCGGCGCTGTTGTGGAATACGTCACAAGCCTGTCGTCCTCTGAATTTGACGCGGATCTCGCGCAAGCCGGTTCAGAACTGTTCTTGGACAACTGTGCGGCTTGTCACGGCGACGAAGGCCTTGGTGACCAGTTCCTTGGCGCGCCAAACCTTGCTGATGCGATCTGGCTTTATGGCGGTGACCGTGATGCTCTCACTGAAACCGTTACCAACGCACGCTTCGGTGTAATGCCAGCGTGGGGTCAACGCCTCAGTGATGTCGATGTACGCGCTGTGTCTGTATATGTTCATGCCCTCGGTGGCGGTGAGTAAGCAGAAGATTAGCTGAAAATTAGGCCACCCAACCTACCAAGGTTGGGTGGCTTTTCCATTTCCGGGAATAGTTATCAACACTTTGGCATCAGCCAGGTTCATTGATACAGATCAAGGCTAGTTGTTTAGCTCGTCGGTAGTGAGATGGTGTCGTGAACAGGAATCATTTAAATGTCAGACCGCCCACTTTACGCCCCACAAGAACCGATCTTCCCGCGTCGGGTTTCTGGTAAATTCCGGAACCTGAAATGGGTGATCATGGCCGTCACGTTGGGGATCTATTACCTCACTCCGTGGATCCGTTGGGATCGTGGGCCAAACCTTCCTGATCAAGCGGTTCTCGTTGATATGGCGAGCCGCCGTTTCTATTTTTTCTGGATCGAAATCTGGCCGCATGAATTCTATTTCGTTGCGGGTCTTCTCATTATGGCCGGCTTGGGGTTGTTTCTGTTCACTTCGGCGCTTGGGCGTGTTTGGTGCGGCTATACCTGCCCGCAAACGGTTTGGACCGACCTATTCATTCTTGTTGAACGTTGGATTGAAGGCGACCGAAACGCGCGACTTCGCCTTTACCGTGGAAAATGGGACGTCCGTAAATGGCGCCTGCGCATAACAAAGTGGATTACTTGGCTCTTTATCGCGATCGCGACAGGCGGGGCTTGGGTGTTTTATTTCACTGACGCGCCGACGCTTCTGCGCGATCTTGTGACCTTCTCGGCGCACCCTGTCGCCTATATGACCATCGCCGCGTTGACGGCCACGACATTCTTGTTCGGTGGTTTCATGCGCGAGCAGGTCTGCATCTACATGTGCCCATGGCCGCGCATTCAGGCCGCCATGATGGACCCGGATACGATCACCGTGGCCTACCGCGAATGGCGTGGTGAAGAACGCGGCAAGAAGCACGAAAACAAGTCAGGCGATTGTATCGACTGCATGGCCTGCGTGAACGTTTGCCCAATGGGCATCGACATCCGCGACGGACAGCAGATGGAATGTATCACCTGTGCGCTTTGTATTGATGCCTGCGATGACATCATGGATAAAATCGGCAAGCCACGCGGTTTGATTGACTATATTGCCCTGTCTGATGAGCCGGCAGAACGTGCTGGTCAACCGCCTGCGCCTATTCTGAAGAAGATTCTCCGCCCGCGGACGATTATCTACACCACGATCTGGGCCGCCATCGGTATTGCACTTCTTTATGCGCTGTTTGTCCGCTCTGATATCGAACTGACTGTCAGCCCCGTGCGCAATCCAACATACGTGCTGCAATCTGACGGCGCTGTTCGTAACATCTATGATGTTCGCTTGCGCAACAAAGCGGGTGAAGACCGTGTATTCCATATCAGCCTCACCAGTGAAGAAATCTTGCGGATTGAGCTAGAGGGGCGTGATGGTCAGCGGAACTTGGTTGTTCCAGCTGACACGACTATTCTTCAGCGGGTATATGTGACCGCACGTCCACAGGACCCAGCGGCATCTACCGACACAACCGCGCTGCGGCTATGGGTCGAGGACGTTGACGCAGACATTCGCGCCAGCCAAGCTACAACCTTCAATGGGAGGGACGAATAATGACTGAGATTAAAGGTTGGCATGTCCTAACAGGCTTCGGCGTTGCATTTGGCATCATCATTTCCGTGAACCTGACACTGGCGTATCAAGCGGTACGGACATTTCCGGGCTTGGAGGTCAAGAATTCTTACGTTGCTGGCCAAGTGTTTGACGAAAACCGTGCCGCGCAAGAGGCGCTTGGTTGGGACGTGTCCGCAGAACTCGATGGCAACGACTTGTCTTTGGTGATCCTTGAAAACGGAACGCCAATTTCACCCACCATCGAACAGGCCACATTTGGCCGTGCAACCCACGTAGGCCAAGACCAAGTCCCCGAGTTTTCATTTGACGGTGAAGCCCTGCGCGCTGTGATCGAAGGTGGTGAAGGCAACTGGAATCTACGCCTAAAAGCACGCTCGGAAGACGGCACTCTGTTTGAACAACGCATTATCGTTAGGGTCGTGTCATGATTTCTGCATGCCCAGCCTGCAATGCAGTTCCACTTGCGGAAGAGGTCGCCGAAGGACCGGGCGTGCAATATTCCTTGCCGACAATTCATTGCGCTGCGTGTATCGGAAAGATCGAACGTGGGCTAAGTCAGATTTCTGGCGTGCGTTCCGTGCGCGTGAATTTGTCCCTTAAGCGATTGACTGTCGAAGGCGCAATAGACCCCAGCAAGATCGAAGCGGGTTTGGCGGACTTGGGCTTTGAGGCGTATCCGTTGGACCTTCAGGCGCTCAATGCGGCGCGTGACGATGTTGGGCGAACATTGCTTGTGCGGCTAGCGGTTGCCGGTTTCGCTATGATGAACGTCATGCTGTTGTCGGTTGCCGTTTGGTCCGGTGCCAGCGATGCTACCCGCGACTTGTTCCATCTGATTTCAGCGATGATTGCTTTGCCAGTTGTCGCCTATTCCGGCCAGCCGTTCTTTCAAAACGCATGGTCTGCTCTGCGCGTGAAACGTTTGAATATGGATGTGCCGATTTCGCTGGCGATTGTATTGGCTGCTGGAATGTCACTGTTTGAAACGCTGAATGGCGGTGCGCACGCCTATTTCGATGCCGCACTATCGCTCACGTTCTTCCTGTTGATCGGTCGTTACATGGATCATCAGACTCGTTCTGCTGCCCGTTCCGCTGCGAAGGAATTGACGGCGCTCGAAGTGCAGACCGCAGAGCGGATCACACCAAACGGTACACAAACCGTTAACACCATGAGCCTTAATATTGGGGATGATATTCTGGTCCCATCCGGCGCACGTGTACCGGTTGATGGTGTGCTGACATCCGCAAAGGCGCTGATGGACCGTGCGCTTCTGACCGGTGAAAGCGCAGCTGTGTCGGTGCAAAGCGGTGATGTATTGCAAGCTGGTGAAATCAACCTAAGCGGCCCGTTCGAAATTCGCGCAACTGCCGTGGGTGAAGATACGTCTTTGCGCCGTATGGCCGCGCTGATTGAAACTGCGGAGAATGGCCGCAACAGCTACACCGCCTTGGCGGACCGCGCCGCGCAGATTTATGCGCCTGCCGTTCACCTCCTGTCCTTTGTTGCCTTCCTCGGATGGGCGTTTGCGACGGGTGACATTCGCCACGCATTAAACATTGCGATTGCTGTGTTGATCATCACGTGCCCCTGTGCGCTTGGCCTTGCTGTTCCCGCCGTTTCTACGGCCGCAGTCAGTCGCCTGTTTTCTGCCGGGTTCCTCGTGAAACACACCACCGCGCTTGAACGGTTATCCGAAGTCGACCACATTGTTTTTGACAAAACCGGCACGCTCACTACTCCGGCACTGACTGGGCTTGGCGGGTTGAACGATGCTGAGAAAACAATCGCCAAAGCCCTCGCGCAATCTTCACACCATCCACTGTCAAAGACGCTTAACGCTGGGCTGCCAGACGTGAATCCGGCCACTCTGAACGACATCCAAGAAGTTGCAGGGCAGGGCGTTGAAGGTGTCTACAACGATCAGCCTGTACGGCTTGGTCGCGGCGAATGGCTTGGCGCAGATTTTGCCGGTTTGGGTATCAAGATTGGCGCGGAGCCAGCCGTTCGGATTGAAGCACAAGACCACGTTCGCGAAGGTGTCGAAGACGCGCTGGCGAGTTTGAAACTACCAAGCGAGATCATCACTGGCGATGCCAAAGAGCCCGCAATGCAACTTGCCGAACAGCTGTCCCTTCCCGTGACGTTCCAAGCGCGCCCGGAAGACAAACTTAAACGCCTCAATGCGTTGGCCGACGAGGGGCACAACGTTTTGATGGTTGGTGACGGTTTGAACGACACCGCCGCCCTTGCGTCTGCACATGCGTCGATTGCACCGTCCTCCGCACTTGAGGCGTCCCGTAACGCAGCCGACGTGGTTGCCCTGCGTGAGACCTTTGCGGACCTGCCGTTGGTGCTGGCTGTCGCAAAAGCGACCCGCAAACTGTCCACACAAAACTTCGCCATTGCCGCTGTTTACAACATGATCGCGGTCCCAATCGCTCTTGCTGGCTTTGCGACGCCATTGGCCGCGGCCCTTGCAATGTCAGTGTCGTCCATTACCGTATTACTTAACTCCCAACGGATGAGGTTCGTGCGATGAATGTACTTGTTATCTTGATCCCCGTTTCCCTGATCTTGGGTGCAATCGGTCTTACCGCATTCCTTTGGACCGTGCGTTCAGACCAATACGACGACGACAAAGGTAACGCAGCTCGCATCCTGTTGGATGATGACTAACGCGGGTTCCTAAACGCGTTGCGCTTCGCGGGATTTGTTGCGGATCGTGCGATAGATAAACGCTGCGATGAACAGCGCTGTGAGCGTTAAGATCACGGTTGGACCCGGGTCAGAACCGATGAAGAAACTCAGGTAAACGCCGATTACTAGCGATAGGGTCGAGACGATGACGGCAATCATCAGCATGTGTTTGAACTGCCGCGTGATCAGGAACGCAATCGCCCCCGGCGCAATCAGCAGACCAATCGCTAGGATCAGGCCAACCGCTTTGAGTGTGGCAACAATCGTCAGCGACAGGATCGTCAGCAAACCGTAGTGGAGCAAATTGGTCGGCAATCCAATCGCCCGCGCTTGGGCGGGGTCAAACGCATTCAGCAGAAGGTCTTTCCAACCGACAAGCAAGGCGGCGCTGACGATCACGCCGATCACGCCAGACGTCCAAAGATCAGCCGATGTAACCCCCAGCATGTTGCCGAACAGGATGTGGTCCAAATGCACGTTGGTTTCGATTTTCGTGTAAAGAACCAACCCGAACCCGAACATGCCTGAGAACACGACCCCCATCACAGTGTCTTGGCGCACGCGGCTGTTCGCGTCGAGGTATCCCGTTAGCAGCGAGCAAACCATGCCCGCGATGAACGCCCCGATGATCAATGGGATGCCGGCGATATAGGCCAAAACCACTCCGGGCAGAACGGCATGGGACACTGCGTCGCCCATCAGTGACCAGCCTTTGAGGACGAGGAAACAGCTCAGCAATGCCGTCGGCGGGCCGATCAGTAGGGCGATGTAAAACGCGCCGTGCATGAAGGGGAATTGGAATGGGAGGAGGAGTTCGCTCATGCTCGTAACGCCTCCGCTGCGCGACGACGGTTCGCGATCAACCCGTGTTTGGGGGCGAAGAAGAACGCCAATATGAACAGGGTCGTTTGCAGGCAGATGATAACCCCGCCCGTCGCACCGTTCAGGAAGTAGGAGATATATGCACCCACAAAGCTTGAGAGCGCGCCAATGGCGACCGAGATGACCAGCAAACGTGGGAAGCGGTCGGTTAGCAAATAGGCCGTCGCACCCGGTGTGATGACCATCGCAATCACAAGGAACGCGCCCACGGTTTGAAGTGCCGCAACGCACGCGGCAGAAAGCAGGACGAAGAACATGAACCGAAGGCGATCAGGTCTTAGCCCGATTGATCGCGCATGGTTCTCGTCGAAAAACGCAACCATGAGGTCTTTCCATTTCACCAACAGCACCACGAGGCAAACGACGCCGATGATCGCCAGTTGGATCGTGTCCGATGGGGTGATCGCAAGGATATTGCCAAGGATAATGGTTTCCACATCCACCGCTACTGGCGAGACCGAGACCATGAACAGGCCCAAGCCAAAGAAGCTGGTGAAAATCAGCCCGATGATGGCGTCTTCTTTCAGGCCTGTGCGTTGGTTCAGGAACAACATTGCCGATGCCGCGAGGCCCCCCGATAAAAACGCACCCAATGCGAAAGGCAGGCCAAGCATATAGGCACCCGCAACGCCGGGAACGATCGAATGGGACAGGGCGTCACCGATCAGCGACCAACCTTTCAGCATCAGGTAGCAGGACAAGAACGCGCAAACAGCCCCCACAAGTGCCGATACGAACATCGCATTGAGCATGAACGTGTAAGTGAAGGGTTCCAGAATGGTGGTCATTTCCCATCCTGTTCTGGGCGGGTTTTTGTTTTGTCGTCGTAGATAACAAACGGGCGTTCGTCGTCTGTCAGGATGGTGACTTTGCGTTCGTCGTCATCGTCATGCAGATCATCACCACCAAGAACGAAGTGGCGCAGCACGCCGCCGAACGCGGCCTCGAGGTTGTCTTTGGTAAAGACTTCTTCGGTCGGGCCAAAGTTCAACACGGTTGCCTTGACCAGTACGGTTTGGTCGCAAAACTCAGGAACCGAGCCGAGGTTGTGGGTGGACACCAACATCACACGCCCCTCATCACGAAGTTCGCGCAGGAGGGTGATGATGGCTTCTTCGGTTTGCACATCGACGCCTGTAAACGGTTCATCCAGAAGGATAACTTGACCGTTCTGCGCCAACGCACGGGCAAGAAACACGCGCTTGCGTTGACCACCGGAAAGCTCACCGATCTGGCGGTCTGCAAAGTCGGTCATGCCAACACGGGCTAGCGCGTTTGCGACGGCTTCATGGTCGGCTGATTTCGGGCGGCGCAGCAGGCCCATATGGCCATACCGCCCCATCATCACGACATCTTCGACGAGAACCGGAAAGGACCAATCGACCTCTTCGGCCTGCGGAACGTAGGCGACGATGCCAGCCTTGATCGCTTGGCGAACTGTTTGGCCCAACACGCCGATTTCACCAGCGGCGGCGGGCAAGAACCCCATGATCGCTTTGAACAGCGTCGATTTTCCCGCACCATTCACACCAACCAACGCTGCAATGGTGCCGCGTGGAATGGCAAAGCTCGCGTCCTTCAACGCGGTCACACCGTTGCGGTAGGTCACGGTCAGCCCATCGGCATAAAGACCCGCTTGGTTCTTAGATGTTTGATGCGCCGCTGGGGGTGGTAAATTCACTGCGCTAATCCTTCAACAACCGTTTCAGTGGTGACGCGCAGCAGATCTAGGTATGTCGGCACGGGGCCATCTGCGAGCGACAGCGAGTCCACGTACAGCACACCGCCATAGGTCGCGCCTGTTTCGCGGGCGACCTGTTCGGCAGGGTCGGTGTTTACGGTACTTTCACAGAACACCGCCCGCACGTTGTTTTCACGCACGGTATCAATGACGCTGCGCACCTGTTGCGGCGTGCCGGTTTGGTCGGCGTTCATCGGCCAAAGGTAGGCTTCCTTCAATCCGAAATCCCGTGCAAGGTAGCTGAAGGCCCCTTCGCAGGTCACAAGCCAACGTTCGCTTTCCGGAATTGCGTAGATCTGTTCGCGCAAAGGCGCAATCGCAGCGGTGATTTCTGCTTTATAGGCCGCTGCGTTTGCAGCGTAAGTTTCGGCGTTATCTGGGTCGTGCTCGGACATCGCAGCCTGAATGTTGTCGATATAGACCAACGCGTTATCAAGGCTCATCCATGCGTGCGGGTTCGGCAGGCCTTCGTAACTGCCTGCCGCGATAGACATCGTTTCGATCCCTTCGGAAATCGTCGCGGAAGGGACTTCGTCGACATTGCCGATGAATTGCTCAAACCAGAGTTCAAGGTTCATGCCGTTCCAAAGGATCAAGTCAGCGTCGGACGCACGAACAAGATCACGGGGGGTTGGTTGGTAGCCGTGAATTTCGGCGCCAGCACGGGTGATGGACTCAACGGTTGCCGCGTCCCCAGCCACATTACGGGCCATGTCTGCGATAACTGTGAAGGTTGTTACGACCTTAAATTCATTAGACTGCGCGGATGGGCTAAGTGTCGAGCGGCCGAAAAAGATGGCGGCGATCACGCCCAGAATAAGTACAGCGGTTACAATAAGGGTACGCGAGGACATGCCTATGTCTCCAATAGATTTCAACATGAGTTATGGGCGCTAGGGGCAGGAAGTCAATGTAGTTGCGAATTATTCGCAATAAAAAGAATTTGCTTTATGCGCCGCTTGCCGTGGATCATCACATTCACAGCAAGCAAGGGTCACGAAAGAGTCTTTTAGGAATTTCTTGATAATGCCGCGGTTTTTTTAGATTAACATCCAATTAAGAATTAGGGGCCCAAATGACCGACAAATCTGCATACCCGCGCGACCTAACTGGTTACGGCGCAACACCACCACCTGCGAACTGGCCGGGTGGCGCGCGCATCGCCGTGCAGATCGTACTTAATTATGAAGAGGGCGGGGAAAACAACATCCTACACGGGGATGCTGCGTCTGAGGCATTTCTATCTGAAATCGTAGGCGCGGCGGCTTGGCCCGGGCAACGTCATGCGAACATGGAGTCTATCTATGAGTATGGTGCGCGCGCTGGGTTTTGGCGCCTTCACCGTATCCTGAACCATTTACCAATAACCGTTTACGGAGTTGCAACGGCGCTCGCTCGTGCCCCTGAGCAGGTGAAGGCCATGCTTGAGGCTGGCTGGGAAGTTGCGTCGCACGGTTTGAAATGGGTTGAGCACAAAGACATGCCCGAGGATGAAGAACGTACCCAGATCGCGGAAGCAGTCCGGTTGCACACCGAAGTTGTCGGGTCGCGCCCTCGTGGCTGGTACACAGGGCGGTCTAGTGAAAACACGATCCGTTTGGCGGCTGAAGACGGCGGTTTCAAATATATCGCCGACAGCTACGCTGACGACGTTCCGTATTGGCTGGAGTTCGGCGATCAGGACCAGTTGATCGTGCCTTACACGCTAGATTGCAACGACATGCGGTTTGCCACGCCGCAGGGGTTCAATTCCGGAACGCAGTACTTTGACTACCTGAAGGCGACGTTCGATGTGCTTTACGCGGAAGGCGGGCGGATGATGTCGCTGGGGTTGCATTGCCGCCTTGTTGGCAGGCCCGGTCGTGCTCAGGCGTTGCAGGATTTCATCGAATACGCCAACGGACATGACGGTGTTTGGTTTGCCACCCGGGAACAGATTGCGGACCATTGGGCGGCGCAGAA
Organism: Octadecabacter ascidiaceicola; assembly: GCF_900185015.1. Lineage (GTDB taxonomy): Bacteria > Pseudomonadota > Alphaproteobacteria > Rhodobacterales > Rhodobacteraceae > Octadecabacter > Octadecabacter ascidiaceicola. The sequence continues at coordinate 139,038 of NZ_FXYD01000003.1, read as the reverse complement.
TCCAGCGAAACGTTGGGCGCGTCCAAGCAAGATGGGTGAAGCGGATTTTGTGTCTGCTTTTGGCGGTATCTTTGAACATTCGCCGTGGATCGCAGAACGTGCCTATGGGCTGGGCCTTGGCGTAACCCATGACAGTGCCGCGGGTGTTCATTCAGCGCTTTGCCGGATGTTTCGCAGCGCCAGCCGTGACGAGCGCCTTAGCGTTTTGATCGCACACCCTGATTTGGCCGGTAAGCTCGCCGCTGCCGGTCGTCTGACCGCAGAAAGCACGTCTGAACAGGCAGGCGCTGGGCTGGACGCGCTGACGGACGAAGAACGTGAGACCTTTCAGGCGCTCAACACCCAATATGTTGAAAAGCATGGCTTCCCTTTCATCATCGCTGTGCGTGACAACGACAAGGCCAGCATCTTGGCGGCGTTCTATACCCGTATTGAACATGACACCGAAACCGAATTCGCTACCGCATGTAAGCAAGTTGAACGCATCGCTGAGCACCGCTTGATGGATCATTTCGCATGAACCACGTCAAAGCACTCCCACTAACTGCAGACGCCTTTGCCCCGTTTGGCGATGTGCTGGACTGTTCGGGTGAGGCGGACAAGATGATCAATCAGGGTCTGTGCGGACGGTTTCATGACCGCGCAGAGCTTGATTTTACTGACGGTCAGGCGGGAATTAGCCTGTTTAACGCGCAGCCACGAAGCTTTCCGTACACGCTGGACATGATGGAGCGCCACCCCGATGGCAGCCAAGCTTTCATCCCAATGACCGAGCACTCGTTCCTCGTCATAGTGGCGCAAGATAACAACGGTGTGCCGGACAATCTGCAGGCATTCATCACTAAATCTGGACAGGCGATCAATTATCACCGCAACATATGGCATGGAGTGTGTACCCCGCTTGCATCCCCCGGCCTCTTTGCAGTGGTCGATAGGATCGGTTCGGGTGAGAATTTACAAGAACATTGGTTCGACGATCCAGTCATCATCGAACCATAAACAAAGCCCGCGCAAGACGGGTCAAAACTAACTCTAGGGAAAAATAAAGGGACAATAACAATGACAGATACTGCTTATTCAGATCCAAATGTGACGCCGCCGCTGGCGCAGGCGGTACCGCTAGGCTTTCAACACGTGCTGGCGATGTTCGCCTCAAACGTGACGCCATCCATTATCGTTGCTGGGGCTGCGGGCCTTGCGTTTGGCGGGCCGGAACAAATCTACCTGATCCAAATGGCAATGTTGTTTGCGGGTATCGCAACGCTGTTTCAAACTGTCGGAATCGGCCCGATCGGTGCGCGCTTGCCAATCATGCAGGGAACGTCCTTTGCGTTTGTTGGCGTTCTAGCAGGCATCGCAGCGACTATGGGTCTTAGCGTTGCTTTGACCGCATGTATCATCGGTGGTGTGATCCACTTTTTGCTTGGTGCAGTAATCAAGAACATTCGCTTCTTGTTCCCGCCGCTTGTCACTGGCCTCGTGATTTTGGCGATTGGTCTGTATCTCATTCCAGTGGCGATTAAGTATGCAGCTGGCGGTGCGGCGTCCTTCCAGATGGAAGCTGAAAGCTTTGGGTCATTGATGCACTGGTCTGTTGCTTTGACAGTTATCGTTGTGTCTTTGATCCTTAAGTTCTTCACCAAAGGCGCGCTGTCTAATGCTGCAATCCTGATCGGCCTTCTGGCGGGTTACGCATTGGCCTACGCGCTGGGTATGGTCAACTTCGGTGCTGTATCCGGTGCTTCTTGGATTACTCCAATCAAGCCGTTGCCATATGGGTTTGAATTCAACCTTGGCGCGGTCATTGCGGTGACCATCGTGTCCATCGTGTCCGCGATCGAAACCGTTGGCGACGCATCCGCGACAGCCAAAGCAGGTGCTGGACGTGATGCAACGGACGAAGAGATCGCCGGCGCGACTTACGCTGACGGTCTTGGTACTGCGGTAGCCGGCGTGTTCGGTGGCCTGCCAAACACATCCTTCAGCCAGAACGTTGGTATCGTGGGTATGACTGGGATCATGTCGCGTCACGTTGTGACGATTGGCGGTATCATCCTGATCGTTTGTGGCCTGATGCCAAAGATCGGTGCTGTTATTGCGTCGATGCCACTGCCAGTTCTTGGCGGCGGTGTGATCGTGATGTTCGGTATGGTTGCTTCTGCAGGTCTGAACATGTTGTCAGAGGTTCAGATGAGCCGCCGCAACATGGTTATCATCGCAGTCTCGCTCGCCTTTGGTCTGGGTCTGAACCTTGTGCCAACGGCAGTTCAATACTTGCCAGGTACGCTGAAGGTTCTGGCAACATCCGCTGTTGCTCCAACTGCTTTGATGGCTGTGGTCTTGAACTTGGTGCTTCCACACGAAGACTAAGTCGCGGCAATACTCAATCCAACACAGGCCCTCGCATCACTGCGGGGGCCTTTTTCGTAGTGTGGCGACGTCTTGCCGAAGTCAGGATATCCCCCGTTGGACATTCGTAACAACGGCCGAGATGCTTGCCACGCTCGAATCCCGCCGCCCTGACAGCCCCCAAACCCCACCCAGAAATCTAGGACCTCGCGATATCGTGGCATTGGATGATGTGGCATGGACGCGGGCGGATGCGTATGGTGCCAAAGCAACCAACCTCGCGGAACTGCGCCGCGCGATTGACCCGAAATATGTGCCCAATGGCTTCGCGGTTCCGTTCTCTTTTTACCACGACTTTATGGTTGCGAACGGGCTTTACGACGCGGCGCAATCCATGATGAACGATCCCGCGTTTCAAGATGACGTGCAGCGAAAAGACCTGTTGAAGGCGTTTCGCAAAGACATCAAAGCCACCCCAATGACCACGCCAATGCGCGATAAACTTGATGCAATGCACCGTGCATTTCCTGAGGGCACGACGCCGCGCTGCCGATCCGGCGCCAACAACGAGGACTTAGTCGGCTTCACGGGGGCAGGGCTGTACGACAGTTACACGCACCGTCTTGACGAAGGTCATATCGAGAAATCGTTCAAACAGGTCTGGGCCAGCCTTTGGAACCTACGGGCCTATAACGAACGCGAGTTTTACCGCATCGATCATCTAACCGCAGCGATGGGGGTGTTGGTGCATCCGAACTTCGACGATGAACGGGTGAACGGCGTTGCTCTGACTCGTAATTTCTATTTCCCAACGTTTGAGGGGTATTTCATCAACGCTCAAGTTGTCGAGGACATGGTGACCAACCCCGACGGCGCGCAAACCGCCGAAGAGGTCCTGTTGCTGCAAAACATCGACCCGGCCAAACCGCAGCCCTATGAAACAGTTTACATCCGCCGCTCAAGCCTCGTCGCGGCGGATGAAACCGTGATCGAACTCAAAGACCTGATGGAGCTCGCGTTGCAACTCAAGAAAATCCAGACGCATTTTCAGTTTCTTTATGGCCGCTCCACGGATGAGAATTTCGCGATGGACGTGGAATTCAAAATTGACCGCGACGGGTATCTCGCCATCAAACAAGCGCGCCCTTGGGTGGGATAAGTTCCTAGAAATCGGCGGCGAGTTTGATAATGTGTGCTATGGATTCCGACCTGTCGACATATTTCCCACTGCAATCCAAGCGCGTGCATGAGGCCTGCGGCCCGAGTGCGTTTAGCTTTGCATTTGCGCTGGCAGGGCAGCAGCAAGCGTCTGTTTTGTGGATAAGGGAGGCATGGTTGTCTGATCAAATAAACCCCGTCGGGTTTGGCCAGTACGTTGATCCGCATCGCCTTTTGCTTGCGAAGGGTAAAGACCAAACCGAGGTTCTGGCAACGGCCGAGGAATCTCTGCGTTCGGGGGCGGTTGGGGTGACGGTTATTGAACTCACCAAGCCAATCGGTCTGACCGCTGGGCGGCGTTTGCAGCTGGCGGCTGAAACGGGGAAATCGACGGGGCTATGCATTCTACCGGACGGGATGGGCAGCAATGCCGCGCAAACCCGTTGGCGTTGCGAGCCTATCTTTGATGCTGCGGACTCGACTCTTCAGCGTTGGGAAATTATTAAGAACAAATCAGGAACATTAACAGCTTGGACTGTGCGCTGGAATGCCGAGACGCGTCGTATCATTGTGGTTTCCGAGGCTGGCGAGCGACCGGTTCCTCAGGGCGCGTCCCGTTGATGGCCCCTTTGCGCTGACCCGACGACACAGCAACACCGAACGGGTTTACTGCCTGAACCAGCAGGCAACGCAGCAGGGGTTGCAGGTTGGCATGGGGTTTTCGGATGCGCGGGCCTTTTGCCGTGATCTGCAAAGCCATCCGGCGGACCCTGTGGGGGATCAGAAATTTTTGCACACCTTGGCGCGTTGGGCGAAACGGTATTGCCCGTGGGTCGGGCTGGATGGTGCGGACGGTTTGGTCATGGACGTCACAGGGTCCACACATTTGTTTGGAGGAGAGCCTAGCCTGCTGCATGACATCCATCTGCGCCTGAAACGTGCGGGCCTGTCGGTGCGCAGCGGTATCGCAGATACGCGCGGGGCAGCGTGGGCGCTGGCCCATTACGGGGAAGGGATCGCGGCGCAGGATCAACTGCTTGATGCTATTGGCCCGCTGCCCGTGGCCGCATTGCGTCTGGATGAAAAAAGCAGCGTTGGTTTGCAACGGCTTGGCGTGCGTACCATCGCTGAACTGGTGGCGCTGCCCCGCGCCACAGTTGCCCGCAGATTTGGCGCCGAGGTTTTGTTGCGATTGGATCAGGCGACGGGGGAGCAAGCCGAAGAGGTCTCACCCTTGCCGGACCCGCCAAGGTATCAGGTGCGGCTGACCTTGCCCGACCCGATTGGGCTGGAAGCAGATGTTATGGCCGGTACGGGCCGTTTGCTTGAAAAGCTCTGCGATAAGTTAAAGGTCCAAGAAATGGGCGCGCGGGTGCTGTCGCTGATTTTGCGCCGCGTCGACAAAGAAAACCAAGAGGTTGAGGTGCGCCTTGCCCGCCCGCTGCGCGACCCGTTGCGCATTTTGCCCCTGTTTGAACGTGGTGTCGGTGCGATTGATGCGGGGTTTGGGATTGATCAATTGCGCCTTGTGGCAACCTCCGTGGAGCCGCTGCCCGTTCAGCAACTGACCCATTCACAGGCGCGAAATGATAATAAGTTGGATGACCTGATCTCGCGGATTGGCAACCGGATCGGGCTGGAAAACGTGCAACGCTTTTTGCCCGCGGACAGCCATATTCCCGAACGCAGCCACGTCATCGCGCCTGCCGCGTTTTCTGAACCATCGGGGTCATGGGTGGCCCTGCGCGAACGCCCGATCCAGCTTTTCCCGCCAGAACCGATTGTCGGAACAGGCCCTGTGCCGCCTCGCCATCTGCGCTGGCGGCGCATGTCCTTTCGGGTGGAACGCGCCACTGGCCCAGAACGGATCGCGCCGGAATGGTGGTTGTCTGATGAAAACTGGCGTTCAGGCGTGCGGGATTATTGGAAGGTGGAAACCAAACAGGGGCGGCGGTTGTGGCTGTTTTACACGCCACAAAACCCAGGCTGGTTTGTGCAGGGGCAGTTCCCGTGAAGTATGCGGAACTCTGTGTCACCACGAACTTTACCTTTTTAACGGGGGCGTCGCATCCCGAAGAATTGCTCGCGCGGGCCGCCGAACTTGGGCTGGCGGCGGTTGCCATTACGGACCGCAACTCACTGGCGGGGGTCGTGCGGGCCTATAGCGCGTTGAAAGAGCTGAAGCGCGAGGCTGAGGGCGCGAGCGTGCCGCAGTTGATTGTCGGCTGTCGTTTGGTCCTTACGGATAGCCCTGTCGAGTGGATCGCCTTGCCCTGTGACCGCGCGGCCTATGCCCGCCTCAGTCGGTTGTTGACGCTGGGCAAACGCCGCGCCGAAAAAGGCGACTGCCACCTGCAGCAACGTGACCTGCTGGAAAACGGTAAAGGCATGATCTTGATCGCCCTACCGCAAGTGAATGTCAGGGCAGGGGCGCAGCATATTCAAGCCATCCAACAACGTTACCCAAGCTATGTGTTCCTAGGGGCCGCCCCGCGATATGACGGCAGCGATCAGGCGTATTTTGACGCCTGCGCCTATCAAGCCCGCAAAGTCGCGGCCCCGATGGTCGCCGTGGGGGATGTCTTGATGCACCGCGGTAGCCGCCACCAGTTGGTCGATGTGCTGACCTGCATGCGTGAACACATCACGATTGATCAGATTGGCACACGCGCTCTTCCCAACGCGGAGCGGCGCCTTAAAGGGCACAGCGACATGGCCCGTCTGTTTCGTAACCATCCCGCCGCGATCCGCCGTTCAATGGAAATTGCCGCGCGTTGCACGTTCTGTCTGAGCGAGCTGTCCTACGAATACCCCGATGAGATTTCTGAGGCGGAGTCCCCACAAGAACGCCTTACACGTCTTGCGGCTGAGGGGATGAAGCGGCGCTACCCGAACGGGGCCACGGAAAAGGCCCATGCGCAGATGAAAAAGGAATTGGCGCTGGTCGATAAGCTGGAATTTCCGGCCTATTTCCTGACCGTCTATGACATTGTTCAGTTTGCACGGTCCCAAGGCATCCTGTGCCAAGGGCGCGGGTCGGCGGCGAATTCCATTCTGTGCTATTTGCTGGGCATCACCGACGTCAGCCCTGAAACCATCACGATGGTGGTCGAACGTTTCGTGTCTGAGTTCCGTGGCGAACCGCCTGACATCGACGTGGATTTTGAGCATGAGCGCCGCGAAGAAGTTATCCAGCATATCTACGAGAAATACGGCCGCCATCGCGCTGGGCTGTGCGCAACCGTGATCCATTTCCGATCTCGCGCAGCGATCCGCGAGGTGGGCAAGGTGATGGGGCTTAGTCAGGATGTCACGGCCGGTCTGTCGAGCCAGATTTGGGGGCTGTCAAACGGGGGTGCGGACCCTGACCGCATCCGTGAGCTTGGCCTTGATCCAACTGATCGCCGTCTTGCCCAAACCATCCGCCTGATTGGGGAGGTCATCGGATTTCCGCGCCATTTGTCCCAGCATGTTGGTGGCTTTGTCATCACCAAGGGGCGGCTTGATGAGTTGTGTCCGATTTCCAACGCCGCGATGGAGGATCGAACTGTCATTGAATGGGACAAGGATGACATCGACACGCTGGGTATTCTCAAGGTCGATGTCCTTGGGCTCGGGATGCTGAGCTGTATCCGGAAATCGTTTGATTTGCTGCAGCTGCATGAGAAACAAACGCTGTCGATTGCAAAAGTTCCACAAGCCGACACAGCCACCTATGACATGCTGTGTGTCGCGGATGCGGTTGGTGTGTTTCAGGTCGAAAGCCGTGCGCAGATGAATTTCCTGCCGCGTATGAAGCCGCGTGAGTTTTATGATCTGGTGATCGAAGTGGCCATCGTGCGCCCTGGCCCCATTCAGGGCGGCATGGTGCACCCTTATATCAATCGCCGCCAAGGGCGCGAAAAACCGGAACCCTTTGGCAGTGCGTTGTCGGAGGTCACGCGAAAGACGCTTGGGGTGCCCTTGTTCCAAGAGCAGGCGATGCAGATTGCTGTGGTGGGGGCAGGGTTTACGCCGGAAGAGGCCGATCATCTGCGCCGATCACTGGCGTCGTTTCGCCGGATGGGCACCATCGGAACGTTTAGGGATAAGTTCATCAACGGGATGCTCGCCAATGGCTACGGTGTAGACGTGGCAGAGCGGTGTTTCAGCCAAATCGAAGGGTTTGCCGAATACGGGTTCCCCGAAAGCCATGCCGCGGCCTTTGCGATGTTGGCTTATGTGTCTGCCTGGCTGAAATGCCATCACCCTGCGGTCTTTGCCTGTGCGTTGCTGAACTCCCAGCCGATGGGGTTCTATGCTCCTGCGCAGATCGTGCGCGATGCCCGTGAACATCAGGTCGAGGTGCGCCCGATCAGCGTGAATCACAGCACGTGGGACAACACGCTGGAACGCCGGATGGACGGGGCCTTGGCGCTGCGGCTTGGGTTTCGCCAGATCAAAGGGTTCAGAGAGGAAGACGCGGATTGGATCGTTGCGGCGCGCGGGAACGGGTATTCTGACCCTGAAGGAATATGGCTGCAGGCCGGCATTGCGCCCGCAACCCTTGAAAAGCTGGCCGAGGCGGATGCGTTTTGTGATACGGGCCTGAACCGCCGTGATGCGCTTTGGCATGTGAAGGCGATCAAGGGCGCGAACCCGTTGCCTTTGTTTGATAACTCAATTGAAGGGGAGGGGATCGTTGAACCCGTGGTGACCCTGCCGACAATGAATTTGGGGGAAGAGGTCGTTGAGGACTACGTTTCTATCCGGATGTCGTTGCGCGCCCACCCGATGGAACTGTTGCGCCCTTCGATGGGTGAAATCACCCCACATGCAGAGTTGGTCAACGCGCCACTTAAACGTATCTCGGTTTGTGGACTGGTCATCACCCGCCAGCGCCCTGGAACCGCGTCCGGTGTCGTCTTTCTAACGCTAGAGGATGAAACTGGCGTGTCCAACGTGATCGTGTGGCCCAAGGTTTATGAGCAATACCGACGCACAGTGATGGGCGGGCGGTTGTTGCGCGTGCACGGCTTTTTGCAGCGTGAAGGGATTGTCGTTCATTTGATCGCACAGCACATTGAAGACATGTCCCATTGCCTAAGCGAACTTGGCCACCCGATGGATGACGCGATTGGTGAAACACAGCCGCAAGCCGATGACACGCCGCGCACGTGCAAACCGCAGCCTCGTGCGATGCATCCCCGCGATCAGGCAAAGCGTTTGTTCCCAAGTCGGGACTTTCATTGACTGCTATATGGAATCACACGGTCACACCTTGAAACCACGATCCATCTAAGCCACATGTGCGCCAACCACTGATGCCCTTTGAGAACAGGTTTCGCCATGCCAGACAGATCATTCATTCGCCACGTTGTCCTTTTTAGTGCCAAGGACAAAACAGACGTTGCGCGTATCGTTGACGGACTTTCCATGCTGGCAGACATTCCTCACTCGTCCGTTTTTGAGGTTGTTCAGAACAGCCAAGTGGATGCCCTTTCCGGCGAGATCGATGTTGTTGTCTACGCTGAATTTGTCGATGATGCGGCACTTCAGGCCTACAAATCCCACCCAATCTATCAGGACGCGATTGATGTTGTGCGCCCCCTGCGCGAAATGCGGATCGCAGCTGACTTTTGACACAGGATCGACCGTCAAGAGTGGTCTTTGACAAAGGGCCAAACGGGAATGGAGCGGAATTTTCGCAGCCAAGTGATATCATTCGCGCGGACACCCCTGCCGAGGTCGACGCAGCATTTGCGGCGATGCAAAAGGCGCAGGCGGATGGCAAATGGTTGGCTGGATATGTGTCTTATGAGTTCGGCTATCTGACGTCGCACAAACTCGAAAAATTATTGCCGCAAGACCGTGAGGTCCCGCTGATCCATTTTGGTGTTTTCGACGAACCGCAGCCGTTGACCGCTATGGAAAACGAAACACCTGCCAAACTGAATCACCTAACGCCGCAGTGGAGCGCGCAGCAGTATGCGCAAGCCTTTGGCGTTGTGCATGATTACATCGGTGCGGGCGACATCTATCAGGTGAACCTGACCTTCCCGATCACCACGCGTTCAGCCACCTCATCTAACGCGCTATATGCAGGCTTAACGCAGCGCCAAACGGTGCCGCATGGTGCGTTGGTGGATCTGGATGGCGTCGCGTTGCTGTCGCGATCACCCGAGTTGTTCTTTTCGCTGTCCTCAACGGGTGAGCTGAAAACGAAACCGATGAAGGGCACGTCGCCACGTGGGAAAACACCCGCCGAAGACGATGCGCTGCGCGATGGTTTGCACGCCTCCGAAAAGAACCGCGCTGAAAACCTGATGATCGTGGATTTACTGCGCAACGACATGTCGCGTGTGTCCGAAATTGGCAGCGTGAAGGTACCGGAACTGTTCGCGGTTGAGCGTTTCGCGACCCTGCATCAGATGACGTCAACGATCACATCCAAGGTGATTGACGGGACCAACATGAAGGATCTGTTCATGGCGCTGTTCCCATGTGGGTCTATTACGGGTGCACCCAAAGTGCGCGCGATGGAGATTATCTCAGAAGTCGAGACACAAGCGCGTGGCGCTTACTGTGGGTCCATCGGCTGGATTGCGCCAGACGGCGCGATGGAATTCAGCGTTGCGATCCGCACGTTGATGTACCGTGCCGACGGGACTGTGCAGCTCAATGTGGGTGGTGGAGTTGTTTATGACAGCACTGCAGACGATGAGTACGATGAAGCGCTCTTGAAAGCGCAATTCGCGAACTTGGGGTAGTTCCGTCACGCCCCAATTCGCGGATATTTCATCCGAATTAAGGTTGATTCTCGCGCTTTGGGGGCTGTGAATTAAAAAAAGCACCATTCATCGATGGCACAATCGCGGTTGGCAGAAAATTTTTTTTTGGCGGCCTAAAACGTGGTCATCGCCTTGAAATTGCGATTCATTAAGGAAATTGCGACCTCCATTCCTTTCGGAATCACAGTACTTGCGCATGAAGTCTCTGATAGGGCCAACAAATAGGTTGCCGTAGGGCCAATTTCGAAAAACCATTTGACGTGAAGTCCATTCGCTTCCTAGGCTGATCACGCGAAAAGCAAGTCTCACGTGGTGAGGCGCAACAATAAAGTTACCCAATTCAAATCGGGTAGCACTCCAACCAACAGGGGAATCCCAATGTTCAAGAAAACAACTGGCGCGATCTTTCTTAGTGCAGTAGCTGCTCTGACCGGCTCAACAGCTATGGCCGACGGTCACGCAATCACCGTCGGCTACTTCCTTGAATGGCCAATGCCATTCCAATACGCAAAAGTTCAGGGCACTTACGAAGAGGCGCTCGGCATGGAGATCAACTGGGTGTCCTTCGACACTGGTACAGCCATGTCCGCAGCTATGGCATCCGGCGATGTTCAGATGTCTGTATCCCAAGGTGTTCCACCGTTCGTAGTTGCAGCATCCGCGGGTCAAGACCTTCAGATGCTCGACGTTGCTGTGTCTTACGCTGACAACGACAACTGCGTCGTACGTTCCGACCTTGAAATCGACGCATCTTCCGCGGGCGATCTGGCTGGCTCCAGAGTTGCTGTTCCGCTCGGTACCGCAGCTCACTACGGTTTCTTGCGTCAGATGGACCACTTCGGTGTTGACCTGACGTCTTTGGAAATCGTTGACATGTCACCGCCGGATGGCGCTGCTGCAATTGCACAAGGCGCTGTCGACATGATGTGTGGCTGGGGCGGTTCCCTGCGTCGTGCCCTTGAGCACGGTAACACCTTGCTGACAGGTGACGAGAAGACTGAACTCGGCATTCTCGTGTTTGATGTAACCTCCGCTCCTACCGCTTGGGTTGCTGAAAACGGTGAAACTGTTTCCAAGTTCCTCGCTGTGACTGCAGAAGCAAATGCAATGTGGAACTCCGGCGACAATACCGCCGAAATGCTTCCAATCATCGCGCAAGATGCTGGTATGGATGAAGAAGCGACAGCGTCCACGCTCGCGACTTTTGTCTTCCCATCTGTTGAAGAACAGCTTGGCGATGCATGGCTCGGTGCAGCGGCTCCGTCCTTCCTAAAAGGCGTTGCAGATGTGTTCGTTGAATCCGGTGCTATCGACGGCGCTCTGGACAGCTACGAAGGTAACATCAATACAGGTCCGCTGTCTGACAGCGCAATGTAATTGGCTTATGACAAGGGCCGCTGTTGAGCGGCCCTTGTCACGTTTCACGGTTCTACTCACCCATCATTCTTAATACCGAAAGCGGGGGCCCAATGTCCGGATTGGTCATCGACAATATCTCAATGCGATTTGATTTGCCCAACGGCAGCCATGTCCAAGCACTTCAAGACGTTACACTTGACCTCAAACCAGGCGAGCTGATGAGTGTTCTTGGCCCATCGGGGTGCGGGAAAACAACACTCCTCAACATCGTGGCCGGTTTCCTTGCGCCGACTGGCGGCGAAACGCGGATCAACGATCATGTTGTTTTGGGCCCAGATAAAGAACGGGGAATGGTGTTCCAACAAGGCGCACTCTTTGAATGGATGTCGGTGCGCGCCAACGTGAGTTTTGGCCCGCGCATGGCCCGCAAGAAAAAGGCCGACTATATGGGCAACGTCGATCATTTGCTCGACATCGTTGGTCTGCAAGATTTCAAAGAAAAGATGGTCTATGAATTGTCCGGCGGCATGCAGCAGCGTGTGGCATTGGCCCGTTGCCTTGCAAATGACCCAGACGTTATTTTGATGGACGAACCGCTCGGCGCGCTTGACGCGCTGACCCGTGAAAAGATGCAAAGCCTTGTACTGAAACTCTGGAAAGAGACGGGCAAGACGATCATCCTGATCACCCACTCCATTGATGAAGCCCTGCTGTTGGGCGAACGTGTATTGGTCATGGCTCCACGCCCTGGCCGCATCCACAAAGAATATCGCCTGCCATTTGCAGAGATGGGCGTCACGCAGGATTTGCGCGAAGTCAAAGAGCACCCCGACTATGGCCCGACCCGTGAAGAAATCCTCACGATGATTTGGGACATGGAAGAGGAAATCATGGGCCGAACAGAGGGGGGAGAATAATCATGGCTGGAACTGTCAATCTCGTCTGTACTCGCGAACGCCTAGGCGAAACGGTCACAGAACTCAAAGCAACACCTGTACCTGAGGGTCAGGTCATCGGCGAAAACTTCACCCCCTCGGCGGGCTGCGAGGTCGCATCCGGTTGGGAGGTTTTCTCTTATCAGTTCAGTACGCTCGGTTCTGAATTATGGACGGAAACAGTCAATGTGTTTTCTTCCGCGGCAAGCGCTATTCCGGCGATTGCACTTTATACCATTATAATTCTTGCCAGCATGTTTGCACGGGGCGCGATCAAATCGTTCTTCACACCTACACAGGACTACACGTCTTTGAAGACTGTGACGTTTGGTGATGAAAGCGCTGTGCGTTCCATGCTGGCGGCATCCATTGTCTCGATTATCTTTATCTTCATCATCTGGGGCGCCTTCACAGGGTCGAAATTGTTGCCATCCTTTCTGCATTTGCCAGGGCCCTACACCGGTGAAGCAAGTTTCACTTACACAGTTGAAGATGCTGAAGGAAACCAGGATCAGGCTGAAATCTTCGTCAACGTTCTCGCGGCAGGCGTGGAAGGTGAAGATGCTCAGGTTGAGGCTGGCGACGGTTTTGCAAAGAATGACAGTGTTAACATCACGGTTTACCGCAGTGAAATCGTAGCATGGGATCGCAATGATGACGTTAACCGCCGAGACAACGGTGCGCGCATCGTGGCGATCAACGACAACCCAGTCGAATTTGACGCCAATGATCGCGACGATGCGGGCAACCTTACATCCCAGCCACCAGCGTTTGATCTCGATTTTGCGCGTGTAGCGATCACGGATCGCGGCACAATCAATATCAACCCAGACCAAGGTTGGCAGATGCAGCCGCTATATCTACCAGCACCGGAAGTCGTGTGGGGTAGCTTTATTGAAATCGCGAAGTACGGCTATCAGAACGTCTATCTGACCGTACACCTCGGGTTTTCATTGTTCCGCGTGATCGTGGGTTTCTTGCTAGGCGCAGCAATCGGTATCCCATTGGGCTACGCAATGGGTCTGTCCAATTGGTTCCGTGGTTGGTTCGATCCGATCGTGGAATTCATGCGCCCTGTGCCACCACTTGCATTGATCCCGCTTGTGATCATTTGGTTCGGTATTGGCGAAGTTGGTAAGATTTTCCTGCTGTACCTCGCTGCATTGTGGATCATGGCAATCGCTGCGCGTTCGGGCGTGTCCGGTGTGCGTATCACTAAAGTACATGCCGCGTACTCGCTTGGCGCGTCCAAGTGGCAAATCCTGCGGCATGTCATCATCCCGAACAGCTTGCCGGAAATATTCACCGGTGCGCGTGTTGCGATGGGTGTATGTTGGGGTACTGTTGTGGCCGCTGAATTGGTCGCTGCTGAGGAAGGCATCGGTAAGATGATCACCACTGCGTCCAAGTTCCAAAGCACAGACATTATCTTGATGGGTGTGATTATCATCGGCGTTGTCGGCTTTGGTATCGATATGTTGATGCGTATGGCCGAACGTCGACTGGTCCCTTGGAAGGGCAAGGCTTAAGATATCTAGCTATTCAAAAAGCCAATAAGGCCGGAGCAAATTGTTCCGGCCTTATTGTTTGTAAAAGGGCCCGGTGATTTAGTCCGACAGGCAAATCTTATTTCCATCTAAGTCACGCACATATCCGGAGTATTTTGGGCCCTTTGGGCAGGGTGCGCCCTCGTCGGCGGCCCCGAGGTCGAGCGCCAACTGGTGTACCCGGTCCACCGCATCAGGGGACCCGACATTAAACCCAACCATAGTGCCGTTGCCATTGGTTGCAGGTTTCTCATCAAACGGAAGAGCGACCGCGAACGCGAAGTCATCGGCAAGCCAGTAAGTCATGCGTTCAGACGCGACCATCTTGTTCACCCCAAGCCCATCGAAAAGCCCGTCATAAAACGCAGTGGCCGCTTTCATGTTGTTTGTACCAACGACGAAGTAATTCATTTTCATTCTCGTACCTTTAGAATTCAGTAGTGTGTCTGTGGGGTATAATTGACAAATAAGACATTTTACGTCCTATTTGTTTTATGGGACGTACGGACTCAAACGGTCGACTGCGAAGGCTGGAGTTGCTCGCTGCGCAGCTTAAGCAGAATGAGCATTGCACCGTTCAGAACCTCGCGCGGCAACACGGCGTAAGCGAACGTACAATCACCCGCGACCTGTCACTAATGCGCGAGCAAGGGCTGCCAATTGATGCAGATCGTGGCCGTGGCGGTGGCGTGCGTCTTGATCGCAATTGGGGCGTTGGGCGGCTAAATCTCAGCTACCCCGAAGCCGTTGATCTGCTGATAAGTATCGAGGTCGCCGAGCAGATGAACTCGCCCATGTTCCTTGCGAACCTCGGGTCCGTCCGTCGTCAACTGGTGGCGTCTTTTTCGCCGGAAAAACGCAGCAAAGTCGAACGATTGAAGTCGCGCATTCTGATTGGTGACACCGCATCAACCTACGTGCAGACCAGTATGAACGCCCCGCCCAAACGCGTAGTGCAAGCGGTGCACCAAGCCTTCATCGACCAACAAACGATTGAAATTAGCTATCAACGCGAAGACCGCGAGGTTTCCCAGCGCGTGATCGAGCCCCATTTTCTGCTGCTGAATTATCCGGTTTGGTATGTGGTCGCGATCGACCATCTGAGGGAAGCGCCGCGGGTCTTTCGATGTGACCGGGTACAATCCGCACTCAGCACAGGTTCCGGGTTCAACCTGCTGCCAAAATCCGCCTTTGATACCACCCTTGATGGCAGCAACCTTTCGGTTTGACCCGTTGATTGGCGCAACAAAAAGCCCGCCTGCATTTCTACAGGCGGGCTTTGTCGTCTCACATTAACGAATTACTCGACAGCTTGGTCAGTAATCACTGTTGTATAAGCACCTTCCGGCGCCATTGAGATAACAGGATCAGACCCGCCAGCCAGCAAAGTCGCAACTGTGCGCTCATAGGCTTCGACGTCCAAGGCACCGGTGCTGCCTGCGGTCAGCTTGGCGATTTCGCCCATCATGCGGGCCTGCGCTGCTTCGGATTGTGCACCTGTTTCATCGTATTCGATGATGATCGCAGCCGCCTCATCGACGTTTTCCTCGGCGTAGCGCCATCCAGCCATGGACGCGCGTACGAAGCGAACCATTTTGTCCACGAACTCTGGATCATCAAGGTTCTCTTCCAGCGCGTAGATGCCGTCCTCTAGGGTCGCAACACCTTGGTCTTCGTACTTGAACGTCACCAGCTCATCAGGGTTCACGCCGGCATCCAGAACCTGACCGTATTCGTTGTAGGTCATTGTCGAAATACAGTCGGCCTCGCGGTTCAGTAGCGGGTCAACGTTAAAGCCCTGTTTCAGAACCGTCACACCGTCTTCGCCGCCTTCAGTGCCGATGCCGACTTGGCTCATCCAGCTGAGGAACGGGTATTCGTTGCCGAAGAACCAAACGCCGATGGTCTTACCGCGGAAGTCTTCGACGGACTCAATCCCTGTGTCTTTCCAGCATGTCAGCATCAGGCCGGAGGAAGTGAAAGGCTGCGCGATGTTCACCACTGGCAGACCCTTTTCACGGGCAGCCAGTGCAGATGGCATCCAGTTCAACATGATGTCGGCACCACCACCCGCTAGAACCTGTGGCGGCGCAATGTCAGGACCACCAGGAAGGATCGTTACGTTCAGACCTTCTTCATCGTAGAACCCTTTTTCAAGCGCCACGTAGTAGCCCGCGAATTGCGCTTGGGTGACCCACTGTAATTGCAGCGTCACATCGTCGTCCGCCAGCGCGGTGGAACCAATTAATGCAGCCAAAGCTGCCGTTGTGAATGTCGTCTTCATGTTGACCTCCTAAGTCAGTTTCAGGAATGCCCCGATTGATCAGGGTCTTATCGTTGTGACGGGTGCCAGAAGGTTACCCGTTTTTCGAAAAATGCCATGGCGCCATAGAATGCGGACCCAGCAAGGGCGGCGACCACAATTTCAGCCCAGACCATATCCAGCGCAAGTTGGCCGACGGACGTTGATATCCGAAAGCCCATACCAACCGTCGGAGAGCCGAAAAACTCAGCGACAATGGCGCCGATGAGGGCAAGTGTTGTCGCGATTTTAAGTCCGTTGAAAATGAAGGGTAGGGCGGCGGGCAGGCGAAGCTTTAACAACGTCGGCCAATAGCCCGCGCCATAGGTCCGCATTAAATCGCGCTGCATGGCGCTGGTGTCTTTCAGCCCCGCAACCATGTTCACAAGGATCGGGAAGAACACCATCACCGCAACCACAGCGGCTTTAGATTCCCAGTCGCTGCCCAGCCATTTGACGAATATCGGAGCCGTGCCAACGATGGGCAGCGCGGCCATGAATGCGCCAACGGGCAGGATGCCTTTTGTCAGGAAATCACTGCGGTCCGCGAGGAGAGCGACGCCAAACGCCGCGACCATTCCCGCAATATAACCAGTCAGAGCGCCCTTCAGAATGGTTTGTTCAAAATCCGCCCAAAGCATCGGGAGTGAGGTGACAAACCGTGCTGCAATCATGGACGGTGGCGGCAGGATAACCGCGCTGACATCCAGCATTGTGACCAGAACTTCCCACATCGCGATTATCGTGACACCGAAAATGATCGGGATCAGCAAGCTAATCGCGCGGGTGTCTGAGTGCGGCCCATTAGCGAGTTTTGAGTTGATGAACCAACCCGCAGCCCAGATCGCCAGTGCAATAAGATACACCATCAAACCGCCCCCATGCCCATGCGCCGCAACGTGCGCTTTTCAATGAGGCTCAGGATCGCCACAAGAAGGGCGGCGGTGATCGCAGCGCCAAACAGGGCGGCCCAAGTCACAATCGGCTGGCCGTATTGATCCCCAACAAGCATCCGCGCCCCAAACCCAGCGCGGGCACCTGTCGGCAGCTCGCCCACAATCGCCCCGACAAGCGCAGCTGAAATCCCGATCTTCAACGAGGTAAACAGATAGGGCATCGAGGCGGGCAACCGCAGCTTCCAGAACCCTTGGCTTGAACTCGCGCTATAGGTCCGCAGCAGGTCCAGCTGCATCCCGTCAGGGCTGCGCAGCCCTTTGACCATGCCCACCACGACAGGGAAAAAGCTAAGGTAGGCCGAGATGATGGACTTCGGCAAAAGCCCCTGAATACCGATGGCGCCAAGCATCACGATGATCATCGGTGCGAGCGCCAAGATCGGGATGGTCTGGGACGTGATCGCCCAAGGCATCACCGATTTATCCATCGTGCGGTTGTAAACAATCCCAACCGCCAACAAGATTCCAAGCGTCGTCCCAATGACAAAGCCCAGCAGCGTCGCTGAAAGTGTAACCCATGCATGATACACCAATGACCGCCGCGACGTCGGGGCCTTCGTGAAGATAGTAGTGTAAAGCTCAGACGCAACTTGATGCGGTGACGGCAAACGCGGGCGTTCTAACGTATAGGCCAGCGGAATGATTGCAGGATTCTTCATCGCGAGGGTAAGGCCCGCATACTCCTGCCGATCCCGCGGTGCTTCGGGCGACATGGCAAGCCCGTCGCGCTGCGCCTGATCCGCGGTCAGATGCGCATTCATTGGCACCACAGCAACCGTCCAGATCAGGAGGATGAACCCCACAACCGTCAGCGCTGGAATGATGCCCTTGATGCTCATACTTTACTCATCCAAATGCCCTGCGCGTAGCCCGTCACGGACACGATGCGCGATTTCGATAAACTCGGGCGTGTCGCGAATATCCAACGGGCGCTCTCGTGGAAGGGGGCTGTCGATCACGTCGCTGATCCGCCCGGGTCGTGGGGACATCACGACGATCTTCGTGCTGAGGTAAACGGCCTCTGGGATCGAGTGGGTGACAAAACCAATGGTCTTTTCCGTCCGCGCCCAGAGCTGCAAAAGCTGTTCATTCAGGTGGTCGCGCACGATTTCATCCAATGCGCCAAACGGTTCATCCATCAGCAAAATATCAGCATCAAACGCCAAGGCGCGGGCGATGCTGGCGCGTTGCTGCATGCCACCAGACAGTTGCCACGGGAATTTTCTATCGAACCCTGTAAGGTCGACCAGCTCCAACACTCGGCCAACGCGTTCCGCCTGTTCAGCCTTGTCAAAGCCCATGATCTCAAGCGGAAGGCGGATATTGCCGCCGATAGTGCGCCACGGATATAGGCCCGCTGCCTGAAACACATAACCATAGGCACGCGCGCGCCGCGCTTCGTCTGGTGTCATTCCATTGACCGAAATGTCGCCCGCCGTCGGCGTTTCCAATCCGGCGATACAGCGAAGAAAGGTTGTCTTGCCGCAGCCAGACGGTCCGATAAAACTGACGAAATCGCCCTTATTGATGTCGAGGGTCACGTCCTTAAGCGCATGAACAGGCCCATCGTTCGTTTCGAACGTCAGATCGAGGTTACGGGCGGTAATCACTGGATTAGAACTCATTCGCAGGACCGCAATTCAAATATCATTTCGGGGCTTTCTACTGGCCAAATTGAAAAGGCATCCTCACCTAAGGGCGTCATGCCGTAGACCTGTTTCCACGTATCCCCTTCGCCGCTGCACTGCGTGGTAATGATCGATCGCACGTTGATATCACCTTCGACGCTTTCGATCTTGCAGCTGCTTTCCCAACGTTCAATCCGGTTGGGCCAAAGAACGAATAGGTTGTCTGTAGATTCCTCGAGTCCCGCCGCACGCTCGCACCCTGCCTGATTACCAAGCGCCTGCGCATTGGCGACTAAAGGTAACGCGCTAACCGCAATCATTGCCAACAGTCGTTTCATTAAACCCCCGACGCCGGAATACCACTGCGTTGCACAGGACGCGGTGCGGTGAGGTCTTTCCATGACGACAGCGCCTTGTTTGTCACACCATTGCCCTCGCGTTTCACAAATTTTCCGTGGCCTTCTTGCGTACGGATTTCACCGTCATGAACGGCGACATGCCCGCGTGTGAGTGTAAAGCGTGGCAGGCCTTTTACGTGCTTTCCTTCGAACACGTTGTAATCAATCGCGGATTGTTGGTTGCTGGCCTGAATGGTCTTTTCCTTTTCAGGATCCCAAACGACCAAGTCCGCATCCGCGCCGACCAGAACCGCGCCCTTCTTAGGGTAGCAGTTCAGGATCTTGGCGATGTTGGTGGATGTTACCGCGACGAACTCGTTCATTGTTAGGCGGCCGGTGGCCACGCCCTGCGTCCACAACATCGGCATCCGGTCTTCCAACCCGCCGGTGCCGTTGGGGATCTTCGTAAAGTCTCCCACGCCAAACCGTTTTTGTTCCGTTGAGAACGCACAGTGGTCTGTTGCTACAACGGACAACGACCCTGATTGTAGACCCGCCCAAAGGCTGTCTTGATGCTGTTTATTTCTGAAAGGTGGTGACATGACGCGCCGTGCGGCGTGGTCCCAATCTTTGTTAAAGTATTCAGACTCGTCCAGCGTTAGGTGCTGGATCAACGGCTCACCCCAAACGCGTTTCCCTTGCTGGCGCGCTCGGCGGATCGCTTCGTGGGATTCCTCACAAGATGTATGCACAACATACAATGGAACGCCCGCCATATCCGCGATCATAATCGCGCGGTTTGTCGCCTCGCCCTCAACCTGTGGCGGGCGGGAATAGGCGTGCGCTTCGGGGCCGGTGTTGCCCTCTGCCAATAGTTTCGCGCTAAGCTCGGCCACCACATCGCCGTTCTCGGCGTGGACCATGGCGATGCCGCCGAGTTCGGCCAGACGGTTGAAGCTTGAAAACAACTCGTCGTCATTGACCATCAGCGCGCCTTTGTAGGCGAGGAAGTGCTTGAACGTGTTGATGCCGCGTTCTTCGATGACGGTCTTCATGTCGTTGAATACTTGCTCGCCCCACCATGTCACGGCCATGTGGAAGGAATAGTCGCAATTGGCGCGGGTCGATTTATTGTCCCAACGCTTGATCGCATCCATCAGGCTTTCGCCTTGGTTGGGTAGACAGAAATCCACAACCATCGTTGTGCCACCCGCCAGCCCCGCGCGGGTGCCTGACTCGAAGTCATCGGTCGAATAGGTGCCCATGAACGGCATTTCCAAATGCACATGGGGGTCGATCCCGCCGGGCATCACGTAGCACCCCGTCGCGTCGAGCTCCTCGTCACCTTTCAGGTTCGGCCCGATCTCAACAATCGAACCGTCCTCAATCATCACATCTGCCTTATTGGTCAGATCATGGGTAACGATTGTTCCGTTCTTGATCACTTTAGACATCGGGTTTCCCTCATCTTCTTTTGTTCAATAAACCTCGGGGGCTTGGGGGCTGGCCCCCAATTCAACGCTAAGAAACTATCTGTGCCGTTTCCAGTACAGCGTGCATCAGCACATCAGTTCCGGCCGTCGCCCATTCTGGTGAAATTTCTTCCGCTTCGTGATGCGATAGCCCATCCACACATGGGCACATAATCATCGCAGTTGGGTATAAATCATTGATCCAGCAGGCATCATGGCCCGCGCCAGAAATGATATCCATATGTGAATAGCCCAGTCGTTCAGCCGCATTGCGAACTGCGCCAACGCAACCTTCATCAAAGGCGGGCGGGTCAAATTGGCCGACGATCTCACAGCTAAACTCAACCCCAATTTCTTCGCAGAGCTTAGGTGCGCGTTCATTGAACTCAGCCACCATTGCATTCAGTTTATCCAGCAAGTGGGTCCGCATATCGACCGTGAACACGACCTTACCGGGGATCACGTTGCGCGAGTTCGGGTAGACGTTTATGTGACCAATCGCACCGACTGCATTGGGTTGGTTCGCCATGGCAATTTCATGCACCAGTTCGGTCACCAGTGCCAGGCCACGCCCTGCGTTCTTGCGCATGTGCATTGGCGTAGACCCCGTGTGGCTTTCCTTGCCCGTCACAGTGCATTCGATCCAACGCAGTCCTTGGCCGTGGGTTACGACACCAATGTCTTTGCCCTCAGCTTCCAAAATCGGGCCTTGTTCGATGTGTAGCTCAAACATGGCGTGCATTTTGCGATCACCGACTTTCTCAGGACCTTTCCAACCAATGCGCTCCAGCTCGTCTCCGAACTTTTTGCCATCGGCATCCACGCGGTCGTTGGCCCACTCAAGCGTGTGTTTGCCTGCAAAAACACCAGACGCCAGCATTGCCGGCGCATAGCGCGTGCCTTCTTCGTTGGTCCAGTTCGTCACCACAATCGGGTGCTTGGTCTTGATGTCGAGGTCATTCATCGTGCGGATGACTTCGAGACCACCCAGCACGCCCAAAACGCCGTCGTATTTTCCGCCCGTTGGCTGTGTGTCCAAATGCGAACCCACGTAAACGGGTAGGGCGTCAAGATCGGTGCCTTCGCGACGGGCAAACATATTGCCGATCTCATCGACACCCATGCTCATTCCAGCGTCTTCGCACCATTTCTGGAAAAGGTGGCGCCCTTCGCTGTCTTCATCCGTCAGTGTTTGGCGGTTGTTACCACCTGCAACGCCGGGGCCAATCTTGGCCATCTCCATCAGGCTGTCCCAAAGACGGGCGCCGTTGATTTTCAGATTTTCACCCATAGCTGGCGTATCCGCTGGCATGGCATATCCCCCGACGTTCAAAATATTTTTTTGACCAACTGGTCAAAGGTAGGCTAGCAGAGGTCCAACACCAGTCAAGGATTTTGCTTAACCAATTGACAGCAAGCAGGTACACCATACCGGATGCATGGGCGTCATGCCCAAATTTTAGCCTGAGTGAAAAGTTACCAAATGCCCAAAGCTGCCCAAAAGTCAGACACACGTATTCAGAAGAAAAACCAGTCGGCGATTCTAGCTGCTGGCTTAGTTGTGTTTTCACAGTTTGGCTTTCGCGGATCAACGTTGGATCAGGTGGCGGATGAGGCAGGCTTATCGAAGCCAAACCTGCTTTATTATTTCCCATCAAAAGATGCGATTTATTCTGCGCTGCTCGCTAAGTTGCTCGAAAACTGGCTGGAACCCTTGCGCAAAATTGATCCAGACGGAGACCCTGTTGAAGAACTATTGGGGTATGCGAAACGCAAACTAACCATGAGCCAGAACTTTCCACGCGAAAGCCGCCTGTTTGCGAATGAAATTATCCAAGGTGCGCCGCGTATTCGCGACGTTATACGCGGTGAGTTGCGTGAACTCGTCGATGAAATCGCAGAAATCATCAATGGTTGGATCGCGTCCGGTCGGATCAACTCAGTTGATCCCTACCACTTGATTTTTTCGATTTGGGCGCAGACACAACACTATGCAGATTTCGATGTGCAAGTCCGTGCAATCTTAGGTGAGGTTGATCCTTTTGACGGGGCTGAGCACCATCTTGAAATGATGCTTCGTCGGATGTTGGCACCAACATCATAAAAAAGGCCGGTGTCAAAACACCGGCCAGTTCTCAGGGGGAAACTCGTCTATTCCGCAGCGGTTGCTGACGGGTTGTTGGGGTGGGTTGTCCAGTTCGCGTACTCTTTTTGAACAACTTTTCCAGTGCGCGGGTCGGTCGTTCCAGGCTCCAGCGCGACCATCGTGATGCAGTTTTCGACGGGGCAAACGTCGACGCACAGATTGCAGGCAACGCATTCCTCGTCGATCACGGAAAACGTGCGATCCTCGGACATGGCTATGGCTTGGTGTGATGTGTCCTCGCAAGCGGCATAGCAGCGCCCACATGAAATACAGTCGTCTTGGTTAATAACGGCCTTGGCCACGTAGTTCAGGTTCAGGTACTGCCAATCTGTTGTGTTCGGAACGGCTGCGCCTTTGAAATCCTGAATACTGGTGTGGCCTTTTTCGTCCATCCATTGGGACAGACCGGAAATCATTTCCTGAACGATCTTAAAGCCGTAGGTCATCGCGGCGGTACAGACCTGCACGTTGCCGCACCCAAGCGTGATATACTCTGCCGCGTCGCGCCACGTTGTGACACCGCCGATGCCAGAAATTGGCAATTCGCTTGTCACAGGGTCGCGGGCAATTTCGCTGACCATCGACATGGCAATGGGTTTCACCGCTGGACCGCAGTAGCCACCGTGGGTGCCTTTGCCATCGATGCTAGGCTCAGGTGACATCGTATCAAGGTTCACGGACGTGATCGAATTGATCGTGTTGATCAATGAAACCGCGTCCGCGCCACCGCGCATCGCCGCAGCTGCGGGTTTACGAATGTCTGTGATGTTGGGGGTCAGCTTCACGATCACAGGCTTGCTGTAGTATTGCTTGCACCAGCGCGTGACCATTTCGATGTATTCCGGCACCTGCCCAACGGCGCTACCCATGCCGCGCTCTGCCATTCCGTGGGGGCAGCCAAAGTTCAGCTCAATCCCGTCCGCACCAGTGTCTTCGACGAGCGGAAGGATCGCTTTCCACGCATCCTCTTCACAAGGCACCATTAAGGATACGATAATCGCGCGATCAGGATAATCAGCTTTCACGCGTTTGATTTCTTCGAGGTTCGTGAACAAGTCGCGGTCGGTGATCAATTCGATATTGTTGATACCCAAAACGCGGCGATCCGCACCGTAAATCACACCGTAGCGTGGGCCATTTACGTTCACCACAGGCGGCCCTTCGGACCCAAGTGTCTTCCAAACGACGCCGCCCCAGCCTGCTTCGAATGCCCGGCGGACGTTGTATTCTTTGTCTGTTGGTGGCGCGGAGGCCAACCAAAACGGATTAGGGGATTTGATCCCAAGGAAATCTGTTGTCAGGTCGGCCATACTATTTGCTCCCCATCAGTGTTTCATGAATATCCGTCGCCGCGTCGCGCCCTTCGGCAACGGCGGTCACTGTCAAGTCATCGCCGCCAGAGGCACAGTCGCCACCAGCCCAAACACCATCGCGGCTGGTGCGACCAGTATCAGTCACAGCGATCTTGCGGCCCTCTAACTTAAGTCCACAGTCAGTCGTAAGAGTTTGCCCAATCGCGCTAAACACTTGGTCGGCGGGCAGGCGAACGGTCTCACCTGTGCCGGAAAGCTTGCCGTTCTCGCTGCTGGTGTATTCCAGTTCAATCTCGGCAACTGCGCCGTTCCCGTGGATCGCTTTGGGCTGTGCATTAAACATCAAGTTAACCCCAAAAGATGACGCCAGATCCTGCTCATATCGGCTAGCGGACATTGCATCGCGGTCGCGACGATAAGCAATCGTCACATTTTGCGCACCGAGGAGCTTGGACTGTACAGCAGCGTCCACCGCCGTCATGCCGCCACCAATCACCACAACATTGCGGCCAACGGGGAGGGCTGCCAGATCACTTGTTTGGCGCAGGTCGCGAATGAACGACACAGCATCGTCAACGCCGTTTTTGTCGTCCCCATAAATGGAAAGCGCATTGACGCCACCTAAGCCGACAGACAAGAACACCGCGTCGAAATCTTTCGCAAGGCCGTCGATGTTGAGGTCTGTACCCAATGTCATTCCGGTCTTGATCTCGATGCCGCCGATGGAACAAAGCCAATCGACTTCACGAGCTGCAAAGTCATCTGTGGATTTATACGCGGCGATGCCAAATTCATTCAGCCCGCCTGCCTTTTGCATCGCGTCGTAAACGGTCACGCCATGGCCCAACATTGCGAGGCGGTGCGCGCAGGAAAGTCCTGCTGGCCCCGCTCCGACAACCGCCACTTTCTTACCCGTGGCGTCAGCACGCACAAACGGCATCACGCCTTTTGCCATCACTGTATCGGTGGCAAACCGTTGCAAACGGCCAATCTCAACCGGTTTGCCCTCTGCTATTTCTCGCACGCAGGCTTGTTCGCACAGATCTTCGGTTGGGCAAACACGTGCGCACATGCCGCCGAGAATGTTCATATCGAAGATGGTTTTTGCAGCGGCATCCGGCGTGCCCGTTGCGATTTGGCGAATGAACAGCGGAATGTCGATATCTGTCGGGCAAGCCGTGGTGCAAGGCGCATCATGGCAGAAATAACAACGATCAGCTGCGACTGCGGCCTCATGCCCATCCAGTGGGGCGTGCAAATCAGAGAAGTTTTCCGTCAACGCATCTGCATCAAGACGCTGCGCGGCAATTCCATTTGTGAAAGGCGAATTCATGGCGGCTCCGTGGTCTATAACACGTTCACTTTGGCACAGTTTATTTTTTTATCAAACGGTAAAATTTTTATCAGCGCAGCTCTTTGGTTTTGCTTAAGTTTTGATAGACGTTGGCGGGCTGACGCCTAAGATGCAGGCAATTATAACTGATTTTTGATCTGGAGACTCACCAATGGCCGCATACGCAATTGTCCAAGTGGACGTGAAAGACGACGACGAATACGCGAAGTACGCGGTCTTAGCTGGGCCCGCTGTCGCAAAGTACGGCGGTGAGTTTCTTGCACGCGGCGGTGAGGTTGAGGTCATGGAAGGGACCACACGGGCGCGCTGCGTGATAATCCGGTTCGCTGATATGGACACAGCCAAATCATTCTACAACGGCCCAGAATACCAAGAAGCTTTGCGTTTTGCCCTGCCAGTGTCAGAACGTGATTACAAATTTGTTGAAGGTGTTTGATCCGACATGACGGATATTTGTTCTCGCTGACCAACAAATGCCGCTTAAACCAAGATGATTTTGTTCTACGGCCCTTGAGGGTTAGGTAAAACTAACCCAAAAAGGTTTGACTGTTTCCAAGCCCGAACTTCAGGAGGCCGCGTGTCACTTTTCCTCATCGTTGCACTGCCATTTTTTGGCGCGCTCCTCCCCGGCGTGATGAATTCAGCCGGACGGCAAGCCGTGGGGGGCGTTACGTTTACGGTGACATTAGCGGCGTTTGTCGGCTTGATGACGAACCTTCCCGCGGTGCTGAACGGTGATTTGGTACAATCCGGTTTTAACTGGTTTCCGCAACTTGGGCTGAACGTAACGCTCATGCTGGACGGGCTCGGGTTCTTTTTTGCGACACTCATCTTAGGCATTGGCCTATTAATCATCGCTTACGCGCGTTTCTATCTTGCGCGTGATGACAACATGGGCGAATTTTTCACCTACCTGCTGCTGTTCCAAGGCGCGATGGTGGGTATCGTTCTGTCCGACAACGTACTGCTTTTGTTGATCTTCTGGGAGCTGACGTCCCTGTCTTCCTTCCTCTTGATTGGCTACTGGAAACACCTGGAAGCAGGTCGCCAAGGCGCACGCATGGCGCTGACCGTCACAGGTATGGGTGGCCTTGCAATGATCGGTGGTATGCTGATTATCGGGCAGATTGTTGGGTCCTATGACCTTTCGGTGATCTTGCAGAACCGCGATCTTATCCAAGCCGACCCGCTTTATGTCCCCGCACTGATCCTGATTCTGCTGGGTGCTTTCACCAAATCCGCGCAGTTCCCATTCCACTTCTGGCTGCCCCACGCGATGGCCGCGCCGACGCCTGTGTCTGCTTATTTGCACTCTGCGACGATGGTTAAGGCTGGTATTTTCTTGATGGCACGGATGTGGCCAGTGCTGTCTGGCACGCCGGAATGGTTCTATATCGTTACTACGGCAGGCCTGATCACGATGATCCTCGGCGCTGTGATTGCGCTGTTTAAGCACGACCTTAAGGCGCTGCTCGCGTTTTCGACTGTCTCGCACCTTGGGCTTATCACCATGTTGCTTGGCACTGGCACGGCCTTCGGCGCGTTCGCGGCGATGTTC
Organism: Octadecabacter ascidiaceicola; assembly: GCF_900185015.1. GTDB lineage: Bacteria > Pseudomonadota > Alphaproteobacteria > Rhodobacterales > Rhodobacteraceae > Octadecabacter > Octadecabacter ascidiaceicola. The sequence continues at coordinate 111,853 of NZ_FXYD01000003.1, read as the reverse complement.
CATATCCTCAACCATGCGACATTCAAAGCGGCCTTGTTTATGTCCGCAGGCATCATTGATCATGAAACCAACACCCGCGACATCCGTCTGCTTGGTGGGTTGCGTCATCTTATGCCGATCACCTTCATCATCGCGACAATTGCTGCGCTTTCCATGGCGGGTATTCCGTTTCTTAACGGGTTCCTCAGCAAGGAAATGATGCTCGAAGAGATGGAGCACACGTATCTGTTTGGTCCTGAATGGTTGGTGCCTGCACTTGCGACATTTGGTTCGCTGTTTTCCGCCGCTTATTGTTTCCGCCTGATTGGGCACACCTTCCTTGGGCCAAAGCGTGACGCCGAAAGCTATCCCGCAAAACCACACGACCCCGGTGCGGGGCTGTGGTTGCCGCCCGCGATCCTTGCGACACTCGTTGTTGTGATCGGTGTCGCCCCGTTCTTGGTTGAGAATTTCGTCAAAATCGTCACGGCGGCGGTTCTCGGTTCTGCCGCTGAAGTTCCTGATGCGCACATCAAAATCTGGCACGGGTTCGTGACCCCGCTTTACATGTCCATTGCAGCGGTCGTTGGCGGCCTCATCGTGTTGTCGATGTTCAAGCCTTTGTCGCGCCTGTGGGAAGCAACGCCGCGGCCCGAAGCCAAAACCATTTTCGACGATATCATCGCGGCATTCGTTATGTACGCCCGCGCTTTGATCCTTCCGCTGCACAACGGCGCGTTTACACGCTATGGGTTGATCATGGCGACAACTGTTGTCGCCGCTGGCTATCATGCGTGGGCGACAGGGTTGATTGGACCGATGACGCGCGAGGTTCAGCCCGTTGGTTGGGCCGAAGTTGGCGGATGGATCATGCTGGTCGCAGCATCCCTTGGTCTTGCGTCATTGCACCACAATCGTCTGCTTGCGCTCATCCTGATTGGTATCGTTGGCCTTATGGTTTCGGTCGCCTTCGTTTACCTAAGTGCACCCGACCTCGCGATGACGCAGATCACTGTTGAGGTTGTGACAATCATTCTGCTGCTTCTGGCGTTGAATTTCCTGCCAAATCACACGCCGATCGAAAGTTCGATATGGCGGCGCACGCGTGACGTCGTCGTTGCAGGCGCAGCTGGGTTGGCGACAATGGCGCTCAGCTATCACTACTTGTTGCGCGATGCGATCGCGACGCCGATTTCGGAATTCCACCTCGCCAATTCCTACAAAGGGGGCGGCGGTACCAATGTGGTCAATGTTATCCTCGTCGATTTCCGTGGCTTTGATACCTTTGGAGAAATCATCGTTTTGGGCATCGCCGCGTTGCTGATCTACGCGCTGACGGAAACCTTGTTGAACGGTCCGGTGCGGGCACGCCTTTTGAACCGCGTTCCGGATAAACAGCTTTCCGGCACCCAGCACCCAATGATGATGGTGGTCCTCACTCGTGTGATCATGCCTGTCGTTTTGATGGTTGGTTTCTACATTTTCCTACGTGGCCACAACGAACCGGGCGGCGGGTTTATCGCTGGGTTGATCGTGTCGATTGCCGTGGTGATGCAATATATGGCCAGTGGGTTTAATTGGGCGTCTGATCGTATCCGTTTCCCATATCATGGCGTAATTGGAACAGGTGTTTTGGTGGCAGGATTGACCGGTATCGGGTCATGGTTTTTTGCCAAGCCGTTCCTAACGTCTGACTTCACATACGTGCGTATTCCGCCGTTCGAAAAATTCGAACTGGCAACCGCTGCTTTGTTCGACCTTGGCGTTTTCCTTGCGGTGGTTGGTGCCGTAATGCTGTCGCTTGAAAGTTTCTCCCGTTTGGCGCGTCGCGCCCATGTAAAGGATTCAGATAACCCTATGGATGTTGACCCGTCGCTCCTAGATGAAGCGAATTCACCAAAGGGGGGCGTGTAACATGGAAGTTCTCGTTGCATCAGCCGTCGGCATCTTGACGGCAACAGGCCTGTATCTGGTCCTACGGTTGCGCACCTTCCCGGTGATCTTGGGAATGTCTTTGTTGACCTATGCGGTCAACGTCTTCCTGTTCGCCTCGGGACGTCTGACCATCGGCGCACCACCAATTTTAACGGACGGGGTGACAACCTACACAGACCCGCTTCCACAGGCATTGGTCCTTACCGCAATTGTGATTTCATTCGGCATGACGGCTGTCGTCGTGATGATCGCGCTTGGCGCGTATCTTGGCACCAATGACGATCTGGTCGACGATCCGATAGATGCGGAAGAGGAGGACGCGGGATGAGCCATTGGATTATCGCTCCCATCGTCCTGCCAGCAATGCTCGCTCCGTTTATCGTTCTGGCTGCACGGTATCACATTGGCATTCAGCGGATATTCTCGCTCGTCGGTGTGCTTGCACTCATCGCGATCTCAGCGGGCCTGTCATGGACGGCTTCTGACGGCACAATCATCCTCTATCAACTCGGTGATTGGGCAGCACCATTCGGGATTGTCCTTGTCGGGGACATGCTTTCAACAATGATGATAGTGTTGACCTCCGTATTGGCGCTGTTTGTTTTGCTCTATGTGATCGGGTCTGGTTGGGATGACCGTGGCAGACATTTCCATGCGCTTTTCCAGTTCCAGCTTATGGGCATCATGGGTGCCTTCCTGACGGGTGACTTGTTCAATCTGTTCGTTTTCTTTGAAGTCCTTCTTATCGCGTCCTACGGTTTGATGATCCACGCAGGCGGCAATGTGCGGCTGCGGGCGGGTGTTCAATACGTGCTGTTCAACCTACTGGGATCAACCTTGTTTCTGTTCGCGCTTGGCTCGATTTATGCGGAAACAGGAACGCTCAACATGGCGGACCTCGCGCTGCGTGCGCAGATGATCAGCGGTGATGCGACCGTCGGCATTCGCGTGGCGTCGGTTCTGCTGCTTTTGGTTTTTGCCATCAAAGCGGCAATGGTCCCGCTGCATTTCTGGCTGCCATCCAGCTACGCCGAGGCCCCCGGTCCAGTCGCTGCGTTGTTCGCCATCATGACCAAAGTGGGCGCCTATGCTATCATCCGCGTTTACACTTTGATTTTCCCACCTGACCTCGATGTAACCGCTGGCCTACACGATGTTTGGTTGATGCCCGCGGCATTGATTTCACTGGCGTTGGGAATGATCGGCGTCCTGGCCGCCAAGTCACTAGATCGCCTCGTGGCGTTTGCTGTCATCGGATCGATGGGCATGGTGATGGTCGCGATTGCGCTTATGACGCCGGAGGGCATTGCAGCTGCGCTTTACTACATCGTCCATTCAACGCTGGCAGGAGCCGCGTTGTTCCTGATTGTTGATCTCGTCAAATCCAGCCGCTCGTCACTCACGCTCAGCGCAATGCCGCCAATTGCTGGCGCGGCACTGACGGCAGGGCTGTTTTTCGCGGCCGCAATCGCGATGGCGGGCCTTCCACCGCTGTCCGGGTTTATCGGAAAGCTCCTCATTCTTGACGCATCATTTGAAACGGCGTTTGGGGTTTGGATCTGGGTGGTCGTCCTTGTTGCAAGCTTGATATCTGTCGTTGGATTTGCCCGCGCGGGTAGCGTTGTTTTCTGGAAAGCCAATAGCGTTGAGCCGACTGAGGAGACAGAACCGCAGGCCCCACCGCATTTCCTATCCTATACTGCTGCAGGCGGGCTGGTCACATTGATGGCGGCGTTCACTGTCTTTGGCGGTTATGCGCAGGGGTACATGACAGCAACCTCTGCGCAGCTCTTTGCACCTGAGCCATACATTGCGATTGTTGTGGAAACCGAAGGCAAGCTAAGCGGCGCGACCGAAGAGGGGAATCACTGACATGAAACGCTTTTTCAATTGGCTATTTCCGCACCCTGCAATGACCCTTCTGCTGGCGATTGTTTGGATCATTCTACAAAAGGATCTGTCCTACGGGATGGCGGTGTTCGGGCTGATCCTTGGGATCATCATTCCACGTGCGACTGCAGTTTGGTGGCCCGATAGACCGCAGGGCTTTCGCATCGGTAAAGTGATCGCTTATGTGATCTTGGTTTTGTGGGACATCTTAATTGCAAATATCCAAGTGGCTTGGATCGTCCTGACGCGCCCCAATTCAAAACTACGCCCTGCATGGATTATCATCCCGCTTGATCTGCGAGAACCTGAGGCCATTTCGATCCTTGCTGGAACCATAACGCTGACGCCAGGAACGGTATCGGCGGATATGTCTAGCTCTGGCAGTTGCCTGCTGGTTCATGCCCTCGATGCGCCGGACCCTGACGCGATCCGCGACGACATTAAACAACGTTACGAAACCCGCTTGAAGGAGATTTTCGTATGATACCTGCTGATGAGTTCCTGAGCCTCGCGCTTATTATCTCAATCGCAGCGGTGGCGATTTCGCAACTGCTTGCAATGGTTCGTCTTGTCATTGGGCCGGGCTCCGGCGATCGCATTTTGGCGCTTGATACAATGGTTCTGAACGCAATCGCGTTGATCGTGCTTTTGGGCATATCCCAAGGGACACGTATGTATTTTGAGGCCGCTTTGATCATCGCCATGCTCGGTTTTGTGTCCACAGTGGCCTATGCGCGATTTGTATTGCGGGGGGACATCATCGAATGACCTGGGCTGAGATCGGAACCTACGCTGTCGCCGTTTTCCTACTAATCGGGGCGTTCTTTACGTTGGTCGGTGCAATTGGCTTGTTCCGCCTAAGTGACGCGATGACGCGTATTCATGCGCCTACAAAGGTCGGAACGATGGGCATTGGCGCGCTTTTGCTTGCGTCCATGACAAGCGGGTTTGTGGCGGGTGATGGCTCGTTCCATGAACTGCTGATAATGGCGTTTTTGTTTGTGACCGCGCCGATTTCCGCAAACTTCTTGAGTAAAGTGAACATTCACAAGAAATCGTCGATCGAACCACCTACCGCGCCAAACGGGCAGACGTGGTCAACCCTAGTTGAACGCGAAGGCGACGAAGGGCCTGAAAGCGAGACAGTTTAATTCCTATAGCGCCCATTGCACCCGTCGGTGGCGTGCTTAGCTTGAGCGCAACAGCATCAAGGATACAATAATGACCTATACGCCCCCCAAAGTCTGGACATGGGATTCCGAAAACGGTGGCAAGTTCGCCAGCACAAACCGCCCCATTGCCGGGCCAACCCACGACAAAGACCTGCCGGTCGGGAAACACCCGTTGCAGCTCCACTCTTTGGCGACGCCAAATGGGGTGAAGGTCACGGTGATGCTGGAAGAGCTTTTGGCCAAGGGCTACGCTGCGGATTACGACGCGTGGTATATCGACATCAACGAAGGTGACCAGTTTTCCAGTGGTTTCGTTGACGTGAACCCGAATTCAAAAATCCCTGCGCTGTTTGATAAGTCCACTGGAGTACGCGTATTCGAATCCGGTGCGATCCTGCTGTATCTCGCCGAGAAATTCCGTGCGTTCTTACCGCGAGACATCGAAGGGCGCACAGAGACCCTCAACTGGTTGTTCTGGCTGCAAGGGTCCGCACCCTATTTAGGCGGAGGCTTTGGCCATTTCTATGCCTACGCCCCAGAGAAATTCGAATACCCGATCAATCGTTTTACAATGGAGGCCAAGCGACAGCTGGACGTCTTGAACCAGCAACTCGAAGAGAACCGCTATATTGCGGGTGCCGAGTACACGATTGCGGATATGGCCGCGGCCCCTTGGTATGGCTCGTTGGTTAAAGGCGCAGTCTATGACGCAGCCGAATTCCTCGACACCGCCAGTTATGAAAACGTCAACCGTTGGGCAGATGATGTCATGTCGCGACCAGCCTTTAAAAAGGGTCGCATGGTAAACCGCGGATGGGGTGAAGCGCACGAACAACTGCGCGAACGCCACGACGCGAGCGACTTTGATGCGGTGCCGAAGGCGTAAGACTTAACTTGGCGTGGCTTAGGCCGCGCCAGTTTCAAGTTCGTGACCTAAAAACAGCTCAACACATGTGCGCCGAAAATTGCTGGAAAAGAATAGGTGGTTTGGTGGAGCATAGCGGGATCGAACCGCTGACCTCCTGCATGCCATGCAGGCGCTCTCCCAGCTGAGCTAATGCCCCTAAACCATAGGGTGTCGCTATTGCGACAAGGTGCTGCCTAAACAGCGGGGCGGGCGAGATCAAGAGAAAATCCCGCCCTAAAGCCCCAAAATCTAATCAGGTCTTAGGAATCGTCGTCTGGCGCAGCAACGTCAGCGATTTCCTCGAGAGGAACCGTGTCATCGTCATCGTCATCCAGAACGTCGTCACCCAGATCCGCATCATCCTCGTCGTCATCATCGAGAACGAGATCATCGTCTTCTGCGTTCACTTCATCCTTCTTGGACTGGGCATCAGCAGCATCAGCAACCATCGTGCGGGTCTTGCCTGTTTCAATAACAACAACCTCACCAGTGTAAGGGCTGACAATTGGATCGGCGTTCAGGTCGTAGAACCGTTTTCCAGTTTCCGGGCAGAGGCGCTTTGTGCCCCACTCTTCCTTTGGCATGTGATCTTCCTTTTGGCGGCTCGGCCACTTGGCCGGATCGTCGCCAACTGCCATAAGGACTGGTCTAAGTCAAAGGCATTTGGCGCGATTAAATGTGAAAGGCGGATATGGGACGTTTGATCCTTGAAGGCAACCCCCCTGTGGAGGTTCTGTTGCGGCGTTCTGCGCGTGCAAGGCGTCTTAGCTTGCGTATTTCACGCTTAGACGGGCGTGCGACGCTGACTTTGCCCAATCGGGTGCCTGAACGTGAAGGAATGGCGTTCTTGCGCGAACGCGAAGCATGGCTGCGCGGTCACTTGAATGGAATCGAGCCTGAAGTACCCGTTGTGTTGGGCGGTACTGTGATGTTTCGCGGCGCAGCGCTACCGTTGGTCGCAGGCGACGTGAAGCGGGCACGTATTATCGACGGTGCACTGGCATTGCCGGATGAGCCTGACAAAGTGGGCAAACGTGTCGCAGCGTTTATGAAATTACAGGCCCGCGATGCCTTGGCTGATGCCTCTGATCGCTATTCGACAGCTTTGGGCAAACCTTACGGCCGTATTTCACTGCGTGACACACGGTCACGCTGGGGGTCGTGCTCTTCTGCAGGGGACCTGATGTATTCGTGGCGTCTGATTATGGCCCCCACGGAGGTGCTTGAGTACGTCGCGGCCCATGAAGTCGCGCACCTACAGCACATGGATCATTCGCCACGTTTCTGGGCTGCTGTCGAGCGTCTGTTTCCCGCACATAAGGCATGCCGCAAATGGCTGCGCGAAAACGGCGGCGCGTTACATCGTGTGCGTTTTGATTGACGTTACCTCGTGATGTGATCACAAATGCCGCATGTTGATCCAGTCCAAAGCAAACGAACCCACCGGTGCCGCCCATGATCGTGTGTACCGCACGTTGCGCGCCCGTATCATGCACGGTGAAATTGACCCCGGGCAGGCGCTAACGCTGCGTGGGATCGGCAAAGAGTTTGAGGTATCGATGACGCCCGCACGTGAAGCGGCACGACGTCTGGTGGCGGAAGGGGCATTATTCCTATCCTCATCCGGGCGTGTATCGACGCCGGAACTTTCCAACGAACGGATCGAGGAACTAGCGACTCTGCGGGCACTGCTAGAGCCAGAGCTTGCCGCGCGCGCATTACCGAGGGCACATATGGCGTTGATCGAACGCTTGGAAGAAATCAACGGGCGCGTGGCGCGGGTCATCGCGCGACAGGATGCGCCAGGATACATCAAGCTGAACCTTGAATTTCACCGAACCCTTTACTTACGTGCACAGGCCCCAGCAATGTTGGCTATGGCGGAAACCATTTGGCTGCAACTTGGCCCGACGATGTCAAAACTTTACGGGCGTTTGCGGCGCACGGAACCGCCGCGAAACCACCTGCTGATACTTGCAGCGCTTAAGGCAGGCGACGAGGCAAGCCTAAAGCTCGCTGTGCGTTCAGACGCGACCCAAGGCCTGCGGATGTTGAAGGTCTAAACCTGCGGAATCGTCTGCAAATGCGCTGAGATGCGTGCCATTGCGCTGCGGAATTGATCCGCGCCGATACGCATGCGTTGGGCCAAATCTGAAACTACGGCGTATTCGCTTGGATGAATTTCACCGTCAGCAACAGCAATGTTCAACGCGGCCTCTAGGACGATCTGGCGGTCTTGTTCAGACAGGCCATCGCCGATCTGATCAATATCAGAAGGGGACGGATTCAACCGGCTCAAGAGCTCCATGACCTGTTGGGGAGCATAAGACGTTCCCGTCAGTCTGGTCAGGATGCTTGAAATTTGTTGTACCTCTGCGTCATCGATCCGCCCATCTGCGATAGCAACTTGGCTCATCGCGACAAGGGAGTGGATTGCGAGGGCGTCTGGTGATTTGGATTTTCGTGGGCCACGATCGCGAAATGCCATAAGCGCGCGAAACACGATGCCGATGACGGCGAGGACCAACCAGGCATGGCCCCACAAAAGGTCTTTGATGTTCGCCGCCGGCGTTTCAGGGAGCCCAGCAGGAAGAAGTCCAGACGCTTGCATGGCAGTAAACTGTGCCGCGGAAAGTGAGCGGTACGCATCGCCCGTGCATCCATCCGGAGACAGTGCATAAGACTGTACCGCTGTATAGACGGGAACAAACAGCGCATTCGTGAAGTCGACAAGGTGACACAAAGCCATAGGGGTGCCGTCGGAACCAGAGAGGGTTGTCTCGGCTACAAAACGTAAATCTTCGCCCGATACGACATAGGCATCTGCTGTTGATGCGGTTGTTGAAAGCCCGAAAACGAGGGCGAGGGTCGATAGAAGCTTACGCATTTTGATACCTTCTGGTTGTGCTAGAAGGTCAGGTATGCGCGGGCTGTGCGGCAAGGATAAGGCAAGGATTTGACAACGGGCGGGCCATTTCTGGCTCCGCCCGTCATCTCGGTTAACAATCTGTTAATGAAAATTACGCGTGGATCGCACCATCACCACAGGCCAATGCAGCTTCGCGCACGGCCTCGGAGTAGGTTGGGTGGGCGTGGCATGTGCGTGCGAGATCTTCAGCTGCAGCGCCAAATTCCATCGCAACGCATACCTCATGGATAAGGTCCCCAGCCATCGGGCCGATGATATGCGCGCCCAAGATGCGGTCTGTCGCCTTATCCGCGAGGAGTTTTACAAAACCGTCGCTCGCAAAGTTCGCCTTAGCGCGGCCGTTGCCCATGAAGGAGAACTTGCCGACCTTATAATCGATGCCTTCTTCGTTCAGCTGTTCCTCGGTCTTGCCTACATTCGCGACTTCAGGGTGCGTGTAGATGACCCCAGGGATCACACCGTAGTTAACGTGCGGTTTTTGCCCGGCAAGGCCTTCTGCACAGGCCATGCCTTCGTCTTCGGCTTTATGGGCTAGCATTGGGCCATCGATGCAATCGCCAATCGCGTAAATACCCGCAACGTTCGTGGCGTAGTTGCCGTCTGTCTTGATCTGACCGCGCTCGGAACGCTCAACACCCAGCGCATCGAGGCCAAGCCCGTCAACGTAGGGACGCCGACCTGTCGCGACCAAAACGGTATCCGCATCAACCGTCGCTTCACTGTCATCCTTGCGCAGTTTGTAGGTAACTGTCGCCTTACCGCCCTTGGTTTTTACGCCCTGTACGGCAGCACCCATGACGAAGTTAATACCTTGTTTCTTAAGAGTTCTCTGGAACACCCGCTGAATTTCACCATCCATGCCGGGGGTCACTGCGTCGAGGAATTCAACGACGGTCACTTCGGAACCTAGGCGGCTATAAACAGAGCCAAGCTCAAGCCCGATGACGCCAGCGCCAATCACAACCAGCTTGTTTGGAATCTTCTTCAATTCCAACGCACCTGTGGAGGACACAACCGTCTTTTCATCAATCTCGACACCGGGAAGCGAAGACACTTCAGAACCGGACGCGATGATGATGTTCTTGGCCTCGTGGACCTCATCGCCGACCTTGACTTGGCCCGCCGCAGGGATGGATCCCCATCCCTTAAGCCAATCAACGTTGTTCTTTTTCATAAGGAATTCAACACCTTTGGTGTTCTGTCCAATGACATCATCCTTATAGGCCTGCATTTGCTTCCAATCGACGGACTGGGTTTTACCCTTCAGGCCCATAGCCGCGAAGTTGTGCTGTGCTTCGTGCAGCATGTGCGATGCGTGCAGCAACGCCTTTGACGGGATACAACCAACATTCAGGCATGTCCCCCCCAGCGTTTCACGCCCCTCGACGATGGCCGTTTTCAGGCCCAGCTGTGCGCAGCGGATCGCGCAGACATAGCCGCCGGGACCGGAGCCGATGATGATGACGTCGTAATTAGCCATGTGATTTCTCCTAAGATTTAGTCTTCTTTGTCCAAGCTGCGAGCTGTTCAGGTGTCAGAACGCGCTCTTTATGCGACTTGAAATGCTCAATTGCTTTTCGGTGCAGGTCAGAAAGAATGGGGTCTTTCATGAAGGAATCCTTGATCCTTTTTACCGCGGGCAACAGTTTTTCGATTTGCCTGTCACTGACGTCGTTCCGGTTAAACCGCGTGTAGAATCCTGAATTCTTGTAGTATTTTGTGTGGCTCGCGAACCGCCCATCGCCTCGGTCATTTTTCATAACGAAAATATCGTCCGCGCGGGTCGCGTAGTGATGCATGCAAGCACCTTCGAACGTTACGAGATTTGCAGCGGTTCCACGGTATTTCGACCAAGGCTTGTTAAAAGCGACCGGGTTCATTTCCTGCCCGTTTGAATTGCGGACAATCACCGGGCCGTGGGGTGATTTCGGCATGTGATCGATGGCTTCGGAGAATTTATTTGGGCGAAAGATTGATTTGTGAAAGCCCGCGGGGTCGGGTTCGTCTTGGGCCATGGTGTTTACCTCAAGCACATTTGCGCCCTGAGGAAATACTTCTAAACCAGATGTCCCAAACGCCTTCCAAGCCAAGGCGATGCAGTCAGTGTGCCCGGGCATCGCAGAGATAAGGTCATGGATGTTGCCGTCACCGTGATCGATGTAGGGGAATTCATCTGCGTCGCAAAGCATGAGCCAATCACAGGATTGAACTTTCGGGTGCGCAAACGCGCGTTTAATGCCTCGCTCAAGGGGGGCAAGGTCGTCCATGGCCAGATTTTGAACGTGAGTGACGTGTCCTAGCTCTTCTAGGCGGTCCAAAATCAAATCTGTTCCGTCATCGCAATCGTTGGTCATTACGATAATCTCGTCAAAACCAAGCGCCCGATAGTAGGCGACCCACTCCAGAAGGAACTGCCCCTCGTTACGCATGCATGTAACCACACAGATTCGGGGTTTTGTTTGGGTCATAGGAGTGCCGCAATCAGAATTGTGATGGTCGCCATAAATCCGACGAACCAAATGAGAGAACGCCACGGACCTTTGCCGATGAGATAGGCAGGTACATAAAGGACGCGGGCGATAAGGTAGGTCCACGCGGCGGTTTGGGTGAGAGGGGTTGATTGGTCAGATAGGGTCACGACGACCACGGCGAGGGTGAATAGGATCAGCCCTTCGAAATGGTTGTTTAGCGCACGGCGGGCACGGCCAGCGTAGCCCTGAAGTTCGACAGGGGTGTCACGCGGGCCGAGCGCGACTTTTGTCGGCACCTGCATGTTTGCCAGCGTCGAGTAGAGGAAGAACTGCAACGCTTGCAAAAGGCCTGCGAGGGCGAGGGTGGTGAGTTCTGGGGTCATATTGTGTCAACAATCGTGATTGGCGTTCCATTTGGCACCATCGACCAAATCTCTCTCATTTCGGTGTTTGTGACTGCGATGCAGCCATTGGTCCAATCCCATGAAAGGTGAAGCCGACCCAAAAATCCCCAACCGTTTGGAAGGCCGTGGATCATAATATTGCCACCAGGGTCATCGCCTTGGGCGACGGCAGCGGCGGTGTCTTCGGTGTTGGGATAAGAGATATGGAGACTGAGGTGTGCAACAGAATTCTCGTTGCGCCAGTCGATTGTGTAAGTGCCTTCGGGTGTTCGTTCGTCACCTTCATGTGACTTATGGCCTGTTGGGGAACCACCCAATGAGACCGCATACCGACGAAAGGTTGCACCATTTCTCAGGAGGTGAAGTTCACGCGTGGATTTAATGACCAAAACTTCGTGTGCTTGTTCGTGCTCGGCCGCTATCGGTGGCGGTGTTCCTGATGCGACTCGTGCCATGACCTGAGTATAGCCAAACAGGCCAACGCCTAAGGCGAGTACTAGGAATGATATGCGGATAAAGCGTCTCATAACACCAACAACGTTCAGGCACGACCAATGCCGTGCCTGACGCTTATCATAGGTCCATCAACAGACGACGTGGATCTTCAAGGGCTTCTTTGACGCGGACCAAGAACGTCACAGCGCCTTTGCCGTCGACGATGCGGTGATCGTAGGACAGGGCCAGATACATCATTGGGCGGATGACGACTTCGCCTTTGATCGCCATCGGGCGGTCTTGGATTTTGTGCATTCCCAAGATACCGGACTGTGGTGGGTTCAGGATCGGGGACGACATCAAGGAACCATAGACACCACCGTTTGAGATGGTGAATGTGCCGCCCTGCATTTCTTCCATGCTGAGTTTTCCGTCACGCGCCTTTGCGCCTTTTTCAGCGATGGCTTTTTCGATCTCGGCAAAGGACATCTGGTCGGTGTCGTTAAGAACCGGAACAACCAGACCTGTTGGCGTACCCGCCGCGATGCCCATGTTGACGTAGTTTTTGTAAACCACATCGGTGCCGTCGATTTCGGCATTCACTTCGGGCACTTCTTTCAGCGCGTGCACACAGGCCTTGGTGAAGAAGGACATGAAGCCGAGCTTTACGCCGTGCTTCTTGAGGAACAGGTCTTTGTACTCATTACGTAGGGCCATCACCTCGGTCATGTCGACCTCGTTGTAGGTTGTCAGCATGGCGGCTGTGTTCTGAGATTCTTTCAGGCGGCGCGCGATGGTCTGGCGCAGGCGTGTCATTTTCACGCGTTCTTCGCGGGCGGCTTGGTCAGCTGCAACAGGTGCGCGTGGTGGGGCGGCGGCAACAGTGGCTGGCGCAGGGGCGGCCATTGCTTTTAGCACGTCCTCTTTCATCACGCGGCCGTCTTTGCCGGTGCCTTGCACGTCTGTGAGGTTGTTTTCGGCCATCAGTTTCTTGGCGGAAGGTGCGTCTTCGACGTCCTTTCCAGAAGCTGCTACTGGGGCCGCAGCAGCAGCGGCTGGAGCGGGTGCAGGGGCTGCACTTGCGTCTGTAGACATCACGGCGAGTTTGCCGCCCGCTTCAACGGTGGCGCCTTCTTCTGCGAGGACCGTGGTCAATACACCAGCAGCGGGTGCAGGCACTTCGACGGAAACTTTGTCAGTCTCAAGCTCGCACAGCATTTCGTCAGCGACGAATGCTTCGCCCGGTTTCTTGAACCATGTGGATACTGTCGCTTCGGTTACGGATTCACCGAGCGTTGGAACCATAATATCCATTTCATTTCCTCCGGATACAGGTGCGGCTTCTTGTGCCTGTGGGGCGGGAGCGGCCTTCGTTGGGGCGGCTTCGCCACCAGCTGAGATTTGTGCCAAGAGCGCATCAACGCCAACTGTATCGCCTTCATTGGCAACGATTTCGGACAGGGTACCAGCGGCGGGTGCGGGCACCTCAACAGTTACTTTGTCTGTTTCAAGCTCACACAGCATTTCGTCTTGTGCGACGGTATCGCCGGGCTTTTTGAACCATGTGGCAACAGTTGCTTCGGTGACGGATTCGCCAAGGGTGGGGACGCGGACTTCGGTCATTATTTTGATCCTTTAACGGTGAGCGCTTCGTCAACGAGAGCGGCTTGTTCTGCTTTGTGGCGCGACGCGAGGCCCGTGGCGGGCGAGGCGGCAGCGGCGCGGCCCGCGTAGACGGGGCGTGTGTGCTTGGCTTTGATGCGTGTCAGGACCCATTCGATGTTGGGCTCCATGAACGACCAAGCGCCTTGGTTCTTTGGTTCTTCCTGACACCAGACCATTTCGGCGTTTGTAAAGCGTTCCAATTCCTTCACTGCGGATTGCGCAGGGAATGGATAGAACTGCTCGTAACGCATCAGGTAGACGTCATTGATGCCGCGTGCGTCGCGTTCCTCAAGAAGGTCGAAGTAGACTTTGCCAGAGCACATGACGACGCGCTTGATCTTGTCGTCAGCGACCAATTTGGCGACGGAATTCCCGTGCTGGGCGTCGTCCCACATGATGCGGTGGAACGAGGAACCGTCTTGGAATTCCTCCGCTTTGGACACGGCCAGTTTGTGACGCAACAGCGACTTTGGCGTCATCATGATAAGCGGCTTGCGGTAGCTGCGATGCAACTGACGGCGCAGGATGTGGAAGTAGTTCGCAGGTGTCGTACAGTTCGCCACGATCCAGTTGTCACCGCCACACATGGTCAAGAAACGCTCAAGACGTGCGGAGGAGTGCTCTGGGCCTTGGCCTTCATAGCCGTGTGGCAGCAGGCAGACGAGGCCGGACATACGCAGCCATTTGGATTCACCGGAACTAATGAACTGGTCAAACATGATCTGCGCACCATTTGCAAAGTCACCAAACTGGGCTTCCCAGAGGGTCAGCGCGTTTGGTTCTGCCAGCGAGTAACCGTATTCAAATCCAAGAACCGCGTATTCGGACAACATGGAGTCGATGACTTCGTAGTTACCTTGGCCGTCGCGGATGTGGTTCAGCGGGTAGTAACGTTCTTCGGTGTCTTGGTTCACGAGGCCGGAATGACGCTGTGAGAACGTGCCGCGTGTGGAATCCTGGCCGGCCAAGCGCACAGGGTAGCCTTCGGTTAGTAGGGACCCGAATGCCAGTGCCTCGCCGGTTGCCCAGTCAAACCCTTCGCCGGTTTCAAACATCTTGGCTTTCGCAGTCAGAATACGGCCCACGGTTTTGTGCAGCGGGAAGCCTTCGGGTGCGGATGTCAGCGCCTTACCGATTTGATCAAAGGTCTCTTTTTTGATCGCCGTTTGGCCACGCTGGTACAGGTCTTTCTGGCTGTCCAGATGGGACCACTTGCCGTCCAGCCAATCAGCTTTGTTTGGCTTGTAATCTGTTCCGGCCTCGAATTCAGCGGCCAGATAATCCTGAAACGCTTGCTTCATATCCTCGATCTCGCCCTCAGGCATGAGGCCGTCTTGCACGAGGCGATCTGTATACAGCGTCAGCGTGGTCTTTTGCTGTTTGATCTTCTTGTACATCACCGGGTTGGTGAACATCGGCTCGTCGCCCTCATTGTGACCAAAGCGGCGGTAGCAAATGATGTCGAGAACCACGTCTTTGTGGAACTTTTGGCGGAATTCAGTGGCGACGCGGGCGGCGTGAACCACAGCCTCGGGATCATCGCCATTCACGTGGAAAATCGGTGCTTCGACCACCAGCGCATTGTCCGTTGGGTAAGGCGATGAGCGGCTGAAGTGCGGCGCCGTGGTGAACCCGATCTGGTTGTTCACAACGATATGCATGGTGCCGCCTGTGCGGTGGCCACGCAGACCTGACAGCGCGAAGCCTTCTGCAACAACGCCTTGGCCCGCGAAGGCCGCATCGCCGTGCAGCAGGATCGCCATAGATTTAGTGCGGTCAACGTCGTTTGTCTGGTCTTGCTTGGCGCGGACTTTACCCAGAACAACGGGGTTCACGGCCTCAAGGTGGGACGGGTTCGCAGTTAGCGACAGGTGAACCGAATTGCCGTCAAATTCACGATCAGACGACGCGCCGAGGTGATATTTCACATCGCCAGAGCCGTCCACGTCTTCGGGCTTAAAGCTGCCGCCCTGAAATTCGTTGAAGATCGCGCGGTAGGGCTTTTCCATAACATTGGCGAGGACGGACAGGCGGCCACGGTGGGGCATGCCGATCACGATATCGCGCAGGCCCAATTGCCCGCCACGTTTGATGATCTGCTCCATCGCGGGGATTAGGCTTTCGCCACCATCAAGGCCGAAACGCTTGGTGCCCATGTATTTGACGTGCAGGTATTTCTCAAAGCCCTCGGCCTGAACAAGGCTGTTCAGGATCGCCTTGCGGCCCTCTTTGGTGAACGCGATCTCTTTGCCGTAGCCTTCGATGCGTTCTTTCAGCCAACCCGCTTCTTCGGGGTTGGAAATGTGCATGTACTGCAACGCAAAGGTGCCGCAGTAGGTGCGGCGCACGATGGCGAGGATTTCGTTCATGGTCGCGTGCTCAAGGCCCAGCACGTTGTCGATGAAAATCTTGCGGTCCATGTCGGCGGCGGTGAAGCCGTAGGACGCTGGGTCCAATTCGGGATGCGGGGTCTGATCCCGCATACCGAGTGGGTCAAGGTCAGCCACCAGGTGCCCGCGAATACGGTAGGCGCGGATGATCATCAGGGCGCGGATGGAATCCAGCACCGCGTTGCGCACTTGGTCTTCGGACACGGCAACGCCCGCAGCTGCGGCCTTTGCTTTGATCTTCTTGCTGGCGGCTTCGGGTTCCGCAGCCCACTGACCATCCAGTGCGGCTGTTAGATCGTCGTTCGGGATCGGTGGCCAATCAGCACGGCCCCAAGATGCGCCAGCGGCCTCGGCCTGAGCATCCGCAGGGGCATCGCCCAACGAGGCGAAAAACGCCTGCCAACTTTCGTCGACCGCGTTCGGGTTTTCCGCATAGCGCGCATAAAGCTGCTCGATATATTCCGCATTGTGCCCTTGCATGAAGGAGGATGCGTGGAATTGGTCGTTGGAAGATTGGTCAGTCATGAGGGGACCTCATTGGGGTTAGGGCCAAAACGGTTGGTGTCGGGGTCGGATCGTTTGAGAGTCACAATCAAAAAGCCTACAAACAGAAATAGTAAGGAAACAAACATAAATGTGTTGAAAATTTCTTGGGTAGGTAGTGCTTTCACGATAACAACGAATGCTGCAAAGACGATGAATGGAACGATAAAGAACTTGCTTCCATGTACGTTAATATCGTGGCCCCGTCGTACGAGAGCCGACGCAAATGGTAGAACAAAGACGATCGCGTAAACATTGCTCCACCAAGGTTCATTTATGTCGAGCGATAGATAGATGCCGAAGTGGAACGAGAAACCGTTTGGATTTGGCGCAGCAAAGTAGTTTGCCAACACAGAATGCAAAATTGCAATAAACAAGAAAAACCACCAAAACTCTGATCGAGTAGCGCGGCCAGTAAAGTCAAATGCATGCGACATCGCTGAGCGAATGGCTAGGATAGGTTTCATCTTAACTCCGTCAGTCTCGAGGTGGGGCGAACCCCACCTCACATTACTTACCCAATCGCCTTCAACACAGCTTCGCCCAGTGTCGCAGGGCTATCAGCCACAACGATACCAGCGGACTTCATCGCTTCGATCTTGCTTTCAGCGTCGCCTTTGCCGCCTGCAACAATCGCGCCAGCGTGGCCCATGCGACGGCCTGGAGGTGCTGTGCGGCCAGCGATGAAACCAGCGACTGGCTTCCAGCGGCCTTTTTTCTTCTGTTCGGTCAGGAATTCAGCGGCTTCTTCTTCTGCGGAACCACCGATTTCACCGATCATGATCATGGACTGTGTTTCGTCGTCATCAAGGAACATGTCGAGGATGTCGATGTGCTCAGTGCCCTTAATCGGGTCGCCGCCGATGCCCACAGCAGTGGACTGGCCAAGGCCGCTATCAGATGTTTGCTTTACAGCTTCATAGGTCAGCGTACCGGAGCGGGACACAACACCAACGGAACCACGCTTGTGGATGTGGCCCGGCATGATGCCGATTTTGCAAGCGTCAGGTGTGATAACACCCGGGCAGTTTGGACCAACGAGGCGGGATTTGGAGCCTTCCAACGCGCGCTTCACTTTCATCATGTCCAGAACTGGGATGCCTTCAGTGATACAGATGATCAATTCCATCTCGGCGTCAATCGCTTCAAGGATAGAGTCCGCTGCGAAGGGCGGAGGCACGTAGATCACGGAGGCATTCGCCTCGGTGACGTGCATTGCTTCGTGGACGGAGTTGAAGATTGGCAGGTCGAGGTGCGTTTGGCCGCCCTTACCCGGTGTCACGCCGCCAACCATGTTGGTGCCGTATGCGATTGCCTGTTCAGAGTGGAATGTACCCTGCGAACCTGTAAGGCCCTGACAGATGACTTTGGTGTTTTCGTCGATGAGAATGGCCATGTTGTTGGCTCCTATTGAATTGCTTCAGCGAACGTTAGTTCAGTCGCTGGAAAAAAATGAACGAGGAATATGAGCTGTGCGATGAATCAGTTCTTCCACCTAGTTTGACTGCGATTCCATTTAAGACAAACGCTGTTTCGCGCCGACCGTTGCGCCCTGTAACAGGCGTTTCGGAGTAGCCGAGTTGACGCAATGTCTGTTGTGCAATTGAGATCAAACGTGAACCATCGTTTCTACCCACGATTCCAAAGGTCGCAGAGCATCCAAGCCCAGAGCGGGACTCGCGTGCTTCGACGTTAATGACCGGTTGGGTTCCTCCAATTACGGAGGAATTGTAGGATTTCCGAAACTCGCCACGGCGGTGTTCAAAGCCGTTTTGCATCAAAAGGTTCGTCATTTGACTGGTTTGCACATAGTGGGAGCAAAACTGGGTGATGCTCTGCATATCTGCTGAGATATCAGCAGCAGCCGCTGAACCGCACAAGACGGTCGCAGCGGCAAATATATTTCGAACAGCGCGCACTAATTCAACCCTTTACCGCTTTCACGATCTTTTCAGCGCCGTCCTTAAGGTCGTCAGCCGCGATGACGTCTACGTCGGAGTTGTTGATGATGGCTTTGCCTTCTTCAACGTTTGTCCCTTCGAGACGCACAACCAGTGGAACCTGAAGACCAACGTCCTTCACCGCAGCAACAACACCTTCTGCGATCACATCACAGCGCATGATGCCGCCGAAGATGTTCACCAAGATGCCTTTGACCTGTGGGTCGGACGTGATGATTTTGAACGCTTCTGTCACTTTCTCTTTGGTAGCGCCGCCACCAACGTCGAGGAAGTTTGCAGGCTCAGCACCGTAAAGTTTGATGATGTCCATTGTCGCCATCGCGAGGCCAGCACCGTTGACCATGCAGCCAATTTCACCGTCGAGCGCGATGTAGTTGAGGTCAAACTTGGACGCTGCCAGTTCTTTCGGGTCTTCTTCTGTTTCATCGCGTAGGGCGGCGATGTCAGCGTGGCGGTAAACCGCGTTGCCGTCGAATGCGACCTTCGCGTCGAGAACCTTGAGGCTGCCTTCGTCTGTGATGATCAACGGGTTGATCTCAAGCATTTCCATGTCTTTTTCAGTGAAGGCTTTGTAAAGCTGGCCCATCAGTTTCACGCACTGCTTAACCTGCTGGCCTTCAAGACCGAGGGCGAATGCAACGCGGCGGCCGTGGTAGGCTTGGTAGCCTGTCGCTGGGTCCACTGTGAAGTTCAGGATTTTTTCAGGGGTCTTCTCGGCCACTTCTTCGATGTCCATGCCGCCCTCAGTAGAGACAACGAAACCGATGCGGGATGTCTGACGATCAACCAGCAGGGCGAGGTACATTTCTGTTTCAATGCCGGAACCGTCTTCGATGTAGATGCGGTTCACTTGCTTACCGGCTGGGCCAGTCTGGTGCGTGACCAATGTGCGGCCCAGCATCTTTTTAGCTTCTTCAGCCGCTTCAACAGCGGATTTTGTCAGGCGAACACCGCCGGCATCGCCAGCGTCTGCTTCTTTGAATTTACCTTTGCCGCGGCCACCTGCGTGGATCTGCGCCTTAACAACCCAAAGTGGGCCGTCCATTTCGCCAGCGGCGGTCTTAGCGTCCTCAGCTTTGAGGACTGCGCGGCCATCACTGACGGGTGCCCCATAAGAAGCGAGCAGTGCTTTTGCCTGATATTCGTGAATGTTCATGAAGTCGTCCTTCGGTCTGATCTGCGTTGAAACGATATAGACCCGTTAAACGAGCTTAAAAAAAGCGTTTCTTGGCGGATTCGCCGAAAAAGCGACATTTGTGATCACAGCTTTAAAAAGTGTGATCACAAATTAATAAGTGGTTAGCGCCAACACGGTAAATATGCGCTTAAAGCGGAATCAGTTGGGAAATAGTCTACCCTCGCAGCGCCGGAGCGCCAGTGGATTGGCCCGCGTGCGTGACGCAGGCCTGATTTTGCACCAGATCAGTTCAAGATAATGGCGTAGAAGGCTGCGTCTCCGCCGACCATGCGCTCAAACGAACGCCATGCTTGCCCGCTCATTTCCGGGCCGCGTTCCACGTAGGGCAGGATGGACTCCCCTTGGATCAGCGCGAAGATGTCCAGCTCAGGCGGGTTTTGCATGAACGCCTCGAGGTCGATGCCCATGCCGCCTGGCAGGCGCCAGTGGGGGATCAGCAATTCGCCGTTTAACATCATTTCGGCTTCGGTCAGCACATTGCGCCACTGATCGCCGAGGTTTGTCGGAAATGGAATTGGCAGCGCGCTTTGCTGGTTCTTGTTGGGGATCCATTCGCGGTCGTTGTCGGTTTCACGGCTGACGCGGTCCCAGAACACCTTGTTGTCTTGGATCATGCCAAGAAGGTGGGCATGCGCTGCGCGGGAGCGATCAACGTCGACGGGGCCTTCGATGGCATGGATGAACATCGCTGCCATATCGAGCCAACGGTCTTCGTCATAAAACATCATGTAGTCCCGTCCGTCGCGGCCCATCGCGTTGAATTCTGCGGCGCTGGTGGTGACGCGTTCAATTGCTTCCGTGGGGCCAACGGCGAGGATTGCCTCGCTCACCCCGCTCAGGAGGTGGGCGTAGGCAGACAGCCACGCCGCATCAGAGGTGTCAAAGCGCACGACTGGCGGAGTGAAATCAGTCTCCAAACCACGGTTGAGGTCACCACCGGCAACTTCAAACAGGTTTTCGCCCGTGTCATAGGTGCCGTTCATGTTGATATCGAACCAAATGTCGGCGGTGTTGATAACAACCCCGATGTCGTCACCATCTGAAATCTCATCGAGCTGCGCGAGCGCTCCATCGAGGTCAGTAAGCGCGGCGGTGAAGATATCCTCAATAACCTCGGGGTAGAAGCCTTCGGGGGAGGGGTTCTGTGCAACAGGTAAGCGCAGGAACGGCAAGCCGGACATCTCGGCCATCTGTTGGTTTACGCCTACGCGGTACTGCGTTTGCAGCGCTTCTTCCACGACACTGAGGAAATGGACGCCCCCCAAGGCGAAGCGATCAGACGGGGTGGGGTTTGAAACCTCCATAAGCGCGTCTTTGGTCTGGGAAAGCCCCAGATCGCGGATCATGGCAGAGTATTCGGTATCGGCACGGGCAGCAGCAGCAACTGTGATGCCGACGATGGCGGCAGGAATAATATAACGCATGTGAGTCTCCTTACATTTCTGAACATAGTTCATGAACGACGTTCAGTCAAGGGGGGCGATGCGATTTAGATTATTGATCAGAGAAGTGTTCGTGCATGAAGTCGTCGTTGTAACGCTCATAAGCCGTGCTGCAGACCTGCGGCAAATGCCCGTCCCCTAGGTCGCTGAGCGGATAGCTTCTTGTGTCGGTCGCCAGTTCGCGCGTTTCATCAATATCGTCGGCAACAACAATGGCGTCACCCGTGAGGAAATTGACCGAACAACTGAAAACGGCGGCAAACAGACGGTCTGCGTAGGTATCATCGTAACCAATGACCTGCGCAATGTCGTCGCGCCAATCAACGGTGACGGATCGATGATTATGTGTGCGCCCGCAAGCAAAACAGCCCCAATGGATACGCAGATTGCCGTTGGGCAGCGCTTCAAGGGTGTCGAAATCGGACAAGTTGATTGGGACGACGAACGCGGCGTCGATGTTCCAGTTGCCGCCGGTTTCCGGCGGGCGAATTGTCACGATTCCAAATCTGTCGTTGAGAGTGAAGGCGCTGGCAACCTCGGATGTGCCGTCACCGTCGAGGTCGATTTCGACGGTTTGGTACGGTTCCGGCATCGCATCAAAGTCGATGATCGGTTGGGACTGTGCGCTGGTGGCGAGGGTCAGCCCCGCCACCAGCAATAGATTTTTGAGCCTGCTCAATTAAGCAAGAGAGCCGTCGATACCGATGCAGGCATCAACAAGGCCCTGAACCGCAGCAACAGATGTGTCGAACATCGCTTGCTCTTCTTTGTTCAGCTTGATGTTAACAACACGCTCAACACCGCCGGCGCCGATCACTGTTGGAACACCAACATACATGCCGTTCAGGCCAAGCGCGCCGTCAACGTATGCTGCACACGGCAGAACGCGTTTTTGGTCTTTAAGAAAGGCTTCAGCCATCTCAATCGCGGATGTTGCTGGTGCGTAGAACGCGGAGCCTGTTTTCAGCAGGCCAACGATTTCGGCACCGCCGTCGCGAGTGCGCTGAACGATTGCGTCCATTTTTTCCTGTGTTGTCCAACCCATCTCGATCAGGTCAGGCAATGGGATGCCTGCAACAGTGGAATAACGAACAGATGGAACCATCGTGTCGCCGTGGCCGCCCAGAACGAACGCAGTTACGTCACGCATGGACACGTCAAACTCCTCAGCGAGGAAGTGACGGAAACGCGCGGAATCAAGAACACCCGCCATGCCGCAAACCATGTTGTGCGGCAGGCCAGAGAATTCGCGTAGTGCCCAAACCATCGCATCCAGCGGGTTTGTGATACAGATAACGAACGCGTTTGGTGCGTGCTTGGCGATACCTTCGCCAACAGATTTCATAACTTTGAGGTTGATGCCCAGCAGGTCATCGCGGGACATGCCTGGCTTGCGCGCAACGCCAGCCGTGACGATGCAAACGTCTGCGCCTGCGATGTCTGCGTAGTCGGATGTGCCGGACATTGCGGCGTCAAAACCCTCGGAAGGGCCGGATTCTGCGATGTCGAGGGCTTTACCTTGTGGCAGGCCGTCAGCGATGTCGAACAGGACGACGTCGCCAAGTTCTTTTACAGCTGCGAGGTGGGCAAGTGTGCCGCCAATGTTTCCGGCGCCGATCAGGGCGATCTTAGGTCTAGCCATTGTGAATGGATCCTTGTGTGCTTCGATGTTGGTCGTTTTAGTCGCAGCTTGCCTAGTCCTTTGGCTCGCCTCGCGCAAGTGTGATGCGCTGCACTGCGGCATAGGTCATTGTTTGCAGGGGAAAGTTTGCTTTAGAGTTTGAAAAACTATTCGGCCTGTGTTCGCTGATTTGCGCAACCGGATGTGATTCCTGATCGGAAAGGCCACCTTGTGGACGGAACAATTTTTTGGATGGCCGGCATTGCCGCAGCGTTTTGTGTTGGGCTGTCAAAAGGGGGGGTGCCAGCGTTCGGAATGCTCGGTGTTCCTTTGCTTTCGCTGGTAATTTCACCAGTTGCAGCGGCGGGCCTACTGTTGCCGGTCTTCGTGTTTTCCGACGTTTTTGGCGTCTGGGCCTACCGTAAGGAATTCAGCCGCGATGTCGTGCGTATTGCTGTTCCGGGTATTTTGTTCGGCGGTTTGATTGGCTGGGTAACGGCGTCGATCGTTTCGGAACAGTTCGTGCGTTTGCTGATAGGCTTTATCGGCGCGGTCTTTGCTTTGTCTTTGCTGATGCGACGCGCGGTTGATG
Organism: Octadecabacter ascidiaceicola; assembly: GCF_900185015.1. Lineage (GTDB taxonomy): Bacteria > Pseudomonadota > Alphaproteobacteria > Rhodobacterales > Rhodobacteraceae > Octadecabacter > Octadecabacter ascidiaceicola. The sequence continues at coordinate 88,319 of NZ_FXYD01000003.1, read as the reverse complement.
GGCCACCGAGGCCTGCGACTTGGGGGCAGGGTTTGTTTTGGACAAGTGTCGCGGGATTTACCAGTTTTGTTAGCCACGCGGGTGCGCCGCCTTGGCAGATATGGGTGCTGCCACAGGGCCTTTCCAAGATGGTGTTTGCAGGCACGACGACGATTGTTTTTGCGATCATGAACGCGTCAAAGATCGTGCCCTATTACTTCCTTGGCCAGTTGGCGCCACAAAACCTGCGCGTCGCGGCGTTACTTTTTTTACCGGCTGTGGTGGCGGTGTTTGTTGGCTATCGGCTGGTGAAGATCATGCCGGATCGCGTGTTTTTTAACATCGTCGCGTGGACGCTACTGCTCGTATCCGTGAAGCTGATCTGGGACGGGACTTTCGGTTAAGCGCCGCTGTCGGTGTTTGGCAGGGCTTCCGCAAGAACCTGAAACGCCGCGCCGCTGGCGACCATACATGTCGGGCCGCCGGGGGTGGTGACAGTGATCGTCCAAGTGCCGGTTTCGAGGGAGGCAAAGACCTCAACCACCGTGTTGTCCGCGCCGAGCCCGATGGATTGGCGAGATTCACCATAACCGCTGGCAAGCCGTTCCACGACCATCGCATGATCCGCGCAATTGTTGGACTGGGCGGAGGCTGCTGTTGCTAGAATCACAAGGGCGGCTGCAAGGAACTTCATCATCTGGTCTCCTGACGGTGGCGCGCCGTGGCACGCAACAGAGGGGTGAATTTCTGCTAATAAGTCTGTGCTGTTAACCTTTGAGAATTGGTTAACAGTACCGAACGGTGCTTGTTGCGCTGCGCTGCGGCATTTTTAGACTTGCAACATCGCGAGGAATCTGACCCCTTTGGCGCAACAATATTACGCAAGCTTTCAAGGATACCGCCATGACACGCCCATATCGTTCCGCCCTTTATATTCCCGGCTCACGCCCACGTGCGTTGGACAAGGCAAGGGGACTGCCTGTTGATGTGATCCTGTTTGACCTTGAGGACGCTGTTACGCCGGATGAGAAAATCACCGCGCGGGCGACTTTGGCAGAGGAGTTGGGCAAAGGTGGCTACGGTGCCCGACTAAAGGTCGTGCGTATTAACGGGCTGGATACAGAATGGGGCGAAGACGATGCAAAGGCCGCTGACGCAATGGATTGCGACGCGGTTTTGCTGCCCAAGGTGAACTCGGCTGCAGACGTGGACGCATTGGCTGCGCTGACGGGCAAGCCTGTCTGGGCGATGATGGAAACGCCATTGGGGATTTTGAATGCGCTGGAAATCGCGGCGCACCCAAAGATCGAAGGCTTTGTTATGGGCACCAACGACCTTGCGAAAGACCTGAACACGCGCACGCGGGACGCAATGGTAACGTCCTTACAGATGTGCCTGCTGGCAGCTCGTGCTCATGGCGTCGTAGCGATCGACGGCGTGTTCAACGCGTTTAAGGACGAAGACGGGCTTAAAGTGGAATGTGAACAGGGCCGTGATTTCGGGTTTGATGGCAAGACGCTGATCCACCCAGCGCAGGTCGCCGTTGCAAACGCTGCCTTTGCGCCGACCGAGGCAGAGATCGACCTCGCCACGCGCCAGATTGCAGCCTTTGCAGAGGCCGAAGCGGGCGGGCAGGGGGTTGCTGTTGTCGATGGCAAGATCGTCGAGAACTTGCATATCGTAACAGCGCGGGCGACTTTGGCGAAAGCAGAAGCAATCGCAAAGTTGGAAACTGAATGACACTTATACTCCTCGGCCTTATCGTTTGGTCCCTCGCACATTTTTGGAAACGGATCGCGCCGGATCACCGTGCGAAATTCGGTGAAAAGGGTAAGGGTCTTGTTGCCATTGCCTGCGTCGTGGCGATTGTGCTGATGGTGATTGGCTATCGCGGCGCAGAGGGCATGACCTTTTGGGGCCGCAACGCAATGGGTGCAGGGATTAACAACCTGTTGATGTTATTTGCATTTTACCTGTTTGCTGCATCAGGAAAGGGCACCCGCATCACGCGCTGGGTGCGCCATCCGCAGCTCACGGCCACGGTTGTTTGGGCAGTGGCGCACCTGTTGGTGAATGGCGATACGCCGTCGTTTGTTCTGTTCGGCGGACTTGGCATTTGGGCTGTGGCCGAAATGATCGTCCTCAACCGTGTGCAAGGGCCGCGTGGTTCCTATCACGCGCCACCGATTAAATCCGAAGGGATCGCTGTTGTCGCGACCCTCGTTGTTTTCAGCATCGTCGCGGCCATTCACATATGGCTCGGCTACAACCCGTTTGGATAAGATATGACCACTGTTTACCGCTTTATCACCAACGACGACACGTCGGAGTTCTGCCACCGCGTGTCCGAGGCACTGTCCAAAGGCTGGTCGCTGCACGGCGACCCGCAATACACGTTTGATCAGGCCAACGGCGTTTTGCGTTGTGGTCAGGCGGTCATCAAGGAAACGGATGCGGAATATTCACGCGATATGAAGTTGGGCGAACAATGAGTAAGACGAACTCCGGTAATTTCTTTGAAGACTATTCTGTTGGGCAAGTCATCGACCACGCCGTGCCGCGCACTGTGTCCGGTGGCGAGCGCGCTTTGTATCATATGCTTTATCCGGCGCGTCACGCGCTGCATTCATCGGATGCATTTGCCCAAGGTTGCGGGTTGGCGAACAGCCCGATGGACGACCTGATTGCGTTTCACATTGTGTTTGGCAAATCGGTTCCTGATATTTCCCTGAACGCGGTTGCGAACCTTGGGTATGCGGAATGTCGCTGGATTACCCCTGTTCGGGAAGGCGATACCATTCGGTCCACGTCAGAAGTGATTGGGCTTAAGCAGAACTCGAATGGAAGGTCCGGCGTTGTCTATGTGCGCACCAAAGGAACAAACCAGCGCGGTGAAACCGTTATGCAATTTGTGCGTTGGGTGATGGTGCGTAAGGGCGATTTGGATGCGCCTGCGCCGGAAACGGTGATCCCCGAACTTGCCAAAGTTGTTGATGTTGCCGATCTAACGATCCCCGAAGGTCTGAATTTCGAGAACTACGATTTCACCTTGGCTGGAGAGCAACATTGCCTTGCCGACTATAAGGTCGGCGAAATCATCGACCATGTTGATGGCGTGACCATTGAAGAAGCCGAACACATGATGGCGACGCGCCTGTGGCAGAACACGGCCAAGGTGCATTTTGACGTGACATCGCGGCCCGATGGCAAGCGCTTGATGTATGGCGGGCACGTTATTTCTATGGCGCGCGCGTTGACGTTCAACGGGCTGGCCAATGCGCAGATGATGGTCGCGATCAATGGTGGTGCCCACGCTAACCCTTGTTTCGCAGGCGATACGGTGCGTGCGTGGTCCGAGGTTCTGGACGTTGCCGAAACCGATGCGCCGGGCGTTGGGGCGATCCGGTTGCGATTGGTTGCGACGAAGGGCGGAGAAGTCGGCACGCTGAAAGGCGACGATGGCAAATACCTGCCACACGTGCTGCTCGACCTCGATTATTGGGCGCTCATGCCAGTGTGATTGGCGAATTGCCTGATCACGGCTAGACTGCGCCTATGAAAGGTGCGGTTCTGGCCAGTTTGATGCTGACAGCCCCCGCTGCGTCTGCCTGTGACATTGCGTTGATGTTGGCGGTGGATGTGTCGGGATCCGTGGACGCGCAGGAATACCGTATCCAGATGGATGGTCTTGCCGCAGCGCTGACGGATCGGAACGTGCTGGCCGCGCTTGTGGCGTCCGAGGCGCAGATCGCCCTGATGCAATGGACTGGAACGGGGCGCCAATCGGTTGTTATCAACTGGACGCCGATTACATCCCCCGATGATGTCTATGCTTTCGCATTCGAAGTCGCGACGGTGCCGCGTCTTTGGCGTGATTTTTCGACTGCCATTGGCGAGGCCATGGCGCTGGCCTTGCCGTATTTCACGATGGTTGAGGACTGCGAACGCTATGTGATCGACATTTCCGGTGACGGTATCAGCAACGAAGGCCAAGCCCCGCGCGACGTCTGGCCCGCCTTGGCCGAAGCAGGTGTGACCGTGAATGCACTGGTTATTCAGGACAGGGGGTTCGATCTGACAGGATGGTTTGAATCGGACGTTATTACCGGTCCGGGGGCCTTTGCGGTCACTGCGAACTCGTTTGAGGAGTACCCCGAACAGATTATTCGCAAGCTCTATCGCGAGCTAACGACTCCTATTTCTGTTTTGCATGAGTGAGGCTATTTTGTGATCACTAGCCGTAAAGCTGTGATCACAAAGACGAAAAAAGCGCCATTCAGTGGCAAGATTCAACCTCTGTTAGCGCCCACGTACCGTGACACCGCCGTATAATCCTTTAAAAGGATGGCAACATTTGTCGTTGCATACAGGCGACATGAACAAGCGTAAGGATGCGATATGGCCGACGTGAACCGGGGCAACCGCCCACTTTCCCCCCACTTGTCGATTTATCGACCACAGCTCACGTCGATGACGTCGATCTTTACACGGCTGACAGGCAATGCACTGATCGTCGCGGCGTTGTTGACAGTTTGGTGGTTCGCCGCCCTTGCATCCGGACCTGAGGCCTACGCTCGCGCAAATGGTTTTATCACCAGCTGGTTTGGTGATCTTGTCATGTTCGGGTCTGTTGCCTGCCTTTGGTACCACTCGCTTGCTGGTATCCGGCACCTGATCTGGGACAGCGGCCATTTCCTCGACATCGAGTCGTCCGAGCGTATGGGCCAGCTGATTATTCTTGTGTCGGTTCTGCTGACCATTTTCACCGTCATCGTATTGTAAGGGGTCTGATCCATGGCATTTTTGACTGATCGTAAACGCGCTGCTGGAATGGGTTCTGCCAAAACAGGGACTGAACATCACTGGCACATGATGGTGTCTTCTGTGGCACTGTGTGGTTTGATCCCGCTGTTCGTGTTCACATACGGCTACGCGCTGGGCATGTCTTATGAAGAGGCGGCGGCCTATTATGCCCGCCCATTCCCCGCGATTGTCGGCATCCTGACATTGCTTGTGGGCTTCCTGCATTTCAAAGGTGGCGTGCAAACGCTGATCGAAGATTACGTGCACGGGTTTGCCCGCAAGGCACTGATCATCGGGTCCATCTGTTTAAGCTACGCGGCTGCGGCTGCTGGCGTTTTCGCAATCGTGCGGATTGCACTCTAATTTTAAGGCGCTGAAAAATGGCTGAATACGAATACGAAACCCACGAATATGATGTAGTTGTGGTTGGCGCCGGTGGCGCTGGTCTGCGCGCGACGCTTGGTATGGCCGAGCAAGGCCTGCGCACGGCCTGTATCTCTAAGGTTTTCCCGACACGTTCACATACTGTTGCGGCCCAAGGCGGCATCGCGGCGTCCCTTGGTAACATGGGGCCGGATAGCTGGCAGTGGCACATGTATGACACCGTAAAAGGGTCTGACTGGTTGGGTGACACGGACGCGATGGAATACCTCGCCCGTGAAGCTCCGAAAGCGGTTTATGAGCTTGAGCACTACGGCGTGCCGTTCTCACGCACCGAAGAAGGTAAGATTTACCAGCGTCCATTTGGTGGTCACACGACAGAATTCGGTGACGGCCCACCGGTACAGCGCACATGTGCTGCGGCTGACCGGACTGGTCACGCGATCCTTCACACGCTGTATGGTCAGTCGTTGAAACAACAGGCTGAATTCTACATCGAATACTTCGCGATCGACCTGATCATGTCCGACGATGGCGTCTGCACAGGCGTTGTTTGTTGGAAACTCGACGATGGTACGATGCATGTCTTCAACGCCAAGATGGTTGTTTTGGCGACTGGTGGCTACGGCCGCGCTTACTTCTCAGCTACGTCTGCCCACACCTGCACAGGTGACGGCGGCGGCATGGTGGCCCGCGCTGGGCTGCCATTGCAGGATATGGAATTCGTTCAGTTCCACCCGACAGGTATCTACGGTTCCGGCTGTCTGATCACCGAGGGTGCGCGCGGCGAAGGCGGGTATCTGACCAATTCCGAAGGCGAACGTTTCATGGAACGCTACGCCCCAAACTACAAAGACCTCGCGCCGCGTGACTACGTGTCCCGCTGTATGACGATGGAAATCCGCGAAGGCCGCGGTGTTGGCGCAGGCGGGGATCACATCCACCTGAACCTTAACCACTTGCCAGCCGAAGCCTTGGCAGAACGCCTGCCGGGTATTTCCGAATCCGCAAAGATTTTCGCTGGTGTTGACGTCACCAAGGAGCCGATCCCGGTATTGCCAACTGTGCACTACAACATGGGCGGCATTCCAACGAACTACTTTGGTGAGGTTCTGAACCCGACCAAGAAAGACCCGAACGCGGTTGTGCCGGGCCTGATGGCCGTTGGCGAAGCGGGCTGTGCATCTGTGCATGGCGCGAACCGACTGGGCTCAAACAGCCTGATCGACTTGGTTGTCTTTGGCCGCGCGGCTGCGATCCGTGCTGGTAAGGTCGTTGATCGCGAAAGCGCTGTTCCATCCACGAACACCGCCTCTGTCGATAAGGCGTTCGATCGCTTCGACGGGCTGCGCAACGCAAATGGCGGTACTCCAACCGCTGATCTGCGTCTTGAGATGCAAAAAGCGATGCAAGCTGATGCGGCCGTGTTCCGCACTGACAAGACGCTGAAAGAAGGCGTTGAGAAGATGACCGCGATTGCGGGCAAGATGGGTGATCTACACGTCACGGACCGCTCGCTCGTTTGGAACTCTGATCTGATGGAAACGCTGGAACTGGCGAACCTGATGCCAAACGCATTGGCGACAATCGTTGGGGCCGAGGCGCGTAAAGAAAGCCGTGGCGCACATGCGCACGAAGATTACGCGACACGTGACGATGAAAACTGGCGCGTTCACACAATCAGCCACGTGGATGACGCGAAGGTCAAACTCAGCCACCGTCCGGTTATCACCGAGCCGCTTAGCAAAGAGAAAGACGGCGGTATCAGCCTCAAGACGATCGCTCCTAAAGAGCGGACATTCTAATGCGCGCTGCGGCCCTTCTTTTCGCACTTGCTGCCTGTGCACCTGTTCCGGTTACACCGGAGCGGGCGGCGGAAATTTGCGAAGAGAAAGCAAGGGCCGCGCAAGGGCCGACGGGATCTGTTACCGTTGGTACCAATAGCAACACGGGTGGTTTTGGTGGCGTCGAGATTGGCGTTTCTTCGGACTTCCTTGCAGGGCGTGACCCGCTTGAAGTCTATAACGAATGTATCTTTGATCGGACCGGTGCGTCCCCCATTCGCCCACCTGTATTGCGCTAATTTGAGTTTGGAGAAAAACATGAAACTGATCGCCACACTAACCGCCGCCACCCTGACATTGCCCGCATGTGCTGTCGTTGAAACGGCTGCTGTCGATACTGGCCGCGAAGCCGCCAAAGCTGTCGTTGGCCCGATTGTTGCCGACACAATTCCAGGCCCGGCCGGTGTCGCCATTACAAATTGCGTAATCGACAACGCATCTGGCGAAGAGCTGTTTGCACTGGGTGTTCAGGGTGCCACGCCTGAGAACATTACACTCGTTTCCAATATCCTCTCACGGCCAGAAACCGTGACCTGCGCAACCTCTGCGCTGACTTAACAACAGGAGCCTACAAACATGGTTCAGCTGACCCTGCCCAAGAATTCCCGCATGACGACGGGCAAAACATGGCCCAAGCCTGAGGGCGCGACGAACCTGCGCAAAGTGCAGATTTATCGTTGGAACCCAGATGATGGGAAAAACCCGAGCTTGGACACGTATTTCGTGGACTTGGACAGCTGTGGACCGATGGTTCTGGACGTTCTGATCAAGATCAAAAGCGAGATTGACCCGACGCTGACGTTCCGCCGGTCCTGTCGCGAAGGCATTTGTGGATCTTGCGCGATGAACATCGACGGTATCAACACGCTGGCCTGTATCTACGGCATGGACGAGATCAAGGGCGACATCAAAATCTACCCGCTGCCGCACATGCCGGTGGTCAAGGATTTGATCCCAGACCTGACGCATTTCTATGCACAACACGCGTCCGTCATGCCGTGGCTTGAAACAAAAACGAACCGCCCTGCGAAAGAGTGGAAGCAGTCCGTTGATGACCGTAAAAAGCTTGATGGGCTTTATGAATGCGTCATGTGTGCCTGTTGTTCTACGTCTTGCCCATCTTACTGGTGGAATGGCGATCGCTATCTTGGGCCAGCAGCATTGTTGCACGCCTATCGCTGGATCATCGATTCACGTGATGAAGCAACGGGTGAGCGTTTGGACGATCTTGAAGATCCGTTCAAATTGTACCGCTGCCACACCATTATGAACTGCGCCAAGACGTGCCCGAAGGGTCTGAACCCAGCGGCGGCGATTGCCCATGTTAAAAAGATGATGATCGAGCGGACTGTTTGATCTGAAGAAAATGTGGGCTTCCGCGCGTTCTTGACTCTGTAAGTTGAAAGGCGACGCTTCCCTATGGGGGCCGCTTTTTGTTTGTGTTGGATGCCTCCGGCGGGGATATTTAGAAAACAGAGACAAAAGGGGGCGTTATGGCAGAGCCGAAAGATGCGGGCGAACGGCGGGCAGTGGAGCCCGTGATTTGTTATCCGGTGACGGATTTACCGCAGCCTGATTTGGCGCTGTATCAACGCGCGGCAGAGGGTGCTGTTGTTACAGGCGAGGCGACTGCGCAGCCACGTGAGGCGGCATATCTTGAGGTTCCGGCAGGGTCATTTTTGCGCATCACTTCGGTTGATGGGGCGCAGGTTGGGGATTTGAACCTGTTTAATGCGCGTGATTTGGGGGAACGGTTCTATTCGGGAAAAACCCGTGCGCTACATGGAACACATGTCAGCACGGGAGAGCGGTTGTGGTCAAATTTCCCGTATCTGCGGCCTATGGCGACGATCGTGAAGGACACGTTGGATTGGTATGGCATCGATCAGTATGGCGGGTCTGTGCATGACGTGATCGGGACGCGGTGTGATCCTTATACGGGGCGGTTGTTGCAGGGGAGTGATTACCACCATTGCTGTCATTCAAACCTGACACGGGCGTTGGCCGATCATTTAGGTATTTCGGTGCAAGAGGCAGAGCCGCATATTCATGATGTGTTAAATGTCTTTATGTGTACCGGATTTACCCGCGACACGGGCCAGTATTTTATGAAGGCGTCACACGTTCGGCCTGGTGATTACATTGAGTTCTTTGCGGAAATTGACCTGCTTGCGGTGCTCAGTGCTTGCCCTGGTGGGGATTGCGGAGCCGAGCACACGAGTGATGTGGCACCGTGCTATCCGCTGCATATGTCCGTGCGTACGCCTGTTGAGGGGGCGTTGACGGGATGGGTTCCGCCGGTGCGAAATGCCTATGACGGAACCCATGGCCGTTAGGCGAAGGCGGCTTTTAGGGCGATTTCGATCATGTCACCGAAGCTGCGTTCGCGCTGATCTGAGGGCAGTGCTTCGCCGGTAAGCAAATGGTCGGAGACGGTCATCACACCGAGTGCACGGCGGCCATAGCGGGCGGCGAGGGTGTACAGCTCTGCTGCTTCCATTTCGACGCCCAAGATGCCGTGGCGTTGCATTTCTTTGTTTAGGTCAGGACGTTCGTCATAGAATGTGTCTGACGAATAGATGCTGCCCACATGCACGTCGACATCCATGCCTTCGGCCGCATGATAGGCTTTGTGTAGCAGGTCAAAATCAGCGACAGGGGCGTAGTTCAGTTCTTTAAAGATTGTGGAGCTTGGGGTGGCGACAGCGCAGGCTGTCATGGCCAAAATGACATCGCGTACTTTGACGTCGTCCTGCATTCCGCCACAGGATCCGATGCGGATAAGCGTCTGAACATCAAAATCGCGGATTAGTTCGTTGGCGTAGATCGACATGGACGGCATGCCCATGCCTGAGCCTTGGATCGTGACGCGGTTGCCGTTCCAGTCGCCGGTAAAGCCGAGCATGCCGCGTACTTCGTTGACGCATTTTGCCCCCGTCAGAAAGGTTTCCGCCGCCCATTTCGCGCGGTACGGATCGCCGGGCATCAACACGACGTCTGCGATATCGCCTTTGTCGGCTCCAATGTGGATGGTCATGTCTTTCGCCTTTCTGAGTGGGGTTCGCCCAATGCTAGGCCTGTGCGCAGGTGGGTTCAAGGGGCGGGTGTGGGTCGGGAAATCCTGACTGGTGGCCGACGTGAACGATGTTCATTGCTAGGCGCGAGTTACACATGAAAGGACCTCCTATGTTCTATAGATCTATTGGCATTCTTGCGTTGTGCGGTGGGTTGGCTGCCTGTGATGTTGTCACGCATCCGGTTGCAGTTGTTGGCCCGAGCAACACGGTTTACCGCGGCACGGCCACCGCAACCTTGTTTGAAGGCGGTTGGCTTCAGGTCAGCAATGGGCCCAACACCTGCCAGGGACGCTATAGCCCGGGCACGATGGGGACCACCACGACTTTCCCCGTGTCCTGTACGAATGGGCTTACCGGAATTGGTACAGCGACCTATCAAACTGCGCTTGAGGGGGGTGGGCAAATCACCATGCAGGACGGCACGCAGTGGCAGTTCATATTTGGGCGTCGCTCGCTCGGCCTATAAGGAAATCGCGGTGGCATTCGTTACTTGAATGCCGCCGCACTTCGCAGCAATCTGGCACTGAAACAGATTGGATCGTGTATGTTGAAATTTGCGAAGATGGCCGTCACACTGACGCCTTTGTTTGTTCCCGTAACGGTAACCGCCCAGAGCGCTGAGGAATTGGCGTTGGTGAAAGAGATATTCGCCGAACTGAACCCGCAATCCATTGCCGAAAACAAAGAGTATTGCGGCTATATCGGGCTGGATGACGATGGCAATCTAGCGTTTTCAGAGCCAACGCCGGGTGATAGCGACAGCTGCCTCGCAGATGATCCGGTTAATATCCAAGTTATCACCACGTCTTATCATACGCACGCTGCATTCTCGCCAGATTACTCCAGCGAGTTGCCGAGTGGTGCGGATATGGAAGGTGATGAGGAAGAAGGCACCGATGGTTGGGTCGCCACGCCGGGTGGGCGGCTTTGGTATATCGATACGGAAGACATGACAACGCGGCAGATTTGCGGGATCGGTTGTGTGCCATCCGATCCCAATTTTGTTGCTGGTGACAACGGCATCATCGAGCAGAGCTATAGCTACGATGAATTGGTCATCAAGCTTGAAGAATAGCGGGAGCTTTCCGGCTTATTCCGCCGCCACATCCGACGGGTCAGCCAGATCAACGATATCATCCATGATGCGGTTTAGCTCAAAGTCTTTCGGCGTGTAGACCCGTGCAACGCCCATGTTTGACAGGCGGTCAGCGTCTTCATCAGGGATAATGCCGCCGGCGACGACTGGGATATGGGACAGGCCTTGGTCCTTCATCTTGTCCATCAGTTCCGAGATCAGCGGAATGTGGGAGCCGGAGAGAATGGACAAGCCGACAACGTGAACATCATCACGGATCGCGGCTTCGATGATTTCATCCGGCGTTAGGCGGATGCCCTCGTAGGTAATATCCATGCCGCAATCGCGCGCACGGGCGGCGATTTGCTCGGCGCCGTTGGAATGCCCATCAAGGCCCGGTTTTCCCATCAGGAACTTCAACTTGCGGCCCAGTTTTGTGCTGACCGTAGAGACGCGGTCGCGAATGTCGTCGAGCCCTTCGGTGCGGTTGGATGGGTTATGGGACACGCCAGTCGGGCCACGGTATTGGCCGAATGCCTGACGGATGACTTCGGCCCATTCACCTGTGGTCACGCCCGCTTTCGCAGCTGCAATGGACGGGATCATTATGTTGGTGCCATCAAGGGCGGCGGTGCGCAGATCGGCAAGCGCCTTAGCAACGGCATCGCTGTCACGGTCCGTTTTCCATGCGTCAAGGCGCGCTAGTTGGTCGGCCTCGGCCTCAGGGTCCGACACCATGATTGCATCTTCGCCAGACGTCAGCGGGGAAGGTTCGCCGTTCTGGAATTTGTTCACACCGATGACCGTTGTATCGCCGCTTTCAATGCCAGCGATACGCGCGGCGTTGGATTCAACCAGACGCGCTTTCATGTATTCGATCTTTTCTTGCGCATCGCCCATGGCGTTGATCTGGGACAATTCCGCCATCGCGCCGTCTTTCAGCGCGGCAACTTTGCGTTCAACGGCTGGATTGCCCTCAAACAGGTCGTCGTATTCCAACAGGTCTGTTTCGAACGCGAGGATCTGTTGCATCCGTAGTGACCATTGCTGATCCCACGGGCGCGGCAGGCCCAATGCTTCGTTCCACGCGGGCAATTGCACAGCGCGGGCGCGGGCGTCTTTGGACAATGTGACCGCCAGCATTTCGATCAAAATGCGGTAGACGTTGTTTTCCGGTTGCTGTTCCGTCAGCCCAAGCGAGTTCACCTGAACGCCATAGCGGAAGCGGCGGAATTTCGGGTTCTCGACACCGTAGCGTTCGGTGCAAATCTCGTCCCACAGCTCAACAAAGGCGCGCATTTTGCACATCTCGGTGACGAAACGGATGCCTGCGTTCACAAAGAACGAAATACGCCCGACCATCGCGGGGAAGGCGTCCGCGGGAACTTTGCCCTTTAGGTCGTCAAGCACGGCGATTGCGGTGGCTAGCGCGAAGGCCAATTCTTCTTCTGGCGTCGCACCGGCTTCTTGCAGGTGGTAGGAACACACGTTCATCGGGTTCCATTTTGGAAGATGCTCGCGGGTATAGGCGGCGACATCCGTGATCATGCGCAAAGACGGGGCAGGCGGGCAAATATAAGTGCCGCGGCTGAGGTATTCTTTGATGATGTCGTTTTGAACGGTGCCTTGTAGCGCAGAAACGTCAGCGCCTTGTTCTTCAGCCACTGCGATATACAACGCCAGCAACCAAGGTGCCGTCGCGTTGATCGTCATCGAGGTGTTCATCTTTTCCAGCGGGATATCGTCAAACAACGCACGCATGTCGCCCAAGTGGTTCACCGGAACGCCGACTTTGCCGACTTCGCCTTTGGCGAGCACATGATCGCTGTCATAGCCCGTTTGCGTTGGCAGATCGAAGGCAACAGAAAGGCCTGTCTGACCCTTGGCAAGGTTGCCGCGATACAGCTCATTGGACGCTTTGGCCGTTGAGTGGCCAGCGTAGGTTCTGAATAGCCAGGGGCGGTCTTTTTGCGTTTGCGACATGGTTCGGCCTCGTGAATCAGGTTGCGCAATTTTATTGCTTAGATGGGTAGTTATCGGAAAGATAATACCCTTGTCAACGCGCTGCACTGCGGCATTTGTCGGTAATCGACCCCCATTGCCGAAGAGCCCATTCCCTGACACGTTCCCTATATGACGACGCCTGTAATGATCCCGCTTTGGCTATTGGTTTTGGTGCTGCTTTTTGCAGCCGTTACGTTTGCATCGCACTTTTTGTTTCCGTCCGTGCGTTGGTTTTTCCGACGTCGCGCGGAACGGGTTGTCGCGCGGGTTAACCAACGGCTTGCCAAGCCCATCGAACCATTCAAGCTCGCGCGGCGCTATGACACCATCGAGCGGCTGGTATTTGATCCTGAGGTCATCAGGGCCGTGAACGAATACGCCAAGGCCGAAGACGTGCGCGAAGACGTGGCCTTTGAAAAAGCCCGACACTACGCCCGAGAGATCGTGCCGTCGTTTTCTGCGACTGCCTACTTTTCGTTCGGGATGCGGTTGGCGAAATGGTTGTCCCGTTTCCTATATAAATTGCGCGTCGGCCAATTTGACCGCGCGGAATACGAGGCGATTGACCCAGACGCGACCGTGATCTTTGTGATGAACCATCGCTCCAACATGGATTATGTGTTGGTGACCTATCTGGTGTCTCGTGCTGGCGCGTTGTCATACGCGGTGGGCGAATGGGCGCGGGTTTGGCCGCTGTCGGCGATGATTAAGATGATGGGCGGTTACTTTATCCGCCGGAAGTCACGCAGTAAGCCCACCGCGCGTGAGCTGTATCGCAAAGTCTTGGCGCGCTATGTGCAGATGGCAACCGAGGGCGGGGTGACGCAGGCTGTCTTTCCGGAAGGCGGGCTATCCTTGACCGGTAAGATGGCCGATCCTCGACTTGGCATTCTCAGCTATATTGTTGAGGGCTTTGACCCCGAACAGCGCGATGTGGTGTTTGTTCCAGTGGCCCTAAACTACGACCGCGTGCTGGAAGACAAATTCCTGATTAAGGCCGATCAAACAGGAAAACGCCGATTTCGCCCGCCGCTTTTCACCGTTCTTGGTGGCGTTGCAGGTTACCTTTGGGCGCGGGTTCGCCGGAAGATGACAACATTCGGGACCGCAAATGTCAGCTTCGGGCAGCCGCTATCATTGCGCGAGTTTGCCCAATCACATGCAGGTTCGACTGAGGCCGTAGGGCAAGAACTGATGAGCCGCATCGCGAGCGTCATTCCTTTACTGCCCGTACCATTAGTGAGCCGCGCCGTGTTGGCTGGCGCAACAACGCAAGAGGCGATCACATCCCATATCGCAGAAACGATCGCAGCGATGCCGTCCACGGTGGCCAAGCCACGGCGAACGCCAGAGCAAATGACAGCAGATGGATTGGCAAACCTACGTCGTCGTGGGCTGATTGCAGCTGGCGAAACCGTAACCTTCGCGGATAGCCAAAAGGCGGTTCTTGCGTATTACGCCAATTCAATTTCGCACCATTATACGGATGTAAATGTAAGCTCCGCCTGACTTGCAGGGTGGTTGCCGCAACATTAGGCTCAATCCACGATTTTTTTAAACTTGGGGAATCTAATGTCTTTTCAATTCAAATCGCTTGCTTTGGCCGCGTGTCAGCCTACGCCTACTACGACAACAACGGCCGTTATCGCGGCAAACAAGAACGTTGTGATCCGCAATAACACAGGCCGCACGATCTGGCGGTTCTATGGCTCCCCTGTGAGCGTGAGCAGCTGGGAAGAAGACATTCTGGGTGCCGACGTCCTTTCTGCGGGGCGCTCTATCAACATCGATTTCGCGGATGGCCGTCGGGATTGTAACTACGATATGCGCGCCGAATTCCAAGATGGCTCGTCGATTGTGAAGAATAACATCAACGTTTGCCGCGTTTCTGCAGTGTCTTTCCCGTAACGCACATGTTTTGAGCGTCGCTGCGGTGCGGCGGACATAAAATTACAAAAATGTCCGCCGCAGAGTTGCAATCTTACTTTCACGTCTCTATTTCTGCTTTCAACGCGCCCGATTCTGCGGCGCGGCATGAATAACGGATAAATCTGATGGAGACCGACATGGCGCTCGACCAAAACGCAGCCTTCACCTACGAGGCCGAGAAAAAAGACCTTTACGAAATGGGTGAAATCCCACCCATGGGCCATGTTCCTGCACAAATGTATGCATGGGCAATCCGCCGTGAACGTCACGGTGAACCAGACAAGGCATTCCAAGTCGAAGTTGTTGATACACCTGTTCTCGATAGCCACGAGGTTCTCGTCCTCGTTATGGCCGCAGGCGTTAACTACAACGGCGTTTGGGCGGGCCTCGGCCAGCCAATCAGCCCGTTTGACGGCCACGGCGCACCTTACCACATTGCCGGTTCTGATGCGTCCGGCATCGTTTGGGCGGTGGGCGACAAGGTCAAGCGTTGGAAAGTCGGCGATGAAGTTGTGATCCATTGCAACCAAGACGATGGTGATGACGAAGAATGTAACGGCGGCGACCCGATGTTCTCAACCTCCCAGCGTATCTGGGGTTATGAAACACCTGATGGCTCCTTCGCGCAGTTCACCAATGTGCAAGCGCAGCAATTGATGCCACGCCCACAGCACCTCACATGGGAAGAGTCAGCTTGCTACACGCTGACACTGGCGACTGCCTACCGCATGCTGTTCGGCCATGAACCACATGACCTGAAACCAGGTCAGAACGTTCTGGTTTGGGGCGCGTCCGGTGGTCTGGGTTCCTACGCGATCCAGCTGATCAACACGGCAGGTGCCAACGCGATTGGCGTAATTTCCGAAGAAGATAAGCGTGATTTCGTGATGGGCCTTGGGGCCAAGGGCGTCATCAACCGTAAGGATTTTGATTGCTGGGGCCAATTGCCAAAGGTCAACACACCTGAATACGCCACATGGTTCAAAGAAGCGCGCAAGTTTGGCGCGGCGATCTGGGCGATTACGGGCAAGGGCAACAACGTCGACATGGTGTTCGAACACCCAGGCGAAGCAACGTTCCCGGTATCCACACTGGTCTGCAAAAAGGGCGGCATGGTCGTGATTTGTGCAGGAACCACGGGCTTCAACTGTACGTTTGACGTGCGTTATCTCTGGATGCACCAAAAGCGCGTTCAGGGCAGCCACTTTGCGCACCTCAAGCAAGCGTCGTCCGCCAACAACCTGATGGTTGAGCGTCGCCTTGACCCGTGTATGTCCGAAGTTTTCCCATGGGATCAACTTCCAGACGCACACACCAAAATGCTGCGCAACGAGCACAAGCCGGGCAACATGTCCGTGCTGGTTCAGGCACCGAAAACGGGCCTGCGCACACTGGAAGATGTGATCGAAGCTGGAAGCTAAATACAGCTCACATCGTGAAAATTATGAAACGGGCCGCCAGCACATCGCTGCGCGGCCCGTTGTCTTTGAAAACCCCGATTGTGTGGGCGGATCGAAACTTTTCAGGGACCTGATCCTCGGGAGTAAATTGTTAATCTTTCAACCAGTATACTCGGCGTTAACCAATCATTTACTCTGATCGTAAGGGGACTTTCATGGGGCAAAAATGGATTATCGATGTCATCGCAGATTTGCGTGACTTCGCTGAACGCAATGGGCTGCCGCTGCTGGCCAATCAACTGGAGGTCACGGCATCAGTTGCGAGAACCGAAATCGAAACCCATTTGAATGGCGTCGGGCCCGTCGCGAGTTTGGCCAAAAGCCAACACGTGCCCCCACTGGAAGACATCGGATAATTTTCCACTATTATTGGTGTGTGAGAACGCCCTAATGTCTGGTCCCTCTAGCGTAGTCCAGCTAGTGTCCGGCTATGGTAAAAACGTCCCTCACTCTCTCAGATGATCAGGCCGAAGCATGGGATTCCGTGTCTGACCTTTTGGGTGAAGCTGGCGTTGATATGTTGGGTGGTTCAACACTGCCGCCCCATGAGGACCCAAAGGGTGCTGTGCTGGCGGTTTTGGGTAAGGCCGGTAGTGGTAAAACGCTGCTGTTAGCCGAGCTGTTTAAGTCGCTGCGCGAAGCGGGCGTGGATATTGTGTCGGGTGATTATGAAGGCAAAAAGCGCCGTGATCGCCGTACGCTGGCAATTCTTGCGCCCACCAACAAGGCCGCGTCGGTGCTTCGTAATCGCGGTGTTCCGGCCACGACAATCCACCGCATTCTATACACGCCGATGTATGACCCCGAATACGAAAAGATCGCGGAATGGCTGGCGGGGCAGGGCGAGAAGCCTGAGATTGAAGGGCTGACTGAAACCGCACTCGATCGCGCGTTTGCGTCCTATCAACTGAATTCCTCTGTGCCGGCGGCACTGGCAGCGGCGGGCCTGCGTGGGTCGGATTTCATCACCGGATGGAAGCGTCGTGAAGATCCGCTCGACATCGGCTTCGTGGACGAAAGCTCGATGCTCGACGCGAAGCAGTTCGAAGACCTGCAAGACATTTTCCCGACGCTTGTGTTGTTTGGCGATCCTGCGCAATTGCCACCCGTGAAAGCGGAAGGCGGCAAGATGGTTTTTGAACGCTTGCCAGAATCCAAACAGTTGGTTCTGTCGCGCGTGCACCGCCAAACCGCAGACAACCCGATCCTCGATCTGGCTCATGCGCTGGCCGATCCGCAGGTTGATTTCTACGCCTTTGAAAAGCTCGTGGCAGAAGCTGCCGCAAAGGATGATCGCGTGGTTCTGGCGCAGCGGGTGGAAAGCGATTTAATGGCGCGATCTCCCTGTCTTGTCTGGCGCAACGCAACGCGCATCAAACTTATCCACGCATTCCGTAACGCGTTTGGTGCGCCGCCGGATGAACTTCTGGAAGGTGAGCCGCTGATTTGTGATGGCATCGAGTTGCCGATGAAGCACCGTAAGAAACGTTTAGACCTTGAGGCGCGCGGTCTGATCAAGGGCGCGCAGGTCATTTACCTTGGACCAGGGCGTAAGCCCGGATTTTCACGTCTTCATGTCATGGGGGCAGAAGACCCGCAGGTCAGTGCGGCGAGCATCGTTAAGATTGAACTTGAAGGCGATGAAGAACCGTTCATTCCATTCGCCGCCAAAATGGGTGCCACGTTCTTGCACGGCGCGGCGGTAACCATCCACAAGGCGCAGGGTTCGCAATGGGAAACGGTTCAGGTTTTTGCGCCTGACATCGAAATCGCGAGCCGCATGGGACGTGTTGAAGCGGGCCAGCCACTGTGGAAACGTCTTGCCTATGTTGCTATCACGCGCGCCGAAAACCGGTTGTGTTGGGTTGTACGCAACCGCCTTGCGCGACCGTCAGGTTTGCTGCGCGTCGATGATCTGACCGTCGCGCCTGCGCCGCTTGAACTTACCATGCAAGACGACGGAGTTGAGCCATGAAGAGCATCATGATTACAGGCGCGAGCAGTGGCATTGGCCGCACCACGGCAGAGCATTTTCTGGAAAACGGCTGGCGTGTCGGGCTGATTGCGCGCGGTGCTGATGCACTTGCAGAGATTACGCACGAAAACGCGTTCGCCTTGCCCTGTGATGTCACCGATGAGGCGCAGGTTCAGGCAGCATTTGATGCCTTCGGCACCTTGGATGTGTTGTTCAACAATGCAGGCATGTTTGGGCCGCAAACGACGATCGACGAGATTGCATTAGACGATTGGAAACAGGTTGTGGATGTAAACTTGACGGGCATGTTTCTGTGCGCGCGTGCCGCGTTTAAGCAGATGCGTCACCAAACGCCGCAAGGTGGGCGGATCATCAACAACGGGTCTATTTCCGCCCATACGCCGCGTGACGGGTCGACCTGTTACACAACGACAAAACATGGCGTTTCCGGTCTGACGAAAACGATCTCACTTGATGGGCGTGTCTATGGCATCGCGTGCGGGCAAATCGATATCGGCAATGCACGGACTGATCTCGTGAAGAACTTAGAGGTTACCCGCGCTGAACAAGGGTTAGAACCGCTGCCGACAATGGCCGTGCAAGACGTCGCACGCGCCGTATTCCACATGGCGAGCCTGCCCGCCGAGGCCAATGTTCAAAGCATGATGATCATGGCGAGCACTATGCCCCATATCGGTCGCGGATAAACAAATTCTAATAGAATTTGTGAACAGAGTTTCAATGAAACTCTGGCTACCGTTGGAATATCCGGAACACGGCGGACGCCAGCCAACCTGCAGAAATCGCAATTGCCAAGGACATGATACCGTACCAGAACGGTTGATTGCGTGACATTTCAAAAAGCCAGCGTTCCAAACCTGCCTTGAACACAGCGATATCGGTCTCGTATTCATCAACAACCATCCCGTCACGGGTAAGGTAAATACGCGCGGAATAGTTTCCTTCGGTCAAGGCGGCGGGAAGCGTGATCTGGCCGCGGAAAAGTGTTTCTTCTTCCATGTCTACCTGGCTGTCCAAGACCTGATACAGGCCTGAAGCGGCGCGGATACGGATCAGGGCATCTGTGAACGTCTCAGCATTCTCGACTTCACTCGGTGCGCCAACAGAGCGGATCACGCGAGGGATTGAGATACCGTAGCGTAGGTCCTCGACCGACGTCAGCACGTCGCGCATTGGCCCAGATGTTGCAACGGCATAAAAGGAGGGGGCTTCGTCAACTTCAACGGCATCGGTGTTCGCCCAGATGCCAAGCACACGCTCTTTGCGGCGCACCAAAACTGGTTCCAGTGGGCCGGAAAGCGTGATGATAACTTCAAGCGGGCCGCCGTCTGGAACCGGAGCATCACGTTTGACCGCACCGAAGATCATCACGTCGGACCCGTTGAACGTTGCGGTGATCGCAACCTCATCACGGCTTAACCCGAGAACAATTTCCTCTGCGGAAAGTGGTGTAACCAGTAAAAACAGGGCAACGATAAAACGGAGCATTAGTGACCACCTCCCGCGCCCAAGGAGTACAATTCAGACGGCACCAGCAGAAGGTCCAGCGCGAGCTTGCCGCACACCAGAAGCACCATAATCGCCAACAGAATACGCAGCTGTTCGGCCTTCATTTTTACGCCAATGCGTGTCCCGATTTGCGCGCCTACAACGCCGCCAACTAAAAGCAAAACTGCAAGCACGATATCAACAGTGTAGTTCGTTGTAGCGTGCAGCATGGTTGTGAACGCTGTCACAAAGATGATCTGGAACAGCGATGTCCCGATCACGACTTTAGTCGGCATGCCCAGCAGGTAGATCATCGCCGGCACCATGATGAAACCGCCGCCAACACCCATGATCGCCGCAAGGATACCCACCAGAAGACCAACGACCAGCGGCGGAATAACGGAAATGTATAGGCCGGAAACGCGGAATTTCACTTTCAAAGGCAGTGCATGGACCAGCCCGTGTTTGCGCCGTACCGGCGGAGCACCAACAACCTTAGAGCGTCGAATTGCGCGCAAGCTTTCAACAAACATCAGCCCGCCGATGATGCCAAGGAAGACAACATAACAAAGCTTTACGAGCAGATCGACCTGACCGAGTGATTTGAGATAGTTGAACAGCACGACGCCGACCGCGGCCCCGATAAGGCCGCCTATCAGCAGCACCGTTCCCATTTTCAGATCAACGCTTTTGCGCCTCAAATGTGCGAGTACGCCCGAAAACGAAGAGGCGACGATTTGCACAGCTTCGGTTGCTACGGCAACTGGTGGTGGAATGCCGATGAAAAACAGCAAAGGCGTCATCAAAAACCCGCCGCCAACGCCGAACATGCCGGACAAGATTCCAACAAGACCACCCAAACCGAGCAGCAAAAAGGCGTTTACCGAGACTTCGGCGATGGGCAGGTAAATTTGCATAGGCTTTCCTTACGCCTGCAACGGTACACAATTCAACGGCCAATTGTATTGCGCCAATAAGACCAGACGTCTCAGTCAGTGAGAATTGCCGGTCTCAGAGGTGGGGTAAGGCCGCTCGGAGAACTATTTCGAGTTTAGCAGCCCCTAATGGGGCCATTGCTTTGGTGTGTTCATGGCTGATGGATTCGTCAGACATCCCAGCGGCCATGTTGGTAATTGTTGAAATCGCGGCGCACCGCAAGCCAAGGAAACGACCTAAGATCACTTCGGGTACGGTCGACATTCCGACCGCATCTGCGCCCAGTGTTTTGATCGCGTTGATTTCGGCAACGGTTTCAAACGATGGACCAGAATACCACGCATATACGCCGCTGTGCATCTCGACCTTGGCGTTCAGCGCGGCGCGGGTAAGGGCCTCTCGCATCGCCGGATCATAGCAGTCGCGCATCGGGACGAACCGTGCATCGGATTGCTCGCCAATGAGGGGGTTCAATCCGCTAAAGTTGATGTGGTCTGACAGGCACATGATGGACCCGGTCGCCATGTCGGGCACCATGGATCCCGCAGCATTCGTCGCAATCATCTTGTCTGCGCCAAGCGCCTTGAGAACCTCAAGCGGAAGGCGCATCGCATCGCCGCGCCCACTTTCATAATAGTGCGCCCGCCCGCCGAAAACAGCGACCCGAACGCCCTCAAGATCGCCGATCACGAGGTTTGGATTGTGTCCCGAGACACCTGCATGGGGAAAGCCTTCGAGTTCATCATAGGGGATGGCCACGCCTTCAACAGCGCCCGCCAAATGCCCCAGACCAGACCCAAGGATCAGGCCGATTGAGACAGGAGCATCACCAGCTATCGCGCGGATCTTATCCGCGAGTTCCTCAGCGTTCCTTGACATATGGCTGTCCTCCGGCACGCGGCGGGATGGCTTTGCCGACAAAGCCCGCGAGCACAATCACAACGAACAGATAGGGCAGGGACTGGATCAGCTGACTTGGCACTTTCACCGTTTCCCAAAGCGCCGCAATCATGCCGATGCCTTCACCCGACGCCGTGCCAAACCATGTGACAAGCGCAATGGCCGCCAACACGACGGAAAGACCACCCAGAACAAGCACGTCAATCTTTTCGCGGCGCAGGGCATAGACTGTCATCACCGCAGCGCTTCCGACGAGGAGAACCATAATCCAGATCACTTGCAGTTGGATGTTCTGAAAACGGTTATCAATCGCGAAGAACAGGCCGAACAACAGGCAGGCGCCAAGGGCATACCACGGACGCCATTTCGCAAAGATCAACGCGGCAAGCGCGATGAAGCCACGGTTGGCGGTCATGTCTTTGGTGAAGCCCGCTTGCACAGCTGTAGACAGATACGCCCCAGCGATACCGCAAAGGATACCGGCAATAATAACGGCGCTATAGCGCAGCCGGACAACGGAAATACCAGCGGTATCCACAGCCTCTGGCGCTTCACCCACAGCCCGAAGACGCAGGCCAAAGCGGGTGCGATACAGGATCCACCAGCTTAGCGGAACGGTCAGCAGACCAAGGTAAACGAGGATTGAGTGTCCAGACACGAACTCGGAATAGAACTGCATCCCAGGGCTTGCCTGCATCTTGTCGCGCACACGGGTCAGCGCACCGGGGAAGTCGAGACCGTTAAAGCGCGCGTCTTTGGGCAGGGACGGTGTGCGTCCGCCTTGGGCGAACCAACCTTGCGCAATCACGACCGTAAGACCGGCTGCAAAGAAGTTAATCGCAACACCGGAAATCAGCTGATTGCCACGGAACGTGATCGAGGCGAGGCCGTGAATGATCGACAAAGTGATAGAAATCCCGATGCCAGCCAAAAGCCCGACCCAGACGTTACCCGATGCCAATGACACTGCCGCTGAGAGGAACGCCGCGGCGAGCATTTTGCCCTCAAGCCCGATATCGAAAATACCAGCGCGTTCTGAAAACAATCCCGCAAGACAAGCCAGTAAAAGCGGGATCGCCATGCGAACGGATGCGTCACCAAGTTGAACGATTGTGAAGAAATCCATGTCTTACTCCTCCACCGCTGTGCCACGGCCAAACCGCAAGAACAGTTTCTCAATTGGGCTGCGCACCATTTCGTCCAGCGCACCAGTAAACATAATAACCAGCGCCTGAATGACGATCACGATCTGCACCTGAACATCTGTCGCTGCCGCGAGTTCCGCACCACCTTGGTACAGCGCGCCAAACAGCAGCGCCGCGATCACAATACCAACCGGGTGGTTGCGCCCCATCAGCGCCACGGCGATGCCGATAAAGCCAGCGCCACCTGCCGCGTTGTCCACCAACTGCGGAGAGTTAATGCCCATGGTGTTGTTGATCGCCATCATCCCAGCCAAAGCGCCGGAAATCAGCAGCGTAATCATGGTGATGTTGACGGCGGAAATACCTGCGTATTTGGCGGCGCTCTCGGATTTGCCGAGGGCGCGAATTTGATAGCCAAGCCGTGTGTGCCAGATCAGCGCCCAAACGGCGACACAGGCCAAGATCGCGATGAAAATGGAAATATTCACAGGTGAGCGCCCAAACATATCCGAGCCGAACATTTCCGCAATATCGTTGAGGGAAGGCAGCTTGCTTGCCTCAGGGAACAGGCCGGATGCGACCTGCTGTTGGCCCTCTGGCTTGAGCGGACCTGCGAGCATATAAACCAGCAAACCGGACGCCATGAAATTGAACATAATCGTTGTGATAACGATGTGGCTGCCGCGCCGTGCTTGCAGATAAGCCGGAATAACAACCCAGAGCGCACCGAACAGCGCCGCCGCCGTACCACCAGCAATCAACGCCAACGTCCAATGGGGCCACGGCACGAGCAGCACGACAATTGCCGCACCCAAGCCGCCCAATAGAACCTGCCCTTCGCCACCGATGTTGAACAATGACGCATGGAACGCGACCGCTACGGCAAGGCCGGTAAAGATAAAGTTCGTGGCATAAAACAAGGTGTATCCAAGGAAATCAGACGTTCCCACGGCGCCATATGCCATCAGCTTAAGCGCCTCCCACGGGTTTTGGCCGATGGCCAGAAACACGATGGCGGAAATAATGGCGGCCAACAGCAACGACACGACAGGGACCAATACAACGTCAGCCCATTTTGGCATCTTATCCATTACGCGGTCTCCCCGTCTGTCACACCGGCCATCATCAGGCCGAGCTCTTTTTCATCTGTTTCGGCGGGCAAACGTTCGCCCATAATTTGTCCGTCAAACATCACGGCGATCCGATCAGACAGCCCCATGATTTCGTCTAACTCCACTGACACGAGCAAAATTGCTTTGCCCGCATCGCGCAGGGCGACAATCTGTTGGTGGATAAATTCAATCGCGCCAATGTCGACACCGCGAGTCGGTTGCCCAACAAGCAATAGGTCAGGGTCACGCTCAATCTCGCGGGCAACAACGACCTTTTGCTGGTTCCCGCCCGAAAAGTTCTTGGCGGCCAGCATCGGGTTCGGTGGGCGCACATCAAAGCGGTCCATCTTTTCCTGCGCGTCTTTCATGATTGCCGCGTTGTCCATCAACAGACGGTTGCGCTGGTATTTCGGGTCATGGTGATAGCCAAAGGCGGTGTTTTCCGCCGCGGTGAAATCCATAATCAGACCTTCGTGCTGACGGTCTTCAGGGACATGGGCAATACCGCGTGCACGACGCGACTGGCCGTCTGAAAACGCGCCCGTCAGATCAATCGCCTCACCATTCAATAGAATTTCACCAGTGGCCTTTTCGTAGCCCCCTAGAACTTCCAGCAGTTCGGATTGTCCGTTGCCAGAAACCCCCGCGATGCCAAGGATTTCACCCGCACGCACGTTGAACGACACGCCTTTAAGACGATGAACACCTTTCTCATCGGTGATGTTGAGGTCTTTGACCTCTAGAATAACGTCTTTTGGCTGCGCGGGAACTTTATCCACGCGCAACAACACCTTTCGGCCGACCATACGCTCGGCTAAGTCGGCTGGGTTGGTCTCTGACGTTTTGACGGTCGAAGTCATTTCACCACGGCGCATCACGCTAACGGTGTCCGTAATATCCATGATCTCGCGCAGTTTGTGCGTGATCAAGATGATGGTTTTGCCTTCTTCTTTCAGGCGTCCCAAAATACGGAACAACTGGTCGGCCTCAGCAGGGGTCAAAACGCCCGTCGGTTCGTCCAGAATAAGGATATCGGCCTGACGATAGAGCGCTTTCAAAATCTCAACACGCTGCTGCATGCCAACGCCGATGTCTTGAATGATGGCATCTGGGTCGACATTAAGTTCGTACTCTTCCGCTAGGGATTTCAATTGCTTACGCGCCTTGGCAAGAGATGGACGCAGCAACGCGCCATCTTCGGCCCCAAGGACCACGTTCTCAAGAACGCTAAAGTTCTGCACCAGTTTGAAGTGCTGGAACACCATGCCAATACCCGCGGCAATCGCGGCCTGTGAATCAGGGATGACGGTCTTTTGACCAGAGATGAAAATCTCCCCCGCATCGGCCTTATAGAACCCGTAAAGGATCGACATAAGCGTGGATTTCCCCGCGCCGTTCTCGCCGATGATCCCGTGGATCGTTCCTGGCATAACGCGGATGGAAATGTCTTTGTTGGCTTGGACCGGCCCGAAAGCCTTGGAAATACCGACAAGTTCAATAGCTGGAGCGATTTCAGACATCAGGATTATACCCCAACCCAACAAAACCAGCGATCATCGTTAGCTTCCCGTCTTCATCGGCCTCTGAGAAATAGGTGCCGTGCTGGGTCATCTCGTTGCCGTCCGGCCCCATTCCGCTAAAGTCGACAGCCGAACGCGCGTAGCCGTTTACGGTGTCAGTGGTCATCACACGCGCTGTCCAGCCCGCCGCATTAGCAACAAACATGCCAACATAATCTGAGATATCATTGTGCCCTGTCAGTCGAGCGCCTGTTCGCGGGTCGGAGTAGATGGCCGCGGGGGTTGTCGATGCTGCAATCATAGCCGCGCGCTTCGTCGCGTCTGTTTCGCTCCATGCGTCAAAAAATGTGGATAATGCATCGCTCATTGTCGCTCCCCCTGTCGTAAATCGTTTAAGCAAAGGGCCGCGCCGATCTGATCAGCGCGGCCCTTCTGTTACCGTCTGTTAACCGCTCTTAGAATTCAAGAGCCGGGCACGTTTCGTCAGACATGTAGTCGTGAACCATCAGCTCACCTGAGGCCATTGCAGCAGCGGCTTCATCAACCATTGCCTGCATCTCGGCGGACACGAGGTCAGCGTTGTGCTCGTCCAGTGCGTAACCGACGCCGTCATTGGAAACGCCCATGACGTTAAAGCCAACTTCAACACCTTCACCAGCAACAAAGCTTTCGTAGACAGCATTGTCGACGCGCTTGAGCATGGATGTCAGAACCTGACCCGGGTGAAGGTAGTTCTGGTTCGCATCAACACCAATGGACAGGATGCCTTCGTCAGCAGCTGTCTGAAGCACACCGATACCGGTGCCGCCAGCCGCAGCAAACACAACGTCAGAACCCTGAGAGATCTGGCTGAGTGTCAGTTCGGAACCTTTTACGGGGTCATTCCAAGCGGACGGCGTTGTGCCTGTCATGTTGGCGATCACTGTCGCGTCAGGGTTCGCAGCCATTACACCTTGGGCGTAGCCACAAGCGAATTTGCGGATCAGTGGGATGTCCATACCGCCAACGAAGGAAACGATGTCAGTCTCGGATGCTTCAGCAGCCATCATACCAACAAGATAAGACCCTTCGTGCTCGTTGAAGACAACAGAACGCACGTTTGGCGCATCAACAACCATGTCGATCAGAACGAACTTGGTGTCAGGGTAGTCGCCAGCCGCTTCGGAAAGCGGTGTCGCCCATGAGAAACCAGCCATAACGATCGGGTTGTTGCCAGCTTCGGCAAAACGACGGATCGCCTGTTCGCGCTGCGCGTCAGATGTGATTTCGAATTCAGCGAATTCTTCGCCAGTTTCTTCAGCCCAACGCTGTGCGCCACCGAAAGCAGATTCGTTGAATGACTTATCGAACTTACCGCCGAGGTCATAAATGATTGCAGGGCCGTCAGCCCAAGCAGCACCAGCTGTCAGAGCCAGCGCAGTGGTTGCGCTAAGGATTTTGGTCATAAGGGTCATAAAACTCTCCCAAGTTTTTGTTGGAGGGCCGCATGTAGCAGCGATCCCGGATCTATGGCGCACCGATGCGATGGGCCGATTTTTTCGATCATGGGCAAATTAGGCAATGCGACGCGGAAAAGATCAACCGATTCTTAGCACTTAGGCGGCTTCAGGTGGTCTCGTCGGTAGGCGACGCTACGGAAAGCACGGATTTCATGCAAATCGCGGTGGCGCCGTTTGCGTAGTAGTTGGGTCTGCGTGAAAACTCGGTGAACCCGCAGCGGGCATACAGCGCGAGGGCAGGGGTGTTGTCCTCTGCCACGTCCAGAAAGATTTCTTGGACGCCTTGGTGACCAAGGATGCGCAGGGCCCGTTCCAAGTTTCGCGTGGCGAGGCCGCGACCTTGGCATTCAGGGTCTGACGCGAGGGTAAGAATTTCCGCTTCAGGCCCTGCAAGACGCAGGACGACGAAACTGGCATCAGAGCCGTGAAGAAACACATTCGGATCATCAAGATACTGTGCAAAGTCTTCTTCGGGCCAGCCGTTCCCGCCAAACGCGGTGGCGTGCGTGCGTGCTAGGCCTTCAGGCGTCATGGCAAAATAACGGGTGGTTTTTCACGTGGAGGCGCCGCGTCGGGCGCGCGAACGTAAACCGGCGCAGGCCGCGCGAACGGCTCAGTTTCCTGAGCCACCCGTGCGGCGGCGATTTTTGCGACCGCTTCGATCATTTCTTTCGCATCTGGTGCGGGTGCTGCCCCATCTTCCTGACGGGGAGCGTTCGTGCCCGTGTCGCTCAGCTCAAGCGCATAACGCTGTTCCCTTGGCGCGGGTAGATAGGCAGTGAACGGGCGCGGTTTTTCAAACGCGACGGCTTCAAAGCCGTTCACACCAATCGCAGGTTTGCCAAGCCCAAGCGCGAGGCCCCGCGCAGCGGAAACAGAAATGCGGATCCCGGTGAAGTTCCCTGGCCCGGTCCCAACAGCAATCGCGTCAAGATCAGCCCATGTCGTCTCGTTCTCGGCCAAGACCTCCTCTAACAACACCATGAGACGTTCGCCTTGACCGCGTGACATTTCCTCAACGCAGCTGACGATCTTTCCGTCAGATAGCAAAGCGGCGGCACAATGTGCCGCCGATGTATCAAATGCTAAGATGGTTGGCCCCATCTTCATAAAATCCTATGCGGCAACGGGGCGCACCTCTAGAACCTCAGGGATGTAGTGGCGCAACAGGTTTTCGATGCCCATTTTCAATGTCATGGTCGAACTCGGGCAACCCGCACAGGCGCCTTGCATCTGCAAGTAAACAACGCCGCGCTCAAAGCCGTGGAATGTGATGTCGCCGCCATCTTGTGCAACGGCTGGGCGTACGCGTGTATCAAGCAGTTCTTTGATCTGGTTGACGATATCACCGTCTTCGCCGGTGTGTTCAGCATGTCCAGAATCTGCCTGCGCACCGGTCATTACCGCCGCACCAGACTGGTAGTGCTCCATGATGGCGCCCAAAATCGCGGGTTTGATGTGGTCCCATTCAACGCCGTCCGCCTTGGTGACAGTCACGAAATCGGCGCCAAAAAACACGCCCGTGACACCCTCAACCGCGAAAACGCGTGTTGCCAAGGGGCTATTCCCAGCGGCCTCGACGCTCGCAAAATCGGCCGTTCCGGCTTCTAGCACGGTCTGGCCTGGTAGGAACTTCAGCGTTGCCGGGTTCGGTGTTGATTCAGTCTGGATAAACATGGGCAGCAAACCTTTTTTGTCAGGATTTAGATATGCGCTCGCCAGAGCGTGAAGTCAAGGTTTGGAATGGTTCTAAAGTATAAACGCATACGGACCGCCCAATGTTTGGACGGTCCGCAGCGGGGAGAGACAGGGGGGCAGTTTTAGTTGTTAGTGTCGAAGCGCAGAACTTCTGAGTCTACAACCTGACCACCAACTTTCAGCAGCGCGATTGCGTCACCGTATGCTGGTGCAATTTCAACGTCTACGGACGGGTTGCCGCCAGCGTGCACGTTCTCTGAGCCGAGCAACTTACCTGCTTGGCCGTTTGTGTATGTGTAGATCTCAACGACGCCAGCACCTTCTGCAACGACGAGGCCCAGTTCAACTTCTGTTGTCCGCTCTGTGGACGCTGCGAAGTTTGAAAAATAGCTATCTGGGCTAGCGGAAGCGATTGTTGCGGAAGCTGCGATTGCTGCGAGTGCGAGGGATACTGTCTTGAACATGGTATTTCCTTTCTTGCGCCCATCTGGGGCGGTTTGTTTTGCCGGTCGTATTCTTCATACGAGGGGCGGTTTAATTTTTGTCGATGCAGTGTTGTTCTGCGTTTCGATGAGACTGAATTGGACCCTCAACAGCTGTTCTGAAACCCCCTGAGGGAACACGAAAAACTGATCGGCCTTTGACGATATTTAGGTCTTGAAATGTGAATCTACGGGCATGGAAGCGGATCACATGACTGGGCGCACCATGGTTCGAAACGATGTGTGCATCCGCGCACAAATCATTGTTTCAAACGCTCACAACAGCATCGAAAATTTTTTTAAATTATTTCAGGATTTCTCAGTTCTGTGATGGGAAGCTGATGAAATATCGGGATTTTTCGTCGCAACCATGGTCATGTCGGCGAGCTAGAACCCGAAGGCCGCGCGGAAATCCGAACGTTTTTCTGATGGTTGGTACTGTTTAGACCGTCGTCCGGGCTTAGCTGATCGCTTCAAGCCGTTCCTTTGACATATCACCGGGAACAATTGTCATCGGGATGGGCAATGACCCTGCTTGTTTTGTCATCGCGGTAATGAGCGGGCCGGGCCCCTTTTTGTCCGTCGCCGCGCCCAAGACCAAAACACCAACTTCAGGGTCTTCGTCGATTTGCGCAAGGATCTCCGTCACTGGAACGCCTTCGCGGATCACCAATTCTGGGTCAACGTTCTGCTTGTCACGCATCCATTTGGCGTAAACTTCGTAATGGACCTCGATACGTTCACGGGCTTCGGCGCGCATAACGTCCGCCACGCCGATCCAGTGGTTGAACTCATCAGGTGGAATAATGGAAAGCACTTCAACGCCGCCACCTGTTTTGGCAGCACGCATCGCAGCAAACCGCATCGCGTTCAGGCATTCACGGCTATCATCAAGAATAACGAGGAACTTGCGCATTATTGTCTCCATTCAACATGTAGACTTTGCCGGAGAGCGATCAATCGCGCAATCGATATTTACGAGGTTATCGCAACAGGCGCCGCGTTCCGCGAAGGGCGCCATTGCCGCATTGCTGCGCGATAAACACCAATATGTTCAATCCCAAGGCATATAGCCCCAGAGCCGCGCCAAGCGCTAAGTCGCTTATGCGAACCATCGCACGAAAGACACGTGATTTGCCCAAGACTTCAAATATACCGCGTGTTTTGTGTCCAAATATATCGCTAACCCGTGCCATGCGTGCCGCGTCTTGCGTGTTGTCCACATAACGCAGCAACGAAATGGCCTCTGCGACAGATGTATTATCCGCCACCCGGCTTAATGATCCGCCCAGATCGCTGAGTTCACCCAATTTGGCGCTGTCGACCATTTCAGCCGGGCCAATACGGAACCGCGCAAGGTCGCCAAACCTGTCCCAGCGCACGGCATCGCTCATCAAACGGGTCAACCGCGCTGTCAGTTCAGGCGTCAACGTTCCCAGCCGGCGCGCCATGCGCAACACTGATGTGCCGGCTTTCAATGAATAACTGGTGCCGCCAGTGGCCAGTACCGCACCCGTTGCGCCCAATCCGACAATCGCCAACCCGACATCAAGGCGATCCACGTCGCCGCCTTCTATATATGTAACTCCTGCTCGCCTTAACGCGTTCACGTCGCCAGCAGGGGTAAGTTCAAATGGTAAAGCGCAGGTTCCGATCTGGGCCAGAGTACCGCAGGACGTGATATCAACCGCACACGCGCCGCAAGCCGTACTGCGCGCTAAAAATCCAGACGCCGCCGCATCCAAGTCGGCGATGTCAGCCACCAAATCAGGCGGCAAGACCACGCCGAAGTCGTTGGCCAGCCCCAACAGCAGATCAAGTTGCATCAAGTCCTGTTCAAAAATGGCGACCTGAATGCGCGGCAACAACCACGCCAAATCCACCTCGCGGGCCATCACACGGGTCAGCTGCGCTTCGATCTGGTTTGACGTTCGCTCAACTAACGGCGCAGCAAACGGGGAATGTGCAAGCAACCATGCAGTACAAACAGCGGTTGCCGCAAAAGGTGTTAGATGCAGGCTTAGGTAAACAAGTCGCCTCATCCAGCCTGCCTC
The DNA here is from genome assembly GCF_900185015.1 of Octadecabacter ascidiaceicola. GTDB lineage: Bacteria > Pseudomonadota > Alphaproteobacteria > Rhodobacterales > Rhodobacteraceae > Octadecabacter > Octadecabacter ascidiaceicola. Next base: position 56,937 of record NZ_FXYD01000003.1, on the reverse strand, counting down.
ATTTTGATTATGACCGTAGTAGACCAACGATGTCGTAGGTTTTGTCCAAAATAGGCGTTGCAATCGCGCGCGCTTTCTCTGCGCCACGGGCCAGTTTGCGGTCAATCTCGGCCGGATCATCCATCAGACGCTTCATTTCGTCAGAAATCGGCGCAAGCTTGGCCACAGCCAGTTCCGCCAACGCAGGTTTGAACCGACCCCACTGTGCCCCCGCATATTCCGCAATCACGGCATCCGGCGTCATGTCATTCAGACCGGCGTAAATATCGACAAGGTTTTTCGCCTCTGGTCGCCCAGCAAGCCCTTCAACGGTTTCTGGCAGCGCCTCAGCGTCGGACTTCGCCTTCTTGAACTTCTTGGCGATCTTGTCAGCGTCATCAAGCATGTTGATGCGCTCCATGTCGCTCTCGCCGGACTTGGACATTTTCTTGGTGCCGTCGCGCAGGTTCATAACCCGCATGCCCGGACCTTCGATCACTGGTTCAGTGATTGGAAAGAAGTCGACGCCAAAGTCGTTGTTAAACTTGTTGGCGATGTCGCGGGTCAGTTCAACGTGCTGCTTTTGGTCTTCGCCCACAGGAACATGCGTCGCGTGATACAGCAGAATATCCGCAGCCATTAGGGACGGGTAGGCGTACAAACCAAGAGAAGCCTTCTCGGCGTTCTTACCGGCCTTGTCCTTAAATTGCGTCATGCGGTTCATCCAGCCCACACGGGCCACGCAATTGAAAATCCACCCCAACTGCGCATGTTCCGGCACTTGGGACTGGTTGAACAGGATGGACTGTTCAGGATCAATGCCAGACGCCAGCATCCCAGCCGCCAGTTCACGGGTGCCGGATTTCAGCGCCTCAGGGTCCTGCCAAACGGTGATCGCGTGCAGGTCCACCGCGCAATAGATGCTTTCCGTGTCGCTGCTTTGCATGTCGACCCAACGCTTGATCGCACCCAGATAGTTGCCAAGCGTCAAACCACCGGATGGTTTGATGCCGGAAAAGACGCGCGGTGTGAAATTGGTTTCAGTCATGATGCGTTCCAAAGCTGGATTTCGGTTTCACAACCGCTTACCCATGCCCCTTAACGCCGTCAACCGAATGGACCGCCCCATGCACGACTCCGAGCCCGCAGAAAACCCGTTTAACGCCGTCCCGTTTGTGCCGCTAATATTGGTTTTGATCATCGCTGGTGTTGAATTTACGCTGAGTGCTGCTGCCAATGGCATGATCGGTGGGGCACAGGGCGTCGGCTGGCGATCTGCCGTTTTCGGGGAAATCCAATTCTACCCCGAAATCATGACCGAAGTGTTTGAACGCGGGCGCGGATCGTTCGACTACTATAAGCGTTTTGTCACGTACCCCTTCGTGCACGCCAATTTCTCCCACGCGCTTTGGGCCTGCGTGCTCCTGCTTGCGCTTGGTAAATTTGTCGGAGAAATCTTCAGCGCCGCTTCATTTCTTATCCTGTTCTTCGCGTGCTCGATCTTCGGCGCCGCGATCTATGGCCTTCTGTCATGGCAAAACACCCAACTCATCGGCGCATATCCCGGCGTCTACGGGCTGATCGGGGCGTACACCTATCTCATGTGGCTCACGCTCGGGCGCATGGGGGACAATCAGTTCAAGGCCTTCACGCTGATTGGCATCTTGCTGGGCATCCTCCTCGTCTACTCAATGATCTTCGGCTCCTCCCCGACTTGGATCGCCGAAGTTGCTGGCTTTCTGGTTGGCCTATTCATCGCCCCGCTTCTTGCACCGGGTGGCTGGGCCGCTTTCCTAAACCGCATCCGTCAAAGGGAATAGATATGTCTAAAACCATCGGCCTCAATCACCTCGGTCTCACTGTGCGCGATCTGGACCAGACAACGCGCTTCTTTGAGGACACCTTGGGCTGGGACGTGACTGCGCGTGACGAAAGCTATCCACGCACCACGGTCACGGACGGTTCGTTGCGCCTCACGCTGTGGCAGGTGCAAACGGACACCCCCGCGCCGTTTGATCGCAAGACAGGGTTGGGCCTGCACCATCTCGCGCTTGAGGTGGCAGATGAAGAAACCTTAAACGCCCTTGCCGCTACACTCGCCCAGACGAAGGGCGTCGCAATCGAGTTTATGCCCGAACCAATAGGCAGCGGCCCTCGCCAACACATGATGTTTGCAGAACCAGGTGGTTTGCGGATTGAATTGCTCTGGTCAGGGGCCTGACTCTCTTCGGTTTCTTTGGCTCTTAAATACTCAAATACGTTAGCCGCGACGCATCGCTGCCTTGAATTCTGAAAGCCGGAATGCGCCAATCAAATGGCCGATCAGGAAGTAGCTGCCAATCCCGATGAAGACGACAATGGCTAGCGCGAAATAGCGTATTGTCCCCATCCCAAGATAAGGGCCAATCGCCAGGACAGCACCCAATAGCAACGCACCCATCAATATGGACGCAAGTACGATCCGCCAGAAACGTGTTTTGAACCGCGCATCAAATTTCGCGGCGTCCCCCATAGACCGGCTACCACTCCAGAGAAGCCAAACCATGATCCAACCCGCCAGCGTGGTGGCAACGGCGGCAGCGATGTAGCCGATGTAAATCGACAGACCAATAGCGACGATAGCATTCACCACCATCGCAACAGCGGCAAAATAGAACGGGCGCTTCGTGTCTCCGCGCGCGAAGTACAGCGGCTGAAGGGATTTTTGCAAAACGAATGCAGGCAGCCCTGCGCCGTAAACCATCACGGCAAGCGCCGTCGCCGCAGCGTCATCAGAATCAAACGCCCCGCGCATAAACAGGACTTCGACAAGTGGAACAGGGATCACCATCAGCGCGACCGCTGCGGGGATCGTCAACGCCAGCGAAAGCTCAGTCGCGCGGTTATAGGCATCTCGCCCACCAACTTCGTCGCCTGCCGCCAAACGGCGGCTAAGGTCGGGCAGCAGCACCACGCCGAGCGCAATCGCCACGACGCCCAGTGGAAGTTGATAGAGGCGGTCTGCATAGGACAGCCATGCGATGGCCCCATCAAAATAACTGGCCACTTGGCGACCAACCAGCAGGTTGATTTGCACAACACCACCCGCCAACATCGCAGGCGCAGCGATGATAAATAGCCGCTTCAAATCAGGCGTTAGGCGCGGAAGGCGCAACGCCATCGCGAAACCCGCCCTCTTTGCCGCAAACCAAACCAGCGCCAATTGCGCGATCCCAGCTAAAGGCACGGCCCACGCGAGGTGGCTGCCGATAAAGCGGGTTGTTTCAGCGCCTTCTTCGACTGCAAAAGTTGCGCTGAATGCGGCAAAACCAATTGCGGCAATGAAGATCACGTTCAACAAGACGGGCGCCGCGGCTGCCGCAACAAAACGGCCTGTCGCGTTCAGCACACCGGACAGCAATGCCGCCAATGAGATGAATAAAATATAGGGAAACGCGATTTTCCCGTAAGCGACTGCAAGATCGAAGCGTTCATCTCCGACAAAACCGGATGCCATCGCGGTCACCAGCCACGGCATCAACAGAATGCCGATCGTCGTGAACGCGGTCAGCGCAAAGGCCATAAAGGTAAAGGCGTCCTGTGCGAATGTTTTCGCGTCAGAGTCCGTTTCAAGCTTCTTTGCAAACATCGGCACAAAGGCCATGTTGAACGCGCCCTCTGCAAAGAAGCGCCGGAACATGTTTGGCAATGAAAATGCGATCAGGAATGCCTGCGCCACGGGGCCAGCACCCAAATACCCTGCGATCAGAATGTCGCGTACAAAACCAAGGATGCGGCTAAGCAACGTCCAAACGCCAACGGTCAAAAAGCCGGAGAGTAGGCGGATCGGTTTCAAGTCAGTCTTCCTTACACGGCTTTGGTTGCCACTCCATTCCCATGTAGCCGTGGCCTGCCGCAAGCTCTGAAAGCATCTTTTCCAACCGGCGTTGCTTTGTGTCCTCGCGCTTTGCCGCTGTGATCCAGCCAATCCAGTCGTTTTGCTGATAGGCAGGGCGCGCATCAAACACCATGCGCAGGTTACGTGCATCTAGTGCTGCGCTAACAAAAGCAGGCATTGGATGAATGTCTCGCGTTAGGGCCATTGGGCATCTTTAGGATTTAGGGTGTTAATTTGGGGCCGCTGTCAAATCCGTTGCGCCAAAGCACAAGCGCCAACACGGGATGATCATGGGTCGTCATTGCGTGGGGCTGGCTGCTGGCGTGAAAGGACGTATCGCCGGCCGTGAGGGTTTCTGATGCCTCACCGTGGCGATGAAATTCCGCTTCTCCCGCCACAACAAAGTAGATTTCCTCGGCAACATGGTCGTGCCAAGGATAGTGAAGCCCAGCAGGCATATAGACCATATAGGCGCGCATGCTTTCACTGGTGAACGCCCCGCCGTCCCCGATCAGACAATAGCATCCGAAGCGATCCAAGAAATCTTGCCCGATATCTGTGTCCTTATAGGTTTCGCGCCATTGTGCGTGTGGGGCCGCGGCAATGAATGCGTCCCGTAGCGGGCCGTATCGATCGCTAACCAACCCTTCTTCGCGCTGCAGCAGGTCGGTCGACACAATATGAAACGGCGTCACATCCTGCGCAGCGGCGTCGTTCGGGAATGGGCAAAAGCTTTGCAGGGACGGGGAAGTTTCATGCAGGCTTTGAACCTCGGCGAGAAGATCGTTCCAAGTATGACCGTGCATCTCAAACCCTTCTTGTCCCGTGCAGTTGCTAACCCGAATCCCTCTCAACACCTTGCATGATAGCGTCACGCAACTTTCGTTCTAAAGCGTTTCGTTTGCTCTCGGCGTGAAATTTGAGGCCAAACATGTCTTTGACGTAGAACGTGTCCACCACCTGTTCACCATAGGTCGCGATAACCGCGCTTGAGATATAAACGTTAGCGTTCGCAAGCGTACGGGTCAGGTCATGCAAAAGGCCAAGACGGTCACGGGTGTCGACTTCGATGATCGTGTAAATCTCCGAGCCTTCGTTATCAAAGGTGATAGAGGTCGGAACCCTGAACGCTTTTTCACGCTTCTTGAACTTGCCCTTGTCCGCAAGTGCTTCACGCGGAACGATCTCACCCTGTAGCGTTCGCTCAATCACTTGACGCAGGCGGGGCAGGCGGGCTTCCTCATAGGGGTGGCCGTCGCTGTCCTGCACCCAGAACGCCGCCGTTGCAAAACCATCTTTTGATGTGAACGTTCGGGCGTCTACGACGTTGGCGCCTGCAAGGGACAAAGCCCCACACATACGGCTGAAAATACCGGGGTGGTCGGCCATTGCGAAACAAACACGCGTCGCGTCGCGGTCATCATCAGGTGTCAGGTTGATGCGGACTTCATCCGTGCCGATCCCTGCCAGTAGATTTGCGAAATCAACATGGGCGGTCACGTGCAAGCCCTGCCAATAGGGCGGGTAATGACGCGCGACTTCTGCTCGCAAGGCTTTCTCGGACCAATCGGGAAGCGCCGCACGCAAGTTTTTGCGCGCCTCCGTGCCGCGTTCTTCGCGGTTGAGGGCTTCCATGCCGTTCTCAAGCGCAAACCGCGTCTGACGATACAGCCCACGGATCAGCACGGCCTTCCAGTTGTTCCATGTATCCGGCCCAACGCCGCGAATGTCACACACCGTCAGCACGCACAGCAGATCAAGCCGCTCAGTCGTCTTCACCGCCTTAGCAAAATCACGCACCGTGCGCGGGTCGGCGATATCGCGCTTTTGCGCCATGTCCGACATCAGCAAATGATAACGCACCAGCCACTCAACCGTTTCACAATCCTTCTTGGACAACCCAAGACGCGGCGCGACCTTGCGCACGATTTTCGCCCCTAGGATCGAGTGATCCTCATCGCGCCCCTTACCAATGTCATGCAGCAACAGCGCGACATACAAAACCTTGCGGTTGATGCCACCTTTGATGATGGACGCCGAGACGGGCAGCTCTTCGTCCAGTTCCGCGCGTTCGATCTTGGCGAGGTGGCTGATCGTTTGGATCGTGTGCTCGTCCACCGTGTAGTGGTGATACATATTGAACTGCATCATCGCGACGATGGCTTCAAACTCGGGAATAAACGCGCCCAGAACACCAAGCTCGTTCATCCGCCGCAAAGCGCGTTCCGGATTGCCGTGTTTAAGCATCAGATCAAGGAAAATACGTCGCGCTTCTTTGTTGGCGCGCACTTCGTCGTCAATCAAATACAGGTTGGCTTTGATCAGGCGCATGGCATCGGAATGGATCAACGTACCGGTACGCAGCGCTTCCTCAAAAATGCGCAACAGGTTCAGCTTGTCTGTCAGAAAAGCGTCAGGGTTCTCGACAGTCAGGCGGTTGTGTTTGATCGCATAGGGGGCCTTCGCCTTTTTCTTGCGGATAAACAGGCGCTGCAACATGGGTTTGGCTTTTAACAGGGCTTCTTCCTGAGCAACCAAGAAGATTCGAGTCAATTCGCCAACATCGGTCGCGAAACGAAAATAGTCCTGCATAAAGTGTTCGACCGCACGACGTCCGCCACGGTCCTTGTAGTGCATGCGATCCGCGACCTCGACCTGCATGTCAAACGTCAGCTGGTCTGTGGCGCGCCCAGTCAGCAAATGTAGGTGACAACGTACGGCCCAAAGGAATTCATGCGCGGCTTTGAATTCTTCATATTCGTCTTGTGTAAAGACCTTGAATTTCACCAGCTCAGACGCGTCTTTCACCCCGTGAATGTATTTGCCGATCCAGTAAAGCGACTGCAAATCGCGCAAGCCGCCTTTGCCTTCTTTCACATTCGGTTCGACCATATAGCGCTGGCCGCCTTGCTTTTGATGGCGTTCTTCACGTTCAACAAGTTTGGCTTCGATGAACTCAGGAATTGTGGATGCGAATAGCTCGGTGCGCAGGCGTTCCGTCAGTTCTACGGCAAGGGCTGCGTCGCCTACTAAGAAACGTTCTTCAACAAGGCTCGTACGGATCGTGTAATCTTCGCCGGCCAAGCGCAGGCAGTCTTTGACCGTGCGGCTAGCATGGCCGACCTTCAGCTTCAGATCCCAAAGGATATAGAGCATCGATTCGATCAGGCTCTCGGACCAAGGTGTCAGTTTGTAGGGCGCAAGGAACAGCAGGTCGACGTCGGACTGCGGTGCCATTTCGCCGCGTCCGGACCCGCCAACAGCAATCAAAGCAAGACGCTCTGCTTCGGTCGGGTTGTTGAGTGGATGTAAATGCGTTCTCGCCAATTCAAAGACTTCGATCACGATCGCATCCGTCAGCCAGGCATAGGCCTGAGTGGTTGGAATAGATTCAAACGGCGAGGCTAAAAACGCGGCGGCAATCCGGTCACGCCCAGATTTGATCGCATCCTTAAGAATCGGCACAACCGCTCTGCGGCGCTCACCGCCGCCTGTTCCGCAATCAGCGATTGCTGTGTTGATCGCATCACGCAAAGCGCCGCGGTCGAGAATATCTTCCGCGGCGCAAATTAGGTCCTCAGGGACCGGTAATTGGTTTGGATCGAAGGTCAGATCAGGATCCACCGCGTCCAAAAGATTGCGGTGCCGGATCTACGATCGAAACTTGGTTGTTCACGATCCGCGCAACTGCAAGCGCACGTTGGTTGGTTCCATCTGGGCGAAAGCGGAAGATGCCTGTCGCACCAGCAAAGCCGGACGCACGGGTCAACGACCCGGACGTAAGCGCGTTGCGGTCACCTGTGGCTGCCAAAGCACCAATCGCGGCGATACCGTCATATGCAATGCTCGCAAGCGGGTGCGGCGCGGAACCGTAGGATTCCTCATAGCGGTTGCGGAACGCAGCTTCGCGGCCAGCGTTTGCCATTGCAAACAAACCGCCCTGCAAACCCGGAAGTGTCGCCGCCTGTGGTGCCGCATCCCAACGGGTGATTCCAACAAGTGGCGTATTGGCAGGGTTCAGGCCCTGATCATCCAAGGACGTCGCCAAGATGGGCAAGCCACCTGCAACGTTGTCCGTCACGAACACAGCCTGCGCGCCGCTGGCGTTTGTCGCCGCTGCGATCGCTGGTGCACGGGCGAAAATTCCTTCTTGGCTGAACGGGTATGCCTCAACACCGGACACTGTACCACCGGCCGAGCGGATGGATGTTGCAATTGAATCGCGTCCGATCGAACCAGCAAGATCATCCTGATGTACGATCATGAACTGATTGATGCCCTGTGTGCCCGCATAGCTTACCAAACGATCAGAAACATTGCCAAATGTGTTCCCTAAAACAAAGACATTGCCGCCAGCAATCGCTGGGTTATTCGAGAACGCCAAAACGTTAACGTTTGCGGGCGCTACAGTGACGCCAACCGCGTTTGCGCTGGCCGCATCGAGTGGCCCAAGGATAATCTTGGCGCCATCCGCTATCGCAGTTGCAGCCATCTGGCTTGCCTGACCAGGATCACGGGCGGTGTTGTAAACCCGCAGATCAATCTCGACACCGTTGAGGTCTGCAATCGCCAAACGCGCAGCATTTTCAATGCTGGCAGCGATCGCGCTGGCTTCCGCTTGCCCTGATCCACCGGGGACAAGCAACGCAACCTGCACGGGCGCATTCGGATCGATTTGCTGGCCGGAATTGCCCCCCACACCGGGCAAGGCAAGGTCACACGCTGCCAAGAACGCAACCGCGGCAAAGGCGAAAATTCGGGTTGCAATTGGGCGAACAGCGGCAGGGTGGCTGGGCAAACGGGCTGACATGGACTATCTCACTTCCTTTTGGTGGCGGGCATTGTGCCGCCGCATCTTGGCGCGCATCATAATGCGCCCATCCTGAGGGTCTAGGTATGAATCATCGCACAATTCCCCTATCCGCCGGACTTTACCTATGTGCCGTGCCAATCGGCAACGCGCGCGACATCACGCTGCGCACGCTGGATATTCTGGCGAGCGCTGATGTGATTGCCGCCGAAGACACTCGGAGCACGCGTAAGCTAATGGAAATCCACGGAATTTCCGCAGGCAAACGTCCGATGGTGGCCTATCATGACCATTCGCAAGCAACCGTGCGTGACCGATTATTGGCCGCAGTACGTGACGGAAAATCTGTCGCTTATGTCTCCGAAGCAGGCACGCCACTTGTTGCCGATCCGGGGTATAAATTGGCCGCAGACATGCGCGAGGCCGATCTACCGCTGACAACAGCCCCTGGTGCATCCGCTGTGTTGGCTGCCCTGACGGTGTCAGGCCTTCCGAGCGACGCGTTCCACTTTGCGGGATTCCTGTCCAACAGCTCAGGCGCGCGCCGCACGGCGCTTGATGGCCTAAAAGATTTGCAAGCGACCGTAGTTCTCTACGAATCCCCAAAGCGGATTCACGCAATGTTAAATGATTTGCGCGAGGTTTTGGGGGAGGCTCGAAAGGTGGTGATCTGCCGCGAGCTTACGAAAAAGTTCGAAGAAGTGCTGACAGGTACACCCTCTGATCTGTTGGAACAGTTAGATGGACGCGCGCTAAAAGGCGAAATCGTTGTCCTGATCGACCGCGGTGAAGTCGCAGAGTTAAATGAGGACGACGTGAAAGAAGCACTTTTGTCAGCCATGCAAACCATGCGCGTGAAAGACGCGGCAACGGCCGTGGCGGGTGCCACAGGCATGGCCCGTCGCGACGTGTACCAATTGGCACTTAGCCTGAAGGATCAAGCATGACAGCCAAACAAGCACGGGGTTTAACGTCGTATCATGCAGGTCTCGCTGCGGAAGATATCGTTGCGCAACGCTATGCCCGCGCTGGGCACCCTGTCTTGGCAACACGTTGGCGCGGGTCATGCGGTGAAATCGACCTTGTTGCGCAGGACGGTGACGGCGTAATTTTCATTGAAGTAAAGAAAAGCCGCAGCCACGCTCAGGCGGCCACGCACCTGACGCGCCGCCAGATGGATCGGATTTATGGCGCGGGCTCCGAATTTCTTGCGAGCCAGCCACGGGGCCAATTGACGGACGTGCGCATTGACCTTGCCTTAGTAGATGGAGTTGGTCGCGTCGATGTGATCGAAAACGCATTTATGGCTGCCTGATCATTGCGCTTGGCGTGGGGCGGGTCCATGTAGGGGAGACCCTTTTAGATGGACTTCGTTATGACCGCTATAAAACCTCTGACCGTTGCCTTTCAAATGGACCCTATTGATGCTGTTGATATCAACGCCGACAGCTCTTTCCGCCTCGCCGAAGAAGCACAGGCGCGTGGGCATAAACTGTTCTATTACACGCCAGATCAGCTGAGCTATCAGGAAGACCGCGTTCTTGCGCGTGGGCAGGATTTGGTTGTTCGTCGGGAAGAAGGCAATCACTTCACAGTTGGTGAAATGCGCGAACAAGACCTCGCAGAGGTCGACGTGATCTGGCTACGCCAAGACCCGCCTTTCGATATGGGTTACATCACAACGACCCATATTCTGGATCGGATTCACCCTGACACCTTGGTCGTGAATGATCCATTCTGGGTGCGAAACTACCCTGAAAAACTGCTCGTGTTGGATTTCCCAGATCTGACACCCCCAACAGCGATTGCACGCGACCTTGAAACGCTTAAAGCCTTCCGCGCACGCCACGGCGATGTGATCCTCAAGCCGCTCTATGGGAATGGTGGGGCGGGTGTTTTCAAGCTGTCAAAGGGCGATAGCAACCTCGCGTCATTGCATGAATTATTCGCCGGAATTAACCGTGAGCCATTGATCATGCAGAAATTTTTGCCAGACGTTAGCGCGGGCGATAAGCGTATCATCCTCGTGAATGGCGAACCCGTCGGCGCCATCAATCGTGTGCCAGCAAAGGGCGAAACCCGTTCAAACATGCATGTTGGAGGCCGCCCAGAAAAGATCGGCATGACAGAACGCGACCTTGAAATTTGCGCCCGCATCGGCCCGCTGCTGCGTGAAAAAGGACAGGTCTTTGTCGGGATCGACGTGATCGGCGACTACCTGACCGAAATCAACGTAACGTCGCCTACCGGTATTCAGGAACTCGAACGCTTTGACGGCGTCAACATTGCCGCCAAGATTTGGGAGGCGATTGAGGCCAAACGCCCATGACGACACCCTCAATAAGGCTTCGGTTACTAACGTTCGGAATGCTTTGGCTGGTGAAGCCCAAGTTGAAGCGGACCGGAACCCCTGAAAAAGCGAACCGCAGTTTTGAGCGGGCCGCGCCATTTTTATTTAGCAAACCCAAAGGCTTGGAAGTAACCCAAGACGGCCCGTCAAGCCGAATAACCGTCGGAACACCCATCGCAAACCGCGCAATCCTGTTCCTGCACGGCGGTGCGTTCGTAACGGGATCACAACGCAGCTATCGCGCCTTCGCTGGCCGATTGGCCAAGCGCACAAAGGCCGCCGTTTTTCTTGTTAATTATCCAGTGTTGCAGGACGCGCCGTTTCCAGCAGCCCCAATTGCCGCACTCAAAGCATGGGACCACCTAATCGCGAATGGCAGGAAGCCGCATCAGATCGTGATTGCGGGCGACAGTGCGGGCGGAAATTTGGTGTTCGGTTTGTTGTCGACTGTACTTGCGCGAAACGAACGCCCAGCCGCGGTCCTCGCGTTTTCGCCATGGGCAGACCTAACCCTGTCAGGGGAAACGATCACGACGAACCAAGAAAAAGACCCGCTGATCCCGGTTAGCCGAATGCAAGAAGCGGTCGATCTGTACTTGAACGGCGCGGATGCGAAACACCCTCTCGCGAGCCCACTGTTTGCTGATTTCCAGAACCCGCCGCCAGTCTTGATCCAAGTCGGCAAGGACGAAGCTTTGCGAAGTGATTCCGAGAGAATGGGTAAGGCAACGGGCGGAACTGTCGATATCTGGCCCCATGTTCCGCACGTTTGGCAGATATTTGATGGCCGACTTCCCGAAGCCAACGCCGCAATGCGCAAAGCCGCGGCCTTTGTTCAAAGCTCCTTTGAAAGCGCCAAGCGATAGCCCACGGCCTCTGCCACGTGGGGTTTACGCACATCGTCACACCCATCCAAATCCGCGATTGTGCGAGCGACCCGCAAGACGCGGTGATACCCACGCGCGCTCAGGCCGAACCGATCTGCTACCCGCAACAATAGGGCCTTTCCCTCGGTGTCCGGCGTCGCGACTTCCTCTAACGCGCTGCCTTCAAGGTCCGCGTTAACCCGCAAATCAGTACCCGCAAACCGCTCCGCTTGAATGTCTCGACCCTTCGCGACCCGCGTTGCGATCGCCGCGGAGTTTTCACCAGATTGCGGAAGGTCGAGGTCAGACAGCGCCACCGGCGGCACCTCAATCCGCAGATCGAATCGATCCATCAATGGCCCCGAAATGCGCGACATATACTCTTCACCGCAGACAGGAACGCGAGCACAGGCACGCATCGGGTCGGCTAAATACCCGCATTTACAAGGGTTTGCGGCCGCGATCAGCATGAACCGACAAGGGTAGCGGACATGTGCGTTGGCCCGCGCCACCACGACTTCGCCTGCTTCAATAGGCTGGCGGAGCGTTTCCAGAACGGTGCGCGGGTATTCGGGGAATTCGTCCATGAATAAAACACCATTATGCGCGAGTGAGATTTCCCCCGGCTTTGCTCCGCGCCCGCCCCCAACAATTGCGGCCATCGACGCGGTGTGATGTGGTTCTCGAAACGGGCGGGCGCGGCTAATTCCTCCTTCGTTTAACAGCCCGGCAAGGGAATGGATCATCGACGTTTCAAGCGCTTCCGCAGGTGTTAGTGGCGGCAAGATACTTGATAGTCGCGCGGCCAACATAGATTTCCCGGACCCGGGCGAGCCGACCATCAAGACATGATGGCGGCCTGTTGCTGCGATCTCTAGTGCGCGTTTGGCTTTCTCTTGCCCCTTAACGTCACTGAAATCTCGCCCTCCCTGAAGCGGTGCGATCTCGCCTGGTTCCGCGGGTGAAAGCGGTGCTTGGCCTGTGAAGTGGCGTAGGGTTTCGGCAAGCGTTTTGGGCGCGAACACGGCCGCAGCATCGACCCAAGCAGCTTCGGGGCCACAAGTTGAAGGGCAAAAAAGTGATTTGTTTTCAGTGGCGGCTGCCATAGCAGCAGGAAGCGCACCTAGAACCGGAATGAGCGTACCATCCAACGAAAGCTCCCCCAATGCGACGGTTTCCGCCAGCTTGTCATGGGGTATAACGTCGAGCGCCGCGAGCAGTGCAAGCGCGATCGGTAGGTCAAAATGAGACCCGATTTTTGGTAAGTCCGCAGGCGAGAGGTTAACAGTAATTTTTTTGGAGGGCAGGGCGATCGACAAAGCGCTGAGCGCCGCGCGAACGCGATCTTTCGCTTCGGAAACGGCCTTGTCAGGTAAGCCTACAATTGAAAATGCCGGCATCCCCGGGGCGGTTGCGCATTGAACCTCGACCAACCGCGCCTCAACACCCTCGAACGCGACCGTGTAGGCGCGTGCTACCATTTCAAACCCTTTCCCTACCGTTAATGATCATTAACAGCAGGGTGGTTACTGAATGGTAAATGCTCCGGAAATTACACAGGATACGTTCAGACCGGCCACGGCTCAGTTGGTAAATCAAGGTCGAACTTCGGCATGACTGGATCGTTTTGCAATCCATCTGCACGCCACTTCTGAAATGCGGGATCGGCAAGATGCGCAGCAACATAGGCCTTCGTCACAGGTCGCGTGTCGAATTTGTAGGCAGCCAAACGCGCGGCCATGGGCGCAAATATCGCGTCCGCAATACAGTAATCTCCGCAGAGCCAAGGCGTGGTGGAATCTGATTTTTCTCGTGCGTTGGCCCAGATGGTCTCCAACCGATCGAGTTCTTTTTCTATCTCCGGAGGTGCGACCGCACCTGTAAATACGTGGCGTAAATTGACTGGCCAATTGCCGCGCAAACCGCCAAAACTGGAATGCATTTCCGCCGCAACTGTTCGCGCTAAAGCGCGTGCTGCTGGGTCTGTTGGCCACATGTTCGCTTCGGGAAAACGCGATGCCAGCTCCTCAGCAATCGCGAGGCTATCGGACACGACAATGCCGTCTGGCGTCACCATTGTTGGCAATGTTCGTGCTGGTGGGATGTCTTTTAGAAAGCGTGCAACGTCTGCTTCTTCTTTGGGCAACACGATTTGAATGTCGAAGTGTTCAGACAAGCCGAACTTTTCAACCATCATATTGGCCGCAATGGACCAGCTAAAATACAAGCGATTTCCGAGGATTAATTGATATGTCATGAGCCAACGCTACTTTGGGAGACCGCATCAGCGCAAATCGTAATTTGTGTTGGGGCCTTTCACGGAACGTGATTGACCCTCGCGACGCCGTAGGTTGGGCGAACTTGAATTTCAGTAATTGAATAGTTGTCGATCCGATGGGCGAGGGCGGCATAGGGAGTGATACCCGCAGCCCGTTGCATCTGTGTCAGGATCGCACCGAAGTGCGCGACGGCAATGATATCGCGGCGCGGGTTGTCTGCGATGACTGAGGAAATTTCGCTAGAAACACGATCAGCGGCGGCATGCCAGCTTTCACCATTTGGCGCAGCAACGTCGCCCGGATTTTGCCAATACGTTCGCGACAAATCTGGCCATTTTTCGGCAACCTCAGAAAAATGCAGCCCGTCCCAATCCCCAAAATCAAATTCGCGCAGGCCCGCCCGATGGGGAAGCCGCAATCGGCGGCCTTGGATCGCTGTCGCCGTGTCCACGCTGCGGGAAAGATCAGAAGAAACGACAAGCGCATTTTGGGGTAACGCTCCATCCAACCGCGCAATCTGCGCTTCGTCAGACAGGTCTGCGGGGACATCGCGATGACCCACAAAGGTCTTTTCATGGGTTGGCGCGTGGCGCACCCAATATATGACCGTCACGTTAACATGTCCTTATCCCCTTTGAGGATTTGCGGTAGCCCGGCAATAACATTCACAACCAAATCGGCGCGCGCAGCGAGCGATTGGTTCAGCCGCCCCTGTGCATTGCGAAACTGCCGCGCGAGGGCGTTATCAGGGACAATCCCGTGGCCGACTTCGTTGGAAACGACGATGACTTGGGCGGGGCACGCTGCAATCGCGGCCAAAAGAACTACAGTCGCCTCCGATGCATCCTGCTCGGCAAGCAGCACGTTGCTAAGCCAAAGGGTCGCGCAATCTAGCAAAACGACTTCGCCTTCGGCCCGTTCTGAAATTGCATCTGCAATCTCTAAAGGGGCCTCAATAGTTAACCATTCAGACCCACGTTGAGCCTTATGCGCTGAGACCTTCGCACGCATTTCATCGTCAAAGGCTTGAGCGGTAGCAATGTACACACGTGACCTAGTGGATTGAAAGCAAAGGGCTTCTGCAAAGGAAGACTTGCCCGATGCGGCGCCACCTAAGACGAGTGTGAATTGGGGCAGAGGCAAAGAAGGACCTTTCTGTGATCCGTGGCGTTGCGTAATTCGTAAACAGAACCCCGCCAAAAGCAAAGCGCTCGGATTGAACCATAAGGTTTATGTCTGCCTAGTTCGGATATTCGTGTCTGGCCACCGCCCGCGCGACCCCCTAGTCTTTACGCGTTAATGAGAGGGCAAGCGTATGGCTGGCAAGAAAATTCTGTTGATCATCGGCGGCGGTATCGCGGCATTTAAATCGCTCGACCTGATCCGCAGGTTGCGCGAACGCGGGCATTCCGTGACTCCGGTTTTGACCAATGCGGCAACCGAGTTCGTAACGCCACTTAGCGTTTCCGCTTTGGCGGGCGAAAAGGTTTACCAAGACCTGTTCGATCTGAACGATGAGGCCGAAATGGGCCACATTGAGTTAAGCCGCGCCGCTGACTTGGTCGTCGTTGCCCCCGCAACGGCTGATTTGATGGCAAAGATGGCCGCTGGTTTGGCGAACGATCTTGCCTCGACCTTGCTGATGGCGACGGACAAACGCGTGCTGATAGCGCCGTCCATGAACGTACGTATGTGGGAACATGCTGCGACCCAGCGAAATCTGAAAATCCTTCTTGAAGATGGTATTTTGATATGTGGCCCTAATGAGGGTGATATGGCCTGTGGTGAATTTGGCTTTGGCCGAATGGCTGAGCCACTGGAAATCGTAGGCGCGGTTGAAACGGCCGTGAACGACGGCCCCCTTAAGGGGCGGCATATTTTGGTAACCTCTGGCCCGACACATGAACCAATCGACCCTGTTCGCTACATCGCGAACCGCTCGTCCGGCGCTCAGGGTACCTCGATCGCGCGCGCATTGCTCAGCCTTGGTGCGCAGGTGACTTTCGTGACTGGTCCTGCGGATAAGGCGGCCCCGATGGGTGTCGATTTGGTTGAAGTCCAAACGGCAGACCAGATGCTTGAGGCGGTCAATTCAGCGCTGCCGGCCGACGCCGCAATATTTGCCGCCGCGGTCGCAGATTGGCGCGTGGCGAACGCTGCCGATCAGAAAATAAAGAAAGATGGCAATGGGTTACCTGTTTTAGAGTTCGCTGAGAACCCAGACATTTTGGCCTCCGTTTGTGCGGGGAAGCAAAAGCCAAAGCTCGTCGTTGGGTTCGCGGCGGAAACACAAAACGTCATCGAAAACGCGACCGCAAAGCGTAAGCGCAAGGGCTGCGATTGGATTGTGGCGAATGATGTGTCGCCCAGCACGGGCATTATGGGTGGATCCGAGAATGATGTTACCTTGATCTCAGAAGATGGCGCAGAAAACTGGCCACGCATGGGCAAGGATCAGGTCGCGCAACGCTTAGCTGAAAAAATCGCCGAGGCATTGGGCTGATGGTGACAATCCGCTTTGAATGGCTTGATGGCGCAGACGAAACGCTCGGCCTGCCAACATATGAAACGTCCGGCGCTGCTGGCGCTGATCTAAAAGCAAATTTCGCTGATTGTCAGGGTGTTACCCTTGCCCTGGGCGCACGAACGCTGGTGCCAACGGGCCTACGTTTGGCCATCCCAGACGGGTATGAAGTGCAAATCAGACCGCGTTCTGGCCTCGCGTTGAAACACGGGATCACGCTGCCCAACAGCCCCGGCACCATCGACAGCGATTATCGTGGCCCTCTTGGTGTGATCGTGCAAAATGGTGGCGATGAGCCTTTCGAAATCACCCACGGCATGCGGATTGCGCAGATGGTTGTCGCGCCCGTGGTGCAGGGCGTGTTTGAGGTTGGACAAGTCGATGAAACCGCGCGTGGCACAGGCGGGTTCGGCTCAACCGGAACGACATAGGTGGTCACGCGATGATGATTGTTATCGGTCTCGCAGCGGCCCTTTGGGGCATCGGGTTGGCGATGAAACTGCCACGATCCTACCGCTTTGCAATGATCGCAGTATTGCTTGCCGTCGTGATCGTTCTGCACTTTGTTTTGCCGGATGGTCATCCGATCAGGCGTAACACGGGTGATGAACCTGAAGTGTGGATATTTGCTGTTTTTGCTGGATTGGTGGTCTTTGGGTATTCGAATTTGCTATCAGCGTTGCGCGCGCGCTCCGGCCCCGTGACGAATGACAGTATCCAAGCGAACAGCGACGAAGGACCGTTTACCGATTCCGAACTCACCAGATATGCCCGCCATATCGTGCTGCGCGAAATCGGCGGGGCAGGGCAGAAGGCGTTGAAGGATGCTTCTGTATTGGTCGTCGGTGCGGGGGGCTTGGGCGCACCGGCGCTGCAATATCTTGCCGCTGCTGGTGTCGGCACGATCGGCGTTATTGACGACGACGTGGTCGATAACTCCAACCTCCAGCGACAAGTCATTCATACCGAACCGAGTATCGGCAAGCCAAAGGTGCAATCCGCGGCTGAGGCCATGCGCGCGCTAAATAGCAATGTCACCGTAAAACCATATCAGCGTCGACTGACCCGAGAGATCGCATCAGAATTGGTCGCGGAATATGATCTCGTGCTCGATGGTACGGATAACTTCGAGACACGCTATTTGGTAAATGAGGTCTGCGTTAAAGCACAAAAACCGCTGATTTCAGCTGCTTTAACCCAGTGGGAAGGGCAGATCAGTGAATACGTCCCACATGCTGGTACGCCATGTTATCAATGCATTTTTCCAGAGCGTCCCGACCCATCGCTGGTGCCAAGTTGCGCAGAAGGCGGCGTGCTCGGTCCGCTGCCTGGCGTGCTTGGTGCAATGATGGCTGTCGAGGCCGTTAAGTCCTTAACAGTTGCGGGCGAGGGCTTGCGCGGACGCTTGCTGATCTACGATGCACTTTACGCCGAAACGCGCATTATCACGATAAAGCCGCGCACAGATTGTTTGATTTGTGGCTAATGCTTGCCACCATAGCCTGCTGCGCCATACTCGACCCAATCCAACCTGAGGGAGACTGCCATGAAGACACAATTGATCGCTATTACCACCGCCCTATTCGCCACAACCGCGCTGGCCGATGGGCATTTGCCGAACCTTGAAGGTCGCGAAATTGTCGTTGTTACGGAAAACGCCTATCCGCCGCTTCAGTTCATCGATGGCGACGGCAATGCCGTTGGTTGGGAATATGACGCCATGGCCGAAGTCGCGGAGCGCCTGAACGCGACGATCACTTACGAAAACATCAGCTGGGACGCGATGATCCCTGCGGTCTCCGAAGGCCAATTCGATATGGGCATGACCGGTATCACTATTCGCGAAGATCGCGCCGAAATCGTCGATTTTTCAGACACTTACATGACGTCTGAAATGGTGATGCTTGTACGCAGTGACGAGGAACGCTTTGCGGACGCCGCCGGCTTTGCCGCTGATGATGACCTGCTTGTCGCCGCACAGCCGGGCACCACGCCGTTTTACGTCGCTGTGTACGATGTGCTTGATGCAGATGAGGCCAACCCGCGCATTCAGCTTTTTGAAACCTTCGGTGCGGGGGTTGCTGCCCTTCGAAACGGGGACGTCGACCTTGTGTTGACGGATGGTACAGCTGCCAACGGTTATGTTGACGCCTCAGATGGCGGGCTGAAAATCGTCGGAGAGAAGCTTGGCACTGAAGACTTCGGCTTCATCTTCCCGCAAGGTTCCGACCTTGTTGAGCCGATCAACGCGGCAATCGCTGACATGCAGGGGGACGGCACCATTGAGGCGCTGAATGTGCGCTGGTTCCTGGACTATAAACTTGGCGAGTAAGGCGGCGTGATAACGCCCCAGCAAGATCGGGATTTCCCGTATTGGCTGCTCATCGTTTTGGCGGTGGGCGGCTATTTGTTTTGGCAGGTGGTCGCGGATGATCTGTATTCAGACGTTCTGAGAACCCTATCAAAGGGCATAAAAATAACGCTATTCGTCACGATCATTGGGTTCGCTTTGGCAGCCAGCATCGGCCTTGGCCTCGCGCTGATGTCCATGTCGCGATGGATCGTCGTACGCCAAACCGCCCGGCTTTACATCGAAGTCGTGCGCGGCGTGCCAATTATTGTGCTCCTTTTATACGTGGCCTTTGTGCTGGCCCCGCTTCTTGTGGCCGGCTTCAATTTGGTCATCGAAGGGCTGGGTTTTGATCCCATCCGCAACCGCGATTTCAGCATGCTTTGGCGCGCTGTAATTGCCCTGACAATCGGGTATTCCGCATTCATCGCCGAGGTCTTTCGCGCCGGACTTCAAAGCGTCGATAAGGGACAGATCGAAGCGGCAGAGGCTTTAGGCCTTGGTAAATGGCACCGCTTTCGTCACATCATATTCCCACAAGCCTTTCGCCGTATCCTTCCTCCTTTGGGCAATGATTTCATTGCGATGGTGAAGGATAGTTCGCTTGTTTCCGTATTGGGTGTTTTGGACGTCACGCAGGCTGGCAAGGTCACCGCGGCAGGCAACTTCCGTTATTTTGAAACCTATAATGTCGTCGCGCTGATCTATCTAACGATGACCATCGGACTGAGCCTCGCCTTGCGCCGTCTGGAACGGCATCTTCGGCAGAAAACACCGGACCATTAAGTTGGCGGTGGCACCTTCCCCAACAGCTGCCTAGGTTGGCAACAAAGGAGACTTTCATGACAAATCCGTTGCGTGCGCCTTGGAACACACCGTTTGAATTGCCACCCTTCGATCTGATCGAAGACGCTCATTTCGCCCCCGCCCTTGAGGAAGCCTTGGAAGAAGCGCGCGTCGCAATCGCCGCAATCTGTGATGGCTCCGAACCGACTTTCGCCAACACGATCGAATCCCTGTCCCTCGCTGATGCGCCTCTTGAAAAGGTACTTTCACCCTTCTTCGCCTTGGCGGGGGCTGACAGCAACGAGGTCCGCGAAGGCCTGATGCGGGACTTCTCGCCAATGCTGTCCGCATATTCGTCAGAAATCACCGCCAACGCCGATCTGTTCGCGCGGATCGAAAAGCTTTGGGAAACCCGCGAGAGCCTTGATCTGAACGACGAACAACACCGCGTCTTGATGCTGGTCCACCGCAACTTCGTGCGCTCTGGCGCGGAACTGACGGGCTACGCCGCTGACCGCTTGGCCGAGGTAAAGCAACGCCTTAGCGTGCTTGGAACCCAATTCACACAAAACCTTTTGGCGGATGAGCGCAGTTGGTTCATGCCCCTTGATGACATGGCAGGCCTGCCTGACTTTGTGATCCAAGCGGCAACAGCGGCTGGCGAAGACAAAGACGCTGGCGGCCCCGTTGTTACCCTCTCACGCTCCTTGATCGTGCCGTTCTTACAGTTCTCGCTGCGACGCGACCTGCGCGAAAAAGCCTATGAAGCATGGACAGCCCGTGGCGCAAACGGTGGTGAAACTGACAACCGCGCCTTGGCCGCTGAAATCCTCGCCTTACGCGCCGAACGCGCGAACCTGCTCGGGTATGACAGCTTCGCCGACTACAAACTCGAAACCGAAATGGCGAAAACACCAGGCGCCGTGCGTGCGCTTTTGATGCAAGTCTGGGAACCCGCCAAATCCGCTGCCGAAGCGGACGCGCAAGTCCTACAAGCCACAATGCACAATGATGGCGAAACCGGCCCGCTGGAACCGTGGGATTGGCGCTATTACAGCGAAAAGCGCCGCGCCGCCGAACACGACCTCAATGAGGCAGAGCTCAAACCCTACCTGCAATTGGACCGCATGATCGAAGCAGCATTTGACTGTTCAAACAGGCTGTTCGGTCTGGAATTTGCGCCCATCGACGCGCCGCTCTACCACGAAGACTGCCGCGCTTGGGATGTTACACGCAACGGCGAACACGTGGCGGTTTTCATCGGGGATTACTTCGCACGCGGCTCCAAACGCTCCGGCGCGTGGTGTTCAGCAATGCGTAGCCAACAGAAACTGGCGGGCGACATCCGCCCTCATGTGATCAACGTGTGCAACTTCGCCAAACCGCCGAAAGACGCGCCCGCCTTGCTGTCATACGACGACGCCCGCACCCTATTCCACGAATTCGGCCACGCCCTGCACCAGATGCTATCCGATGTGACGTACGAGCTGATTTCAGGCACCTCAGTGCCGCGTGATTTCGTCGAACTTCCCAGCCAGCTTTACGAACACTGGCTCGAAGTCCCTGACGTTCTTGAGAAATTCGCCACCCATGCCGAAACGGGCGAACCCATGCCGCGCGATCTGCTGGACCGGATGCTTGGGGCTGCAACCTACGACATGGGCTTTTCCACCGTCGAATATGTCGCCTCCGCGATGGTCGATCTGGCGTTCCACGAAACCGAAGATGCCCCCGCCGATCCGATGCAAAAGCAGGCCGAAGTCCTTGAAAGCCTCGGCATGCCCCACGCAATCCGCATGCGCCACGCCACACCGCACTTCGCCCATGTGTTCGCGGGCGACGGGTATTCAAGCGGCTATTACAGCTACATGTGGTCCGAAGTCATGGACGCTGACGCCTTCCAAGCGTTTGAGGAAAACGGCGGCCCATTCGACCCCGCCATGGCCGCGAAGCTGGAAAAACACATTCTATCCGCTGGCGGATCAGAAGACGCCGCCGTCCTCTACCAAAAATTCCGAGGGTCCATGCCAGACGCAACTGCATTGCTAAAAGGGCGCGGCCTAGCAAACTAAGGCGCGTCCCATCTCTTTCTTTGGCTCTTAAATACTCAAGCCCCGCAGGGCCGATTGGCTAGTCGCGCAACTCGTCCGGTGCGACGCCAAACAGCGCGGTTTTCGGCGCCCAACCACGGTATCCGTCCGCCCGCAGGCGGCACCAGTCCGCACTGCATTCGCCAAGGTCAGCAATCACACCAAGCTCCAATATGGCAATCTCGGCAGAATCCGCGACAGGCTGCCCACGCAGGACCAAAAGATCGCGATCAACAATAACCGTGCGGTTGCCCGACAGCAGGGAATAATGCACCCAGCCACCCATACCTTCACGGTCTACAACACGGCGCCAGTGGCCGTATTCGCCCACAACACGCAGCGGCATGTCACGGCGTTGAAAGACCCAGTCAATCCGGTGGGAAAGCGAAGGACCACGGCGCACGTTCGCCTCATTGGCCTTCAGCGACACAAAACGCGGCATCGGCAAGTTTGTCACCGGCCCACGTTCACCTTGAACGGCGGTAATCGGCGTCACGGTTTCGGGGGCCGCTTCTTGTGCAACAACAGGCGCACCAAACGCCATCGCGATCGCCAGACAAACTGTACGTGTAAAAATCATAATCTCTGCTCTCGTCTGGCCCTGAATTTATATGGTGGTTCTTGTGCCACCGGACCTTTGAGGGCAACTTGGCAATAACCGCCCCGTAGGGCAAGCAAAGGGACACCATCATGCCAAGCAAACGTCTAAGTGTTACCGTCACGCGACGGTTGCCCGATGCAGTTGAGACGCGGATGCGCGAATTGTTCGACGTGACCCTGCGCGACGATGACACGCCGATGACCACGGCAGAGCTGATTTCGGCGATGCAGACCTGCGATGTACTGGTCCCGACGGTTACCGATGAAATCAATGCACAGGTTCTCGGGCAGGCGGGGGATCGGCTGAAACTTATTGCGAACTACGGGGCAGGGGTGGACCACATCGATGTGCAAACCGCACGCCAACGGGGGGTCTTGGTGTCCAACACACCGGGCGTTGTTACCGAAGACACCGCCGACATGACGATGGCGTTGATTTTGTCGGTCACACGCCGCATTCCCGAAGGCCTCGCGCTGATGCAGACTGGCGACTGGGACGGCTGGGCGCCAACGGCCATGTTGGGCGGGCGCATTGCGGGCCGCCGGCTGGGGATCTTGGGCATGGGGCGTATCGGGCAAGCCGTCGCCAGACGTGCCCGCGCGTTCGGAATGCAAATCCACTACAACAACCGCCGCCGCCTGCGCCCCGAGGTCGAGGGCGATCTGGACGCGACATGGTGGGACAGCCTCGACCAAATGGTCGCCCGCATGGACATCATATCCATCAACTGCCCGCATACGCCCGCGACGTTCCACCTGATGAACGCACGCCGTTTGAAACTGATGAAACCGGATGCAGTCATCGTGAACACAGCCCGCGGCGAAGTGATCGACGAGAACGCCCTAACCCGCATGTTGCGCGCCAGTGAAATCGCGGGCGCTGGTTTGGATGTTTACGAGAACGGCACAGACATTAACCCGCGTTTGCGCGAGCTGAAGAACGTCGTGCTGCTCCCTCACATGGGTTCTGCCACAGTCGAGGGGCGCGTTGAGATGGGCGAGAAAGTCCTGCTGAACATCAAAACATTCGACGACGGCCACCGCCCGCCTGATCTCGTCGTTCCGGCAATGCTGTAACTATCGCGGCCAGCTTTTAACGATTTTCCCCGCACGCCGCTCAATCTTCATCAGATCGATGTAGTGCTCCATCGCGTGCCGCAGCCCTTTCTCTTTTTTCACGGGATGCATGACCTCGGTGTTTCCAACGCGTCGGTACCCAAGGCCCTTCGGGGGCAATCGCCCCACAGGATCATCGTTGCGCACCACGTTCAACACGAGGTGTTCGCTCGACAGTTTGCGGGATCCTTGCCGTGGCATCGGTGAGGCAAACCCAATTGCGGGAACGCCGTAAATACAGCCAAGAATCTGAGCAGCCGCCGCGCCTAAAGAATGGCCGACGATGAATGTTGGCCTCGCGCTTCCAAGTTTATTGGAGATGGTCGCCGCATGCCCAGCAAAGCCCCTATGCCAAATCGCATTCCCACCTGCCTTGCCTTTCAACTTCCAAGAAACTTTCTGCTTCCCGATTACAAGATTTGACTTGGTCCAATCTTCGGTATCGTTCGTTCCTGGAATGACCAATGTGTTGTTTGATAACAGGTAAGCCTCAACGTGACCCTCGCGAACGGTTGTACGAACAGGGGGCAGGTGGGATTTGCCCCGATAGCTGTTGGCGACAAGTTCGGCGGCGTCCATCAGATCCATATTACGCATAACTATACTCCCTTTGGTTTCCCTAAGGTCAATTATGCACTGACATAAGTCGAGTCGGGTTTCCCGCACCTCAAGAAGTGTGCGGCACTACCCGTAAAATAAGGTGTTAACGTACAAGGCTCATGGTTGAAAAACGCATGAAATCATTTTCCGAACGCGTACCGACTGGGCGCGGTGTATAGCTTTCAGCTGCTTCAAAGCCTGAATACAGCGTATCGCTGGTATCCATCCGTGAAGCGAATTCGGGCGGTGTACATGCCCCAAGAACCATCGCAGCGCCAAGCGCTGTTAGTGAAATACGTGTCATTACTGCTCTCCTCGTGGGGCCGCTTAACACGGCTCTCTCACGTTACTCTGACGTCAACATAGGCGCAGTCTGTTCATTCTCCTAGGGGGAACTGCACCCATATTACCGCCTGTCGCAAAATTACCGCACTCGTTAACCTTTTGATAATACTTCACGTTCTTGCCAAAGTTGAAAATAGCTTACGTTAAGGGAATGTGGGCGAAAGTAGGCTGTTTTGACGGTGCATGGCCGTCGTTGAAGATGGGATCGGTTCCTGCCTTTTTCTCATGATTTTTAGCACATGGTCGGTTTTGGTGCGTTTGGAGTCGGCGAAGCTTGGCGAAGCCCGCGTAATTGCGCCAAATTACGTGCAAGTACCGCTAGGGAGTCGCACGGATGAAAACTACAGTAAAAGCCTTGGTTGTTGGCGGCGGTGCCGTCGGAACGTCAATCGCATATCACCTCGCCAAGGCAGGTTGGGATGATGTGATGTTGCTGGAACGCGACGAACTTACGTCAGGGTCCACATGGCACGCAGCGGGCTTGCTGCCGTTGTTCAACATGTCCTACGCGACGACCCACATCCACAAATACTCGGTCGACTTTTACAAAGAACTTGAGGCCGAGACAGGCCTGAACGCTGGCTTCGCTGTCGTCGGCAACCTGCGCATGGCCCAAACCAAGGAACGCATGGAAGAATACATGCTTTATGCGTCCACGGCTGAAACCTGCGATGTGCCATTTGAATGGCTGACACCCGAACAGATCAAAGAACGCTGGCCCCTGATCAACACCGAAGACCTCGAAGGAGCGATCTACCACACAGAAGACGGCTACATTAACCCAGCCGACGTCACCATGGCGATGGCCAAGGGCGCGCGTCAACGCGGCGTTGAAGTCGTGCGCAAATGGCAGGCCGACGCGTTCAACTGGAACGGCTCTGCTTGGGAAGTCACCTGCACCAAGATGGTCGAAAAGGGCGGCAATCTTGTGTCGTCCGACGAACAAATCGTTATCACCGCCGAACACGTTGTCACCGCATCCGGCAACCACGCCCAACGCACCGCGAAAATGCTCGGCATCAAGATGCCCGCGATCCCTGTTGAACACCAGTTTATCGTTATGGATCAAGATCCTGCGCTGGTCGAATTTCGCGCAAACGGTGGTGTTGAACACCCCGTTGTCCGTGACGCCGACGCCCAATCCTACGTGCGCGAAGAACGCGGGGGCTGGATCCTCGGCGTCTATGAAAAGAACGCGCCTGCAGTGTTTGAACACGGCGTGCCAGACAGCTTCCGTGCCGATCTGTTCCAGCTCGATCTGGAACGCATCGAAGAACAATACATGGCGATGATCCACCGTGTCCCATCCTGCGAAGAAAGCGGGCTGAAGGACGATTTCAACGGCCCGATTTGCTACACCCCAGACGGCAACCCGCTGGTCGGCCCTGTGCCGGGATTGCGTAACATGTGGCTCGCCGAAGGGTTCTCATTCGGCATCACCGCTGCTGGCGGTACAGGCTACTACCTCGCGCAGATGATGGTGGACGGCGAAGCCGAAATCGACATGGCAAGCCTCGATCCCAAACGCTACGGCGACTGGATGACCACCGAGTTTGCCGCCCGCAAAAACGAGGAATGCTACGACCACGTCTACACCCTGCACCACCCAGACGAGGAACGCCCCGCTTGTCGCCCCTTGCGCACGGCCCCCGCATATGATCGCCAAAAAGCACGCGGCGCACAGTTCGGGTTCGTCAACGGCTGGGAACGCCCGAACTACTTCGGCCCGCTGGATGCGCCTGACAATTTCGATCACGACAGCCGCTCCTTCCGCCGCGGCGCATGGTGGCAACATGCCGTGGATGAAGCCAAAGCTATCCGCGAAGGCGTCGGCCTAATCGACGCCACAGCCTTCACCAAACATGTCGTAAAGGGCCCCGGCGCGACCGCGTTTCTTGACTGGTTCACCACCAACAAACTCCCGAAAATCGGCCGCATCAACCTGACCTACGCACTTACGTCCCACGGCACCACACGCACCGAATACACCATCGTGCGCACGGGCGAGGACAGCTATTACCTCGTCTCTGCGGGCGCATGGACGGACTATGACGCCGACTTCCTGCGCAAAGCGATCGAGGACAAAGAACCCGAATTTGGCCGCATCGACTGCCAGAACGTCACCACCCAATGGGGCGTCTTCGCCATCGCGGGCCCGAAATCCCGTGACGTGTTGAACGCGGTCATCAATGACGCAAATCCAGAAACGGCGCTACACAACAAAAACTTCCCGTGGTTGTCTGCCAAGCAGATTGAACTGGGCATGTGTCCGGTCAACGCCATCCGCGTGGCCTACACCGGTGAACTCGGCTGGGAACTGCACCACCCGATGGAAATGCAGAACTATCTGTTTGATTTGCTTGAAAAAGCGGGTGAACCGCACGGCATGAAACTGGTCGGTGCACGGGCGCAAAACTGGCTGCGTCAGGAAAAATCCTACCGCGCCTTCGGCACCGAACTGGGCCGTGATGCGACCCCGCTTGAGGCCGACTTGCCGCGCTTTGTGGACCTCGAAAAGGACTTCCACGGCAAAGAAGCGATGCAGAAAATCGGCATCCGTTCAAAATGCGTCACGCTGCTGATTGACGGGCCCGCCGACGCAGACCCATGGGGCCGCGAAGCGCTGATCCATGACGGCCAAAAGGTCGGGCGTCTAACCTCGGGCGGCTATTCCGTGGCCTTCAACAAATCCATCGGTATGGGCTACCTGCCGCCGGAACTGTGCGAGGTCGGCACGAAGGTAAAGGTGCGCATGTTCCGTGAATTGTGGGACGCAGTGGTTGTCGAAGACAGCCCCTATGATCCGAAAAACGAAACCATTCGCAAAAACGCTGACGGAGCTTAGCCCCTGTGGGCTAAGCTTTAAACGCAATATCCAAACGCTGCTTCAACCGCAAAAACTGCAACTGCTGGCTTTCGTTTTTGGCGTAGCTGGACCTTTCAATCGAGGCCCAGTCAATCAACAGCCGTCCCCGCATCGCGACGTCAAACAGCTTGGGTTTGATCGCGTGCTTGTAGCCTTTGAAAAACATCTCGCGGTGTTTGGCGATAATACCGGATCGGTCGATTTCTTCACCGGGCACCTGTCGGTAGATATCAACCTTTAGAAAATCCACAGTATCGTATAGCGCCATTTTCATGCGTGCCTCGGTTAGATCAAAGGCATACGTCATTCCGGGGGCCATCATTATGTTTTCACTGTGAAAATCCCCGTGGCTCCAGGCGCGGGTGCTCTTTGTGTGGTGAACGTCAACGATCTCCTCGCGCAGGATATCACGCATCCGTTCCACGTTCGCTAATGGCGCTTCCATCTGACCGTCTTCGATCCGTGCGTTGATCTCATGCACCATCCATTTGCCGTCAAACTTTCCCTGTTTCGGCTCTTTAAACTCGTGCATTGCGGTCAGCCAAAGCCCTGCACGGCGGTAGACCTGTCGGGTTGTTTGCAGTTGCTGTGATTGCTGCAACCTTTGCCCAGCTGTCAAAAAAGCAAGAAAATCCATGGCAAAGAACGTGCCCGCCTTGGATAGGTAAATCGGCGTCGCTGTTCCCAGTTTTTCGTAGGTCTGAAAATGCGCGTTCAGTTGTTTCAAGCCATCAAATTCTTTCGCCAGTCTCGCGGTGACATCAGATGTGAAGTCAATCTTCATCGCATAGAGGTCATTGCCCAAGGCGACTCGCAAAACTTGACGTTCCAATGGCAAAACCGGAGAGGTGAAAATGCGCGTAACCTTTGGGAGACCATGAAAACCCATCGCATCCGAGAACTCACGCAGCATCGCGCTAATTGCTTGAAAATTAGGGTCAGATTCACTCAGCATGGGGTACTTTTGCGCGTCTCTCTCGTGGGGTCAACGTGAACGGTCTAGCGTCGAACATTTAAAACGAACTGTCCAAAAGTACAGGTAAAACTGACAACACTTGCCTCAATTGCGTCACGATGGCGCCAGTTTGCTACATTAGAAATTGTTTAAACCGAGGAACGACATCGGAAAGAGCAGATATGAGATTTCAACCAGAGCTACAGGCGCTTGCCCCATGGATTGCAGCGTTTGGCATCACACCACAGACCCGCATTTTAACCCCCACAGGGCAACGTGCAGCGCGTGATTTGCAGATCGGTGATATGGTTGAAACCCGCGATCATGGCCCACAGCCAATTGCCAACATCCGTGAAGCATTTGCGGCACCGAGTGAACGCAATCATTTCCCAGTTTGTATCGCGCAGGGCGCACTTGGGTTTGGTCTTCCACATTCTGACCTAAACGTCGGGCCGCAGCACCGCGTTTTGTTTGAACACATCCGCGTCCCTTTAATGTTTGGGGCGGACGCGGTGCTGGTTCGGGCAAAGTCCCTCGCCGTGAGCCACCCGAACGTGAAAGTGGTCCGCGCAAAAATTCCCGTTAGCTACATTCAGATTTCACTGGCCGAACAGCACATCTTGTTCGCAGAAGGCGTTCCAATTGAGTCGATTATGCCTGAGGGCGAATGCGATTTGGGCTACATGACATTGCGATCTTGGGAACTGATGGTCGCCGTCGCCTAAACGAAACGGGCAGGGGACAGCTTCGCGACCATATCCGCTGCGATTTGCGGTGTGTTTCCAACTGCTAGATCGGCGGCCAATTGACTCGCCGCGGGTGCGGTCTGAAAACCATAACCACCTTGTCCCGCCATCCAAACAAATGACGGATCAGCCTTGTCCGGCCCCAAAACCAGATTGCGATCTGGCGCAAAGGTGCGCAGTCCTGCCCAATTGGAAAGCAATCGCGTTACGGGTTCCGTCACATGCGCCTCATACCGCGCCAAACCTTCCGCTAGCATCATATCATCCGCCCAAGCATCCATCGGTGGCATGAAAACCTCTTCGGCAGGCGACACAATCAGCGCACCTGCGTCAGGCTTTGCGTACCAATCTTCACCGGGGCCAAACAGCATCGGCCAGTCTGAAACGTCATGCCCACCGGGGGCAGGGATGCGGGCCATAGACCGGCGCAATGGCGTGACACCAAGCGGCGCAATACCAGCCATTTCAGCGACCACATCCACCCATGCGCCAGCGGCGTTTACGACAACGCGGGCGTTCAAAACGTCTTCTCCAACGCGAACGTCCCAGCCTGCCGAAGTGCGGGTCACGGCTGAAACTTCAGCCGAGCTTCGTACTTCGCCGCCATTCCCTCGCACTTCGCTCGCAAAGTTCTGCACGAGACGGTCCGTGTCCAGATCCCACGCATCCGCGTCATAGCCAGCCCGCGTTACCGTATCGTTCAGGATCGGCAGCATCGCGCGCGCCTCTGAAACGCTGATAGTGTCCAGATGCATCCCCGCCAAATCCGCTTCAAACGTGTCTTTGTCGTCGGCCGTCCCAACCAACATCAACCCACGCGGGCTGGTCACGCCGCCATTCGCCTCGAAGTGATAGTCGCGACTGGCTTCATTCAACGCAACGGTCGACGCCAACCCGTAGCTTTCCTCAAACAACGCGGCAGAGCGCCCCGATGCGTGATACGCCAGCGCGCTTTCACGTTCCAAAACAACAACATGCCCATGGTGGGACAACCGCGCACCGACAGACGTGCCAGCAATGCCGCCGCCAATAACCAGAAAATCAATCATACCTCAGCGCCCCCGAAGCGAACGTAAAAACAGCCCGATACCACCGATCAACAAGATCATGATCATCAGCAAATCAAACGCGCTCATCCGCACCAAGGTGAAGTTGATAGATGCAATCACCCCGACAACCAGCGCAAGGACAGACCCCAGCGCCAGAACCCAGCCAATCCAATTCCGGCTGTTGTAAAAGATCATGCCAACGCCGAATGCGAAAGGGACCAGAACCAGCCCTGTTGTGACGGGAAAGCCACCCACAGCGAACATTTGATTACCGAACCCGAATTGCGGCCGCACCATGATCCCTTTCAGGAGCAAATACCCCCCTGCAATCATCATGATAATCCCGATCAGAAAGCTACCTTCCCCGCCGTTCGTTCCACCTGCACCGCGATATGGCATTTTACGTTCCTTAGAATTTTTCGCGAGCTTAGGGGAGGGTGCGAGGGGAGGGAAGTGGAGGTTTTGGGGAAACGTTTAACTATTAGGTGCAAAGACTTAGTCGCGCATCGCGACAATCGCCATTTGGTCTTGTGATGTATGTGGGTTTACGTCAACGTCAACTGGCTCAAACTGTGTAGGGTTAAGGCATGCCGTGAACTTCGACGAAGCGGTGCGACGACATAGGATTGAGCTGGTTGGATTGGACCTGATTTCGACGGTCGCCAAGTCGGGGTTGATCCGCAACAAATCGATCGTTGCTCTATATTTGATGACATTTTCCGATGTTTATTGGACGATTTCTGGCTTGGCCAGTGCAGCACAAATGGGCCGTGCGATCATTCGCGATCATTTTAACGGAGGGCTGGCGATAGGCGAATATGGGTCTGGAGGGATCTGTTCGAAGTCGTGTTTGTTGGTTGAGAGGGTTTTCTCGTCAACATTCTCAATTCCATTGAGAAAGCCTCGCGCGTTTTGCGAGGCTTTTTCTTGCCTGCCCTTCAAACGCAAAAGGCCCGCCATCTCTGGCGGGCCTTTCGTCAATTCGAACTATCGCTTATTGCGGGATCTCACCGGTCAGACCTTCAACATAGAAGTTCATGCCGGCCAAACCATCGTCTGTGTAATCCTGCGCTGTTTCGCCTTCAGCCAACCATGCAGAACCGTCTTGTTTGTTAATCGGGCCAGTGAACGCGTGGTATTCACCAGACGCCAAACGCGCGACCATGTCTTCAGCAGATGCTTTCACTTCCGCAGGGATCGCGTCAGAGATTTCACCGATGCCAACCATGCCAGCACCGATGCCATCCCACGTGGATGTGCTTTCCCATGTGCCGTCCATAACAGCCTGTGTGCGGGCAATGTAGTACGGTGCCCAGTCATCGATGATGGAGGAAACGCGCGGCATTGGGCCGAACTCGGACATGTCTGACGCTTGGCCGAATGTGTAAACGTTGCCAGCCGCCTGTGCCGCAGCCTGTGGAGCTGTGGAGTCAGTATGCTGCAAGATCACGTCCGCGCCTTGTTCGATCAGAACATTAGCCGCTTCAGCTTCTTTTGCTGGGTCGAACCATGTGTAGGCCCAGATGATCTTGAACTCGACGTCTGGGTTCACTTCCTTGGCGTGCAAGTAGGCAGAGTTGATGCCACGGATAACTTCCGGGATCGGGAAGGACGCGATGTAGCCGATCACGTTGGATTCAGTGATCTGACCCGCGATGTGGCCCTGAACTGCGCGGCCTTCGTAGAAACGTGCTGAATAAACAGAAACGTTGTCCGCCTGCTTGTAGCCTGTCGCGTGCTCAAAACGAACGTCTGGGAACTGAGCCGCAACGTTGATTGTCGGGTCCATGTAGCCAAAGGACGTTGTGAAGATCAGGTCAGCACCCTCAAGCGCCATCTGTGTCATCACGCGTTCTGCGTCTGGGCCTTCTGGAACGCTTTCAACGAACACAGTCTCAACCGCGTCGCCAAATTCTGCTTCAACCGCCAAACGGCCTTGGTTGTGCTCATACGTCCAACCGCCGTCACCGACTGGGCCAACGTATACGAAACCGACTTTTGTGACGTCTTGCGCGCCGAGGCTTGTACCAACGAACGTGGCAGCAGCAGCGCTCGCCAATAGTGTTCTTCTCAACATGTGTAATCCCCCTAGGATTTCTTAAGTTTTTAATTGGCCTCAACGTGAGGCATGGAACGACTTGCCAAGTGAGCCTGGCGCTCCGCCGCTGGACATAATGACCAGAACGAAGATGGTGGCAATATAAGGCGAGGACGAAAGCCAAAGAGTTTCGTTAAAAACCCATCCAAGCCATTTATAAAAGCTAAAGAATGCCGCCGCGATGCAAAGACTTGCAGCCCACCATAGCATCTTTGCCGTGAACGCCCGATTCTGAATAAACCCGACACTTACGACGACCACAGCTGCCACAAGCGCGACAATCGTGAGAACATCCAGCAACGAAAGCCCCGCCGCCTGCAGGTTGAGCTGCAACGCCGTAACGCCGCCAAACAGATAAGCACCGAGTAGCAACCGCCCCGGCTTCCAGCCCGCGAACACCACAATCGCCAAAGCAATCCAACCCATCTCGGCCGTCAACCCCGCCGCATAGGTCGGCACCCGCACGATAGACAGATACGCCCCGCCAAGCCCCGCACAGGCCCCGCCAAACATGATCGCCAACATGCGCACGCGGATCACATTATAGCCCAGCGCATGGGCCGCCTCGTGGTTTTCACCGACAGCGCGCAAGACCAGCCCGGCGCGGGATTTCTTCAGGAACCACCAAACACCAGCAACAATGCCAAGCCCGAGGTAAACCATCGGGTCATGCTGGAAAACGATCGGCCCGATAATCGGAATGTCCCCCAGCAGCGGGATATGCCAATCGGGGAATACAGGTGCCTTCACACCAAGATAACCCTGCCCAAGCAACGCAGCCAGCCCCAGCCCAAACAGCGTCAACGCCAAACCCGTCGCCACCTGATTGGACAACAAGAACTGCGTCAACACGCCAAACAGCAGCGATAGCGCGGCACCTCCCAAAGCGGCGGCAGCAAACCCGATCCACGGGTTGCCCGTTTTGATCGCAGCAATAAACCCGATGACAGATCCCGTAATCATCATGCCTTCAACGCCAAGGTTCAGAACCCCGGCACGTTCCACCACCAGCTCGCCAATCGCGGCAAGCATAATAGGGGTCGCAGCCACCATAAGGGACGCAAGCAACAGCTGCGGGTCAATAGATCCAAACATCAGATGCCTCCCAATCCATGAATGCCGAAATGCAAAACCAGCGCCACGGCTGCCGCGCTCGAGAACATTGCAGCCACGTGTGACAGCGATGGGTGGTGCAGCCTGTCCATGAATTGGCGTACGCGCGGTGACAAACGGGCCGCAAACACAGCCATCCCAATCGCAATTGCGGCCAAAACAACATGTGCCGCAATAAACGCAATCAAAGCACCCGCACCAATCGTTCCCTCACCGGTCAAGGCACCGTGCAACATCCACATCATCATCAGCCCCATCAGGCCACCCATGATGATCGGTGTATTATGCTTGGAAATCCTCATGCCACGGCCCCCCGCTTTATCCGCACGCGGTAGTTCGTCAGCACATCAATCCCTAGCAGCGAAAACAAAAGCGTCCCTTGGAACACTTGGATCGCGGCCTTAGGCAACCCAAGCGAGCTTTGCGCGACATCGCCGCCAATATAGGTCAGCGCCATCAACGCCCCCGCCATCAAAATACCTACCGGATGTAAGCGGCCCAAGAACGCCACGATGATCGCTGTGAAACCGTAGCCGACGTTGAAATCGATGCTCACAACCCCCGCAGGGCCGGACACTTCCGTCAGGCCAGCAATCCCCGCCAACGCCCCTGACACGCCAAGGCAAAACAGCACCAACCGCGCTGGGCTAACACCCGAAAATGCTGCCGCACGTGGTGCTTGGCCTGCCAGTTTGATCTGAAACCCAAGGATGTGACGGGCAAAAAGAATATAGGCGAAAATCACAGCGATTAGCGCAATCACGACGCCCCAATGCATCCCGTTCCCTTGGTCAATCCACGAGCTAGCCGAACCGTACTGCGACAGGTTGCGCGACCCCGGAAACCCCATGCCTTCGGGGTTTTTCATCGCGCCCAGCGCCATCGCCGCCAGCAGTTGTTCGGCCACATAGACCAACATCAAAGACACCAAAATCTCGTTCGTGTTGAACTTCACCCGCAAAATGCCGGGGATCATGGCCCATGCGAAACCACCCAGTGCCCCCGCAATCAACATGGCTGGAAGGACAAGCCAACGCGCTTCCATCGGATAAAACGCAAGGCCCACGGCAGCACCGCAAAGCGCCCCGATAATGTACTGCCCCTCCGCGCCAATGTTCCAAATCCCTGCCTTAAACCCAAGCGACAGGCCCAGAGCGATGGCAACCAAAGGTGCACCCTTGATCAAAAGTTGCGGCAAGTAGAAAAAGCTGAACTCGCCAAACAGCGGTTCCCAAAAGATCTTACTAAGCGCTTCGATAGGTGGTTGGCCAAGGGCTGCGAATAGGGCTGCCCCAAAGATCATCGTCACAAAGACGGCAACAATCGGTGCACCGTAGGACCAAAACTGCGACGGTTGCGGGCGTTTCTCAAGAATAATCATACGGCATCCACCCATACCAAACCCATATCAAACCCATACGCGTTCCATACGGTCATTTTTGGTGTGAAATTAGTCAACATGGGCCACCTCCATATCGTGCGCGCCGCCCAACATCAGGCCGATTTCCTCAACCGTCAGCCCCTGCGCAGGGCGCGGTTTCGACAACCGCCCTTCGTTCAACGCGGCGAACTGATCTGAAATTTCCATAAGCTCATCAAGGTCTTGGCTGATCACAATGACCCCAGCCCCCTTGGCCGCGAGGTCAAGCAACGCTTGCCGAATGGCCGCCGCCGCGCTCGCATCAACGCCCCACGTCGGCTGATTGACGATAAGTATCTGAGGATCTTGTAGAATTTCCCGCCCAATGACGAATTTTTGCAAGTTTCCGCCACTCAAAGACCGCGCCGCATTGCCCGCCCCCGGGGTGCGCACATCAAAGCGCTCGATGATCTCTTCCGCGAAGTTCCGCGTCTTCCCCCAGTCGATAAAACCGTTGCTCGTCAGTGCTTTACGTTTGCGCCCTGTCAGGGCCGCGTTTTCTGTAAGCGACATGTCAGGCGCGGCCGCATGGCCCATGCGCTCCTCTGGCGCGGCACAAATCCCAAGGCTTCGTCGCGCATCCGGCGCGAGCTGGCCAATGTCTCGCCCCATAAAGGCAACCTGTCCCGCACCAACCCGAATTTCGCCCGACAACGCCCCAAGTAATTCATCTTGCCCGTTACCTGCCACGCCACCAATCCCGATGACATCGCCCGCCCGAATTTCCAGCGTGATGTCCTTCAATGAGGTGCCAAACTCCGCCGGTGAAGCGGCTGACAAGCCACTGATTTTCATCAATGTTTCACCGGTTTCTCCAGTCTCGCGTTCCGGCACATGGAGCGTGCCGCCCACCATCAGTTCAGCCATTTCCCGTGCCGAGGTTTCCTTTGGCACACATGTCCCAACGACCTCTCCAAGGCGCAAAACCGTGGCGTGATCACAGAGCGCACGGATCTCCTCAAGCTTATGAGAGATGTATAAAATCGCCGTCCCTTCGGACTTCAACTTGCGCAAAGTCTCGAACAGAATATCGACTTCCTGTGGTGTCAAAACGCTCGTCGGTTCGTCCATAATTAGAACCTTTGGGTCCTGCAAAAGACAGCGAATAATCTCAACCCTTTGGCGTTCGCCCGCGCTCAGATCACCAACAATACGCGTCGGGTCCAGTGGTAATCCATAGGTTTCGGACACTTCTTTGATGCGCTGGGCGAGGGTGTTCATCGGGGGCGGGTTTTCCATCCCAAGGGCAACGTTTTCGGCAACGTTCAAGGCCTCGAACAGTGAAAAATGCTGGAAAACCATCGCGATACCAGCCGCACGCGCAGCACGTGGTTCTGCTGGGGTAAACGGCTGCCCGTCCAGTGTCATCGTGCCAGAGTCAGGCTTAACCAATCCGTAGATCGTTTTGACCAAGGTGGATTTACCAGCGCCGTTTTCGCCCAGAAGCGCGTGCACTTCGCCCGCTTGTATATCAAAAGATACATCGGAATTTGCAACAACTCCCGGATAGGCTTTGGTCAGCCCTTCGAGCTTCACAAGCGGTTCGGTCATCCTGTGCGTTCCCCTATCCCGTGACGTACTGCGCCGTTCGCCGAAGCAGAGATTAACGCAGCCGCAACGCTAACGGCAATGGCCTGCGGGTGCTTTCCAAGGCTCGGATCCCCGATGGGACAAGCTATGCGTGATATCTGTGCGGAGGTGTGCCCCATTGAGGCGAGTCTTGATCGAAACCGCGCCCATTTCGTCGCGGACCCGATCAAACCTGCACTGGCGAATCCATGCCGCAAAAGCGCATCACAAAGCGCCAGATCAAGGTCATGCGAATAGGTCAAAATGATATGATCGGTGTCATCAGGTGCATGCGGTACCGCAAGGATCGGGTTAGCCGCAACGAGGGGGGCAACCGTAACCGGCAGCACATCCGGCATCCTCTCAGCGGTGGTGTCGATCAACGTAATTTGGCGATCTTCCAAGGGCGCTAAGACATGCGCAATCGCACGCCCAACATGACCCGCGCCCCAAATCCAAAGCGGGGGCTGAGTTGGTTCGACCCGCACGGCATCCTGGATGAAATCAAGAGTCACGGCACCGCCGCAACATTGGCCTAAGTCGGGACCAAGGGGCATAATCCGACGGGCCTGCGCTATGTCGTCGTGCAGCATTTGCCGCGCAATCTTCGCCGCCTCAAATTCCAGCGCTCCGCCACCGATAGACCCATCTTGACGGTCCGCCCATACCCTCATGGCGGCACCAACTTCGCGCGGTGCAGAGCCTTTGACTCCACCAACGGTCACCGCAATGAAAGGGTCTTCGTTCTGGCTCATGCCCGGGCCCGTTTCACGGCTTGCAACACCTCTTGCGCTGTCGCGGGGGCCTGTAGGTCCGGATAGCTCGATCCACAAGCACTACACGCATCCGCCAAGGCCATGTGCGCCGATATCCCAAGCATAAAGGGTGGCTCACCGACCGCTTTGGAACGGTAGACAGTTTCAGCGCGGTTTTCGCCGTCCCATAAAGCGACGTTGAAAACTTCGGGTCGGTCACTGCACGCGGGAATTTTGTAGGTGCTGGGCGCATGCGTGCGCAAGCGGCCTGCGTCGTCCCAAACAAGTTCTTCGGTCGTCAGCCAACCCGCCCCTTGCACAAAGCCACCTTCGATTTGGCCAATGTCCAGCGCGGGGTTCAAGGACGCCCCCGCATCATGAAGTACATCCACGCGCAAAAGGCGATTTTCACCCGTTAGCGTGTCGATCACGACTTCGGAAATCGAAGCGCCATAGGCAAAATAGAAGAACGGGCGCCCCTTTCCAGCAATCCGGTCCCACGCGACTTCAGGGGTTTTGTAGAAGCCCGTTGCGCTTAGGCTGACGCGGTTTTCGTAGGTCACCTTTGCAGCGTCCGCAAAGGACATTTTCGTATCCCCAACCACAACCAATCCGTCGCGGAAAACAACATCCTCAGCCGCAATTCCATGTAGCCCGCCAAGGCATTCCGCCATGCGGTTCTGAATGATATCGCAGGCGTTCTGCACAGCCATGCCGTTCAAATCCGTCCCGCTAGATGCCGCCGTTGCCGACGTGTTCGGAACCTTACCAGTGTCCGTTGCCGTGATTTTAACTGCACTCAAATCCACCCCGAACCGCGCCGCAGCGACCTGCGCGACCTTCTGGAACAACCCTTGACCCATCTCTGTGCCGCCATGGTTCAGTTGGATCGATCCATCCTGATATACATGCACCAGCGCGCCCGCTTGGTTTAGGTGCGTCAAAGTAAATGAAATGCCGAACTTTACCGGGTTGAAAGCGATCCCTTTCTTGAGGGTCTCATGAGTTGCGTTCCATTCAGAAATGGCAGCTTTACGGCTTTCGTAGTCAGCATCCGTAAGTAGCTTTTCAGTCATCTCGTGCAGGATGAAGTCAGTGACTTCCATGTCGTAGGGCGTTGTGTTTTCAGCTTCTACAACAGGCGAATACTTACCACCGAAACGCTTGCCTGTTCCCGCTTTTTCCTCGGGCGACCCGCTCAGCGCATTAGGCGCGGCATAGTAGTTCACGCGCCGTATTTCGGCAGGGTCTTTGCCTAGGGCATGTGCGACGTGATCCATAACGCGCTCGATGCCTAGCATGCCTTGAGGACCACCAAAGCCCCTATAGGCGGTTGCACTTTGCATGTTGGTTTTCAGGCGGTGGGACGTTATGCGTGCGGCAGGCAATAGGTAGGCATTGTCCGCATGTAACATGGCGCGATCCGCGACAGGCAGCGACAGATCCTGCGCCCATCCGCAGCGCGTGTAGTGGGTGAAGTCGATACCGGTCAGGCGCCCGCTCGCATCATAGCCAACATCGTAGTCGATGCGGAAATCATGGCGCTTTCCGGTGATCGTCATGTCGTCATCGCGGTCATAGCGCATCTTGCAGGGGTGCCCCGTCAAACGCGCGGCAATGGCGCAGCTCACCGCGAGAGCGTTGCCTTGGCTTTCTTTGCCACCAAATCCGCCGCCCATACGGCGGATTTCAACACGTACCGCATGCATCTCAACACCCAGCGCGTCGGCCACCTTATGCTGGATTTCTGTCGGGTGCTGGGTTGAAGAATGCACCACCATATCGCCACCTTCTTGCGGTAACGCGAGCGCAGCTTGGCCTTCGAGGTAGAAGTGTTCTTGTCCGCCCATTTCGAGCCGTCCTTGAAGACGATTGGGGGCAGAGTTCAATGCGGTGTCGACATCGCCCTTGGAGTATACTCGTGGGCCTTCCTCGAAACGCGCATCAGCGGCGAGCGCGTCTTCGATGCTTAGGATCGGCGTTTCTTCGACGTATTCAATGTTCCCTTGCTTCGCTGCGAAGCGGGCTTGTAAATGGGTTTGCGCGACAACCAGAAAAAGCGGTTGCCCGACATAGTGAACGGCCCCGTCTGACAGCAATGGTTCGTCATGGATCGAGGGGGAGACGTCGTTGGCGAAGGGTAAATCCTGTGTCGTCAAAACAGCGACGACGCCCGGCGCTTGTTTCACCTTTTCTAGGTTTGCCGACTTGACTGTACCGCGTGCAATCGTGCTCGTGCCGAATGCAAGGTGCAACGTGTCGGCAGGCATTGGAACGTCATCGACATAGCGCGCTGTTCCCGTAACGTGGAGCTTTGCAGCGTCATGAGGGAGGGGTTTTGAAACGCTCATGCGCGGACCTCCAGAACATTTGTTTGGTTGCCATTTAGGTCATCAAAATAGCGCAATAACTGCCCCTGAGCTGCTTCCATTCTGTACGTGGCGGAGGCGCGCATGTCACTCAAAGGCTGGAAGTCTTGGGAGAGCGCACTGGCGGCACTTTGCACGACCTTAAGCGACCAGTGTTGCCCGACCAAAGCGGCTTCCGCCTGCGCGGCGCGCATAGGCGTTCCCGCCATGCCGCCGAATGCGATGCGTGCGTCAGTGATTGTGTCGCGGTCGACGGAAACATTGAAACAGCCGCAAACTGCCGAAATGTCTTGGTCGAACCGTTTCGACAGTTTGTAGCAGCGCAAAGCGGGTGCCTTTTTAGGGATCGTCACAGCCTCGACGAATTCACCCGACTGACGGTCTTGTTTGCCATAGGCAACGAAGAAATCCTCGATCTGCATGTCGCGGCGTGTGTCGCCACAACGCAAGTGTAACTTGGCGCCAAGCGCGATGAGGGCAGGCGGGTTGTCCCCGATGGGTGATCCGTTGGCGATGTTACCACCAATGGTCGCCGCATTGCGCACCTGTTCGGACCCGTATCTGCGGATCATCTCAGCATAGGATGGATGCAAGTCGCGCATCGCCGCCATCACATCTGTCATAGTGACGGCTGCGCCGATGCGCAGTCTGTCACCTTGGTCCTCAACTTGTTGCAAGTCAGCGCAGCGGTTTAGAAACGCCACATCGCCTAGATCGGCGAAGTGTTTCGTTACCCAAAGACCAACATCCGTCGCACCCGCGATGAGGGTGCCTTCAGGGTGCGCCATATACCATTCCGCCAGTGCGTCACTCGTTTCCGGCGCTGGAACTTGAGAATTCTCTTCTAGGTTAAGTGGTGCGTCGTTCATGTGGGTGGGGACAGTCGCACCCTCGCTGGCCTTGGCTGCGCGGATAATCGGGGCGTAGCCCGTGCAACGACATAGATTGCCCGCAAGAATATCATCGTGATCGGTGCGCCCGTTCAGGTGGCCAGTCGCCATCGACATCACGAAACCGGGTGTGCAGAAACCGCACTGGCTGCCGTGATTGTCGATCATCGCTTGTTGAACGGGATGCAAGGTTCCGTCCGGCGCGGCGAGGCCTTCGACAGTGCGCACAGCCTTCCCATGAAGCTGCGGCATGAACAGGATGCAGGCGTTTAAGGTGCGTGCGCCGTTTTGGTCCGTCACCATCACAGAACAGGCGCCGCAGTCGCCTTCGTTACAACCTTCCTTCGTGCCAGTTAGGTGGCGCTTTTCGCGCAGCCAATCGAGCAGCGTTTGTGTGGGATGTGTGTCCACGACCACGGTCTCTCCGTTGAGAAGAAACGTTACATTCATGATATAGCTCTGCCGCGGTACCAAGGAAAGTTGGTGGCTGGGTCGATGCGGCGTAGACCCTGCGTGCCCGATCAAAGCGAGAAAGGGCGGCTTTGGCAAGCCCTTGGCCCAAGAAGGCTAAGGTTCTGGGGGCTCAATTCGGCTGTTATCTATGCCGCTTTCCCAAACGCGGCGCTGCCATTCAAGCCAGCCTTGCAGCTCCATCATGGGGGCGGCTTCGATGTGGCAGGTGCGCACGCGCCCCTTTTTCACCGAGCGCACGAGGCCGCTGGTTTCCAGAATTTTCAAGTGGCGCATGAAGGTGGGTAAGGCGATGTCGTAGTCGCTTGCGAGGGTTGTGACGCTCGCCGGGCCCTTGGCCAACTGCTCAATCACGGTGCGGCGGGTTGGGTCCGAAAGGGCGGCAAAAATGGCGTTCAGGTCTCTGGGCATGTAGAGAATTTTGTCGCCGTTCTGTGCCGTCGTCAAGTTACTTAGCAAAAAAGCTAAGCTTTAAATTTGAGGGCCGTGAGTGCCCGCAACCCACATCAACGCTTTAACCTGTTTCGCGCCCCAGCTAGGGTGCTGATCATGGCTGATCCGCGATTCATACACCTGCGCACGCACACGGAGTATTCCCTGCTTGAAGGGGCGGTTCCCGTGAAAACGCTGAGTGGTCTCGCGGAAAAGGCCGGGATGCCAGCGGTGGCCGTGACGGACACTAATAACCTGTTTTGCGCATTGGAGTTTTCTGAATACGCGGCGAAGGCTGGCGTGCAGCCGATCATCGGGTGTCAGGTCGATCTGGGGTTAGGTACGGATGAGCCAGGTCGCCGACCTGAACCACCTGCGCCCCTTGTTTTGCTCGCGCAAAGCGAGGCGGGTTACATGAACCTCATGAAGCTGAACTCTTGTGCGTATCTAAACGCGAATGGCGAGTTGCCGCAGGTTTCACTGGATGATCTAACCAAGCATTCCGACGGTTTGATCTGTCTTTCCGGTGGGCCGGATGGACCTGTCGGGCGGCTGTTGCGTGCAGGACAGCGACCCGCCGCCGAGGCGTTAATGACTCGGTTGGCGAAAACTTTTCCTGACCGTTTGTATGTGGAACTGCAACGCCATCCTGTTGACGGTGGCCTGCCAGAGGCCGAAGCTTTGTCGGAACAAGGCCATGTTGAAATGGCCTACGCAATGGACCTGCCGCTGGTTGCAACCAACGATGTCTATTTCCCAAAGGCCGCGATCTATGAAGCGCATGATGCGTTGATCTGCATCGCGGATGGGGCTTACGTCGACCAAAACGAGCCGCGCCGTCGCCTGACCCCGCAGCACTATTTCAAGTCGCAAGAAGAGATGGTCACGCTGTTCGCTGATCTGCCAGAGGCCGTCGCCAACACAGTTGAAATCGCCAAACGTTGCGCCTTCAAAGT
The DNA here is from genome assembly GCF_900185015.1 of Octadecabacter ascidiaceicola. Classification (GTDB taxonomy): domain Bacteria; phylum Pseudomonadota; class Alphaproteobacteria; order Rhodobacterales; family Rhodobacteraceae; genus Octadecabacter; species Octadecabacter ascidiaceicola. The sequence continues at coordinate 14,676 of NZ_FXYD01000003.1, read as the reverse complement.
CTACAAACGCGACCCGATTTTGCCCAAGTTCGCCGATGACGAGGTCGCCGAATTGCGCCGTCAGGCTGAGGCTGGCCTCAAGAACCGTCTGGCGATTATCCCCCATGCGGCGGATGTATCTGAATACGAAAAACGGCTCGAGTTCGAGCTGGGCATCATTGAGGGCATGGGCTTCCCCGGCTACTTTTTGATCGTTGCGGACTTCATTAAGTGGTCCAAGGATAACAATATTCCGGTGGGGCCTGGTCGTGGGTCTGGTGCGGGGTCATTGGTGGCCTATGCGTTGTTGATTACCGACCTCGATCCGTTGCGGTATTCCTTGCTGTTTGAGCGGTTCTTGAACCCCGAACGTGTGTCCATGCCCGATTTCGATATCGATTTTTGTATGGACCGCCGCGAAGAAGTCATTCGCTACGTTCAGGATAAATATGGCCGCGATAGGGTTGGCCAAATCATCACCTTTGGTGCTTTGTTGTCTAAGGCGGCGGTGCGCGATGTTGGGCGGGTTTTGCAGCTGCCTTACGGGCAGGTCGATAAGCTATCAAAAATGATCCCCGTTGAGGGCGTCAAACCCGTCAGCATCGTCAAAGCCCTGGCGGATGAACCGCGCCTGCGCGAGGCAGCGAACAACGAAGAAGTCGTTGATCGTTTGCTCACCTATGGGCAACAGCTGGAAGGCTTGCTGAGGAACGCATCGACACACGCGGCGGGTGTTGTGATTGGCGACCGTTCGCTCGACGAACTTGTGCCGCTCTATCAGGATCCTCGATCTGATATGCCTGCGACGCAGTTCAACATGAAATGGGTGGAACAAGCGGGTCTGGTTAAGTTCGACTTCTTGGGCCTGAAAACCCTAACCGTGATTCAGAACGCTATTGATCTGATCCGCAAAACGGGCCGCGATATTCACACAGCGGCGGATGGAACCGAATTGTATGTTCCTGCCGAAGGCGCCGTGAACGAGATCAACGCGATCCCGCTGGATGATGAAGCCAGCTACAAGCTTTATGCCGCCGCCAAAACTGTCGCCGTGTTCCAAGTGGAATCCAGCGGCATGATGGATGCGCTGCGGCGCATGAAACCGGACTGTATCGAAGACATCATCGCGCTGGTGGCGCTGTATCGCCCCGGCCCGATGGAGAATATTCCGAAGTTCTGTGAGGTGAAGAACGGCACATCCGATCGTGACACGCTGCACCCGTCGATCGACCATATCTTGGACGAAACCCAAGGCATCATCGTTTACCAAGAACAGGTTATGCAGATCGCCCAAGAAATGGCGGGCTATTCCCTTGGGGGCGCGGATTTGCTGCGCCGCGCGATGGGTAAAAAACTGCAAGAGGCGATGGACGCCGAGAAGCCGAAGTTCATTTCCGGTGCCGCTGAAAACGGTGTCGACAAAAAGAAGGCGCAGGAAGTCTGGGACCTTCTGGATAAGTTCGCCAACTACGGTTTCAACAAATCCCACGCCGCTGCCTATGCGGTGGTCAGCTATCAAACCGCTTGGTTAAAGGCGAACCACCCGGTTGAGTTTATGGCCGGCGTGATGAACTGCGATATCCACCTGACGGACAAACTGGCGGTGTATTTCCAAGAGGTGAAGAAGGGGCTTGGGCTGCCTTGGAAGCCGCCTTGCGTGAACACATCGCTTGCCACGTTTGATGTGCAGGATGGGGCGTTGGTTTACGGCCTTGGAGGTCTGAAGAACGTCGGTGCGGACGCGATGGGCCTGATCGTAGACGCGCGACTGGCCGAGGGCGCAAAACCGTTTTCTACGCTTTTCGATTTTGCCCGCCGTGTTGACCTGAAACGTGTCGGTAAGCGCCCGCTGGAGATGCTGGCCCGCGCTGGCGCCTTTGATGTGCTGGACCCGAACCGCCGCAAGGTGCTGGGCGCACTGGATGCGCTTGTGGGCTATTCCGCTGCGATCCACGATCAGAAAAACTCCAATCAGGTTTCGTTGTTTGGCGAGGCTGGTGATGATCTGCCAGAACCTCGTTTGCCTGCATGTGAAGACTGGTTGCCCGCCGAACGTCTTGCCGAAGAATTCAAGGCCGTCGGGTTCTATCTGTCTGGCCACCCGCTGGATGACTATCTTGCCCCGCTCAAACGCAAAGGCGTGCTGACGCTTGATGAAGTGACAGCCAAGGCCGAGCAGGGGCCGCATGTGTCCAAAATGGCGGGCACAGTTGCGGGCCGTCAGGAACGCAAATCTGCACGTGGCAACCGGTTTGCGTTTGTACAGCTTTCTGATCCGACGGGTCAGTACGAGGTCACGATGTTCAGCGACACGCTGGAGGCCTCGCGTGATTTTCTGGAAACAGGCGCGCAGGTTGTCCTAAGCGTCGAAGCCACGATGGAAAGCGAGCAGCTCAAACTCCTCGGGCGGTCCGTGTCGCCGATTGATCTGGCCGTGGCTGATGCAGGCTCAACCGGGTTGCGGGTGTTCCTTGGCGACCTCACCGCAATCCCGACGGTCGATGAGATTTTGCAAAACGCGATCCGCGATAAGGTTAAGGGTGGCCGTGGGCCAATTACCTTCACCATTGATGATGCAGAACTGGGCGAGATTGACGTGGAACTCGGTGCTGAATTCCCAGTGAACCCGCAGATCAAGGGCGCATTGCGCAGTCTTACTGGTGTGATCGAAGTTCAGGAAATCTAATGCCGCCAACAGATGCGGCAAAACCTCGCCTGTCCAAAGGGGCCGGTGGACGCACGCCAGCCCATCCGTTAAGACATTCGAAACGGTAAGGTGAAGGACGCTTAATGCGCCATATTTTGTTGGGATTGGTAGTAGCTACAGGGCTTTCCGCATGTGGAGATCCGTTGCGCGATGTGGCGCGTTTGGGTGATGTGGCCGTTGCGGATGGCGCAGCAAACGTCGCCGAAACTCCGGCCGAGGCACGCAATAACGCTGGCGGCGGTGGCTTATTTCGCCGGATGCTAAATCGCCAACCTGACGATCCGACAAATGCCGCTGTGGAAGCGGCTTTGGCTGATACGGCAGTCTCTGACACAGATGAACCGGTCGAAGTTTCCGCCGCTGTTACTCCGCAAGAACCTGCGCAAGCGGAGGCGCCGCGCCGTGGCTTGCGTGGTTTGTTTAGCGGTAATGGCCGCGCTGATCGCCCGCGCACAGGCCCTGATGCAACGGACGTCGATGCCGGAACCGTAATGCCCTTCGGTGAAATCGCCCGTGTGTGTGGTTTACGCTCAAACCAGCTTGGCACGCAAATTGATGGCGGTGGAGGCTTCAAAATCTACGACACAATCCCCCACACGACGTCCCTTCGACCCTTTTACATCACTGGGTTTGACGACAACTGCGCGCGCACATTTACGGGTGCTGTGGTCGTAACAGGCGACATCGAAACCCATGAATTCGTCCGCTACCAAAGCAGCAACGAACGCATCGACTACACAACAACCGACAACGCCTATGAGGCGTTAAAGGCAAGCGAATGTCGCGTGGGTCGTGGTCAGCCCTGCGGTGAACGCACAGAGCGGTTGAACCGCGATACGCACTTCATAACCGTCTACAACTTCTTTGGCGGAACGTTCAGTTCTGTGCCAACGCAGTGGGCGCAAATCCTTGTCCATGACGGCGAAGTTTTGGCGATGTCCCTAAAGGACGGCTAACACCTAGTAGTGCGGCGGGCGTTGGTCTGCCAAGGGCACGCTGCTACCCGTGTCCATCTCACGGCTCGCCTCGCGTTCCATCAACATCTGCACGCGGTACGTCAGCTTGCTGATCTCACCTTCTTGGCGGGCGACGATATCGGACAAATCATCCACCGTGCGGCTAAGGTGCGCGAGCTGTTCTTCTAGGTTTGTTTGATCACTCATACACATCCATTAAGGCGCTGGGCGACGCTTTGCTAGCCCCTGCTGTTGCGTGGCGCGTGTGGGCGCGGTAAAGCGCGGGTATTCAATGTCCTGAGCGGGAGCCAAACCAATGGCCAAGCAGAAAAAACCCCAACGACCCAAGGCGCAGACCCCAAAAGGGTTTCGCGACTATTTCGGTGCAGAAGTCGCGCAGCGCACAGACATGTTGCGCACGATTGCTGGGGTTTATCATCGCTACGGGTTCGAAGCGCTTGAATCAGCGGCTGTTGAAACCGTTGAGGCTCTCGGCAAGTTCCTCCCCGACGTGGATCGCCCGAACGAGGGCGTCTTTGCGTGGCAGGAAGAAGATGAAAACGACAACGGTGACTGGCTGGCCCTACGCTATGATCTGACCGCACCTTTGGCCCGCGTCTTCGCCCAGCACCGCAACGATTTGCCGACGCCCTACCGTCGTTTTGCGATGGGTCCTGTGTGGCGCAATGAAAAGCCGGGTCCGGGACGGTTCCGTCAGTTCTATCAATGTGATGCGGATACTGTTGGGTCTGGTAATGTCGCCGCAGACGCCGAAATCTGCGCGATGCTGGCGGATACGCTGGAAGCCGTTGGAATTGATCGTGGCGACTACGTCGTGCGCATCAACAACCGCAAGGTTTTGAACGGTGTGCTTGAGGTTATGGGCCTGTTTGATGACGACCAACGCGCCAACGTCCTGCGTACCATCGACAAGTTCGACAAAGTTGGCGAAAGCGGCGTGCGTGAATTGCTGGGCAAGGGACGCTTGGATGCCTCTGGTGCCTATATCGACGGCGTGGGCCTGTCCGATGCTCAGGCCGAGCCTGTTGTCGCATTTCTGACATCCAAGTCTGACACAACTGAGGGCACATTGGCGAACCTGCGGGCCGCTATCGGTGACAGCGAAGTTGGCGCAAAGGGCGTGGATGAATTGCAAACAATGGCAGACCTTTTGGCGGCTGGCGGTTATGGTCCTGACCGTATCGTCATTGACCCGTCGGTTGTGCGTGGTCTTGGATATTACACTGGCCCCGTGTTTGAGGCCGAACTGACGTTCGAGATCAAAGACGAAAAGGGCCGTCCGCGTTCCTTCGGTTCTGTTGCTGGTGGTGGTCGCTACGACGACCTCGTGAAACGCTTCACCGGCCAAGAAGTTCCGGCGACGGGTGTGTCTATCGGCGTTGATCGCCTGCTTGCAGCCCTGCACATGAAGGGCCGTCTGAACATGGACACAACGGGCCCCGTCGTGGTTACCGTTATGGATCGTGACCGCATGGCGGACTATCAGGCGATTGTGTCCGAGCTTCGCAATGCGGGCATTCGCGCCGAAGTCTACCTTGGTAACCCCAAAAGCTTTGGCAACCAGTTGAAGTATGCGGATCAGCGCAATTCCCCAATTGCAATCATCCAAGGCGGAGACGAGTTGGCGGCGGGAACGCTGCAAGTCAAAGACCTGATCCTTGGCGCGAAGATTGCCGAGACTGCATCGCAGGAAGAATGGAGCGAACGCCCACAACAGTTCGAAATTCCACGTGCCGATCTGGTCAGCCGGATCAAAGCCTTATTGGACGAGCAAAACCAGTGACAATGACCGGACAATCCAATTGGGACCGCGCGCGGAGCTATCAAGCAGCTATTGCCGAACGCGGCGCCGTGATAACGGATGCGGATTACCTACAACCTGCTGAAACGCTTTTGGATCTTTACGGCGAAGACATCCGCGCCCGTGCGTTCACAACTCAAGACCCACTGCGCGGTGAGCAGATGTTGCGCCCCGATTTCACGGTGCCAATCGTACAGCAACACATGGCCTTTGGCGCGGAACCTGCGCGCTACACCTATTTTGGCAAAGTGTTCCGGAAGCAGGAAATTGACGAGGCCCGTCCGTCCGAGTTTGTTCAAGTAGGGTTTGAGGTGTTTGACGGCAGTGATGTCGCAGCCGCAGACGCCGAGGTCTTCGCGACCTTTGCTGAAATTCTCGCGGATGTGCCTGTTACGCCTGTTACAGGAGACATCGGTATACTTCGTGCCGCCGTGATGGGGCTTAAAACTACGGAACGCCGTCGCGCGGCCCTTATGCGCCACCTTTGGCGTCCGCGCCGCTTTAAGGCGTTGCTGGACAGGTTTGGTGGTATCACACCGGTTCCCGCAGCCCGCGCCGCGTTGCTGGCCGAGGCTGACCCGATGGCGAACTTACCTTCGGTGTTGGGTTTGCGGTCTGAATCTGAGATTGCATTGCGGATCGAAGCGCTACGCGACGATGCCGCCGCTGACCCCATTTCGAACATGGAGCGCGACCTGTTGGACGCGTTGCTAAGCGTTCGTGAAACCGCACCCAATGCGATGACGCTCCTTGGCGATATTGCGGTTGATTTGCCGTCAATTTCTACTGCGGTCGACGGCATGTCCGCACGGCTCGACGCACTGTCTGCACGTGGAATCGACGTCGAGACGCTTCCGTTTGAGGCCGCTTATGGGCGGACCTCAATGGAGTATTACGACGGTTTCGTGTTCGGCTTTTCGGCCGCTGCAGACCTGAACATTCCACCTGTGGCGACAGGTGGGCGCTATGACGCGCTGACAACGGTTTTGGGCGCTGGCAAAGGCGTTCCCGCCGTTGGTGGCGTGATCCGCCCAGATCTTGTTGCAATCGCGGAGGCTGCACAATGACCCTCAAGCTCGGTGTGCCGTCCAAGGGGCGGTTGATGGAAAAGACGTTTGATTGGTTCGCTGCACGCGGTGTGACGCTGCGCAAATCCGGGTCCGACCGCGAATACGCGGGCGCTGTGGACGGAATTGACGGCATCGAATTGGTGCTTTTGTCCGCCGGAGAAGTCCCGCGTGAGTTGGATGCTGGGCGCATCCACCTTGGCGTGACGGGTTCTGACCTCGTGCGTGAAAAGCTCAGCTCTTGGGATCAACGGGTTGTCGAAGTCGCCAAGATGGGCTTCGGGGGGGCGGACCTAATCATCGCCGTGCCGCAAGCATGGATTGACGTCGACAATTTGGACGACCTCGATGCCGTTGCCGCTGCTTTCCGTGCCAACCACGGCTTCCGTTTGCGGATCGCCACAAAATACCACCGCCTTGTGCGGGACTTCCTGCGCGAGAATGGCGTCGCAGATTACCAGTTGGTCGACAGCCAAGGCGCGACAGAAGGCACAATCCGCAACGAAACCGCTGAAGCGGTTGCTGACATCACGTCAACGGGCGAGACCCTGCGCGCTAACGGGCTGAAAATATTGGGTGATGGGCTAATCCATGCCAGCCAAGCCACGCTTTTCCGCGGCCGCCGCAGCAATTGGTCCAAAGAGCAACGCGAAATCCTAAAGACGCTTGACGCGAAACTAGCCCGATAGATTGGGATTGATGGTGGTGGTTATGCTGTCAATTCACTGATCTTAAACGCGAAATAGGACACCCAAAGGATGCCCTACTCCAATGCAAACTTAAGAAAAAACTTAGTAGTCGAACGCAGCTGCTGTCTCAACGACACTAAACAGACGATCTGCAGTTGTTTCGTATGAGGCAGGCTTGTCGCCAAAGTTCATGGACATGCCGAAGTTAAAGCCGTCCAATTCAGTGCCGCCAAGGTCAGCGCGAAAGGCCAGCATACAATGTGTATGTGTCGGGTACGTTGTACGTGCCACGAATGCGGATCAGGTCCGCAAAATCCAACACTTAGGTTAGAAGACGACACGTCTACACGGTAAGTGTCAGCGAATGTGTAACCTGCACCAATTGTGAATACGTCACCCGTCAGGTTCACTGGGGCGCCATCAGGCGATATTGTTACCTGCGCACCGTCTATCCAGAAATCAAAGTCTTGAACGCACACCAGCTTCTGCGCCGAGGATCGGTACGTCTGCATCGCCACCTGGCGTAGACCACATACCGTAGTTGGCAAAAAGTTGACCGTAGCTAAGTTCCTGCGCCGCGGCTCCGGTGACAGCCCTGACAGCGATGGCTGTACTTATAAATAGGGTTTTCATCGTAGTTCTTCTAAAAATATCAGTCGTTAAAAAATAGGGACTTGTTCTTGCTGGCAAGAAACACGCCAGCAACACAAAAATAATGGTTGATAAAGTGTTAGCGGACGTTGGGGCCAGGCGTTTTGCCGCGCTGAATGCACCAGATGCTGCGGCCACAGCACTGACGCCTTCGGGTGGTTTCATTCTAAAGAATCCCGATCTCTGCCAAGGCAGCAGATAGCGAAGCAGGTAGCGCTTCTTCCGCCTCCCGTCCCTTCGGCAGATCCATCGGTGCGTCTTCTGGCTTCAAATACCGCCATCCCTGAAAAGGACGTTTTAACGTCGGAACGACGCGAATAAGTTCGGGGTCTAGAACGAAAGCGCAGCGGCGGATGCCGTCACTGCCGATCACTTCGTCAAAACGCATAATGCGCTGGCGACAGGCCAATTCGCCCTTAATCACCCAGAATATCGACCCACCTTCGAGTAACTCTGCCTCTCGCTTAGGCCACATGCGCGTGATGTGGCGTGGCAGCCCGTCAGGGGTTTGAGTGCGCGTTAAAGCGTGCCATTCAGCCAAACCTGCGACACTTTCTGTACCCACGCTGAGCTTTTGTAGGTGCAGTTTTGGGGTCACAGATTTTCGCCTCAAATAGTTAAAGAATGTTCCAATTTCGTTCCGTGTTCGGTAGGGTAGATGTCTGCTCTCGATTCTGCCAGCCAATCAAAAGGATGTCACATGACCCGCTTTGCCGCCCCTATTGCCGAACAAATTTGGGACATGAAGTACCGCCTGAAAGAGGCGGATGGCACGCCGATTGATGCAACGGTAGAAGAAACATGGTCGCGCGTCGCGAAATCACTGGCGTCCGTGGAAAAGAAGCCTGCTGAGTGGGAGCCTAAGTTTTATAAGGCATTGGAAGATTTCAGATATTTGCCAGCGGGCCGCATTACCGCAGGCGCAGGGACGGATCGGTCTGTCACGCTGTTCAACTGCTTTGTGATGGGCACAATCCCAGACACGATGTCTGGCATTTTTGACAACCTACGTGAGGCTGCGCTGACGATGCAGCAGGGTGGGGGGATCGGTTACGACTTTTCAACCATTCGACCCAAGGGGGCAACTGTGCACGGTGTTGCGGCGGATGCGTCAGGCCCGCTGTCGTTTATGGATGTCTGGGACGCGATGTGCCGCACGATTATGTCTGCGGGGTCCCGCCGTGGTGCGATGATGGCGACGATGCGGTGTGATCACCCTGACGTTGAAGACTTCATTACCGCGAAATCCGATGCCGCCCGTTTGCGGATGTTTAATATGTCTGTGCTTGTCACAGACCCGTTCATGGAAGCGGTAAAAGCAGGCAAAGCGTGGGATCTTGTTTGGGATGGCGTTGTTGTGCGCACCGTTCAAGCCCGCGAACTCTGGGACAGCATCATGCAGTCCACATATAGCCATGCCGAGCCCGGTGTGATTTTCATCGACCGTATCAACGAGATGAACAACCTGAACTACGTGGAAACTATCGCAGCGACCAACCCCTGCGGCGAACAGCCCTTGCCACCTTATGGCGCCTGTTTGCTCGGCTCTGTGAATCTTGCGCGTTTGGTGCATTTCCCGTTCGAGAAAGCAGCGAATGTAGACGAAGCTGAATTGACCGAGCTGGTCGCGACGTCCGTTCGCATGATGGACAACGTTGTGGATGCATCAAAATTCCCATTGGAAGCGCAAGCGAAAGAGGCCGCCGCAAAGCGTCGGATCGGGCTTGGCGTTACAGGGTTGGCGGATGCGCTCTTGATGACGGGCCTGCGCTATGGCTCAGAGGAGGCGGCGCGTCAGACGGAAGTCTGGATGAAAACGATCGCCCGCGCCGCGTATCTGGCGTCGGTGGACTTGGCCAAGGAAAAGGGCGCGTTCCCGTTGTTTGATGCGGATCAGTATCTGGCGTCGGGTAACATGATGCAGATGGACGATGATGTGCGTGACGCGATCCGTGAGCATGGCATCCGCAACGCGTTGCTGACCTCCGTTGCCCCAACAGGCACCATCAGCCTTTACGCGGGCAACGTGTCCAGCGGTATCGAGCCAGTGTTCGCCTACGCCTACAATCGCAAAGTTCTGCAAAAGGACGGTTCGCGGACCGAAGAAGAGGTCGTCGATTACGCTGTCAAAATGTGGCGCGATCTGCACGGTGACGCTGAATTGCCGGACTATTTCGTCAACGCCCAAACGCTGCCCGCGCTTGAGCATGTCCGCATGCAAGCGGCTGCACAGAAATGGGTCGATAGCTCGATCTCCAAGACAATCAACGTGCCGGAAGACATCTCGTTTGATGATTTCAAAGAGGTCTACATGGAGGCGTGGGATTCAGGCTGTAAGGGCTGCACGACCTATCGCCCCAATGATGTAACTGGGTCCGTATTGTCGGTTGCCGAAGACAAAAAGCCCGAAGTCATCGCCGATGAAAACGCTGGCGACGTCATTTACATGACCGAACCGCTGGACCGCCCAGGCGAACTGACAGGTCAGACCTATAAACTGAAATGGCCGGATTCAGAGCATGCGATTTACATCACCGTAAACGACATTTTGCATCAAGGGCAGCACCGCCCGTTTGAAGTGTTTATCAACTCCAAAAATATGGAACACTTCGCATGGACCGTTGCATTGACACGTATGATTTCGGCGGTATTCCGTCGTGGTGGCGATGTGTCCTTCGTTGTTGAAGAGCTTAAGGCGGTGTTTGATCCGCGTGGCGGGGCATGGATGAACGGCAAATACGTGCCGTCTATCCTCGCCGCGATTGGTGGGGTGATCGAAAAGCACATGGTTTCGACTGGTTTTTTGGCCGGAGAGGGTATGGGTTTGAAAACGGACCCACACGCTGAGGTGGTGAACATGAAGCCTAAAGGCAATGCTTGTTCCAGCTGTGGCCAGTATACGCTTCGTATGGTTGAAGGCTGCATGACCTGCTCGGATTGCGGCTATTCCAAGTGTGGCTGATTGGGTTCGTTCTCCTTTCTGGAATGACAGATAAGGTGAAACTTTTTGACGCCGAGCCGCCAGTTTTTGACATCTAACCTGCAGTTTTGCGTAAATGGCATGGCTGGATTTAATTTCTCAAGAGTGTTCCAATGGAGCAGTTTTCAAACGTTCGCGGTAGTCTGTCTGGAGCGCATTCGACATTTTCTGGTATTCATCGATGGAGTATTGTGGGTAAGAATAAGGTCACATCGTAGCTCCTCTGCCTAAGTCTGCCGTCGACCAGAAGGTTGCTATGCTGCGGTGGCCACCTTTGTTTCAGCACATGGTCGCTTGCGCGAAATTTAGGTGCTGGCCTTAGCTTAATATCTGCAGCGCGGACAGCCAAAACCAATACTACTCTAGTAGTGAGATACTGTGATTATCTGCTGATGGTATGTGTAAAAAGGGCATAACACCTATTAAAAAATGAATTCGAAGTTGTTCAACCAAACGAATGAAGAATTTCGCTGGCCAAAGGCACAGACTATACCGATAGTTGTAATATTTGCTTGAGTTTGTTGGAGGTTTTTTTGTCAAACGACCCTATTACTGTAGCTGCCTCAAGAGATGGCCACGAATATCATGAGGCTTGGGCTTCCCGTGTTACATTAGCACTATTGCTGCCGGGCTCAGAACTCCATGCAATCGCCATGGAGGGTTTCGCAAAAGAAGAATCTGAAGGTCTTTCCAGCGAAACCATGGATATAGCAGACATGGTCCAGTATTTTGGAGGCCATCCGTCAGAAAACGCCAAAAAAGTAATCGTGACGCAATTTAAATACGTTGCGTCGGAAGTTGATACAACGCTCTCCGCCGGCCACATCTCAAAGACCATATCTAAATTTCTCGAAACGAGGCATGACTTTATTGAGCAGAATGGGGCGAGTTGGGTCGAAGCCTCTTTGGAATTTGAATTTGCGACCAATCGCGAAGTCGGTGATAACTTAAGGGCAACAATCAAGGCAATTTCCGAAGAGAAACCCTATTCTTCTCTTAACGGTTTGCAACAACGACAATATCGTACGCTGACAGGGGGCGAAGAAACCGCTTCGGTCGAGTTGGTAGAGCTGTTGGCCACGCTCAATATCGTCGGGGCTGGTCGCTCACTTCGTGGAGAAAAAGCAAGCGTTAGAAATATTTTGGCGGATTGGGGCGGCGCAAACGACGTGTTCGCTAAACTTCGCTACCATAGCCTTTGCCAGCTTTTAAGGGATAAGGCGGGTACGGAGGGATACAAAGACAACGTTGTAAAACGCACTGATGTTCTTGGAGCTCTTGAGTTGAGTGATGAGGACGACCTATTTCCTGTGCCTCAATCGTTTCCAGATGTTGAAAACGTAGTTGCTCGTTCTTTCCTAGACATCGTTGTTGCGGACCTACTCAATGCCCAAAGCCCTATGTTGATACATGGCGCTGGTGGTTCAGGTAAAACAGTTACTCTGCAAGCGTTAGCTCAACGTTTTGGTGAGAACTGTCTTTGCATACTTCACGATGGATTTGGCGGCGGCCGATGGAGAATGCCGGGTGACGAACGTCACTTGGTAAATCGGAGTTTGGTCCACTTGGTCAACTCAATAGCGGTGAAAGGACTTTGTGACCCTTTGCTGCCTGGCGCGGACGAAGCTTCACTTTTGCGAACGGGCCTTAAGCGCCTAAAGCAGGCAACTGCTGCTGTCCAAAGACGGAGTAGTGCCGCGAAGATAGTCTTGCTCCTTGACGCCGTGGATCACGCCGGACTGAGAGCAGCAGCAACCAACACCAACTCGTTTGCGAAACAGCTCATCGAGGCTTTGCTTATTGAGCCAATCGATGGATTGCTTTTGGTCGCCTCATGCAGGACCGAACGTATCGGAGATGCCGTGGGCGATCTGCATCTATCGATGCTTCTGATCCATACGCTGTCAAGCATGTCGCCGGAAGAACAAGGCCAAACGACAAAACGATAGCAGCGTTATCACTAAAGCGGACTGATGATTTTGGTCGTTTTTGGATGGATGAAAGCCAAAATGTGTTCCTGCGTTCAGAGGCGTGGGGAATGCGGAAAGGACAAGGCCGACATGAGACGGAAACAGTTGGGGAGAGGCTGGCAGTCGACACCGACAAACTCAAATCCTTCCTTAGTTCACGGCAGCGCAACCTAATCATTTTGGTCAAAATTCAAAGGTACATCAAATCTGGAGAATACGATGGAAAGTTTGCAACAAAGACTGCTGCAGTGGTGGTTCCTGGCGTTGGGTCAGTCAAAGTTCCCTTAAGAATCTCAGCAAAGAGTAGAGGTGCCGTTGCAGCACTATCAGAACACGATCAGTCGTACTTTCCCAAATGCTATGAGGCGGTTTTGAGATGCCGATAACATGCCGTCTAGCAATGGGGTTTTGCAGTGGTTGGCCTCTCGGTCGAAAGAGATTTCTTGGGGGAAACGTTGAAAGGTGAGGTAAACGGTAATGCGTGCACCCGGGCTTAGTCGACGACGCTGTAGAAGGGCCTTTTGGCGGAGCCATATCTCTTAAAGGGATATCTCCACGGTTCCTATCCATCGGGTGCCATGATAATTGCGGATCAATCAATATGGTAACGCAGTCTAATCATGAGCAAAGAGAGTAAGTTTTTGAGCTTGGTACTCCGGCACAAACCTGAAGAGATAGGTCTTCAGGTGGACAAGCACGGCTGGGTTGATGTTGACCAGCTGTTGCGAAAAATGAAAAAAGCCAACCGAAAACTAAGCCGCGAGGAATTGGTCCAGATCGTCGAGGCCAACGAAAAAAAACGCTTCACGTTGTCCGAAGACGGATTGAAGATTAGGGCGGCTCTCGTAGCTTAGTCAGCAAAGTGCTTCATAGAAGTCGTCGCTCAAAAAAGGTCCAAGATTTCATCGCGCTTCAACTCGGCACTCCGGTCGATGAGATATTTGGCCCAACCCATGAAAACATGGAGGTCTCGGATGGATAGCTAATAATTCTCCGAGAAGGCGAAAACCCTCGCTCGTCATAGACGATTGAGGGCTCTCTGTAGGTAGATTTCGACGCCACCTCAGACGAATTTCCCTTCTCATACGCCAAAAGTCAAGCTGCGACGCCGCTTTTTGCGGCGGCGTTAGCTATTGTTTTCACGCAAATGAGGGAGGCGCATGATGTCGTCACCAACAGATGACCTTATGGTCAAAGAACAACCATCAAGAACATCGAAACCTGAGCTTTGTGCTCGCCAGTCCTACGTTGATTGCTTTCAAGGAGTCGTTAAGATTCCGTTGGAAAGCGCTGGAACTAGAAAACTCAGCAAGCGATCTCGACAAAGCAGCCGGGGCGGGATCCCATTCTTTAGCCAGAAGCTAAAAAAATACATCACTCTGAAAACCGAAAGCCACCTTGAGGGGGCTGGCTTGTTTGTCGCCATGGCTGATCCGGAGGTTGTTCATATCTGGGATCAGCCCAGTTCAGTTACGTACACATGCGAGGATGGTCGTGAGGTGGCTTATACGGCGGATGCACTTATTGAGTATCGATCTGGTTTCAGGGTTTTACTCGAGACAAAACCATTTGCGATCGCTCAAAGGCGAAATACAGAGCTTAAGCTGAAGTATATTGCGCAGTTCGTACCGCCGGAATTTGCAAACCAAATATCCCTCTTCACTGAGAAAAGCTGCCCTAAATGGTTTGTCGCTGATGCACGTCGTTTGCATGAATTTAGTAAGCATCCAGACGCTAGCTTAATCGAGGCCGATGCGAACAAACAAAACTCCACGCCAAAGGAAGATTGGGAACGCAGCGCCATTGATCCAAACGATGCGCCGCGCGCTGTGAAAGAGTATTTGGACGTTCTGGA
>NZ_FXYD01000009.1 GCF_900185015.1 Octadecabacter ascidiaceicola | reverse complement strand
TTGCAACAATTATGGCAGGACTGTTCTTGTCGTCGGCCTATCAGATCATGCGTCAAGCCTTGGCTGAGCGTCGGGAAGCGTCAACTCATAATCAGGTTAAAGTATGATGGAAACAAATCTTGTTATTCTAGGGCTAACTATCGCGTTTAGCACTCTTGCAGCTATACTTTGGTCAATTTTTTGCCCCACGCGGCGCTTATGGCCACCACAGAAATACACAGCTTTAACCCCCGTGCTGGTTTGGGTTCCAACTTTCACTCTATTTGCCGTTTTGGTCATTTTGGGAATTTTGGGCTGGCAAGCCGTAGCTTTCCCAAATTGGGTACGGCTCGGCATTGGTGTACCCTTTATCATTTTGGGTCATTTGGGTGTGTGGTCGGAGGTCATGAAGTTCGGCGTTCCACAAACGGGCGGAGCTGTGGGTGAGTTGAAAACAGACGGCCTATATCGCTTCTCTCGAAACCCTCAATATGTAGCCGACATAGCCATGGTTGCAGGCTGGTTGATTTTGTCGGCTGCGCCGTCAGCTATGATTGTGGGAGCCGTCGCCATTGCCGTGTTGATCGCTGCGCCATTTGCCGAGGAGCCTTGGCTTGAAGCCAATTACGGTCAAGCCTACAAAAATTATAGGCTGCGTGTCCGACGGTTCCTATGATTGCAGGAACTTGTAAGAAATTGATTTTTGACACCTTTTCTCTAAAGTGTCTCAAGTAAACGACCGTTCACTTGAGACACTTTTCCCATGAACCAACACACACCGGCCTCAAAATTTGTAGCTTACTATCGCGTTTCGACAACGGGGCAGGGCGAAAGTGGACTAGGATTAGAAGCGCAGCGTATGGCCGTGCAAGCCTACCTTGCCACCAATCCAACAGCGGAGCTGGTGGCGGAGTTCACGGAGATCGAGAGCGGCAAAAAGAAAAACCGGCCAGAGCTGGCCGAAGCTGTCAAGAACTGTAAACGCGAGAAGGCAACGCTTGTGATTGCCAAACTCGACCGGTTGGCACGGAACGTGCATTTTGTATCTGGCTTGATGGAAACAAACATAAATTTTGTGGCGTGTGACAACCCACACGCAAACCGCCTTATGGTTCACATGCTGGCTGCATTTGCAGAGCATGAACGCGAAATGATAAGCCAGCGGACAAAGGACGGCCTAGCAGCGGCCAAAGCCCGTGGTGTAGAGCTGGGGAGAGCCGGAAAAGATCGAGCGAAAGAGAACCGGCAAGCAGCGGACGACTTCGCCAAATTTACAGCCGAGCAAATCCGCCAGATCCCCGAAGATCTACGCACAACTATCACCAGCTTGACCCGTGAGCTAAACGCTAGAAAAGTCCCAACTGCGCGGAACGGTGTTTGGGATCGACAGAGAGTTTACCGTTTGTTGAGACGAGTTAATGAAATGGGGGAGATAATTTGAGCCATTTAGATGACTTAAAGAAGCAGAAGCTGCAAGTAATCAACAGTCTAGCTCAACATAGATCATACAATACTGTTTCAGGTGAGTATGAAAATGTCGGAAGGGTGCTGCGAAAGAGCAAATATGAACGAGATAGCAATGCAAGGTATTACTATTTTGGTGGCACGGCTTCTTTGAGCGAGCTTGAACAAATTAAGAGTCGAATAAATACTGAACTTGAACCGATACGGCGTTTGCGCAACCAAATGAGCGTAATAGATGGCGAAATTGAAAAAGAAGAGCGGAAGCAAAAAGCGCTTACAGACGATAGCCATTATAAGCGCCGCGAGCTTATGAAGGATCGGCACAAGCAACTTATGCAGCTTCTAGATAGGATGGATCAATCAAGATTAGCGCAGGGAGTGAGCGCCGTTCAAATTGAGCAGGAGCGCACTCGCCGTGCAGAGATCAACCGCCAAATTCAAAGCCTTATTAATGAAAACGACGATCAAGATCGGGCAGAATTGGACGGCCTGTTTGATGAATTAAAGAGTCTTGCGATTGGAGGTCTAGGTGATTGATGATCTAGGGCGTCGCTTAAGCCACCAAGCCAGCCAACAACGAGAAAAAGACCGGCAAGCAGATGCTAGACTTGATCGGCAACAGCAACACCGTGAATGGCTTGAAAATTCTCGCGTTTTGAACCGTGCTAGAGAGCAACAACGCAAGGATGATACAAGAGCCGTAGAACTGGAACAGAAGCGCCAAGACAGCCTTGCAGGTCAAGCTGAAAAAGCCGCGATATCTCGCGACGAGCAAGAAGAGATAACCCATCGCGAACAATCGTTGCAGCTTATCGGGGCGCACATTTACCGGCAAAATTTAGAAGCGGATTTTGACCATCTTGTGAACGTCAAAAATGTTGAGGTTCAAGAACACGATCTAATCACCGGCATTGACACCAGAAACCGGCTAACGACAGACAACAACACCGCTCGCAATCAACGCCGTGAAATCCGTGAACATACAAAGGCGTATATTCGAGAACGTCTTACCGATTTTTACTTGGCAGAAGCCGCTAAAGTAACGGCACAACAAAACCAAGAGCGAACGATTAAGGCTGAAAGCGCCGCCCGCATCCGCGAAAAGTGGACTGATAACGACATAAGAAAAGATTTTGAGCTGTTTATGGCCGAACTGGCGCAAAAAACGAAGGCTTGGCAAACAAGCGACATTGAGGGCGTGTTGCGTAAGCTGAACGAGGCATAATTTTTCAAACGTTGGAATTTGTGGTATACTTAGCGATCCTTAATCACTGAAGAATAACTGAAAAAACACCGATATCAGCGGAAGATAAAGCCCAAAAACTCTGGGGTTTGGGGCAAGAAAAACGCATTCGCGGCGACATTATCCGCAAGCTTGAAGATGGCGAAGAACTGACAGCCGAAGAAGCCGCCTTACATGGCGACCTAGTGTCAAACGTTGAGCCAACCTTACGCGAGACAGCATTAGCTGTAGCTCAAACCGCCTTTAAAAATTTGCGCGATGGTGCCGCTACACCAGAAGAAACAGAACAGATGGTGCGCGAGATTATCAAAACAGTAACGGGCAACGACTAGTTATCACTACAACTAACTTTTGTGATATAGAAGTTAGGCCAGGTGCAGCGCATTGCATCTGGCCTAATTTAGTTTTTAGGATCGGGAAAATTGGCATATTTGACGGTTAAAAAGGTCAAAGGCCGTTACTACGGCCATACGCCGACAACTCCCCTGCCCCTTTGTTTAACTAGGCAAAATAGAAATTTCTTAAATTCTAGCTTTTAAGCTTTTGTGATTTTTAGCTTTTAAACTTTTAAGCAGTTTGTTAGGCTTAGTATATGGGATATATCGTATCATTTATTGCTCAAAAAGGCGGCGTCGGGAAATCCACCCTCGCCCGTGCTTTAGCTCGTGAAGCCAGCGCCGGTGGTTGGGACGTGAAAGTTGCCGACCTAGACACACAACAAGGCACTGTTGCCGACTGGCACAAGGTTAGGCTTAACTCTGGCTATGATCCTGTAGGCTCCGTTGAGGTTTTCGGAACTGTAGCAACAGCCCTTAAGAACGCTGATAATCACGACTTGCTCGTTATGGATGCAGCCGCCAGAGCCAGCGCCGTAACCGCCGATTTAGCTAAACACTCTCACTTGTCTGTCATACCAACATGCGCCAGCCGTGATGATCTAATGCCAGCAATCAGACTAGCAAACGAGCTACGCAAAACCGGCATACCCACCAACAAAATTGCCCTAGCTCTTACACGAGTAACGACAGAAGCCGAAATTCGGGAAGCTCGCGAGTTCATAGCCGAAGCCGGTTACACCGCTTTAGACGGCTGTTTGTACGAGAAACCAGCATACCGACAGGCTCAAAATACTGGCTTGGCCGTAACCGAAACGCGCTACAAAGCTTTGAACGAAAAGGCAGAAATTCTTATGCAGTCTATACTTGATAAAATCGCACAATAATGGTCACAAAATTACCAAAAAAACCCGCCAAGAAAAACCGACTAGGCACACCGCCAGCCGATGCAAGCACAGCCTTGGAGCAACCAGAACACGCGCCAGCAAAGCCAGAACCGGCAGCTAAAGCCGTTCGGAAAAAGACAGGACGAACCGAACCTTTTGGAACGCGAGTAAGTCCCGAATGGATGAAAGAGTTTAAGATGGTTGCCGTTCAAGACGGCCTTAAGCATGTTGAATTACTTGAGGAAATGTTAGCTGTATATAAGGCCCAAAGAGAAAAAGCTTAAATTTTAGCTTTTAAGAATTTAAGCTTTTACGCTGTTATAAAAAATAGCCGACTATGGTGGCGCGCAAAATTCGCCCTCTAAGCGCCTAGATGATCGTTTTGGCACCCCCACCAACTAAAAGTCCGAAAAACGCCTGTAGAGGCTGTTTCTGGCGTCCAAAATCGAAGTTTGGGGCAGGGGGCGGCGCAAAGATCGGCGTGGCGCGGAACTTATAGGTTTTTGGTGGGGTGGTGATGGTTGATTTAGCTTAACTGCACATTGCGGCCTCATTTTTAGACAGCCGATTTTCTAATCTAGAACCTCACCCTATGTTTTAAACCCTTATCGCTTTTCTAACTTCTTAAAACCAAAAAAGAAAACTAGCTGCTGCTAGTTAGTAGTTAAGTATCTTTGATACTCTTTCTTTTAGCTAGAAGGTGTATTTTTGAAATACCCAAACCCTTATAAATAAAGAGTTTTAGAGCTTTAAGGGGATAGTGGAATCGTGGTCAAAAAAGGCTTGGGGGGATAGTAGAATCGTGGTTGGTTTTTCAGAGCTGTTTTACCCATATAAATAAGGGCTTTGAGGGCTTAGGGGGATAGTAGAATCGTGGTTGTCTTTTTAGACTTGCTTAAGCCTTATAAACAAAGGGTTTTGAGCGTTTCTTGTTGTTGCTTAGGGGGATAGTGAAATCGTGGTCAAAGGGGATAGTAGAATCGTGGTTGATCTATTTTAGGGGGATAGTGAGACCGTGCTTAGGGGGATAGTGAAATCGTGGTTTAGCTGCCCTTAGAGGGATAGTGAAAAAAAATTGACCTACCCCCTAAGTGTGGTAGTCTTGTTCATAATAAACCACAAGAACAATGATTCGAGCAGATATGGCGGCGTTACAGCTACAGCGTTACCTTGAACGCAACACAATCAAGCACCCCACGGCATTGCTACACTATGAGCGGCGTTTGTCAGACTTTGAGCAAGGTATTTTGTTCTTATGTGTTCACATCATTGCGAAGATGGAACGAGCGCCAGATGGTTTTTACTATCTCGAAAAAAGCTTGGTTAGAGCGGTTATGCGGCAAGAGGGAAACCAAGACTATACTCGGATAACCGAGGCGGTGAAAACTATCTCAAAAACAGATTTGCGCTTTAATTTTATGGGGCAAGATCGAACATTTGATAGTTATGAAGCCCCTTTGATTATTGGTCGGGCGACTAATAAAGGGCGTGGCGTTATAGCCTTTGAAGTTCATCCACGTATTGAAAAACTCGTGAAAGACCCGCGTGTGTTCGCACGGCTGAACATATACTTTATTTCAGCTCTAGCAGACGTTCGGAGGGGCTATTCCTTCTATGCGTTGTTTCGCGATCTAGTGGATAGAACCAAGAGCACAGAGGTTACGTTAGATTACTTAGAATTGCGCTCTTACTTGGGGGTGGAGCCGAGCGCTTACCCAGCGTTTAAAGCTTTTAAGCAGTGGGTTCTTAAGCCCTTACTAGATTCTGTAAACGAGCGCACAGATTTGCAGTTAAGTTATGAGCCGGTGAAGACAGGGCGCAAACTGACACACCTAAAATTTACCATTAAACCGCAAGCTTGGCAGCTACAGCTTTTCGAGGCTGAACACGCTGAACGAATGGTGACAGAGCTGGCTAAGAGCTTTGACGGGGCATTGATCGAGAACAAAAAAGAGCCGGCACAGATTGAGGCCGGCGCAAGCGGTGAACGTGCCGGCTTAATCGACAAATGCGTTAAGCTGGGGGTTACGTCAAAGACGGTTGAGAGAGCTTTAAAGGCTTATGGCGTGCAAGGGGTGGGGGAGATAATCGCCCACACTGAAAGCCGGTTTAGAAAGATGGATGCTAAAGGCGAAAAATACGATGCTAAAAATTATCTCGCCAAGATGTTAAACGAAGGGGTTGGAGTCAAAGCAGCAGCCGAACGTCAAAAGGCAGAAAAGGCGGCTCAAGCTCTAGCCAAACGAGAAGCGGCCAGATTGGAGCTGTCTAAGGCGGAACAAGCCGCAGAGGCGCTAGAGGCCGAATTTAAGGACCACCAACGGAAACGGGCAACAGAGCTGATAGAGACACAAAGCGCGGCCAATATGGTAGAACTAAGCGCCGTTGTTGGTGACTTAATCCCACCCCTTCCCGACTATCGCAACCGCTGGCGATCAATCGAGGGGGAGATTAAGAAACTTGACCGGCGTAAAATCACAGATCGAACAATCTTTAATGGCTACGTTGTGCCAGAAGCCTTAAGGCTATGGGGAAAGCCCGAAGATTTAAATTTAGCGACATACAAAAAGTCTAAATTAATAAAAGCTTAAATTCTAGCTTTTTATAGTGAGTATTTGCACGAGGCCATGTTTACGGGTAAAATGTGAATATGAACGCACATCTAAAAGACAGTTTACAGAGCGCAGAAAGAACCTTGCCAGAGGCAGGGCAAGAAGCCTTGGCGAATGTGATCGAGGCTTTTACCTTGAACTATGGACTAACGGCAGAGGCCAACTTTACAGGGGACGAACTGGCCGAAATTCGCCAGCTCGCTACAGAGCCTTTTGTAGAAGCAGACCCTAAAGAGGTTGCGGACTTTTTCGCGCAAAATGCCTCATAAGGTAGTTTTCGGCCAACAAGCTCTAAACAAGCTCAAAAATATCAACGTGTATCTGGTGGAGCGTAGCCCAAACGGAGCGCAAAACGTGCCCCGTGACATAGAACGCGCTGCGGAACTGCTAGGGCATTTCCCAATGATGGGGGCGCAGATCGAGCTAACGAGCGCTCGTTTCCATATTACGCGCAAATACAAGTACCGGATCGTGTATCGAGTTTCGGGTGAGCGAGTGGAAATATTGAATGTTTATCACCCCAGCCAGAGCCGGTAAGCTAAATTATGTTAAATTTTTGTTTTCAGACTGTTATCCGTGGCTAGGATGAATGCACAGCGTGTGATCGGCCAAAGCCGTCAGAACGTTGCAGTCTTCGGATAATCCCGAACCATCACAGCAATCAGAAATACGCTTAAGTTCCTTTTCTAAAGAGCGCAGCTTTTTGATTTTAGCACGGACGTCTGAGAGCTGTGCGGTAGCAATGGCCGTCGCCTCGTCACAAGAGCGGTCGGGGTGTTCTTGTAACTCGATCAGCGATAATATTGCTTCGATGGAAAACCCCAGCTCTCGTGCGTGTTTGATGAAGCTGAGCCGCTCTAATCCCGCTTGATCATAGCGCCTTTGATTGCCGTTGGTACGCTCTGGCGCAGCCAGTAAACCCGCTTCTTCATAGTAGCGGATCGTTGGTATTTTGACCTTTGTTTTTTTCGAAAGCCCACCAATTGAAAACATTTTGAAATTTCTCTTGAACCTCTAGTTACTAGAGACATTACACTATGTGCAATGAAGTTTCAAAAGGGTTCTGGCATGGCTGGATGTTGCGGACATGACGCCAAGTTTGAGGGCGTTTCAGATGAGTACAAGCGACGGCTTTGGATCGTCATTGCCTTAAATGCGATCATGTTCGTTGTGGAGATGAGTGCCGGTCACGCGGCCAAGTCTCAAGCGCTTCAAGCCGACGCGCTCGATTTTGCGGGGGATGCGCTAACCTACGGCCTGTCGCTTGCGGTTATTGGTGCGTCCTTACAGGTACGAACAAAGGCCGCGCTCGCAAAAGGCATTAGCTTGTTTCTGATGGGGGCGTGGGTCTTGGGTTCGACTGTCTACCGCGTCTTTTACGTTGGCATTCCAACCGCAGAAATCATGGGATTGGTGGGCTTCTTGGCCTTGGTGACAAATCTCGCCAGCGTGTTGCTTTTGGTGCGTTACAAGGATGGTGACGCCAACGTGCGGTCAGTTTGGCTTTGCTCACGCAATGACGCCATAGGCAACGTAGCGGTTATGTTTGCTGCTTTGGGAGTGTGGGGAACGGCCACCGGTTGGCCAGACTTAATCGTTGCAACAATTATGGCAGGACTGTTCTTGTCGTCGGCCTATCAGATCATGCGTCAAGCCTTGGCTGAGCGTCGGGAAGCGTCAACTCATAATCAGGTTAAAGTATGATGGAAACAAATCTTGTTATT
>NZ_FXYD01000002.1 GCF_900185015.1 Octadecabacter ascidiaceicola | reverse complement strand
CGAGGCGGCAGAACCAGCGATATGCGAGGTTCAGATGCACCTCTTCGCACAACCGGCGCTCTGACCGAATACCGAAGCAATAGCCCACCAGCAGCATCCGGATCAGCAGCTCAGGATCAATCGATGGCCTTCAAATCAAGAAGACTTTTTCAACAGAATTGGAGCAATTCGACCGATGCTGCGAACCGGATGAACGGCCACGTTCAAGAAACAGCGATCTCGTTGGCGGGCTGAGCATTCTGCAGAGCGCCAGAATTTTGGTGTTCACCGGTAACCACACTCTCAATGTTTTGACGAGTTCACAGTGGATCGCCGTGTCTTAAGTCTATGACCCACCTCAACAATTGCATCAAGAGCGGGGAGCAATTCTGTACCCAGTGCTGTCAATTCATATTCGGTTGACGGCGGAGAGGTCCTTCGTACATGGCGGACCAGCACCCCCTTTTTCTCAAGCTCACCTAACCTCGCCGACAACACTTTTGCCGAGATCGGCGGTATGTCGGCGCGCAGCTCACTGAAACGACGTGCCCCCCCGCGCAAAGACCAAATGACATTGGGTGCCCACGCACCGGAAATCACGGCCATGCATTCGGTCAGCATGCATGGTTCAGGCGGTTCCGTGCTTTTGTTCTTTCGCATTTTCAGCGGCATTTTTTGTAACCTGGTTTCTGTGGAGTAACGCATTTCTTTGAGTAACCAACGGTTACCTAATTGCTATGTGAAACTCAAGATGCCATCTCAACCGCGTAACCCAAAGGCTTTCAGAAAGGTCAAAAATGAAACTGTTCTATAAGGCGGGCGCTTGTTCGCTCGCAAGCCACATTGCATTGATCGAAACCGGCATTCCGTTTGAAATCGAAGCCGTCGATGACACCGCGGGGCTTACCGCAAAAGGTTCCGACTATACGACAATCAACCCAAAGGGATATGTGCCCGCGCTACAATTTGATGATGGTGAAGTTCTAACAGAAGGGCCCGCGATCCTTCAGTTTCTGGCGGATGCACACCCCAATGCCGGGCTTATTCCTCCAGTTGGAACGATGGACCGCGCGCGGGTGATAGAACAGCTCGTGTTCGTGTCTTCGGAACTGCATAAAGCCTTTTCCGCGTTGTTTCGGGACGGTGCCAGCGAAACCGAAACCGCCCAAGCCCGCGCGGCAGTGAAGCAAAAATTCAATGTTGTTGAGGAATTTCTATCAGACGGTCGGCAGACATTGGTCAACGGGCAATTTACTGTTGCCGACGCCTATCTTTTCGTCGTGGCGAACTGGGCAAATTTCAAAGACATCGACCTTCAGAATTGGCCGCACCTTGCTGGCTTTGTAACGCGTGTCTCTGAACGCCCAGCGGTCCAGCAGGCCCTGCGTGCAGAAGGCTTGTTGTGATGACACCGCAAGATTTTTCAGAGGTCAGCAGCCTGATGCAATCTTACTTTGACGGTCTGTACCACGCAGATAGCGACCGCCTACGAGAGGTCTTTCACCCCAAACTCGCGTATATCTGTGCGACAGAAGGCGACGAGCTTTACCTTGATCTGGATACCTACATGGCGCGGATCGATCAACGTGAAGCTCCGGCCAAGCGGAACGAGCCGCGAAAGGACACAATTTTGGAAATTAGCTTTGGCAGCGCACGTCTTGCCCACGTCACGGCACGGATGACAATGATGGGCCGCGACTATCTGGATCACCTGACCCTTGTCCGGCATGGCAGCGAATGGCGGGTCGTCACCAAGGCGTTCGCATACTTACCTCAGGAGGATTGACCCATGCCCTACGTGAATATCAAAATTACGCGCGAAGGTGGCCCAGATGGCCTAGGCCCCAGTGCAGAGGAGAAAGCATGCCTCATCGCAGGTGTTACCGATCTTTTGCAAGACGTCTTGGGCAAAAAGCCAGCGACAACATTTGTGGTGATTGACGAAGTCGATCTGGAAAATTGGGGCATCGGCGGATTGCCGGTAGAGGAATACCGGAAGGCCATTTCATGAAAACGCGCCTGACTGACGTTCTTGATCTGAAATATCCCATTATCCAAGCACCAATGGCGTTTGCCGCTGGCGGTGCGCTTGCAGCTGCTACATCTCATAGTGGCGCACTCGGTATGATCGGTGGTGGCTACGGCGACCTCGATTGGATAGATGCACAGTTCGAAGTTGCCGGTCAGGCGCACATTGGATGCGGCCTTATTACTTGGGCATTGGCAGACCGCCCTTGGATCTTAAGACACGTTATAAAACGCAATCCTAAGGCCATATATTTGTCCTTCGGCGACCCGGCACCATATGCCGAAGACATTTTGAACGCTGGTATCCCTCTGATTTGCCAAGTGCAGACATGGAAAGATGCCCGTCGTGCGATTGAAGTCGGCGCAAATGTCGTTGTGGCACAGGGAAGCGAGGCGGGTGGACACGGTGAAAACCGTGGGACAATGACCTTGGTTCCAGAAGTCTTTGACGAGATCGCAAAACAGAATTCTAATGTTGCACTGGTTGCAGCAGGCGGCATCGCAGACGGTCGTGGTTTGGCCGCGTCTTTTGCATTGGGTGCTGATGGTGTCGTCGTCGGAACACGCTACTGGGCGTCCAAAGAGGCGCTGGTTCATCCTCGTATTTTAGCAAACGCGTTAGCTGCAAATGGTGACGACACGTTACGTACCCGCGTTCTCGACATTGTCCGAGATTATGATTGGCCAAGGCGCTACACGGCGCGGGCTCAGAGAAATGCGTTTCTTAATACTTGGCACGGTTCGGAGACTGATTTGCTTGAAGATCTTGAGGTTCAGAAAGAAATCTGGGCTGACGCGCAACAACGCGGCGACACAGCAACGGTTGCAGCGTTTGCAGGAGAAGGACTTGGCTTGATCGACAGCGCACCAAGCGCGCAAGACATCGCTGGAAACATCATTGAGCAGGCCTCATCCATCTTGGTGCCGAAGTTCAAAGTTTGAGAGCTACACCCACCCTACGACGGGAGTTAGATTACTGGTCCGTAGATACTATTCTTCAAACCAAGCAGTCTTCAAGAAGCAATCATTGGCGCAACTGCAGCGATAAGGCGTAACGTCCCACACAGCGGACTTTCCTACCTAAGCTCCCAAAACCTTGCGCAACATATTCAGCGCCACAAGTATCAAGAAAAACCCGAACACTCGCTTTAATGGCTTAGGGTCCATCCGGTGCGCTAGTGCTGCGCCCCAAGGCGCCGTGATCAGCGTCATACACACCACCACCCCAAACGCACCGAAGTTCACAGCGCCCACAGTCAACGGCGGCGCAACCTCAATATCTGCAAACAGGAACCCGATGACTGCAGGCAGCGCGATAATCACGCCGTAACCCGACGCCGTTGCGACTGCGCGGTGGATCGGCACGCCAAACAATGTCATCGTCGGCACCCCAAAGCTGCCGCCTCCGATCCCCATCAAAACCGACAGAAACCCAATGATCGGAGACCCTATCGCACGGAACGCTCCCTTAGGCATCTCGTCCCCCAGCCGCCAATCAGACTTGCCGAACGCCATGTAAAGGCCGATGCAAACGCCCAAACCGCCGAACAAGGCCTGCAAAACAACGGACTGCAACCGCGTCGCCACCGCCACGCCAATGATCGCTCCAATGACAATACCAACCCCCCAGCCGCGCAGGATTTCCCATTCTACAGCGCGTTTTTTACTGTGCGAATTCAAGGACCTCAGCGATGTCACAATGATCGTCGCCAATGATGTCGCCAAACAGATTTGCATCAATTGCGGGCTGTCATAACCAAGCGCCGAGAAGGCGTAAAAGAACGCAGGCACCAAGACGATACCGCCTCCAACGCCAAGCAATCCGGCCAAAACGCCAGCAAACGCGCCGATCACCATTAGCAATCCGACAAGCGGTAAAAGAATAGACATTTCAGGCATAAGGCGCTCCAAGTGTTGCGCCAACATTGCGCATGTGCGCGGCGGCAACAACCCTTATGCGGCTGTACGTTCCATCGCGGCCAACGCGTCCTCGATCGTGGACCAACCAGCGCCCCCTAGGTGGGCATTTTCAGACAAGTAACGCCGCCACTGGCGCGCACCGGGGCGCCCAGCAAACAGCCCTAACATCGGCTTAACAACAGGCATCAACTTCCCGCCCCCGCGCGTGGTGTCCGCCATATGCGCTTCAATATAGTCACGCATCTGCAAGACCACATCGACAGGCTCAGGCCCCATGTCCTCGCCCCAGACAACGGCGTCAGCCGCTTGCAGGATATCGGTCGGGTTGTGGTAGGCCGCCCGCCCGATCATCACCCCATCAAGGCCCGCATCCAGCAATTCCTTAGCATGTTCCAACGTCGATACCCCGCCATTGATGGAGATATGTAGATTCGGAAACAGCCCCTTCATCCGGTGCACCAGATCGTAATCCAGCAGAGGCACATCGCGGTTTTCTTTGGGTGACAGCCCCTGCAACCACGCCTTACGCGCATGGATCGTGACACGGGTAACACCTGCACCGACAATGCGTGCCAAAAACTCGGGCAGCACCTCCTCCGGGTCCTGATCATCTACACCGATACGGCATTTTACCGTCACTTCAGCAGGTTGTGCGGCAATCATCGCAGCGCAACATTCCGCCACCAACGCGGGCTGCTTCATCAACACAGCCCCAAACGCGCCTGATTGCACCCGATCAGACGGGCACCCGCAGTTGAGGTTAACCTCAGGATATCCCGCATCGGCACCCATCTGCGCGGCCTTAGCCAGCTCAACCGGATCAGATCCACCAAGCTGCAACGCCACGGGCTGCTCACTCGGGTCAAACCGCAACAAATGCCGCGCATCCCCGCGCACCAATGCGGGCGACGTCACCATTTCAGTATAAAGCAGCGTGCGGCGCGACAGCAGACGATGCATGTAACGGCAATGGCGGTCCGTCCAGTCCATCATCGGTGCACAACTTAAACGTGCACTTTTGTGTATATTATATCTTTTATTTTCAGTCACTTGCATAGCCACACGTTAAGAGAAACTTGATTTGTCTAGTTAGTCGAAAATTGGACGGACAACAATAGACAGGGAAAAGCAACAATGGACACACGGTTTTTGCTGATGGCTCGATACGATGCCTTGCCCATCATTCACCGAGATTGGAAAATGTTGCGTCGCTATACCAACTTCAAACTGGAAGACTTGCATAAATTTCAAACCATCCATCAACCGTCGGAAGATGAGATTATTCGCAAGATCGTAAAGGGTGTATGACGTGTCCCGTTGCTCCTTGCCGCATCGGACACTTCGAACTCATTGCCGCCACTGAATGTGGTGCTGCATTGGGCTCTACGTCGGCGAAAACGCGACCGTAACGGCCCAAACCTGCTGTTGGCCAAAGGATCAAGTTGCCGCAATTGCAGCCCGCATTGCCGACATTCGCTGCGGCCGCGAAATCCGATGGTACACGAACTCACAGATTGCGGGACAAAGAGGCCATTTGCTGCGGTCGCACCAATGGCTGCTTCCACGAAAACTACCATTCAACAAACGACAGTTTTATGGCATGCCCCCGTTTGCTGGACAGCGAAGTTGCAGCGGTTGGTGAGGCAATCTACCATGTCATCGAAAGTGAACGTTCATGAAGGGCCGGAACATGACAATTCGTGGCGGCTGCCTGTGTAATGGTATTCAATTTGCGCTCCAAGGTGAGCTAAAAGATGTTGGAATGTGCCATTGCTCGCAATGTAGACGCGCTTCTGGCACAGCATTCGCTGCTTACACACGTGTTTCCTTGGATGGTTTCAAGTGGACGTCTGGCGAAGACATGACCGCCAAGTTTCAAACATCACCGGGTGTATATAGGCCCTTTTGCGGTCGATGCGGTTCGCCACTCGGGGCCGTCGTAGGGGATGGAAACAAGCTGGACTGGGTGGCTTTGGGCGCTGTGGTCGGCGATCCGATTGTTCGTCCCGAGGCCCATATTTTTGCCGGATCAAAAGCACCCTGGCATGAAATTACCGATGATCTACCTCTATTTGAGGATTGGCCTCCGACTACAAGTGAGTTTCACGGTCGGTTTAATTGAAGACACAAAATGGGCTTTCCTTAAAAAACGGCCCTTCGTGCTCAGCACAACATCGGTCATTCTGGGCTCGATTGCTGCCATTCGTACCCCGCGCAGCATTTCCAATTTCGCAATGACTGGGTCGCGGACAAAGTCACATTTCGCTGCACGCTGCACCAATGAACACTCTTGTGATTTTAGAATTCCCACTGGAACCCAATTTCGAGGCCGATAGCTTCAAACTCGGGTGCACCGATGCCGTCATATGATGCTCCGAGGTTGAGGCGGGCGCCGTTGTCAAACTGGGTTGAGCCGGAGAGTTCGAGCCTTGCGCGTCCCCCATTATAGCTTGTGACGACGGATTGGGCCGCGCCGGAGCCAGAAGTGGTTGAGTAGATTGCGGAGGCGCCACCGCCTAAAGTCCAGAGTTGGCCAAGAATGGTTGCAGGTGTTTCAAAATCGAGCCCCAATTCCAATTGCCCCAGTTCGATGCCCTGTTCAGGGATACGGTTCCCGAGGCTATCGGTATAAGCCAGTTGCGTATCGGTGGTGTAAGACCCGGCAAGGCTGGGGATCAGGGTTGTTTCCCCATATTCCAACTGCCCGGAAACCTTGAGCAGGGCCAACACTCGCCGGGTTTCAAAATTGTCGGTATATGTTCCGAACGGCTGGATGCGGTTGTGGCTCATTCCGGCGAGAAGACGCCCTTCAAAATAAAGCGGCTGGTTGGGAAGACGGGTGACGTAGTAAGGGCCAACCAGCCAACCGGTTCCTTCGATCTTTGATGCACCATCTGATTGCCCGACATGATCGAACTCAAACACCCCCCCCACCAGAGTGTTATCGTTGATCGCGCGATGCGATCCAAAAGCACCAAACAGATAATCGCTGTTGGCACTGCCGTCACTGGTTCTTGTGCCACTCAATTGGAACCAGACAGGCCATTCGGGGCGGGAATTGAAGTTGAATGATAACTGACCTCTGGTGACTCTTGTCTCAGTACTCCCCCCGGCACAGCTTTGCCTTAAGTGACAGGTCAGGTCGGGTTGATTAGTGACCAATTGATTGGCGCGGCCGGCCATGAACTGTGCGATTTGCCTTTGGGTTTTCTCGACTGTTTCGTTGCGTGCGATTACCAAAGAAGATGCGAGATTGCCGTTCCCGGCGCCATCCTGCGCAGCGTTTGCGGGCACTTGCATTGTGATATCCCCACGGCCTGTGGGCCTGATCCGCACAAAATACCTGGCACCCGATCCGCTCAAGGATATAGAGGTCGCATTCCCAAGGCTCAGGTCTTCTGCTTCGAACCCCGTCACAGGCTCTGAAAAGGTAATATTTGCCGCCAGGATTGCTTGATCGCTAAAGGTTTCTGGCAAGCCGGTGATTTCCACAGTGGGCGGTGTTCCGTCAAAAACAGCGCTTTGGGTGTTTGAGCGCGCGGCGTTCCTATTTCCGGCCGCATCTGAGAAGCTGCTGGTCGCGACGGTAACCGAGAGGGGGCCATTGCCCTGAGGCGTTAGCGTGACCGTGTAGGTATCGCCGCTCCCTGCAAAAACGGCAGCCGCATTGACCAGCACAAGATCATCAACGGCAAAGTCTGTGCTGGGTTCGCTAAGCGTAATGGTGGCAGTGAACACTCCGTTACTTGGCCCTGATAACGTGCTGATTGCGGCGCTTGGGCGCACCGTGTCTATGACAATAATCAACGTGTTGTCGGCATCTGCCCCGTCGGCATTGGCATTGCCTGTTGCGTCCGTGAAACGGCCGCTGGCCACATTTATTCTGCCTTCCGCGGAACTGTTTCTATCAGGCGTAAAGCTTGCGCCATAGCTTCTGCCTGATCCGCTGAAACCGCTTAATGTGCCTCCGGTAACCGCAACATCTGTTTCTTCAAAATCAGTCGCATTTGCGCTCAGCTTAAATGTAATGGTTGCGGTTTGGCCTGCGCGCAAAGTGGTCGTGTCTGCGGAAAGGGCAATTGTTGGTGGCGTGCCGTCTGTGACCACCACATCAAAATCTCTTGTAGCTTCATTGCCAGAGCCGTCGGTGGCGCGCACGGTGACTGTGGTTGTGCCAACGGGGAAATCATGCGGACTGGTGATTGGCTGGCTGTTTGCGAGCTCAAAGACAAGCGTGACGGAGGCACCAGAATTATCCGAGACGCCGGCGCTGAATGCAACGCTGGCACTGGCGACCCCGATGGGGACCGACACCGGTGCAGGCGCCGTTACGCTGATGACCGGAACTTCGTTATCCGTCACCGTGACGGTGAAACTCACCTGCGTGGCCGCATTTCCCGAAGCATCAGATACATCTGCGGTGACTGTGGTTGTGCCGATGGGGAACACCGTTCCCGAAGGATGGGATAGCGTGACACTGGCGCTGATATCGCCATCCACATCATCGCTGGCTGAGACACTATAGGTCACCGCTGCTGTGGCTTGCCCTGCGTCCGTGTTCATCGCAATATCTGCAGGCACGGTGATCACAGGTGGGGTGGTGTCTGGCGGGCGCGAAACGGTGATGGCGACAACCCCCGTCGCAGTACCGGCGCCATCGGTGAGGGTGTATTCAAACCCGTCCGTACCCGCAAATCCCGCATTCGGAGTATAGCTAAAGCTGCCGTCCGAACGAAGGGACAGGGTTCCGTCTGCCACATCCCGTGCCAGCAAAACGCTGAGCGGATCGGGGTTACTATCCGGGTCGGCATCTGCGCCTGCGCCATTGTCATCCAGCACATTGCCGTTCAGCGCTGCGCCCCCGAAAACAGAAAAGCTGTCATTTCGGGCAACCGGGGCAGTGTTCGGGGTGTTGGGCACGGCATGGATGGTGATTGTCACGGTTGCAGTGTTGGACTGCAGGCTGTCGGGGTCCGTGACCCGGTAGGTGAAACTTGCGCTGTCCTGTGGGCTTCCCGGCGTATTGTTGGCAAAGGCGTAAGTAAAGCTGCCGTCAGGGTTCAGGGACAGAACGGCTCCGGCGGGCCCACCGGAGGGGCCGGACACCAGAACCGCAATCAGCCCGGTGCTGCCGCTGGCATCCGGGTCACTGTCCGGGATCTGATCGGCGATGACATTACCGGCAAGCGTTACACTCGGTCCGCCTGCATTGGTTCCGGCAACAACATATCTGTTGTCGGTCGCAACAGGCGGCAACAGGGTTGAGGCATTGACCACCACGTCAAAGCTCTCGGTGACCGCATTGCCGGCGTTGTCAGTGGCACGCACGGTGACAGCGGTTGTGCCAATGGGGAAATCATGCGGGCTGGTGATAGGCTGGCTGTTGGCGAGTTCAAAGACAAGCGTAACAGGATCGCCGGAATTGTCCGTGGCTGAGGCCGTAAAGCTGACGCTTGCAGTCGACGCCCCGAAAGCAGCCGTGACTGGTGTGGGCGGCGTTACACTTATCACCGGGGCCTCATTATCTGTGACGGTGACTGTGAAACTGACCTGTTTGGCCACATTGCCGACCGCATCTACTGCATCCATCGTGACCACCGCATCGCCGATCGGGAAATCAAACGGCCCGCTCAGCACGCTCGCACCCACGCGGTAGGTGATCGCAGGAACCGAGCCGCTATCATCCGTTACCGACCCCAGACCCGTCACATCCAGCCGCGCAAACGCCTGACCAGCATCCGTGTTCGCGGTTTGGTTTGATGGGGCCGTCAAAACGGGCGCTTCGGTATCAGGCGCAGCAACGACAATCGGTGTGAGACGAGAAAACACCTTTGGAAAATCTCCCAGCACGGAATCGGTGAAGTCTGTGAACCCCGTCACTGGATAGCTTGACACTGGAACTGTGCCATCCACTTGAACCTGACCGGTGGCAGTGCATGTACTGTTTGCCGGCACAGTAACTCCGCTCGCAATAAAGCCCATTGCACCGCCAGGTGCTGCTGCAGGACCGCCAGTGCACCCGCCATTGAAACCCGAAAAGCTGACACTCATTCCGGTCGGTGTAACAAACGGCACCGAAGGTGTCCCCAACCCAACCGCCATGTCGGCATTCGTCACATCAACACCATTGGGGTTGCTGACGGTCACCACATAATCCACAGGCGATCCAACTCGTAGCGGACCGCCATCAATATGCGTGCTCATTTCCAAGGGTACCAGGCCGGTAGTTGGCCCAACAACAGTGAATGTTCCCTGTGCTGCTGAAAGGACCTCGTCCTGGGTGTTAGCTATCCTGATTGCTCGTGTGGGAATTGAATATGTTCCGGGGGCCAGTCCCGCTGCGACGGCATCAGGGATATCGAATGCCGCGCTAAAGGTGCAGGTGAACCCCGGCGTTAGTTCTAGGTTCGCGAGATTAAAACCACTACCTTGACGCACTGAAGTGACACTATGAAGGAGAGTACCAGTGCCACACATCGAAGTCGGCAATGACGGGTGATCAAAAAATATTCCTTGTTGGGCTAAGGTTGAGGGCGCGACGTGATCAATATCGTGCCCAAACACGGCATTGCTAAGCGGCGGTGCGTTTGTTGGTATGCTGATCGTATAGGTGATTGTCCGCCGTGCGTTCGCAGGCGCAGAAGCGGGTGTCACCTGCATATCTAACGTGGCGCCGGTCAAGAACGGGGTGACCACAACCCACCGCGTCACAACCAGCGGAGAGGTCAAGGTCTGACCCGCCGCAACAGTTATGACCTGACTGGTTCTTGAATAGATTTGCTTGGCTGGCGTCGTGTTCGGTACATCTACGGTCACATCAAAACTGCATTCAGTGCCTGCCTCTAAGGTTCCACCAACCAGTTCGAAAACCCCGCTTCCGCTTGTCACATTCAGCGAAGATCCCGCCCCGCAAGGGTCGGTTGTGTTGGTGTTCGCCAGATCAACGGTCACCCCCGGTGCTTCAAAGGCCGTATTGTGGCTGAAACCAATACTTTGGGCCGGGTTCACATTCGCGGGCAAAGTGAGCGTATATCGAAAGGTCCGCGGCTCCCCGGCCCGGGCATGTTCCGGCAAAATTTGAAGGGCAAGCGTGGCCGGTTCTGAAGGCAGAGGAGGAACGGCGACGGTTAAAGTTGAACTGGCGGCGGGGCTGGTGAACGTCGTGGCACCAATCACCGTGCGCAGGGAGCTGGTGCGTTGTTCATAGTTGCCCGGAGCGACGCCAGCGGTCAGGATTGGCACGTCGAACGTGCAGCTTGCGCCCGGTGCAACTTTACCACCCAGCAACTGGTATTGTGACGCCGACCCATATGACACGAAAGAGGATCCCGCCCCGCAAGGGTTGGAAGGCACATTCGACGTATCAAACATCACCTCTGGTACAAAGAACGCAACATCATGGTCAAATTCGATCCGGTCGGGTTGAGGCCCACTTGCAGGAAGGTTGACCGTATAGCGGATGCTGCGCGCCGCCCCTGCGACGGCTGAGGCTGGGATCAACTGCATGGCAAGGGTGGCGGCATCAGGTGAGGTGACGCTCCATGGTGCTGTGGCAGCGGGGGACGTCAGGGGCACCTCACTTACCGTGCTTCTCACCGGGCTGGTGAGCTGGGTATAGCTTCCCGGGGCCAGACCAACAGGCACATTGATCGCCACTTCAAAACTACAGCTTTGCCCGGGCAAAAGCCGACCATTGTTCAATGTGAAAAAGCCCGCGCCGCCTGCTGACGTAATGGACGATCCCGCCCCACACGGGTTGAGCGGCAAGCTGCCGGTATCCAGTGTCACCCCTGCCGCCAGATGTGCCGTATTGTGGTCAAAACTGATGTTACCGGGGGTGGGCAGGCCCGCGGGCAGTGATATGTTGTAGCGGATCCTGCGCTGGACACCGCCCAAAGCATCGGGCGGGTTCACCTGCATCGTCATGGTGGCGGGCCGCAGGTTTTCATTGGAACCGGCGACGGTGAAATGCTGTACTGGCGGGGTGCTATCTACATGAATGACTCCGCCCAGAGACCCACCAATCGGGCCGGTGATCAGGCTATAGTTGGTCCGATACGCGGGCGTCGGGACCTTTACAGACATGCGGATCTGGCAAAATCCGCCGTTTGAGACATCAATGCTACGAATATGGCGCAAGGTTGCGGACACGACCGTGGATGTTGCCGGACCGCAATTGGTGAATTGCGGTTCCTGCACGATGGTCAGCCCCGGCGCGAAGGCAACGGGATCGAAATCAAAGCTGCCATTGGTATGGCCCGAGTTTATATACGGGCTGGCATAGCGAAACCCGATCTCCATCACCGCGCCGTTTTGCACGATATCCGGGGTGTCGATGGACAGGATAGGCAACTGGCCTGAGAGTTTGGTCAAATTCCGGGCTTGGGCGGGCAGCGCGCGCTGCTCTCCATTTACTGTTATCGTCAACGGCGAAGTCAGGAAATTCACCGTACCACCGGTTAAATTGCCCAAAGCCCCGATCCCAAAATCAAAATTGCAACTGCTCGCCCCCGCAAGGGTCAACCCCCGAAACCGCACGATCGTACCATCGGACCTTGCGGTGGAACCGGGGCCGCAGAACCCATCGGCGGGCAATTGCGCTGGAAAAAGGCCGGGATCAATCAAACCGGGGCCAATGTCAAACGAACCATTGCCCAAACCTTCTAATAGCGTATTGGCATGGACCGCGAATCGTACGGGCTGAATTTGTCCCGGTGCGATTTGGGATCCGTTGGGAAAGGTCATCGACCAGTCAGCTGTTGCTTGTCCGCCGAAAAGTGGTCCGGAAACAATAACAGGGCCAACTGTAAACAATTCGGTACCGGCACCTCCCGATGCAGTAAATTCCACTCCGTTACGCCCAAGTTGCGCTGAGAAAACGCATGACACCCCAATCTGACAACGGGTCGCCGTCGCACAATTTGGTCCATTGCACCGAACTGGCACTATGTTAGTGCCAAATTTTGTAATGAGGAGAATAGCTTCGGATGTAAGGCCAGCATAACGCACGCCGATCCGAAAATCCCCCGAAGAAGACAAGCTGTTAACTTGCCAATAGTCGACGCCAGCAGACGGTAGTTGGGATTGGCAACCATTTGCAGTGATATTCACTACAGATCTGGTAATGGGTGACTGGCAAATCGCCTGCGCCTCGACAGGACGTGCGGAACCGACAGAAAGCCCCAAAACCACCACCAAAAGCATCGTGGCGCTGGCCATCCAGCGCTGTTGTGTTCGCAAACAGTTTTGGCGTGTCATCAAATGAGTCCTCCCAAATCGCTTACGTAAATTAACGAATGATGAGCGCGCGCATATGTGTGGATTCACACATGTGATATTGTCGCCACTCTGCTAGGCTGTGCTTGAATGGCGTTTCAAAGGAGGTTCCGAAGTGTCCGATACTCCCGTCCTGATCATCGAAGACCGTGCTGACATTGCCGCGCGGCTGGTTGATGCCGTGGGGGCGACCGATGGGGTCACACTGGTGGGTCATGCCATGACGCTGGATCAGGGGCTGAACATGCTCTTTGATCTGCGCCCCCGCGTGGTGCTGGTGGATATCGGCCTGCCCGACGGGTCAGGGATTGAAGCAGTGCGCGCCTGCGTTCAGGCGGACTGGCCGGTGGATGCCATGGTGGTGTCGATCTTTGGCGATGAGACCCGCGTGGTCGAGGCCATTCAGGCCGGGGCCAAGGGTTATATCCTCAAAGGCGGGGGGCTTGATCAGATTGGCGAGGATATCCTAACTGTACTGGAAGGCGGCAGCCCGATCAGCCCGTCGATTGCGCGCCATCTGCTGGCCATCGTGAAGGACGGCACAGTGACCACACCCGAGGCCTCGCCCCTGACCGAGCGCGAGACAGAAATCCTGCGCGCGGTGGCCCGTGGGTACAAACGTCAGGAGATTGCCGGGCAGTTGGGCATCAGCGCGGGCACCGTGGGCAATCACATCACCAATATCTACCGCAAGCTGGAAGTCGGTACAAATATGGAAGCCGTGGCACGTGCCTCGAAAATTGGTGTGTTGTGAACGGGCGTCTGGTGCGGGTTTCTTTTGGCATGATGGCCTGGGTTTTCGGGTTGGCGGTGCTGATCTATCTGCTGGATACTGGCCGTATCCGCCCGATCCCGGGCGCGCAGATGATCACGGAGCTGTCCATTTGCCACACGCAAGATTGCAGCACCGTCGCACCGCAGCACCTTCCCCTGTTCACGCCCATGGCCCCCAATGCCGGGACCCAAGCGCGTTACCTGCGCTTTGAGGTCGCCCAGCCCAACGCCCGGCCCAACGCTCCGGCAGAGCTTCGGGCGCTCTATCTCCCTAAAATTTCAGACAATATCGACCTTTGGGTCAACGGGCAGCTTGTGTTTGCTCATTCCCCGCCGAGGCGGCTGTGGAACACGCCCCTGCTGATCCCCTTGCCAGAGGCGACCTTGCAAGGCGAAACCCTTCAGTTCGACATAACCCTTTACGGAACTCCCAGCGAGGGGTTGGAACTGCAACCCTTTTACTATGCGCCGCTGCGGGTTCTGGCCCCCTATCAATCCTGGCGCCACTTCTGGGGGCCGGGGCTGGCCAGGTTTACCCTAGGGCTGATGATCGTACTGATGGCTGCATTGCTGGTGATATGGAGCTTTCGGCGAGGCGAGCGGGAATATCTGTGGCTTGGGCTCGCCTGTGCTACAGCAACCGGATTTCTGGCCCATTATGGCTATGGCTATTCGTTTGGCGGTTATAAACTGTGGACGGCTTTCTGGCTGACATGTGTGTCGATCTATGTCTTGCTGATCCTGAAGTTTTTGCAGGGTTTTCTGCAGCTTCCGCTCAGATGGCCCCAGATCACGCATGCAGTTGCACTGACTGGCCTTGGCGTTGTGATCCTGTTCAGCCCGTCAGGCTATGCTTTTAGTCTGTCGATCTGGGGCAATCTGCTGATCACGGTACCTTCGGGTTTTGTCGTGCTGATCATGTTATGGTTGAATCGTTCGCTGTTGACGCCATTGGATTTCTGCGTTTTCTTCGGCTGTCTCAGCACCGCGTTAGGCTTGGGCATCTACGAAGTCTGTCTGTTATACACCAGCGCACCCAGCCGCACGATGCATCTGTTCCAGCTGATGCCATTGGTCATGTCGCTGGCCTGTATCTGGCTGATCCTGTCACGCCTCATCCATTCTCTACACGGCTACGAAACCCTGACCGCCTCGCTCAACGACACGATTGAACTGAAATCTGCTGAGCTTGAGGAGAGCTTTGCCGAATTGGCCGAGGTGAAACGACGTGAAGCAATCGCCGAGGAACGCGACCGCATCATGTTGGACCTGCATGACGGGATCGGCGGGCAACTGGTCAGCACGCTAGCCTATATGGAAAGCAATAATACCGGCGACGGAAAAATCCGTCGCGCGTTGGAAGATGCATTGCGCGACCTCGCGCTGATGCTTGACAGCATGGAAAATCACGACAGCCTTGTAACACTGCTAGGTATGCTGCGCACAAGGCTGGAGGGGTTATTGTCAGAACATGGCATCGCATTTGACTGGCAGGTTCATGGCGAACCGGTTCTGCCCAATCCCGGCCCCTCGCAAAGCCTGCATCTGGCTCGAATTGTTCAGGAAGCCATCACCAATGTGATCAAACATGCCGGGGCCGATACCATCACAATCTACGTCAATGAACAGGAAATACGAATTTCCGACAACGGTAAGGGCTTTGATCCAGAGCAACAGGCAACATGCGAACACCCGGCAAACGGCATCGCCAATATGAAGCGACGAAGCACATCCATCGGGGCAGAGTTCAACCTGACAAGCGATACAACGGGAACTCACATCTCGTTGTTTCTCAAGTAACAGGGCAGAAAGGCCATAGCGGTCATTCATACAGGATGCAGCATTTGTGCCTTTGGGCTCCAGGCGGCCTTCCGCCCTGCGGCATGGTCTTTGCGCCAAAGGCCATGCCGACCGACGTGCCCGGCCCAGATGTATGTACCGGCTGCTGTTCGCAAGTGATTTCTCGCATGTTCTCGGGAATCACTCATATGTATCCGGCCTATTGATCGACACGCGGGTCGTGGCCTTTTTGGAGTTACGCTCGCACCGTGATCTCATTAGCGGACAGGTCGGTTATGACCTAATGGGCCTTAGATTCTGGGGGTGTAGTTTTCCGCTCCATGCTTTCGATCTATCGCGAACTCCTTTGGGCTGTTTCGGCTTAGACGCCGACAGCAACCTCATCTCTCCAGGCGTCGAACGCCGTTTTGCGTCTCAATATATTCCAAGCCATACGCGCCAGTTTATTGGCGAGAGCGGCGGCGGCCTTGTTTCGATGCATGCGCTCTGAAGCACGAGCCAACCAATCGCCAAAGCTGATGTCTGGCCAACGATGCGGCCGCATCATGATGATCTTAGCCGCCTGAACTTGGCTCAGCCTAACCTGCTGGGTGAAGCAGCCGGTACATCCCATTAGCGGATGGTGGTTACGCGCCGGAGTTGAGCGCAACATGGCTGAGCCCGGCCCCTACGCCGCTGAAAACCTGAAGTCGGATGAAAAAGGTCGCTTCTTTGATGACTATTGCAACTGGCAGCGCATCCCCGAGTTCGAAAGCGTCATTCGCGACAGCCCCGCGGCTGAAGTCGCCGCCGACCTGATGCAAAGCCAAACCGTGCAGCTGTTTCATGACCACGTGTTGGTCAAAGAACCGGGCACGTCAAAACCGACGCCGTGGCACAGCGATGGCCCCTATTATTTCGTTGAAGGTCAGCAAACCGTCAGCTTCTGGTCGCCGCTTGATCCGGTGACGGATGCGTCTTTGCGTTGCGTTGCTGGATCCCACAAATGGCCCAAGCCCGTCCTGCCGACCCGCTGGCTCGCCGAAACCGCGTTCTATCCAAACGAGGACGACTACATGCCCGTGCCGGACCCGGACGCGGAAGGCATGGAAATCTGCGAATATCCGATGGAGGCTGGCGACGCGGTTGCGTTCAATTACCATGTCTTGCACGGCGCACGCGGCAATGAAACCACCTCCCGCCGCCGCGCCTTTTCCCTGCGATTGCTTGGCGATGACGCGCGATACACCGAACGCCCCGGCCCCACTTCACCGCCCTTTCCGGGCCACGGCATGGTTCAAGGACAGAAATTGCGAACCGATTGGTTTCCGATCCTGAGGACCAGAGACGCCAAAATCTCATAGAGATTTTGAAACAGAAAATCCTAGATTTTCTGGCTCTACAACGAAACCGCCTGCCCCGTACGTGCACTTTCCTGCGCGGCCATGCCAATCGCGACGGCCTTGGCGCCATCCTCAAGCGTGACCTCAACAGCGCCCTGTCCGCGCACAACGGCGTTGAACCGTTGATGCTGGTAGAACGTCGATCCGTTGTGATCGCCCGCGTCCAGCAACGTCGGGTCCACAGGGATATCCATCGAAATCGGCCCTTGCGGTGCCCGTGGTGAAAATATCACCTGCGGGATTGGCGCCGGTCCGAGCTTTTCCGGCCAGAACCGCCCGGGTCCTGGAACCAAACATTCGATCTTGCCCTTCGGTCCGACGGCGCTGATCTCTTCTTGATAGCGCGACCCTTCGGCGAACATGCACAGCTCAAGCATGGCACGCGCGCCGCTGTCAAAATCAACGATCACATATCCATTGTCCCAAATGTCAGGCGTGCGCCCGTCGTAACATTCGTCCAAATGGTTCAGCGCCTGCCCCGCAGATGCCATAACCCGCACTGGTTCCGCCTTTAATATCAAACGCATAAGGTCAAAGAAATGGCAGCACTTCTCAACCAATGTGCCACCCGTGTTCTCGTTAAATCGGTTCCAGTCGCCAATTTTCTCTAAGAACGGAAAGCGGTGTTCGCGCACGGTGAGCATCGAAATCCCGCCCGTCGCCTGCTCTGCCTGCTCAATCAAAGCAGCCACTGGCGGCATATAGCGGTATTCCATCGCGACCCAAACCGGATGCGGATAGCCGTCAAACAAGGCATCTAACTTCGCTGCATCCGCAGGGTCGGTGTACAGTGGCTTTTCACACAGGATTGGCAAGGGCCGCTTGGCAACGATTTCATGCAATTGGGCGGCATGCAGGTAATTCGGGCTGACAATAACGATCGCGTCCAATTCAGGGTGCGCCAACAGATCGTCCAGCGTCTCGGCCACCGTGGCCTCTGGCCCCGTCCCGTCTTTACCCGCCAAAACCGCGCAATTTTGCGCCAGCTCCTGCACTGGATCAAACACCACCGTCACGCGACCATGGGGCAGCAAGTTGATATTCTGAATGTGCTCACGCGCCATCATTCCACAACCGATAATGCCGTAATTCACCATGTCCATGTGTCAGGTCTTCCCAAGTC
This sequence comes from Octadecabacter ascidiaceicola, assembly GCF_900185015.1. GTDB lineage: Bacteria > Pseudomonadota > Alphaproteobacteria > Rhodobacterales > Rhodobacteraceae > Octadecabacter > Octadecabacter ascidiaceicola. The sequence goes on along the minus strand of NZ_FXYD01000002.1, from coordinate 658,862 downwards.
TCGAAACGTAGTTGATCTGGTTCGGATCGAACCATGTTCTTGAATATTCTACAGTTTCACCGGTGTGCGACCGCCCTGTGCGTTCGATATATCCGGCAATCTCACCCGCCCGTAAACCAAATCGAGGATCAACCCAATTTGGAACAGATCCCACGTTGATCCTGTCTTCGGCGCTGGTGATAACAACGCCCAAGACCTCGGAATAATAAAGGTAAAGGGATTCAGACACCGCGTCCTCATCCACCACATCCGTCACCGCGCAATCCAGCCAGATTTCTTCCATCGCCGCCGGAATGCGATCCATGAATCGCAACCTGCGGAATCGAAACCCGTTCGGGCTGGAAAACCTGGCTTCACGCGGGGCCACCATTTGGTCAATTGACAGAACCTCAGCCGTGGGCAACCCACCGCCCTGCAACCGCTCAATACGTAAAAACGAATATATCGACGGCACATCCGCCCGCGCCCGCACGTAATTCCCAGACCCCTGAACCCGTTCCAGCAGGCTCTTTTCTACCAATAGATCCAGCGCTTTGCGCAGGGTTCCCACTGCGGTGTTCAACGTTTGGGACAGCTCTCGCTCAGGCGGCAGGCGTGCGCCATCCGCCAGCCTTCCGGCGGCAATATCGCGGATCAACATCTCTGCGATTTGAACGTATTTAGGCAGCGCCGTGGGGCGTTGACGGTCTGGCATTTGCGCCCCTCCCTAAAGTTGCGAAATAATTGATACAGTATTGATGCACTACGTTTGGGATGCTACGCAAGAGGAATACTGATCTCTGGGGAGGAGAATCATGAGCATCGTTCCAGTCACGTCTGCCGATCTTGATGCATCAGAGGTCAGCTGGTTTTCTGCTTTGTGTTCAGATGATTACGCCTATCTAGGTGTGCCTGATGGCGCGCTCCGTTCCTCATGGGAACACTGCCGCGACATCGTTCTAGAGGCTGAACAGCAAGGATTTCGCAACATCCTCGCCCCGTCCAGCTACCAAGTCGGCCAAGACACTTTGTCCTTCGTTGCGGGCATGGCACCACTCACAGAAAAGATAAACATGCTCGCCGCGATCCGTTGCGGAGAAGTGCAGCCAATCATGCTGGCACGCACCATCGCAACGCTGGATCACATGATGAAGGGCCGCCTAACCCTGAATGTCATTTCATCCGATTTCCCTGGTGAAGTCGCCGAAAGCGGCTACCGCTATCAACGCTCCCGCGAGGTTGTGGAAATACTGAAACAGGCGTGGACGCAGGACGAAATTAACTACGACGGCGAAGTCTACCAGTTCGCAAACGTCCCCACCGCACCCGCGACGCCCTACCAAACGGGCGGCCCACTTTTGTATTTCGGCGGCTACTCCCCCGCCGCGCTGGACCTGTGTGGTCAGCATTGTGACGTCTACCTGATGTGGCCTGAGCCCAAAGAACAACTCGCCCAGCGTATGAAAGACGTGAACGCCGTGGCCAAGAAGTATAACCGCACCCTCGACTACGGCCTGCGCGTCCATATGATTGTACGCGACACCGAAGCGGAAGCCCGAGAGTACGCGGATCACCTCGTCAGCAAACTGGACGATGAATACGGAAAACTGATCCGCGATCGCGCCCATGACAGCATTTCTCTGGGCGTTTCACATCAAACTAAGGCACGGGAATTGGCCGATAAATTCGGCTACGTTGAGCCGAACCTCTGGACGGGTGTTGGCCGTGCGCGGTCTGGCTGTGGCGCAGCCCTAGTGGGATCCGCCGATCAGGTGCTTTCCAAAATCGAAGACTATCGCAAGATGGGTATTCGTGCTTTCATCTTCTCGGGTTATCCGCACATTGATGAGGCCAAACACTTTGGCAAACTCGTCATGCCGGAACTGAAAACCTGTTCATTACCCCATGCCTATGGTCGTGTCCCAAGTGACACCCCAGCAACCCCTCTCGGAAACGGACCCCGCATATAATGGAACGCATAAACCTAACGCCTGACCTTTCTCTTTCACGCATTGTCTACGGCATGTGGCGCCTTGGCGATGTGGAGGACACTTCACCCAAAACCGTCCAAGCCAAGATCGAAGCCTGCCTTGAGCAAGGTATTACAACCATGGACCAAGCCGATATCTACGGCGGCTACATGGCTGAGGAAATCATGGGCGCTGGCCTGACCCAATCCATCAAAGACCAAATCGAAGTCGTCACCAAATGCGATATCCTGATCCCTGCGGGCCGCTACGGGCATGTTTCGGGAAAATTCTACGACACCAGCCGTGAACATATCCTGAAATCCGTTGATCACTCCCTTCGCCTTATGGGGATCGACAAGATTGACGTTCTACTAATCCACCGCCCCGACCCGTTGATGGACCATCATGAAACGGGCGCCGCGCTGGACGAAGTGGTGACGTCAGGCAAGGTGCGTTCCGTGGGCGTGTCCAACTTCAAACTGCACGACTGGACGCTGCTGCAATCCGCGATGAAGTCCAAACTTGTGACCAACCAGATCGAGGTTTCACTGTCCGCGCACGATGCACTGACCAACGGCGACCTCGCGTTCCTGCAAGAGCGCGGCGTGGCGCCGATGGCATGGTCGCCCTTGGGTGGCGGCACGTTGATGGCCGAGGACAACGACCTTGGCCGCGCGATGGATGCCGTTGCCGCTGAAAACTCCGTAGACCGCGCGGCGGTTGCGGTAGCTTGGTTGCTGGCGCACCCTGCCAAGATCATTCCGGTTATGGGCACCAATAATCTCAACCGTATCAAAGGCTTCTCTGACGCACTTAATGTTGAAATGGGCCGCGAAACTTGGTTCAAACTCTATGAAGCCGCGTTAGGACATGAGGTTGCTTGACGTGAATTCCTTTGACCCAGCGCAAGATGCGCGCGCATTTCGCGATGCCCTTGGCGCCTACGCCACTGGGGTTACTATCGTTACCGTTCCGTCCGAAGATGGGCCGATTGGCATCACCGCCAACAGCTTTGCCTCTGTTTCGCTCGATCCGCCGCTTGTGCTTTGGTCTCCGGCGAAATCATCCAAACGTTTCAAATACTTCACGGGCGCAACGCACTTCGCGATCCACGTTCTAGACGCCCACCAACAACAGCTGTGCAACGGGTTCACACAGAATAAATCCGCCTTTGACGGGCTCGATATGTCCGTGGGCGAACGCGACGTGCCGCTTATTAATGGCTGCCTCGCGCGGTTTGAATGCTCGCTTCACGCTGAGCATGACGCAGGCGATCATTCGATCATTATCGGCCAAGTAACCCGCGCACAATCGCGCGACGGCTTGCCGTTACTGTTTCAATCCGGAAGGTTCGTTTCGCTTAAAGGATAACTTAAGAACAGGGCGTAAGACCCTGAAACAGCTCATAAAGAGCAAAAAAGGGAGGGCAAGCCGTTGGGAGAACGTCTTGCAATCGGACTGGTTGCTGCAGCCTATGTGGTGATCTTGTTCATCGGTGCCTTTGAGGACCGCCGCGAAGCCTTGGCTGATGCCATCGGCATGGGTGATTTGGCTTTTGTCGGCCTTATGGTCGCGATCCTTTGGCTCGCCTGTTTGATCCGCCCCATTCCCGCCGCCCATGCCCACGCGGCGATCAATGAAAGCCTGCATAAAGCCTGCAAAGCCATTTCCATCGGCGCGCTTATCCTGATGGTGTGCTTCATTCTGCTGCAAGTCTTTATGCGCTACGCCCTGAACGACGCCCCCAACTGGACAGAAGAAGCCGCGCGTTTCGGCATGCTGTGGATGACGGGCCTGATGGCGCCTGTCGCCTATCGTCACGGCGGGTTCGTCGCCATTGATATGCTGGAACGTGGCCTTGCACCGCGCCTCTCGGCCCTCCTCACACTCGTCTTGTTTGGCATGTCCTTGGTCGTGCTTCTGGTGATGTGGGACAAAGGGTTGAACAACCACGTCGACACATTGTCAGGGCGCGGCTGCTCCTCAACCCTGCGCTGGCCCTTCGGCATCGAAATCGGCAAGTGCCGCGCGAAATTTAGCAATTATTATCAATACATTGCCATCTGGATCGGGGTTAACTTGCTGATCCTTGCCTGCATTGAATTGATCCTGCGCCAAACCCTGAAACTGTTCGGGAAAGATTCCGGCCTCGCCCCGCTTGGCGACGAAGACATGGCGAGTGCATCCTGATGTTGATTTGGTTCCTCCCCCTCTTCCTCGTGATCCTGATGATCGGCACGCCGGTCGTCTTCGCCCTTCTGTTCGCCCCTGGTTTCATGACGTGGATCACGGGTAACGAAAAGGATCTCGCGATCCTGTATCGCAATGTTTACACAGGGATAGACAGCTTCCCGTTGATGGCACTGCCGTTCTTTATGCTTGCCGGTGAGGTCATGAACCGAGGCGGCATCACCACCCGCCTTGTTGAGTTTTCGCAGGCCTTCATGGGTCACCTGCGCGGTGGTCTGGCACAGGTGAACATCCTGAGCTCGATCCTGTTTGCTGGCCTGTCCGGTTCCGCCGTGGCGGACACATCTGCCCTTGGGTCGACCCTGATCCCTGCTATGGAAAAGAACGGCTACACCCGTAAATTTGCCGCCGCTATCACCGCCGCCAGTTCCGTCATCGGCCCAATCATCCCGCCGTCCGGCATCATGATCATCTACGCATATGTCATGGGCGAAAGCGTGGCGGCCCTGTTCCTTGCCGGTATCGTGCCCGGCGTTCTCGTCGGCGTCGGCCTTATGGTCATGGTGCGCCTCATGGCGGATCGCTATGACCTGCCAAAGGCAGAACGTATCGTCACGAAGAACCAGACCATCGCCCCGATCGAATATTGGCTGTCCTTCATCCTCGCACGTATCAACCTGATGGGCTTGCTTTGGGCTGTTATGCGCGGCGCACAGGCGTTCACTGGCTTTGAAAAACCACAAGGTGCGATGCTGTGGGGAACGCTACTCATCCTCATCATCCTTGCGCACTTCCTACTGGTCGCGCTGCGCGGCCAAGTCAGCGCCGACTTCCGCACCGTGTGCAAAAAGGGCGTCGTGCCGCTGCAAACGCCCATCATCATCCTTGGTGGCATCCTGATCGGCGTGATGACCCCAACCGAAGCGTCCACAATCGCGGTGGCCTACGCGCTGCTTGTGTCCGTGTTCGTGCTTAAATCCCTGACATGGGCCGATTTCTTTGACGTCCTACAACGCTCCGCCCTCGCCTCGGCCTCGGTTCTGCTCCTCGTGGGCGCTGCCGTTGCATTCAAAACCATCGTTGCGACATCCGGCGCAGCAACCACGCTCGCTGACCTCATCCTTGGCCTATCTGAAAACCCGCTGATCCTGTTGTTCCTGATCAACATCCTACTGTTCATCGTCGGCATGTTCTTGGACGCAGGCCCCGCGATCATCATCCTTGGCCCCATCCTTGGGCCGATTTTTGTTGATATCGGCGTCCACCCCGTCCACTTCGCCATCATCATGAGTGTAAACCTCACCGTTGGCCTCGCAACGCCGCCAATGGGCCTTGTCCTATTCGTGGCTTCAACGGTCTCCCGCGAAAAAGTGGAAACCATCGCACGGGCCATTCTACCATTCCTTGCGGTCGAAGTTGTGGTCATCTTCCTGATCACCTTCTTCCCGCAAATCTCAATGACGGTTCCCTATCTCGCGGACTTCCTCGGATGTCCGCCTGACGTCGGCTACATGGCTTGCATAAGCCCTGAGCCACCAACCAACTAACGTCAATCTAACTTCAAAAATCTGGGAGGATTACCAACATGATGAAGTATCTCGCAACGGCCGGCATGATCGCTGCCTACACAATGGCCTCCGCGCCTGTTTACGCTGATGGCCACGCTGTCACGCTACGTGCCACAGCCAACTCTAACGAAAACGACGAAGACTATGACGGTCTGATCGTATTCAAAAACTACGTCGAGTCTGCGTCCAACGGCGCGATTGCCGTGGAAATCTTCATGGGCACTCAGATCTGTGCGACTGGCGCGGAATGTCTTGAAGGCGTTTCTGAAGGTTCCATCGACATCTATGTTTCCACATCTGGTGGCGCTGCAGGCATCTTCCCGTATGTTCAGGTCCTCGATCTGCCATACCTGATGTCTGATGACCGCGTGGCCGAAGCCGTTCTTCAGGGCGATTTCGTGCGCACAATGCGCGACATGGCGCTGGAAACATCCGACGACACGATCCGTCTGATGACGATCGGTAACACAGGCGGCTGGCGCAACTTTGCCAACACCGTGCGCCCTGTGATGACCCCTGCCGACATGGAAGGCCTGAAGATCCGCACGGTTGTGGCTGACCTGCCGCAAGAACTCGTGCGCGCCCTTGGTGCATCTCCGACGCCAATCCCATGGCCTGAGCTGTTCACATCGTTCCAAACGGGCGTTGTTGAAGGCTCCAAGAACGGCATCACCGACATCATGGGCATGAAGTTCCCCGATGCAGGGCTGCAGTACGTCACACTTGACGGCCACGCTTACATGGGTGCGCTCTGGTGGATGAACAACGAACGCTTCACGGGCATGGACGACGCACAGCGCCGCGTTATCGTGGACGGCTTCTACGCGCTACAACAGGCGACATTCGCATCCCCGAAGCGTAACTCCATCCAAGCCTACGCTGACTTCGTCGCGGGTGGCGGTAACCTTTACGTTCCAACACCGGATGAGAAAGCGATGTTCGCGACCGCAGCAGCACCCGTCCAAGACTGGTTCCGTGGCAACGTAGATGGCGCCGACCAAATCCTCGACGCGCTGATCGCGGCCGTTGACGAAGTCGAAGCAGACCTCGCAGCAGGTTATGAAGCTGACCTGAACTAATCAGTCAGCTCTAAAACAAAGAAGGCCGCTCCACCTAGGGGCGGCCTTTTTGTTTGACTGGGACGCTTTCGCCGCAAATGTCTGGTCCGAGCCCAAACCGACCGATGCTGCGGCGAGTCTAAATGGCCGCTGTCCGCTCACCTTGCTAACAAACTTGAGCCGGAAAAGGCCTTGCAGTCCGTTGTGTTGCGTCGAAAGCGGGTACACTGGACCTAACAAGCCGTCCAAAAAGTTGCGAATGGTCACCCTTGCTTATGCGACGCGCGTTGGCCTGTCTGGCACAAGGTCGAGTGTGATCACCCGTTCGAGGTCTTCGCCCTCAATGTCGACAAGGATGCTTAGCATCGACTCAAGTGTGAAATACGCACGCAGAATCCGAAACAGCAGATATTCTGGAAGCGCAAAGATGCCTTTGGGGACGCCATTCAACAGCGAAGAAACGATCGCTATGATGGCTGGTGCGCCGGTCATTACGGCGACAATGGATTGCCACAAAATCGGGCTGTCGGGATTAAGACGCAGCCCCCACTCAAGACCACCGTAGATGATAAGCGGCACAAGCATCGCTCTGCGAGCGGAATTCACCAGCATATAGGGCAAGATTACTTTGCCGCGCAGAGTCGGGTTTGGCCCATAGATCAGATCTCTGCAGCGGGATGAAATATGATAGATAGATCGGAACCACCGCATCCGTTGTTCACGCATGTGGCTATAGGATGAGGGCACCTCCGAAATGTAACGGATTTTGGGATCAACTACGGAATGAAACCCTAGTTCGCCAATTCGCAACGACACATCTGTGTCCTCACCATTCATTCCTTCGACAAATCCCCCAAGGTAACGTGGGTGATGCGTCCGGTAGACGACAAACATTCCCGGAATGCCGACAACGCCGTTCACAGCCCCCATCGCAACAGAATAGAAGCCGTGCTTCACGAGAACTTCTAATAGTCGCGCGCGGTCAAACAGCGCCCCACCGGGCGGCACAGGCACACCACCGACAACGCCAACCTGCGGGTCAATGAAATAGGGCATCGCACGGGTAAAGTTGTCTTCACCGACCTGAGTATCGGCATCCACGCGGATCAGGAATTCCGTCTCGCAAGCTTCAAGCCCCGCATTCAACGCATTCGATTTCCCCGGTTTGGGGACATTAATCACCCGCCCTTTGGCGGCACTACAGGCTGCTAAAGTTGCACGCGCGATGTCCTCGGTTTCATCCGTTGAATTGTTATTCATGATAAGGATGTTGACCTCACCGCCGTAATGGACTGCCGCGCGGTCCATCGCGTTAATCGTGTCTTCGATAATGTAGGATTCGTTGTGCGCTGGCACCATAACCGAAATTGGCGGGGTAAACCGTGCCTTCTTGGCTGTGATCACGTCATAGATGGCGAGAAAATAGAGCTGCCCAAACAAGACGGGAAGGAATAGGAAAACACCAGGACCGATCCCGCCCAGCAATGTCCATTCGCGCATCAAAGTGACTATACGCAAATCCATGCCGCCAACCCAGATAGCGACGCCACCCGCAACCACGAGTGTCACACCAAGCCTGATAAAGGCACGCATCTGACTGACCGGAACATGCTCAATCCGGATACGGGCTGGCATCAAGCCACGTTCTAACAGTTTGAAAGAATAGATGGCAAAACCAAAAAGGCCGGACGCAATTGCACTAAAGTGAAGCGAAAAAGATCTTCCGACAACAGAATGCGCAAGTGCGTTTGCGAGGTCGAACGCTGCACAACCGAGCAGGAACGTAACAACCATGTCTAAACCAAACAAAGTGCGGGCGCGCCAACCACCATTGCTATAGGCTGCAAATGAGATAAAGAAAGTGATCAAATAAATGCGGATCGCAATCGCATGACGGCCTTCATGCAACGAAAAAACTAAGTCGCGATTTGGGAATACCGCGCTCACTGGCGCTGTGTTGAAGGCCCACAACAAAGCTGTCGCTAAAGCTGTGAAAAGGACCAGCATCTTCGGCGCTTGTAACTGGCTTACCGATCCCGCGAACCGCTTTGGCGCGCTATCCACGGAGATATAATTGATCTGTTCGCGCTTATCGTCATCGGCACTCATAACGCCACCTCGGCTTTGCCAATGAAGATCAGTAAGCCAACCGCTCGGTGTGTGATTTCTGTTCGTGAAACGAGGGGAGTGACGCTTAAGTTCCCTGTCTCAGTATCTTTGGTTACATGCCAAATCTGAGCCGCTTCGGGTAATGTTGTGGGCACATCACTTGGTGTCACAACCATAATGTCGAGGTTTTCAATGGCGGGCCTCATGCGTACGTCGGCGGGCATTACCAGCACCAACAGATCGCTCGCTGCATCGGCATCAACGGCATTCAAGAGGGTCGCCGGTCCGATCCGCAACGTACCCAAGTCTGACAACTGGGTTTGCAGAATGCTTAACGCATCAGAAAAAACACTCTCGCCCGCAATAAGTGCAGTGTTGGGCAGCATCTCAGCGATCAGCGCAGGTGGTTGGCTGCAATCGTTCTGTGTCGTGCGTGATGACGACGCAGTTACTTCAATGACGTTATTTGCAGAAATCATTTCTGCTGGTAGCGAGACCAATGCATCGAAGCGCGTCGTTGTCGGCGTCAGCAGATCCTGACGTAGCAAGCGGCCGTTAAGGGTCACAACGATAGTCCACTGATCCTCTAGCGATTGACGCCCAAGTGCGAGGTGCAGGTCTAGCTCAGCTGGGATCAGCGGCACGGCGCCTTCACGCAGATCAACATTGGCGCGCCACTGCGTTGACGTCTGAAATTGACGCAGACCTGCATTCGCACCTTTGAGCGCAACGTGTCGGGGCCAAGATGCAGCTCGGGTTACTGGTACGGCGGCGATAAGGCTTGGGATGACTTCGCGTAACTCCGCAGTTGAGAGCGCATCTGCAGCGTGGTCGTCTAGGAAATGCGCTGTGATTCCTTGCTGTTTCGCCTGCGTCGCGAGCACTAAACGGCGTGCTTGTTCCCTGCGATCAAGCCAGTTCGGCCAACCCACCCGCACGACGCCGCCCCATGCGTTTACCCGATCGCTTGTCGTTGTAAGTGGGCGATCTAGGGTGAGGTGAACTGCACTTGTCGTCTCGATCTCGGCAATGGCTACAACGCCAGTTTCTGACCGGCACTGTGCATGCCGGCCGCTCCCTTGAAGTGATAGGGAGACAACAAGCTGTTGCCTTGCAAGTTCCGATGGTGAGAGCGGAACTTGCAAGGACAGGCTTACCACGCCGGGATGCAGCAACACTTCGCCTCGGCGAACATTGTCGATGGACACCCGAAGGACTCCTTCAACGCTGTTAAGCACTTGCGCTGTTGCGTCAATTTGGAGGTATCCAGACGTTGGGCGCGCATTCAAAGGTAGGTTGAACGCGATCCCTTGGTAAGCCGGCAAACCGGACAGAATGATCGGATGATTTGGATCAGACCGTACGATTATGGCTGTATATTCATCAGATGAAGGCAGCGCGTTTGGTGTTTCAAACGCCAATCGCGGACTGATGACCTGCGATTGGAACGCCCATTGCGCCTTATCCCAAATGTTCATTGTCGATAGCAGGAGAGCCACACCCGCAATTAGAAATCCCATTAGCCCAATGCCAATCATCCGCATAAAATTCACCAATTTTTAGAGAGTTGTTTGATCAGTTCAGCTGAACCCACCTCCAAGCAGGTTCAGCTGGTTAGATCAGCCGCCTTAGGCAGCTTTGTCTGTGTTACCGACGACACCTGGACGTTGATTATCTGTCCACGTGGAGACGCACGGGATCATCTCATAGATGCATCGATGCCCGTACTTCGCCGCGATTTGGAATGTTTCATCCATCAAGCCTTCTGCCAATGTGACTGGCTTTAAACCAAGCGAGATGAAAGTCTTGTTGGATACGCGCAGGTCGTTCTCTGCTGCCTCATTGCGTGGATTATCCACGTTTGCGATTTGCGCATCGCATGTCTTTGCCACCATTGCGGCAAGGGAGCGTACCGTATGCGTTTCCGTCATCTGGTTTAGGATCGCTACCTTGCCGTCCTGAGGAGGCGGGTTATTCACAGCCAAGGCGATACACTTCACCGTATCTTGGATGTGAATGAATGCACGGGTCTGGCCTCCGGTGCCATGCACCGTCAGCGGGTGGCCAACGACAGCTTGCATCAGGAACCGGTTAAGAACAGTCCCGTAATCGCCATCGTAGTCAAAGCGGTTGATCAGACGTTCATCAAGACGCGTTTCATCGGTTTGGGTGCCCCAAACGATCCCTTGGTGCAAGTCCGTAATCCGCAAACGATCATTCTTTGCGTAAAATTGGAACAACAACTGATCCATTGATTTCGTCATGTGGTAAACGCTGCCGGGGTTCGTCGGGTACAAGATTTCGCGCTGGTAAATCTTGCTGTCATCACCGGGAATGTAGACTGGTAAATAACCTTCGGGAATTTCGATCCCGTCATCATCGTACCCATATACACCCATCGTTCCGAGATGAACAAAATGGGGGTCAAGACCGAGCTCAACTGATGCCGCCAATAGATTGTGCGTGCCAGAGATATTGTTGTCGACGGTGTAGCGTTTTTCGCCAACGCCACGCATCGAATAGGGGGCGGCACGTTGTTCACCGAAGTGGATGACCGTGTCCGGTTTGATCCGCTCCATCAACTTAACCACGCGGTCAAAGTCGCGGGCCACGTCAATATTTTCAAATGTAATTGTCTGGCCTGTTTTTTCAGACCAAGCAGTCAATCGAACATCAATCGACGCAATTGGTGTCAGGCTATCTGCACCCATCTTAGCATCGATGTCGCGGCGGGACATGTTGTCTACGATGGTGACGTTGTGTCCTAATTGGGACAAGTGAAGTGCTGTCGGCCAGCCACAAAATCCGTCGCCACCTACCACGATAATATCTTTAGAATTTGTCATAATCTTTGTTCCTTTCTATGGACCCCTCCAAGCGGTCCGTGTTGTTGATGAAACAAGATTTAATTGGTCCAACCCCTTATGACGTTCGCGCTAACGCATAGTTGGTAAGGAATTGGCATAAGCGGTGTATCCAATAGGATAGGTGATTACTCCGAAGTGCTGTCTGCTATTGCGGTAGTAAATGCGGCTTGTGACCGTGTTGCAATCTCAACCAATTCAGATGCCCAAGGACCAAGATCCTTAACGGGCCCCTGCCGCGCAATATCTTCAAGATCCGAAAGCCGCGTCGCTAATTCGTGCTGACCAAGCAAAGATGCCGCGCCTATTTGCTTATGGGTCGCATCTTCTAACGCGACATCATCGAACGGCGTAGCTGTGCGCATCTCGGCGAGGAAGCTTTGGAACTCGTCAAAAAACATATCGACGTTCGCTTCAACTTTGTCCTTACCCAACATGGTGCACAGCTCTGCAAGTTCACTGGGCAAAATCGCCGAAGAACTTTCATTCTTGGAAACTTCGGTCGCGGCTTCTGATAAAATTGCGCGCAGGGATGCCAGGCGGATCGGCTTGGTGTGAAACCTGCTCATGCCCGCTTGATTACCTTTCTCACGATATTCTTCATAACCATGTGCCGTCAGTCCAACGATGTGCGTCCGCATGTTCGGGCCGTTGCCCGTTCGAAGGCGTTGCGTGGCCTCGATTCCGTCCATCACTGGCATGCTAATATCCATGAAGATCAGATCGAACGGCCGTTTTTTGGCCTGTTCCAAACAATCGGCACCATTGATGGCTTCGGTGACGGAATGGCCCAAACCTTTGAGTAAATCGCACAGGACGCTCCGATTGATGTCGTTGTCTTCGACCACCAAAATATGCATCGTATGAGTTATGTTATGTGGTTCAGTTTGTGGTGTATTCGCTACGCTTTTTCGGCGCATATCTTGACGTTTAAGCGGTACAGCCAACGTGAATATTGAGCCCATATTCACCTCGCTTTGAACAGATATATCGCCACCCAATTGCCGCGCGATCCGGCGTGAAATTGAGAGGCCAAGCCCGTCCCCACGCGATTGGCGTCCCTCACTGTGAGCGAGGGCGACAAAGTTTTCAAAAATTTGTTCATGTTGTGTAGCGTCGATGCCCGCGCCTGTGTCTTCAATGGAAATCCGCAACGATGTCTCGGACGCGGCATGTATCCCTGTGACGTCGATTGTGACGTTGCCATTATCCGTGAACTTTATTGCATTCCCAACAAGGTTCGTCAGGATTTGGCGAATACGGTTGCTATCACCGTAAAATCTAGAACGCATGGCGTTATCAATCCGCAAAGACATGACCAACTGCTTTTCACGCGCCAAAGGTTCCAGCACCTCGACCACCGAGGTGATCAGGCTTTCTAGGTCGAAGTTTTGTGGTGTCAGGTGAAAGCTGCCCGTCTCAATCCGCGTGACATCAAGCGCTTCGTTTATGTGCCCTAATAAAATTTCGCTTGATGCGGCTGCGATCCGTGAGTATCGATCTTGTTGTTCTGTTAGTTCTGTTGTGCGCAACAGATCTAGAACACCCATGATTCCATTCAATGGCGTGCGCATTTCATGACTCATGACAGTCAAGAATTGCGATTTTGCTTTGTCCGTTTGTTCGGCGCGATCACGGGCATCAATCAATTTTTGCTCGTTGATTTTGCGTTCACTGATGTCTTGAATATAGGCGATAAATTTTGTGCCGTTTTCGTCTGCGACCGAGGTGATATTCAAAGCAACAGGGAACTCTTCGCCGGTTTTGCGCAGGGCCGAAAGTTCAACCCGCCCGCCGCCAACAACACGTGGTACACCCGTCGCAAGAAACCGGTTCATGCCCGCGTGATGTGCTTCACGCATGTGTTCGGGGATGAAAGTTTCCTTCATGGTCAGGCCGATAATCTCGTCACGGGTCCAACCAAAAACATCTTCGGCTGCAGCATTGTATTCAATGATTTCACCGGCTTCGTTTGACGTAACGATGGCATCCAAAGACGCCGAAATTGTAGATTTCAACAATTTCGATGATGTCAAAAGCTCAGCATCGCGTCGTGCTGCGCGAACTAGAAGCCGGTCCAATAGAAGCATCAGTCCCCCCATCAGGATCATGAGCAGAATTGCGGCACTGCCTGTGCGGATCAACTGGCGTGAAAATGCCGCGCGTTGTGCGATTGAACGCTCCGCATGAATGTCCACGCCAAGCAAAGCCACTTTACGCACGTCAGGACGTATATCCAGTGTCAGCTCCAACAAGTTTTGCACTCTCGTTGCTGTGAGCGCCCCCGGTTCCTCGACCACAGCAATCGCTTCGTCGGCAAGTTCTGTGATTGACGCGATCAACATTTGTGCACTGTCATTTCCAGCAAAAAAGGCCGCTGAACGCCCTGATGTCAAAATGCCTAGTCTACTGAGGGCGATGTCGAACCGAAGATTGATATCTCGATCATTGTACACACCACTGTCGGGTTGTTGGGACAAAGCCACTTGCAGGTTGGCAAATTCGATATCGAGCTGCGAAATGCTCCACTGCGTATTGTCATCGTCTGCTGTGGCAAGGTCACTAAGCTGCGAATACAGTCCAAAACCCATGATCATCAAAAGCAGAAAAAGCAGGCCGATGCCTGCTATGATCACTGTCCGGTAACCTCGCAACCGTGTTTTCATGCTTATCTCCGTGTGATGAGGTAGGTGAATTTTGCCGTTCTCAATCCGCGCTCACCACTAACCTATTGAGCTGCCAAATGCTACGCGAGTAGACGGTCTCAGTCCGAAGACGTGGATCGGCATCATACGGGAAAACGACCCAATAGGGTCCTTTGTCGCGCACTGACATGACGTCACCATTCATACGCGTCGCTATGATTGGGGCATCTGTTGCTAATTCCGATACAGGCATCGTTACTGAATAATCGTTCAGAGCGATCATTTCGATGCTGTCGCCATTCGTACCCAGCGTCTCCAAGAGCGCTTTGAGCGAAACACCAGAGAACGTTACAACCCCATTCGTCCAGATCGTTGTCGTTTCAAACGTCACCTGCGACATCGCATCTAAATCCGCGAGCGACAACTCGACAGAGGTGGCAGCATCTGACACTTGCAGAATAATCTCGTCCTGAGCAGAAGCTGTGCAGGCAAACACACTAAGGCTCGCTATTAATCCAAAGAGAAATCTATAGGGCATCTTCACATCCATTCGGTAGTTTGGAGGATGTATACCTAGCTTAACAACCACATGTTGGAGGCATCGGCATAGTCACCTATACCTAAGTATAGTTTTGCCATTCTGATGTCATATTCACGTTGATATTCTTATGGAACCAAGAGGATTTATGTGATGCCAAATATTCTATTAGCCGATGATCATGACTTGGTCCGCGAAACCATTTCAGCCTACCTGGATACAGTTGACGATTTCCACGTTACTACTGCGCCTCACCTTGATGCCGCGCTAAAGATGCTGTCGGGTGTGGTCGCTTATGATTTGTTGATCCTTGATTACCATATGCCCGGCATGGACGGGCTAAATGGGCTTGAGAAAGCCCAGAAAGCGCATCCGACGGTGAAAGTTGCTTTGATGTCCGGTGTCGCGAACCGTGATGTTGCGAACACGGCTATGGCACGTGGCGCGGACGGTTTCATGCCAAAGTCATTGACAGCCGTATCAATGGTTAATGCCATCAAATTCATTCTGTCAGGTGAACGTTACTTCCCATTCGATTTCGGCACCGCGTCAAAGGGCGCAGCTCAAGACAGTACGTTCTCGGGACTTTCCGAAAGAGAAATGCAAACGCTTGAGCAGCTGTGTATTGGTCTATCCAACAAAGAAATTGCGCGGAATCTAGGGATACAAGAAGTGACCGTGAAGCTTCATGTCAAGAATGTGCTGGCCAAATTGAATGTCTCGAACCGTACACAAGCGGCACTATTGGCGAAGGATCGGCACTTGTTTTAGGCCTTACGTTGGAGCAGTAACACGCCATCTTAAGGTATCGGGCAAATTGCCACGACGCGAAGCCTTGTCCCGCCCAACCATTTTGCCGAAATTTGGCGTTCGATCAAGCTGGGCCCAGAATATCAATGAAACTCCTATTCAATTTTCGTCCTTTTCACTCGAACTCAAATAAAAGCAGCCATTTAATCCGCCATGCCCAAGGTCGGCTTTGTCCGCACAGCGAGCATTCACGCCCTCTGATGCGGGTGGTGTCACGGTCGGGCGTCGTTATCCTGCCTTACTCCCATTCCATCTCGGAATAGACGGCGCCTGCATTCTTAGTTGCCAGTTCTTCAAAGGTATCAAGATGTTCATAGGGCGACTGGTCCACGTAGTAGGCCCCCGCCAGATCGCCACCCTCATCAATATGCTCGCCAATCTTTTCGCGCAGGTAGCTGACGTAGCCATGCGTTCCTGCCCGCACCACATCCATGTTCGTCGGGTGCGTTCTCATAAGTCGGCGGTGCAGTCGCGCCGATCGCGGACCAAACATCCTTGATGACCTCAACCGGAGCCTCATACAGGACGGACTGCGGGTACTGGTCAGGAATGTCTTCATTCGCCAAAACCGACGTTGCCGCCGTCATACAAAAAATACTTGTGCGGATCATTGGGCGCGTCCTTCTGGCAATTACATTCAAAAACATGCATACGATATTTTTTGCGCGTATGACCAGTGCTTGGTTCGCTGCCAGCGCTACCCTCGGTTGCGTAACTTGCCGTACCATCGCTTGTTTGCGTCAACGAACTGCTCAAGCACCCGTCCGACACCACCAAACTGCCGCCCCTTAAGATATAGATACCCAGAAAACGCCCCAATCGCGGCACCAATGGAATCGATAATCAGGTCCTTCATCGTGTCCACGAGGCCCGATTTCTGCATGTTCATGCCGAAAAACTGATCCATCGAAAACTCGAACACTTCCCACAACGCCCCGATCGACAGCCCCACACAAAACGCCAAAAGCGCAAGCGCCCACGGCGGTGCGGCGTAGCGGTCCCCCTCAAACAGCATGAAGATCAACAAGAACCCCATCGCCCCAAAGCTGAGCGCCGAGGTGAAGTGCAATGCAACATCCCACCACCAGAACTTTTCGTAGAAATCCGCGACCTCCCCCAAAAACAGGGTCGCGAAGATGAACACCACAATCGCCGTCAAAACCGAACGCGGCAGCCTGATCCCGAAGAACCGCGCAAACCGTTCTGGTAGAAACGTTAAAAACAGGGTCGCGCCAGCCACGAAAACCGCCGGCCATGTGTGGGTCAAAACACCCGATACGATCTCAAGCCCAAGGATGGCTTGGATCAGGCGAATAACAACTGGGCCGTTAAACTCTCGCATGGGTCTTCCGATTGCTCTGTTGAATTCCAATATAGTCAGTATGCAGGAACAAACACCCCTTCGCATAGCAAGCTATAACATCCGTGCGGGGCTTGGCACCGACCTGAGGCGTGACCCGCTGCGGGTGCTGAATGCGGTGAATGCTCTAGATGCCGATGTGGTCGCCTTGCAAGAGGCCGACTTTCGCATGGGCTCACGCCCCTCCGCCCTTCCCCGCGAGCTGATCGAAACCCACACCAACCTGCGCCCGCTTCCCGTCGCGGACAACGACATCAGCCTCGGGTGGCACGGCATCGCGCTGTTGGCCCGACCAAACATCAGCGCCGAAAACGTTCACCGCTACCCGCTTCCAGGGTTGGAGCCGCGCGGCGCCATCGCCGTAGATTTACCAAACCTGCGGGTCGTCGGCGTTCACCTTGGGCTGTTGCGCAGATCGCGCCGCAGCCAGTTGGACCACATACGCGAAGAACTCGACGCCCTACCTCCGCTCCCGACAATAATCTTAGGGGATTTCAACGAATGGTCCCAGCGCGTCGGCCTCGGCCGCCTTGCCCGGCGCTACACGATCCTCACGCCGGGGCGCACGTTCCCGTCCAGCCTACCCCTCGGCGCACTAGACCGCATCGCCCACTGCGAACGCCTTGACGTGCGCATGCTAAATATCCCGCGCAAATCCAAAGGCCGCCACGCATCCGACCACCTGCCCATTTTGGCCGAGGTACAGGTCGCGTAGCGGATACACTTTAAAATGCGAATGACCGCTTCGAGCCCAACCTGTGAGTAGGATTTTCACGCTGCGTGAAACGTGCTGCAACAGCGTAGATTTCAACTCGGCAGCGCGGCATGAAAAGCGGTCATCAAAGATGCCGCAGCGACCAGAAAGCACTCCAGGAGCAAGTCGCGGACTTAGCACCCTTTCGCCGCATCAATTGCCATCGGCAGTTACTTCCACTTGGCAAATCAGAAAAACACACCAAACCTCCGTGAGGTGGTTCGGGTTCAAACAGCCTCTAATTTACCGAAACGGGAGGATCAAATTGGAAACCTTGGAGCGCTTCCGGTGTCATCTGAATTGAAAACCCGGCCGCCGTCGGAGCAATATAGGCGCCGTTCCGGACCAGACAAGGGTCGATGAAATGCTCGTGCAGATGGTCGACAAACTCGATCCGTTTTGTGTCCTTTTCCCCGGTGATTGCCACGTAGTCGATCATTGAAAGGTGCTGAACATATTCGCACAGCCCGACGCCGCCGGCGTGCGGCCAGACGGGCAAACCGAACTTTGCAGCCATCAGCTGCACCGCGAGAACCTCGTTCAATCCGCCCAAGCGGCAACTGTCGATCTGGACGAAATCTAAGGCCTCGTTGGCGATGAATTGTTTGAACAGAATGCGGTTCTGGCACATCTCGCCGGTTGCAACCTTGATCGGGGCAACGGCCTCGCGGATTTTGCGATGCCCGAAGACGTCATCGGGACTCGTGGGTTCTTCGATAAACAGGGGCCGTGCGAAGGCCAGCGCCTTGACCCAATCGATCGCCTGATCGACCTCCCAGACCTGATTTGCGTCGATCATGATGTTCATGTCGTCGCCCAGTTCTTCGCGAGCGATGGTCAGGCGACGGATGTCGTCCTCAAGGTTATGGCCTACCTTGAACTTGGTATGGGTGAAGCCAGCATCACGTGCTTCGCGGCACAGACGGCGCAGCTTTTCGTCGGAATAGCCAAGCCAGCCAGCGGATGTGGTGTAGCAGGGATAGCCTTCAGCCTTCAGCGTCGCGATACGGTCGGTTTTACCCGGCTCAGCGGCCCGTAGGATTTCAAGCGCTTCGTCTTTGCTTAGAACGTCCGTCATGTAGCGAAAGTCGATCAGGTTCACGATTTCTTCCGGTGACATTTCGCCCACCAGAAGCCAAACGGGTTTGCCGGCTTCTTTTGCCAGAAAATCCCAAACGGCATTGACCACAGCACCCGTGGCCAGATGGATCGCCCCCTTATCGGGTCCGATCCAGCGCAGCTGGCTGTCACCGGTGATATAACGCCAGAATCGGCCCATATCATCGCGCACCCAATCCAGATCGAGGCCGAGCAGAAGGTGCCGCATCGCCTCAATCGCAGCGATGCAAATCTCATTGCCGCGCCCGATTGTGAAGGTCAATCCGTGACCTTCATGATCCCCGTCGGTCTCCAGCACCACATAGGCGGCGGAATAATCCGGGTCTGGGTTCATCGCATCAGAACCATCCAGAGATTGCGACGTGGGAAACCGCAGATCATGAGTCGAGATATTTGTGATTTTCGTCATCAACCTGCCACTACATTTTGTTTCTGGATGCCCAACCCTTCGATCCCCAGTTCCATCGTGTCGCCGGGTTTCAGGTAGGTTTCGGGGGTTTGGCCAAGACCCACTCCCGGGGGGGTGCCAGTCGAGATCACATCACCGGGTTGAAGGCTCATGAATTGTGACAGGTGAGACACCACGGTTGCCACACCAAAATGCATCGTTTTGGTTGACCCGTCCTGATAGCGGTGGCCGTTGACCTCCAGATACATCGACAGGTTCTGCGGATCAGGCACGTCGTCACGCGTGACCAGCCACGGACCAATCGGACCAAATGTATCGCAGGATTTGCCTTTGACCCATTGGCCAGAGCGGTGAATCTGAAAATCTCGCTCGCTAAGGTCATTGACCACACAATAGCCCGCCACATGATCCAGTGCATCTTCGACCGCGACATATTTGGTGTGCTTGCCGATCACCACGCCCAGCTCAACTTCCCAGTCGGACTTGACCGAAGTCCGCGGAATTTCCACATCATCATCAGGACCTATGATCGAAGACGTGGCTTTGAAGAATATCACCGGCTCTTCCGGCAGCGCCATGCCGCTTTCGGCGGCGTGATCGGCATAGTTCAGGCCGATACAGATGAACTTGCCCACTTGTCCGACACAGGCGCCAATGCGCGGGTTGCCTTCGACCACCGGCAGCGTTGCCGGATCGATCCCGCGCAGCTTGGCGAGGCTGTCATCGCCCAGCACCGCTCCGCTAAGATCGCCAACAACGCCGGACAGGTCGCGAATTGCGCCGTCGGCATCCAGAAGGCCGGGTTTTTCATTGCCCAAGGGGCCAAATCGTAAAAGTTTCATTGTTGGTCTCCTTGAGGATTATTAGATGGACCAGCCGCCGTCGATGGCGTGCGTTTGGCCGGTCGTAAAAGCGCTGTCGTCGCTGGCGAGGTAAAGGGCCAAAGCGGCGATTTCTTCGGGCGTGCCGATGCGGCCCATGGGCTGACGGGCGATAAAATCGGACAGGGCCTTTTCATAGTCACCTG
Source organism: Octadecabacter ascidiaceicola (assembly GCF_900185015.1). Classification (GTDB taxonomy): domain Bacteria; phylum Pseudomonadota; class Alphaproteobacteria; order Rhodobacterales; family Rhodobacteraceae; genus Octadecabacter; species Octadecabacter ascidiaceicola. The sequence goes on along the minus strand of NZ_FXYD01000002.1, from coordinate 638,462 downwards.
TTGCCCGCAGCCGCCCATGCATTGACGGGCTGTCAACCGTGCCGGGACAAATCGCATTACAGCGAATGCCGCGGGTCACGTAATCGGCGGCGACGGATTTGGTCATGCCGATGACAGCCGCCTTGGATGCACAATACGCAAAGCGATTGGGCACGCCTTTTATTGAAGAGGCGACCGAGGACATGTTGATGATGGACCCGCTGCCATTGTCCAGCATGGCCGGAAGCGTCAGCTTGATCAGCCGATACATCGCTTTGACGTTCAGATCGAAGCTGAAATCCCAGTCTTTTTCGGCGCATTCAAGGATCGAGCCGTTGGCGACATAGCCCGCGCAGTTGAACAGCACGTCCAGCGCGCCCATGTCAGCCACCGCCGCCTGAACCGCGCCTGCGTCGGTCACATCAAGCTTCAGGGCAGTAACCCCATCAATCGCGTCCAGTTCCGCCAGCGCGGCGTCGTTGATGTCGCTGGCAATAACCTGCGCGCCCTCAGCGGCCCAAAGCTCTGCTGTGGTGCGCCCGATGCCTTGGCCAGCGGCCGTGATCAGTGTCTTTTTTCTGGCCAAACGGCCCTGTTTCTCTGTCATGTCTCTCAATCCGTGTGAAATACTTCTTCCATCATCGACCACTGCTCGCCCTCTGCACGCGTCGCGAGCGGGGACTGGCAGGGGTCGGTGTGCGTCCACCATTCCCGTGTTTTCGGGTCTTCGGCCATGCGGGTCATATCACCCTCAAAATCCGTGCCATGATATTCCCAGTAGCCGAACAACAAATTCTCAGGCTCACGAAGGAAAATTGTGTAGTTCTGAATGTTGCTGCCTTTGATTTGAGCCAACACATGAGGCCAGGCGGCGGCATGCAGCCGCTTATATTCGTCGATCTTGTCGGGTTTGACACCGATGAGCATCCCCATGCGTTGCATCATGATCCCTCGGTGATCGTTTTGGACATCAGCGATTTGTGGGCAATGGCCTCGTGATCCCAACGAATTCCAAGGCCGGGTTCATCCGACGGCACTGCGTAGCCATCCGAGATTTGCATAGCTTGCGTCGTCACGCTGTCCAGCTGCGGAATATACTCCAGCCATTTGGCATTCGACACCGCGCACACTAGTGGCAGGTGCAATTCCATCAGGAAATGCGGGCAAACCATGATGTTAAAGGCCTCGGCCAAATGCGCGACCTTCAGCCAGGGCGTGATGCCGCCAACCCGTGCTACATCGACCTGCACGATACTTGCTGCGCCTGCATGCAAATAGTCTTTGAACTGGCTTAACGAATACATGCTTTCGCCCACGGCAATCGGGACCGAGGTGTGCCGGGCCAGCGCTGCGTGGCTTGCGACATCATCTGCGGGCAACGGCTCTTCGAACCATCCGATACCATGTTCCTCAAGCATCGGTGCGCGCCGGATTGCTTCGGAAAGGGTGAAGCTCTGATTGGCGTCCGTCATGATCTCATACCCATCGCCAACAGCTGAGCGCACGGCGCCAAGGCGCGCCGCATCCTCGCTGACATGGTCACGGCCGATCTTGATCTTGGACCCCTTGAAGCCTTTGGCCTGCATTTCCAGCGCATCATCGACCAGCGCCTGCGTTTCCAGATGCAGCCAGCCGCCTTCGGTGGTGTAAAGCGGGACACGGTCGCGGCTTCCGCCGGCGGCTTTCCACAAAGGCAGACCTGCCTTTTTGCACTTCAGATCCCATAGAGCAGTGTCAACCGCAGCCAGTGCAAGCGATGTGATTGCGCCCACTGCGGTGGCATTGGTCATGCGCCGAAGGTCACGCCATATCCCATTGATACGATCTGGATCGCGCCCAATCAGTGCAGGCGCGAGCGTATGTTCCAACAGCGCCATAACCGACGGTCCACCTGTGCCGATGGTATAACTGTAGCCGGTTCCAACGGCCCCATCGCTGTCATAAATCGTGACCATGGGGGTTTCTTGGCTAACAAATGACTGTATGGCGTCGACCCGCTTCACCTTGGGCACAAGGTCGATCATCTGCAATTCTATCCGAATGATTTTCGTCATGTTTTAACCTCGGATTGCTTCGGTCGTGTTCGCGTCGAAGACGTGGCACTTGTCCAGCATCAGGCGGAATTTCAGCACTTCACCGGGGCGCACAGGGCGCGGGTTGAGCATCTTCGCCTGCACCTCAGTTCCGGCAATGTCGGTAAACAGGACTGTTTCTGTGCCCAACGGCTCGGTCAGGGTTACGGTCAGCTCAAGATTGGCTTTCTCACCTTCTTCTTGAACCGCGTGACCCTCAGGCATCAGGTTATCAGCGCGGAACCCAAACTGCACTTTCTGGCCGTCCGTCACCTGCCCACGCGCGGCGGCAGGCACCGGGACGTCAAGCCCTCCAGCCAGTTTGATCGTGTCCGTGCCTGAAACCGTGCCGTCGATCAGGTTCATTGGCGGTGAGCCGATAAAGGACGCGACAAACGTGTTTACAGGTGCGTTAAACAATTCGAGCGGCGTTCCAACCTGCACGATGTACCCATCTTGCATCAACACAATCCGGTCAGCCAGCGTCATCGCCTCAACTTGATCATGGGTCACGTAGATGATCGTATTGCCGACTTTCTGGTGCAACTTCTTAATCTCAACGCGCATCTGCGTACGCAACTTGGCGTCAAGATTGGACAACGGTTCATCGAACAAAAAGACATCGGGATGGCGCACAATGGCGCGGCCCATCGCAACACGCTGACGTTGACCACCAGAGAGTTCAGCAGGCTTGCGCTCCATCAACTCATCGAGGCCCAGAATGCCGGCAGCTTCGTCCACGGCCTTTTCAATTTCCGTCTCTTCCTTCTTGGCAACTTTCAATGAGAAACCAAGGTTTTCCCGAACGGTCATATGCGGGTAGAGCGCGTAGTTTTGGAACACCATTGAGATATTGCGCTCTCGGGGGGGGAGGTCATTTACAACCCGCCCTCCGATACTGACTTCGCCGTCTGAGATATCCTCAAGGCCTGCGATCATCCGCAACGTCGTGGACTTGCCACACCCTGATGGACCAACCAGCACGACGAATTCACCGTCATGTATAGCCAGGTCAATGCCATGCACGGCACGATGCTTTCCGTAGAATTTGACGACTTTTGAAAGGTTAACTTCGGTCATTATCTTATCCTTTGACACCGCCGAACGTGAGGCCGGCAATCAGGTGTTTCTGAACGATGAAGGTGAGGATCAGTGCGGGAACGATCATTAGGACCGCCAGGGCGCACATGCCTCCCCAATTGATTGTGAATTCCGCGGTGAAGTCCAACAGGCCCACGGGCATTGTTTTGGAGCCGACTGAGCGGGTCAGTTGCGAGGCCAAAGCGAATTCATTCCACGACGTTAGGAAGGCAAAGATCGCGGCTGATGCGACTCCTGAGCGCGCAACAGGGAATTCAACCTTCCAAAACGCTTGCCAGCGGGTGCAGCCGTCGATTTCTGCGGCTTCATGCAACTCCTTTGGTATCTGACGGAAAAACCCGTCCGTCAGCCAGATTGTAAAGGGGACGTTCAGGGCGACGTAGACAAGGATCAGCCCAAAATGGGTGTCGATGATCCCGACTTTTGCAAAGACGATGAACAGAGGCAGCGACAAAGCCACACCGGGCACCGCACGAAACAGCATCAGGCCAACGAAATACCCAGCTTTGCCCTTAAAGCGATAGCGGGCAAATGCATAGCCGCCGGACATGCCGATCAGAATGGCGATTGCCGTTGAAACGACCGAAACAATCAGAGAGTTTCGAAAGTAGCTGAACACCGGCACACCACCCTCACCTGCGCCACTAAACATGGCGCGGTAGTGGTCGAGCGTGAAAGTTGGTGTCCAAATCGGTGGCTTCGCCATGATCTCGACGGTGGGGCGGAACGAGTTCAGCACAATCCAGAGACCCGGTATGCAGATGACCGACATTGTCGCAAACAAGGCGATGAAATGCAGTGTCTTGAGGGCGCGTTTGCGGTTGCGATGAGTTTGATTGCGATCCATGTTTCTACCCCCCCATGCCAATTTGGGCGCGTGCGGCGCTAAGTTTATGGAAGAAGTAGATCGTGAAGACGATGGACAAGAGGATCGAGACGTAGCCCATCGCGTTGGCTAGACCCATGCGGGCATCGACATAGCCAGTGCGGCTCATCAAGGTCCACAGCAGTTCGGTACGGCGCGCAGGGCCACCGCCGGTCATGATTTGGACGATGTCGTAGGCGCGCGCGACGTCCAGGCTGCGGATTGTCATTGCGATGAAAATGAATGGCATCAGGAACGGCAAAGTGATGTGGCGGAAGGATTGCCATGGGGTGCATCCATCAACTTTCGCGGCCTCCAGTGGATCACGCGGCATTGCGAACAATCCAGCAAGGATCAGGATCGCGAACACCGAAGTGCTCATCCAGACCTCGGCGAAGATAATCGAGAACATTGCCAGTTTTCCGTCTACCAACCACGGCAGCGCAACATTGAACCCCATCGACTGTAGTGCGTTATTCACCAGACCGATGTTGTCGTTGAATATGAATTTGAACTGGAACCCGACAAGGATGGGCGAGAACATCATCGGGAACATCAGAATTGTACGCAAAGTGCGCTGACCCCATGTGACCTTGTTCATCAAAAGCGCGATCCCGAGACCCAAGACCAACTCCAGGTTCAACACAATTGTGAGGAAAAGAACCGTGCGCCCAAAGGCGGCCCAGAACTTCGCATCCGTCAGGATCTTTTCGTAATTGTAGGTACCAACCCACGTCCAAAGCGTGGACGGGCGTGTCAGCTTATAAGGGGTAAAGCTTGAATAGAGGGAGAAGATAAGCGGGATAAGAACGACTGCGGCGATCACGATGATCGCAGGCAACAGCAGAACAAACCACTCGGGGAAGCGGCGACGAAGCATAGTTCACCTTTTGGGTAATCTGAGGAATATATCGGGGGCGACGAAGGTCGCCCCCGAACAGCGAAGTCTAGTTAGTAATAACCAGACTCGCGCATCAGTTCATCAACAGCCTCAGCGGCGTCATTGAGCGCTTCTTCAACTGTTTTGTCACCGACAATGGCAGCTTGCAGCTCAGGGAACACAAGGTTAGTGCTCTCACCCCACTCAGGGATCGCTGGGACTGCAAAGGCGTATTCAGCGCCCGCAGCAAAGGCGGCCAAAGCTTCAGCACGGAATGGATCGTCTCCGGCTTCTGCTGCCGCAATGTTGGCCTCCCAGACGGCTGTGCGTGTTGGCAAAGACCCACCGGCGGATTCGGCCAACTGGCTTTCTTCGCTCGTCAGGAACATCACAAGCGATGCCGCTGCGTCTTTGTTTTCACAATCATTGGTCACAGAGAAACCGTGATGACCGGACCAACCGGTGCGTGTTACGGACCCCATTGGCTGCACAGCGACGCCAACGTTACCAGCGGCCTGAGAGGCCTCGGGATCGTTGAAGAAACCTGCCCAACCCGGCCAATCGAGGTTCAATGCAACCGTGCCACTTGCAAAGCCCTGACCAAGGTCGTCCCAGACGTAGCTGGTAGTACCCGCAGGAACCGCGCCTGCTTCGTAAAGATCAACAAACCATTGCAGAGCGCGCTGCCCAGCGTCGGAGTTGAAGATCGGGCGGTTGTCTTCGTCCAGATAATTACCACCTTCGGCGACAACCATTTCGTAGAAACGGCCAACGATTGCTTCGTCCTTACCCGCGTATTGTGTGCCGTAGAAGTTCGGAGGATCCGCAAAGAACATTGCCTGATCTTTGACCTGCTCCCACGTATCAGGAACCGTCAACGGGTAACCATATTCAGCCTCAAAGGCCGCAGCTTGCTCGGCATCTTCGTAGTTGGATTTCAGGTAGTACAAAACTGACACGTCAAATTGCGCACGTGGCAGCATCAGCAGTTCGCCACCCACGGTAGATGCACCAATAATGCCGGGAACAAATTCGGCAATCACTTCGGCCGGAACCAGATCGTTCAGGTCAACGTAAAGGCCCTCATACTGAGGTGCGAAAGACGAGTGGTTCGACCCAACGCACCAATCGGTGGTGCCAGCGGCCATATCCGACTTGATCTCTTTATCAATCTCGAAGTGGCTCTTCTTGGAGATGATATCGACGGTTGCACCGGTCGCTGCTTCCCACTCGGCGATGCGAGCGTAGAGCCCTTCATACTGCTCACCCCCGATGAGTTTTGCTTCGATCGTAACGCCGTCGAAGCTGCCCCAATCCTGAGCCATCGCCGAATCAGCAGCCGCTACAATCGAGGTGCTGGCAAGCAAAGCCTTTAAAATATTCATTCTTTTCATCGTTTCCTCCCATGGTGCGATGATATTTCCGCCTGCTTCTCTGTGGCGATATTCGTATGTAAAACATTTATTCACACATAAATCAAGCTTGACAATACTGGCGAGTTCGCGAGACTGGCTGAGACCCGAACGTAGGAAAGAACACCAATGGACGACGCCAGCGACAAGTATCGCGCCCCCGCTCTGGAAAAGGGCTTGGACATCATTGAGTTGCTGGCCAACCACGGAGAGGGCCTGACGCAAAGAGAGCTGGCAAAGTCGCTTGATCGCTCACCGAACGAAATTTACCGGATGCTGTCGACACTGGTCCGGCGTGGCTATGTCATTCGGTCCGCGTCGGGTGATCACTACTCGCTCAGCCTCAAAATGTTCTCGATCAGCCAACGCCATCCCCCCATCGGCCGCGTGATCGAAGCTGCTTTGCCGCGCATGCGTTCCCTGACCCGCAAAGCCTGGCAGTCCTGTCACATGGGTATGGAAAGCAACGGAGACATCGTGATTGTCGCCACCGCTGAATCACCGGGAAACTGGGGGCTCGCACTTAAGACCGGAACGGTTGTCGGGCTTTGGAACACAGGGACTGGCCGTGTGCTGGCTGCGTTCCGCACACCCGAAGAGATTGACGATCTGATTGCCCGTCACAGGCGTGCCGTCGGAGAGCCCGAAGTCGTCCGGGCAGAGTTTGATGGACATCTGGCCCGTATCCGGACCGCCGGATACGAAAAGATGCCCTCGGCTACTGCGGTCGGAGTCACCAACCTTGCTTTCCCCGTCTTTAACCCCTCGGGGCAGGTGGTTGCTGTCCTCAGCTGTCCCTACCTTGAGCGCGTCGATGATCTTGTTGTCCCGCCCATAGATGAGGTCGTCGAGATTTACCGGACGTTGGCCAATGAGCTGACTGCGCTCTACGGCGGAACGAACCCATTTGAGAAAGACCTGACGCCATGAAGCTTACCACACGGCGAGTCGCCCAAACCTCTCTCCGCCTACCGACACTTGGCTTTGGCGCGGCCCCTTTGGGGGGGCTGTTTGACGCCGTTGATGAAGCCCAAGCCGCCGAAGCCCTCACAAACGCTCTGGCTGACGGGATGAGCTATGTTGATACCGCGCCGTTCTATGGCTTTGGCCGATCAGAACGCCGCGTCGGGGATCAGCTGCGCGGGCAAACCTACCAGCTTTCGACCAAAGTCGGCAGGTTGCTTGCCCCCGGCGCTCTTCCTGATTCGGCAGCGATGGGCTGGCCCGATGCGCTCCCGTTTCATCCGGTCTACGACTATAGCTATGATGGGATCATGCGGTCCTTTGAGGACTCTCTTCAGCGACTTGGTCTTGATCGGATCGACATTCTTTATGTGCATGACATCGGAGAGATGACCCACGGCGCCGAAAACCATGGCCATTTCAAGGATCTGGCGACCAGCGGCTATCGCGCTCTGGATGAGCTTCGCAGCTCGGGGCGCGTGAAAGCAATCGGGCTTGGGGTGAATGAGACCGAAGCCTGTCTTGCTGCATTAGAGATCGGCGATTGGGACGTCTTCCTGCTGGCGGGACGCTATACCCTGCTAGAGCAAGGCCCGCTGGATGATTTGTTTCCGAAATGCGCTGCCAAGAGTATTTCCGTTGTCGTAGGTGGTCCGTTCAATTCCGGCATTCTGGTGGGTGGCGACACATGGAACTATGGCGCGGCCCCTGAGCACATTCTGCAACGCGTCCGCGACCTCTCGGACGTATGCCTGGGCTTTGACGTCCCACTGCCCGCCGCCGCGCTGCAATTCCCGCTGGGGCACGACGTGGTGTGCTCGGTCATCCCCGGCTTGCGCAATCCCAAAGAGCTTGCAGACACAACTGACTGGGTCACGCGGACGATTCCTGAAGAGTTTTGGCAGGACCTAAGAAACCGGGACTTGTTGCACCCCGATGCACCTGTTCCAACGTCCGCCCCCTTTTTCGAGGCCACATCATGAAGATCGACACGCACCAGCATTTCTGGAAGCTTGACCGAGGTGATTATGGCTGGCTGACGCCGGACTTTGGGCCACTCTATCGCGATTTCCTGCCTGAAGATCTTGAACCCATGTTGAAGGCCTGCGGTATCGACGGGACGATTGCCGTGCAAGCTGCCGACAGCGAAGCCGAAACCGATTTTCTGCTCTCGCTCACGGTTCACTATCACTGGATCATCGGTGTTGTCGGCTGGGTCGATCTGGAGGCGCAATCCGCCGTCGCCAGTATCGAAAGATTGGCGCAGCATCCCAAACTTGTTGGGTTGCGGCCAATGATTCAGAATATTGAGGACGATACATGGATGTTGCGCGACACATTGCGCCCCGCGGTCGCCGCCATGATCAACCACAATCTAACCTTCGATGCGCTGGTCATGCCGCGTCATCTTGATCACCTGAAAACTTTCTTGGCCCGATACCCCGACCTGAGAGTGGTGATTGATCACTGTGCTAAGCCAGAAATCCGCAACTACACGTTCGAGCCCTGGGCCTCGCAGATTACAGAACTTGCCGGCTTTCCGAATGTGTTTTGCAAACTCTCAGGCCTGGTGACCGAATCCCGCGAGGATTGGGTGTCCGAAGATCTGACGCCATATGTCGAGCATGTTCGCAAAGCTTTTGGCCCTGACCGCGTCATGTTTGGAAGTGACTGGCCTGTGGTCAATCTCGCATCCAGCTATGAACAATGGCATGAGGTTTTCCAGTCAATTGGTCAGATCGACCGTGTTCAAGAGCAATTTTCCTACAAGAACGCGATGGAAGCATATCCGCGCATTAAGCAAAGCTCTTCATAGAATTTTCATGCGTGCGCCGGATGCTCTCTACCACCTTGTCGGCGGCGTCTTTCGATGTGCTCGGCCTCTTCGTCATCTCTATCTCCCAATTGAAAAGATGAACCAGAAGTCCTCCATTGTCTAAATCTGTTCAACAAGCGCTGACGTCGGACCCTGATCAAATATGTCCTGCTACGTAGGAGCCATCCACACAAGCCATTCGCGCATCTGCAGCAAGAGCTCACTGTGTCCGGCGAACTTCGAGTTCGGGCAGATTTTTTTGAAAAACGCCTCAATCGGAAGGTCGTGTTTTTCGGGCAGAATCGCAGGATCTGCGAAAGTCAGTTTGGATTGCCATCCAGAGAGGCTGAGGGGACTCAGCAGCGCAGTTTTTCGGACTTGGGCGCCCCCCCTCGCCAAAGCCGACCAATCGGCCTGAGCGACGAATAAAATCCTCGAATTCCCCCAAAACCCGAGTTTTTCAACACTATCGGCACAAAGCAGCTTAGGTGCTGTTTGGAAGCTGCTCAAATCTGTGCCTTTGAATGACCGCAAACGGGAAATCCGCCGCTGTGTCAAAAAAACGCACGCCGCAAGCGCGAGGGAATGCTGCGTCAGCGAAGCGCGAAAAGCGGATGTCGGCTCTGTCCGCATAGCTGCCTTCGATCATTCCCCCCTCACCGGAACGGGTACATCCAGACCTTGTAGTCATCCACCAAAACTTCTGCACGGGCGCGTTGCTCGGACGTCATGCGCGGCGTCAGTTCCTCGAGCGAGTCTGGCGCATCCACGTCGCCGCCAATCGCGGACAGCGCGTACCACATGTACGCACGCACCAAATCCGGTGCTTCGATCCCGCGCCCAAGCTCGTAATACCAGCCAATCCCTGACTGCGCACCGGGGTGCCCCTTCATCGACGCCCGCAGATACCATTCAAAGGCGCGTTCATCGTCCTGCTCAACGCCAAGGCCAAGGGCATACATCACGCCAATCAGCTCTTCAGCATCCGCATTTCCGGACCGCGCGAGAACTTCGAACTGTTCACGCGCTGCTTCGAATTCGCCCGCTTCCATCAAATCCCGCGCGTCTTCCAAGTCGGCAGCCGACATGGGGCTTGCCACGGCCAGCCCAACAGCCAAGATGACTGCATGAGCCATACCCGAACCATATCGAAACCATACAGAAACCATATCGTGATTTTCCTTTGTTTTCTGGGCCTTGGCGCGGCGCAGGCTGACCCGATCACCTTAGATGATTTCGTGGATGCCGACCCAGCGCAAGCGCGGATTGGGCAACTGCTTTTCTATGACAAAATATTGAGCGGAAACAGGAACATATCCTGCGGAACATGCCATCATCACGACCTTGCAGGCGGCGATGGGTTATCACTTGGGATTGGTGAAGGCGGTATTGGACTTGGCGAAGAACGCTTTGTCGGGGACATCCGCAAACGCATTCCCCGAAACGCGCCAGGTCTTTGGAATATTGGACATAATTCGGTTGACGTGCTGTTTCACGATGGGCGTCTTGAGGTCTCTGACCAATTCGGAAACGGGTTTGATTCACCCGCCGAAGAATGGCTCCCCCATGGCCTCGACAACATCGTCGCCGCCCAAGCCCTGTTCCCGCTGACAGCCCAGTTCGAGATGGCCGGGAACCCCGGTGAAAACGACATTGCCGGTGCCACCCATGACCGTATCGACGCAGCTTGGCCAATCGTTGCGGCGCGTGTCAGGGCGAACGAAACATACGTGAACTTGTTCCTTGAAGCCTTTGATACTGTTGAAGAACCACTGGATATTTCAATCGTCGAAGTCGGAAACGCCTTGGCCGCTTTCATCACCACCGAGTGGCGCAGCTACGATAGCCCATATGATGCCTGGCTTACCGGAACGCCCCTACCAGAAAGCGCCGAACGCGGGCGGGCGCTGTTCTTTGGTGAGGCCCGTTGTGCGTCCTGCCATTCCGGCCCCTTGTTCACGGACCAAAGCTTTCACGCCCTTGGCCTGCCAGCCTTTGGACCCGGCCGCACGCGGACCTTCGACAAGATGCCCCGCGACGTTGGCCGAATGGGTGAAACGGACCTGCTATCAGACGCTTACCGCTTCAGAACGCCATCGCTGCGCAACGTCGCCCTCACCGCGCCTTATGGACACAACGGGGCCTACCCGACGTTGGCTGATATGATCCGCCACCATGCTGATCCTGTCAGCACGCGTGCTGCATGGACCACCGATATGGCGGCCCTACCTAACGCACCGCGATTTAGAGGCGTAGACTTCGCGATCCGCCAAGACACCCGTGAAATGGCGCGGCAAGCGGCGGTGCTCGACATTCATCCGGTTGCGTTGAGTGACGCAGAAGTCGCTGATTTAGAAGCGTTTCTGAACGCGTTAACAGGTGCCACCGCGGATGACCGCCCAATGGGTCGTCCTGACAGCGTTCCCAGTGGCTTGCCAGTGGATTAGCGGATCACTTCGCTAAGCGGGCGTCGTGCACGTCGTGGTGCGTCACCCGTTGGTTCTCCGAAGCGAATGACCTGAACCAAACGGCGATCTGCCCCGATTCCAAAGCGCTCACAAACTTGTGCATTGGTTGATGGGTTGTCGGACAAAGAAGCCATCGGCCATCCGGCTAACCCCAGCAGTGATGCCTCAAGGCACATGCGTAAATAGGCCCGTCCAGCGTCGACTTGGTTCTCACTATTATCAATATTAAACAAAGCAATAAGTGGCGCAGTTAATGTCACCTCGGCTTCGGCAGTCAGCCGCCTTGTGACGCCAAACATGTTCAAGAAACTCCAGAATTTCACCAAGGCAAATGGCGCTAAACGCGCTTCGCTTTCGCTCATTTGCATTGATGCGCGGTCCATCCCATCAAGGCCCGCTCGTGGGTGCGTGTCGCTTAACCGCATCCAATCTACAAGTTCCTTGCGAAAGCCGCCCTGCTGCATAATCTGCAAACTGGCCCAGTCATTTCGCTCCGCCAGCCAAGCGCGACCTGGGTCATCCATGACAAACCTTGCATCCGCTCTCGTCCAGCCAAACAGCTTAACCGGCTCGCGTGCAAATCGGCCACGCCATGTAAAACGGTTCTCAAGCTGCTCGTGCAACCCGTCTTGCGTCCCAGACTTCAATTCTAAATGCGCGACGGCCACCAACCCTTGATTGGGCGCGGTATCATTGCCGGTTAACGTTATGTCCGCTGATAGGTCGTCTGCGGACAGCGCCAGTATCATGGCCTCAAGCACCGCACCGCACGACAACGCCGCGTCCTGTCCCGTCGGGTCACCAATGGTAAGCCCAACATTGGTATCGCAGAACAAGGACAGCACGTTTTCGTCACGCACCCATCGGGCGGGCTGCGTGTTATGGACTGTTGGGGCCAGTGCAGCCCGCATCACACAACGTTCAAAAACCTCTTGTGTTATCATGACTTTGCTTTCGACATCAGGCGTGCCATGCGCTGAACAGCGGCCAATTCAAGTTCCGCACGTGGCGATGTTGCCAATGCGGGCATAGACAACGCGACCAATGTGATCGGTGCATCGTCAGCCAACAAGATATGGCTCGCGTTAAACATCTTAAACAAATGAATGATGTGATCGCCCTCCGCCCCATCCGTAAACGGCGGATCAGCGCGGCGTAGCACTGGCCGGACCTTGAAGATGTGCGTCAACACGTTTGTATCAAGATCGCTTAGTTGTGGAGCCTCGATTAAGGCGGCGCCTTCAACCAATGGATGGACCTGTAGCCCCCGCAAGAACCCAAGTGCATCGCGCGATCGATCTTCAGCCAGATGACGCAGAAGCGTTTGCGACTGTTCTTCGGTCCGAAGTGTTTGTGCCTCAATGAACAGCACGGCGACCAAAACAGCTGCGAGGATCACTGACAGCGTCAGGATTGTCGCGTCTTTATCCATGCCTGCCATCTGCGCGATAACGAAACCCGAAAGCCCCGCCCCCAAAACGATGGCAAAGAACGAAACCAAAGGCGCCCGATGTTGGGATTGCGAGCGCCCTAGCGAAACGGCAAGCCAGCAAAGGAAAAGAACGCCCAACGGCGAAATCTGAGCCGGAAGATCCAAGTAGACCATGAGGAAATCAGCGGCGGCGAAGGGAACCAAAAGGAATAGCGAAAGGGCTAATCTTTCAACGGTTTGGTTTTCAGCAACTGTCAGGCTCGCCTTGTCGCGCGTCAGAACGAGCCATGCACCGATAAAAAACCCGCTGAGTTGGAACGCCAAAAGCCCAATGAGCCTCGGTGGATCGATACTGTTTGACCACCAGAAAGAGAGAACTGAGAACACCACTGTGCCGCCCATAACCCAGTATTTGACCCCTTGTGGTGCATGCCTGCGCAGCAATCCTTCGGCCAAAAGAAGAACCGAAAGTGGGATAAGAGTTGCTCCTAGCAGTATGAAAAATCGGAAAAATTCCCATCCGGTCAAAACCAGCAACGCGCGACCTGCGAACAGCATAGCCATCGCGCGCAAGCCCAGCAGAAAGCGGCGGTTCAACGGCGCCCAAGGATCTCTCGCACCGATCACAGACTGCAAGATGAGCAACCCCGCAAGCGCCGCAAGCGACAGAAACAAGTTTCCAGTGTCAGAGGCGGCCAAAGTCATTTCATCAGCCCATTCAAAAACTTACGAACGAGGGGGCGCATTATCGCTGCAACAATCGCTGGCTTCGGACGTTCTGCGCGCGCTTTATAAGGATTGAAAAAGTAACCGCGGTTGTCGGTTCCATGCGGGCGTCCCAGAACGGCGTTTACAACTTCATAGCACATCAATTGGCCGGTCGTGATGACCATTGGCGCGAAAGACATTCGTGATCTCTTGCCAGCGACCACGTCCCCAACGATGTCTAGATCAATGTAGTTTCGAGATGAAGAATGAATCACAACCCATTCAGATTCCATGAGAAAAGCTTGGCTTCGCTGATCGTCCGTAACCTTATCCCAATCCGTTCCCACCGTAGGATAACCCAATCTTTCTTCATGGGATTTATCCGTCGGGGCCGTAACATAGACTGATGGAAGCGGCGACGCGTAGGCATCAATCACGGACTTCCCCAAGGCCCGCGCGCGGCGGTAGAGCAGCAACGAGGCCCCAAGATCATCAGTGCCATTCACGACAATGACCGAGCGTTGAATGAGCGTATCAACCTTATCCGTCCAATCGCCGTGATGAACTTCAACCTCGATTTCCGGATTAATCTGGCGCGCAATATCTGCCGTTGCCTCGGCCTTGTGTCGATCTATCGTATGATCAAACGCAAAGACCTGCCGGTTGAGGTTGCTGACCTCAAACTCATCAAGGTCTGCGATGATCAGTTTGCCGACCCCTGCCCGAACAAGACCAAGAATACAGGCACCACCCATGCCGCCTGTTCCGCACACAAACACGGTCGCATCGCGCAGCTTTTCTTGCTCGGCTTGAGTGACAAACCCGATGTTTCGCGTTGTGAATTCGGAATACTCAAACATCGCGATCCCCTTTTGCGGGCCGTAAGATCGAAAATTGCCGCGAACTGTCTGACCAATACAGCACGGGTAGGATCAGGCGGCGAAGTGCAACGAAGATCGCAGTGGACAAAACCCCTATAACCGCGGTTCGTGGGACTTCGCGTGTCAGGTAGCGACGGATCGCGGGGAGATCCATCCGGCCGAGCTGTAGAACATCATCACCACGCACGTAGTCCAATTCAGCTACACAGAAGTCGTTGAAAGCGTCATCGCGGTGCTTGGGAGCCTCACCCCACGTCTTCTTTAGGTCATCTGAACCGCCTGTGTAGGCGTTGGCGATGACAAAGCGCGTTTCGTCGAACTCTGCATCCTGACCAACACCAAAAACATGGCGATGATTGCCCATAATTCGGCGTGCCATCAGGAGGTGGTTTAGTGTTCGCCGCTCTGCATTTGGTTTGGGCCAAACATCTGAAAACATTTCGGAAACCATGCCAACGACCGCGGGAACCTGCGTGACATTTGAAATCCACAAAGGGCGAAACTGGTTACGGACAAATAGCAGGAAACACGTGAGACCATAGAGTACCCATGACAGGCCACCGGAGCGCTGATCAGGGTCGACCATGACAAGTCCGAGGTGCAGCACATCTACGGGTTCGGGTTTCGTCTCAAGGGTCATGACCGCAAGCGCATTGAAGGCGATTGGCGTTCCGTCTTTAAGCGTTACCAGAGTTATTATGGTGTCGCGCATACGATCGCGGTCCCCTGAAAAGACACCGTAGGTAAGGTTTCCTTCGTTCAGGGTTTTCGCGGCAATTGTGCGCAGGTCAGTCGTGAGGGCGTTGAGTTGAGCTTCTGACATCCAACGGCCAGGACGTTCCATGATACGTACGATACGCTCGCGCCCGTTGCGCAGTGTCACGTCCATGTATTCACGCCGAAGCGATTTGAGGATGGGCCCGATCATGATCCGCCTGCATTGCCTGTTAACCACCAGATTATGGTGGCGACGCGTGGCAAACAAGCGAGGAAACCCTGACCTTTTTGCGGCAACGGTTCGGGTTTGCGCCTGCGGCGGGCGTGGTCAGGGGGCTGTCCGCCCCCTCTGGCCAAAGGCCATTCACCCCCGAGGATATTTTTGTAACAGAGGCAAAGTGAAGGTTAGGCTGTGACGCGTTTGCTCGCTTCTAGGGCCAGCGGGCTGAGGCCTTCGCCGCCGCTTTGGATGTGTGTGGCGAGTTTTTCCAGCATGCGTGGTTCCCAAAACTCTTTTAGATGTGCTGCAACACTTCCTGCTTTGTCAGCATCGGGCTGGCTTTCGAAGAAAGTAGCAATTTGATTTGCCATTCGGGTCATTTTTTCAGGCGACATCGGGGGCCTCATTGGATTGGGAAGGTTGCACCAAGATGCGGTGCGGATGGGTGAATATTTCAAAGGTTTCATCGCGTGCGAGGGCGACGAGTGTGATGCTTGCCGCCTCAGCCGTGGCCACCGCGAGGGTTGTCGGGGCGGATACGGCTAGGATTACAGGCGCTCCAGCCATCGCAGATTTTTGCACCATTTCAACGGACACACGAGAGGTCAGCGTGATCGCGCCAAGGCTGCAATCGGGTGTAGCGCCGATGAGTTTGTCCAGCGCGTTGTGACGGCCAACATCTTCGCGGATTTCCGCAAGTCCCTGATCTGGGATATAAAAACCTGCACCATGCACGGCGCGGGTTTTATCGTGTAAGGCTTGCCCTGCCCGCAAGCTGCGCATGGCTTTGGCGATGTTTTCTGGGGTTAGCGTTAGGTTTGCTTCAACTGCGTGCACGTCCCGCACGGCCTGATCGAGGCTGTCGATGCCGCAAAGCCCGCACCCCACAGGCCCCGACATTGCGCGGCGTCGCGACGCCAGCGCCTCGGCCCGATCTTCGGGCAGCCACATTTGGACTTCGACACCGTTTTCATGGGGGACGACTTCAACGCTGTCGACCTCGCCCCAGCCTTCGGTGCGTGTAAAACCGCGCCCGAAATCTTCCAGATCACAGGGCGTGGCCATCATCACCGCTTGGGTCGTGCCGTTGTAGACCAATGCCACGGGCACCTCTTCGGGCAGGCTTCGGGAGGCCGTCACAGCGCGGCCGTTGCTCACAACGTGAGCGCTGGTCGCGCGGGCGCCAATGCCTGCCCGGCTCGGGCTCATTCGGCCGCCGGTAGGATGCGGCGCGATTGCGCGGCCTGTGCGTTATAGTCTTCTTGCCATTCGGATGGCCCATTGGACAGGGCCACTTGCACCGCTGTCACCTTGTATTCAGGGCAGTTTGTGGCCCAGTCGGAATAATCCGTGGTGATAACGTTGGCCTGTGTGTCGGGGTGGTGGAAGGTTGTGTAAACCACGCCCGTCGACACGCGATCGGTGATCTTGGCGCGCAATTGCGTTTCCCCAGCACGCGAGGCGAGGCGCACGAACTGACCATCGCGCACGCCACGTACTTCGGCGTCATGTGGATGGATTTCGAGCACGTCTTCCTCATGCCAAACAACGTTGTCGGTGCGTCGTGTTTGTGCGCCCACGTTGTATTGCGACAAAGTACGCCCCGTTGTGAGGAGAAGCGGGAAGCGTGGGCCGGTCTTTTCATCGGTTGCGACGTATTCGGTGATGATGAATTGCCCCTTGCCGCGTGCAAATCCGTCGATATGCATGATGGGCGAACCATCAGGCTTGTCGTCGTTGCACGGCCACTGAACGGAGCCACGTGTTTCCAGCATTTCGTAGCTCACATTGGCAAAACCCGGTGTGGTGGCCGCGATTTCGTCCATCACTTGGCTCGGGTGAGTGTAGGTCCAGCCTGCGTCCATCGCGTTGGCCAACATCATGGTGATTTCCCAATCCGCATAGCCATTCTTTGGCGCCATAACCTTGCGCACGCGATTGATGCGGCGTTCGGCGTTGGTGAATGTGCCGTCCTTTTCTAGGAACGTGGACCCCGGCAAGAAGACGTGGGCGTAGTTCGCGGTCTCGTTCAGGAACAAGTCGTGCACGATGACGCATTCCATCGCCGCAAGGCCCGCTTGCACGTGTTTTGTATCAGGATCAGACTGAAGAATGTCTTCGCCTTGGCAATAGAGGCCCTTGAATGTGCCATCGACGGCGGCGTCGAGCATGTTGGGGATACGCAGGCCGGGTTCTGGGTCGATCTTGCCGCCCCAGATTGCCTCAAACACTTCGCGCGTGGCGTCGTCGGACACGTGGCGGTAGCCGGGTAGTTCGTGCGGGAAGGATCCCATATCACAGGCACCTTGCACGTTGTTCTGGCCGCGCAGCGGGTTCACGCCAACGCCGTTTTTGCCCAAGTTACCGGTCATCATCGCGAGGTTTGCGATGGCCATAACCGTGGTGGATCCTTGGGAGTGTTCCGTCACGCCGAGGCCGTAGTAGATGGAGCCGTTGCCACCCGTTGCGAACAGTTTCGCGGCTGCACGCAGTTCTTGCGGATCAACGCCAGTCAGCATCGCTGTTGCTTCGGGCGCATGGCGCGGGTCGGAGATGAATTCGGCGTAATGCGCGAACTCGTCCCAATCACAGCGGGTGCGGATGAACTCTTCGTCCATCAAACCTTCGGTCACGATCACATGCGCGATGGATGACATGACGGCAACGTTTGTACCCGGAAGCAGCGGCAGGTGGTGCTGTGCCTCGATGTGTGCGGATTTCACAATATCCGTACGGCGTGGGTCGATCACGATCAGCTTCGCCCCTTGACGCAGGCGCTTCTTCAAGCGGCTGGCGAACACGGGGTGGCCGTCTGTCGGGTTGGCGCCAATGATGATGACAACATCGGTTTCCTCAACGGAATCAAAGTTCTGCGTACCAGCGGATGTCCCAAACGTTGTCTTCAACCCGTAGCCAGTGGGCGAATGACAAACACGCGCGCAGGTGTCTGTGTTGTTATTGCCAAAGGTCGAGCGGATCATCTTTTGAACAAGGTAGGTTTCTTCGTTCGTGCAGCGACTAGACGTGATGCCACCGATGGACTTCACACCGTGCTTGGCTTGTAGATCGCGCAGGCGTTTGGCGGTGTATGAAATCGCTTCATCCCAGCTGACTTCTTTCCACGGATCGGTGATCTTATCGCGGATCATTGGGTTCAGGATACGATCCGAATGGTTGGCATAGCCCCATGCAAAACGACCCTTCACACAAGAATGGCCACGGTTGGCTTCCCCGTGTTTATAGGGAACCATACGCACCAGCTCATCGCCATTCAGCTCGGCCTTAAAGGAGCAGCCGACACCGCAATAGGCGCAGGTGGTGATAACGGAACGCTCTGGCGTGCCCATTTCGATCACGGATTTTTCCTGTAGCGTCGCCGTTGGGCAGGCCTGCACGCAGGCACCACAAGACACGCAATCAGAGCTTAGGAAATCATCGCCCGCTGCTCCGGCAGACACACGGGAATTGAAACCCATGCCTTCAATCGTCAGGGCGAATGTCCCCTGCACTTCTTCGCAGGCCCGCACGCAACGCGAACACACGATGCATTTGGCAGGATCATAGGTGAAATACGGGTTGGAGTCGTCCTTCGGGATGAACTGGGTGTTTACGTCACCTGAATTGTCACGCGCCTCAAAATGGTTTGCGACGGCCTCGTAGCGGACATCGCGCAAACCCACCATTCCGGCCATGTCTTGCAATTCGCAGTCACCGTTCGCCGCACAGGTCAGGCAATCCAGCGGGTGATCCGAGATATAAAGCTCCATCACGCCTTTGCGGATCTTTTTCACCTTTGAGCTTTGGGTTTTTACAACCATGCCCGGCGTAACCGGTGTGGTGCAGGACGCAGGCGTACCGCGTCGCCCTTCGATTTCAACGACACACAAACGACAGGACCCGAACGCCTCGACACTGTCCGTTGCACACAGTTTTGGCACCTGAATGCCGGCCTCGGCAGAGGCACGCATTACGGATGTGCCCTCGGGCACAGTCACATCAAAACCGTCGATTGTCAGCGTGACCATTTCCGTAGATTTGGACGCGGGCGTGCCCATGTCCATGTCTTTGCTTGTCGGGATTATGAAATCTTTCATTCGGCGGCCTCCTTCTTGGTGGCAAAGTCGTCTGGGAAATTCTGCAATGCGCTCATGACTGGGAACGGCGTGAAACCACCCAACGCACAAAGCGAGCCCTCTTTCATGGTTTCACAAAGGTCTTCCAGCAGCTCAATCGCTGATGTGTCGCCCTTGCCGATGCGATCAATCGTTTCAACGCCGCGCACGGCACCAATGCGGCATGGTGTACACTTACCACAACTTTCAACGGCGCAAAATTCCATCGCGAAACGGGCCATGCCAAGCATGTTAGCACTGTCATCAAACACAACGACGCCAGCATGACCGATCAACCCGCCCTGCCCGTCGAATTCTTCATAGGCAAACGGCGTATCGAACTTTGATCGCGGCATGTAAGCGCCCAGCGGCCCACCGACCTGCACAGCCTTAACCGGACGCCCTGACAGGGTGCCTCCTGCGACTTTGTCGATCAGATCGCCCAGAGGCAGGCCAAAAGCCGTTTCATACAAGCCGCCAAATTTGACGTTACCCGCAATCTGGATTGGCATGGTGCCCTTGGATCGACCAAGCCCGAAGTCCGCGTAATGCGCAGCACCCTTTTCCATAACCACAGGCACGGTGGCCAATGAAATGACGTTATTGACCACGGTTGGCTTGCCAAGGAATCCTTCCAACGCTGGTAGAGGCGGCTTGGCGCGAACCACGCCTCGCTTGCCCTCAAGCGAGTTCAAAAGCGAGGTTTCTTCTCCGCAAACATAAGCCCCTGCACCGACGCGGATTTCCATATCAAACGCCCGACCCGAGCCAAGAATATCCGCCCCCAACATGCCAGCACCGCGCGCCAAAACGACAGCTTTTTCCATGATATCAATGGCATCAGGGTATTCTGAGCGCAGATAGACGTAGCCTTGCGTCGCTTCCACCGCGAGGCCAGCGATGATCATACCCTCAATCAGGGTGAAGGGGTCACCTTCCATGATCATGCGATCCGCAAAGGTGCCGCTATCGCCCTCGTCCGCATTGCAGACGATGTATTTCTGATCGGCCTGCGCCCCCAGAACCGTGTTCCACTTGATACCAGTTGGGAACCCCGCCCCGCCACGGCCACGCAGACCGGAGTTGGTGACTTCCTCAACGATGCCAGCAGGTGTCATCGCGATTGCATTGCGCAAACCTGTGAGGCCGCCGTGGGCCTCATAATCGGCCAGCGACAGCGGGTCCGTTACACCACAACGTTGGAACGTCAGGCGTGTTTGGCCCTTCATCCAGTCCAATTCTTCGACCAGACCAAGGCTCTCCAGCTTACCATCCAGCAATGCCGGTACGTCTGCCACATCAACCGTGCCGTAACCGACACGGCCTTTTTCTGTTTCAATTTCAACCAGAGGCTCAAGCCAGATCATGCCACGCGTGCCGTTGCGGATGACTTCAACGTCTAGCCCGCGCGTCTTTGCCTCGCTCAGGATCGCTTCTGCAACGTCATCCGCGCCAACGGCTTTCGCCGCACTATCAAGGGGGACGTAAATCTTCATGCGCCTGCCTCCGCCAAGAGTTTGTCGAGCTTTGCACCATCAACCCGCCCAATGACCTTACCGTCCACCATCGCCGCAGGGGCGCAGGCACAAAGACCAAGACAATAGACCGCTTCAATCGTCACAGCACCATTTGTCGTCGTGCCGCCCCACTCAACGCCGAGCTTTTCCAATGCCCGGTCTGACAGCGCGTTCGCGCCAACGGACTGGCACGCCTCAGCGCGGCAAATCTTGATGACGTGTTTACCCGCAGGCGCATCGCGGAAATCGTGGTAGAACGAGATCACACCGTGCACTTCGGCGCGCGTAATGTTCAGGTGATCGGCAATAATCTGCACCACATCTGCGGGGATGAATCCATATTCCGCCTGCACAGAATGCAAAATCGGCAGTAACGGCCCTTCCTGCTTCGCATGGCGAGCAAGAATACCTTGCATTATTTCAATGGTTTGCGCATCGGCCATTTGGATAACCCCCTATTTTCTTAAGCAAGGTATCGCCAGAATTACATGGGTTATCAATATCGTTATTCCGTGGATTGATAGGAAATGCCTATCACTCTTATGCAATCTCTGAAAGCGCTCGCGCACGGTCGAGCAAGCTTGCCAGAACTGGTGTGAACGGTTCGCGATGCGGTGCCACCAGCCCAACCACATGGCTTGCATCAGGCTTGATCAACGGGACCGAGCCGAGATCGTCGCCTTTTAGAAAAATCTCAGCGGCGCGAACTGGTAGGATTGTTGCTAAGTTACTGCGCACAACATGGCTGACCAAAACAATAATTGAGGAGGCTTCGATGCGAGGTATCGCTTCAACCCCAACCTCAACCAGATGTTGGTTAATGATCCGGCGGTTCTGCATATCCGGCGTTAACAGGCATAGCGGAACATCTCCCAAGTCACCCCATTTCACAGGACCGGACAACAGCGGATGGCCCGCCTTTGCGACCAATACATATCGTTCTGCGTAAAGCGGGACCGTTGTGACGCGGCCTAAGGGTTCGTTGTCGAGGTACGTTAGCCCTGCGTCGATCTCTAGGTTGTCCAGATCCGACAAGATCTGAGTCGAGGTTTTGGATTGCACTGAAAACCGCACATTGGGGTGTCGTTCCCCAAAATCGGCTGTGATTTCAGAGACAACAGTCAGCGCCGTTGGGATAACGGCCAACCGCAAGTCACCCGACAGCCCTTCTCGGGCCACTCGCATTTCTTGGCGCAGCGTTCGCGCGTCCCCGACAATCTGGCGCGCCCAGATCAGCGCGCGCTGCCCTTCAGGTGTAAGCCCCTGATAGCGCGACCCGCGCCAAACCAGCATCACGCCCAGTTGGTCCTCAAGCTGTTTAATCGCAGCGGACAACGTCGGCTGGGTCACCCCCTGCGCCAGTGCTGCGCGGCCAAAGTGTTCTTCCCGCGCAAGGGCGATGAACATTTCAAGTTTGTCGATCATATTTAGGACTTTCGATAGGACATGCCTATCAAACCCGACTCGGCCTATTAGAGCAAGCGGCGTTGCGATGGCATTTCAAGCCGATTCTAATACGCTACTTTTGGCAAAGTGCGCCCGGCGCATCTGGTGAGAGCGGCGCGGACGCGAGTTGCCCCATATGCCAGGCAAGTGCTTGATTGCTGCTGACCACGGGCAGCCCAAGGCGTTGCTCAAGATCATCTATGATGTCCAAGGTGCGCAGGTTCGTGCAGGACAGAAAAACTGCCTCCACCCCTGCTTGCGTCCCTATCTTTAATGCCGCTGCGCGAATTGATTCCGGATCGATCCGTGCAACGTTGGCTTCAATTTCTTCGCCAAATGACAGGGTTGCCGGAACCTTAAACCCTGCGCTCTCAAACGCGGCTTGAATAGGCAAGGCAACGGAGGCGATGTAGGGCGACACGATCGCGATGGATTGAACGTTTAGCGCCCTAAACGCCGCGATGGATGCCGTGAGCGGATTGGTTACCGCATTCGTGTTGGCAGCTTCCTTTATCAGCGTGGTGACCTTCTCAGCACCGATCAGTGTCGTCCCAGACGTGCAGGCATACCCGATCACATCAAACACAGCCGCAGGTGGCAAAAGCGACGTGGCGTAGGGCAAATCAATCGCCATTTGCGCGATGGTGTCTGGCGTCAGATTATCCCCCGACGGAATGCGACTGACATAGAGCGCCACATCCGGTCTGGCAAACAATCTGCGAAAGTCTTGCTCTAAGGTCTCGTCCACCTGAAGCACCACCACCCCCAAGGTTGCGGCACTCCCAATGGGGCCCGTGAGGTCATATGGGAACTGATCCATCAATCCAGCCTTGGTAATTCGTGCGGCGCGCGCGCAGACAACAACTCTGGCCCGTTAGCGCGTAAAACGATGTTTTCTTCATGGACAAGGACCTTGCCCGCAGAAACCTCAACTCCCGGCTCTAAGGTAAGGACCATGCCTTCGCGCAGCGGTGTGGTGTCTTTGGCGGTGAACGACGGCCATTCGGTCAACGTAATGCCCAAACCATGCCCAAGCCGCCCGCCGCTAGGCGTGGCACCTTCAGCGCGAAGCGTGTCCGTCATAGTCGAATACAGATCCGCCGACGTCATGCCGGGGCGTAGCGTTTCCAGCACTGTTTCTGTTGCAGCAAACAACGCGGCTTGCGCACGTTCAACTGCGGCAGTCGGCGGCCCGACAGAATAGTTGCGATCAAAGTCACAGAAGTAGCCGTCCTTCACTGCACCCGTGTCCAGCATCAGGACATCACTTTGGGCCAATGGCTGCGTCGTTGCGGGCGAGATCACATCGCCGTACCCCCCCTGCCCAGCGCCGCCCGCGACATAGCTGACCCAGTCGGCACCCTCTTGCAGCAGTGCGATCTGGAAGTCGCGGAAGACTCGATCAAGCGGCTGTCCGGTTGAGGCAAATTCAGGAACCCGCGCGAATACTCGATCCGCGATTTCGCAGGTGGTTTTAATCTTGGCGATCTCAGCTTCAGATTTGATTTCACGCACGCGCTGCACGGTTGCAGTCGCATCCATTATGCGGCGAGGTTCGATCCGGCGCTTAACGCGTTCAAAATCACCCAGCGGCATTCGAACATGGGTTTCCAGCCCCATTGGTATCCCAAGAGCGCCATTGCTCGGCACGGTTTCGACGATAGCATCTGCCAGTAAGGACACCCCATCATCCAAGGGGTCAGGTGCGTCCCAAGTGCGAATGTCGTCCAACCAGCTTCTCCCCATCAGGTCTGCACCGATAGAGGGGATGATAGCGATTGGGTCACCATTCGTGGGAACCAGTATGAACCAAGGCCGCGCAGGGCTTTCCCAAAAGCGCGTCAAGAACCCTGTGACGTAGAACACATCTGCCGGTGTTGTCAGCAGCAGCCCATCCAGTTGCGCCGCTTTCATACTATCCTGAAGGCGCCCGACCCGCCCACGGTGTTCTTTGACCGAGAACAGTGGCGCGGACTCAGACATCCTCGGCGCCTTCGCTGAGGATCACCAGTACGCGCGCGTCAGGAGCCATGCCGTCAAACCCATTCAGAGCCGCAGCAAAACCTGCGCCGCCAGACGGGGTGGTTGTCAGGCCGTGTTCAGCCAGAACATTCACCGCTTGGGATGCGTCATCTTCGGTGATGGTCACAAATGTATTCGCATCCCGCGCCAGACCCGCCAGCGCAATCATGGACGGAGTTTTGCAATCAAGGCGCCCCATTTCCGAAACGGGGCCCTCTGTCGTCACGATCTCCCCTGCACGCATGCTTTCAATCAGCGCAGGCGCTGCGTCAGGTTCTACAACAACAATCACAGGCCCGTCCGTCCAAACGGCACGTGCATAAGCCGCGACTGCCGCTGCCAAACCGCCAACACCGGCCTGTAGGAAGATATGTGTAGGTGGTTCATCAATTTGCTCAGCCACCTCTACGGCGAGCTGCAAATACCCTTCCATCACCCGCGACGGCAGTGTCGTATATCCGGGCCAAGAGCCGTCAGACAGCAACGTGCCCTGCCCTGCATCAGCACTTTCGTTTGCCGCATCCAAGCTGTCTTCATAGGTGGCCCCAGCGCGAACAACATCGGCTCCGATGGCCCTTAGCCTGTCTGCGAATGCTTCCGGTACACTCTCGGCTAGATAGATGATCGCTTTTGCCCCAAACAATCGCGCGCCGGCGGCCACAGACAACCCATGGTTTCCGGCGCTTGCCGTGATGAAGACTTCGCCCGTTAACGCAGTTTCCCAATGACCGTCTACCACCCGATCCGCAGCTTCACAGGCAATCGCATAGGCGGCGCCCAGTGCTTTGAAACTGCCCAACCCCATGCGACCGCGTTCGTCCTTTACGTGCAGCTGTGCGACGCCGATTTGTTCGGCCAGCTCCGGCATGTCCAACAATGGCGTGGCTTTGTGCGCAGGGCATTTCGCCAATAAGGCCATCACGTTTGACGCGTCATCCTTCGGCATATGCTGAAATTCTGGCAGACCGGTTTGAATATATGGGTTGTCGAAGCTGTCACGCATGAAGTGTCCCTTTAGGCAATGATGCCACGCGATATGTCGTGACTGAAAAATCCTGACCGAATTCACAACGCAAGTCTAGCGAAGTTAGCGTTCGAGGATGATCAAGCGGTCCAGGACCTTAGCTGGTCACTGATAAACTCGAATGATGCGTTTATCTCGGCATAAGGATCTGACATTGCGTGGACGACAGGCGAGAAACATTCATAAGAGAACGCCCCAGTGTAGCCGCTTTTTACTAAGGCGTTGATTTGTTCAATATTCCCGAGGCGATCCCGCGCATCCACGAGCACCCGATGTTCGTCTTCCATGTCTTCAAAACGCAATCCGGCCTCGGTGACAGCCGAAATATGCACAATACCCGTCGATTTTGCGAACACGTCGCCTCCCCCAGCAAGCGTATGATGGAATGTATCGTGCACCATTTTGATGTGGCCCGAACCACCGATCGAATTGATCGTCTCAACTAGTTCAGCCTTTGAACGCAAAGAAGACCGCTGAAATCCGAGCGGTTCGACCAATGCGTCGATGTTCGCGTCCTGCAACATCGGCAGGATTGCCGTTAGCGCGGTCTGTAGATTGGATTGTCGTTCCCCATCACCCATCGCCGTGCCGTCATTACGGGGAATAAGGTTGACGGTTTCTGCACCAGCGGCGGTTGCTGTTTCAATCAGTTCGCGAACGGCCGTTTCCCGTTCAGTGGTCCAGTCATTGAACGGGTATACTTGGCTTAATCCCAGTATCCGCAAACCTTTGTCGCTGGCCAATTTACCGGCCTCAGCTGGGTCCATGCCATCGAACAGCTCTCGGGTAATATCGTTGCGAACTTCTACGCCAATGCAACCAAGCTTTGCCGCCAAGTCAAGAAACTCGGCATAGCCCAAATTGGGAACCGTCATGTGGTTCAAAGCAAAATTCATTCTACCCTCCAACATGTCGCAATCAATTTAACTGAACATCTAGTGTTTGCTATCATTCTTATACATGGTCTCGACAACTTTTTCCGGCGCATTCAAACGCGAATAGCCCAATCAAACGAGGCCCATATGTTTCGACCTGCGCAGGGCTGATCAACTGTGCGTCCCTTGGGCTGAAGATCAAGTTGACGGGCAAGACCGCCCATGCAGCTGACCCCGAGGATGGCCTTTCCCCAGCATTAGCTGTTGCACAGATCATCCCCGCGCTTGACGCGCTTGGACGAGGTGGCGCACTGGATGATGACTTCCGGCTAGTAACGATCACCCATGCCCAGATCGGCGAGCCCACATTTGGCGTGGCCCCCGGAGACGCTGAAATCTACGCTACATTACGAACCACGGCTGATGCAGGCATGGAAAATTTTGAAACGTCAGCGCGAAACATTGCTACGAAAGCGGCGCAAGAGTTTGGAGTGTTTGGTTGGGATGCGAAGGCCGCGATGCTTTGCCTTGGACCGGGCGAGGATTACGCCGCCCTACATAACCCCGACTACGATTTTCCAGATGACCTGATCCCCGTCGGTGCAGCCATCTTTGCAAGAATTGCCCGCGATCTATTGGGATAGCGACGCACTATTTTCAATCATCCATCACGGAACACGCGCGCAATATAGTCTGTCAAAGGACGGGTTAGGTAGTTGATTGGTGTACGATCCGCAGTTCTTATGAATGCTTCCACAGGCATGCCCGGAATCAATGTCGTGCCATCCGCAAGGCGGGCAAGCTCACCATCGTTGAGGCGAATTTCGGCGCGGAAATAGGAAGCACGTGTTGCGCTGTCAGTAAACGCATCCGCGGAAACCACCGCGACCGTGCCGTATAGTTCTGGCGTTGTGCGATCATCAAGGGCGGTAAATCGCAGACTAACTTGCTGGCCGATGGTCAACACATCCACATCATTCGGCGAGACCTGTGTTGCGATCACCAGCGGGCGATCTTGCGGCACGAGATATAGCAACGGATCGCCAGGCTTCACGACAGCGCGTGAGCCGAAAACAGTCAGACCGTAGACGATACCGCTGACAGGTGCGCGGATGTCCAACCGATCAAGGCGGCGCAAGACACTTGTGCGCCGCTCACGCAGTTCCAATTCGTTAAACTGAAGATCACGCAGGCGGGTGATTGCCTCTTCGCGCCGTGCAGTTTGCAAACCAAGAATTTCAATCTCAATTTCGGTGTTACGCTCTTGTGCCCCCCCCGCTGAAGCGGCCAGCTCCCCGACTTGCCCCGCAAGCCGTGCTTTTTCTCGCTCAAGATTCAGCACCACAGACGCCTGCGCTAACCCGCGATCAAGCAATGCCTGCTGGTTGGTTAGTTCTTCGTCAATCAAAGTAAGCTGAATTTCAACCGCTGCTTGCTGCGCAACAATCCCGCGAACCTGTGAACTGATCTGATCCTTGCGATTTAACAATTGTTCCGTGCGACGCGTTTCGCTTTCTAAACGCGCTGTGAAGAGGTTTTGCTGCCCTGTCGTCAGGTCATCTACATTGCCAACCAAGAGCGGATCAAACGTAAGCGTTTCAGCGCCGTCACGTTCCGCTTCAAATCGCGCGCGGCGCGCCAACACTTCAAATAGCTGCCCTTCAATCACGGCCAGTTCTGCTTGCAGGTCTTGCGCATCAAGCCGTAGCAGCAGATCACCTTCAGCGACAAGATCGCCCTCATCGACCAAAATTTGCGTCACTTCACCACCGTCAAGGTGCTGCACAACTTGGCGATTTTGGTCGACCTCGATCAAGCCGCTGGCGATGATCGCTCCGCTGATTTGCGCGGTCATTGCCCAGCCACCAAAACCACCAACCAGAACCACAAGCGCCAACAAACCAACCATCAATGGGCGGCGGGCAGACCATTCCGTTCTCATGTAACACCCCCGCCGCTACCTTTAACCTGAGCAATCTCTGCCCTATTCGCGAGGATTTTCGCCTTAACCGCTTCTGTGGGCCCGAACGCCCGTAAGATGCCGCCGTCAAGATACATCAGTTTATCACATTGCTCGATTGCAGCAGGACGGTGGGCCATTACAAAAACGCAACGCCCCTCTTCTCGCATTAGCCGGATGGCGTTGTTCACCGCAATCGATCCCTCGTTGTCTAGGTTCGAATTAGGTTCATCCAGCACCAAAAACACCGGATCGCCATACATCGCACGCGCAAGGCCGATCCGCTGAACTTGCCCTCCAGACAGCTGCCCGCCGATGCTATCGACAACTGTATCGTAACCATCTGGCAACTGGAGGATAAGATCATGCGCAGCGGCACGTTTAGCGGCCTTAATGACTGCGGCATCGTCTGGATCGACAGACATCCGCGCAATGTTGTCGCGGATCGTTCCGTTCAAAAGCGTAACCGTTTGGGGCAAATAGCCAACATAGGAGCCAAGAACATCCGGTTCGTATTGATCCAGCGTCGCGCCATCTAAGCGGATCGTACCGCTGATTGGCTGCCATAGCGCCACAAGCGCGCGTGCCAATGTTGACTTACCTGCACCAGACGGCCCGATCACGCCAACAGCCTCACCCGGGTTCACGGCAAATGACACCATTCGAAGGCTCGCTTTGGTCTGGCCCGGGGGAACAATGGTCACTTGATCGGCGACGATCGATGCTTTGGGAACTGGTAATTGTGTGCGATGTTTCGCTTCAGGTATCGCCCCGAGAAGGCGGGTCAAATTGGTCCAACCAATGCGCCCCCGGTTGAGCACAGGCCACTGGCTCACCAGCAACTCAACCGGCGCCAGTGCCCGCCCGAGAAGGATGGAACCCGCGATCATCGCACCCGGTGTCAATTCGTTTTGAAGGACAAGGTAAGCGCCCATGCCCAACATTGCCGATTGCAAAAACAGCCGCAATGACTTGGTCAGGCTTCCAAATCCCCCTGCAAGATCCCCTGCCCGAATGCCGGCCCGAAGCGACGTATTGCGTAGATCAAGCCACCGCTGAAACGCCGCCCCCCGCATACCAAGGGCCTGAATCGTATCGGCATTGCCGCGCAGTTGTTCACCCATGTTTTCTGACCGAAGCGTCGCAGTGTTAGACACTTCAAGCGGGCGCTTGGCGCTCACTTGATTTACTATAGCAATCGCCACGAGTAACGCCCCGCCAACCAACGCAAGGTAGCCAAGGTAAGCATGGAAAATGAATATCCCGAACAGAAAGACCGCGGTCCAAGGCAAGTCAAACTTTGCCATTGCAACAGGTGCGGTGATGGATTGTTGAACGGCTTGAAGATCACGCTGGCCTGTCGCAGCCTCAGAAAGAACGAAACCTGCGGCTCTTGCGCGCATGGATGAATCGTAAACTCGCTTATCCAGATTTGCTTGGAACTGTGCCCCAATACGCCCCATAATCCGCCCACGCGCGAAGTCCAAAATCCCCATCATCAAATACATGAATGCGACAAGCACAGACAACGCGACCAGGGTCTCAAACGACCGCGACCCGAGAACGCTGCCATAGACGTTAAGCATATAAAGAGGGCCGGTCAGCAAAAGCGCATTCACAAAACTGCTGAAAATCGCAACAAACCAGTACAAACCACGCGAGCGTTTGCGCACCTGCAAAAGCTCAGCTTGCCCCGCTTGGACTTCAGCACGGGTAGGTTCTTTGACAATCATCAGATGAGGTCGACTTTCGTAAACGGTTACTTAAATGATCCGCTTTTAGAGTTGAAAAGCAATAAACTTTTCTCCGGGGTCACTACAAATTCTGAGATACGGACTACTATTAGAAAATCAGAAAGTCGTTACAATTCAAAGCTACGGTCAAGAACTATAAACTTATGAAAGTTAGTTGAAAAGTCAACGGTGACGAAGGTCGCCTATTCAACTCGGGCAAAACTGAAAAAGCCAAACAGGTACGTCAACGAGCAGCGCCATTCTTAGATGCTCTGAACAGAGAAAGGGGAAATCAGCGTGCTCTACTCAGTTAAATAGTGCCCATGCGGCCTTACACCAACGACATAGGCACCTGAAAAAACACTTATAATTACTTTACCTGCCCTTAGCTGACGGCTTTTCTTTTTTGGTTCATTCGTAGGTATGAGATCAGATCACCTCATCCGTGCGATCGTCGCTTTCTCCGTAGCGCTTAAGGGTGGCTGGTTTCGTCCCTTCATAGACCCTGTCCACATTCTCGGCGATCTTTGCGTTTTCGCGCTCAAACAAGCAGTCGCCATTCATGTCGGACGCAACGATAAACGGCCCCATATTGTTGCATTTCAACACCCACATGGCTTGTGCGATGCCCAGTTCTTCGTTCCAATGCACGGCTTCGACGTTTTCCACCCCACGCCCAAGCAAGGCGCCCGTACCATAACCGACGGTCGACAGATACACAGCACCATTGGGCACGAAATACTCCTTATAATCCTTAGGCGTCATGCCGCCCTTGCCGACAATTAACTTCGCGCCGGTTTTGGCCATCCATTCGGGCAACCACTTGGCAAAGCGAAACGACGCTGTGGCCTTGACAGCCCCCATATCAAAGCTGCCATCTGCGTTGATCCGGGCCGCAGGAGAGCAATGGAAATTCGCCGCTGATTGGCTGGGCAGTTCCATTGGGATATTCGCCTGATCTTCCAGTGCACGCATGTAGACGCCTTCACGCGCGGTATACATCAGGCCATCGAGGTAGACGATGTCGCCTAGGCGCAGGTCGGTGATGTCTTCGGGCGTTGGGGTGGTGGACAGGCGAACCTCACGAATGCTCATTCTGCGGCCTCCTGGGCTGCAGGCCAGTCAACAGTTTCACGCCGTTGATAGGAGGTGAACCAATCGGGATCCGTGCGGTGTTCGACACGCCCGTCGGCATGAATGCGCGCCACCGCACGGCGCGACGACAGGCAGAACGCATGCACCGACATCGGCATGCCACCCGTGTGGCAATATCCGACCTCGATGTTGCAATCGATCACCATGTTCTTACCGACAAAGCCCATGGCCCACATGCCAATGGAATTACCGAGCTCTTTGAATTCCGCTTCCATCTTGGCAATCTCTGGATCAGAATTTTTCGACCCGACAATACGCAAGGTGGATGCGCGTTTTCCAAGGCTCATGCAGATGTCCTTGGACCCGCCAAGCCCGATTCCGATGATCGCAGGCTGGCACGCTAACCCGCGTTTACCGAACGCCATAAGGCTATCGAGGTAAAATCGTTTGATCCCTTGGACGCCGTCAGACGGGAACAACATTCGATAGTCAGAGCCAAACAACCCCCCCTTGTGCACCGTAATCAGGTCAACCCAAGCGCCTTCCGGCTCGTACCCGTATTCAATCTCGGGCGCACCTATGCCGACGTTGTTGTTGTGATCCGTGCGCCAAAGCGGGTGCACGCGGTTCGGGCGCAGCGGCACGCCATTCGTGGCGGTGGCCGTCGCCCGTCGCAACGCCGCCTCCAGTGCGACCATTCCGCCCTCGACCTGTGCCTCATTGCCCATCTTGACGAACCACCGCGGCACACCCGTGTCGCCACACATGGCACGGCGGTCTTCCTTGGCCGCCTCGTAGTTCTCTAACATCGCCTTCAGAACAAAGGACGACAAATCGCCATCTTCCGTGCGCGCAGCCTCTTGCAACCCGTCCAGATAGTCCTGCGGAATTTCGATCGCGGCCTTGCCCATCAACGTTTCAGCTGTGGACTGAATGAGGTGTATTGGTATCATGGGTTTGCCACCAAAGTTTCTGGTGCGCCATGCGGCAGCACGGTTTCGCCCGGTTTTACGATTGTGAACTTTACGGGTTCGCGGGTTACGTTGACATCACCATCCTTCAACTGCGCAACAGTGAAATCGCTGTCTTCCATGGCACCCGCGTCTGGGAAGTCTTCACGGAAATGCGCCCCGCGAGAATTCTCGCGCGCGACGGCCGCTTTCGTAATCACTTCGGAAATATCGCAAAGCGAGCGCAGATTGAGCCAGTCATGCCACGTCAAATTGAACGCGAGGTTGCTGTCATCTACCCCTACATCCTTCAGCGCCTTTGACACCTCAGCAATGCCTGTTAATCCTCGTTTCATATCACCCGAGAGGTACTCCAAGAGCGGAAATCGAGATTGTTAACAATTCAAATGTTGAAATTACGCTTGTGGACGCAAGTATTTCCGCCGCTGCCGAAGCTATCATTGCTGAGGTTTTGGACAAGCGTTTCGTAATTCAAGACGGTTTAGAGGGACGGATCACGATCCAGTCTACGGGGCCAATTCCAAAATCGGCTCTTGTTGACCTGTTTCAAGCCGCACTGAACGCAAACGGCGCGCGCCTTGAAGTTGATGGTGATATTTTCAGCATTGTCGCTGGAACCAATGGTCGTCGAACATTTCAAACCGTAGGATCAGACGGCGTAACGGATGCGACAATCATTGTAGCTCCGCTAGAGCACATCTCTGCAGGGCAGATGGTCGAAATACTCAGCCCTCTAACGGATGATGGGTTAAATGCTGTCGCCGATAGTGATCGAAATTTGATACTGTTGTCTGGCTCTGCAGGCCAGCTAGAGTCCGCAATGGATGCGCTCAACCTGTTCGACGTCGATGTTATGCGTGGGAAATCCATTGCAATTGTTCGTCTTGAGGCAGCCGATCCCAGTGCCGTCGTTGAAGAGCTAGAGGCGATTTTTGGTGCGCGTAATGGTGGTCTACTTGATGGTGTCATTGAGTTTCATCCAAACGACCGCTTAAATTCTGTCCTCGTTATCTCGTCTCGTTCACAATACATGGATGAAGCGAAACGATGGATTCATGAACTTGACCGCACGGCTGGTCAGTCACAGCAATACACGCGGGTCTATCCACTTCAGAACCGCCAAGCAGCGGAACTTGCTCCAGTGCTAAATCAAATACTCGGCGGCGGAGGAACAATCACGGCCACGTCATCAGATGGAGATAATCCAGCGGCGTCTATGTCGGAACAGCCTCGGGTTGCAGCAGATCCTGAACGAAACGCGCTTATTGTTAGGGCGCTCCAGCCGGAACACGCGGAGATTGGGCGTTTGCTGCATGATTTGGACAACAGAGCGGCGCAGGTTGCCCTCGAAGCGACCATTGCAGAAGTAACGCTAAACGACGAAGTATCCCTCGGGGTGCGGTTCTTCTTGGATGAACGTAATTCCAACACAACTTTTTCAGATGCGGCAAGTGGCGGTGTTTCACCTAACTTCCCAGGCTTTTCGTCCCTGTTTACCTTTGGGGATTCATCAGTTGTTCTGAACGCACTAGCCGGGGCCACGGATGTGAAGATAATTTCGTCTCCGACCTTGATGGTTTTGGACAACAAAGAAGCTGAGTTACAGATTGGTGATCAGGTTCCAGTAGCAACCCAAACTGCGGTTTCGACAAAGGATGCGGGTGCACCTGTCGTGACAACCATCGACTACAGAGACACAGGCGTCATTCTACGCGTGCGGCCTCAAATTGGCGCCGGAAACACGTTGACGTTAGAGATCAGCCAAGAGGTAAGCAGTGTAGCGAATACAAACACCTCAGGGATCGACTCCCCTACTATTCGCCAACGCCAGATCACGACCAGCGTGGTTTTGCGGGACGGCGCAACTCTTGCGCTAGGTGGCTTGGTCCAAGAACGCGACAACCTCACTGACAGCCGTGTGCCTGGGCTTGGCGACATCCCATTCTTAGGCAGCGCATTTCGCAATCGTGATAGCTCGAAAGATAGAACTGAATTGTTGATCCTAATTCGACCACGCATCATTCGAACCGATGAACAAGCTGATCAATTCACATCGGATTGGCGGGTGCGTTTGTCTGGAGCGGACAGTACATTGCAGTCGGGATTGGGCGAACCGACACACAGCCTGTCGGAAATATTACGCTAGGAGGCCGTGCTGAAAGAGTTTTTCTATAGGGCAACTGATAAATCAGGGTTGGACGTCGAAGGGGTTTCTCTCGCCTCCTCACAATCTGAAGCGTTGGTTGATTTGGAAAGCCAAGGCCTTACGGTTTTTGAATTCTTTGACCGATCCCCTGCAGTGTCAAAGAGCTGGCTGACTAGAGATATTTCGCTCTTCCGGTCGGAGTTATCCAGTGTGGGTCTTTCAGAGCTCTGTTGGTTTCTTTCTTCAACTTTGTCCGCAGGCCATACCCTCGATGCAGCGGTCGAAATGGCGGCCCAAATGCATTCCGCACCCAAAGTCAGAAAGCTATTAGTTCGTGTTCGGAATTCTCTTGAGAGCGGCATGGACGTCGGAGAAGCATTCAAATCGGTCGGCAGCTTCCCCCAAGACTTTCTGATTTTTGTTCGTGGCGGCAGTTCATCAAATGCGCTTGCCAGTTCGCTATCTGAAGCCGCTGGTTACTTTGAACAACGAAGCGAAACAAAGTCCAAAGTGGTAGCTGCGCTGGCTTATCCAGTTTTCTTAGTAATCGTCGGCATCGGTGTTTTTGCTATGATCGTATTTTTCCTAACACCAACCTTGCATGGAACCATCGCGGCTTCGGGCCAAGAGGTAACAGGAGTTCTTGATAACTTAGAAAGGTTTCGGCGCTGGGTTGTGGGAAAGGCACCATTTTCCATAGCAGTGTTGTTGGGCTCGGCCGCATTTGGTGCCGTGGCTATTTGGGCAATGTTCCGCATAATCTACTCACGCCTTCCAGCGATGCAGAGGAATTTTCATGCGCGTGACTTTTCGAGATTGAGCCGAGCGATGGCGGCACTGCTTCAGTCTGGGCATTCCTTGACTGAAACGCTACAGACTTGCCTTCCACTTGCACGAAAACCACAGGCGCAGTTACTTCAAGATGCCATAAATCAAATTTCAGTGGGTGAGCCCTCAAGCGGCGTTTTTGAAAAGGCCGCTAACGTGCCGTTCTCATTTTCACGTCTCTACGCTTTTGGCGAACACGCAAACGAACTCCCCTCGTCGCTGAGGCTGGCCGCAGAAATCATGGAAAAGCAATACGCAGCGTTCACCGCAAAGTGGGTGGCCATCATCTCACCCCTTTTAACCTTGTTTGTTGGGAGCTGCATTGGCCTTTTGGTCTTCGTGGTGATCTCAGCCGTGTTACAGGTCAGCAACCTTGCGACATTCTGATTCAGGCTACACCTTACTTGAGACCTTGCTAGCATTGGCCTGCGTCGCCTTGATTGGCATTCCAATACTAACAATATTTGGCAGTGTTGGTCGGATCTCTTCAACGTCACAAGTTCAACTCGAACAAATCGAGTTTGCGCGCTCTTTGGTCGAAGAAGTTAGGGTAACCCGCGATCGCACTCCAAGACATGAAACCTATAAAGGGCGGTATCAAATTGAATTGAGTTTCCAAGAACAGGCCATTCCCGAAAATAACCGCTACGCTCCTGTTCTGGCTCTGTATCAAATGACAGTTACAGTCGACGATCTCACAAGCGCCACCCAGCCGTTTCGAGGTGAATATTTCGTCGTCGGGCCCCAAGAGCAATGAATCAGCGCACCTCAAATGCCGGTATGGCGCTTCTAGAAGTGCTGATCGCTCTGGTTTTGATGAGTGCCATTGCGATTGCTCTGGCATCTATTGGACGTACTGGTTCGCAAGTCTGGGCGCGAGTGGAAAATGGCGCAAGTCCTTCGGCTGCCGCATTGGCGCGCTTCGAGCTTTTGAAGCATTTCGAAGCGATCCCATTAGCCGGCCCGCAAAACCCGCTGGAGCAAGTGTTACGTGTTGAGGATGACGGCAAAACAATCGCAGTATTTTCTCCTGACCGAGGGTGGTGGCAAGCGAGTTGGTCACCAACGGCATTCACGTTTTCGCAAGTCGGCGATCAGCCTAACCTAGACAACCTACTCTATGTAGATATCAGCGACGTAACCGTTTCCTTCTATGGCTCGAAGATGCCCCGATCGCCAAGCGGTTGGTTCTCGGATTGGCACAATGCAACTCTCGTCCCGCAACTCATCAAATTTGAGGTCACTGGAGCGGATGGACGAGTCTTCCCTCCATTGGCCGTTCAGCCAGGAAAAATCGAGCGTCACCGCGAGATATCGGCATCTTCGTTGTTTCCCCCAGGTTGACCGTCACGGCCCAATGACATGAGGTCAAAGCGCCCATTTGAGCCCGGTTGGTGGTAGATCCACGCCCGACTCCATGGGTCCATTAAATTACTTTGATCCAAATATGGCCCCTGCCAGCCCTCTCCGGTCGAAGGAGCTTCGAGCAATGCACCCAATCCCTCTGCTTCAGTTGGGTAGCTGCCGACATCAAGGTAATAGAGTTGCAGAGCCGCATCGACATTCACAAGTTGGATTTCAGCGGCTTGCCCTTTGGCCCGCCCAAAGCTGTCCATCAGGCGCGGGGCGGCAAGCGCCGCGATCATTGCGATGATGGCCAACACGACCAAGACTTCCAACAATGTTGTGCCAGCGTTGGGATTGCGACGTACCATTTTTACCTCAAAAGTGAATGGGCCCAGTTAGCCAGACAAGGAAGTTTGCGAATACAATATAGGGCCCGAACGCGACCCCACTCGCCCTGCCCAGTTTTAGTTGAATTAGACCGACAACGATACCACCTAAAGATGCAATCAGCAAAAGAGTGGGCAAGGCCGCAACGCCACAAAGAAGGCTGCAAGCAGCTATCAGCTTTGCGTCGCCAAACCCCAATGCATCCACGCCCTTCACACGAAAAAGCACAGCTCCAATTGTGCCGAATAATGCCAGTACCACTAAGCCAGCAACTGCATTGAAAAGGAACATATCTGGGGAAAACTGAATGTTGGCTATGATACCCAGTCCGACAATCAGCAAAACCGCCATGTTCGGTATCGTAAAGTCTTTTAAGTCCTGTAGAGTAACCCAAAGACTTAACGGGATCAGGCACAACGCGACGACCAGCGCGTCGAACGGCAATGGTCTCCCAAACAGCACTAAGGTCAAACCATAAATGCTTACGAGCCCGACGCATAACGCGGCCTTACGTCGAAAGGATTCTGGGGTCACGCTCATAGCAACTCTGGTCATTCTCATAGTTTATGCTGGGTTTGCTGCGGTCCTGCAAGCTAAGGCGTCCGCGCGTTTTAACGTTTCTAGTGAAGTGTCAGCACACTACCAAAACCAGTTGGACGAAGCCTCCGCGAGGGCTGGTCTTTTGCCCGAAATAGCGGAGGCGCTTCTGGTTGCCCGTGAAGGGCGCCCTACAGAACTCAACCTCGCTGGTGAAGAAAACTTTGTTGAGCATGACGGGCAAATGTACATTCTGATTCTTGAACCTGCTGAACGGGCACACAGTTGGTTCTTGTCAGTCGCTTTGGCAAACTGAGAGCAGCCGAAAAGAAAGAATCCGCATAGGTTTCCACGCCGCCGAACGGCGGCTATATGGCGTCCCAGGCGACAGTGCCGCTCATGTTCGTGGCGAAGATCGGACGGCCGATGTGATCCGTGCGCACGGGGTAGTAGGCGCCGTTTTCCCAAACCCCGATCAGGCGATCTCCGGCCCAGAGGTATTCGCGGATCAGCGAGGACGTGCCTGCGACATTGCCCTAGAGACACTCCGCGAACCGATGCGCTCAACTCTCTCAATGGCAGCGGCCCAGTGTTGAGAGCAAATCGCATATCAGTTCCTGCCTTTCACGGCATACAAAATTTAGTCTAATGCCTGCCCAAAGTCGTCCAACGCTTGTGGCGTGGTGTCCACATTCGTCACTTCGACCTCTGAAAGGTTCGAAAGACCTCGAATGTCGATGCCAAATTCGATAATTGACATGATGCCCCGGTTACAAACGAAATCAACACGGCATTTTTTACCGTCTAAAAGAATTGTTAACGTCGCCAAAATGACAGTTAGATCGGTGAATGCAAACTTCTTCTTCCTTTTTAGATCGGGGCCCCATGGACGCATCTTAAATAAAATCGCCTCCGATTTTCTTTTGTAGCACACATGACTTACGTAATTCACCTCGCGCAATTGGCTCTCTAGAATCAGAGTTTGATCCGGTGGCAATTTACTGCATAGCTCTGCGATCAAGGCTTCCTCGAACTTACTGAATGTTCGCCGTCTGATTTTGTTCCACAGGACTGCAGGGTAAAACATCACCCCAAAGAACACAAACCACACTCTGGATGGTGTTGGAGATATCGTCACCTCATCAACTACATCAATGCTATCGCGCTTAGCCAAACCGACCGTCCTCCATCTATTCTTGACACCTACAACTATCTGGTTCGGAAAACAATGAACCGCTCCAGCCAAACATCCAAGGTGGTGCCCTGAAGAGAGCTCCAAAGCGGCCAGCCGAAGGAATGATGTCTTTGAGATAGCTATGCAAGAATCGATGGGCAAACCTATCAGTTGCAGCGTGATACATCCACGGAACAAATGTGGTATTCAAGCTAGAGTGTCCGATTGCGGCTGCAAGTCCACCGCCTGCAACGCCACGGCTCGGTATAAAGTGCGAATTCTCAAAGAAATTTTGGAGCCTTGGACCTCTCCGAGTGTTCACCGTGCGCCCTATTCCCGCCCGCTTCAAAATAGGATTCAAGAAACGTCCGGCATGTCCTACTCCACCAAAAGCGCCGCCAATTGCGGTTGATCCTGCTATTTGCCACGGATTGTAACATTCGAAGTTCCAGCCGTGAGCTAAATATTGGTCTAATACGCCAAATGAAAATCCGAGTGCGGCCCCCGCTAACAGCGCCGGCACGAGCTCCCCTGTTGGATCCACATACCTTCCTGGGTTTTGAGTAACGTATCCATAAACAGACGCGCCAACGACCAGCCCCAACGGATCGGTCTGTGACTGAGAGATCGAGTACCTTTGACAAATCAATTTCCTAACCAATGCCGGAAATCGTGGCGGATTTCTAACCGACCTGTCTAGTTGACAGACTGTTTCCAGAACAACGGTTTAGGGGGTATTTTGTGGTCCGAAATTTATGACCCTATAGGGTCATAAATCCCGCCCGCCCTGCCTGAGTGACAATTTAAATTTCAAAGAGTCTTCGTTCGATTGCTGGTTTCTCTGAAACTAGCGCATTTCGCTGCTCAATTAGGCTGGACTAGCTGCCAGTACAAAACGTGAATATTCATTCCATTTTTTCCTGGACATTCATAGTCTGTCGCTGTAGAAACGCGATATGAGGAGAACCTAGTCTTGCGAGAAATGAACGGACACCCAACCTTCATCGACCTATTTGCTGGCTGCGGCGGGCTGTCTTTGGGCTTGGAGCAAGCTGGCTTCTTTCCGCTATTTGTCAACGAACTCAACAGCGATGCGCTGGAAACATACCTTATCAACCGTGAAGAAGAGTACCCGCATCTGCGCGAACGCTTCAAATCGCAAGACATCAAAAAAGTGGTGGCGGACGAATCCTTCTTCGGGAACTTGTTTGGCGACCTTAAGAACCAGTTTGATCGCGACTTCTCGAATGGTGAGGTTGATCTGGTTGCAGGTGGACCACCATGCCAAGGCTTCTCGGGCATAGGCTTGCGTCGCTCGTACTCAGTGGACAAAACACAGCTACCCTCTAACCACCTCTATCAAGACATGGCGTACTTTGTGCACCAAGTCCGGCCAAAGATGTTTGTGTTCGAGAACGTCGAGGGGTTGCTTCGCGCGCGTTGGACGAAGGATGGCACCAAAGGCGAAATCTTCAAAGACGTCCTCAAGACCTTCCAGAAGCTGGTCGAGTATGAGGTCCGGTACAAACTGATCCACGCCAAGGACTACGGAGTCCCGCAAAACCGGCCACGCGTGTTGCTAGTGGGTGTTCGCAAGGATATTTGCGCGCCTACTTCAGACAAGGTTGATGCTGTGGAAAGTGGATTTCTTCCGCGCATTGTAGGTGGATACCCGCACCTTGAAAACGTCTTGTCTGATCTGGTTGACCCAGACTTCGAGTACGGCGGCAAGACCAATACATATATCAATTCGTCTAAGTCCGATTGGCAGAAAACCATGCGCACTACGCTGGCTGGAAAAAAGCTCAAAAAGGGCGACCCACTCACCGAGCAGGAATACAGCAAACACGCAGCGCATGTTCGCGCCCGTTTTGAGGCCATGATCGAAAATGGCGGCACAATCCCTGAAAGCATGCGCACCAAGAAGTTTGCCCAGCGGCTCCTACCAAGACATTGGGGAAACATGGGGCCTTCTATCACAGCCTGTTCGCTGCCCGACGACTTCGTCCACTACGCCCAGCCACGCACCCTCACCGTCCGTGAGTGGGCTCGGCTGCAGACGTTCCCAGACTGGTATCAGTTTGCAGGCAAGCGTACTACTGGAGGAATACGTCGCGCTGGCAATCCACGCGAAAACAACTTTGAGCGAGAAGTACCGAAGTATACTCAGATCGGGAATGCCGTACCGGTGCGATTGGCGCAAGAGCTGGGCAAACATTTTTGCGAGGGAATTTTGGGCGTCAGCTAGCGTGCGCCAAACATTCCGACCCTATTTTTAATGGCGTCTGCAATGCTAGCGCGAATATTGACATCGAAAGCCGAACCGTAGTTGCGGTCAAAAATTTCTGACAATGACAGCGCCACACCGGAGTTCGTCGGCAAACCCCAGTAGTTGCCACCTGTGAGCTGGTTGACCCTCTTCACCGCCATTTGTGAACTCTTTTTGGGCATTCTGTCCTCTTTTTGCGATGGTACCGTCACAAACGAATAGGTAAATCGCCTCAGGTTCCGAACGCTGTATCCATTTTTCCCAATGTGGATGTTTGTCCCTGCTCCAAAAGTGGCTCGATAGACCATATCCCAGAGCATTGGGATTTGCGCATTATCGTTCCAATTAGTTTTGCATTGAATAATACCAAGCTCTAGATCGCCAATTCGTCTTGTTACCTCATCGTCCAATGCGTCAAAGAAATTTCTGCCCTCGGCAGGAAATGCGAAGTCTTTGGGGTACAAAACCACACAAACATCAGACTCTGTGTTCGTTTGATTGTTGCCGTAGCTAATTGTTGTTGCATCTAGGAGAGTCTTCGGAACGACCCCTTGGCTTTGCCTCATCGCAACCGCATTTGTACCTGTAAAAACTAAATTTAGATACCACGTTACTAAGCTTTCCCACCCAGCACCGCCTGCTGAAACTGAACCCTGATTTCTTCCAGTATTGGTAAGAAAGAACACTTCTCTCAAATGGCTTCCAAGGTCATGTATCTTTGCTGGGTTCGTAAGGTTATCGGTTCGCCTAAGAATATCAGGCTCCCAAATCGGCCAGTTTTGCTTCCAAGTTGAGATGGACGCAAGTGCATCGTTAGCCATCGATCTGTGCTTTTCGGCTGTCATATTCCCACCAGTTTTTTTGTAACCAAAGATGAGTACACATATAGATGCAATGCAAAAGTCTGTTCAGATATCGATTTTCCGGCTTCACGTCCTCATAGTAAGGTGTCGTAATCTGAAAATAGCGGAACAAACTCAAGGAGCAAACCCTTGCTTCAGAGGATTGAAACTGCCTTCCAGTAGCTCGCTGAAAATCGGTCAAGTTTGATGAGGTCGGGTGACCAGCCTTGCAAAGCCAGCCACCCAGCTCCTGAAATCAGGAGTGTCGGTGGGGTTCTAACGCTGTGCCAGGCGTTCATTGAGCCAGTCCAACACTTCAGCCTCAACCCAGCCCACCCGGTTCGGGCCCAGCTGTACCCGCGTTGGGAATGAGCCTGCCTTCTCTAGGCGTGCGATGTGTTGCGGTGAATATAGAACCAACTCTTTGACCTGACGTTTTGAAAGTATCCTCATCACAATGTTCTCCATGATTGAAGAGCATCGCGATGCCCTAGGGTTAGACATACCTAGGCTGGGTCAGGGTAGCGGTTGATTCTGGTCTGACCAAGGCAGAACATGGCAACACGCTGTTTCGCACTTGGTGCGGTGGGCCAAAAGGTGGCCTGAATAATAGAAATACGATCTAAATTATTGATATATATTTGTAATTTTAGAATAAATGGTGCCCCCACACGGACTCGAACCGCGGACCTACTGATTACAAATCAGTTGCTCTACCAGCTGAGCTATAGGGGCACTGGGCGGTGACTTAAGGGACCTTTTGAGTTCGCGCAAGAGGGTTTTGAACAGAAATCTGCATCAATGAAGGTTCCACTGGTCGTAAATCGCGCTTAAGGTTCAAAAAACACCATTTCACAACGGCAACGGGCGCGGATTTCATGCAAATTGTTTACCATATCGGCGCAAATTGTACGGATCAGGATCGACTCCTTAAATCTGTACTCAAAAACGCTGAAACCTTTGCTGCGCAGGGTGTGAAGGTTCCGGGCCCGGGCAAGTACCGACGTTTGATTCGCGAGACGATTCAAGCACTTGATGGACAAGCACCTGCAGCAGACACGCGCGAAATCTTGATGGATGCGATTCTCGACGATGAGCAGTGCAACCGCCTTGTGATGAGCCACGCCCAGTTCATGTGCGTGCATCGACGTGTTTTTGAAGATGGAATTTTCTACACGCTCGCCGAGCAGAAACTTCAGGGCCTTTCGGATCTGTTTCCTAACGATGATATCGAAATATTCATCGGTTTGCGCAATCCTGCGACGTTCATCCCCGCCACTTTCGGGGACAGCAGCGCAAATAATTTTACCAAGTTTATGAATGGCATCGATCCGTTTGATTTGCGCTGGTCCGACTTGATTGCACGTATTCGCACGATTCTACCGCGCGCCAGCCTGACGGTTTGGTGTAACGAAGACACCCCGCTTATTTGGGCCCAGCTTATTCGCGAGCTCGGAGGCGTTGATCCATTGGCCAAGATTACAGGCGGGTTTGACCTGCTCAGCGCGATCATGAGTGCGGATGGCATGAAGCATTTTGTCACCTACCTGAAGGCCAACCCGCCCCAGACGGAGCAACAAAAGCGGCGCATTATTGCGGCGTTCTTGGAAAAATACGCGCTGGACGACGAAATCGAGGACGAGATCGACATTCCCGGCTGGACGGATGAAACCGTGGCACAGCTAACGGCGAACTATGACGAAGACATCGACCGTATCGTCAGCATGGAAGGGGTTAACTTCATTGGCCCATAAAACCGCCCGATCCCGCGTGTTCATGCAATGCGATGTTTTCAGCACGACGCCTACGGGTGGTAACGGGCTGGCCGTTGTGTTGGATGGCGACGGGCTGAGCGATGATGACATGCAGGCCTTT
Organism: Octadecabacter ascidiaceicola; assembly: GCF_900185015.1. Taxonomy (GTDB): domain Bacteria; phylum Pseudomonadota; class Alphaproteobacteria; order Rhodobacterales; family Rhodobacteraceae; genus Octadecabacter; species Octadecabacter ascidiaceicola. The sequence continues at coordinate 594,788 of NZ_FXYD01000002.1, read as the reverse complement.
GCCCGCTGGACCAATCTGGCGGAAACCACTTTTGTTTGCCCGCCGACTGATCCTGCTGCGGATTACGACATCCGCATTTTCACGGTCTCGCGCGAGCTGCCCTTTGCGGGGCACCCTACCCTTGGCACGGCGACCTGTTGGATGGCTGCGGGGAATACGCCCAAACAGGTGGGTGTGATCCGGCAGAACTGCGGTGTTGGGTTGGTTGAGATCGACCTTAGTGGTGATACGCCGGCGTTTATTGCCCCGCCGACGGTGGTTAGTGAAATGCCAGAGGCAACGCTTGCGGCAATCACCACCGCCCTGAACCTTGATCCGACGCGCATCAACAGCCACGCGGTTCTGGACAATGGCCCCGTTTGGCATGCGATTGAAATGCGTGACGCCGATGATCTGCTAACACTTGATGCTGTCGCAATATCACCTGTCAAAGGCTTGGCCGTCGGCCTTATTGCGCCTCACAAGGATGGCGATGCAGACTATGAAGTTCGCATGTTTTCAATGTGGTCAGGTCTAACTGAGGACCCGATCACGGGTTCTTTGAACGCAGCCCTCGCCCATTGGATGCAGTCACAGGGCCGCGTCAAAGCCCCGCATATCGTCGCGCAAGGCACCTGTATCGGGCGTCTTGGCCGCGTGCATGTGATCCCGTTACCGGACGATCCGGACAACGGGCCAATGCGCATCGGTGGGCATACAAATATCTTGATCGAGGGTCGCGTGACCCTCTGATCAGCCGTTTATGAAAACGCCCTTTTGGGGCGATTACATGCCAAGCGCTTCTTTATACATCTCAAGCACGGCTTCTTCTTCGGCGATGTCGTCGCTGTCACGCTTGCGCAGTGCGATCACTTTGCGCATGACTTTGGTGTCGTAGCCGCGCCCCTTGGCTTCGGCCATCACTTCTTTTTGCTGCTCGGCGAGGTCTTTCTTCTCGGCATCAAGGCGTTCGATCCGTTCAACGAACTGACGCAATTCGTCTGCGGTTACGCGGTAGCTTGTGTCGATGGATGTGTCAGACATGTCGGGCCTCATATGGGTTGGATCGGCCCCTTCCCTAACCGCCCCCGCGCCGCGCGGCAAGCGGTTGCGTGCAAGCCGCAGGCGCTGTACCCGATGTCTGGCAAACAGGAGACGCAAATGGACCTATTGATCAGCATTGGTGCCGTCATTTCGGTGATTGGGCTTGTGGGAATTATTCTGAGCATCCTGAAAGTGCGCCGTGCAAAACGCGAAGCAGCCAACGACGAGGAACTGCGCGCAAAGATTCAGGCGGTTTTGCCACTGAACCTTGGGTCATTCTTATTGTCGGTCATCGGGTTGATGTGCGTCGTCTTGGGCGTGATCCTGACCTAAGAGCTTTCGACGGCGTCAAACCCGCGCGCGTCTTTAATCGCTTCATCAAGCAGGTTTGGTACAGTCCATATTTCGCTGTCTTGCGCCCAAACGCGCATGTCTTTGCGCAAACCGATCAGCCCCATAGACTGAGCAGCACGCATCGGGCCACCCATGCGGCGCGGAAAACTAATCGCGTGAACCGCTAGCGCATCCACATCTGATGGGCGTTGGACCGCCCCTTCATCAACGCATGCAGCGCCCTCAACAACAAGCGCTGCGATCATTTTGCGTTCTATTTCGGAATTTCTTTCGGTTTTCGTTCTACCTCCAGACGGCCCTTTGCGAAAACCATAGGCGACCATGGCACCGTCGATGTCCGCTTCGTTCTCACCGTTTTCAACGAGGTGTTCTGCGGCTTTTACCACTGTCTTGCGCAGTCGCGTTGCTACAGATTTTCCCATGGGCGCAACGGGGCGGAAATTATTTTCGGCCTTTTCAATCAATGCGCTATCGATTTTTCGTTCAGCCATGAAAACATGCCGCAAAGCGATCGATTGAGGGTGTTCCATGCAACGGGCGAACGCGTCGTCCTCAAACGCCAAACCCGCATCAAATGGAAGCAAGGCCGCAACCTCAACGCAATCAACAGCCCGTTCTGGAGCATGTAGCGGGCTACCATCCAAGCTCGCGCGTGCTTTAGCAATTGCAGCAGCATGTGCGCGCGCGTCCAGAAAGTGCTTTCGATTGTCTCGCGTTGGCCTTGGCCCTTTCCCGCTCTCAATAAGGTTTTGGGCAAAGGCTATGGCACCAGACCCAAGATCGCCTTGAACGATCCCATCAACAAGCCCGGTCCGATGAGCAATGCCTGCTTCAATAGACTTAGTCGTGATCAATAACTGAAGCGCTCTCTCAGCCCCAATCAAACGCGGAAGCCGCTGCGTACCTCCTGCCCCAGGAACGAGGCCCAATGAGATTTCGGGAAGCCCAAAACGCGCATCCGGAGATGCGAGACGATAATGCGCCGCAAGAACGAGTTCTGCGCCACCACCCAGCGTTTGCCCGTGAAAGGCTGCAACGACGGGTTTGGTGCAGGCTTCAATATGGTTGCACAGCTGCGGCAAAGACGGATCAGCAACCGGATCGGAAAACTCGCGAATATCAGCACCTGCAGAAAACATGCGCCCAGCGGCCATCAATACCGCCGCTTTAATGTCTGGGTTGCTATCGATGCGGCTGAATACTTCCCAAAGACCTGCACGCATGGGGGCAGAAAGCGCATTCACGGGGGCCGCGTCCAGTGTGACAACGGCAATCCCGTCTATTACTCGAAACCGCACCAAACGTGCCATGTCACTCCTAATCTTGCGGGCCGGAAATACAGTTGGCCCGCTATGGTTAACAGAATGGCTGGCTGAAAGAAAAAGGGAAAGCCCCCAAACACAACAATCTAAGGTGGTACAGGTCGATTTGTGCCCCGCGCGGTCTAGACCTGTGCCGCAGCACGTTCTAAATCAGGGCATGGATATTCGCCAACTGACCCCCGACTTCGCCGTTTCCCCGCAAATAGACCCGCAGGATTTGCCTGCGATCGCAGAGCAAGGGTTTACCACCATCGTCGTCAACCGCCCGGATGCAGAGGTTCCGCCGTCTCATCAGGTGGATGCAATGCAGGCCGCCGCGTCAGCGGCTGGGGTTGAGCTTGTGGTGCTGCCCGTCACACATATTACGCTCTCACCCGATATGGGGGCGCAACTAGACGACGCCCGCGCCAAAGCAAAAGGGCCAGTTCTGGCTTATTGTGCGTCCGGCACGCGCAGTGCAATTGTTTGGGCACTGTCCCAAGCTGGTAAGCGCAGCACTGATGAGATCACCGAAATCGCAGCGCAAAATGGATATGATCTGTCCATGATGCGTTCGCAATTGGATGCTCTCGCGGGAAGCTAAGCTTTATCCCCCAACCAGGTCAGCCGCCGTCGGAGTGGGCTCCGGTGTGGCAGCAGTATTGTGTGGGCTTGGCTGTGGAGCCGAAGGCAGCATCGGGGGATCGTCCAGCATTTCAATTTGAGCATCTTCAATCCGCACCGCGCGTTTCCCCGCGACCTGCCCGAGACGCGCAGTTGATACAGCTTCACCACCCGGCCCCGTGAGCGTGACTGATCCGACCGTTGTCCCCGCCAGCTGCAAAACCTGCCCCACCTCAAACGCTTCGATCTTGCTGATGGGCAAAGTCATCTTTGTCAGAACAGCATCAAGGTCAGCGGGGGCATCATCCAATGCATCGCGCAGATTTCTTGACCAAGCGTTCGTATCCACCGTCGGCTGGGGAACATTGGCATCCTTGGGGCGTAACGCAATCAGCATTTCGCCCTGCGCTTCCCCACCGCCCAATTGAACGGAAACCCGCCAAACGCGATACCTCCCCTGCATCATTACCAGCCCTGCGGTGCGCAAATTTTCGACCGGGCCGATATCATACGCCGCGAGGTTAACGTCTGGCGCACCGAATTCGACTTCGCCCAATTCAGCGAGCAAGTTTGCGGCAAATGGCACCGACATCACCGCGTCCGTGCGGGTAACGGGGCGCTGGGTTTCAGGCAAGGGAAGCAAACTGCCCATTGTCTGCATCTCGATCAAAGCAGACCGCAAAGGTGGGTCCATCAGGAAAAGCCCCGAAAGGCCAGCCGCATCACCAGTACGCAGGCCTAACACGATCCAGTCATCCGGCCCGTCTTCTATCAACCCTTCTGCATCCATCTGATCCTCAGAGATTCCAAGCACGGACGCCAATAGGCCAACGGCGTTGTCTGCGGCACGCCCCAAGGCACGGCGCATTTGGCGTGTTGGAGAAGTCGCACTTTCAGCAAGTTCTGGTGCTTCAGTCTGCAACTGCCCAAGTTTATGGGCCAGGATCGGGTTAACCGCGTCCATCAGGGCTGTCTCGTGTCAAATTTCATAGTTCTTTGTAGAGGGAATGTGGTTACCAACACCCTAACAACACGGGGGAAAATCGGTTATTGCGCGGCCAATGCCTGTGTTTTTGGTAGCGTAACACGAAACGCCGCACCGCCCTGACCGGGAAGATAGATAACATCACCGCCAAGCGCGCCCATGATCTGGCGACAAATCGCGAGGCCAAGGCCTGCACCGCCGGCTTTGCCTTCATCCTCAAGCCTCGAGAATTTTTCGAAAATCATCGATTGGCTTTCCTTTGGAATGCCTGCGCCATTGTCACAAAAATCAACGACAGTTTCACCGTCTATCTCTCGCACAGTGATCCGCAATTGCGGCGTTTCGGATGCGCAGTACTTTGCGGCATTGCTGATCAGGTTAATGAACACTTGCGCCAAACGGTCCAGATCAGTTTGAACGAGAATAGCTTCGGCCCCGGGCTTTCTTAAGATTGAAAGCTTCCCAGTGTCCGCACCAGAAGCGATCACCGCGCGATCCAGCACATCAGCCAAACTGCCCTGCCCCATATTCAGCTGCACTTGGCCGCTTTCCAGAACGCCAAGGTCAAGCAGATCATCAAGCAAACGCGTCAAGCGATTGGATTCCTCATGGATGATCCCAGCAAACCGCTTACGCGCTTCGTCTTCGACTTCGCTGTCACGCAAAATATCCGAGAATGATCGGATCGACGTCATCGGCGTACGCAATTCGTGGCTGATTTGGCTAAGGAACGCGTCCTTCTGGATCGACAGCGCGGTCAGCTTTTCGTTGGCTTCCAAAAGCGCGCGCGCAGTACGTTCTTGCTCAGCGCTTTTGGCTTCCAATTCGTTGGAGTACTCCATGATTTGTGCGGTTTCGTCCGCCACTGCGATCAGGTCTTCGACGGAAACCATGGTGCCTTCGGTCAATTGACCGATCATCGCATGGGCCGTGGCCGCGCCCACGGAACCGGACAGTTCTCGTTCCAATCGCCCAATGAAATCGGGTGTCACGTCTGGCAAAAACCCTGCTTTGCCTTGGGATTTCGCTTCGGCCCGAAATGTCGCCTGCGCCACTGAGCCACCAAGAATGCGTTGCGCCATGACGAGTAGATCTTCAGCCTGCGCAGCGGATTGCGACCATGTGCGGGCACCGCTGGAATAGTCAAACACGTTCACAAACTGCGCACCCTGCAAGCGTTCCAATGGGTTCGGGAAGGTCAGGATTGAGACGACCATGAACGCTGTGGTGTTAAGGAACATTGACCAGAAGAGCGCATGCACAAACGGATCCATTCCGGTGATTCCGAACAATGCTTGTGGCCTTAGCCAACCGATCCCGAATGGCCCATGTTCGAACACAGCTTGGGAAATAGCGCCGTCGATCCCGAAGCTCGGCAAAAAATTCGTCCATGCCCAGACCGTAAAGCCAACGATCAAGCCAGCCCCTGCCCCCCATCGGTTCGCGCCGCGCCAGAACACGCCACCAATCATCGCCGGAAGCACCTGAACAACGCCCATGAAGGACACGAGGCCAATAACCGCCAAAGCCGTGCCGCCCCCAGACAAACGGAAGTAGATGTAGCCAAATGCCAATATCACGCCGATTGAGATACGCCGCGAGATGACAACGACCCGCCGCACGTCACCGGAAACCACGGCACCGGGTGTACGGGCGTTTAACCAACTCGGAACGATAATATGGTTAGATACCATTGTCGCCAACGCCAAGGTCGCCACGATCACCATGGATGTCGCAGACGAGAATCCACCAAGGAACGACAAAATCGCAAGACCCTGCCGCCCTTCACTGAGAGGAAGCGTCACAACGAACAAGTCAGGGTTCGAACCCTCTGGCATAAGGTCCAGCCCCACCACCGCGATCGGCATGACGAAAAGGCTCATCAGGAGTAAATAGGCTGGGAACGCCCAGCTTGCGGTTCCCAGAACGCGTTCGTCAGAATTTTCCACGACCAAAACCTGAAACATCCGAGGCAAACATAGGAATGCGCCAGCGGAGACGAAGATTAGCCCAATCCAGCGCCCTGAAACTGGGTTCCACTGCGATTGCGCAGACGCGTCAATGAGGTCCAACGTCGGGCCGACACCGCCAGCAATGCCCCAAACCACGAAAATTCCAACTGCCATCAGCGCAAAAAGCTTCACCACAGCTTCGACCGCGATGGCCAAGACGATCCCGTGGTGGCGTTCATGAGCGTCGAGGTTTCGGGTGCCGAAAACCACTGTAAACACAGCCAGCCCAACAGCGACCCACATCGCAGCACTATTCAGATCACGCGGTAACCAAGTTTCACCACTGCTTGCAGCAAACACGCCGATAGATTGGGTAACCGACTGAAGTTGCAAAGCAATATAGGGTGTTGTTCCTACAATCGCGAGGACCGTCACCAAAACGCCCAGCACCGTAGACTTGCCGTATCGCGACGAAATGAGGTCAGCGATAGAGGTCAGACGCTGCGTGCGGCCAATTCGTACCAGCTTGCGCACCAGCCACCACCAACCGATCATCACCAAGGTCGGCCCAAGGTAGATCGTCAAGTATTCAAGGCCAGATCGCGCGGCATAACCTACCGCGCCGTAAAACGTCCACGCGGTGCAATAGATGCTTAACGACAGCGTGTAGATCGTCGACGAGCGCAACCAGCCGGTTTTGCCCTGCGCAGAACGGCGTTCTGCAGCGAACGCCACTAAAAACAAAAAGGCGACGTAGGCAAGTGATACGAAGATGAGCAGGTTAAACGAAATCATTCGCCGCCGCGCGGGATTCGCGCCTCTTCATCACGAGATGGGTCACTAAAACGCAATACCCGAGACAAGAACAAAGAAACAAAAACTAGAAAAATCCAAAGGCCAAATATATAAATAATTCCGTCGCTTGTCTGGTTTTGTTCAGGTGAATTTCGGGGCCACATCAGTGGCAATATCATCAAGACGAGCGCTACAATCGGAAGCAGGCGCGCGCCATCGCGAATCCGACGTTGGCGATAACTGCTTCGTTCAAGAAACTCAGCTCGTTTGGACTTAATCATGTCGCCGCCCCCCTACGGATTACGGCGTGGCCAATGCGCGAACGCTTTCCAGCACATCGGCATTTGAGAATGGTTTCGTCATGAATTGCGTCGCCCCTAGCCCGATCGCCATCTCACGATCTTTCGCTTGACCACGTGCGGTCAACATCATCACAGGCACATCCGCCGTCGCGTCTTGCGCCTTTAAGTCGCGAAGAATGTCATAACCAGACCGCCCAGGCAGCATAACGTCGAGTATAATCAGGTCTGGGACGCCCTGCATCACCTTCTCCATCGCCGTTTCACCGTCAGAATGCGTGTGAACGGTCCAGCCATCCTTGCTTAGGATATAGCTGATCGCCTCGATGATATTTGGCTCATCTTCGATAAGAAGGACGCGTTGGCCCATGCTGTCATACCCTCCCAAAGGTCTGAAATGCCGCGCCCCAAACTCCCCATTGGGCCGGACAACGTGACTATCGCGTTAACAGAAGGCGAAGTCAAAGGCTCGAGGATTAAACAAGGCTCGGGTGTCTTCGGCTTGTGCAGTCTTTCACCGTGCAGACCCTGCATCCCGGCCCAACAACATCAGGCGTATCCTCGTTTTTGGCTGGTCGCACCAGCATTGTCGCGGTAATGCGCGGTTCCGCAACAAATGAAACATCGCCTACCGGAGTTGCGACTGCAAAACATTCAAATGGTGTATGTGCCCCACCTGGTAAGCGAACCACACGTCGGATCGCCCGCCCAGGTTGGGTCAATGCCTGATACAATGGCCACAGCGGGCATGCCGCGCCAGATCTGGGAAGACGGAAGTCCAATACTGGCTTTTGGAATGTCACCACCCCTGCTGCATCACACACAGCCAGCCCCATCAGCGGATGCTCCCGGTCGGTCGGCAAATGCGCCAGCCGCCGGAAAATCACATTTAGCGGCACATTAAACCAAGCGGCCAGGCGAGCCGGATCATAGGCCGTCGCCCGCGCCGCCTGACTGAATTCCTCCAAAGGCAAGCGTTCGGCATCGTTACGGGCAACCTTGGCCCAGTTTCGCAAAATCTCGCGCGCACTGGGTTCTTCCACATCGTCAAATCGCAGCTCCATCCCCGCATCAATGTCTGGAAAATAAAACCCTGACTTGGCCAGTTCCGCTTCTGCCACTTCCATCGCGGATTCCGTTTGGGTGTCCCCGGCTTCCATCTCCATATCCAAAAACCCCAGCAACGCCTGACTACTTTGCGCCAATCGCGCAGAGTCCGTATCGATGTTGGTGTGGAACCGAGCACGCCATTCGCGATCAAGATCAGGTGTTTCGGCCAGAATGCTCGCGGTCGAGCGGATTGCGGTCGCCGTTGAGATAACCTCGTGCAGGGAATTGGCGATTTGGCTGTCATGGGCCAGCCTGTTGCTTAGCGCCTCGGTGCGTTCTTCAAGCTGCGTGATACGGCGGCGTTGTGCGGCAACCAAGGCCGCCCACCCCGGAAAGCGGGCAACCAGTTCTTCAGCACGCGCGTCTTCAACAATTGCCTCTGGGAAAGCAGCAGCGGCCTCTTTGATGGGTGATAAGATGGCGTCTGTTGTGTCGTCAGACAGCAGCGCGGCATCGATCTGAAGCACCTCTGCCAGATCTGTCAAAAGTTTCCCCGCGATTCTGCGGCGGTTATGTTCAATAAGATTCAAGTAGGAGCCAGAAATCCCTACAATCCTAGCGACATGTGCCTGTCGCAACCCAAGATCAAGCCGACGATTGCGTGCCCTTGTCCCTGTCAAAACGCGATCCGGCATTTAGAATTCCTTAATAATTACATCGTGTTTCTGCAGTGCGCAGATAATTTATTTACAATCTACTGCCTTGCCGCGTCGATGTCTTTACAAAACTTTGTAATTATCCCTACCCCTTATTGTTAAGTTTTCAGAATGCCCGTCTATTAAGCAGGCTACTAAAAGCATATGCAGCCGGGCGGGAGGCCCAAGGTCATCTAACCGCTGCATCACTCTAGGGAGGATTATATGTCCAAATCAAACTTTACACGTCGTGGTGTACTTAAGACTGGTGCCGTTGCTGGTGCTGGCCTGACACTGCCAACATATCTACGCGCTGATGGCCACACTGGTTTCACGAACGCACCAGGCGACTCCGAAGTCGTTCTTGGTTTCAACGTTCCACAGACAGGCCCATACGCTGACGAGGGTGCAGACGAACTGCGCGCTTATGAGCTGGCAGTCGAGCACCTGAACGGTGGCGGCGACGGCGGTATGCTGAGCACGTTCTCTTCCAAGGTTCTGGACGGCACAGGCATCTTGGGTCGCGAAGTTAAGTACGTAACTGGTGACACACAGACAAAATCCGACGCGGCGCGCGCATCTGCACGTTCCATGATCGAAAAAGACGGCGCAATCATGATTACTGGTGGGTCTTCCTCCGGTGTGGCTGTTGCTGTTCAGGCTTTGTGCCAAGAAGCTGGCGTCATCTTCATGGCTGGCCTTACACACTCCAACGACACAACTGGTAAAGACCGTAAAGCGAACGGTTTCCGCCACTTCTTCAACTCCTACATGACTGGTGCGGCTCTCGCGCCTGTTCTTGCAGCGCAGTACGGTACAGACCGTAAAGCATACCACCTGACAGCTGACTACAACTGGGGCTACACAACTGAGGAGGCGATTAAAGCTTCCACAGAAGCTATGGGTTGGGAAACTGTTAACTCTGTTAAGACACCTCTTACACAGACTGACTTCTCTTCCTACATTGCTCCAGTTCTGAACTCTGGTGCTGACGTTCTGGTTCTGAACCACTACGGCGGGAACATGATCAACTCTTTGACATCCGCTGTTCAGTTCGGTCTGCGTGAAGCTCAGGCAAACGGTCAGAACTTCGAAATCGTTGTTCCACTGTACTCCCGCCTCATGGCGCGTGGTGCTGGCGAAAACGTTAAGGGCATCTTCGGTTCCACAAACTGGCACTGGTCCTTGCAGGATGAGGGTTCTCAGGCGTTCGTTCGTTCCTTCGGTACGAAGTACGGCTTCCCACCATCCCAGGCTGCACACACAACATACGTTCAGACACTTCTGTATGCGGATGCTGTTACACGTGCTGGCTCCTTCGCACCTTGTGCGGTCGCTGAAGCGCTTGAAGACTTTGAGTTCGACGGCATGGGCAACGGTAAGACACTTTACCGTGGCGATGACCACCAGTGCTTCAAAGACGTTCTCGTTGTGAAGGGTAAAGAGAACCCAGAGTCAGAGTTCGACCTTCTTGAAGTTGTGGAAGTTACACCTGTTGATCAGGTTATGTACGATCCAGCACACCCACAGATGGGCGGCGCAGAAGCCACTCTTGGTGAGTGTAACAACGGCGCGTAAGCGACTTTGTAAACTATTCGGGCGCGCGGCTTATGTTGCGCGTCCAACCCTACCGCTGCACCCCCTCTTCCATTCATAATTTCCTGAACCGAGGCCACGTCCATGGACCAGATAATCGTTCAAATTCTTAACGGTTTAGACAAGGGATCCGCTTATGCGTTGATTGCCCTTGGTCTGACCCTCATCTTCGGAACGCTTGGCGTTGTGAACTTCGCACACGGCGCGCTGTTCATGATGGGTGCGTTTTGTGCCGTCGTAACATCCAAGATACTGTCTTCATCGCACAAGGTTGTTGATGAAACACGCACTGACTTTCTTGGAAATCCACTCGAAGTGGATGTGTTTTATGTGCAAGACTGGTTTGGACAGGCAGCAGGTGCTGCCATTATGGATTGGGCCGTGCCGCTCGCCATTCTGGTCTCCATCCCGTTTATGATCCTTCTCGGTTTCGTCATGGAACGCGGATTGATCAAACACTTCTATAAGCGTCCACACGCTGACCAGATCCTTGTGACTTTCGGTCTTGCGATCGTTCTGGGCGAAGTCATCAAGTACTACTTTGGTGCGAACCCAATTCAGACCCCTGCCCCTGATGCCTTGAACGGCCGCGTGGACTTCGGTGTTTGGCTTGGCTACGGCCCGAATGTGGTCGTCTACCCGATGTGGCGTCTTGTGTACTTCTTCTTCTCAGGCGCGATTATCGCATCTGTCTTTGCCTTCTTGCAGTTCACAACCTTCGGTATGGTTGTTCGCGCAGGCATGGCAGACCGCGAAACGGTTGGCCTGCTGGGTATCGACATCGACAAGCGCTTTACGTTCATGTTCGGCCTTGCAGCCGCTGTGGCTGGCATCGCCGGCGTCATGTACGCACCGATCGTTTCCCCTGCCTACACGATGGGCATGGACTGGTTGGTTCTAAGCTTCGTGGTTGTTGTTGTTGGCGGAATGGGCTCCCTACCAGGGGCGGTCCTCGCGGGCTTCGTGCTCGGCATTATCGAAAGCTTCGCCTCTATGCCGGCTGTCGTGAACCTGCTGCCAGGTATCAACCAAATTGTTATTTACGTGGTCGCAATCGCGATCTTGCTGATCCGCCCTCGTGGCTTGATGGGTCGCAAAGGCGTGATGGAGGACTAAACCATGCTAGGACTAGACAAAAAAGACAGCACTTTGATGCTGGTTGTAATCGGGCTGGTGATTTTTGCCCCGTTCCTTCTCAACCCCTTCCCTGAAGGCTCTGCGATGGCGCAGTTCAACGCGGGTTACCCCGACTTGATGCAGCGTTTCGTAATATTCGGGATCCTTGCGATCGGCTTTAACATCCTGTTTGGCCTCACGGGCTACCTCAGCTTCGGTCACGCCGCTTTCTTGGGTGTGGGGTCATATGCTGCGATTTGGTCACTGAAACTGTTCACACTGAACGTTATCCCGGCCATCTTGTTTGCGATCATTGTCGGTGGCTTCTTTGCTTGGGTCATCGGTAAGATTTCCCTGAAGCGTTCCGGTATCTACTTCTCGATCCTGACACTTGCCTTCGCGCAGATGTCCTTCGCGATGGCTTACTCGGTTCTGACTCCGCTGACTGGTGGTGAGACGGGTCTTCAGATCAAGAACACTGACAACCCGCTGATTGGTGGGCCAACAGACGGCAGCATCGGACGCGCAAACTTGTTTGGCGCTGAAATGGGCAATTCGTTTGAGTTGAACTTGGGCAACTGGGTGTTCACATTCAACCTTGGCTACTACATTGCAGCCTTGGCCATGATCGCCGCCTTCTACCTGTCGATCCGCATCTTCCGCAGCCCTTTCGGCATTATGCTTCGTGCGGTTAAGTCCAACCAGAACCGGATGAACTACACCGGCCTGACACCAAAGGTTTACACTCTGTACGCCTTCGTCATCTCCGGCATGTATGCTGGTCTTGCGGGTGGCCTGATGGTTGCAATGGATACACAGGTTGGCCCTGAGCGTATGTTCTGGACAGCGTCTGGTGAGATCGTGATCATGACCATCCTTGGTGGCGCCGGAACACTCATTGGCCCCGTCCTTGGAGCGGGTTCGATCAAATACATGGAAAACATCCTATCCAAGATCAACAAAGACGTTCTTCACCAGTGGTTCGCATTCCTTCCGGACGGCTTGGAAGACGCGATGGTCGTGTTCGCCGATATTTTCGTTGGCAAACAATGGCACTTCACATTGGGTATCGTTTTCATGCTCGTTGTTATCTTCCTGCCAGGTGGCCTTGTTGAAGGTGCACAACGCCTCTCTGCACGCTTTGGCCGCAAGAAGAAAACAGACACCACCGACACCGCCGCAAGCACACCTGCGGAATAAGGAGACAAATAATGGCAATCCTCTCAGTCAAAGGCGTGAATAAGCGCTTCGGTGGCCTGCAAGCTTTGGGCGACGTAAACCTCGATGTGGTAGAAAACACCTGCCACGCAATTATCGGCCCGAACGGGGCCGGTAAATCCACCCTCCTCAATGTGCTGGTTGGCAAATTGATCCCAGACTCTGGATCGGTCGTTTTTGATGGCCAGTCGGTGTTGGGTCGCCAACCACACGAGATCAACCAGATGGGCATTTCCCGCGTGTTCCAAACACCGGAAATCTTCGCTGACCTGACCGTAATGGAAAACATGCTTATCCCATGTTTCGCCAAACGCGACGGTGCTTTCCGGATGCACGCCATTGAAAGCGTACGTCACGAGAAGGACATGATCGAAAAGGCAGAAAGCATGCTGTCCGAAGTCAACATGCTTGATAAGCGTGAGATGACTGCGTCAGCCATGTCGCGTGGCGATAAGCGTCGCCTTGAGATGGCGATGTGTCTTGTCCAAGACCCTCGCCTTCTTTTGCTGGATGAACCAACCGCTGGTATGGCCCGTGCTGATACGGAAAACACCATTGAGCTGCTTAAGACCATCCGTAAGGAACGCGGTCTGACAATGGCAATCATTGAGCACGACATGAACGTTGTGTTCTCGCTTGCTGATCGTATTACTGTGCTTGCGCAGGGTATGCCGCTAGTCGAAGACACACCGGACAACATCAAAGGCCACCCAAAAGTGCGCGAAGCGTACCTCGGCGAAGCTCAGGTCTAAGGAAAACCAGATGACACACGTTGAACACCTCGAGACCGACAGCAAATTCGACAAGAACCGCAACATGGCGGCCACGTCCGCCAAGTTCCTGTCGGTTTGGAACATCGAAGCCTACTACGGTGAAAGCTACATTGTTCAAGGCGTAAGCTTTGACATCCATGAAGGCGAAATCCTCGCGCTTCTGGGACGTAACGGTGCTGGCAAAACATCAACCCTGCGCGCCCTCGCCCGCATGGATGACCCTCAGTTGAACCACGGTGAAATCTGGCTCGACCACAAACCTGTTCATGAGATGAAAGCTTGGCAGGCGTCACAGGCTGGTATCCAGCTGGTGCCGGAAGATCGTTCGATCATTCCGGGCCTGACGGTTGAAGAAAACCTTAAGCTTGCGCAAATCGCCCCACCGCACGGTTGGTCTATTGAGCGCGTATACGAATTGTTCCCGCGCCTCAAAGAACGCCGTAACCAAGAAGGCGTTACGCTTTCTGGTGGTGAGCAGCAGATGCTGGCAATCGCCCGCGCCTTGTGCCGGGACATCAAAATCCTGCTTCTGGACGAGCCTTATGAAGGTCTGGCACCTGTTATCGTTCAGGAGATCGCCAAGACATTGCAACTGATCCGCGACCAAGGCATCACGACCATCATCGTTGAGCAAAACGCTGTTGCTGCGCTTAAGCTCGCTGACCGTGCTGTGATCCTTGACATCGGTAAGGTCGTTTATGATGGTTCTGCAACCGAGGTTCTCGAAGATGAGGCCCTGCGCGCGAAGTACCTCGCGATCTAATTGAATTGGTGGGGGCCAAACGGCCCCTGCCCCGCACATTTTGCGCAACTTTCGGCCGATCCGGTTCCCTGCGCGAACCACGCGATAACACCGTTGCCGCATCAGGCCCCAATCCAAACGAAGGATGCCCCCATGCCAAAAACTTACCCCCCTTCCGCCAAAACCGCCGCCCGCGCGCACATCACAGCCGAAAACTACGGCCCAATGTACGAGCAGAGCATCAATGACCCGGATACATTCTGGGGCGAGCATGGCAAGCGTGTCGATTGGATCAAGCCTTATACAAAGGTCAAGAACACATCCTTTGAGCCGGGCAAAGTTGACATTAAGTGGTTTGAAGACGGTACCCTAAACGTTTCCGCCAACTGTGTAGACCGTCACGTTGAAACACGCGGCGACCAGACAGCGATTATCTGGGAACCGGACGATCCAAACACAACTGAATCCTTGCACATCACCTATGCTGAGCTTCAGGTTCACGTCTGTAAGATGGCCAATATCCTACAAGAACTGGGTGTGGGAAAAGGTGACCGCGTTGTCCTTTATCTCCCGATGATCCCTGAAGCTGCTTATGCGATGCTGGCTTGTGCACGTATCGGCGCGATCCATTCTATTGTTTTCGCAGGTTTCTCTGCGGACGCTTTGGGTGCTCGTATTAACGGTTCCGACGCTAAGGTTGTTGTCACAGCTGATCACGCGCCACGCGGTGGCCGCTCAACTCCGCTGAAATCCAACTGTGACGCAGCCCTGCTGCACTGCAAGGACAGCGTGAAATGCCTGGTCGTAAAGCGCACCGGCGAACAGACCACGTGGACAGATCGCGATTACAGCTACAACGACATGCGGCTTGAGGCTGATGACTACCAGAAGCCGGAAGAAATGAACGCCGAAGATCCGCTGTTCATTCTTTACACATCTGGTTCAACGGGCCAGCCAAAGGGCGTTGTACACTCGACTGGTGGTTACCTCGTCTATGCTTCCATGACGCACCAGTACACATTCGATTACCATGATGGCGACATCTTCTGGTGTACGGCTGATGTTGGTTGGGTCACAGGCCACAGCTATATCGTCTACGGCCCGCTGGCCAACGGCGCGACCACGATCATGTTTGAAGGCGTCCCAACCTACCCTGACGCGGGCCGTTTCTGGGAAGTCTGTGCCAAGCACAAGGTCAACCAGTTCTACACCGCCCCAACTGCTATTCGCGCCTTAATGGGGGCTGGCAATGAGTGGGTCGAAAAGCACGACTTGTCTGACCTGCGCCTTCTGGGATCTGTTGGTGAACCGATCAACCCAGAAGCATGGAACTGGTACAACGAAGTTGTCGGCAAGGGAAATTGCCCAATCGTTGATACGTTCTGGCAGACGGAAACTGGTGGTCACATGATCACGCCCCTGCCCGGCGCAACAACATTGAAACCTGGTGCGGCGCAAACGCCATTCTTTGGTGTAAAGCCCGTCGTTCTGGATCCGCAGTCTGGCGTGGAAATTCACGGCAACGACGTCGAAGGTGTTTTGTGTATCAGTGACAGCTGGCCGGGCCAGATGCGAACCGTCTACGGCGACCACGAGCGTTTCGAAAAGACATACTTTGGCGATTACGCTGGCTACTACTTCTCCGGTGACGGCTGTAAGCGCGACGAAGATGGCGACTACTGGGTCACAGGCCGCGTGGATGACGTGATTAACGTGTCCGGCCACCGTATGGGCACAGCAGAAGTCGAATCTGCGCTTGTTGCACACGTCGCCGTCGCAGAAGCCGCGGTTGTCGGCTACCCACACGACATCAAAGGCCAAGGCATCTACGCCTACGTCACCTTGATGAACGGCCAAGTGCCGACCCCAGAGCTGCGCAAGGAGCTTGAGACATGGGTTCGCGCCGAGATCGGCCCAATTGCGAAGCCTGACCTTATTCAGTGGGCACCGGGCCTGCCGAAAACACGTTCCGGCAAAATCATGCGCCGTATCCTGCGCAAGATTGCCGAAGACGATTTCGGTTCTTTGGGCGATACATCAACACTTGCGGATCCGTCCGTGGTTGATGATCTGATCGAGAACCGCATGAACCGCAACTAAACGCGGAAAAACACAGAGACGATGCCGCGTTGATCCGTCAGCGCGGCATTTTTTTGCGCTGTTGGCTTTTTTTTGCGCTGTTGGCTTTTCGCTTGTTCAGATCAACAGATTCTTAAGACCTATCCATTATGACAGAATTGGTGGGGGCTCCGTTCTAGGAATAGGAGCTTGAGATGGAACTTCAAAACGCATCAAACGTTCACGTATCTGCTGTACCGACGCAGCAAACCACACCGCCTCCGGCGGAGGCCGACGGTCGTGCGCCAGCAGACGCGAATGCAATCGCAACTGATCCAACTCCTGAAGTGCCGCTCCCTATCCCAGCCAGCCCTTCGCAAACAGGTTTGGTAAGCAAAGCATCGCTTTCAGATACCGAAGCCGCGCCAAAATTCGTCGGTATAGGTGCGTCGGCCGCGCAGCGCACATTGAAACCATATGGAATAATTATGCTGCCCGAAAACCTCGATGCGCCTCAGAACGAGGCAACGATTGATACACCAAGCGAATAAGCCCCAAATTCCCCAACGTCATTTTCCAAGCAGCCCCCGCTTCCCACCCTCGCCACCTTGGTGTAGGAGTCCAAGAAGCGTTTGCGCTAAACTTGCCAAAACGCACTAAAAGACAGGCAACAGCCGAGGGAAAAATGACCAAAAAGACGCCTCACGACTCAGATGTAAGCTTTATTCAAGCTTTGGCAGAATTGCTGCGCGAAAATGACCTTACCGAGCTACAGGTCAAACGTGACTACGGCGAGAACGATGCGCTGAACGTCCGCGTTAGCCGAAAACAGCCAGCCCAAGTTGTGACCCAAGTGGCCGCTGCTACGCCGGTGGCCGCACCCGTAGCCGCCGCGGCACCTGCTGCAGCCGCTCCTGCTGCTGCTCCCGAAGCCAGCGCAGACCCTGCCAGCCTGCCCGGTGCCGTTACATCACCAATGGTCGGAACTGTTTACATGTCTCCCGAACCGGGTGCCGATGCCTTTGTTAAGGTTGGCGACACAGTATCCGAGGGCGACACGCTATTGATCATCGAAGCGATGAAAACCATGAACCACATTCCCGCGCCGAAATCCGGCACGGTAAAGCGTATGTTGGTCGAAGATGGTGCGCCCGTTGAATTCGGTGCACCGTTGATGATCGTTGAATAGGCCGCTGCCATGTTTGACAAAATCCTTATCGCGAACCGTGGTGAAATAGCGCTGCGTGTGATCCGTGCATGCCGCGAAATGGGCATTAAGTCTGTCGCGGTTCATTCCACCGCTGACGCTGACGCAATGCATGTGCGCATGGCAGACGAAAGCGTTTGCATCGGCCCAGCCCCATCCCCGCAAAGCTATCTCAGCTTTCCGGCGCTGATTTCCGCCTGCGAAATCACCGGTGCGCAGGCTATTCACCCAGGGTATGGGTTCTTGTCCGAAAACGCGCAGTTCGTTCAGATCGTTGAGGACCATGACCTGACATTCATCGGCCCAACAGCCGAGCACATCCGCACAATGGGCGATAAAATCACCGCGAAAGACACGATGAAGGCCCTTGGCGTTCCTTGTGTACCCGGTTCTGAAGGTGGTGTTGATACCGTTGAAGACGCGCTGAAGATCGGCGAAGAATTCGGTTATCCTGTCATCATCAAAGCCACGGCTGGTGGTGGTGGCAAGGGTATGAAGGTCGCCAATTCCGCGGAAGAAATGAAATCCGCGTTCCAGACTGCACGTGCTGAGGGCAAGTCGAACTTCGGCAACCCCGACGTCTATATCGAGAAATACCTCACCACGCCGCGCCATATCGAAATTCAGGTGTTTGGCGACGGTAAGGGTAAGGCTGTGCATCTGGGTGAGCGCGACTGTTCCTTGCAGCGCCGCCACCAAAAGGTATTCGAGGAGGCCCCCGGCCCGTCAATTTCCCCAGAAGAGCGCGCGAAAATCGGTAAGATTTGTGCGGATGCCTGTGCCAACATCAACTACATCGGCGCCGGAACCATTGAATTCCTATATGAAAACGGCGAATTCTACTTCATCGAAATGAACACCCGTCTACAGGTCGAACACCCTGTTACGGAAGCAATTTTCGACCAAGATCTCGTGCGTGAACAAATCCTTGTGGCTGCTGGCGAACCCATGACGTTCTCTCAGGACGATCTGAAAATCCGCGGCCACGCGATTGAGGTTCGCATTAACGCCGAGAAACTGCCGAACTTCTCGCCTTGCCCGGGTAAGATCACGCAGTTCCATGCGCCAGGTGGCCTTGGTGTGCGAATGGATTCAGCGCTCTATGATGGTTATTCGATCCCTCCATATTACGACAGCTTGATCGGGAAACTGATCGTACACGGCCGTGATCGCCCCGAAGCCTTGGCACGCCTTGCACGCGCCTTGGGTGAGCTGATCGTGGATGGCGTGGATACGACCGTGCCGCTGTTCCACGCGCTGTTGCAGGAAGATGCCGTGTTAACAGGGGATTACAACATCCACTGGCTTGAGCACTGGCTTGAAGAGAATCTGTCGTAGACGCTATGACCACGACCCTCACGCCGGAAATGTTGCTGTCCGCCTACGCGGGCGGCATCTTTCCAATGGCCGAGAACCGTGGCGACGATGAGCTATTCTGGGTTGATCCACGTCAACGCGGGGTGATGCCGCTTGATGGTTTTCATATCTCACGCTCGCTGACCAAAACGATCCGCTCAGAGCGTTTCAAGATCACTTTTGACGTTGATTTTAATGGTGTTGTTAAGGGCTGTGCGGCCCGTGACGAGACATGGATCAACGATATGCTGGAAACGCTTTATGGCCAGCTGCATTTGGCACGCATGGCGCGATCCATTGAGGTTTGGAACGGGGGCGACCTTGTGGGCGGAGTGTTCGGAATTACCCTTGGCGGTGCATTCTTTGGCGAAAGCATGTTCAGCACCCGCAGGGATGCCTCAAAAGTCGCCCTCGCCTATTTGGTTGATCGGTTAAATAGCGGTGGGTTTGCACTGTTTGATACGCAGTTTATCACACCGCATCTGGCCAGTTTAGGCGGGCTCGAAATTCCACGGTCCAACTATCGGGAAATGTTGAACATTGCGCTCGCGTTGGACGCGGACTTTGACCGGCAGGGCGATGTGCCTGATTCTTACTCGCTACTACAGCGCAATGCCCAAACATCGTAACGTGGGTGGTCAAGTGCATTCAGCGCTGGCGCGGATGCGATCATCCAACCGCGAAATGCAGGATCTGGGTCGTTGCTATAAACAATCGTAAGCAAGGCGTAGGCATCGCCGGATCGGTTGCCGCTCGGGTAGCGGCATTCTGTCATTGTGATCGCCAACAGTCCGACCATCTTGGTCTGACCATTGCGAAATTCAATGTCTTGCGTGGTGCCAGTGATCTTATCCAGAAGCCGCAACGTCCCTCCTGGTGCGGTCGTCGCCTGTTGCGCAACCGCTGGCGCAGCTAAGCAAAGCACTAGCGCTGTCAAAAGCGCCTTCACGCCTCTTCCCCGCCAACGAATTTCATCAACAATTGAATAAGACTAACAGCGCCCTGCGTGTCTTGGATAAGTCCGCCGTCAGCGAACATTTCAAAGGACCCGCCTGGTACGATTTCAACGAATGTACCACCCAAAAGCCCCTCAGAAGCGACAACGGCTGCGCTGTCATCAGGGATTTCAATGCCTTCATTGATCGCGAACACAGCTTCGGCGCGGTAGGTTTCGCCGTTCAGATCAAGTTCGCTGACGGTTCCAACAGAAACACCAGCAAGACGGATATCGGTACCGACGCTAACCCCTTCGGCAGAGCGGAAATTGGCTTTAAGCTCGATACCTGTTGTGCCGCTGCTCAGCCCCGTTGCGCTAACTATGAACCACAAAAAGCCCAAAGCCGCCGCAAGAACGGCGGCCCCGACAACGACCTCTGTGGTGTTTTCACGCATCAGTTATTCCGGAGTCCACGCTTCGTAATCGCTACGCGGCGTAGGTTCAGCACGGCGCAAGGACCCCGCTGGCGCATAGGCCGCGGCCGTCCCGGTTAGGTTTTCGAGGTGTGGTTTTTCCCAAGACTTGTGAGCCAAAGGCTTATCACCCGGCATTTCGTCAAACGTGTGATGCAGCCAGCCGTGCCAATCCGGGCTGACACGGGAACCTTCGACTTCGCCGTTGTAAATAACCCAACGACGGTCGCCTTTGGCATTGGTGTAGTAGATGTTGCCAAGTTCGTCTTCGCCGACCTTTTTACCTTTGCGCCACGTCCACAGCTGCGTGCCGAGCGTTTGCCCGTCCCACCACGTGAAAATACGTTTGATAAAGTTTAAAACGCCCATTGGCTTGGCTCCGGTTCTGATTGGCCCCGTGATGCCCGATAATCGCGGTGAGGTCCAGTGGCCGCGTGGCTTCGCCTGCGCGTTATACCGCCAGTGCGGTGACTTCGATTTCGATGCGGTATTTGGGGTCGATTAACCCGCTTTCAATCATCGTTGCCGCAGGCGGATTATCCCCAAACGCGGCCTTCAAAAGCGGCCAGCAGGGTTCGAATTCGGCAGCATCTGGAAGGTAGTAATTCACCCGCACCGCGTTTTGGATGCTTGAACCCGCCTCTGTCAGCGCGTTTTTAATGATTTCCAAGGCTGAAGCACATTGGGCAACAACATCATCGCCCTGCCCCACTGTCCCTGCGACATGCACGAAACCACCCGCAACAACAGCACGGCAGTACCCGATTTTGGCTTCAAACTCGCCGCCGGAATGGATGCGTTTAATCGACATTAGCCTGCAGAGGCCGGTTCGGCCTTTTTCTTGCTCTCATCGTGGATCATCAGCGGTTGAACGTCAGCGCCAACGGCCTCTTCGTTCACGACCACTTCTGTCACGGTTTCCATGCCTGGCATTTCAAACATCGTGTCGAGCAGGATGTCTTCCATGATGGAACGAAGACCCCGTGCACCCGTTTTGCGTTCAATCGCGCGTTTCGCAATCGCTGTAAGCGCGTCTTCCGTGAACGTCAGCTTCACGTCTTCAAGCTCAAACAGGCGTTGGTATTGCTTGACCAGCGCGTTCTTTGGCTTGGACAGAATGGTGACCAGCGCGTCCTCATCGAGGTCTTCAAGCGTTGCGATAACCGGCAAACGGCCAACGAATTCAGGGATAAGGCCGAATTTCAGCAGATCCTCAGGTTCAAGGTCGGTGAAGATTTCGCCAACGCCACGGTCATCGGGGCCGCGTACCTCGGCGCCAAAGCCCATGCCAGCGCCTTTGCCACGTTGTGCGATGATCTTATCAAGACCCGCAAACGCACCACCACAAACGAACAGGATGTTCGTAGTGTCCACTTGCAGGAATTCCTGCTGCGGGTGCTTACGGCCGCCCTGCGGCGGCACAGAGGCTACGGTGCCTTCCATGATTTTCAACAGCGCCTGCTGCACACCCTCACCCGATACATCGCGTGTGATGGACGGGTTGTCAGACTTGCGCGTGATCTTGTCGACCTCATCGATGTAAACGATGCCGCGCTGTGCGCGTTCAACGTTGTAATCAGAGGCCTGCAAGAGCTTAAGGATAATGTTTTCAACATCTTCACCCACGTAACCTGCTTCAGTCAGCGTGGTGGCGTCAGCCATTGTGAACGGCACATCCAGAATACGGGCCAGTGTTTGGGCCAGCAGCGTTTTACCACAACCAGTAGGGCCGATCAGCATGATGTTGGATTTCGCTAGTTCAATCTCGGACTTTTCAGCGTGGTTGAGGCGTTTATAGTGGTTGTGAACCGCCACAGACAGCACGCGTTTGGCGTGGGCTTGGCCGATCACGTAGTCGTCCAGCACCTGACAAATCTCAAGCGGTGTTGGCACCCCTTCGGAGGCTTTTAAGCCAGCCGACTTGGTTTCTTCGCGGATGATGTCCATGCATAATTCAACGCATTCATCACAGATGAACACCGTTGGACCCGCGATCAGCTTGCGGACCTCATGCTGGCTCTTACCGCAAAAGCTGCAGTAAAGTGTGTTTTTGCTATCACCGCCGGACGTCGTTGCCATGTCGATTTCCTTTGGCCCGTTTAAAAAAATATAGGGCCGATAAATGTGTTTCGGGCTGCTTTGGTCCGTATCCTACGGCAGCCCGAAATGGTCCACAACGCCAAAACGTCGTGTGTTTACTCTTCGTCTGCTGCCTTGCCGCGGCTTTCGACAATCTCATCGATGTGGCCCCAGTCTTTGGCTTCTTCTGGTGTCATCCAGCTGTCGCGATCAAGCATCTTTTCGACCTCTTTTTTGGTCTGGCCAGTGTGCTTGTTGTACAGCTTGTACATCCGCTCACGTGTTTGCTCGATGTGTTTGGCAGAAATCAGGATGTCTGATGCCTTACCTTGTGCGCCACCGGATGGCTGGTGCACCATGATTTCAGAGTTCGGGAGCGAGAAGCGCATGCCCTTTTCGCCGCCAACAGCAATGATCGACCCCATAGACGCCGCCATACCGCAAATCAGCGTGGACACCTTCGGGCGGATATATTGCATGGTGTCATAGATGCTCATGCCGGAATGCACTGCCCCTCCTGGGCTGTTGATGTACATTGAGATTTCTTTTTTCGGATTTTCCGCTTCAAGGTGCAAAAGCTGCGCCACGATAAGCTGGCTCATGCCATCGTGGACAGGGCCGTTCACGAAAATGATGCGTTCCTTCAGCAAACGCGAGAAAATGTCATAGGCGCGTTCGCCACGGCTGGTCTGTTCAACGACCATAGGAACGAGGTTCATGTATGTTTCGACGGGATCGTGCATATGCTCTGCCTTAGAATTGGGACGCTTGCGCGCCCGTGTACGGGAATTTTGTTACCCAAACCTTAGTGCTGCAATCGGGGGGCTACAAGGGCGTCTGAAGGCTTTGGTTAGGGGAATGATAAAAGCATTCCCGCAATGGATTTCAACCAAGCGTTAACCAATAATCCTATGGCTCGCGCAGCGCTTCTTGTGAACGGTACAGCGGCTTGGTGAGATATTGCAAAACGGTCTTGGACCCAGTGTGAAGTTCAACATCTGCCTGCATACCAGGGCGAATTTCGATTTGGGACTGACGCTCGCCTAGGTCGGTGGTGTCCACACGCAATGTCACGCGGTAATGGGGCGGTGCGTTAGGGTCACGCTCGTCCTCAAAGGTATCAGCAGAAATCAGCTGCACTTCGCCCGTGAGTGCGCCGTAAATGGTGTAGTCATAAGCACTTAGCTTGATTGTCGCGGCTTGGCCCGGGATGACGTTGGCGATGTTGGATGGGGAGACCTCAGCCTCGACAAACAGCTCATCATCCAGCGGGATAATCTGGAAAATCTCCTCACCGGGGCGAATAACACCGCCGATGGTCGTAACGGCCAAGTTGTTCACGATACCGCGCATCGGGCTGGTGATGACAGTGCGTTCCATGCGGTCCTCAGCGCCGCGCAACTCTTGGCGCAGGGTTGCGAGGGCGGACAAAACGTCCGAATATTCAGAGGCGCGTTCCAGTTCAGACCGTGTCACGATTTCGTTGTACGTATTAAGCGCATCAGAATTGGCTTTACGTGCGCGGGTGACCTCGATCAGGGCTGCAATGTCGCGGTTATAGAGGTCTTCCATCACGCCAAGTTCGCGGCGGGTTTCATTCACAATCGCCTGCGCACCCTCAGTACGGCTGACGTAATCTGACTGACGCGCGTTCAACAACGCACGCTCGGATGCAACCATATCGGGGCTGAACGTTGCGATGGCTTCGGGAACTTCAAAATCGAACATGCCGTCAATCTCGGCCTCAAGGCGCAAGCGGCGGATTTCAGCGGCAATCACCTGTTCGCGCAGGTCGGTCACGGATGTTTCAAACTGCGTGCCACGCAAACGGGCCAGCACATCACCGGGTTCAACTTCGTCCCCTTCGGCAACCAGAAGTTCCGCCAGGATACCGCCTTCGAGGTTCTGGATGATCTGCGGGCGTGAAGATGAAACGACGTTGCCGTTCGCACGTACAATTTCGTCAATCGCTGCGAATTTGGCCCAAAGGATAAACAGCAGTACTGTCAAACCGATCAACCAGATCAGCAGGCTGGGGCCCTTCGTGCGTTCTTCAAATTCGTCGTTAAAGGTCACCATTACGCCGTCGCTTTCTTATTGTTCTTTTGCAGGTGCGCCAGCACCTCTTGGCGCGGACCATCCACAGCCAAGCGGCCGTTTTGCAGGATCACGGTACGGGTCGTCAGTTCAAGGATCGGTACACGGTGCGTCGCGATGATCGCGGTGCGCCCTTCCAGCCACGTGTCCAAGCGGCTCACGATTGTGGCCTCAAGTGTTTGGTCCAGCGCGGCGGTCGGTTCGTCCAGCAGGCAGACCTTGGGGTCTTGCAGCCACAGACGTGCCCAGCCGATGGATTGGCGTTGGCCAACGGACAGGCCTTCGCCTCCGTCGGAAATTTCCAGATCAAGACCTTTAGGGTGGTTGCGCACAAACGGGCCGAGGCCTGCAAAATCAAGCGAAGCCAACAGACGGTCATCATCGCGTTCCAGCAATGTCAGGTTTAGGTTTTCGCGCAGAGTGCCGGAGAACAAGCGTACTTCTTGGGACAGGTAGCCAATGGAGCGACGCAGGTCGCGCGGCATCACTTGGCCCATATCAACGCCATCAATCAAAACGCGGCCTTTGGTCGGGCGATAGATGCCAGACAACAGTTTCAGCATTGTGGACTTACCAGATCCGTTGGACCCAAGCACAGCAATACGCTGGCCCGCTTCGATCTTAAGACCCGGAATATCAAGGTTCTGACCGCTGTCTTCATTGTAGCAAAACGCGATGTCACGCAGTTCAAACGCGCCCTTCATCTCTTCGCGGCGCAGGTAGGTGCGATCTTCTTCTTGGTCTTGCTCCGCCTCGGCAATTTCGCCCAAAGCTTCCAATGCGGCCTTTACGTTGGACCAGCGCGCAAGCGTTGCCGCCAGCTGTGTCAGTGGGCCCAATGTACGGCTTGTCAGGATACCAACGGCGATGATTGTACCAACCGTAAATTCACCGGTGAACACCATGAACGTACCTGCAACAACGGCGGCCACATAGGTCGCCTGCTGCACGCCCTGCGCCCAGAACGTCAGGGTGCTGGCGAGCTTGCGTTGCTCGGATGTAGCAAGGGAAGACACAGCGGAAAGCTCAGCCCAAAGGCGCTTGAAACGGTCTTCGCCGCGCTGTGATTTGATTGTATCGGCTTCATAGATAACTTCGTGAAGCAGCTTGTTGGACTTGGCCGAAGCGCCCTGTGTTTGGTGGGTCAGCGCGATCATCTTCTTTTGCAGGAAGAAGGATGGCAGGACCATCAGCAGACCACCAACAAACAAGACCCAAACCACATTGCCACCAATGGAGGCAACGAGTGCAAGGAACAACACAATAAAAGGCAAATCGGTCAGCGTGCCGATGGTGGACGCAGTGAAAAATTCACGTACAGAACCGAATTCGCGCACAGCGGAGAACAAACCAGACGGCGTTTGGCCTTCCTTGCCACGACGCATGCCGAGCAGGCGGTCCATCAGCAGGCTTTGTACCTGAAGTTCAATCTTGCGCCCTGCCCCGTCCATCAGACGGGCACGCGCTATGCGAAGGCCCGCTTCAAGCAACATCGCCAAGCCAGCGCCAATCGCCAAAACCCACAGCGTCGCGGTGGACTGGTGCGGGATCACGCGGTCATAGACCTGCAAAGAAAACAGTGCCACAGCCACAGCCAAAAGGTTGGCAACGAACGACCCAAGGGCCACTTCCGCGATGTGACGACGAAACTGCATCATCTCGCCCCAGAACCAGTGGGCTTTCTTACCTTTGCGGGCATGCTTTTTGGACAGATCGGCAATCGCCATATCTGCACGCAACACAAGGCCGCTGAAGAATGGGATGAATTCGTTGATCGGCACTTCGGCGCGGTTGTCACGGCAGGTTGTGTCAAACACAATTACCGCATCATCGGTCTGGTCCAACACCAACAAAACATGACCCGATGTCATTTCAACAAGCGCTGGCCATTGATCAGCTGTGGGTTTGCCAACGGTTGTGACCTCGCTCACAAGGCCCGCTTCGTTTAGCGCTTTGGCAATCGCGTGCGGTGTGATGTCATCCCCACTTGCCGCGGTCATGACCTCCAACAAATCGGAGCGCACGATGTCTACGCCCAGCAAGCCCGCATAGGTCGCGGCCAAATCAGCGCGTGTTTTGGCTTTGTCGGAAAAACGGTCCTCGGCGCTTGCAGGGTGCGTTTCATCGATCGCATCTTGTGTGTTCGCGGCCTCTTTTGGCTCCGCCTTAGAGATACGCGTCAGCTTACCACCGCTTGTGGCATTGATATCAAAGGCGATGACGGGTCCAGTCATATGTCTTCTCCGTCAACAAGCGTGCCGTAGATGCGGGCGAGCTTCAGTTCTTGGCGAGCAAGGTCATAGCGCAGGGCCACCGCGTCGCGTTCTGCATCTAGCTTGGTGCGGAACACACCGACAACCTCAGGCACAGTACGTTGGCCCGCACGAAGCTGTTCTTCGAACAATGTGTAATTGTCATTTGCCTGCGCAATGATCGTTTGAATATTGGTCTGCTGACGACGCAGAGATGTGATCTGACCTTCAATGGCCGCCACTTCGCGGGCGCTGTCTTCGCGCTGCTCAGCAACCTGAAGCTCAGCCGCTTGTCCCATTGCTTCGATCGCTGCCATATCTGCGCGACGACCAAATCCGAGGCCGTTCGGGATGCCTACATCAATTCCGGCGCTTCCGCCCTCACCGATCAGGCCTGTTGCAGAAACACTCGGGGAGTAGCCAGCCTGAAGCGCGCGGGCTTCGGCCAAGCCACGTGTGCCTTCGGCTTCGACCTTCATCACATCAAGCGGTTGGGCCGTTCCGGCTGGATCACTGATCGTGTCAATGCCGCTGACACCGTCCAAGGACGTGGCAGACATCGCGGCAAGCTCTGCACGTGCAGAAGACGCCGCTTCGCGGTCTTCCAAAACATCAGATCGCATCTGCGTCAACTTCTGTTGGACCAGCTGCAAATCAGCGCGGTCATTGATGCCAGCGTTCACGCGCTCAGACATGACGTATTCAAAACGCTCCATCCGCGCCATGCCGCCTTCGTTGACAGCCGCACGGGCTTCGGAGGCCTGAATGGTCAGGTACAGATCCAGCGCTTGGTACACGCGTTCATTGGTATCCTGCGCCAGTGCCACAGCGGCAACTTCCACGTCGGCGCGGGCAAATTCACGTTCGGAACGTTTGGCGCCATTATCAAATAGGGTTTGCTCAACCACGAGGTTCGCAACAATCGACCCAAGGGAGTTCAGGGAAATTGTTGGGCCAAGCGTTGGGAGCCAGTTCATTTCGCGGGCCTCAGAGCGCAGCATTGCGGCGCGAAGCTCGGCTTCTGCTGCGCGGGAGTTCGCAGCCAGTACGGATTCTGAAACTTGGGCGTAAGGGCCTGAGGAGATAACGGATCGGCGGTTCAAGAGCGCGTCAATCAGTTCGGAACGTTCGCCGTTGGAAAGTTCGCCGTCTAGTGCGGCAGCTGATTGTGGCGCGTCTGTTGCGACTGCTTCGCTTGTTCCCAAGAGGTTGCCAGCGCGGGACACGATGTCTTCCCCCATGCAACCACTCAAGATCGTTGCGGCCAACAATGCTGCAATCGGTGTCTTGATGTAATTCGCCTGTCTCACTCGATACCCCAGTTCGCTTATCTTTTGCGTAGCGGGGGCCGGTTGATCCGGCCCTCCGCCAATGTCGTGCGCCCTCCCCTATTGCGGGAAGGGCGTGGGTTTTTAGATGGTCACGTTTACGCCGTCTTCGATAAAGATCTGCGCGTCGTCTCCCATTGTGTAAATGTCGTAGGACTTGCCATCGATGGTCGTGGATTGACCGCTGTCTGCCGCCCCAAGGATCGTAACGCTGTCATTGTCAGCATCGCTACCGTGGATGATGAGGTTGTTGTCGACATCCGACAGCCCCTCAAGCGTTGCAAGATCAAGCGTGAGTTCAGCATCCTGTGCGTAACCGAGGTCAATCGCGCCGATGTCAAAGCCGTCCAAACCACCCAGATCAACCGAGTTGGTTGCGGTTTCTTCCAGCACAACGAAGGTTGCGTTGGCGTTTCCAGCATCATCCAGCTCGTTGACGACAAGGTGTGAACCGTTTGGAAGCGGTGCGTCAAAGCCGTAGTAGTCCCCTGCTGCGCCAAGTGAAATTCCGTCATCCTGATCAGCCAACTGGTTGGTCTGATGGCCTGCCGTGACTTCGTTGATCGTCACGTCGGCGTCAGTCGCCTCAATGGAAACCGCCGTTACACCCTGCGGTGTTACAACAACGCTTTCGATACCTGGTGCCTCCGGGTCCACTGTATCAACGCGGAACTCGTCGTTGATGCTGAGCGTGTTGCCGTTGGCGTCTGTCGCATCAATGGTGATGTCTACGTCGTATTCACCCTGCGGGATTTCAGAGCCCGCGTAAGTGATGGACCAGTTGCCTGCGCTGTCAACTGCGGCTTCGCGAACGATCTGGCCGCCGTCGTAGTCATAGGTGATCATGACCGTAGAACCGGCTTCAACTGTACCTGTCAGCGTCACACCGTCAGAAGCTTCAGCGAAGTTTACAACGTTGTCACCTTCAACCGGATCGGCAGTTGTCAGGTGCGTCACGAGTGTGTCGACCTCAACAGTGCGGGTGATCGGCGCGGAAACGTTGCCATGCGGGTCAGTCGCAGTTGCTTTCACAACGGCCGTGTATTCATCGACACCAATCTGCGCTTCAGAGAATGTCGCGCTCCATTGGCCAGCACCGTTTGCGTTTACGGTTTGGGAATAGCCGTTGAATTCAACAACCACCGATGAGAATGCCTCGACTTGGCCATCAAACGTTACGCCGCCGTTTTCAGCTTCGGCGTGGTTAATGATGTCGTTGCCTTCGATCTGACCTGCAGAGAAGTTGAACGGGTTCACAACTGTGTCGATTTCAACTGTGTCGCTAACTTCTTTGTAGTTGCCAGCTGCATCCGTGATGGAGGCCGTGATTTGCGCAGACGCCGTGTCAGCTGGAACTTGGCTGGCGGGGAAGTTCGCGGACCATGTGCCATTCGGCTGGGCTAGAACGTCCATCGTAGCGTCGCCAAAGCCAACTGTGACAACCAAACCCGGTGTCGCCGTGCCATTGATGATCACGCCGTCGCTTGCTTCGTCATAGTTCACCACATCGTCAAACTCGATCGGCTGAGTAGACAGCGCCAGATCACCAACGACCGTATCCACATGGACCGCTTCTGTCAGCGAAGATGAGTTTCCAGCCGCATCTGTCGCAGTTACAACAACAGTTGTTGGGTAATCCCCGCCCGGCAGCGTGCCACCAGGGTACGTTACGGTCCACGCACCCGTGGATGCATCAACCGTTGCTTCCATGATTACACCGTGCAGGTTCACGCTAACTGTTGATCCAACCTCAACCGTACCTGACATCGTGATGGCTTGTCCGGATTCATTGAAGTTGACCACACCGTCGTCGCCGCCAGCTGTGTTTGTTGTCATCTCAAGTTCGTTAACGAACGTGTCGATTTCGATCGTGCCTTCGTCGCGCGAAATGTTGCCAGCAGCGTCTGTTGCCTCAACAGCCGCGATCAACGTCATTTCACCTGTCGGCAATTCGCTCGCCGGGAACGTGTGTGACCACGTACCGCTCGCACCGGCAGTGAACGTGTGTGTTGCGTATGTTTGCGTTCCATCAGAAAGCGTAACAACAACCGTAGAACCCGGCTCAGCTGTACCTGTCAAAGACGCACCGCTTGAATGCTCGCCAGAGAATACAACGCCATCAGAACCACCAACACCAGAAGTGCTGATTGTTGCCGCTGTCACTGTATCAACGATCACAGTGCCAGTTGTGCTTGATGAGTTGCCCGCCGCGTCTGTCGCCGTGACGATAATGTCATGTGTGTGATAATCGCCAGCGGTAATCGCCGCGCCAGTCGCCAAAGTCCAAGTAGAACCCGATACTTCAGCCGCGTATTCCGTACCGTCGATAGTGATAACAACCGTGTCACCACCAGTTACGGTGCCCGTCAGCGTCACGCCGCCACCGAACTCAGTTGCGTTGATCACGCCATCAACACCACCCGTTGCCGACAGATCAGCACCGATAATTGTATCCACGACAAGCGTGTGCGTTACAGATGTGGAGCCACCCTCGTTTGTGACTGTAACATCGACGACAGTTGAATATTCGCCCGTTTCAACATCAGAAGGGCCGAATGTAACCCCCCAAGAACCATCGTCACCAACGGTTGTTGTTTCGGTCACATTACCAATTGTCACGCCGACCGTCGCGCCAGGCGTACCCGTGCCGCCAATATCAACGCCGTCCGCGTGATCTTTCTCGTTTACGATATGGTTGTTACCCTCATCCGTTCCAGTTGTCACTGCGACTTCTGGTGCAGTTGAACCACCACCACCGCCGCCACCCCCACCGCCGCCAGTTGTAACGATTGCCGCCGCGCCAGCCGCTGCGGCCGCGCCACCCCAGCCAAACAACGGAGCCATCGCACCCAACATACCAACTTCGTCGTCGGCAGGCACGTAAGCGTCAGCAAGCATAACATCTGCGCCGCGCATGAAGTAAAGATCGTCATTTACTGCAAATTTACCAGCACTATCGCTTTGCAAGTAATTCGCAAAATAGTCAGCACCCGCGCCTTGCGTCAGGTCGACTTCCGTAAGGTATCCATCGGAAGACAAGAACAACTGGTTCTCAGAAACACCTTCAGATGTGAAATATCCCTCAATCACAATCACACGCCCATCAACCAATGTGACCTCTAGCGCCTGACCCTGACGGGTATAAGAAATGATTTGGCCCTGCGTGAGGTTAAGCGAAACATCCGCCCCCGCCCCAACAATAAGAGATGACGGAACGCCCTCTCCGGCTACAGTTCCTCTGGAAATATTGCCCGCAACATCGCGAACAACGAAATTAATCGCTGACATGGTACTCACTCCGCCTCATTGTCACGGCATTTTTTACGCCGCTTTTATCATTGCGGATACCATATGTTGATTTACCCACAATTTCTAGGGGGAATTTAGACCCGTCTCAATCATGCCACAATTCAAATATTTCACTTTGTTTCACAATGGCTTACGGCGATCCAAGGCAACGTTAATCGCACCCCCCGCGAGGATTAGGTATGCGCTTAGGTAGAACCAAAACAACAAAGCAATGACCGCGCCGAGCGAACCATAAACTTCGTTATAAGTCCCGAAATTTGCGACATAAACTGTGAACATGGCAGATACGCCAAGCCAAACCGCCACGACTATAAACGCACCAGGCGTGATCCACGAAAGGCGGGCGAACCTGCGATTAGGGCCGTAGCGGTACAAGACACCAAGACCCACAAAGAGAACTGAGATTGCAACCGTCCAGCGGATAACCTCAAGCCACAACCCTGTATCCGTTTCGAATGGGATGACCGCCAAAGCAATAGGCGCAACCACCAGCATTAACAGGGCGATAATCGCGATCCCGACTAAGCACAGGGTCAACAGCAACGCCACCAACACATGGCGAATGCTGCCTCGGTTTGGGCGTTCAAAGATTGCATTCAACCCGCGAATTAGGGCAGCGACCCCTGTTCTTGCAGACCAGAGCGCCAATCCAATTGAGATCAGCGTCGTCACCCCAAGCGTGGTCGTCCTCGCCCCCAAAAGCCGGTCAACTTGCGTCTCAAAAAGTTTGAAAACGCCGGTCGGCATTAGCCCTTGCATCAACTCCAGCTGCGCTTCGACAACAAAGGGGTCAGCAAACAAACCGAACAAAGAAATCGTTGCCGCGATGCCTGGAAAAATCGCGAACAGCCCGTAAAATGCGACGCCCGCCGCAATTAAACTGGCGTTTTTTTCCCCAAGGTCATCAATGACTTGGCGCGAAACATCATAGGTTGAACGCCACCCCATCAAATACCCCTAGTTGGCATAGACGGTGACTTCGGGAAGCCCGGTTAGCGGCGCTTCAATCAGGCGCATCGCGGCCAGTGAAATCTGACTTCCAGACCCCTGCGCGCCACCTGATGGGCGCAGTTCGACGTTGACGGATTTCCCGTTGTATTCAACGCGGCCTTGCGTGACCTCGCTAACCAGTGGGGTTTTGAACCAAATACCAGGATCGGTCGGGCTGCCTAGGCTTGCGATTGCTGTCCCTAGCCTACGCTCACCGCCAGCGGGGGGCGCAACAGCTGCGGCGCGATCTTCGGCGGTTGTTGTATCAAATTGCTCAACGGTGCGGGCATTTGGCGGCGGTGGCGGCGGTAAATCGGGCCGCGTTTGTGTGGTGTCGATGGTCGGGCGTATCGGTGGCGCGAAGGCCTCCCCGCGGGACGGTGACAAATCAGGCCCCTCAACCACAACCGCAACTGGTACAACAACAGCCGGATCCGTGCTTTGCATCCCACCAAGAAAAGAGCCCTCAGCACAGGCCGTCAGCCCAGCAAGGGCAGCAATCGTAATAACGTATTTCATGCTAGCAAACCTACGGTTGGCCTTCGTCGCTGTCGAGGGGGAATTGGTCGCGTAATTCCCTTGCGCGCCCTATTGCGCATGCCTACGTTCACTGCATGGAACAGCGCCTTATTGACCCCTTTCAACGTGCCATCACCTACCTTCGGGTTTCGGTGACAGACCGCTGCGATTTTCGCTGCGTATACTGCATGTCCGAAAACATGACTTTTCTGCCGAAAAAAGACCTCTTGACCCTCGAGGAGCTCGACAGAATGTGCACGAACTTCATTCGCTTAGGAGTTGAAAAGCTTAGAATAACTGGTGGTGAGCCATTGGTTCGACGTGGCATCATGACGTTCTTTGACGCGATGAGCCGCCACCTTGATAGCGGCGCGTTGAAAGAGCTGACGTTAACCACCAACGGCTCCCAGCTTGAGAAATATGCGGATGATTTATACGCCGCTGGCGTGCGCCGCATCAACGTCTCATTGGATACGCTGGATGATGACAAGTTCGCCAAAATCACCCGCTGGGGCCGCCTACCCCAAGTCATGCGCGGGATTGACGCAGCACAGCGTGCTGGATTGCGCATCAAGATCAACGCTGTGGCGCTCGCTGACTTTAACGAGTCCGAACTGTTCACGATGCAGGCGTGGTGCGCCGAACGCGACATCGACCTGACCTTCATCGAAGTCATGCCAATGGGCGACATCGGCAATGAGGACCGCATCACGCAATACTGGTCCCTCAAAGACCTGCGCGCCCGTCTTGAAGAACGCTTTACTGTCAGTGACTTGGCGGAAACCACCGGCGGCCCCGCCCGCTATATCCGCCTTGAGGAAACAGGTCAGAAAATCGGTCTCATCACCCCGATGAGCCATAACTTCTGCGAAAGCTGCAACCGCGTGCGCATCACCTGCACCGGTGAAATCTATACCTGCTTAGGCCAAGAAGGGCATTCTGACCTGCGCGCGCCACTGCGGGCCAGCGATGATGATGCGCACCTCGAAGCCGCCATTCGCGCAGCAATTGGGCTAAAACCCAAGGGGCATGATTTCGACTACTCGCGCCAAACTGTTGACGGTCAAGTTTCCCGCCACATGAGCCACACTGGTGGCTAACGTTCTGCCGCGATTGCGCCACGCAGCACTGCTCGCATTTATCACAGCACTTTGGTGTTGGTTGCTAACGGCGTTACACGGCATGTGGTCGTTTGGAGTTGTTTTGGACTACTTAAACGACGGAAGGATGCCACTTTATCCTTCGCTACCAGTTACATACGGAACATTCTTCATCTACACCATCACGGCCCCAATCGTGGTGTTCTTGCTTGCATTCGTCGCTTGCGCCGCGCTCCCGCCGACATATCATCTGGCTGCCATCATGCTCGCTTGGACGATCGGTGGCTTTCTAGGCGCGACGGGTCTCGCGTTTGAATTCCAGTTTGACTTTGGGGCGACTTGGGTTGGGATCGAAGCCTTTAGCGCGCTCTTCTTTCATCCCATCATGACCCCGTTTTGGATCATATTCGGGCTGGCAGGCACCGCGTCCTTCACGCGGCCCCTGCGTCAAAGCACCTAGCCCGCAGGCATCCGCTGTTCCACGATCTCAGCCCACCAGCTGCAGCCCGCTGGGATCGCATCATCGTTGAAGTTGTACTCAGGGTGGTGAACCATCGCGGTGTCGCCGTTGCCAACGAGGATATACGCGCCTGGACGTTCCTCGAGCATAAACGCAAAGTCTTCCCCGCCCATAACCAAGGGCGCGTCTGCGCAATCACCAGAGATTGACGCGGCAACCTCAGCGGCAAAGGCAGTCTGGTCTTCGGAATTCACCATAACGGGGTAGCCGAGGATATAGTTCACATCCGCACTGCCCCCAAACGTCGCCGCTGTGCCATTGCAAATCTCGGTCACCCGCTTTTCTGCCAATGCGCGCATATCTTTGCTGAGCGTGCGCACTGTCCCGCGGATCGTGACGCGCTGCGGGATCACATTGAACGCCTTTGAAGACGATTCAATCGATGTCACGGACACAACAATCTGATCGACGGGGTCGGCATTGCGGCTGGCTATCGTCTGCAACGTCATCACCGTTTGGGACGCCATGACCAGTGTATCAACGGTTTCATTCGGCTTGGCCGCATGCCCGCCAATACCTTCGAACGTGATTTCAAACGTATCGGTCGCAGCGAAAAACGCACCTGGGCGGATCGCGAATGACCCCACAGGTTTGCCGGGCCAATTGTGCATGCCGTAAACTTCTTGAATGCCGAAACGCTCCATCATGCCGTCATCACACATCTCTTTGCCGCCACCGCCGCCTTCTTCAGCGGGTTGGAAAATGACCACGACCGTTCCGTCAAAGTTGCGGGTCTCAGACAGATATTTCGCCGCCCCAAGCAACATCGCCGTGTGCCCGTCATGGCCACAGGCATGCATCGCGCCGTCGGTTTTGGACGCATACTCAAGGCC
Organism: Octadecabacter ascidiaceicola; assembly: GCF_900185015.1. GTDB lineage: Bacteria > Pseudomonadota > Alphaproteobacteria > Rhodobacterales > Rhodobacteraceae > Octadecabacter > Octadecabacter ascidiaceicola. The sequence goes on along the minus strand of NZ_FXYD01000002.1, from coordinate 559,207 downwards.
GGTCTGCTCATGGATCGGCAGCGCATCCATATCCGCACGCAGACCGATAACCTTGCCCGACGTGTCAGATTTCCCTTTGATAACCGCCACAACGCCCGTGCGGCCAATCCCCGTTACGATCTCATCACACCCAAACGCTTCTAACTTCTCAGCCACAATCGCGCTGGTGCGGTGGGTCTCAAACAAGATTTCAGGGTTTTCGTGCAAATCGCGGCGCCACTCGGTGATTTCGGGTAGCAGTTCGGCAAATCGGTTCTTAACTGGCATCGTTTCTCTCCAATTGAATTTCATATACTTGGTCTGCGCCCTGCCTGTCAGCAAGGTGCCGTATTCGTTTCTTTGGCTCTTAAATACTCACTCGCGAGGTCTGCAAACGCACTGTCGCATCTAGATTGCTGGCCCCAGCACCATCTTTGATCCATCCGAAAACCGAGACAACCGGAAACGGTTCAGATCGTAGGCCGCCGTTTTCCCTGTCATCGTATCTGCCAACATGTATCCGATGGCAGGGCCAATTCCAAACCCGTGCCCGCTCATCCCCGTTGCGATCGTCAGCCCGCTGATGTCCTCAACGCGGTCGACCACCGGGACAAGGTCCGGCATAGAGTCGATCATACCCGCCCACGCCGCTTTGACTTTGATTGGGCCCAGTTTAGGAAACTGTGCTGAAAACCCACTGACCAGAGCTTTGCACTTTGCGGCATTTGGTTTGGGATTCAATACACGCATCCGTTCAAACGGGGACTGTTCGTCCAATGCCCAGCGCCGCGGGGTTCGCCACGCATCTGGATACCCTTTGGGGGCTGCTGGATAGTAGCGCGTCCCGAAAGGGTCGCTTTTGATCTGGGTTAGGTATTTGCCAAACGCCCTGAATGCATCCGGTCCGAGGAAGAACTCATGGAATTCACCGGCGGCTAATGTGAACCCCCCGTCTGCGCGGGTTCGGAAGGCAATTTGGGAGTCCGCGCCGCCTCCTTGATAGGTCATTGGCGCTCCATCCACGGCCACGACGCTAGCGCGTACGGACAGTTGGGGGATGTTCACGCCTGCATTTCGTAAAAACAGCGAAGACCATGCGCCCCCAGCGATAACAACCTGTGGCGTCCTAACGGTTCCCTGTTCGCTCACAACCGCGGTGATCTGCCCCGCTGATGTCTCGACTCCACGTGCCGCGCAGCCTTCAATAATCGTCACACCTTCAGACACAGCCAGTCGTGCAAGCGTTGGAACAGCGACCCAAGGCTCAGCCCGCATATCACTTGCGGTATAGATACCCCCTGCCCAATCGCTACGCGCTTCGGGTAAAAGGTTAGCGAGCTCAGCCCGACTGAGCATTCGGCTATCAACGCCATTCGCTTTGGCATGGGGCATCCAAGACGCGAACTTTTCATATTCGACCTGATCCTTGGCCATATAGGTAATTCCACCTTGGACCAGACCTATCGTATCGCCCGTTTGCGCAGATAACTCCTGCCACAGGCGGCGTGCTTCAACCATGATAGGCAGCTCGTCCGGGTCGCGCCCTTGTTGGCGAATCCAGCCCCAATTGCGGCTGGATTGTTCGCCCGCGATGCGCCCCTTCTCAAGCAAAACAACGCGTTGCCCTAACCTGTTCAGATAGATCGCGGCAGATACCCCTACGATCCCACCACCGATGATGACGACATCAACGCTTTCGGGAAGCGCTCCGCCGTGTTCTATCGGCGTAGCATCGGAGATCGGGAACTCAACCAAGGCTGTCGAGCAAGCGTTCCATGAACGCCTCGCCTGCCTTGAATTGCTCAATCGTGATGAACTCGTTTGGCTGGTGGGCCTGCGCGATGTCGCCGGGGCCGCAGATCACGGCGCTATAACCTCGCTCTTGGAACTGGCCCGCTTCTGTGCCGTAGCTTACGACGTTGACGGCATTGTCGCCCGTCAGGTTGCGCACGATCTCTTCGGCTTCGCCTTCCACTTCGGGCTTCAATCCGGGCACATCGAATTTGCGCGTGTAGTCGATACCGGTGTCAGGGTGAATCGCTTTCATCTCAGCGTCGATCTCGGCGACTTTTTCCTCGAACGCCTTCACCCACAATTCACCGGGTTCGCCCGGAACGTTGCGGAAGGTCAGAACGAAATTACAGTCCTTAGCAGTAATGTTGTGGGCGGTGCCGCCCGTAACCATGCCGACATGAAGCGTTGTGTAGGGCGGCACGAACCCTTCATCGATTTCGAGCGGTGCTTTGGCGGCATTGGCCGCGTTCATCTCATTGCACCAATCAATCAGCTTGGATCCAAACATGATCGCATTAACGCCGGTATGGATCAGTGACGAGTGGACCTCGAAGCCGCGCATATGAACGTCAAACCCGATTCCCCCTTTGTGACCCGTGACCACTTTCATCATCGACGGCTCACCAATGATGGCGGCGGATGCCCGCGGCATCCCGCTGGCAACCATTGCATCAATCATGGGTGGTGCTCCGGTGCAGCCCACTTCTTCGTCATAGCTCAGCGCGAGCTGCAGCGGCCGTGTGACGCCACGTTTCTTTGCCTCAACCAAGGCCCAGATTGACAGCGCATCGAACCCCTTCATGTCGCAAGTTCCGCGCCCATAAAGCTTGTTGCCGCTTTCGATCACCTCGAACGGGTCGGTGTCCCATGCTTGCCCGTCAACCGGCACAACGTCGGTGTGACCGGACAAAACAATCGCGCCTTCAACCTGCGGCCCGACATGGGCGTAAAGCGCAGCCTTTTCGCCAGTTTTATCAGGAATCCGCGTTGAATTTATTCCGTGATCAGCCAAATAGCTTTCAACGAAATCGATCAGATCAAGGTTGCTGTCGCGGCTGACAGTGGGGAACGCAATCAAGCGTTCCATCAAAGATCTGGTGTCCAGTGTTGTCGTCATATTGCCCCCGGCGGGCCTTCAATTTGGGCCGCGCATTTCAGTGGTGAGCGTGAAACGCGCGCACCACTTGGTCAAGTACATTAGGACGCCCTGCGCAAAAAATTTACCATACGGTAAAATGCTATCAGGGGTTGCGGGATGTCTTTTTTCCGCTAACGTCATCCCAATCGCCGGGGTTCCTAAGACTCAAATACCAACTTATCGGCAATAAAAACAAAAACTTAGACCACTTTTACAGGGAGGTCGCCTATGCCCGATGGGGCGCTGACAGTTCTTGATGTTCAAGGACTAAAGACTGTATTCAAAATCCGCGGTGGCGAAGTCCACGCCGTCAACGACGTGAGCTTTGACCTTAAATCCGGTGAGCTTTTGGGCGTTGTCGGAGAGAGTGGATCGGGCAAATCTGTTACCATGATGTCGCTCTTGGGACTGCTGCCAAGTCCCCCTGCAGACGTACGTGGTGGAACCGTGACCTTCGATGGGCAAGACCTTCTAAAGGTAGATGCAGAGACGTTACGCACCACACGCGGCGGCAAGATCGGGTTCGTGTTTCAGGACCCGATGACGTCCCTCAACCCTGTCTACAATGTCGGCATGCAAATCATGGAGCCCCTGCGCAAGCACATGGGGATGACCAAGAAGCAGGCCGCCGTTCGTGCAAAAGAATTGCTCGAATTGGTCGGCATTCCAGACGCGGACCAGCGCCTGAAAGATTACCCGCACCAGTTTTCCGGCGGCATGCGCCAGCGCGTCATGATCGCGATTGCGCTTGCTTGTGATCCAAAGGTGTTGATCGCGGATGAGCCGACAACCGCCCTTGATGTAACGATCCAAGCGCAAATTCTGGAGCTGATGAAAGACCTGCAAGAACGACTTGGAATGGCCGTGATCTGGATCACCCATGATCTGGGCGTTGTGGCAGGAATCGCGGACCGCGTTGTGGTGATGTACGGTGGGCAGATTGTTGAGCAAGCACCAACACGTGAATTGTTCAAGAACCCTCAGCACCCCTATACGCGAGCACTATTGAAAACTGTGCCACGCGTTTCTGGTGGCCGCGAAGAGCGGCTTGAAATCATCGAAGGCCAGCCGCCCATTCTTGGGGCGTCCCCCACAGCTTGCCCATTCCGCGACCGCTGCGATGTGGCGCTGGACCGTTGCGCGCACGAAAACCCGTCGCGCTATGATGTCGGCAACAACCACGACGCCGCGTGTTTCTATGACGCCCGAACAGGAGAGCCGCGCGATGTTTGATGACACCAAATCCGCGACCAAGCTGGTTGAGGTGAATAACCTCAAAATGCACTTTCCGATCCATACTGGGTTGTTCCGCCGCCACACGGGTGACGTGAAAGCCGTCGATGGTGTTTCCTTCGATATCTTCGAGGGTGAGACATTGGGGCTGGTTGGGGAGTCCGGCTGTGGCAAGTCCACCTGTGGCCGTGCCGTTCTGCGCCTTTATGACATTACAGATGGATCCATTGTCGTGGACGGCGACAGCATCGGGGATGTTGCGCAAAAGGATCTGCGCGGCAAACGCCCAACGATGCAGATGGTGTTTCAGGACCCGCAAGCGTCGCTAAACCCACGCATGACTGTACAAGCGATCATTCAAGAACCGCTGGATGAGCACACGTCCCTGTCTAAGGAAGAAAAGCGCGAAAAGGTTTTGGCGCTGATGGATCAGGTGGGCCTGAACCGGAAGTTTTCAGGCCGCTATCCGCACGCCTTTTCCGGCGGTCAACGGCAGCGTATCGGCATTGCCCGCGCACTGGCGTTGAACCCGAAGTTTATTGTCTGCGATGAACCGATCGCGGCGCTTGATGTGTCAATCCAAGCGCAGGTCGTGAACCTGCTTGAGGATCTGCAAAAAGAGTTCGGGCTGACCTATTTGTTCATCAGTCACGATCTTTCCATGGTGCGCCATATCGCGACACGCGTGGCGGTGATGTACCTTGGCAAGATCGTCGAACTCGCCCCACGCGAGGAACTATACGCCGAACCGCTGCACCCCTACACAAAGGCGTTGCTGTCAGCGGTGCCAGAACCCGACCCCGAATTGCACGACAAAATGGAGCGCACCATCCTGACCGGTGATGTCCCCTCCCCGTCCAACCCGCCAAAGGGTTGCAACTTTTGCACCCGTTGCCCCGCGGTGATGGACATTTGCAAGCAGATCGACCCCGAATACCGAGAGGTGCTGCCAGGCCGTTTTGTTGCCTGCCACCACTATAACGACGTGACAACGAGTGCCGAACAAACGGCAGCATCCGAGGCATCAGACCGCCAGAGCCTGAGCAATACCAATACGAAAAACCAACCAGGAGAGAGTTCATGAAAAAACTATCAGCCCTAATGGGCGCTACCGCACTGGTAGCCTGTGGCACGGCGGCACTTGCTGACGGCCACGAAGTTGAGCGCGGCCGCGATGGCCAGCTCAACATCATCTATTGGCAAGCGCCATCCACGTTAAACCCGTATCTATCGGGCGGCACGAAAGAAGTTGAATCCGCATCCTTGGTGCTGGAATCCCTCGGCCGTTTCTCTGACACAGGTGAATTGTTGCCTTGGCTTGCTGCTGAAATTCCAACTGTTGAAAACGGTGGTGTTTCCGAAGATCTGACATCCATCACATGGACGCTGAAAGACGGCGTTATGTGGTCCGATGGCACACCTTTGACAGCAAACGACGCAGTCTTCACATGGCAGTACTGTACTGCTGAAGGCGGCGGTTGTGCGCAGGCATCCTACTTTGACGGCGTTGAATCCGTTGAAGCTGTTGATGACCAAACCATCAAGATCACGTTCGATGCACCAAAGCCGTTCCCATATACGGCCCTTGTTGGTGCTGAATCCCCAATCATCCAAGCGGCACAGTTCGCGGACTGTATGGGTGCAGCTGCGCCAACATGTGTTGACGCAAACTTTGGCCCAATCGGGACCGGCCCCTTTGTTGTGACAGACTTCAAAGCCAACGATGTGGTTCAGTTCTCAGCCAATGAAAACTTCCGCGTAGACGGCCAGCCAGCATTTGAAACAGTGCTGTTCAAAGGCGGCGGCGATGCAGCTGCAGCGGCACGTTCCGTTCTGGAAACAGGCGAATTTGATTACGCGTGGAACCTGCAGATCGACCCAACAGTACTCTCCGACATGGAATCCGCGGGCCTTGGCACTGTTGTCGCCGCGTTCGCGACTTCCGTTGAGCGCCTGCACCTGAACCAGACAAACCCGTCTGCTGATCTGGGCGATCTTCGCGCAACTGCTGAAGGCGGCGCGCACCCGTTCCTGACCAACCGTACAATCGGCCAAGCGATGTCCATGGCGATCGACCGTGGCTTGCTTGTTGAAATCGGATACGGCGCTGGCGGCCAACCAACCTGTAATGTATTGCCTGGCCCTGCGGTTTACGCATCCACTGCAAACGACGCCTGCCTGACACAAGACGTTGCCGGCGCGAATGCACTACTTGATGAAGCTGGTATCGTAGACAGCGATGGCGATGGTATTCGCGAGTTTGAAGGCACACCACTTATCGTGTCTTACCAGACATCCACGAACGCCGTGCGTCAGGATACACAAGCGCTGGTCAAGCAGTGGTGGTCCGAAATCGGCATCCAAGCTGAGCTTCGCAATATCGACGCATCCGTCTTCTTTGGTGGTGACCCAGCTTCGCCTGACACCTTCCAAAAATTCTTTGCGGACGTTGAAATGTACACCAACAACTTCGCAGGTGTTGACCCAGAAGCCTACATGGCGAACTGGGCGTGTAAAGAATGGCCAAGCCCTGAATCCCAGTGGCAGGGGTCCAACATGCAGCGTTTCTGTGATCCTGCATATGACGCTCTGATCGATGAGTTGGCATCTACTGCCGGCATCGACGCCCGCGCTGAAATCGTCAAGCAGATGAACGACATGTTGATGGCCTCCTACTCCATCATCCCACTCGTTCACCGCGGCAATCCGTCTGCGCATGCCAACACACTCGGTGGTGTTAAAATGTCCGATTGGGATTCTGAGCTGTGGAACATCGCTGAATGGTACCGCACCGAGTAATTTCGATTGCTCAACAACGGGGTGGGCAGACATGCCCACCCTTTTCCTACCAACTATGGACCCGATTTTCATGCAGCCTGCCTTCGCTTTCACCGAATTTCCAAACCCGCATCCTATGTCGGCTGGCGATGAACAAGACTGCATCAAAACCTCGTCCCGCATCGGAGATACCGAATGCTGACTTACACAATCCGGCGTTTGCTGACTGCGATCCCGACGTTGATCTTCATCTCGTTGATCATCTTCCTGTTGCTGGACATGGCACCGGGCGACCCAACGGCGCAGCTGCCTTTGACGATCCCGCCAGAAGTGCGTGAGCAAATCCGCCAGTCCTTGGGCCTCGGTGAACCCGTCCACATCCGCTACCTCCTCTGGCTGAAACAAATGGTCTGGAGCGAGCCGGTCTACTACCTGTCGCAATCCGTTGACTGGGTATCCGCACCGGACGAAGCCCGCCTGATCTCATGGCAGACCCGCGCGCCCGTAATGGACACCATCCTCGAACGTCTGCCTCAGACGCTTATGGTCGTTGGCCTCGCCTATGTGGTCGGCGTGCTGATCGCCCTGCCCATCGGCATCATCTCGGCCTACAAACAGTATTCCGTGTTCGACCAAGCCGGTACGTTTGTCTCTATGATCGGCTTTTCCATCCCGCCGTTCTTTTCCGGCGTTCTGATGATCATCCTATTCACTGTGATGATGCCAAACGACAGTTTTTGGTGGTTCCCGTCGATCTATGACACCACCCTCGTGATCGACAGCTGGGAGGCCTTTGGCAAGCAAGTTCGCCAGATGGTTCTGCCTGTGATGGTGTTGGCCCTGCAAACCACAGCGCAGATCAGCCGGTTTATGCGCGCCTCCATGCTCGACAACCTCAATCAAGATTACGTGCGCACTGCCCGCGCCAAAGGCATGACCGAAAGCGTCGTTGTCCTGAAACACGTGCTGCGCAATTCGATGATCCCCGTTGTGACGGTAATTGCCCTTGGCATCCCTGCGATTTTTGGCGGTGCGATCATCACCGAGCAAATCTTCAAGGTGAACGGTATTGGCCAACTTCTAATCGTCTCGATCCAAGCCAGTGACGTGCCCATGGTGCAGACGCTCACCTTTATCTTCGCCATCCTGATCGTGTTCTTTAACCTGATCGCTGACATCCTTTACGGAATTCTAGATCCGAGGATCCGCTATGACTGATACATCCATAGACACGCGCGACGATGCAGTGGCCCGCAACCAATGGTGGGACGTCTGGGACCAGTTCAAAACCCACAAGGGTGCGGTCATGGGCGCGTGTTTCTTCATCTTCATCGTGCTCGCCGTCTACGTGGGCCCGTGGATCTGGAGCATTGATCCAACCTACATCGACGTGCGCGCCCGCAACCAAGGGTCCACATGGGCACATCCCTTTGGCACTGACCAATTAGGCCGCGATATGCTGGCGCGGATGATGGCGGGCGGACAAACCTCCATCTCCGTGGGACTCACGGCAATGGGGCTCGCGCTGTTCCTTGGCACGCTGGTTGGGGTCCTTGCGGGCTACTTCAAACGTATCGACGGGCTGTTGATGCGCGTAACCGACCTATTCCTCGCCCTGCCCTTGCTGCCATTGCTGCTGGTCATGGTGATGCTATTCCGCCAACCACTTTCGGCGTCTTTTGGTCCTGAAACCGGCATCTTCATTCTGATCGTAATCGCCATCGGCATTACCTCATGGATGCCCACTGCCCGCATCGTGCGAGGTGATGTATTGGCCCTGAAGGAACGCGAGTTCGTCCTCGCGGCGCGCTCCATCGGCACTCGCCCCGGCAAAATGATCTTGCGCCATGTCCTGCCAAACGTAATGTCACCCATCATGGTCTCCGCCACCCTTGGCATCGCGACTGCCATCATTACTGAGTCAGCCCTCAGCTTTCTCGGCCTCGGCTTCCCACCGGATTTCCCAACATGGGGCCGCCTGCTATTTGATGCGACTGACTTCATGCAGCAACACCCCCAGCGCGTCATGTGGCCCGGTCTCGCAATCAGCCTCACCGTGCTCAGCGTTAACTACATGGGCGACGGTCTACGCGACGCATTAGACCCCCGCATCCGCGGCCTCTAATCCTGTCTCTGTTACCCAAATGCCCCGAAGGGAGTCCGCAGGACGGGGGGCTAGCCACCCTCGGTCGGATGAGCGCAGCTCATTCGAAACCAACTTAATGCAACGCCTTACGAATACGGCGCACCATCATCCAGACGCCTAGGATCACCAATGGCGTTAAAACCGCTTTTAACGTCTTCTCACCAAGTCCAAGATCATAGGCGAACGGCGCGGCAATATTCGCGGCCAAATTCACCGCGTAATAACTGATCGCCACAATCGACAGGCCTTCAACCGTCTCTTGCAAACGCAACTGGATATCTGCCCGCCGATCCATGCTTTGCAACAGCGCCTTGTTCTCAGCAGAACGTTCCACATCAACCCTCGTTCGCAACAAATCGGACGCACGGATCGCACGACGTCCCATCGCATCCAGACGCGCTTTGGTGCTGGCAACGGTGCGCATCGCGGGATCAAAGCGGCGCATCATGAATTCGCCAAAGGTTTGCCGCCCCAAAAACCGCTCCTCGCGCAGCACTTCAATGCGCTGGTTCACAATGGTCTCATAGGCTTGTGTCGCGCCAAACCTAAACGTTGAGCGCGCAGACAGAGCCTCCAGCTCGCCAGATATCTGCAACAACGCATCAAGCGTGTCTTCCGTGCTCTCTAACGGTCCTGACAGCGCCTCTGTCAACGCAGACAAGCGCCCATCAATCGTGCCCATGTCGCGGCTTAGATCGCGGGACCGCGAAAACCCCAGCATCGACATCGCTTTATAAGTTTCGATTTCACAGAGCCGCTGAATGACCCGCCCAACTCTACGCTCTCCGGTTTCTGGCCGCGCGAAAACCGCAATCCTTATGTGCCCCGCTGCATCAATTCTGAAATCCCCAGCAATGACAGCATCGTCATCCAGCACACGGCTGACAGCAACGCTTTCTGGTACAAACCAATCCGCGAGTTTCTTTGTGATCCCTGCATCACCTGTCTGTTGTTCGACCCTAATCAACGCAGAGGTCACCCGCGTTCCCGGTGCTGACGCAAGCCAGCTTTCTGGAAACATTGCAAATGCCGCGAAATCGAACGGGGTATCGCGCACCCCTTCTTCGAAAATCGTATAGGTCACGAATTCCGTATGGCTTTCCCATTTCAGAATATGACGTCCGATCTGGCCGAAGTAATGGGTAGCGCCCTCTTCCGGATGGGGCGCGGCGTAGTGATCCAACAAAGCCTTAAGGTGCGCCATATCCGCAGAACGATCTCGTCCGGCGGCGTCTTGCGCGGGCTTAATCGCGAGGTAGGCCGCATGGCACGGCGCAGCCAGCGCGGGAAACGGGCGGGCGTGCAACTCGTTCGCCATTGCATAGCGCAGCGGGTGGTCTTTGATCGAACTCATTGCTGTATCCTTGTTAACTTGCGCAGAAACTAGCGGACCACCCTCGCCTGTAAAGCTAAAAAATAACGCAATCTCAAAAGGTTAGCGGAACACAATGGTATACAACCGTTTTTTCACACTCGTTTTCGCCCCAGCTAAGCCATGCAGACAATGCGTCGTGCAATCAGAAGCCGTTGAAACCAATCAAGGAAAAAGGGCTTTGAAATTGCAGCCGCCCGTCTTGCAAGTTACCAACGCCACATGGCCACCATCCTTTTCAATAAACCTTTCGGCGTGTTGTCGCAGTTCACAGACGCCAAGTCCCCGACCGAGCGCCCGACGCTGTCGGGTTTTGATCTGCCCAAAGGTGTTTACGCTGCGGGGCGGTTGGATCGCGATAGTGAAGGTCTGTTGGTGCTCACGGATGACGGCAAACTTCAGGCCAAACTCTCTAGCCCGAAGTTCAAGACACCCAAGACATATTTGGTACAGGTTGAGGGTGCGCCAACTGATGCTGACCTTGCCCCATTGCGCGCGTCCGTTTCACTAAAAGACGGCCCCACCCTGCCCGCCAAAGTGCGCCTGATCGACCCGCCTGACCTATGGCTGCGTGACCCGCCCGTTCGGTTCCGCAAGTCCGTTCCCGACACGTGGATCGAAGTTCAAATCACCGAAGGCCGCAACCGCCAAGTGCGCCGCATGTGCGCCCATGTCGGCTTTCCGTGCCTGCGCCTCGTGCGCTGGTCTGTTGGGGCTTGGACGCTGGACGGCATCGGCCAAGGCCAGTGGCGTACTGTTTAACGAACTGTTTCACCAAATACGGTTAGCTCGAACGCAGTGAGCGCCCCAGTATCCGTTACCGCATATTGCGTTGATAACGTAGTGTTCCCCCCGACGACCCCCTTAGTAATCCCTGCCGGTGTTGGATCGCTTGTTCGGTTGCCAATGAACTGGCCGATGATCACACCATCAACTGTGTAACTCGTGCCATCAACGGTGAAACCTCCAGCATAATCTGCGGCAAGTGCGTTATTTAACGTACCAGTTCCGATCAAGCTTTCATCCTGTCCGATGAGAATTTCGCCAGAGGCTGGAACAAGCGTTTGAGTATCAGTTCCCGCGCTCGTGACCGCTTCGAAATTGGTAATCGAACCGGTGAATGTGCCGGTACCGCTAAATTCAGCGGTCATGGACGCGTCCGCGACGATCGCGATATTGTCAAACTCAGTGAATGGAGAACGGTCCATTCTCATAACTGCGTGACCGGCATAGGAAGCCGATCCAGTTGTTGGCATGTTTCGTTCGGTTGTAATTGATAGATCGCGCAATCGGGCGATTTGATCGTTCGATTCTTCAGCAGCGTTCCACCTTACTTGTTGGAAACCTTCTTCGGTGCCACATGCGGTCAAACCGGCTACTGCAAAACAAACAAGAAATACTCTTACGGACTTAGTACACATCGTGAATCACCTAACCAATCTAACACGCTCGCCTTTTGGGTTACTTAGCAGGTACCGAACCGCCCCTAAAGGTTGTTTCGGGAAATTCATAGTTTCTTAACTTGCGCTAAACTTTGTCTTTACAAAAACGGCCGCCAAAGTTTCCTATGGCGGCCGTCAAACAACTTTTTTACATTTGCTTAGGTGATCTTACCCAGTAACGCATCCAAGGATGCCTTCGCGTCACCATAGAACATGCGTGTGTTCTCTTTGAAGAACAGCGGGTTTTCGATACCGGAGTAACCAGTACCTTGGCCACGCTTGGACACGAACACCTGCTTGGCTTTCCAGCATTCCAGAACCGGCATACCCGCGATTGGCGAGTTTGGATCATCCTGTGCAGCTGGGTTCACGATATCATTGGAGCCGATCACGATAGCGACGTCCGTTTCAGGGAAGTCCTCGTTAATCTCGTCCATTTCCATCACGATGTCATAGGGCACTTTGGCTTCTGCTAGCAGAACGTTCATGTGACCCGGCAAACGACCTGCAACAGGGTGGATCGCAAAGCGTACGTTCTTACCCGCAGCGCGCAGGCGGCGTGTCAGTTCAGCGACGTTCTGCTGAGCTTGCGCCACGGCCATACCGTAGCCCGGGATGATGATGATGCTGTCAGCTTCTTCCAAAGCTGTCGCAACACCGTCCACGTCGATGGCGATTTGCTCACCTTCAACGGCCATCTGTTCACCAGCTGGGCCGCCGAAGCCACCCAAGATCACGGACACAAACGAACGGTTCATCGCCTTACACATGATGTAGGACAGGATCGCACCGGAGGAGCCCACCAGCGCACCAACCACGATCAACAGGTCGTTCCCGAGGGAGAAACCAATCGCCGCTGCGGCCCAGCCAGAGTAGCTGTTCAGCATGGAAACCACGACAGGCATATCCGCACCGCCGATGCCCATGATCAGGTGGTAGCCGATAAACAGTGCCGCCAGCGTCATGATGAACAGCGGGAAGAAGCCGCCAGAGTTGAAGTACCAGACCAGCGTGATCGCAGAGATAACAGCCGCTGCGATATTCAGCATGTGACCACCCGGCAGCTTTTTCGCCGCAGAGTCCACTTTGCCAGCCAGCTTGCCGTAGGCAATGACAGAACCGGTGAATGTGATCGCACCGATGAAGATGCCGAGGAACAATTCAACACGCAGGATGTTCAGCTCAATCGTCGTCTTCTTGGCAATCAGCGCCGCGAATGTGCCGAGCTCTTTCAGGTCCGCACCCTCTGCGACAAGGCCAGCAACGCGGCCCATTTCAAAGTGCGCGATAAAGCCAACAAACACCGCCGCAAGACCAACGAGCGAGTGCATCGCTGCAACCAGTTCGGGCATTTGTGTCATCTGAACCTTAGTGGCCAGCTGATACCCGATGGCACCACCACCTGCGATTAACAGAAGCGACAGAAACCAGAAACCGCTACCTGGTCCGACCAGTGTCGCTGCCACGGCCAAGGCCATACCAACGATACCGTACCACACCGCGCGTTTCGCGCTTTCTTGGCCGGAAAGACCGCCCAGTGACAGGATGAAAAGAACTGCTGCAACTACGTAAGCTGCTGTTGTGAAACCGAATTCCATTGGTCAGTCCCCCTTAAGATTTCTGGAACATGGCAAGCATGCGCCGTGTGACGAGGAACCCGCCAAAGATGTTGATGCCCGTCATAAAGACCGCGAGACCCGCAAGCAGAACGACTAGGAAGGACCCCGACCCGATCTGCATGAGTGCGCCCAAAATGATGATCGAGGAGATCGCGTTTGTTACGGCCATCAGCGGGGTGTGCAGGCTGTGTGCCACGCCCCAAATGACTTGGAAGCCGATGAAGATCGACAGAACAAAAACGATAAAGTGCTGCATGAAAGATGCTGGCGCCCAAAGGCCCGCAAGCAGGATTACCGCTGCACCGATACCCAGCAGGGTAACCTGCTGCTTTGTCTGCGCTTTGAACGCTGCGGTTTCTACAGCGCGTTTTTCTTCTGGGGTCAGCTCAACCGCGGCCGCTTTTGGCTGTGCTGCAATCGCTTGGACCTTTGGTGGTGGCGGCGGGAAGGTCACTTCCTTGCCGTAAGCCACTGTCGCGCCGCGGATGACGTCGTCTTCCATGTCATGATTAACCACACCGTCCTTTTCAGGGGTCAGGTCAGTCATCAGATGACGAATGTTTGTCGCGTAAAGCGTTGAAGACTGCGCCGCCATACGGGATGGGAAGTCGGTGTAACCGATGATAGTCACGCCGTTGTCGGTGACGATCTTCTCGTCCTTAACGGTCAGTTTACAGTTGCCGCCCTTTTCCGCCGCCAAGTCAACAATCACAGAACCAGGCTTCATGGATTTCACCATGTCCTCGGTCCAAAGCTCAGGCGCTTCGCGGTTCGGGATCAACGCTGTAGTAATAACGATGTCCATGTCCGGCGCAATTTCGCGGAACTTGGCGAGCTGGGCCGCTGCAAATTCAGGCGAGGAAACGGACGCATACCCGCCAGAGGACGCGCCGTCGGCCTGTTCTTCTTCAAAGTCGAGGAACACGAATTCCGCGCCCATGGATTCAACTTGTTCAGCCACTTCTGGGCGCACGTCGAACGCATAGGTGATCGCGCCAAGGGATGTGGATGTTCCGATAGCGGCAAGTCCAGCGACCCCTGCCCCGACAACCAGAACCTTCGCTGGCGGAACCTTACCCGCCGCTGTGATCTGACCGGTGAAGAAACGTGGGAAGTTGTTACCGGCCTCAATAACCGCACGGTAACCCGCGATGTTCGCCATGGATGACAGTGCATCCATTTTCTGGGCGCGGCTGATACGTGGGATCATTTCCATTGCGACGACTGTGGCACCCTTACGGGCCGCAGATTTCATCTTGGCCTCATCCGCGACGGGGCTGAAGAAGGAAATAAGCGTTTGGTCCGCAGATAGGCGCTTCATCTCGCCGTCATCCGGTACGCGTACCTTGGCGACAATGTCTGCCGCTTTCCACAACGCAGCGGCGGTTTTAACAACCTCAACGCCTGCGTCTTTATAATCTTTGTCCGAGAAACCCGCGGCAGCACCTGCTTTGGTTTCGATCACACATGAGTGTCCTAATTTTTGCAGTTCGAGCGCAGACGCCGGCGTCATCGCAACGCGGTTCTCCCCCTCAAACAGTTCCTTTGGTGTGCCGACTATCATCGGATATCCCCCTCTTATGTCGCATTCCGACAATTCGTATAGGCCACAAGGGCAGACCACAAGCAAGTGCACCTTGCACAGATGCTATGCCACACCCTGCTTGACAAATGACATTCCTTATATAACAATATTGTTATGAATGATTCACCCGCCCCAAACCTAGATCGGATCTTTGCCGCGCTTGCTGATAGCACGCGGCGGGCCATTCTATTGAAACTCACAGACGGCGACGAAGGCGTCATGGATCTCGCCGCCCCTTTTGACATGAGCCAACCGGCAATCTCGCGCCATATCAAAGTGTTGGAAACTGCTGGCCTCGTGACACGATACCGTCAAGGCACGCACCGTTTGTGCCGACTAGCCCCTGATACGCTTGGCCAAATCGAACCATGGCTGGACATGATCGCCGACCGTTATCGCCGAAAATACAATCGCTTGGACGCTGTTCTCGAGACGATGAAACCATCACAAAAAGGAGACAATTGATGCCCCCACTTCAGCTATCCCTAGAAGGCGACACGGATGTCGTTGTCACACGCCAGTTCAACGCAACACCCGAAAACGTCTACCGCGCTCACCTTGAACCAGACCTAATTTGCCAATGGATGGCCGCGTGGCCAGGCTGGACAATGCCCGTTTGCGAATCTGATGCTCGTGAAGGCGGTGCATTCAGGTTTGAGTTTGAAGGCGGCGAAGAGGGCTCATTTACTACAACTGGCGAATACATAACGCTCACACCTAGCTCGCTGATTGTTCACATCGAACGCATGCATATGCCTGATCCGGCGCCAGACAGCCACGTCCGCACGACATTCGAGGCGTCCGGCACAGGCACGTTGTTGACCTTAAGGATGACATTACCAGATGCGGAATCACGCCAGGGCATGATGGATATGGGTGCCGCTGACGGTATGGAATTGTCGTATTCCAAGCTGGATGAAATTATGTCCTAGGCCGCATTTCAACTACCCCAACAAACCCGCCGTTATATCCAGCGGCGGGTTTGTTGGGTGTACTTGAAAAAGTCCTGCCGGAATTTGCGACGCAGGCGGTTTTCCTCGGGAATGACGAACCGCTTTTCCAATACCCAAAGCAAGATCGGCGCCAATGGCAATGCAACGGGCGCATCCCAACGCAAGATAAAGCCAGCTAAGATTATGACATCGCCCAGATAAATCGGGTTGCGCGAGCGTTTGAAAATGCCCGATTGAACAAGTTGATCTGCTTCAAGGTGCGGAATAACAGTCGTCCGTTGGCGGCGCATCTCTGTGATCGCCAAAAGCATCAAAATCAGCCCGCCACCAATCAGAACGGCCGCCAGAAACTGCGTCAGCGGATGATCAATGCTGAGGTTCCAAGGCTGACTTTGACCAAGAAAATACGCAGCAAGTAAAGAAGCCGCGAGCCATACGGGGGGGATGTCTATCCATTTCATGGCTATCAGGTGCCATATGGCCACCAAGACCGCCAGCAGATTGTAGCAACATAAAGAACAGCCCAACACATTTTCGCCATGAACTGGCCTCGCCTTTCTCACACACCCTCCTAACTCAGAACACTTGGTCTCCGTAAACCCTCACGCAAAGGGACCTCATTGTCCGAATTGTGCCGAACGAAAACGGCGCGACAAGGCAGTGAAGTGGAGCAGTTTACTGGAACGTTTGTTTGTTCCTGCAAGATGTTAAAGAGGTTTTTGCAATGCCACAGGGTTATTTGGTCACACTTGGTGATGGGTCTCTCGATAACGGGGATGCCATTTCTGGCAGTCAATCAACGTTTACAACGAGCTCTACAATCGGGGCTGGTTCGTGGACTTGGACCGGGGTCTGGGATGGCGACGGCAATGCCTACAACAATGTCAACGACTCTGGTGTTTATTACGTTGCAAGTGACGGCAACGTTTATTTCGTGCCGGACAATTGGTTCACAACCTCCGGTACCGCGACGGCAGTTTCCCCACCAGCATATACGGCAGCTGACGGCACAGTGACTGGCACGGCTGGCAACGACGTTATAGACGACGCCTACTCTGACACCGATGGAGACAGCATTTCATCGGGTAACGATACTATTGATGCAGCGGGCGGCAACGACACCGTGTATGGTGGCGGTGGCGACGATTCAATTGATGGCGGCGATGGTGCTGACTACATTGTTGGCGATCAAACGCTTGCCAACGACGGCCAAGACAACATTTCAGGTGGAAGTGGCAATGACGTCATATATGGCGACACGGCCGCTGGAACTGATAACTCACCAACACTCGTTTCTTGGGCCAACCAAGGTCTGGCAGATGAAACCAGCGTTGCAGGCGGTACCACAGCAACATCCGCAGACGGCAACATCAATATAACTGTATCCGTCGCGAATGAGGCGAACTTTTATGGTGCATCTGTCGAAACTGGCGACCCCCTCTATAACTACAATAGCGCCAGTGACACATCGTCCCTCGCAATTGAAGGCGGTGATATCGCCACGGGCGGTACACTTGGTAATGACCAAAACGCTGCGGTTGTCACACTCGACTTTTCTGCTGCGGAAGCTGGTTATTCAGATGAGGTGTCTAATGTCACCTTTGGCATCTTCGACATTGATGAACTGGATGGGCAGTTCCTCGATCAAATCATCGTCACGGCATACGACGCCAATGGGGTCGCCATTCCGGTTTCTGTGACGCTTGGCAGTACGACCACACTTACGTCCACAACAAACGCAAACGGGTCCCAGACTGTAACCGCGATCGTGAATTCCGGTGGCGCTGGTAATACCGATTCCCAAACTGGTTATGCGCACTTCACTGTTGCAGGCCCAGTCTCTTACATCGAAATCGACTATAACAACGTCGACACAGCCTATGGCGGTCACGCGATCCGTATTGGTGACGTCGAGTTGACCCCAATTCCGGAAGAGCCCGAAGACGGTGCTAACGATACCATCGATGGCGGTATCGGCGACGATGTAATCTACGGTCAAGGTGGTGACGACAGCATCAATGGTGGCACCGGCATTGACACAATCTACGGCGGCATTGGCGCTGATGTTATTGATGCAGGCGCTGACAACGACAGCGTCACAGGTGGCGAAGGCAATGACACCGTAACCCTTGGCGCTGGCAACGACACCTTTGGTGACTGGAGCACCGATGACGGAAACGACACTGTCTTTGGCGGCGCGGGCAACGACACCATCAACGGCGGCAACGACGACGATGAACTTCACGGTGGTGCAGACGACGACACGCTGATCGGCGCATCCGGTGATGACACCCTTTATGGCGGCACAGGCGATGACGCGTTCTGGATCACGGATGATCACAACAGTGACATTATTGTGGGCGGCGAAGATGTCGGCGACGGCGATGTGGATACTGTAAGCTTCTACAACTATTCCTCGACTGACGGCGTCACGGTAACGGCCACGGGCGACGAGGCCGGCACATATGATTTCGACGGCACTGTCGGGACAGGAACCTTCACCGAAATCGAAGCCATCGAAACGACCGACTATGACGACACGGTCGACTTGACCGCCGACAACAATGGCGTGGATGTGTCTACGTTTGACGGTAATGACGACATCATAACCGGCGGTGGCGACGACGTTGTGGACGGTGGCCAAGGGTCCGACACATTCAACACCGGCGCTGGCGATGACCAGATCAACCTTGGTGATGATGGCGCAGGCAGCCCTGATGGCGATGCCGATGTCATCGTGCTGGAAGACGGTTTTGGCGAAGACGTAGTCACCAACTTCGACGCCCCTACCCCAGATGGCGACGGCACATTCACAGGTATCGACACGCTTGACGTGTCCGGCCTTTATGACCTTCCCCTAGGCGATCCTAATCGTACGCCCGTATTGACCAACGATGTTACGGTCACGGATGACGGGTCTGGTAACGCGTTGCTGACTTTTCCGAACGGTGAAACCATTACGCTCGTCGGGATCAGCCCGACCGACGCGGATAACCCGTTCTACCTCAACGCAATTGGTATCCCGATGCCGGATGGTACGGTCGAAGGCACTATCGGTGCGGACAACATCGGAGCGGGTTACACTGGTGACCCGGATGGCGACATGGTCGATGCTGGCGATGCGATCCTGCCCGGCGACACAAACAACGACGACCTGATCTATGGTTACGGCGGGAACGACACCATTTACTCCGGCACTGGTGCTGATGAAGTCTACGGCGGCGATGGTGACGACACGCTTGGCACGAACGGTGATCCGACCGTTGGCAATACTCTGAGCGGCGATGCGGGCAACGACACGATCTTGGGTGGTAGTGGTGACGACACCATTCTGGGCGGAACTGGCGATGATACAGTGTTTACCACTGGTGGAAGTACCGACACCATCGAGGGCGGCGAAGACGCTGGCAATGGGGATGTCGACACGCTGAACTTCGTGACGCAAACGTTCTTTAATGCAGGTGTCGATGTTACCATGTCCGGAAACGAAGCCGGCACATACACCTACGTGACCGACGGCGGCACTGGCTCTGGCACCTTCTCAGAGATCGAACAGTTCAACCTAACCGATGAGAACGACTCCTTTGATGGTGTTGCTGCGACAGGCGGTAGCACTGTAGATGGCCGCGCCGGAGACGACACGTTGGTTGGTTCAAGCGGCGATGACAGCTTCATCGGTGGTACTGGCAATGACACGCTGAATGCGAATGCTGGCAGTGACTCTCTGGATGGCGGCGAAGGCAACGACACGGTCTTTGGCGACGAAGGCGATGACGTCATCGACGGCGGCGACGGCTCGGACGAGCTTCATGGTGGCGATGACAATGATATCGTCGATGGTGGCGCCGATGATGACACGATCTATGGTGGATCGGGCGACGATACGCTGACAGGTGGTGATGGTGCCGACACCATCATCGGAGGCGCAGATCAAGACGTGATTTATGGCGGCGCGGGCGATGTCATTGACGGCTCGGAAACAGGCACGGACAACGACACGTTGATCGTATCAGGCGTTGATTATATCGACTACGACACCAACCCCGAAAACGGCACGGTCTACTTTGAAGGCGGTGGCAGCCTGACCTTTACCAACATCGAAAACGTCGTTGTCAGCGACCGCGACGGCACCGTCAGCGGCACCGCAGGCAATGATACTATTAACTCAGGTTATGTCGGCGATCCTGATGGTGATCAGGTGGATGACACTGATGCCATCCTCGAAGGCCATGAACCGAACGACGACCTGATCGAAGCAGGCGCCGGTGATGACACCGTCATGGCAGGCCTAGGCGATGACACTGTCTATGGCGAGGCCGGTAATGATCTGATCATCGGCCAAGATGGAACCGACACCATTTATGGTGGCTCAGGCGATGATATCATCAACGGCGGTGTCGATGCAGATACGATTTTTGGCGGCGACGGTGATGACCGGTTCGTGCAAGAAGCCAACTTCGGCAATGACGTAATCGAAGGTGGCGAAGGCGGCACTGACAACGATGAAATCTGGTCCACCCAAAACGTCGATATAACGGTTACGACCAGTGGCGACGAAGCGGGCACAATTTCGGATGGAACCTCAACGGCGACATTCACCGAAATTGAAGCCATCCAAACCGAAGGCGGAAACGATACCATTAACCTGAGCGGTGGCAGCGCGGGCATGACAGTCGATTCCGGTGCGGGCGACGATACGATCACAGGTGGTGTCGGCAACGACGTTATCGATACTGGAACCGGTGACGACCTCGTTCACACTAATAATGGTGACAATACCATCACCCTTGGCACTGGTGACGACGAAATCATTCTGGGGAATGGCGATGAAACGGCCTATGGCGGTACGGGGCAAGACATCTTCCATGTGGACGATACGTCTGGCACCAACACCGTTGTCGGTGGCGAAGGTAACGACGGGTTTGGCGACATTCTGAACAGCAACGACCCAACACCTGTCAATGTCACAACATCCGGCGATGAAGCTGGTACAATGACAACTGGAACGACCACGGTAACGTTCTCCGAAATCGAGGTCATTCAAACTGACAGCGGCAACGACACCGTTGACATATCAAACGACAGCTTTGGTATGACCGTCTTCGCCTATGATGGCGACGACACGATCACAGGCGGTTCCGGCGACGACCTAATCTTGGCGGGCGATGGCGATGATGAACTGACAGGCGGCGAAGGCGATGACACCTTTTATGCTGGCGCTGGCGATGACGATATCACGTTCTCGGAAGGCGACACGGCGGATGGTGGATCAGGCGACGACCTGTTCGTTCTTGAGGACCTCGGCGAAACCAGCAATGGCACGATCACTATTGATGGCGGGGCTGGTGATGAAACAGGTGGCGATACGCTGCAGTTGGGCAACCTTGGTGTTCTGACACAAGCCGTGCGCGACACCTTTGTCGATGACGGCACTGGCAGCTACTCCGGTTCTATCACGCTGGATGATGGCTCGATCCTTAACTTCTCCGAGATCGAAAACATCATCTGCTTCACGCCGAACACGCGCATCGCCACGCCAACTGGTTTGGTTGCGATCGAGGACCTGGAAGTGGGCGACTTGGTGGTCACGCGCGATCATGGTTTGCAGCCCATCCGCTGGATTGAAGGGCGCACAGTGCCTGCAATTGATCGCTTTGCACCGATCAAAATTCGCAAAAATGTACTGTCGGGACAAGACCGCGATCTTATCGTTTCCCCGCAGCACCGCGTATTGTTCCAAGGCTATCGTGCCGAGCTTCTTTTCGGTGAAAGCGAAGTTCTGGTTGCGGCCACGCACCTCGTGGACGGTATGGACGTGACGCAGGACGAAGCCGAAATGGTAACCTATGTGCACATACTCTTTGATCAACACGAAATCATCTATGCAGAAGGTGCGGCGACAGAAAGCTTCCACCCTGGTGACATTGGTTTTTCTGCTGTTGGAGACGCTGCGCGCGAAGAGCTGTTTGCTATCTTCCCCGAGCTGCGCGTTGACCCTCGTCAGTACGGAAGCACGGCACGTCGTTGCTTGAAGTCACACGAGGCAAAACTGATCCGCACCTAAGAACTGCTTGATTAGACGGATTGCGCGGGCCAGTGTCGGTTTGACATTGGCCCGTTTCATTTCGGGCTTACCGATAAAGGAAGCCGAATATGCGTCTGACAATGCTTGCAATCCCCGCTTTGGTTCTGGGGGCCTGCACCACCCCACCGCAAACATCTGTAGCTGCAATCGGGTCAACAGAGCCCGCGATAGAGCCACATTTCAGCTTCGATGTACCAATGGACCCCGGTCAGATTCGGTGTTCGTCTTTGTCAAACTCCGTCGCGCTGGAAGCGGCCGTACAATGGACCATCGGCCAGGCGCGCGCAGGTGTTTTGGCAGGGCGCGACGCGGAAATACCCGGCGAAGGGGACCTCGCCCAGATCTTTGCGGCGTATTGCGCTCAGAACCCGAACAACACAGTCCGCGCCGCTGCGATCCATTGGGGGCTTGCGTCTTAGGCGGTTTGAAGGAGCGACGGTTCGCCTCGGTTGGCCCATGCACCCGCCGCTACGCCGAAAGCCTCAAACAGCGGCTTTGAAACAGGGTCGAGGCCAGCTTGCCATTCTGGGTGCCACTGCACCGCCAGCGTGAAACCGATCGCATCTTTGACGTAGATTGCTTCCGGCGTAGTATCGGGTGCGCGTCCGTCGATGACGATCCGCTGGCTACATTCAAGGATGCCCTGCCCGTGCAGTGAATTGGTCATAACCTCACGCTTGCTCCAAAGACGATGGTACGGCCCGCCTTCCGAAACTGTCACGAGGTGACGCATCCCAAACTTTTCTTCGAGGCTACCATCTGGCGGCATTCGGTGGTTGTCACGACCCGGAATGTCGCGAATTTCGGGGTGCAGCGTACAGCCCATAGCAACAGCAACCTCTTGAAATCCACGGCAAATCCCCAAAATCGGCTGGCCGCGCTCAACACATTTACGGATTAGCGGCAAAGCAATCGCATCACGTTCACGATCGAAAGCGCCATGCGCCTCGGTCTCTTCATGACCATATTCGTCTGGATGCACATTCGGGCGTCCGCCTGTAAACAGGAAACCATCACACACGTCGGACAGATGATCGACATCAACCAAATCCGGATGTGCAGGAACGACTAGAGGCAAGCCACCGGCCACCTGTGAGACCGCAACAGCGTTCATCGCACCAGATGTGTAAGCAGGGTAATCACCATGAAGAATATCATGATTGCCGATGATGCCGATAACAGGTTTACGCATAACAAGTCTCTTTTAGCAGATACTAAACAAATAAATAGTTAACATAAGACATCAACTCCGTCTCTTTTAGCAGATACTAAACAAATAAATAGTTAACATAAGACATCAAACTCCAGTTCACGAATTTGTTAGCCTAAAACTCTAAATTTCCGCCGAGTAATTGGCGGCCTCGACACCGAAAGCAGCGCAGGCCGCATCATTTTCTGACAAATCGCCGGTAACGCCGACTGCGCCAATAATCGCGCCGCGTTTGTCACGCACAATCACGCCCCCGGGAACCGGAATGACCCGCCCACCGTAAATACCGTTCACCGCATTCATGAAATAGGCCTGCTGCTCAGCGCGCGCCATCTGCGCGGTCCCAGCCATACCCAGCATGACCGCCCCGTATGCTTTTGCCTGTGCAATTTCAAATCGACCAGGCGCCGCGCCATCTTCGCGTTCAAATGCTTTGACGTGGCCGCCGGAATCCAGAACCACCACAGCGAGCGGATTTAGCTCCATCTCGCGGCCTTTCAACAGTGCTTTGCGGATAATTGTCCGCGCTTTATTCGTCGAAATTTCAGCCATATCGCTTAAGCCTTTTGTCACTACCCCGACAATCGGGGCGCATGAAAACAAGTTCAAGCGGAACAAATCACGAATTGCGCTGTGATTTCAACTCCAAACGCCGACGGTGCAGCACTGGCTCAGTATAACCTGACGGCTGTTCTCTACCGCGGAACACCAGATCACAGGCTGCTTGGAACGCAATCCCATCGAAATCCGGGGCCATCGGACGGTATGTTGGATCACTTGCATTCTGCCCATCCACAACGGCGGCCATCTTGCGCATCGCCTCCATTGTGTCAGCTTCGCTAACGACATCATGATGCAGCCAGTTGGCGATGTGCTGCGCTGAAATCCGGCAGGTGGCGCGGTCTTCCATCAGTCCTACGTTATTGATGTCGGGAACTTTGGAACACCCGACCCCCGCATCGATCCAACGAACAACATAACCCAGAATGCCCTGTGCGTTGTTTTCGACCTCGCGGATGATTTGCGCTGGTGTCCACGAACGGTAGCTGGCCAGCGGAATATCGAGCAGCGCCTGTACATACGCGCGACGCCCCCCTGCTTTCAGTTTTCGTTGAACCGCAAAAACGTCGACCTTATGATAGTGCAGCGCATGCAGTGTCGCGGCCGTTGGCGACGGCACCCACGCACAGTTCGCGCCGGATTTTGGATGCTCGATTTTTTGTTCAATCATCGCTTCCATTGCGTCAGGCATCGCCCACATGCCTTTGCCGATCTGCGCCTTTCCCGACAATCCGCATTCCAAGCCGATATCAACGTTCTGGTTTTCATAGGCGCCAATCCAACCTTTGCGCTTAATGAAGTCCTTGCGGCTGAACGGCCCAGCTTCCATCGAGGTGTGGATTTCATCGCCGGTGCGATCAAGGAAACCGGTGTTGATAAACGCCACACGGGATTTCGCAGCGCGAATACATTCCTTGAGGTTTACCGAGGTGCGGCGTTCCTCGTCCATGATGCCAACTTTAATCGTATGCTGCGGCAGGCCGAGGGTCTTTTCCACATGGGCGAAGATGTCATTCGTGAACGCCACCTCTTCAGGGCCGTGCATCTTGGGCTTTACGATGTAAACAGACCCATGCACCGAGTTGCCGCTTTCACGGGCAAGATCATGCTTGGCGATTAACGTCGTGATCATCGCGTCCATCAGGCCCTCATAGGCCTCATTGCCGTCACGGTCCAAAATCGCAGGATTCGTCATCAAGTGACCGACATTGCGGACCCACAACAACGCGCGGCCTTTGAGCGTCAGCGTGCTGCCATCAGGTGCAGTGTAGGTACGATCGTCGTGTAGGCGGCGCGTTATGGTTTTGCCGCCCTTTTGAAGTTCTGCTTCAAGGTCGCCCTTCATTAGGCCCAGCCAGTTTCCATAGGCAAGAACCTTGTCTTCTGCGTCCACACAGGCCACGGAATCTTCGCAATCCATTATCGCAGATACAGCGCTTTCAAGGCGCACGTCCGCCAACGTTGCGCGGTCATGTCCGCCAATCGGGTGGTCTTTGTTGAACACCAATTCTACGTGTAGGCCGTTGTTTTTCAAAAGAACTGTTGATGGTTTAGCCGCAACGCCCGTGTAGCCAACAAATTGCTCAGGCATCATCAACGCATTGCCATCCACCAATAGCGCGCCATCTTTAACGCAATAGATTTCCGCATCCCCATGCGACGCCCCTTGGATCGGAAAAGCATCATCAAGGAATACACGTGTGCGGGCAACAACGCGGCTGCCGTGCCCGCGATCATAGCCCTTGTCCTGTGCATGACGCCCCATTGCGTCCGTTCCATACATGCTATCGTAAAGGCTACCCCATCGCGCGTTTGCAGCATTCAATGCAAAGCGGGCATTGGTGATTGGCACGACAAGCTGCGGGCCGGGAACGCTGGCGATTTCGGGGTCAACATTGGCCGTATCGATCTCGAAATCGGCGCCCTCTTCAACCAAATAGCCGATCTTGCGCAAAAACGCTTCGTAACCCGCCTCATCATGGGCTTGCCCGATACGCGTGCTGTGCCAGTCATCGATCTGGCTTTGCAACGCATCGCGTTTCTCAAGCAGCGCTTTATTCTTGGGGCCAAATTTGTGGATCAAATCAGACAGGCCGGACCAGAACACACCCGCGTCTACATCTGTGCCTGTCAACGCCTGCCCGTCGATGAAGTCTGCTAGTTCCGCGGCCACGGAAAGGCCCGCGCGATCCACTCTGTTGGTCATGATGTGTTTTCCCTTGTATGCCGCTGCACACGGCGCTTTGGCAAAACCTAGGTCAGACGGTGAAAAATGGCAACTATATGCGGTTTCTGAATAGTCTTAAATCGCTTTCAAAATTAGTACGATAATAGGCGTTCAGCGCACCTTGTAGCCTCGCGCCGCCGCGCCTAGGTTTCCCCCAACATCACCGGAGATTCACATGACCGACGCGGCCCAAGAAACCATCTACCTCAAAGACTACCGCCCATTCGCCTACATCGTGGATGACGTGCATCTGACGTTCAAATTGGCAGATACGGCTACGCGGGTGATCAGCCGGATCTCATTCCGCCCGAACACCGACTTTCCAGGTGAGTTTTTCCTGCACGGTCAGGATGTTAAACTGATTTCAGCGAAGATTGATGGCGTTGCGGTTTCCCCCAATGTCACTCCCGATGGCCTGACATGCGACGTCCCCGACGCCCCCTTCGTTTGGGAAGCCGAGGTTGAGATTTCCCCCAGCACCAATACCGCGCTTGAAGGGCTATACATGTCTGGCGGCATGTATTGCACCCAATGTGAGGCCGAAGGTTTCCGCAAGATCACCTTCTACCCCGACCGCCCCGACGTCATGAGCGTGTTCACCGTGCGGGTTGAGGGCGACTACCCCGTGTTGCTGTCTAACGGGAACCCCGTTGCATCTGGTGAAGGTTGGGCCGAATGGCACGACCCATGGCCCAAACCGGCCTATCTGTTTGCCTTGGTTGCAGGCAATCTGGTCGCCCACCCAAGTTCATTCACCACGATGTCTGGCAAGGACGTGGACCTGAATATCTACGTCCGCCCCGGCCCTGACGAAGACAAGTGTGCCTTCGGGATGGAAGCGTTGAAGCGGTCGATGAAGTGGGATGAAGACGTTTACGGGCGTGAATACGACTTGGACATTTTTAATATCGTCGCCGTGGATGACTTCAACATGGGCGCAATGGAAAACAAAGGATTGAACATTTTCAATTCCAGCTGCGTTCTCGCCTCGCCCGAAACCAGCACCGATGCCAATTTCGAGCGGATCGAAGCGATTATTGCTCACGAGTACTTCCACAACTGGACCGGCAACCGGATCACCTGTCGCGATTGGTTTCAGCTATGCCTTAAAGAAGGGCTAACCGTTTTCCGCGACCAGCAATACACCGGCGATCAAGGCAGCCACGCAGTCAAACGAATCGAGGACGCAATCACCCTGCGGTCCCGCCAGTTCCGCGAAGACGGCGGGCCGCTGGCTCACCCCGTTCGCCCCGAAAGTTTCATTGAGATCAACAACTTCTATACGATCACCGTCTATGAAAAAGGCGCGGAATTGATCGGCATGCTGAAACGGCTTGTGGGTGACGCAGAATACTACAAGGCCCTTGATCTGTACTTCACACGTCATGACGGGGACGCGGCAACCATTGAAGATTGGTTGCAGGTGTTTGAGGATTCAACGGGCCGCGATTTGACCCAGTTCAAACGCTGGTATTCACAGGCTGGAACACCGCATGTCACCGTTACCGATGACTTCAAGGATGGCACCTACACCATTAATTTAAAACAAGAAACATCACCCACACCTGGACAGGACAGTAAGCAAGCACAGGTCATTCCAATAGCTGTCGGGTTGTTGTCGCAAAACGGCGACGAAGTCTCCCCCACGCGGGTTTTGGAAATGACCGAAGACAGCCAGAGTTTCACCTTCGAGGGACTTGCGGCGAAGCCTGTGCCCTCAATCCTGCGGGATTTCTCGGCGCCTGTGATTTTGCAACGCGAGCAAAGCAACACCGAACGCGCGTTCCTGATGGCCCATGACACGGACCCGTTTAACAAATGGGACGCTGGGCAAACGCTCGCGAAGAATGTCCTGATCCAGATGATCACACAGGACGCAGCACCGGATGGTGCATTCCTTGACGGGATCGCGGCGATCTTGCGCGATGACACCCTCGATCCGGCGTTCCGCGCCCTTGCGGTTTCCTTGCCTTCTGAGGACGACATGGCGCAATCGTTGCATGGTGCAGGAACCACGCCTGACCCGCTTGCCATTCATCACGCCGTGGAAGCATTGCGTGTGGCCATGGCGCAGCATGTGCAGGATATTTTGCCACGTATTCAAGCAGGTATGACAGTATCCGGCCCTTATTCACCCGATGCAAAATCGGCGGGAAAGCGAAGTCTTGGCAACACGGTTCTTGGGCTGTTGTCACGGCTCGACGGCGGCGCTGCGGCCGCAAAGCAATACGACGAGGCCGACAATATGACCATGCAACTGGCGGGCCTTGCAGCGCTGTTAAAGCTTGGGAAAGGCAGTGCCGAGTCCCAAGCGTTCCGCACTCAGTGGCGCGATGATCGCCTGGTGATGGACAAATGGTTTGGCTTAACGGTCTCAATGGCGGCGCCCGAAAATGCGGCCCGAACAGCGATGCAGCTAACGCAAGAGCCTGATTTCGATATGAAAAACCCGAACCGTTTCCGTGCTGTGTTTGGAGCGCTTGCTGGCAACTCGGCTGGGTTCCATGACGCATCCGGCGCGTCTTATACCCTGCTTGGCAATTGGCTGGCCAAGTTGGATGCGATAAACCCGCAAACCACGGCCAGAATGACGGCAGCCTTTGAAACATGGCCACGATATGATGCGGACCGGCAGTCAAAGATGCGTGGCGCCCTTGAAACGTTGGGCGCGACAGCGGGGCTTTCGCGTGACACTGGCGAAATGGTTGGGCGCATGCTGGGGAACCAGACTTCCTGAAAGGGCTAAACGGCGGTATCCATTAGAAAAGTCATGATAGGGATCTGTTTATGCCGTTCTTAATTGCACTTCTCGGGGTCATCGGGGCCGCCTATTTCTGGGCACAACGTGCGCGCAATGCGCGTGATATGGTTGGCGATGTTGCGGATATGGCCAATGATGTGCGCCTTGCGGCGCGGCGTTTCGGGTTCACCCGCAAAATGAACGTTCACCCCGTTGAAAGCATTGAAGACCCTCGTCTTGCTATCGCAGCGATTGGGTCAGCGTTTCTGGAACTCGACGACCTTCCAACGGCCGAGCAACGCAAACTTTTGCAGGTTCAAATCCGCGCGAAACTACGGGCAAGCGCGGAAGAAGCCGAGGAGATGGAAGTCTTGGGTCGTTGGTTCATGACGGAGTGTGGTGGCGCTGAACCCGCCGTGGCAAGGCTATCACGCAAGCTATATAAACTTGGCGGATCCGAGCAATTGGAACCGCTGCTTGACCTATTGCAGGCCAGCGTTTCGAATTTGAGCGATCGGCAACGCGACGCCATCGAAGACATCAAACGCGCCATGCGCCTGCGATGATCTATCGCCACGAACGCCGCGGCCGCCGTTGGGGCGTAGTTCTGCCACTGACTGGCGTTTGGGCCGCAATCTTTGCGCTTTGGATTGGTCTAGGTGCCGCTTGGTGGATCGTTGCCATTGCCGTCGCCTTCACCCTCCCCGCGCTTTGGGACGTTATTCACGATACCCACACATGGGTCGAAGTATGGCCCCAACGCATTGTCTGGGGTTCTGCAATGCGCAGTGGGGAAACCTCGGACATCGACCATATCAGGCTTGATCGGCGCTTTGATGGCGGAATGAAGATCACATTAGTTCATATTGGTGGAACGCACTCTCGGCTGCCGCCAGATGTGTCCCCGCCCGTCGATGCCTTTCAGGACGCACTGAAAGATGCAGGGATCGCGTCCCAACGCCACCCGTTTTCGGTGTTTTAGCTGTCGTCGCTCATCGTTGACAGGGTGGCCTGCACGATTGGGCGTGCCTGTGGGCGGATTGAACGCCGCGAAACGCAGTATTCCTGCCGCCGCGTCCATGCCGACATTTCCGCGATCTTTGATCGGTTGGTCATTGGTCCCCAATCCGCAGCCACCCCGCGCCAACGGCTGTCGCGGATCGCAATCGCCTGATCACGCGGCACGGTCACATTCATGATGCGAATGGCGCAGCTGAGGTTGTCTTCGGGATCTTTTAGCGCCTCACCCGTTGTCGCGCGGCACCCGTATCGGCGCGCTGTGTCGGGGTAGATTTGCAGCAGGCCATACCAAAGGTTCCCGCCCCCAACCGCCGTAGGGCGGTATGTGCTTTCGTGTTTGGCCAAGGCCGACATCATCCCAACCCAGAATGCACGGCGCAAATGCGGTGGGTTTTCCTCATACGCCGGACACCACGCCGCGATATCACGCGGAACGGTTTCTTCCATTCGGCTACCGTGGCTACGCAGGGCCGCAAGGGCTGCACGTGTCCAACTGTCTGAACCACTTACGAAATCCCAACGGGTGTCGGGAATGTAATTGGTACGCATCACGGGGCGCTGTGTCGGGTTCTGCGAAATCGTGACCGGATAGCGCACCATATAAACTGGGCGCGCAGTTGGGCGGGCTTCAGCGAGGGCCGCAATCGCCGCAAGGCGCGCCTCTTCTGCCCGATCAAGGGCGGCTTGCGTGCGCATGACAACCACATCAGCGCGGCTTAGGGGGCGGATATCGGTCACGGGGCCAACGACCGGCCATTCAGCCAGCGCAGCAGTACCCATCGTGATCGCAAGAATCCCCCCCAGGAGATTTCTAATAGCAAACATCGCGCGCACCTTTGCCTAAGCTTTTGGAATTTGCAAGAAAATCGGGCAATTCCCGTGCGTTACGAGCAGGTTTTCGCGCCTTAACACCAGATATTGCGTATCGGGTGCGGCGAACCGCAACGCAGCTGCCTGATGTCGTCTTGAAGCTCGGCCCGCTCGGGGCTATTCACCCACTAACAACGTCGTACCAACCTGATGCGGAGCACAGCATGCTTGATCTCACCTATGAGACCCCAAAAGTGAAAACCATCGCCGGAATGACTGGCGATTGGGAGCTTGTGATTGGTCTTGAAGTCCACGCGCAGGTCGCCACAAATGCGAAGCTATTCTCCGGTGCCTCAACACAATTTGGCGCAGAGCCAAACAGCAACGTCGCATTCGTTGACGCCGGCATGCCCGGCATGTTGCCCGTTATTAACGAAGAATGTGTGGCTTATGCGGTGAAAACGGGCCTTGGATTGAAGGCCGAGATCAACCTAACCTCAGCGTTTGACCGCAAAAACTATTTCTACCCCGACCTTCCGCAAGGCTACCAGATTTCACAGTTGTACCACCCTATTGTTGGGACCGGTGAAATTCTGGTTGAAATGGGCGATGGCACCGCGCGCAACGTGCGCGTTGAACGCATCCACCTCGAGCAAGACGCCGGTAAGTCCATCCACGATATGGACCCGACGATGTCATTTGTAGACCTGAACCGCACAGGTGTGGCCTTGATGGAAATCGTGTCCTTCCCTGACATTCGCGGCCCCGAAGAAGCGGCCGCCTATGTGGGCAAGCTGCGCCAGATTATGCGCTACCTCGGGACCTGTGATGGCAACATGCAAAACGGCAACCTGCGGGCTGATGTAAACGTGTCCGTTTGCCGCCCGGGGGACTACGAAAAGTTCCAAGAAACCGGCGATTTCGGTGTTCTGGGCACGCGCTGCGAGATCAAGAACATGAACTCCATGCGCTTTATCCAAGCGGCGATTGAACACGAAGCCCGCCGCCAGATCGCGATCATCGAAGACGGTGGCGAAATCATTCAGGAAACCCGTCTTTATGACGCGGACAAGGATGAGACACGCTCTATGCGGTCCAAAGAAGAAGCGCATGATTACCGCTACTTCCCTGACCCCGACCTGCTCCCACTTGAGATTGAGCAGGCATGGGTTGACGACATCGCGTCCTCCCTGCCCGAGTTGCCGGACGACAAAAAGGCGCGTTTCATCAAGGAATTCAACCTGTCTGACTACGATGCTTCTGTTCTGACAGCGGATGTTGTGAACGCGGGCTATTTCGAAGCCGTTGCGAGCGGAAATGACGGCAAACTTGCCGCGAACTGGGTCATCAACGAGCTGTTTGGCCGTCTGAAAAAGGACGACAAAGGCATTGAGGATAGCCCGATTTCCGCGGCGCGTTTGGGCCAGATCGTGGCGTTGATTAAGTCTGACAAGATCAGCGGCAAGATCGCCAAAGACGTGTTCGAAATCGCCTACACGCAAGATCGCGATCCCGAAGAGATCGTGAAGACCGAAGGCATGGAGCAAGTCACAGATACTGGCGCAATTGAGGCAGCTGTGGACGAGATTATTGCTGCCAACCCGGATCAGGTCGCCAAGGCGAAAGAAAACCCGAAACTTGCCGGTTGGTTTGTAGGCCAGGTGATGAAAGCCACAGGCGGCAAAGCGAATCCTGCGGCTGTGAACAAACTGATTTCGCAAAAACTTGCCCAGTAGCCAGAACATGTGGGGGTCGCGCACGCGCGCCCTACTAGCTATGGTGTTTCGCAAAAAAATCCAATGATTGCTTTGCGTTAAGAACCACTCTTGATACAACTCTCTCGGGCAGAGTGAGGTAAGTCATGACCGGATTTGAGTATAAAGTATTGCCAGCACCGATGCGAGGGTTAAAGGCAAAGGGCGTCAAAGGCACGCCAGCGCGGTTTGCGAATGCACTGCAATCGGTGATGAACGACCTTGGTGCAGAAGGCTGGGAATACCAGCGCACAGACACCCTGCCTGTTGAGGAACGTGTTGGTCTGACAGGTAAAACCACCAATTTTCAAAACATGCTCATCTTTCGTCGTGCCGTCGATTTGGCCGTCGAAAAAACGCCGACCGTCGCGGCCATGATCGAAGATCAAACCGAGGTTCTTGAAGACGCGCCAGAATTAGAAGTCGTAGAAGACATCGCCGCAGTATCAGACGCTGACGTTGCAGTTGAAGAAGATAGCAACGTTGAGGCTGACGAAGCGCCCGCTGAGCCGGCAATGTCCCTGGACGCCAAGGACCGAGTTAGTGAAACGCTGAACGCGCCCTTCACCTTCCCGTGGAACAAACGTCGTGCAGCTGGAACACCGTCAAACGACGATCAGCCCCAGCACCCAGCGGAATAGCCTAACCTAAGAAATCTGTAGCGACAGGGCGTGGATGCGTCCGATGATATCTGCGCCAAGTGCGGCATGGATCGCGCGGTGCTTTGCAACACGCGACTTGCCGTCCAGCGCAGGCGCCTTGATTTCAACGCGCCAATGGCTTTCGCCTGACCCGTCATCACCGGAATGACCCGCGTGTAGATGGCTTTCGTTGATGACGGCAAGGGCCGTCGGTGAGAACGCCGACACCAGCGCATCATTTATTTGTTGTTCAAGACCCATTATTTTCTCTCCTGCCCCTTCAATCCTCGCGTCATTGGTCTAATATCTATCGTCCGAGTCGGAAAGGTAGCACCATGTCAAAAGACGACCCCTTTGGTTTCAATATGTCGGTTTCGGCCAGCAAAAAGAAGAATCCGCGCGGACGCCGTGGGATGTCTGGCGCGTCCGAGACGTCCACACGCGTGTGCGAGAAACCAGGTTGTGAGGAAGCTGGTAAGTACCGTGCGCCCAAGAACCCAGATGTTTTGGACGACTACTACTGGTTCTGCAAAGACCACGTGCGCGAGTATAACTTGGGCTGGAACTTCTTTGACGGAACGACCGAGGCCGAGATCAACGCCCAGCGCAGCAAAGACCGCGTTTGGGAGCGTGAAACATCCTCGATGAAGAAATCCGACGAACAGCGTGCATGGGCGCGTTTGGGCGTGGATGATCCGCATCAGGTGTTGGGCGTGAATGCGACGCAGAACCCGGGCAAATCCATCACAGGTTCAACACGCAAACTGCCTGCGACGGAACGTAAGGCGATCGATATTCTGGAAGCCAAGGATCACTGGGCCAAGCCTGAAATCCGCAAGGCTTATAAAAAGCTCATCAAGGTTTTGCACCCAGACATGAACGGCGGGGATCGAAGTCAAGAAGACCAGCTTGCAGAGGTGGTTTGGGCGTGGGATCAAATCAAATCTAGCCGTCACTTCCGCAACTAGATAGCACGGCCCTGCAGCCGTCTTCGCAAGCTGTCTGGGTTATCTGACTTGTCGATGCGCGAAGGCGTAAAAATCGAGTCGCGTTCGCGCTGGTAAGTGGCCAGCAAGAAATGGATGCCGAGCAGATTGAATGCCCAAAGCATCGCCAAGATCGGCGCGCCCATCAGGGTTACGGCCACAATGAACGGCCCAAACATCGTGCCATAGAATGGCAGACCAAGCGTCCCACCGATCAGCGATCCAATAAACGTCACCCAAATTGCGCCAGCCACAGCGCGGATTGCTCCCACCTGCCCTGATTGGCCCATTCGATCACCAGACAGGAAAAGTGCAATCACGCCGCCAAGACCGGATGCGATAACGATCCAAGTCTGATACAGGCTAAACCCTTCAAACAGCGCCGTATGATCAAGATGCAGCACAGCAAGAAAACCCAAAGCAGCGCTGCAGGCGCCCACGAGCAAAAAGGCCAACGCGCGTGCACGTTCGCCTTCGGATAGTTTCGCCTTTTTGCGCGAGAATGGGCGCATTGATCCTCCGGTTTTGAAAACTCGATATGCTGGGGCTTTGAGGCGGCCATAAGGCATCGGGTACGTAATGTAGAAATGGACTGTTTCGCACATAAAAACAGTCCCATCCCTTGCGAATACTAACCCTTTGATTTCAATAAAGCTAAATGCAATACAGCCATCAGGCACAACCAAACGAGTGCGATCGTTGGATGCGCAATTGCTTGGTCCAGTAGCGCGAAGGGCGCGATGATTGTCCCAAATAATGGCAGCACAATTGTTCCCCCAATCGCGGCCCCCAAAAGGGTCGACAAACAAGCGCCCAAAAGCGCAAGCCCCCAACCCATCGCGCCTTGTTGGCCAAACATCCCGCCAAAAAGGAAACCAGCCATCCATGCGCTTGGGCCTGCGATGATTACGACACCAATCGGTCCGGTCCACGGATCGTGCAGTTCACGTAAGTCGCCGAATACAACGAGCGCAAAGGCGGTTAAAATCCCGACCAATCCAAAAGCAACGGCAATGTCTTTACGTGCAGGTCGTGTCATGAAAAATCCCTCGTCTCAGTTTACCTGAGAGAGGGATAAAGCGGCAGCGCACAGCCCCCGCATAGCAGTTGTGCAGCGTTTGCTTAGGCTGCGCGGAACACGAGGCTGACCCCGTTCAAGCAGTGACGCAGGCCCGTTGGCGCAGGTCCGTCATTGAAGATATGCCCAAGGTGGGACCCGCAGCGGTCACAATGGCATTCGGTGCGCACGGACAGCAGACGTCGGTCTTCTTTGGTCTGAATTGCACTTGGCAACACGTCATAGAATGACGGCCAACCCGTACCGCTGTCAAACTTATGTTCGGAGGAATAGAGCGCCTGATCGCATCCGCGGCAGTGATACACACCCGCAGCGTAATTCTTGTCCAGTGGCGAGGACCCTGCCCGCTCCGTACCTTCTTCACGCATAACGCGGTACTGGGCATTGGTCAGCATCGCGCGCCATTCTGCTTCTGTGCGTGTTACTTCGTACGGGCCGTCAGCAGCTAAGCTGCGCGTTGCGCCGAATGCGGTGGCTGCGAGTGCGGTAATTGAAAACGTGCGGCGGTTCATGGGTGGGCTCCTGTATACTTGTCGGCAGTGTAAAACGTACGTTGCAACAAAGGGATAGTTTTCGTCGCAACGCACGTAGATGTGACCAAAGGCGACCGCACTGAGGGAAATGCCTTCGATCTGCCACCCGATCTGAGTGTCGGGTTTTATTGTTGAGGCAGGATCACACGGTCAATGACATGGATCACTCCGTTGGATTGGTCGACGTCAGCAATGGTCACAGTCGCTACGCGGCCGTTTTCATCCGTAAGCGTGATGCTGTCACCGTCCATTTCTACGTTCAACATGCAGCCACCCAAGGTCTCAACCGCGAACGCGCCGCCGCCATCAGAGATCATGCCAGCAAGCGCTTCGGAAAACACTTCTGCTCCAACCACATGGCAGGTTAGAATTTGTGTCAGCTGTGCTTTGTTGTCATCCATCATTAGCGCGCCAAGTGTTTCATCCGTGATCATGCCAAACGCTTCGTCTGTTGGGGCAAACACAGTGAATGGACCGGATCCCGAAAGCGTATCGACAAGGCCGGCCTGCGTAACAGCAGCAACAAGTGTCGTGTGGATCGGTGAGTTCACCGCGTTTTCTATGATGTTCATCTCAGCCATCATTTCAGCGCCCCCAACCATCGGGTTAGCAACGTGTCCGTCAGCGAAAACCATGCCAGCAGTTACAGCGAGAGCGGCGGCAGTTGTAAGTGTCTTAATAGTCATGATGCGTCTCCAGTATGTTGAACTTGGAACCACGTGATTGCGGCCCCGGTGCCAAGAGCAACGGATCGATCTGGAAACAAGTTTCAGAGTATTTCAGCGCCTCACACCGATGTGTGCGCTGCGTGATCAAAGAGTGGTTATTGGCCCAACCGCAAGCACCTCGCCTGTCGCAACACCAGTTGGTGAGCCTCCAAGCGGTTCATCAGACACAGCGAGCGCGCCGCCAACCAAAAGGTTCCGCAACTCAGCGGGAATGGATACTTCGGTGACTTTGCCTTCTTTGCTCAGGACGCCGAGGGAAATCGCATCGCCATCAGCGACCAACCAAAGTTCGACATCGCGATCAGGTATTCGGTCCCCAACCTGCCATTCAACAAACAGCGTTTGGCTGTCCTCTACATAGGCTGCGGCGACAATGATACTTTCGTCCTCGGCAACTACTTCAGCAACAAGACTGGCAACCGGTGTTGTGGGCTGCATGTAATTGCCGAACTGCATCGCGATGATCAGAACAAGCGCCGCAGCGCCTGCTCCGATAAGCGCTGGAAGAATGCCAAGTTTCTTCCAGATGCGCTGCGGGCTTTCTGGGTAGGCCTGCGCTTTGATCTTGTCGAACAAGCCCTTCGGTGGTGCCACCGGATCAATCGTTTCCGTAAGCGAACTGAAATGAATGTCCCAATCTTCAACCAAGCTGGCAAACCGCAAGTCCGTGCGGGCACGGCGTTGTGCATGGGTCAGCGCATCACCCGACAGCAGCCCAAGGCTTAGCTCAGCCGCGAGGACATCGTCGTTGTCTTCTGGAATGATGCTCTCGTCGCTCATCTGCTCAAACAGTCTTTCAAACTTATTAGGCTGCGGCGCAGCCATGTTCGCATTGTATTCAGCGGCACATCAAAACGCGCCGCGAGGTCGGCATATGTCTCCCCATCCAGATAAGCACCGCGCACGGCCGCGGCACGATCCGGGTTCAACTCATCCAGACACCCATCGATTTGCGCGCGTTCAGATGATGCCACGACGAGGTCCTCAGGCCCCATCGCGGGATCAGCTGGCTCTGCAACCCCTTCAAGGCCACTTTCAGGCTTGGTCCGCCGCAACCGGTCAATTGCGCGGTTGCGTGCAATCGTGGCAAGCCAACTGATCGGGCTGGCACGCCCCGTCGCAAATGTCTGCGCCCCGCCCTTCCAAAGACGCATGTAAACGTCTTGCAATACGTCCTCAGCAGCGGCGCGGTCTTTTAAGACACGCAGGATAATCCCAAAGAGTTTCGCGCTGGTTGCAGCATATAGTCCTTCAAACGCTGCGCGGTCATTCAGCGCAACGTGATGGATCATTTCCTCTATGTCTTCGCGCGTAGTCATTTGGCGGCAGTCTCCTTGTCGCTCAGCATGACAGAGTGAACACTAAATACAAGCAATCGGAATGCCGCTTCCCCTTGCAGCTTAGCGCAATATGATGCATCCAAATCGCAAAGCGACCACGCACATTTTGATAAATAAGGGCACCAACATGGCCGAAGAAAATCTTGACCCAAATATGAAGCCAACCGAAGAGATTTCGGTCCGTGAGATGTTCGGAATTGATTCCGACATGAAGGTCAAAGGATTTCCAAAAGGTGCTGGTGACCGCGTGCCGGAAATTGACCCAACTTATAAGTTTGACCCAGACACCACATTAGCGATTTTGGCCGGTTTTGGCTACAACCGCCGCGTCATGGTGCAGGGGTATCACGGCACAGGTAAGTCTACGCACATCGAACAGGTCGCTGCGCGTTTGAACTGGCCTTGTGTGCGTGTGAACTTGGACAGCCACATCAGCCGGATTGACCTTATTGGTAAGGACGCGATCAAGCTGAAAGATGGCGTTCAGGTTACAGAATTCCACGAAGGCATCCTGCCATGGGCGCTGCGCAATCCTGTCGCGATTGTGTTTGATGAATACGATGCAGGCCGTGCGGACGTTATGTTCGTGATCCAGCGCGTTTTGGAAGCCGACGGTAAGCTGACGTTGATGGATCAGAACGAGATCATTACGCCAAACCCGAACTTCCGCCTGTTTGCGACAGCCAACACCGTTGGCCTTGGTGACACAACTGGCCTCTATCACGGTACACAGCAGATCAACCAAGCGCAGATGGACCGTTGGTCCCTCGTCGCGACGTTGAACTACCTCAGCCATGATGCGGAAACCAACATCATCCTATCCAAAGCGCCGACGTTCAACACCGACAAAGGCCGCAAGACAATTTCGCAGATGGTGACCGTCGCCGACCTGACCCGCACCGCGTTCATGAACGGCGATCTGTCGACAGTCATGTCTCCACGGACCGTCATCGCATGGGCCGAAAACGCCCGCATCTTCCAAGACGTCGGCTATGCCTTCCGCCTGTCCTTCCTGAACAAATGTGACGAACTCGAACGCCAGACTGTCGCCGAATTCTACCAGCGTTGTTTCGACGAAGAACTGCCGGAAAGTGCCGCGAGCTTGAGCTTGGGATGAGTGTCGCGCAGGCAACCATGATTGCGGCGTTTGTGATGCAGGCACTACCTGTCTCAAGCGACAATATCCAGTTGTCAGACATTCTTGCGCGCCCCGAACCTTTAACGACCCTTGCGTCTGATGCGCCCGACTCTAACGTGCGCTGCCACTCTTTCTTTTTGGCGGTGAATGCAATTTGGGCAATGTCAAAGCCATTCGGTGAGGTCCGCGACGTGTTTGACTGGTCCTTCGATCGCACGCTTTTTGCAGATTACGATGAGGAGATGCGCGCACAGGTTCAGGACACAAATTACGTCGGGCGCTATATCGAAACGATTGCCCCCGATGGGATTAATCCTGAGCTGAATAGCCGACATCCCGTCTATTTGGCCGACAAAACATTTTGCGCGCCCTTTGGGGACGAAACATCATGAACAAACCATCCGACAACCCTGCTGATCCGTTCAAAAAAGCGCTCGCCGAGGCTACCAAGGTCATGGCGGATGATCCTGAACTGGCGGTGACGTTCACCGTGGACCCTCCGGGGGCGACGCAAGAGACCGTGCGCTTGCCGCAGGTTTCGCGTCGCATGACCCGCGAGGAAGTGTTGATCGCACGTGGCACGGCAGATGCCTTCGCCCTGCGCCACAAGTATCATGACGTCAAAGTCTCTGCCAAATACATGCCGCAGGGCCAGATGGCGCAGGACCTGTACCAAGCGATGGAAAACGCGCGGGTTGAGGCAGTGGGTGCGCGTCATATGCCGGGCACCGCAGGCAACATCGACGCCAAGATCGGCAATGAGGCCCTGCGCAAGGGCTATGACCAAGTGCGCGAAGCATCCGAGGCGCCACTCGCCACGGCCGCCGGATACTTGATCCGCCACCTCGCGACGGGTCGTGATTTGCCCCGTGGTGCGGCCAATGTGATGGAGCTATGGCGCGGGTTTATTGAAGATTCCGCAGGCGGAACGCTCGATGACCTCCAAGACACGCTCGAAGACCAAGCAGCATTCGCCAAATTCGCCCGTCAAGTAATTTCCGATTTGGGATACGGCGACCAGTTGGGCGACGATCCTGACGACACGGGCGATGAAGACCAAGACGCGGATGAAGGCGGCGAGGACGAACAAGAGCCAGATAGCTCCGGTCAGGACGACGGCGACGAAGAAGAGACTGAGGGTACGCCCGAGCAGTCCCAAGAGGAACAGCAAGACAGCGCCGAAGCGCAGGTCAGCATGGATGACACAGCCGAATCCGAGATGGCCGAAGAAGCGGAAATGCCCGAGGGCGAGGCCCCGATGGAGCCCCCCACCCCGCAGCCTGTGTCAGACGCCGACCCAAACTATATCGTCTATTCCACCGAGCACGACGAAGAGATTGGTGCCGAAGACTTGGCGGAACCCGCCGAGTTGGAACGCCTGCGTGCCTACCTTGACCAGCAACTTGAACCACTAAAGGGGGCCGTGTCCCGACTGGCCAACAAGCTGCAACGCCGTCTACAGGCGCAACAAAACCGGTCGTGGTCGTTTGACCAAGAAGAAGGCATTCTGGACGCGGGTCGTTTGGCACGTGTTGTTGCCAACCCGACCACGCCATTGTCCTTCAAAGTCGAGCAAGACACCGAATTCCGCGATACCTGCGTGACGTTGCTGCTGGATAATTCCGGTTCTATGCGTGGCCGTCCGATTTCGATTGCTGCGATTTGTGCGGATGTTTTGGCGCGTACATTGGAGCGGTGTTCGGTGAAGGTCGAAATCCTGGGCTTTACGACGAAGGCGTGGAAGGGTGGATTGTCCCGCGAAGAATGGCTGGCCGAAGGTCGCCCGCAACAGCCGGGCCGCCTGAACGATTTGCGCCACATCATCTACAAACGGGCCGACGCACCGTGGCGTCGTAGCCGCGATAATCTGGGCCTGATGATGAAGGAAGGCCTGCTGAAGGAAAACATCGACGGTGAAGCTTTGGAATGGGCGCACCGTCGTCTTGTTGGCCGCCAAGAAGCCCGCAAAGTGTTGATGGTAATCTCCGATGGCGCGCCGGTGGACGATTCAACTTTGTCCGTTAACCCCGCGAATTACTTGGAAAAACATCTGCGCGATGTGATCGCCATGGTCGAGAAACGCAAAGCGGTTGAACTGGTTGCGATCGGGATCGGCCATGATGTGACGCGTTACTATGATAAGGCGGTTACGATCACCGATGTAGAACAATTGGCGGGCGCAATGACCGAACAGCTCGCCAGCCTGTTTGACAGCGATCCACGCAAACGCGCGCGGGTTCTTGGAATGCGCAAGGCGGGCTAACAGGATCGCCTGCGTTTAGCGTGCGCCTCCGGCGGGGATATTTTTGAAACAAAAGCAAGGGTGTAAAGATGTTCCAGACGTTTGAAGTGACATCATCGCCTGACACGGGGCCGGCGCGTTTGGCGGCGGTGCGCGCCGAGATGAGCGCGCGAAAACTGGACGGTTTTCTTGTGCCGCGAGCGGATCGGTTTCAGGGTGAGTATGTTGCTTCCTGCGATGAACGGTTGTCGTGGCTGACGGGGTTCACGGGGTCTGCGGGATTTTCCTGTGTTTTGAATGATATAGCAGGTGTTTTCATTGACGGACGCTACCGCGTGCAGGTGCGCGACCAAGTGGCAGATGTGTTT
Source organism: Octadecabacter ascidiaceicola (assembly GCF_900185015.1). GTDB lineage: Bacteria > Pseudomonadota > Alphaproteobacteria > Rhodobacterales > Rhodobacteraceae > Octadecabacter > Octadecabacter ascidiaceicola. Next base: position 517,707 of record NZ_FXYD01000002.1, on the reverse strand, counting down.
ACGCCCGTGCATTGGCCCGAAGTGCAGCTGGCCGATTGGTTGAAAGAGCAATTGCCTGAGGGTGGCGTCGTTGGGTTTGATCCGTGGCTTTATTCTGTCGGGCAAATCCGCGATTTGCGCGGAAAGCTGGACAGGACTGGGATTAAGCTGGTCGGGCATACAAATTTGGTCGACGCGGTCTGGGAAGATCGCCCCGCCCCGCCCCGCAAACCAATTTGCATTCAGCCGGATGAGCTGGCGGGAGAACGATTTGAAGATAAATGTAGCCGTCTCGGGACGGCGTTAGAAAAGGACGGGCTGCGGCGCGCGTTTATAGCGTTGCCAGATTCAATCTGTTGGCTTTTGAACATTCGTGGAAGCGATATCCCGCGTAATCCTGTCATGCAGGCCTATGCCATTCTGGATTGGACGGATCATGTGCATCTGTTCACCGACGCGAAAATCGACGCTGATGTGGCTGCGCATCTGAGCGACGAAATGGATTTAGTCACAACTTATCCATTGAATGACCTTGCTGGGTTCTTCGCGAAAGCAGAACGCGCCACATTCCAGATTGATCCGGCCACTACACCGCAGGCGGTTCTAGACCTATTGGAAGCCAAACGCGCGGTAGACCAATCTGTGCAAATCGTCGAAGGCCCTGACCCCTGCATTTTGCCTAAAGCGCGTAAGAACGCGGTTGAAGTCGGCGGCAGCCGAGCAGCGCATTTGCGGGACGGAGCGGCGATGGTGCGTTTCTTGACATGGTTGGACGCCGAGGCGCCGAAGGGCGATCTGACAGAGATTGATGTGGTTACGGCGCTTGAGGGATTTCGGCGCGACACCAATGTCTTGCAAGACATTTCCTTTGAAACCATCAGCGGCGCAGGGCCAAACGGCGCCATCGTTCATTACCGAGTGAACGAGGACACGAACCGCGTCGTTACACCTGGGGATTTGCTGTTGGTCGACAGCGGCGGGCAATACCTTGACGGGACGACTGATATTACCCGCACGATTGCGATTGGCGATATTGGGGGGGATGAGAAAACCTGTTTCACCCGTGTACTGCAAGGCATGATCGCCATCAGCCGCGTGCGCTTTCCTAAAGGGGTTGCTGGATCTGATCTGGACGCATTGGCGCGCTATCCTTTGTGGTTAGCGGGGCAGGATTATGACCACGGCACGGGCCATGGCGTCGGTTCCTATCTGTCCGTGCACGAGGGGCCGCAGGGGCTATCGCGGCGGGCGAAAACTCCGCTTGAGGTCGGTATGATCCTGTCCAACGAACCTGGATATTACCGTGAAGGGGACTTCGGCATACGCATTGAAAACCTCATTGTCGTTCGGGAAGCCGATGCCGTAACCGGCTGTGATGCCCGCGCGATGCTGGATTTCGAAACCTTGACCTATGTACCGCTTGATCGCCGTTTAATAGATGCGACACTTTTGACGCGTGACGAACAAGCATGGATTGATCAATATCATTCTGATACGTTGCAAAAAATTGGCCCGCTTGTAGACGGATCCGCGCTGGCATGGCTGCAAGCGGCCTGTGCGCCGCTTTAGTCACTTCAGCGCTAAACACAGCGTCTGGGCCAGCATCCCTGATCATGAAGATCACGGAAATACTGCCTTTGGGGGGACGAAACGAATGTCTGATCATATCAAAATCAAAGCCGCTTCTGGGACTTGGGTTGTGCGTGCCGCTGGCGCCGTTCTTGGTGAAAGCAATGAGGCGCTGGAGCTTGCTGAAGGCGCTTTCCCAGAGGTGATCTATTTCCCGCGTAAAGACATCTCTATGGCGTTCTTTGATAAGTCCGAAACGACGTCGACCTGCCCACATAAAGGCACCGCGACTTACTACAATCTGGAAGCCAAAAGCGGCACGTTTGCAGATGCGGCTTGGTCTTATGAAACCCCAAAAGATAGCGTATCACAGATTGCGGATTATCTCGCGTTTGATCTAACCAAGGTGAACGTTGAACGCGTTTAAGAGTGTTCTTCGGCGGCGGTTGCGGCCAGTGCGCGGTTGAACGCGCGCAAAGCATCCACCTGAAACAGCGCACCGCGTAATTCAGGTGGGCCATCGCCAATGGCAGGTGCGACGACGGGAATGAAGTTTGAGCCCGTAGCCTCAAGGATAGGCATCGCTTGGTCGAGGGTTTTATCCTCGAACACGTATGTCCCTTCCAAAATCAGCGTCGCACAGGTTTCGGCATCCGCCGCCTTGGGGTGATCGACCCCGCGCATGACGCTAGCAACCTTAAACGTCCCGAGCAGATAGGCCTGTGGCCCTGCCGCCAAATGCACATCGCGGCGTTCCAATTGGGTCAGAAAGAAACTGCGGTGCACCAGTTTTGACGCCAGTGCAGATGACAATGACACAGACACCATCACCGCAATCCCTGTTTGCCAGTCTCCTGTCAGTTCAAACACGATCAACGTGGTTGAAATCGGGGCTCCCAACACTGCCGCTGTGACAGCCCCCATGCCGGCGAGCGCGTATAGCGTCCCTTCCCCAGAAACGTCGGGGAAAATGCCTGTCGCGACGATACCGAAGGCCAAGCCGGTCAACGCACCAACCATCAAAGACGGTGAAAACACCCCGCCCCCCATGCGGCCCGCCATTGTAATGGCAACGGCGACAATCTTGATAAACACAAACACCACGGCTTCGTGCATCACCAAGCGACCTGTCAGTGCGTCAGACGTGGTTTCATAGCCAACGCCAATGATATGCGGATAAAAGATCGCCAAAGCGCCAAGCAACGTGCCCGCAACCATCGGGCGCAGGTAACGCGGCATGCCAATGCGGGCTTGCAGGTTTGATCCGAAATTGTCCGCCCAAAAGATGGATCGCATGAGGACCACAGCAATCAACCCACAGAGCAGCCCGAGGATCAGGAACGCTGGAAGTTCAACATAGAAGGCCAACACATTTTGGTTTGGAATAAGGAATTCAGTGACATCCCCGTACACAAGGCGGTTGATCACGGTCCCTGCGACTGATGCGATAACGATCGGGGCAAAGGCATGCACCGCAAAGTGGCGCAAGATCACTTCGAGCGCGAAAAGCGCCCCAGCGATCGGCGCGTTAAAACTGGCGGACACTGCCGCGGCAACTGCGCAGCCCAAAAGGTCGCGGCCCGTAACCCCGTCAGCACGGATAAGTCGGCAGACATAGGTCGACACCACGGACGCCAAATGCACCACTGGCCCTTCACGGCCAGTCGAGCCACCTGTGGACAGCGTAACGAAAGACGCCAGCGTTGAGGCGAGACCTTTATGGCGTTCAACGCGTCCATCATAGAGTGCGGCCCCTTCGATCACATCTGCGACGGACCGCACACGTGCATCATCGGTGAAGCGATCCAAGATCAGCCCGACCAACAAACCGCCCGCCATTGGGATCAACAAGATCCACCACCAATCAAGCCGCGCCGCATCCGTGCGCAAGTTGGCGATGTCGTCCGTGCGATACAGCCAAGCTTGCAACGACTCGATTCCGAAGCGAAACCCGATGGCTGCAAAGCTCGCCGCGATGCCGACCAGCAGTGCGATGAACCAGAACTGCACCTGTGATGGGCCGCGATCGCGGATCACGTTCCACATGTCGCGCGAGACTTGCAGGGCGTCATCTACACCTTGCCGTATCGCTGACTTTTGCGGCTCCGCCATATCTTTCCCCTGCTACACGTCTGGCCCCCAACAAAGGAACCACGTAGTCTTCAGCCAAGCCAATGAAGGAGAATTCCATGTCCATCGACGCCGCCATTCGTGCGCTTTCCACAGTGTTAGGCGATAGGCTGTCGCTGTCCAAGCCCGATTTGGATGCACACGGCCAATCAGAGTCTCACTTTGATGCAATCGCGCCTGATGCAGTGGCTTATCCGGCTTCAACGGATGAGGTTTCGCAGATCATGACGATCTGTTCTGGGCACCATTGTCCGGTGGTTGGCTACGGCGCAGGCACGTCTTTGGAAGCGCATACACTTGCGATCCAAGGCGGCATTGCGATGGATTTTCGTGACATGGCACAAGTGCTTGAGGTCAACGCGTCTGACATGACCGTGCGGGTTCAACCCGGTATCACGCGCGAGGCCCTCAACGAAGATCTGCGTGCGACAGGCCTGTTCTTCCCAGTCGATCCGGGCGCAAATGCGTCGCTTGGCGGTATGGCCTCCACCCGTGCGAGTGGCACAACGGCCGTGCGCTACGGCACCATGCGCGACAATGTCATGGCGCTGGAAGTCGTGCTGGCAGACGGGCGTATCGTACGAACAGGGTCAGGTGCACGCAAATCCAGCGCAGGGTATGATTTGACTGCGTTGATGGTGGGTTCTGAAGGGACATTGGGCCTCATCACCGAGCTTACCCTAAAACTGCAAGGCCAACCCGAAGCCACCGCCGCTGCCACCTGTGCATTCGACACAATAGACGCAGCCGTTGACGCGGTCACAGCGACCATCGCGATGGGTATCCCAATGGCCCGCATCGAATTCCTAGATGCCGCCAGCGTTGCAGCCGTGAACGCCTATTCCAAGGCTAGCATTCCCGTGTCTCCGCACCTCATGGTGGAATTTCATGGCTCGGATCAGGGTGTCGCGGAGCAAGCGGAACGGTTTGGTGAGATCGCCGCCGAGTTTGGCGGTTCGGCCTTTGAATGGGCGACCAAACCAGAAGACCGAAACCGGCTTTGGCAAATGCGTCACCACGCGTATTGGGCCATTCTAGCATCCCGAAAAGGAGCGACTGCGATCGTAACGGACGTTTGCGTTCCTATGTCCAAACTCGCGCAGGCTGTCGCTGAAACCCAAGCTGACATAGACGCATCAATGATCCCTGCCCCGATCTTGGGCCATGTCGGTGACGGAAACTTTCATGCGATCCTGCTGATTGACCCATCCAACGCGGATGAGAAACGGCGCGCGCAGGAATTATCGACCCGCATGGCCGAACGCGCCATCGCACTTGGCGGCACAATTACTGGCGAGCATGGTGTCGGCATGGGAAAGCTTCCCTATATGGCCGCAGAACATGGCGTGGGTTGGGATGTTATGGCTCAAATCAAACGAGCACTGGACCCGGACAACATTCTCAACCCTGGAAAAGTTGTACGTTTGAACGGATAAGGTGACGCAAGGGTAAACTTCTGCTACTCTTTCAACCTGAGAGGGAAGATGGGTACAGATGACAAACCAGCGGCTTCGCAAGGTGTCGCGAACACAAACGAAATGATCGACCGACTTTACGAAGTCGCCGTCGATCCGTCCCGCTACGAAGCGCTGCTCGACCACTGGGAAGCGATGATCGGGCCTGAACGCTTAGCAGCCCATCACGCGCAACCTTCTGTCATTGGGCTGGACCAACTGGTTGGCCACGTTGAACGCGCGGATCAGGTTTTGGACCGTGTTCTGCGCGACGAAGTTGGCAAAGGGCCGCAATCCATCATCGACCAGATTGACCATTCCGCCGCCTTTGCCGTGGATCAAAGCCTTACAATCACTGCAGCAAATGCCGGTGCCAGCCAATTGTTGCACGTCAAAAGCGGAAGCCGCTTGCAGGATGTCCGACTTGGCGATGGCGACACCGAAGAACTCGCGCATCACATCGCCCGTATGTTGAACAGTGCGCAAAATGAACCCGTGGTGCTTCGTGGCCATACCGCGGACAGCGATCGTCTCGTGGTGTTCCATTTGCGTGTCATTCACACGCCAGACAACGCCCCGTTCGTTTTGATCCTGTCATCAGATATCCATTGGCCCGACGGTTTTTCCGAAATGCTGCGTGCAGCCTTCGATCTTACCCCTGCGGAATCCCAAGTCGTTCGTGCCCTGACCGAGGGCAATACACTTCAACAAGCCGCCGATATTCGCGGTCGCAGCGTTGATACGATCCGTGCCCAGCTCAAGTCCATCATGGCCAAGACTGAAACCCGCAGCCAAACAGAGCTTGTTCGCCTGACGCTTTCGACGATGGAAATTGCACAGTTCACGACCCAAGTTTCAGAAAAAACCAAATCTGTTTCCCAAGGGTATGACACGCTCCCCCCCCGCCCGTTCCAGACGTTTACCTTAGAAGACGGGCGGCGGATGGATTACCTCATTCTGGGCGACCCTTATGGAACGCCACTGATCTACTCTCCGCTCGACTACGGCTTAGTACGCTGGCCGGCGAAAGCCGAAGTGGAAGCGGCACGGCTCGGTATAAAGGTGATTGTACCTGTTCGAGCCGGATACGGAAAATCCGACCCGATCCCCAAGCGCACGCCCTATGTGCCGCAATTGTGCGATGATCTTGCGGCACTGATGAACCATCTGGATGTTGAGGCCGCGCCTATGCTTACCCTTGGCGGAGATACGCATATTGCATGTCAATTCAATCAATTACACGAAGGCCGTATCTCTGCACTTGTGGCTTGCGCAGGTGTTCTTCCACTGACCCGTGCTGAACAATACGACCGGATGGATAAGTGGCACCGCTTCATCCTCGCTGGAGCGCGCTATACCCCTCACCTTTTGCCATTTATGGTTAAAGCGGGTTTTGCTTTGGCGAAGCGGCTTGGGAAACGCGGCTTTCTTCAGGCGGTTTATGGAAAATCGGAAGCCGACACTGCGACCTTTGCGAACCAAGACGTGTTTGAAGCACTCGTCGTAGGTTCTGAAGTTTGCCTTTCTGATGATCATAGCGCCCACGATTCATTCTCTCGCGAAGTCATCGCCCATGAAACGACCGATTGGACGGATTCAGTTCTGGCACTGAAAGGTAAAGTCCCCGTGATCTTGATGAATGGGTTGCAGGACCCGCAGGTTCCGGCTGAAACGCTTGCAGAGTTTCGTCGCGATTACCCATGGATCACATTTGATGTGTTTCCCGACGCAGGACAGTTGCTGTTCTTCGTAAAATGGCCGCAAGTTCTTGAACGATTACAGCAATTTCTGATCAAAACGTAATTTTACCCTAAATGGGGTAAGCGGTTAATTGACCAAAAGGTTAATTTAAGTCTCATTAGAGTGGTACATTTGAATTTTGGCCTTCGGGTCACAGAATTTCTTTTAGATCCCGTGATGCGAATTGATCGTGGATCGGGCTTTTCAGAGAGCCGAGCAATCGGCGCAAGTTTTGGTCGGGTGGTGGCAATGACGTGGGTATTTCAGCGTTAAACACTATCCGGCTTGGCTTGTCATTTCGCAACAAAAATCAGCAATTTCTCCCACAAAACCACCGGAATTGTTGAACAAACGCAACTTGAACCTGATCACTCAGGAAGCAATGCCTTTGCAGCAGCACGGGCTTCTTCAGTTATACGATCACCGCTGAGCATACGCGCGATTTCGTCAATGCGTTCATCATCCATCAAACCAACAACTGTCGACAACGTCGCGTCCTTAGTCTGGCGTTTTTCAACGCGCCAGTGATGATCCCCAAGGGCCGCGACTTGTGGGCTGTGCGTTACGACCAACACTTGGCCCTGCCCTGCCAGCTGGGACAAACGTCGCCCAACAGCATCTGCCGTCGCACCGCCAACGCCGCGGTCAATCTCGTCAAAAATCAAAGTGAGGCCAGATTCAGCGCCCGTCAGGCAGACCTTCAGGGCAAGTAGGAAACGGCTCAATTCCCCACCTGAGGCGATCTTTCCGATCGGACCGGCTGGCGCACCGGGATTGGTCGCAACGGTAAATGCAACGGTATCCACCCCTTCTGGGCCAGCTTCTGCTTCCGTGATTTCTGTAACGAAAACAGCGCGTTCCATTTTCAATGGTGCCAGCTCGCTCGCCATAGCCTTGTCGAGCTTGGCCGCCCATTTACGTCGAGACTCCGTCAATTCGCTTGTGGCTTTGTCGTAACTTGCCTGTGCGATGCCCAATGCGGCATTCAGATCGGCAAGGTCAGATGCACCTCTATTCAAAGCGTTCAAGCGTTCGCGCAAACCGTCGGCAAACGGCGCAAGCTCATCTGCCAGAATGTTGTGTTTGCGGGCCAGACCACGGATCGCGAATAAACGTTCCTCGACCTGTTCCAGCTCAAATGGATTAAACGCCAGCGCATCAATGCAAGTTTCCACACCCCCCTGCGCTTCGCTTAGCTCAGCCATGGCGCGTTCTAGTGCGGCAAGTGGACCTTCCAGTGTGCCATCTGCTTGGTCGGCTGAATCGCTCAGCCAACGCATCGCATCGCCAAGCATTCCCTCTGCCCCGTTCAGGCCAAGTGCTTGTTGTGCTTTAGAAATATCGACGCCGATCTTTTCAGCGGCCTGCATTTTGCGGCGCTGCTGGTCAAGTTCTGCGTCCTCTCCAGCTGTTGGGGCTAGCCCGTCCAGCTCGGCCACTGCATGGCGTAGGAACTCTTCCTCAGCCTGCAATTCAGCGACGCGCGCCTGCGCTTCAGACAGTTCTTTCTTCGCCGCAACCAAGGTTCTCCAAGCGCTACGAACTTTCGTTAACTTTGAATCCAACCCACCGAAATCATCTAGAAGAACACGATGCCCTCGCGGGTTCAGCAAGCCACGATCATCGTGTTGACCGTGCAATTCAACGAGCGTTTCAGACACCGATCGTAAAATTTCCCCACTGACACGGCGATCATTGATCCACGCCGTTTTGCGCCCGTCACGGCTGTTAATGCGGCGTAAAATCAGGGTGTCATCGTAGGTAAACCCCGCCTCGCGCAGCACGTCCCATGCGGCGTGGCTTTCGGTGAGATCGAACTCGGCAATGACCTCACCCTGATCGGCCCCTTGGCGCACAAGCTCGGCGCGGCCGCGCCAACCAAGAACAAAGCCCAATGAATCCAGTAAGATAGACTTGCCCGCCCCAGTTTCTCCAGTCAGCACATTCAACCCCGGTTGGAACGCAAGCTCCAGCCGGTCAATGATTAGCATGTCACGAATATCAAGGCTGCGGAGCATGCCTTAGCCTAGAGCCATTCGCCGCGTACCATCTGACGATAGATGGCCGACAACCAGTTGTCCCCGATGGATTTCGGCTCAAGCCCCTGCCCCGTCAACAACGCAAAGCTGTCTTCATACCACTCGGTCGACTGGTAGTTATAGCCAAGGATCGCGCCAGCGGTCTGGGCTTCTTCGACGAGGCCGAGCGACAAATACGCCTCAACCAAACGGTGTAAGGCTTCGGGTGTGTGGGACGTTGTTTGGAAGTCTTCGACAACAATGCGGAAACGGTTAATGGACGCTGCGAAATGGTCGCGTTTCAAATAGTAGCGGCCGATTTCCATCTCTTTAGCGGCGAGATGGTCAAAGGCTAGGTCAAATTTCAGGACCGAAGAACGTGCATATTCGCTCTCAGGGTAGCGCTCAATCACAACGCGCAATGCCTGCAGCGCTTGGAACGTAAGACCTTGATCTCGGCCAACTTCGTCAATCTGGTCGTAGTAAGATAGCGCCAACAAATACTGAGCGTAGGCTGCGTCAGAATCGGCGGGATAAAAGTCGATGTAGCGTTGTGCCGCTGCACGTGAATTCGGGTAGTCCTTATCACGGTGATATGAAAACGCCTGCATGATCAACGCGCGTTTGGCCCATTCGGAATAAGGGTATAGGCGCTCAATTTCACCGAAGTAGAAGGCAGCGTCATCGCCCTGCCCGCGTTCGAGTTCGAACTCACCGCGTTCAAAGATCTCTTGTGCGGAATATGCTTCCAAAGCGCCAGGTGCACGGGTATCAAGCGCTCCACACCCAGCCATCAGCCCGAGCACAAACACGCCTGTTACCAGACCTTTACGAAGTTTAAAAATGCTGCTGCGGCCTGACATTGAGGCGCCCCCGCTCACGTTTATTGTCCGAACATCTGTTCTCATTGGAAGTGGTCTAGCACATAAATATGGGGTGCAAAATGCCTTTTGCACGCACGCGTTGTCGATTGATAATTGAAGGTAATTTAAGCGACAGCAGGAACGTCAGCCCAACGAATGCCAACACCCGGCAAACGAGCGGCAGTTGCCACATCAGCGTCTCGCCATGCCCAAGCCTCGGGGTCATTAAACAATGCACACAGCAAGGCGTTCGTGACCGCATGGCCAGCCTTTGATCCGGTGTATCGGCCCAAAATTGGGGCGCCTGCGGTATACAAATCACCCAATGCATCCAACATCTTATGACGAACAGCCTCGTCTTTGTGGCGCAGACCACCGGGGCTGAGAACCTCAGCATCATCAACCACAACTGCGTTTTCCAATGTGCCACCAAGGGCGAGACCTTGGGCGCGCATCGCATCCACATCGGACGAACGGCAGAACGTGCGGCTGTTGCTTAACTCACGCACAAAGGCACCGTTAGACATGTTCAGTGTCTTTTCTTGATGTCCAATCGCGCGATCGGCGAAGTCGATTTCAAAGCGGATGTGCAAAGTATCAGCAGGGTCAAGGCGTGCGGTCGCATCGCCGACCGTAACCGAAACTGGTTTCAGTACTTCGAGCACGCGCAAGGGCGCGTTCAAGCGGCGAACCCCAGCGTGCAAAAACCCTTCGACGAATTGCGCCGCCGACCCATCAAGAATTGGCACTTCAGGGCCGGTTACTTCGATCAGTGCGTTGTGCAAACCACATCCGGCAAGTGCCGCCATGATATGTTCAATCGTGGAAACAGACGTCCCTGCCGCGTTTTCGATCCGCGTGTTCAGCGGAGAAACGATGACGCGGTGCCAGAGGGCCGGAACATCGGCTTTGGATGCATCAACGTCCATACGGCGAAAGATGATTCCATGATCTGCGGGTGCAGGACGAACAACAATAGACACAGGCTGCCCGAGGTGGAGCCCCTTGCCTTCAAATGCCACTGTTGTGTCGAGAGTCGTTTGCACGATTAAAGCCTTCTTTGTTGAAAAAGACTTAAGAGGTGGGGGGCCGTCTCTCAACACACTCTTTGCAACGGACTGAAACATCCCTGTTACAAAGTGGCTAAAAACTGCCGTTGTGCGTGCTGCGGCGCGGCAAGCGCCTGATATGCAAATAAAAAGGGCCACCAGCTGGCAGCCCTTCTTCTTAAATCGTGACCTTACGTCACAGCATTTTAGTTCGCTTGGCGACGCAGGAACGCTGGAATTTCGATACGTTCTTGGTCTGCATCAGCTTCAGACGCTGGTGCAGCCTCTTCGCGCAGGGTCGCAACAGGTGGCTGCGGGCGCTCGGCGGCTTGGCTTTCGTTATGACCAGTCATGCGGCTGATCAGGCTGTTCAACCCGCCCATCCGCGGCTTTGCGGCCTCTTCTGTTTCCATCGGCTCTGCGACGGGTGCTGCGGCTGGTGCGCTGCGGGTCGCTGCGGTGCGAAGACGATTAAGCGTTTCCTGGCTTGGTGTGCCAACTGCAGGGCGCTGCGGCGCAACGAATGCGTTAGTTGGCGCTTCGATTTCTGGCTCTGGGCGCGGCTGGTAAGCGGCCGGTGGCAGATCAGCTTCGGCTGCAGCAGCGGCTGCAGGTGCGTCAAATGTTGGCGCTGGTGCCGGTGCAGCGGCAGCTGTTTCATCAAACAACGTTGGTTCAGGAGCCGTTTCTGTAGCAACTTCAGCAACAGCAGCAGGTGCCTCAGCCGGCGCCGGTGCCGCTTCTTCTGCTTTCACTTCAGCTGTAACTTGCTGTGTCAAAGGTGCTGCCATTGGGCGACGTGGAACCGGAATGTCGGACGTTTTCGCAACAGCGTCGATGCCAGTTGCCACAACGGACACACGCATCTTGCCTTCCATGCCAGTGTCCAGCGTGGACCCGACGATGATGTTTGCTTCTGGGTCGACCTTTTCGCGGATCTTGTTGGCTGCTTCGTCGAGTTCGAACAACGTCAGGTCGTAGCCGCCTGTGATGTTGATCAGAACGCCGCGTGCGCCTTCCAAGGAAATCTCGTCCAGCAGTGGGTTCGCGATGGCTTTTTCTGCCGCCTGAACCGCACGGTCCTGACCGTCGGCCTCGCCTGTGCCCATCATCGCCTTGCCCATTTCGTCCATTACGGCGCGAACATCAGCAAAGTCGAGGTTGATAAGACCAGGGCGAACCATAAGATCAGTAACACCCTTAACACCTTGATAAAGCACGTCATCCGCAAGGGAGAACGCTTCGGTGAAGGTTGTGTTTTCATTCGCCAGACGGAAGAGGTTCTGGTTTGGAATGATGATCAGCGTGTCGACAACCTTTTGCAAGGCTTCGATGCCTGCATCCGCTTGGTTCATACGCTTGCCGCCCTCAAACTGGAACGGCTTGGTAACAACACCAACAGTCAGAACGCCAAGTTCACGGGCAGCCTGTGCGATGATCGGTGCAGCACCTGTACCGGTGCCACCGCCCATACCCGCTGTGATGAAGCACATGTGTGCGCCAGCAAGGTGGTCAACGATCTGTTCAATTGATTCTTCTGCGGCAGCGGCACCAACGGTTGCACGAGCACCTGCACCCAAACCTTCGGTTACTTTGACACCCATCTGAATTTTCGCATCCGAGCGGGACTGCTGAAGCGCCTGCGCGTCTGTGTTGGCAACAACAAACTCAACACCTTCAAGCTCTTGCTCGATCATGTTGTTTACTGCGTTACCGCCTGCGCCGCCTACACCAAATACGGTGATGCGTGGTTTCAGTTCTTCCTGCCCGGGCATGGAGAGATTCAATGTCATGTGCTGTCCGCCTGTCTTGTTGGGCCCGTCCCATCGGGCGTTCTTGTCGAATTATTTACTGGACCTTAACGGCCTCTGCCCCCTGGGTCACGTCTAAAGTGCCAAAAAACCGCAAAATGTGGGCCTCTTGGCGAGATTTTCCGCCGTATCTGGGGTGATCGGCGAAATCTTGCGTATGCGTGGGTAGTAACCCACGGAACTACCAGTTCTCTCGGAACCAGCGAACAGCCCGTTTGAAGGAACGTGCCGGATATTTCTCGGCGGGAATATCGAAGTCCCACCACTCATCCTGCGGGTTCGCCGCAAAAAGGCTGAGGCCAACGGCGGCCGAAAACGCCGACCCTGTCGCCGCTTGCGGCAAGCCTTGAACGCGCAATGGACGACCAAGGCGCACTTGCTGGCCAAGGATTTTGCTGGCCAGACCATCAAGGCCCGGAATTTGGCTGCCGCCCCCTGTCAGAACGATCTGTTGGCTTGGCAAATGTTCAAAGCCCGCGGCGTCCAAACGCACACGTACCTCTTCAAGTATTTCTTCAACCCGTGGGCGCATGATGCCGATAAGCTCCGCGCGGCTGACGGTGCGACGATCGCGTTCCCAGTCGCCTGTGTTGCTGCCAACTTCGATCATTTCGCGGTCGTCCATGCCCGTCGCCAGCACGCCTCCGTAGAATGTTTTGATGCGTTCTGCCATCGCAGGTGCAACTTGCAGACCCATGGAAATATCAGACGTCACGTGGTCCCCGCCCATGCGCACAGCGTCCGAATAGATCATGTGTTTGCGCATAAAGATCGAGATACCGGTAGACCCGCCGCCCATATCGATGCAGGCCGCACCGAGTTCCTGTTCATCCTCAACCAGCGACGAAATCCCCGCCGCATAGGCCGATGACGCAATACCCGCCAACTCGAGGTCGCAGCGTTTGATGCAATACAGCAGGTTTTCAATGATGCTGTCTTCGACAGTCATCATGTGCATATCGGTCGTCAGGGTTGTGCCGATCTGCCCGCGCGGGTCTTCAAGACCAGAGCGGTGATCCAGTGCGAAGTTGATCGGTTGCGCGTGCAGCACTTGGCGACCCTCGCCAATGTCTGGCACTTCGCATTCCGCCAGAACACGGCCAATGTCGCCTTCCGTTACAGTTTGCCCCATCACATCAACCTGCCCGTCCAGTCCGTAGGACCGCGGGCGGCCACCGGACAGACAAGCTATCACGTGATCCACGCGAACATTCGCCATCTTTTGCGCTGCTTGAACAGCGGTACGCACTGCACGTTCAGTTTCGGCCATGGCCTCAACCTCGCCAAAACGAACACCACGTGAACGGGTGGTTGCGGCCCCAATCACCCGAAACGACGACTGCCCCGCCATGGAACCAACACCATCCCCATCGCTATATTGCTCAGGCCCGTCAAAACGCAGAACAAGGCAGGCGATCTTGGAACTGCCTATGTCCAAAATTGCAATGACACCACGTTGCATGGCTGCTTGGCGCATAGCGCGCATGGCGCGTTGGGATTGGTAAAGATCTCTCATTTGTTACACACCTATTCTTATTCTTGTTCGGCGTTGATCTGACGCAAATTCGTTACGGCCTGTTCATTCATTCGGATTGTCGGGCGGGCTGGATGGCGCATATCGACCACCGCTACATCCCGTTCCAGCAAGTCTTGGGCTTGGTTCAATGCAACCACCCGTTCAAACGCGGGCACTGGATTGTCTGTCGGTAGTAGAATGCGTTGACCACTGTCGAGGATCACGTCCCAACGACGTTCGCCCATCCGCACCACGCCGCGCATACGTGGCATCAACGGCCCCGCAACACGGTAAATTTCAAGCCCTTCATCGAGCGCTTCCCGAGCGCCATCACCTGTGATCAGCGGCAAATCCGAACGGTCTGCGCGGGCGATGATATTTTGAATTAGCACGCCTTCGCTATCGATCAGCTTAAGCCCTTCAGGGGCCCGAAACACCGCAACCGGAACGCGCTGCGTAACGTTGACCTGCAAAACGCCCCCTGGACGCACACGTAATGAGACATCCGCAACAGCGGGCAAAGCCGCAACCGTTTGGCGCATTTCTTCTAAGTCGAGGTCAAAGTTGGATTGCGGAAATTCCAACGGCAAGACCGTGCGAATATCGGTGGCCAACGTATCGTCAGCCCCGTCAATCGCCATCATCTTAACCATGAATTCATCGCGCTGCTGAAGCTGGGTTTTGGTGTTGTTGTAGGCGTCCGCGATCATCTGACGGTTCGCTTCACGCGCTGTCCAACCTGCGATCAGGCCACCAACAACTAGCATTGGAACGCCAACTTTTACAAGCTTGCGGAACCCAGGTGTCAGCATCAAACGCTGGTAACGGTACCCCCAACGGGATGGCGCCGGGTCGCGGCGTACACCTTCAGGACGCTGAGCCTTTAGCGATCGCATGACGCGTCCTCCACCATCCAAGTCATCAATTCTGGGAATGAAATTCCGACATGTGCCGCCTGCTCTGGGGCCAATGATGTTGGTGTCATACCCGGTTGCGTGTTGGTTTCCAGCAAGATTAGCCCATCAAGGCCACGGCTCTCGTCCCAACGGAAATCCGAACGGCTAAGCCCACGACAGCCAAGCGCGTTATGGGCGCGGACCGCGTAGTCCATACAAGCATCGAAAATGTCCTGCGGGATGTTAGCGGGCAGAATATGTTTGCTGCCGCCGGCACCATATTTGGCTTCATAGTCATACCAGCCATCCACAACGATATCGGTGACCGTTAGCGCGCGACTTTCAGCAGATGCAGCCCCCGCCCCCCTCACGGCTGTCGTCAACTCGCGCCCCGGCGCAAAGGTTTCAACCATCATCACATCCGGCAATTCCGGTGCGATCTTTGGCGTCCCGTTTGCCGCTTCATGCACAAGGTAAATTCCAACGCTGGACCCTTCATCGAAAGGCTTCACAACGTAGGGTGGCTCCATCACATGGTCCGCTTGAATCTCGACCTTGGTCGCCAAAATGCTTTCCACAAACGGCAAACCGTGGGTGCGATACACGTCTTTGGTCTTCTGTTTATCCATCGCAATCGCAGACGCCAGAACGCCGCTGTGCGTGTAAGGGATGCGCAACCATTCCAACACGCCCTGCACAACACCATCTTCACACCACCGCCCGTGCAGCGCATTAAACGCGACATCTGGCTTGGCGGCTTTCAGCTGTTCCACAAGGTCAGCACCGGCATCAATCTCGACCACATCAAAACCTGCGACGCGCAACGCGGCCGCACATTCTTTGCCTGAACTGAGGGATACCTCACGTTCAGCCGAGGGGCCGCCCATCAGAACGGCTACGGTTTGGGGTGTCCTGCTCGACACGCTATCGCCTCTTTCGCGACCCTTTGTTGGGTCGTCATATACTTTGTTTACCGCGCCCCTGCCTGTGGGGCTTTGATCCGTTAAAGGAGATCAGTCTTTCGGGGCCGGTTCACCAACCCTCATAATTTCCCACACTAACGTTAATCCACTGGTTTCGTAAACCTTTTTTCTAACGCTTTCCCCAAGGTTTTCGAGGTCGGCCGCCGTTGCGCCCCCCGAATTGGTCAAAAAGTTGGAATGTTTTACGTTCATCACCGCGCCACCGACGGCTGCGCCACGCATGCCAGCGTCGTCAATCACCTTCCACGCCTTCAAATCTTGGCTATCATCCGCCTTTCCAGTGCTGGAAAAACCCGCAGGGTTACGGAATGTGCTGCCAGCGGTGCGATCCTTGGTTGGCTGGGTCTCATCACGCTTGGCCAGCTGCGCCGCCATGCGATCCTCAAGGGTTTGAGGATCCTCGAGTGGCGCTTTCATCGTGGCCGAAACAATCACCGCGCCCTCTGGCAATGACGAGGAACGGTACTGCAAATCCAGCGCATCGGCCGCCAACGTTTGCACAGAGCCATCGCGCATCACAACACGTACGTTCTGCAAAACATCGGCCATATAGTCGCCGTAACACCCTGCGTTCATTCGAACAGCGCCGCCAATGGAGCCCGGAATTGTCCGTAGAAACGTCAGGTTCAACCCCTGCGCCGCTGCCTTGCGCGCCACATGCATGTCCAGTGCCGCGGCCCCTGCCCGCACGGTGTTTCCGTCAAACTCAATCCCGTTGAATCCACGCCCAAGCCGGATCACGACGCCGCGCACACCGCCATCTCGCACGATCAGATTGGACCCAACGCCCATCGCGAAGACAGGAACATCTTCCGGCAAAGCAGCCAAGAACGCGCATAGGTCTTCTTCATCCGCAGGCTGGAACAACACATCCGCAGGCCCGCCCACGCGCATCCACGTCAGTTCTGACAGGTCACGGTTTGGCGTTAACACGCCGTGCACTTCGGGCAAATCATTCAACATCATGGGGCTCGTTTAGCGCGACACACCACTGCTGCCAAGCATTTGTCGCGTCTCTTAGCTTTCTGTCTTCGCCATTACGCGGCGTATCCAGCGCCCCAAATAGATCACCGGCCAGCGCAGCACACTGCATCCAGCAACCAAAAACGCCATCCCCCAAAGCGGGCCGTTGATGTATGTAATGTAGCCCAGCAACGGAATGCCAATCGCGATCAGCACATAGGCCCGCGTCCACAGGTTATCGCGGCTTGGCAACATCGCCAAAACATTGGCCGCAACCAGCCAAGCGAATCCCAACCCCACTGCCATCATTTCGGAATCTCCGGCCGTTGACCGCGTGCGCGAGCGAACAAATATCTAAGCGGGTTGCGAAACATTGACGCAAACCCAATGAATGCCGCAACGCCCCAGCCCCAGCCAAAGTCATAGCCCAGCCAAAGGATCAGAACCGGCGCCACCAACAACAATGTAACCCCCGGCACATATTGCCGGCGCATCGGCAGCAACGCGGTTCCCGTCGCGACCAAAACCCAGAGGGCGGCAATGACAATCGACCAACTCACGCCCAGATCCTCTTTGTCTCTGTTTCAAAAATATCCCGGGGGCGCGGGGGCTGGCCCCCGCATTGGTCGGATTGGCATAGCCAATTCGAACCCATCACAATATGCCACCCAAAACCATACGCCGAATAGGGCGCGCAAACATCAGCCCGCCCCCCATTGCCCCCAACGCAAGCGTCGCTTCACCAGGGTTATGCTGCATGTGAATTAACATCATCCCAACAAATGCAATCGAAAACGCCCAAAACAGGCGGCGCACCCATTTGATCATCGGCAACAGCGCGGCAATCAGAACCGCCCCAAGGATGAGCCATTCATAGGTCACGCTTTCAAAAGCTCCGGCAGCGCGTTGGCCCAGCTGGAAATAGAACCCGCGCCAAGACACACGACCATATCGCCCGGCTTGGCTTGTTCTTTCACCAAGCGCACCAAGTCAGCCTCATCCGTGATGGCACGGGCATGGCGGTGGCCCGCGCGGATCAATCCGGCGACCAGATCATCGCGCGTCGCGCCCTCAATCACGTCCTCACCAGCGGCGAAAACCTCGGAAATAGCGACGACATCCGCGTCGTTGAAACAGGCGCAATAGTCATCAAAGTGATGGTGAACACGGGTATAGCGGTGGGGTTGGTGCACGGCGATGATACGCCCATCGCAGGCTTGGCGTGCGGCCTTTAGAACGGCCAGAATTTCGGTCGGGTGGTGACCGTAATCATCAATAATCGTGACCCCATCCACTTCGCCCACACGGGTAAAGCGACGGTTCACACCGCCAAAGTTTTCCAAGGCAGACCGGATTTCTTCGGCCTTCATCCCCAAATGCCGCGCAACGGCGATTGCCGACAATGCGTTTGAGACGTTATGATCCCCCGGCATCGGCAATGCGCAGTTTTCGATCGTCATGTCTTCGTTTTGCAAGACCACGTCAAAATGCGCGACGCCCTGCTTATATGTCAGGTTGATCGCGCGCACGTCCGCTTGTGCGTTAAACCCGTACGTCATGACACGGCGGTCGGTGATTTTCCCAACCAAAGCCTGAACGTCACTGTCATCGGTGCAGCACACAGCCAGCCCGTAAAACGGAATGCCGGACACGAAATCATAAAACCCGCGGTGCAGGTTTTCCTCGGTACCCCAGTGCTCCATGTGCTCAGGGTCGATGTTGGTCACAATCGCGATTGTCGCTGGCAAGCGGTTGAACGTGCCATCAGACTCGTCCGCTTCAACCACCATCCATTCGCCGTCGCCAACGCGCGCGTTGGACCCATAGGCGTGAATGATACCGCCGTTCACAACCGTTGGGTTGAAATTACCGCCATCCAGCAGCGCCGCAACCATAGTTGTGGTCGTCGTTTTGCCGTGCGTCCCCGCGACCGCGATATTAGATTTCATGCGCATCAGTTCGGCCAGCATTTCGGCGCGACGCACGATTGGAAGACCTCGGGCACGGGCTTCGTCCAGTTCTGGATTGCCCGTCTTGATCGCACTGGAAATCACGATGACTTCGGCGTCTGCGATGTTTTCAGCCTTTTGACCGACAAACACATGTGCACCCAGTTTTTTCAGGCGCTTAGTGATCGGGCTTTCCTTCAGATCGGACCCCTGCACCACATAGCCGTGCGACAACAGCACTTCGGCAATCCCTGACATGCCAATACCGCCGATACCCACGAAATGGATCGGGCCAACGTCGAGGGGGAGTTTTGTCGCTGCTGCGTTCATGGGTCTGCTTCCGTCCATCTTCTTTTTGTTACTCGTATCTACGGTTTGGGTTGGGTCAATTCCAACGTCAGCGCGACAAGTGTTTCTGTCGCGTCCGGCTTCCCGCAGGCAAGGGCTGCTTGGGACATGGATTGCGCTTTGTTTGCGTCGCCCAAGATATCTGCAATCTGCGTGGATAAGCTGTCGACTTGCAGGTCTGCTTCGGCAATCGCAATTGCAGCGCCTGTTTCAACCAACTGGCGCGCATTTGCGGTTTGGTGATCTGATAGCGCCATTGCATATGGCACAAGGATCGCGGGGCGACCGATGACGCTCAGGTCTGCGATAGACGACGCGCCTGCGCGGGAAACCACCAGCTGGCATTCAGACATCAGCGTCGGCACGTCGTTAAAGAACGGCTGCACGTCTGCGGGAATGCCTTCGTCTGCGTAATACTTCGCGACGCGTTCAAGGTCCTCGGCGCGGGCCTGATGGCTGACGCGGATGTTGCGACGAATGGCCGAGGGAAGCCCCGAAACCGCAGGCGGCACAATGTCTGACAGGATACGTGCGCCCTGCGAGCCGCCCATCACCAGAATGGACATCGGGTAATCACCCGGTGCGATGTATCCCGCCCCCGCACGTTCCAAAATTGCATTACGCACGGGGTTGCCCACGGGCACGCCTTCGACACCGGCGGGCAATTCTGTCGGCCATGTTCCGCAGGCAACCTTGTTCACGCGCTTTGAGAAAATCTTGTTAACACGGCCCAGCACGCCGTTTTGTTCGTGGATCATCGTGGGCTTGCGCAAAATCCACGCCGCAGACATCGCCGGAATAGTTGGATAACCACCAAAGCCGACAACGACGCTGGGCTTGTCGCGCAGCATCTTAAACACTGCCGAAACCACCCCACCTGCGATCGTGAACGGTGCCCTGAGCTTGGCCACCAAACCGCCCCGCGCGAAGGTGGCCGATCCGACCTGTTCGATTTCAACCGCATGGGGAAAGCCGCCCGTGTAGCGCGCGCCGCGCACATCCGTGGACAGCTTAACCCGCCAGCCGCGTGCCAGCATCGCTTCGGCCAAAGCTTGGGCTGGGAACATATGGCCACCAGTGCCACCTGCCGCGATAATCAAAAGTGGATCAGACATTACCGGCCCCGCCGTAGCAAAATGTCACCGATTTGGCCCTGTGGACGCGTGCGCGTGAACGCCAGCAACATGCCGACCGCAATCGCGGACGCGATCACGGACGAACCACCGTAGCTAACAAACGGCAATGTCATGCCTTTTGCAGGAAGCAAACGCACCGCCACCCCCATGTTAATCATCGCTTGAACACCAACGATGCAGGCAAGCCCACAGCCAGCCAAACGAATGAACGGGTCCCGTTCTTTCATCAAACGCATCAGGGACCGTACGACGACAGTTGCATAAAGCCCGATGATCGCAAGAACACAGATCAATCCGTATTCCTCGGCCGCGACTGCAATAATGAAGTCTGTATGCGCATCAGGCAGAGACCATTTCACCTGCCCCTCGCCCACACCAACACCAAAGAACCCGCCTTCGCGAATGGCGTTTGTGGCATAGCCAAGCTGCGTGGTCGGGTCGACGTCAGGGTTCAAGAAACCGTCAATACGACGCGCAAAGTGTTCGGAGTTCGAATAGGCAACCGTGCCGCCAAAGGTGACAACACCAGCAAGCGCGACGAGAATAAGCATCGGCGCACCGGCAACGAAATACATCACGCCCCAGCCAAACAGGATCAACGCGGATTGGCCAAAGTCAGGCTGCATGGCCAGCATCAACACGATCACCGCGGTCAGAATAAGGGAATATGACTTACCAGGCGGGCCGCCAATCTCTTGGCTCGCAGCCATAAACCATGCGGCCACAACGATAAATCCAGGCTTTAGGAATTCGGACGGCTGCACAGATGCAAAGCCCAAGGAATACCAACGCACGGCACCTTTGCCAAAGTCCGTTCCCAAGAACGGCAAACCAGCAAGGGCAATAAACGCTGCCAAAAAGCCAAGCGTAGCCAATCGGCGCACCAAAGTCGGGGACATCATCGAGGTGACGACCAATACAACCATGGCGATGGAGCCAAACAACGCCTGACGTTGCACATAGTGGAAAGGTTCAAACCCGTTCTTAGCAGCCAAAGGCGGCGAAGCGGCCAGCCCCAACAACATTCCAATTCCGAATAAAATGATGACGCATGACAGCGTCCATTTATCAACCGTTCTCCACCAACGTGGAAGAACCGGATCGCCCGATTGCACGGGGATCGCACCGAAAACCATTTCTGTCATGGCGACTGCCTTACTGCCTCAAAACGCCCGTTTGCCGGGTCTGGTTTCAACTGTAACGTCAAAAGCATCACGTTTCCAGTGAAATGACGCTTCTTTAGCCCTCTTGTGCACGAGACGTTTTCAAGGCACCTGAACTGCATGCATGTAAACACTCTTATTCTTGGCGCTGGCGCCGCTGGACTTCACTGCGCCGCCTTCGCGGGGACCAGCACATTGGTTGTCGATCACGCCAAATCCGCGGGTGAAAAAATCCGCATTTCGGGTGGTGGGCGTTGCAATTTCACCAACCTTGGCACGACGGCGGCGAATTTCATCAGCCGGAACCCGCATTTCGCGAAGTCCGCATTGGCACGCTACACGCAGTGGGATTTCATTGACCTGATGGATCGCTACAAAATCGCGTGGCACGAGAAAACGCTGGGCCAGCTGTTTTGTGACGACACAGCCAAAGACATCATCGCGATGCTTCTGGCCGAGGTTGCAAACGCTGGCGGCGAGGTTTGGACACAAACCAGCATTGGCAATATTCGTCACGACGGGGCGCAGTTTCAGGTCGCGCTGAAACGACACGGGCAGGCGCAATTGGTAACGGCCGCCAATCTGGTCGTCGCGACGGGCGGCAAATCCATCCCGAAAATGGGCGCGACGGGGCTGGCTTATGACATTGCGGATCAGTTCGGGCTGGCCGTTACAGAAACGCGCCCTGCCCTTGTGCCGTTCACGTTCTCGGATGAAAAATTCAAACCGCTGGCAGGCGTCGCCACCCCCGCGCGCGTCACAACAAATGACGGCACAGCCTTTGATGAAGCGCTGTTGTTCACGCATCGCGGGCTGTCTGGCCCTGCTGTTTTGCAGGCATCGTCCTATTGGGTGGATGGCGAAGATATAGCTGTCTCCTTGTCCCCAGGCTTTGACCTTGCCAGCGCATTAAAGGCCGACCGTACCTCAGAAGGCCGTAAGGCACTAACGACAACATTGGCCAAGTACCTGCCTGCTCGTTTGATCGAATTTATTGCTTCCGAACTCAAACTGAGCGGAAACACGGGCGATCTGTCAGATGTCCGCATCGAAGCGTTGATCGCAGACCTTCGCAACTGGACCCTCAAACCATCGGGCACCGAAGGTTACCGCACCGCCGAAGTCACGGCGGGTGGCGTGGACACGAACGGCTTGTCGTCAAAGTCCATGGAAGCCAAAACGCAAAACGGTCTTTATTTCATTGGCGAAGCGGTGGACGTCACAGGCTGGCTCGGCGGGTATAACTTCCAATGGGCGTGGGCGTCAGGGCATGCCGCAGGAACGGCGATTGCGGCGCGTGAGGGCTAAGGTCGGGATCTGAGTTTTTTGGCCAAGATGAAGGTACTAGAGCGCGTTTACACAGTCGGTGAAGTCCTCACCGCGTTTCTCGAAGCTGTCGTATTGATCAAACGATGCGGCTGCTGGGGCAAGGAGGACGGTTTCACCCGACTGAGCCTCGGCTGCGGCCTTGGTTACGGCTGTTTTCATGTCACCGCAGATTTCAACATCCACACCCTTAAGCTTCATGGCGAAAGCTGCGGCCTCACGCCCGATGACATAGGCTTTGACGACGGTTGGTGCCGGTAGCAAGGCATCCAAGCCGCCCTCTTTTTCCAAACCGCCGCAAATCCAGCGGACCTTATCAAAGGCGGCTAATGCTTTGGCGGCTGAGTCCACGTTGGTGGCTTTGCTGTCATTCACAAACCGCACACCATCGCGTTGCGCGATCAACTGGCTGCGGTGCGGAAGGCCCTTAAAGCTGTGCAAAGCCTGTTCGATCACCCGCGGCCCGATGCCCAAGGACCGGCAGGCAGCGTAGGCCGCACAAGCGTTCTGGTGATTATGTGCGCCGGGCAGTCCGGCGATTTGTCGTAGATCGATTGACCCAATTTGCCGCCCCTTTCGCGTTTCGCTCAGAAACCCTTTGCGGGCAAAGATGTTCCAGCCGTCCCCGCCAAGTTTCGTGCCAGACGAGACGCGGATCACGCGATCATCTGTTGGGCCTTCGGAGAGTTGGTTGGCGATGTAGTTCCCTTCAGGTTCATCCACGCCTATCACCGCGCGGTCAGGGCCGCCTTCAGCGAACAGGCGGCGTTTGGCGGCGAAGTAACCTCCATGCCCGGCGTGGCGATCCAGATGATCTGGCGAGAGGTTAGTGAACACGGCCACATCCGGCGTCAACGCGCGAGCAAGGTCGGTTTGGTAACTGCTCAGCTCAAGCACGATGACTTCTCCGTCATGGGCTTCATCAATGTCCAAAACACCGCGCCCGATGTTTCCGGCCAGCTGTGTAGGGCGGCCTGCTTCTTCGAGGATATGATGGATCAGCGCGGAGGTCGTTGATTTACCGTTTGAACCCGTTATCGCAATGACCTTCGGGATGGTTTCGAAATTGTCCCAACCACCCGTTGCAAAGCTGCGAAAGAATAACCCGATGTCGTTGTCGACGGGGCAGCCCTCAGTCATCGCACGGGCAATCGCGGGGTGCGGCTCAGGGTAAAGATGCGGGATTCCAGGAGACGTGATCAACGCTGAAACGTCCGCAAACGCGCCTTGCTTGGTCAGGTCGCGCAACGTTGCGCCCGCGTCATTGGCTTTGTCGGCGGCTTCAGGGCTGTCGTCCCAAACGATCACATCGGCGCCACCAGCCTGTAGCGCCGTAACGGTCGCGAGCCCCGAGCGTCCTAGACCGAGAACCGCGACGGTCTTGCCAGAATAGCCTTGCACTGGAATCATGTTTTCTGCCCCTTTTATTGGCGCGCAGAGTGCAGTGCGCGCGCCGGTTTCGCAAGCTCAGGATCGCCGTCCGCCGAGTTTGTTCAATCTTGTGCAATTGCGCCAGATCAAGGCGGCGTAGCTGCGAATAACGTACAATGAAAGCGTGATCAAAAGAGGAGGACACGCGGTGTTATTGGTTCACAAAACCAAATCCGATCGTCTCGACATCCTAGTAGGTGGCCCGCTTGACGCGGAAATGATGAAACTCGGCCTCGAAGATTTGTTCGAAAAGTCCGAGGGGATTTCAAATGGTCAAATGCTCATAAAGGTTGCGGATTTTGCGATGCCGACATTTGGTGCAATAATGATTGAGATGGCACGGCTGCCGTCGTTGTTTAAAACGATGCACCGTTTTCAAAAGCTCGCCGTTTTAACTGACGCGAAGTGGATGCAAACCGCTGCAGAGATTGAAGGCGCACTTATGCCAGGCCTTGAGGTAAAGGCATTTGATACCAAGGACGAACCCGCTGCTGAAGCTTGGCTTACTGGTGCGACTGTGCTGGTTGAAGAAGAGGAAGATGATCCAACGGACAATATGCCCGTTTAGCGCACTTTCAGCGTTGCAAGACCAATCACCGCGAGGATCAAAGAAATGATCCAAAACCGGATAACAATTTGCGGTTCGGCCCATCCCTTTTTCTCGTAATGATGGTGAATTGGCGCCATTAGGAAAACGCGTTTCCCTGTACGTTTAAAGTACAGCACTTGGATTATGACGGACATAGCTTCGACGACAAAAAGGCCTCCAACGATTGCGAGGACGATCTCGTGTTTCGTCGCGACAGCAATCGCGCCCAGCGCGCCGCCAAGTGCCAGCGAACCAGTGTCACCCATAAACACGGCAGCAGGCGGGGCGTTGTACCACAAGAAACCCAAACCACCGCCGATGATACCCGCTGCAAAGATCGCCAGTTCACCTGTCCCGGGCACGTAGTGCAGTCCAAGTTCTGTCGTAAAGTCGGTACGGCCAACGAAATAGGCGATAATCGCAAAGGCACCGGAAGCGATCATAACGGGCATAATCGCAAGGCCGTCCAGACCGTCGGTCATGTTCACAGCATTCGCCGCACCTACGATAACGATCATCGCAAAAGGAATGAACAACACGCCAAGGTTGACCAATACGTCCTTGAAAACTGGCAACGCCAGTTGGTTTGTCAGCTCATCTGGGTGATATTGCGCGGCCCAATAGGCGGCAACGCCAGCAATCAGAAAGCCCAGCGCAAGACGCAATTTACCGGACACGCCTGCTGTATTCTGCTTGGACACCTTGGCATAATCATCGGCAAAACCGATCAGGGCGAACGACATGGTGACGAATAAAACCATCCAAATGAACGGGTTATCCAGACGGGCCCACAGCAAGGTCGACGTCAGCAACGCGCCAACAATCAACAAACCACCCATCGTCGGGGTGCCCGCCTTGGCAAGGTGGCTTTCAGGGCCATCATCACGGATCGGTTGGCCTTTGCCCTGACGGGCACGCAACACGCGGATCAACGAAGGGCCGAACACAAAGCCAAAAATCAGGGCCGTCAGAAATGCACCACCTGCACGGAACGTGATATAGCGGAACAGGTTGAAAAAGTCCCCGCCGTCAGAAAGTGCCGTGAGCCAATACAACATATACGTAAACCTTATCGCGTTATCACTAGATCGTGTCGGGATGCCCCAGTTTGCGGATGGCGTCAACGACAAGGCTGATTTTTGAGCCTTTTGACCCCTTTACAAGCACAACATCGCCTGCATCCACAAGCTGTGACACTTGCGTTGCCAGTTGTTGCGCGGTTTGCGCCCATTCCCCGCGTTGCCCTTCGGGGAGTGCGTCGTACAAATGGCGCATTCGCGGGCCGGCACAGTGAATCAGCTGCAATGCCGGAACGGAGGGGTCATTGACCACATCGGCGTGCATTGCCATTTCATCGGGGCCAAGTTCTAGCATATCCCCAAGGATCGCAACACGCCGCCCTTTTACAACGCGCCCAACATTGTCGCGTGGGGTGTAAGACGCCAAAACTTCAAGCGCCGCAGTCAGCGACGTCGGGTTAGCGTTAAACGCGTCATCCAACAACGCAAGACTCTCGCCGACATTTGCAGGATCCGTGGTCACTGTTTCCAACGTACCGCGCCCCGCAGGGGGCTGCCAAAGGCCAAGGTCCATCGCCGCCTGCACAGGGTCCGCACCCATTGCATCACAGGCCGCCAGAATGCCAAGCCCGTTCATCGCAAAGTGACGCCCAGCGGTGGAGAGTTTGAACATCAGCGGGCCATTGGGCGTGTCCGCTTGAACCATGGTTTGCCCCTCAGATAGGGCTACATGATCCAGTTTCCAAGTCCGCGACATTTGGCCAAACAGTACCTGCGTAACTTGGCAACGGGCGGCATATTTCTGCAATACGGCGCTTGTTTCAATGTCTGCATTCAAAACGGCGACACCATTCTTTTCCAACCCATCAAGGATCGATGCCTTTTCACGGGCAATACCCGAAATGTCATCAAACGCTTCAAGGTGGGCTGCCGCGACGGTCGTAATCATCGCAACATCAGGATGTGTCATGCGTGACAGCGGCGCGATCTCTCCGGGGTTGGACATGCCGATTTCGATAACGGCAAATTCCGTGTCTTGCGGCATACGCGCCAAGGTCAGCGGCACGCCCCAATGGTTGTTATAGCTGGCTTCGGCGGCATGGGTTTTGCCTTGGCGCTGCAAAACAGTGCGCGCCATTTCCTTGGCCGAGGTCTTGCCAACCGACCCCGTAATCGCAAGGACCTTGGCCTTGGTGCGCGCGCGTGCTGCCTGCCCCAAAGCTTCGAGTGCTGCTAAGACGTCTGTAACAACCAACAGCGGCGCATCATCGGCGACACCGTCAGGCCGATGCGTCACCAGCGCCGCAGCGGCCCCTTTTTCTAACGCCATCTTTACGAAGTCATGGCCATCGCGTTCCGCCTTGAGCGCGACAAACAGATCGCCCTCTTGGATGGTGCGCGTATCGATGGACACACCATTCGCGGTCCATTTTACGGCTGATGTTCCACCTGATACGGCGGCAGCGTCACTTGATGTCCAAAGCGTCATCACAAATCTCCGTCAAGGGCGCCCACGGCGACACTGGCTTGTTCTACATCGTCAAATGGCAGCACATCATCCCCGATGATCTGTCCGCTTTCATGGCCTTTACCGGCGATCAAAAGCGCATCCCCCGGCCCAAGCGCATCAACGCCGCGCAGGATTGCCTCGGCGCGATCGCCGATTTCGATAGCTTCAGGACATCCAGCCATAACAGCGGCGCGAATTGTGGCAGGGTCTTCCGAGCGCGGGTTGTCGTCGGTTACGAAAACGATATCCGCGTTTTCAGCTGCGGCCTGCCCCATCAAAGGCCGCTTGGATGCATCACGATCCCCGCCGGCCCCGACAATCGCGATCAGCTTGCCCATCACATGCGGGCGCATCGCTTTCAGGGCCGTAGCAACCGCATCAGGCGTGTGGGCATAATCGACAAACACAGATCCGCCGTTCTTGCGCGTCGCGGCGTGCTGCATGCGGCCGCGAACGGTAGTCAAATATGGCAGGGTATCAAAGGCTTCCTCAGGATCGCCGCCCGCGGCAATCACCAACCCAGCGGCAAGCAAAACGTTATCCGCCTGAAAGCCACCGATCAGGTTCAGGCGCGCCTTATGACTGCCGCGTTGCCAATCAAACAATATTTCCTGCCCCGTTGCGTCAAACCGCTGTGCAGTCAGTTGCAAACGCGCCTCGTCTCTGCGGCCAACGGTGATGGTTTCCAGCCCGCGGGCCTCGGCCAATGCAACGACCTCTGGCCCCTTAGGGTCATCAATGTTGATGACTGCCACGCCTTCTTCGGGCAAAAGCCGCGTGAACAACCCCATCTTGGCATCGAAATAGGCCTCGAAGGTTTCGTGATAATCAAGGTGGTCTTGCGTGAAGTTCGTGAACCCCGCCGCCGCCAAAATCACCCCATCAAGGCGGCGCTGGTCCAAGCCGTGGCTTGACGCCTCCATCGCGACATGGGTGATCCCTTCGGCCTTCGCCTGCGCCATGGTGCGGTGCAGCGTGATGGGTTCGGGTGTTGTGTGTTTCAACGGATGGGTCCACGCGCCTTCAACCCCTGTGGTGCCAAGGTTCACCGCCGCAAGGTCCATCTCGACCCAGATTTGGCGGGCGAAGGTAGACACCGATGTTTTGCCGTTGGTGCCTGTGACCGCAATAACCGTTTCAGGATGTGCGCCAAACCAAAGGGACGCGGTTTGCGCCAAGGCACCGCGCGGGTCTTCAGCTATGATCAAGGCGGCATCGCTTTCGGCCAGCTCTTTGGCTGCAATTTCAGCGCCTTGCGCATCCGTTAGAACAGCGGCCGCCCCCATGCGCAGCGCGTACTGGATGAATTCACCGCCATGCACCGTGCTACCTGGAAGCGCGAAGAACAACGTTCCCTCGCCCACCTCGCGGCTATCAACGGTTAACCCCGTTATAGTCGCTTCCTGACCACCCTGCGCATGCAAGCCGAGGCCCGCCAAAGTGGATGTTTTCTGGTCTGCTTGGCTGCTCATATCCGACCTCAAGTTAGGGCGTGATGGGGGCCCCCCATCGCCCGTATCAATTTGAAGTCAGTGTTACACCTGTTGGCGTCAGGGTTTCAACGTCCGGTCGCATGCCCAACAGCGGTGCAACGCGGCGGATCATTTCTGCGGCAACTGGAACGGCCGTCCAACCTGCGGTGCGGCGTTCCTCACCAAGAGTTTCGATGGATGGTTCGTCAAGCGTGACGATCAAAACATATTTCGGATCAGAGGCTGGGAAAACGGAAGCAAATGTCGCGATGGTGCGGTCTTCGTAATAGCCACCTGTTGGGCGCGGCTTATCCGCCGTGCCTGTTTTACCGCCAACCTCATAACCAACCACATCGCCAAAGGACGCGGTGCCGTGGTCAACAACAGCGCGTAGCATGTTACGGGACGTTGCTGAAACTCGCTCGCTGACGATACGATCACCGTATTGCGGGCCGTCTTGGCGTATTATCGTCGGCTCAACGCGGTAGCCACCGTTCAAAAGGCTGGAATAGGCCGTCGCAAGGTGCACGGGCGAAGACGAAAGACCGTGCCCATAAGATATTGTCATCGTTGAAATTTCTGACCAATTCGCTGGCAACAACGGGTCACCTGTTGGGGCCTCGACCATTTCGACTGTGGTTTCTTCCAGCAAACCCAACGTTCCAAGGAATGCGCGTTGGCGTTCGCCGCCAATCATCATCGCAATACGCGCGGTGCCGATGTTGGACGATTTCACAATTACATCTTCTGCGCTCAAAGCGGGACCGTAATTATGGAAGTCACGGATGCGGAAGCGGCCCCATTCAAGCGGCCCAGTTGTGTCGATCATCGTATTGGCGTTGATCAGACCAAGTTCCATGCCTTGCGCCACGGTGAAAATCTTAAATACAGAACCAAGCTCATAGACCCCCTGCACCGCGCGGTTAAACAGCGGGCTGTCGGATTGGTCCCCTGCGCCGTCTTCAGCGGTCAAAACGCGTGGGCGGTCGTTCGGATCAAAATCTGGTAAAGACACCATTGAGATGATTTCGCCTGTGTGAACGTCCATCAAAACGGATGACGCACCTTTGGCGGACATCAACATCATGCCGCCTTGCAACACACGTTCGGACGCTGCTTGCACGGTGAGATCGATGGACAGTTCCAACGGTGCGCCTTCATTTGCGGGATCACGCAGGAAATCGTCATAGTAGCTTTCGACGCCAGCCACGCCGACGACTTCCGCCGAACTCACACCTTCACGCCCATAAGTCGCGCCACCAAGAATGTGGGCTGCAACGGAACCGTTCGGGTACAGACGCATTTCACGTGGGCCAAACAGCAGGCCCGGATCGCCAATGTCATGCACGGCTTGCATCTGCTCTGGTGAAATTTCACGGCGAATCCAAAGGAAACGGCGCTCTCCAGTGAAGTCTTTCAACAGCTCTTCGGCATCTAGCTCGGGGAAAATCGCCGCCAAGTCAGTCGCGGCTTTTGCCGGATCTATCATGTCTGGAATCTGTGCATATAGGCTGTGCGTATCAAGATTGGTTGCCAGAACGCGGCCATTTCTGTCTACAATATCAGAACGTTGCCCGATAATAGGCGAACCGGACGCCTGCGCCGTAGGTTCCTCGGGAACCGAACCGGAAAGCGCCGCCATGCGCACACCGATCACACCGAACGCACAAAAGAACGCAAGTCCCATTACCAACAAGCGCCCCTCGGCACGGTTGCGGGCGCGGTCACGGTCTTCCTCGTGACGCAAGCGAATGTTTTCCGCCTCAATAGCGTCAGGGTTTTGGCCCTGTGCGCGGGCTTTCAGGATACGGGCAAGTGGGCGCAGTGGTGTGCGGATCATTGGGTCGCCTCGGGAGCATTATCTGAGGACACTTCGATGGAATTGGAAATGTCGAATACAATCTCGGTTGGGTAAGCCACCTGTTCGATCCGTCCAAATGCGTCCGGCATCAAAGGCAGCAATCCCAGGCGATCAAAGTTCAACTCCGCCAAGTCGCGCAGACGATCGGGACGGTTCAGGTAGGCCCATTCAGCCTCCAAGACATTCAGACGTTCATGCGCGGCACCAATCTGGCGGTGCAGGCTGCGCACATCACTCAAAGATGCCTGCGTTTCGTAGTTTTCATGGTACGCCCAATAGGCAAGACCCATAACCATCAAACCGGAAATAATGTAAAAAATTGAACGCATTACCGTTTATCTTTCAATTGAGGCATACCGAGTTTCGAGCGATCCACAGCGCCCGCTGGCGCATCCGTGCGCCGTGCAACGCGCAGCTTGGCGGACCGCGAACGCGGGTTCATTTCCAGCTCATCGGCATCAGGGCCGATGGCTTTCTTTGAGGTGATTTCAAACGCAGGCTTTTCCGTTTCCATTACGGGGGAATAGCGATTTGCATTGCCCATCCCGCCCCCGCGCTGCTGCAAGAACCGTTTCACCATGCGGTCTTCAACAGAATGGAAGGTCACGACGGCCAAATAACCGCCGGGTTTCAGGGCGCGTTCGGCGGCCTCCAACCCTTCGGCAAGCTGGCCATATTCATCATTTACCGCGATGCGAATGGCCTGAAATGACCGCGTTGCCGGATGGCTTTGCCCGGGCTTCGAGCGCGGCAAACACCCTTCAATTATTTTTGCGAGGCGAAGTGTCGTTTCAATAGGCTCACGGTCACGTTCGGAGACGATTTTCCTTGCGATCCGTCGCGACGCACGCTCTTCACCATAGGTAAAGAGAATGTCAGCAAGATCGGTCTCGTTTGCTTCATTGATAATGTCAGCTGCACTTCGTCCCTCCTGTCCCATCCGCATATCTAGCGGACCGTCCCTCATAAAAGAAAATCCACGCTCAGCCTGGTCCAACTGCATGGAAGACACACCGAGGTCGAGGACAACCCCGTCTAAATCAGTCGCAATCGCGTCTAGGTTGGAAAATGTATTTTCTACCAGCTCAATTGCTGGGTTTTCGATTGTCCATTGTGCCATTTTGAAAACGGCTGGGTCGCGGTCGACACCAATTACTTTGTCAGCACCGGCATCTAAAAGGCGCTGGGTGTAGCCGCCCGCGCCAAAAGTGCCGTCCAACCATGTACCCTGAACAGGCGAACAGGCCGCGATAAGCGGTCCGATCAGCACGGGAACATGGGGGGGAGAGGCGGCAGCAGTCTCCATCTTATTCAGACCCTGGTGGGTAAATTAGCGAGAGTGGATCAAAGTCACCGTCAAACTCTGCTTCCATCGCTGCGGCTTCTGCTGCCTCAACTTCGGCGTAGGTCTCGGCGTTCCAGATCTCAAAGAAGTCGCCCATCGCGGCCATTGTTGCTTCACCGGTTAGACCGATTTGCTGACGCAGACGCTGGGGCAGCACGATGCGCCCATCTTTATCAACTTCAGTGTCCCATGATTTACCAAGGATCATCCGGCTGGCACGTTTGCGGGCTTCAGAGCCACGCGGCAGGGCCTTAATGCCCTCTTCGATCTCTTCCATCGCTTCAATCGTATAGGCGTGGAGACAATTTTTCAGATGTGGGCCGTGCAAAACGACCATACGTGGGAGGGGATTTTCAGGGCAACGCGGATCGCCATCGGTGAGCACAACGCGAAAATCGGCAGGGATCGACATGCGTCCCTTTCCGTCAACCTTCTGGTTGAATTCGCCTCTGAAGCTCAAACCCACTGTCCCGCGGCTCCTACTACTCTTCCCCCGATAAATCGCTGTTTTTTAACGAAAAGAGGCGGATTAGTCTGCTGCCACTGACCAATCCGCCCTCTCCTTCCCGTTTCCGGGTTAGTCCAGCTGCGCGCGCCACCTGGGGGGATGTCTGCTCGCTCGCGCGCCGGATCTCTTCGTTCAAGAATTGGGTGCCTGTATGAAACCTGACCTAAGTTTTCTTAGTGTCGGTGGGGTCGTTTGGTGCCCCGTATTGTCTGCCCGTCTTCTTGAGATGTTTATGCATGGGAATTCATGGTCCGCCAAGTACTTTTTGGGAATTTATGGCACAACATGGTGTTTTTGAACCTCCCCCACACTAGGGCGTGTGTTCAGATTGGCATATATGGGGAAAATTTGCGTATTTTTGCCAAATTAAGCACAAGATATAGAGAACGCACTTTTTTTAAAAAAGTTCCAGAAATTCCCAGAAAAACTAGAAATTTTCAGCAAACCCCATTCCAATTCACGCAAAAACCCGCCCTTCACGGACGAATCATGGGTATTTTCCTTGAAATTGATTCGAGAACTACGGGCCTAGCCCATGATTTCCCATATCGCCGCTTAATGTATTTTTCATAGCCGCGCCGTCCGTGAAAGACGACGCGCTGGATCTTCAGCCCATGCCGCCGTCGATAAGACGCTTTGCGAGTGTCGCGTAAGCTTGCGCCATTGGCCCCTCGCCCGCGGCAATTGGTGTGCCAGCATCACCGGCAAGCCGCGTGTCCAGATCAAGGGGCAGCGCACCTAAGAAAGGTGCTCCAATGGTTTCAGCCTCAGCCTCAACACCGCCATGGCCAAACAGATGCGCCTCATGTCCGCATTCAGGACATATATAAGTAGACATGTTTTCGATCAGCCCCAACACAGGGGTTTTAAGCGTGTTGAACATATCAATCGCCTTGCGTGCATCCAAAAGGGCGACGTCCTGCGGCGTGGACACAACAATCGCGCCGGTCAGGTTGGTTTTCTGGCACAGGGTCAGCTGCACATCACCCGTTCCGGGCGGTAAGTCGACCAGCAGAACATCCAGCTCACCCCATTCGACCTGCGTCAACATCTGTTGCAACGCGCCCATTAACATAGGACCACGCCAAACGACGGCCTTTGCTGGGTCCAACATCAGGCCAATAGACATCAGCGTCACACCATGGGCCTGCAATGGAATAATGGTTTTGCCGTCCGGCGATGCAGGGCGCTTGGTTGTGCCCATCATGCGCGGCTGGCTGGGCCCATATATATCGGCATCCAACAGGCCGACCTTACGGCCTTGTTTGGCAAGCGCGACGGCAAGGTTGCTAGAGACCGTCGATTTACCAACGCCGCCCTTCCCAGAACCCACCGCAATAATACGCGCAACACCGGGGATCCCTTCAGGGCCCGCTTGCGGCGTTGGGTGACGTCCGATTGTCAGGTTCGGAGGCGTTTTATCTGTCGGTGGCGGGGGCTGCTTGGACGGGCCGCCGCTGTGGGCTGTCAAAACGACTGACACGGTCTCAACGCCATCCATCTTAGCGACAATCATCTCGGCGGCTTGCCGGATCGGCTCCATCCGGCCAGCCATCGCTGCATCCGGCGCCTCAATAACAAAGCGTACGGTGCTTCCTTCGACGGAAAGCGCACGGATCATATCCCGTGAAACCAGATCACCCCCATCAGGAAGGCCGATTGTGCTCAACGCGGCCAGAATCAATTCATTAGTTTGCGCCATTTGGATCACCCAGTAGTTTTCTTGGACTATCTAGACTGACCAAGTTTGAGACAACAGTGCTGATATTTTGCACATGTTGAAAATTGACACTACGTAAAAGCGACTAATTACCTAGCGTCAGACAACCTGTTTGCGCAATCCGTAACAGTTTCAAGACATTATCCATGCATTTTCTGCATAGCGGTATTGATCATGCAAGGGATTGTGCAAGTGCAGCAATTGCCTATTTTCAATCTCGAAGACGCAATACGGCGTCCTAACCGACGGCCCATACAATCGGGCTCAACACTGAAAAGAGACTAAGACATGGCACATATTACTGACGTTCGCATCAGCAACGCATCTGTGTTCTCAAACATCGCAGCGCTGCGCGACGCACTCGCGGCACGCTACGCACAATACCGCGTTTACCGCACAACATTGGCTGAGCTTCAGTCCCTGTCCACCCGTGATCTGGCCGACCTCGGCATGCACCCAAGTGCAATCGTATCCATCGCTCGCAAAGCGGCATACGGCACTAACTAATTACCGAAATCGGGGCTTTCTCTTCCTCCCAGAAAGTTGCCCCGTGATCGCGCCCACCTCCTCCTCCCAGGATTGGGCGCAGCGATCAAGACGCGGCGATGTCTTCCTCCTCCCTGACATCGCCGCACTTGAAACGCGACACGGTCAACCGTCCTCCCACGAGTTGGCCAACGAACAGAACGACGAGTTCCCTCCTCCCGGGCTCGTCGTTTCTTCGTTTTAGGGGCATTGTTTTCTCTGGCCTTTCGCAACGCTAGGCGTAGAAATGCCTGATGAGTTCTGACGTTTTCCTTACCCTAATCACGTTTGCATTTGTCGGAACCGTCACACCGGGGCCGAACAATGCGATGTTGATGGCATCTGGCGCGAACTTCGGGTTGCGGCGCACGATCCCGCATATGATGGGGATCACGCTTGGGTTTCCCATCATGATCGTACTGGTAGGCTTCGGCCTGATGCAGATTTTTGACGCCTTTCCGGTGGTCGACAGAACACTAAAAGTCGTCTCGATCGCCTATCTTTTATGGCTCGCCTACAAAATCGCGACGGCAGCACCAAAACTGCCAGATGTACCTAAGACTGGTGGCAAGCCGCTTACGTTTCTGCAGGCCTCTGCATTTCAATGGGTAAACCCCAAAGCATGGAGCATGGCGGGCTATGCAATCACGCGGTTTGCAACGGATGCTGATGGCGCACGGTCCCTATTGGCTGTCGGAATTGTGTCCTTCGCCTTCTTCGCAGTGAGCTTCCCGTCAGTGACGGTATGGACGACTTTGGGCCAACAAATGCGCCGCTTCCTGACATCGCCAGCCCGCTTGCGCACTTTTAACATAATCATGGCTTTGCTCTTGGTCGCGACATTGGTGCCTGTGGTTTTTCCAAACCTACTCGGCCCCTAATACTGTCTCACAACTTGCTAAACGTGCTCAGAACGGCACATCATTGGCTTTGTGCGCGCTGACGATAAACTTGCCGACAACCTTTTTCTCACCGGCTTTGTCGAACTCGATCACCAGCTTGTCCCCCTCGATCTGCATCACTTCGCCATAGCCGAATTTTTGGTGGAACACCCGTTCACCCGTGGTGAAGGATGATGTCGCGGTCATGTCGATGGTCATGCTGCGGGATTCTTTAGACTGGCTCATCGGGCGTTGTTGACTGCGCTGCTGCAAACGCCGCCATCCGGGGGAGTTGTAGACATCCGCACTCGCAACACGCTCATGCAGGTCTGACGCCATACCATCGCTGGCCGGATTAGCCTGTGCTGCCATGCCCGCCGCGCCAAAGTTGCCACCGTACAAACCGGGCGGCGTGAGAACCTCGACATGTTCTTCGGGCAGCTCATCAATGAAGCGGCTCGGCATTTGGGACTGCCAGCGGCCAAAAATCAAACGGTTCGACACAAAGGAAATCGTGCAGTGGCGTTCCGCCCGCGTGATGCCAACATAGGCCAAACGACGCTCTTCCTCGAGGCCCTTGAGACCGCTTTCATCCATGCTGCGTTGGGACGGGAAAATTCCGTCTTCCCAACCAGGCAAGAACACCGCCGGAAATTCCAAACCTTTGGCGCCATGCAGCGTCATGATCGTAACCATGTCGCCCTCGTCTTCTTTGGCGTTGTCCATGATCAGGCTGACGTGTTCGAGGAATCCTTGCAGGTTCTCAAAGTTTTCCAGCGCGTTAACCAGTTCCTTGAGGTTCTCCAACCGTCCCGGAGCCTCGGGCGTTTTCATGTTTTGCCAATGACCCGTGTAGCCGGACTCGTCCAAAATCATTTCGGCCAACTCAATATGCGTAATCTCGGGCGGCCCATACTCATATTCAGCGGCAACCGAACCAGCGTCGTCATCAATGACTACGAGACGTTCATTTTCGTTTACGCGGACAAGAGGCCCGCGCAGCTTCTGATTCCAACGGTCCAACCCCTGAACCAACTCGCGCAAGGCATTGCCACCCTTGCCCTTAATCAGCCCGCCCTCAACACACATCCGTGCGCCTTCGACCAAGTTCACGCCGTTTGACCGCGCGGTCATCTGGATCGTTTGTACCGCTTTATCGCCCAACCCGCGTTTGGGCGTGTTTACGATCCGCTCAAACGCCAAATCATCATCTTGGGACACGGCCAGCCGGAAATAGGCCATCGCATCGCGCACTTCCAAACGTTCGTAAAAGCGCGGCCCACCGATTACGCGGTAGGGCAAACCGATGGTTAGAAAACGGTCTTCGAACGCGCGCATCTGATGGGATGCCCGCACCAATATCGCCATTGAATTCAAAGGAATAGGATCAAGTCCACGTGTGCCGCGTTGCAGGGACTCGATTTCCTCACCGATCCAACGCGCTTCTTCCTCACCGTCCCAATGCCCAATCAAGCGGACCTGTTCACCGTCTTCGCCGGCTGTGAACAACGTCTTGCCAAGGCGGTTTCTGTTGGCGTCGATCACCCCCGCCGCAGCGCCTAAGATGTGTCCGGTTGAGCGGTAGTTTTGTTCAAGCCGCACCACATGGGCGCCTGGAAAATCTTTCTCGAACCGCAGGATGTTGCCCACTTCGGCCCCGCGCCAGCCATAGATGGACTGGTCATCATCGCCCACGCAGCAAATGTTTTTGTGCCCCTGCGCCAACAGTCGCAGCCACAAATACTGCGCGACGTTGGTATCCTGATACTCGTCAACAAGGATGTATTTGTACCAGCGCTGATAGTTTTCCAGCACGTCTGCATGGGTTTGGAAAATCGTCACCATATGCAACAGCAAGTCGCCAAAATCACAGGCGTTCAGGTCTTTCAGGCGTTGCTGGTAGGCCGTATAAAGCTCAACCCCCATACCATCATAGGCCGATGCCTCATCAACAGGAACTTGGCTCGGCATCCATGCCTTGTTTTTCCAGCCATCAATGATCCCCGCCAACATGCGCGGCGGCCAACGTTTTTCGTCAATATCCGCGGCCCGAACGAGCTGTTTCAAAAGGCGCAGCTGGTCGTCGGTGTCCAAGATGGTGAAGCTCGATTTCAGCCCAACAAGTTCCGCATGGCGGCGCAGTTGCTTTACACAAATCGCGTGGAATGTTCCCAGCCAGCGCATCCCTTCAGAAACGCCATTCGTCAGTGACCCGATACGCGTCTTCATCTCACGCGCGGCTTTGTTGGTGAATGTCACCGCCAGAATTTCGTCAGGTCGCGCCGATTTGGTGGCCAGCAAATGCGCAATCCGGCAGGTCAGCGCCTTGGTTTTGCCTGTCCCTGCCCCCGCAAGCATCAACACAGGCCCGTTCAACTGCACAACGGCCTCGCGTTGCGCATCGTTCAAGCCGCTCAAATAATCAATGGCAGGGGCTGCCATCGCCCGTTGGGATAGGGATGGCTTGGCTACTGCAGCGCTTTCAAAAGCGTCTTCATCGGAAAAATTGCTCATGCCGTTTGTTTATCCCGCATCTGCGCCCACCGCAAACCCTGTGTTCACTTTCTGTTCATGCAGCATCCACACGCGAAACCTGCGTGTCTGAGGTCGTTTTAGGCTGGTTTTCTTGGCGTATGGGTCAACTTGTGCGGCAATCAATGCATTAGCTTGGAGGGTAACATGAAAAAAATCTATTATTAGTACGACTTTGGCATTTAGCCTTTTTTGCATCCGCGTCATTTGCGGACAAAAACTTACCAGTCATGCAGATGGACGAAAGCGCCATCAAAAATCAGACCTCTGTCGGGTCAAATTCTGCGTGGGCGCTGGTGCCGATTATCATCTTTACGCTTTGGGTATTTCTAGCGTCGAGAGGCGGCGGTGGCGCTCCGATGTCGGAATACCTAAGCTAGAGTTTAATGATCGCTTGGAAATTCTGAAACTCATGCGGTTGCCGGGAAAGCCTCGGCAATCGCAACTACGAAATTGCCCAACACTCAGAACAGATAGCTATTCCTGCATGTGTTGGCGCTATAAATTCATCACGACAGCTAGTTTACACCCACAAAAAAATCCCCATAAATGCTGCAACTGCAAAATGCACCATTCAAACGGGGGGCCAAACGCATGGCTGACTTTCAAAAAATCCTGATCGCAAACCGGGGTGAAATCGCCATCCGTATCATGCGCGCCGCTAACGAAATGGGTAAGAAAACTGTCGCTGTTTTTGCCGAAGAAGACAAACTTGGCCTGCACCGTTTCAAAGCGGATGAAGCCTACCGGATTGGCGAAGGCCTCGGCCCTGTAGCTGCATACTTGTCCATCGAAGAAATCATCCGCGTGGCAATCGAATCCGGTGCGGATGCCATTCACCCCGGCTATGGATTGTTGTCTGAGAACCCTGAGTTCGTAGACGCCTGTGAATCCAACGGCATCAAATTCATCGGCCCAAAGGCCGAAACCATGCGCATGTTAGGCGACAAAGCCAGTGCACGTGATGTTGCAGTTGCAGCCGGCGTTCCTGTCATTCCCGCAACAGACGTGTTGGGCGACGACATGGATGCTATCAAAAAGGAAGCGGCAGAGGTTGGCTACCCGTTGATGCTCAAGGCGTCATGGGGTGGTGGTGGCCGCGGGATGCGCGCCATCAATTCCGAGGGCGAACTAGAGGAAAAGGTGCTTGAGGGCCGCCGCGAGGCTGAGGCTGCGTTTGGCAACGGCGCAGGTTTCCTTGAGAAGATGATCGTGAAAGCGCGTCACGTTGAAGTGCAAATCCTTGGCGACAGCCACGGCCAGATTTACCACCTTTGGGAACGTGACTGTTCTGTACAGCGCCGCAACCAAAAGGTTATCGAACGCGCCCCTGCCCCGTATCTTTCGGGCACCCAGCGTGAACAGCTTTGCGCGCTAGGCAAAAAGATTTGCGAACACGTGAACTATGAATGCGCTGGTACGGTCGAATTCTTGATGGATATGGACAGCGGCGAGTTCTACTTCATTGAGGTGAACCCCCGCGTGCAGGTGGAACACACTGTGACTGAGGAAGTCACTGGCATCGATATCGTTCAAGCACAGATCAAGATCGCCGAAGGCAAATCACTGGTCGAAGCCACGGGCTGTGCGAGCCAGTATGACGTCAAACTCGACGGTCATGCGCTGCAAACCCGCGTTACCACCGAAGACCCATCTAACAACTTTATTCCCGATTACGGCCGCATTCAGACCTATCGCAGCGCAACGGGCATGGGCGTCCGTTTGGATGGCGGCACCGCCTATTCCGGCGCGGTCATCACGCGCTACTATGATAGCTTGTTGACCAAAGTGACCGCATGGGCCCCAACACCCGAAGCCGCGATTTCCCGTATGGACCGCGCGTTGCGTGAATTCCGTATTCGTGGTGTGTCGACCAACATCGCGTTCGTGGAAAACCTACTGAAACACCCGACGTTCCTTGATAATACCTACCATACCAAATTCATCGACGAGACTCCGGACTTGTTTGACTTCAAACCGCGCCGTGACCGTGCGACGAAAATCCTAACCTACATCGCGGACATCACAGTAAACGGGCATCCTGAAACCGCTGATCGCCCGAAACCTGGGGCTGAAGCGATTGCTCCAAAGGCCCCCACCCCGCGCACAAAAGACACCATTCCCGGCACGCGCCAAATTCTTGATCAGTTCGGCCCAAAAGCTGTGGCCGATTGGATGCGTGACCAGAAGCAGCTGTTGATCACTGACACCACAATGCGCGACGGTCACCAGTCCCTGCTGGCCACGCGCATGCGTTCGATTGATATGGTGCGGGTCGCCCCAAGCTATGCTGCCAATATGTCCGGCTTGTTTTCTATGGAATGCTGGGGTGGTGCGACGTTTGATGTGGCCTACCGCTTCTTGCAGGAATGCCCGTGGCAGCGCCTGCGCGACATTCGCGCCAAGATGCCAAACATCATGACGCAGATGCTTTTGCGTGCGTCCAACGGTGTTGGTTACACCAACTACCCTGACAACGTCGTTCAAGAATTTGTGCGCCAAGCCGCCACATCCGGCGTCGATGTATTCCGCGTATTTGACAGCCTAAACTGGGTCGAAAACATGCGTGTTGCGATGGACGCGGTGATCAAGGCTGAAAAAGTCTGTGAGGGCACGATCTGTTACACAGGCGACATGCTGGACCCAGATCGTTCCAAGTATGACCTAAAATACTACGTCGGCATGGCCAAGGAATTGGAAAAAGCCGGCGCGCACGTATTGGGCCTGAAAGACATGGCCGGCCTGCTAAAACCACAGGCAGCGACGCAATTGGTTAAAACCTTGAAAGAAGAGGTCGGTCTGCCGATCCACTTCCACACACACGATACATCCGGTGCCGCGATAGCGACCGTTCTGGCGGCATCCGCTGCAGGTGTAGATTGTATTGATGCGGCGATGGACAGCTTCTCGGGCAACACATCCCAGCCGACGCTTGGGTCTATCGTTGAATCCCTGCGCGGGTCTGAACGTGACACGGGCCTCGATATTTCCGCCATCCGCGAGATTTCGAACTACTGGGAAACGGTTCGCGCCCACTATGCGCCGTTTGAATCCGGTCTTCAGGCCCCAGCGTCCGAAGTTTACTTGCACGAAATGCCCGGAGGTCAGTTCACCAACCTTAAGGCGCAAGCGCGTTCCTTGGGTCTGGAAGAGCGCTGGCATGAGGTTGCGCAAACCTATGCGGATGTGAACCAGATGTTTGGCGATATCGTAAAGGTCACGCCATCCTCAAAAGTGGTGGGTGACATGGCCCTGATGATGGTGTCCCAAAACCTGACACGTGCGCAGGTTGAAGACCCTGAAACAGACGTTTCCTTCCCCGATTCCGTCGTAGATATGATGCGCGGCAACCTTGGCCAACCACCAAACGGGTTCCCTGACACCATCCTGAAAAAGGTGCTTAAGGACGAGAAGCCGAACCTGTCCCGTCCGGGCAAGCATTTGAAAGCAGTGGATTTAGAAGAGGTTCGCAAGGAACTTTCGACCAAGTTGGATGGCGCGGAAATCGACAACGAAGACCTGAACGGCTACCTGATGTACCCAAAGGTCTACACCGATTACGCCCAACGCCACGAAACCTATGGTCCCGTGCGCACCCTGCCGACAAAGACGTTCTTCTACGGCATGGAACCATCCGAGGAGATCGCAGCGGAAATCGACCCAGGCAAGACGTTGGAAATTCGCTTGCAAGCCGTCGCTGACACCAATGAAGAAGGCGAAGTGAAGGTCTTTTTCGAACTCAACGGTCAGCCCCGCACGATCCGTGTTCCAAACCGCATGGTTAAGGCAACAACCGTTCAGCGCCCGAAAGCCGAAGCAGGCAACGAACACCACATTGGCGCACCAATGCCCGGTGTTGTCGCCAGCGTCGCGGTTGCAAATAGCCAATCCGTCAAAGAAGGCGATCTATTGCTGACAATTGAAGCGATGAAGATGGAAACCGGCATCCACGCCGAACGTGACGGAGTAATCAAAACCGTCCATGTTGCAGCTGGTGGGCAAATCGATGCCAAGGATCTTTTGGTGGAAATAGAGTAAGCTCCAACATGCTCACACCCGTTCAAACTATTGTCGCAACCCTAAGCGTTCTGGTTCTGAGCGGGTGCCAAGTCCTTGTTGCGAATGGATCACTACGGTCAGGAATTCGCGACCTTACATATCAAATGCCCTACGAAGACGTCGTTGCCTTACTCGGGCCACCAACGCATGGGGGGAACCCGACTTTTGAGAGGTTCCAATCGTCATGTCTTAGCTGGCTTTATTCGGAGATATACGGTCCACGCTATCTTCATATTGTATTTGAAGAACAAAAACTGTCGAGCGCGCGAGATAACTTCAAGGAACCATGCACGGAGCGAGTTTGGTAACGTGCAGCGCCTTTCGACCCTCTCCATACTTGTACCATCCTACGAGGCTGGCCTTGCGTTTTTCGTGGACCAGCTGGGGTTTGAGCTTCTGGAAGACACCGATCAAGGCCATAAGCGTTGGGTAAAGGTCGCGCCAAAGGGGGCTGAAACCGCTTTCCTACTGGCCCGCGCTTCAACTCCTGAACAGATCGCTGCGATTGGCAACCAAGGCGGCGGGCGTGTTTGGTTGATCTTGGAGACGGATAACTTCGTCCGCGATCATGCGGCCTATCTCGCGGCGGGCATCACGTTCGAAGAAGACCCGCGCCATGAACCCTACGGTACAGTTGCGGTGTTCAACGACCCTTTCGGCAACCGCTGGGACCTGATCGAATTCACCTAAGGTTGTGATCATCGGTTGCAGCCTCACG
Source organism: Octadecabacter ascidiaceicola (assembly GCF_900185015.1). GTDB lineage: Bacteria > Pseudomonadota > Alphaproteobacteria > Rhodobacterales > Rhodobacteraceae > Octadecabacter > Octadecabacter ascidiaceicola. The sequence continues at coordinate 474,644 of NZ_FXYD01000002.1, read as the reverse complement.
TCCTCCCTGCTCTATATCCTCCCAACAATTTGGGGAGAGTATTTATGAGACGTTTGGTTATTGCAGTAGTCGTGCTGGGTGGGTTGTTTCTTTATAATGGGGGTCATCTAGACAGCATTATCGGCAGCGTAGCCCCTGATTATGTTTCCACAGGCAGTGGCGACCCAATAACTGAGTTCGCATCCGATGACGCAACAATGTCTGCAGCTGAAGCCGAAGCACAATCTACGCTTCAGGCGTTTCTACCCCGCGCCTTGGATGCGAATGGCGTGGCCACTGACAATACATTGATCAAAGTTGCGTTTCCAATCGCTGGCCCAAACAACGCCGAAGTGATTTGGGTAGCGGCGTTCCAGCAAACATCCGCGGGCGAATTCAAAGGATTTCTAGCGAACCAACCAAACGGCATGGAAGGTCTTAACGCCGGTGACGAGGTCACGTTCACCACTGACATGGTGCGCGACTGGTCTTACTCCACCGCTGATGGGCAAATGTTTGGCAACTACACAACACGCGTGATGCTGCCCAACTTGGATGAGGAAACAGCGGCAATGCTTGGCCAGATGCTGTCCCCTGATCCCGTGCCTGCCGACTGGAACTAACCCGTGGATAAGATCCTCGTCCTAACTGATTTACATCTTCGCCTTCAGGGCCAAACCATTATTGGGTTGGACCCTATTGCGCGGTTGGGCGAGGCGCTGGATGCTGCACTTGGCGATCATCCTGACGCCAAAGCTTTCATCCTGATGGGGGATTTGACTCATTCAGGATTTAAGGAAGAATACGAACTCCTGCGTGATATGATGCGGAATTGCCCAATTCCCGTGACCTATATGCTTGGCAATCACGACCTGCGCGCGCCGTTTCGGTCCGTCTTTCCCGATGTTCCCGTAACGCCGCAAGGCCACATTCAACACATCATCGACCTGCCGGATCACCGGATCATCACGCTAGACACCCATCAGGCAGACGTGGTTCCGGCCCATTCGGGGTTCCTGTGCGATGATCGCTTGTCTTGGCTGGATGCCGCACTAGCCGGCGCAAATGGACGGATGCCATTGGTGTTCACCCATCATCCACCTCACACGATCGGCCTACCCGGAATGGACGCGATTAAACTAACGAATGGCTCTGATTTGTTGGAACGACTGGCCTGCACCAAAGCACATCTGTTTTGCGGACATGTGCATCGCACGATTTCAGGCCAAGCACAGGGCGTACCCTTCACGATGTTCAAGAGCCCCTGTCATCAAGCACCGCTTGATTTGCATGACGCGGACAGCACATTGTCGAACGCTGAACCAGGCGCTTACGGCCTTTTGCTTTTGGCTAAGGGCGGCGTGACCGCGCATAGTGAAGATGTCGGGCTGAACTTTCCGCCAATGTCGGGGGCGGACGCCCTACCCGACCACTAGCCTAACCCGACGTTAAGCAATTATCGGCCTTTTGTTGCCCATCGAATACCGACCCGTCGGCGGTATATCGTCATGGATTTCTACACGCATTTCTCCCCCCCTAAATCCGCACGCTCAAATCATGAAACTAACAAGTCACCGTGCATATTTTGTGTGCGGATCAATGACTTGAAAGTATGTAACAATGAAAAACACGACCCTCCTTCTTGCAGGCACTGCATTGTCCATGATGGCGACTGGCGCCGTCGCGCAAACCTTCGGCGATAGCGCCGTCGACCCCCGCAATGAGCAGCTCGCAGAGAACATCGCTGATGACTTCAACCGTACGTCGGCGCCTTTGGCAACACAGGCCGCGCATTTGGATTTGAAAGCTCTATGTCGCTTCAGGGGCCCGCTGCATCTGGCAACACAGACACTGCATCCCTCGGTATCGGCGCTGATTTGGGATACTATGACGGCACAAACGGCTACAAACTTCAGCTGGGCTACCAGTACTCCGAAAACGATGGCACAACAGACGAAGACAGCTTGCTGTACGATCTGGAATACACACGAGACTTTAGCGCGTCATATTTCGGATTTGCCACGTTGCAAGGTAACGTAAAAAGCATCCCGTTTGACACATCTGATAACTTCCTTGGTTTCGGTGCAGGGTATCGCATCCACAACACCGCAGACGTCTATTGGGCTGTTCAGGCGGGTGTTGGTTACCGTGTGGCGGACCTGACGTCCGCAAGTGATCTGGATGAGGGTACCTTCACGCTTGGATCCGATTACTCCAACCAGCTGTCTGAAACACTGGATGTCACAATGGACACCGATATCGTTTCCTCCGAAAGCGATACAGTCGTTTACAACGATTTGGGCCTGAACGTCGCCATGACGGAAGTTCTGGCACTGCGCACATCCGTTGTAACGGAATACCACACAGATCCCGACGCAGGTCTGAAAGACACAAACAACACCTACGGCGTCTCGCTCGTCTTTAACTTCTAAGCGGTTCTAAAACGTGTTTGCTGGACGGGGCGGTTGCATCATGCAGCCACCTCTTTCATGTTCGGCGGGGAAACCAGAACTGGAGTCTCCTATGATCACAGGCGTCTATGCCTCCGCCGTCGCCCTTATTTTCTTAACGTTAAGCGTTAGGGTTATTCTGTATCGTCGCAAAAACCAACTTGGGTTGGGGGATCATGGCGACAAAAGCCTGATGAAACGCATGCGCGCACAGGCCAATTGTGCAGAATACGCGCCATTCGGATTGCTTTTGATGGCGCTGGTTGAATTACAAGACGCCGATCCCAGTGCTGTGCACTTAATCGGCGCAACCCTGCTTTTGGGCCGCATCGTTCACGGGTACGGATTTTCCACATCTCCCCCGATTATGCTTATGCGCCAAGCCGGCATGATGCTGACATTCGCGTCATACCTCGTCAGTGTTTATTGCCTTTTGTTCTTTGCATTCATCTGGACATAACCGCATCGAAAAAAAGTAGTCAGATTGGCAACTTTTCCTCTTGCGGGGTTTGGCGAGAGTTTATAGATGCTGCCTCACGAAACGGTGCGGGCGTAGCTCAGGGGTAGAGCATAACCTTGCCAAGGTTAGGGTCGGGCGTTCGAATCGCCTCGCCCGCTCCATTTCGATCCAGTTCACCCAGTTGGAAGCACAGGCCACCCATCGGGTGGCTTTTTGCTTTTCTACAGCAAGCCATTTCCCCTGCGTTGCCTGCTGTGCAGTGCCAGCCTAAGGTAACTTATGGATGAAACAACCAAATCAACAATCATAGAAACCGTCGTCGCCCGCGCCAAAGACCTGCGCCCGGGCATATACATTGGGTCCAAATATGGCGGCACCACCTTTGTGACGGACCCTGCACAACCAGATTCGATAAGTCTGGTCGGAGGCGTCTACGCCTACAAAGACTACGTTTCCGTCGAGTTTTCAAAAGGTGCGGAATTTGACGACCCGAACGGCCTGCTAGAAGGCAAAGGCAAAGCACGACGCCATGTCAAACTGCGTAGCCTTGGGGACCTTGATTTCAAAAACGTTGTCGGTTTCCTAAGCCAAGCGTTCGCTTAGATAATCGGTTCTTGCGGGCTGCTGTCGCGGGGCAGCACGCCGTTCAGACGCGGGTCATCTGCGATTTCGACCTGTCGATTGTAGGCTTCAAACCCGCTCCGCATATAGAATGGCAACGCCTGCGCGCTATCCAACGTGCAGGTATGAACATGAAAGCGGCTGATCGGGTGTTCCCACGCCTTATCAAGCGCATGTTCCATCAGCCAACGCCCCGCCCCTGTGCCAACCATTGCAGCCGTAAGGCCGAAGTAACCAAGTTCACATTCGTCCGGCGCGCGGAAATCAAGTTCCAACATCCCCTCGTCGCGCCCATCAATGCGCACTGAATATATCTGAACGTCCGCGTTATGAATGACATCGGTTAAGGCTGCATCATCCATTCCAAGGCGGGAAAACCACATCCAGTCATTTCCACCAACCCGCGAAAACAGGTCGCGATACCATTCAAGATCCGGCTTTTCATGGAAAACCAATTCAGCATTCACTACAGGCACTTTGCGCGGCGCAGGGCGTTCAAACATCTGCAAATGTGTGACCACCGCGGCAATTTTGCCTTTAGGTACATCCCAATACTCTGACTGCATAACCGCACCTTTCCAATGCTGATGATCCGTCTTTGAGGCACTTGAAACCACACTCCGAGACTGAAAACCACACCCTGTTGAACCATGGTTGCTCGACAGCCCACTGGCGGCCTATAAGGGCGCCAATATCAAGGAAAACAATCCCATGCGCACCAGCACCATTACCCGCAAAACTGCGGAAACAGACATTTCGCTTGAAATTAACCTCGACGGAACAGGCGTTTACGACAATCAGACCGGCGTTGGGTTCTTTGACCACATGCTGGACCAGTTGGCGCGTCACTCTCTGATCGACATGACGATCCGCGCGACGGGTGATCTGCACATTGACGACCATCACACCGTTGAGGACGTAGGCATCGCCCTTGGTCAGGCGCTTGCGGACGCTTTGGGCGACAAGCGCGGCATCAACCGTTACGGCGACTGCCACCTTGCCATGGATGATGCGCAGGTGCGTTGTGCCCTGGACTTGTCTGGCCGTGCCTATCTGATCTGCAATCTTGAGCTTCCTACAGCCAAGATCGGCACGTTTGACACTGAACTGGTGCGCGAATTCTTCCAAGCGCTGTCCAGCGCGGGGGGCATCACGCTGCACATCGACCGTTTGCACGGCTTTAACAGCCACCACATCGTTGAGGCCGCGTTCAAATCCGTGGCCCGTGCGTTGCGCATCGCGGTTGAGACTGATCCGCGCAAGGCGGATGCGATTCCGTCGACCAAAGGCGCACTTTGATCCTATGACCACAGTTCTTATCGATTACGACAGCGGCAACCTGCACTCGGCACAAAAGGCGTTTGAGCGCATGGCGGCCGAGGTTGGCGCTGGCGACGTTATCATCACAGGCGACCCCGATGTTGTCGCCAAAGCGTCCCGCGTGGTTCTGCCCGGTGACGGCGCCTACCCCCATTGCCGCGACGAACTTCACGGTATTTCCGGCCTCGCCGATGCGATCATTGAGTCCGTTGAAGTGCGTGCAGTGCCGTTCATGGGCATTTGCGTCGGCATGCAGCTGCTTGCCCAAAAGGGCTATGAGTACCAAGAGACTGAGGGCTTTGGTTGGATCGACGGCGAAGTCCAAAAGATCACGCCAGCAGACCCAAGCCTGCCGGTTCCGCACATGGGGTGGAACGACCTTGTTATCGACACTGCGCACCCCGTTCTGGACGGAATAAAAACGGGTGACCACGTCTATTTCGTTCACTCATGGCAGATGGTTTTGAACGATCCAACACAGCGCTTGGCCCATTGCGATTACGCAGGCGACGTCACCGCAATCGTCGGGCGTGACAACATCATCGGCGCGCAATTTCACCCCGAAAAAAGTCAAGACGCTGGGCTGCGGATGATTGCAAACTTCTTGCAGTGGGCGCCATAGAAAAAACCGCGCAGGCATTAAGATAAGCGCGGCTTTTATACTTTATATCAAATAGGTATCAACCGAAGCTAAAGTGATACTTCAATTGCGTGTCCACGTACCACCGTCGCGGCAGATGCCCAAAACACACCCTGAAACGGACAACGAATTACCGTTCAGCTGCAGGCGTGAATTGTAGGTTTTGTCGCGATCTGGTGAGTACACCTGACCACGATATTCGCCGCCGCCACTTGGTGTAGTGTCAAAGATAATCTGTCGACCAATGTTTGCGGAATCCATCGACGCGCCTGAGCTATCAAACGCTTGAATAAGTGTTCCACAAAGCGCGGTACCACAGGGTGCAACCTGCACGATCCCTGAGTTTCCGTTGTCATCTGATGGCGTGCGCCAGTTGCCTTCAAGCGGGTCAGCAGCAGCCGCGCCAGCGAAGCCGACAACAGCCGCAAGTGTAAGTGCAAAAGTCTTCATTTTCGTATCTCCTCCCTGAGATTGAGCAAATCTTGCCCGCGAACTGCGATTCCACGCAAGCGTAACGTAGGGTCGCGCCGGTCCCTCCCGTTGAACGCCCCACGTTGCATCCCCCGCCTGCCCGTGCATAAACGCGCCAAACGTAAACACAGGTGCCGCCATGATCCTTTACCCAGCAATCGACCTTAAAGACGGACAAGCCGTACGGCTGGTGCATGGCGACATGGAGCAAACCACCGTCTTCAACGACGACCCCGCCGCGCAAGCCCGTGAATTCGTCGAGGCCGGCTGTGAATGGTTGCATCTGGTCGACCTGAACGGTGCCTTTGCAGGCGAACCTGTGAACGCCGCCCCCGTTGAGGCGATCCTGAAAGCTTGCCCCGTCCCCGCACAACTAGGCGGTGGTATTCGCGATTTGAAAACAATCGAAACTTGGATCGACAAGGGCCTCGCCCGTGTGATCCTTGGCACAGTGGCCGTCGAAAACCCCGATCTAGTGCGAGAAGCCGCCAAAGAATTCCCCGGTCATGTCGCCGTGGGCCTTGATGCGCGTAACGGGTTTGTGGCCACGAAAGGCTGGGCGACGGAAACGGACATCCAAGTGACCGACCTCGCCAAATCCTTTGAGGACGCGGGCATTTCCGCGATCATTTATACCGACATCCTGCGTGACGGTGCGATGAAGGGCCCTAACATTGACGCAACCGAGGCCTTGGCCCGTGCGGTCGATATTCCGGTCATCGCATCTGGCGGCGTGTCGTCTATGGCGGATCTTGAAGCGCTGAAAGCCACTGGCGTGATCTCCGGCGCGATTTCCGGCCGTGCGCTTTATGATGGCGCGATTGATCTGGGTTTAGCACTAACGACGCTGGCAAGCGATTAATCCGTTCGCTGCAAAACTATTTCGGTCAGGCCAACTGCCCCAAGCGGACAAACGGTTCCGAACCCAAATTGAAGAAGCTCACGTTGCTCATTGAGTCGTTGAATCATCGATTCACTTATAGAAATCAGTGCCCTATCTGAAGCCACGATCTCTCTTTTGGCATTTGCGATAGAAACCTCAAATTCGTAGTCTCCGACCGTAAGGCTGAAGTTTTCGTCAAAGAACGCTTCGAGATCGCGGGCTAGAGCAACGTTCAAAACGGGTCGCCTCTCAAACCACTGTCGCTTGCAGTCGACTCCACCCAGTCTTTGTATGTCTGCTCCAGCGCGCGCGCGAAGCTCAGCATGACGATCGATCACTTCTAAATCCGTCGAATAGGTTTCAGAAAGACAGTTAACCGGATTCATAAACTCCTCGGAGATGTTGAGTGAAACAGCGCCGATAACCTGTTTTCCGAGGTAGTTTCCGGTACCATCCGGCAAATTGAACGTCGCTGCCCGCATTTCTTGTACTTGTTCATCTCGGGTAAGGCTGCATTTGATCTCAGCCACGCTACCGGGCGCATTTCCGTCATTCACAATGGCAAGGAACGGCGTGAGTTCAACAATGCCTAGGTTAGTTGTTGCCGTCATCGCGACCGGTAGAATGACTTCTAGTTTTGGCCCTGAAAACAGATCAGACAAAGGTTGATAAAGTGATACGGAAAAAGCTGCCACCGATACGATAACAGCCAAATATTCCGCTGCGAAGATTTTTTTCCTGAACGTTTTGATCACTGCTGGCCTTACAAAAAACAACCCCAAGCTGAACTAAAGTGCAATCCGGCTCGTACTGCAAGCAAAGTGCAACTTTGGTAGACGCATTGCGCAGGCGCTTTTCGCCAGCTAAACCACGCCCATGTTAAAAACACGCATCATCCCCTGCCTAGATGTCGCCAACGGGCGCGTCGTCAAAGGCGTGAACTTCGTTGATATCGTTGACGCAGGCGACCCTGTGGAATCCGCCATTCGTTACAATGACATGGGCGCGGATGAGCTGTGCTTTCTTGATATCATGGCCACGGAAGAAAACCGCGGAACCATGTACGACCTCGCGACCCGTACTGCAGAGGCCTGCTTCATGCCACTCACTATTGGTGGCGGAGTGCGCACCCATGTTGACGTGCGCAACCTGCTGCTCGCGGGTGCGGACAAGGTCAGCTTTAATTCTGCCGCTGTGGCCAACCCTGATGTACTAACCGAAGCCGCCCTGCGCTTTGGTTCGCAGTGTATCGTCTGCGCGATTGACGCCAAAACCGTCGCACCGGGACGTTGGGAAATCTTCACCCATGGTGGGCGGCGCGCCACCGGCATTGATGCCGTCGAGTTCGCCCTGACCGCACAGGCCAAAGGCGCTGGAGAAATCCTTCTGACCTCGATGGATCGGGACGGCACAAAGGCAGGTTTCAACCTGCCCCTAACAAAAGCCATCACCGATGCGGTCTCCATTCCAGTGATTGCCTCTGGCGGTGTTGGCACGCTTGACCACCTCGTGGATGGTGTCACCAAAGGCGGCGCTTCTGCCGTCCTCGCGGCCTCGATCTTCCACTTTGGCACCTACACAATCCCACAAGCCAAGGCACATATGGATGCCGCTGGCGTCCCTGTAAGGCTCTGATATGTCGATAAAAGACCTCGCGAAAACCATTGCAGACCGCGCCGGTACTGATCCCAGCGAAAGCTGGACAGCGAAATTGCTGGCCGATCCGGACAAGGCTGCGGAAAAGTTCGGCGAAGAAGCCGTGGAAGCCATTATTGAGGCCACAAAAGGCGACAAAACCCGCCTTACCTCGGAGGCGGCCGACGTCATGTACCACCTTTTGGTCATGTGCGCGGCACATGGCGTCACGCTGGCTGACATCGAAGCCGAACTCGCCAATCGCACCCATCAAAGCGGCCTTGCCGAGAAAGCCAGCAGATGATCCGCCACATTGCCTTCTTTTCCGCAATCGATCCAAGCGATCTGGATGAAATCGAAGCCGGTCTTTGGATCCTGAAGGACAACCCACATGCCGAAACCTTCAACGTCTCGCGCAACTTGAACCTTGATGAAATCCCGGGTCCGCACCCCGATTTCGTCGTCACTGCCGAAATCAAAGACGAAACGGCCCTCGCCGCCTACAAAGCCCACCCGCTTTACGCCGAATCCATCCGCCGCGTGCGCCCTTTGCGCGATATCCGCGTCGCGGCCGACCTTCTGATCGAAGACCCTGCTTAACTTTGCCTTTGTTTTAAAAATATCCCGGGGTTCGGGGCAGCGCCCCGATCCGACGTTACAGCTTTGACGAAATCACGCCCGTAGCGAACCCGCCCATCCGCAATTCCCCAAACAGACGCTGATACTCAATCTTCGGGCAGCGGTTTTCAATTACCGTCACACCCCGCGCCTGCGCCACTGCGGCTGCTTCACTATGTTCAACGCCGAGCTGCATCCAGATCGTCAGCAACTTGGGCCAACGGGCCAGTGCCTCATCTACAATCGCAGGAACGGCGTCTGAACGGCGGAAAATATCAACCATATCAACATCAAACGGGATATCCGCCAGCGTCGCGTAGACCGTTTCCCCCAACAGCTCTTGCCCCGCAAGCCCGGGGTTCACGGGCACAATCTTGTACCCTTTCAGCTTAAGGTAACGGGCGACAAAGAAGCTCGGACGCACTTGATTGGCGGACACACCAACAATCGCCACCACCTTGGCGCGTTTTAACACATCTTTGAGCATCTGATCACTGTACATACAGCCTCCCTACCCGATCATTTCACCATAAAAAAGGCGCCCGGACAAAACCGGGCGCTAAGTTCGGAACGAGGGACAGTGAGTTTGCGCAAGGGGGTTCCAACCCTTGCTCACATCTTAGAAATAGGCACGAAGGTACGTATTTTAAGGGGGATCAGGAAAACGTGATCATTCAGATCAACCCAAAATCGCGGGCCATTGGACATCTGCCAAGGCGATATTTCCTGGAATATCTTCCGACCACACCTGACGCACATTCACGGAATAATTCAGGTAAAGCTTGTCGTCATGAATGGTCCAGGCCTCAGGCACCGTGCTCGCCAGCGAGCCCTTGGAAAGGGCGAAGGCACAATAGCCGCCATATTGCGGCGCATAGGCCGTCGGGTTGGCCATAAACATTTCCATGTTCTCGGCACTGGCGAAATGCCACGTGGTGCCTTCCCACATCAGCGCATGCCCAGCGCTGCCGATTACGGGTGCCGCTTCGGTGAAATAAGCAACAGGGTCCGCTCCACGAATAGCAACGCCGTCCTCAGAAAAGACATAGGGTTCAGCGGCCATGGCCGGGCGTGTGAAGAATGCGGCAGCTGGGGCAGCAGCGGCAGCGCTAAGTAACATGCGGCGTGTCAGCATCGGGGACTCCAAAAGTTCAATTGCGTTGAACCTTATCTGGCGTATTCGACTGCTAAAAAATACCCGCCTCGCCTATCTGTGACAGCGCGTGCGCAAATGTTTCAATCGAAGACATCTTCGATTTCGTCCCAAATCTCTTCAACAAGATGCCGCAGTAACCCTTTACGTTTCTTGTATTTTTTCACCTTCCGCGGCCTCGGGTGTGGCTGCTTGGGGTGGGTCGGTTTGGGTGTCGGGCGGGCGGGCGTCGCGGAACGCGCGGTGCCCTGCACGACAGCAATCGGTAACATTTTGAGGTCATGCAGCGGCGCGCCGCAGTTTGAACAGTTCAACTCATGGCGCTCAGATCCGGCCAGAACCAGCACCGCGCGGGTGCCACAATAGCAACAGGTCGCGATCTTACGGGCAGGCATCTTGGCTCCTAGGTCGCGCGACTTGCATAAAGCGCCACCGCCGCCGCGTTTGAGACGTTCAGTGAACCAAATTCACCCGCGAAGTCGATCTTCACCAGTGCATCGCAGGTTTCTTTGGTCTTTTCGCGCAAGCCTGGCCCCTCGGCCCCCAAAACCAGTGCAATTGCGCGGTCGCGCTTGCCCTCTACGACTTGTTCAATGGTCTGCTCAGCTTCACCGTCCAGCCCAAGCACCAGATACCCCATCCCTTGCAGCTCTACGATTGCATCGGCCAAGTTGCGGACCCGCAAATATGGCTGGCGCTCCATTGCACCGCTTGCGGTTTTCGCCAAAGCGCCCGTTTCTGGGGCGGCGTGACGGCTCATCGCGACAACGGCCTGTGCGCCGAATACTTCCGCCGAGCGAAGAATCGCCCCAACGTTATGTGGGTCCGTAACGCGATCCAGAAGCACAACACGCGGCGGATTCGTTCCATCCCCCATGCAGCGGTCCTCAATCTTCCCCCAATCCAGCGGTTTCACCTCAAGGGCGGCCCCTTGATGGACAGATTGCGGGTCGATGGGCGCTGCAAAACGGCGCGGATCGCTCATTTCAGGCTCAGGGCCGTGCTGAACAGCATCACCAAGACGATCAAAGGCGTTTTTAGTCACCACAAAGCGCAATTTTTCACGCGCAGGATTCAAAAGCGCGTCTCGAACAGCATGGATACCAAACAGCCAAACCGTTTCATTGGCAGCAATGCGTTTGTTGCGTTCTTTTTCAACAACCCAAGTCGGTTTTTTCATGGTCTTTTCCTTTGTCCTTGCCCCCTCATGCGCGGCTTATGCAAAAACCGCAAGGTGCAGCGCAGAATTGAGGTTGACGCCCCAAGGGCGCAAAGCTATTCACGCCGCCAGTGGGCGTCAGGCCGCAAGGTGTGGCAGGAGACTGTAACTCTCTCGCGGAAACGCACGCCTGGTTCGATTCCAGGGTCGCCCACCATTATACCCAAATAGCTGTTTTTATTGAGCCTGTGGTGCTATGATGCACCCTATATAGCCCATTTTCGATACAAACAGCGCAACTTTCGATACAATGAGTGATGAAGAGAAGATCCCATACCTGAAGATTGACCGAGGTCGGTACTTCTACCAGCGGCGTGTTCCAAAGCGTTTACAAGCTCACTTAGGTGTTAAACGTTGGCAGTTACCTTGCGGTGATGTGAGTTATTCGAAAGCTGTTCAGTTGGTCGTGACTTGGGCTGAGGAACACGACGCTCTTATCGCCGAGATGCGAGACCCAGACAAACTGCGGACCGCTGGAGTGGCTGCGGCCAAAGCAACCAAGTTAAGAAAAGATGCAGCCTATTCCGATCTGGGACTTCCCAAGTTTTACGAGATGACAACGCGGCTTGCAGGCGAAAAACAGTTTTATCCGCGAGAAACCCTTCCCCGCCCCTGGCAAGCCGCCGCGAAGTTGCTTCAGGAAGCGGAGGCAGACTTCTCTGGCAATATATCTCTAGACGTCGTCAAGCGTCAAATTGCTATCCGCCTACGCGATGCATCCAATGGCGAGCGACCCAAAAGGGCACTTTCATTGCCTGGGCTGCCAGGTCTTCGCGAATACATCAACACACTCGATCTGGAAGCCGTAAAAAGCGCAAAGATAGAGATCAGAAGGGATGCTTTACCGATGGAGCCTGAACTCTATTTGGTAAGGCTAGTTGATGCCTATGTACTGGGATTTGACCCAGAGATCGAAGCTCCTTCTGATCCAGACGACAAGGACGAATTCGATTTCATCAAAAAGAAGCTGGAACGCAAGATATCAGAACTCTCACCGGACCCGAATAGCTACACTGTTTTCGATACAATTCGGACACTTATCGATACAATGGCAGGTTATTGAGATTCACAAAAAACAGATATTACCTTACAAATAAGGATAAAATTTCGAACTTAGCCCAAATGGAGAATTCGATTCCAGGGTCGCCCACCACTTACTCCTTTTTTCACAAACGGCCATTCCACTGGCTTTCCAACTGTAATTGTAAAAAGAACTGCACCCCTCCTGTTTAATTCCGCAAAACTTAACCTATTTCAGACTGGAAAGTGCCTTTCATAGGGCCCTATTATTTTTTGTCGCCTTTGTGCAGTGAAAACTGAACAATGGCCCCTTCTTCAGCTGCAGTTCCAAAGGACTGACCCAATGACCAGTACGCCTAAAAAAGCCACCAAGCTTAAAGTAGATACAAAAACTGACGAAAGTGCGGTGCTACCAGAAGCTGACACGCCAACGCCAGAGAGTCAGCGATTAACCTTTGCGTCAGACAAGGGCGCATCGCGAGCGACATGGATCGCCGCGGTTTTGGTTCTGATCATCGTTGGTTGGCTGGGTAGCGGGTTTATCTTCCCGTCCGAAGGCGAAGACGCGCCTGTCGCACGCGAAGCCCCAAAACCTATTGCCGTCGCGATTGAGACATCAACCGCTGAAGTCGTCACCCAGTATTATCAGGCCGAAGGCCAAGCCCTACCCGATCGCGACACCATGATGCGGGCCGAAACGTCTGGCGACATTGCCGAGGTCTTGGTGCGCAAAGGACAAGATGTGTCCGCTGGCGATGTCATCGCGCGGTTTGATCCGACCAGCAATGAGGCCGATGCCAACCGCGCGGCCGAAGACCTCGCCAGCGCGGAACGTGAGCTTCAGAACGCACAACAATTACTTGAGCGTGGCGTAGCGACGACAGATCGCGTGGTGGAAGCCCGTGCGAGCCTTGCTGCGGTGCAGGCACAAATGACCGCCGTACAACAGGCCGCTGATGCACTGACGATCACTGCACCCTTTGGTGGGCGCATTGAAACGCTCGACTTAGATGAGGGTGAATTTGTCTCTGCTGGAACGGAAGTGGGTCGTCTGGTGGATATTACGCCGCTTACAATCGCCATTCAGGTCCCCCAACAGTCCTTGACCCGCCTAGCTGTCGGCCAACCCGCGACAGTGCGCTTCATCACGGGCGAAGAGAAAACAGGCGTCGTCACATTCGTCGGGACCTCTGCGGCGGCTGAAACGCGTACGTTTTTAGCTGAAGTCGAAGTCGACAATGAGGACGGCGCCATTCCTGCTGGCATTTCCGCAGAGGTCATCATCCCGACTGGTGAAGTGACAGCGCATTTCCTGTCTCCGTCCATTGTTTCGCTGAACACCGAAGGCGATCTTGGGGTTAAGACCGTGAACGGAGACAACGTCGTAGAGTTCTATGCGATTCAGGTTGTTAAGGCACAGATCGACGGTATCTGGGTCATCGGGCTACCAGAAAGTGTGGACATCATCACAGTAGGCCAAGGTTTTGTTAATGCAACAGAAACCGTTGCGCCCAGCACAGGGGATGCAAGTTAATGTACACGCTCATTGACGCCGCCTTCTCGCGCTCACGCGTTGTTGTTATGGCGCTCCTGATGATCCTTGCGGTGGGGGCCTACGCCTATGTTTCCATCCCAAAGGAGGCAAATCCGGAAATCCCGCTACCATTTTTCTATGTCTCAACAGGTCTAGACGGCATCAGCCCGACGGACGCTGAACGGCTGTTGCTTGAACCGATGGAGACAGAATTTGCCTCCATTGAGGGTCTTCAAAGCATGAATTCCGATGCAACCGAAGGATTCGCCAGTATTCAGCTGGAATTCAGCGCAGGCGGCGACACGGCCGAGGCGCTTGATAAAGTCCGCGAAGCGGCTGATCGTGCACAAAGTGACCTACCAACCGATGCGCGTGACATCACAATTACCGAAATCAACACCGCCCTCTTCCCGATCATCACTGCAATTCTGTCTGGCCCCGTCCCTGAACGCACTCTGAACAATCTGGCTGAAACGCTTCAGGAAGAAATCGATGGATTGCCAGGCGTCCTGGAAGTCAGCATCGGAGGGCAGCGGTTCGAGTTCCTTGAGGTGCTGATCGACCCCACAGTGTTTCAAACCTATAACCTGTCATTCGACGAACTCATCGGCCAAATCCAACGCAACAACATGCTGATCGCTGCTGGCGCGATTGAAACTGGGTCCGGGCGCATTGTGCTTAAGGTTCCGGGGCTGATCGAGGATCTCGAGGACGTCATGGCAATGCCGGTAAAGGTCCGCGGAAACGCAGTTGTGACGTTCGGCGATGTCGCCACCATCCGGCGCACTTTTGAAGACCCGAGTTCCTTTGCACGCATCAATGGCCAGCCTGCTTTGGCGTTGGAGGTCACAAAGCGATCCGGTGCAAACATCATTGAAACCGTCGCCGCTATCAAATCCGTGGTAGCTGAACTTCAAGCGGATTGGCCGGAAAGTATCGAAGTTACATTCCTTCAGGACGAATCTAAAACCGTCGAAGACCTGCTAAGCGACCTTGAGGCCAATGTTATCGCTGCGGTGATCCTTGTGATGATCGTGATCGTATTCGCCCTTGGGACGCGGTCGGCGATCCTTGTTGGGCTTTCTATTCCGGGCGCGTTTTTTGCAGGTGTCGTCGCGCTTTGGGCTTTGGATTATTCAATGAACATCATCGTGCTGTTCGCGCTTATCCTCGTGGTTGGCATGCTGGTTGACGGTGCGATTGTGACCACCGAATTGGCGGACAGAAAGCTGCAAGAAGGCGCGGAACCGAAAGAGGCCTATTCTTTTGCTGCCAAACGCATGGCGTGGCCCATTATCGCGTCAACCGCAACGACCCTATCGGTGTTTTTCCCGCTACTGTTCTGGTCCGGCATGGTTGGGGAATTCATGAAATACCTCCCCATTACCGTGATCTTCACGCTCTCAGCGTCATTGTTTATGGCCCTAATTTTCATCCCAGTGGTCGGCGGCTTGATCGGGAAACGCCAAGCACAATCCGCCAACGCCAAGGCCGCGCTGCATGCGGCTGAAGTTGGTGATCCTCGTGATATCGGCGGGTTTACAGGGGCGTACGTTCGCGTGCTTCATTGGGCTATCATGCGCCCTGCCGCGACCCTGCTGCTTGCCATTGGGTTGCTACTTGGTGGGTTCAGCCTTTATGTGCAATTTGGCAAAGGTATGACCTTTTTTCCCGATATTGAACCTGATTTCATGCAAGTCCAAGTGCGTGCGCGTGACAACTTTTCAATCTTCGAACGCGACGCATTGGTACGCGCCGTCGAAGACCGCCTTCTGGGGTATGATGAAATCAAGAGCATCTACGCCCGCTCCGCCATGAGTGCAGGACAAGGCGACGAAGAAACCATCGGCACGCTGCAATTGGAATTGATGCCGTGGGACACGCGGCGCACTGCCGCTGAGATTGGCGTTGATATCCGCGAAAGCGTTTCAGACATCGCAGGCATCGACGTTCAGGTCCAAACCGAGGACGGCGGCCCGTCAGCGGGCAAGCCCGTGAACCTGCAAATTACTGCGCAAAACCCTGATGTGCAAAATGACACCGTGCAACAGGTACGCGATATCATGGACGCGATGGGTGGCTTTACGGACGTCACCGACACGCGCCCAGTCCCCGGCGTCGAAGTTTCGATCCTTGTGAACCGCGCAGAAGCGGCGCGGTTTGGGGCTGATGTTAGCTTGCTCGGGCAAGCGGTGCAGTTGCTGACCCAAGGGATCACGGTTGCCGACTATCGCCCCGGTGATATTGACGGGTCCTTGGACATTCGCGTGCGCTTCCCCCGTGAAGAACGTTCGCTTGCTGAGCTGAGCAGCCTGCGCGTGCCGACAACGTCCGGCCTTGTGCCGATCTCCAACTTCGTGACCTTCGAACCAACTGACCGCACCGGCGTTATCCGGCGTATTGATGAAAAGCGCGTTGCAACGATTGAGGCAAATGTCGCCCCCGGTGTTTTAGTCAACGATCAGGTTGTCGCACTGACTGCCGCACTGAATGCGGCTGAGCTGCCTGATGGCGTCGACTTTAGCTTTGGTGGCGAAGCCGAAGACCAAGAGGAAAGCATGACCTTCCTCATTGGCGCGTTCATCACCGCGATCTTTTTGATGTTCGTGATTCTCGTGATCCAGTTCAACAACTTCTACCAAGCCGTCATCGTCATGAGCGCAATTGTCTTTTCGATTGCCGGCGTGCTGCTTGGCCTTCTCGTGACGGGCCGCCCCTTTGGCGTGGTCATGGGCGGGATCGGCGTCATCGCGTTGGCGGGGATCGTTGTAAACAACAATATCGTGCTGATAGACACGTTCAACGACCTAAAGAAGGCGGGCCAGTCCCCTCTGGAAGCTGCATTGAGAACCGGGGCGCAGCGTTTGCGCCCCGTAATCCTGACGTCGGTAACGACAGCGCTTGGCTTGATGCCAATGGTGATCGGCCTCAATCTCAACTTCTTCACGCGCGAGATCGTTTACGGCGCACCGTCTACACAGTGGTGGACTGAACTGTCCTCTGCCATCGCGGGTGGCTTAGTGATCGCGACGATCCTGACGCTGGTTGTCACGCCAGCCATGTTGATGCTTGGCGAAAGGCGACGTCACGAACCAGCAGCAGGTGTCAGCTAGGGAATACGAACCTCGTTTCGCTCAAACTGGCCGAAGTCTTCTGTGCCATCGTCATAAACGATTTCAACGTAGACACTTTCGATCGAGCCGAGCGGGTAAGTCACGTATGGAAGATAGTTTTCGACATCTACCATGACGTTAGGCTGGGCGAATTCTTCGTTGCAGGGTTCCATTGGCACCACGATGTCCGCCGATTCACCGTTGATGCCATAGCGGATATCCCAAAGCCCGCAACGCCATGCCATGAGGTGCGAAAAGTACAATAGGTCCTGCCCTTCGTATTCGCGAACACCCACCCAGCTGTTCTTCGTCATCCCTAGGATCGGGCGAATTTCAATTGCCGTGGTATACTTCCCCGTTGGAATTTGTGGTTCCGGTTCGCGCGCGGCACTCAGATCATCGCCAGACCCTTGGTCAATGGGCAGTAATACCTCAGCCACAACCTCAGGTGTTTCGACTTCGTCGAAATCGTCCTGTGGGGGCGTAATCCCAATACCTACGCCAATAATAAGCGGTAGAAATAAATCAATCATCTTGGTCTCCTATGCGGCAAACGGGCCTTCCCTTGCGCCCCGCTGCGCCCCTATAGTGGCAACATCGAGCAAGCAGGCAAGCAAAATGGCGAAAAAGACCACTCCTAAAAAGACATCGAAAAAGGCAAAGGCGCCTACGGCGATGTCCTCCGACTTTGATATTGTCATCGTCGGTCAAGCAGGCCGACTGCAGTACGAAGCCCTACTTTTGGCCGCATCTTTGCAAACGAATGCGCCTGATTTCGCCGGAACCCTGTATATCGCCGAGCCACAAAAAAGCAGCCTTTGGCCCAAAGACCCTACCATGCCGGGCGACATAAAGACGGCGCTGGAGGAACTTGGCGCGGTGATCTTGCCGTTTGAAAATCAAGCCTTCGGCGCTGACTACCCCTATGGTAATAAGATCGAAGCGCTTTGCGCGATGCCCACTGGTCGCAACTTCCTGTTCTTGGACACCGACACACTGATCGTTGGCGATATTGCAACGCTTGAGACGGACTTCACCAAACCAAGCGCATCCATGCGCCGCACCGGTACATGGCCCGAAGAAGAGCTATACTGGCCCGGATATTCCGCGACATGGAAGTCACTTTATGACCGCTTCGGTCTGGATTTTGACAGCACCTTGGACACCGACCAGCCTGACGAATACTGGCAACGCTACCTCTACTTCAACGCGGGTTGGATAACAGGCCATGACGCGCCTGCGTTTGGTGAGCGCTGGAAAGAATGGGCGCTGGATGTGCGCGATAATCGGCCCGATGAATTGGTTCTGCAATCGCTTGATCCGTGGTTAGACCAAGTGACATTGCCGCTGGTGATTCACAGCTTTGGCGGCGGACGGCCCGGCGACGACCTAGCCGGTTTAGACGGCGACCTGACCTGCCACTACCGCATGTTGCCCCTGCTTTACGCGCGTGAAAGCGATGCTGTTGTTGCGGCGTTGGAAGCTGTCACCGCGCCTAACAAGATCAAAAAGCTGCTCAAACAATACGACCCATTCAAGCGGATGATTTACCAAAAACGCGGCGACAAAGTACGCGCCTTGTTTGACCAAAACGACATGCCCCCGCGTGAGCGTCAGGTCCGAAACACGATCAAACGGGAAGGGTTCTGGATGCGCTAGGCATTTAGCGCAAGAATCCTGTCCCGCTTTTTTTCTGATTCCGAGAACGGGTGTCGTTTCGGGTGCACCCAAACGCGAACGCCGTTCCAAAACGTCCAATTACATTGAGGTTGTCGCGCTTTACACTTAACGTCGCGCCAACTTTACCTTTGGAGAGACCACATGTCCGACACCCCATCCTACGGCTTTGATACGCTGCAAATCCATGCAGGCGCACGTCCAGACCCTGCAACTGGCGCTCGCAATACGCCGATTTACCAGTCAACAGCCTATGTGTTTCGCGATGCAGACCACGCTGCAGCTTTGTTTAACTTGCAAGAAGTTGGCTACATCTATTCCCGTCTGACGAACCCAACGGTTGCAGTTCTACAAGAACGCATCGCAACCCTCGAAGGCGGTGCTGGCGCGGTTTGCTGTTCTTCCGGTCACGCGGCGCAGATCATGGCGCTGTTCCCGATCATGTCGCCGGGCAAGAATGTTGTCGTTTCTACACGTCTTTACGGTGGGTCCATCACGCAGTTTTCCCAGACAATCAAACGGTTTGGTTGGGAAGCTAAATTTGTAGACATGGACGATACCGCAGCTGTGAAAGCCGCCATTGACGACAACACCCGCGCGATATTTGGCGAAGCCATCGCAAACCCGGGTGGCTATATCATGGACGTCCGCGCGATTGCCGATATTGCGGATGCTGCCGGCATTCCGCTGATCATCGACAACACCACAGCCACGCCGTACCTGTGCCGCCCGATTGAACTGGGTGCGACGCTTGTTGTGCATTCCACCACCAAATACCTGACAGGCAACGGGTCTGTGACAGGTGGTTGTGTTGTGGATAGCGGTAAATTTGATTGGGCTGCATCCGACAAGTTCCCATCCCTTAGTGAGCCAGAGCCAGCATATCACGGCATGAAGTTCGCCGAGACGTTCGGCCCATTGGCCTATACGTTCCACGGCATCGCCATCGGCCTGCGTGATCTTGGCATGACAATGAACCCACAGGCGGCGCACTACACGCTTATGGGCGTTGAAACCCTGTCCTTGCGCATGGATCGCCACGTTGAAAACGCAACCAAGCTGGCCAAATGGCTAGAGGCTGACGCGCGCGTTGATTACGTCACCTATGCTGGTTTGGAATCGTCACCGTATTTCCACCGCGTGAAAGATGTTTGCCCACGTGGGGCATCTGCACTGTTCACATTCGCGGTCAAAGGCGGGTACGATTCTTGCGTTAAACTTGTGGATTCATTGGAAATCTTCAGCCATGTAGCGAACTTGGGTGATACGCGTTCGCTTATCATTCACCCAGCATCCACGACGCACCGCCAGCTGACCGCGGAACAGCAAGAGGCCGCATCCGCCGGACCTGGCGTTGTGCGTGTTTCTATCGGTCTTGAAGACGTAAACGACTTGATCGCGGATCTGGATCAGGCGCTAGCGAAAGCAAGCGCTTAATCGGTTTAAAAACGGGGTGCCGCATATTGCGGCACCCCGATGCAATTCTTAGTCAGCGATTGCATAAACCATCGTGACCGATGAATTCAGTTCGATCTTACCGGGTGACACCGGCACATCGTATTGCGGTGAAGACGCAGCAAGCTCCATCTGGCGCGTTTCGGCCTGAACTGGGCGATACCCGCCACCACCAGTTTCACTCAGCATAGTAAGCTCGCCAACAGTGACGTCTGCCGCTTGTGCATAAAGCTCAGCCAACCGTACGCCTTCTGCAACCGCACGGCGGCGCGCTTCATCAGTCGCTTCCGTTGGATCTTGAAGTCCGAAACGCACGCCATCCAAGCGATTAGCGCCATCGCCTACAACGGCGGCCAACAGGCTGCCCAAACGGTCCAGGTCATTCACCTGCACTTCGACGGAATTGATCGCCTGATATCCGGTAATCTGTGTCCCCGAACTTAACACGCTTTGGCTGTAGCGCGGGTTTAAACGGATCGCGCCACTGCGAATGTCTTCGTCCAGCACCCCTTCCCCGTCCAGAGAGGCTAAAATTGCGGCCGTCGCAACGCTGGCTTCATCAAGCGCTGTTGCTGCGACCTCCGCTTCGGTTTGTACACCGATGATAACGGTCGCCATATCCGGCTCAACACTGACTTCACCGCGCCCCGTGACAGTAATTGTGCGCTCTTGCGCAGCGACGGGTGCTGACAGGGCGGCGACCGCAAGGGTACCGGTCAAAAGGCTAAGGGCAATGTACGAACGCATGAGTAACTCCATTATTGATGCTTCATCATATCTGACGTGGCTCGCTTCGCCATCCTTGGAAATTAATTCGGGGAAAGTCGCGCTTGGCGTGGGCGAAAGCTTGCTGTACCTTTCGAGGATAAGAAAAAGGGGAGTTTTCAGCCCCGCTACAGGATGCTAAGCCACGCAGATGAAACCAAATTTCGCCTTGTCATTGTCCTTTGACGGACTGCGCTTGATGCACCGCGTGTCTGGCGGGTGGCATCTTGTTGGTGAAGTGGCGTTGGATGTGGCCGATTTGACCGGTTCTCTTGAACGGTTACGGAAAGCCGCCGAAGGGCTTGAGCCTGACGGCATATCGACCAAGCTTTTGATTCCAAACGATCAAATTAAGTACCTCGCCCTTGATACCACGCGTGCCGAAGTCGACGATGTACGTGAAGCGCTTCATGGCGCGACCCCATACAGCGTCGATGAGCTTGTTTACGATTTCACCAAAGGTGGCGGGCGAACCTATGTTGCGGCTGTCGCCAAGGAAACGCTGGGCGAAGCACAACAGTTCGCGACGGAGCATGGGTTTAACCCAAATAGCTTTGCAGCGGTTCCAGAACCCTTCACGTTTGTCGGCGAAGCGTTTTTTGGCGCTGTCGATGGGCAGACTGTGGAACGCGATGACGACGCAGTTGTGATTATCGGGAACGCGGATGTTTCGTTTCCTGAACCTTTTGAAGAAGCGACAGCAGATGCGGTTGAGGAAGAAACGCCTGTTCCTGCTGCCGAACCAGACGTTGACGCGCCTGCTGAAAAAGCTGCTACCGAAGCAACGCAGAGCGAAACACCTAAGGCTGAACCGACTGAAGAAGAACCTGTCGTTGATACGCCCGAAGACGTTACAGAAACAGAAATCGAAGCTGTTTCCTCTGCAGAGGTCGAAGACGTCGTCGCGGACGAGCCAATAGCAGAAGAGCTTGCCGCTGAGGCTCCGGTGGAAAACCCGCCCGACGAAACCGTTCAAGAAGATGAAACTCCGGTCGAAGACAATCCCGCAGACGAAGCACCAGCTCCGATGTTTGCCTCACGCTTGCGCGCGGATCGCACGAAAGGGCACCCTCCTCCGGCACCTAACACAGTTAAACAAGATACAGGGCGTACCGAGCCGACCTTTAGCAGGCAGACCTCCGCGTCTTTGGCTGTTCCGACGGGCAAACGTACCGATCCGATGCCACCATTGTCGGCACCAAGCCGCAATGCTGATGCTGCTCCGGTTGTTGCGCCAATCACAACCGAAACACCCGATGTTCAGGCCCCAGCAGCAGATATCGCCATTACGGGTGAGGCTCCGACGGCGTTGTCACCTGATGCGGCAGTTGCAGCAGCTTCACTTACGGCGCAGCACGAAGACGGTATTCACGTTCCCAGTGACGATCAGGCGGATCAAACTTCCGACGAGAAGAAAAGCGCAGCTGCAACGGCGCTAGGTGCGGCCACGGCAGTTGGCGGTGCTGTTGGTGGTATGTTTGCCAGCCGACGCATGGCCCGCGCGGAAGCAAAGGCGGCTGAGGCGGCTGAGGCGGCTAAAGAGTCCGAAACGGCAGCCAAGCCAGATGAAAAGTCACGATTAACGGTCTTTGGTGCGCGTAAGCCGCCGAAGAAAAAGGAAAAAATTGTTGTTGGTGGTAAGCCACGCTTCCTCGGGTTGATCCTAACGGCAGTGTTGTTGCTGTTCCTTTTAGCAATCGCCGCTTTTGCCGCGCTCTCCGAAGAAGGCATCGCCAGCTGGTTCGGATTTGGCTCTTCTGAAACACAAATCGCAGCCGACCCTGCCGATCCGACATCGGCTTCGGAGGTGGCCGCAGCGCAAGCTGACGACGCCGCACAAGTGGCTGCATCGGATGCATCCGATGCTTTAGCCGCTCCCATTGCGCTCACAGGGGGACAGGTCCTTACCCCTGAGGAAGCCGCGCGTATCTACGCCGCCACCGGTGTGTGGCAAAGGGCCCCCAGAATTCCCCTAAATCCCCGTACAACTTCACTTGATGGGCTTACGCTAACGTCGGCGCCGACGCCTGTCGTTCGTGTACCGCCTAGCCCCTTGGCCACTGCCAGCAGTGTGGCCGGTGATGCAGTAATCGCAACCCCGATTGACCCACCACCACCTAGCCAACAGTTTAATTTCAATGAAGAAGGTCTCGTAGTCGCAACGACAGAGGGCGCTGTCACGCCTGATGGAATCTTGGTGATCGTAGGACGCCCCGCGCTAAACCCACCAACACGCCCTGGAACTGTAGCGCCAGAAGTTACACCACAAGACCAGCTTGCGGCCGTCATCCCAGAAGAAGCCGCACCTGTGAGCGATGCACCTGACGGCGTCATCATTATTGCAGGCCGCCCGTCCATTGAACCACCCGTTCGCCCAGGCACAGCCGCCCCCGCCCCCGCACCTGAAACCGAAGCTTTGGCCAGCGGTGATGCACCACTCGTCGCCACGGATAATCTGTTGGTTCTCGCAGGTTCGCCCTCCATTCTTCCTCCGGTACGCCCCGGCACGGTCGCGCCCTCCGCGCTTGCAACCCCCGAAGCCTCTGTTGATGTAACCTCAACAACAGAGGTCCCGACGACCAATGCGCCTGTTGACGGTTTGAACGTTATTGCAGGCCCGCCGCCGATCCTACCACCAGCCCGCCCGGGAACCGTCGCTCCGCAGGAAGGCCTTGATAGGCTATCTCAGGATATCGCCGCCGCGCTGAACACCAGCACCGCGCAAACGCCGACCGCTGATACGCGCCGCCCGTCAACCCGCCCCGCCAGCATTCAACAGGCCGCAGTCGCGGCTGCCGAAGCCGCCGCCGCCGCAAACACGCCAATTCTTGGGGCGCTTACCGCATCCCAAGCCGCTGGTTTCCGCCCACGAACGCGTCCTGCTGGCCTTGCGCCCACACCAACCCCGACGCCAAATCCTGAGCCCGATGAAGCTGCAGTTGAGCCCGCACCAGAGCCTGCCGCGCCAGCCGGCCTTCAGATTGCCCCTGAAATCGCCGCCGCGGTACAAGCCGCCGCAAACCGCCCGAACCCGATCGTAAACCCGACAGCGCAGGCTGTGCCACAGTCTTCACGCCCTGATACGCGTCCGCGCAACATGGACCGGATTGTAGCACGGGCTGCACAAGCGCAAGAACGCGCCGCGACCCAAGTCGCCGCCGTTGCACCGCGTTCCGTCGCTCCAAGCGGACCAACAGCCGGTTCGGTTGCGCAAGCCGCGACATTAGATAACGCGATCAACCTGCGCGAAGTGAACCTCATCGGGATCTATGGCGGATCAGGTGATCGACGCGCGCTCGTGCGGATGGGCAATGGCCGGTATCTGCGTGTAACTGTTGGCGACCGCCTAGATGGTGGACGCGTCACAGCCATCAGCGCCAGCGCACTTAGCTATACCAAGCGCGGACGTGCGATTACCTTGCAAGTACCGGGCTAAGACCTTGAATTTCCCACGCCACAAACGGATAGCTGGCATATGGAACAAACCCTAATTCTAGCGACAGTTCTGCTGGGTGCTGCGGTTATCGCGGTGCCTTTGGCTGCGCGTCTGGGTCTTGGGTCTGTTCTAGGATATTTGCTCGCTGGTGTTGTGATTGCCCCACTTATTGGCGCTGAAGCTGCCGAACTACAGCATGTTGCCGAACTTGGCGTTGTGATGATGCTGTTTCTCATCGGGCTTGAGCTTGAACCGCGCGCATTATGGGGAATGCGCCATCGCCTTCTTGGGCTAGGTGGTTTGCAGATCGGTGTAACGACCCTTTTGCTCATGGGACTGTTTATGTGGCTAGGGCAACCGTGGCAAACGTCCTTGGCCATCGGCATGATCTTCGCCCTATCGTCCACCGCGATAGTCCTGCAAACCTTAGACGAAAAGGGCCTTATGCAAACAAGCGGCGGGCGAAATACGTTTGCTGTACTGCTCACGCAAGATATCGCCGTGATCCCGATGCTTGCGTTTCTCCCCCTTCTCGCGCTGCGCTCGCCTGTGTCAATCAACCCCGACGGGTCCGTGACGCGAGGGATTGAAACAGTGGAGACGGCCCACCACGCTATGAGTCTTGTAGAAGGCCTACCCGCATGGGGGGTCACGCTCGTAACGCTGGGCGCCGTCGTTGCCGTAATATTTGCTGGCGTATTCCTAACCAACCCACTGTTTCGCTATATTCACCACAGCCGCCTGCGTGAAATGTACACTGCCCTCGCGCTGCTTATCGTTGTTTCAATCGCAGCGCTCATGGGCCTTGTTGGGCTGTCCGCTGCGCTGGGGACGTTCCTTGCTGGCGTGGTCCTTGCGAACTCAGAATTCCGCCATGAACTGGAAAGTGACCTTGCGCCGTTTAAGGGCCTGTTGCTTGGCCTGTTTTTCATCACGGTCGGCGCTGGCATCAACTTTGACACACTCTTTAACGACATCTACCGCATTCTCGGACTGACGCTTGCTGTCATCCTGATCAAAGGGTCTGTCCTTTACGTTCTGGCGACCATTTTCAAACTGAAGCACCGCGCACGCTGGCTGTTCACCCTCGGCCTTGCCCAGGCGGGTGAATTTGGGTTTGTATTGATCGCTTTCTCGCTACAGCAGAGCGTCCTAACACAATCCCTTGGAGCTGAACTTTTGCTGATCGTGGCACTGTCCATGCTCGTCACCCCGCTTCTGTTCATTCTATATGAGGTCCTATCCAAACGCATCAAATCAGAAACTGCAGATCATCCTGAGGACGAAATCGACGAAAAGGGCACCGTCATTATTGCCGGCATCGGGCGATTTGGACAGGTGGTTAACCGCCTCGTGCAATCCAACGGGTTTAGCACCGTCGTCCTTGATAGTGACCTTAAGACTGTTCAGCTCATGCGGACTTTCGGTTTCAAAGGCTTCTTTGGGGACCCGACCCGCCCCGATATTCTGCATGCCGCTGGGTTGGATGAGGCCTCGGTGCTTGTTGTTGGGCTAGACAGCAAAGAAGCCGCCGTCAAATTGGTAAAATACGCTCGCTTGCACAATCCCGACCTGCATATCGTCGCCCGCGCACGCGACCGCGTTCATGTTTATGAACTCTACGAGGCAGGCGCGAATGACATCGTGCGTGAACTCTTCGACAGTTCGCTGAGGGCAGGCCGGTACGTGCTGGAAAACCTCGGGCTAACAGAATTCGAAGCTTCAGAGGCGGAAATGTCTTTCTATCACCACGATCGCCGCATCCTGCGAGACCTAGCCGAAGTTTGGGATCCCAAAACCCCAATCGCGGAAAATAACGCCTATATTGAACGGGCAAAGGCGGCGAACCGCGATTTGGAAAGCGCGCTCACCCAAACCCTGGATGAGGCCGAACGCAAGGCGACGCGCGGCAGCGACAGCCCCGCGTTTCGCCATGCCTCAAAACGTTAATTAGCCAGCCGCTACACCTGCTTCGGCGAATGTCGCCATGTCAGAATGACACGCAATCGCGGACTTCAACACGTTGATTGCCAGCGTCCCGCCAGAACCCTCGCCCAAACGTAGACCCAGCGACAACAGTGGTTTTTTACCAAGAGCGTCCAGCAATCTTTCATGCGCGCCTTCCGCGCTCAAATGCCCCGCAACCGTGTGATCCAATGATCCCGCTACAGCCTTTTCGAGCGTCGCGGCAGCCGCACTGCAGATGAAGCCATCCAAGATCACCGGAATACGGTGATGACGCGCCGCGGCAATCGCGCCCGCCATTGCCGCCAATTCGCGTCCGCCAAGACAGCGCAATGCCTCAAGCGGGTCAGTCGTGTCATGCAATGCCAAACCACGCGCAACGACATCTGTCTTGCGCGCGAGCCCTTCGTCATCCACGCCTGTGCCACGACCCGTCCAATCAGCCGCATCGCCACCCAGCACCGCCGCAGCAACGGCCGCTGCAGATGTCGTGTTACCGATACCCATTTCGCCCGTGACCAACAGATCGGTCTCAGGTTCAACAGCCGCCCAACCTGCGATCAGCGCCAGCACAACCTCGCCTTCGCTCATCGCTGGGGCAACGGTAAAGTCCTGCGTTGGCATATCCAGATCAAGGGCGACAACGTCCAAAGACGCCCCCGCCGCTTTGGACAATTGGTTGATCGCCGCACCGCCATGTTCAAAATTCGCGACCATCTGAACGGTGACTTCCGGCGGAAACGCCGAAACACCTTGCGCACAAACACCGTGGTTACCCGCAAAAATAATTACCTGTGGTTTTTCGATGCTAGGCCGATCCGTATCGCGCCACCCAGCATACCAGATAGCCAGCTCTTCAAGGCGCCCCAACGCTCCCGGAGGTTTCGTTAGCTGCCCATTGCGCTCCTTGGCACCAGCGATTGAAGCCATGTCAGGCCCTGTCGCCGCCTCAAGTAAGGCGCGAAATTCGGAAAGTGTCGAGAAAGGAGCGGTCATGGCACAGGCCTCATTGCAAACATTTACCGCACTCTCTACCCAATGGGGTGGGAATGACCAGAGAGGAAGCGGCGTCATGACACAAAACAACGACAAGACAGCGCCTCTTTCTTTGTCGGATATTGCCGCAGCCCTTGGGTTGCTCAGTCGCTTATCGATTCCCGTAGATACTGATCGCGCGATGCAACGCGGGGCCTTGGCATCATGGGCTTATCCGATTGCAGGCTTAGCCCTCGCGTTGATCGCAGGTGCCGTCACGCAAATCGCGCTTTTGCTAGTCCTTCCCGCCACATTAGCAGCGGCGCTCACACTCGCCACGCTGATCATTGCAACAGGTGCCATGCACGAAGATGGCTTGGCCGATTCCGCCGATGGGCTTTGGGGCGGGTGGGACAAAGAACATCGTCTGAAAATCATGAAAGACAGTCATATCGGCACCTACGGTGTACTCGCGCTCGCCCTCAGCCTGCTCCTCAGGTGGAGCGCGTACACTGTCATAATTGACCATGGCATGCTCTGGCCCGCTATCCTGACCAGCGCAATGGTCAGCCGTGCCGTGATGGTTCCAATTATGGCAACTCTACCCCATGCCCGCACCGAAGGCCTCAGCCATTCCGTAGGCCGCCCCACCATGCAAACAGCCTATATAGCACTGGCGATCGCCGCCGTTGCATCCCTCGTCCTAGTTCAATTCTGGGCTGTTTGGCTTGTTGCAGCATGCGCGATTTCAACGCTCGGGTGTATTGCGATCGCAAAGTCAAAGATAGAGGGTCAAACCGGTGACATCCTCGGAGCGACACAACAGCTCACAGAAATCACTGCCCTGCTCACGCTCGCGGCACTTCTCACTTAGCTTTGTCTTTGTTTTGATAATATCCCCGCCGGAGGCTTCAAAGCGCGCAGTTAAGCACTGCCGCCAATTGCTCAGGTGAAAACGCAGCAACCGAGCGCGTCTCTAACGCCCCTCCTTCCAACCGCGTGACCATAACGTCAGACCAGTCACTGTTCGCCGTCACAAGTTCGGGCCCATCGCCACAGTCCCGCACACCGCCAGAAATGAAGTCCTGTCCAATACGGTGGTTCGTCAGCCCACTCAACTCAGCATCCAACACTAAGTCCGATCCGTCCCATTCAAAAACTCTCAAGGTTTTGGTCAGATGTGGACGGTCAATAAATGCGACTTCTACGCGCCCATCCCCATCCAGATCAACAGCCCCAATTGGGGCAAGCCAGCGGTTCGTGCGACCGATATGGGGCGTTTCGGCAATCTTGCCTGTCTCGTCGTAAACGGCCAAAGACGCGCCTCGCGCCAGGTCGGTTTCGATCACGACAACTTCGGGGGCACCATCACCCGTGATGTCCCACAGTCGCGGCGCGATATCTTCGAAAACATGATCTTCGGGCAGGCTCACGCGATAGCGTGTTTTATGCGCCCAATCCTCGGTTTCGATCACCAACTCAGTGAACTCGACCGCATCGCCAAGGATACCATGCCCGTATCGCGTCGTTGGCCCGTCAAACGTGGCACCAACTATCGTCTCAGCCGCGCTGGTCCCAGCCAACCCCACGCACAACGTCAGCGACGCGCCGCGCAAAAGACCTTGCAACATCCACGACGCCAGACGCGGTGCCATCTTAGATCTGTTTTTCTGGCATCCGAACGATCAAGCCGTCCAAGTCATCCGTGACTTTCAACTGGCACGTCAAACGAGACTTCTCAGCGTCAGGCTCATAAGCGAAATCGAGCATGTCTTCTTCCATCGCGTCTTTCGCAGGAATTTTATCAACCCAAGCCGCGTCCACATAAACGTGGCAGGTGGAACAGGCACATGCACCGCCACAGTCGGCTTCGATACCAGGAATGCCGTTGTCACGTGCGCCTTCCATAACGGTCAGCCCGTTGGCGACGTCTACAACGTGTTCCGTTCCACTATGCTCGATGTAAGTGATCTTTGCCATTGTTATTGGCCCTTTGTAAAAACTCTGTTACCCGATAGATAGGCCGCGCGGCGCTGCCATTCCAGCCCCTTTTACTCACGAAGTCGTTGATGGGGTGGCACGTAAACGACACCATTGGCACCTGAATTACCTCTTACAGTCGCATCACGCTTTGCGGGCTCAGTTCGCTCGGGTACAAATCCGTAAAACGGGCCATAAGAGCCCGAGGATGAGCAGATGACGACACAGACCCTTCGACCTACGCACCTCGTGCTTGCAGCCCTTGGGCTATTCGTTTTGACGGGTTGTATGGACGCGCCGCAGGTCACCCGCGCGGATAGCGACTCGATTGGGCCACTGGCAGACCCTGCCACTGTAGACGCACAAACCGGAACCTGTTTTGCCCGCGCGACGACCCCTGCCATCATTGAAACTTTGACCGAACAGATCATGGTGCAACCCGCCAGCGTTCGCAGCGACGGCAGCGTTGATACGCCCGCCATCTTTCGCACGGTAACGCGCCAGCAAATCCTGCGCGAGCGCCGTGAAGTGGAATTTGAGACACCTTGCGCATCCCTAATGACGCCACAGTTCATCGCCTCGATCCAGCGTGCGTTGATCGCGCGTGGGTATTATCGCGGTGGTGTTAACGGCACATTAGATGCGCGTACTACGACTGCAATTGAACGTTTTCAGGCGGCTCAGGATGATGTGCATACCGGCACACTGACGCTCAAAACAGCCCAAACATTAGGTCTGGTCGCGCTGTCGCGTGATCAGCTATAGACGTCTCACCAAAACAGCCTAGGCGATCATTTCTTGTCGCGTGCGGCTTTTTCTTCTTTGGTCAGTGTCTGGTTCCAAACGTTTTTACTAATCCCTAAGGCTGGGTCCAGCGGTTTGGTTTTGCCTTTGGTGACCTTGCCGCCCTTATTCAGATATTGCTGAATAAGGTCTTCGTCTGTGGTGTCTTTGGGTACATGTTTCATAACCAAGGCTTACCGCGATCAATTGGGTGACGCAACATCACCCCGAAACGAAAAGGGCGCCCCAACCGGAACGCCCCTTTGCTAGACTGTCTAACTGATTACTCGAGGCCGAGTGCGACAAACCGTGGCGCACCATCGCGGCGGACCAGCAACAGAAGCGACTTGCGCCCTGCTTCTTGGGCCTCTTCCACACGGGCTTCAAAATCAGCGATTCCTGTCAGCTTTTGCTGCCCTGCTTCGGTGATCAGATCCCCGGCAAGCAACCCCTTGGTTTCTGCCTCGGACCCTTCTTCAACCTCAACCACGACCAAGCCACTGCCAGCCTCAACGCCAAGGCTTTCTTCCATGTCTGGTGAGATTTCAGAAAGCGTCATACCAAGCATGTTGGTTGTATCTGGTGTGCCTTCATCAGGTGTGTCGCCGTCCTCTGGGAAGGCTGCGGATTCGGCAGTTTCGCGGCGACCAAGCACAACTGTTAGGTCAACCATTTCACCGGTGCGCAGCACCTGAACGGGGACTTCTTTGCCAACAGGGGAGTTACCAACGATCTGCACCAGCTCACGTGTGTCTTCTATCGCGACACCGTCAAACAGCAGGATAATGTCGCCAGACACCATACCCGCGTCTTCCGCTGGGCCAGCTGGCACATCGGTCACCATCGCGCCGCGTGCTTCCTCTAACCCGTCAATCGCGTCGACCATATCAACGGTGACGTCCTGAATGCGCACACCAAGCCAGCCGCGACGTGTTTCCCCGAACTCTTCCAGCTGATCGACGACGTTTGTAACAACCGCCGAGGACATCGCAAAGCCGATCCCGATGGACCCGCCATTCGGGGACAGGATCGCCGTGTTCACGCCAATCACGTCGCCGTCCATGTTGAACAACGGCCCACCAGAGTTCCCGCGGTTAATCGCGGCGTCAGTCTGGATGTAGTCATCATAGGTGCCCTGAAGCGACCGGTTACGCGCCGAGATAATGCCAGCAGACACAGAGAACCCCTGCCCCAACGGGTTACCCATTGCCATGACCCAGTCGCCAACGCGCGAACCGGGGCCATTGCTGTCGCCAAAGCTGACGAAGGCCAGTGGCGTTTCATATTCGACCTTCAAAAGCGCGATGTCGGTGTTCGGATCCGTCCCGATCAATTCAGCAGGCAGCAGTTCGGACGGCTGGCCGTCGCCAGGAAAAAACTCGATCTCGATCTCGTCCGCGCCCTCAATAACGTGGTTGTTCGTCACGATGTAACCGTCAGCAGAGATCACAAAACCAGACCCAAGTGCTGAGGAGCGGCTGGGCCCGTTATCCCCGAATTCATTGAAAAAGTCTTCAAACGGGGACCCTTCCGGCACAACGCCTTGCGGGCCAGTGCGCCCTGCAATCACGGTACTTGTAGTGATATTCACCACAGACGGGCTGATCTGTTCTGCCAAGTCCGCAAATGTCGCGGGGCGGTTTTGTGCATCAGCGCGAACGACCGTCAACAACGACAACGCAAGGCCAACCATCAGCGCGGCGATCCATTTCTGGCGCGTAGCATCTTGGGTCCGTGTTGCGGCGATAACCTGTGGCTTTGTAACCGATTGGGGTTTCACGTGTCTCTCCTTCAGAGGGTAGCAATTCAACGACTGAATTTCAGCCTTTGCGTTAGAATGTAGGGGACGACAGCGCCAACGCAACGTCTAACACGCGTTCGTCAACAGCTTGTGAGGATTTCAGAGCGTTGATGCGCTTAGCTCAATACCCCAAGGTTTGCCGCCAGCCAAACCAACGCAACGCCGATGCACAGTGCAGCAAAACCGACCAAGCGTCGTGTCTCGAGTGTCATTTGACGCAGTGCTGCGAGCATGTCTTCAACAAGCGAAGGGACCAGTGCGTACACCAGCCCCTCCACGATTAGCACCAGCCCGAGGGCTAAAAGCGCGGTACCCATTACTCGGCGACATTGCCGTTTGGTGAGCGCAAGTAGTCAAAGAAGTCTTCTGGAGGCGTCATGACAAGACGCGCATTCCCCGTCGCAAGACCTTCACGGTAGGCTTCTAGAGACCGGTAGAATTCAAAGAACTCAGTGTCTTGACCATAAGCCTGTGCGAAGACTGCGTTGCGGCTGGCGTCAGCTTCACCTTGAACGATTTGCGCTTCACGGCTCGCATCGGATTCAAGTTCCACCACGGTACGATCCGCGAGGGCAGTGATGCGCGTCGCGGCTTCACGACCACGGGCGCGTTCGTCTTCTGCTTCACGCTGACGTTCCGACACCATGCGCTCGAACGTGCGTTCAAGGTTCTGAGACGGCAAGTCAGTGCGTTTTAGACGCACATCGATCACCTCAATCCCCAGGGCAGAAGCCTCGGCAATCGCGGCGTTCCGGATGCGTAACATCAGGGCGTCGCGGTCAGTGGAAAGGATGTCACCAGAAGTCACCTCACCCAGCACGGTACGTGTTTCTGCGTTCAGGATGTTTTCAAGCCGTTGATCTGCAATCGCAATCGCCTGATCCCCGCCTGCACCAGTCGCCTGGCGAATACGTTCCAGATTAACGATCCGGTAGCGCGCAAAGGCGTCAACAATCAAACGACGGTCATCGCTTGGGATAACTTCCTGTGCAGCCATGTCGATGGAAATGATCCGGTCATCATAAGTCACAACCTGATCCATCAGTGGAATACGGAAATTCAAACCGGGCTCATCGATGGTTTGAACCACGCGACCAAACCGCAGGACCAACACTTTTTCGCGTTCGTCTACGATAAAGATCGAGCTTAGGATCGCTGCAATCAGGATCACAATAACCGGTAAAATAAAGACTGACTTATTCATTAGTTTGACCCTCCGCTGTTTGACGGTGTGCGCAGTTGATCTAGTGGCAAATACGGTACCGCGCCGCCGCTGCCATCAGAGTTTTCGTCCAGCAGAATGATATTCGCTGATCCAAAGACTTCTTCGACCATTTCAAGATACAGACGCTCACGCGTCACTTCGGGTGCTTTCTGGTATTCTTCCAGAACGGACACAAAACGCGCCGCCTCACCTTGGGCCTCGTTGACGACGCGGGCACGGTAGCCTTCCGCATCTTCTAGGATTTGGGCTGCATTACCACGGGCACGCGCCGTTTCTCGGTTGGCGTAAGCGTCCGCTTGGTTTTGTAGCTGAATGCGTTCTTGTTCGGCATCCTGAACGTCGCGGTAAGCCGCAAGTGGGGATGTCGAGATATTTTCGCCATCGATGTTCTGCGTGTCCACGCGCGTTGCGGGCGGATCGGCAGCACCAAGGTTGATACGGACGATATTCACACCGGAGTTATAGCTGTCCAGCGTTGCTTGGGTCAGTTCACGCATCCGCTGTTCAATAGACGCACGATCCTGGTTCAGGTTGGCCAGTTGCGACGTCGCGATAATTTCACGCATCACAGATTCAGACACCGCTTCGATGGTTTCAGATGGCTCAGCCAAGTTGAACAAGAATTGGTCAGCGCGGTTAATATTCCAAACCACCTGAAAATCGATATCGACGATGTTTTCGTCACCCGTCAGCATCAATCCGGTATCGCCTTCAAGCGCACGTAGCACTGATGGGCTTTCGGAAAGCTCTTGCGGCACAGGATCTTCACCGATCGAAATCACGCGTTCCTGCGTCACCTGAACGATCTCATAAGTTACCAGCGGCCACGGCGCAAAGTTTAGACCGTCGGACCCGATGCAGGGGTCATTACATTCACCCAGAAACAGTTCAACCGACTGTTGTTCAGGCAAAACGCGGTAAAAGCTGTTGAAACCCCAAAGGGCGACAGCCGCCAAAACACCAAGGCCAATCATACCGCGTGAAACGGCTGGGCCACCTGACCCACCGCTGCCGCCAGCGCCACGGCGGTTTCCACCGCCGCCGCCCAGCAGATCGCGCAGCTGGTCTTTGGTTTTGTTTATGATTTCATCAAACTCAGGGATTTGCGGTTCGTTGGTCGGACGACGCCCGCCATTGCGATCGCCATTTCCGTTCGGGCGAAAACGGTCATCGTCATCGCCTCCACCATTGCCTCCGCCCCCCCAGGGGCCGCCGTTGTTTCCAGCCATTAAGCCTGTCTTCCTTTGTTGCGACCCGAATTTCGCGGGTCCGAATTAACTTGTACTATAAATGGGCCTTTGGCCCCGAGATTCAAGCAGTTCTCACCGGTTCCTTCATTGTAACCAGTTCTTCCGAAATCGTCGGGTGCACCGCGCAAGTTGCGTCAAATTGTTCCTTGGTGGCCCCCATCTTGATCGCGATCCCCGCCAGTTGGATCATCTCGCCGGCATGTGGGCTGACGATATGGCATCCTAGCACCTTTCGGGACTCTTTGGACACGACGAGTTTCATCAACACGCGATCAGGGCGATCCGCGAAGGCGGACTGCATTGGGCGGAAGCTGGTCGCGTAAATTTCAACGGGCTCCTGCTCGGCGGCTGCTTCTTCGCTTAGGCCGACAGTGCCCATTTCCGGCTGAGTGAAAATCGCGGACGGGATCAATTCGTGATCCACTTTCGTTGGGTTGCCTTTGAACACGGTTTCAACAAACGCCATGCCTTCGCGAATGGCGACAGGAGTCAGTTGAACGCGGTTGGTTACATCACCGATCGCATAAATGCTCGGCACTTTGGTCTGGCTGTAGTCATCAACCACGATCTCGGATTTGCGACCGACCTCAACACCAACGTCTTCAAGGCCCAGCC
This sequence comes from Octadecabacter ascidiaceicola, assembly GCF_900185015.1. Classification (GTDB taxonomy): domain Bacteria; phylum Pseudomonadota; class Alphaproteobacteria; order Rhodobacterales; family Rhodobacteraceae; genus Octadecabacter; species Octadecabacter ascidiaceicola. The sequence goes on along the minus strand of NZ_FXYD01000002.1, from coordinate 439,601 downwards.
CATCAGTGTTTGGTACGCGCCCTGTCGCGAACATGACTTGGTCGAAAACATTTTCGGACCCGTTGGTGCATTTCACCCAAACGCCGCCGTCGCGCTTTTCCATTTCAAGCACATTTGTGCCCAGATGCAGGCCAACGCCCTTTTCAATCATCATCTCGGACACAAGACCCCGGGCCTCATCATCAAAGCCACGCAGGATTTGTGCGCCGCGATAAAACTGAGTGACTTCAACCCCAAGACCGTTGAGAATACAGGCAAATTCAGACGCGATATATCCACCACCAACGATCAGTATTTTCTTCGGAAGCTCCGGTAACAGGAAAATCTCGTTTGATGTAATTCCCAAGTCAGCATTCTTCATGTCTGGCAGTACCGGCCGCCCACCTGTTGCAACCAAAATGTGCTTGGCGCTGTAGGTTTTGCCATCTGCCAGTGTGACCTCATGCGTGCCAGAAACCGTTGCGCGGCTATCGTGTATGGTAACGTCAGAATTCCCGAGCAATTTGCGATAAATCCCCTCGAGGCGTTCCAGCTCTGCGTGCAGTTTCTTTTGAAACCCAGACCACTCAAACGTGCCGTCCTGAACATCCCAACCGTAGGCACGCGCGTCTGCGAACATCTCCTGATACTCGGATGCGAAAACCATCAGCTTTTTGGGAACACAGCCGCGGATCACGCAGGTTCCGCCCATGCGGAACTCTTCGGCCAGACCAACTTTAGCACCCGTCGCAGCAGCAACGCGTGCAGCACGTACCCCGCCGGACCCGCCGCCGATTACAAAAAGATCATAGTCAAAATCAGCCATGCCAGTCGTCCTTTAGCGCTATTTTGGTTCGGGATTTGGATAAAGCACAGCCCTGCGATGATGACCAGTCACAGGGTCGTGCAAAATGGAGCGATATTCGATCCGCGCTAATCGTTCAGATCGGCGAACAAGTTTTCCGTCTCGACGAACTCAATCCGGTCTTCCTCAATCGATCCTTCATTAATGTCGCGAGTTTCGACCCGGCCATCACCGAACCCGACAATGACAACATCACAGATATCAATGAACAAACCGTTTTCAACAACGCCCGGCATCTGATTGATAACAAGCGATAATTGACGCGCATTTCCAATCCGGTTCAGGTGCATATCAAGAATATGGTTGCCTTCGTCCGTGTAAAACGGTGCATCCCCGTTCATTCGCAAAGACACACGGCGACCCAGCACATCCATGCCGATCAGCGTTTCCTCAACCAATGTTTTCGTGGTTTGCCAACCAAAGGGGATAACTTCAATCGGCAGCGGGAAGGCACCCAATGTTTCCACTTGTTTTGACGCATCGGCGATCACAATCATTTGGTCGCTTGCTGTCGCCACGATCTTTTCTTGTAGCAACGCGCCGCCGCCGCCTTTGATCAGGTTCAGGTTACCGTCATATTCGTCTGCCCCGTCAATCGTCAGGTCCAGCCACTTGGCTTCGTCGAGTGAAATCACCTCGATCCCGACCTCTCGCGCCAAAGCAGCAGTGCGCGATGACGTTGGCACGCCTTTGATATTCAGACTTTCTTTCTCAACACGCTCACCAAGGCACTTCACCAACCACGCTGCTGTGGACCCAGTCCCAAGGCCGACTTTCATACCGTCTTCGACATAGCTGCTTGCTTGTTTCGCCGCGACGAATTTGGCTTTGTCGATGGGGGATAATTCGGACGGCATGGGGCAGCTCCTGCGGTTTGAATCGTTACTTGTGCCCTTATAAGCGCGCAAACGCCACGGAGCGAGGCGGAATGGTTAGTCGCTACGATTTAATTATTCGGAAACGCTGCATTTAGCGCCGTGAAGGCGCTGGCCAATCGCCTAAACTCTGCGATGTTACGACTATGTCCAACCTCGTTCTTCACTACGCACCAGACAATGCCTCGTTGTGCATCCGCCTCGCGCTTGAAGCGGCTAGCCTACCATTCGAGACCCGCCTCGTAGATCGCGCGTCATCCGCCCATAAATCCGAGAGCTACCGCGCGTTGAACCCCAATGGGTTAATCCCAGTTCTTGAGACACCGGATGGAACGTTGTTTGAAACGGCCGCGATTTTGCTCTGGCTTGCAGAGCAGAAGCCGTACCTGCTGCCGAGCCAAAGCGCTGAGCGTGCGCAAGCGGTCAAGTGGCTGATCTGGATGTCGAATACGCTACACCCCACCCTGCGTATGTTGTTTTACGCTGATCAGTTCACCACCAAGGAAGGTCAAAACGCCCTGTCTGAACACACCAGAACGCGCCTTTGTGAACAACTTGCAATCCTTGATATTGGCCTGACCGGCGCGGATTACATTGGGGGCAAAACCCCAAGTATCCTAGATTGTTATCTGTGCCCGTTGTTGCGCTGGATGCAGCTTTACCCCATCGACGCCCCGTCTCGACCGAACCTTTCGGACTACCCAACACTTCAGCGTGTCGCCGCTCTGAACGAAACCTATGCCTCAACGGCCTCAGCGATCATCGCAGAGGGCCTTGGCAAAACCCCCTTCACGGCCCCAAACTATGCCCAACCCCCTGAAGGATCAGCGGTCTAGCCCTCGCAAACGCGCGGTATGGTGTCGTTTTCCACACCGACAGCCCAATGTACGTCGATCTATCTTCTAGAAAACCAAAAAGGCGTCAGCACATGTTTCTCTCCGTCTTCGATATGTTCAAAGTTGGGATCGGCCCGTCATCGTCGCACACAATCGGCCCAATGGTCGCCGCCGCGCGTTTCCTAGACCACCTTCGCGCCCAGCCGTTCAAGGTTGCAGGTGTTAAAGCCTCCTTGCATGGCTCGCTCGCATTTACGGGCGTTGGCCACGCCACAGACCGCGCGACGATCCTCGGCCTCGCTGGGTTTCGCGCGGACGATTACGACCGCGACAAAGCGGATGCTGAAATGGAACGTATTGCGGCCGAAGGGACGGTGCATCCCGATGGGCTAGGGACGCTAACGTTTCGCCCGAAGGAACACTTGGAATTTGACTATGGCCCCGCACTAAAAGGCCATGCGAATGGCATGATTCTGATGGGCACCGATGCGCAGGGCGATGTGGTCACGCAGGTTACCTACTATTCCATCGGGGGAGGCTTTGTCCTTACCGAAGACGAACTCGCCGATGGTGCTGACAAGGAAGACGGCGCGCCAGTCCCATTCCCGTTTAAGAGTGCCGTGGAAATGCTTGATATGGCGGCCGAAAGTGGGCTGAGCATCGCAGAGATGAAGCGCAAGAATGAGCTCAGCCGGATTTCTGCTGCGGACCTCGACAAAGGGTTGGGTCGCCTCTGGCAAGTCATGAACGAGTGCATTGATCGTGGGCTTACAACGGATGGAATTTTGCCGGGCGGATTGCACGTCAAACGCCGCGCCAAGGGCATCCATGATGCGCTTGAAGCCGAGGCTGGTGTGAACCTGACAGCGCCGCACACGATCAATGACTGGATGTCGACCTATGCGATGGCTGTGAACGAAGAAAACGCTGCCGGTGGGCAGGTTGTGACCGCCCCGACCAACGGTGCGGCTGGCGTGGTCCCCGCGACAATCCGTTACTACATAGACCATGTGCCCAGCGCGACCACCGCTAAGATTTCTGATTTTCTTCTTACTGCCGCGGCGATTGGTGGTTTAGTGAAATTCAACGCTTCAATAAGTGGTGCTGAAGCCGGATGTCAGGCCGAGGTCGGATCAGCCGCGGCAATGGCAGCAGCGGGTCTATGTGCTGTCCTTGGCGGCACGCCTGAGCAAATCGAAAACGCCGCGGAAATCGCACTCGAACACCACCTAGGCATGACGTGCGACCCCGTGCGCGGGCTGGTTCAGGTCCCCTGCATCGAACGCAACGGGCTGGGTGCGATTAAGGCTGTCTCAGCCGCGTCCCTTGCTATTCGCGGGGACGGAACACATTTGGTTCCACTGGACGCTGCCATTGAAACTATGCGCCAGACTGGCGCGGATATGTCTGAAAAGTATAAAGAAACCGCGCTCGGCGGATTGGCTGTGAATATACCGAACTGCTAAAATGGATGGCGACAAAAGTACCATTAGATAGATTGGCTACCCTGATACCATTCTAGCGCGTCTTTTTCGGTCTCTATGATAAATGCGTCTTTCCCGTCCAAGTACCCACCCCAAGTCTGCCCCTCGACAGACACCAATGTTTCTTTAAGGTCCGAGTAAGCCGAAGCAACGTTTGCATGTTCTCGCAAGTACTCGCGAAACGCCAAGTGACGCTCAATATGAGGTGAGTTTTTCTCATAGATATGAAGTTGATGCGTGCGACGCCCGTCCGCCGTTATCTTTCGGAAATAGCGCCGACCTTCAATTCCAAACGCGCCCATGACCTCATAGCCTAGCCCCTCCATCGCCCTCGCATTGGCATCGACTTGGCTGAGATCGGAAACAACGCCAAGCAGGTCGATGATTGGTTTAGCCAATATCCTTTCAATTGCCGTGCTTCCGATGTGGTGAAGCATAATGTCCACGCCTCGCAAACATGCCTTGATCGCGCGTTTCTCTGCGTCAAAATCAGCTTTCCAGTTAGGGTCATGCGCAACAACAAGATCAACCATTTGCTTAGATTGCATCGCAGCCGCGTTAAGGACAACAGCATGCGGCGTTTTGGAATGTTCAAATTACGCGCGGCGTGTCGGTTTTGGGCGTGACAGCCGTGGTGTGCAAAGCTAGGTCGGCCTTATGATGACAAACAACACAGACACACCCGACCGGATCATGCTTGGCGTTTTGCTGATGCTGGGATTTTGCCTAACCGCCCCACTGCTTGATGTCGCCGCGAAACTTGCGTCTATCGAGATACCTGTGGGGCAGATCACCGCCGCACGGTTCTTGGTGCAGCTTGGTTTGATGTTACCAGTGTGTCTGATGATGGGATTGTCTTTTCGCATGAATGGGTTGCTTGGCTTGCTGTCGCTTCGCGCCCTGCTTTTACTGTTCTCAACGTTCTTCTTTATCGCCGCGATCCGCGTGATGCCCTTGGCGGATGCTCTGGCGATTGTGTTTATCGAACCCTTCATCGTCATGCTTGTTGGAAAATACGCCTTTGGAGAAGACGTCGGGCCGCGCCGGATCGGGGCGGCGGTTGTTGGCTTTTTCGGCGTGGTGCTGGTGATCCAACCGTCCTTTGCAACCTTTGGCGCCGTTGCTCTGTTTCCGTTGGGCACGGCTGTATCCTTTGCGGGCTATGTCTTGGTTACGCGCGGAATGCGCGGGCGTCTGCACCCTGTGATGATGCAATTCCACACAGGCGCAATCGCAACCGTTATGAGCGTTCCCGTCATCTGGCTTGCCAACGGATCGGGAATTGAAATGCTGGACCCTGTTTGGCCGACGGGAATCTATTGGACATGGCTGCTTGGTGTCGGGTTCTTTGCCACGGTCAGCCACATGATGATGACCTATGGGCTGACGTTCGCCCCCTCTTCCACGCTCGCGCCGATGCAGTATTTCGAAATTCCGGTGGCCGCTGTGCTGGGGTACATGGTGTTTCAGGATTTCCCCAACTCAATTGCGCTTGGTGGTATCGCCCTGATCATTGGTGCTGGGGTCTATATGATCCACCGAGAGCGCGTGACATCGCGTGGGGTCGCGACACGCCCGCATGCTCCCATCTAGACGCGGCTGCGCGCCCCGCATAGCGTGCACCCATGATTGACCGTCCCTTCTTAGGTATCCTTTTAATGCTCGGCTTTTGCGTGCTGGCCCCCTTGGGCGACGCCATGGCGAAAGTGCTAGGAAACGATATGTCGGTCGGGTTCCTCGTGTTCGTGCGGTTTTTGGTGCAAGCTGCGCTGCTGTTGCCATTGGTTTGGCTGCTGAAATACCCGCTGCCCTCAGGCACACGTTTGCTGCGGCTTACCGCGTTGCGCACGGCGTTACACATCGCGGGAATCACGCTGATGTTTTCGTCCCTGCAATACCTTGAGTTGGCAGACGCAATCGCGATTGCCTTTGTGATGCCCTTCATCATGTTGCTCTTGGGAAAAATCTTCCTGAACGAATTTGTCGGCCCGCACCGTTTGGTTGCCTGTTCTATTGGATTCATTGGCACACTGCTGGTGGTACAACCCAACTTTGTCGAGGTCGGCCTGCCCGCGCTGCTCCCCCTTGGGGTCGCCGTAGTCTTCGCGCTGTTCATGCTGGTCACCCGCAAGATCGCCAAAGATGTGGACCCAATTGGCCTGCAGGCCTTGTCCGGTGTGATGGCAGTTCCCGTCGTCGGTGCGGCGTTATTGATTTTTCCGAACACCACACTACTTGCGACCCAACCGATTGTGGGCAACGTTTGGTGGTTGCTTTTAGTCCTCGGCGGGCTTGGAACCCTCGCCCACTTACTTATGACGTGGTCCCTGCGCTTTGCACCCTCTGCCACCCTCGCACCGATGCAGTATTTGGAAATCCCGATAGGCACCGTTATCGGTTATCTGCTGTTTAAAGATCTCCCCAACGGCCTGGCCGCACTCGGTATCTGTATCACGATGGCCGCGGGTCTTTATATTATCCTACGCGAGCGGGCCATCTCTCGCCGTCCTGAAGCAGCGCCTGCACAGTAACGCCAAGCGCACCGCGCGGCAGGATCAGCAACATCTTTGGCGCGTCAGGGCGCAAGGATACCTCCCCCTCGACCTTATTCAAGGTGCCGATCTGCCTGTCCGGTGCAAATCGAAGGCCTCCCGTCGGCCAGCGCAGCCCCTCGCTTTCGCATCCGACCTCGGCCATTGGAAACAACGACACCGCGCTTTCCATCGGCAATTTCAGCGTGATCTGCGGCGGGCAAAGCAGCACAATCGTCTCTTCTCCGATTAGTACGCAGCGCCTTTCGGGATGGCGCACCAGCACCGTCATAGAGCCGAGCTCATGATCCAATCGCGCGCCGCTAAAACCTACGCCCAAAACCAATGGCGCATCTATATGGCGTAGTGCCTTGTCAAAATCTGTGCTGTTCTGTTCTGCAATCGGATGCAACACGTCTTTAAATGCACCCTTTGCAGTCTCGGAAATCGAATCCATGTCGCCTATCACGGCTTCTAGCTTCTGCCCTGCCGCGAACGCATGATCCGCACCACCGTCAGCAGCGACAACTAAAGGTGCAATGCTTAACGCCTCTGAAAGAGTTCCTGACGCAGGGTTCACGCCTCCAATCAGGGTGATTGGACACGAACTTGAAACAATCGGTGGATTCACGTTGATTAACCCCAGTTTTGGAAACATGCCTTAAAACGGTCACGAAATAATACCCACTTTAACGCGGTTCTGTTCCGGATTGCGAACCAATTGATGGTAAACAGACTGTCACTGGTTGGGAAGAAAGCGAGCAAATAATGGTTGGAACGAGTAAAATTCTTACCGTCTCTTACGGCACTTTTTCGTGCACACTTGAAGGTTTCGACGATTCCTTCAACACGATGAAGGCAATTGCGGAGTATTTCCGCGGTTTGGCCTCTGATGATCGGTACTTCGGGGCAGAACCCCCGACCCCAGATGCAGAAATGCTAGCAAAGATCGCCGAGCGTGAAATTTCGCGCCGCGTTGACGCCAGCATGGATGACAGCGGCATTGTGCTGCGCGCTGCGGCCCTGACAGACCAGTCAGACGCGCCAAGCGACGCAGATGAAGCCACTGCCGAACCTGAGCACGACAAAGATTCGCGTGCCAAGGTCGAAGCGGAACGCAAAGCCGCCAAAGCCGAACGCAAAGCGCGCCGCAAGGCCGCACGCAAAGCAAAGCGTGAAGCCGAAGCCGCTGCTAAGGCAGAGGAAGACGCGAAAGTTGAAGCTAAAGTCGCAGCAAAAGCGAAGGCCGAAGCTGAAGCAAAAGCGGCAGAAGATGAAAAGTCCGAAGCCGAGGCAAAGGCAGATGCTAACAACGCAGCGGACGACACATCTGATTTATCAATTCTAAGTTCCGTAAGCACTGCGACGGCAGCGCAAGCGGAGGGGACGACCGGATCCGACGTCGAAGAAACGCGCGGCGACGCGCCGTCTTCTGTGCTCGCGACGAACGATCCGGCCCCCGCCCATTCTGATATCCCGGCCCATCCGGATGCAGATAGCGTCGCTGCAAAGCTTCAGCGTATCCGCGCCGTTGTCAGGAATTCTGATGACGATGAAAACGCAGCAACTGACGACCTGACGGCGCAATTCTTGCCTAAGAGTGACGCGCCAGACGTAGCGGATGTTCAGGCGGAAGACGGCGAATTCGGTGACCTTGTCGCAGAACTCGACGCTCACGAAACTGAAATCGATCAAGACGCTCAAGTCGTCGGTGAAGTAGAAAACAAAAGCGCGACACCCGCCTCTGACGACAACGGTTCTGACATGATTTCTCGTGTAATGGGTCGTCACACCGTCGATGCGGCAGTTGAACCGGCTGAACCTGATGTTCAACCGTCTGAAAGCGACGATGCAATGACTGCCGAAGCGGACACCAGCCAGTCGCGTGTCATCCGCATGAAACGCGCGGATTTCGAAGATGCTGTCGAAAACGGCGATATTGATGCGCCGGTAGCAATGCCATCATCTAAATCGGGGCCAGACTTTGGCCTCTTGGATGGAGCCGATGAGCTTGATGAATATCTCGAAGACAGCGACTTCGCGCAAGCAGCACTTTCAGAAAGCGAAACACTAGACCTTGATGAAGACCTTGCAGCGATCGAAGCTGACTTCGCTCAAGAAGATGCTGTATTGGAACCTGAAGAAGTAGCGTCCGTCGCCGATGATGCGCAAACACTGGACGCCATTTCTGATGCAGTAAACGCTGATGAAACGGCCACACCAGCACCTGCAATCGAAGACGTTACTGAAGTAGAAGCCGAAGTTTCGGTAGAAGCTGATGAAGCGCCTGCAGAGGAAACCGAGAAGTCCGCGTTCCTTACCAAAGAGCCGCAAGTGGATGACGCAGCGCTTGACCGCTTGATGTCTGAATCCGACGCTCAAATGCAAGAACCGGAAGGCAGCCGCCGCCGCGACGCAATCGCGCAACTCAAGGCAGCCGTCGCTGCAAAAGAAGCAGCGCGCCAAATGGGTGATACGCAGGACGACGGGCAAGAAGCGGAAAACGCATTCCGTGAAGACTTGTCACAAGCGGTTCCGCCTGAAAGCGGTGGTGTTGTTCGTCCACGTCCGGTCGTGCGTTCAAGTAACCGCACCGAACGTCCACGTCCTGCTCCGCTCAAACTTGTGGCAGCCCAGCGCGTCGACATGGTGGAAAGCGAAAAGCGCGATACGCCAGTCGTACCACGCCGCGTCGCAACACGTCCGGATGCCGAAGCAGCACAGCAATCTGCGGGTTCATTCGCTGAGTTCGCAGAAAACATGGGCGCATCCGAGCTTCCGGACCTGCTCGAAGCAGCAGCCGCATACACTTCCTTCGTGGAAGGCGCGGATGAGTTTTCTCGCCCGCAAATCCTGCGCCGCGTGCGCACGGTGGCGACAGATGACTTCAACCGCGAAGACGGATTGCGCAGCTTTGCAGACCTCTTGCGTGCTGGTCGCTTTACCAAAGTACGTAATGGCCGCTTCCAGGTTGCAGACGACAGCCGCTTTAACCCGGAACGCCGCGCGAGCTAAAGCCGACAACAAAGCAAAAACCATGCGGTGCGAGGGTTCCCCCTTCGCGCCGCTTTTCTTTCTTTCATTTTCTTTGGCTCTTAAATACTCGGCCTTATGTATCAAACGCACCAACAATCTGGCTGATTTCTGAGCCGTCGTGAATCATCATACGGCCGGGCAGGACAAAACAATCAACAACGCGCTGCTTGCACTGTACCGACAAGACGAGGCGCTTGAACACGTGGAAGCGTTAATGGCGCGGCGTGGCATCCCTAAGCCCAAGTGTGTTCACGATAGGCCCCTAGGGTATTTCCGCCATGGCGTCACCGGCTCCCAGATCGAAGTACAAGTAGATCAGACCAATCAGGCTGCCCACGATAACCACGAACAGCATTTGAATCTGACCAGCGAAAGTGTCGGAAAGTGAGCGCATTAGATATTTCATTCCGCAAACATCTAATGATCTTGCGGAGTTGCGGAGTCCTAATCATCGTTCACACCCGCTTGGTGCGTTTGTTACATAAGGCCGTAAATACTCGCCCCGCAGGGCCGCAAAACCAGTCACCACGTCTCCGCGATTGGCTCACACCACCAAATACGCCAATAAAAACAACGCCGCACGGCGGCTCCGTTTGATGACCTCAGGCGTCCGGGTCTTCTTGGCCGATCCCTTTGAAGATAAACTTCAAGGGAAACGCCCAAAGTAAGCCGATCCCGACGAATATTCCGATTTGCACCAAAGGTGGCGGTAATTCCATCGGATTGGGGTAAAGCCAATTAATCACACTCACCGCGACGACCACATAGATCGGCAGCCCCACCAGCAATATCACCAGTGACCAGCGCTTTCGTGCTTTGTATGACAGCGCCATGTCGCCCCCTTAGTCCGCGAACGGATCCGTGACGAGGATCGTATCTTCACGCTCGGGGCTGGTTGAAACCAATGCCACAGGGCATTCGATCAACTCTTCCACGCGGCGCACATATTTGATCGCCTGCGCTGGAAGCTGCGCCCAAGACCGCGCACCTTCAGTCGACTCGCTCCAGCCTTCCATCTCTTCATAGATCGGCGTGCAACGGGCCTGCGCATCGGCGGCTGTTGGCAGATAGTCCAACCTCTCACCGTCCAGATCATAGCCAACGCAGATTTTCAGTGTTTCAAACCCGTCCAGAACGTCCAATTTCGTCAGGCAGATGCCAGTGATGCCGGATGTCGCGCATGTCTGGCGAAGCAGGGCCGCGTCAAACCAGCCACAGCGGCGTTTACGCCCTGTCGTGGTGCCAAACTCATGGCCGCGTTCACCCAGTCGTTGCCCGTCCGCATCATCCAATTCAGTCGGGAACGGCCCCTCGCCGACACGGGTTGTGTAGGCTTTGACGATGCCCAAAACGTAATCAATCGCCGTTGGCCCAAGGCCCACACCTGTCGCCGCCTGCCCTGCAATCACGTTAGAGCTTGTCACGAATGGATAAGTACCAAAATCGATATCCAGCAACGCACCCTGCGCGCCTTCAAACAAAATCCGTTTACCGGATTTGCGCTTTTCGGCCAGAACTTTCCAAACTGGCGCTGCATAAGGCAGAATTTTCGGTGCGATTTCTTGCAATTGCGCAATCAACGCATCGCGGTCAATCTCGTCAAAACCAAGACCCTTGCGCAGCGGGTTATGGTGTTGCAAGGCGCGATCAACGCGGGCTTCCAGTGTCGCGGCATCCGCCAAATCGGCCACGCGGATGGAACGGCGACCGACCTTGTCTTCATAGGCTGGCCCAATGCCGCGCCCTGTCGTGCCAATTTTCGTGCCCTTGCTGGCGGCTTCTTCGCGCACGCGGTCAAGTTCGCCGTGGATTGGCAGGATCAACGGCGTGTTTTCCGCGATCATCAGGTTTTCGGGGCTGATCTCAACGCCTTGCGCCTCAATCGTGGCGATCTCTTTCATCAGATGCCACGGATCCAACACAACGCCGTTGCCGATAACCGAAAGCTTGCCACCGCGCACAACACCAGAGGGCAGCGCGTGCAATTTGTAGACTTTGCCATCAATCACCAAGGTGTGGCCCGCATTGTGCCCCCCTTGGAATCGCGCAATCACATCGGCGCGTTCTGAAAGCCAATCGACAATTTTGCCTTTGCCTTCATCGCCCCACTGTGCGCCGACAACTACTACATTCGCCATATTCTTGATCCCCTAAGGTAAAACCCGTGCCCCTCATAGGGCATGATGCAAAGGGGCGAAAGTGGACATTTGACACACCCCCGATCACTGCCCCCTAGACAGGGCGCATCGGCGCGGCCATCTTGCCCCAAAGCGATACCTAAAGGGTCTTTCATGAACGGTTTTCTTTTGCGTTGGCTATTTGCGTTTTTGCTTCTGGCGGCCACATTCAACCCGACACAATGGTGCTATGCGCGCTGGGTGCAGACATCTGGTGCAGAGAATCTGTCCGTTGCGGTGCTTTGCGGACTGTTGTTGATCGTGGGCTACATCATCTACGTGCGCGCAACGCTGCGCTCCATCGGGTTTGTTGGCATGTTCCTTGTCGCCGCGATTACCGGCGCTTTGGTTTGGGTTGCCTATGATCTGGGGTGGATGAATTTTGAAAACCCAACGGCAAACACGTGGGTCGCCCTGTTCATGATGTCCTTTGTGCTGGGCATCGGCCTCAGCTGGAGCCACGTACGTCGTAAACTGTCTGGTCAAGCAGACATGGATGATGTGGACGACTAAAAACTTGTAAACATGCGAGACGTCACTGAAACGACGAGGGAAAAGCAATGCTTGAACTGAAACCAAACTGTGAATGGTGTGACTGTGATCTACCACCAGATTCACAAGAGGCTCAGATCTGTAGTTATGAATGCACCTATTGTGCAAGCTGTGTTGATAACATTCTAGAAAACGTATGCCCCACCTGCGGAGGTGGCTTTGCAATGCGCCCTATTCGGCCCACGCGTGCTGAAGGCCAGCAGAAAAACCTTGGATTGAAAAACCGGCCTGCTGGCACAAAACGGTATCATTCATCTTGGACACGCGCCCAAGTAGAAGAGGTGCGGGATCGGCTAAAGGATACGCCCCCTTGGGAACGATGATGCTTAAAAACTCGCGCTGATCAATCACGCGACACAGTTGGCCCGCGATTTTTCACACCTCACCCCGCCCAAGATCGAGCAAGTTTCGTTGAGAGGGGTTGCGACCTTCTCTTTTCGCTTCTAAGTACCACTCGTTCTTCCGCCAAAGGGTCCATCCATGGAAAATGTCGTACTTGTCGTCCACTTGTTGCTCGCGCTTTCGCTGATTGGCGTTGTTTTGTTGCAGCGTTCTGAAGGTGGCGGTCTTGGTATTGGTGGCGGTAGCGGCGGTGGCGCAATGTCCAGCCGTTCTGCGGCGACAGCCCTTGGCAAGCTCACATGGCTCTTGGCGATTGCATTTATTTGTACCTCTATCGCTCTGACCGTGCTGTCTGCACAGCAGGCAAGCGACGCATCTGTGGTTGGTGATGGTACTGCCCCAGCGGTTGACGCAACTGAAACCGCACCTGATGCCGGTGAGAGCCTGTTGCCACCCTCTGCGGACACACCAAGCGATCAGCCACTGGTTCCTGACACCGAATAGACCACTACCCATTGCGGGCTAAGCGACTTTATCTACTCGATATTGCGGTTTATTCGACCTGTGCAGAGAGACTCCGGTTGCCAGAGGGCACCGAATCCGCATAGACTTAAATCCCGTGATATATGCGTTCCGGCGTTCTGCTGCTGGGCTGTAATCCACTTATTTTAGACCTATTTCACGGGGGTTTCCTGCTTCATGGCGCGTTACGTATTCATCACTGGTGGGGTTGTGTCCTCGCTTGGCAAAGGTTTGGCGTCTGCCGCACTTGGCTCCTTGTTACAGGCCCGTGGGTTTTCGGTTCGTTTGCGCAAGTTGGATCCGTATCTGAACGTTGATCCGGGCACGATGTCCCCGTTTGAGCACGGCGAAGTGTTTGTCACGGATGATGGCGCGGAAACCGATCTGGACCTTGGCCACTATGAACGCTTCACTGGCGTGCCCGCACGAATGACGGATTCTGTGTCCTCAGGGCGCGTATATTCCACCGTGTTGGAAAAAGAACGCCGTGGCGATTACTTGGGAAAGACCATTCAGGTGGTTCCCCACGTCACAAACGAGATCAAAGATTTCTTGCATGTGGGCGACGATGAGGTCGATTTCATGCTGTGCGAGATCGGCGGTACCGTTGGCGACATCGAAGGCCTGCCGTTCTTTGAAGCGATCCGCCAGTTTTCCCACGACAAACCGCGCGGTGAATGTATCTTCATGCATCTGACGTTGTTGCCATACTTGGCGGCCTCGGGTGAGTTGAAGACAAAGCCAACACAGCACTCGGTCAAGGAATTGCAATCCATCGGCATCGCGCCGGACATTCTGGTTTGCCGGTCCGAGCACCCGATCCCCGAAAAGGAACGCGAGAAGATCGCGCTGTTTTGTAACGTGCGCAAAGACTCCGTTGTCGCGGCCTATGATTTGAAATCCATCTATGAGGCGCCGCTGGCCTATCACAAACAGGGCCTCGACCAAGCGGTGTTGGATGCGTTCAACATTACCCCCGCCCCGAAACCAGATCTGTCGGTGTGGAACGATGTCTATGACCGCATCCACACAACAGACGGCGAAGTGAATGTCGCGATTGTCGGGAAATACACGCAATTGGAAGACGCCTATAAGTCGTTCAAAGAGGCGCTGACACATGGTGGCATGGCCAACCGCGTGAAGGTCAATGTGTCTTGGGTCGACGCCGAAGTGTTTGATTCCGAAGACGCAGCACCGCACCTTGAAGGGTACCACGCGATCCTTGTTCCCGGCGGATTTGGCGAACGCGGCACTGAGGGCAAGATCAAAGCCGCGCAATACGCCCGCGAGAATAATATCCCCTATTTCGGGATTTGCTTAGGAATGCAGATGGCGGTGATTGAGGCCGCACGCAATGTAGCGGGTATTTCTGAGGCAGGGTCGGAGGAATTCGACCACGAGGCCGGCAAGAAACGGTTTGAGCCGGTCGTTTACCATTTGAAAGAATGGGTGCAGGGCAACGCCAAGGTAAAGCGCAAATCTGATGACGACAAAGGCGGCACCATGCGCCTTGGGTCTTACGATGCGACGCTAACGTCTGGTTCGAAAGTCGCGGAAATCTATGGCAGCTTGGCCATCGAAGAGCGCCACCGCCACCGCTATGAGGTGGACACGAAATACCGTGCGAAACTGGAAGACGCAGGGTTGCGCTTTTCGGGCATGTCACCGGACGGGAAGTTGCCGGAAATTGTGGAATGGACAGATCACCCTTGGTTCATCGGCGTGCAGTTCCACCCAGAGCTGAAGTCCAAGCCATTTGCGCCGCACCCACTGTTTGCGGATTTCGTTCGGGCCGCAGTTGAGGCGTCTCGACTAGTTTGATTTCGAATTGGCTACGCCAATCCGACCAAAGGGGGGCCAGCCCCCCCCCCCCCCCCCCGGTCCTGCGGACTCCCCCCGGGATATTTTTGAAACAAAGGCAAATGTGATAGGAGCGTTTGATGCTGTCGTACCAACATCTCTATCACGCAGGCAATTTGGCGGATGTTCATAAGCACGCGGCCTTGTCGTGGATCTTGGAGTACATGACCCGCAAGGATAAGCCGATCAGCTATATTGAGACGCATGGCGGGCGTGGGCTGTATGACCTAAGCGCGGATGAGGCGGTCAAAACCGGAGAGGCCGAGGCAGGCATTGCTGTGGCGGCGCCGTGGTTTAAACCGGATCACCCTTATGCGCGCACTTTGGCGGCGTGTCGTGCTGAGAATGGCGAAACATCCTATCCTGGCTCGCCTTGGATCGCGTCGGATTTGCTGCGCGGCGATGATGTTTTGCACATCGCAGAGCTGCACCCACAAGAGTTTGAAGGGCTGTATGATGCGGTTCCCGGTGCACATGTCCATGCGATTGACGGGTTTGATCTGGTCTATTCCATGTGCCCGCCGACCCCACGGCGCGGCTGCATGCTGATCGATCCGTCCTATGAAATTAAGGACGACTACGTGGCAATCGTGCGCCATTTTACCAAGATTGCGAAAATCTGGCCCGTTGGTGTTTTGATCCTTTGGTATCCGATCCTGACGGATGCGCGCCATCGCACGATGCGGTCATCCATCATGGGTGCGCTGCCTGATGCGTTAAACCACGAGGTACATTTCAAGCCCGCGCGCGAGGGACATCGCATGGTCGGGTCCGGTTTAGTTGTGCTCAATGCCCCTTGGGGGCTGGACGAAGAGTTGAAGACCCTTGGGGCACAATTTGCAGCGCTTTGAGACTTGCAGGAAACGTTAACACGCTTAAAGTGATCTTATGTTTGAACGTGTCCTTTCCCTTCTTCGATCACCTGCGGCTGAATTTACTGCAATGCCAGCGGCGGACGCGCGTCACGCACTTGGGGCGCTATTGGTCCGTGTAGCTAAGGCGGATGGGGCCTATCTGTTTCAGGAGATCGAGGAAATCGATCATCTGCTTGCAGACCTGTACGGGTTGAACGCGATTGAGGCTGCCCGCATGCGTGCGGAATGTGAAAAGCTGGAAGACTCGATGCCGGACACAAGTGAGCTTGCCCATATTCTTTCATGCGATGTGACGAGTGGCGAATGTAACAACCTTGTGCGTGCGCTTTGGAAGGTTGCGGATGCGGATGGTCAGCGCCACGATTCCGAGACTCAAGTCGTTGCAATCGCAACGAAAACCTTTGGAATGTCACCAGAAGACGCCGCCGCGTTGCGCAACTAACCCGGTTTATTGGGCCTTGGCCTTTTGGGGCGGTCTGCCTATATCTCTGATATGTTTGGTGATCTTTTCAAGCGCTTGACAGCGCCCGACCCCGCCCCCCTTCCGGATGCTGATGCGCGCGTCGCCCTAGGCGCGTTGCTGGTGCGGCTTGCGCGATCAGACGGTGCATATGACGGCGAAGAAATCGAACAGATAGATGCTGTTTTGATGCAGCGCTACAATCTGTCAAACACTGACGCCGCCGTGTTACGTGCGCAATGTGAAACGGCTGAAACCGAGGCACCGGACACCGTGCGCTTTACCCGCGCTATCAAGGACGCCGTTCCGTTTGAAGACCGTGTTGGCGTGATCGAGGCCCTTTGGTCCGTGGTTCTGGCAGATGGTGTGCGCGACGAACATGAAGACGCGATGTTGCGCATGGTTGCGCCTTTGCTGGGTGTTACCGACATGGAAAGCCACCAAGCGCGCCTTCGCGTTTCGCAAGGCTGATGTTCGCCAGTCTGCCAATGTATGATCGGCCGGAAAACCGTGCCGCACACGACGCGTTATGGGAACGGGTTCGCGATCACTTGGGGTACGGGCCCGAAAAGCTCGATCGCCAAACCGACCATATTGATGGCTGGCGGCGTGACGATTTGCTTATGGGACAGATATGTAACCTCCCGTACCGTGCCGAGTTTCATGACAGCGTCACTAGAATAGCCTGTGCAGATTACGGCTTGGCCGACACGCCCGCTGGATATTACCATTCGGTCTTTGTTGTACGTGAAGAAGATGCCGCGCGTGGCCTTGCGCCGGCTGCATTGGGCCGTTTTGCGTATAATGACGCGCTTTCCCATTCCGGGTGGGGGTCGCCGTTGGCGCGCATCACCGAACAGGGTTTGCAGTTTCATACGACTCTGTGCACTGGGGCCCATATTAACAGCGTTAACGCCGTCGCCGATGGTCGCGCGGATTTGGCAGCAATCGACGCGGTGACATGGCGCATGTTTCAGGCGTGGGAACCGAAGGCAGTTGGATTGCGCGTTGTTGGCCGTACAGCCTTGTCCCCAGGAATGACGTTCATAACCGCCAAAGCAAACAACCCAGCTCCGATCAAATCTGCCTTAACCGAAGCGGTCGCTGACCTTCCGGCTGAACATGTCGAAACGCTCGGCATGCGCGGGATCGTCACGCTACCAGATCGCGCCTATGACATACCGTTGCCAAGTGCCCCTTAAACGCACATTGCATTTAGCCACGATTTGCGCCCTACTCGGCCAGATCACTTTAAACGAGGCCACATGACCGCTCCTGTCATCGAAATCCGCAACCTGCACAAAGCCTATGGCGACCTGGAAGTTCTGAAAGGCGTCGATATCAGCGCACCTGCGGGTCATGTTGTCAGCCTGATTGGATCTTCTGGGTCCGGTAAGTCCACACTGCTGCGCTGCGCCAACCTGTTGGAAGACAGCCAGCAAGGGGATGTGTTGTTTTGCGGTGAACCCGTGAAGTGGAAAGGCAAGGGCCGTACCCGACACCCCGCGGATCGTGCGCAAATGATCCGAATTCGCACGAACCTCAGCATGGTGTTCCAGCAGTTCAACCTTTGGTCGCATATGACGATTCTACAAAATGTGATGGAAGCGCCCGTAACCGTTCTCAAGCGGGATCGCGCTGAAGTTGAAGCCGCAGGGCGCATGTATCTTGAGAAAGTTGGTATCGGCGACAAGTGCGATGTCTATCCGGCAATGCTATCTGGCGGCCAACAGCAACGTGCTGCGATTGCACGCGCGCTTTGCATGGAGCCAAAGGCGCTGTTGTTTGATGAACCTACGTCGGCGCTCGACCCTGAACTCGAGCAGGAAGTTGTTAAAGTTATCAAAGACCTAGCAACGGAGGGGCGCACCATGCTTGTCGTTACACACGACATGCGGATGGCCCGCGACATTTCGGATCATGTCGTGTTCCTGCATCAAGGGCTGATCGAAGAGCAAGGCCCGCCGGAGGAGTTGTTCACAAATCCAAAGTCAGAACGCCTGCAAGGGTTCCTTTCCGTCACGCAAACCGCTTAAGCCATTGCCTTTTTCGCCCACGCGGACAATCCTGCGCGGCAGTTTGGCGACCAACAATATGAGTCGCTCTTTCATCTCAGGGAGATACACGATGAAAAACCTTATCCTTACGACCGCTGCGGTCGCGCTTACAGCTGGCATAGCTATGGCTGACGATTCCGTTGTTCGCATGGGTACTGAGGGCGCTTACGCACCTTGGAACTTTATCAACGACGCTGGCGAAGTTGACGGCTTTGAGCGCGAGCTCGGTGATGAGCTTTGCGCCCGCGCTGAGCTGACTTGCGAATGGGTCACAAACGAGTGGGACAGCATTATCCCAAACCTCGTATCCGGCAACTACGACACAATCATCGCGGGCATGTCCATCACAGACGAGCGCGACGAAGTGATCGACTTCACAATGGCTTACACACCTGCTGACCCTACATCTTTCGTAGCATTGTCCATGGATGTTGACCCAGCGGGCGGCGTTGTTGCTGCACAAACTGGTACAATTCAGGCGGCCTACATCGCTGACCAAGGCTGGACGCTTGTGGAATTCGCAACACCGGAAGAAACGCTCGCAGCCGTACGCGGCGGTGAAGCTGACGCTGTTTTCGCAGACAAATCCTTCCTCGCAGCCGCTCTGGAAGGCCAGGAAGAACTCGTCATGCTTGAGCAAGAAGTGTCCTTGGGTGCTGGTGTTGGCATGGGTATCCGTGAAAGCGACGGTGAGCTGCGTGACACATTCAACGCGGCGATCCAGTCCATGAAAGACGACGGCTCCCTCAACGAGCTGATTACAAAGTGGGAAGTCGCTTCCACTTTCGAATAACCAATACAGCGCCCTACCTTTACTGGTGGGGCGCATCTTCGCTTTCTTTGGCTCCTAAATACTCAATCTCCTTCGCCTGACCGAGGCACCAACATTTTTGAATTTTGCACAGCCCCCAGCACCCTAGAGACCGTCAAATGGCTCTCCTGCTACCTGACTACAGGCAAGCACATGGGGTTCTATTGGTCATTCCTGACCGTCCTGACATTGCTGGCGATCACCGCCCCTCTTGCCCTGACATTTGGCATGGGAGGCGCAATGGCCGCGCGCTCGCGCATCGCACCTGTGTCTTGGCTGGGCAAAGGCTACATTGCCATTGTGCGCGGCGTGCCAGACATCGCATTCTTTCTATTCTTCGTCATCGCGCTAGATCAAGGCATCGAATACCTGCGTCACCAAGCGCTTTGCCCTGATTGGCCAGACGCGATCCGCCAAGGCAACGACTTTATTGTGTGCCAAACAGCAAAGATGCCCCTGAACAACGCGCCACCCGAAGCCCATGATCGCTACGGCTTTTTCATCGCTGTGTTCACCTTCGCCATCGTCTTCGGTGCCTTTGCAGGCAACGTATTGTTTGGCGCGATGAAAGCCGTGCCAAAACCGCAGATCGAAACCGCTGAATCCTATGGCATGACCCGCCGCCAGACATTCTGGCGCATCGTCGTGCCGCAGATGTGGGTCTACGCCCTGCCCGGCCTTGGCAATCTGTGGATGGTGCTGATTAAGGCCACGCCCTTGTTGTTCCTGCTTGGCATTGAAGACATCGTTTATTGGGCGCGTGAGCTTGGCGCCACCAAGACGCCGCGTTTTACCGACTACCCCCACGCCGATTGGCGGATGTGGTATTTCCTTGCTCTGCTGGTGTTCTACCTTGCCTTCACCCGTGTTTCAGAAATCGCACTCGAACGCATAATGCGCCGTTTAACCCGAGGGCAAGCGACGGCCGGTGGCGAAGCGCAACGGAAAGTCGCCGCATGACCAAATTTTCCCAGAAAATTTGTGAACAGAGTTTCCTAGAAACTCTGGTGCGAGGCTGCTGATGGAAGAATGCCTTAATACCATCTCGGACTATGCCCTGCGTTCTGTCGGCGTTGGGGAACGTCTGTTACCGCGCTCTGACTTCACGCTGTGCCAGCAATTCACGCTGATTGGTTCCGGTATGATCTGGAACATCTATTTCGGCCTTCTCGCGCTTTTGTCCGGCTTCTTTCTGGCAACTGCCGTGGCCGTGGGTAAGGCATCGCAAAACATTGTAATCCGCAAAGCCTCTGAATGGTTTATCTTCGTGTTCCGTGGCTCGCCGCTGTTTATTCAGTTCTTCTTTGCGTATTTTTTCTTCCTTTCGCTCAAAAGCCAGTTCGCCTTCTTTGATGCGTTCACCTCAGCGTGGCTTGGGGCGTTGATCGTGTTGTTCCTCAATACGTCCGCCTACACAGGTGAGATTTTTTACGGCGCATTGCAGTCCATCCCCAAGGGCGACTCCGAAGCGGCCGACGCCTACGGGCTGTCCGGCTGGCCACGTTTTCGTCGCGTGATCTGGCCAACAATGTTGCGCCTTGCGTGGCCTGCCTACACCAACGAAGCGATCTTCCTGTTCCACTCAACAACGTTAGTCTTTTTCAGTGGTTTCCCAGTTTGGGGCCAAAAAGGGGACGCGCTCTATTACGCCGCCTTTTTTGCGGACAAAACGTTTAACCCCTTTATTCCCTACCCCATTTTGGCCTTCTATTTCATCCTGCTTACTTTGGTCATCATCGGGATCATGGGAAAGATCGGCACACGACTGAACAGCCACCTACCGCAAGACGCCAAACCTAAATTCCGTTTCCGTCCTCAAATTATTCGGTGATCCGTTATGACATGGCTCCATGAAAACCCTGATATCAAGTCGATCCGCGTCGCGGCTTCAGATCTCAACGGTGTGGCCCGTGGCAAACGTATACCAACCAAATTCGCGCAGAAAATCGAAGACGATGGCTCACGCTTTCCGCTTTCGGTTCTTAACCTCGATATTTGGGGCGAAGACATCGAAAATTCACCGCTTGTGTTCGAAGCAGGTGATCCAGACGGCGTCGCCTTACCAACTGAACGTGGGTTCATGCCGATGCCCTGGCTAGAAAGCCCATCCGCGTTTCTACCGATGTGGATGCACCGCGAAGATGGCACCCCTTTTGACGGCGATCCACGCCATGCCCTCGCCGCCGTTTTGAAACGCTATGCCGACCGAGGGCTAACGCCTATTTGCGGTACGGAACTGGAATTCTACGTAGTAGACGACAGCGGCAAAGATTTGCAGGTTGTTCCGTCTGAACGGTCCGGCAAGCGCCGCCCCGGTGCAGAAATTCTTTCGCTGCGTGCGCTGGACGGTTTCGACAACTTCTTTTCAGCACTTTATGACGGCGCCGAGGCGATGGATATCCCCGCCGAAACCGCAATATCAGAAGCAGGCCTCGGCCAATTTGAGATCAACCTTAGCCACAGCAATGCAATGAAAGCCGCCGACGACACATGGTTGTTTAAACTGCTGGTGCGCGGCATGGCCCGCAAGCATGGGTTCGCGGCCAGCTTTATGGCGAAACCTTACCCCGAGTATTCCGGCAATGGCATGCACGTGCATTTCTCTGTGCTGGATGCGGACGGCAACAACATCTTTGACAACGGCGGGAATGAAGGCACGGATGTGCTGCATCATGCTATTGCCGGCTGCATGAACGGCCTCAGTGCAAGCGCATTGATCCTCGCACCTCACGGTAATTCTTATGATCGTTTGGTTCCGAATGCCCATGCGCCTACGTCCATCTGCTGGGCCTATGAAAACCGCACCGCTGCGATCCGCGTGCCCGGTGGTAGCCACAAAGCCCGCCGTATTGAACACCGCGTTGCGGGGGGGGATGTGAACCCGTACCTCATGCTTGCAGCTGTTCTTGGCGCCGCTTTGACAGGGATCGAGGACGGCGAAATGCCCCCGCCACCAATCACAGGCAACGCCTATGATCAGGGCCTACCGCAATTGCCGGGCAGTTGGGACGAAGCGATCAACAGCTTTGAAACGGATGAGCGGATCAAACGTATTTTCCCGACAGAGCTGATCCGCAACCTTGTCGCGACAAAACGTCAAGAATTGCAGGCCTTTGCGGACCTTAGCCCCGAAGAACGGATCAACCTTTACTTAGATACAGTCTGATAAATTGTCCGGCTTGTGCGATGGCTTAAGGCAGATTAGCCTAACCGCAAATCAATCACTGGTGTTTCATGAAAATCGGCATTTTGCAGACTGGCCATTCTCCGGATGAGCTGCGGCCCGTGATGGGCGACTATTCCAACCTGTTCGAACAACTTTTGGCGAACCAAGGCTTCACATTCGAAACATTCAACGTCGTGGACGGCGTGTTTCCGGATACGCCGGATCGATGCGAAGGCTGGCTGATCACCGGGTCCAAACATGGCGCTTACGAAGACCATCCGTGGATTGCGCCGCTCGAAGCCCTGATCCGTGATATCTACGCGAAAGAGGTTCCGCTGGTTGGCGTCTGCTTTGGCCACCAGATCATCGCGCAAGCCCTCGGCGGTAAAGTCGAAAAATTCAAAGACGGTTGGGCTGTTGGTCGCCAGACATATGATTGGAATGGCGAAACCATATCACTCAACGCGTGGCATCAAGACCAAGTCGTGCAACGCCCCGCCGACGCCACCCCGATTGCCTGCAATGACTTTTGCGAAAACGCAGCGCTGGTGTATGGCAAACGCGCCTTCACGGTTCAGGCCCATCCGGAATTTGAAGCTGAGTTTATCGATGGGCTGATCCGCACACGTGGCGGTGCTGTTCCGGCTGACCTGATCGGCGCAGCACGTGCAGACCTTGAAGGTGACGTGAACAACGACCGCCTTGCCGCGCAGATCAGCGCCTTCTTCAAAGGAGTCGCCGCATGAGTTGGTCTGACAAAATCCCACAAGCCGCGCGCGACTACCTCGACGCGAACCGTCTGGATGAGGTCGAGTGCATGATCTCCGATTTGCCTGGCATCGCACGTGGCAAGGCAGTTCCTGCCGCCAAATGGGAAAAACTTTCGCAGTTCCACCTGCCGGAATCTATTTTCTTTCAAACACTTACGGGTGGATGGGGTGAAGCGGCGGGAGACGCAGGGTTCACTGAACCCGACATGGTTTTAAAGCCTGACTACTCCACGACTACTGCCGCACCATGGGCCGCTGACGGCACACTGCAAGTCATCCATGACGCCTTTGACACAAAGGGCGAGCCGATCCAGTTCAGCCCGCGCAACGTGCTTAAACGTGTTGTCGCGCTTTATGAAAAGGAAGGTTGGACGCCTGTTGTCGCGCCGGAAATGGAATTCTTCCTCGTGGCGCGCAACACGGACCCGACCAAACCGATTGAACCAATGATCGGGCGATCTGGCCGCCCAGCTGCCGCCCGCCAAGCCTATTCCATGACGGCCGTGGACGACTACGGCCCCGTGATCGACGACATCTATGAATTCGCCGAAATCCAAGGGTTTGAGATCGACGGCATCACTCAAGAAGGCGGCGCAGGTCAGTTAGAAATCAACCTCAACCACGGTGACCCGGTTGAACTGGCCGATCAGGTGTTCTTTTTTAAACGTCTGCTGAAAGAAGCCGCGTTAAAGCACGATTGCTACGCGACCTTCATGGCTAAGCCGATTGAGGGCGAGCCAGGCAGTGCCATGCATGTTCACCATTCGATCCTTGATAAGGATGGAAACAACATCTTCACCGGCCCGCAAGGTGGCGAAACAGATGCGTTTTTCCACTTCATTGGTGGCTTGCAGGAATACCTGCCAAGCGTGATCGCTGTGATGGCGCCTTATGTGAACAGCTACCGGCGATACGTCAAAGATCACGCCGCGCCGATCAACCTTGAATGGGCGCGCGACAACCGCACGACCGGCCTGCGCGTGCCGCTGTCCTCCCCCGAAGCACGGCGCGTTGAAAACCGTCTCGCTGGGATGGATTGTAACCCCTACCTGTGTATCGCGGCGTCGCTGGCCTGTGGCTATCTAGGTATGAAAAACGAGATCCGCCCAGACAAACGTTTTCAGGGCGATGCCTATGAAGGGGATGGAGAACTGCCCCAGGGGCTCTATGCCGCGCTTGACCTGTTTGACGCCAACACCGAAATGCACGAGGTTCTCGGCCCTGATTTCGCCCGCGTCTATTCCATCGTGAAACGTGCGGAATACGAAGAATTCCTGCATGTCATCAGCCCATGGGAGCGTGAACACCTCCTGCTAAACGTATGATCCGGCTGGCGTTTATTCTTGTCACCCTTTTGGGTGGGCTGATCGCCTTTGGTGCGTTTCATCTGGTGCGTGGCAACCAAGCAGACGTTCCCCAAATCACGACCTTTCCCGCGTCCCCCGCCGAAGAAGCGACACAGACCGCGCCCACGCCGCCCGCCCCCCCCGTGGTTGAGCGCCTATACTACCTGCGCGAAATCGACTTTGATCAGGGCGAAATCACCGTGTTGTATTTCGGGGCTGGACCAGAGGGTAGCACGCTGGTGATCCGCGATCAGGACCCCCTGAAAGCCGCCCGCACCGAGGCCTATGTGAACACGTCCGCCACGGGTGGAGAAGCGGTAGACAGTTTTGTGATGGATATGATGGGCGCGCCGCCCGACGAAACGATTGTGCAAATCTATCGCCGCGACAGCTTGATTGCCGCTGTTACCTGCGTCAACACCGCCTGCGGACGTCGCGCCCAAAACCCTGACATCAACCATGCCGGACTGACCGACCACGCGACCCCCTATCAAGTGATCAACGATCAATTCGATGACCACGCTACCTATCTGGAAACCATCCACGCCGTGTCCGAGTCGCCCGATTTCATGCTTCTGGACCAACGTCCGCAGTCTGATTTTCCGGCGGAACGACGTGTTCCCAACCTTAAGCTCGCGTTGCCGACGGTCGTTCACCCGACCGTCACAGCGTTCGACGCGGCCACACACGAAGCGCTGCTTCGCGCTGCCATCGACCCGCTGTTACCCGATGGGGCGGAAGTCGAAAATATCACGATCACAGATCTTGGCCACGCCGTTCTTGCAGACAAGGACAACAATCAGCCCGTAACAGCAGGCGGCGCGCCGATCCCTTTCCCCGATGCGCAATATTTCGGAGTTCAGGCGCAGATCAACGGCACTGCCGCCTTGACTGAGGCCACCCTCGACCAGATCACGGCAGCGACGACGCGCAGCTTCGACCTCGACGCGCCGTTTGCAGAATTTGTAACGGCCCGCCTGCAAACCACCTGCGTGGATTGCTATTTCCTTAAGGTCGACGGAACTTTTGTGACTCAAGCCCGCGCCATCACATGGCGCAACGAGGTCTACGACCTGAGCTACTATGATCTACGCGAGGCCCCATAACCCGTTATGACAAACGCCCTTTATCGCAACGACCGCCCTGCCACGTTCCCCAATAGCTGGTACGCCGCAACCGCCGACATCCCAGCCGAACGCGCGCCGCTGCACGGCCAGATCAAAGCGGATGTCTGCATTGTCGGCGCGGGTTTCACAGGGCTTATGGCTGCGCTTGAACTGGCTGAGGCCGGGATGGATGTTGTTGTGCTGGATGCCCACCGTGCAGGCTGGGGTGCATCGGGGCGCAACGGCGGGCAAGCCGGATCAGGGTTCAACCAAGACCAACGTTGGATCGCTGCTAAACTGGGCAAAGGACCGGCCAAAGCTCTCTGGGATATGACGGAGGAAGCAAAAGAGCTTCTAAAGTCGCGCATTGAAAAGCACGCACCCGAAGCACGGTTTCGCCCAGGCGTGGCGCATGGCGCATATAACGCCGTCGAAGCGCGTGAGCTACGCGACGAGGCCGAGTTCCTGCGCCGGACTTACGGTTACAAAGACGTCGAAGGCCTAACCCGTGAAGCATTTCAAGACATTGTAAAGTCACCAAATTATCAAGGTGGGCTGATTGACCGTGGCGCGGGCCACATCCACCCGTTGCGCTACGCACTTGGCCTTGCCAAGGCAGCCGAACGCGCAGGGGCACGCATCTTTGAACGCTCTGAGGTGCATGACATTGTAGAAGGCGATCCTGCCGTTGTTGCCACCGGACAGGGCCGCGTCACAGCCCCGTTCGTACTGCTTGCTGGCAACGGATACCTACCCAACATCAACAAAAAGGTCACCGCGGGAACGATGCCGCTCAACTCTTTCATCGCCGCGACTGAGCCTTTGGGAGAGCGCGCGAAAGATATCCTGACCCAAGACATCGCCGTCGCCGACAGCAAATTCGTCGTGAACTATTTCCGCCTGTCTGAGGACAACCGCCTGCTGTTTGGCGGGCGCGAAAACTACACCACAGGGTTCCCACAAAACATCGAACCCGCCTTGCGCAAGCGCATGGAAAACATGTTCCCGCAGCTTAAGGGCGTGAAGATTGATTACACCTGGGGTGGCACGTTAGGAATTACACCGACCCGCCTGCCCGCACTGCTACGCGCTTCCCCCAATATCCTGAGCGCTGGCGGCTACTCCGGCCACGGTGTGGTTCATTCCGGCTTTGCAGGTAAGCTCATGGCCGAAGCGGTGCGGGGGCAAGCAGAACGGTTCGACGTTTTCGCCAGCCTTCCAACCCCACGTTTTCCTGGTGGTACAATGTTACGCGCGCCCCTGCTGATGGCGGCAATGACATGGTATTCAATGCGTGATCGCCTAGGGTTTTAGTGCGACAATAGGAATTGATCTAAGTCATTCCACTGTCACAATTCGTCTGCTATTAAGCAATAAAAATAACAGGCGAAAGAGCGGACAATGACTAAAATTCCTAACGTTTACAACGCGGAACCCATTCCTGAGGCCGCCCTCGAAGCGGTCACTCAGCTGCTCTCAAGTGCGGATCTGTTCCGCTATACAGCCCCTGAAAACGCTCCGGTGTCGCTGCTCGAGCAAGAGTTCGCTGAGATGATGGGAACCAAGTTCGCCCTTGCGGTGTCCAGTTGTTCAGCGGCTTTGTTCTTGTCCCTCAAAGCGTTGGACTTGCCACGTGAAGCGCGTGTTCTGATCCCCGCATTCACATTTGCCGCCGTGCCATCCGCTGTTGTTCACGCCGAGTGCATTCCTGTTTTGGTCGAATGCAACGACAACTACCGCATCAATATGGATGACTTTGCCGCCAAGCTGCCAGATGCCGACGCCGTGCTGATTTCGCATATGCGCGGTCACACATCAGATATGGATGCGATCATGGCTCTGTGTGACGCGGCGGGCATTCCTGTTGTTGAAGACGCGGCCCATAGCCTTGGTACAACATGGAACGGTCGCAAGATCGGGACCATCGGCAAAATCGGCTGTTTCAGCTTCCAAAGCTACAAGATGATTAACGCCGGTGAAGGTGGCATTCTGATTACCGATGACGCCGACCTCGTTGCGCGTGCGATCATTATGTCAGGCGCTTACGAACATATGTGGACGAAACACGCGATCCCGACAGAAGCGATGGAGCGTTGGCAGAACCTGTTGCCGCTTTATAACCTGCGCTTGTCAAACCTGTCTGCTGCTATCATCCGCCCGCAGTTGCCAGAACTGGCACGCCGTGTGCGTGACGGATTGCGCAACCATGATCACGTTGCCGCGCGACTGAACACCTCGCCAAACCTCGATGTGCCAGCACCCCTGTCCGCAGAAAAACGTGCGCCAGATTCCATCCAGTTTAACCTTGTCGACATGAACGACGAACAGGTTGATGCATTCGCAAAACTTACGGCGGAACGTGGGATGAAGGTACAGATCTTCGGAAAATCCGTCGATAACGCCCGCGCGTTTTGGAACTGGCAGTTCTTGGGCGACACGCCCGAATTGCCGACCACACGCACGATGTTGATGCGCGCGTGCGATGTACGTCTTCCCGCGCGCCTAACGGTCGAAGAATGCGACGTAATCGCGGATATCATTCTGGGCGCCGCACAAAGCGTCGCGAGCCAGTCAGCCGCGTAGTCGAAGGCTTATTTCCCGAGCTTAGACAGCTTTTCTTGCAGCGCTGCCAGTTCCGCCTTGATGTCATCAAGGCCTTCATCCGACGTTTCAGGCTCTGCAGACTTGGGTGCTGATGGCATCATGCCCCCTGTCATTGCCTTCATAAATGCCTGTTGCTGTGCCTGCATGGCTTCAAACCCAGGCATCGAGGCGAGCGGGTTGGTTGATCCGATGTTTTCCATGATCTTGGTTTGCCCATCGCGCAGCATATCAAACGATTGCGCTAGGAATTGTGGGACCACGGACATCGACTGGCTGGTGTAGGACCGCACCAAGTCCGTCAAAACATCAACCGGAAGCACGCTCTCGCCGCGACTTTCGTGTTCCGCGATGATTTGCAGCAAGTATTGGCGGGTAAGATCGTCACCAGATTTCAGGTCTACGATCTGCACTTCGCGCCCATCGCGAATAAATGCTGCGATATCTTCAAGCGTGACGTAATCGCTGGTCTCGGTGTTGTACAAACGACGGCTTGCGTACCGCTTGATCAGCAACGGTTGTGATTTGATGGCCAACGGATTTCCTCCCAGAAATGTTGCAGTGCAGAAGAAGCCTATGCTGCATGTCAGCAAAAGAAAAGGGCGTGCTGTCGGGAGAGAACAGCACGCCCCAGAAAGACGTTGGCGCTCAGGGAGGAGGAAGCGCCTATCTATCTAACATCGCTTACTTTGCAGTCGCGACTTTCTTAGCTGCAGCAGTTACGTCTGCAGTCGCCTTTTTGGCAGCGGCAGTCATGTCTTCGGACACGTCTTTGCCAGCAGCCATCATCAGTTCCAGAGTTTCTGTCTGAACTTTTTTCGCGATTTCAGCGAAAGCCGCCATGTGCTCAGCAGCAGCTTCAGCAGAAGCAGATGCGAAGTCAGTTACGGAAGTTGCGTAGTCAGCAGGCTCTGCCTTTGCTTTGGACAGTTCTGTTACCTTAGCAAGTGTGTCCTGTGCCCACTTAGCGGACAGGTCAGTGGAAGCCTGTGCTGCGGAGATGGAAACAGCGGAAAGCTTTTCGTTCAAGGAAGATTGCGTTTTGATCGCGTCGTCCATTGCTTTTGTGTCTACCGGGAATGCGCCCATCATGTCTTTGAGAACGGCGGTGAAGTCAGGTGTCTTAGCAGCCATGTCGGTGCTCCTTAAATGTTTGCCGGACTATTCCGGCGTTTCTGCGTCTGCAAACAATCTACGTGCTGCAGTGCAGCATTTCAAGTATTTTCTGCAGTGCAGCATATAAAACTTGGACGGAATTCAAGTATTTGAATTTGTTGCTAAAAACCATTAACGCCAGTGTTTAAAGGCTGGAAATGGATGGCGTTGCGCACCATCCAAACAGTTCATTCGCCTAAAACGTAAGTTCCAGGGGCTGGTGCAATTGCAGGGTGAGTCGCTGTCCCGGGCGTTCTTGCATCGACCTTTTTGCCAGATTTCTTCGTCAACCAGTTGCCCCACATCGGCCACCAAGATCCTTCATGGGCCTTCGCCCCCTCTTGCCAGTCTTCTGGACCAAGACTGAGGTCGGTATTGGTCCAGTGACCGTATTTCTTCTTGGCAGGTGGATTCACGATGCCCGCGATGTGGCCCGATCCGGATAGAATGAACGTCTTGTCCTTAGACCCCATCTTTTGCACGCCGCGGAAAGATGACTTCCAAGCAGCAATGTGGTCGCTTTCACAGGCAATCGCACAAATTGGAACCTCAACATCGCTCAACTTTGCTGTAACGCCTGCGACCTCAAAGCCCGTCGTTGCGAATGTATCGTCCTGACAAAGTCCACGCAGGTATTCGATCGACATTTTCCCAGGAAGGTTCGTGCCGTCGCCATTCCAATACAATAAATCAAACGCTGGCGGGGATTCCCCTAACATATAGCTGCGGATGGCTGGCTGGTAGATAAGGTCGTTTGCGCGCAGATAGCTGAACGTCCGGCTCATGTAGAAACTGTCGAGGAATCCAGCGCCCAGAACCTCAGATTCGATGCCATCTACAAAATCGTCGTTCAGGAACACGCCGACTTCCCCGCGATCAGAGAAATCGGTGAGGGTCGTAAACAGCGTGGCAGAGTTCACGTAATCAAGGCCGCGCGCTTTCAAAACAGTCAGCGAAAGCGACAACGTTGTGCCAGCAATGCAATACCCGACAGCATTCACTTTCTTTACACCACAGATCTCACGGGCAGTTTCAAATGCGGTGAGATATCCGTCCTCGACGTAATCCGCCATGCCGACATCACGGTAAGTCTCGTCAGGATTGACCCAAGACACGACAAAGACAGTGAAGCCTTGATCCACCGCCCATTTAATCAGTGAATTCTTCTCGTTCAGATCGAGAATATAGAACTTGTTGATCCAAGGCGGGAAAATGACCAACGGCGTTTCATGGACCTTCTCAGTCGTTGGCGCGTATTGGATCAGTTCGAACATATGGTTGCGGAAAACAACCTCGCCTGTCGTCATGGCAAGGTTCTCGCCGACCGTAAACGCGTCCTTGTCCGCCAATGATACGATAAGCTCACCATCGTTGGCTTCTAGATCAGCGATCATGTTTTCGAGACCGCGCACCAGACTGTCGCCCTCAGTTTCAACGGCTTTGGTCAATGCGTCGGGGTTGGTCGCCAGAAAGTTTGTCGGAGACAGCATGTCTACAATCTGTTGGCTGAAGTATTCCATCCGCCGCTTGTCTTCATCATCCAGACCTTCCATGTCGGAGACCACCGCATCGACGGCCTGCGCATTCAACATGTACTGTTGTTTGAGAAAGTTAAAATAAGGGTGCGACTGCCAGAGGGGGTTTTTAAAACGGCGATCTGTTGGTGTGTCGTCTTTTGGCGCCTCAAGGTGTCCTTTCGACAAGGCTTGCTGTGCGTCGACAAAATGCTGCAGCGTTTTGCCCCAGTAGCCGACTTGCTGCTCGATAATCTTGGACGGATTTTGCATCATCTCCTGAAAAAGTGCGCCACCTGCCCGCGCATAAAGATCGGGTTCTGGCCCCTGAAGGTCTTGCGGAACTTTGCGTTTATTCGCCACAGCCCCCATTAGGCGCGTTGTAAGATCTTGGATACGCTCCATATTCTGTTCAAGCTTAGGCAACGCAGCGTCCAGATCGATGGATTCATTGCTTTGTGAATCATCTGTTGTCATATCGGCGTCGCCCTCTTACTGTGCAGGTGCAGCATTTTCTCTTTTTGCTATCGGCTACGATAGCTTCTTGGTCAATGCGACATAGTCATCGCGTCTTAAGGCTAGGTCGAAAGGCCACAATAGTTTGACCGCGACAAAACCGAGGGCGCGTAAATGAAGTATATGGCAACATATGACCTGATGGAAACCATTCGAAATACGAACGAATGGATGGGGGCCTCGGCGCGGGCGATCGCGTCTTACCCTGCCGTTGCAATGTGGCCCGGTCCCGGAATGGAAATGTTGCGCGCTTGGGGCGAAGTGACTGAACGCAGCTTTGCCCGTATGGTTACAAAACCTGACTGGGGCATTGATAGTGTTCCTGCCGAAGACGGCAAAGACCACGTAATCATGGTGCGGAAAGTTGTCGAAAAGCCGTTTGGCGATCTCGTCCACTTCTGTGCGGTCGGCCGTGCGGAACGCAAACGCAAGGTTCTTCTGGTCGCGCCGATGTCTGGCCACTACGCAACGTTGCTGCGTAAAACGGTGATGTCCCTGCTGCCAGATTGCGAAGTTTACACAACCGATTGGCACAACGCGCGCGATATTCCGGTGTCTGAAGGCAAGTTCGACGTGGAAGACTACACGCTCTACCTTTCCGAATTTATGAAAGAGATGGGGCCGGACACACACGTTATCGCCGTATGCCAGCCCGTGCCGCTTACACTTGCGGCTACAGCCTACTTGGCAGAGCAAGACCCAGACGCGCAGCCACGCTCACTGACGTTGATCGGCGGTCCTGTTGATCCAGAAGCGAACCACACAGAAGTCACCGACTTTGGCCGCTCGGTCACGATGGGTCAGCTCGAAGAAACAATGATCCAGCAGGTTGGGTTCAAATACCCAGGCGTTGGCCGCATGGTTTACCCGGGTCTTCTTCAATTGGCATCGTTCATCTCGATGAACAGCGAAATGCACAGCAATGCGTTCCAAAAACAGATCATGGCCGTTACCAAAGGCGAAGCGTCAGAACACGACAAACACAATGTGTTTTATGATGAATACCTTGCCGTGATGGACATGACTGCCGAATTTTACCTTTCAACCGTCGACCGCATTTTCAAGAAACGCGAAATCGCGACAAACAGCTTCACAGTCGAGGGTCATCCTGTCGATTTCGGCAAGATCACGACAGTGGCCGTAAAAATCGTCGAAGGCGAAAACGATGACATTTCCGCACCGGGCCAGTGTCTTGCTGCGCTGCCTTTGCTGACCGGCTTGCCCGAAAGCAAAAAAGCGTCCCACCTTGAACCGGGTGCGGGTCACTACGGTATTTTCGCGGGCAAAAGCTGGCGTAACAACATCCGCCCTCTCGTGATCGACTTCATCGACGCGAACTCCGAACCGGTAAAGCCGGCTGCCAAACGCACCAAGAAGATCGCAGCGGTTAAGTAGATGGCAGACGTTCCCTTCTCATGCGACTGCGGTGGCGTGACAGGAACTCTGTCAGATATTTCACCTAAGGCCGGAAGCCACGCCCAATGCCATTGTGACGATTGTCGCCGCGCTATCGTTTGGCTTGGCCACGACGACCCTGGCCCCGACGGTGTCTGTTATTTCCAAACCGCTCCTAATCGCGTGACGTTTGCCAAGGGAGAAGACAGCCTCGCCGTCTTTACGTGGAAATCGGAAAAGCTGCTGCGCTGGTATGCGTCGTGCTGCAACACGCCTTTGTTCAACACGATGAGCACACCAAAGATCGCATTCGCCAGCCTGCTTGTATCCCGCACGCAGGACACGTCACCCTTCGGGCCGATAAAGGGCCACGCGTTCATCTCAAAACCCAATGGGAAAACCGGGCATACCGGACTCGGTGACTTTATCTGGGGTATGTTGAAACGCACGACGCACGCACGCGTAACAGGAAAATGGCGAGAGACCCCTTTCTTCAACGCGGACGGAATGCCCGCTGCTTCGGTTCAAACACTGAGCCACGAAGACCGCGCCAAAGCTCGCCTTTAAACCCGACCTTGTCCGCAAGTTTCCAACAGGCGCCTTAGCGCAACACGAGCGGCTGGCGCATCCATGCATAGATCGCCTCAGTCGTGCCTTCGGGGTCTTCAAGCATCACCGTATGTCCAACCCCCGGGAGCACACCCAACTTTGCGTAGGGAATCAGTTCCGCCAGAAACTCCTGTCGTTTCAGAGGCACGATCTGGTCCTCTTCCCCTGCCAA
The DNA here is from genome assembly GCF_900185015.1 of Octadecabacter ascidiaceicola. Lineage (GTDB taxonomy): Bacteria > Pseudomonadota > Alphaproteobacteria > Rhodobacterales > Rhodobacteraceae > Octadecabacter > Octadecabacter ascidiaceicola. The sequence continues at coordinate 405,989 of NZ_FXYD01000002.1, read as the reverse complement.
AACCAATGTTGGCTGCGTGATGCGTCGCAGGGTGCTCTGCTGGTCACGGCGGCGCTGCATCGCGCGTTCTTGGCGTGCGAACACATCCGCACCTACCGATATCGCCATCTCATAGAGTTGTGCAGTCGCATTAGAACGAAGCGGTCCGCCTCCGACGTGACGTGGCAACACATCGCTTTCAAGCAAGCGTTCAAACCGGCCAGACTTCGCCCCAATCATCCGTGGCTCACGATCAGCGGCCTCTTGCGGTGTATCAGACAACGGGTTGGTCCCTATCAAAGCCAACCGGATCACCCGCTCTGGCGCACGGCGCGTGACCTCAAGTGCAACCGCGCCACCCATCCCATGTCCACATAACGCAAATTTAGGTGGCAAACATGACAACAATTCAGATGCGATTTCTTCTATACGATCGCCAACGCAGATCGGTGCAACCGTCACAGGACGTTCATAGCTTAGAACCGTCAACTGCGTGGCCCAGACGCGCGCATCGCACATCATGCCCGGCAATAGGACGAGTGGTTCTGCCATGTCTGCCTCTGTTTAATATTCTGACTGTTGGCCTAAATTGCCCATGCACAGCCCGCAGACGCAACCCCTATTACAACGCTTTGGCCCAAGCGATGATCCTTTCCGCCAATGGCGCGGTTTGGTTGGGGCTAAACACGTCACCGGCCATTACATGCCCGTCTTTGTCATCACTTGGCCCCTGCACCAGAATGTCCTGCGTCACGGGCCCAGCCCAGCGCGCCATGACAGCGCGGGTGCGTTTTGGACTAACGACCCGATCATCTTCGTTAAAGGCAAAATAGGCGGGCGTCTGAATGGCCTCGATTTCACTGGCAAGGCACGACCGCACCGCGTCCCCCATCGTGAACACTGCTTGGGTGTCATATTTGATGGTCCAAAGCGCTGCGTGCTCGTCTGAAATCGCTTCGAATGACGTCTCTTTCCCCGCGATCAGCGGTCCCCATCTACGGACGCCCGGCAGGTCCAACAGCAACTGCGCGAGCCGGTGGCGCAGGCCGTAATTGGGCGAAAGATGAATAATCCCCTTTGCACGAGCACCCCTCGCCAGTGCGGTCGTCAGCAACGTGCACCCCGTGGAACACCCAATGACGACCACCTCATCGCCGATTGCCGCACCAATCTGCAATGCCTCATCTACATCGTCCTCCCAATCCGAAAGGCGCGCACGCCCCATCGCCTCTCCGTCCTGCCCGTGCCCTGTTAACCGCGCGAAATACAGGTTCGCGCCCAGCGCTTTGGCCACGATATCCGGCAATGGGCGTACTTCTGCAGCGGTGGCAGAAAATCCGTGAACATAGAGAATACACAAAGGCTTCTTTGCAGGTTGGTCCGCCCAGACAATTTGCTTTTCACAACCATCCCGCACGTCACCAACAGCGGTTTCATGATCCGCCAACCATGCGTCAATCTCATTCAGTTCTGGCAACATCGGACACCTTTCATGCGAACCCTCGTGGATAAAAACTACAAAACCCCGCCCCCAAAGCCACGCATTCGTTTGCTTTTGTTTCACAAATATCCTGGGGGGATCGCGCAGCGATGGGGGCTAGCCCCCCGCCACGCCCGCCGCAGGCGCAGTCACCTCGTTGATCGCACCAACAATCATCGGCAAACAAACCTCGCTGGAAAACGAATGATCCGCGCCATCCACCAGCGTCAGCCGCATATCCGGACTGTCCGCATGATCAAGCAGGCGCAACGCAGTTTCCGTACTCACCGAAGTATCCGCCGTCCCGAGCAAGAAGCGCACAGAAAATGGCAAATCAAGCGGCGAGCGCAACACCAAACGGTCCCGCCCTTCTTCAATCAGCCGCTTGGTGATGATGTAGGGGTCGCCGTATTCTGACGGCAGCGCCACCTGCCCCTGCCGTTCCAATTCGGCCCGTTGTACTTCATCAAATCCAGCCCAGAACCCGTCCTCAGTGAAATCAGGTGCAGCCGCGATACCCACCAACCCTGCGATCCGCTCTGGCATGGCGCGCGCGACAAGCAGTGAAATCCATCCCCCCATGCTGGAGCCGACCAAGACGACAGGACCGTCGATCAAACCTAGCGCAGCGCAGGCGTCCTCATACCAATCCCCGATACAGCCGTCCTCGAACGCCTCCCCACTTTCCCCGTGTCCCGAGTAGTCGAATCGCATAAACGCTCGGCCCGTTTTCTTGGCCCAATCTTCAAGGAAAACTGCCTTCGTTCCTGCCATGTCCGACTTGAATCCACCTAAAAACACAACGGTTGGACCCTGACCGGCCGTCAAATGATAGGCAATTTTGCGACCCTGTGGGGTTACCAATGTATCAACCATTTCAATTCCTTAACGTCTATTCTTTCGCATCCTATCCCAGCTGCGCCTGCAGGTAAATCACGTTACCAACTTGTCACGTGACTATTTTATCACCTATAGTAATCTCATGGAACACATCTTCAAAGCCCTCGCAGACCCGACACGTCAAAAGCTCCTTGATGCTTTGCGACTGCGCGATGGTCAAACCCTTACAGACCTTGAAGCGAGCCTCGAGATGACCCGCTTTGGCGTCATGAAGCATCTTAATTTGCTGGAGGACGCGGGGCTAATCATCACCCGCAAACGGGGTCGCTTCAAATACCACTATCTGAACGCCCTCCCCTTGCAGGAAGTCATGGACCGCTGGGTCGCGCCCTTTCTTCAACCCCAAGCCAAAGCCCTGAGCGACCTTAAAACCAAACTCGAAAAGGACACCCGTATGAGTAAGCCCGATTTCATGATGCAGACCTTCATCCGCTGCACCCAAGACGCCCTTTGGGACGCCCTAACCCAAGCGGACGACATGGCGCGTTATCACTTCGCCTGTAACACGGTGCAAGGCAACGCAGTCGTTGGCGACACCACAACGTTTATACGCCCTGACGGCAGCGCAATGTTGAAACAGGTCACAACCGCGCTTGATCCGAAATCCAAAATCGCGATGACATTTGAACCGAAGTTCATGGGCCCTGAAGCCCCCACGAGCCACATGGTTTATTTAATCGAACCGCAAGGAGATGTCTGCCAGCTAACAATTGAACATTACGACATGGCACCAGGCCAAGAAGGCTTTGCCGAAGGTTGGGCGCGTCTAACAGCATCCCTCAAATCCTACCTCGAAACGGGCGAAGCCCTCAAAATGGCAATGTAAGGACACGCAATGGAATTTCCTACAGAACTCGGCATTCTGACATGCCTCATGATCCTTGCAGCGTCGCTTTGGATTCCGCAAATCGTTGGCCAAGCCAACATCAAACCTGAAGACTGGCCGGAAGGCGCTCCCGACGGATTTTCACGCATCACCAACCCACATTTGATGCCTGCATGGATCGGGCGCGCCCATCGTGCGCACTTGAACCTATTGGAACAGGCCTTCCCCTTTGCGGTTCTGGTCTTGATCATTGACCGAATGGACGGCTTCACCGCGCTGACCTATTGGACGGCCATCGCGTTCTTCTGGCTGCGTATCGCCCATGCTATCGGGATGATTTCAGGTTTAGCCCTGATGCCACTTCGCCCGATCATTTTCACTGCGGGCTATGTCTGCGTATTGATCATGGCCTACTCGGTTTTCGTTGCCTAACGCTTAGGCATCAATGCTTTGCCCCAAAACACGGCTGATTTCCGTCAAGCTACGCCCTGATTGATCCGCCCATGTGTTGAACGCACCCTGAACCGCCGACATTGCCTTTTGCGATGTCGGCGGTTTGTCGATTACGCCTTCGGCAATCAGTCGTGCGATCACGTCACGCGACAGCAAAAAACTATCCACGCCAAGTCGCCGCAACGCATAGGCCCCAGTGGACCCGCCAAGGCGCGAGCCATTTTTCTTCATCCAAAGCATTAGCCCTGCAAAATCATCTGACGGCCAATCCGCGATGAACGCGCTAAAGTCACCAGCCTCTTGGATCATCACTGCATTCTCCTGAATCGCACGGATTTTGGGGGCGCTGCGAATGACGCGTTTGTCTTCGACCAGATCGTAAAACCAATCATCTGACATCATCGCAACACGCCCCACATCAAAGCCGTGAAAGGCCTCAAGGATATCGGGCCACTTGTTTTTCACGACGGCCCACGCCAGCCCCGTTTGAAAAATGCCTTCCGCAAAGGACGCAAGGAAGCGATCCCCTGAAATAGCCGCAATCTCATCGCGTGACTTGGGCGGTTCGATACCATCCAGAACCGCACCGCGCCCGCCTTTACGGTCAGCTGCGATATCTAAAATCTCATCGAAATGTCTCACACCTGCACCCCTATATGACCTATCTTTAGCTACGAATAATGCGCAAGAAATTCTCAAGCGCCGTGTTGGATTGCGACTGAATTTCCTCTTTATTCAAGAGAGGAAGTACGCCTGTCACCCGCCTAATTTGAAGATCACCGATGAGCAGCGTGAAATACAATTCTGCCATCGCGAAAAGCTCAGGCATAGTTTTTTCAGCGTGATAGGTACCCAAAATTTCAACCAGACGTGGTCGAACAACGTCACGCCCGCCAGTTGCCAAGGCCTTGCCCAATTCTCCTGTCCCGTCAGCAGCCGCTGCACGATTTAACGCAATCGCGCGCGGCCCAAGCAACATTCCAAGTAAAACTGGCCCGAATTCGGCCAGAAGGGCTTCTAAGCCGCCCTTTGCTTTGACGTTTGCGAGGTGTTGTTCGACCTCAGCGACATTGCGCGCGACAAGCGCGATGAACAACCCGTGTTTGTCGCCATACCAACGATAAAGCGTTTCGTTTGATGCTTTGGCGGCCTTGGCCACCGCCAACATTGAGATCCCATCAAAGCCCTTCCGTTCTAGGATTTCGTAAGCGACCCCTACTATCTGGGCTTCACGTTTTTCACGGATTTCGGGTTTCATCATGTTCTCCTTGACAGCATCCGTAATCATAGTTACGGACTTGGTAAATAGCGTATTTTCAATTACGGTTAGGAAAACCAATGCTCGTTCGCTCCCTCGCTTTGACGTCCCTCTTGCTTGTCGCAGCCATCTTTGGCTTCTTTTACGCCTATACCGTTTCGGCAATGTGGGGACTGGACGCGTCCCCCCCTTCTGTCGCTATTGAAGCGATGCAAGGTATCAACAACACGGTGCGCAATGTTGCATTCTTTCCGGCCTTCTTTTTGACGCCAGTTCTGCTTGGTCTAACTGCGTTCGCGGCGCATCGCGACGGTGCAAATGTATCCAAAATGGCCTTTGGCGCTGCGGCACTCATCTATCTGTTAGGCGGGATTGTTCTGACAGCTTCGGTGAACATCCCAATGAACAACGCCCTTGGCCTTATCGATGTCCCGCAAGACCCAACGGCCGCTGCTGAAATCTGGTCCAACTACTCCCCTAAATGGCAGGTGTGGAACCTAACGCGCACTGTCTTTTCCGGAATTGCGGTCGTGTTTACGGGGATCGGCCTTTTGGCCCTTCCTGCCACGCGTACGGCTTGACACCTCCATTTGGAAACGCCATTTGGAACAGGAAGACATAACCCGCAACCGGGCGCTTTGTAGGCGCCAAACTGACGAGGAGCCGAACACATGGCCCAGATCTCCCTTACATTTCCTGACGGCAATTCCCGCGAGTACGATGCAGGTGTTACGCCTGCCGAAGTCGCCGCATCTATTGCGTCGTCACTGGCGAAAAAAGCCATTTCCGCGACCGTGAACGGCGAACACTGGGACATGCAGTGGCCGATCGATGCGGATGCAAGCATCGCCATCAACACCATGAAAGACGCAGAACCTGCGCTGGAATTAATCCGCCATGACCTCGCGCACATCATGGCGCGTGCGGTGCAGGAACTGTGGCCCGAAACACAGGTCACAATCGGACCCGTTATCAAAGACGGCTGGTACTATGACTTTGATCGCAAGGACCCATTCACACCTGACGATCTAGCGACCATCGAAAAGAAGATGAAAGAGATCATCAACAAGCGCGATGAAGTCCGCACCGAAGTCTGGGAACGTGATGTTGCGATCCAGTACTATAAGGACAAAGGCGAGCCCTATAAGGTCGAGCTGATTGAAAGCATTCCAGGCAACGAAGACCTGCGCATGTACTGGCACGGCGAATGGCAGGACCTGTGCCGTGGGCCGCATTTGCAGAACACTGGTCAAGTGCCGGGCGATTCATGGAAACTGATGTCCATCGCAGGCGCCTATTGGCGTGGCGATAGCGATCGCGCGATGTTGCAGCGGATCTACGGCGTCGCGTTCCAGAACAAAGAACAGCTTAAGGCGCATATGAACATGCTTGAGGAGGCCGCCAAACGCGACCACCGCAAACTGGGCCGTGAGATGAACCTGTTCCACATGCAAGAAGAAGCCCCTGGTCAGGTGTTCTGGCACCCGAACGGCTGGCTGATCTACACCCAGCTGCAAGACTACATGCGCCGTAAGCAACGCGCGGGCGGCTACGTTGAGGTGAACACACCGCAGGTCGTGAACCGCAAACTCTGGGAGGCCTCCGGCCACTGGGAAGCCTATCAGGAAAACATGTTCATCGTCGAAGTTGACGAAGAACATGCCCGCGAAAAGACGATCAACGCGCTAAAGCCGATGAACTGCCCGTGCCACATTCAGGTGTTCAACCAAGGTATGAAATCTTACCGCGAACTGCCCCTGCGCATGGCGGAGTTCGGATCGTGTAACCGTTATGAACCGTCCGGCGCGTTGCACGGCATCATGCGTGTGCGCGGGTTCACCCAAGATGACGGTCACATCTTCTGTACCGAAGACCAGATCGCATCCGAGACCGAAAAGTTCATCGACTTCCTGTCCCAGATCTACACCGAGCTGGGCTTCAGCAACTGGAAGATCAAACTGTCCACCCGCCCCGAGAAACGCATCGGGTCTGAGGAAACCTGGGACCTGCTCGAAGCCGCCTTGGGCGAGGCCTGCGCGGCTGCAGGGCATGAATATGAAATCCAAGAAGGTGAAGGTGCGTTCTACGGCCCGAAACTGGAATTTGTTCTGACCGACGCAATTGGCCGTGATTGGCAGTGCGGCACCCTACAGGTCGACAGCAACATGCCAGAACGTCTTGGTGCGTCCTATATTGGGTCGGATGGTGAAAAGCACCTGCCCTACATGTTGCACCGTGCGACTTTGGGATCGTTTGAACGTTTCATCGGCATCCTGATCGAGGAACACGCAGGTAAACTGCCGTTCTGGATCGCACCGCGTCAGGTCGTTGTGGCCTCTATCATCAGCGATGCGGACGACTACGTCCACGAAGTTGTTGCAGCCCTGAAGGCCGTAGGTGTGCGTGCCGAAGCTGACATTCGCAACGAGAAGATCAACTATAAGGTCCGCGAGCACTCACTGGGTAAAGTGCCGATCATCCTCGCATGCGGTGCGCGCGAGGTTGAAGAACGCACGGTGTCCGTGCGTCGCCTTGGTGAAAAGCAAACTTCTGTAACATCTCTGGATTCGATCATCCAAGAGCTGTCTGAATCAGCGACTCCACCCGACCTTTTGTAACATTTAGCACATCTGCAGTGTTACAGGCCCGATCGTGAAAACGGTCGGGCCTTTTGTTTTCAACCACTTAACCCCGAGTGCGGTCTAACGCGCGATAACGCACACGCGATGCACGCTCCTGTGAGTGGATCGAAAGGAGCGCATCGCACTAGGGTTAGGAAGTCGCCAATCAGGGCGCATGACTACTTGAAACCAACCAACAGGAATTCACACCATGTCCAAGACAACAACATCCCTCGCACTCGCAGCTTCCATCGCAACAGCAGTTGCTGGCCTGTCCACAGCAGCGCACGCTCAAGAAAACGAAAAGTGCTACGGCGTATCCCTCGCTGGCGAAAACGACTGTGCAGCTGGCCCAGGCACAACATGCGCCGGTACATCCACTGTTGATTATCAAGGCAACGCATGGACATTCGTTCCAGCTGGCACATGCGAAGACACAATGATCGAAGCTATGGGCGACTCCCCAGAGCGCATGGGTTCCTTGACTGAGTTGGATCGTGACCTCCCAGCATAAGCTACCCTAATACTTGCGCCCAGCCTGCCAACTTAGTGTAGGCTGGGCGTATCTTACTGCCGGAGGCCCCATGTTAGACGCGACGAAACCATCCCTGCCTTTCACGCCCGGCGTAGGCTACAAAGCCCAACATTTTAACGACATCATGAAGGACGCTGGCCCCGTTGGCTGGTTGGAAATTCATGCTGAGAACTACATGGGAATGGGCGGTCGCCCCCTCGCGCAGCTACGCCATCTCTCTGAAAAATTTCCGTTTTCCGTGCACGGTGTCGGCCTCAGCATCGGTGGCGAAGGCCGCCTTGATGCAGACCACCTTGCCCGTTTGAAAACCCTTTGTGACTGGCTCAACCCGGCCAGTTTCTCCGAACATCTTGCATGGTCCACCCACGAAAGCGCGTTCCTGAACGACCTGCTTCCGCTGCCCTATACCGCAGCCACCGTAAAACGTGTGGCCGACCATATCGACGAAGTCCAATCGACCCTTGGCCGCCAGATGCTGCTGGAAAACCCGTCCAGTTATCTGGCTTTCGCTGAATCCGATATGTCTGAAACTGACTTTTTGGCTGAGATCGTCGCCCGCACCGGCTGCGGCCTTCTGCTCGACGTGAACAACGTCTTCGTAAGCGCCACCAACCTCGGTTACTCGCCGCAAGGCTACATCGACGCCTACCCGCTTGATGTTGTTCGTGAAATTCATCTTGGAGGCCATGATGAAGACGAAGACGAAACCGGCGCACCATTGCTGATTGATAGCCACGGTGCCGAGGTAGTGGACCCTGTGTGGGCTTTGCTCGACTACACACTCTCCAAGTCCGGCCCCAAACCATTGCTGATCGAATGGGACACCGATGTTCCTGAATGGGCCGTGCTGGTTGAGGAAACCAAACGCGCCGACGCAGCGCTTTCGGTACTCGTATGATCACCACCCAAACAGATTTCCGCACGGCCTTGTTGGACCCGTCCAGCCCAGCGCCGAACGGCGTGCAAAACCCTGATGGTGTGCCCGCGACCAAGCGGTTTGATGTGTACCGCAACAACGTCGCCGTCAGCTTGACGGACGCCTTGGAAACCGCCTTTCCGGTGGTCAACAAACTGGTCGGAACCGATTTTTTCCGCGCTATGGCAGGCGTTTACCTGCGGGCGCACCCGCCAACGTCGCCCGTGATGATGTTTTATGGCGATGAAATGCCCGACTTTCTGGCTGGCTTTGGCCCCGCGCAATCGGTCCCCTACCTCCCCGATGTTGCCCGCCTTGAGCTGGCCATGCGCCACAGCTACCACGCCGAGGATGCATCCCCGATCGAACCTGACGCATTGGCGAAAATTGCCCCGGATACGCTGCCGAATGTGACGTTCACCTTCGCCCCGACCGTGCATCTGATCCCCTCAAACTACCCGCTGCATTCGATCTGGTGGGCGAATACCCATGGAGGCGACATCGCAAAAGCCGCGCAGCCAACGCTGATCACACGGCCCGAATTTGATCCATCCGTTGACCCGCTAACGCCCGAACAAACTGCGGTTCTCGCAGCATTGATCGATGGAACCCCGCTCGGCGCGGCCCTGCAAATTGGTGGCGCAGGTTTCGACCTTGGCCCGCTACTGGGCTTGCTCCTTTCCCGTAACGCATTGATTTCAATAAACACCTGAAAGCCTAAATCATGATCGCATTGTATGACCGCATCGCAAACGCCCTGAACGCCTCCGCCAACGGCATCCTACCCACGCTGGCACGCTTCGTCTTTGCTGCGACCCTGTTGTTCTATTTCTGGAACTCGGCTGGCACCAAATGGGACGGCACACCTTTCTCCCCCGGTGTCGGCGGCTACGCACAAATCTTTCCGAAAGCGATGGAGGCCGTGGGCTATGACATTTCGCAAATGTCGATTTTCCATTGGGCCGTTGTTGTTGCGGGCACCCTAGCGGAATACATCCTACCCCTACTGATTGTCATCGGGCTGTTCACCCGTTTCGCCGCACTTGGCATGATTGGTTTCGTCACCGTTCAATCCCTGACCGATCTTTATGGTCACGGTGGGATCGAACACACAGAAACCTTGGGCAAATGGTTTGACGGGCTGCCAACAGGCGCGATCCTTGATCAACGCGCGTTCTGGATGGTGGTGTTCGTGACACTAGCCCTCAAAGGCGCCGGTCCACTATCGCTGGACCGCGTCCTTTCCAAAAACCGTTAGAAGTGTGACTTTTCTTCGTCTGGTCGGCCTGCGGCGATTGCCAAAAGGCCGCCCAGACCAGCGAAGCCAATCGGGAACATTGTAAAACCGTTGAACCCGAAAGCCGCCAAAAACAGCCCCGAGCCAATCAACAAGGCAATTCCACCCCATAATGCGCGCGACTTGGCCATTGCGCCCCCTGCGATGCAGACCATCGGCGCGACGAAGCTGGCGAATTGGATGAACTGCGGGTTATCGAAACTCAGCCATTCACTGGCCTCTGGCACCTCGTTTGACAATGCAACCATGCCCCAGCCGAATAACCCGACGAAAATACCCATGATCCCTGCGATGATGCCCAAAATGGCGGCTGCGTTACGCATTACTCTACTCCTACGGCGGCTTTGGTGGCGGGGGTCCACCCCTGATACCACGCGCCGTCTATTTCAATGACTGGGCGCTTCATAAGCGTTGGATGCTGGGCGAGCAACACTGCCGGGTCTTTGGCGCGCTCCTCCTCAGACAGGTTGCGCCACGTGGTTGAGCGGGTGTTCAAAACCCCTGCCCCGAACGCTGCGATCATCGCCGCTTGATCCGCCGCGCTGACCCCATCGCTGCGCACATCGATCACCTCTGGGTTTCGGTCCGCCAATGCTTTCAACGCCTTACGGCAGGTGTCGCAGGATTTGAGGGAAAAGACGCGCATCACAGCCACTCCGCCTTCACGGTGTCATCCCAGCCGAGCGTGTATTTCGTGCCGTCCGTGATGACAGGCCGCGCCATGACGGCGGGCGTGTCGGCCAATTGCGCGTCCGCCTCGCTCTCGCGCATCCACGCGTTGAGGTTGCGGTAGGCTTGGGATTTGCGGTCCACCAGATTGTCGCCGAACTCGGCCAACAACACGGCCCATTCCGCCTCGGACATCGGCTCGCCACGCACATCGCGGAAGGTGGGTTTATGTCCCTCGTCTTCCAGCGCCTTGAGCGCTTTTTTGCAGTCTGAACAGGTGGGGAGGCCGTAGAGGATCATATCGGGGCTTTCTGTGTGGTCACGTTGATCCCAACAAACTAGCCGAGTGGTGCTACCTGCGCCAGATGGCCCGTTAATCCTGTCGCTGGGCAAGCTTTCCAAACAAGGCGCGTACTTGCTGTGGCGTTAGTGGATACAACGGATTGTGTGTGCTTTTTGCTGTGTTTTCCATGACAGTAACATGGACGCTAGGGAAAGCTGATATCAGGGGAGATGTCGCGGAACCTTCCCCGCATTCAAAAGGCACCACCCTATCGGTTATCGACGCGCCTGACCCGGGGTGGGTGCGGAACGCGCCCGCCCGTGGGGCGGGTCAGGCGCGTGCGCATCGGAGATGCGCGCTGATTAATTCAGCCCCTAAATGCCCAACAGTGAAGCAACGTATGTTGCCAGCAAGCTAACTGAAATTGTTCCGACCGCCGCAAGCACCAGCGCTCCAATCGACTTAAGATACGATTGTCGAACACTTGATTTGGTTTCTACGTCAGCGTTTGACAACTTAATAAATGCCATTGGTGACAATGATTTAAATGATCGTCCTGCCCACGAACCTAAGCCGTAACCAATTCCGGTCATCATCGAAACCGACGCGACAAAAACAGTTAGTATCTTAAACAAACTTGAAGTGTCAGACGAGATACTTGGTAAAAAGAGGTACCAAGTTATTGAGATTAGTGCCACAAACCCGGCAAATTTGGTTACCTGACCAGAGTGTGTGGCAAAGAAACGGGCAATCTTATGCCGAAAGATCAACGGTTCCTTTTTTAAGCCGCGATACCATTCATCCAATTGAGCTTCGATTGATCGTGCTACTGAAACGTCAACGTACTCAATATGGAAACGAGCGGTAATTTTCATTAAATCGTTCATCATGTTTCGCTCTAAATCTGAGGCATTTGATCGATTCAGCCGGTCTAAAAGACCGACGTGGCTCATCAAGAACACTCCGACCTTGTAGGTCTTAGCTTCTTTTGTTTTTGGAAGAACGATTAAAAATTCATAGGACAATTCCAAATTTTCAACACATCCGACCTTTGCACCACTTAAGGTCTCGAAGCGTTCAAAACTGCTAAAACTGTCAGTTCTCCCATCACTATATCTTACTACCACGGAGCAACCCGAAGCTTCACAAGCATATTGCTCCAGCATTTGTTCCATCTGAGCATGCAGACTCTTTAGGTCATCGAAGCCGACCTTATGAAAATCAAACATATTCCGCGAAAGGTTTTCACGATGGCCTGTTATGCTATTGTAAACGTCTTGATAAACTTGGAAACTAATTTCCGAACCTGTGCCGCTTAGAACAATCTCTGTCGCTTCATTTCCATCACTCACCCCTCAACAACCCCCATAAACTCACGCCACTCGCCTTTGCTCATGCCGGACGTTTCCTGCGTCACCTTCTCGCCTGCCACCATGCGGCGGATGCATTCCACGGCTTTGCCGGACAGTGTCGCGCCGCCCAAACGGTAGTCTTCGAACGCGCCGTAGGCGGCTGGCACCCAGTCTTTGACCATTTCGCAGATCGCGTCGGCGTAGACTCGGATTTCGTATTGCGCGTGGCTGTCCGCACGCAGACGCAGGAAGTGGAACAGGTTGTGCAGGTCCACTTTCCAGTACCACTGGGTGTAGATGTTGGCTGGCAGGTTCATGCGGGCCAATTCGCGGGCGAGGCCCTGTTGCCCTTCGTCGGAAATCATTTCCTCGTAGTGGTCATAGGCGCGGCCTGCGTCGTCTTTGAGGTAGCGCAGCACGCGCTCGGCCTCTTCACCGGTCAGGGTTTCGCCGCGGCCTTGGTTGTTGATCACAGATTGCGCCGCGAGGTCTTCGGCCCGTGGGATGTAGAATTCGCGATCAAGGATGGAATAGCGGGCGGAGTATTCGTTGACGTTGGCCGTGCGGTGGCGGATCCACTGGCGGGCCACGAAGACGGGCAGTTTGACGTGCAGCTTGATCTCGCACATCTCAAACGGGGTGGAATGCCAGTGGCGCATCAAATAGCGGATCAGGCCTTCGTCGTTTTGAACAGACTTGGTGCCCTTGCCGTATGACACGCGGGCGGCCTGACAGATCGCCTGATCGTCGCCCATATAATCAATGACGCGCACAAAGCCGTGGTCCAAAACGTCGTGTGCTTTGTAGAGATGTTTTTCCATCCCCTCAGAGACCGCACGCAAGGTTGGTTTCGTCTGACCGCGGAGTTCGTCGATTTCGGCCTGCTGTTCGGGGGTCACGGGCATGTGTCTGTCCTTTGTGTACGGAGGCAGTGATTCTGCTGGAATGAGTTACCTACACTATATATACGTGGAACTGTGCCGAAAACCGCCATATAAGGTGGTTTTTCGGCTTAAGCATTCGTTGACTTGGCCTTTGCAATTTCCGACTATACGTCAAACACTGCGAACAGCGCAGAACATACCCGAGGACGAGCCGTTATGTTGAGATCTTTCACCGCCCTAGCCGTAATTGCAGTTCTTTCCGGGTGTGATGGAAAAAACCCATTTATGCCTGATGTGGTGGTCAATCCAAACACAGGTGCTACCGAAACATTGGAACCAGGGAATCCTAACACCGAGGTTTCAAACAAGTTCCTCTTTGATAGAAGTCGTGGTTTGACGATGAACAGTGTCAACTATGACGCCGTCAATGACGAGTTGGTCATCAACAACTTGCCTTTCGACGGAACCGACGGGCGCTACGATTCAGTCGCTGGCAGCGAGACCACCGACGCCAACGGCGTACGCCGTGAGTTTTATGAAAGCCGTCAAACCACAACGACGGGTCTAATCAAGCATTATGCAGTGTTTATTGACAGCGCGTTTCTTGAAGCCACCGCTGCAGCGGGCCGTGATTGGGGCAACTTTGGAAACGCTGGAGCCAACATAAATCGCAGCAGTTTCAACCTGCCACTGACGGCCGAAACGGAATATCGCTATGTCGGCGTTTACGCCGGAACACGAACATACGATCGGCGAAGCGGTATTGAGCTCGTGACGGGCGATGTCACGTTGCTCCTTGATACGGCAGACTTTGATCCAAACGGAAACCTACAGGGCGATATCGCCGGATGGGTGGACAACAGAGTGCGTGTTGCCCCGGGACTAACAGGTGGTGGCCCACTCCCTAGAGTTTCGTTGTTTGAAGTCAGCTTTGATCCTGCAACCGGGGTTTGGGATGAAGGTGTGGCTCGCACTTTTGACAGCGATGGCCAAACCCGAGACAACGGCACATATTCTGGACTTATTGCGGGTAACAACGGTGAGGAAATGGGCGGTTACCTCGTGATGGAAGGTGTAGCGGACATTCAGACCGTATCCGTTCAAACGGTTACTTACCAAGTCGGAACAGATGCCCCGATTACCGTAGACGGCCTCCAAACGACGAGCATTGAAGCGCTACAAGCATTGGTAAATTCCGGCGCAACCCTGCCAGCAACATTGAATGCGAGTGTTCCAGGTGGCGTGACGATCATCAGTAATGAATTTAACAATCGCGAATTCAGAACTGAATACAACGCGCGCGAAGTCGGCGTCTATGTCGGGACGCAAGTTGTTCCATAGATCGATATGCTAGTAGGTATTGTTCGGGCCATAATCATCGCGGCTCTATTTTTCGTCACTGTTCCAGTCAGCGCCCAAGACGGGAGACTCACCCGCGACGAAGGCCGCAATTTTGCGGTGCAATTGTTGCAGAGTGGTCAAGCCGCCGCCGCTAAAGCAATAGCAGAGGGTCTGTTGTCCGCCGATCCGCAAGATGTCATCGCGCTTATCTTGTTGTCACAAGCCGAACGAAATCTAGGTAATTTTCAAACTGCTCGTCAGGCGGGACAAGCAGCGTGGGCATATGCGACCACAGATAATGACCGCTTCGTTGCCGCGACAGTAACAGCACAGGCTTTCTCTAGCGAAGAGAAATATACGCGGGCGCAATTCTGGTTGCGCCGCGCCAGTAACTTCGCACCAAATGACGCGATGGTTGAGACACTCGCACGCGATTATTCCACACTTCGGCGAGTGAACCCTCTGCAATTCAACCTTCAGTTTGGGGTGGCTCCGTCAAGCAACATAAATAATGGCAGCTCGGTTGATTCAATCGAATTTGGTGGCCTCACTTTTCTGCTTAGCCCTTCCGCACGAAATCTATCCGGTTATGAAATCAGCGCCTCAGGAGAACTCGTTTATCGCATTCATGAGGACGAGCGACGCCGTACGAGCGTAGGCGCGAGTGCGCTGATTTTGAGATATGTTATGACCGATCAAAGTCGAGAATTGGCTCCTAATTTTGATCCTTCAGATCGCGCCTTCAACCGGTTAGAGCTCTTCGCCCGCCGCGATTGGGCCGCAAATTTGGGGCTGATAAGTGCTGAGATTGAATTTAGCGCAAGCACACTTGGCGGCGATCCCTACTCGACAGAAACATTGATTGGAATAAAACGTATTTGGCTACCCTCCGAATCGACCCGCTTGGATGGAGCGCTTTCCATAGGTAGTCTTAACTACATCCAGAGTGGCGACACGGCGCAGGTTTGGTCTGGAAATCTAAGTTGGCAGAAAGCTCTAACTAATGATGATAGTGTTCGGCTAAGCACTTACTTTGGAAGAACATATTCTGAGAATTCCAGTATCGCGAGTACGACGAAAAGCATCCACGCGACCTATGACTTAGGTTCGATCGCAGAAACACTTAGTCTCAATGTTGGGTTAGGCTATCAGTGGCGCGACTTCGGACCATCAACTCTGGCACCGTTTGGTCGTGAAGACCGGAAAACGTCCTTGAATATCAACCTTGGGTTTCCTGACGTCGAGTATTTTGGTTTTACACCTGTCGTTCAGTTTGAAGCACAAACCACAGAATCAAATATTGCGCGGTATCAAACTGAGGCGGTGTCATTTGATATCAGCTTCCGCTCCAGCTTCTGAGCACTGGTCGTTTGTCATCCACGTGCTAGGGTCGCTTCAACCAACACCGGAGAAAACATGCCCCTTTCATACCTACACACAATGGTCCGCGTAAAAGACCTCGACGCGTCAATCGCATTTTACAACCTTCTCGGCTTGAAAGAACGTAAACGTCATGACAGCGAAGGTGGTCGGTTCACGCTTGTCTACTTGTCCCCGCCCGAACAGACGGACGGACATGCCGATCTTGAGCTGACCTACAACTGGGATGGTGACGATGAATTGCCATCTGACAGCCGTCACTTTGGCCACCTCGCCTATGAGTGCGACGACATTTATGCGTTGTGCCAGCAACTAATGGACAATGGTATCACGATTAACCGCCCACCGCACGACGGTCGCATGGCGTTTGTCCGTAGCCCTGACAATATCTCGGTTGAGTTGTTGCAGGCTGGCGACGCAAAGGCACCAGCAGAACCTTGGACCAGTATGGGGAACACTGGCCATTGGTAAGAACGTGATCAAAACCAGTGCCACGCTAGGCTTAACCGCGCTTTGGGGACAGAGCGCGGAGGCCTGCAGGTTGGCATTGGTATTGGCACTGGATGTTTCGTCATCAGTCGATGCCCGAGAGGATGCATTGCAGCGCGACGGGCTCGCGCGTGCATTGCTCGCGCCACAGGTTCAGGCTGCATTCTTCGCGTCCCCTGATCCGGTTGCCTTGGCAATCTTTGAATGGTCTGGGCGCTATAACCAGTCAATCCTGCAAGATTGGGTTCTGATTGAAACTCCCGCTAGCTTGGCTTCAGTCTCAGAAAGCATCACAATCACACCTCGCAGCCATGACGACTATCCAACTGCACTCGGATATTCACTTGTTTTCGCAGGAACTCTTTTGCGGCGTGCGCCTGACTGTTCTCTTCACACCATTGATGTTTCAGGAGACGGCTTGAACAATGAAGGGTTCGAACCTCGCAAGGCTTATAACGCCTTCCCGTTTGAAGACATTACAGTCAACGGCCTCGTGATAAACGTTCCGGAAACGTCGGCCGCCCGCGAAGAGCCCGAAGAACTGCTCAAGTATTACGAAACTGAAGTGATCCGTGGCCCATCCGCTTTCGTAGTAGTCGCCAACGGATTTGAGGACTTTGCGCGAGCAATGGAGGTTAAGTTGATCCGCGAGTTGGGAGCACTGATCCTTGGAGAGAATGTCGTCCCCTTGGAAAGGGGATCAGGCGGGTAACCCTGTTTCCGGCCTTTGCCGGGATCTACCAACCGAACCGCATTTATTCTTTGTAACGCTCCTTACGTCACGCCCTGTTCTTGGGGGTGATGTATTTGGCCTCTGTCGGCGCACAGCAAATACGATTGTTGTTCGCCATTGGGCGCGCGCATGAAATGGTGCCTATGATATTGAGGTCATTCTCGCCGTTCTCGCTAGTAAATGTAGCGGATTTGGTCTGTCCAATACCGTTCAACGCGCCGTAATGAGCTAGCAATTTCATCCAGACTGTTCATGTCCAACACGCCCTTTTCCTGCAACCCTGACGCATGACCAACGAACAGGCGAGCAACAACATCACGAACTGAGCGCCCCTTCTCTGTGAGGCGCACCCGCACAGAGCGCCGATCAATCTCACAACGTTGATGATGCATATACTCCATCTCAACGAGCTTCTTAAGATTGTAGCTAACGTTGCTGCCTTGATAATATCCGCGCGATTTTAGCTCACCAGCGGTCACCTCATTGTCGCCGACGTTAAACAACAACAGCGCTTGAACTGCGTTAATCTCAAGCACACCAACGCGCTCAAATTCGTCTTTGATCACATCAAGCAAAAGCCGGTGAAGCCGTTCGACCAAGGTCAACGCGTCCAGATAGATGGACATGAATTCAGTGTCGGTTCCCGACGTTGGGGCACCATCGTGGGTTGGCAGCGAATGCAGGCTCATTTCAGTCTCCGTCTCGATCGTTTCTCGAATTTTCTGGAACCGGATTGCCATGCCAGTAGCAAACATTCCGTTAAACTGCGAAAAATAATGCGAAATGAAGTCCTAATTTGTAGCTGGTTTGGTAACCCCGACCGCACCCTTTCGGATCAAATCCATCAGGCCTCGGTAGGGTTCAGGTTCAACCGACTGCCCACTAACCCATTGATATAGATCGTGATCATTCTCAGACAAAAGCTGATCGTATAGACCAAGATCATCAGCGTTCAACTCCGCCAAATGCGCCTTGGAAAACCCCATCAAGATCAAATCCATTTCTTTGATCCCGCGCCGGATAGATCGCATATGCAGCCGTTTGCGCATTACATCGAGAGGTTCGCTCATGACTGGCCCATCCTGCGAAGTCGTTTTTCTAGCTTGGCAAGCCGATCATTGGACGCGGTCAATTGCGCCCGCACAGCGCGTACTTCATTCAATAAATCCGCTACATCCGAATTTATGGGCGCGTCTTCATCAGGCGCCAAAAGCCCCTCGCCCTCTGCAGTTAACAGCCATCGAAGGGAAACGCCCAGAATGCCGGACAAGATGCTAAGTCGGTTTGCGCGCGGCTCGCTCAGGTCTTCTTCCCAGTTGCGCAGCGTGCTTGTCTTAATGCCGACCCGTTGAGCCAGTTCCTTTTGGCTTAGTCGCGCCTCTTCACGCGCTGCTGCCAGACGATCCCCGAACGTTGCGGTTTCTTCGCTATACCAGTCGGTTGTTTCGGAATGCTCGTCCATCATAGTTCCTATTCGGTTTAAGATCAGTTGCCGTTCCGTGTCGCGCCCCATATGACACGATTATCTTGCAACTTCCACACGAGGCTTTCCCATGTCTTTTCTCTCCGCGACACTCGACCGAGTAAAACCATCACCGACCATCGCGGTGACGACAAAAGCGCAAGAATTGAAAGCCGCCGGACGCGACGTGATCGGCCTCGGCGCTGGTGAGCCGGATTTTGACACGCCTGAAAACATCAAGGCCGCGGGCATTGCTGCGATTGAAGCTGGTAAAACCAAGTACACAGCCGTGGACGGTATTCCAGAGCTGAAAAAAGCGATCTGCGTCAAATTCAAACGCGACAACGGCCTGAGCTATGAGCCTGCACAGGTGACCGTCGGCACAGGTGGCAAACAGGTTCTTTACAACGCCTTCATGGCAACGCTGAACGCCGGTGATGAGGTGGTTATTCCAGCCCCGTATTGGGTCAGCTACCCCGACATGGTTCTGCTGGCGGGCGGTGAGCCTGTCTTCGTCGAAGCCCCCCTTGAGACAGGTTTCAAAATCACCGCGGAACAGCTCGAAGCGGCGATCACCCCCAAGACAAAATGGTTCCTGTTCAACTCCCCGTCCAACCCGACCGGCGCTGGCTATTCTTGGGACGAACTTAAGGCGCTGACAGACGTGTTGCTGCGCCACCCGCATGTCTGGGTTCTGACAGATGATATGTACGAACACCTCGCCTATGATGATTTCAAGTTCTGCACCCCTGCGCAGGTTGAACCACAGCTTATCGACCGCACGCTAACCATGAATGGTGTATCCAAGGCCTACGCCATGACCGGCTGGCGCATCGGTTACGCTGCTGGCCCCAAAGCCCTGATCGCAGCAATCCGCAAAGTGCAAAGCCAATCCACATCCAACCCCTGCACCATCAGCCAATGGGCCGCTATTGAAGCACTTGAAGGGACACAAGACTTCATCGTTCCGAATAACGAAATGTTCGTGCGTCGTCGCGATCTGGTCGTGTCCATGCTCAATGACGCAGAGGGCATCATCTGCCCCAAGCCCGAGGGCGCATTCTACGTCTATCCAAACATCGCAGGCTGCATCGGCAAAACCTCCGCGGCAGGCACGCTCATCTCAGATGATGAAACTTTTGCAACCGCACTGCTCGAAGAAACAGGCATCGCAGTCGTCTTTGGTGCCGCATTTGGCCTTAGCCCTAACTTCCGCGTCAGCTACGCCACCTCGGATGAGGCGCTAAAAGAGGCCTGCACACGAATTCAAACCTTCTGCGCCAGCTTACGCTAGCCCGATACAGAATGCGCTGCTAGACTGCGCTCAGAAAAGCTACAGGTGACGTAATGGGTGCAGATCTTCCAGACTATTACTTCCGCGTCCGCGAGAACGGCGCAGCCGTTTTTCGTGTCGACACCGAAAACCGTCAACGCCGCATCGAAATGGACCAGATCGCCGTCATCAACATCAAAAACGGTGAAGTAAAACCACAAGGTGACCGCACGCTTTCAGAAACCGACATCGCGCAAATTGAAACCTGGATGTCCGAGCGCATGGCCCTCCTCGCCCAGCGCGACATTGACGATATCCACCGCGCCGTTGACTACCTCAACATCACGACCCAATGGGTGCAATCCAAAGCGAGCGACGAACAGCTTGAAGGCATCACCGACGACCTGCTGCTTGCGATGCATGACCTGCGCACAATCCTCGTTCGCAAAAAAGCCGACCGCTTGATGAAAGCCCAAGACGCAGCCGAGTAGCGTATCTACGCCCTGCCTTTGTTTCACAAATATCCCGGGGGAGTCCGTAGGACGGGGGCTGGCCCCCTTCTTTCTTCGCCAATTTTCTTGAAAATTGGCTACCCGCCCGCCGCAGGCGCAATCTTTCGGATATGAACGGACTGCCACCAAAACCGCTGGCTCAACAACGCTCCAGCAACCCCTAACCCGACCGTCAACCCAAGCCAAAGCCCGACAGGGCCCCAGTCCAGCACAAACGCCATCACATAGCTCGCCGGGATCCCAATCACCCAATAGCTGACAATCGCCAACCACATCGGCACGCGGGTATCTTGCACGCCGCGCAAAACCGACAGTGCAACAATCTGCGCCGCATCCACAAACTGGAACAGTGCCGAGAGCATCACCAACACTACCCCAAGCGCCAGAACAGCGTCGCGCGCAGGGTCCGACGGGTCGATAAACAACCCGACAAAGAACGCAGGGATCGCAAGAAACAAAACGACAACGATCACGCCGAAACTCAACGACACTCCATAGGCGGTAACCGCCCCACGCCGAAGCTCAGGCTCATCACGGGCGCCAAAGTGACGGCTTGCGCGGATCGTTGCGGCTTCGGTCATGCCGATATGAAACATGAACATAAACGCCGTCAGCTGCAGGGCGATCCCGTGGGCGGCTAGCTCAATCTCACCAATCCAGCCCATCATGACGGATGATCCCACAAACAACGCGCCCTCTGCAAACGAAGTCAGGCCAATAGGCATCCCAAGGCGAAACACCTGAACCATCGCCTCATGGTCGCTTTTCCAAATACGGCGGAACAATTCGGCCTCGGGCTTTTTCCACTGCGTGTAGGCCATCAAGGCGCCCATTTGCAGGATCTGAATAACCACAGACGCAATGGCCGCGCCCTCAATCCCCAATTCTGGTGCGCCCAAATTCCCAAAGATCAGCGCATAATTGACCAGCGCGTTCGCCGCCAACGCCACGAGCGTGATCCACAATTGCACGGCCGTCAGCTCCAACGCCCCAAGGTAAGACCGCATAACCTGCGCCCCCATCGCCGGAAACATTCCCAGCACAGTGATACGCAGGTACAAACCACCCTGCTCGGCCACGGCAGGTTCCTGCCCCATGGCCAGCAACACATCCTCGCCGTACATGAACGGCACAATCAGCAGCGCGGCATAGATCGCAGACAACCACAGCGCCATACGCGTTACGCGACGCGCGCGGGTCTCATCCCCCATCTCGATCGCTTCGGCGACGATCGGCGTCACTGCGCGACCGAAGCCAGCACCAACAATGAACGTGATAAACCAAAGCCCGGCAGCAACCGTCGCCGCCGCCAGCGACGTTACAGAATACCACCCCAACATAATCGTATCCGTCATATGGATCGAAAAGCCCGCCACATTGGCCCCGACAAGCGGCAAACCAAGTTTGAGCAAACGGCCCGTGTGGGTGCGATATGACATCTGGGTGGACATCCTTCCGGCATATGCCCAATCTTGGCATCGGTCTAGCCTAGTACCATTCCTAAGGAAGCAATAATGTTTGAGACATTCATCGGCGACACGCAGACCTTCCTGAAAACGCTCGCGCAAAACAACAAACGCGACTGGTTCCTTGCGCATAAGGCGGAATACGAAACGAAACTTCGCACACCTGCTCTCGCGATCTTGGAGGAAATGTCCCCGCGTCTATCGGTGCTGACAGGATATCCGATCACGACCAAACTGTTTCGCGCCAACCGCGATGTGCGGTTCTCCAAAGACAAAACGCCGTATCACACGCACCTCTACATGATGTGGATGGTCGAAACCGGAACCCGCCAGAACCCCGCTTTCTATTTCGGAACGGAACTAGAAACGGTTGGGATCGGAACAGGCATGCGTGAATTCACCAAAGACGTTCTGATGGACTGGCGCAAAATGGCCGACTTGGATGGCTCATATTTATCATCCAGAATCAAAATATTAGAGAGCAAAGGTTATGCAATACGTGAACCTGTACTCAAGCGTGCACCGCCTCCTTTCCCAAAGGATCACCCATATGGCGATCTTTTGCGGCATAAGGGTCTGGTCGCCTTCGGGCACCCAACGTCCACGGGTGACCTGATCACGCAATTGGAAAGTGCGTTCACAGACCTATGGCCGCTGTCTGACATGCTCATCGGCGTAGCGGAAACCCCAACGCTCTAGCCTGGGCAGCCAAAAATCTTTGATTTTTGGCCTCCGCCCGCTGCAAGCGCGGTTCGTTACAGGACGTGGTCCGCCACGTCTGTGAACGCCTTCAACGTCGCATCCACATCGCGCAATTTGTCGATACCGAACAACCCAATCCGGAACGTCTGGAAATCCGCAGGTTCATCTACCGCCAGCGGCACACCCGCCGCGATCTGCATGCCCGCTGCAGCGAATTTGGATCCGTTTTGAATGTCGCCATCGTCCGTGTAGGTGACAACAACTCCCGGTGCACCAAACCCATCGGCAGCAACAGGTTTCAACCCCTTGCCCGCCATATAGGCCCGAACGCCATTGCCCAGTTTCCACTGTGCGTCGCGCAATGCATCAAAACCCATCTCTTTGGTTTCAACCATCGTGTCACGGAAATCGCGCAGCGCGTCTGTTGGCATTGTCGCGTGATAGGCGTGGCCGCCATTCAAATAGGCTTCCATGATCTGGCGCCATTTCTTCAGGTCAATCGCAAAACTATTGGACGCGGTCGCTTCCAAACGCTCAAGCGCACGCTTCGACATCATCACCAAACCCGCAGACGGGCTAGACGACCACCCTTTTTGCGGCGCGGAAATCAAAACATCCACGCCAGTTTCTTTCATATCAACCCAAGCACATCCCGACGCGATGCAATCCAGAACCATCAGCGCGCCAACCTCATGGGCGGCCTCAGCCAAGGCTTTGATGTAGTCATCCGGCAAGATGAGGCCCGCACTGGTTTCAACATGCGGCGCAAACACCACGTCAGGCTTTGCTTCCCGAATAGCTGCTGTCACTTCTGCGATGGGCGCAGGCGCGAAGGGTGCGCGACTGTCGTTGCCCGTTTGCCGTGCCTTGTGCACGGTCGTTTTGGCTGTAAATTCGCCTGCATCGAAAATCTGGCTCCAACGATAGGAGAACCAGCCATTGCGCACGATCAAAGCATGGGCATTTCCACCAAACTGGCGCGCAACGGCTTCCATCGCGTATGTCCCACCACCGGGAACAATCGCCGCGCCATCGGCTTTGTAGACGTCACACAACATCTCATGCAGGTCACGCATCACACCCTGGAACGCCTTGGACATGCTGTTCAGCGAACGATCAGTGAAGACCACAGAAAATTCCATCAAGCCATCAGGGTCGACAGCACTCGGGTTCGGGTTGGTGGTCATCTGTTCATCCTTTGCATCGTTTCCGCTGTCTTAATCTGCGATCCGCAGCAGGGCAAAGTCTATCTTTGCATACCTAGATCGGCCCCGGCCTGCGTTCTTCACTCAACAGCACATTCGCCTCGACGTCCCCCACGCCGGGAAGTGTCATGACACGGCGGCGCAACACCCGCTCAAAGTCAGCTAAGTCCCGCGCGACGACACGCAAGCGATAGTCATATAGGCCAAGGACGTGCTCCACCAACTGCACCTCAGGAATCGCGACAACGGCACGTTCGAAATCATCAAGGGACACACGCCCTTTGGTTGCCAACTTCACGCCGAGGAAAACAGTTACTCCGAAGCCCAAGGCCTGCGCATCCAGCGCGACACGCTGCCCCACCAGTATGCCTTCATCGCGCAGCCGGCGAATTCGTCGCCAAGTTGCCGGTTGGCTTAGCCCAATGCGCCCCCCAAGGGCCGCGGCTGTCTGCGTTGCATCGCGCGAAAGTGCCGCGAGGATTGCGCGGTCCAACTCGTCCAATTCCGTCATAACGGCAAGCTTTCGTCGTTGTGCAACGTCGCCACCGTCATCAGCGCCTCAATGTCAGCCATATGCGGCAACGCCAAAATCTGTTCGCGATAGATCGTCTGGTAATGCGCCATATCCCGCGCGATCACGCTGAGGCGCACATCGACGCGGCCCAGAAACGTCTGGATCTCGGTAACTTCTGCAATGGTGCGTGCCGCGTCCATGAATTCATCAAAGGCGCGGCTCTGGGTTTTATCGAGCGTGATGCGCAACGAAACGCCAACCGCATATCCCAACGCAGCCCAATTGATGACCGCGTGCTGCCCTTTAAGAATACCGGTCTCTTGTAAGCGTCCCAACCGCCGTGTGGCCTTGAGCGCGGACACACCTGCCCGCTGGGCGAGTTCGGCGGCACTAAGGCTCGGCTCGGCCTGCAATTGGCGCAGCAATCGTTTATCCACATCATCAAGCATGAAAACACCACTAATCTGAAAATATACGAATAACAACTTCACCAAATGCAAAACAATGGCTCGTGACACTCTCGCATCACGCTTCATTCCAGTTCATAAGCGCGTCAATGCAACCGCAACCAAAGGAATATCCCCATGCGCGTTTATTATGATCGTGACTGCGACGTTAACCTCATCAAAGACAAAAAAGTCGCCATCCTCGGCTACGGCTCACAGGGCCACGCCCACGCTTTGAACCTGCGTGACTCCGGCGCAAAGAACCTCGTCGTCGCTCTGCGCGAAGGCTCCCCGTCCCAAGCCAAAGCAGAAGGCGAAGGCCTTAAGGTTATGGGCATCGCTGAAGCTGCGGCTTGGTGCGATGTGATCATGTTCACAATGCCCGACGAACTTCAGGCAGAAACATACAAGAAATACGTCCACGACAACATCAAGCCAGGTGCAGCAATCGCATTCGCACACGGGTTGAACGTTCACTTCGGCCTGATCGAGCCTAAAGAAGGTATCGACGTGATCATGATGGCCCCAAAAGGCCCAGGTCACACTGTACGTGGCGAATACACAAAGGGCGGCGGTGTTCCGTGCCTCATCGCTGTTGACACAGACGCATCCGGCAAAGCCCACGAAATCGGCCTGTCATACTGTTCCGCAATCGGTGGCGGTCGCTCCGGCATCATCGAGACCAACTTCCGTCAGGAATGCGAAACTGACCTCTTCGGCGAGCAGGCAGTTCTGTGTGGCGGTATCGTTGAGCTGATCCGCATGGGCTTCGAAACACTCGTCGAAGCTGGCTACGAGCCTGAAATGGCGTACTTCGAATGCCTGCACGAAACAAAGCTGATCGTTGACCTGATCTATGAAGGCGGCATCGCGAACATGGATTACTCCATCTCCAACACTGCTGAATACGGCCAGTACGTTTCTGGCCCGCGCATCCTGCCATACGAGCAGACTAAGAAAGCCATGAAGGACGTCCTCACAGACATCCAAACTGGTAAGTTCGTTCGCGACTTCATGCTGGAAAACGCTGTTGGCCAGCCAACAATCAAAGCGTCCCGTCGCTCCAACGACGAGCACGAAATCGAAGTCGTCGGCGGCAAGCTGCGCGACATGATGCCATGGATCGCCGCTGGCAAGATGGTCGACAAAGCAAAGAACTAATTCGTTCGAACCGACCAGAAAGGGGGCCGTAACGGCCCCCTTTTGCATTCTGACCTCCCCTAACCAATTTTGCCAACTCTCTAATTGTGACAGAAAACACATTCGCACCAACGCATAGTGACAGATCAACCCGACGCGACTAAAAGAACGTTATGCCAACGCTTTACGAAACTTCGAAAAACTCCACTCCGGCGATTACGTTCTATTTGACCAGCAGAAGCCTCGCGAAAGCGCAAGCTGGCACACATGAGATGTTCAACGCTGTGCGCACCTTGGGTGAACACAGAAATTTCGAAGTCAAAGCCGCACGGATTTCATCGCAGGCCCGCGACAGAGTGACCCCAGCCGCGCGGACGCTAACCCACATGGCGAACCCAGTGGGGCACAACGGGTTGGTGTTTAGGCGACTTTATGCGGGGCGGTTCTGGCAATTTGACTATATGTCCGCCAGATGGAACTGGGCCATTGCGCGGGCCAAATTTGACCCCAATATAATCGACAAAACCAAATCATTAGAATTCTTTGACCAGTGGCGCGATCATCTCTATCCAAACGCCGTCCAGAACACCGCCGATGTCGGCTTCATATACATGCCCCTGCAAGGCCGCTTGCTTCTGCACCGTTCCTTTCAAGTAATGTCGCCAATCATGATGATCCAGCATACGCTGCAAAACACCACCAAACCCATTGTCGCAACGCTGCATCCGAACGAGACATATTCGGACGCAGAGATGGCCGCTCTGCACACGCTGCAAGACCAACACGCACGCTTCGCAATCGAACAACTTCCAATGGAACAGGCGCTCGCAACATGCAGTTATGTCGTCACCCAAAACTCGAGTGCTGCGTTTCACGCGATGTTCTGGGGCAAACTGTCAGTCCTGTTTGCCGGTATCGACTTTCATCACATCTGTATCAACGTCGCTAGCCTCGGCGCCCAGCGCGCATTCGAGCTGGTGCAGACCGCGCGTCCGCAGTTTGCCGCATTTCTATACTGGTACTGGAAACTGAATGCGGTTGATCTCGATGATCAGCATTTAACCTCCGTCTTGGCGCAAAAACTTACGTCGTTGGGCTGGGAATTTCAGGAACAAAACGACTGACAGAACGAAACACGCAGAATACCGCGTGGCTTGTGGACTTTACGGACCGCATTTGCTCAAACGATGCATGACCACACAACCTACCCTCACCAACTGGTTCTCAATCCTTTTGCTCGGCCTGATCTGGGGCGGGACCTTCATGGTCGTCTCAATTGCGCTCGAGGGATACGGCCCACTGACGGTGGCTTGCGCGCGCACGACCTTGGGTGCAGTCACTTTGCTACTGCTTGTACTGGCAATGGGCCGGCCCCTGCCAAAAGAGCCAATCGTCTGGGCGTATTTGGCAGTGACCGGAGTGTTGAACACTGCCTTGCCCTTTGCGCTATTGTCGTGGGGTCAGCAGTATGTGCCATCCGCCTTTGCGGGGATTTCTATGGCCGCTTTGCCGTTGTTTGTTTTGCCGCTTGCCCATGTCTTTTCGGACGACAAAATGAGCTCGCGTAAGTCGATTGGCGTCGTCATAGGCTTCGTCGGCGCCTTGGTGCTTATTGGGCCGACGGCATTTGATTTTTCCGAAGGCAGTCTTGCCTTGCCGCAACTGGCTTGCGTTGCCGCATCTTTATCCTATGCCATTTCCAGCGTGCTAACCCGCCGCTGCCCACCTGTGGACAGCATCGTCATGGCGGCACTGACACTGATTGTTGGGGCCATTTGCTTAGTCCCCGCGATGTTGGTGTTTGAAGGCGTTCCAACATGGGTTGAGGGTCGTGCAGGTTACGCGATCATTTTCCTCGGGTTCGTGCCAACCGCATTCGCCGCATTGCTGCGTGTCACAACAATCCGCACCGCTGGCCCCGTATTTATGACGCTGGTGAACTACCAAGTGCCTGTCTGGTCGATGGTTTTCGGCGCATGGGTTTTGTCAGAGGTACTGCCGTTGCGTTTTTTCGCAGCCCTAGCACTCATCCTGTTCGGGCTGGCGATCAGCCAAGGCCCAAGCCTTATGCGCGTGTTTAAGCGCTGACAGTTGCCACAGCCTCAACTTCAGCGACAATCCCATCGACAACCTGCCCGAGAAGCGCCTCATCAACGCATTCCGCCATCACGCGGATCAACGGTTCGGTCCCAGATTTTCGGATCAGCAAACGGCCCGTGCCGACCAAATCAGCCTGAGCTGCAGCAATCGCAGCTTTAACTGTTCTCGCATTCAATGGATCAACACCATCGCCATACCGCACGTTTTTCAACATCTGCGGCACGGTTTCGAACACCTTAATCAGCTCTGAGGCCGGCTTACCTGTCTCGATCATCGCGGCAAGGAATTGCAGGCCCGCGAGCAGACCATCACCGGTTGTGGCGTAGTCAGTCATCACGATATGGCCCGATTGCTCGCCGCCAAGGTTGAAACCATTTGCGCGCATCGATTCAACGACATAGCGGTCACCGACATTGGTGCGCTCAAGGTTCAGGCCTTTGTCATTCAAGAAACGCTCAAGTCCGAGGTTTGACATAACTGTCGCAACTAAAGTGCCTTTGTTAAGGCGACCTGCATCGGCCCAGCGGCTGGCAAACAAACCCATGATCTGATCGCCATCTGCCACATTCCCGTGCTCATCAAGGATCATCACGCGGTCCGCGTCACCGTCCAAACAGATGCCAACATCCGCGCCATGCGTAACGATGGTTTCCGCCGCCGTGCGCGGGCTGGTCGAACCGCAACCTTCGTTGATATTAAAGCCATCCGGACTTGTGCCAACAGGAATAACCGTTGCACCAAGCTCCCATAGAACTTCGGGTGCCACGCGATGGGCCGCGCCGTTGGCACAATCGATCACGACCTTGATGCCATCCAATCGCATGCCTTGTGGGAATGTCCCCTTAAGGCGTTCAGCATAGCGGAAGCGCCCGTCATCGATACGTTTTGCACGGCCAATGTTACTCGCCTGCGCGGGCTCAATCTCGCTCTCGAGCAAACGTTCGATTTCGATTTCGGCTTCATCAGACAGTTTGAAACCGTCGGGGCCAAACAACTTAATCCCGTTATCGACTGCCGGGTTGTGGCTGGCGGAAATCATGATCCCCAGGTCCGCACGCATGGACGTGGTCAAAAGGCCAACACCCGGTGTCGGGATCGGACCAAGAAGTAGCACGTTCATTCCAGTGCTTGTCAGCCCAGCCGTAAGCGCGTTTTCGAACATATACCCCGAAAGACGTGTATCCTTACCAATCACAACACGGTGTCCGTTGGACCCGTCATTGCGGAAGTACCGCCCAGCTGCAGCACCGATTTTCAGGGCCATCTCAGCGGTCATTGGGTACTTGTTCGCAGTGCCGCGAACGCCATCGGTTCCGAAAAATTTACGTGCCATGTTGGTCCCGCTCAAAAAAGTACAGTGTTAGTTAACAGCCAAGAAGAGCCGCGTCGCCTGTTTGGTAGGCAACGTATCATGGACGCGTAGGAATTGCATACCCTGAGACAGCCCATGCAGCGCAACCGCAACAGATCCGCCGAGGCGGTCAATCGCGTTGGGTGCTTGACCTATCGCCCCGATAAAGCGCTTGCGGGAAGCGCCAAGAAGGACGGCGCAGCCAAGCCCATGAAAAATAGATAAATTTCTCAGCAACGCCAGATTGTGCTCTTGTGTTTTTCCAAACCCGATACCGGGATCAATGACGATTTGATCACGGCGAATTCCTGCCGCTTCTGCCGCTTGGATGCGGGCATTTAAAAAGTCATATACGTCTAACGTAACATCAACATAAGTCGGATCATCTTGCATTGTCACAGGGTCACCTTGTGCATGCATTAGGCAACACGGCGCGTTCGATTTGGCTGTAATGGCTGCCATATCAGGATCAAACGTAAAGGCGGCTACGTCGTTCACGAATGATGCCCCTGCGTCCAGTGCAGCCTGCGCCACAGGCGCCTTTCGTGTGTCGATAGAAATCGCAACATCGCTGCCCGCCCGCAACGCCGCAATGACAGGTGCCGTGCGTTCAATTTCTTCGTCAACATCGACGGTCTCAGCCCCCGGGCGCGTGCTTTCGCCCCCGATATCAATGATGTCAGCGCCTTCTGCGGCCATTGCGCGGGCCTGCGCGAGAGCAGCTTCTGGTGCGTTGAACTGACCACCATCAGAAAAGCTATCCGGCGTGACATTCAGAATGCTCATGATGCGCGGCGTTTTCAGGTCCAGTCCGGCGATAGCTGCACGCGGAGCAATAAGGCGAGTAAGAACATCGCCTGGCACCTCGGCCACGGGCACCAATTCTCCAGTGCGGCCGCGCTCCATCCGTTCAACATGGGTGAACCAACACCACCCCCCCGCAAGCGTAAGCGCGGATGGCGGGCGGTGCGGGTCAGTCATTGCAACTGGGCGGTAATAAATCATCAGAGGACTCGAACGGGAACATCGCATTGCGGTGCATCCGTTCCCGCGACGACAAGTTCCGATGCCTGCAATTCACCCGCAAACCACGCGGCCAAGATAAGGCCATCGTTGGTGTCCGGACAGTCGGAGGCATCCAGCGCGATCTTTGAAGGTGCCCAAACACAAATCTGGCCGTTCTTCATCGCCCAATCCAGCTCGGTGCGGGTTTCGACAACTACACAACGCTTGTCGCGTCCCGCCAAAACCCAAGCGTTCTGTTCAATCGCGAGCAAATCAATCCGCCGCTGCGCTTGCGCTACACAAGAGGTCGGCGCGGGAGTTTCCCCGGCTCCCACACAAAAAATCAAAGGCATCTCATCACCAGCCAAGTCGTCGATGGTACGGGGCAGCCCGTCACCGTTGATCATCTCATTGGACAGGAAAACAATGCGAGGGTGTGGTGCTTCCACGACCTCAACTGCAGCGCTGTCTATGCCACCCTGCTCACGCATGATCTCAACGCCGAGTGAGTATGGGCCGCGATCGATCTTTTCGATCCGCACGAAAACCCGCAGCGCTTGCGGCTCAAGTAGAATGCGTTCCGCGACACGTGCGGCCAGTGTTTCAAGCAGGTTCAGACGTTCTGCGCCAAGTTCCGCGTCAATTGCCTCGGTCACACGATCATAGGACAGGATACGGTCGACATCGTCGTCAATCGGGCCGGTAAGCGGCTCAACCTCAACAACAACATTGAACTTGATACGTTGCAGGTGACCACGTTCTTGCTGGAACGCGCCGATTTCGACTTCGGTAATGTAGTCACGCAGCGAAATTCGGTCGCGCAGACCACCCTCACCGTTTGGTGCTGTGGCCTCGGCCCTCTCGGATGGGTGGGCAAAAGCCAATCTTGTGTCGCTGCTCATCGTTTTACCCTTCCAGTCATTCCGATGGGAATACTAACTGGGAGAGCCTGCGACAAGCGCCAGTTACGGCACCTTTGTCGCCAAACACGCCTTAGCTTTGGCGGTAGAAGTGGTGCGATCCGATTGTAGCCGTGCGTGGAAAGACACGCGCCCAACGCGGGTTCACGGCCCGCGTGTGGTAGTGCGTGGCGCCATCCGTCAGCTGGCGCGGTGCGCCATCGATCAATAAACGCGCGACCTTACCAACCCTGGCCCAAGCAGCCGGTTCATGGATCACTTCGGCCGCACCGTCACAAGTGTAGGTAAACTGACAAGCAAACTGGCGACCGGTACCCTGGTTAATCACGCCACAAAGGGTGTTGGGGTAACGTGATGAATCGACGCGGTTCATGATGACTTCACCAACGGCAAACATACCGCGCACGCTTTCGCCGCGCGCTTCAAAGTAGAGTGCTTCAGCCAAACAACGCCATTGATCACCACCGGATGCCGATGGTTGGGATGCAAGGAAGGCTCGGTCATATGTGATGATGTCTGGGGCAGTTGGAATGTTGCGTGCGGATGCGGGCGGTACGGCTGTCAACGCTGCAACACGGGCGTCTGGAACCTGCTGGATCGCCGCGCGTTCCTGTCCCAACAACGCAGCCAACCGCGCCGCTAAAACTTCATCAGCTTGCGCAGCTGACACGCCACCAAAGGCCACACCAAAGCTCATGGCGCAGATCGCCAAAAGTTTCATACCAATTCGTTTTGACATTTCTGTCCCCAAGACAAAACGTGATCAGCTTCACGCGAGCGCCCTGCCTTTAAGGGAATGCGGCTGTCCCGTCGAGTCTTGCACCCAGTGCTACACCGTCGCACCGATGCAGTTAAGGCACAGCTTAAGAAACAAACCACAACATATTGCGGTTATTCGATTTTCCGAGGTTATACCTAGGTGCGGCTCTCAGCCGAGTTTATCGACCAATGCGAGCTGCGCAGCGGAAAGTCGCGCAACGGGCACCCGAAAAGGCGAACACGATACGTAGTCAAAGCCCTGCGCACGGCAGAATGCAATCGCAGCGGTATCACCACCGTGCTCACCACAAATGGACAATGTAACGTCCGGACGCCCCTTACGGCCCCGCTCAGCACCAAGCTGAAGCAGCTCACCAACGCCTTCCAGATCAAGCGTATGGAACGGGTCTTCCTCATAGACATGGAGCTTCACATATTCGGACATGAATTTACCCGCATCATCACGAGATAGGCCGTAAGTCATCTGCGTAAGGTCATTCGTACCGAACGACAGGAACGCCGCATGTTCCGCAATATCTTCCGCCCGCAGTGCAGCACGCGGTGTTTCAACCATCACACCAAGACGGTATTCGAAATCAACGCCGGATTCAGAATGAACCGCAGCCGCCACTGCTTCGATGTGCGCCTGCACGAGTTCGACTTCCCTCTTCGCACTCACAAGCGGGATCATGATCTCCGGCACTAATGTGCGGCCCCGTTCTTGGCATGCAACCGTGGCTTGGAAAATCGCGCGGGCCTGCATTTCATAAATTTCAGGAACGGTAATCCCCAACCGGACCCCACGCATTCCAAGCATTGGATTGTATTCTGTTAGATCTTCAACGCGTGAGGTGACTTCGGCCAAAGGCACATCCAGAAGGTCGGCAAGTTCACGCATGCCCGCCTTACCCGCCGGAAGAAATTCATGAAGCGGCGGGTCAAACAGCCGAATGCAGACCGATTGCCCATCCATAATCTGGAAAATTTCAGCAAAATCAGACTGTTGGAGTGGCAACAACCGTTCAAGCACGGCAGCACGCCCCTCGCGGCTGTCCGCGAAAATCATTTCCCGCATCAAATCAACGCGATCACCGTCAAAGAACATGTGCTCCGTGCGGCACAGCCCGATCCCTTGAGCGGCAAAATTCCGTGCTGTTTGAGCATCTGCTGGAGTATCGGCATTTGCGCGAATACCAATATCACGCACGTCGTCCGCCCATGTCAGCAAGGTTTGGAACGCATCGTCAAGGGCAGCTTCCAGCATTTTCGGTTCGCCAACCAATACCTGTCCGGTACTGCCGTCGACGGTCACCATGTCGCCCGCTTTGAATACACGCTCGTCTGGACCAGCAATCGTGCGCTTACGTTCGTCAACGTCCAGATCAGCAGCGCCAACGATGCATGGCAAACCAATACCCCGCCCGATCACCGCCGCGTGGCTGGTAATGCCACCGCGCAAGGTCACGACCGCGACAGCGGCATGCATTCCACGGATGTCTTCTGGCGTTGTTTCACGGCGTACCAGCACGCAGGCCTCGTTGCGCGCGGCGCTTGCTTGCGCTTCAGCCGCAGTAAAGACCAAACGACCTGATGCCGCACCCGGGCTTGCCGCGATACCCGTAACAAGCACATCGCGTTCTGCATCACTATCCACTTGACGGTGCAGCAATTCAGACAGAGCCGCAGGCTTCACCCGCATGATCGCTTCTTCTTTGGGGATTACGCCCGAGCTCGCCAAATCAACGGCAATACGCACAGCAGCACGGTTGGATCGATCAATACGTATCCCATCCAAAATCGCCAAAACCCCATCGCGCAGGATGAACTTGATCTCCATCTCTTCCCGCAGCTTTTCCCGCACCAACGCGCCGAACTTTACCAGCTCTTGAAACGCCTCAGGTGCGCTATCTTCAAGTGATGGTCCGCGCTCGTCACGTGTTAAAAACAACGCATCAGCGTTGTCGCGCAGCCCTTCGGCATGCAACATTTGAGGTACAAAACGCCCGTTGATCTGTTCTTCACCCGTTATACCGGACGCAAACTGGATCTCACCAGAACCGGAAACCCCTGCCCCCATCGGCAGCACCATTTCCTGTACGACCAACCCGAGACCGGCATCCGCAGGCGCGCCCTTGGCTTGGCGTAACAGCCGCGCAGTGGTGCCCTCCCAAGTCCGCGACATAGACCGCAGAACTTCGCTGATCTGTTCCCCAACATCTTGCGGGAATTCCGCGTCCATCTCGGTTTCATAAGTACGTAGCATCGCCTGCAATGCATCCATCGTCGGATGATCGCTCAGGTAAAACTCTTCAGGATCAAGGCGGGCAACTTCGACGGCAAATGTCTGAATATATTGCATATAAAGTCGCGTCGCGACCTCTTCACCGAGGCTTTCACATAGCTCAGCGTGCTTGATATCATTCAACCCAATATTAAGGATCGCAATTGGCCCGCCCCAGTCAGGATCCATGCTGCTTGGGCGCACCGATAACAACGGATTGCCCCCGAAATGGCGTAAAATCTGTGGTAGATCCGCCGCTGCACCACCGGCAATCGCACGCACCGCGTCAAACGATAGCGCCACTGTGGTTGGCACAGGCATATCCAGCCGGATCAAACGCTGCAAACATTTCGCACGTCCACCATGAACCTGCGCGGCCATAGGCGCGGTTTTGGTGACAAGGCACATATCTTTAAGCGTAATTACTTTCTGCACTGCGGCATCCCCTTTGCGGACACCATAGTGCGGTGCCCTCACAGGGCAAGGATAACCTTACAGTTTCCTTAACCCTCAAGTTTGCGCAAGTCTGCCACGCTCAGGCAGATCGTACGAATGCGGCTCAACATATTCAGGCGATTGCGGCGCAAAACCTCGCTTTCCGCATTGATCTGAACCGCATCAAAAAACGCATCAATTGGCGCACGCAGCTCTGCCATTGTCGACATCGCTGTGGCAAAGTCTTCAGCGGCCATCGCAGGTGCAATCTTCGCATCCGCAGCATCCAGCGCCTTAAACAGTGCTTTTTCCTCGTCAGTTTCCGCGAACTTCACATCCGCACCGTAAGAATACTCAACCCCGTCCTTGTCCTCAGCTTGGGACAGGATGTTATTGGCACGTTTAAACCCTTGGATCAGGTTCGTTCCGTCATCAGTTTTCAGGAACGCAGCCAGCGCCTTGGCACGGTTCACCAACAACAGCAGGTCATCATTGCCCGGCATCGCAAGGGACGCGTCGATGACATCATGAGAGACGCCTTCGTCCTTGAGGTAAACCTTAAGGCGGTCATGGAAGAAGGAGAGTAGGTCGGCACTACGTGCCTTAGCCTCCCCAGCAAATTTAAGCGTCTCTGCTTCTGTCTCCGCCATTACTTCAGATGTAAATCCACTAAGAACGGCTGAAGCCAAGCCTTCTTTACCAAGATCATTCAAACCATCATATGCTTTCCCGACCTCTCCAAATTTTTCATCCATTTGGACTTTACCTTGAAACGAAACCAAAGGTAACAATGTCAAATTGCGCAATTTTAGCGTCAGCCCATTCTCCAACACCAACCGAATAACGCCCAACGCCGCTCTC
Organism: Octadecabacter ascidiaceicola; assembly: GCF_900185015.1. Lineage (GTDB taxonomy): Bacteria > Pseudomonadota > Alphaproteobacteria > Rhodobacterales > Rhodobacteraceae > Octadecabacter > Octadecabacter ascidiaceicola. Next base: position 370,161 of record NZ_FXYD01000002.1, on the reverse strand, counting down.
CGCAGCGCGAACGGGTCTTTGCTTCCTGTCGGTTTCTCATCAATCGCCCAAAAACCCGTCAGCTTGTCGATCTTTTCGGCCAAAGCCACAGCGACAGAAACCGGCGCGTTTGGCACATCATCAGACGGGCCAAGCGGTGAGTAGTGTTCCTGCGCAGCTAATGCTACGGCGTCGGACTTACCCGCTTCTTTGGCATAATAGCGGCCCATCAGACCCTGAAGGTCAGGGAACTCATAAATCATTTCGGAACTCAGGTCGGCCTTGGCGAACTTCGCCGCCTCAACCGCTTCAACCGCGTCAGCTCCAACAACCGGTGCGATCTCACCTGAAAGCGCAGCCATACGATCCACCAGCTCGGCAACGGTGCCCAGCTTATTGTGGAACGTCACATTGCCCAAGGAATCGAGCCATTCCTGACCACCCGCTTTGGCAACGCGCAGATCGTTTTCCCAGAAGAATTTCGCGTCCGACAGACGTGCAAACAGCACCTTCTGGTTGCCCGCCAAAATGGTCGCGCCTTGGTCTTTGGTTTCGCGGTTTGCCACCGTGACGAACCGTACAACTTGACCCGTCTTATCCTTCACCGAGAAGAACTTTTGGTGCTCGCGCATGGAGGCTGTCAGCACCTCTGGTGGGAGGGACAAAAAGTCATCCGCGATAGTGCCCATCAACACAACGGGCCATTCCACGAGGCCGGACACCTCAGCCAGCAGCCCCTTGTCTTCAACCAATTCCAAGCCGGCCGCGAATGCTTGATTGGATGCCTCAGACCAGATCATATCGGCACGTTCATCAGCACGCAAAACAACATTGGCGCGCTTTAACTTCACCTCGTAATCCTCGAAAGACGTTACAGAAAATTCATCTGACGCCATAAATCGGTGGCCCCGCGTGACATCGCTCGCAGTGATATCATCAACAGACACCGGAACGACTGTGGCGCCGCTTTCATCGGTTAAGATGCAAACGATAGAATGTAGCGGGCGCACCCATTTCAACGCGCCAGACCCCCAGCGCATGGACTTGGGCCAAGGAAAGTTACGGATCGCTGATTCAAGCACTTCGGCGACGACGTCCGCGGCCTTACGGCCCGACTTTTCGATCACCGCGAAATAGACTTCACCTTTGCCTGCATCACGTATTTCGAGGCTATCACGCGACACGCCTGCACCACGGCAAAACCCGTCAATCGCACCGTCTGGCGCGCCGACTTTCGGCCCCTTGCGTTCTTCACGTGTGTCGGGGCTTTCCGCACTCAGACCTTCGATAGAAAGCGCCAAACGACGGGGCGTAGAAAACGCACCGGCACCAGCATAGGTCAGGCCCGCTTCAACCAATCCGTCGGTCACCAATTTCTGCAAATCAGCGGCAGCTTTGGCTTGCATCCGCGCAGGGATTTCCTCGGAAAAGAGTTCAATCAACAGATCAGGCATTTAGAAATCCTCCGGCGGTTCTGGGCAGTCTTCAGGGGTATTATCGCCGGCAAAAACAGCTTCCCCGCACGCGTTAAGTTGGTGCCAAACGAAACCACGGCCGTCAGGCAGAACGGCAACAACGCGGTCCACACCGTAGCTGATGTTTTCTTCGCTCATGAAGGCAATGGCCTCGCCGTCTTCTAAGGCTTTGCCGATTTCTTGCGCGTCAAAGCACTCAAACCACGACGGCGCTGTCAAAGGGACCGGCTCGTCCATGATAACGTAAGTTTCCGATAACATTGCTAGGCTTTGCGGAGCGTCGAAGCACACACGGAATGATATCGCCCCCGATAACCGTACGCCGTCTTCGATAGTGTCGATCGCCTTTACATTATCCAACATCATTGGCTCTGCTTCGCCGGTAACGATGCTGATCAGTTGAATTTCTCCAACTTCCTCTTGAGTGAGTTCCCCGTAACCAGCGTAGACGAGGTTATAGTACATGAAAGCACCGCCAAGAAAGGCAGGAATCAGGATACCCAAGATGGCAAGACGCGTCGCGTTCATAACTTAAATCCAGTCCAGATTAATGCTGCCTTCGGGGAAATCCTTGGCCCGTTCACGCAACGCGGCAAATCGGTCGGCCTCCTGCGGCAATTGTTTTTCATGGGTTTCAACGAGGATCAGACCGATCTTGTGCGGCAAACCTTTGTCCATGATCGCTTCCATCAGGTCCAGCTCCGCCCCTTCGATATCGATTTTCACCAAACCAATCCGATGGCCTTCGGCAATCTTTTCTTCCAGCCACGCAGGCAAATCGATGACCGATACGGAAATGCCTTCAGCGCTGTCGTCAACGTCGCGCATGTCGGCAACAATGGACGACGCGACTGAGGCACGTTTAGGACGATCGTCCCAGTCGGAAGAGCGATAAAGCGTGAATTCGCCCGCTTCCGCACCAACCCCGGCCTGAATGCATGTCACATTGTCCAGATCTTTGGTTGAGCGTTCAAGCCGCTCAAACGTCCATGGATCGGGCTCGAACGCATGAACCTGCGCGCCAGAAGCGGCCATTCGCGCTGAAATTTCGCCAACATTGGCACCGCAGTCGACAATGATGTCGTCAGGGCCAAGAGACAGAAGATACCCGTCCAACAGGCCGTTGTAATACCCGACCATACGTTGACGTTTGACACGGCGTTTCAGCCCGCCGATTTGCTTTTCCAGCTCAGCCACTGTGGGTTTTTGGGTATCAGCCATCAGGCGGTTTCCTTTTCGGCCGCAGCACCACCGGCAGCCGTCTGAAGGAACGCATCGGCGCAAAGTTTGGACAATGCCCGAACACGTCCGATGTAGGCTTGGCGTTCGGTGACCGAAATCACACCGCGCGCATCGAGCAAGTTAAACAAATGGCTGGCCTTAATGCACTGGTCATACGCTGGCTGCGCCATGACGATCTTGTTGCCATTCTTCGGGTCTATGTGTTCGTGGCTAAGGATCGCGGCGCATTCACGTTCCGCATCTTCAAAATGCGTGAGCAGAATGTCAGTGTCCGCAATATCAAAGTTGAACCGCGAATATTCCTGTTCCGCCTGCTTGAAAACGTCGCCATAGGTCAGCGCGATCGGTGCATCAGGGTCGTTGAACGGCATGTCCATCACGTGATCGACGCCCAAAACATACATCGCAAGGCGTTCGAGGCCGTAAGTCAGCTCGCCCGAAACAGGGTGGCAGTCATGGCCACAAACCTGTTGAAAATAAGTGAATTGCGACACTTCCATGCCGTCACACCAGACTTCCCAGCCAAGTCCGGACGCCCCCAATGTCGGGCTTTCCCAGTCGTCCTCAACGAAGCGGATGTCGTGCATCTCCATGTCGATACCGATCGCTTCGAGCGAGCCGAGGTAAAGTTCCTGCAGGTTGGGTGGGCTCGGCTTAATCAACGCCTGAAACTGGTAGTAGTGCTGCAAGCGGTTCGGGTTTTCACCATAGCGGCCATCTGTTGGGCGGCGCGAGGGCTGCACATAGGCCGCGGCCCAAGGAACATCCCCCAAGGAACGCAGCGTGGTGGCAGGGTGAAACGTGCCCGCGCCGACCTCCATATCGTAGGGCTGCATCAATGCGCAGCCCTTAGCAGCCCAATAGGACTGAAGACGAAGGATAATCTCTTGGAAACTGCGTGGTGTATCGGCCATGGGACCCTCTTGGATTGCTAGGGCTTGCATAAGTTGCTGCGCGACGAGGGTCAATGTACGCAAATCCATACGATCCTCTTATAATTCGGTAAATTTCCTTACTTTCCCGACACTTTCCACGTGCGCTTTGTCGCAAGAGTGTTAAAAAGCGCGGTACGCGCGATTGGGAATGCAATCGCCAGACATTTTAGGGACGTTTTTACAGCCATGCTTCGTATTTTTTCCACATTGATTGTTAGTATTCTTATGGCGCTACCGGCGGCGGCTCAACAAAGCGTTTGGGTTCAAGTCGAAGCTCAACGCACGTTGACTGGCGCACAGGACGCGGCGCGTGGATATTCTGCGGCGGGCGTGCCGGACGTTACAGGTTTCGCGCTTCCTGGTGGATGGTACGGTATCGCGCTTGGCCCTTATGCGCCGGTTGATGCGGACGCCCAGCTAAGCCAATTGCGCCGCGCAGGTGTCATCCCTAGCGACAGCTACATCGTGGACGGTGGGCGTTTTCGCACGCAGTTTTGGCCTGTCGGCGTAACAACGCCAACTGCGCCGGTTGAGGTCGAAACGCAAACAACGACTGAAACGCCGATTGAGGAAACGCCTGTGGCCGCAGTTGAGCCTGAGCCAATTCCAGAACCAGACCCGATCCAAACACCTGATGAAACCTACCGCGAAGCGCAAGCAAGTGAGCAAGCTCTGGATCGTGACCAAAAACGTCTGCTGCAGACAGCACTTCAATGGGCGGGATTCTACGATAGTGCAATTGATGGTGCTTACGGCCGCGGGACGCGTCGTTCGATGGTTGCTTGGCAAGAAGCCAACAACCACGAGCCGACTGGTGTTTTAACAACCGGCCAACGTGCTGAACTTCTGGCCGCCTACAACTCAATTCTCGATGGTATGGGCCTTCAGCTGGTGCGCGATGATGCTTCCGGCGTCGAAATGCAGATCCCGACTGGCGTTGTGAAGTTCGCTGAGTACGAGCCCCCTTTCGCACGTTTTGATGCGTCCGGCGATATTGCGGCACAGGTACTGCTGATCTCTCAACCGGGTGATCGGACACGCATGTTTGGGCTATATGAAATCCTGCAAACACTGGCGATAATTCCGCCTACGGGTGAACGTTCCCGCCGTGACCGCGGCTTTGAAATCGAAGGATTTGACGACAGTGTTCATTCCTACACTTCCGTTGTTCTTGAAAACAACGAGATCAAAGGCTTCACGCTAATTTGGCCTGCAGGCGATGATGAACGCCGCCGCCGGGTGCTGGCAGAAATGCAGGCAAGCTTCACAACCATTGACGGTGTGCTTGACCCTGCCATTGCCCGCCCTGACGAGGACCAAGCTATTGATCTTGTGGCGGGCCTTGCCGTGCGCAAGCCGATCCGCGACCGTTCCGGTTTCTATATCAACGGGTCTGGCGAAGTGCTGACAACGATCGAAGCCATCGGCGAATGCACGTCCATCACACTTGGTATGGAGCATGACGCAACAGTTGTTCATCAGGATGAAACCCTTGGTCTTGCGGTCCTGCGCCCATCAACGCGCCTTGCGCCGCCTGCCTTTGCTGAATTCCAAACTGGCGTGCCGCGTCTTCAGGCCGAGGTTGCCGTCGCAGGTTTCCCATACGGTGGCGTGCTGACGACCCCTGCCCTTACCTTTGGCACACTCGCCGACATTCGCGGGTTAAACGGCGAAGACGACGTCAAACGCCTGTCGATTTACGCACAACCCGGTGATGCGGGCGGCCCAGTCTATGACAATGGTGGCGCGGTTCTAGGAATGTTGCTTCCGAAGGAACAGACAAACGGGCAGTCTTTGCCACCCGAAGTGTCGTTTTCGATGGATGCCGACCAGATCATCTCGTCCGTTTCAGGTGCTGGCATTGACGTCGCAACCACGGATTCCCTCGCCTACATGACGCCAGAAGCTTTGACATTGATGGCCGCTGATATGGCCGTCCTCGTGAGCTGCTGGAACGACTAAATCCGTCAAACTGCCAAGGCAGGTGTTAAACGGATAATTGTCGGCACATCCGCTTTAAACGCGGCGTCTAAAGCGGGTGCGATCTCGGCAAGCGTCTCTGGCTGAGACGCCCTCGCGCCGTACGCTGTAGCGAGCGCCATGAAGTCAGGATTGCGCTGGATCACTGAATTGGGCGCGATTTGTGCGGCGACCATGCTGTCCTCGATTGCTCCCAGCTTGCCGTTGTCCCAAAGGATGATCGGCAAAGACAGGCCAAGCTCCACAGCGGTTGCCAATTCAGCAATCGTGTATTGGATGCCATAGTCCCCGTGGATGCACAGGGTCGGCAGCCCACGCCACAGCACCACCGATGGAGGCAGGCAGCGCATAGCCCAAGGAGCCAAAGCCAGACGGATGGTGCCAATGGCCCGGGCGCGGCATGTCCCAGACCTCTTTCGCCGCGTAGGCGAATTGGGTCATCTCCGAATAGATCATCGCGTCATCTGGCATCGCATCGCGCAGGGCATCCATGATCGGCAGAATGTTTGGGAACTCCGCGCCTACTTCACTGCGCCACTTTACGCGGGTCTTAGCGATAGTATTTGCGGTCCAATCCGAGGCTTGAGTTGCATCACCAAGTTCCAGAGCCAACAAGCCCACGAAACACGCCGCATCAGCCAATATACTCTTGGTGGCACCCACATCCGTGGTCAGCGCCTCTTGGCTCGTGTCCACGCGGATCATTTCCGCTGTGTGACCCAGATGTTCGCGCCAGATGACAACTTCGGCCAGTTGCGATCCGATCACGAGAACCAAATCAGCCTCGCCGATAACACGGGCACTATCCGGACGCGTCAGAAAGGGGCCAAAATGCAGTGGGTAGTCGAGCGGCACAATCCCACGCCCGGCGAAGGTGCAAAATGTGGCCGCATTGGTCCGCTCTAACAAGCCGATGAGCCAGTCGGCCGCGCCTTTCGCCCCGCCACCGAGGACAATTAAAGGTTTCTTCGCGGCGCGAAGGGAAGCAGCGACGACTACTAGGTCAGCCTTAAACGGCAGCCCCTCGAACCCGCTGGCAGGGGCTTCCCGTCATGGGGCTCTGCTGTGCCCTCCAGCGCCGCAATTGGCACCGATATATTCTTGGGCCGTGGATCGCCGCACGCAAAGTCCGCTATGGCGCGGTCGATCAAACGGTAGGTCGTCTTGGCATCCGCTGCCGTTTCGGACCAATCACAAACAGTCGCCGCCGCGCCTTCTTGGTCTTTCATCTGGTGAAGCTGCCCCTTACGGTCCACGGTATCATCCAGACAGCTAGAAAGGCACAGAACAGAAACGCTGTCCGAATAGGCCTGACCAAGCGGGGTCATGATGTTGCACAAACCCGGCCCTATGATGACGTAACACACCCCGAAACCACCCGTTGCGCGCGCGTATCCATCGGCCATAAACCCTGCGCCCTGTTCGTGGCGTGCAAGTACATGGGTGATGCCGGCCTCTTCGATACCGCGTTACATTTCTTGATTGTGCACGCCGGGAATGCCGAAAGTCACATCAACACCACGATCTTTCAGCATGTGCGATATTTGCGCGCCCAAGGGTCGTGCCGTCATGCTTAGTCCCTCCAGAAGTGCCAGCTGATGATGGTAAAGACGGCCATGATCTCAAGCCGTCCCACAAGCATCGCGATTGCGAGTATCCATTTAGCGGTATCGTTCAGCCCCGCGAAACTGCCCGCAGGGCCGATTTCATTACCAAGCCCTGGCCCTACGTTTGCCAGTGCCGTTGCCGCGCCGGAAATCGATGTAATGAAATCCAAGCCCGTAAACGCCAAGGCGACACCAACCACGCCAATCGCAACCATGAACGCCACAAAGAACGCCATAACCGAGCTTAGAACGTCGTCACCAACTGCGCGCCCCTGATAGCGCGGTGTGAATATGCCGTTTGGGGAATGGATGCGCCGAATTTGCGCTTTGATTGATGTGAATAGCAGTTGGTAGCGGAAGATTTTCACGCTGCACGCTGTCGATCCCGCGCAGCCACCGATCAGGCCAATGAAGAAGAACATCGTAACGGCGAACGGGCCCCACTGCATGTAATCCGCGCTCGCATATCCCGTCCCCGTCAGGATCGAAACGACATTGAACAACGATTGGCGAAATGTGGTCTCGTTCATACGTGCACTGTGCGACCACTGCCAAAGCGCAAGGACTGCGACTAACGTGAATGCAACGATGAAAAACGTACGGATTTGGCTGTCTTTGAACAGCGGCATCGCGCCGCCGCCGGAGATCAGCTGAACGTAGCGAACGAACGGCAATGCCGCGAGCAACATGAAAACAACGCTGGCATATTCAACCCCAGCCCCAAACCGCCCGAAAGAAGCATCATAATTGGCAAAACCGCCCGTCGCGATCGTGGTCATGGCATGGATGAACGCATCAAAGTTGTTCATGCCCATAACCGAATAGGTGATCGTGCAGGCCATCGTCAGGCCAACATAAATAACCGAAATGCGCGATGAAATCTCGGTGGCGCGGGGCAAGATTTTACCCATGGTATCAAAACCTTCGCTTCGGAAGATCTGCATACCTCCAACGCGCAGTTCTGGCAGAAAAACCATCGCCACAACAATAATACCAATCCCGCCAAGCCACTGCAGCACACCGCGCCACAGCTTCAGCCCCTCGGGAAGGTTCTCAATACCTGTGATGACGGTTGAGCCAGTGGTCGTTAGCCCCGACATCGCCTCAAAGAAGGCATCGGTAAAATTCAGTTCGGACCCGCCCAACATGAACGGCAATGAGCCGAACAACGGCAGCGCCAGCCAGACCAGCGTGGTCAAAAGGAAAGTTTGGCGAATGCTAAGGCCCGAGGAAATGCCGTTCTGGCACGACAAAGACACAAGCCCACCTACCAGAATGGTAATCACAGCGCTTTCAAGGAAAACGGGCCAATGGCCATTGCCCGACACCAAGTCGGCCAGCAAAGGCGCGAACATCGTGACCCCAAGGGCCGCGACCAACAGGCCGATCACATATCCAACGGGGCGTACGTCTAACATGGGTAACGGTTGGCTTGAGGGGAGCGCCGTGTCAAGCGACCTCGCACCTAGCGCTTAGCTGGGCTCGATCATCGCAACGCGTGTTGCGTGGCGTCCGCCTTCAAATTCCGCGTCCAAGAACGCATCGACGATATCAAGGGCAAGCCCCTCGCCCGTTACGCGTGCACCAAGGGACAGCATATTGGCATCGTTGTGCTGGCGGATCATACGAGCAGAAAACGTGTCTGAGCACACGCCGCAACGGATACCCTTAACCTTGTTTGCGGCCATCATAATGCCCTGCCCTGTACCGCACAGAATAATCCCAAGCTGACAATCGCCTGATGCAACCTTTTGTGCAGCCGCCTCGCCGTGAATTGGGTAATGCGTACTTTCCGAGGTCATCGGGCCAATATCGACCACGTCCCAGCCTTTGGCTGCAACGTGCTTTGCGATGGTCTGACGAAGTTCGATATCAGCGTGGTCACTTGAGAGAACGATGCGTTTAGCGTCTGACATGGGGTATTCCGTTCTTAGCAGATGGATTTCCAGACACTCATACCAGAGGGTGTGTTGGCGTCCAGAGATGCATTAGCCGACATGGAACAATGTCGCGAACAAGCGTGGGTCCAGTGATTCCGCGTCAAACGTGCTGCCTTCGGTCAAAACAGACACTGCATCGTGGCTGTGCAGGCTTTCTTGGTGGGACGCGATCACGCGGTAATCCGCAATGCGCACATCCGCTTGAAATGTCTCGGCAAAAAGGCGTGCAGCGTCTTCAACAAAGATTGGGTTGGCGGCGTTGAGTTCTGCAAAGGCTTGCTCGTCTTCGCGTTTCACCATCACTTGGGTCTCGGTCGGCACGGCCGCGCGGCACATGTCGATCAGGTCTTCGAACCACAAAATATCCGCGTCTTGCGCCATCTCCACAGACACCCGTGCAACGGATCGCTGTGAATGCGGTGTCGCGAGCTGCCCGCGGAACTGGCGTGCATGTTCGGACAGTTCCAGTGAACACGGGCATGTGCTGGAATAGACGTAGTCCAAATGCACGATCTTTTTGCGCACATTGTCCGCCTCGATCAGCTCAAGCGCGATGTCGTAGTACTGATACCCCGACAGCCCAGAGCGCAGCGAGTTTACCTTCATCGGAAAGGACGTGCGCATCATGATGCGGGCGTCAAAGCTTTCCAGATCGGTCTTATAGGCATCAAGGGCGGCATCGATGACTTCGAAACTAAAGGTCTTTTCGGCGTGCTTGTAAAAGGTTCGCATGATGCGGGACATGTTGATGCCCTTCTTTTCCGCCTCAAGGCTGACAGTGCCCGTCACGGAGGTCTCAAGTGTCAGATCGGCCCCATCGCGGCGGTGAAACCGGATCGGAAGGCGGAAGTTGGAAATCCCCACGTGTTGGATTGCACGTTTTGCGCCCTTAATCAGGCTGCTTGGCCCGTTCTGAAGGTCAGGCATCGACGCCTTATAGGTCTCGTCAACCTCGAACTCTTCTGGGTAAGCGCGTGCCAAAGCTGGATAGTTGCTCAGCTCACGGCCCGGGACCAAACGCGATACCAATGGATCAAGCGCTACGACTTCTTCCTCGCTCACCTGCCCTGCCCAATGGCGCAACAAGGCCAATGCCTCAGCCGCTTCCTCATGGGTCAATGTGCGCTCTGGCTCACTGGTATGGATGTTCATGTCGTCGCCCTCTGATAGCGCGCGGAGAACCTCAACATGGGGATGATCGTGATCGTTTTCCACCAATTGTGCTCCCGAAGCGTGAAAGTGACGACAATGCGCCCTTAACAATGACCTTATAGCCCCCAAAAGGCGAGTCCATCTCGGTAAACGACAAATCGACCCTAGATTGCGTCCAGCGCCGCCAGCAAATCGTCAATCAAGTCACCTGCATCCTCAAGCCCGGCGGAAAGCCGTACCAAGCCGCCGGAAATTCCAAGCAGGTCTTTCTGATCCTGTGGCAGCCGCTGATGCGTTGTGGTGGCAGGGTGCGTAACGATGGATTTTGCGTCCGCGAAATTGTTTGAAATGGTGAACAATTCCAGCGCGTTAAGGAACTTGAAGCACGCGTCTTTGCCGCCTTTGACCTCAAGCGCCAATACGGTTCCACCAGACTCCGCCTGCGCGCGCGCGAGTTCATGTTGCGGGTGGCCGGAATGGGTCGGGTAGCGCACTGCGTTGAGTTTCGGGTGGCCATCAAGCGCTTCAGTAATCGCAAGCGTTGTGCTGGATTGCTGATTAACCCGCAAATCGAGCGTTTCCAATGCCTTAAGGTGCGTCCAAGCCGTAAACGGATTCATCGCGCCGCCGGTGTGTTTCATGTAGGTCTCAATGGGCCCGCGTACCAAGTCTTTGTTGCCGGCGATCAACCCGCCCAGCATCCGCCCCTGCCCGTCCACGTGTTTCGTGGTCGAGACCATGGCCAGATCAGCCCCGCATTCAGCGGCGTAGGAATAGATCGGTGTGGCCATCGCATCATCTACCAGAACCAGTGCGCCGACCTTATGGGCGGAGTCACAAACATGGCGCAGGTCAACGACCTCAAGCGTCGGATTAGATATTGTTTCAAGAAACACCAGTGTCGTATCTGGCCGGATTGCCGCATCCCATGCGGCGTTGTCCGTTCCATCCACAAGCGTGATTTCAACGCCAAACCGCGCGAGGATGTCTTCCAGAACGTACAAACACGACCCAAACAACGCGCGGCTGGACACAACATGATCGCCCGCCTTCAACATAGCCATAAGCGCACCAGACACCGCCGCCATACCGGAAGTACATGCAAACGCGTCTTCATAGCCCAGCAATGACGCCATGCGGTCTTCGAACATGCGCACGGTTGGGTTGCCGTAGCGGGCGTAGATGAATTCATCCTCACCCAAGGCTTCAAACCGCGCTTCTGCAGCTTCCGCTGACGGGTAGACAAACCCCTGCGTCAGAAAGACGGCCTCGCTGACCTCACCATACTGGCTGCGACGTGTGCCTGCGTGCACCGCTTTGGTGCGTTTCTTCCAATTTTTCATCTCGTGTCCCCTTTTGAACGACAAAGCCCCGACACCGGCAAAGGTATCGGGGCAAACCCGTTCCCTTTTTAGCAGCATGTTTAAAGTGGCCCGCAATCCGGTAACAAATCGCCACTGGGTGTCGAATACGCCTGTGCTTGTTTGGCGTCAACCAACTTGCCCTTGGCTGAACATTCGTCATTGTGACGCCAAAGGAGCACACGCAATGATTGACCTATATTATTGGCCCACGCCGAACGGCTGGAAAGCCACCATCTGCCTGGAAGAAATGGGTTTGGATTACCGCGTGAACCTGATCGACATCGGAGCGGGTGACCAATTTAAGCCAGAGTTCCTTAAAATTGCGCCCAATAACCGGATGCCTGCGATCATTGATCCTGACGGGCCAGATGGTGCTGCAATTGCGATTTTCGAAAGCGGCGCGATCCTGCAATATCTCGCCCGCAAAACCGGCAAGTTTGGCGGCCCGACCGAACGGGACCGCATTGCCGTTGATCAATGGTTGATGTGGCAAATGGGTGGTTTGGGGCCAATGGCAGGCCAAGCGCACCACTTCCTGAAATACGCGCCAAACATGGATCCGCCAAACGACCTTCCCTACGCCAGGGACCGCTACCGTGCTGAAACGGCACGTCTTTATGGTGTATTGGACCGCCAGCTGACCAATCATGAATTCGTCGCGGGTGATTTCTATTCCATCGCAGATATGTCGATCTGGGGTTGGGCATCTTTGTGGGAAGGACAACAGCAAACGCTGGACGACAAGCCAAACATGGCCCGTTGGCTTGAAACAGTTTCCGCCCGCCCAGCGGTCATAGCGGGCCGCGCTGTAGCTGCGGAAAAACGTGGTGATTTTAAAGGAAACAAGGCCGCCCAGGACGCGCTTTTCAAGCGCGGCTAACGACTTCTTCATACTTGCCCGCGACAGTGGCTTGGTGAGTAAGGAGTTGTCATGTCCGCCCGTCAAAAGCGTTATCCCGCCAATTACCCCATTGTCATACGCCAAGGGCCGGAAATGTTTGGGGCCACGATTTGCAATATTAGCTTAAACGGCGGCTGCATCATGACCGATCATCAGTTCAAAAAAGGCGACACGATCGTTTTGGATTACACATTCGGGCAAACCCGTGCATTCGTGATGTGGTCAATGGAAAAACTAACGGGTCTGAAATTTGAAAACGAGTTAACCACCCATGGGCTTCACCTCATTCGTGACCTACAAAGGGTGTCAGCCTAGCTGTTTTCAACGTCGCTTGCGTCTTCATCCGGTTCAATCACATATTTCTGCAACATGACGATCTGCGCCCATAAGAACAGGAACAAAGCCGCTGGAAACGCGAAGGTTTCGATTTTCACCCAAGCATCCGTAGACATGGTGCGCCAAACGAATTCGTTCGCGATTGCCAAAACAGCAAACCCTAGCGCCAAGCGTTTTGTGAGGATCATCCAGCCCTCTTGTTCCATCGGGATCATGTCGCCCATCACATATTGAAGCAGGCTTTTGCCGCGCAAAAGGCCCGCACCAAGGATCACTGCGAACATGCCGTTCACAATAGACGTCTTCATTTTGAAGAACCGCTCATCGTTGAACCACGCGGTTAAGGCCCCAAAGAAAATAACCATGAATGCGGTAAACACCTGAATTCGGCTGAGTTTTCCAGTCAGGTACCAAAGCACCGCCATTGACGCCAAAAGGATAGGTACAAAAACAATCGTTGCGACGATAAAGCCGGAATACTCCGTGCCGCCAAAGGTGTAGACTTCTTCTTTGATCCGCAAATAGATCACGAAGAAGACGATTGTCGGCCCCAATTCGAGGACCTGCTTCAAGGCGGGGTTCACTGATTTTTCGCTCATCCCGCTCACCTAACCGCCAACACGCACGATTACAGCCCCCAAAAGCGATAAATGCGATCAAAATCAAGCGACGCAGGTAGACGGTTCTTGGTGAAACGATCCATAGACTGAGGGGCGCGCGCCTCGTTCAGTTAGTCCGCGACTTGTGCGTCGGGCGCCCAGTCAGCCTCAACCGAAATGCCGTGCAGAAGAATTTCCAGCTCACTACCATCAACGTCGTCGGAAATGACGGCTTCGAGGCTGTTGTACATCCACATACCCACCTGCATCAGCCCAAGACCCTGCGCTGAGGATACAGACACTTCAAGCGTGCCAACAGGTTTGGGCAAGTCACCTGCAAAGGCGGTAAGTTCCGCGCGAGACGCATCATCAACCACGCCATCTGGCAGCTTAGAGATAAGATCAAAGGCTGCATCGCGTTGCGCTTGCGGCACGCCCCGCATTTCAACATCGACCCCGAACCCGAACGGGTTTTCATGGGTTCCTTCCAGCGTCAGGGAAATCAACCCGGCCTTAAACGCGGCTGAACCCATCGAGACTTGCATCATCGAAGGTGAAGACAAAAACACGCGTTCAAATACGCCTGACACCGTCATGCTATCGCCTGCGTTATTTTCCATAACGGCGCGTTCGATCACGATCATTCCGGCATCTGGCAATTGGCGCAACAGCACCTCAACATCTACGTTCGGACGGCCAGTGTTCATTCCACCCTGCATCTCATCGGGGTCCAACCCAGTTATTCGGACTTCCAACGCGAGCGGTGGAATCCCATCACGCGTCCAACGCGTTACACCCTCAGCACGCCATTCCAAGGTGCCAAACTCAGCGTCTTCCAATCCCGCCGTACCGCCGCGCATTTCGCACCAGCCTTGCGGCGTAACGCGAATACCGTTCGACATCGCGGCTGTGCTCGTATCATCGGGCTGCATGAGTTCTGCGAGCTTTTCGAAACCGACCTGACAATCGCTGCGCATCATCCGTTCAAACGCATCAGCTGGCATTGCCATCATCGCGACAAGTGCCGTTGGAATGAAATACTTCATTATTAGTTGCCTCCCTTCGGGTTCCACGTGAACAAAAGATCGACGCCGTCCAGTCCAAGTTCAACGATCTCATCCAGTGCAGGCGTATCCGCCATTAGCGCAAAGGGTGTCATACGGGACGCTCCGAGTGGTGGATTGGCGCTAAGTTGCAGGCGTGCTGCTCCACGGGGTGTAGGCAAACTCTGAACGAATGAACCAAGCGCTTCTTTGCTCGTTCCAGGGACAATCTCTTCTGGTAAATTGTAAATTATTTCAATGACTTGAGACTGTAATTCTTGCACTTGAATTTCTGGTTCTGGACCATCCTCACGTAGCAAACCGTACCCCACGGGCAAAGCCAGATATGTTTCAAACCAGCCAGAAAACTGCGTCGTTACAACAAGATCTTTCAGCCCCATACTTCCGATACTTGTTTGCATCGCAGTCTGATCAGAAAGGTCAACGCCATCAACACGTGCCGTCGCTTCAATCCGGTTTTCGGCAGAGAAATCAACGTAGGCCTCATCAACAAAAACTGCATTTTGGACGCCGTCCCACCGTACAAAAACCCCGAAACCCGTTTCAGGTACCGCGGCCTGAAGCCCCATAAGGTAGTCCAAATTCCGATCACCCGTCGCGCCCGCGATAGAAACGCCAACACCGACAATTTCAAGCGAGCGCGGCGGCAAACCTTGCTCTACGAACCGCTCCATATCGGACGCGCGCCAGCGAAGCGTTTCCACTTTGAAGTTGGTTTGTGGTTCCGCCAAAAGTTTCAGGTCATCGATTTGGCACCAACCGTCATCGGTGACAGAAATCTGCTGAAGTTGAGCATCCGAAGCAATCAAACGGACCACGGCAGCCCAGCCATATTGGCAAGTCGACAATTCCATACGTTCTTGTGCCGAAACTTGGCCAGCGCAAACCATCAGCGCGGCGAATACATAACATCTCATAACTCAAGTCCTGTTAAAGCAGCGGCAAATTCTTCTGGGTCGAACGGTGCCAGATCATCGATCTGTTCCCCCACCCCTATGGCATGAATCGGAAGGCCAAATTTATCAGCCAAGGCGACCAAAACGCCGCCCTTTGCCGTGCCATCCAGCTTGGTCATGACCAAACCGCTGACGTCAGCCAATTCTTGGAATGTCTTCACTTGCGACAGCGCGTTTTGCCCGGTCGTCGCATCCAGAACCAACAATGTGTTGTGTGGCGCGTCAGGGTCTTTCTTGCGAATGACACGCACGATTTTTTGCAGCTCTTCCATCAGGTCAGAACGGTTTTGCAAACGACCAGCCGTGTCGATCATCAACAAGTCCGCCCCATCACGTGCAGCCTGTTCCATGGCCTCAAACGCCAGTGACGCAGGATCAGACCCTTCCGGAGCCGTCAGGACCGGCACGCCAGCGCGGTCACCCCAGACTTGCAACTGTTCAACGGCTGCCGCGCGGAAGGTGTCGCCAGCTGCAATCACAACCTTTTTGCCGGCTGCCTGAAACTGACTGGCGAGCTTACCGATCGTCGTCGTCTTGCCGGACCCGTTCACCCCGACAACCAAAACGACCTGCGGTTTGGTGGGGTAAAGTGGCATAGGTTTAGCTACGGGTTCCATAATGCGGGTGATTTCACCAGCAAGCAACTCTTTGATTTCTTGTGTAGAAAGGCGCTTTCCAAATCGCCCTTCCGCCATATTTGATGTCACGCGCAGGGCCGTATCCACGCCCATATCCGCGCTGATCAACAGCTCTTCCAGACGTTCAAGCATATCGTCGTCCAGCTCACGGCGCACAACGGTTTTCTTCTCACTGCGCCCAAGCAACCGCCCAAGTAAACCCGGCTTTGCAGCTTCTTCTTGCGCGGCCTTCTCGGTCTCAAGGCGTTGTTCTTCAGCCTCACGCTCGGCCTGTGCGCGCTGTGCGTCTTCCTCGGCTTGCGCTTGGCGCGCCAATTCCGCTTCTAGCGCTTCTTTCTGACGTTGGGCTTCTTCTTGGCGGCGTGCTTCCTCGGCCAAACGTTTTTCTTCCGCCTGGCGCGCCTCTTGTTCCAAACGTTCAGCCTCAGCGATACGCGCTTTTTCTTTGCGCTGTGCCTCGGCAGCTTGCCGTTCCAATTCAGCAGCTTGCGCCGCTTTTTCCCGTTCAGCCCTTTCGACCTCCAGTCGTGCAACCTCTGCGGCGTCTGCCGCGGCTTTCGCTTCGGCCAATGCTTTGGCCTCGGCTTCCGCTTGTGCCTTTTCTTCCGCAAGACGCGCCGCTTCTTCTGCGGCTCGCCGTTCATTTTCGGCTTGTTCAACCTGCGCACGCGCTTCTGCTTCACGTTGGGCGATCTCTGCCTCTTTGCGTGCTTGTTCTTGTCGCGCGTCCTCAGCTTCGCGTTCTGCTTTCGCCAATTCCTCGGCCTTCAAGGCCGCTGCACGCTCTTCTTCAGCCAAACGTGCCGCTTCTTGTTCGCGCTCTGCCTCAACAACCCGTTCAGCTTCAACGCGCGCTTCTTCTTGCGCAGCAAGGGTGGCTTGCGCTTCATCAGCACCTGTCGTTTCCGGTTCAACCGCCTCAATTTCTTCTTCAACGCCACCATCTTCGATGATCGCATCCAACCCTTCCTCGATTTTTGAGGATGATTTGAACAAACGGTCTTTGAGCTTCTTAAAAAACGCCATTGAGGGCTCCGAACTAAGGCTTTTGTAATACCTAATAGGCCTAATGCGCGGAAGTAACCCGCCACCATGAAAATTCCTTATACAAGCCTCGCTTGAGACGCCATGTCGCGTTAGATTCGCAGAAAATCCGCCTTTATCGAAAGTATGACCGTGCAAAACCCGATGCCGATCTTCACAACCGTTACTTTGATGGCCCCGACGCTGATTGCAGTTGGTGCGATCTGGGGGGGAATCTGGGCGATCGCGGGTCTGTTTTGGATGACGGCCCTGACAGCGACGCTGGATTTGCTCATCAGCCGTACACTTACGACGGTGGAAGGCGATGAATTCCCATCGGCAGACCGCCTTTCCATTGCACTTGCGATTGCGCATTGCGTCCTATGGGTTTTGGTCATTGCGGCCCTCAGCGGATGGACCGGCCTTGTGCTTTGGGAAAAGCTGGTCGTGTTTACGGCTGCGGGGCTGTTTATGGGGCAAGTGAGCAATTCCAACGCCCATGAGCTTATCCATCGACCGGGTCGTTGGCTGCGTCGTGCGGGGCGCTGGATCTATATTTCAGTGCTGTTCGGGCATCATCTTTCGGCGCACACATTGGTGCATCACGTCCATGTGGGCACGAAATCCGACCCAAGCACAGCACGCAGCGGTGAAAGTTTTTATCGTTTCTTTGCCCGCGCTTGGAAAGGCGGGTTTCGCGAAGGTCTTCGCGCCGAAAACCGTCGTTTTTCGCAATCAGGCCGCCCTTGGTGGCGCCATCCCTATTACGCCTACGTTGTTGGTGCGGTCCTTACACTTGTTGCAGCGGCAATCATTGGCGGCGGAACCGGCGTTTTCGCAGCGTTATGCCTTGCAGGATTCGCGCAGACCCAACTGATGTTGTCCGACTATGTTCAACACTACGGGCTGTCGCGGCGCATCTTGGCGAACGGTAAGCCAGAACCTGTCGGGCCACACCATTCATGGAATGCGCCCCACCTGATGTCCTCTGCCCTTATGCTGAATGCCCCGCGCCATTCGGACCACCACGCCCATCCTGCACGTGCGTTCCCCGCGTTGCGTTTGACTGAAGACATGCCCATGTTGCCGCGTTCCTTGCCCGTCATGGCCTGCGTCGCACTTTACCCGCGCTTATGGCGTCGCGTGATGGATCCACATGCCGCACGGTGGCAACAGCCTGCCGAATAACGACTTGAGCCTTTCCGCCGCCCGATAATTCTGCCAGCATCGCTACATGCGCGCACTTTTTATTACCCTCTTACTCGCAACCCCCGCCCTCGCCGAAACGCCGATTGACGGAGATGAATTCGAAGACCTCGTCACAGGTAAAACCCTGACCTATTCCAACGCGACAGGCCCTTACGGGATTGAATACTACGCTCCAAACCGCCGCGTGATTTGGTCGTTCATTGGCGGCGAATGTGAAGTCGGTGAATGGGTGGAGGTTCCCACCGCAAACGGGCCAAGCATTTGTTTTACTTACGAGAGCGAACCCAATCCGCAATGCTGGTATGTGTACAATGACACGGGCCAGATACGTGCCGATTTTGTCGGCAGCACCGGCGGTTCAATCCTGTATCAGCTTGCTGAAACCGAACCATTGGTCTGCGGCGGCGTCGGCGCCTGAAGGTTCGGGGCAGAATTTGAGTATTTAAGAACCAAAGAAAGTTAAAAGAGGCTTCCTTGATCCGCGGGCGGTGTTTTTGGCTTGGGTTTAGGCGATGGCTTGCCTGCGGGTTTCATTTTTCCATCGGCGAATTCAATTTCAAGCGACGCGGCCGATTTCGCGGCTTTCGCTGTGGTGACGACATCGCCGTCACCGCGCACCACGGCATAACCACGTTTCAGAGTTTCGCGGTAGCCGAGTGTTTCGCGCATACGATCAAGAGCATCCAAGCGACTTCGCTGACGTTGGGTTTGTGTGACGGCCGCCGAAACAAGCCGCGCGTTGCGGGTTTCCAGCCGTTCGCGCCCTTGCGCGATACGGTTGTTCAGCATGCTCGGGCGCAACTGGCCAGCAACTTCGCCAAGCCGAAGGCGACCAACCCCGACGCGCACTTGCAGAGCGGCGTCCAGTTTTTCTGACCAATAATCAAAGCGTTGCTTGGCATCTTCGGTCAACTGTTCTGGCTTGGGCAGCACCCGCGCCAAATCCGCGACCCGTTGTTTGCGACGCGCGACCGCATCCGTCACCGCACGCGATGCACGGGCGCCCATCTGTTCAACCCCAGCCATCAAATCCAGACGCACGGGAACCGCCATTTCAGCGGCGGCAGACGGCGTTGGCGCGCGTTGATCGGACACGAAATCAATCAACGTCGTGTCGGTTTCGTGGCCAACGGCCGATATCAGTGGAATGTTTGACGACGCCGCGGCGCGCGCTACCACTTCTTCGTTGAAGCCCCAAAGGTCTTCGATAGATCCCCCGCCACGGGCCACAATCAGCAAATCAGGGCGCGGCAATGCGCCCCCGGGCGTCATGGCGTTGAACCCTTCAATGGCACGCGCCACTTGCGGGGCGCATTCTTTGCCCTGTACCGCAACGGGCCAGACTATCACCTTGCGCGGGAAACGGTCCCGCAAGCGATGCAAAATATCGCGAATGACTGCGCCTGTCGGCGAGGTCACAACCCCGATCACTTCAGGCAGAAACGGCAGGCTCTGCTTTCGATCTGCTGCAAACAGCCCCTCAGCCTCAAGCGCCTTTTTGCGTTTATCAAGCATCGCCATCAACGCACCAACGCCAGCCACAGCGACCTCAGTCGCGTTCAACTGGTACTTCGACTGGCTGCCAAAGGTGGTCATGCGGCCATGCACGACAACCTCCATCCCCTCCTCTGGGATCACAGAAAGCTGGGAAACTTGCCCCTTCCACGTGGTGCAGGCCAGCACATTGCGATCATCCTTGAGGTCGAAATACAAATGCCCCGAGCGCGCATGCACAACGCGCCCGACCTCGGCCTTTACCCGCACATGGCCGAATTCACCCTCAATTGCGCGCTTCACCGCGCCTGAAAGTTCGCTCACCGTGAATTCAGGGGTATTGCCTGCGGCTTCGGGTTCGTCGATTAGGTCCATTGGGTGCTCTTGTGCTGCGTTCCTGCGCACCTTAAACGGCAGCAAAGCGGAAGGGAAACAGCTGATGAACATCCTTATCTTGGGCGGCGGCGGACGCGAACATTCACTTGCATGGGCCGTCAAACAGAACCCAAAATGTGATCGCCTGATTGTGGCGCCTGGGAATGCTGGGATCGCCCAAATCGCCGAATGCGCGTCATTGGACATTGAAAACGGGGATGCAGTCGCAGGCTTTTGTGCAGAAAACGCCGTTGAGTTTGTCATCATCGGGCCTGAAGCCCCCCTCGCCGCGGGCGTCGCGGACGTTCTGCGCAGCAACGGTCTGACGGTGTTCGGATGTTCCCAAGCCGCTGCACAACTGGAATCGTCCAAGTCGTTCACCAAAGCGGTCTGTGATGCCTGCAACGCCCCAACCGCTGGCTACGGCCATTTTACCGACGCCGAACAGGCACACGCTTATGTTGATCAGCAAGGCGCACCGATCGTAATCAAGGCTGATGGCCTTGCGGCTGGTAAAGGCGTCGTCGTCGCGATGGACCTTGAAACCGCCCACACCGCAATCGACGATATGCTCGGCGGGCAGTTTGGCAGCGCTGGCGCTGAAGTGGTCATCGAGGAATTCATGGACGGTGAGGAGGCCTCTTTCTTCATCCTTTGCGACGGCGAGACCGTGCTTCCTATTGGCACAGCGCAAGACCACAAACGCGCGTTTGATGGCGACGAAGGCCCAAATACTGGCGGAATGGGCGCCTATTCGCCTGCCCCTGTTCTGACCGATGCGATTGCGGAAATCGCCCTGAACGAGATCGTAAAACCCACCGTCGCAGAAATGGCCAAACGGGGCACACCGTTTCAGGGCATCCTCTATGCTGGCCTGATGATCAAAGACGGCCAGCCCCGCCTCGTCGAATATAATGTCCGATTTGGCGACCCTGAATGTCAGGTTCTGATGATGCGCCTGGGCGCGCAAGCTTTTGATCTGCTGCATGCCTGCGCCGAAAATCGCCTCTCAGAAGTTGCACCAACCTGGGCCGACGACCACGCGATGACCATCGTGATGGCCGCCAACGGCTACCCCGGATCGTATGAAAAAGGCACAGTCATCAACGGGCTAGACGCCCTGCCCGAAACATCATCCGAGATGACCTTCCACGCAGGCACCGCCTCCAAAGACGGGCAAACCATCGCTACAGGAGGCCGCGTCCTCAATGTCACGGCCCGCGGCGCAACACTCCAAGACGCCCACGCACGCGCCTACGCGATGACAAAACAAATTGACTGGCCCGAAGGGTTCTATCGCAACGACATCGGCCACCGCGCCCTCTGATCTTGCTTTTGTTTCAGAAATATCCCCGCCGGAGGCGCATATTTCAGACTGATCAAACCCTCACCGTGATTGGCTCAGATCAACCAAACAACCCAATAAAAACAACAAAAGCCGCCCACTTAGGGGCGGCTTTTTCAATTTCTTTAACAGACGCTTAGGCTGCAGAAGCACGGCTTTGCAGTGTGTCTGTGATCTCGTTGCTAGCATCCGTTTCGTTGCCATTGCCTACGGCAGCAATCTCACGTGTCAGACGCTCAAGCGCGGCTTCATACAGCTGACGTTCGGAATAGCTCTGCTCACGCTGGTCATCTGCACGGTGCAAATCACGGACCACTTCGGCAATCGCAATCAAATCGCCAGAATTGATCTTCTGCTCATATTCCTGCGCGCGGCGGGACCACATGGCTTTTTTGACCTTCGCTTTGCCCTTCAGCGTCTTCATCGCATCGGCAACAACATCCGCGGAGGCAAGCGAACGCATGCCCACTTCTTCGGCCTTATTCGTCGGAACCTTCAACGTCATCTTGTCCTTTTCGAACGCGATCACGAACATTTCCAGCTCGAAGCCTGCAACTTCTTGCGTTTCAATCGAAACAATTTTGCCAACCCCATGCGCGGGGTAAACAACGAAATCATTCGGGCTGTAGTCGTATTTCTTCTTGGCCATTCTACTGGTCCTTCTCTCTCAATTCGGCATCACCACACGACAAAAAGTCCGGCGGCGACCAAAGGTCTCCGTCAGATCACATCGTTAAATCTGGTTCAGCAATAACGCGGCATTGAAGCCACCATAGCACAAAAATCGCCTGATTCCCACTAGCAAGTTGAAATGCTGCATTGCGGCGTTTTAGCCGCCTTCACCTGGCGCTTCGGAAAACAGTTCCATCTTGCCTTCTTTGCCGTCCATCTCTTCGGCAGTTGGCAACTGGTCTTTCTTGGTGATGATAACCGGCCACATCTCGGAATACTTGCGGTTGAATTCAACCCATTTTTCCATATCCGGCTCAGTGTCTGGACGGATCGCATCCGCCGGACATTCAGGCTCACACACACCACAATCGATACATTCATCAGGATGGATAACCAGCATATTCTCACCCTCGTAGAAACAATCTACTGGGCAAACTTCAACGCAGTCAGTGTATTTACAGGCGATGCAGGCATCATTGACGATGTAGGTCATGGGCTCGAGTCCTTTGTGGTCAGGGCGTCTGTAACCGCCACCTGCGCCACCTTCAAGACCTGACATTACGACCGTTTCAACGTGACCCCTTTAAGATGTCCATATCGCGGCGGTCTTTCTTCGTCGGCCTGCCCCCAACCCTATGTTCTAAAGGGTTAATCTTTGGCTCACGTGCCGGGGTCAAATCTTCGTATAATGCTTGTGCTTCCGGCGCTGGCCCACGCCGCACCCCAAGCCCGAGCACCTTAACAATGCGCACTTCGTCTTCTTTTGGAAATGTCAGCACCACGCCGGGCGAAATCGAGCGGCTTGGTTTGGACACGGGCGTGCCGTCCACCCGAATGCGCCCTGATTTAACGAGCGCGGTGGCCAGCCCGCGCGACTTAAAAAACCGCGCGTGCCAAAGCCATTTGTCTAATCGGAGACTGTCAGCAGCCTCGCTCAATCCTTCTTAAGCCCTGCCAGGGCAGCTGCGAACGGATTGTCAGGATCAATCGCTTTTTCCTTACGCGGCGGACGTGCCGAGAAATTCTGCGTTTTGTTGTTGCCTTGCGGCTTGCCGCGTTTTCCCTTTGGCGGGCCTTTGCGCTGCGGCTTGTCCCCTTGCGGGCGCGGGCTGCGTTTTGGCGCCCATGCAAAGGTGTAAAACACCTCCATCTCTGGGCCTTCTTCGGCCTTCTCAGCAGGTGCCGCTTCAGCAACTTCTGCGTCCGGCGCGGCCTCTGGCGCTGCTTTCACCTTCTCGCGCTCGCCTTTTTCACCCTTGTAGCCAAGACCTTCCATCAGGTTGGCGAACTGTTCCAGCGTCATACCAGTGATCGACAGCATGTCCGCCGTGGCCTCAAACCCTGCGCGGGTGTTTTGATCACGCAGCATATCCGCAAGGCGTTCTAGCATATCGATACGGATCGCACGTGCGCCCGCCGCGCGGTAACCGGACATTGTGTAAGTGCCATCAGGCAGACCATCGATTGTCGGCACAGTCACCAGACCGGGGGGCGGCGCTTCTGGAAAATCCTGCAAGCCTTTAGAAAGGCTCCACAATACCAAACGCAGACGCGTTGGTGCTGGCTTCAAGAGCAATGGCATAAAGATCGTAAATTGGCCGAAACGAACACCGTGTTTACGCAATGCGCCACGGGCGTCTTGTTCAAGCGCTTTGACGTCATTGGCGACGTCTCCGCGCGACACCACGCCGAAGCTCTCGGACAGGCGGAATGCAAACCCTTTGGCCAAACCTTCCAGCGTCTCGTCCGCGTTCATCTTCAACATCGGCTCAAACGCAGTCGCGATCTTGCGGTCAATGAAGTGCTGCAAACGGCGCTGCACTTTTTCAGCGACCTCTGCACCGGCCTCATCATCAACGAACGCCACTACCGTCGGTTTCAGGGGGTCTTGACCAGCGACCAGCTTCCCAACCGCATCGGCGCCCCACATCAGGCCGCCTTGCTCGGTGAAATCAATCTCGGTGTCGGGCGCGTTATAGAAACGGTCCGCGCGCAGATGGAACTGCGGAGCCAAGGCCTGAATGCTTGCCGCGCGAATGGTTTTCGCTTCCTCGGCGCTCGCATCCTTGTCCTGACGGAACCGGAATCCTTCGATTTTCCCAACGAACTGTCCTTCGACAGTCACTTCACCTTTGTCGTTTACGTCGGCCACAAGGCCCTCCTTTTGGTTGAGCCGGCGAAGCAAAACACTTGTCCGCCGGTCCACAAATCTTGCTGTCAGGCGTTCATGCAACGCATCTGATAGGCGGTCTTCTACAGCGCGCGTCGTGTCGCGCCAATGGCTTTCGTCATTCACCCAACCTTTACGCTGGGCGACGTAAGTCCATGTGCGGATATACGCCAACCGTTTGGACAGTGCGTCGATGTCCCCGTCGGTCCGGTCGATACGGTTCACTCGCCCCGCCAGCCATTCATCCGGCACACGCCCTGATTGATGCAGGAAGTTGTAAATATCGGTTAACAACTGCGCATGTTCGGCGCTGCTGATGCCGCGAAAGTCCGGAATGCGACACACATCCCACAGGAGTTGCACTGAAGGCCCGTCCGTCGCGCGTGCCGCAACCTCGGCGTCGGCGCTAACCGCCTTTAGCGCGCCTAAATCATCGCTTTCACGAACCCGCGTTAGCCACGGGTCATCGGTGCGCTCTTCCAACGTCTGGATCAGCCGCCCAACAGATCCAAACTGCAGCCGGGCATTGCGCCATTGCAGCTTTTTAACTGGCGCAAATTGGTTATCCTGAATCGCAGCAACAACGTCGTCATCCAGCAGCGGCGCTTCACCGGTCACTCCAAACGTACCGTTGTTCATGTGCCGCCCAGCGCGCCCCGCGATCTGCGCTAGCTCATTTGGCATCAGATGGCGCATGCGGCGGCCGTCAAACTTGGTGATCCCCGAAAACGCCACATGGTCGATATCAAGGTTGAGCCCCATCCCGATAGCATCCGTCGCCACCAGATAGTCGACATCTCCGTTTTGATACATTTCGACCTGCGCATTACGCGTTCGCGGGCTCAACGCGCCCATAACGACGGCAGCCCCACCCTTTTGGCGGCGCAAAAGCTCGGCAATCGCATAGACATTCTCAACCGAAAACCCAACGATTGCGGATCTGGCAGGCATGCGACTTATCTTTTTGGAACCTGAATACGTGAGCGTGCTGAACCGTTCCCGTTTCAGGAACTCCGCCTCGGGAACCATGCTCGCAATTGCGCCCCACATGGTCTCAGCGCCCATGAACAACGTCTCTTGCAGGCCCCGCATGCGCAGCAATCGATCCGTGAACACATGGCCACGGTCCAGATCCGCACACAGCTGAATTTCATCAATCGCCACGAAGTCCGCGCCGATATCTTGTGGCATGGCCTCAACGGTGCTGACCCAGTATTTCGCACGCGGCGGAACGATACGTTCTTCGCCCGTTACCAAGGCCACAACGCTCGGTCCGCGCAACGCAACGATCCGGTCATAAACCTCCCGCGCAAGCAGGCGCAGCGGCAGGCCGATTATGCCCGTTCTGTGCGCCAGCATCCGTTCAATCGCGTAGTGGGTTTTGCCGGTATTTGTTGGGCCTAAAACAGCCACAACCCGCCCGCCTCTCAGGGTCGACATGTTCACATTCCCTAAAAGACGTTAGAGCGCTTCACCGCGCAATTGGACCTGTAATCTTTCAATCATCGCAACGACTTCCGGATCATTCGGGACAAACTCCGCGACCTTGTGCCAAACCTCAAGTGCATCTTCTAGCCGCCCAATTTCCTCCAGCACAACAGCAACACCCGTCATCGCCCCGAAATGGCGCGGCTCAAGCACCAGAACTTGGCGCAGATCATCAATCGCGGGGCCGATTAGCCCCATTTGATAATAGGCCGTCGCCCGCCCATTGTAGCCTTCGGCGAAATCTGGCGCATGATCGACCAGTGCGGTGAAATGTTCGACAGCAATCTCGGGTGTACCGTCAACCAGCGCCTCATCCCCGCGCCGATACAGCAAATCCATCGCCGCAGAGCCGCTTTTTGACCATTCCGTAATGATTTGACCTTCAATCCGATCCGACTCACCTGGTTCCGCCTCAAGCAATTGTTCAAACAATTGGTCTAAACGGTCAGAATCAGCGCCCGTTTGCGCAGCAATAGGTGTGGAAAACCCCACTCCAACAAAAAGTGCCGCCACGATAGAATTGTGAAGATGTTTCTTAATGCCCATAGTGGAGAGTGTAGCGCATACAGCGCAATCTACCAGAGGCCTCGGTTCACAACTTCGGGGTCATAACAAAGGACGAGACCACATTATGAGCGACGTTATCACCCAAGCCGTAGACGCCCTGAACGCCAAAATGGGCGGAGACGGTTTTGACGGAACTGCTAAATTCGATATCGAAGGCGAAGGCGCCATTGTAATCGACGCAAACGGCGCACGCGCTGCTGACGACGACGCGGACGTGACCCTGTCTGCCAGCGCGGACACCTTCAAAGCAATTCTTGACGGCGAACAAAACCCAACGTCTGCTTTCATGACCGGTAAACTGGCCGTTGATGGCGACATGGGCCTTGCGATGAAACTCGCCGGAGTGCTCAGCTAATATGATAACCGCGGCCCCCTACCACGCTGATATTGCTGGAATGTCCGATGGTGCCTGCCATTGGTTAACCACCGTGGACGGGGTCCGCATTCGTGTCGGCCATTGGGCTGTTGAAAACGCCAAAGGGACGGTTTTAATCTTCCCTGGCCGCACGGAATACGTCGAAAAATATGGCCGCACAGCCAAGGACCTCGCCAAGCGTGGCTTTGCATCTGTCGCAATTGACTGGCGCGGTCAGGGCATCGCTGACCGCTTGCTCGCAAACCGCGCGGTTGGCCATGTCGAAACGTTTGAGGACTACCAGCTCGACGTGAAAGCCATGCTCGCGCATGTTAAATCGCTCGGGTTGCCGGAACCTTACCATTTGCTTGGCCATTCTATGGGCGGCTGCATCGGGTTGCGCTCTATTTACGATGGGTTGCCTGTGAAGTCGGCGGTCTTTTCCGCACCAATGTGGGGCATTAAAATGTCCGCAGCTCTGCGCCCTATCGCGTGGGGCCTCAGCTCGGTCAGTAAACCATTGGGTTTTTCGGATATTTTCGCACCGGGGCAACAGGCAGAAACCTACGTTTTGCGCGCCGAGGCGGGTGACAACACCCTTACATCAGACGTCAGCAGCTTCGGCTTGCTTCAAAAGCAGCTCAAAACCCATCCCGATCTGGCATTGGGCGGCCCGTCCTTGCACTGGCTGAACGAATCTTTGCGCGAAATGCGCACGCTTTCGCAACGCCCGTCGCCGGACATCCCATGCATAACCTTCCTTGGCAGCGACGAGGCGATCGTTGACCCCGCCCGCATTTATCAACGCATGGATAACTGGCCCCGTGGTGAACTGGTCGTCCTTGAAAATGGCCGCCACGAAGTCTTGATGGAAAAGCCCGCGATACGTGACCGTGTTCTGGATGGCGCAGAACGCCTGTTCCTCTCTCAGTCTCCGGAAATGGCTTAAACGCTACCTCCGCCAGATGCAGTCTAGGCAGTCACGTCCGGGCAAAACCGCCCGCCCCTTCCCGTTTGCTTTTGTTTCAAAAATATCCCCCCCGGAGGGCCGCCTAGCCAAATGCGCCCAGCATGCCTACATAAGACAAAACCAACAATGAGGCCCCCATGTTTGACCCCCGCACATTTGACGCAATTCCATCCTCCGGCACCCCGTTCGGGGACCTTCCTGAATGGGACCTGACGGATCTGTACCCCTCCACAGATGCCAAAGAACTCAAGCGTGACATGGATTGGCTCGAAAATGCCTGCCAAAGTTTCGCAAAGGACTACGAAGGCAAGCTTGCTGGGCTAGACGCGGATGGCCTGCTTGAGGCCGTTAAACGGTACGAGCAAATCGACATCATCGCAGGGCGCATTATGTCCTTCGCTGGCCTGCGCTATTACCAACACACCACCGACCCCGAGCGCGGCAAATTCATGTCCGACACGCAGGACAAAATCACCACGTTCACGACGCCACTGGTGTTCTACGGGCTGGAATTCAATCGCATGGACGATTCCCATGTCGACGGCTTGCTGGCAGCAAACGCAGACCTCGCCCGCTACAAACCCATCTTTGACCGCATGCGCGCGATGAAACCTTACCAGCTTTCTGACGAAATGGAAAAATTCCTGCACGATCAATCCGTTGTCGGGACCTCCGCCTGGAACAAACTGTTTGATGAAACCATCGCGGGCCTGAAATTCACCGTAGACGGCGAAGAGCTGAATATTGAGGGCACGCTAAACCTGCTGTCCGATCAAGACCGCGAAACACGCGAAAAAGGCAGCCGCGAACTCGCCCGTGTGTTTGGCGAAAACGTCGGGTTGTTTGCCCGCGTTCACAACACACTCGCCAAGGAAAAAGAGATCGAAGATCGCTGGCGCGGCATGCCATCCGCACAGGCCGGCCGCCACCTGTCCAATCACGTCGAACCCGAAGTGGTCGAGGCCCTGCGCAACGCCGTCGTTGACGCCTACCCGCGCCTTTCGCACCGTTATTACGCGCTGAAAGCCAAATGGATGGGCTTAGAGACCATGGAAGTCTGGGACCGCAACGCGCCGCTACCCATGGAAGACGACCGAACCGTCAGCTGGGACGAGGCCGAAAAAACCGTGATGGACGCCTACGCCACGTTCGATCCGCGCATGGCCGAAATCGCCAAGCCGTTCTTCACCGACGGCTGGATCGACGCGGGCGTTAAAGACGGCAAAGCACCGGGCGCATTTGCGCACCCCACCGTCACAACCGTGCACCCCTACGTCATGCTCAACTACCTTGGGAAACCCCGTGATGTCATGACCTTGGCCCACGAACTTGGCCACGGCGTGCATCAGGTTCTGGCGGCTGAACAAGGCGAATTGCTGTCTTCCACGCCGCTAACACTGGCCGAAACAGCCTCCGTCTTTGGCGAAATGCTGACCTTCCGCAAGCTGCTGGACAAGGCAGAAACCCAAGAAGAACGCAAAGTCCTGCTCGCGGGCAAGGTTGAGGACATGATCAACACAGTCGTACGCCAAATTGCGTTTTATGACTTTGAGTGCAAACTCCACGCTGCCCGTGGAAACGGCGAACTCACACCCGATGACATCAACGCGTTGTGGATGTCCGTTCAGGGCGAGAGCCTCGGCCCCGTGTTCAATTTCATGGACGGCTACGAGACCTTCTGGGCCTACATCCCGCACTTCGTCCACTCGCCGTTTTACGTCTACGCTTATGCGTTTGGCGACGGCCTCGTAAACGCGCTTTACGCCGTCTACGAGGACATGGGCGAAGATTTCAAAGACAAATACTTCGACATGCTCAAAGCGGGCGGATCAAAGCACCACAGCGAACTGCTGGCCCCCTTCGG
The DNA here is from genome assembly GCF_900185015.1 of Octadecabacter ascidiaceicola. Taxonomy (GTDB): domain Bacteria; phylum Pseudomonadota; class Alphaproteobacteria; order Rhodobacterales; family Rhodobacteraceae; genus Octadecabacter; species Octadecabacter ascidiaceicola. Next base: position 340,461 of record NZ_FXYD01000002.1, on the reverse strand, counting down.
GCTGGACGCCTCAGATCCGAAATTCTGGGCCAAAGGTCTCGGCATGATCGAAAGCATGATCGACGAATTGGAAGCGATGGAGGGCTAGGCGTTTTGCGCTTCGGCCTCTTCCCACTGATCGGCTAGTGCGTTCAGTTGGTTCTTCATTGCTTTATTCACTCTGGCGTTTTCCGAGAATTCCCGTCGGTTCGCCAAACGACGCAATGACGCATAGTCCCTCGCATCTGCGAGGGCACGAAGCCGCCATGGCAAATCCCCGCTCTCGGTAAGCGCTTTGATAAGGAGCGTATTCATTTCCACGTCAGCAACACCACCTTTGCACCATTCAGCTTCAAAGAGATGCATGATAAAGTCGAGGATCATTGGCTTTGGATGGCGCATATCGTCTTCCATTGATCCTGAGAAAACGTCATTCACCAGTTCGTAGGATGGCCAATAGAACACATTGGAATTTTTGGCTTCGCTGATGAACTCGTCAATTGCGACGCGCAGCACGGCTTTGGAAGTGGCATTTGCCGGAAGGCATGCTTGATCGCGGAACGTGGCAGCTAAGGGCACTGGGGACAATGTAACGATCAGTTTTGCATCCGGCCGATGCTTTTGGATCAGATCGTAAATGGCCTGAAGATTTTCCTTGTTTTCCTGCACTGTGGAAAGACGGAATTTATGCCGTTCCGGATCATAGCTATTTTTTGGAATGGTGCGCCAAAATACATTTTTTGAGACCTCGTCATACCAGACCTCTGATAGACCGACGGTCAGAATAAAAACTTCGGTCTTGTCGAAAATCGCCTTCGTCGCGAGGCGAACCTCCTCGTCATAGCCAAATTCTTCCTTTTTATAACCGTGCCACAACGCTTGTTCGAATTCTTTGCCTTCCCAAGCCCATTCAAATTGTTGGCGAAGAACAAAAGTGTTAACCATACCTTCGCCACAACGGATCACATAGGCAGCGCTCTCCTCTGAGTTTCCACCAGCGACATTAAAATTACGCTTAGTCAGATGGTTTGAGATATTAGCGGCAAAGCAACTTCCGAAAGCTGTAATGCGTGTATCGCGATCAATGGCCGGCTCATCAGGTCGCAAACCGTGCAATACGCTATCTGCAACGCCACTAGCGCTCATTAATTTGCCGCGAGAGGGTACGTAATTAGTGTGTTCGCCGCGAAACCAGGATTGGTGCTGATTGGTTTTCTGCGAAGTGTCTTGGAACCACACTGCACTTGATCGGCCGCCGTTTCGGACAACAATATTTGACGGCTTAGACACGTTAGCTGCTCCTACCCAATGATCCGCTGATATCTTTAGTTACTGCTGTTTTTACAGGCGATTATGGCGCCCACATTGTTAGTTATAGGCTAAGATAGGCACCATTACGCTGCAAGGCATTTTTTAGCTAGCACGTGCTCCTCAATCCAGTTCCGTCCAAGGCCACGGCTTCACTTCGGATGCAGCGGTCTGGTACCGCGTGGCTTTCGCAAACCAAATTCCGACATCGGTCCCAAGCTCAGCAAGACGTTCATTTGGCTGCTTGTTGTTCACCAACATGACAACAAACTGAACAACGGCTAAAACACCGATCGCGGTGCTGGCAAAGCTCATCATGATGGATATCAGGATCAGGTAGATCAACCGCGTGAACAGGCTCTCTTCCACGGGCTCCTCGGGCACGCGTTTTGCCGTGTTTTCTGGCATTACATCGTCAAACTCATGCGGGTCGGCCATGATCGAATCTCCTTGTTGTTGCGCCAGCCTAGCGAGTTGCCTTCGCTTCTTAAACCAAATCACACGTTCGGATTAGAACCCGCGCCACTATTGCTTTTGTTTCTTAAATATCCCCGCCGGAGGCTCCCCAGACAAGAAAAGGGCGCCAACCTTTCGGTCAGCGCCCCTTCTTCAACAGGCTGTTAAGCGTTTTCTAGCATGCCGCGCTCACGAGCGAGGGTTTGCATCTTTTTCTGCAGCTTCTCAAACGCGCGCACTTCGATTTGGCGGATGCGTTCACGGCTGACGTCGTATTGGCCGCTCAATTCTTCAAGCGTGATGGCTTTTTCCATCAAACGACGCTGCATCAGAATGTCCTTTTCACGGTCATTCAACACGTCCATCGCTTCGGCCATCAACTCGCGGCGCATGTCCAACTCGTCCTTGGCTTCATAGTCGCCAGCTTGGTCAGCGGATTCATCTTCCAACCAATCCTGCCATTGCATCGTGCCTTCGCCCTCAGACCCGACAGTGGCGTTCAGCGACGCGTCCCCACCGGACATCCGGCGGTTCATGGAAATCACTTCGTCTTCGGTCACGCCAAGGTCGTGGGCGATACGTTCAACATTTTCAGGGCGCAAATCACCCTCTTCAAGCGCGCCAATACGGTTCTTGGCTTTGCGCAAGTTGAAGAACAGTTTCTTTTGCGCAGATGTTGTCCCCAGCTTGACCATAGACCAGCTACGCAACACGTATTCCTGAATGGACGCACGGATCCACCACATCGCATAAGTCGCAAGGCGGAAGCCCTTTTCAGGGTCAAAACGTTTCACTGCCTGCATTAGGCCAACGTTTGCTTCGGAAATCACTTCAGCCTGTGGCAGACCATATCCGCGATAGCCCATCGCAATTTTGGCAGCCAGTCGCAGGTGCGACGTTACCATTTTATGCGCGGCTTCGGTGTCCTCGTGGTCCACCCAGCGTTTAGCCAGCATGTATTCCTCATCCGGTTCCAGCATTGGAAACTTGCGGATGTCCTGCATGTAACGGTTCAGGCCTTGTTCCGGCGACGGGGCCGGTAAATTTGTATAAGATGACATGTTTGTCCCCCTCATTAGTTCGCGTCCCATTATGGCAACGCGGCCGCATATGTTTACGGCCTTAACATCAATATGGTCACACTTCAGATCAATTCAAGACTGATCGGTTCACTTTTCGTAAGTTAGACTTAAGGAACAATGAACAGTTTACGAGATGTGTTTCTGCGCGTTCACGCACATGGGATTGTGTGTTTCAGCCCGAACCCTGCGCTATTTCGGGGGAAAGTCGCCTTAAAAGTCGGTTTCCCCACCCAATGCGGCCACCAAACCAACCATATCCGCGGGCATAGGGGCCTCAAAACGCAGCATTTCTTTGCTCACAGGGTGTTCAAATCCCAATGTCGCCGCATGCAAGGCTTGGCGGGAAAAATCATGCGCGGCTTGCCGCCCAGCGTCGCCAACCGCTTTTTCGGACAGTTTGCGCCGCCCACCATATGTCGGATCGCCGATCAACCCGTGGCCTGCGTGGGTAAGATGCACTCGAATTTGGTGCGTGCGCCCTGTTTCCAGCCAACAATCAAGCAGCGCGGCAACGGCGGGTTTGCCCAAAGGTTCCACAATACGCGCGCGTGTCACTGCGTGGCGGCCATTGTGCCAAACCACCTGTTGTTTCTGACGGTCGTGCTTGTGACGCGCCAGCTGCGTTTGCAGCTTTAGAATGTTACCCGGCTCAAAACTCGCGCCCTTAATTCCACGCACACGCGGGTCGTTGCTGTCAGGCACACCGTAGCAAATGGCGCGGTAGTGGCGCTCAACCGTGTGGGCCTCAAACTGTGCGGAAAGGCCATGATGGGCGCGATCCGTCTTGGCGACGACCAACAACCCGCTGGTTTCTTTATCAATGCGGTGCACGATACCGGGGCGCTTTTCACCGCCGACCCCGCTCAAGGCATCGCCGCAGTGGTGCAGCAGCGCATTCACCAGCGTCCCACCCGGCGTTCCCGGGGCCGGATGCACAACCATGCCCGACGGTTTGTTAATCACGATCAGATCGTCGTCTTCAAACACCACATCCAACGGGATGTTTTCAGGGGCGACATGGTAGTCGTCCACGATTTCAACCTTGATTGTAACGGCGTCCCCTTCGGCGGGCTTGGCGCGTGGGTCCGTAACCACCACGCCGTTCACCTGCACTGCACCATCCGCCAAAAGCCGCGCAAGACGCGACCGGCTCAGCGATGCATCCATCGGCACATTCAACGCCAACGCCTTATCCATCCGCGCTGGCGGGTTCTCGGCGATGGTGAATTCTACTGTTGTGGCGGTCATTGGGCATGCGTCCTTATCCTAGGCCGCGTCATAATCGCAGCCCGTAACGATGTCACGCCCCAGCAGCCCTGCAACCACTTGCACACGGACTCGACAATCTTCCGCTAGGTAAGTTAGCGTAAACATCTATCCCGATGGGATGTCGGGACTCGACGGGGCATTCGCCCACACAAGTTCTGGGAGGAACACATGAAATACTTTAATTTTAAAGCGCTTTCCGTCAGCGTTGCGCTGTCAGTTGGCGCAACCTCTGCAATGGCTGCCGAATGTATCGCGCCCGCAAACCCTGGTGGTGGCTGGGACTTCACATGCCGCCAAATTGGCAAAATCCTTTTTGATATCGGTCAGGTCGATGCACCTGTGCAGGTTACAAACCTCGCTGGCGCTGGTGGCGGCCTCGCGTTTTCCACTGTTGTGAACGAGCGTAACGACGACGTCGATTTGATTGTTGCGGCGTCTTCTGCGACGACCACCCGTCTGGCACAAAACGCCTATGGTGGTGCTACGGCCGATCAGGTTCGTTTCGTTGGTGCCATCGGTGCAGACCCGGGCGTAATTGTTGTGGCTGCTGACAGCCCATACCAGAACCTGAACGAACTGATCGATGCAATTATCGCTGACCCAGGCTCCGTTGCCTTCGCTGGTGGTTCTGCGGTTGGCGGGTTTGACCACCTTAAGCCGTTGCAAGTCCTGACCGCCGCTGGTTTCACTGACATCACAGCAGTGCGCTACATCGGTGTTGACGGTGGCGCAGATGCGATCACCCAAACCGTTGGTGGTTTCACCCAAGCGATGACGGGCGACATGTCCGAAGTCGTTGGTTTTCTTGATTCCGGCGACATTCGCGTGCTGGCCGTTCTGACCGAAGAACGCGTTCCGGGCTTTGAGGACATCCCAACGGCGATGGAACAGGGCTATGACGTTGTTGCTGTGAACTGGCGTGGTCTCTACGTGCCAAAAGGCATCTCTGATGAGGACTTTAACCTCTGGGCTGAGCGTTTGCAGGCCGTTGCGGACTCTGCTGAATGGCAGCAAGCGATGACAGACAATGGTCTGGCACCGTTCACCAAAGTCGGTGACGACTTCCAAAGCTGGATCGACAGTGTTGTTGCCTCCACTGAGGAGTTGTCCCGCGAAATCGGCGTAATCCAGTAAGGGCCGATTAAAATGAACAGGCTTTCAGACCGCATATTTGGTCTGGCCATGATCTGTGTGGCGCTCGTGTATATCGCGAGCGCCATGCAAGTTCAGGTCAGTTTCTTGTCAGATCCCGTCGGATCAAAGGCGTTCCCAATTGGTGTGGCATCCGTTGCTATCATCTGTTGCGTGGTGATGATCCTGCGACCGGACGAAGAACCCGACTGGCCTGTGATGTGGACAGTAGTGTCCATTATCATCTCTGTACTTTTACTCGTAGGGTATTCCTACGCGTTGAAACCAATGGGTTTTCTTATTCCAACAGCAATCGTATCTGGTGCGCTTAGCTATCAGATCAATCCCAAACCGCTGTCCGCTGTGCTGACCGGCCTTGGTCTGTCTATCGGGCTGTTCGTGCTGTTTCGCTATATTCTTGATCTCGGCCTCGTGCCGTTTGGAAAAGGCTGGTTTTAACATGGAAATCCTCGACAACCTCGCGCTTGGGTTTTCTATCGCCCTGTCGCCTTGGACGCTGATGCTGGCCGTTTTGGGCTGTTTCATCGGGACAATCGTTGGTGCCCTGCCCGGCCTTGGGCCATCTAATGGCGTCGCAATCATGATCCCGATCACGTTTTCTATGGGGCTTGATGCGGTTTCCGCCCTCGTCTTGCTCACGTCGATCTATTACGGCGCGATGTATGGCGGGCGTATTTCGTCGATCTTGCTGAACATTCCGGGCGATGAACCTGCGTTGATGACCACGCTCGATGGATACCCGATGGCCAAAAACGGGCGCGCGGCTGACGCGCTGGTAATCTCGGGCGTTGCGTCATTTGTGGGTGCTTTGCTGGCGACTATTGGCCTGATGCTGCTGGCACCGCTGTTGTCGCGCGTTGCTTACCAGTTCGGACCGGGCGAATACTTTGCCCTGTATCTGCTGGCCTTTGCCACCTTGGGCGGCATTTCATCTAACAACCAAGCCAAGGCTGCGCTTGCATCTTGTATCGGCCTGATGATCGCGATGATCGGGCTGGACCCGAACTCCGGCCTGCCGCGCCTGACGGGGGGCAATCTGCACCTTTATGACGGTATCGATTTCCTAGTCGCCATCGTCGGCCTTTTCGCCGTGTCCGAGATTTTCTTCTTTATCGAAAGCCACGGAAAATCCTCTGCGGCGGGTGTTACGATCGACAAAGTGCGCGTGCCGTGGCGCGATATCTGGTCCACCAGATGGACGATGCTGCGTTCGTCTTTTTTGGGCTTCTTTGCGGGCGTGCTGCCAGGTGCGGGCGCCAGCTTGGGCAGCTTCATGACCTATATGATGGAAAAATCCATCGCAGGCGACAAAGGCAAGTTCGGCACAGGCGTCCCCAAAGGCGTCGCCGCACCCGAAGCCGGAAACAACGCCGCCGCTGGTGGCGCACTTGTGCCCATGTTGACGCTGGGCGTCCCGGGGTCTGGCACCACGGCCGTTCTGCTGGCGGTTCTGGTCACACTCAACATCACACCGGGTCCAACGCTGTTCACAGATCGCCCCGACGTGGTCTGGGGGCTGATCGCCGCATTGCTCATCGCGAACTTCGTGCTGCTGTTCATGAACGTGCCGATGGTCAAAGTCTTCGTAAAAGTCCTGCAAGTGCCTCCCGCCATCCTGCTTCCGGGTGTGACGATGGTCAGCTTTGTGGGCATTTATTCCTTAACGGGCAGCTATTTTGACCTGCTGTTGGTCGTGGGCTTCGGTGTGCTGGGCTATCTGCTGCGCAAGCTGGATATCCCGACGGTTCCGGTGATCCTTGGCATTTTGCTGGGCCATCAGATGGAAAAACAATTGCGCGACGCAATGGTGCTGTCAGACGGCAGCGCGTGGGGGCTGATCTATACACGCCCATCCCAACCCGAAGATATCTCTTATATCGCGACGGGGCTCTTGATTGCCGCTGTACTTGGGTTCTTTGCACCGATCTTCCTGCGTCGCTTCATCACAAAACCGCAGCGCGTCAGTGACTAAGGTCCTCATCCCCTCCGGCGCGTTGGGCCTTGGCTACGACAAAGCCGCGCTTGAACATGGTATCGCGCAAGGGCCGGACCTGATCGCGATTGATGGCGGATCAACCGACTCCGGACCGTCCTACCTTGGGCGCGGCGTGTCCAAATACGCGCGCGAAAGCACCAAGGCCGAATGGCGGAACCTGATCGAGGCCCGCATCGCCGCGAACTGCCCGTTGGTGATCGGCACGGCAGGGACCTGCGGCACCGACAGCACCGTCGATTGGCTGTATGAAATAACGCTCGAAATCCTGTCAGACCTTGGCGCAACGGCCAAAATCGCACGGCTCTATAGCGAGCAAGACCCGAGCAAGATCGCGCAAACCCCGCTAACCCCGCTGTCCGCTGCGCCGGAGATTGACGCGAAAGCTATAACCAACTGCACCCACATCGTCGCCCTTGCAGGGGCTGAACAAGTCAACGCCGCACTAAACACAGGTGCGGATATCATCATCGCGGGGCGCACCACGGACACCGCGATTATTGCCGCCCTGCCCCTTGCCAACGGGGACCACGCAGGCGGAGCGTGGCATGGGGCCAAGATTGGCGAGTGCGGCGCGTTGTGCACGACCGCGCCGCAATCTGGCACCATCATGGTGGAATTCGACGCCTCGGGGTTCAACATCACACCAATGGGCGACGGCGCGACAGCGACGCCACACACCGTTTCAGCCCACATGCTTTATGAAAACTCCGACCCGTTCATCCTGTATGAACCCGGCGGGCATCTGGATGTGACCGCCACGCGTTACACGGATTTAGACGGCAAAACCGTGCGGGCAGAAGGATCCGTTTGGGTCCCGTCTGAACGGTATACTGTGAAGCTCGAAGGGGCGCGGATCGCGGGGTATCAGACCATCGCAATGGCGTTCCTGCGCGATGCACATTACGTGGCCAACGCGCAAGACTGGTGCGATGACATTATCAAACACCACGCCGCAAAAGCCGCTGACCGGATGGGTCTAGACCCACGAACTTGGCACGCAGAGCTGCGCATTATCGGCCAGCACGCCGTCCTTGGTGACCTTGAAAACAGACCGCCGACGGCGACCGAACTTGGCGTGTTGGCGATAATCACAGCACCCGATCAGCAAACTGCCAGCACCTTGGCCAAGCTGATGAACCCCTATCTTTTGCACCACCAACTGACCCGCGATGAAGAGATGCCAACCTTCGCATTCCCGTTCTCCCCCGCGGAAATCGACCGCGGTGCGGCCTACGAATTCGTACTGCACCATACGATGGAATTGTCTGACCCGATGGACGCCTTCCGGCTGGAGGTCACAGATGCCTAACCTGTCCCAAATCGTTCAAAAGATACGCTCTAAAAATGCCGGCCCGTTCTGGCTGACCATCGATATTTTCTGTGGCACGCCAGAGGCTTACGAGAAGACCGTAGACGGCCTCAGTACACAACGCGTCGCCGCGTTGTTCAAGACGGATGCGGCCACCGTCAAACGTTTCGACATCGCCGATTTGAACGTTGTGAAATTCTCAATGCCGCGCCCGACGATCCAAGGATCGCGCGATGATCGCGATATGCACGGCGCGGGCTGGGCGCCGCTTTTGGCAGAGCTTGAGATCAACTAGCCAAACCAGCGATTCATCAGCGGCGCGCCCGTAATCACGAAAACGATCCGCACCAAATGATGCGCCACAACCACAGCCGCATCTGCGCCCGCCACCAGCGCAACAATCGCCATTTCCGCCTGCCCGCCCGGCGAAAACGCAAGCACGGCTTCGGTGAAAGGCAACCAGCCAAACTGGACAATGAAATAGGCGAACACCGCCGACACCATCAGGCTCAACACGGTGAAAACCACGCCTGCGGTCACATCGACGCGCAATTCGCGCCATGAAATGCCCGCGTATTTCACACCAACCGTGAAGCCGATGAAAAACTGCGCCGCTTGGATCGCCTCGGCGGGTGGGCGGTGGTGGATGACGCCCAGCAACGACAATGCAGCCGTCAAGAAAAGTGGACCCAGAATGGACGCGCCAAACAGCCCGACGAATGCTGCAATGCGCCAGCCTGCGATGCCCGCAACAGCCAGCAAAACCAGTTCCTGCCAAGGCAGGGCTGTAAACGGATCGCCCACGGGTTGGTTCATGTCCACGCCGTACAGATAGGCGAAGGCGAATGGCAAAACAGTCACCACGATCAAGACCCGCGTGGCATGGATCAAAGACAGCGCGCGCACATCCCCTCCCGCTTCTTCGCCAAACAGCAACATGTCCTGTAAACCACCGGGCATAGCTGCATAAAACGCCGTCGGATGGTCAAAGCCGAACCCTTTGCGAAACAACGGATAGCCAACAGCCCCGACACAAATGACCAAAGGCGGCACCAACGCGAGCGTCCAGATCAACGTTCCGATCTGTGAAAACAACGCCGGAGTGATCGTCGCCCCGACGGCAACCCCAAGAATCGTTCGCATAACTTGGCTCGTGCGTGGCGCACCTTGCAACTGCACCCCGAACAGCGCCGCGATAAGACACCCCAGCAACGGCCCCAACAGCCACGGCAGCGGCAAAGACAGCACAATAAACACCGCCACACCGAAACCGGATATCAAAAGGGTAATCGCCAATGCCATAGGCCTAGGTCGCACGACAGCGAGGCGAATAAAAGGGGGGGGGTGGTACCGCCTCCCCGGCTTGAACGGGGGACCCCTGGTTCCACAAACCAGTGCTCTAACCAACTGAGCTAAGGCGGCATCAGGAGCGATTTAGCGAGGGCGGCGTATGATTGCAAGACCCAAGCCGCGCTTTGCGTAAGCGTTTTTTCACAGCCCTTGCTAAGAAGCGCCCGCACGGGGTAAATCGGGGCCAAGCATTCCAAAGGATCATGGTCATGGGCATTAACGACGAACGCGACATCGAAGCGAACCTACAAATCGGTCCGACCGACATCGGGCAGGTCCGCCTGTTCATCGAAGGGTCCGGCATCGAGATCCCAATGGACTTCTCACCTGACGAAGCCGAGGAAATCGCTGAAGAAATCGTTGCCGCTGCCAAAGCAGCCCGCATGGTGAAGCCCCGCTAAATGCAGCCTGTGGCGCTGTGGCGCGTCGGTCTGGTGATGCTGACCTCGATGACGCTGATCGTCGGGGGGGATGTTGCCGCAAAGGTGCTGACACAAGATGGGTTTAGCCCGCTGTTTATCGCATGGACCCGCTTTGCGTTGGCCTGTGTTGTGCTGTTGCCGTTTTGTGGGCTGACCCGCACGGACGCCCCTGCCCTGCGTGACCCGCGCGTGCTGCTTCGCGCACTCCTGATTACGGGTGGCATTAGCTGTATTCTTACGGCGCTGCGCACGGAACCTGTCGCGAATGTTTTTGGCGCGTTCTTCGTTGGGCCAATCGTTGCCTTCGCCCTGTCAGCCCTCTTGTTAAAAGAACGCATCACCCTTACCCGCAGCTTCCTGCTGGGCCTTAGTTTTCTCGGCGTTCTTTTGGTTGTGAAACCCGGTTTCGGGGTCTCGATCGGCATGGGGTTTGCAGTGCTGGCAGGCGTTTTGCACGGCAGTTACGTCGTCTCAACCCGCTGGATCGCCCCGTTTTATCGCCCAAGACTGCTGTTGTTTTCACAACTATTTCTCGGCGCGATTGTCCTTGCCCCATTTGGGCTAACAGCGCTACCCGACTCGGTGTCATGGGCTGCGCTTGGCCTGATCTTCGTTAGCGCGTTTGGCTCGGCTTTGGGCAACCTGATGCTGGTTTCACTTAGCAAAACAACGCCGTCGAATGTCATCGCACCACTGATCTACACCCAGCTTATTCCAGCGACGTTGCTTGGTTTCTTGGTGTTTTCGGATTGGCCGGATTGGGCCAGTTTTATTGGCCTCGCAATCATCTTCACAACAGGTGTTGCGTCTTTGGCGCTGTCACGCCGCTAAAGCAGTCCGCTTGTTAGGCGGTGCGTCGGGTCGCGAAACACCTGCAACCGCTGCGCCGCCGTTCGGGCAAACTTTTGCACCATCACCTTGCGCCGCGCCGGAGCGAGCTTGTCTTCGGGTGCCATGCGAATAACCTCACCGTCATAGGCATCCGCGATGATCAGCCCTGTTCTTTCGGGCAGCAGTTCCGTTGGAAATTCAGCATCCACAGCCCAAAAGAATCGGTCGCACCATTCCAGATAGCCCTGCCATTTGTTGTCGGATTGAAAATCAGCGCGGCTCGACTTGCACTCAATAACCCAAACTTCGCCCTTTGGCCCAAGCGCCATCACATCCACCCGCAGTCCGCGCGTTGGCACCAATTCTTCGACACAAACGAAATCATGACTGCGCAAATGGCGGCAGACCCCACGGGCCAAAAGCTGGCCGGGTTGGGAGCTGCTTATGTCGTCGTGGATCGCATCATCAGGCATTCGCCAAACATGAACAATGTGTGAACATCCGTCAAGTTGCAGGTCGTTCATACTGAAAGCCCCTTGACGAGATACCAAATGGTATCATATTAATGCGAAACCAAATGGTATTATGTGAGTCGAAAATGAATGAACCCCAACCCCTCTTTCGCGCCCTTGCCGACCCAACCCGCCGTGACATCCTGCTGATGTTACGCGGCACGGATATGACCATCGCGCAGGTTGCCGAAAACTTCGACATGACCCGCGCTGCCGTCAAAAAGCACCTAACCGTGCTGTCTGACGGCGGCCTAATAACTGTGCGCGCCCAAGGGCGCGAACGGTACAACACACTGAACCCAAACGCTTTTGCCCCGATCCGTGATTGGTTGTCGTTTTTCGATACCTTCTGGGACGCGCGTTTGGACGATTTGAAATCAGCCATCGAAAAGGATGCACAATGACCAATACATTGAACAAAACCATTTACCTAAAGGCGACCAAGGCCGACGTCTGGGCCTTCCTGACGGACCCTGACAAACTGGCGATGTGGTTTCACAAACCCAAGGTCGCGCTGGCCCAAGGGGACGCTTACGCGATGTACGGCACCACCAGCGGCGATAAACTGATGTGGGGTGACGTCGTGGCCGCAAACCCGCATGACTACCTCGAATACACCTTCACCATCGCGCCAATGGGCGATGCCGTCAGCACCGTGAAGTGGACGCTTGAAGACGTCGCAGGCGGCACGCGCCTGTCGTTGGTTCACGAAGGTCTGCCGGCAACCGAGGAAGCATTCGGCCTGACACTTGCCCTCGACAAAGGGTGGGAAGGCCACTTCGCTGACCTGCGCAAAGCGCTCCACGACGACTAACACTGCCCTTGTAGAAGCCCGCCCGCCGCACTACGTGTGTCCGTGGCGGGCTTCTGCTCCTCTCGTAACACAGTGGCATAATTCCAGTGGCCTTACGCAAATCCGAGGTGGCTGGCGCTGTCGGGGCTCTGGCTTCGTTACCTGGCTACCACCTGTACTTACAGGTCCTCGGGAATACATGACCCTACGGTTGCTGCGGGGCCCGCCACCTACCTATAAATTCAACGTCTTAGCGGCGCTTGGGCTTGCTCGCAGGAACTGGAATCGCAATCGGGTCTGGTTGAAAGATCGGCATCATGCGGCCGCGACGATCATTATCGTCGTCATCGTTTTCGCCCATTGTCATGATAACGATCGAAAACTGCACACCCGCGAAGACAATCCCGTTCAACACCCAAAAGACCAGTGTTGCCATGATGCCAATGTCGGACCCCATGATCAGCCCGCCGATTCCAGCAACGTCAACCCACATAATCGCGCCAACGAAAACGGCCGCGAGAACGAAGCCGAGAATACAGCTTTTGATATAAATCTTGATTAGGTCAGGTGATTTCCGAGTCGACATGTCAGCGCCTCCTCCCAATAAGGTAGGCGCTTGGCATGCAATCTCCAAGTGATGGGAAGCGGGCGAAATTGACTCAGGTCGCCTAGAACGCGTCCGGCTTGGCTGTTTTCGCCATGTGATCCAGCACAGCATTCACGAACTTCGGCTCATCGCCATCGTCAAAAAATGCGCGTGCGACGTCTACATATTCGGTAATCGCCACGCGTGGCGGCGTGTCACTGCCGAGGATTTCAACGCCAGCAGCACGGAAAAGTGCGCGCAATGTCGGATCAATACGGCCAAGCGGCCAACGCGCAACCAGTGCGCGGTCGGTCAGTTTGTCGATTTCGACCTGCTTTTCAACGGCGACTTCTACCAGCATTTTAAAATGCGAGATGTCGCCATCAATCATTTCGGCACCGTCATAGGTCTCGCCGAAACGGTAGTTCATGAACTCAGCCGTTACCTTGTCGATCGTCTGAGCCGAGTGTTCCATCTGAAACAGGGCCTGAACGGCATAAAGCCGCGACGCAGATTTCATTTTGCGTCGTTGGTTGCCAGACAGGTTTGAGTTTGCGTCGGTCATGCTGTGGTGTTGCCATCCGTATTGCCTGCCATCAGAATATCGTTGGTGAATCCAACGCCTGTGGCTGAGCGGCCCCACTTACGGCTGAGTGCAATCAAGTGCAAGGCCGCAGCAGCCGCGCCGCCACCTTTGTTTTGATCTTTCGGATCGGCACGCACTTCTGCCTGCTTTTGGTTCTCAACTGTCAGGATACCATTTCCGATGCACAGCCCCTGAAGGCCAAGCAGTTGAATGGCGCGGCTGCTGTCATTGCAGACCGTGTCATAATGGGTTGTCTCACCGCGAATTACGCAGCCCAGCGCGACATAGCCGTCAAAATTGCCCATGCGTTCGGCGATGCCGATGGCTGTTGGGATTTCCAACGCGCCCGGAACATGCACCACGTCCAATGTGGCCCCTGCTGCTTCGAGCTCGGCAATTGCACCTGCGATCTGGTTGTCGCTGATCTCTTTGTAATAGGGCGATGCCACGATCAGGACTTTGACAGGTGCGTCAAACGTCGGGCGATCTAGAATGTGGTGTGATGATCCAGCCATTAGCCAAGCTCCGAAATCTTGCGGGTGCCGATGATTTCCAAACCATAAGCGTTAAGGCCGACGATTTTCGGCTTCGGGGAATTGGTCAGCAATTCGATTTGTCCCAAGCCCAGCGACGACAATATCTGCGCCCCTAACCCGTACTGGCGCAAGGTGTTTGGGGACACATCGTCGTGCGCTTCCATTTTCATTGATGTGTCGCGCAACAGCACAACAACGCCACGCCCTTCTTCGGCAATACGCGTCATTGCGCCGCCAAATTCACCGGCGCGCCCCTTGGGGCCAACGCCGACGACATCCAACATCGCGTCCATCGCGTGCATGCGCACCAAAACAGGCGCGTCGCCTGAGATATCACCCTTGGTCAGCACGATGTGTTCGTCGCCGTGGGTCTCATCGGCGTAGATTTTCATCTGCCATTCACCACCGAATTCCGATGTGATGGTTTCTTCCGTCCGAACCCGCACAAGATTGTCGTGGCGGCGACGATAGGCGATGAGATCAGAGATCGTGCCGATTTTCAGCCCGTGCTTTTGCGCGAATGCCACCAGATCAGGCAGACGCGCCATTTCGCCGTCGTCCTTCATGATTTCACAGATCACACCGGACGGGTTCAGCCCAGCAAGGCGGGAAATATCAACGGCAGCTTCGGTATGACCAGCACGCACCAACACGCCCCCGGCGCGGGCGCGCAATGGGAAGACATGTCCCGGCGTCGCGATGTCTTGTGCGCCTTTGGTCGGGTCAATCGCCACTGCCACTGTTTTGGCACGGTCGGCTGCAGAAATGCCGGTCGTCACACCTTCGCGTGCTTCAATCGACACGGTGAACGCTGTCTCATGGCGGCTTGAGTTATGCGTGGACATCAATTGCAGGCCCAGCGCATCAAGGCGCTCAGCAGGCAGCGTCAAACAGATCAATCCACGTCCGTGGGTCGCCATAAAGTTAATCGCATCCGGCGTCGCCATCTGCGCGGGGATAACCAAGTCGCCTTCGTTTTCACGGTCCTCATGGTCGACCAGAACAAACATGCGCCCATTGCGAGCATCATCAATGATGTCTTCGATGCTGGAAATCACGTCTTTCCAATCAGTCTCAACGGGGCCGGGTTTTTCAAACGATTGGTTCATGGGAATCCTCTCAGCATCTTAAGGCGCAATAGCCTGTGGGCCGTGGTTTGGAAAGAGCTGCGCATGCGACTTTGCAGCCCTTCGCCTGTCGTTTAGTCCATCAACCATTCAACGTTGCGCGTAGCAGCAGTGTAGGCCGCGAACTGTGTGTTGTAGGTCTTTGCCGCGTCATCTTCGACCAGCTGCCAATCATCCCCTTCGCCGTCCGTGCGATGGTATTCGGCGTAGGTAAAATGGCTGTCGTCGTGGCGCAAGATATCAACAATACGCAGGCCTTCGTCGTCCTCAAGCGTGGCCACAACTTCGGGTTCGGTTTGGTCTGTCATTGGGAAACCTCAAAAAATGTCTCGGCAGGAAGCGCGCCGGCCATGCGGCCCGCCTCGACCCATTCGCGTTCCATCGCCGTGTCACAGATAAGAACGAAACGGCTGGAAGGGCGGCCAATTTTTGCAAATATCTCGCACATGTGGTCGCGCTTTTTCACCCAAGGGGCCAGTGGTTTGGGGGCAGAATATGCGGTTTGCAACGGCGGGGTAAGTTGGCTTGGCGTTGTCGGCGCCTGCGCGAGCCCAATGGTGCGCACGTCTTTCAACGCAGCGATTTTGGCGGCCTTCCCAGCCGCGACCTTGTCCGAACGGCGCAACACATCAAGCGCATTGTTGGAGAACATAAAGCCGATCAAATCATCCCCAGACGACGCGCGCAGCCCTGCATAAGTCTGATACGGCAGCCCCAGTTCCTTGGCCCGCGCAACGCGGCGACGCACGACCTCAATCGGGAGGGTCGGCATCAACTGTCGCCTCGCCTTCGCCCAAACGTGAGTGCGCCAGCTTTTGCCCGGCTCATCCACGCGACCAGAGTTATGCCCGATCCCAGCCATTAGCCGTAGTCCTGAAGACGTGCGACGTAGCGGGCCATTGTGTCGACCTCGAGGTTCACAGGATCGCCAACCTTAGCGTCCCCCCATGTCGTAACGGATTTCGTATGCGGGATGAAGTTAATGCCGAACTTCGCACCATCCACTTCGTTCACCGTCAGCGATGTCCCATTCAGCGCAACTGACCCTTTAGGCGCAATGAAACGCCCCAAATCATCCGGCGCTTCAAGCGTGACACGCGTGCTGTCGCCTTCATCAACCATCTCAACAATCGTCGCGACACCGTCCACATGGCCGGACACGATATGCCCGCCAAGTTCGTCCCCGATCTTCAACGCACGTTCCAAGTTCACACGCTTTCCAACAGCCCAAGCACCCAGCGCGGTTTTGCTAACGGTTTCGGCTGAAATATCAACGTCATACCAACCACGCGGATCGGTTCCCTTAGCGACAACCGTCAGACAAACCCCGTCCGAGGCAATGGACGCCCCGATCTCGATGCCGGCAATGTCGTAATCGGTCCCGATACGTGCCCGCAAATCACCGCGGTTCTCCAGTTCTAGAACTTCGCCTACGTCTGTGATGATACCTGTGAACATGGCGTATCCTTCTCATATTTCCCCGTCTCTCCCTTGGCCTAGCCCCTTGATCGCAGCGGGGCAAGGTGGCTAGGTGGTTAAGGGTGCGGCACATGCCATATTTCGGTCAAACTACACAGTTAACGTAACCGAAACCCGCACCGACTAAAGATGGGACCAACGTGAGCGCGCAATCGACCAGATCATTTCTGTTTCTACAGGGTCCCCATGGGCCGTTCTTCCACCGTTTGGGCAAAATGCTCCGCGCGGCGGGGGCAGATGTCTGGCGCGTGGGCTTTAACGCGGGCGACCGCGCGTTCTGGTTCGGCGCAAAGGGGTATATCCCCTACCGTGGCGGCCCTGATGAGTGGGTCGAAACGTTTCGTACAATCGTTACCGAAAAATCGATCACCGACATCGTTTTATATGGCGACACCCGCCCGATCCACGCAGAGGCCGTGATTGCGGCCAAGGAAATGGGCCTAACCGTTCACGTCTATGAAGAAGGCTATATGCGCCCTTTCTGGGTGACGTATGAGCGTGACGGTGCCAACGGCCACTCCAAGCTTATGAACACATCAGTGCAGGATATGCGCGACGCCTTAGCGAAGTCCGAGCTCGACGTGCCAGAGGCACCCGCCCATTGGGGCGACATGCGCCACCATGTATTCTACGGCGCACTTTACCATTGGTTCGTGATGTTCCGGAATGGCGAGTACCGCAAGTTCAAGCGTCACCGCGAATTGCCGCTGGTCGCCGAAACCGCCCTTTATACGCGCCGTTTGTTGCTGATGCCGTTCATCGCGCTCGACCGGATTATTTCGACATTCCGCATCAAACACGGCGGCTACCCCTACCACATCGCGCTTTTGCAGCTCGAACATGACTCCAGCTTTCAGATGCATTCGCCGTTCACGCGGATGGAAGAATTTCTTACCGTCGTGATCGAAGGTTTCGCCAAAGGTGCGCCCAAACACCACCATTTGGTCTTTAAGGCGCATCCGCTCGAAAATGGCCGCAGCCCCCTGCGCAAGATCATCCGCCGTTTGGCTAAAGAACAAGACGTGTTCGACCGCGTTCACTACGTGCGCGGCGGCAAGCTGGCACAGGTTTTGGACCATGCGCGCACCGCCGTGACCGTGAACTCAACCGCGGCTCAGCAGGTCCTGCACCGCGGTATTCCACTGAAAGTCTTTGGAGAAGCGGTATATGCAAAGCCCGAATTTGTTTCCGATTTGGCGGTCGATAAATTCTTCGCCAAACCCGCACGCCCAGACAACCGCGCCTTCAAGGATTACCGCAGATACCTGCTGGAAACATCGCAGGTTCCCGGTGGCTTTTATTCCGCCCGTGGCCGTCGCCAATTGATGCGCCAAGTCGTTGATATGATGCTGGATCGCAATGATCCCTATGATGCCTTGTCCACCGGCCAAGCCCCTCCACGCCAGCAGTTGCGTGTGGTGAAGTAGCAAACACTAAACCTTGTGGGTAAGGTGGCAGCACTGCCACACCCATCCAGATGGGCAACGTAATACTAGATTTTGCGCACGGATTCCCGTAACTTACAGACAAAAGGTGAGGTGAATCCAAATTCGCCCGCATGAAGACCGAGGCAGTTTTAATTAGGTCGAGGAGACCGGAGCAGTGATATCCCTTAGATTTCGCCTTACAAAAGGCGCGGCCCTACTCGCCGCAATAGCAGTTGTTGCATCTTGTGGTTTGCCCCGTTCGGGCCCCACAAAAAGTGAAATTTTCGCCGGTTCCGTGATGGAAGATGGCGACGCCTTCGTGCTTCTCGTCGATGATCGCGTAAATTTGGTGGCTGGTGTAACGCCTGCCCTTGGATTTGCCGCTGGTTTCCGTGATGCCGCCAGCCTTGGCAGCGACACAATCCGCCCTGGCGATGTACTCGGCCTGACAATTTGGGAAAACGTCCGTGATCCTCTCCTTGTTCCTCCAGGGCAAAACGCCACTGTTCTTGAAGAAGTACAAGTTGATGGGTCGGGCTTTATCTTTATGCCGTACGCAGGTCGCATCCGCGCCGCTGGCAATACACCCGAAGCGGTCCGCCGCATCATCACGGCAAAACTGGAAGAGCAAACACCCGATCCACAGGTTCAGGTGCGCCGCCTTGCCGGTGACGGTTCAACCGTTTCGGTAGTCGGTGCTGTTGGCGCTCAAGGCGTCTATGCGATTGAACGCCCGACCCGTACCTTGGCCTCCATGCTGGCGCGCGCCGGTGGCGTGGCAATTCAGCCCGAGATCGCACAGGTAACCGTGGTACGTGGCAGCCATTCTGGTAAAATCTGGTTCGAAGACCTTTACGACCATCCTGGTCATGACATCGCACTTCGCGCTGGCGACCGTATCTTCGTGGAACAGGACACACGTTCCTTCACTGCACTTGGTGCGACTGGATCGCAAAGCCGGGTCGCGTTTGAATCGCAAACCATTTCCGCCATCGAAGCCATCGCACAAGTTGGCGGCCTTGCCACCAACCTCGCTGACCCAACGGGCGTGTTTGTTTTCCGCAATGAACCCGAAGAAATCGCCAACCAATTGGTCGGGCGTTCAGACCTCGTCGGCACACAACGCGTCATCTATGTTCTCGATTTGACTGAACCAAACGGCATGTTCATGGCCCGCGACTTTGCAATCCGTGATGGTGACACAGTTTTTGTTACCGAAGCGCCGTTCAGCCAGTTCAATAAAACGATTTCGGCAGTGTTTGGAACGCTAACTTCTGTAAAGTCAGCCACCACTGCCCTCGGCGGATAATGTCGCAACTCGAAAATACAGCCGCCGCAGAGGAAACTCCGCGGCGGCTTTTCGTTTATAGTGGCGGCTTTCTGACCCAGAAACGCGTGCGCCGCATTCTGACTCTCTCCGGCTACGACATCTCCCTTGGCAAACCCTCCCCCGATGACCTCATCGGTGTTTGGGGCCAATCTCCGACATCTTGGCGCGGCGAAGCGGTGGCGGACCATACCTCAGCACCGGTGTTACGGGTTGAGGATGCGTTCCTCCGCTCTGTCCTTCCGGGCCGCGACGGGGAGCCACCGCTTGGCCTCCATCTGGATAGTCGCGGCGTACATTTTGACCCGTCCAAACCTTCCGACCTCGAGGTTATACTGCGTGAGGAGCCGCTAGATGACACCGTTCTTCTAAACCGTGCGCGTGATTGCATGGAAGCGATCAAACGCGGCCACTTCAGCAAATATAATAACTTCGCCCCAAAGACCCCTGCCCCAGATGCGGGCTATGTTTTGGTGATCGACCAAACGGCGGGCGATGCGTCCGTCACCGCATCCCGCGCTGATCGAAACACGTTCCTTGAGATGCTGTTCGTAGCGCGAGAAGAACACCCGACCGCACGGATCTTGGTTAAAACCCACCCTGAAACAGTGCAAGGCCACCGCGACGGGCACTTCAGAGACAGCGATCTATCAGAAAACGTTGAATTTTTCAGCGATGCCGTCTCCCCCCACCACCTGCTGGAAGGTGCGATTGGTGTTTACACCGTGTCGTCCCAATTTGGCTTCGAAGCGATCCTGGCAGGGCACAAACCAGCCGTCTTCGGGCAGCCGTTCTACGTTGGCTGGGGCCTATCAGACGACCGGATGCCCCTTGACCGCCGCCAACGAAGACTAACCCGCGCGCAATTATTCGCCGGCGCTATGATCCTTTATCCGCGTTGGTATGACCCCTATCGCGACGAACTTTGCGAACTTGAAACCGCTATCCAAACCCTAGAGGCCCAGACCCGCGCATGGCGAGATGACGGCGACGGTTGGGTCGCGTCCGGCATGCGCTTGTGGAAACGTGCGCCATTGCAAAAGGTATTCGGCGCATCGCGTAAAATGATGTTCGAAGACGACCCCGAAAAGGCCGACGCGCTTGCCGCGAAAACGGGGCGTGGCCGCATGGTCTGGGCCAGCAAGGCAGACGGTCACGACAGCGCGCTGCGCGTCGAAGACGGCTTTTTGCGCTCGCGCGGGCTTGGTGCCGACCTTATCGCGCCGCTGTCGTTGGTTCTGGATGACCTTGGGATTTATTACGACCCAACCGGACCCAGCCAGCTGGAAGAACTGATCAATGCATCTACCACGCTGCCTGACGCAGCAAGCCAACGCGCCGAAACCCTTATAAAAAAGATCGTCGGGTCGGGACTAAGTAAATATAATCTCTCTGCGAATGATCTGCCTGTTGACCTCCCCAAAGGGCGTCGCATCCTTGTCCCCGGTCAAGTCGAGGACGACGCCTCGATCCGCCTTGGCACAACTGACATCACCACGAACCGCGACCTACTCGCCGCGACCCGCGCTGCGAACCCTGCGGCAATTATCCTCTACAAACCCCATCCTGACGTGGAAGCGGGATTGCGAAGTGGCATCGTTGCGGATGCCGAAGACTTCGCCGATGTCATCCTGACCAAAACATCCCCAATCGCCGCGATGGACGCGGTGGATGTGGTTTGGACGATGACCTCCACCTTGGGGTTTGAGGCCTTGCTGCGTGGCAAAGACGTGACCTGCCTTGGATCCCCCTTTTATTCCGGCTGGGGCCTAACAGACGACCGTGCGATGCCAATCGAGCGCCGCGTTGCGCTGCCAACATTGGCCCAATTCGCCCATGCCGTCCTCATCGACTACCCAAGATATTTCGACCCTGTCAGCAACCTGCCCTGTCCCGTTGAAGTTGTTGTGGAACGCTTAGAAACCGGCACAGTCCCACACCCAACACGCAGCAATCGGCTCTTGGCCAAGCTCCAAGGCGCCTTCGCCAGCTACGCACATCTGTGGCGTTAAACGATTAGGTGCGCACCCAACGATGCATGAGGTCCGCGCCAACCCGCTGGATTTGCGCCAATTCAAACCGTGGTGCATCAACCAACCGATCAAGCCCCATCGCACCAATTGACGGCGTACCCTCCGCCCCCAACATGGTACCCGCAGTGAACCCGACGATCTCATCAACCAGCCCCGCCCCAAGCAAGGACGCCGCAAGGCTTCCCCCGCCCTCACAGAACACACGCGTAAGCCCTTGGGCCGCAAGTTTCTGCATCATATCAACAGGATCAATCTGGCGCCCCTGCACCGCGCACTCAAACGTTTGCGCGCCGAAGTCTGCCCATTTCTGCGCATCGACATTCGGCCCATGACACAGCCAAAGCGGGGCGTCTGGGATTGTCGCAAATAGCTGTCTTGCCTCAATTTCCAACCGACCGGACGCAACAACACGAACGGGTTGGCGAGTATAACCGAGGTCGCGCACGGTGAGGCTCGGATCATCCGCACGTACCGTCCCTGCCCCAACCAGCACAGCATCATGCTGCGCGCGCATGGCGTGAACCATTCGACGCGCGTCTGGCCCAGTGATCCATTTGCTTTCACCAGTCGCCGTCGCAATGCGCCCGTCAAACGAACTGGCAAGTTTCAACGTCACAAACGGGCGGTTTTGCTCAACGCGCAACAGAAAGCCCGCCAAATCTGCTCGGGCTCCCGCCTCGCGAACGCCTGTGTTCACCGCTATGCCTGCCCCGCGCAACATCGCGATCCCCTTGCCCGCGACACGCGCGTCAGGGTCACCCGTCGCGATAACCACACGCGCCACCTTCGCCGCGATCAGCGCCTCGGCACAGGGGGGCGTTTTTCCGTGATGGGCGCAGGGCTCAAGCGTGACATAAACAGTCGCGCCCTTGGCATCGATGCCATCCAACGCTTGGGTTTCCGCATGTGGCCGCCCGCCATCCGCCGTCCAGCCGCGCCCTAACACACGACCATCACGCACAACAACACAACCGACATTCGGGTTCGGCCAAACACGGCCAAGGCCCCGTCGCCCAAGCGACAGGGCCATGCCCATGAATTTATGGTCTAAGTCGCTGTTCAATCGTCCGATTTTTCAGGTGGGCGAAGTTCGCTCACAAACTTATCGAAATCATCAGCCGCTTGGAAGTTCTTGTAAACACTCGCAAAACGAACGTAAGCGACGGTGTCGATACGGGCCAAGGCCTCCATCACGATTTCACCGATTTGCTTAGATCCGATGTCTGTCTCACCCATGCTTTCAAGGCGGCGCACGATGCCAGAAATCATCTGATCTACGCGCTCCGGCTCAACGGGGCGCTTTTGCATCGAAATACGAACCGAGCGTTCCAGCTTTGGACGATCGAAATCTTCGCGACGTCCGTTCGATTTTATGACGACCAGATCGCGCAGCTGCACGCGTTCATAGGTGGTGAAACGACCGCCGCACGCAGGGCAAAACCGACGGCGCCGAATGGCGACGTGATCTTCCGCAGGGCGGGAGTCTTTAACTTGTGTGTCGACGTTTCCGCAAAAGGGGCAACGCATGTCTGTCCTCGTTTATCTGCCTCTGGGGTCTAACGCCCCATTTATCCACAGCCACTATAGGTGCTGGGATAAGTTTTGGGTAGTGGGCAAATGAAGGCACAAGATCATGAGTCGGATAAGCCACAGTTTAGCGCTAAAGAGAGAAGACCCAGCAGAGCGGGCAAGGATCTCATTCGGTCACTACGGTTGGAATATGCCAGTCCGTTCCGCGCTCCGTTTGCACGTATTCCGGCCATTTAAATCCATGCGGTGACGGATAATCACACAACGGCGGGATATCGTGTTCTGCTTTGCGCCGTTGGAATTCGCTTTGGGTCGATGCGCGTAAATCGTCGTCTTCCAGCAGACGTAGCGCTGAACACGCGAGAACCTTTGCCGCCACCTGAACCATCGGATCAATCGTTTGCGCCATGCCGCCCAGCGCGTTCATCGCCCACGCCGGATATGGCCCACCCTTTAGCGCAGGCCGTGCAATATAAAACCGCGCGGTGGGCGCGTGCCACGTCATATCGGTGTAATCATCCGAAGTTGAATTGCGCTGATTGGGCGGCAGGTTTTCACGCAAAATCGCCTCGGCGTCATGCGGTGAAATCAGCGCTTCGCAGGCAGGCAAGATGGGGTCATCATCTGGCGCGGCCCCGCAATTTTCCTGCACCTGACGCATCAACGCCTTCGCGTCTGCGTCCCAAACCGGTACGCCAACCTGTTGAATTTGCTCCCAAACCATGCCCGCCATTGCATGATTGGCAAGCCCAGGCCGCGACTTGCAAACCCAGTGGCGTTCAACCCGACACCCCGTTTGCGCGGCAATACTTTCGGCGAGGGCATCCAGTCGCGCACTCACGCTTTCCGCCATTTCAACGGTCGGAACACGCATCATGTATTGCAGCTCAGCAAGGCCAGCAGGCAGATTATCCGCCGTCGCCTGCCCCGTGCTGATTATGCTTTCAGAAATCGACCAACCGCCCACATGGGGCAGCATCGTATCGCGCAGCATGCGGGCTTGCGAATACATCATCACCAATGCGTCGTTCGCGCCGGGTGCGCGTATATCGCTGTGGCTTTGCGGGATTGGTGCGCCATCTGTTGCGCCAAACAAATGCGCTTCGTCGCAGATAAACCGATAGATCATCGAATAGGCCGCGCCACAGTGGGTGTCCCAGCGCACAGTATTGCACATCGGCAGCATGTAGAACGGATGGAACGACAACATGCCCGCCAAACCGTCATAGTACCCCTTCGCCGCATGGATCGGTTTGGAGCCGCGTACCTTTTCCGCAGGCTCCCCCGTAAAACGCAGCCCGCCTTTGATACCGAGCTGTTCCATCGCAGCCTTTGTTGCCAGCAAGCCACCCAAGCCACTGATACCCAATGCAGAATGCGGGTCTGTGTGGCCCGCAGCATGGGCGTTTAACCCATCACGCGGCGCTTCGTGTATTGTCGCGGTTTGGCAGTTTCCAGGCACAGCGTCATATTCCGCGTACATGCCCACAACAGGCCCGGCCCCATTTGACCATTCGGCGCAAAAGGCTGTCGGCATGCCGCCGCTGCCCTCTTCAACGGTAAACCCTTCCGCCCGCAAACGTTCAACGTACCACGCGGCGGATCGGTATTCTCGCCATGCTGGTTCGCCAAACGAAAAGATGCGGGCGCAGTCCCGTGATAGAACTTCGCGGGCGGTTTCAACCCATGACATGGCCGTATTCTGGGCGCTTGAAACAGTCATCGCATCATCCCCACAACGCGCCGCTGGTGGGACACGGCTCTATGTTCAAAAATGTAAATTCCCTGCCATGTTCCCAGCTGCAAAACCCCATCAATGACAGGAATTTGCAAGCTCGTTGGCAACATCGACGCCTTGATATGGGCCGGCATATCATCAGGCCCTTCATAGGTGTGCCTCAGATAAGACATGGACGGGTGGTTTGCGTTCGGCACCAACCGATCAAAGAACTCTGTTAGGTCCGTCTGAACTTCAGCATCGGCATTTTCTTGGATCAGAAGCGAACAGGACGTGTGCTGAACGAACAGCGTAAGTACGCCCGTGCCCGCAACCATTCCTGCCACGTCACGCGTGAACTCGTACAGGCCGGGGCCTTTGGTTTGAATGAGAAATTCCATAGGGCAAGTTTCCTCGCCCTACGGGAATTGCGCAAGCGCTTACTGGTCGAGGAAAGACCGCAAACGACGCGAGCGGCTTGGATGCTTGAGCTTACGCAGCGCTTTCGCTTCGATCTGACGGATACGTTCGCGTGTAACGCTGAACTGCTGCCCGACTTCTTCGAGCGTGTGGTCGGTGTTCATGCCGATACCAAAACGCATCCGCAGCACGCGTTCTTCACGTGGTGTTAGGGACGCCAGAACCCGTGTCGTGGTTTCCTTCAGGTTTTCCTGAATGGCGGAATCCAACGGCAGAACCGCGTTCTTATCTTCAATGAAATCACCGAGTTGGCTGTCTTCCTCGTCACCAATTGGGGTCTCGAGTGAGATCGGCTCTTTGGCGATCTTCATCACCTTGCGGACCTTCTCAAGCGGCATTTGCAGCTTGGCGGCCAATTCTTCCGGCGTTGGTTCGCGGCCGATTTCGTGCAGCATCTGGCGACCCGTACGGACCAGTTTGTTAATCGTTTCGATCATGTGAACCGGAATACGAATCGTGCGGGCTTGGTCAGCGATCGAACGGGTGATCGCCTGACGGATCCACCATGTTGCATAGGTCGAGAATTTGTACCCGCGACGGTATTCGAACTTATCAACCGCCTTCATCAAGCCAATGTTACCTTCTTGAATTAAATCAAGGAATTGCAGGCCACGGTTCGTGTACTTCTTAGCGATCGAGATAACCAAACGAAGGTTCGCTTCGACCATTTCTTTCTTGGCCTGACGCGCTTCTTTTTCGCCCTTCTGAACCTGCTGCACGATGCGGCGGAATTCTGAGATATCAACACCAACGTATTGACCTACTTGCGCCATTTCAGCACGCAGGTCTTCGATTTTACCTGTGGAACGTTCGATCAGCGCCTGCCAACCACGGCCGGACTTTTCGCCCATTTCCTCAAGCCATGTTGGGTCAAGTTCACGGCCCTTGTAGGCGTCAACGAATTCACGACGGTTGATGCGGGCTTGGTCAGCCAGCTTCACCATGTTGGAATCGATCTGCATGATGCGGCGGTTGATGCCGTATAGCTGGTCGATCAAGGCCTCGATACGGTTGTTGTGCAGGTGAAGTGAGTTCACCATTTCAACGACTTCGGACCGCAACTTCTGGTACTTCTTTTCTTCTTTGCCAGAGAAACTGTCGTCTTCGTTCAAGGTCGCAGACATCCGCGCGTCCTGCATGTCCGACAGCTTGCTAAAGCCCTTGGCGATGACCGCGAGCGTTTCCAAAACCTGCGGTTTCAGCTGTGCTTCCATCGCGGCGAGGGACAGGTTTGCCGCCTCGTCCTCATCGTCGTCGTCGTCCTTGGCGATGGGGTTGCCATCGGCATCAAGTTCTTGCTTTTCTTCTTTTTCAGCGCCGCCAGCTGGGGCAACAACAGCAGCCTGTTCGGTTTCTTCGGCTAGTTGATCGCCAAACGTTGTTTCAAGGTCGATCACGTCGCGCAGCAAAATGTCTTCGGACAAAAGTTCGTCGCGCCAGATTGTGATCGCTTGGAATGTCAGCGGGCTTTCGCAAAGCCCAAGAATCATCGTGTTGCGGCCGGCCTCAATGCGTTTCGCAATCGCGATTTCGCCTTCACGGGACAGCAATTCAACCGATCCCATTTCGCGCAGGTACATGCGCACAGGGTCATCTGTGCGGTCCAGCTTTTCAGCTTCCGCGCCACCAAGCACAACGTCACGGCCTGCAACGGTTGCGACTTCTTTGGATGTGCCGTCATCGACTTCTTCGGATTCTTCTTCCTCGGTGACCTGAATGCCCATCTCGTTGAGCATACTCATCACGTCTTCGATCTGGTCGCTGGACACTTGGTCAGGCGGCAGGACGGCGTTCAACTGGTCATAGGTGATCGTGCCGCGTTCACGCGCTTCTGCGATCATCTTTTTGACGGCGGCTTGGCTCATGTCCAAGGAGTGGTCCGAGTCGTCGCGCTGCTCGTTGGTGTCTTTGGCGGCCATGGTCGTGTCCTTTTCGATATCGAGCGGCTGATTCGCACCGCTGATTCGGGTGATTCGGTTTAGAACGAATCAACCAACCCTACGGCTGATTCGCAATGCCTCGAATGGCTTAAATTATAGGTTGTTGCAAAGGCACTTAGTTGCCTTTGTTCCCTTTAGCAAAGTCGATCTTGTCCAAAAGTGCATCAAATGCGCTTCTTTCATCTTTCTTGATTCGCGCCCCGTTGTCTGAGGTGTCGTATTCAGCACTGTCATCCCCGTCTTGGCGGCCCGCATTGTTCATCGCCGCAATCGATTGCGCCAACCGTGCCGTCAGTCGTTCGTCCGCCACATCCGAGTTCATCTCATCAATCGCATCTTGGACCTCATGGGCGTGGCCACGGCGGGATGTCAGTTTCGCGAGCTCTTCTGCAAGGCACATCCGCGCGAGTTCCCCATTGTCGGGTCGCCGCACGGCGGGTGTAATTGCCACGTGTGCTTGCGAGAACAGTTTTGCAAGGGGGGCATCACCCAAATCGTTGTTCAACAAGGCTTCGACATTGTCTTGGGGTTCGACCTTCAACAGAGCATCGCGCAGCAAAGCAATGTCAGGCCCAGAACAGAGCATCCGTTCAAGCGCGCCATAAAAATCATTCAATATCTTGGGGTTACGGATCAACACTGCAAGGATCACCGCCTCGCGCAAATGGTCCTCAGACAACCCGCCGCCGCCCAAAAGCGAAGCCTTCGTACTCATCTGTGCGGGCAGCTTCGCGCCTTTGGGCGACCACGTTCCGCGCTGCTGCCCCCCGCCAGACGGCTTGCGATTGTTGCTAAACAGCTCCCAGCGCATATCCTTGATCGCCTGCCCGTAATGGCTGCGAATGCTTGGGTCTTTGATCAACATGATCTTCTCGCGCAGCGCCTTATCTAGGGCGGCCTTGCGTTCAGGGCTGTCAAAAACCTTACCCTCAATCTCACGCTGCCAAAGCAGCTGCACCATCGGCAATGCGCCCTCAATCTTCTCGCGCATGGCACCAGCCCCTGCCGATTTTAGCAAATCATCAGGGTCTTGGCCCTCAGGCATCATGGCAAAGCGCACGGATTGCCCAGCCTCAAGCAACGGCAGCGCCAGATCAATGACACGCATCGCAGCGCGCTGGCCCGCCGTATCCCCATCCAACGTGATCACCGGTTCGGGCGCAATGCGCCACATCATTTGCAACTGCGTTTCAGTTACAGCTGTCCCCAATGGGGCCACCGCCGCGCCGAAACCTGCCTCGCTCAGCGCAATCACGTCCATGTAGCCTTCGGCCACCAACAATGGCTGCCCCTTCCCCGCCGCCTCACGCGCGGGGGCGTAGTTGAACAGGCTGCGGCCTTTATCGAACAGCTCCGTTTCCGGTGAATTCAGATACTTAGCGTTGTCATTGGGATCAATTGCACGGCCACCAAAGGCAATACAGCGCCCACGGGCGTCGCGGATCGGAAACATGATACGGTGGCGGAACGTGTCATAAGGCTTCTTTCCCTGATTGCTTGGCTTGCCCAAACCCGCCCCAAGGATCAAATCCTCGGACACACCTTTGCCGGTCAAATGATCCCACAGGTTTTGCCACCCCTGCGGCGCCAGCCCGATTTCCCAACGCTCCAACGCGGCGTCATTCAACCCGCGCCCCGCAAGGTATTCCCGCGCCTCAGCCCCCGCGCCTGTTTTCAACTGCAGGCGATAGTACTGCACCGCCTGTTCCATGACCTCAGCCAGCAAGGTGCGGCGATCCGATTTCGCCTGCGCCTGTGGGTCACGCTTGGGCATGGTCATGCCCGCCTCGCCCGCTAAAATCTCAACCGCTTCCATGAAACCGACATTCTCAGTTTCACGCACAAACGAAATGGCATCACCCTTCGCGTGACAGCCAAAACAGTAATAGTATCCTTTGCGATCATCCACATGGAACGACGCCGACTTTTCCTGATGAAACGGGCACGGCGCCCACAAATCGCCCTTACCTTGGTTGGACTTACGCTGATCCCACATGACCTTACGCCCAACGACCTGCCCAATGGACAGCCGCGTGCGAAGCTCATCAAGAAATCCCGGAGGTAATGACATGCTCGCTATATTGGGTCTGTTGTCCCAAGAGTCGAGGGGGGTTAGCGAACGAAACTAACCTTTGGTCTGGTGTGCCGTAGGGGTAATACGTCGCTTCGCCGCGGCTTCGCGCCATGTGATAAAGCTAATCGATGCCATGATAACCGCGCCGCCAAACACGACCCAACCATCCACCGGTTCGCCAAAGACCAACGCCCCAAGCAATACGGCCCAAATCAGCTGTAAGAACGTGACCGGTTGGGTGACCGTCAACGGTGCCGAAGCAAACGCCAGTGTCATTGAATAATGACCCGCTGTAGCAAAGCACGCCACAAGAAACAGCCAACCAACGTCCGCCCAGCTAACAGGAATCCAAACCACCCAAGCAAACGGCGCAAGACCAATGGTCACCGCAATCGACAACATGCCTACAACCACCGCAGCGCTGACTTCGCCACTCAGCTGCTTGGCAATCAGGTAGCCCGCCGCAAACATTAACGCTGTCCCAAGCATCGCAACATGGCCTGGGTCAATCTCACGAAAACCGGGGCGCAAAATGATAACCGCCCCCACCAGCGCCATGATCACAGCCGCCAAACGACGCGGGGGCAAGGGCTCCTTCAACAACAACGCAGCGCCCAGTGTAACATACACAGGCGACAGATAATTCATCGCCGTCACATCCGCGATCGGGATGCGGGCCATGGCATAAAACCAAAGGATCACAGCAATCGTATGCACCACCCCGCGCCCCGCAAACAGCTTCAATTGTCGGCGCGTCAGATGCGCCGCCAAAATCGGGCGCACCATCGGGATAAGGAACACAAGACCCAGAAGGTACCGCAAAAACGCCCCCTGCGCGGCCGGAACGTCAGACCCGACATGCTTCACCATCGCAGTCACAGCCACGAAATTCAGGCCCGTCAGGACCATCCAGAACATTCCGATAAGGGGGCGATCTTGTGCGGCCATAGGCGCACCAAACGCCCCTAACCCTTGAAGATCAAGCCCAAAGCGATAGCCCACATCACGCAGCCGATTAAGAACTCCAAAACCCGCCACGAACCGGGCTTCGCCATCACGGGCGCCAACAGGCGCGCGCCATATCCGAGGCTGAAAAAGAACACGAAGGAAGACGTCACCGCCCCTGCCCAAAACGCAACTTCCACACCTTCAAAACGCGTCGCGATGGACCCAACCAGCAACACCGTGTCCAAATAAACATGCGGGTTCAAATAAGTAATCGCGAGGCAAAACAACACGGCCGCCTTTAGCGATGTCGCAGAACCGCTCGCCGGATCAAGCGCAGCCCCGCCTTTCCAAGCCCGCCAAAAACTGAACGCGCCATAAACGAATAGAAACGCAGCCCCCAACCACAACATCACAGGGGCAAGGGCTGGCAAAACGTCGGTCAAAGCGGTGAACCCAAACACCCCAACCGTCATCAGCATCGCATCTGAAAACGCGCAAACCAAAACCAACGGCAACACATGTTCACGCCGCAACCCTTGCTTCAGCAAAAACGCATTCTGCGCACCAATCGCCATGATTAAAGTGATCGAAACACCAAAACCGTTTAAATACGCCGTGAGCATTTCGGATCTTCAACCTTGCTTTTGTTTCATAAATATCCCCGCCGGAGGCGCACCTATCAGCGGGGAACTCTTCAACCGCGATTGGCTCACAGCAACCAAGCAACCCAATAATCCTGCAGCCGCGACAGCGGCTCCAATCAGATCAGCCCTCGCTTGCGGCGTAGGCCTGCATAACTTCGTCGGATGCATCCATGTTGGTGGTCACTTTCTGGATGTCATCGTCATCCTCAAGCGCATCAACCAAACGCATCAGCTTTTCAACGCCCTCAAGATCAAGGTCGGACGTGATGTTTGGCTGCCAAATCAGTTTCGTCGATTCAGATTCGCCCAAATCAGCTTCAAGCGCCGTTGAAACATCATTCAAGTCCGTGTCGGCACACAAAATCACGTGGTTCTCATCGTCGCTTTGCACATCTTCCGCGCCCGCTTCGATGGCCGCCATCATCACTGTATCCGCATCGCCCACGGATGCCGGATAAACAACTTCGCCTTTACGGTCGAACATGAACCCAACCGAACCGGTCTCGCCCAAGTTGCCGCCCGCTTTGGAAAACGTGGATCGCACAGTGGATGCCGTGCGGTTCTTGTTGTCTGTCATCGCTTCAACGATCACAGCAACACCGCCTGGGCCGTAGCCCTCATAGCGGATTTCATCGTAGTTCTCTGCGTCGCCACCAATCGCCTTCTTAATGGCGCGGTCAATGTTGTCCTTTGGCATCGACAGGCTCTTGGCCTCTTTCACGGCCATACGCAGACGCGGGTTGTTGTCCACATCCGGATCGCCCATTTTGGCGGCAATCGTGATCTCTTTGGAAAGCTTGGAAAACAGTTTGCCGCGGATCTTATCCTGACGCCCTTTGCGGTGCTGAATATTCGCCCATTTTGAGTGGCCTGCCATGCGACGTCTCCCGTTCAATCAATTGTCTTTTCGCCGCCCTCTATAGGGCAGACACCCGCTGGCCCGCAATCCCATGCGTATGGCGCGCGACCCATATCAAACCCATACCGTTCCCATATGCATTCCATACGCACAAAAACGCGGTTTTCGCGCCCCGCCGCACGCGCTACACCTGCACCATGACAACAGATCAAATAGTCCTCTTCTCGC
The DNA here is from genome assembly GCF_900185015.1 of Octadecabacter ascidiaceicola. GTDB lineage: Bacteria > Pseudomonadota > Alphaproteobacteria > Rhodobacterales > Rhodobacteraceae > Octadecabacter > Octadecabacter ascidiaceicola. Next base: position 308,481 of record NZ_FXYD01000002.1, on the reverse strand, counting down.
TCTTCACCGCCGTTTTCGGCATGCTCCTTTGGGGCCGTTTCCGATATGACCTTGTGGCCTTCACCGCCCTTATGATTGGCGTGGTCTTAGGTGCCGTCCCAACCAAGGACGCGTTCTCCGGCTTTGGTCATCCTGCGACCATTATCGTTGCACTTGTGCTGGTGGTATCCGCCGGCTTGGTACGCTCTGGGGCCGTCTATCTGATCACCCGAACACTGGTGGATGCCTCGCGCAAACTGGGCGCACATATCGCTATCATGGGCGCGATTGGTGGGCTGTTGTCAGCCTTCATGAACAACGTCGCGGCCCTTGCGCTGCTGATGCCAGTCGACATCCAAACCGCCCGCAAAGCAGGCCGCGATCCGGGCCTGTCGCTCATGCCCCTCAGCTTCGCGACAATACTTGGCGGCATGGCAACCCTTATCGGCACGCCCCCCAACATCATCATCGCCTCCATCCGCGAAGACACCTTGGGCGAACCCTTCAAGATGTTCGACTTCGCCCCTGTCGGCGGCATCACCGCCATTGCCGGACTTATCTTTGTCGCCTTTATCGGTTGGCGCCTAATCCCGACCCGCGAAGGCAAGGCAACAGGCGCCACGCTGGACAGTTACACCGACTACCTTGCAGAGCTGACCGTCCCTGAGAAAAGCAAACACATCGACAAACGCCTCTCGGAACTCTATGATATTGCGGAAAAAAACGATGTCGCGATCCTTGGCTTGATACGCGATGGCAAGCGACGCTACGGAACCGCCAAGAACACCAAACTGATCGCGGGCGACGTGCTGGTTATGGAAGCTGTTCCCGAAGCACTGGACGAGTTTCGCGCTGCTCTGAACCTAGATTTCTCGGACACCAAACGCGAAGAACTTCTCGCGGCGACCGACGGCCTTGTGAAGATTGAAGTGGTCGCAACCGAAACATCGCGCATCACGGGTAAAACAGCTGAAGCCATCGGCTTGGCATGGCGCCAGCGCACCGTCTTGATGGGCCTGTCGCGCAAAGGGACGTCCGTAAAATCCCAGATGCGCAAAACCGTTATTGAGGCGGGCGACATCCTGTTGCTGCTCGCCCCACAAGACTCCGCAAATGACGTGACCGAATGGCTTGGCTGTTTGCCGCTGGCGGATCGCGGCGTTGCCGTGACTGCGAACTCTAAGGTCTGGCTTGCGATTGGTCTGTTCGCCGGTGCCGTCGCCTTGGCGAGCTTTGGTTTGATTTACCTACCCATCGCCCTCGGCCTTGTCGTTGTGGCCTATGTCTTAGCGAAAATCGTCCCGATCTCAGAACTTTATACCCACATCGAATGGCCCGTCGTCGTGCTCCTCGGCTCAATGATCCCGTTGGGGGCGGCATTGGAAACTTCTGGCGGCACCGAACTTATCTCAGGCTCGCTCGTAAGCCTAACCAGTGGCCTCGCCCCGTGGATGATCCTAACGATCCTTATGGTTGTCACCATGACCCTGTCAGACGTGCTGAACAACACCGCGACAACCATCGTCGCGGCCCCTATCGCTATCCAGATGGCGCAGTCGTTGAATGTGTCGCCTGATCCGTTCTTAATGGCAGTCGCAGTCGCTGCGTCCAGTGCCTACCTCACGCCGATTGGCCATAAGAACAACACGCTGATCCTTGGCCCCGGTGGGTACTCGTTTGGCGATTACTGGCGCATGGGGCTGCCGCTCGAAATTCTCGTGGTTGCCGTGTCCATTCCTGCAATCTTGGTCTTCTGGCCCCTCTAGGTGGCGCCCGTTACAACGGCCAGATGTATGGGATCACCGCAGACGCCAGTATTCCGATGCTAAGGTTCAGCGGCACACCAACCTTTAGGAAGTCGCTAAACTTGTACCCGCCCGGACCGTAAACCAACGTGTTGGTCTGATACCCGATTGGCGTGGCAAAGCTCGCAGATGCGGCAACCATAACAGCCACCACCAAGGGGCGCGGATCATACCCTAGTTCCAGCGCGAGCCCAATTGCAATTGGCGTCACAACAACCGCGACCGCGTTGTTGCTGACCATTTCGGTCAACACGGATGTCAGTAAATAAATCGCCCAAATAATCAGGAACGGCGGCAACATCGCCAACCCCGGCGCTACGCCCTTCACGATCAACGCCACCGCGCCTGACGCTTGCAATGCCGCTCCCACCGCGAGCATCGAAAAAATCAACGTGAGCAAACGCCCATCGACAAAGCTGAACGCCTCTTCCGCGTCGATACAGCGGGTGATCAAAACAATTGCCACAGCAAGAATGCTAAGCAAGAAAATCGGAGCAACGCCAAACGCAGCAAGGCCAACAATCATCACCAAAGCCAGCAATGCGATAGGCGCTTGCGCGCGGCGATAGGCACGCGCGGACGGGTGCGAGACGTCAACCATGTCCATTTCAGAGGCGAGGCGTTGGATGTCTTCAGCAGACCCTTCCAGCAGCAAAGTGTCCCCAACCCGCACGACCAATTCATCCAGCTGACGGCCAATGTTCTGATTGCGCCGATGCACGGCCAAAACATACACACCGTAGCGGCGACGAAGGCGCAGAGCGCCCAGCGTTCGGCCGATCATTTTACAACCCGGTGTGATGAGAACTTCAACCGTTTGGGACTCAACGGCGGACACTTGGTCAACGCGTTTGAGTTCCTTAGTCGCCTGCAAGGACAGCAACTCGGTCATAGCCGTGCGCAACACAACGCGGTCGCCCACAGCCAGTTCAACCCCCGCCATATTGCGCCGCAAAGACGTATCGCCGCGAATGACATCGACAAGTCGAACGCCTTCGCGTTTGAACAGTTGAACGCCGGTCACTTCACGGCCAATCAGGTTGGATTCCGGTGGGATAACCGCCTCGGTGAAGAAGCGCATCTTTGAGCGATCCGAGAGAAGGTTCGCCATACTATCGCGATCAGGCAGCAGCTTTGGCGCGATAACGCCAAGGTATATCATGCCCCAGATAACCAGCACGATTCCCAAAGGCGTGACCTCAAAAATCGTGAACGGTTCAAGCCCTTCGGCGCGGGCAACACCGTCAACCAGCAGGTTGGTCGATGTGCCGATCAACGTCAGCGTACCACCCAAAATCGCGCCGTAAGACAACGGAATCAATAGCTTGGACGCTGACAGCCCCATTGACTTAGCCAGTTGCACGAAGATCGGGATCATCACAACAACAACCGGTGTGTTCGATACAATCGCCGACGCCAGCACCACAAACGCCATCAATGCGCCCAGCGCCAAGGCCGGTCTGGTTTTGGCATTGCGTTCGGCCAAAGCCGTAAGCGCGTCCAAAGAGCCCGTGCGCACCAGTGCCCCCATGACGATAAACATCGCCGCAATCGTCCACGGCGCGGGGTTGGACAGTACGGATAGCGCATCCTCGTAAGGCAACACGCCGGACGCCAGCAGCAAGGACACACCAGTCAACGCCACCACTTCGGTCGGATAGGTTTCGCGCAAGAACAGCACAAACATGATCGCGACCACGGTCAGTGTTAGCACCGCCTGCCCCGTTTGCGAAATTCCGAAAAGCTCGATCATCACGCGTCCTTCACCTTGATTTCGCTAGTTTCGCGTGCTGCGCGGTGCGGCGCAAGCCTCACATCGGGCCTTGCTGACTTAGCCGACCGCCTTGGCGCACGGGTTCGACGCGGGTCGCCTTGCCACTGCGATCATCGGTTTCCACGTAAAGGCCGGACAGTGTCGCCTCGCCCTTAGCGGGTTCAAAGCGCGATTTGGGCATGCCGGTGATGAAACGGCGCAAGGGTTCTTCCTTTTGCATACCGATTACCGAGTTGTAGTCGCCGCACATGCCCGCATCAGATTGAAACGCCGTACCACCCGGTAAAATCATGGTGTCGGACGTCGGCACATGGGTGTGGGTGCCAACAACAATCGACGCCCTCCCATCGCAATAATGGCCCATCGCCATCTTTTCTGAGGTCGCTTCGCAATGCACGTCAATCAGACTGGCCTGTACGTTGCCGCCCCTCGGGTGGGCTTTCAGCACTGTGTCTATGGCGGAAAACGGATCATCAAACGCGCGTTTCATAAAGACCTGACCGAGGACTTGGGCCACGAGGACTTTACGCCCGCGGGTGGCTTCAAACACACTAAACCCCTTACCTGGTGAAGCTTTGGAGTAGTTCAGCGGACGGATGATACGCGGTTCGGCCTCGCAAAACTGCATCATATCCTTTTGATCAAAGGCATGATCGCCAAGGGTCAGAACATCTGCACCCGCATCCAGCAGCGCCTTGGCGTGTATCGCTGTCAGCCCTGCCCCGTTGGACGCGTTTTCGCCGTTCACCACAACAAAATCGAGCTTCCATTCTTCGCGCAGCTTGGGAAGCCGTTCGATAATTCCAGTGCGGCCCGCGCGGCCCATGACGTCGCCAAGAAAGAGTATTTTCATGGAGATGGGTATTCCAAGCGCAGGCAGGTGTTGCAAGGGCGGAATGGGGGCCAGCCCCCGTCCTGGGGACTCCCCCGGGATATTTTTAAAACAAAAGCAAGGCTAAGAGGGTTCGATGATGCCTTGTTCGGTGACGATTAGGTCGAGGGGTTGATCGGTGGGTTCAAGCGGGAGATCGTCGATTTCTTGCGCCGCATAGGCAAAGCCGATGGCCAGCGTCGGTTTGATTGCGCGCAGGCCTTCGAGAGTTCGATCATAAAAGCCGCCGCCATAGCCGAGCCGCCCACCGCTGCGTGAAAAGGCAACAAGCGGCACGATGAGGATCTCGGGGGTGATCCAGTCGCCGCTTTCAGGGATGCGCGCGCCGAAAGCGCCGTCGATCATTGTGCAATCCGGCGACCAAGCGCGAAATTTCAACGGGTGGCCGGCGGCCTCAATAACGGGAAGGCACACAGGGCCATGTGCGCTGGCTTCTTCCATTACAGGCGTTGGGTCTATTTCGGTGCGCATTTGTGCGTAGCCCGCGAGTGGCACACCGCGATAACCCGCAAGAACCGAAGACAGATGGCCCGCGTGCCCCATGCCCGCTTCGTGGGCTGCCTTGCGTGCTGCGAAGGCTGATTTACGCGCTGCGTCTTTGCGGTCCTGAAGCGTCATAGGAGCATCACCGCAGCGAGGCCGAGGAAGGCGAAAAAGCCAACAACATCCGTAACAGTTGTCACAAACGCGCCCGAGGCAAGCGCCGGATCGACGCCCATTTTCTCAAGCACGACAGGAATTCCCGTCCCCGCAAGCCCTGCGACAACCATGTTTATCACCATCGCCAAGGCGATCACCACGCCAAGCATCGGTTGGCCAAACCATACCCAACCAATTAACCCCATAACGATCGCAAAAACCATACCGTTGACGAGGCCCACTAGAACTTCACGACGGATAACCCGCCAAACGTTCGCGCCTGTAAGGTCTTTGGTGGCAATCGAACGCACGGCAACCGTCAGCGACTGTGTACCCGCATTTCCGCCCATGGACGCCACAATCGGCATCAACACGGCGAGCGCTACGAGGGTTGCGATGGTGTCCTCGAACATCGCGATCACGAGAGAGGCGAAAATCGCGGTCACAAGGTTCACAGCCAACCACGGGAAGCGGCGTTTGGTGGTGGCGATCACCTTGTCGGTCAGGCTCGATTCAGCATCAACACCGGCAAGGCGCAGAATGTCTTCGTCGTGTTCATCGTCCAGAACAATCATCGCGTCATCTATCGTGATAACGCCGACGAGCCTGTCATCTTCGTCAACGACGGGCGCGGAAATCAGGTGATATTGGTTGAACGCATAAGCCACGTCTTCCTCATCTTGATCAACGCGGAAAGTTCGAAAGCTCTCTTCTATCAGTTCGGTGAGTGGGACGTCACGTGAAGTACCAAGCAAACGCCCTAGCGCCACGTAACCCACCGGTTTCACACGAGGATCAACAAGAATGACATGATAGAAATGCTCTGGCAAATCGTCAGACGCACGCAAGTAATCAATCGCTTCGCCGACGGTCCAATGTGACGGTGCGCACACGACCTCGACTTGCATAAGGCGACCAGCGGATTCTTCCGGGTAGGCCAGCGCTTTCTCGACAGCGACACGATCCCCTGCCTCCAGAGCATCAAGAACCTGCCACTGATGTTCTTCGTCGAGGTCTTCAACGAGGTCGACAACGTCATCGGATTCCAGATCACGTACGGCCTCGGCCAATTCAGTCGGCTCAAGTGCGTTGATGACTTCCTCGCGAAGGTCATCCCCGAGCTCAGACAGGATATCCCCGTCCATCCCGCCTTTTCGCAAGTGCAACAATGCCGCGCGGTCACGTTCGTCTATCTGCTCAAAAAGGTCGGCAATGTCGGCTGGGTGCAACGGATCAAGAAGCGCATCAATGGTGCCAGCATCCCCAAGTTGGACCGCGTCAATAACCGCAGCAACAAGGTTCTTGGGCAGACCTTCGTCTTCTTCAATCATTTCGACGGTATCAGCCATAATGACCCTCCATTGCGCTGCACAATATCCATATGCAGCCTACCCTCAAGCAATGATCTATGTTTTGACGATTTACCTGCCGCCATCTGGGGACTAACAACGAAGCATGACTGATCAACTCCTCCTTGGACAAACTTTACGCTTCTCTGGTGATCCGTTTGTGGGTGATCCAGAAGCAGTCACGCACATTAGTGCGCGCGGCGGGGTTTTGGTGCGCGACGGGCGGATCGCAGCCGTTGGCGAAGCCGACGATTTGCGACGCGACAACCCCCAAGCAACTGTAACAGAGCACGGCAACCACTTGATTACGGCCGGTTTCGTCGATGCGCATATGCACTACCCCCAGACTGCGATGATCGCGTCATGGGGCAAGCGGTTGATCGATTGGTTAAACACCTACACGTTCCCCGAAGAAATGCGTTTTGCAGACCGCGCCTATGCCGATGATATCGCCGGGCGCACGCTTGATCTGGCGCTGGCAAACGGGACGACGACCCTCACCAGCTTTTGTACGATCCACCCACAGAGTGTTGAGGCCTTTTTTGAAGCGGCCAACACGCGCGGGATGGCGGTTGTTGGTGGTAAAACATGTATGGATCGAAACGCGCCAGACGGGCTACAAGATGATGCGCAATCGGCCTACTCCGACAGTAAAAGCCTGTTGGAAACTTGGCATGGAAAGGATCGCATTTCCTACGCGATCACCCCACGTTTTTCCCCGACCTCAACCCCCGAACAGTTAGACGCGCTCGGCGCGCTTTGGGCGGAATTCCCTGACGTTTTGATGCAAACGCATTTGTCTGAGCAGTTAGACGAAATTGAATGGGTCCGTGGGTTGTTCCCCGATACCCGCGACTACCTCGATACCTATGAGAAATTCGGGCTGCTCGGGGAACGTGGGCTGTATGGCCATGCAATCCATCTTGAGCCGCGTGAGATTGATCGGCTGGCAGAGGTGAACGCGGCCGTTGTTCATTGTCCGACCTCAAACACCTTCATCGGGTCGGGCCTGTTTAACATGTCTGGCCTGAAATCACGCGGCATTCGCACGGGGCTGGCAACAGACACAGGCGGCGGTTCGTCGTTTTCGATGTTGCGAACAATGGCCGCGGCCTATGAAATCTCGCAGTTGCGTGGCACGGCATTGCACCCTGCCCAGCTGATGTGGCTCGCAACCGAGGGTTCGGCGTCTGCTTTGCATATGTCTGGCGAAATCGGCTCGCTCAACGTTGGGGCAATGGCGGATATCGCGGTGCTAGACCTCGCTTCAACGCCAGCAATCACACAGCGGTCTTGCCGCGCCGACTCCCTGTGGGAGGCGTTGTTCCCGACCATCATGATGGGTGATGATCGTTCTATTTCAACAACTTATGTTGCAGGGCGACCTGTTTAGCAGCCACGCCCAAGCATCATAACCCAATGGTTTTCAAACCGACCGATGCCGAATTGTTTGGCGTCCCTAAGCAAAATATTGCGACGGTGACCCGGTGAATTCATCCAAGCTGTCATAACATCCGCCTCGGTCCGTTGACCCCAAGCAATGTTTTCAGCGGCAACGCACCCATATCCGGCAGCACGCGCTCGCGAAGAAAGATCAGATCCATTTAGCCCTTGATGGGAAAAGTAGTTGTTCACCACCATGTCTTGCGCATGACCGCGGGACGCTTGAGACAGTCGCGGGTCTTCTGAAATCGGCCCAAGGCCGTTCGCCGCGCGTTGCTGGTTGATCATTGCCGCCATACTGCTCGCCGGAGCCGCGGTTTGTGCCAAATTCACCGTCGGCGCAGGCGGAGGCGTAGGCGTAGGCGTAGGCGTAGGCGTAGGCGTAGGCTGGCAAGCGGCCAAAGCCATAACAGCCAATACAAGTAGATTTCGCATTGCTCGCTCCTCTTTTTTTATTGCTGCAAACCTCGCACAAGCTGGTTTTGCTTCACAATGGCCCGTCCCAAATCGAAGCTGACTACGTGCCCATCTGCAACAATCTGACGCCCTTCTACGAACAAATGCTTAACATTTGTGGGGCCAGCCAACAAAATTGCGGCTGGGTCCCACGAACCTGCGCTGTGGATTCCCGACACATCCCAAATAGCGATATCCGCCCGCTTTCCGACGGCGACTTGGCCGCAATCATCGCGCCCCAACACTTCAGCGCCCCCGCGCGTTGCGATTTCCAACGCCTCACGCGCGGACATCGCATCAGCGCCATTCGCGACCCGTTGCAACAGCATCGTCTGGCGCGCTTCCCCAACAAGCGACCCCGCATCGTTTGACGCGGACCCATCAACCCCAAGGCCCACGTTCACCCCCGCATCCCGCATCGCACGCACGGGCGCGATCCCAGACCCAAGGCGGCAATTGGAACACGGGCAATGGGCGACGCCCGTCTTCGATCTCGCAAATAAATCAATCTCTTGCCCATCAAGCTTCACGCAATGCGCATGCCAAACGTCAGACCCCGTCCACCCCAAATCTTCTGCATACTGCCCCGGGCGGCAGCCAAATTTCTCAAGCGAGTAGGCAATATCTTCATCGTTCTCCGCCAGATGGGTGTGCAGCATCACACCCTTATCACGCGCCAGAATAGCCGCATCGCGCATCAGGTCGCGGCTGACAGAAAACGGTGAACATGGCGCCACCCCGACGCGCACCATCGCGCCCTCTTTGGGGTCATGAAACGCGTCAATCACCCGGATGCAATCCTCAAGAATGCCCGCCTCACGCTCAACCAAACAGTCAGGCGGCAACCCACCATCACTTTCGCCAATGCTCATCGCGCCACGCGTCGGATGGAACCGCAGACCGACCTCACCCGCTGCAGCTATCGTATCATCTAAACGCGCGCCATTCGGATAAAGGTACAGGTGATCAGACGTCATCGTGCAGCCGCTCAACGCCAATTCAGCCAATCCGATTTGTGCTGAAATAAACATCTCCTCAGGCCCGAACCGCGCCCAAATCGGGTAAAGCGTCTGCAACCACCCGAACAACAACGCATCCTGCCCACCAGGAACCGCACGTGTCAGTGTTTGATATAAATGGTGATGCGTATTCACCAAGCCTGGCGTTACAACGCAGCCCGCCGCGTTAATCACTTCCGCGCGCCCAGCCTCTAGCCCTGATCCAACGCCGACAATAACGCCATCACGCAGTAAGACATCGGCCTCAGCCAGCTCGCTGCGCGCATCATCCATTGTAAGAACCGCCAAAGCGCCCTTAATCAAAACATCAGGCATCTGCCCTCCTTTCGATCCCGTTCGGTAAGAAATGTGTCGCCAGAACGGGTAAGGACGCGACAAGCGAAGTCTAACGATACGCGATCGACCTTCAACCCTGCCTTTGTTTCACAAATATCCTGGGGGAATCGCGCAGCGATGGGGGCTAGCCCCCTCTTGGTCGGATTTGCGCAGCAAATTCGATCAGTGCTTTGAAAGGATCGCCAAAGCCTGCGCGTGGAGTTCTTCATTGGCAGCCGCTAGCGCCCGTCCGCCTTCATGCGCAGGGCCGCCACGCCAATCTGTTACAATCCCGCCAGAAGCCTCAATCACCGCGATGGGCGCCTGAATGTCATAAGCACTCAGCCCCGCTTCGACGACAAGGTCCACCTGCCCTGCTGCCAACAACGCATAGCCATAACAGTCCATGCCGTATCGCGTCAGCTTGCAGCGTTCTGCAACTGCCTGAAACCCGATCGCGTCATCCTCAATGCCGACTTCGGGAAAGGTGGTCAGGATTGTCGCCTCGGCCAGACTGGCCGTTTTCTTGGTCCCCAACGCACGCGCGCCCAAAGGCCCCGTCATGGTTGCGTGGCCAAAACCACCCTCGAACCGTTCTCCAATGTAGGGTTGATCGATCAATCCATAAAGCGGACCACTCGCATCACGTACTGAAACCAAAACGCCCCATGTCGGGGTGCCTGAAATAAACCCACGTGTGCCGTCGATCGGGTCTAATACCCACTGTAGCCCGCTTGTGCCATCATGCTCTCCGAACTCTTCGCCCAAAATCCCGTCCATCGGGCGCAGATCCGCCAGAATGGCACGCATGGCTTGCTCTGCAGCGCGATCCGCCTCGGTTACGGGGTCAAATCCCGTGGCATCTTTGTTGTCAGATGTAAGGCCCGAACGAAACAAGGGCAGGATCGCAGCGCGCGCGGCATCCGCCATGACATGCGCGCAGTCGCGCAGCAATGTCATCTCGCTTTCGGTCAAGGTAACTTTGGAAAGGGTCATGCGCCCGCCTTTGTCTTAAATGTCCCCAACGCGGTAGCGCCGGGAACAGTCAAAGGTCAAGGGCCGTTGCGCAGCTTAAGCAGCTTCGCTGAGAACACGTGCCAGATCGAACAGGCGACGGCGTTGGTTTTCTGGTATCGCGTAGTAGGACCGCAAAAGGTCCAGCGCTTCTTTGTCAGACAGAATATCGCTCGGCATCCCGCCCAGCTCTTCCGGGATCAATTTGCCGTCCAGCCCTTCAAAGAAGAACGCAACTTCAACACCAAGTGCTGCAGCAATATCCCAAAGACGGGACGCGCTGACACGGTTCATACCGGTTTCGTATTTCTGGATCTGCTGGAATTTGATACCAACCTGATCTGCAAGTTGTTGCTGTGTTGTTCCGCTTACCCAACGGCGGTGGCGAATGCGTTTTCCGACATGTACGTCTACTGGATGTTTCATATAAGTCGTCCTATGTTTAGCCCGGCTCAGTTGGTTTCAACGCCGCAGACAATTTAAAGTTGTGCAGATTCTTCTGCTCTGAGAACCTAAGAACCGCCCTGCGGTGAAACACGCAAGGGTTGCAGTCCCTATCCTATCCTTTAGGACAGGTTTGCACCGTGTTACCCTGTCGAAAAGGACAGGATTCCTGTTTTTCTCTGCTCTAACGCTCACTCGTAACCCTTTGGGAAATGCCGCTACCGGCTTGTGCTTTAAAGGGTTTCTTTTACCGAAAGTTCCCCATGCAAGCCTTCCAAGTTGAATCTTACGCCACCCCACCAACGTTGAGAGTCATAAATCCACCAGCGCCCGCAAAAGGCGAAGTGCTGCTCAATATCGAAGCATGTGGGCTGAATTTTGCCGATCTTCTTATGGCTAAAGGCACGTACCAAGACACACCAAACCCGCCCTTCACCTTGGGTATGGAAGTTTGCGGCACGGTACTCGCATTGGGCGAAGGTGTTAGTGAAGCTAAAATCGGTACGCGTGTTGCGGTCTTTGGAGGCCAAGGGGGATTGGCCCAGCAGGGTGTCTTCCCGGCTCTGCTCTGTCGAGAGGTCCCTGACGAAATGTCGCCGCAAGTCGCAGCGGGATTTCAAGTCGCGTACGGCACATCACATCTCGCACTAACGCGACGTGCAAAACTGCAAGCCGGGGAAACACTCTTAGTAATGGGGGCTGCGGGCGGCGTAGGCCTGACGGCAGTCGAAATCGGCAAGGCGATGGGCGCGACCGTCATCGCCGTCGCGCGCGGCGCTGACAAACTGGCCGTCGCAACCGCCGCTGGTGCAGATCACGTGATTGACGCGAGTGCAGACATCACAGCCGAAGTCCGCGCCCTTGGCGGTGCTGATGTGGTCTATGACCCTGTTGGTGGGGCCGCCTTCAAAGCAGCGATGCGTGCCACCAACCGCGAGGGCCGCATGATCACAATCGGATTTGCCAGCGGCGACGTGCCACAAATTCCGTCCAACCATCTGCTGGTCAAGAACATCACTGTCATTGGGTTCTATTGGGGCGGATATCTAAAGTTTAACCCAACTGCACTGACTGACAGCATGGGTGAGCTGATGGATTGGTACGTTCAAGGCCGTCTGAAACCTCATGTCAGCCATGTTCTACCCTTGGAACAATCTGCAGACGCACTTGAGCTACTGCGCAGCCGCACAAGCACCGGCAAGGTCGTTGTAACGCTTTAGACGCTGCGCAGTTTGGCGGCATGCGTCGCCCATTCAGACATATAGGATTCCCGGATCATATCGTGCAAAGCGGCTTGAACTGGGTCCTTTTTGGATTGCATATACAGAACAATCTGCGACTTTCCCGGATCTGGCAAACTTGCTTCGGACGGAACTGGCGCAGTTTGACGCGCATAGACACCCTTGATGACAGCGTGAACAGCCAAGTCAGCACTTACTACGGCTTGAATGGCGGTGTCGGTATGAGACTCAACAACCATCTCCCACGCAAAGCTCTCGTCATCCATCCGTTTCAGAACACCAGAACGGAAGATGCAATTGCTACAAAACGCGACTGGAAGCGGACGTTGCTTCCATGCCGTTCCTCCGGCGGCGCCAACCCAAACCAAGGGAAGTGTCACAAGGGATTCACCCCCGGGGCCAGGCTCAGCCTCGGTGGTAATGATGGCGTCACACTCGCCACGTCCAAACATCGCACGTAGGGCTTTGGTCGGCTCGGACACAAGGTGGATTTTCATGCGCGGGAATTCAGCTGCAAAGCGGCGCAACACATGGGGAATGTAGGGATCAATGATATCGTGCGGAACACCCAGCGTGATCGCCCCCTCATACTCATCTGCCGTCATCCGTTGCAGCGCTTCATCGTTAAGCGACAGCATCCGACGGGCATAGCTGAGCAACTGCTCGCCCTCGGCCGTGACAGAGATTTGGCGCGCGGAACGATCAAGTAGCGACAGATCAAGGCTTTCTTCCAGCCGCTTAAGCTGCATTGAGACTGCCGATTGGGTCAGGTTCAAAACCCCCGCAGCCTTGGTGACACCGCCGGCATCCGCAACCGTCACGAATGAGCGTAGCGCGGTAAGGTCCAGATTTCTCGCCATATCACCAATCCTGATGCTTCACATTTCAATCATTCATTTCCCTTATGCGTCAAATTACCCGATACATCAAGATATCAAATGCAATACGGCACTCACATCACGAAAGGACATAACATGACACTCTCCCTAAGCCGCACAACCGCCACCACATGCACACAGCAGCACAAGGCACCTGCGCCGTCACTGTTTACGTTCCTGACAGTTTGGAAAGAACGCCGTGAGCTCGCCGGATTGAGCGAAGCCCGCCTAAAGGACATCGGTGTAAGCCCCCGCGCAGCCGCACAAGAGGCCGCACGCCCCGTTTGGGATTTACCATCCCGCCACCGCTGAACGGCAATTGCGGGCAAATTTATGTGATAATTTGCACGTAAACCCGCAGTTTTCCTTGAATTACAGGGGAACCATGCCAATATCACCCCCAAGGGAGTTCCGGCGGCCAAATGGTCCGTTTCAGGGGCCCGAATGATTGAAATGATCACCTTGGAGGGATCTCATGGCTGACTACAGAACCCCCGGAATGGGCGCCACGGCTGGCGTACGTACCGCGGAAATTGACGAGGGTCTTCGCGCCCACATGAACAAAGTCTATGGGCTGATGTCCATGGCAATGGTTGTTACGGCAGTGCTTGCTTATGCCATCGGCACAAGCCCTGTCGCGCTTGAAACCATCTTTACAAACACACCGCTTCTTTACGCGATCATGTTTGGCCCACTCGCGCTTGTGCTGGTGCTGAACTTCAGCTTTGCCCGCCTGTCGGTTGGCGCATTGAATGGCATCTTCTGGGCCTACGCAGCCCTGACTGGCGCATCTTTGTCGGTGATTTTCCAGATGTTCAATCTGGGTGAGATCTTCGTTGCATTGGGTATCACATCCGTGGCCTTCCTTGGCCTGTCCCTTGTTGGCTACACAACAAAGAAAGACCTTGGTCCAATCGGCTCGTTCCTGATCATGGGCGCGTGGGGCTTGATCGCGCTGTCACTCGCATCCTGGATCTTCGGGTTCAGCTTTAGCGGCATGACGTTCTTCATCAACATCGCTGCCCTCGTGATTTTTGCAGGCCTGACAGCCTACTACACGCAAAGCATCAAGAACGAGTATCTGCAGGCCCGCACATACGGCGGCCCAGAAGCGGAAATGTACCTAGAAAAAGCCGCTATTGTTGGCGCGCTGAGCCTCTACATCTCGTTCATCGCGATGTTCCGATCCATCTTGTTCTTACTGTCCGGCCGCGAATAAACACCGGTTCAGTTGAAAGAATTGGGGCCGCCTTCGGGCGGCCCTTTTTTGTTGTTATGTTTGAATTCGAATTGGCTACGCCAATCCGATCCATGCGGCTTCGCCGCTTAAGGGAAAAGGGGGCCAGCCCCCGTCCTGCGGACTCCCCCGGGATATTTGTGAAACAAAAGCAAGGTGAAGAGGCGTTGGCCTAGTGGCGACATATTGCTGCTTTGGCGGCTAATCCTCGACGATGTTCCCTAAACTACGCTGACCTTGCTAGCGTGAGGCCCAGCGGTTTGGCGTTTCTATTAGACACAAAGGACTAACCAGTGAAATTGATGCGCTCGTTTTTAGGTCCCCACGATCCCGTTTCCTTGGCGCTTGTTGCAGCAGAATTGGCGGTAAATGTTGGCCCTTGGAAGCAGGCTGCTGTCCTAGGAATTGGCGGTTTGAATGCTGTTGGTTTTGATCGCGCAAGTGAAACCATGCTCGTGACATCTGTGAACGGGCAAAGTGTGATTGACGGCGCGACCGGTGAAATCCTGTATCGCAACCGCGATGAGGATGGGCTGGACGCATCTGCCCTTAAAGGCACGCGCCTTGATCATCCCGCGGACGAGCGTTTCGATATGGCGGGGCTATACGGTGGCGGCCTGCGCACCATGACCGACGATGGTTGGAGCGTTGAAAGGATCGGGTCCTATTGCGTTTTGCACCCCGCAGGCGCCTCTGTGCATTTTCTTGATGCGAAGTGGGCGGAGTATAACAAGGATGCCTCCTTCCACTTAGTTGATCGATCTGGAGAGGAGATAAGAGCGCACGGCTTTTCATGGACTGGCCGAACGTTGATCTGCGCAACGCCAAGCACCCTGTCGATTTGGAATCGCCCTGCCCCGCTTACCCTTTAACGTATCAGCAAACGAAAACGGGCCGCCCGTTGAGGCGACCCGTTTCTATTCGTTCAAATCAGGCGATCTTACTTGATCTTGCCTTCTTTGTATTCAACGTGCTTGCGCACAACTGGGTCGTATTTGTTGACGACCATCTTTTCAGTCATTGTGCGTGCGTTTTTCTTTGCCACGTAGAAGTGGCCGGTGCCTGCAGAAGAGTTCAGGCGGATTTTGATCGTGGTTGGCTTCGCCATGGTGTGTCTCCGGCTTCGCGCGGCAAAATGCGGCGCGTAAATTGAATCTGAACCCGCCTTTTAGGGGGTTTGCCCCCCGAGTCAACAGCAATCACACGCGGCGATGCCTTCTGATGAATTAGCCCGTATGTTTAGGCCCGTTTCAGCGTCAAATTTCTGGCATAGCACACATCACACGCCTTAACTGCTGAGTAGGCTGCGCATTTGCAAGCAAACGCGCCTTGCCTACCCGTATTTCTGGACCTTCGTCCAGAAATACGCGGAGGATCTATAAGCCGGATTTTGTTCCCCGCCGAAGCGGTTTGATGGCCATTCATCTAAGGCGCTTGTTACCAAACACCCTCTAGCTGCCAACCCGGACCTGCTCGGATCAAGACGATCCTGTGGTTACCCACACGCGGCCCCTATTTGGCATTGCTCCTGATGGGGCTTGCCTTGCCAGCGATGTTGCCATCGCCGCGGTGGGCTCTTACTCCACCGTTTCACCCTTACCTAGTAAACTAGGCGGTCTGTTCTCTGTGGCGCTGTCCGTCGGGTTACCCCGCCTGGGCGTTACCCAGCATCATGCCTTGATGGAGTCCGGACTTTCCTCGATGCAGGTTGCCCCACACCGCGGCCATCCGATCCTCCGCGTAGCGTCGGGTTAAGACGTAAGCGCTGACCGATCAATAGGAAATCTCTGCGCGAGATCAGCGGCGATCGCGCAATCCCAGCCATCCAGCGGCCCCTCATGCCCCTGTCTGTGGCGCAACCGGAACGCAGCGAGCAGCACGTCCGTGCTAACCCCTGCGCCATATCCAACGGCTGAAAGGTCGCGCAATAAGGCGTCCTCGTTTGCCGCGATAGCGGCAGGTGGAGACGCCGCCACGGCCAAACCCGCATGCACCAAACGCGCCCAGTCAAACTTTGCGCCGGGGTCAATTTTGCGCCCCGGTGCGAGGTCAGAATGAGCGATCACCCGCTCAGGTGGGATCGCCCAACGGGTCATGATTTCGGGTAACAGGCGTTCTAACGCGTCCATCAATGGGGCCGCAAAGGGGGCGCTTCCGGTGTTGTTCAGTTCAATCCCGATGGAACGCGAATTGACGTCGGTAATATCCCCCCAAGACCCCGCACCCGCATGCCATGCGCGTTGGTCCTCGGCCACCATCTGCACCACATTCCCTTGTTCGGAAATGATATAATGCGCGGATACTTCGGCTTCGGGGTTGCACAACCAGTCTCGCGCCGCGCACCAGTCAGGCATCGCGGTGTAGTGCAAAACAATGATGTCAGGGGTCGCCCCATCGCGCCGCTCACCAAAGTTCGGTGAAAGGCTCAAACTTAGTTGCCAGTCGCGAACGCGCGGAACGCTTGCGGGTCCCATCCACAGGCGAAACCGTCACCATCAGGGTCGATACCAAGGCGGTCACGCTGCGGGCCACCACGGCTGATGAAATCGCGCTGCGCGTCATCCGGCGTGCGGTACTTGGCGCAGTTGCGTTGGAAACGGCCTTCGCCAGAAATGCGGGAGCGGTCAAACACTGGCTCGCCACGGTCATTTGGCGCCTGCAACGCATATTGAACAATATTCGGACCAGCGTTGCCCGAACGGTCGGGAAGTGCTGTGGCTTCAATCAATTGATACGCAGCCGCTTGGCGTGCGCGGCGTTCAGCATCGCTTTCGATGCTCTGTCGCGAGGAAACGGCTTGAAAATCCTGCTCGTCAGAGATTTCGGGATTGGATGCAAGGGCAGCTTGCTCCTCAGCGGTTGTTCTATCGGTCTGCCTTGGAATGATACCTGCCTCGGCCAATTCTGTTGTCGAAACGCCCAGCGCTGGTGGCACAATTGCACCATTTTGCGTCAGTGTCGGGGTCGTCGTGCCTTGCAACGCAGCCTCACGGCGGGCGCGATCAAGCTCATATTGAGCATAATCATTGAAACCCACGCCAGCACCACTGTCTGGAACCTGCGTCGTACACGCCGTCAAAGCCAAAAGGTTAACACCAAGAATCGCTATCTTTTTCATACGTTTAGTCACAGGGGCGCGTCGCCCCCTTACTTTCATAAGTCGAATTTAGACGCGGTTTACCACCAACGGTTCGGTTTTGCTACAAATTGCAGGGATTGCTCCAACGCGTAGGCAGTATTCAGCAAATCGCCTTCTTCCCACGGACGACCAATCAATTGCAGGCCAAGGGGTAAGCCGTTTTTGTCCAGACCTGCGGGAACCGCGATGCCCGGCAATCCAGCGAGGTTCGTTGTGACTGTGAAGACGTCATTCAAATACATCTGTACCGGATCCGCGTCCTTCATCGCGCCTAATTCAAAGGCCGAAGACGGGGTCGCGGGTGTCAGGATCGCATCGACACCATCCGCAAATACGTTCTCAAAGTCGCGCTTAATCAGCGCACGCACCTTACGAGCGCGGTTGTAATAAGCGTCATAGAAACCGGCGCTGAGGACGTATGTCCCAATCATCACGCGGCGTTTCACTTCGTTACCGAACCCTTCGGCACGGGTCTTTTCGTACATCTCGGTGATGCCATCGCCAGCATCCAACGTGGCGCGGTGGCCAAAACGCACGCCGTCATAACGTGCAAGGTTGGAAGATGCCTCGGCTGGGGCGATCACATAGTAAGCTGGCAACGCGTATTGGGTGTGCGGCAGCGAGATATCTTTGATGACCGCGCCTGCATCTTTCAGCATTGTGGTGCCGTCTTCCCAAAGCTTGGAAATCTCTTCCGGCATGCCGTCCATGCGGTATTCTTTTGGAATACCGATTGTTTTGCCACGAATGTCACCTGTCAGCGCAGCCTCAAAGTCCGGCACGGCAAGATCGGCGGATGTGCTGTCTTTCGGATCATGCCCAGACATCGCCTTCAACATAATCGCGGAATCGCGCACGTCTTTGGTCATTGGGCCTGCTTGATCGAGCGAGGACGCGAACGCCACAACGCCCCAACGGGACACGCGGCCATAGGTTGGTTTGATGCCTGTAATGCCCGTGAAGGCAGCAGGTTGGCGGATGGAACCGCCCGTATCCGTGCCCGTCGCGCCAAGACATAAGTCCGCCGCAACCGCAGTGGCTGAGCCACCAGAAGACCCACCCGGGGTTAGCTGTGCGTCGTCATTGCCGCGCTTCCACGGGTTCACAGCGTTGCCGTAAACAGAGGTTTCGTTGGAAGAGCCCATCGCGAATTCGTCCATGTTCAGTTTGCCGAGCATGACCGCGCCGTCTGCGAACAACTGGGTTGTCACAGTGGATTCATACTCCGGCTTGAAGCCTTCGAGGATACCGGATGCGGCCTGTGACGGTACGCCCTTGGTGCAGAACAAGTCTTTGATACCAAGCGGAATACCGTTCAGATCACCACCAGCTTTGTTTGCGTCCGCAGCTTTCGCCATGTCCATCGCCAGCTCGGGTGTTTTGTGGACGAACGCGCCCAGCGCATCTGCTTTTTCGATCTCTGACAGGCAGGCCTGCGTTAGTTCAACGGATGTCACCTCGCCCTTTTTCAGGGCGTCACGCGCTTCGGAGATTTTGAGTTTTGAAAGTTCAGACATTATTCAACCACCTTCGGAACTGCGAAAAACCCTTCGCGGGCATCGGGTGCATTTTTCAGAACGGCCGCTTGCTGGCTGCCATCGTTGACCACATCGTCGCGGCGCTTCAGGCGCTGCGGCGTCACGGATGTCATGGGCTCAACCCCGTCAACATCGACTTCGTTCAACTGTTCAATGAAGCCCAGTATCGCGCTGAATTCATTGGCTAATTCTGGCAGTTCTTTCTCTGGCACAGCAATCCGCGCGAGTTTCGCAACGCGGCGGGCGGTTTCGATGTCGATGGACATGGGATTTCTCCGTTCAAATCTTTGTCCCGCTTTACCCCTCGTGCGCGCAGGCTTCAACCACCGCGACGCTAGGCTTGGCGTTTTGCGGCAAAGAACGCCTTTAACAGGTCCTCGGATGCTTGGGCAGAAAGCCCGTCGTAAACTTCGGGCGCGTGATGGCATTGGGGTTGCGCGAAGATGCGCGGCCCTTGGGCGACTCCGCCGGATTTTGGATCGGCCGCGCCGTAATAAAGCCGCGCGATGCGGGCGTTCGAGATCGCAGAAGCGCACATCGGGCAAGGTTCAAGCGTGACATAGAGGTCGTGACCCGTCAGGCGTTCCTGTCCAAGGGCCGCACAGGCCGCGCGGATCGCAAGGATTTCCGCATGGGCCGTCGGATCATTCAGCTCGCGGGTTCGATTGCCAGCCACTGCGATGACCTCCCCTGACGGGGAAACCACCACAGCGCCCACGGGGACTTCGTCGCGGATAGCGGCGGATTTGGCCTCATGCAGGGCGGCGTCCATGTGGGTGCGGAAAGTCATGTGCTTTGATGGGCTTTGGCTGGTGTGTTTGGCAAGGGTTGGATTTGAGTATTTGAGAGCCAAAGAAAATGGGTGTTTCGCTTTGATATTGAGCGGGATAGCGTGCAGCCATGAGTAGTGATCCGTCTTATGACCCCGCCGATGTTGCCGCGCTTTTTGACCGTTGTGCAGGGAATTACCGTTGGTGGAGCAATGTGAGTTCGTTCGGGTTTGTAAACCGTTGGCGGCGTGCGGCGGTGCGTCAGCTGCCGGCGACGCATCCAGAGGTGGTGGTGGATTTGATGGCGGGTACAGGCGAGATTTGGCCCCATGTGTTGGCGCGTTTTCCGGATGCCGAGATCACGGCGATTGATATTTCGCACCAAATGCATCTGCATGCGCTAGAAGTTTTGCACAGCGAGCGGGCCGATAAGATTACCCATCTGGAAGCCAACGCCCTGACAACGCCCCTGCCCGATGGGATTGCGGACGTCGTCGTGTCTACGTTTGGGTTAAAGACCTTTAATGCCGAACAGCACGTCATTTTGGCTGAGCAAGTGAAGCGGCTTTTGAAACCGGGTGGTGCGTTTTCTTTGCTTGAAGCGTCCGACCCTAAGGGCTGGATTGGGCGGCCGTTATTTCGGTTTTATATGGATCACGTCATTCCGTTGGTGGAAAAACTGTTCCTAAAAGGTGCCGAAGATTTCAGCATGGTTGGCCCTTATTCCAAACGTTTCGGCGATTGCGAAAGCTTTGCGCAAGCCATGCGGGATGTCGGGCTTGAGGTAACGTATCATCGGCATTTCTTTGGCTGCGCCACCTCGGTGTCAGGGCGAAAGCCCGTTGCCTAAGCCTGTGTGAGGGGCTAGGGCCAAGGGATGACTGAAGAGAACAAGAAAAAGCCCGCAGGGGACCGTATCGCCAAAGTTTTGGCGCGTGCAGGTATTGCCAGCCGCCGCGAGGCCGAGAAAATCATCGAAGCGGGCCGTGTGCAGGTGAATGGGGTTATCATCACCTCGCCCGCATTGAACGTAACAGAACGCGACCGGATTGTGGTGGACAACAAGCCCCTTGCCGAACCGGAAGCGCCGCGCATCTGGCTATATCACAAGCCCGCCGGACTGGTGACGACCGAGCGTGATGAAAAGGGTCGCAAGACCGTGTTTGGCGCGCTGCCGCCTGAAATGCCGCGTGTGATGTCTGTTGGGCGGCTCGATATCGCGTCAGAGGGGTTGCTGCTGCTGACCAACGATGGTGAGCTGAAACGCACGATGGAGTTACCCGCGACGGGTTGGCTGCGAAGATACCGTGTGCGCATCAACGGGTCCTTATCTGAGGCAAAGCTGGACGAATTGCGCAATGGGATCACCGTGGACGGCGTCGAATACGCCCCCGTTGAAGTGAAATTCGACCGCCAGCAAGGGGCCAACGCGTGGCTAACGATGGGGTTACGCGAAGGAAAGAACCGCGAAATTCGCCGTCTTATGGAGGCGATGGGCGTGGTCGTGAACCGTCTATTGCGCATTTCATATGGGCCGTTCCAGCTTGGGACGCTCAAGCCCGGCGCAGTGGAAGAGGTCAAGCAACGCATCGTGCGCGACCAGATGGGCCTGCGAAAGACACCCAAACCGACAATGGTAAAACGCAACACCAAGGGCAAACGCCCGCCGCCAAAACGCGGCACAAACGCGTCCGCTAAGGCGAAACCAACGGGTTCAACGGGGAAAACACCGCGCAGATGACCCTTGCCCCTGTGTTTTGGGGTGTGCATGGTTGGTTCGACTGATTTATCAAAGTCTTTGGGGACGTTTCATGCGTATTGAGTTTGCTGTAACATTGCCATTGGCGAACCGTGGAGGCGTGCGTGCCTGATACTGTGAAAACCATTTCGTTTGTTTTGCTGATCCTGCTGATGCTCGGCGTTGTTACCGGCTGGCTTGGGGGGCTTTAGATATGGCTAAGAAGTTTGGCGGCAAATTCAGCCCCGATGGAACCGAAGGCAGTGCCATTCGTGAGGCGGTTGTCGATGAACGTCGCGTCAATGCGGCGGGTGCCAAGGCTGGTATCTTGTTTGTTCCGGGTGTGATCCTTGCCTTTCTGTCATTAAACGAAGGCGCGTTGAATTTACTGCTTGGGTTGGGCGGCGCCGCTGTTTTGACCTTGGCCGCGTGGCTTACGCGTGACGGGTTGAAGGCGGCGGCGGCCTATGACTTGCGTAAAGTGGCGCGAAAGCCCGCACTTCCGCGCAAGCTGCTTGGTGCTATTTTTACCGGCGCTGGCATCACGATGGCATCTTTATCCAATGATCCCAGCGTTTTGGCGGCCGTTCTTTATGGCATCGTCGCCGCTGGATTGCACATCACCGCCTTTGGTATGGATCCGTTGCGCGACAAACGTATGGAGGGGATTGATACCTTTCAACAAGACCGCGTCGCCAAGGTGGTTGATGAGGCCGAGGCGCATCTTGCCTCCATGACTGATCACATTGCCAGCATTGGCGACCGTCATTTGGAAACCCGCACAGCACAGTTTCAAGCAGCCGCGCGGCGCATGATCCGCACCGTTGAGGAAGACCCGCGTGACCTGACCGGTGCGCGTAAATTCTTAGGTGTTTATCTGATGGGCGCACGGGACGCGGCAGCCAAGTTTGCTGATCTCTATAAACGCCAACGGAATGAAGACGCCCGCGGAGATTTCGAAAACCTGCTTACAGACCTTGAGCAGAATTTCGCCGCACGAACAGAGAAGATGTTGCTCGATGACCGCAGCGACATGGATATTGAAATCAAAGTGCTGCGCGATCGTTTGCAGCGCGAAGGCCTATAAACGGGCCACTACCTAGGGGGACACATATGTCTGACACAGTTGCAAAAAACATGGAGGCCGCACAAGCGAGCCTTAAAAACGTCGAGAAAGTCACAGCCGTGATTTTGGCAGAACCGAAGAATGAACTCGTCACGTTGGAAGCTGCCAACAAAAAAACATCCGCCGCGATCACCAAGCGGATGAAAGAGCTGAACATGGAAGATACGAATTCCATCATCTCTTTCGGCAGCTCCGCGCAGGCTGAATTGCAGGAAATCTCGCAATCCATGCTGCAAGGCGTACGCAATAAGGACGTGGGTCCAGCAGGCGACAGCCTTCGTGAAATCGTGACAACCATTCGCGGCTTTAACGTTTCCGAACTCGACGTGCGCCGCAAACGTAGCTGGTGGGAACGCCTGTTGGGTCGCATGGCCCCTGCTGCAAAGTTTGCTGCCAAGTTCGAAACGGTTCAGGGCCAGATTGATAAGGTCACTGATGATCTTCTCAAGCACGAACACGTGCTGCTGAAGGACATCGAAAGCCTTGATGTTTTGTATGACAAAACTCTCAGCTTCTATGACGAACTGGGCCTCTACATCGCGGCTGGCGAAGCCAAGTTGGCGGAAATGGATTCCACGGTCATTCCTGCAAAGGAAAAAGAAGTGGCAGACGCGCCGGAAGATCAGGGCGTCATGAAAGCGCAGGAATTGCGCGATCTGCGTGCTGCACGTGATGATCTGGAACGCCGTGTTCATGACCTCAAACTGACACGTCAGGTGACCATGCAGTCCTTGCCGTCCATCCGTTTGGTTCAGGAAAACGACAAGTCCCTTGTGACCAAGATCAATTCCACGCTGATCAACACTGTTCCGTTGTGGGAAACCCAGCTGGCGCAGGCCGTCACGATCCAACGTTCTGCTGAAGCAGCTGTTGCCGTTCGCGAAGCCAACGATCTGACCAACGAGCTTTTGACAGCCAACGCGGAAAACCTGCGTTCGGCCAACAAAATGATCCGCACTGAAATGGAACGCGGCGTGTTCGACATCGAAGCGATCAAAAAGGCCAACGCTGACCTGATCGGCACCATCGAGGAAAGCCTGCAAATTGCTGATGAAGGCAAGCGCAAGCGTGCTGAAGCCGAAGTTGAGCTGAAGAACATGGAAGCCGAACTAAAGGCGACTTTGTCCGCAGCCAAAGCACGCGGCACTGCGTCCGGTCACAACATCGGTTCCGCCGCTGGCGCGGAGTAACGATTTGATCCTGAACGCAGGCGGGAAATTGGGGAAAGCACTGGGTCTTGCGGCCCTGCTGATCCTTGCCGCCTGCGAAGTGGCGGAGCCTGTTGCGCCGCCACCAACAACACCAGAGCAACGCCCAATAGGGCTTGTCCCCCCTGCTCTGCCGCCCGCACCCATTGCAGCAACGCCATCTGATGCCAGCCGCGCATTGTCGGTGCACTTCCAACGCCTTCAAAACGACCTTATGGCGCGTGGCCTTTTGCGCACGGATGGCGGCGGACCGGACACCACGTTTACCGACACAGTACTCGCCCGCAATTTCGTGCGCATCGCCCTATTCGATGAATTCGTCATGACCCCAACAGGCCTTCGCGCGCAGCCAACCCTCAGCCGCCTGCGCCGCTGGGAAGTACCCGTGAAGTTCACGGTGCAATACGGCGCCACGATCCCCGAAGATCAACGCCTTGAGGACAGCCAAAACGTCCGCAACTATGTGTCCCGCTTATCCCGAGTTTCTGGCCAGCCGATGTCGATGAACGACACGGACCCGAATTTCCACGTGCTAATCCTGAACGAAGACGACCGCTTGGGATTTGAGGGAGAGCTACGCGCCCTCGTCCCCGGTATCGATGACGCCAGCGTCGGCGCGTTCCTAAACGTTCCGCGCGACACGCTGTGTCTGGTGCTGGCCTTTTCGCAGGACGGCAACCCGCAGTATTCACAGGCCGTCGCGCTGATCCGCGGTGAACACCCTGACTTGATGCGCCTTGCCTGTATCCACGAAGAACTGGCGCAGGGATTGGGCCTCGCCAACGACAGCCCGCAAGCCCGCCCAAGTATCTTCAATGATGACGAAGAATTTGGTCTCCTGACCACCCATGATGAACTGCTGTTAAAAATGCTCTATGATGACCGCCTGCAAACGGGCATGGCCGCCGCCGAAGCCGCCCCCATCGCGCGGGTCATCGCGACTGAATTGACGAACTCTGGGCCAAGTTAAACGAATACTGAACACAACGACTAAGGAGACCCAACATGGGCATTCTCGATTTTCTCACTGGCGAATTTATTGACGTCATTCATTGGACAGACGACACGCGCGACACGATGGTGTGGCGGTTTGAACGTGAAGACCACGAAATCAAATACGGCGCCAAGCTGACAGTCCGTGAAGGTCAGGCGGCTGTGTTCGTGCATGAGGGCCAGCTGGCAGATGTGTTCACGCCAGGTTTGTACATGCTTGAAACCAACAACATGCCGATCATGACGACGCTTCAGCACTGGGACCACGGGTTCAAATCCCCGTTCAAATCGGAAATCTACTACGTCAACACGACGCGGTTTAACGACCTTAAGTGGGGCACGAAAAACCCGATCATGCTGCGCGACCCAGAATTCGGCCCAACCCGTATCCGCGCGTTCGGCACTTATTCGGTTAAGGTCACAGATCCGGCCACGTTCCTGCGCGAAATCGTTGGCACGGACGGCGAATTCACGATGGACGAAATCAGCTTCCAGATCCGCAACATCATCGTTCAGGCCTTCACCCGCACGATTGCGGCGTCGGGTATTCCGGTCCTCGATATGGCGGCGAACACCGCCGATCTTGGCAAGCTCATTGCGGGTGCAATTTCCGAAACGGTTGCCGCTTATGGCCTTAGCATTCCAGAATTGTACATTGAAAACATAAGCCTACCACCTGCTGTTGAAGCTGCATTGGACACGCGCACATCCCGCGGCCTGACGGGTGATCTGAACGCCCACATGAAATACGCAGCCGCAGAAGCCTTGCGCAGCGGCGGCGAAGCGTCCGGCGCAATGGGTGCTGGTCTGGGTGCTGGCATGGGCATGGCTATGGCTGGCCAACTGGCGAACCCTTGGATCAACGGCAGTGGCATCAACACCGGCGGCGCAAGCACCTCTGCGCAAACACCTCCGCCGCCACCAGTCGAGCACGTCTGGCACATCGCAGACGGCAAAGACACCAAAGGTCCATTTTCAAAGGCCGCACTCGGACGCATGGTTTCTGAAGGCGAATTGACCCGCGACACCTATGTCTGGACGCAAGGCCAAGACGGCTGGAAGACCGCTGATGAGGTCGACGAGTTGGCGCAACTGTTCACAGTCGCACCTCCTCCGCCTCCAGGCGCGTAAACCGCAACCATTCTCAAAGGGGTTTTAGATATGACCACGCGCACAGGATACTCACGCACGCAAATTGTCCTTCACTGGCTAACGGCGATTGCCGTCTTGGTCGCGTGGTTTACCCATGAGGGAATGGAAGAAGTTGCGAAAGCAGCATGGCGAGCCAATGAAGGTCCGTTTCCAACCATTCACACGATCGCGGGCGCTTTGGCGATGATCATGATCATTGTACGGATTGTACTACGCCACCGCCGTGGCGCTCCAGAACCCGAAGGCACCGAGATGGGGAAACTGGCCGCGACTTGGGGTCATCGCCTTATCTATGCGCTAGTCATCATTGTACCGCTTTTAGGCGCCGCCACATGGTTCGGGGGCTTCCGCAATCTGTCGGGCTTTCATGAATTCACGGCAAAGGCATTGATGTTGGCAGCACTGGGTCACGCGGCAATGGCCATCTGGCACCAATTCGGCAAGAAGGACGGTACTTTGATGCGCATGCTGCGCCCTGAATGACCGTCACCATCCAATTATAAAGCGTCCCAATGTCTGACACGTATCTGGAAGATCAACCGCGACCTGCCGACGAACACCGCTTTCCTTGCGATCAATGCGGCGCGGACTTGCGGTTTGATCCGGGCGAGAACCGCCTGATCTGCGATCATTGCGGCAATACCGAAGCGATCGGCGATGGGCTGTGGCGTGGCGGATCGTTGCAGGAACTCGATTTCCGAAATGCTGTTTCTGGC
This sequence comes from Octadecabacter ascidiaceicola, assembly GCF_900185015.1. Classification (GTDB taxonomy): domain Bacteria; phylum Pseudomonadota; class Alphaproteobacteria; order Rhodobacterales; family Rhodobacteraceae; genus Octadecabacter; species Octadecabacter ascidiaceicola. The sequence continues at coordinate 281,616 of NZ_FXYD01000002.1, read as the reverse complement.
GACATGCCGGAAGAAGAAATCGAAGAAACCCGCGTGGTGTCCTGCCCCAACTGTGGCGCACAAACCGAGTTTGACGAAAGCGTCCATTCCGCCGAATGCCCGTTCTGCGCAACGCCCGTTGTCACGGATACAGGCCTGCATCGGCACATCAAACCCAAAGGGCTGTTGCCCTTTGCACTGGATGAACGCGCCGCACGCGCAAAGATGACAAACTGGCTGGGCAGCCTCTGGTTTGCCCCCAACGGGCTGAAGGAATACGCCCGAAAGGGGCGCACTTTGTCGGGAATCTATGTCCCCTACTGGACCTTCGATGCCGACACGAAATCCAAATACGCAGGCCAACGCGGGACTCACTACTACGAAACCAAAACCGTTATGCGTGATGGTAAGCGCCAACAGGTTCGCGTGCGCAAAACACGCTGGCGGCGCGTAACGGGCCGTGTCGCACGGTTCTTTGATGATGTTTTGGTGCTTGGCTCCAAATCCCTGCCCAAGAAATACACGGACGCGCTGGAACCTTGGGATCTGTCCGCGATGGAACCCTATCAACCTGAATACCTCGCTGGTTTTCGCGCTGAGGGGTATTCAATCGAGTTGGAAGATGCTTTCAAAGAGGCCCGCCACTACATGGACCGCGTCATCCACCGCGATGTGAAATTCGACATCGGTGGCGACGCGCAGCAAGTCTCAAGCGTGGACACTCAGATCGGCACCCTGACGTTCAAACATGTGCTACTGCCTGTCTGGATGGCTGCGTATAAATATCGCGGGCGCACGTATCGCTTTGTGGTGAATGGGCGCACAGGCCGTGTCCAAGGCGAGCGTCCCTTTTCAGCCATCAAGATCGCGATTGCGGTCTTCTTTGGCCTGATTATCGCTGGATGCATCGGATTTGTTATCGCTAACAGTCAGTGATAAAAGCGCCGCGAAACGGAAGGACACGTTATGATTCTGGCCTGTGGTGAAGCCCTGATTGATATGTTGCCGCGCAAAAGCGCCGAGGGCGAAGACTGCTTTGCACCCTACCCCGGTGGTGCGGTGTTCAACACGGCAATTGGACTGGGACGGCTGGGCGTTGACGCGCAGTTTTTCTGCGGCATGTCGGCGGATTTCCTGGGTGACATCCTGCGCGGCGCGCTTGATGACAGCGGCGTGGATCACACCCCATCCCCGCGCATGGTTGCGCCTTGCACGGTTGCGTTTGTCAAACTCGTGGATGGTCAGGCGACCTACGCGTTCTATGACGAAAACTCGGCCATGCGTTCATTGACTGCCGCGCCAGAGACCGAAGCCAACGCCTTGTTCTTTGGCGGTATTTCTTTGGTCGGCAACGGCTGCGGTGACGTCTACGAAGCCTTGATGCTGCGTGAATCCCCACGCCGTGTAACCATGATCGACCCCAACATTCGCCCGTCCTTCATCAAAGACGTCGGCGCCTATCGCGGCCGAATTGATCGGATGATGGCCGCCGCAGATATCATCAAACTCAGCGACGAAGACCTGCACTGGCTGGAAGGCGAAGGCGACTTGGCTGAGCTTGCTCGCGGGCTTGTCGCCAAAGGCGCCAAGCTGGTGTGTATCACGCAGGGCGCTGATGGTGTGACAGGTTACACCGCCAATCACGAAGTGTTCGTTCCGTCTGAACGTGCTGAGGTGGTAGACACCGTCGGCGCTGGCGATACGTTCAATGCCGGCACTTTGGCGGGCTTGGATCGTATGGGCTGCCTCACCAAAAACCGCATCGCAAACCTGACCGAGGATGAGATCCGCGAAGCCTTGCATCTGGGCGTACGCGTAGCGGCTGTCACCGTATCGCGCGCAGGTGCAAACCCGCCCACCGCTGCAGAGCTCGGCCTTTGAGGGCCCTGATCCAGCGGGTTAAATCCGCACAGGTTCACGTGGATGGCGCATTGGTCGGCGAATGCGGCGCCGGTGTTTTGGTGCTGATCTGCGCGATGCAGGGCGACACCGATGACATGCCGGCGAAACTTGCGGCCAAGATTTCCAAGCTGCGGATTTTCAAAGATGACGAAGGCCGGATGAACCGATCCGTCGTCGATATCAGCGGCGAAGCCTTGATTGTGAGCCAGTTCACTTTGGCCGCAGACACATCGCGCGGCAACCGCCCCGGATTTTCCGCCGCAGCCGCCCCGCAAGACGGCGAGCGCCTGTACGAAGCCTTCGCCGCTGAAATGGGCGCGCTCGTGCCAACTCGGACAGGGCAGTTCGGTGCTGATATGGCGGTATCCTTGGTCAACGACGGCCCTGTCACCATCTGGATGGATACCGACGCTTAGACCTTGCGAAGTTGACCAACCGCGCTGGCCGCACAGAAAATTGCCGTTGCAAAACAAATAATTGACGGACCGGCAGGCGTGCCAAACTCACGCGCACCGTAAAGCCCACCAACGGCTGCAACGACGCCGATCAACGTCGCCCAAATCGCCATGCCTTCCGGTCCCCGTGCAATCAAACGCGCGGCAGCCGCAGGAATGATCAGCATCGCGGTAATCAGTAAGGCCCCAACAACCTTGATCGAAACGGCAACCACCGCCGCAATCAACAACGTCAAAAGCATCCGGTCCCGCCGTGGGTTAAGCCCCGACGCATAGGCGAGGTCATTGGAAAGGATTTCCGCCAACAACGCCTGCCAACGCCACGCAAGGACACCGCAAACAGTCGCAGCGCCGCCCCAAATCACCAACAGATCCATCTTAGAGACTACAAGAATGTCCCCGAACAAGTAAGATTCCAGATCGAGACGTGCTGACGGCATCAACGAAACTGCAACAAGCCCGATTGCAAGCGCACCATGGGACAGAACCCCCAGCAATGAATCCGGCGTTGTAGTACTGCCAGACAACGCCCCGACCAGCAGTCCCATCGCAAGTGCAACGATCAGAACCCCAAGCGGAATTGAGACGGAAAACAACAACGCCAAGGCAACACCAAGAATGGCCGCATGGGCCGTGGCGTCTCCGAAATAGGCCATGCGACGCCACACCACAAAACACCCTAACGCGCCGCACGCCAACGCCGTTCCGACTGCCGCGAGGATCGCCCGTACCATGAAGTCGTTTAAAAGGTCGATCATTCGGCCGCCTCATGTTCGTGGTGATGATCATGGGTACAGGCCTGATCGCCCGAATGCGCATGATCATGGTCGTGACGATAAAGCGCAAGCGCACCACCCGTCCCTGTCCCAAACAATTCGCGATAGGCTTCCGTCGCCGTCACGACAGCAGGCGTTCCTTCACAGCAGATATGCCCATTCAGACAAATCACGCGGTCTGTGGCCGACATCACAACATGCAATTCGTGGCTCACCATCAAAACCGCGCAGCCGATCTCGTCGCGCAGTGCTTCGATCAGGCGGTAAAAGTCAGCAGACCCCGGTTGGTCCAACCCTTGCGTGGCCTCGTCCAGCACCAACACCTGCGGGTCATTCAAAATCGCACGTGCCAAAAGAACCCGCTGCAATTGCCCACCAGAAAGCGCCGAAATCTGTTTTTTATCAAGCTCTTGCACACCCGTTCGTGTCAACGCAACACGCACCGCCTTTGCTCCAACATGGCGCGGCAAATTGAGAAAGCGGCGCACCGTCATCGGCAACGTAGGATCAACATGCAGCTTTTGCGGCACGTAGCCCACACGCAGGTTCGGCGCGCGTTTAATCGTGCCACTGCTTGTCGGAATAGCCCCGATCAAGGCCCGCAAAAGCGTAGATTTACCCGACCCGTTTGGTCCGACAATCGTCACGATTTCACCTGCTTCAATCGAAAGCGATACTCCGAAGACAGCGCGCGTAGCGCCGTGGCGGATTTCTATATTTTGAGCGTCAATGAGGGGCATTAGTCGTCCTGACACGCAGGGCAAACGCCAGTGGCCTCAACCACGGTGCGTTCAATTTGAAAACCAGCGGCAGCGGCAGAAGATTTCATCGCATCCTCAGCCTCGCCTTCCGCGACGGTACCACAGCTTTTGCAGATCAAGAACGCCGGGTCGTGGTCTTCGCCCGGGTGAACACAGGCCACAAAGGCATTCAACCGCTCGATGCGATGGGCCAAACCCGCATCCACCAAAAACGTCAGCGCACGGTATGCAACCGGTGGCTTTGACCCAAACCCTTCCGCATCCAGACGCGCCAAAACATCATACGCCCCAAGCGCTTCATGCGCCTCAAGCAGTATCTCTAACGTGCGGCGTCGCACGGGCGTCAGGCGCAAATCGGTCGCTGCACAGGCCGCTTCTGCGGAAGCCAATGCAGAAGCGATACACCGCCCATGGTCATGGGCTGTAAACGGCGCTGTTGAGTTTTTAGGATCGGATATCATCTTTCGCTCTTGTTATGTTATAACATATCAATTATAGAATGCCCTACCTTAAATCACAAGAGATCATTATGCGTATTCTCCTCCCAACTCTTCTCTCCACTTTACCACTCTCCGCCCTGGCCCAAGACCTGAAAATCGTCACAGATATCGCCCCGATTGAAAGCCTTGTTATGCAAGTCGCAGGACCAAATGCAGACGTCACTGCACTGGTTACGCGCGGTGCGTCGCCACACGGTTTTCAATTTTCCTATGACCAAGCTGACGCTGTACAATCCGCAGACCTCGTTGTTTGGGTCGGCCCTGAGCTCGCCCCATGGCTGGATGAAGCGCTCGAAACACTCGCGCCTGAAACGTCCTCGCTTGCATTGCTGGCAACATCGGACTGGCCAGCATTGACTCGCCGCGATCGTGCAGTTTTCGTGCTTGAGGATGATCACGACGGGCATGATGATCATGACGACCATGACGAACACGACGAACACGACGAACACGACGAACACGACGAACACGACGAACACGACGAACACGACGAACACGACGAACACGACGAACACGACGAACACGACGAACACGACGAACACGAAGGCCATGGCCATGGCAAGGTTGGAGATCTCGATCCACATGCTTGGACCGATCCACAGGTTGCTATCGCTTGGGTCGATGATATCGCGGCAGCTCTGTCCGAGGCCGATCCTGAAAACAGCGCGACCTATGCTGCCAACGCTGAGGCAACCATCGCCAACCTGACCGCGCTGGACGAAAGCATTGCGGCTAAACTGGCTGACGTTCCGGCACGCACTCTCATCGCGCCACATGATGCCTACCAGTATTTTGGCAGCCGCTACGACATGCCTGTCAGCGGTTCAATCAGCGTGAGTGATGCGTCGACACCAGGCCCTGATCGTATCGCAGCATTGCAAGAACTGGTCCGCGAAAACGACATCGCCTGCGTTCTCAGCGATCCACAATCACGCGATGAATGGGTTGAACTGGTTCGTGAAGGTACCGATGCGAATACTGCCGTTGCCGATCCACTTGGCGCGGCCTACCCACAAGGCCCGGATCACTACGCTGCAACGCTGAACGGGTTGGCTGATGCTTATCTGACGTGCCTTGGTGGCTAGTCGCTAAAGCGCCTTTGAAAACAGGTGTAGCCGGTGCATCCGGCTGCTCCCTGCCTTTTCGGCTTGGGCAAGGCTCATTGGATTCACATCCGCGATCCACGTATTGCCCACCTCGGTATATCCTGCCGCTTTCGCATTCATCATCACATGGCGCAGGATCACAGGGTTAATCCCTCGCCCCTGCAGTTCCGGCATGATGCCCGCAAAGATAACAATCGCGCGTTTATTGGTCATCCGATGCCGCAAAAAATGCCACGGCGTCGAAATTCCAAGGCGCGACCGGATACGCCACAAGAACGGGTTCATATCCGGCACACAAATTATGCAGCCCGCCGGTTGGCCTTTATGATGCAACACCGCTGAAATGCGCTTATCCATCACCCACTTCATGTCCTTGGCCTGAAAATGGAATTCTTCGGCGCTCACGGGAACGAACATCGGGTTATCCGCAAAGGATGCATTCAATATCAGCCGCGCCTCTTCAATGCGCTGCGAAATCGTCCGTTGGTTGATTGGGGCGAACTCGAAATCTGGATTATCCAGAACCGCCTGCTGTTTCGACCCGATCCCCATGTCAGGCGCGTTCTGCAGACCACGCACTTCCATCGTCGCCATCGGAAAACTCTGCTCAAACCCATTCTCGATCAATAGCCGCGCGATATGGGGCGGGGACCACGTCTGATCAAGGTAAGGCGCGTGCTCAAACCCCTCTGTCACAACGCCAATCTGCTGCATCGCCGTTAGGTTAAAGTTCCCCGCGATCTCGACAAGCCCCCGCGCACGGCACCACGCTTGCGCCGCTTCAAGCAACGCGGCGCCGGCCTCGGCATCATCAGCACAATCAAAATACCCGAAATAGCCAAGCCGCACGCTGTGAACGCGGTTTGACGCACCATGTTCATGCGCCGTAATACGCCCGACAACACCACCATTCCGATGCGCCGTAAAATAGGTCAATGCCCCTTCACCCGCGCCAGACACCAGCGGGTTTCGATCGGACAAGAGCCGCTTCAGGTCACCCTTTAACGGAGACACATAGGGGCTGTTCCGCCCATAGGCCTTGAACGGTGCTTCAAAGAACGCCTTGAAATCTCGCTCTCTTAACTCAACAGACATGGGCGCTCCTGACCAAACACAAGAACACTCTACCGCATTGCCTTTGTTTTATAAATATCCCAGGGGGGAGGCGCCCCGCGCCGGGGGGACTGGTCCCCCGCACCCGCTCGCGAGCGAGGCGCTTAAAAATCCGTAGGCGCGCCACCCTCAGTCTTGCGACGTGCCACGAAATCTTCCAGTTCACTGCGAATGCCCGCATCCATCGGCGGCTCTTCAAAGGTATTGATGATCTCTTTGAATATCCGGTGCGCACGTTGTGCCGTCCATTCCGCGCCCGCAACTTCCCACGCCTCAAAGTTGCGCCAGTCGGATGCAAAGGGCGAATAAAACGCGTTCTCGTAGCGGTCTTGCGTATGCTGGATGCCAAAGAAATGCCCGTCCGATCCGACCTCTTTGATCGCATCAAACGCTATGTCTTCTGGCGCCGTCGCAGTCACCGCTGGCTCCATGTAGCGTTGGATCATCTGCAAGACTTCGCAATCCATCACGAACTTCTCGGGGCTTGCGATAAGCCCACCCTCAAGCCACCCCGCCGCGTGATAAACCATGTTTGTGCCAGACTGCACGGACGCCCAAAGCGCGTTGGTGGTTTCCCACATCGCCTGCCCGTCGGGAACATTGGCCGCGCAAGACCCGCTTGAGCGCAACGGTAGCCCGTAAAACCGCGCCATCTGCCCCGTCATCTGTGTCGCGCGCATATATTCCGGCGTGCCGAATGCGGGCGCGCCCGACTTCATATCGACGTTGGACGTGAACGTTCCAATCACGCAAGGCGTACCCGGGCGGACATATTGAAACAGCGCAATGGCCGATAATGCCTCGGCAATCGACAACGCGACCGCACCCGACATCGTTACCGGCGCCATTGCGCCCGCCAGCGTAAACGGTGTGACAACCACTGCCTGCCCGCGCCGCACGCAACGCAAACATCCGTCAATCATCGGCACATCGTGTTTCAACGGCGAGGTCGAATTAATGTTGGTGTACATCTTCGGTGACGCTTCGAACTCCTCGTCCGACCACCCCCCCGATATCTGTACCATGTTCAACACATCCTCAACGCGCTCTTTGCCTAAGGAATATGCGTGTGACGCCTTATCCGTGATCGTCAGCTTATCAAAAACCACATCCAGATGACGCACCGAGGCATGCACGTCCACAGGTTCCACCGGATAGCCGCCTGCGAAATGAATGCAGTTGAAATGTTGCGTCAAACGCAACAGGTCCGCACACTGTTTGCGGTTGCCACTGACCTTCTTACCGATCTCAAGGTCAAAATAGTTGGGTGGCGATGACACGTTCCCAAACAGGATATGCCCACCCCCAACTGTAATCTTGCGATCCGGATTGCGCGGGGTGATGTCGAACTGCTCGGGTGCGTTGGCAATCATCTCCATGACCCAGTCACGGCCCATTTTGACGTTTGTGCCGTCAACCTTGCAACCCGCCTGCTTGAACAGCGCAATCGCTTCTTCGTTCAGAAACTCGATGCCGATTTCTTCCAAGATACGCATCGCGCCATCATGGATCGCCTGTACGCCATCCCCGTCTAATGGCTCGGTTGGTCGGTCCGTATTTACAGGGACACGCCACGGCATTTGGTTGATGTCAGACGTCTGGCGCTTTGCGGTATTGGCGGCGCGCCCACCGGAGCGGCGACGACGAGGTTTGGCATCATCAGACATCGGAAAATCCTTTGTTGGTCCACTCTAGCCTGACACCCCAACCTTAGTGCGCCTAGCGTTTAGCGACATAATTTGTCGCGAACCAAACTTCTCTGTTCGCTAAAGCCCCAACCATACGGGCAGCTCAGCGATGGAATTCAGGACAATGTCAGCGTGCGGCGAAAGCTCTTCACGCCTTGCCACACCCGTCAAAACTGCGACCGTAACCATCCCCGCCGCACGCCCAGCATGTAAATCGTGGGTACTGTCGCCAACCATCGCGCAGGCGCTTGCATCCAAACTGGTCACTTCACAAAACCCGTGCAATTGCCCCGCCGCTGGTTTGCCCCCATATCCGGAATCCGACCCGACAATGAAATCAAACAACGCTTCGGTACCCGCGGCCGCCAGATGCGCGCGCGCGGGCTCTTCACCATCATTCGTCGCAACACCCAGTTTCAAACCAGCTCTTTTGAGCGCAGTCAAAAACGGCACCAACGGCGTGGTTTCAACTTGGGGCGCCTCAATCGCCGCCGCATTAAACCGCGAAATCAACGCTTCGACGGATGTTTCGGGAACAAAAGGTAATGCCGCTTCGGCGATCTCGCTTACCGTGCTCGCAATCACGATGCTTCCCTCGCGAAACAAGCCTTTCTCAAGATCATAGCCAAGTGCGTCGGCCAATTCGCTTAGGCGATCCGGATCACCTTGCGTTTCGGCGGCAAACACATCACGCGCCCATGCGCCCCAGGTTGCGTTGAAATCAAACAATGTGCCGTCTTTGTCAAAGACCAGCCCTTTTATGTGTGTATTATTCATGTCCAATGTACCACCTGTGCACCCGGCAAGGCATAACGCGCCATTAGAGGTTCTTCATATTTTAGGGTGTTCATATCGCAAAACGCGACCACCCAAACGTCGTCCATCGTTAAGAATTCCAACACCGATCCAAGGAAAGCGGGGTTTTCCGCCTGTGCGCGAATGTCCTCGGCCGCAGCGCCGGATGAGCCAAGAAATAAAGGCAAAAGCTCTTCGTTTGTGGCCAGCCAGCCAAGGGCTAAAATTGCGATATGTTCGGCGCGTTCAGGAATCATTTAGGATAATTACCAACAATGAAAGAGTTTCTTAACCATTAGGGGCCAAATCTAATCAATACGAGACTGGGGTAAAGCTCTGAAGGAAACAAGAATGGCTGGCGAAATTCTTATCATAGACGCCGTTGCGACCAATCGGATCGTTCTGAAAGTCAAACTTTTGGTCGCGCAGTACCGTGTTCGCCTTTGCGAAACCCTCGCCGAGGCGAAGGCCGAAATAGATGCGTCCCTGCCAGACCTTATTTTGCTCGATACCGCTATTGGCAAAGATGCTGTCAGCGCGTTTTGCACCGCTTTGAATGCTGATGAGCGCGCAAGCCTTATCCCGATCATTGCCACTGGGGGGTTCACAACACCAAAAGACCGCGTGGCCGCTTTAGAAGCGGGCGCAGATGACGTTTTATCTAAGCCGTTTGATGACCATATCCTGCAAGCCCGCATCCGAAGTTTGCTGCGCAGTCGTGATGCCCGTCAGGAATTGCGCATGCGCGACGGGACGCGCACGGCCCTTGGGTTTGCGGAAGCATGCAGCGAGTTTACAGCGCCGACACAACTGCTCGTCGCGTCCCTCGATGACACATTGGCGCCGGACCTCGGGTATTTGTCACAGACGTTGGAAAACGTACAGGTCAACACATCTGCACCGGAAAGCATCACGCGTGAGCCCATCAAAAAGTTCCCTATCGACCTTTTCTTGCTAGATTTCCGCGCAGGACTTTCTGACGATAAAGTCTTGTTTCGAATCCTGTCAGAACTTCGCAGCCGCTCTGAAACGCGGCACTCAAGCATTATGGCACTGCTGCCCACAAATGCGCGCCATGCCGCTGCAATGGCGCTGGACCTAGGGGCCAACGATATCGTCTACTCTACAGTCGCCGCGGAAGAAATCAGGCACCGTTGTGCCGTCTTAATCCAAGCAAAACACGAAGCGGACGCCCTGCGCCGCACTGTTGAATCCGGCCTTGAAGCCGCCATTACGGACCCGCTGACAGGGCTGTTTAATCGTCGCTACGCTCTGCCGCATTTGTCACGCCTATCTACAGAAAGCCGCAAGAACGGGCGGCAATTTGCGATCATGGCCCTTGATCTTGATCATTTCAAAACGGTGAATGACACGTATGGCCACGCCGCAGGTGACGAAGTATTGCGACAAACAGCGGCGCGTTTGCAGGGCAACTTACGCGCCGTCGATCTCTTGGCACGTATGGGCGGCGAAGAGTTCCTAGTCGCGATCCCGAACAGTGACGTTGTTCATGCCCGCAAAGCGGCAGAACGGCTTTGCGACTTGATCGGTGGGGCGCCGTTTTACGTTGGCCCCGACCGCCAAGAAGTAAATGTGACCATGTCGGTAGGGGTTTACCTAAGCGACGGAACCGACGCCGGCGAGAAAATCGAAAGCCATGGCGCATTGGTAAATGCAGCCGATGTCGCACTCTACGCTGCCAAAAGCGGCGGGCGTAACAAGGTTAGCCTGTCCGCCGCTTAGTTGCTTTGTCTACGAGACTCCGGCGCGCGACGGGCTTGAGCTTCCAAACGGTCAGCAAATTCAGCGCGTTCTTCCACATCCATATCTTCGATTTGCGATGTAATCGCATCTAGAACGGCATCTTGACCGGACCGAAGTCGCGCACGTTGACGCGCTAGCGCGTCGCGAAACGCAGCTTCGTCAAAAACATCTGCCCGCAACGTCGCCAACAAAACCTGCATGTCTTCACGAATTTCGGCGCGATCCCGGCGCTGAAAAGCCCCGCTATCACGCAACGCATCGCGCACGGCATCACGGCGTTCACCGTCCATAGCACGGGTCAGAGGACCGACAGTCAAATCGATACGATGCGGCCCAGAAGGTCCGCCGCCTTTGATGAACGCGCCAGCTACGACGCCAACCACCAACAAATTCAGGGCAAGTGAAACGACCAGTATGCCGCGCAGCAAACGACCCGTTTTCTGTTGTTTATCTGCCATCTTTACCCCTCCAACCCGGCGAACATATCGCTTTCTAACAGTGGAACCTCAATCGTTGCTCCCCAGAGCCCCGCTGACAAATCTGTCAGCGCAGCAGGTGGCGAGATGCCGATCCACAACCCCGCGACTGTCGCTGTCGCCAAACCGCCGAACGCGGTCCACCCGCCAATTGCTTCGAGGATCATTACACCGATCCCTTGTTTGGGCCGCCTCTTAACCGGGGTGGGCGCTGCCAAAACAGAATCCGCATCCATCATGATCCGGTTCAACGCGTCCTCAGACGGCATCACGTCCGGTGTTCGAGCCTGCGCGAAAGCGGCCTCTAACATCTTGTCATCTGTTGTCATCTTCATACCCCAATTCTTCTTTGCGCCCCGATAGTCTCGCAATAAGGGCACGCTTTCCGCGTGCAATCAGACTTTCAACGGTGCGCACGTTGGTGTCCATAATGTTGGCAATCTCAGGATTGCCGAGTTCTTCTAGGTGGCGCAGAGCAACTGCTTGCGCTTGTCGTTCCGGCAGGTCTGCCAATGCGTCATGCAAAGCCGTCGCGCGGGCTGCGTCTTGCATGTTGTCTGCTGCCGATTGCGCCTCATCTGCGGGCTCTTCTATGGCGTCTAACGCGACGCCCCGGCCCGATTTACGCAAACGATCCGTACAAAGGTTTGCTACAACACGGTAAAGCCAAGTTGTGACCAGTGCGCGGTCAGCATCCCAATCCGGCGCGATCCTCCAAAGCCGCATCATCGCGTCTTGCGTGACGTCTTCGGCTTCTGCGCGGTTCCCGAGCATGCGATACGCCTGCCCCATCAAACGCGGTGTTAACCTGTGGGTTAGCGTCAGCGCTGCATTGCGGTCACCACCCGCAAAGGCAGCAAGCAAATCCGCATCGCTTTGAACTGGAGCCATATTGGTCATCAGTTAATCAGCTACCCACATCATCCTACCCTCGCAAGGGTTTGCGGCGCGATGGTCCATACCCCGCGCCACAGGTTCTTACTTAGTTGTTGCCACGACGGCCATTGTGTCCGCGATCACCGCGGCTTTCCATGCGGGTTTGCGCTTCTGCAAACTCTTCCGCATTCAGCGAACCATTTTCATCTGCGTCAAAGCGGTTGAACAGACGCTCTGCGCCGCGTGTGCCACGGTCTTCCATGCGTTCTGCGGCCATTGCTGTCATTTCGTCAGCTTGCAACAGGCCATCGCCATTTGTGTCAGCCTTTTCGATCCGCTCAGCGATACGGTTTGCCATACGTTCTTGGCGTTCGCCACCAGCGCGGGCGATCATTTCCTCAGCGGACAATGCACCATCGCCATCTGTATCTGCTTCAGCGAAACGTGCAGCGGCTTGCGCTTGCATTGCACCTTGGATTTCCTCTGCAGTGACTTCGCCGTCGCTGTTCAGGTCGAGTTCTTCGAATGCTGGCATTTCCATACGCTGGGCATGGCCTTCACGTGCTTGGGCGGATGCCGCCAATGTGATGCCTGCTGCGATTGCTGCCACAAGGATAGTCGTTTTCATTTTATGTTCCTTTTAGATCTTGTTGTGACGACTTCTCTAGGCCGTCGATGTATGTAAAACGGGCAGCGCGTAAATTTCCGTCGCAAATCGTCGAAAAAAAATTTCAAGGGCGATAGGGCGCGACACTATCGCCCATATGAATCTTGGGGATTGAGCGGCACAACTGTAGCAACAAAGTTGAGGAACTTATGGCCGATCATTCCACAAACGCAGCCGATTCCATCGTTGAACGCGAAACGAAACCTGCAATCCTGCGCGGTCTTCGTCGTCGTTGCCCGAACTGCGGGGACGGTGCATTGTTCGAAGGCTACCTGAAAGTCGCAGACAGCTGCCCAGTTTGCCACGAAGAATACCACCACCACCGTGCAGATGACGGTCCGGCCTACCTGACGATCTTGATCGTTGGGCATATCCTTGCCGTGCTGATGCACTTTCTGTGGTCCCAATTCCGCCCTGACCCATTGGTCTTTGCGACAGTGTTGACGATTGTATGCGTTGGACTTTCGCTTTACCTTTTGCCAAGACTGAAGGGCATGATCGTCGCCATTCAATGGGCACGTCGCATGCATGGTTTCGGGGGCAAGTCCTAACCCCTCAACGTAGGGTAAGGAATGTCTGAAACGCTCGATAAAACAGCAATACGTGACGCCGCGACGGTTATCGTGGTGCGTGATCGCACCACCACGCCAAGCATTTTGATGGGGCAACGCGGTGCTTCCGCCGCGTTCATGCCAAGCAAATACGTCTTTCCCGGCGGCGCGGTTGATGCTGGTGACGACAATATCGCACTTGGCGCTGATCTTTCCGCACTTGATGCCGAACGGCTCTCCCAAGACAGCACACGTGCAGCGCCGGCCCTCGCAACGGCTGCGATCCGCGAACTTTGGGAAGAAACAGGTCAAATTCTCGGCACGCCCTCAGTCTGGGATGATGCACCCGTCGATTGGCGCGGATTTGCGCAGCGCGGCCACCGCCCCAATGCCTCCGGATTGAACTTCATGTTTCGCGCGGTCACTCCCCAAGGCAACCCGCGCCGCTTTGATGCACGCTTCTTCATGGTGGACGCCGATCACTTGATCACCGACCCCGACGATTTCAGCGAAGCCGAGGATGAGTTAAGCCACCTACATTGGGTGCCCCTCAAAGACGCACGCATGCTTGACTTGCCCTTTATCACCGAAGTCGTCTTGGCCGAGCTTTCCGCGGTCCTTCAAAATGGTGCTCCACCCGCCTCTGTCCCGTTCTTTCGCAACGACGACGAGGCCCATTTGGTCACACGCCTCGGTGGGCGCAGCCCGTTGGACTTTTAACCGTAAAGAATGACCATCAGAATAGACACTGTCAGCACGGCCCCACCCTGCCATTCGCGCGGGCTGATCCGCTCGCGGAAAATGAAAATCGTAACTACCAGCGAAAACAGCAACTCAATTTGGCCAACAGCGTTCACGTAAGCCACGTTCTGCATGGAAAACGCGACGAACCAGCAGATTGAGCCAATCATGCTCGTCAGCCCAACAAGCCCCGTGATCCGCCACGCACGCAACACACGCGCCATTTCGCCGCGTTCACGCAACGCCATCCAAGCGGCCATAATCACCGTCTGTAACACTGTGGCAATCGCCAGAACAAAGACCGCACGAAAGAACGCGTCCCCCGTCGTCACCTCAAGAACCGCACCTCGGTACGACACCCCTGCAACCGCAAAGATCACACCCGACGCAAGGCCAAGTGCGCTGCCCATATTGAAAGCACGGCGCAACATATTACGGGTGACATCCCCTTGCGGGTCAGACAGCAACAGCACCCCAACAAAGCCGATCACAATGGCCGCAAACCCCAAAACGCTTGTGGTATCGCCCAACAGAACGAACCCCACAGGGACCGACATAAGAACCGTGGTTTTGGTAAACGCGATGCCGACCGAAAAGTTGCGCCGCGCAAACAGGGCCATCACGCATACCGTCGCAAGGATCTGTGTTGTACCAGCTGCCGCCACATACACCCAAAACAACGCGGTCGTCTTTGGCCACCCTAACCCGTTGAGCCACCCGTAAACCAACGCCAACCCGATCGCGAGGGGCGCAACAAACACATAGCGCGCAAACGTGGCCCCAGTAGACGTCAGGCGCGTCACCTTTAATTGCCGCATCAGGCCAAAGCGCACGGTTTGGGCCAAGGCGGCCAACAAGGTTACGGGGATCCATGGGTCCATACCCCGTTACATGCCCCGTCAGTCGCGCGGACGCCAGAGCGGATGCGCCACCGTGTCTTTTGCCCGCCAGAAATGGCGACGAAACACTTGGGAGTATGAAGTAAAAACATACCCATCATTTCGCCGCTGATAATGCGCTTTGTTTTGCGCATAGAGCGTCGGCAAGTCATACCAAGCCACATTCGGATGCATATGATGAACCACATGTAAGTTGTTATTTAAGAACAATAATGCCAACGCCCCCCTACCCTCTACGATTACGGTTCGTGCCCGTGCAAGCTCATGCGCTTGATGTTCCAAATAGGTTCGCAAACGTAAAATAGAATGCGCAATATAGGCCCCGGCGGCATAAGCCCAAAAAGGCAACGGCGCGGCCCAAACGACGGCCAAAACCAAACCCAGCGCCGGAATATGTTCGACCCAGCCCCGCAAAACCGTACGATCCCCAGCCCTGCACGCGCGATAATCGCTCAGCATCCAAACGATCTGCCCAATCAGCGGCCCAATCAACAACCGTCCAGCCAGTGTATTGTTAATCCGCAGGACTGCCCGCATTGGACGGCCCAAACGCTGCCAGACTTCAGGATCAAGATAGTTGGTTTCCGGATCATCATACGGGTCCGTCAGCACCTCATCCCTGTGATGCGCCAAATGCGTCGCGCGAAACCGCGCGTATGGAACCGTCAGCGTAAGTGCCGGAAAAACCAACGCCGCGTTCGCGACTTGGCTTTGAAACGGATGCCCATGCACCACCTCATGTGTAAGGGACGCATGCAACGCAATAGCCGGCCCAAGCACCAAAATTGCGCCCCAAACCGGTAGAACCCAAAGCGCGAGGAACAGGAAAAAATAGCACACGACCGCCAAACCAACCGTCGGCCATTCAACCGCGCTTCGCTCGGACGTCCTCACGCAATCAGACATTGCGCCCCCAAGACACGCGGTTCCAAATCCGCTCGTAAACGAAATACATCGACAGTCCCAGCGCGGCATTCACCAGCGCCATTGCACCACCAACAGCCAACGACCCTGTCGCGATCAACCCAACTATTGCCATCGTCGCCAAACCAATCAGGTTCCAGATCACGGCTTTGGTTATCGTACGTTTCGGGGTGTCCATATTTTCTCCATTGCTTGCCCTTTCACACTTAAAGACAACGCACCCGATTGGGCATTCTGAGAATAGTTAGCAAAACCCACAAATGATGATATAATCCATCACATGTCGCAAAATATGGACAAACGAGACCGCGCCCGCCTGCTTCGCACCCGATTGCATGAAGCCATGGAAACGCAGCACATGACGCAATCGGGTCTCGCCCGTGCAATCAGCGTGGATCGCTCCACCATATCGCAGCTTCTCAGCGGCAGCGGCGCGCGCCTGCCCAACGCGCATGTTGTTGCAAGCTGCGCCTCCGCGCTTGGCGTCTCAGCAGATTGGCTTCTCGGCCTGACTGAGCGCCCCGAACTGGCCGCCGAGCTCATCGCCGCCTCAATTGAGGTCACCAAAGCCCCCCGCGCTCTTGTGGATGAACAAATTTTTGAGTGGCACCAAGAGGCGGCGGGCTACAAAATTCGCCATGTCCCCGCTGGCTTGCCAGACATGCTCAAACTGCCAGACCTCTTGCGCTGGGAATATGGCCCGCATTTGGGGCGCTCAACGGAACAGGCCATCGGCGCTTCAGAAGATCGCATGCGCTGGATGCGCGCGGCCAAATCTGACTATGAAATCGCCCTCCCGCTCGATGAACTCGCCAGCTTCGCGGCGGGAACAGGGTACTACGAAGGCGTCCAAGCCAGCTTGCGCCTTACGCAACTCGACCACATCGCCCAGCTCCAAACCGACCTTTACCCGACGCTAAGGCTCCACTTGTTTGACGCCCGCCGCCTCTTCTCAGCTCCCATAACCGTATTCGGCCCGCTCCTCTCAGTGCTCTATCTGGGACAGAACTATCTCGCCTTTCGCGACACCGAACGCGTGCAAATGGTGACACGGCACTTTGATACATTGGTCCGCGAGGCCACAATCACGCCACCTGACATCGCCAGCCATATCCAGATGCTCAAATCAAAGTACCTCTAACCTTTCTTTGGCTCAAAAATACTCAATCCTATGCTAAGGCTTGGGATCAGGGTTTTCAGTATGCCCGTCCACAGATATCACTTGCCCTGACACCCGCTGCGCACCGTCGGACGCCAGAAACACCGCCATATTCGCAATGTCTTGCGCCGTTACAAACGTGCGCATAGACGTCCCCGACGCATAGCCGTCATAAACCGCATCCCGCGTCATACCCTTGGCGTCGGCTTCGCGCTGCAACACGCCTTCCATGCGCGGGCCCTCCACAGCACCAGGGCAAATCGCATTGGCGCGAATGCCAAACGGCCCCAACTCCATCGCCAGCGTTTTCATCAACCCGATGACCCCCCACTTGGCTGCCGCATAAGGCGCACGGTTCGGATAGCCGAAGACGCCAGCAGTCGATGACGTCAGCACAATCGCGCCCGAACCCGAAGCCTTCATCAATGGCGCTGCGTATTTTGCACAGAGAAACGCACTGCCAAGGGTCACATCAACACAGGCTTTCCAATCCTCCCACACCACGTCCTCGACACGCGCCGTCGGTCCCGCGATGCCAGCGTTGGCACAAACAACATCCACGCCACCCGCCGCTGCGATCTCCTCAAACAGCCTGCGCATTTGAACGTCATCGGAGGCATCCACCTGCCGCGTTGTCCAGTTGCTCGGACAACGCGGCAAAGCAGTCGCGTCCACATCCGTCACCCAAACGTCAAAGCCAACTTGCGCAAAGGCTTCGCCCATGGCGAACCCAATGCCCGACGCACCCGCCGTGATCAGCGCGCGCTTCACCGCACACCTACGGCGGCACCCGCACCCTCTGGGCGTGGAAGCTTGGCATGCGCTGCAGCTAAACGCGCCAACGGGTCTGCGACGCTCGGCGCAGGTTCGCTGGCGCGGCGTGTCTCAAGGCTCACATGGATCAACATATGCTCTCCCGTGGCCAGCAACCGCTCGCCCTCATACATCGCATGAAACAGGTGCATCTTTTTACCAGCCCCTGCCATAACCTGCGTCTCAACCCTGATCTTCGCGCCCGCGTGGACCTCATCAATATGACGTATATGGGTTTCGGCAGTGAAATAGCTGCCACCCTCGGCGATATACTCTGGCGTGCAGCCAACGATCAACATCAGGCGGTCGGTAGCATCACCGAACGCCTGCAAATACCGCGCTTCGTTCATGTGGCCGTTGTAATCCGTCCAATCAATCGGCACCGCGCGTTCCACGGTCTTAACGGGCTTGGTCAGGTCAGACACATCCGCCAGCCGTTCCGCAATCGCTCCGGTTTGGTTCATGGTCTTGTCATGGGTGTTCAACAACGCCCCGGCGCCCCAATCCCGTGCTTTCAATGTGCGCATCATACCGACCAGATTGGCGTCGCGATGGCGTTCTAACTCGCGAATGGAATACTGCCCCGACTGCGCGTCCGACTGATCCGCAATCTGATCAATCAACTCATCCGTCAATTCAGGTACATCCATCAACTTGGTCCACGGCCAGCTTAGGCATGGCCCGAACTGTTCAATGAAGTGGCGCATACCCGCCTCGCCGCCCGCAATACGGTAGGTTTCAAACAGCCCCATCTGTGCCCAGCGCAAACCGAATCCCATACGGATGGCTTCGTCGATTTCTTCGGTTGTGGCGATCCCGTCCTTGATCAGCCAAAGCGCCTCACGCCAGACAGCTTCAAGGAAACGATCCGCGATATGGGCATCAATTTCCTTTTTCACCATCAATGGATACATGCCAATGCCGCGCAGGGTGTCCGCGACACCGCCTAACATTTCTTCATTGGCATCTGTGCCCACGACCTCAATCAAGGGCAGCAGATAGGCAGGGTTGAACGGGTGGCACACCACGATTTGCTCTGGTCGCGTTGCACAGCCCTGCAACTCGGACGGCTTAAATCCCGACGTCGAAGACCCGATAATCGCATCAGCTGCGCAGTGTTCTTGCAACATTTGGTAAACCTTGCGCTTCAGCTCAAGGCGTTCTGGTACGCTCTCTTGGATCCATGAAGCCCCCGCAACCGCGTCCGACATTGTGTCGTGATACGTCAGCTTGCCCTCATCCGGCATCGCCATGTCATAGAGCCCCGGCAAAGACGCCCGCGCATTGTCCAGCACTTCACTGATCTTGCGTTCGGCCTCAGGATCAGGGTCAAACACCCGCACATCCCAACCATTCAACAAGAACCGTGCAGCCCAACCGCCTCCGATCACACCACCACCAATAATCGCCGCTACTTGTGCCAAATTCAGCCCCTTTATTTTCGGCCCCAGAACATCAAAAGGCCCCGCACATGCGAGGCCAATTTCAGTAGGGCGTCAAGCCGAATTGCGACGTTTTAGAGCTGTTATCCCTCAACCACTTCCGCGACTTGCGGAACGGGGCTACCCGGGTGGTCAAATTCGTTTGCCGGCACAGGCTCACGGCGCACACGTGGATCGCACGCGATCATCGGGCTGCCTGCATCGCGGATGATAATACCACCACGCGCACGACATTCTTCAAAGCTCATCGTTGATCCAAGAACGAGGTATTCACGGAATCCGCCACCGCCACCAGATGACGCTGCGGCAGCCGGAGAAGAAACACCAGTCACGCCCGGCAATGCAATTTCATCACATGCAACAAGCGTCATCGCCAAACCAAAACCAACAATTAAACGTTTCATCTGTTCACCTCTTCGAGTCGTGACACATTATAGCCAAACCAATCCATAATGTCCCGTGCTGCCGTGATGCGGTCGCCCCCTCCGGTGATGTTTTTATCCATGATCCAACCGAACTCGCCCGACGGGGCGCCGATCGCGGCGGTACGGCTATCAAATTCCATCCACATCACCCAAAACTCTCCCTCAGGCAACGCTGTTTGAGGGCCCTGCGCCGTCCAACGCCCCGGTCCCGTTTTTTCCAACAGAATAAGGGTTTCTTCCTCAAAACAAACATCATCAATGCAATCGCCACCGATGACGGTCAACTGCAACGCCTCATTTGGAAGCGCGGAAAGCGACATCCCTGAACGCGGCGTACGCGGGGCGGCAAACCTTTGCCGAATGGCCCATTCTCCTGCCATTCGCGCAGCGGTAACATCGGTTTGGGACGCAATTTGCGCAGCCGTGTCGCGGAAAACCTCAGCAGGTTGAACAGGTGCTACAGGTTCTTCCGTACAAGCAACCAAAAGAGACGAAACCATCGCCAACACAACCCGCTTCATACGCACTCCTCATTGGCCCATCGCACAAAACGCACCGTCAAGGCCCATCGTAATTCGTCCACCCATTCCGTTGCAGGTGGTTTCCTCAACCATTGTCACACCAAACGGTTCCGGCAAAGGCGTTTGTGAGCACCCCACGGAACTGGCCACGAAAACGAGAAAGCAAACTGCACGCAATTTGGATCAGCCTTTTGGCGCGCGTTTCACCAACCCCAGCTTTTCCCGCACCTCAGCTGGGCCAATGACCCGCGCCCCAAGGTTCTCGATGATCCCATGTGCGCGTTCGACCAATTGCGCATTGGTTGCCAGCACGCCCTTATCAAGCATCAGGTTGTCCTCCAACCCGACGCGCACATTGCCGCCAGCAAGAACAGACGCCGCAACATAAGGCATCTGTGAACGCCCCAACCCGAAAGCGCTGAACGTCCACTCGTCAGGCACATTGTTCACCATCGCCATGAACGTGTTCAGATCATCCGGCGCGCCCCAAGGCACACCCATGCACAGCTGCACCAAGGCGTTAGGCTCTAGAATACCCTCGGCCACCAACTGCTTGGCAAACCAAAGATGACCCGTATCAAACGCCTCGATCTCGGGCTTCACACCAAGGTCCGTCATCATCTGACCCATCGCCCGCAACATACCGGGTGTGTTGGTCATCACATAATCAGCTTCGGCAAAATTCATCGTGCCGCAGTCCAGTGTGCAAATCTCTGGCAAACACTCAGCCACATGGGCAACACGCTCCGTCGCACCTACCATGTCCGTACCCGCAACCGTCGGCAGTGGGCTTTCAACGCCACCAAACACAATGTCACCGCCCATGCCAGCCGTCAGGTTCAACACCACATCAACGTCAGACGCCCGAATACGGTCAGTCACTTCGCGGTACAATTCCAACTTGCGGCTCGGCACACCGCTCTCAGGGTCGCGCACATGGCAATGCACCACGGCAGCACCCGCTTTGGCCGCATCAATCGCGCTGTTCGCAATCTGCTCAGGCGAGCGCGGCACATGCGGACTGCGATCCTGCGTGCTCCCCGATCCGGTAATAGCTGCGGTAATAAAGACGTCACGGTTCATCGCTAATGGCATTGGTATCTCCTGTATTTCGATTGACCCTAGACGCACCAACTTGACACGCAAGCCCCCAAAGCGCCCTTTGTAGCCTATGACCGACATTGATCTCGCCACCCCACAAGACCTGCCCGCAATCTATGAGATGATTTGCGCGCTTTCGGCGTTCCACGGTGACGAAGCGCAGGTCACGCTGGCGCAGCTTGACGACATCTTCTTTAGCCCCGCTCCCATGGGCATCGCCTTGATCGCCAAACACCACAAC
Organism: Octadecabacter ascidiaceicola; assembly: GCF_900185015.1. Taxonomy (GTDB): domain Bacteria; phylum Pseudomonadota; class Alphaproteobacteria; order Rhodobacterales; family Rhodobacteraceae; genus Octadecabacter; species Octadecabacter ascidiaceicola. Next base: position 259,941 of record NZ_FXYD01000002.1, on the reverse strand, counting down.
ACACCTGTAGGATATGCGGGTTTGACGCAGACAATGGTGCTCCACGATGGAAAAATCCGCCTCGATATCCACCACCTCTTTGTGGAAGAGCCCCATCGCGCCAATGGCATCGGCAAGGCCCTGATCGCGGCCGCAAAAACCTATGCACTTAAAACCTGCGCGACGCGTTTGACCATCGGTACGTCCCCGGACAATCATTCTGCAATCACCGCTTACCGCGCCATATCGGAGCTCAAAGAAATCTCCGGCGCGGGTCCGCGCTTTCAAATTGATTTAGGCAAGCCCTGAAAGAAAGAAACGAAGCACTCGACGCTAGAAGGGCATCGGAAAAGCGCGGTGGGTGATGTCGATATCAGCCAACACCTCACTCGACAGTTCGATATCTTTGCCCTCCAGCAGCGATGCAAGCTGTTGCGAGGTCGTCGCCCCGAAAATCGCGCTCACCTTAAAGGGCCGCGAGCGTTGGAATGCCATCGCCATATGCGCCAACGACATACCATGCAGGTCTGCAACGGCCTGATATGCATCCACAGCCGCAAAAACGCGCGGTGTAACCCGCCCGCCCAATTGCGGCCCATGCGTCATGCGCGACCCTTCCGGCACTGCGCCGTTCTGGTATTTGCCCGTCAAAAGCCCCGTAGCCAGCGGCGAATAGGAAAAGCACACCACATCCTCATTCACCGACATTTCGGCCAAATCAGTGTCATACTGACGGTACAGTAGCGAGTATTCGTTCTGCACCGAGGCCATACGCGGCGCGCCCAGCTCTTCGGCAACGTCGATCCATTTGGTCGCGCCCCACGCACTTTCATTGGACATCCCGAAGCTGCGAATTTTGCCAGCGGCCTGCGCTTCTTTCAGCTTTTCCAGCACGCCGCCCATGTGATCCAACGTCTGCTGCCTGCTTTGTTTGCTTGGATCATACAGCCAGTTTTGACGAAATGCGTAGGAACCGCGCATGGGCCAATGAAGCTGATACAAGTCGATGTAATCCGTCCCAAGGCGCTGCAGATTGCCGTCCAGAATATCCAGAATGTTATCTGCGCCGTAGCCTTCGCCGCCGCGGATCAACGGGCTATCACCACCCGCTTTGGTGGCCACTACAACGTCCTCGCGCCGTCCCGACTTGGCAATCCAGTCCGCGATGCATTTTTCCGAATTTCCGACTGTTTCTTTGCGCAACGGGTTCACCGGATACATTTCCGCCGTGTCCAAAAAGTTAATCCCGGCATCAAGACACATATCAATCTGGCGGTGCGCATCCTCAGCAGGCGTCTGCGTCGAGAACGTCATCGTGCCAAGGCACCAATCACTAACCATAATTCCTGTACGACCTAGCTCGACCTGATTCATAACTGTACCCTTGCTTTTCGAAACCTGTCCGCAAGTTAACTTCGCGCTTCGTGATAACAACCCCGCAGGCTCGCTTTCCTCAATAATACCCCATCCGCGACACCGCCTGTCGATTAAGCACTAGCGCCGCCGCTTGGATCAGGCCCTTATACTCTCATGAGACTCATGATTTCCTTTGCGGCCCTGTTGCTCTCTGTGGCTTTGTTGCAGCTTTCCTCCGGCGCCGTTGGCCCGCTAGATGCGCTGACGGGGCTTGGCAGCGGGTTCAGCCGTGGCGAAGTCGGCTTCCTTGGCTCAATGCATTTCACGGGTTTTTTCATCGGCTGTTGGTGGGCACCACGCCTTATGGGGGACGTCGGCCACAGCCGCGCGTTTGCGGTGTTCACAGCCATGGGTGCCATCGGCATGGCGGGCCACATCCTGATATTTGACCCAATCGCATGGGCGTTTTTGCGCATCATGTCCGGCATTTGCATCGCGGGTTGCTACACGGTCATTGAAAGCTGGCTTCAGGCCAAGGTCACCAATGCCTCGCGCGGGCGTGCAATGGGTCTTTACCGTGTCGTCGACATGGGCGGCAGCCTGATCGCGCAGTTGATGATCGGCTCATTGGCCAGCATGGAAACCTATATCGCCTATAATTTGCTAACGATTTTGTGCTGCGCGGCTATGCTTCCGTTGGCGTTGACCCGCGTTCCGCAGCCCGAAACACCCGACGCCCCGCGCCTGCGCCCGTCACTGGCGTGGCGCATGTCACCGCTTGCCGTCGCGGGTGTTCTGGTTGCCGCAATGTCGAGTGCGTCTTTCAGAATGGTCGGGCCAATCTATGGCCAAGAAGTCGGCCTCGCCGCCAGCCAGATCGGGTTGTTCCTTGCCGCCTTCGTCGCCGGTGGCGCGCTGGCGCAATACCCAACGGGCTGGCTTGCAGATAAGTTCGATCGGCGTTGGGTGCTGGTCTGGCTTTCGGTTGCTTCAGTGTTCTCCTGCGCCGTAACGGTCGCTGCATCCGGTCTTGGCACCGCGGGCGTGATGTTTAGTGCAGCGTTCTTCGGCTTCACGACCTTCCCAGTCTATTCCGTCGCCGCGGCCCACGCCCATGACTTTGCAACCGCTGAAGAACGCGTCGAACTCTCCGCCGCACTGATGTTTTTCTATGCCACAGGCGCCATCGCCGCCCCATGGGTGACGTCCGTATTGATCGAAAACTTCGGCCCCGAGGCGCTTTTCTACTTCATCTCACTCGGCCACATCGGACTTATCGTGTTCGGCCTTGGACGCATGCGCGTACGCGAAACCCGCGAAGACCGCACCCGCTACATCTACGCCCCACGCACGTCGTTTATCATTGGTCGGTTGTTGGGGAAGTCGCGGGGGCGCAACTAAAGAGGGAGTCGCGCACGCTAAAGCACGCCCTGCGTGAATATGTGTTGCTTATGCACCAAAAAGCTGGCCTCCTGACGTAGGGTTAACCATCAAGACGGCCCTTCAACCTTCTGAGGAGCAAAATCAATGAAGACATTTCTACGTAGTAATTTTACGAAACCAGCATTTCCTGAACCGCAATCTTATACGGATGGACTTCCCTCATTGGGGCCTTTGAACTTAGTTGCGAGTACACCCGTGGATACAAACTCACTCAGATGTATCACGAATTCCGCTTCACTCCCGACTTTTGCCGACTTGCGAAGCGGTCAGCATGGCATCTATCCGGCGCTCTCTGAAGTGCCTGCCACCCTTAATGCTGTTACGCGCGGACAATGGCACCTGGTTGGTTCCCAAGGTTTCGCAGGGGAGGTCAATATTACGAAAGACTATCAAACAACAACAGGGCTTTCGACAACAACGCAACGCACATTTGAAGCCTCCGTCGGTGCGAGCCCGGGCAATGTGAGTGCGGAATTCAAAGCGACGTTCAGCATTGAGCAAACCATAACAAACGAAGAGACTACGTCCTGCTCGTATAATTTCGTCACAGAGGCTGGGTACAACACGATTTGTGCGGAATGGCAGTGGTTTGAAACATTTACCTTTTGCACCGACTATACAAACTTGGAAACAATTGTGCCGTTTGTCTGGACAGATTTTTCAACAGACCCGTTTGTAGGCTATGGCAATGGCCAGGTCAGCTTCGGCGGCCATTGGGGATCAGCCTACAGCCCTACAGTGTTGGGCAAAAACTATCCTTTCCCGCAATAAACTAAATTAATGGTCTATCCCGATGCCATGTTATGATTCCGTGGCATCGGGCCTGACACCAATTGGGGTGCATGGTGCTTTGAACCCGAACGTTGCTGGCCCTTATGCGGTCGCTCCGCTAAACCTGCGCACAACACCAAAGCAGCAGGAACTTACACACCCCAATGGCACGTCACCTCATCACCTCCGCGATCCCCTACATCAACGGGATCAAACACCTCGGCAATCTGATCGGCAGCCAACTGCCCGCAGACCTTTACGCACGCTATTTGCGCGGGCGTGGGGATGAGGTTTTGTTCCTTTGCGCCACAGACGAACACGGCACCCCTGCCGAACTTGCTGCAGCCAAAGCGGGCAAACCGGTTGATGAATACTGCGCCGAGATGTGGGAAGTTCAGGCGAAGCTGGCCGAGGGCTTCAACCTGTCGTTTGACCACTACGGCCGTTCCAGTTCCGAGCAAAACCGCAAGCTGACCCAGCACTTTGCAGGTGTTCTGGCCGACAATGGGCTGATCGAAGAACGCATGGAAACGCAGATGTATTCCCATGCTGATGGCCGCTACCTGCCCGATCGTTATATTGAGGGGACCTGCCCCAACTGTGCCTATGAAGATGCGCGTGGCGATCAGTGCGACAACTGCGGCAAGCTGCTGGATCCGGTTGACCTGATCAATCCGCACTCCACCATCTCTGGCTCGACCGATCTGGAAATGCGCGAGACCAAGCACCTCTATCTGCTGCAATCCAAACTGAAAGACGACATCGACGCGTGGATCGACAGCCAAACGGGGTGGCCCGTGCTGACCACGTCGATTGCCAAGAAGTGGCTGCATGACGGCGACGGTTTGCAAGACCGTGGCATCACCCGCGACCTCGATTGGGGCGTGCCCGTGATGAAGGGCGAAGAAGAATGGCCCGGCATGGAAGGCAAGGTTTTCTACGTCTGGTTTGACGCGCCCATCGAATACATCGCCTGTTCCCAAGAATGGGTCGATGCCGGCAAAGGTGACGACTGGGCGCGCTGGTGGCGTACCGACAAAGGCGCGGATGATGTGCGCTACACCCAGTTCATGGGCAAAGATAACGTGCCATTCCATACACTTAGCTTCCCCGCGACAATTCTAGGCTCGGGCGAGCCTTGGAAACGCGTCGACTACCTGAAATCGTTCAACTATCTGAACTACGACGGCGGCCAGTTCTCAACCTCACGCGGACGCGGCGTGTTCATGGACCAAGCGCTTGAAATTCTACCTGCCGATTACTGGCGCTGGTGGCTTCTGTCCCGTGCGCCCGAAACGTCGGATTCCGAATTCACGTGGGAACAATTCCAAACCGACTGCAACAAAGACCTCGCCGACGTCTTGGGCAACTTCGTCTCCCGCGTCACCAAATTCTGCCGCTCGAAATACTCTGAGGACGTGCCAGCAGGCGGTGAATGGGGCGCGGCCGAAACGACCCTGATCGCGGACCTTCAAAAACGCCTCGCCGCGTATGAGGCCGCGATGGACGGTATCGAAATTCGCAAAGCAGCGACCGAGCTGCGCGCGATGTGGGCCGCTGGCAACGAATACTTGCAGGCCGCTGCACCGTGGGCCCTGTTCAAAACTGACCCCGATCAGGCCGCCGCGCAAATCCGCCTCGCGCTGAACCTCATCCGTGTTTACGCCGTGCTTTCTGCGCCGTTCATCCCAACCGCCAGCGCCAAGCTGCTGAGCGCGATGAACACGCTCGATATGGACTGGCCAAGCGACATGAACGCCGCCGTGAACGCCCTGTCTGCAGGCCACGCCTTCGCCGTGCCGGACAATCTGTTCACCAAAATCACGGACGAACAGCGGATCGAATGGACCGAACGTTTCGCAGGCAAACGCGACTAAATTCCATCGGCGGCAGACCGCCACTTGGTCGCGTTTTCCGGACTTTGCACCCGCCCAAAACCTGATAACCTTCGGTTAACCTTTATTTACCGGAGTTTTCCCATGCGTTTCGTTCTTGCTGCTGCCTTCATTGCCCTTGCGGCCCCTGCCCTCGCCGCCCCTTGCGGCAACGACGCGTCAGGCTTTGGCGCTTGGAAACAAGCCTTCGCACAAGAAGCGGCCGCAGCGGGTGTTGGCTCGGCTGGCCTTCAAGCCCTCGCAAACGCGCAATACAGCCAATCCACCATCAACGCAGACCGCAACCAAACCGGTGTGCGTTATGAGCTGAACGAATTCATCCGCATCCGCCTTGGCTCTCTTGATAGCTTCGCCAATCAAATGCAGCGTGAGCGTAACAAGAACCCAAATTTCTACGCCTCCCTTGAATCCGCCTATGGTGTGCCAGCAGGCATCCTTCTGGCGATCCACGGCATGGAAACCGGATTTGGCCGCACCATGGGCAACACACCAGTTGTCGACAGCATATCGACCGTCGCCTACGACTGCCGCCGCTCTGACTTTTTCACCCCCCACGCGATTGCTGCGCTGATGCTGGTTGACCAAGGCGGCCTTGGCGCAAACCAACGTGGCGCCGCCCACGGCGAAATGGGCCACACCCAGTTCCTGCCTGGTAACGCGCTACGCTATGGCGTTGATGCAGACGGCAATGGCCGCGTTGATCTGTATTCCGTCACAGACAGCCTCGCCTCCACCGCGAATTTCCTGCGTCAGAAAGGCTGGCAGCCCGGTGCATCTTTCCAAGAAGGCAGCGCAAACTTTCGCGTTTTGAACGAATGGAACGCGGCAACAGTTTATCAACAAGCGATCGCCCTTTCTGCGGCACGTTTACAGTAACCGTCTGAAAAGAATGACTTTAGGCCCTCGCTTAACGGCGGGGGCTTTTTCGTTTGTCGCTCTGTGTGGTTCTGCATGTTCTCATCGTTTTTCCAAAACGACTGCCACATGCGGTTGCGTAACCTAACGAGCTTTCGCAATACGAAAGCACGCTGGTACCCGCGGCCGGACTCGAACCGGCACGGCCGTAAGGCCAAGAGATTTTAAGTCTCCAGTGTCTACCATTCCACCACGCGGGCCAGCCCCCGCAACATAGGCAAATCAACCCGCGCGTCCAGTGCATTTCGCCTATAGATCTGTCTCTAATTCCTCGGTCAGCAATGCACGTTCCGCAAGCCAAGGATTGATCGCCAAAGCGGTGCGCAAAACTTCTTGCGCTTCGGCGTCACGCCCCACTTCAATCAAGGTCCGTGCCTTGCCTGTCAGCGCGCCCAAATGCAGCGGCTGCAAGGCTATCGCGACATCCAAATCCGTTAGTGCAGCTTCAAAATCGAAGGCTAGAAAGGCGGCATAGGCACGTTGGTTATACCCTTCGGCGTAATCGGGGCAGTACTCGATCAATTCAGTCAGAACCGCGCGGCTGGCCGCATAATCGCCATACCGTTGGTGCGCCAACCCCTCGTCCAACATCCCTTGCGCCAAGGCATCCGGCGCATCAAGCCAGATTTCCCACATCTCACTTGCCAGGTCTTGGGCGCGGCCTTGATCGGGGGCGAACTGCATCTGGTCCACAATGACAGCCAATTCGTCACTGTAATCCCGCCCCACCGCACAGTCCGCAACGGCAGGCCCCGCCAGAAACGGCACAGCAATCAGGCTAAAGGCAATGGCATGTTTCATCCCGTCAGGATGGCGCAGTTTGGCGTTTCGTCAACTGTCACCGCTTCGCGGCGCGATTGCTTCTTCTTTCACAGCCTGCATTGCCACATAGGTCGACGTGTTCGCAACATGCGGCAACGTCGATAATTTATCTGCCAAAACAAGGCGGTAACTCCCCATGCCCGCGGTCCGCACTTTCAGCAAATAATCAAACGAACCGGCAATCAAATGACATTGCTCAATCTCTGGAATCTGGGTCACGGCCTTATTGAACGTCGCCAAAGCAGATTCGCGGGTATCGCTCAGCTTCACCTCAACGAACGCCACATGGTCGCGCCCCAGCCGAATGGGGTCAAACAATGCGCGATACCCACGCACCACTCCCGTTTCTTCCAACCGCCGAAGCCGCGCTTGAGTGGGTGATTTCGATAACCCAATGCGTTTGGCCAAATCCGTAACGGTGATTCTCCCCTCAACCGCAATAACGTCCAAAATCTTGCGATCAAACCCATCCAGCTCAGAAGTATCTTCGTCCATTAAATTGCCCTTATTTCAGTCGAAGTGAGTGCCAAAAATCAGAAAGACAGTTCACTCGGCGCGCTAACTCTCGATATACTGGACCAAAGACCCGCCTTAAAATCAAGTCAATTGGAGTGTCACATGTCAAAAAACACAGCTTCGCACCTTCGTGCCGAAATCGACAAGGCATACTTACGTGAAGAAACTGACGCCGTGAACGCGCTTGTCACCGCGGCCAAGCTTTCAGATGCGGATCGCGCTTCAATCGCGGCGAGCGGGGCCGACCTCGTTCGTGACATCCGCGCCGCCTCCGATCCGGGCTTGATGGAGGTCTTCCTCGCGGAATATGGGCTGTCCACAGATGAAGGCATCGCCCTGATGTGTTTGGCCGAAGCCCTGCTGCGCGTGCCGGACGCCGACACCATTGATGCCTTGATCGAAGACAAGATCGCGCCGTCGGACTGGGGCACACACCTTGGCAAATCCGCGTCCTCTTTGGTTAACGCCTCCACTTGGGCACTGATGCTAACGGGGCGCGTGTTGGATGACGAAAAACCAGGGCTAACCCGCCACCTGCGCTCTGCCGTCAAACGTCTTGGCGAACCGGTTATCCGTACCGCCGTTGGCCGCGCTATGCGTGAAATGGGCCGTCAGTTTGTCCTCGGTGAAGACATCAACAAGGCGATGAAACGCGCCGCTGGAATGGAGGCCATCGGCTTCACCTATTCCTACGACATGCTCGGCGAAGCGGCCCGCACCGAGAAAGACGCCAAACACTACCACCTCGCATATTCTCGTGCGATTTCATCTATTTCGGATGCCTGCACCCATGACACCGTGGCCGAAAACCCCGGCATTTCCGTCAAACTCTCCGCCCTGCACCCCCGCTACGAAGAAGCCCAGCGCGACCGCGTCATGGCAGACCTCGTCCCACGTCTTCGCTCCCTCGCGATGCTTGCGAAATCCGCTGGCCAAGGCTTCAACGTCGACGCCGAAGAGGCCGACCGCCTCTCGCTTTCACTCGATGTGATTGAAGCCGTCGTCTCCGATCCTGCCCTTTCAGGCTGGGACGGTTTCGGTGTCGTCGTGCAGGCCTTCGGGCAACGTGCGGGCTACGTCATCGACTGGCTAAACGACCTCGCCATTCGCACAGATCGCAAACTGATGGTGCGCCTCGTAAAAGGTGCCTATTGGGACGCGGAGATCAAACGTGCACAGGTCCTTGGGCTTGATGGCTTCCCTGTGTTCACCTCAAAATCCCACACCGATGTCAGCTACATCGCCAATGCCCGCAAACTGTTGGGCATGACCGACCGCATCTATCCGCAGTTCGCCACCCATAACGCCCACACCGTCGCGGCGATCCTGCACATAGCAAAAGACATGGGCGTCAACGCCAATGAATACGAATTCCAACGGCTGCACGGAATGGGCGAAACGCTCCATAAGCTCGTGCTGAACGCCAACAAAACCCGCTGCCGTATCTACGCCCCTGTCGGCGCCCACGAAGACCTGCTCGCCTACCTCGTGCGCCGCCTGCTTGAAAACGGCGCCAACAGCAGTTTCGTGAACCAAATCGTCGATGAAGACGTCGCGCCAGAAGTCGTCGCAGCTGATCCGTTCAAGGACATCGGTGCAACGCCAAACCTGCCCAAAGGCCCCGCCCTGTTCGCGCCCCACCGCGCCAACGCCAAAGGCTGGGACATCACCCACCGCCCGACTTTAGACGAGATTGATCAGGGGCGAACACCGTTTCTCAACCATCTTTGGGCCGCAGCCCCGTTGTCGTCCGCACGCGGCAACGATGCGACTTCTAGTCCCCGCGCCGTCCTCAATCCCGTAAACAAAAAGGACACCGTTGGGCAAATCACATGGGCTTCGCCCGCGGACGCGACGGCCGCAATCGAAGCTGCCAAACCATGGGGTGCGCCCGTGAAAGATCGTGCAGACGTGCTGCGCCGCGTCGCTGCGGCCTATGAAAACAACGCCGAAGAACTCTTCGCGATGCTGCATCGTGAAGCGGGCAAAACAATGCTTGATGCCGTTGGTGAAATTCGTGAAGCCGTTGATTTCCTACATTATTACGCGACTGAAGCGGAACAACGCTCCCCAACCGCGCGCGGCATCTGGACCTGCATTTCACCGTGGAACTTCCCACTGGCGATCTTCACAGGACAAATTTCAGCAGCGCTTGCCGCTGGAAACGCCGTTCTTGCAAAACCCGCCGAGCAAACCGGCCTGATCGCACATCGCGCGGTTCAAATCATGTATGAAGTCGGCGTTCCAACAGATGTCCTTCACCTCCTGCCCGGGGGCGGCGATATCGGTGCGGCGCTTACCTCTGATCCGCGCATAAACGGCGTCGCCTTTACAGGCTCCACGCCCACCGCGCTAAAAATCCGCGCAAGCATGGCCGACCACTGCGCCCCCGGCACGCCGCTTATTGCGGAAACGGGTGGCTTAAATGCTATGATCGTGGATTCGACCGCTCTGCCCGAACACGCCGTGCGCGACATCGTGCAATCGGCGTTCCAATCGGCGGGCCAACGCTGTTCGGCCCTGCGGTGCCTCTACCTGCAAGAAGACATCGCCGACAAAGTCATCGACATGCTCAAAGGTGCGATGAACGAGCTACACTTGGGCGATCCGTGGCACCTGTCCACCGATGTTGGCCCCGTCATTGACGAAGCCGCGCGCAAAAGCATCCAAGACCACATAGATACCGCCGCCGCAGAGGGTCGCGTGCTGCATGCCTTGCCCGTGCCGGACATCGGCACCTTCGTCGCGCCGACAGCGATCAAGGTGAACGGCATCGCCGACCTCACCCGTGAAATCTTCGGCCCTGTTCTGCACATTGCAACCTATAAATCCCAAGACCTCGACAAGATCATCGCGGATATCAACGCCACGGGCTACGGGCTGACGTTTGGCCTGCACACCCGCATTGATGACCGCGTGCAGCAAGTGGTTGAGGACATCAACGCAGGAAATATCTACGTCAACCGCAACCAAATTGGCGCAGTCGTTGGCAGCCAACCCTTTGGCGGTGAAGGGCTTTCTGGCACTGGCCCCAAGGCTGGCGGCCCAATGTATATGCCACGTTTCGCGGCGTCCGTTGACTATCCAGACATCCCCCCAGCCCCGGTTGACTTGCCCGGTCCAACGGGTGAATCCAACCGCCTATCGACCCATCCGCGTGGCGCGATCCTGTGCCTCGGGCCAGACAAACAGGCGCAAGCGGACAGGGTTTTGGACCTTGGCGGAATCCCGATGGTCCATGATGACGACGTCACCGACGACGAACTACAATCCATGACATTCGCCGCTGTCGTCTGGCAAGGAGACGTCGAAACCGCGCGGCGCATAGAACGCGCACTCGCCCAACGCACGGGCGCAATTGTTCCGCTGATCACCGAACCGCTCAACGAAGGCCACGTCCTGCACGAACGCCACATCTGCATCGACACAACGGCGGCAGGCGGCAACGCAGCACTTTTGGCCGAAGTCGGCGGTTGATCCGCGAAATATGCTTGACCGTCCGCCCCCATTCGCGGACGGTCAGGCATGTTTCCAATTCGCGATCACAACCCGTCCGAGAAAACCCCTTATGTGACCTTCGCCCTGATTGGGCTGAACGTCTTGGTCTTTGCATGGCAATACGGCGTTCTTACCAGCGTCACGGCCAGCAATCAGTTCCTCATTGATTACGCCTTCTGGCCTGTACAGTTTGAAAATGGCGCGGGTAACCTCGGCTTTTTCACGCACATGTTCCTGCACGGCGGCTTCATGCACCTTGCTGGTAACATGCTGTTTTTGTGGATATTTGGCGACAACATGGAAGAAGAGCTGGGGCATCTCCCGTTCTTGGGGTTCTATATCCTCAGCGGGTTTGCTGCAGCCTATCTGCAATACCTTCCCAACCCGAGCAGCGCCATTCCGATGGTGGGCGCATCCGGCGCGATCGCTGGCGTTATGGGGGGCTATCTGTTGCTGTTCCCGAAGGCCCGCGTTGATGTGTTGTTGTTCTTCATCATCATCGTGCGCATCATCCCGATCCCCTCCTTTATCGTGCTTGGCATCTGGATGGCGCTTCAAGTCTTCAACGGGCTGGGCAGTGACTTACAGGGCGGCGGCACAGCATATTGGGCCCATGTCGGCGGCTTTATCGCGGGCTTTGTGATGACCATTCCAATCTGGCTACGCCGCGGATCAACCCGCTATTGGGACCGCACCGAAGGCCACCCGCCCCACCCTGAGGCAACCTACACCCGCTCTAACATTCCCGTAATTCGGAGGAACCGATGACCAAAGTCACCTGTCATTGCGGCGCAGTTGAGCTGCGCGTCACCCTGTCAGACGGGCTAAACACTGCGCGGCGCTGTGATTGCTCATTCTGTCGACGTCGCGGCGCGGCTGCCGTCAGCGTGAATGTCGGCGACCTCGAAGTTGTCAAAGGCGCGGATAACCTGACGCTCTATAGCTTTGGCACCAACACCGCCAAGCACCACTTCTGTAAGACCTGCGGGATCTATACGCATCACCAGCGACGTTCAAATCCCAATGAGTACGGGGTAAACATGGGCGGCATAGACGGCGTGAACCCTGCCGAACATGAACCGATCGTCTGGAACGATGGTGTCAATCACCCTTCAGACCGGAAGGCATAAGATGATCAAACTGGATGCCGTCGCAGTGTCTTCAACGGACATGGCCAAAACGGTCGCGTTTTACAAACTTCTGGGGTTTGAATTCCCCGAGGTTGGCCCTGACGACCAACACGTCGAACCCATAACCAAACCTGGCGAAGTGCGCTTGATGATCGACACGGCGGAACTCATGGAACAGCTTACTGGGCACGCACCAACACCGCCCAACCATTCCAGTTTTGCAATGCTGTGTGACACCCCCGCCGAAGTGAACGCAGTTGCCGCCGCCCTAAAAGACGCCGGACACATTCTTACGGTTGAACCTTGGGATGCGTTCTGGGGCCAGCGCTACGCCACGGTCAAAGACCCTGACGGCTACCAGATTGATATCTTCGCTGAACTTTAAGTCGGTTTAGCGTTAGGAAGACTTAGAGCGGATCACCTTTGAGAACTTCTCAAAAATCGGTTCAGCCGCACAGATGACCTCACCGGATTCAAGGATGTCATTGGCAGGGTTGATGGATTCAACCATACCACCCGCCTCACGCACGATGATCAGGCCCGCAGCCATATCCCATGCATGCAAACGGCGTTCCCAGAAACCATCGTAACGACCTGCGGCCACATAGGCCAAATCAAGCGATGCGGTCCCCCAGCGACGCACACCGGCGCATGTTGGCAAAATCCGTGCAAGGTCTTGCAAAGTCTCTGGCAAATCCGTGCGCCCAGCAAACGGCAATCCGGTTGCAAAAACGCTCTCGATCATTCGGGTACGGCCAGAAACACGCAGGCGCTTTTCGTTCATCCACGCGCCTTCGCCCTTTTCCGCAAAGAACAGCTCGTCCTTCATCGGGTCATAAATGACGCCAATCACGATCTGTCCTTTGTGCTCAAGCGCAATTGAAACAGCCCAGTGCGGCAGACCGTGCAAGTAGTTCGTTGTGCCATCCAGCGGGTCAACGATCCAGCGGCGGGTTGGGTCTGTGCCCTCGATCTCGGTGCCTTCTTCGCCGACAAAACCATAGGTCGGGCGGGCTTCCATCAGTGCCTCTTTGATGAGGTATTCCGCGTTGCGATCCGCGCGCGTCACAAAGTCGCCTGGGCCCTTTGTGGACACCTGAAGGTTCTCAACTTCGCCGAAGTCTTTTAGCAACGCTCGCCCCGCGCGGCGGGCTGTCTTCATCATCACATTGAGGTTTGCACTGGCAACCATGTCGATCTCCTTTGTGCGTTGACCAAAAATCGGCACCGCATCAGTTCTGGGGGCGTATAGGGGCTGCGTCATTTACGAACAAGGGGGGTGATTGCGCAACTTAAATGCAATTCGAGCACTATCTAAAACCTTCACGCTATGTTTGTGTGATCTTAGCGCGATAGATGCTCATTGGACCGTTATGCTAAGACTAATAATACAACAAAACCGGATGCATTTCGCGACAATCACAGCGACCGTAACGCGTGACAACCCTCTGCAAATCATATCCATCCTGTTTTTATGTGCTGTTTGTTTTCACTTTGGCTACACGACAATCGCGCTGTTTACAGGCGTTTGGATGATTGTTTCCAAGATTTGCACGTATAGGTTGTTTAGGGGGCTTCAGCCGTTTGACCAGTTTTCCAAGGACCACGTGCTTTTGGTTCTCATGGTTTTGTTTTTTGTCAATTCATTGATCTATGTCGCCCCTGCAGTGCTTCTTGCGTCCGAACCCTCGCTTGCGATGAAACTGACGGCCACGCTATGGCTAATCGGGGTACAAGTGTACATCGTTAACACATGGTCTCGCGTCCCGACGATTGCGTACACGATGCTCATCCCTGTTCTTTTTCTTATGGTGGTTGCGTCATTCAGATTGCCGACATCGGAACCTATGGCGTCACCGCTCAGCCATTGGAGCGTCACTTTCGCGTTCATGGTAATCTTCATTTATACGACGATCGACACAATGCGCAGGCAATTGGCAACCGAGGCGGCCCTTCTTAACGCGGAACACACAGCGACAACTCGGCTTTCTCAACTTGAAGAGTCCCAACGCACCGATGCGTTGACTGGCCTCCTCAACAGACCCGCGTTCGATGTCGCATTACATGTTATGCTCGAAGATCGCACCCACGGCGACAATGAAGTTGCCGTTCTTCTTGTCGATCTCGACAGCTTCAAACCTATCAATGACACCTATAGTCATGAAGCTGGTGACAAAGTCCTGAGTGAAATCGCAACGCGTTTGCAAGTTCAGGTCGGCGATATGGGAATTGTCGGGCGCCTCGGTGGCGACGAATTTATCTGCGCTGTGTTTGTTGATGAAGAGGTGGATGTTTTCAAACTCGCCAAAGACATGTGCAAGAACATCGCGCTCCCCATTTTGTGGAACGAGCGCATGCTGAAAGTCACTGCAAGTATAGGCATCTCAAAAACGGGTGAGTCCTTACAAGCACCGCTCGCAACCGTTCCCGCCCTTTGTTCCGCAGCCGATCAGGCTATGTTCGCCGCCAAGTCATCGCCCAACCGAGTGCCCGTTCTATATGAGGCAGACCAATTCGCGCCGCGCCTTACGGCAGATCAGAAACAAGCGCTTGTCGATAGCATCACGAATGAAACTGTACGCCCATATTACCAACCCAAGATTCACTTACAAACAGGCCAGATCATCGGGTTCGAAGCGCTCGCACGTTGGGACGACCCAAGTGACGGCATCCGAACTCCGCCCGATTTTTTGTTCCATATCAATGACCTTGGGTTGCAAGGCGACTTCATGATCTGCATTGCGACGCAGGTGTTTCGCGACGTTGAAGCACTATTAAACCTTGGCCTAAATCCCGGCCAAGTCTCCTTGAACGTCCCCGAATCCGCCCTTGCCACCCATTCAGGCCGCAAGGACCTTGAACGCATCGTCACTGCGCGACCTGCTGTGGCCAAACACATCACTTTTGAGATCACCGAAGACGTTTTCATCGCGCGCGCCGCAGATACCATTCAAGCGTCCATCAAAACATTCCACGATCTTGGTGTGCGTATTTCACTGGACGACTTCGGCACAGGCTTCGCATCGTTCCACCACCTGCGTCAGCTGGATTTCGATGAGCTTAAAATCGATACAAGTTTCGTTTCAGATCTCGGCCATGACACAACTGCAGAGGTCCTCGTGCGTGGGTTCCTTGATATCGCATCCGGCCTCGGAGTCAGCGTGATCGCAGAAGGTGTCGAAACGGAAGCCCAGAGCCAACAGTTAATCAATATGGGCTGCATGGTCGCACAAGGTTTCCTCTATAGCGCCGCCCTCCCCCTTAGCGATGCGATCGAATTCCTCAAAAAGCAACGAACCGCCTAAGATCTTTGCAGTTTTACGGCCTCCTGGCGTGCGTGTCGCACCAGATGGGCAACATAGGGCAATTCGGCTTCATCATCACGAACGGCCGCAAATAGACGGCGGGTAAGCCCCGGTTTCGTCAAAGGACGCGTAACAAAGTCAGACCCGTACGATGCCTGCCGTACAACCCAATCGGGCAACACCGAGACCCCGCGCCCAGATGCCACCAGCAGTAAAATCACCGCCGTCAACTCAACCTGCCGAACCTCCGCGGGCTGCACGTTTGCAGGCGTCAAAAGTTGTGAAAACACATCCAACCGCGCGCGTTCGACCGGATATGTAATCAAGGTTTCCCCGCGAAAATCTTCCGCATCGATATAGGCTTTGTTCGCAAGCGGGTGATTGGTCGCCGCCACAAAAACAGGTTCATAATCAAACAACGGCAGGAACGTTATTCCCGGGATGTCCTCCGGATCAGAGGACACCACAAGATCAACCTGCTGTTTTTGCAAGGCCGGTATCGCATCGAACGCCAATCCCGGCCGAATATCCACATCCACGTCTGGCCACGCCTTACGAAACCCTTCCAACACCGGAAACAACCATTCAAAACAGGCATGACACTCAATCGCGATATGCATGCGCCCCGCATGACCTTGCACCAGCCCCGAAAACTCGGCCTCCAATGCCGCGACCTCCGGCAAGATCCGGTCCGCGGCCGCCAACAACCGCTTCCCAGCCGCCGACAGCTTCAACGGCTTTGATCGGCGCACAAACAATTCCACCCCGGCCTGATCCTCAATCCCTTTAATCTGATGGCTCAACGCCGACTGCGTAATCCCCAAACTGTCTGCCGCACGCGCCAAGCCACCCATCTCATGGATGGCCTTAATCGTGCGCAGATGGCGAAACTCGATATGCATACCTGAATCAACTTCATGATGTTCGTGAAAGTTATGAATTTGCCTCATGTAGTCCAAAAGCAGATAAGGATGCAACCTTACGGAGCACGTCCAAATGTCCAGCCCAGCCATTTCATTCGAATTTTTCCCGCCAAAATCAGTGCAGGCCTCCTTCCGCCTTCGCGATTGCGTGCAAACCTTGGCACCGCTGGACCCGACCTTCGTTTCCGTAACCTACGGCGCAGGCGGTACGACCCGTACCCTCACCCATGAAGCGGTAGATGCGCTTGTGAAAACCAGTGACCTCAACGTTGCCGCGCACCTGACTTGTGTGGATGCAACACGCGATGAAACGCTCACTATCGCGCGCGACTACAAAGCCGCAGGCGTAAACCACATCGTGGCCCTGCGCGGCGATCCGCCAAAAGGCGCTTCCAGCTTTCACCCCCACCCCGAAGGCTTTGACGGCGCAATCGACCTCACTCGCGCCTTGGCCAACGAGGGTTTCGAAGTCACGGTCGGCGCCTACCCGGAAACCCACCCCACTGCGACCAGCCAACAGGCCTGCATTGACCACCTCAAAACCAAAATCGACGCAGGCGCCACCCGCGCCATCACCCAGTTTTTCTTTGAGGCAGACATATTCCTACGGTTCCGCGACGCCTGCGCGGATGCCGGCATCACCGCGCCAATCATCCCAGGCATCCTACCCATCGAGAACTGGACCGGCGTGCAAAAATTCGCCACCAGCTGCGGCGCAAACATCCCGCAAGTCCTGCAAGACGCCTTTGCCAAAGCGACAGATCCAGAAACATTCGACCTTCTGGCCACCGCACAAGCAACCGAACTCTGCGATGACCTTCTAACCCAAGGCGTCGACCATTTGCACTTCTACACATTGAACAAACCAGAACTCACGCGTGATATCTGCCACGCCCTTGGCGTCACCCCGAAACAAACCCTTCAGAACGTGGCATAATCCTCCACTTTCTTTGGCTCAAAAATACTCAAATCCACCCGATCAAAACGCTCAGGCCCCCAAACATTGCGGGCTCACGCCAGCCAAGCATCCCAAACAAAAATGCACACAAGCCCCGCTTGTGTTCAGTTGGGAACGGCGAATTTGGTGTCATTGGGGTGGCGCTCTGCAACGCTCGGGTGGAATGTCTCTGACGGATCGCGCCCGACCACACGGGATTTGCGCACCAGAAACAACTTCGACCAACCGCGCCAACTTCCCGTAGACGGCGCCGTCGCATCGGTCGGAAACCGCGTTGCCCAGTCGCTCGGCAGGGGCACCCCACACATCTCAAGCCGTTCCAACATCCAAACGAGAGACAGGTTCGCCAAAGGGCGCGCTGCTTCATTTCCGCCAAGCTGCCCACCAACGTCGCCATGGGTACCAGGAAACCAAACCTGCTCCATGCGTCCCTGCCATCCAGGCGGGCACGCCCAAAGCACGGGCGCATAGGCCTCGCGGGTTTCATCCAACGCGAGCGCATGAAACCCGTTCTTAATAGACGCACCCAAGGCGTGGTTATGAAACTGATGCTCAACCGCTGACCAACGCCACAAGAACGGCAATCGAACCCCGAGAGCTTTTACGGTGTCCCAAACGGCCACGGCCTCAATCTCAACGGCCGAATGGCAATGGCGCTTGCGAAACGCCTGCGCCGCCACCCCGCGCCCGCCTCTGCGATAGTGGCGATAGGCCAATTGAACATTGCGTTCAGTGGCCCAGTCAGTTTTCACCAACCCAACAAGATCAATCACCCCCGCAAGGGATCGTGCCGCATAAGCCCCACGGGAATATCCAGCCAAAACAATGCGATCCCCCTCGCGGTAGCGCGTCGCCAGCACGCCATACGCGCGTTTGATCTGGCGGTTGATCCCACGCCCCTGCATCACATCCAACGTCGCGCCCCAGTCTTTCCACTGGATCCCCGGTTCATAATAAATGGTCAGGTTCGCCCCAAGCTTGGCTGTGCCGCTGGCTTCTTGCAGTAGTTTATATAGCTGGCCCGCATGGGTCTCTTCGCCGCCAAGCAAGGACGACATCGTCCCATCCAGAATGATAACATGGGTCGCCTGCCCGCGCTTACGAACGCCAGCCGTTTCGTGCTGACGCCCGCGTCCGAAAATACTTTTGATCCAGTTTGTCAGCGCCATCTAGCGCCCTTTCTCATGCAAAGAAGGATGTCTCTCATGAGGCCATCATCAACCTGAAAGCTTTCAATATCGTAACGGGCGGTCTGCATACCTAGAACCCTAATCGCTCTAGGCTGCTGGTCTAGCCCCAATGTGTGAAATGACGAAGGGTTGTTTACGCCGTCATTTCGCAGACTCCACTCAATTGCCAGCGATCACACAACGCGCCACACTACGAACATCAACAGCCCTATTCAGAAAGCCACGCCATGGACCACGTCAAGTTTACCCAGATGAAAGACGGTGACGCAGAAGACTACGCCTTTCTGACCGAACACGAGATCGCCTACACCAAAGGCACCGCAGACCGCCTGCTCGGCGCGCTCGTCAGCCTTGATGAAAGCCTGTCCGGCTACCAGATCAGCCGCCTCGGGCATTCCTTGCAGGCCGCAACCCGTGCCGAGCAAGACAACGCAGACATCGACTGGATCGTTGCGGCCCTGCTTCACGACATCGGCGACATCTTTGCGCCCTACAATCACGACGAATACGCCGCCAGCATCCTGCGCCCGTTTGTGCGTGAACAAGTCACATGGGTCGTCGAAAAACACGGCGATTTCCAACTGGCCTATTACGGCAACCACGTCGGCGCTGACCCCGACAAACGAAACACCTACGCGGGCCACCCCTATTTCGACGACTGCGCGACCTTCTGCGAACGCTGGGACCAAAACTCGTTTGACCCCGCCTATACCCACAAACCCATCGAACACTTCGCCCCGATGGTGCGCGACGTCTTCGCCCGCGAACCCTACGATCCCACCGTGATCCGCACCGGCGAACGCGAGCCCTTGTTTTTGTAACTGCCACCTTCCCCTTTGCCCTGTGTTTGAGTATCCCTCGCCCAACAGATGAAAAGGGCGCATCCCATGCCAATGGAAAAGAAATTCGACGCACGCGAGGCCGAGGCCCGCATCACCGACCGCTGGCTGTCTAACGACGCGTTCAAGGCGGGCGCAAATGCCAAACGTGACGACACCTATTGCGTGATGATCCCGCCCCCGAACGTCACGGGCGTTCTGCACATGGGCCACGCCTTCAACAACACGCTGCAGGACATTCTGGTCCGCTGGCACCGCATGCGCGGTTTTGACACCCTTTGGCAGCCGGGCACGGACCACGCAGGCATCGCCACGCAGATGGTCGTGGAACGCCAACTCGCCGAAACCCAGCAACCCAAACGCGTCGAACTGGGCCGCGAAAAGTTCCTCGAAAAGGTCTGGGACTGGAAGGCTGAATCCGGCGGCCAGATCATCAACCAACTCAAACGCCTCGGCGCGTCTTGCGATTGGTCCCGCGAAGCCTTCACCATGTCCGGCGCCCCCGGTGCCCCCGCCGATGCGCAAGGCAACTTCCACGACGCCGTGATCAAAGTCTTCGTTGAGATGTACAACAAAGGCCTGATCTATCGCGGCAAACGCCTCGTCAACTGGGACCCGCATTTCGAAACCGCGATCTCCGATCTTGAGGTTGAGAACATCGAAACCGACGGCCATATGTGGCACTTCAAATACCCGCTCGCGGGTGGCGCGACTTATGAGTACGTCGAGAAGGATGAAGACGGAAATGTAATACTTAGCGAAACGCGTAACTATATCTCAATCGCGACCACACGCCCCGAAACCATGCTCGGTGACGGCGCTGTCGCGGTGAACCCACGGGATGAACGTTACACGCCAATCATCGGAAAACTATGCGAAATTCCGGTTGGCCCAAAAGAATTCCGCCGTCTTATTCCGATCATCACCGATGATTACCCAGACATGGAATTCGGCTCCGGTGCCGTAAAAATCACCGGTGCGCACGACTTCAACGACTACATGGTCGCCAAGCGCGGCGGCATCCCGATGTACTCCCTCATGGACACCAAAGGCGCGATGCGTGCCGACGGAAAGCCCTACGTTGAGGAAGCTGCAACAGCCCAAGCCATCGCCAATGGCGAGCAAGAATTCGATGAGGCAATGATCGCCGCGATGAACCTTGTGCCCGAAGCCTACCGCGGCATGGATCGCTTTGAAGCACGTGAAGCGGTTATCGCTGACATCACCGCCGAAGGCCTCGCCGTGATGCACGAGGTCACCCGCACCGTTAAGAATGACGACGGCGAAAAGGTGGAAATCACTGAGACCGTCCCAATGGTCGAGAACAAGAAAATCATGCAGCCGTTTGGCGACCGCTCAAAGGTCGTTATCGAACCCATGCTGACGGACCAATGGTTCGTTGAAACCGACAAAATCGTGAAACCCGCACTGGATGCTGTCCGCGACGGCACGGTCAAAATCCTGCCTGAGAGCGGCGAGAAAACATACTACCACTGGCTCGAAAACATCGAGCCTTGGTGCATCTCCCGTCAACTGTGGTGGGGCCACCAGATTCCGGTTTGGTTCTCTCCGAGCATTGGCGTTGATGGAAAGCTCTCGGCTTCAGCCGTCCAAATTAGTTGCTCCAGCGAAGATGAAGCTCTGAAACTGTCTATCGAGAATTCAATAGACAACTCATCAGCAATTTTAATCGACGCGGCTCATTGTACTATGGCCTCATTCGAAGAATACCATAATACAAATCCATACGGTTCCGATGAGTTGATATCGGAGACAGAGGGTTTTGGCAAAACAGCCAAGGTTTTCAAATCAGCAAAGGACGGGTCACTCTTCGCATCCGTACGATTAGATCGCGACCCCGACGTCCTCGACACATGGTTCTCCTCCGGCCTCTGGCCCATCGGCACCCTCGGCTGGCCCGAGGACACGCCTGAACTCGCCAAATACTTCCCAACATCCGACCTCATCACAGGTCAGGACATTCTGTTCTTCTGGGTCGCGCGAATGATGATGATGCAGCTGGCTGTCGTCGATCAAATCCCGTTCGACACCATCTACCTCCACGGCCTCGTGCGCGATGCCAAGGGTAAGAAGATGTCGAAATCCACGGGCAACGTCATCGACCCGCTCGACATCATCGACGAATACGGCGCCGACGCGCTGCGCTTCACCAATGCGGCGATGGCCTCTCTTGGCGGTGCCCTGAAACTCGACACACAGCGCATCGCAGGCTACCGAAACTTCGGCACCAAACTGTGGAACGCCTGCCGTTTCGCCGAAATGAACGGTGCCTTCGGGATGGATCGCGCCCATACCGGACCCATATCGGACCCATACCCAACCCATATCACCCAATCCGTTAACAAATGGATCATCGGAGAGACCACCCGCGCATTAACAGATGTTAACGCCGCCCTTGATACTTACCGCTTCAACGACGCCGCCGACACGCTGTATAAGTTCGTTTGGGGCAAGGTTTGCGATTGGTATGTAGAACTGTCCAAGCCGCTGTTGATGGACGGATCCGACGAAGAAAAGCAGGAAACTCAACGGGTTATGAACTGGGTATTGAATCAATGCCTGATCCTGATGCACCCGATCATGCCCTTCATCACCGAAGAACTCTGGGCGCTGGATGGCAATGAAACCCTGTTAACACATCAGGACTGGCCCGAATACGGCGCTGATTTGATTGATGACGCGGCAGACGCCGAGATGTCATGGGTCATTCAAGTCATTGAAAACATTCGCTCAACCCGCGCCCAGATGAACGTTCCAGCGGGGCTTTACGTGCCATTGATCCAGACAGAAGCGGACGACGCCGCCAAGACCGCGTGGGCCAACAACGAAGCCCTGATCAAACGTCTTGCACGGGTCGATGACCTGACCGTTGGGGATGCCCCAAAGGGTTCCATGATGGTCGGCACCAAGGGCGCGACATTCGCGTTGCCACTGGCCGACATCATCGACGTGGACGCGGAAAAAGCCCGCATTACCAAGTCCTTGGGTAAGGTCGAGAAAGAAGCAGGCGGACTGCGTGGACGCTTGGGTAATCCCAAATTCGCTGAAAACGCCACAGCAGAAGTCGTCGCCGAAGCCAAAGCCAACCTCGCCCTACGCGAAGAGGAAATTGCCCAGCTGACAGCGGCCTTGGCCCAACTTAACGAAATCTAAAAGGGCGGGTGGTCTAGTGGACCACCCGTTCCACCGCCCGCATCATGCCAAGCGATTTGTCGTAAACCAAAGTTAATATCCGACGGCCTGATCCAGACCTCGCCAAAGGCGCAACCCCACGTACGCCAATGGCCGCACCTGTCGTCGCTAAAAATCCACGTCTCGTGAGTTTGGGCATGTAAATGTCCTCCTCTAATATAGGTGGTCGTTGCGTTAACCCTTTTCAAAGGGGAACAGACACACCAAACTCCCCGCATGACCAATGACAATGCAAACGACCCACGCCTAACGCCCCTCGCGGCTTCCCTTCCTTCAACCGTTCCGTTTGTCGGACCTGAGGCGCAGGAACGCGCCAAAGGATCCCCCTTTAAGGCGCGTCTCGGGGCGAATGAAAACGTGTTTGGCCCGTCCCCATCTGCCATCCGCGCAATGCGCCAAGCGGCCAAAGACGTTTGGATGTATGCCGACCCGGAGAGCCACGACTTGCGCATGGCCCTAGCCGCACATCACGCTGTAAACCCTGATGAAATCGTCGTTGGAGCTGGGATTGACGGGCTGCTCGACAGCCTTGTGCGGCTAACAGTTACCACCGGCACACCGGTTGTGACCAGCGCGGGCGCCTATCCGACATTCAACTACCATGTGACAGGCTATGGCGGCGTGATCCACACCGTGAACTACACGGCTGATTTTGAGGACCCGGACCACCTTATCGCCAAGGCGCGTGAGGTCGGGGCGAAATTGATTTACCTGTCCAACCCTGACAACCCAATGGGTACGCACCACACCGGCGCTACCTTACAGCGCATGATTGAAAGCGTGCCGGAGGGCTGCCTTTTGGTGCTGGATGAGGCCTATCTAGAACTCGCCCCCAAAGGGGCCGCACCAGCGATTAACACCAAGGATAGCCGTGTTATCCGGTTGCGTACATTCTCTAAAGGGTACGGCATGGCCGGTACGCGGGTTGGCTATGCAATTGGGCATAAGTCATTGATTTCATCGTTTAATCGGGTGCGAAACCACTTCGGTATGGGCCGTATTTCACAAGTTGGCGCACTGGCCGCACTGGAGGATCAGGACTGGCTAAATGATGTCCGCGAAAAGGTCGAAGGCTCGCGTCAACGGCTTTACGAGATCGCCGAAGAGAACGGTTTGGAAGCAATTCCGTCAGCAACCAATTTCGTCGCGATCGATTGCGGAAAAGACGGAACGTTTGCACGCGCCGTCCTTACGGCGCTGGGTGATTTAGGTGTGTTTGTACGGATGCCGTTTGTCGCACCGCAAGACCGATGCATTCGAATTTCATGCGGCACACCCAAAGACATGACGCTGGTTGCCAAGGCCCTGCCCAAGGCATTGGCGCAAGCGAACGCCAGCACACAAAAGGTTTAGGTGATTTTTCAGCATTTGCGGTTAAGCTTACTGCGATATCTGCTGGAGATTGCTATGCGCCAATATCCAAAGCGCGTCGAAAACTACGCGAACGCCTTTTGGGTCACGTCTACCGTGATCTTGTTCATGGTGTTCTTCACGCTTGCGGCGACCTAAGGTTTCGTTTGGGTTTTGTTAGCCGCAGCACTGATCGACTTTGGCCTTCGCTTTGCCGCCGCACGCAGTGCCGCGCGCTCTGGCTAAATCCGCCAAGGTTTGGCTCGCAGCGTCCAATGCGCCTTTGCCGTGCGGGATGCCCAGCGCCTTTAGGCCTGCATCAATCGTCCCCAAAAAACCCAGCACCATATGACCATTTACATGGCCCATGTGCCCGAGACGGAAAAACGCGCTCGCCGGTGTGCGCCCTAGACCAATGCCCAACGTCACGCCCATTGTGTCTTCACACCATGCGCGAAGGGCATCCGCCTGCCCTTCCTCAAGGCTTAGGGATGTCACGGCGCGGGAACGTTCATCAGGGTTTGCAACGTTGATCTTCATGGGGCCTTCCACGCTCCACGCATCAATCGCGGCCCATATCGCTTGGGCCAGACCTTCATGGCGTGCCCAGACGTTTTCCATTCCCTCTTCGCTGATCATATCCAGCGCTTCGCGCAGCCCATAGATGTGGTGCGTTGGGGCCGTTCCATCAAAGAACTTCCAGTATTCATCCGCATCAATGCGCGGGCGCCAGTCCCAATAGCGCGACACTTTCGGGGTCTTTTCACGTACAGCATTTGCTTTGTCGTTAAACCAAACCAACCCAAGGCCAGGTGGCGTCATCAACCCTTTCTGGCAGGCAGATACGGTGATATCGACGCCCCAGTCATCCATGTAATATTCGTCGCAGCCAAGCGACGCGATGCAGTCACACATCAGCAATGCGTCATGTTCCGCCGCGGTCATCGCAGCGCGTATGCCTTTGATATCATTAAGAACACCTGTCGACGTATCCACCAAAACTGTCAGCACAGCCTTGATGCGCCCCTCTGTGTCAGCCTTTAGCACAGCCTCGACTTGGGCGAGGTCCACCGCATTGCTATTGCCAAAATCAATCGTCTCGACGGTGGCGCCAAGACCCTCGGCCATTTCGCCCCAGCCCACACAGAACCGCCCCGTTGCCAGAACCAATACCGTATCGCCAGCGCCGATCACGTTGGACAACGCCGCTTCCCACGCCGCATGGCCATTACCGATGTAAATGGCAACGTTATGCTGAGTTCCCGCCAGCGCCTTAAGGTCCGGAATGACGCTACGCGTCACCTCATGTAGCTCGCCGGTATAAATGTTGGGCGCAGCGCGATGCATGGCGCGCAACACGCGGTCCGGCATGACAGACGGGCCCGGTATCGCCAGATAGGTTAAGCCATTTGCAAACATCAGCACCGTCCTTATGTGATGGAATTAATGCGACATTAGCCAACGCCCGACGCGCGTCAATGCTCCCCTTTCGCAAACCCGCGTTTAAGCTTAGATGATACATATGCCTTGCACTTCGAGGCGCTGAAATGGACCAGTTGAATGCCGTCACAATCAAAGTCATCGACATATTCTAGCGCGCAAATGCTACGCTGGCTTTGGGTGAACTATCTAAGTGATTTCAAAGTCTGGCTGGCAATTGCTGTTATTCTCATGATGATTGAGGGCGCGACTTTCGGCTCTATCAGCTTTATGATGCAACCAATGTTTGACCGCGTTTTTGTAGGCGGTGAAGCGGGGAGCATTTGGACCGTCGGATTGGTCATTCTGGCGATCTTTCTTGTGCGCGCCGTTACCGCGTTGGTTCAAAACGTCATGATGAAATACATCTCTCAGCGAAGCGGCGAAAACCTGCGTTCTGACCTAATGGAACACATCATCGGGCTTGATACGGCTTATCATCAAACCCACCCCCCCGGACAAATGATCGAACGTGTGCAAGGTGATGTCGCATCCCTAAGCATGGTTTGGACGCAGCTGATCACGGGGCTCGCGCGGGACTTGGTCGCTTTGATCAGTTTGCTATCCGTCGCGTTTTGGATCGACTGGAAATGGATGATGATCGCGATGATCGGCATTCCGATCGTTGTCATTCCTGCCTTGACGCTTCGCACATTCGTACGCCGCAAAGCGATGGCCGCACGGGCTGTCTCAGCGGAAATTTCGACCCGTATGGACGAGGTGTTTCACGGTATTACCCAAGTCAAACTAAACAGCCTCGAAGCCTACCAAACCAACCGTTTCAACAAACTCTTGAAACGGCGCGTCGGGACAGAAGTCGAAGCAAAGTTCGGACAGGAGCTTTTGTCGGGGTCCGTTGATGTTATGGCTGGCGTTGGTTTCCTTGCGGTAATTGTTTTCGGGGGCTCCGAGATCATTGAGGGCGAGAAAACCGTCGGCCAGTTCATGGCGTTCTTCACTGCAATGGCGATCGCATTTGACCCACTGCGCCGCCTCGCCAAGATTTTCGGTACTTGGCAAACCGCCGCCGCCGCGATTGAACGGTTGTTGGATGTATTTGACACAAAGCCAACGCTGTTGTCCCCACAATCCCCAGCGGTCCCACCCTCCGCAGCGCCGGAAATCACTTTCAACGATGTCTCGCTCAGCTATGGCGACCTGCCCGTTTTGAACGGAACGACCTTTACCGCACAAGCTGGCCAAACCACCGCCCTTGTGGGGGCGTCCGGTGCCGGTAAAAGTACGCTGTTCAACGTCTTGACCCGCTTGGTTGAACCCCAAGACGGAAACGTTACGCTTAACGACACCCCCATCAACACGCTCGCGCTAACGGATCTGCGCAGCCTCGTCTCAACAGTTTCGCAGGACGCGGCATTGTTTGATGAAACCCTGCGTGAAAACATCCTGCTCGGGCGCGAGGAGGTAAGCGACGACGCCATTCAAACAACTCTCATGGACGCCCACGTCGCGGACTTCCTTGAGATGCTTCCTGACGGACTTGAAAGTGCCGCTGGTCCGCGCGGGTCCAACCTGTCGGGCGGCCAGCGCCAACGCGTCGCAATCGCGCGTGCATTGTTGCGCGACACGCCCATCTTGCTGTTAGACGAAGCTACCAGCGCGCTGGACACAAAGTCCGAGGCCATCGTGCAAAGCGCCCTCGACCGACTTGCCGAGGGGCGTACGACCCTCGTGATCGCTCACCGACTGTCCACGATCCAGAACGCGCACAAGATCGTTGTGATGGATAAGGGCAAGGTCGTTGATCAAGGCTCTCACGAAGATCTGCTGGCCCGTGGCGGGTTGTATGCTGACCTGTATCGCCTGCAGTTTCGCGACGGCAAGCAGGTGGTCGACAATGAAAACCGCCCGAAACGCACGTTGACCACCCCGAAATCACAAGATCGCCCACAATCTTGGTTTGCACGTCTGTTCAAACGAGGGCAGCGATCCTAAGTGGCAGATATGAACACACGCACCCTCCTGCGCCTCTCAGGGCCTGACGCCAATGACTTCCTGCAAGGGCTGATCACCAATGATGTGAGCAAAGCCAAAGATGGTCTTGTCTATGCGGCGCTGCTAACGCCACAGGGCAAATTCATCGCTGACTTCTTCGTTGCGACAGACGGTGATGCGCTCTTGATTGATGTCGCGGCGTCCCATGCCCCGACGCTCGCACAACGCCTCACGATGTACCGCTTGCGCGCCGACGTGCAGATCGAAGAAAGCCCGCTTGTGGTGTCGCGCGGCACGGGCCCTGCTCCAAACGGCAGCTTCCCTGATCCCCGCCATAGCGCCCTAGGGTGGCGTTTGTATAGTGATACGGACCAGTCAGATGACACCGATTGGGATCCTCTGCGTGTGGCGCACGTCATTCCTGAAACGGGAATTGAACTGACGCCAGACACATACATTCTTGAAGCCGGATTCGAGCGCCTAAACGGCATCGACTTTCGTAAAGGCTGTTATGTCGGCCAAGAAATCGCGGCCCGTATGAAACACAAAACCGAGCTGAAAAAGGGCCTCGCGCAGGTCTCCATTGAAGGCACGGCACCGATTGGCGCTGACATCACCGCAGATGGCAAACCCGCTGGCACGCTTTATACACAATCAAACGGGCTTGCTCTCGCCCATCTGCGCTTTGATCGTGCGACTGGTGAAATGCAAGCAGGCACGGCAACTCTCTATCGCACCTAACTCTGTCTTAGTCTTGTAAATATCCCTGCCGGAGGCGGCGTCAGCCTTTATGCGCGTTCTGAATATTCCATCGTTTCAGTATCAACGATGATATCCGTGTCCTGCCCAACAAATGGCGGCACCATAACCCGCACACCATTGTCCAGTATGGCTGGCTTGAATGAGTTCGCCGCAGTCTGGCCCTTAACAACAGGCTCGGTCTCAACAATTTTGCAGGTCACCTTTTGCGGCAGGCGCGCGTTTAGCGCTTCTTCTTCGTAAAATTCAACCACAGCAATCATGCCATCTTGCAAGAACGGGCGGCGGTCGCCGAGCAATTCGGCAGGCAGTTCGATCTGTTCGTAGGTTTCGGTGTCCATGAAAACCAACATCCCGTCGGTTTCATAAAGGAATTGTTGATCTTTCTGCTCCAGACGGACCTTCTCGACTTTGTCAGCGGACCGGAAGCGTTCGTTCAATTTGGACCCATTGCGCAGGTTACGCAACTCCACCTGCGCGAACGCACCACCCTTACCGGGTTTCACATGATCCGTCTTAACTGCGACCCAAAGGCCACCATTATGTTCAAGAACATTACCGATGCGGATTTCGTTGCCGTTGATTTTTGCCATGACTCAAATGTGTCCAAAAGTTGTCAAAAGGTTGAAGGAAAGTTGCCGATGCCTATATCTTGGGTTGGGTCACCGTGCAAGCCAACCAGATACTGTTTCCGGATCGGCCAAGGTATGCATAAACCGCATAGCTGCCATTCCAAATGAGGAACCCCGAATCGGACAATAACTGTCATATTGCCAAAACTGCCAGCTTCAAGGGCAAAAGCAAAATAAGGACCGACTATGCGAGATTTCGTCGACGGCACAGCATTCAACAACGAACAAGGCAACCGTGCACGCAAGCTATTTGCAGCCGTCGTGTTGGCCGCGTTGGACGACGCGATTGCAGACGATAAGAAATATGGCAACGGCCCGGAACAGATTGCACGCTGGGCGCGCTCCCGCGACGGACGTGAAGTTCTGTCTTGTGCAGGCATCGACCCCAACGAACGTGTTGTAACTGGTCTGATGGATTTCGTCGGCAAAGGTGTGCGGACATCTGTCGCCCTGTCCCGCGAAGAAAGCGAACGTCGCGCAGTTGCTGAAGCGGAAGCTGCTGACATGGAAACACGCGCCGCTTAAGCACTTCAAAAGTTTAGACTGCCATAGAACGCGACCTTCTGCTCGAGGTCGCGTTTTTCTTTGCCTACGTTCCAAACATGAAAATCCAGACAATCCCGGGAAGCAGCTGACCGAGTGCAAGAAGCATCGCAAGCCCGCGCATTCCCAAGCCGATAAACCAATGTGCTATTGCAATCGGCAACGAGAATAACCCAGCCAACGATCCGAACAAACCTAAGATACGATTGGTTCGGGTTTGGATGCCATCCGGCCATTCATATCGACGCCAAAGAACACCGCACAAAATAAGCGACACCGTGGTTTCTATCGGGGCGACGATACTTCCGTAGTGATTGCGGTCCCAATAGCTAACGGGGCTTTCGAAGACCCAGTTCGTTATTGGCCAGAAATGCGCGCGCCCGTCATCATGATGTAACGGAAAATCCAAACCGATATGCAAAAGCGCTGCCCCAGCGAACGCGATCACCCATGCCTTTCGCAACGCGATCCCAAGGCCAAGAACCACTCCCCATACAATAAACGAATTATCTATCCGGAAAATGCCCTGCCACAGATCCGAAAAATACAGTTCGCCAAAGACAACCTGCGGGTCCGTTCCAAGCACGAACAGATGTACACCAGCCAAAAGATAAAGCGACACATCGGGGAGCAAGGCCCCCACAATCGCGGCGGCTGTCACCTTTGGCGCGTCTGCCTTACCAAAAGCGGCAAGACCGAAAATCAAATGAGCAGGTGTATTCATCTTCGTTCCTTGGCCCTTTCCTCTTTTGACGTGACTGCTAGACAGAACCGTGGAGGATGAACATGGCTAAGGCAATCATGATTCAAGGCGCAGGGTCCAATGTGGGGAAATCCATGTTGGTGGCGGGCCTGTGCCGCGCGGCCCTGAAACGCGGGCTGACCGTTGCTCCGTTCAAACCGCAAAACATGTCCAACAATGCAGCAGTCACCGCGGACGGTGGCGAAATAGGCCGCGCGCAGGCGCTGCAGGCTCGCGCAAGTGGGTTGGAGCCACATACAGACATGAACCCCGTGTTGTTGAAGCCTGAAACAGATGTCGGGGCGCAAGTCATTGTACAGGGCAAGCGGTTTGCCACAATGAAGGCGCGTGAATACGGGTCACGCAAGGCTGAGCTGATCGGCCCGGTCATGGAAAGCTACCACCGCCTCGCGACTTCCCGTGACCTGATTATCATTGAGGGCGCGGGCTCCCCCGCAGAAATCAACCTACGCGCGGGCGA
Source organism: Octadecabacter ascidiaceicola (assembly GCF_900185015.1). Classification (GTDB taxonomy): domain Bacteria; phylum Pseudomonadota; class Alphaproteobacteria; order Rhodobacterales; family Rhodobacteraceae; genus Octadecabacter; species Octadecabacter ascidiaceicola. Next base: position 229,249 of record NZ_FXYD01000002.1, on the reverse strand, counting down.
CATAGCCAACATGGGCTTTGCCGAGGCCGCAGACTGCCCTGTTGTACTGGTCGGCGATATAGATCGGGGCGGAGTGATTGCGCAGCTTGTTGGCACGGATGTCATCCTGCCAGATGAGGACCGTGCCCGCATCAAAGGGTTTGCAATCAACAAGTTTCGCGGTGATCCGTCCTTATTCGCAGATGGTATGACGGCGATTGAGCAGCACACCGACTGGGCGCCGCTTGGCATCGTCTCTTGGTTTGAAGACGCTTGGAAACTGCCGGCCGAAGACGTGATGGACGTGGCGACCCGCAAAGGCGGTGCCATCAAGGTTGTCGTACCGCGCCTAAACCGTATCGCGAACTTTGACGACCTCGACCCGCTCGCCGCGCAACCCGATGTCACCGTTGAGATCATCGAGGCCGGACGCCCCCTGCCCGCCGATGCGGACCTAGTGCTGATCCCGGGATCGAAATCTACGATCGCTGACCTCGCCCATTTCCGCGCGCAAGGCTGGGACGTCGACCTGCACGCCCATGTGCGGCGGGGTGGGCATGTGTTGGGGATCTGCGGCGGCTACCAGATGCTGGGGCGCGAAATTGCGGACCCTGAGGGGATTGAGGGGCCTGCGTTCAGGGTCGAGGGCCTTGGGTTGCTGGATGTGACCACGACGATGTCCGAACATAAACGACTGGCACTTAGCAAGGCGACGTTTAACGCCACTGGCGACACAGTTACAGGATATGAAATCCATATCGGGGAAACGGTCGGGCCGGATTGCACGAACAATTGGCTGACGCTTGATGGTCGTCCAATTGGCGCCGCTAGCACGGATGGCCGTATCAAGGGCTGCTACCTACACGGGTTGTTTGCCTCTGATCCGTTTCGGGCGTCCTACATGGAAAGCATTGGCGCGCCCGTGCAGACCATGCACTACGACACGGGTGTCGACGCCACGCTTGATGCGCTGGCGCAGCATCTTGAAGACTGTCTCGATGTGGATCGTTTATTCAGCTTGGCGCAGACGGTTTCGTAACGCTGCGTTTTAGTCGAACTCTTGGCTCGACAGGATGCGATAGATTTCGCGACGAACAAGCTTGCGGACATTGCGTGTAATGCGTTCACCCAATGGGCCGGTCAGCTCTTCACGCACGACTTCAGACACCAAAGCACGCAGCGCTTCTTCGTCCAGCGTCACGCCGCCCGCTTCGAGTAACCCATCAAGGTCATCGTCGCCGTATTCATCCTGTGTGTCCGCGCTGCTGATCGTTTCAGGCTCGGCCTTTGTTTCGGCTTCGTCCGTTTGCTCGGGCTCAGCATCCGGCTTGCGATGTTCGAATGCTACCGAAGCGTCATCTGCTTCAAGATCGGGATTAAATTCTGGCGCGGGTGTTGTTTCCTCCGCGTCTGGCACATCGTCGAACTTACGCGCCACAGTACCCGGCCAAGCGATGGTTTCACCCATTAGATCGCCAGCTTCTTCGCTGCCGTCAGGCTCGAAATCTTCGACATCGTTGCTAACTGCAGCTTCTAGCTCAGCAATCGTAGCAACAAGTTCGGAACGATCAGGTGTTTGAACAGCTTCGTCAGCTGGAACAGCCGCGACACCCGCTTTACGCGCATCATTGACTGAATCCCAAACCAGATCTGTCAACGGCAACGGATCTTCGACATCGCCATTTTCCGGTTCTGAATCTGACGAAGTTGCTTCGTCTATTTCTTCGACCCATTCTTCTTCGTCTGGATCACTGTTTTCTACATCTGCTACGTCTTCAGACGGTGCGTTGTTATCTACCACCAAAAGAGCCGGCGTTAGTACAAACTTGTCTGGCTTTGATTCGGAGGTTTCAGCAGGTGTTTCAGGGGCATCCTGCACAGGAGCGGAGTCAGCCTCAGCCGGTGCGGGATCACGCGTACGGGCCTTATCTCCATCGCTTACGAGCCTACGGATGGAAGACAATACGTCTTCAATTTCTACATTCGTCACTGGATCGGACATTGTTCATCCTGCTTAAGCCTCAGACCCGCAGTTTAGCCTGCCCGTCGTCACCAAACAACCGATAGTAAGTATTTGATCTATTCGCCGATGGATTCGAGAACCCGATCCAATGCTTGACCCTGCTGGGAGTAGGTCGCGGGCGCTTCACGGACGAGGTTATAATAGGCTGCAGGATCATAGCTTTGCACGCCAAGGTTAAGGTGCTCAGCAGTGAGCAAACCCATTGACGAAAGCACACGGTAGCTGGCCACAACCTCATCGGCCTGCGCGGAAATCATGTTTGCCTGCGCATCAAGCAATTCTTGCTCGGCGTTCAAAACATCCAAAGTCGTTCGCGCGCCCAATGTCGCCTCTTCGCGGACACCACGGAAAGCGGTTCGAGCAGCACGAACCTGCAAGCTTGAGGCCTCAAGGCTGGCGCGCGCGACATTCAGGATCGCGTAGGCATTGCCAACATTCTGGTTCACGCCTTGAGTAGTAATAAGAAGGCCAGAGCGCGATGCATCGCGACGCGCTTGCGCCTGACGGATCACAGATTGCAGCTGCCCGCCCTGATAGATCGTTCCACCATATGTCAGTCCCAACTGCTGCGAAGTATTGCCTTCATCATTTAGGCCAACAGACCCGTTAAGGTTAAGACGCGGGTTCAAGGCGGCTTCGGCACGGCGGATATTAAGTTCAGCGGCAGTCACACCGTGCTGTGCACCAAGCACATCAGGGTGGCGGCGCATCGCAAAGGCGCGCGCGTCTTCAAGGTTGTGCTGCAATGTTGCGGGAGAAACGACGTTTAAGCGCCCCGGAGCGCGGCCAACGGCAACGCGGAATTCTTCGTTTGCTTGCGCTAAGGACCCTTCAGCCGCCGCCAATAGGCTTTGCGCAGCTGCGAGGCGTGCTTCGGCCAACGACACATCGGTTCGTGTAACTTCACCTACATCAAAACGATCACGGGCCGCGCGCAATTCTTGATTGATCACACTTACATTGCTGCGACGAAGTGCCAAAAATTCAGACTGGCGACGAACGTTCATGTACGCATCAACCGCGCGGAACAGAACCTGCTGTTCAACCTGCACAAGCCCCTGACGCGTCTGCAAAACAACTTCTTTTTGTGCTTCGGTCGCGAGTTCGCTCGCGCCACCGTCATGCAACAAAAGGCTCGCAGAGATAGAAACGGTGCCGCTTAGATCGTCGGAAAGATTGTTTGAGGATGGCGCTGCTGTCGAAGTCGCGTAAATCGCCTGTGCTTGCCAGCTAATGACAGGACGCAATGCAGCCAACGACTGCGCGGCGTCCTCATCCGCGGCCCGCAACAGCGCGCGGTTTTGATCCAGCAGGCCAGAGTTGTGGTATGCGTCACGTAACGCATCCGCCAAAGTTTCCGCACGCACGGGCGACGAAACTACCAACAACGCGACGCACATTGCGCCAAATAGACGTCCAAGTGTCATAGTCATGATCGTTTCCTCATAAATCAGCCCATCAAAATAGATGGACTTCGTACAAAAGGTTATATCAGAAACTGAAGGCCGCTTCTTTCGCAAATCCTGCCAAGACCGGCGCACTTGCGTTAAACGACATGCGCCAATTCACGACACCATCAATTTTGCGGCCAACGCGAACAACGCCCAATGCGTCTTCCGCAAAAATAGCAACAATGCGCCCGCCGTCTTTCACTTGCGCCAATAAGTCCGCAGGGATTTGCTCAACAGCGCCTTGCAAAAGGATCACGTCATACGGGCCGTTCTTAGCCGCTCCAGCGTTAAGCGCGCCTTCAAATACAGCAGCATTATCAATGCCATGATCGGACAAGTTCTGCTGTGCTTCTTCTGCGCGGCCGGCCTCGTCTTCAACAGCCACAACAAATTCAGCCAATTGCGCAAGAACCGCAGTTGAATAACCTAGCCCGCACCCAAGATCGAGGATGACATCACTTGGTTGGATATCGGCTGCCTCAAGCATTTTAGCAAATGTGCGCGATTCAAGAAGCACTCGCCCCGCGCCAATTTCGATGTTTTCACCGACATAGGCCGCTTCACGCTTGGCGTCGGGCACAAAATCTTCGCGTGGCACGCTTAGCAACGCATCGATAATCGGGAATTTGGTCACATCTGATGGGCGGACCTGAGTGTCTACCATCATAGTTCTACGGGTTTGGTAATCAGCCACGAGCTAAACTCTTTCGTTCAGAATCTACCACCCTTTCATGCCACAGCGCTTGGCTGGCGGCAACGTCCATTGTGCTTAACTTCCGTGTTCTTAGGATGCATTTGCAAACGCCCTATTGATCCGCTCTAGATTCGCCGCTAAAGCACCCTCACAACCACAGGACGGCGAGTTGGCGGAGTGGTTACGCAGCGGATTGCAAATCCGTGTACACCGGTTCGATTCCGGTACTCGCCTCCATTTAAAAACAATCACTTACACCACTCCTTGTCATGTTTGGGGCCCCGCGTTTACAGGGGCGTTTACATTTTTGTGTCTTGAGACAGTGATTTTGCTCGATTGAGCTTGCGCAAAACCGCATCGCTTTCGTCCGGGCTGACCTGCGCATAATGCTCGATTACCTGCGCTGCGTAGCGAACCGACCACCCCATTAGCACCGCGATCTGGCGCAAAGAAAGATCCGCATTCAGCAATCGTGTCGCCGCCGTCCCGCGCGTATCAGACAGAGTCTTCTCCCTGCCGTCGATCCAAGGGGGGATCTGAGCTTCGCGCCGCCACTTGGTGATCTGGTTCGATGCCCACCGGGCCGTCAAGGGCCTACCAAGCTCTGACACCAGAAACACCTCTTGGCCTACTGGTGTCTCTGCGATCAATTTCTCAAGTGCCGATGTGGCAGGGATATATGCGATCTGGCCGCGCTTACTGGTCCTGAAACGAAGGCGCTTGCCGTGCGGCGTATCTTCGAATTGGTCCATTTTGACCTGAACCAGATCGGCCGCTCGCAAGCCGGTTTCGCATCCGGCGGTCAGGATCCTCTGGACCCACTTGGGCGCATGTTTGTTGAACTGTGCGATATCGCCGCTCGTCCAGATGATTTCTGTGCGGTTCGATTGGTAGAGCTTCTTGAGCTTGTGGCAGTGATGCTCTTTCAGCTTCCCCTCTTCTACCGCCCAATTCAGAACGCGTGTCGCATGGGTGCCCGCCATATCATGCTGCTTGGGCGAATGAAGCCACTTCTTGCGCCAATTATTGACCTCACCCCTTGAAGCACGCTCTTCGAACATCACGACAGGATCTGCGCCGAACTCCTCGCGGAACAACTCCAGCCATTTGCGGATATCAGCCTTTGAACGCTCAGCCTTGGGCAAGGATGCACTGGATAGAAAATCGTCAATTAGTAGCGTCGTCAAATATTCAGAAGGGCTTACCGGTTTGCCACATTCCGTGAATGCATAGAAAAATTCCGGCTCCTTCGGGTCTGGATCAGTTCCTTCCCAAAACTTAGGGCCACCTCGCCATGCATAGAAATGATAGCGGGTACCGGCCATAACCCTGCGCCGGACACGATGAACGCCCTTGGGAAGGCTACTTCTGGGCACGGCGTGCTCTTCGCTGAGCAACAAGGCTCAGTACCGTTTTATCCTCGGATCTGGAAACATCAATCCCTTGAACTGCGTCTAATCGTGCGCGTACAAGTTTTGGATCATACCAGCCCCGACGGCCTGGAACCGGCGATATACCGCTGCGGCGACTAAAATCATAAAATGAATTCGTTGGCTCACTATAGCCAAACATCAAGGCCAATTGAGGCGTCGGGATGAGCTGCAACTGATCTTGCACACTCTTCCGCCCCGTCATGCACTGTCGCCTGTCGCGACATCGCAGCCCGCAAACAAGACACAACTTGCGAGCCCTGAGAACGAAGGTTACGAACCGCTTCCTCTTCGAGCCAAAGCTTAACGTCAGCTGGCAAATTCAATTTGAACTGGGTTGTTTTCATTTCAGCACCTCAAATTAGGGACATAAATTGTCCACACCATTGAGGACAAATATTGTCCATAGTGCCGTTATGAAGAATGAGAACCTGATTCAGTTTAAGCTTTTGCTCCCCGCCGCCCTAAAAAAGCGGTTAGAGACCCATGCATCCCTCAACAGGCGCAGCCTTTCGCAGGAAATTGTGGTCGTGCTTGAGGAAAAGTACCCAACTGATGCCGCCGACACGACACAAGACCCTGCAGCGCGCTTGCTGTTGTGGCTTGCAAAGAGAATTCGCCGAAGAAAACCCAAGCCAGGATCTGCACGAGACAAACAAGCCGCACTTTATGAGCGGATAGCAGGTGATATTTCTGATCGCATGAAAGATATCGGGACCGACGATCAGTAGGCGACCCACTCATACCCATGGTTGCCCTCGTGATCTTCCCACTCCACACCAACACCGCGCCGCGTGTTAGAAGATGAGCATCTGCGCGAGGGGATGACCCATGTGGGGGCTGAGGCAGGCGTTGTTCTTTGCCAGCTGAAACCGCCCTGCGTGCCGTAGGTGCCTAGATTCATGCTGTAGCGTTCTGAGCAATCATCGTCACGGCCTCGCTCTCGGTGACTGTAATGGCTCACATCCCAGACGCGGATGGAACGCACAAAATCAAATTCAAACCCGCTGATGTCGATGTCTGCGCCACCGCTCTCGGACAGCTGCGCCAAAATAATCCGCGCTGGATTTCCGCGGTCTTGCAGTGGTGTATTCACGGATACCCCCATTGGACAACGCCAAATCTGCAAAGGTGGCTCGATCGGCCAAGGCGTAATCCGCCTGATAAACACAGCCCGTGCATGAGCACATTCTGCTGAAGCTGGCAACCCACCAGCAAGGCATAGCAGAATGGCACAATCGACCTGATAGGCTTTGGCTGGCTGCGGCGACGCAATGGAAAGGAGAGCCGCAACCGACACCCCGAGGCCACATTTCCAAACTAGTCTACGCATCCAATAACCTCCGTGATCTTACCTGAGCCGACAAATTTGGCTCGCTTTTGCCAAACACTTCTAGAGGTCGCGCACCCGATCAAGCACATTCTTCGGAGGCTATGCGTTGGCAACTAACAAGAGCGACTGCAACGGGTGACATGGAGTCTTTTTCCAACAAAATGCCTAGAGCGATGCCAAGTGTGGCAACGCTTTCATGACCTGAAACTAGGTCCCGAACGATCTCGTCGGGGTCACGCCCAGCTTCAAGTTCGGAAAAAGCCCAATCCTCCAGTGCCATCAGGGCAGATTGGATAATGTCGCAAGAGAATAAGAGCAGTCCCTGGGCAGCTGTAGCGCAATAGCGCTTTGTCGGCGTTGCGGTCGCTTTTGCTAGTGCTCCGAGGGTCTTTTGTATGGGTAGACGCGGATTTTCGCAGTGTCACCACAAACATCCGCTTCTAAGTGTAAGGTCGGTTGGTGAGGTACTGGCCAAAGTCCTGAGACGTTCAACAATCTGCCCGCATATCAAATTGTTAACATCTGACACATGGGCTGCATTTCACCGTCATCTCCTGAATAACTCAATGTATTCACTGAATACAAACAACCGGTTGCGACGTTGGCCAGTAATTTCGAATAATACCCCATGACTGACCATGTCCGTAATAAGCGCTGACGCAGTGTTGGTTGTAGCTCCAATTATTTTAGCTGCCATATTCACGTCAACAACGGGGCGCGCATAAAGATGACGTATCAGCGCCTGAGCGTTGTCTTGTCGACGTGCACTAAAACGCGGCAAGACGTCTCTTTCGATCCGCTCCTTTATTGCAAGAATTGAGCGGAACACATCTGCTGAAGCGCGCGCCGTTTCCTCCACACCATGAAGGAAAAACACCAGCCACGCGCGCAGGTGATTGCCTTGGCGAACCGCCATCAAGTGATCGACATAAGCGGTCTTGTTGCGTTCAAAATAGTCCGAAAGATAAAGTGCAGGCCGGACCAGCAGCCCTTCGGATGCCAGGTAAAGTGAAATTAGCAAACGGCCTAACCGCCCATTACCGTCCAAAAACGGGTGGATTGTCTCAAACTGGTAGTGCCCGATGGCGATCCGAACCAGTGGATGGGCAAACAGAGTATCCGCATGCAAAAACGCCTCCAGATCGCTCATGAGATCCGGAACATGCTCATGATGTGGCGGTACAAAAACAGCATTTTTCAGGCTGACTCCAATCCAATTCTGGCTGGTTCGAAACTGTCCGGGCTGTTTCTGCTCTCCACGCACGCCAGACAGCAGGATTTCATGCGTTTGGCGTAATAACCGGTTGGAAAGGGGCAGCTCATCCAACGCATCAATCGCGTGATTGATTGCATTGATGTAATTCTGCACCTCAGCCCAATCATCGCGTTCTTCGGGGTTTAAGTCATCGGCATCCTTGAACGCATCCTCAATATTGGTTTGGGTTCCTTCTATCCTGCTGGACTGTGTGGCCTCTTTGGCCACGTACATTCGAATGAAGAACTCGATATCAGGGATCAATTGCGCAAAGGCATTCAACTCTCCCAAGGCACGGTCTGCGCGGCCTAAGAGATCAGAAAGCTCTGGGTCCGTTACAACCCATTCATGACAAATGGTTTCTGGTAGAAAGGCCTGATATTCGTACCGGTCCTCAAGTTTACCGGACTTAAACTCTGTGATATCCATATATCAAGAACACCCATGCTTTTTGCGTTACCTGAAGTCTTATCTCAGTTTCTGACGTGCCCGCAACATCTACGTCAAATACAAGCCTCCTTTCTGACATAACGCTATCCATATCTCAAGTTGACCCACAGCTCTCACACCTCTATGTTCAGCAATCAGAAACACGGCATTGAGGATCTGAGTTCGGCTATGACAACCTGACTGAATTCCTTTACCACCGAAAAGACGCATCTTGGCACCAAGCAAGCGCGATCAGCTTTAGCTCAACAGGTGCAACCTAGCTTTCAGCGCGTTGTCGATGGAAGCAAGCAACGCTTCTGGGAAACCCGCAGGAAGCTGATTGAACGTGGCCTCAACGATCGCGTGCGAAGTCTCTTGCAGCTCTTCGAACAGGCTCTGCACGACCGCGCGGGACAAGCCGGATTGAACTCCGGTCTCCACGATGTGGCGGCCCACGATATTCGCCACTTTGTAGTGGTTCGACTTGCCGAAATTCATAGCTAGCTTGAAGTATTTCCGCTCGATCTGGCGGGCGTCGACGGTCGACTGCACCGTCAGCACGTCGTAAAGCGGTGTCATGCGGAAACGGCCGCCGGGCAAAAGGCTGACGCTGAAGTTCTTACCATGTCCGTCTGTCGCACCCAGCAACCAGAACAGGACGTTGGCTTTGAAAAAATCGTACCTGTCTTTGTTGGGATCATCACTTCCCAACAAAAGATCCATGATATCCGGGATCCCTGGACCTCCCTCGTTCTGGTACTTTTGCGTGGGCACAATGGATAGTGCTTGGCAGCAATCCTCCTGTGGCAGACGGATCAAGCGGCCATCAGACGTCCAACGCCGATCAAAACGCTCAACCACCAAGGCTTTCTTATCGCCAAACTGAGCCATTTCGACATTCGCAGCCCTAAGCCCAAACGCTTCCATCAGCTTGAGGCACAGGTATTCGTTTTCAACGCTGTCGGACAGGTCCATGCCGTTGGGCAGTCTGCCAATTTGCGGTTTGATGATGTGCGTGGTTGGCGTCGTGCCGGTTGGCTCAATCCATTGGCCGCCTTTACGGAGCAGTGCGGTTTTTTCCTGCGCACCAGCGACAGAAATGCGGAAGTCATTCTCGCGGCGAATACCCAGTGGCGCAAGATCGAGATCGCTCAAAATTGCCCCGATCTGATCGTCATCAACAGGCTCCCCAGTCAGCTCGGACATTGGCTGTGGCTCTTGCCCGTCGGGAAGGAACTGAAGCGCACCGATGCAGTCACGCCCAATTTGTGACAGCAGGCTGAAGGCATCCACACCTTCAGCCCCGACGCGTTCTGCGACCTTTCGACGAATGAGGTCACTGTCAGGCAACAGGTTGTCAAAGACGGCCATCACAGGTGCTCCGCTGAAGCGGTTTTCCTGCAATGGCAACGATAACGACACCGGCATTCGGTGCTCCCAGTCGAGCCAGTCTCGTGCATAGGCGAAACTGACGCCGCCTGAGGGCTCACGCACCAATTGACCCACGAGCCGCGAGTTCAGGAAAACGTTCAGCGGTGTGTAACTGCGCTTGCGGCCCATGTCAGAAAATGTCCTCTAGCCCGTCTGATTTGCCTTTGCTGCGCTCGGTCACCGTAATTTCGAGCTCCAAGGCCGCGATCAAATCGAATAACGTTTCCAGCTTTGTGCCCCCGCTGCCGTTTTCGATCTTGGAAATTGTCTCCTGCCAGACACCGCTTATAGCGGCGAGTTCCGTCTGGGTCAGGTTCTTGGCTTTCCGAGCCTGGCGAATTGCGTGGCCCAAGTTTTTTGATGTACGAACGAGGTGCTTCATGGCGGTTCTCCTGCCACTCCATATGACCTCTAGATCATAAATTGTCAATATGATCTCCAAATCATAAAGCAACAGTATGATCTGAGCATCATAAATATCAACAGCGTTGCGAGCTGTCTCTCAGACTTCGCCAATGCTATCACGTCTGTAGCCCCGCAGAGCGCACTTGCTCGGGCGTCACCATCTTTGACGCGATCAAGTCTTCGATCTGGCGGTTCGTGATATGGCGGCAGAGGGGATGGCGCTCGTGAATCCACTCGGCAAGGCTGGCACGACCTTTGGCTTTGGCCTCTCGCGCCTTCTCGCGGTCGGCCTGGATCTGGACCAGTCCCTTTTCCCACCGGCGCATCTTGAACCAATTGTCCGAGAAACAGACCTTGCTGCGGGTGTAGCCCTCGCTTTCTTTGGCATAAGCTTTGACTGCCGCCAGCAAGTCATCGGGCGTCACACCGGCCTTCACAGCCGCTGCGATCAGGAGCAGACTGGTTCGCCGGTCTCGGATCCTGTCTTCGGGAAAGGCCGCTAAGATCTTCTCAGCTTCAAGATCTTCAACCTCCTCCGCCGCCTCGCGCCTGCGCGTAGGTGGTTTATGGATGGTTTTAGGATGGTTTGGGGTCCACCGTGAACCCCGTACCCCGTTCACCGTGGACCCCGTACCGGGTTCAGGCTGGACGGGGTTCACTGTGACCCCCGTCTCAATGTCGGGCTCAGCCGTGGGCTCGAGCGCGGCCACGCGTTCCAGAACGATGCGGTAAATGACGGTGTAGCCGTTCTTGCAGTGCCTCCGCCCTGTCTCAATCAGAATGCCTTCGCGCAGGAAGTCGATAATGGTGCGCTTGACCGTGCTCTCGCTAAGCTCTGTGTGGCGCTGGATCGTCCCCTTCGAGCACCAGATGCCTGAGCCGTCATCGCTCGCCTTGTCGGCCAGGAACATGATGATCTGCTTGCGCGCGGCGCTGCCAAAGCGGCGCTCGGCGCATTCATTTGCTATGCGCCAGCTCATTGGACCGCCTCACCAGTCAGAGGCCGCCAAAAGGCCGACTGAGCATTTGCGATGCGACTCCGGCTCGTGCTAATGTGCTGCGGAAGCTGACAGGCTTTTTCTATTTGGCCCCGGTTCACAGTTGCCGCTGTGACGGGGCCTTTTTCGTTTTGAACCGGCGAAATTGGCGTTGAAACTTTCGCTTTTTGTTCACTTTTTGTCAGGGGGTGTTTTGCACCCTTAACCTGTTGTTTTCGCTGTCTCTCTTTCTGGATTGCAAATCCGTGTACACGAGTTCGATTCTCGTACTCGCCTCCAAACGATTTCAATGGCTTGTAAGACTGTACCCATTGCGCGGACTGCGCCGTTTACAGGTGCGTTTACAGTTTTGTTCACTTTGTGCCCCCTTTTGCCTGTGCCAATTTGACTAGAACAGCGTCAGTTTCGTCTGGTGACACCCGCGCATAATGTTCGATGACATTGGCTGCAAAGCGGATTGACCATCCCATGTGGTTTGCGATTTCAGCAAGCGACAGCCCATTATTCAGCAATCGTGTCGCAGCTGTGCCGCGCGCGTCATACAATCTAAGGTCAGATGATAGACTGGCCTTGTCTCGCCACTGCCTGACACCTTCTGAAGCCCTGTGCGGGGTCAATGCGTTGCCGGTGGCGTTAGTCAGGATTAAAAGCTGCCCCTGCGGTGTAGCATCGATCACACGGGCCAATTCTGGCGTTATGGGAATATGAGCAAGCCTTTTGCGCTTACTGGTCCGCACATGCAGCCTACGGCCCATCGGTGTCTTTTCAACGTGGGCAGTAGTCAGCTTCACCAAGTCACCTGGCCTCAATCCGGTTTCACAAGCTACGCACAAAATGCGCTTTACCCAATCTGGCGCGATTCCATTGAACGCCTCACGATCAGATGAAGCCCAAATGATTTCAGATCGATCCACCTCATAAAGGCGATGCAACTTATGGCAAAAATGCTCTGCCAACTTCCCTTCCTGCACCGCCCAATTCAAAATCCGTGCGGCGTGTGTGCCAGCAACATCATGCTGTTTTGGTGAGTGGCTCCATTGCGCGCGCCATGCGTTCACTTCGCCGCGCGATCCCCTTTCCTCAAAAATTACAGCAGGCGCATCTTTGAAGTGTTCGGCAAAACGCAGTCCCCACTTCCTCAAATCAAGACGGGACCGTTCAGCCTTTGGCAATGCGGTGCTGGACAGGAAATCATCAACCATTTGCGGCACCATATATTTAGATGGTTGTGGCCGTGTCGTTGCTTCAGCAAATGCATGGTAGAATTCGGGTTCGCTTGGCTTCCGAACGTCATCCGTCCAGAATTTCGGCCCACCGCGCCAAGCATAGAAATGCCAGCGATAGCCTGCCCGCACTTTCCGCCTTACGCGGTGAACACCTTTTGGAAGGTCATGTTTTGCCTTTGGCATTGGACGCCTCCTTTGCGATCTCAAGACTTTTTGGGTGATAGAGCCGGATACCTTCATCACCACAAATACAGGTTTCCCAGCCATTCAGCGGGGTGATGCGGCGCGCCATTAGCCGCCGCCAATCTTCTAGCGGCAGGCCAATCAACCGCACCAACAAGCGTTCGTTGTTTGGCAAAGTTCCAATAGGGTTTTGGCAGAGCGCCACGCAGAACAAATCGAACACGACAGCACGAACGTCAGATTCTGAAAGCAACCGGATTTCAGATTTCAACCACCATTTGTGCGGCCAAGGCATTGTCCTGAATTCTGTAGGGCTGGATTCAGGTACAATAGGATATTCAATCGGATCGAAGTCACGTAACAGCATGTCGCGCCTTCCATTTTTCCAATGCAGTCAGTTCGCCCTCATTACCTGCTGTTGGCTCGTTTGAAGGCAACAACAGGACAGTACCATCCGGCTGCACATGCACTGCCGGTGGCGTATCATATGCCGCCTTCCACGCCTTCAGATAGCGTGTCAGTTCGGACTGTCTCACTGTTGCCTTCGCATTGGGCATCGTTTTTACCTGCCCTACACAGCGCCGTTCAGGCGCACTTCCGTGGTAGTTGCGCCGTCAGCAGCTGCGACAGTGGTCGCGCCAATCAGCTTGTTACCAGTTGCGGTCGTGGTCACAGTCGAAGTGTCGCTTTTCCAATAGACCTTCGCACCGGCCTCAATTGCACCAGCCGCCTTTGGCAACTCGAACACACCAACAATGCTGGCTTCAAAGCCATCGCCCGGTGCAGCATCGACAGCGGCAATTCCGAACAATGCGCCCATGGTCACACCCTGACCGGCTGCAACAGCATCGGCGCTTGTGAAGGTCAGTGTGTCACCGCGTTGGATATAGTTTCGCATGGTTATAACCCTTTCGTGGTTTGGGGATAGGTTGTGCGCGAGCGCGTGCCGCGCGTCAGTTTTGCAATTTCGGTTTCAAGTGCCGTCAAAGCCGCTGCAATCTGTGCGTCAGTTTTGTAGGTCACCTCTTCGCCGTCAATTTTGACTGTAGCGACACCGTTAAAGCGAGCGCGCCGCAAGCGGTCACGGCGCGCAATGAGTTCGGGCAGCGTCATTACGCTGTCGGCACTTGATGGACGGGACGCCAGTCCAACCAACCAGACCCAAAGTCGAGGAAGGCGCGGAATTTCATCCCAAGCGTGTCCCAAGCCTCTGTCCGCTGGATTTGGACACCTTGCGCAGCGCTAAGGTAGGCATACTGCATTGCTGCCAAACGGGCGGGGTCTGCAAAGACGTACCAGAAGTCATCAGGCAATCGCGGTTCCACCAGTAGTGACAGCTTTCCACCGAACGGGTTCACGTCTTCGGACTTGTTGGGCTGGATGGATGCCAGCACCTTTTCCGCTTCTGTTTCCAGCGCTGCGGAAACCAGCAAGTAGCGCGGTGCGACGGCGATGATGGTTTTGCCATCCATACCTTTGCGTGTCCGCATCGTCTGACGTGTGCTTGTCAGGGCAGCAACTGATGGCATCCCAGCTGCGCCAACATTGCCACGGCTGGCGTCAAACACCGCCGTTCCGTCTGACATTTCGGGGTTGCTGGTCAGCAGCTTCACCAGTTCGTCAGCTTCGGTCTGCGACCACGAGGCCGACAGTCCGTAGGACATAGAGTAATTAACCACCTGATGCCCTGACGGGGCTGACGCCCCGCCAGAATATCCCATGAACATCCTTGGTTGGCCGGAGTGGGGTCAATAAGTCGGCTTCTAATAGATATCTTATTAGCACACGACTTTCTGCCCCCCCCCCGCTCATCTCCGTCATCCGGCGGCGCAGGCCAAAACGAAGTATGACAGTGAAGCATCTGATACCCGGTAAGACGAGGCGGACATATTGGTAAATACCTCGAAACAACAATGAGGTGCCCATGCAGATATATGCCCCCTTTGAATATCCCGATCCAATTTACTTTAAAACGCGCGCCTTAATCGGAATGGAACGATCAACGGATAAGAATTACTGGCCCAGACCGGACCTCTATTCCGTTAAGGCTAAGGTCTGTAGTGCGGACAAGGTGTGCTTTCGCTGCGGCTCAGCAAATGTCTGCCTAGCCCAAACGGTTACGGGAATACGAAAAGCAAACATTCTTCGCAGACTGGTGCTCAGTCGACGGCAAAGAGCCAAAATCAGCTCCTTGCCGTTTTGCTTAAAAGCTTATGCGGTTGTAACGTTGCTGCCAAAATACATAAACTCACGATCCATACCGCTAACATCTGCCGCATTTAGCGAAAGATTGGCACTGTCCAGCATTTTGAAACTTTTTTGACTTTTGACCCACTCATCCGCATTTCTTAGTGTTGATAAAGTGTAGGTGGTTGTTTCGTTCAGGTAATGCGTAGGAATGACAACTTTTGGTTTCAGCCTGTCAACGATTGCATTGCCCTGCTCATAGGACAGGATATGTTCGGATCCGTCCACAGGCAGTGTCAGGACATCTACCTGTCCTATTGCTTCCCAAAAGCCAGGGTCGGGATCCGCGCGGTTGTCACCCCAAATCAACGTCCGAATGCCACCCGTCTCAATCAGATAAACCACCATATCCATATGGCCGACATTGTTGGGCGCACAGGCTTCAACGCCAAATTCAGCAAGTGCATTTGTCCAGTTGTAATAGCCGGGGGCCATACAAACGTGCTTATCCGCGAAACCTGTTATTTTTAAATCAGCGAATTCGAACGTACCAACCATGCGGTCCAGAACCATCGTGGATACAGGTCTGTCGATGGCATCGTGATCGAAATGGGTATGCGTTGAAAGCGTGATGTCCGTTACTGTTTCTGGGAATTTATACTTGTACCACAAGCCCCATGCCCCAGACGGATCGTCACGCCAAGGATCAACCACGACGGACGCACCACTCGGTGATGTGATTTTGAATGCGCAGTGGCCGAAGTACTCAATATTGACGGCCCCTTCCGGAAAGCTGGTTGAATTTTGCAATTCGATAACATGGTTGTTGTTGCCCGGCTGCGTCCAGTCCGTGGATTGCGCCTGCGCGGACGTGGAAGTGAGTAAACTGGCTGCACTTCCGACACCTGCCGCACCTGCGGCCATAAAAAACGAACGCCGCGAGAGGCCAGGAACTAAGGTATCCTTTTGCCCGTTCAGTTTGATCGGTTTGAGGTCTTTCTTATCCATCTTCATTGTTCTCCCTGTTTCAGTCACCCGCGTGAAAAGCGGATTAGGGCAAGCGTAGGGAGGAAAAGATGGGCTGTATCGCTAGTTTATTATGGGTTTTATATGGGGTAAAACCCCATATTAGACTAATGTCGTCAAGTGCTGCCGCAAGTTCTTGCCTCGGTGAGTAAGGCCCAGTTTCTGGCGAATATTGTTACGATGAAAATCGACCGTGCTGGTGCCGCGTGACAATGTCTTGGCAATTTCCTTTGTGCTGCGCCCTTGGACGATCAACTGGACAATTTCGGCCTCTGTTGGCGTCAACCCTTCCATCGCTTGAGCCAACTTTCCCGTGAAGTCAGACGTGATATTTTTGAGGTTCATTTCAACAATGTCGAGATGCGACAGCGCGCGATTGTCGTCCGCAACCAGTTGCTGCAATCGACCGACATGAGGTAGCACAAGCCCTCTGATTTGCTGGACGATGCGTTCTTCGACTTCGTTTTTCGAAATCTCGACCCCCATCAACAAGACCCGTAGTGCGGTGTTGGCATCTTCCAGATCCCGGGTCCGTTTATTGATAATCGCTTCACGGGCGTCCAGCTCTTGCTGTAAACGGGTCTCTGCCTTTTTTCGGTGTTCGATTTCTTCAAGCATGGCTAGGTCGTCTTCGACAATTCGACAGAACTGACGTAATCCATTGCGAAAGGACAAAGCGCGCTTGTTTCGAAACCGGTCCAACATGCAGATTGTCCCAAAAATCGAACCGTCCGGCCATTTCAGAGGAAGCCCAACATAAAAGCTCATCCCGTATTCCATGTCAGGGTTATCGTACCAATGCGGGTCGCAGGTTGCGTCCTCGACGCAAAGTTCTGCGTCATTTTCAAGCACGCCAAAGCAATACAGCTTGTCATGAAGCTGGAAGGATTGCCCCTCGACATAGGGATTCTCGTTGCCAGTACTTTTTACAAAAACGTTATTTTTCTGATCGTGTGCATGCATGATCAGCGTCGCCGGGACCTCTGCAATTTCAGATATCTGGTCGACTACATATTGCCACTTGGTGAGTGTTTCAGTCGTGATCACCGGTTTATTTTGCATCATGTCCAATTCGATCAAATATGGTGTTTCACCGAGCCTTCCGCACCTTCAGGGTGTGATGGCAATCACAATAAGAGGAGCAATATCTTGTCCAACGACTCAGTTTTTGCGAGCCCCCATGGGGACAATAGAGGTTCTGTTGCATTTTTTGAATATGGCTATATTCAAGCTTTCGCCTTAGAGTTAGATCCTTGCTGAATACAGTGTGAAGCTTCATGGTCGACTGAACCAGAGCAGACCTTCGTGATGAACGCGGCATCAAACAGTCTGGGCTCTCAACCGTCATTAGCTGCGATTTACCCGAATGTCTGTAATGCTGCCATCGCCTGTTGTGATGAACATCCAAATCATTACGGTGAACTAACCAAACGCCGCAGACCTCAAGATCAACTCACATCGCCGGGCAAACGATGATCCCTAAGGATGCGGTAAACCGACGCCCGACCAATTTCTAACTGCTTAGCTATCTCGTCAGGCGTGAATTTCCGACTTTGCAACAGCAGAACCTTGGCAGTTTTTGCGCGTGCCGTTAGCGACAACAGTTTCCAATTGTGCCACAAAACTTGGGCGTCCCGAAAACTTTGATGACCTAAGGATACTTGATCAGTGTATTCTTGAATATCAGCCTCATGATTGGCGGATGCAGTTCATGACCGTGAAACCAGATGACGAAAATCGTGCGTACGACGTTATAAGTATCTTCGTTGATAGAATAGTTGCTTCAGCAGCTTTTTCGGAACTTACTGAGTCGCAACGAACAGAAGCTGAGCGGGTGTTAGGCTCGTTTCGCAATTTCAGTCAGGAGTTTGAAAAGCAACAATTTGTGCAGATCTCTACGGAACACGCACTGTCAACTGAAATGAAGTTTGCAATCGAAGACGCGATAGAGGAAGTACCATTGCCTTGGGGCACATCTCCGCTGTTTCGCCTTCCAGCTCACCACTAACATCTTCAATTGTACGAATGCATCGAAACGCTTGGGCTTCGACAATTCCCGACAGGCTAATAAACTAACAGTCTTGGATCAATTTGGTGAGATAATCATCATATGCGGTCACAGCGACCCGCATTTCCTCTAGGTAGGTGTGGCGGTTGTATACCGCCGCAACGCCGCTAATCGTGACTGAAACGTGGTTCAACAGCTTTTAAGTAACATGGATCGGAGTGCCGAGTTTTGCGTGCGTAGTGGCGAATGTACGGCGCAGATCATGCAGGGTATATGGCGACATACGCATGGGGTTTCTCTGAAGGTGTGTCTGAAAGTTTAGAGATAACCTTCATGATTTGAGCTCGGCTAACCTCACGAACATCACCTTTGAAAGTGAAATGCTTATGCAGCAAACGGCGATAGTCGGCCACGGTTCGTGGCTTATTGCGGCGTTCGCAGTCGGCGAGGAAGTCTTCTCTGGCCTGAGCAAACGAGATGATTGGCCCTTCAGGCACAAACGCCCCTTCCTCCAATGCATTGTTGGCCAATAGCTGTTTTGCTTGCTTTCGGGCATCCGCCAAGGACAGGTCTGGATAGCGCCCCACACGTCAGCGGTCTTCTCGCCCGCTTCCTGCTCCTTGATCATCGCAATGATCTGTTCGTCCGTAAATCGTGCCTTCATTTGTCCGTCCTTTTGTCGGGCGGACTCCACACAAATTTGGAGGAGTTTTAGGGGCTCAGGTCAGGTGTGCAAAGCTACTAAATCGTACCTATTTGTTGCGTTGTAGTTAGATATTTGAAATAAAACTTCCGGTTTTTGATCACAAACACAGCTAAACGCTGATAGCGTGACCGAGGCGGGTATGGGCCATCGTCTCAAAGCATCTAAGGTGCTTTCTCGGGTTGTTCGACCCAACCCCTCCTAAAGGTCGTCGGAGACTGACCAAAACGTTTCCTGAACCTAGACGCTAAATGTGTCGCGCTTGCAAATCCTGTAGCTGCTGCAATCTGCGCAACGTTCATGTTGGTTTCGTTCAACAGTGCATACGCTCGGGAAACGCGAAGCTGGATAAAGTACCGGTTAGGTGAATCGTTAAGATATTTCTTAAACAAACGTTCTAATTGCCTTCGCGACAGTTTCACACGATCTGCGATGTCAGCGATTTCCAATGGGTCTTCTATAGACTCATCCATCAATTGCATCGCGTTGATCAGACTTTGATTGCGGCTGTTAAGAGCGACCGAGTAGGCTGATTTTTGAGGTGTCTCTCGATTATTCGATCTGTGATGAATGCACATATCCGACACAATCATCGCTAGGTCCTTTCCGTGTTCTACTTCGATCATTTCCAGCATCATGTCGGTTGCGGCACTTCCACCACCGCACGTCATCAAAGTTCCATCAATTTCATAGAGGTTATTCGTCGGTTGCAGGTCATAATAGTGCTCAGTGAAAGATGGCACGTTCTCCCAGTGAAGTGTGAATCTTTTGCCTTCGAGTAACCCAGTCTTGGCCAAGGCGAAGGCGCCGGTACAAATGCCTCCAAACTTCGATCCGAACGCGCTTTGCCGCCGTACCCACGCCAAAACATTTGTACTGACAGTATTAGCTGGTTCAATCCCTGAGCATACGAATGTCATCGCGCCTCGAGGCAGGTCTTCAAGTCGGGAATCTGGTGTAATCTCAATTCCGTTTGAGCAGCGAACTACAGCGCCATTCTCAGACAACAGAAACCAGCGATATAGCTCTTTGTTGGTGACTTGATTTGCAACCCGAAGGACTTCAACTGCCGAAGCAAAAGCGAGCATGGTGAGTTTCGGTAACAAGAGAAAATACAAATCTTTCGCGGGGCCTTCATGCTTTACATGAAAACTCGCGGCACCTCTGGGAACAAATTTATTTGGTGTCATCGGCTATCCAAGAAATAACAGGTAATTACATCAGAAAGAGCCCTATTGTTGTTCGCAACGAGTGGTAAGTCCGGGAGTCCGCTCCTTTCAGTTTCCTTCGGTGAAGCAAAGGCACCCATCCAACTTGGGTCCGCAACCAAGATAGTAAAGCAATACGAAACAATTCGCTGCAATGCCGGATGAGTTGTGACTTTGGGTTTGATCAACCTGCAACATCATCCTGCGCACCTGCAATGTCGATCCAGATGGTCTTGAGCTGTGTATACTGATCATGTGCATGGAGTGAGTTGTCGCGCCCGCCAAATCCGGATTGTTTATATCCGCCAAAGGGGGTGCTGATGTCACCCTCGCCAAAGCTGTTCACGGTCACCGTGCCTGCGCGCAATGCCCGCGCGCCCCGGATGGCGCGTGTAGCGTTCCCCGTGAAAATCGATGCACAAAGTCCATACTCTGTGTCATTCGCGATTTGTATTGCCTGATCAAAGCCGCTGACTTCTATAATCGAAAGGACGGGACCAAAGATTTCTTCTCGTGCCAGTTTGTGATCGTTCCCGGGAATGTTGATCACCGTAGGTTCCACAAATCCGTTTTCAGCTTTCCCCCCAAGGACAATGTCTGTGGTAACGTCAAGATAACCGCAAACCTTGTCGAAATGGGCTTTGCTGACCAAGGCGCCAACGCGGGTACTTGGATCAAGCGGTGCGCCGACATTCCAATGACGCATATGGGCCTCAATATGGTCGATCAGTACGGCTTTGACATCTCGGTGTACGATCAGGCGCGACGTGGCTGAGCAGTTTTCGCCCATATTCCAGAATGCGCCATTGACGATGTGTTCCGCCACTCGGTCAAGGTTCTCAGCGTCCTCCATGACAATTGCGGGATTCTTACCTCCCATTTCAAGTACGACTTCCTTTGCATTGCTTTCAGCTGAGTAAGACAGAAAGCGCTTGCCGGTCACGGTTGATCCGGTGAAGGACACCATATCGATATCCATATGCCGCCCGATTGGTTCTCCCACGTCAGCGCCACCGCCAGGTACGATGTTCAAAACCCCTTTGGGGATACCGGCCTCGCATGCGAGTTCGGCAACGCGCAGTGCGGTTATACTGGTCTCTTCCGCAGGTTTCACCAAGACCGAACAACCTGCAGCCAGAGCAGGCCCTATTTTCCACGCCAACATCAACAGCGGAAAATTCCAAGGCAGCACAAGGCCAACTACTCCGATTGGTTCGCGAACGACCATGGCAATGTGATCGTCCGACGCGGGCGAGACCTGATCGTAGATCTTGTCTACCGCTTCGGCATGCCATTTGATGCAATTTATGGTTTCAGGGATGTCGACGGTTTCGCAATCAAAGATGGTTTTGCCACTATCGAGGCTTTCCATCACCGCAAGTTCACGCGCATTGCGAGTCAGAAGTTTTGCAAACCGGATTAGGATGTCTTTGCGCTCGGACGGATTTGTGCGGCTCCAGCGGCCATCTTCAAAGGCTTCACGTGCCTTTTCAACCGCAAAATCAACGTCCTCTTGCCCGCATGCTGCAATCTTAGCTAAGGTTTTGCCTGTAGCTGGATTAACCGATTTGAACCTCTTTCCTGATGCGGCAGGGCGATACCCGCCATCAATAAAGGCATTTGTTGGTAAGATCAGATTCGCTGCGATGGCCTGATATTCCTCTTGTGTCAGCAGATCCATGGTTCTTATCCTTCCGCTTGAATGTTAGCGATTGTGCGTTTGAGCACCTGGACAACCTGTTCCAGTGCGCGTTTGTCATCCTTGCTTAACCCCTTTAGTGGCGGGCGCATTGGTCCGGCGTCGATGCCATTCAGGGTGACGCCGTGCTTGATGCATTGGATAAATTTTCCGCCCTGTTCCAGCAACGCCATCAATGGCAACATTGCGGACATAATCCGGCGACCCTTGTCGAAATCTCCCTCAACTGCGCAGGCGTTGTATAGCGCGAGGTGTTCTTCGGGCAGGAAGTTTGAACCGCCACAGACCCAGCTGCGCGCGCCCCAAGCGAAAAATTCGAGCGCTTGATCATCCATCCCGCAGGACATCTGTATATGAGGATAATCACGCGCCAGAAGATGTACGCGATTGATGTCACCAGAGCTTTCTTTGATGGCACAAATATTGCTTGAACGGCCAACACGGTCCAAAAACTCTTCGCCCATGTGTACGCCCATACGTCCTGGGTAATTATACAGCATCACTGGCAGGTTCGCTGCTCGGTCAATCGCCAGAGCATTCAATGCATTCTCGCGTTCGGTCGGGACGGAATAGGGCGGCGAGGCCACCAGTATTGCGTCGGCACCAATATCTCGCGCACCCGTCGCAAGCGCGATCGAATCCGGTGTCATCATGGCACCTGTGCCAACAATTACCGGGATTCGACCCCTAGTTTGTGCATGCGTAAATTTGGCAATTTCTAGACGCTCTTCAACGCCCTGCGCATAATTTTCGCCTGTTGATCCGCCAGTAATCAGCCCATGCACACCTTTGTCGATCAGGTTTTCGATCACATCGGACAATGCGTTATGATTGACGCTGCCATCTGCAAAAAACGGTGTCACAACAGGCGTGTAAATACCTTCGAATTTGAATAATGGAGTCACGAGGACATCTCCCAAGTTAATACATTCACAGAATCTTACCCAAAAACTCTTGGGTGCGTTCCATTTGGGGATTGCTGATCAAACTTTTGGCTGGGCCGACCTCATGGATTACACCTTGGTGGAAAAACGCCACCCGGTCTGCCACTTCGCGTGCGAAAGGGATTTCATGCGTCACCGCAATCATCGTAATCCCCTCTTCGGCCAAAAGCCGGAGTGTATCGAGCACTTCGCCAACCAATTCAGGGTCCAGCGCTGAAGTTACTTCGTCAAGCAACATGTAATCGGGCTTCATCGCCAAAGCCCGCGCAATGGCCAAACGCTGCTGTTGTCCGCCGGAAAGTTCAGATGGGAAGTGGTCAAGTTTGTCGCCCAACCCCACATGCGCCAGATGATGTTCTGCCAATTCTAAGGTTTCGACCTTGTTTTGACCTAATACGCGCCGGGGTGCTAACGCAACATTGTCACGGGCCGTCAGATGCGGAAATGCATTGAACTGCTGAAACACGATCCCCATTTTCTGACGCAGTTTGTTTTTTTCGGTCTGAGGGGCGTGCACATCAATGCCGTCGACTTCGACCCGGCCTGCATCAATCCCCTCCAGTGCGTTGATGCACATTAGCAAGGTAGATTTGCCAGAACCACTGCCGCCAATTAGGCAAAGAACTTCGCCCCTTTCGACGGTCAGATCGATCCCTTTGAGAACTTCCAGAGCGCCAAATGACTTCCGTACCCCTTCAATTTTGATCATGCTGTGACCTTTCCTTTGGATGCCCAAGATGTTTCGTAACGTTGCACCGCTACGGTGATGAAATGGCACATGATGAAGTAAAACGCGCCCGCACCAATCAGAATGGCCAGTGGTTCTTGAATGCGGGTTATGATGATCTGCGAAGAACGCAACAATTCCGGTGGTGAAGCGCCAAGGACTGCGATCAGCGAGGTATCTTTCATCAAGCCCAGCATCAGACCGGTCCAGGATGGCAATACTGATCTGGTGCCAATCGGTACCACGACAAACCGAAAACACTGGAAATAGCTCATTCCAAGTCCACGCGCCGCTTTGACCATTGTCGGCGGTACAGCATCAATGCCGGCCTTTACAACCTCTGCGACATAAGCCGCGATGTAGATCGACAGCGTAATTATCCCTGATGTGAACGGATCAATCGGATAACCTGCAATCGCCAAAAAGCTATTGAAAAGCACAAACTGAATGATCAAGGGAACAGACCGAACCACTTCAATAAACAGGCCTAGTAAATAGTAGAGCCACCACAGTCCCAGTGACCGACCCCAGCCAATGATAAAGCCGATGAGGGATCCAAAAAAACCGCTGACAATCGTTAGAACGAATGTGATGCCAGCACCCTGTAACATCAGCATGAAGTCATTTGCGGTGAAGGTTAGTGTAAGGTTGTTCATGACTCGCTCCTCACCAGCGGAATGCACGCCACGCCACGAGGCGGGCAAAAATCAAGATGGTTTCACAGACGATCAGGTAAATCACCGCTGCAGCGAGATAAAATTCAAATGGCCGGAAGGTCTGAGATTGTAGAAAAGTTGTCATTCCAGTCAGCTCTTGCAGGCCAATAATCATTCCTAGTGAAGTTCCAAGCATTGCCCAAACAATCTGATTTGTGATGGGTAGAAATACGGCTTTCAGCACCTGTGGGAATATGACGTATACGTACATTTGCAGCGGCTTCATCCCTAGCCCCAATGCCGCACCACGCTGTGATGGGCTAATCGAGTCCATGCCGCCACGTAGGATTTCTGCGAGGTAGCCTGCGTTGTTGAATGTGATGGCGGCCAGCACGGCGGTATAAGGCGAGAAGTGAATACCCAAAGCACCTAGACCAAAGAAGGCAAGATAGATTTGCAAAAGAGCCGGTGTGTTACGTGCCAGGGCAACCCAGGTGGCCGTAAACCAATAGAGAATCTTGTTGTCAGATTTGCGCCAGACGGACAGCACCATCCCGATCATCAAGCCAAATACCACCGAAAGGACCGTGATTTGCAACGTCAGCAACGCGGCTTCCAGTAGCTCGGGCCAATGTTTCCATACGACACGCCATTGAAAACGATAGTCGAACATGAAGTGCCTCCGGATCTTGCGATTGATACCAAAAGTGTCGATCCGGAGGGCAAGCCTTCCGGATCGACCTGTTAAGTGGGTTGGCTATTTAGTAGCCGTGCACGCCAGGGAAGCTCATTTGAGGAGCATCATAGCCAAACCATGTGTTGTACAGTTCGTTTGTGCGCCCGTCTTTCCACTGATGCCAAACGAACAGGTTAACCCAATTTAGGAAACCCTGCTCGTTGCGTTTTACCATCAAGCCAGTCCAGTCAGATGGTGCAGACTCAAACGAACAGCAAACGCGTATTACATCAGCGCCTTCGCCTTTGGCGTATTCACCAAAAATGGTAGTCGATTCAACAATTGCATCAACTTTACCTTGTTGCAGCGCTAGAAATTGTTCCGCGTTGGAACCAAAGGAAGAATAGGTTGTTCCCTGATCTTCCCAGGTTTCAAATTCGCTTAAAAATGCGACTTCTCCGCTAGTCCCTCGAACAGTGCCGACACGCTTGCCAGCAAGGTCTGTGTAGGAGTTGATGTCAGTGTTGTCGGCGGCGACTGCAACACCCACGTCCCAAATTTGGTAGGGGATGCTAAAACCAACGGCCTTTGCACGCTCTAGTGTGTTAGTAGCAGACGCGATGCCGACATGAACCCGACCGGACAGGATTGCGGGAATGCGATCCGGCCCGGGTGTTTCAACTATTGTCGCTTCAACCCCCAAAGCTTCAGCCATATCCTGGCAAAATTCGACGTCGAACCCGATTGGGTTGTTGTCATTATCGCGCATCCCGACGGGCGGCACGTCTAGCATGACACCGCACTTCAGCTCGCCATCCGCAATAATGTCATCCAGCAAATCAGCCTGCGCAGCATGAGCGACAACGCTCAGGCCCATCGCGGCTACCAATCCTGTCATGTAATTTGGTAAATTCATTTCGATCTCCCTTTTCTCCCAAATGGCCTTTGGCCGAACTGTAAAAGCTGGGCCGCATTGCCGCATAGTCGTACTGTTGATCGAAAGGCCGCAAAATAATTGTACGTAAAGGACAAAAAATTGTAAGCGTCAATGCATGCCGACTTCGATGTTGGCTTTACGCAATGCTGTGGGTGTTAGCTTGTAGCGCTTTTGGAACCACCGGATCATGTGCGAGCTGTCTGTGAACCCACATTCATATGCAATCTGGGTAATTGATCGATCGGTGTTGTTTACCATCCAATGCGCAGAGGTTAGCCGGATGTTGCGCCAATATTCAGCCGGTGGTACGCGCAGATAGCGGTTAAAGAGCCGGGTAAGCTCTCTCTTTGTTGTGCCAACCTGATCAGCAATTTCGGAAATGTCACACCGCTCATACATGCGTTGGCGCATAATGCCGATCGCGTTTACGACACGCCTGTCCTGGCAGTGCTCACCGATAAAGGCTTGATCGCGGTCAACGTTCCCGTCAAAAATGCTTTTCTTGTCAGCCATCAAATAGTGGAGAACTTTTTCAACCCGAGATGCACCGCAGGTCTTAGAAACAAGTCTGGTTCCCAAGTTCAGAGAAGCAAGCCCTCCTGGACATGTAATATAAGGCCCATCTTCGACAACAGGCTTGTCAGAAATTGGCAAAACTCGAGGGAAGTGTTTGCGTAACAATGGCTCTAAGGAAAAGTGGACAGCACACTGTCGACCATCCAAAAGCCCCATTTCAGCAAGTAAAAATTGCCCTGTACACAAGCCAACAATGGGGATTTTTTTGTCTACTGCTTGTTGAATGGCATCGTAAATATATTGTGGAATTGGTGTAGCAGAATGCATGGTTCCGCCATGAAAAACAAGATAATCATATTGGTCAAGATTGCTCATATCAGCTGTGGGCAACATGGCAAACCCACTGCTTGAGACCAAGGGATTATTATCCGGCGATAACAACGACCAAGTGCAATAAACTTGTCTGCTAAAGTCGTTTTCATCTGCGGCAAGACGCAGGTATTCGACCAGACAAGAAAAGGACATTAGTGTGAAATCAGGGGTAGGAATGATGCCTACACGCAGGGGTGGAACGATATCTGGTGGAGCCATTTTCGGACCAATCCACTGGTATTCTTTTCGCTCAATCACGTCTGTCCCCTTTTCTTACAGTCGACTGCATACACGAAATTGACCCAAACATACTATCCTTGGAGCCACAGAAGTTCCAAGCTCAACTGAGATTGCCTGATTTTCGAAGAGGAACCCCATGAAAATTACCAAAATAAATCTCTATCAGGTCAGCCTTCCGATGA
The DNA here is from genome assembly GCF_900185015.1 of Octadecabacter ascidiaceicola. Taxonomy (GTDB): domain Bacteria; phylum Pseudomonadota; class Alphaproteobacteria; order Rhodobacterales; family Rhodobacteraceae; genus Octadecabacter; species Octadecabacter ascidiaceicola. Next base: position 202,331 of record NZ_FXYD01000002.1, on the reverse strand, counting down.
AAGAAGGGTCCTATTCCTGGTCCAACCAGAGTTTTGAAGCATTCGACAGCACGGTTGTTCAGATCGAAACTGACGAAGGGATATATGGCGTTGGAGAAATCTGCCCGCTTGGGCCTGCCTATTTACCTGCGTTTGCCGAAGGGGCGCGTGCGGGCATTGCAACAATGGCGCCCGGACTGATTGGTCAAGACCCTCGCCAAATTGGCGCGATCAACGTGTTGATGGACAAACTCCTTAAAGGGCACCCTTACGTCAAATCGGCGGTAGATATCGCCTGTCATGACATCTTCGGCAAAGTGACTGGGCAACCGGTTTGCAACCTTTTGGGGGGGCGTCTGCAAGACGAGGTGCGACTCTTTAAGGTCGTTTCACGATCCGAACCGGAAGCTATGGTTGAAAAGCTCATTGATTATCAGGAACAAGGGTTCAAACAATTTCAGATGAAAGTCGGTGCAGACCCTGATGTCGATATCGAACGCATTCGCAAAGTTGTAGCAGAATTGAAGCCCGGTAATAGACTGGCGGCTGATGCGAACTGTGGCTGGTACCAACATGACGCTGTACGCGTTGTTTCGGCGGTTTCGGACCTAAGCCTTTACATCGAACAGCCTTGTGAAACCTATGAGGAATGTCGTGTGGTGCGGGATCACTCGCCGCACCCTATGATATTGGATGAGTGCATGGACAGCTTGCAGGCAGTTATGCGTGGCCACCGTGAACGCGCGATGGATGCCATCAACCTAAAAATCAGCCGTATGGGCGGATTGACTAAGTCGCGCATTATTCGTGACGTATGCACTTCTTTAGGTATTGTTATGACAATCGAAGACACATGGGGTGGTGAGATTGCTGATGCTGCAATTGCGCATCTCGCCCATTCCACCCCACGTGAATATCATTTTCAGTCATCTGCATTTCATGAATATGCCACACACCCGATTGCTGAAGGCGGCCCTGTCATCAAAGATGGATTTATGTCCATGTCGCACAAACCCGGATTGGGTGTTGAACCTAATTGGGATCTGCTCGGTGCGCCTATTGCATCAATAACAGTCTGAGGCTGCAAGTGAAGTTGGTCTCCGCAGTTGACTTTCGCCAGAAAATGACTTGGGAGAAAGCCATTACGGCTCTTTTCCTTGGCCTTCAAGGGGCGCTACCCAAGGTTCAAGACATCCTTCTGGAAGACGGGCCTTATTCGTTGTTCGGGCGCGGCGTCACTTTGGCCTAACCGCGCCGAGCGTGCACAGATTAGGGGTTATGAGGAACAAGAGCAAAACAAGAGAACACTTGACGGTTTTCTGATTCCTCGGGAAGTTCGCCCTTTTGGTCAAGGGGTATTCAGATGGATCGCGAAGAACTGAATGTGTGGAGCCTGTCGTATGGCGAGCTGGATTTCGTTCAGGGATATCGTCACGCAATGCGCACAGGGTTGGCGCTTCAGCTGGTTCATTTTCGCAGTCGCGGGTATTTTCCGGGTACGCTCATGAAATTGCAAACGACCAGGTTCAGTATGTTGAGGAAAAGCTGGGCACCGATGTCCATCTATACGATCTGCAATCTGACGCTGCCCGCCGTCACCGCCTTGATATCCTACGCAATCTGGGGTTTCGCCGGGCGAATGCGCGGGATCGCGCGGAACTCCATACTGTGCTTGTTGAGGAATGTGCCAGATCAGGCCCAACCATCGACCCTCTCATTGATTTTGGTTTCAGTTGGGCGTTGTTGAAAGCGATATCCGTGCCCTCGCGGAAGATTATGGAACGTGCGGTCCGTTCTGCCCTGCATGCGTTCTAGGAAAGGTTTCTGGCAGAGGTCTCGGGCGAGGTATCAAAGGAAGCCAGAGCGGCATTGGAAGAATGTCTTGCCGATCCGCGAGGAGCGCATGGTTTTCTGCGGCAGAAGAACGGTGCCGGGGCTGCGACTCTGGATAATGTTCTGGAAAACGCCTCCAAATTTGTGTGGAGTCCGCCCAACAAAAGGTCGGACAAATGAAGGCACGATTTACGGACGAACAGATCATTGCGATGATCAAGGAACAGGAAGCGGGCGAGAAGACCGCTGACGTGTGTCAGCGGAACGGGATCAGCTCTGCGACCTTCTACAAATACAAATCGAAGTATGGTGGCATGGAGCCATCTGACCCGAAGCGATTGCGGGCGTTGGAAGACGAGAACGGCAAGCTGAAGAAGTTGCTGGCGGAATAAATGCTGGACAACGCTATGCTGCGAGACATCAACTCAAAAAAGTGGTGACGCCCGTGGCAAAGCGGAAAGCTGTGGTTCATTTGCTGGAAGTTCACCAGGTCAGCCAGCGACGGGCGTGCGATGTATTGCAAGTTGACCGATCAACTGTGTGTTATCAGTCGCGTCGTGGCGATGACACTGAGTTACGCGATGCGATCAAACGGGTGTCCAGAGAACGACGACGGTTTGGATGCCGCCGTGTCCGCGTGATGATCGCGCGGGAAGGTTTTTCCGTGAACCACAAGAAGGTGAGGCGCATTTATGTCGAAGAGAAGCTTCAGGTGCGCCGCAGAGGCAGTAGAAAGCGTGCTTTGGGACGAGGATGCCGATGGTGCTGCCCGATGGCCCAAACCAACACTGGAGCTTGGACTTCGTGTCAGATGCGTTGACGGATGGGGGGGAGGATTGGAGGGCATGTTATGCCAAGAGTCCAACTTCCTGCAGTCACCCCTAGGGGTGCATATGTCGGTGACGGGACGCTTTGGGGTTAATATACCCCCGAAACGCGCGGCGGCTTGGACAAAATGGATCCGGTGGGGCTTGCCAACCTTGAAACCCTGCTGCCACCTCATCGGACCTATATGGAACGGATCGACGCAGGTTTTGGCGACATCCTTCACATATTTTTTTGGCCTGCCATATACGCTCAAGGCGCAGTATCTTTTGAATGTACGTTTGACCGGTGATTTGCTATCGGGCGTGGTTGGAAATACGCAGGATAATATCCTGATTGGCAACGCAGCCTACAATGTGCTGGGCGGGGGCAACGGGACGGATGTGGTACAATATGATGTGGCCTCAACCGAGACGCACGTTAGTAGGAACAACGAAGCACTGATCGTAACGGCCCCCGGGCACGGCACCGTTACGCTTGCCAACATCACCACATTCCTCTTTAAAGGTGTCGACATCTCAACTGCGGCGATCAGCTGATCTCTGCTGCAAATGAAAGGAAAGCCCGTGCAAACCATCACCCGCCGTGTTCTGATCGCCATGGGCTGCAGCAGTTTTGCCACCTCAGTTCTTGCCGTTGATCGCCCCCAAGTCGATGGAGGTGGCGGCTGGTTCAGCGGTTTGTTTGGAAGCGACAATATTTCTTGCAACAATGCGGGCGTGCCGGTCTCTCCGGTTGCGGAACGGATTGCGCAGCCCGGTGATTTCACCAAGGCAGCTGCTTGCGAGATGACCGAGGACAGCTTTGAAGGGCCTTACTTCATGTGTGTGGATCACACGGGAAAAGACATCACCGGTGGCCGCGACGGGGCGCCATTGACCGTCGCGCTGAAGGTACAAGATGCATCCTGCAAACCGTTACCCAACGCGACGGTTGATATCTGGGCCTGCGACGGGCGGGGGCATTATTCAGGCTACACGGCATCGCCCGATCTGGAGGCGACGACGGGCAATCATGTCACACCACAAACCGACGAACGTTTCTGCCGCGGTGTCTTTGCCACGGATGCTGACGGCATTGCAGAGTTCGACACAATCTATCCCGGCTACTATGCGGGCCGCGCCATTCACATCCACTTCAAACTGCATATCGATGACAAGGCGTACATCACCAATCAGGCATTGATGCCCGAGGATATCAACGCACGCATTCTGCAGATGCCACCGTACAATGAACCCCGGGGCACAACACGGATCACCAACGCTCAGGAAGCCGGCGGCGACTTTGCGATCTTTGACATCGTGGAGCGCAAAGGCCAATTGCTTGCGACGCTGACCCTGACCGTCGAGATCTGACCCATCACCCAACACGACAGAGACAAAATCATGAAAACACCTCTTCTTATCGCCGCCATTCTGAGTGGGCTCACCTTGTCGGGATGCAAAGACGAAGACACCAGCGGCATTGCCCTGCCCAATTGCCCCGGCACCAGCTTTGCCAAAGAGGCCATGGTCTTTAACGTCGTCGCCATTTGCGCAACCAGCGGGGTGCCGGACGAGAAACTGGCCCATGCGGCCAATGTGACGGCTGAATGGCTAGACAATGACGGGGACGGCATTGCTGACGAGCCCCGCCTGATCGAAGCACTTGAGACATCCCAGCCGTTTCTGGTCATGACGAAGAACGCAATCACCGATGCGGTGATCGAAAGCTTGATGCCCGCACTTGAAACGCGTGTCGGGCAGGACCTTTTCGCAGGAGAGACAAACCCAAGCCTTGGCCGTCGGGATGCAAGCCAGGAAGAAATCCATCACCTGATCATGAACGCCGGTTGGAAAGTTGCTTTCCCTGATCTGTTTAACCCCGAACCAGGTTCTCGCATGTTTGCAGAGTGGGAAAAGGCCGAGGCCGAAGGGCACTATTTCTATGACGACCCCACCTGCAATGCTAATTGTAAATCGGTTGAGTTCTTCTATCTGGCCACGGCGGCCTATCTTGGCTCTGATGCGGATCTATCCTCTGACGAGATGCGACTGAAGGACCGCGCCGCCTTAACTGCGGCCCTGCCTGGAACGGTCGCCCTGATGGAAAATAGCGCCTACAACTACCCATTGGATCACTGGCCGACGGGCAACTATGCCCACAGCGCGAATATCTCCTACTCTCCCTAGAAACGGCGTGGGTTGTTGCCTAGAATAGTTAGTGTCCCGAAGCCAATGAGACCACAATGCTTTCTGGCCCATGAAACATCTTGGATGGCTTGCGCAATTCGATAGACCGATTTCTGGGCCTCAGGCGGGGCGGCAACTTAGAGGCGCAATCCCCGCTTCATCCGATTAATGAGACAGTCATGCCAGGCGAACAGCAAGACAATTTATGGGGCATGAGCCTAATCAATCTCTGGTTTCAAAGCCGGTCGGTACATAGTAATTTACAATAAAATCCATACCGAGGAGGTCGTAAATATGACAGCCTTCAAGAAAGCACTGTATTGGGACTAGTTGTTACTTTGACAACTGGTGTTGCGGCACTAATTTTTTGCAGGCTATAAAGAATGTAGACCCGTTGTGGGTGTCAGTGGGCCTCGGTTTATTGTTCCCGGTCGCTCTGTATTTTCTTTTTTTAGGAATGAATACCTTCCCAAAAGGTCCTGTGATCATGGTCGCTGCTTTGTATTTGTTGCCGCTGGGGGGGATGATTACGAACCAGCTTGGGGATACGCCTACGCCTAGTGTCTTGTCCAAGGCGGGTTCAAGCTCAGACGCAACGCCCGACAAGACCTCTTCCGCCAGCGCCACACCAAAACCTGCTGCCTTCGCAGCCTGCAGGAAATGACGCGGCACCACCTCGTTGATCCGGTAGTGTCCATCGACGTCCATCGCGAGGCGCATCCGGTTCTGGCTGATTTGACCGTCATCCACTTCTTTTTGGGGGCTCAGCACATCATAAAGCGGGGTCAGCGGAAACCTCCGGGGCGCAATGCAATGCTGAAGTTCTTGGCGTGCCCGTCCGTCGCTCCCAAAAACCAAAACAGCACCTGCGCGTGGAAGAAGGCACGCTGATCCGCTTCAGGGTCATCACTACCAGTCAACATCCCGGTCCCTTCAGTGATCCCCGGCCCGCCATCCATTTGGTGTTTCTGGCTGGGTGGAACTGTGAGCGCCTGGCAAAAGTCTTCCTGCGGAAGGCGGATCAACCGGCCATCTTTGGGTCACAACAAGGCTCCGCACGTCCTCGAAGTCGGCATTCTCGACTTCAGCCACATCCATGCCCATGGCCCGACAGAGGTTCATGCAGAAAAATTCGTTCTCAACACTGTCAGACAAATCGATCCCTGCGGGCAGAACGCCAAGCTGCGTCTTGAGGATATGAGTTGTTCGGGTGAGCCCCGATGGACGGATCCACGCGCCCTCGTGGCGTAGCAGCGCCGTTTTCTCCTGCGCCCCTGCGATAGAAATGCGTAAGTCGTCTTCCTTGTCTAAGCCAAGGGGGGCATTTGCGAGGTTGCGTAACATATCCGCAATCTGTGCCTCAGAAACGGGCTCTCCCTCGAGTGCGCCATCCCCCTTAAACTACGCCCAGCGAACAAGTCCAATAATGGCTGAGGCCGCGTAGAAAAACTGAAGAGACAAAAAGGCCCATCTCTTGTCTAAGAAGCCCCACCCAGCAAAGAGTGCGGCGGAGATGAGCAATAAGGTAAACCCAACGATTTCATTGCCAGTGTTTGATGCGATCAGTAGCGCATAGATGATCGCGAGTGCCGAACCTGTCACTTCTAGTATTGTTATGAGGTTGGAAGTTTTCATGATCTCAATTGCTCCTGTTTGCGTGATGTTTGATCTTTTTCGGTATTGATAGAGCTTGACGCAACATGACGAAAATGGGATTCTTTCATAGAACAGCCCACTTTTGTCATGAAGGGGTCAAAACGAAGATGAAGCGACTGGATATCGAAGCGTTGCGGACCCTTTGCGCGATCGCTGAGCATGGTGGCATCACCCGCGCTGCGGAACACTTGTCGCTGTCGCAGTCTGCAGTCAGTCACAAGGTTAAACGTTTAGAAGAAAGAATTGGTTGTTCATTGTTGACCCGTCAGTCCGGTGCTCCGTTGCTTTCGGAAGATGGACAACGACTTTTGGTCTATGCGCGGCGAATTTGCGCCATGCATGACGAAGCAGTTCAAAGCCTGAGTACCCGTCCAATTTCCGGCCACATACGTCTGGGAATGACCGAAGATGTAACCAGCAGTGACCTGTCGCGTATTCTTGGTCGCTTCACCCGCTTGCATCCCAATGTGAGCGTACGCACACATGTTAGGCAAAGTGTTGTCCTTCAACGTGAACTGGAGAAGGGCGAAATCGACATTTCGATGATGCAGATTTTTGCAACCGACCTAAGGCCGTCTGACACAGTTTTGTTCACTGATTTGGTCCATTGGGTCAAAGCCAAGGATCTAGAACTACGCTGCGACTGTACAATCCCATTCCTCGCCTATGATGACGACTGTTTTTTTAAGCATTGGGCGATGGACATTGAAAACACTCCGGCGACAGGGTTTGATACCATCTTGGAGTGCGCAAGTTCGGCGGGCATCGTTTCGGCGGTTCAGTCTGGTCTGGGCGTTGCGTTGCTTCCCGGCAGATATTTGACGGACGAGATGCAAATCCTCGATCATCAGTTCTCGCCGCCTCCTGAGATTGCTTATGTTTTGCGAGTTGGACGCAATTCACGGTCCGCACATTTCAAGTCGTTTGCCATGGAAGTCGCCAAGGGCGTCACTTCAAAAGTCAGCCTACAAGTCGTCTGAAACAATACATCTAATTGGCGCGCGACGGTTGAACTCGTGCTTCCCAACTCTGCAATCATGATTTCGGAGCAAAGTCTTGGGCACTACTCAATATAATCTTCATCGCATCGAATGCAGCGTCGTTCCGCCCCGCCGAAAAGAACGTCGCTCCAGATGAACTGACGTGTCACCGATTGATCCGATCGCCTATTTCACCGGCGTTTACGGAAATCCAATGTCATTTATTCCAAACACAATTCTACACATCGGCTTGCTGTTCGGGTTCGCACACTTTTGGCGAAAAACGAAGACTGAGATCGCAGCGAACCACGCTAAGATCGCCTAAACCCCATCTGGGACAAAACCGCATTGCCGTCTAGGCGCAGCGGAGGGTAGCGAAGCCTGATGCAGGTTAGTCTACAAGATATGACTCACTGACATTTAATTCAGCGTCACTTTAGACGGCAATATTGTCGATTAGGCGAACACCAGCGAGCCATGCTGCGGCAAACAAGCGCGCGCCTGGTTTCATTGAATTCAGCAGGGACAAATCTGATCCGTCGCGCAATTCAAGGTAATCCACTTCGTTGAAACCGACAGAAAGCAAGCGTGATGTAGCGTCCGGAACGACATCACCCATTGCCTCGCCCTTGTTCAGTGCTTCAGCGATGTCCCCCATCACCTCAGCCAGTATTGGCGCGAAGACCCGGCTGCGGTCAGACAAAAGCAAGTTGCGGGAGGACATTGCCAGGCCGTCTTCTTCACGGATCGTCGGGCACCCTACGACTTCGATTGGAATGTTAAGGTCGACCGCAAGACGCGTAACGATCTGTAATTGCTGAAAGTCTTTCTCACCAAAGAAGGCCTTATCAGCCCGCGTCTGCATGAACAGCTTGCTGACCACTGTCGCGACACCGTCAAAATGTCCAGGTCGTGCTGCGCCGCAAAGCATATCCGTCAAGCCGCTTACAGAAACGGTTGTCGCGAAACCGTCGGGATAGATTTCCTCGGGATTTGGCACGTAGATCACATCGACCTTAAGCGACGCCAATTTCTTGGCATCCTCATGTTCGGTGCGTGGATAATTCTTTAGATCATCGGGGTTATCGAACTGCTTCGGGTTCACAAAGATCGTCACGATAACACGGTCACACTGCTCCTTTGCTGCCCGCACCAGCGATAAATGCCCTTGATGCAATGCACCCATCGTTGGCACTGCGCCGATCACTTCATCCGCTTTGTGCCACGCCGTTGTATATTCGCGCAGCTCGGCCAAAGTCCGTACGATCGGGGCCGTCATTTTACAGGAACCTCGTCTGCGAAGGTGTGTTCTTGGGCTGGGAAGGTGCGCGCGCGCACTTCTTCAGCATAGGCCGCGATTGCGACCTCTCCGTCGTCAGCCAGATGCGCATAGCGTTTCACGAATTTTGCTTTGAATGCTGTGAACAAGCCAAGCATATCATCAACAACCAAGATCTGACCGTCACAGCCCGCACTCGCGCCAATACCAATCGTTGGGATTTCAATCTGCGCGGTCACTTCATCAGCCAGCCCTGCTGGCACCTTTTCAAGGACGACGGCAAATGCACCGGCATCAGACACCGCCTGCGCGTCTGCCATCAGCATCGCGTGTGCATCGCCGCGGCCCTGTACCTTATAACCGCCTAGCGTGTTGATGGACTGTGGCGTAAGCCCGACATGCGCCATCACAGGAATGCCGCGCGCGACCAGAAACGCAATCGTTTCCGCCATCGCAACACCGCCCTCTAGCTTCACCGCGCCGGCGTTCGTTTCTGCCATCAACTGCGCAGCATTTGCGAAAGCTTGTTGTGGGCTTTCTTCATAGCTGCCAAATGGCATGTCGATCACCATCATCGCGCTGTTCAATCCACGCGCAACGGCCTGACCGTGCATGATCATCATTTCCATCGTCACGCCCAAAGTGGACGGCAAGCCATGCAGTACCATGCCAACGCTGTCGCCAACGAGAACGAAGTCACAATGGGCGTCCATCATTTGCGCCATCGGCGTTGTGTAGGCCGTCAGGCTGACAAGTGGCGTTCCACCTTTTGCGGCGCGAATATCATCGGCCATCGGTGCGCGTTTTTTGGCTGTAGCACTCATGTTGCGTCCTCGTCTTTCACGTTTGCAGCGTACGTATCAGCCGCGTTAAAGTGTTTCTACCGCCAATCGGTCACAGGGGCACACATGAACCTAAGCATTGCCAGCTGACAATCAATATAGCGATCCCACTGGTTGTGATTTGCTAGCTGATGTCTGAGGGGGCAATCGCGGTTGCTTTAAGGATTGCAAAGACTTGGTCGCCATTCTTCAACTTCATGGCCTCACAGGATCGCTTTGTGATACGTGCAAGTAACCTTGCGTCGCCCGCTTGCAATGCGACGGCCACACCGGGGCCTTTGCCGTGTTCCAACGCCGAAATCGTGACCGACAGCACGTTTAGCGCACTCATATCTTTTGGGGCGGATCGCGACAGGATCACGTCTTGCGCCGGTATTCGGACACGTGCGTGGCTTCCCGCGCGGCCCACCGCGCCCGGCACCCAAAGCGCACCAGCACCTGTTTCGATCTTGGTCAAACCATCATCGGCCAGTCCGACCACCCGCCCTGTCAATACCGCACCAGCGGCGTTAAGGCCCACGAAAGGCACCGCCGCTGGGTCCGCCAATACGTCCTGTACTTCGCCCGCAAGCGCGACTTGCCCTTGGTCGATCACCACGATCCGGCTGGCCATCCGCGCGACTTCGCCCATGTCATGGCTGACATACAGGATCGGGATCGACGTTTGGTCCCGCAGCGCTTCGAGGTACGGAAGGACTTCCGCCTTACGCGGTCCATCGAGCGCAGAAAGTGGCTCATCAAGGAGCAAAACCTTGGGGGCTGACATCAATGCGCGACCCAGCGCGACCCGTTGCTTTTCACCACCAGACAAGGACGATGGGTAGCGTTCAAGCAATGCGCTGAGACCAAGAACCGCAATCACCGCTTCCTCATCGTGCATTCCACCGTACCGCAAGTTCTTGAGGACGGTCATATGCGGAAAAAGGCGTGCGTCTTGAAAGACATATCCCATGTTTCGTTTATGCGGTGGCAGCTCAGACAGCTCCACACCATCAAGTGAAATCCTAGCTCGATCACACCCCAACAATCCAGCAACGGCGCGAATAATACTGGTTTTACCCGACCCTGAAGGCCCGAAAATCGCAGTCACACCCGCCGGTGCCTCAAACGTGGCATCAAGCGCAAACCCCTCAAAAGACTTAGCGACGGAAACCTTTAGCATCACGAAGCCCTCCGCTTAGTGACCCGCTGCGCGAGAACTTCCGAAACGATCAGCGCGACTGCCGCAATTGCGATAGATACAAGCGCAAGGCGCAACGCCAACGGCTCACCCCCTGGAATTTCCAGCAATGTGTCGATGGAAAGCGCCAACGTTTGCGTTTGTCCGGGGATGTTGGACACAAATGTTATTGTCGCGCCAAACTCGCCCATGCCCTTGGCGACCCCTAAAATGGCGCCCGCCAGTATCCCCGGCCACGCGAGGGGCAGCGTTATCGTGCGCAAAATTCGCCAATTGGACGCCCCCAATGTAGCGGCGGCTTCCTCGACACCCGTATCGATCGCTTCAAGCGACAAGCGGATCGCCCGTACCATCAAAGGGAAGCCCATAATCGCCGCCGCCAATGCAGCGCCCGTCCAGCGGAAGGCGAAGATCAGGCCAAACAAGTTCTCAAAAAGCTCTCCCAATGGTCCCGAACGCCCAAACCCGAGAAGCAGCAAATACCCAGTCACGACTGGAGGCATAACGAGCGGCAAATGCACCAAAACGTTCAGCGTTTGGCGCCCATAGAAGTTCCCCCGCGCCAAAGCATAGGCGGCAGCAAACCCAAAAGGTAAACTCACCAAAGTCGCCCAGAACGCAACCTTCAGCGACAGCCAAAGGGCCGTCCACTCTGCAGGGCCGAGCCAGTCTGTCATTGCTGGACTTCCAACGCTTCAAAACCCCAATGCGCCAAGGTGTTTTGCGCCTCAACCGATTGAATATACGACATGAAATCTGCGCCCGTTGGTGTCACTTGGGCGCCGGAGTAAATGATTTCAGGATGTGTGTCAGGTGGAAACGAATAAAGTTCGGAAAGATCCGTCAGCGCAACCAGATCGCTGGCATAGCCAATGCCAAAGCGTGCGTCGCCGCGCTCAACAAACCGCAGGGCTGCGCGGACGTTCCCGGCTTGAACAACTTGATGTTCTAATGATCGCCAAACGCCGAGCGTGATCAACGCGGCCTTGCCATAACGCCCTGCTGGAACAGCTTCGACCTGCGCCATTGCGATCCGTTCGTTCCCCAAATTCGCGATTAAGTCTGATACATCGGAAATAGCAGAGCCTTCGCGCCCGACCACGACCAAGCGGTTGGTCGAAAATGGCGAAACCGACGACACGGCGCCTTCCGCCAACAGCCAGTCGGCCCAGTCTTTATCCGCTAATAGCACAGCATCCGCTGGTGCACCTTGGGCGACCTGACGTGCCACTGCAGAAGACGCGGCAAAAACGAGCACGACCGTCGTCCCAGTCACCGATTCATAGTCGCCCGCAATATCGTGCAACGCATCGCGCAGACTTGAGGCGGCAAAGACGGTAATTGTTTCCGCCCGCACATTTTGTGCGGAGAACGCCCAAATTGCAGCGCACATCATCAGACTTCGCGCCGTAATGCCTTCAAATCTTTGCAATAGGTTCGTTATGTGGTTTAGCATCTTCATCAGGTAATTGTGCGCACCAACACGCACGAAGGGCAACAGGCGGATCAGCAAACATGTCAGGTTTGCAACAGCAGGAAATTGAACTGGGAGACGCGTCCAAAACGGACCTGCGGACCCAATTCGCTGCCCTGTGCTATCGCATCAAAAACGATAAGCTACAGTTTTGCATCGTCACGACACGCAGATCGGGCCGTTGGATCGTGCCAAAGGGCTGGCCGATGGACGGCCAAACACCAATGGATGCCGCCGCAACGGAGGCCTATGAAGAAGCTGGTGTGCGCGGTAAAATTCATTCGCGCCCAATTGGGGTTTTTAGCTACAACAAGACACGCCCAGACGATGATTTACCTTGTATTGCAGTCGTCTATCCGCTTCGCGTTAAAAAAGTTCTGCGCACCTGGCCTGAACAAAAAGAGCGAGAGCGTAAGTGGGTGTCGCGCAAAAAGGCGGCGGCGATGGTGGATGACGTTGAACTGGGCGATATCATACTTAGCTTTCGACCTGAGACCGCGTAAGCTCATGCTAACCGCAAAAAGAGGCTCCATTGATCCGCTACACGCTCACCTGTGACCAAGACCACCAGTTTGAAAGCTGGTTCCAGTCCTCCAAGGCGTTTGATGCCTTGGCAAAGGCTGGGCATTTGTCTTGCGCTATCTGCGGATCAACCGACGTGTCACGCGCGTTGATGGCGCCGTCTGTTCCGGCAAAGGGAAACAAAACCGACCTGAGCGCCCCGATGTCAAATGCAGAGGAAACCATGACAAAGCTGCGCAAAGACGTTGAAGACAACAGCGACTATGTCGGTAAAGATTTCGCCGCCGAAGCCCGCAAGATGCACGACGGCGACGCACCCGAACGCGCAATTTGGGGTGAATCCAAACTTGATGACGCCAAGAAGCTTATTGACGATGGCGTGCCAGTAATGCCCTTGCCCTTCGTCCCTAAACGCAAGACGAACTAAGCGTTACTCGCCGTCAAATTCACATAGAATATGCACGTCCATACCCAATGCTTCGAGTTTGGCGCGGCCACCCAGTTCCGGCAAATCAATGACAAACGCGCAACCCACGACTTCACCACCCAGCTTTTCTAGCAGTTTGATCCCCGCTTCAGCCGTGCCACCCGTGGCCAGCAAATCATCCACGACTAGAACCTTTGATCCAGCTTCAATCGCGTCATCATGAATTTCCATGACCGCTTCACCGTATTCGAGCGTGTAAGGCTGCTTGATCGTTTTGCCCGGTAGCTTGCCTTCTTTGCGGATCGGGACGAACCCTTTGCCAAGCTGATGTGCAATTGCGCCGCCCAAAATGAACCCGCGCGCTTCTAGTCCGACAACAACATCAATGTCTTCGCCGGCATAAGGGTGCAGCAACTGGTCAATCGCCATGCGAAACCCGCGCGGATGGGAAAACAGAGTGGTAACATCGCGGAACATGATCCCCTCGTGTGGGAAATCTGGAATAGTGCGGATGTAATCGCGAACGTCTTTCTTCGAGGTATTCATGGCAGGTCCTATGGATAAGTCATTGGGCTGGGTAGTGAAGTCGCAGGGCAGCACGGTCTTGTACACCCAGTTTCGCGACTGAATTGCTGTCTTCGGAAAATACCGAACGGGTTTCATAGTATGGATTGCGGATGTCCGTCATTAGGCCCATCGCTTGTGTCAGCTCTTCGAGCATGATCGGCCCCGCTTGATCAATCGGAATGTCACTGGCAAATGCGATCAATGCTTCGGTTAGCTTTAGGTCATCGTCCCAATAGATTTGCACGATAGCCGCGCCAATTGGGGTGCCGTCTAGTTCAGGGTAGCCAGTGCCGCGAACGGCGTCGCCAGATTGGATTGGCTGCAAAAACAACCGCACGTTTGCGAACTGGTGCTTAGGTACGCGCCGTAAGTTCAGCCCCGGTGCCGCAGATCTGATTTGCGCGATTGAGGTGTCCAAAACGCGATCAAACTCACGTGCCAAATCTGTCGGGTAGGAAGATACCATTGGCTCGAACCCGACAGTGACAACCCGTTGGTCCCAGCGTACAATTGGCTCGTTGCATCCCTGCCCTGGCCGCGCCGCGCAGGACACGAGGCTGTAAAACTCGCTGTCAGTTAATGGGCCGTCTGTGACGATGTATTCCTGTGCAGAGACAGTTGTGGCGAACAATGTTGCCGCCAAAATACGGATCACAGAACCCGCCCCGCAACCGCATCAAGCTTTGCCAAAAGTGCTGGATCACGTGCCTCTGGTGCTGTCATGATCGCATATTCCAAGGCTCGGTCACAGCCGTGTTGGCAGGCTTCGCGCACGCCGCCAAGCAGCGCAGGAAGCCCCGCAACCATTGCCTTGGCTGCCGCCGAGTTAGCCCCTAACGTTTTGATAATGTCAGAAATATCAACGCTACCGTGATCAGGGTGCCAGCTGTCGTAGTCGGTTATCATCGCAACGGACGCATAACAAAGCTCAGCTTCGCGGGCGAGTTTCGCTTCGGGCATGTTGGTCATTCCGATCACATCACATCCCCAAACATCGCGGTACAACCTGCTTTCTGCAAGGGATGAAAACTGTGGCCCCTCCATTGCCAAATAGGTGCCGCCGCGATGCACTGTCACGCCCGCGGCCTTGCCGGCTGCCTCGCAGGCATCGCCAAGACGCGCGCAAACTGGATGGGCGACGCTGACGTGCGCCACGCAACCCGTTCCAAAGAAAGACTTTTCACGCGCGAAGGTGCGGTCAATGAAATCGCTGACGATCACAAAATCACCCGGCGCCATATCTTCGCGGAACGATCCACAAGCGGATACCGAAATCACGTCCGTGCAGCCAAGCCGTTTGAGCGCATCAATGTTGGCGCGATAGGGCACGGTGCTAGGCGAATGCACATGCCCACGCCCATGACGCGGCAGGAATGCCATTTCTGTGCCATCCAAAGCACCCGTAAGGATCGCATCAGACGGCGCACCCCAAGGGCTATCTACATCCACCCAAACCGCGCCTTGCAGCCCATCAATGTCATACAAGCCAGACCCGCCGATTATTCCCAATTTCGTCATATGCTTGCCCCATATACTAGATAGCCGCGACATGAGACAATCAGAGCGTGCAACCTATGACAAGCAAAACACAGGACCAACTTCGCAAAATAGCACTGTCTGGGTTCCACCGTTTCTGTCTGGTGTGGATTGGTGCTATGGCAGCCCTCGCTTTGGTTGTCTTGATAGATGTCGACAATGTCATGGTCCATGAAGGTAAACTTGACCATCTGATTTTCTGGAGCCGCATGTCAGCCATGGTTACTGCTGTGTGCGGTTTTGCTTTGGCACTGAGGGAGCATCAATCCCACGAGCTGCCCCATTTTGGCAAAATGATCGCAGGATACGTTGCGGTCGTACTTTCCTGCGCAACAATCGGGGCAGCAGCGGCATATGGCGGGCTACCCCGCGCAAGCCTGCTCTGGATCCAAGCTGAAATGTCGGTCCCGGATACCCTTTACAAGGTATCATCCGGCGCAATGGACAGGCGCACCCGTCGCCGGTTTTACCGTCGTTGGGCTTGGCATGCAGAACACCCAAACAACGAGATATTCGATCTCTATCTGGACCACTACTTCGACCCCTATTTGCGACGCCAACAGGTTTCTGTTGCAAACAATCAAGGCGAGCGGTTGTGGCCCTCTGCCCGTGGCGGTCCTTCAAATCCAAAACTTGTCCTGCTTCATGGTGTAGGAAATGGCTACGCAATGCGGGTCTTTGAATTCACCGTGTTGGACGGCGAGGAAAACGCATGATCGAAGCCATCTCACTTGTGCGGGGGTGACAGCGCTAACCCCTTGGGCTACACGGCGCGCAACACTCCCCAATTATTCAGGTGAACCTGTGCGCCAATCCATGCTTGCGAGCTTTGTTAACCGTCTTGAAGAAGCCGATCTGAAACCGTCTGGTCGAAACCTGACGCCGGATCGTCTGCGGATCGAAATTCTGTCAGGCTTGACCGTCGCGCTTGCGCTGGTGCCCGAGGCCGTGGCGTTCGCCTTTGTTGCGGGCGTCGATCCGCTGGTTGGCCTTTATGCGGCGTTTATCGTTGGCCTGATTACCGCGTTGATTGGTGGCCGTCCGGGAATGATTTCCGGGGCCACAGGTGCGCTGGCTGTTGTTATGGTCGCCTTCGTTGCATTGCACGGCATTGAGTATCTTTTCGCTGCGGTCGTTTTGATGGGCCTGATCCAACTGGTCGTGGGCTTTATGCATTGGGGGAAGTTTATTCGCCTTGTGCCGCATCCGGTGATGCTGGGCTTTGTGAACGGCCTTGCGATCGTTATTTTCCTTGCGCAACTTGGTCAGTTCCAGGTTCCGGGCACCGCACATGGGGGTAGCCACGGCATCCCGAATGGTGACTGGCTGACAGGGACGAAGCTATACTTGATGTTGGCACTGACAGTACTGACGATGGCGATTATCTGGATTTGGCCAAAAGTGACGAACCTGATCCCTGCCCCTCTTGCCGGCATTGGTATCATTGCAATCATCGTGATCGGTCTTGGGCTTGATGTACCTTTGGTTGGTGACCTCGCCAGCATTGAGGGCAGCCTGCCACCTTTCCATATCCCGATGGTCCCGCTCACGCTAGAAACGCTGTGGATAATTCTGCCGTTCTCGCTTGTCTTGGCTGCAATTGGCCTGATCGAAAGTCTTCTGACGCTGAACCTTGTTGGTGAAATCGTTGGCAAACGTGGTGGCGCGAGCCAAGAATGCATCGCACAAGGCGTTGCCAACACTGTTACTGGTTTCTTTGGTGGTATGGGCGGCTGTGCGATGATCGGTCAATCCATGATCAACGTGAAATCCGGTGGCCGCACGCGTATCGCGGGCACCGTTGCTGCACTGTTCTTGCTGGCGTTTATCCTGTTTGCTTCTGGCCTGATCGAGAAAATCCCACTCGCCGCGCTGGTTGGTGTGATGTTCATGGTCGTGATCGGCACCTTCGCGTGGAACAGCTTTAAGATCATGACGAAAGTGCCGCGCATGGATGCATTCGTGATCGTGTTGGTGACTGTTGTCACGGTCCTGACCAACCTTGCGATTGCCGTTGTGGTTGGGGTTATCGTCTCGGCGCTGGCCTATGCGTGGTCCAACGCACGCCGCATTCACGCAGAAACCGAAACAACAGAGGACGGCGCAAAGATCTATAAGGTCAACGGCCCGCTGTTCTTTGGCTCTTCGGACGGTTTCGTTGAATTGTTTGACGTGAAGGATGACCCCAAATCAGTGATTATCGACTTCGCAGGGTCGCGCGTGGCGGACCATTCCGCGTTGCAGGCTATCGAAGACGTTGCGGCTAAGTACGAAGAGCACGGCAAATCTATCCAACTGCGTCACCTGACCCACGATTGCCATTCGTTGCTGTCAAAAGCGGGCCATTTGATCGTCGACAGTGACGATGACCCTGACTACGAAATCGCAGTCGATTATTCCGTCAAAACGGGCATCATCGGCGGCCACTAAACGCAAAAGTTATGCGGGGCGGTTCAGTTGGAACACGTCCCGCACAACGGAATAATCGCGATACCCACCCCGTGCGAGCGGTTGGAAACGGGTAACGTCAAACATCCCGTCGACAATACAGTCATCGCGCATCTGCACGCCCGTAACTTCCCCAAACACCGCGAAATTCGCTTCACCTTCGATCTTGATGATTTGGGTCAAGCGGCATTCAAGCACCGCAGGGGGCCCCGCAACACAGGCACAATCAATCGTGCGGCACGCGGCCTTTTCAATGCCAGCATCAACGAACTCATCAACCTCACGGCCCCATGCCCCACTGGTCTGATTCATCGCCTCGCGCATGGCGTATTCGACGATATTGACCGCAAACACACCTGTCTCACGGATATTGGCGACGCTGTCTTTGGTATCCCCACGGTCCGGCTTGGCGCTTGTGGACGAAAACATGACCTGAGGTGGCTCATAGGCAACTGCGTTAAAGAACGAATATGGTGCAAGGTTATCGGACCCATCGGCCCCGCGACTTGATATCCAACCAATCGGGCGCGGCGTTACGATCGCATTGAATGGGCTATGTGGCAGCCCGTGGCCGTCTTTGGGTTCGTAAAACACGCGATATCCTTCGTTCAATTGATTTTCGGCCATAACCTGTTTGCAATGAAAGCAAAACACAGGTTCATCTAACCCTATGGAGTTGCGGAACGAAACAGCTGACGATTGGTGGGGCGTAGAAAGTCTCTATGACTTGACGTTCGCGCCGGGCCGAAAGGCCCTGTCGTCTTATCGTTTGCGCGATGACGTGTCCCCTGTTCCCGAATTTTGTCGCGTGTTTGCGACTGACGATGGCATTATCGGCGGGGCGATCCGGTGCTGGCCGATCCGCGTTGAAGACCATAGTGCCTTGTTGCTTGGCCCTGTCGCCGTGCACCCCACCCGTCAAGGCGAAGGCCTCGGCGGGCTTTTGATCCGCGATGTTCTGGAACGCGCCGGGCCCGCTGGTTGGCCGCGTGTTCTGCTTGTGGGGGATGCGCCATATTACGAACGCTTTGGATTTAAGCGGCTGAATGGCGTGGTGATGCCGCCACCAACGAACCCTGCAAGGGTGCTGGGGTACGGCCCTTGGGCGGGTGTTCGCGGGCGCGTTCGTAAGCGTTTGGATTGAAAACTACCAATAAGACCCCATTTGTTAGACATGACAGCCGAACCTACGACCATGCATCTCGTCAACCCTGACGATCCCCCTGCCCAACTAAACGATGGCGCGCGCGCGCATATTGCAGCGCTTGCTGCCCGTCAGGACAACGCCACAGGCGTATTGATGCAGGTCGTGTCCTTCCTTGGCGGGCAGGTCGAGGACGGCATGAAATTGCTGCCAGAACGCACCCGAAAGCGTCTTGATGCGGCCGCCACACGTGGCCTTCGTGCCAGTTATGATGCCGCAGGACGCAGCCAGGGCGGTGTCGGACGCTTTGTCGCCACGGACCGCGCCCATAAAGCGCTTGCCACGGTGTCTGGTGCGCTGGGTGGCTTAGGTGGCTTGCCAACTGCCCTTGTGGAACTCCCTTTGGCGACAACGGTGATCTTCCGCGCGGTTCAAGGGATTGCCGCAAAACACGGGGAAGACCCGCTCTCGGTAGAGACCCGCGCCCAGTGCCTACAAGTATTCGGCAAAGGTGGCCCCGGTGATGACGACGACGGTGTTGATACAACGTTCGTTGGGGCGCGCATCGGGCTATCCGGCGCGGCTGTGAATAAGCTCATCAGCAAAGTCGCGCCACAGTTTGCTGCTGTGCTGGGCCAAAAACTTGCGGCCCAGACTGTTCCAGTCTTGGGGGCCGCTGCCGGTGCTGGGACCAACTATACGTTCGTCACCTATTACACCGAAATCGCCCATGTGCATTTCGGCCTTCGCAAACTGGCGCGAACCTATGGTGCAGACCAAGTTGCGGATGCGTTCACCCAAGAGGCCGTTAAGCTGAAGTCGCCGCTTTTCAAAGCTTAAATCACCGTTAAGTTAGACCTGCTTGCGTAAATAGTCCGTTACTGCACCACGTACAGATTGATCCCCACGCGCACGGGATGCGTCGATGACGGACTTTACCTCATCCAAATTCAACCGCCGTAAAAGGTGCTTAACCGGCCCGATTGAGGCAGGACGCATCGACAGGTTTCGCATCCCCAGTGCTGCGAAAACCACCGCTTCAATAGGGCGACCTGCGTCTTCGCCACAAAAACTGGCTGGTGTGCTGTGTGCGTTACAACGTGCGATCAGCTGTTCCAAAAAGGTCAGGAAACTGACGTTTAAGGTGTCATAGCGCCGACGAACGCGCTCGTTTTCACGGTCTGCTGCAAAGAAAAATTGTTTCAGATCATTGCCGCCGATCGAAATAAAATCGACCTCTTGGAAAAACACATCCGGCGCAAACGCGAGGCTTGGTGTTTCCAGCATCGCCCCTATTTCAACTGCGGATGGCAATGGATGCCCGAGAATACGTTCCCGTTCCATTGCCTTGTCAAACTCAGCGCGCGCCATACGGTATTCTTCAAGTTGGGCGACAAACGGGAACATCACCGTCAATGGCCGCCCGTTTGCTGCGCGAATAAGTGCCTGCAATTGCATCCGCAAAACGCCCGGCTTTTCGAGACCAACACGGATCGCGCGCCACCCCATCGCGGGGTTCGGCTCATCGTTGGCCTTCATGTAGGACAACACTTTGTCCGACCCGATATCGAGCGTTCGAAACGCCACGCGCTGCCCCTTTGCAGCATCCATTACCCGCGAATAAAGCGCTGACAATTCAGCACGTTTCGGCATCTGACTACGAATCAAAAACTGAAGCTCTGTTCGAAATAGCCCGACACCTTCAGCCCCCGAACTTGGAAGTGATGGCAAATCGGCCATCAACCCAGCGTTCATGCTAAGGGTAATCACTTTCCCACACTGCGTCTGCGCAGGTAAATCGCGGATGCTGGCGTAACGTTCTTGCGCGGCCGTTTGCATCGCCATTTTGTCGTTAAAGGCGGCTTTGACCGTGTCATCGGGGCGCAAATGCACGATGCCTTGTTCACCGTCCACCAGTATCTGATCGCCGTTCAATGCCTGCGCCGTAATGCCCGCTGCGCGGATCACCAAAGGGATTGCCCAGGCCCGCGCAACGATTGCAGCGTGGCTCCCGACGGACCCTTCCTCTAGCACGATACCTTTGATTTTCTTACCATATTCCAGCAGTTCACCCGGGCCGATATTACGGGCCACAAGAACGGGGTTCTCCGGCATATCCGCACCAGTGGCATGCCCACCTTGACCCGTCAAAATGCGCAGCAACCTGTTGGACAGATCGTCAAGGTCGTGAAGACGATCACGCAAGTAACTGTCAGCGGTTTGCATTCGGGTACGCGCGAGGGATTGCTCTTTCTCAACAGCGGCTTCGGCAGAAAGCCCCTGACCAATATCGGCTTCCATCCGCTTCATCCAACCGCGCGAATTGGCGAACATGCGGTAGGCTTCAAGCACTTGTTTCTGATCGTTATTCACCGTCGCCGTCTGCGTCAGCATCTCATCGACGGAAATGCGCAGCGAATCGACCGCTTCACGCAGGCGCGTCAGTTCAACTTCCGGATCATCTGCAACAACGTTCGTTACCACCACGCGCGGTTCGTGCAGATAGACATTCCCACCTGCGACACCTTCTTGGCCGACCAACCCTTTGAACATAATCGGTTCTTGATGGCGCGCACGCATTGCGGCACCCTCACCGGTAAAGGCACCAAGCTCGTTCATCTCGGCCAGCACCATTGCCACGACTTCTAACGCGTAGACTTCATCGGCAGTGTATTGGCGGGAATCGCGGCTTTGGACGACGAGAACACCCATAGTTTCGCCCACGCGCTGCACCGGAATACCGCAAAAACTGGAATATCGTTCTTCGCCTGTTTCCGGCATGTACCGGAATCCGCGCTCGGATGGCGCATCGGCAGTGTTCACAACTTGGCGCGACTTGGCGACACGCCCGACCAGCCCCTCACCCAAACGCATCCGCGTCTGGTGAACAGCTTCCTGTTGCAAGCCTTCGGTCGCGCATAACTCCAACGTCTCCGCGTCGCGGAAAAGGTATATAGAACACACCTCTGCGTTCATCGAGGATGCAATAAGGCGCACGATTTCGTCCAAACGTGCTTGGCCAGCTTCACCGCTGGCCATGACGTCACGCAGACGCACGAGCAGCTTGCGGCTTTCAGTCTCAAAACCTTGTGGCATTCAGTCCCCCAGCGCCTTCAGATCAGAGACTATAGGCCCGCGCATGGGGTCGCAATGGGGTGAAACACGCGAAGGTTGCGCACACTGCCCGAATATCAGACGTTTAGATCGTAAGTGACCCAAGCGGTTTCATTGGCAATCTTGTCATATAGGCCCCGCGCACGTGCATTGTCCTTTGCGGTAATCCAGCGAACAACGCTATGGCCGTCCGCTTTTGCCTTCTCGCGCACCGCATCAATCAGCGCGCCTGCAGCGCCAGTGCCACGTGCGTCTGGCGATACGTATAGGTCATCCAAAAACAGCCCGGTCGCGGCCGCCAAGGGGCGTGCAAACACGCGGTAATGGGTGATCCCAACAAGCTTTCCGTCAAGCTCTGCACACAACCCGTTCACTTCATGGGCGTGGGTCGTCAACCAACCGAAAACGCGCTCACGCATATCGGCGGATTGATCGACCCCATAGAATTCGGCGTAGGCCTGATAGAGTTCGTCCCATGCACCGTGATCTGCTGGTTCAATGGGGCGAACAATCAGGCTCATGCTGCTTTTTCCAACTCAAACGCGTCGTGGAGGGCTTGCACGGCAAGTTCCATGTACTTGCGGTCGACCAAAACAGACGTCTTGATTTCGGATGTTGTGATAACTTTGATGTTGATTCCTTCATCGCGCAACGTCGCAAACATCTTTGCCGCAACACCTGCGTGTGAGCGCATGCCGATGCCTACAATCGAAACCTTTGCAACATCCGTGTCAGCAACCAAATCGTGGAAATTGATGTCGTCGCGTGCTTTGGCGTCGTCCATCGCCTTTTGCGCGTGCTTCACCTGATCGATCGGGCAAGAGAACGTCATATCCGTGCGCCCCTCTTCAGAGATGTTCTGAACGATCATGTCGACGTTCACACCCGCTTCGGCCAATGGCCCAAAAATCGCGGCAGCAATTCCAGGACGGTCAGCCACAGAAATTAGCGTCATCTTTGCTTCGTCACGGCTAAACGCCACGCCAGCTACTACATTGGATTCCATGATTTCTTCCTCCGCACAGACGAGCGTTCCGGCTTCGTCAGATTGTTCTTCAAATGATGATAGCACGCGAAGGCGCACTTTGTAGCGCATCGCCAATTCGACAGAGCGTGTTTGCAATACTTTCGCGCCCAGTGACGCCAATTCCAGCATTTCCTCAAACGCGATCTTGTCGAGCTTGCGTGCTTTATCCGTGACCCGTGGGTCCGTCGTGTAAACACCGTCAACGTCCGTATAGATATCACAGCGTTCTGCTTCAAACGCGGCTGCAAACGCCACAGCTGTCGTATCAGAGCCACCACGTCCCAACGTTGTGATGCGCCCCTCTGGGCTAACGCCTTGGAACCCCGCAACCACGGCAACCTTCATGCCCTCGCCGAACTTCGCGTTGATATTGTCGGTTGGGATTTCTTCGATCCGCGCGTTGGCGTGGGCGCTCGTTGTTTGAACAGGCACTTGCCAGCCCTGCCAGCTGCGTGCGGGCACGTCCATTTCCTGCAACGTCAGCGCCATCAGGCCTGCCGTCACGTTCTCGCCTGAACTCACAATAGCATCGTACTCACGCGCGTCATAAAGCGGTGATGTGTCGTTCACAAAACCCACGAGCTTGTTCGTCTCACCGGACATTGCCGAAACGATCACGATCACGTCGTAGCCCTTCGCGACCTCAACGCCGACCTTCTTGGCCGCCCGCTTGATCTTGTCCACGGTAGCCACTGACGTGCCGCCGAATTTCATCACCAGAACTGGCATAATCTGTCCTTAGTTTCTTAGTCCGCGCCGTCATACGGCGCACGGCCAAGCGACGCAAGGTCATGCCCTTATTTGGCCCGTAAAACAGCGCCGGGATTCATAATTCCACGCGGGTCCAGTGCGTCTTTTATGGCGCGCATCATCGCCAACTTTGCCGGATCCCCATAGGTTTCAAGGTCCTTAACCTTTAGCCGCCCAATCCCATGTTCCGCGCTGACCGATCCACCGAATGAATGCGCCAAGTCATGCACTGCCGTCTTAATCGCGTCACGCTGATCCGTGAATTCAGCGCGATCGCGCCCCATTGGCGGGAACACGTTGTAGTGCAGGTTCCCGTCCCCCAAATGGCCGAAACAGTTGATCCGGAAATTGCCAATCTCGGCCAGTATTGCGGGGGCCTGTTCAATGAACGCTGGCACACAGGAAATCGGCACAGAAATATCATGCGACGAAATGGACCCGACCTGCTTATTCGCCTCTGGGATCGACTCGCGAATGTCCCAAAGCGCGTCCGCCTGCTGACCTGACTGTGCAATCACCCCGTCAGTCACCAAGCCATCCGTTGCCTCAAACAACGCCTCCAACGCCTCTTGCGGCGATTGTCCAGCAGGCAAACCAACCTTCATCAACACCGACCATTCCGGCGTGTCCTTGAAGGGGCGCTTGTGGTCTATCTCCACCTCTTCTAGAAAATCTAGACCCTGACGATGAATCAACTCAAACGCTGAAATCGTCTCGCCAAGACGCTCTCCCGCCAGTCCCAGCAGCCACACCGCTGCGGCAGGCGACGGCACAACAAACATCGCCGTTGCTTCTTCAGCCGGATGCGGCATCAGCCGAAGAGACGCGCCGGTGATGACACCAAGTGACCCTTCCGACCCAATCAACAAATCCCGCAAATCATAACCTGTGTTATCCTTGCGAAGGCGGCTCATCCCGTTCCAAATGGCGCCATCAGCTAGAACGGCCTCAACACCCAAACACTGCGCGCGTGCATTGCCATACCGGATCACATTCAACCCGCCAGCATTGGTCGCCAACAATCCTCCAATCCGTGCAGACCCTTCGGACGCCAGCGACAACGGGAACAACCGCCCTGCTTGCGCCGCGGCCAACTGCACGTCCTGCAAGATCACACCGGCATCAACCTCAATCACATTTTCATCCGGATAGACCGCCCGAACTTTGTTCATGCGCGCCAGCGACAACACAACAGGTACAGGCCCGTCCTCGACCACTTGCCCCCCGACCAATCCGGTCCCGCCGGAATAGGGAACAACCGGCACCGAAGCTTCAAAGCAGGCGGCCAAAATTGCCGAAACCTCTTCAACAGAAGACGGTGACACAACAACACCCTGCCCAGTCCAACGCCCTCTCGGCTCAATCAAAAACCCAGCCGGATCTGCTGCAAACGCCGCATCCGGAAGGATCGCTCGCAACCGTTCAACGAATGCACTGTCCGCAGAATTCAACGCCATATCAGCAACCCTGTTTGCCTCTGTTTTCTAAATATCCTGGGGGGAGTCGCTTGCGACGGGGGGCTAGCCCCCCTCAACGCCCGCGGCACGCGCTGAGCGTAAGCTCATCCCACATTCGTCTTTCCACGCCGGTCATGACGTAGATTGGCGTATAAAACATGATTGCGCCAGCGCCCGTTGATCTGCAAATACGCTTGCGCAACGCCCTCGTATTTAAAACCGCATTTCTCCAACAGCGCACGCGATGGCTTGTTCTCTTCCAGACACCCCGCTTCGATCCTGCTTAGGTCTAGCGTCGTGAATGCATAATGCACGACGGCCTTAATCGCCTCGCGCATGTACCCTTCGCGCGCAAACCTTTCGCCGATCCAATAACCCGTGGTGCCAGCCTGCGCAGGCCCGCGCCGAATATGATCCAGTGTGATCGCCCCCAACAACACCTCATCGCTGCGCCGAATGATAAACAGCGGCAACGCCGTCTCATTGGAAATCGACCGCTGCGCCCAGTAGACGCGATTGGTGAAACTTTTGCGGGTCAAATGATCGGGCGCCCAAACCGGCTCCCACGGCGTTAGGAAATCTGCGGACTCATGGCGCAATGCCGACCACGCACGAAAATCTGAATGGATAGGCGGGCGCAGGGTCAGCCGTTCAGTTTCAAGACGAACCTTTTTACGCGCCCGAAGCATCAGGCCACCAGCCTCGCCTTCAAAGCTTCAAACGCGGGTGCGTTGTTGATAGGCCCATAAAGCGCCATCGCGCTGCCCGCATCCGTGATCAGCTTGCCACCAAAGGCGCGCACATCACCGGTTGTTACGGCATCGATACGTTCAATCGTGTCCTCGATGCGCGGGACGTCCCCCCAAATCGCCACCATCCGCGCAAGGCGCTCGGCGCGGTTTGACGGGCTTTCCAGCCCCATCAACATGCCCGCCTTCATCTGTGCACGTGCGCGGGCGACCTCTTGGGCGGACATATCATCAGCTGCGCGTTTCAGCTCATCCACGGTCAACATCGCCAGTTCACCCAACTGCTCGGACGATGTACCCGCATAAACGGTCAGCATTCCGGTATCGGCATAGGCCCCAGCTTGGGCGAAAATCGTATAACACAAACCGCGGTTCTCACGCAGTTCTTGGAACAGGCGTGATGACATACCCCCACCCATCGCGATTGCGTGAATCTGGGCTGCATAAATGCCCGGGTCGCGATAGTCTGGCCCCTCAAATGCCAATGCAAAATGGGCTTGCTCCAGCCCCTTTTTCACACGCTTCTCACCACCCGTAAACGCCGCGGGTTCAGCCGCATGCGGCTGGGATCGTGGTGGTAAATGGCCGAATAGTTTTTCAGCAAGCGCCAACAGCTCATCAGGGTTCACCGCACCCGCCGCTGACAGGATCATCTGATCTGGGCCGTAGTGTTCGCCGATGAAGTCCGACAAGTCCCCACGCGAAAACGAACTCACCCGTTCGCTCGGGCCCAAGATCGTGCGGCCCAAAGCTTGGTTCGGGAAGGCCTCTTCCTGAAGCCAGTCAAAGATGATGTCGTCAGGTGTATCTAGCGCTTGGCCGATCTCTTGCAAAATCACACCGCGTTCGACTTCGATCTCGCTTTGGTCGAACACAGGGTTCAACAAAATGTCTGCAATAACGTCCAGCGCCAATGGCACGTCGTTTTCCAACACACGGGCGTAATAGGCCGTCATCTCGCGCGAGGTATAGGCGTTGATGTACCCGCCAACGTCTTCAATCGTTTCCGCAATTTGCAGGGCCGTGCGTCGCTCGGTTCCTTTGAACGCCATGTGCTCAAGAAAATGCGCCACACCGTTCTGATCTGCGCGTTCGTGGCGACCACCTGCCGTGACCCAAATCCCGATAGACGCGGATTGCAGACCCGGCATGTGTTCAGTGACGATGCGAAACCCGTTGGAAAGGGTGTGCTGTTGGACGGTCAATTTTGGATCCGCTCTTTGATAAGGGTTTGCAGTGCTTCCAGATCGTTGGGCACACGCGTAACACGTTCGTCGCGCTCAAACAGGTCGGCCATATGTGGTGGCAGTTCGGGGTGCTGACCTGTCGCTTTTTCTACGGCGGCTGGGAACTTTGCTGGGTGCGCCGTGGCCAATGTGATCATCGGTGTTTCGCCAAGGTGGTCACCCGCAACGGTCACAGCAACGGCAGAGTGCGGGCACAACAATTCGCCTGACAGCATCAGCTCGGTTTTGATCGTGGCGTAGGTCTCATCCTCGGACGCGCGACCGGATGCGAACGTGTCGCGCAGCAAGTCGATCGCCCCTTGGGAAATAGTGAATTCGCCTTTTTCTTTCAGCTCATCCATCTGCTCGGCCACGACTGCGCCGTTGCGCCCGTAGGCTTCGAACAAGGCGCGTTCGAAATTGGACGACACCTGAATATCCATGGATGGGGAAATAGATGGCGTCACGCCTTCTTTCACCTGTGCGCCCGTCTCCAGCGTGCGGTGCAAAATGTCGTTTTGGTTGGTCGCAATCACCAGCTGATCAATCGGCAACCCCATGCGTTTGGCGATGTAGCCTGCGAAGATGTCCCCGAAGTTGCCAGTAGGCACTGTAAAGCTGACTTTGCGATGCGGCGCGCCAAGGCTGACGGCAGAGGAGAAGTAGTAAACAACCTGCGCCAAAACGCGGCCCCAGTTGATCGAATTCACGCCTGCAAGGTTCACCCCATCACGGAAATCGAAATCGTTGAACATGTCTTTCAGCGCGGCTTGGCAATCGTCGAAATCACCGTCCATCGCCAAGGCGTGCACATTGCTTTCAACGGGTGTTGTCATCTGACGGCGCTGGACCTCGGACACGCGTCCATGCGGGAACAGGATAAAGACATCAACGTTTTCGAGGCCGCGAAAGGCCTCAATCGCGGCGGAACCCGTGTCGCCAGACGTGGCACCAACAATGGTGATGCGTTTGCCTGACCGTGTCAGCGACGCTTGGAACATCTGCCCGATCAGTTGCATCGCGAAATCTTTGAATGCCAGCGTTGGGCCGTGGAACAGTTCCAGTAGGAAGTGATTGCTATCGAGCTGTTTCAACGGGGCGCGAGCGGCGTGGTTGAAGTCAGCATAGGCGGCTTCAATCAGGTCGCGAAATTCGTCGTCTGTGAACGTATCGCCAATGAACGGGCGCATCACTGTGAACGCGATTTCTTCGTATGACTGGCCCGCCATTGCTGCGATTGCATCACGGCTCAGCGTTGGGATAACGTCGGGCACATAAAGCCCGCCGTCGCGTGCTAGGCCAGTCATCATTGCTTCTTCGAACGTCAGTTCAGGTGCAGCGCCACGGGTCGAAACGTATTTCATATCAATCGTCTTTCTGGCGCAAAGTTCGCGCGGTGTAGAAGGAAGTCATCGCAAGCCAAACAGCCGCAAGCAAGAACCAAGTGATCGCATATTCAAGATGGTCATTCTTGATATTGCGCGTGTCCACGGGCAGCGGCGTTAAGCGTTCGTCATATTTGCTCGCGGCGTAAAGAACGACCAAGACCGGTTCCGTCCCCAGTGCTTCGGCCATTGCTGGCACGTCGCGGGCATACCATTCATCGTCTTGAGGGGCTTGGTCGGAAATGTCATCCGGCCAAATCAGGTTTCCCTGCACCGTCACTTCATCCAGCAAGGGCTGTGCGTCATCCGCATAAAGCGGCAGCAAACCTTGGTCGAGCATGACGCGGCGACCGTCAACAGTTTCAAAGGCTGAGATAATGCGATGCCCAGTGCCTGCCGCCGTGCCGCTATCAAGAAAGCGGATCTCGTCGCCTGTCGCAGCGCCCTGCATGATCACCGTACGATAGTTATCGGCCTCAACTGTTGGTGCATCGGGAAGTGGAACAGCATCCGTGGAAAGACGGGTTTCAATATCCCTGATCACGCCCAGCTTCCATTCCAGCCGATCCATCTGCCAGAACCCAAGGTAAAGCAGCACGGCAAGACCGCCGAGGCCGATCACAAGAGGAAAGAGAAATTTCCGCATAAGTGGTGTCCCAAATAAAAAGACGCGCAAGGAGTTATCCTTGCGCGTCTTGTCGTGTCAAAAGCCTTAGGTCAAGTCTGCTTACTGGCCCCAGACGTAGACGGCTGCAAACAGGAACAACCATACAACATCAACGAAGTGCCAGTACCATGCAGCAGCTTCAAAACCGATGTGCTGTTTGGCTGTGAAGTGGCCGCGGCGTACGCGCAGGTAGCAGATGAACAGGAAGATCGTACCGATGATCACGTGAAATCCGTGGAAGCCAGTCGCCATGAAGAAGTTCGCGCCATAAATGTTGCCAGCAAGGCCGAACGCCGCGTGGCCATATTCGTAGGCTTGGAACACAGTGAAGATCACGCCGAGGATGACCGCGAGGATCAGGCCGGATTTAACGTCTTCACGGTTGTCTTCGTGCACAAGGGCGTGGTGTGCCCAAGTTGCAGCAGCACCCGAACACAGCAGGATCAGTGTGTTGATCAGCGGCAGGTGCCATGGGTCAAATGTTTCAATGCCCGCAGGTGGGAACTGACCGTCAATCGCAGGGGACTGTGGGCCCATCGGGTACATCGCGTGCTTGAAGAACGACCAGAACCATGCGGCAAAGAACATGACTTCGGACATGATGAACATGATGAAACCATAGCGCAGGCCGATGGTCACAACCGGGGTGTGGTCGCCTTGGTGCGCTTCAACGATAACCTCGGCCCACCATGCGTACATGCAATACAACACGCCAGCAAAACCCATCAGGAAGACATAAGGGCTGTCATGGGAATCCATCCAAAGAACGGCGCCAAACAGCATAACAAAGACAGCAACACCTGTCAGAAGTGGCCAAACAGAAGGCGGTAGGATGTGGTAGTCGTGGTTCTTTTCATGGGCCATGAGTTTCGTCCCTTTACGGCGTTGGTCTTATTAATTCAGGTCTGTTGGTTGCACTGTTTCCAGTGCGGCTTGTTCGTAGTCTACAGGCAAATCGTTCAGGTGGAACGTATAGCCCAAAGTAATCGTATGCACATATTGCCCTTCGCGATCATCCACGATGGCAGGGTCTACAAAGAACGACACAGGCATGCTGATGGTTTCACCCGGCTGCAGGATTTGCTGCTCAAAGCAGAAGCAATCAATCTTGTCGAAGAACGCGCCAGCCTCGTAGGGGGCGACGTTGTAAGACGCGGTGCCTGCAATCGGTTCGCTTGTTGGATTGGTGGCTTCATAAAAGGCCAGCACAGTTTCACCGATGCGCACTTCCATTTCGCGCTGAACGGGCTTGAAATCCCAAGGCATGTCAGCGGCAACCGAACTCGCGAAGCGAACGGTAATCGTTTGATCAAGGATCGTCTGGTTCTCGTTAGCGGCGATATTCGTCACACCACCAAACCCTGTTACACGGCAGAACCAATCGTAAAACGGTACAGACGCCCAAGACAGAGCGCCCATCATAACGACAACGCAGGCCGCTTGTGCCGCTGTGCGATTTGGCCCTTCGGGGATACGGTTAAATGGGTTGAGGCTCATTCGCTGGCCTCCGCGTTGGAAGTTGCTTCCAGTTCAGCAGCGCGCTGCTCTGCCGCTTCTAATGCGCCCGGCTCAAGCTGAGGGCGAGCGACGTGGTCAAACCGTTCCAACTGGCGGATGTCCGTCAAGCCAAGGACCTTCACGACCGTCAGGCCGAAAACAATGCCGATAAAGCCCAGTAACAGCAGGCCAACGCCATAGTTACGCCCTTTGCGGCGCGAATGGATTTCATGTTCTGCGCGTATCGCCATGTTACCACCCCGCCCAAGACGTGAGGCCATAGCTGCGCAGAAGCGCTTCGACCATCAGCGCGCTGAAGTGGCCGAATAGATAGTAGATAGAGACGATGAATGTGCGGCGTTCAACAGCGTGCTTGTCAGCCTCGCTATCTTCATCGGTGCGCTTCCAGATCGCAACGCAGCCTGTCAGGAACCAAACGTTCAGCACCACAGCGACAAGCAGGTAGAATGGCCCACCGATTGAGGTAAAGCCCAGCGCGAAGGCAACCAGAACCAAAGGCACGCAATACGCGAGGATATGGTTACGCGTTACTTTGCGGCCATGGGTTTCCGTCAACATTGGGACACCCGCATCGCCGTAATCAGACTTAACGAACAGCGCCAGCGCCCAGAAGTGGGGCGGCGTCCACATGAAGATCAGCCCGAACATCAGAATGGATTCAATAGAAACGGACCCAGTTGCAACAGCCCACCCAATCATCGGAGGGAAGGCACCCGCCGCGCCACCGATCACGATGTTCTGCGGGGTCGAGCGTTTGAGCCACATGGAATAGACAACGGCGTAAAAGAAGATCGTGAACGCCAGTAGACCAGCGGCCAACGCGTTCGTTGCCAAGAACAACAACACCACAGCAAAGGCCGACAATGTCAGGCCAATCGCCAGCGCTTCACCTGGTTGCACAGCACCCGACGGGATCGGTCGGTTCACTGTGCGTTTCATGATGGCGTCAATGTCGGCGTCCCACCACATGTTCAATGCGCCAGACGCACCAGCACCCACGGCGATACATAGGATAGCGACGAAGCCGACAAACGGGTTCACGCCAACAGGCGCAACGACCAGACCAACAAGTGCCGTAAACACGACCAACTGCATGACGCGCGGCTTCATAAGGGCGAAGTAATCGCCCATCTGCGCCTCTTGTGTCTGCGTTTGGTTGGTCACGTCAGTCATTTCAGTCCTCGATCAAAGAAAAGCCCCAGCGCTTAAGCTGGGAACTCTTCTTGTGCACCAGCAAGCCATTCTTCATAGACGGCTGGGTCAACCACTTTCACAGTGATCGGCATGTAGGCGTGGTCCTTACCGCAAAGCTCGGAACACTGGCCAAAATAGATGCCTTCTTGCTCAGCATTGAACCACAGCTGTGCGAAACGGCCTGGTACGGCGTCTTGCTTCACACCAAAGGATGGGATCGTCCAAGAGTGAATCACGTCAGAACCGGTAACAGTCATAACAACAGTCGAGCCAACAGGAACAACGACAGCTGTATCTGTTGCCAGACCGAATTCATCCTCGGAATAACCAGCTTCTTCAAGCTCAGCGATGATGTCAGCGTTGATGTTCTGACCGTAGCCGATCATGCGGCTGTCAAAGAAGATCGCGTCATCTGTGTACTCGTAGCTCCAGAACCATTTGTTGCCTGTCACTGTGATGTGCACGTCACCTTCAGGGATTTCCTGCTGCTTGAACAGAACCGGAAGGGAAAACGCGCCGATAAAGACGAGGATAACGATAGGAACGATTGTCCAAGCAACTTCGAGCGGTGAGTTGTGTGTGAACGTCGCTGGTGTCGGGTTCGACTTTGCGTTGTAGCGCAGGATGACCCAAGCAAGCAGGCCAGTCACGAACAGCGAAATAACTGTGATGATCACCAACAGCAAACCATCAAGCCACTGCAAATCGCGGGCGAGTTCTGTTGCAGCAGGCTGAAAGCCTAAGGCACCAGCTTCTGGCGCACCGATGATTTCAAGATCTTCGATTGCGGTTTGTGCATGTACTGATCCGGCAAGTGCTGCGCCAGCTGCGGCAAGTCCAAAACGTTTTGCGATGTTCATCATCTGCATGTGATCCCTGTGATGTAAGCGCGAACGGTGCGCGATCTTCGATTCCTTCGCGACTCCGCAGACGGAATCCCGTTGTATTCGTCTTGGGTCATCCCATATCCTGTAGACCAACTCAAGCGATCCAGACGTGTCAAAGGGTCGCTTTTTGATCCAAATCAAAGAAACAGACAGGAATCCCCGAATGTCGCACGATCCTTTCCGCCCGTTTGAGACGAATCTAGATCAGGAAAGTGCCTTGGCGATGCTTCGTGATGCGACAGCGGGGGCGGATGACGGCGAATTGTTCCTTGAGCGTCGCCGTTCCGAAGTTTTGTCCTTTGATGACAGCCGAATTCGCACCGCCAGCTATGATGCCACCGAAGGGTTTGGCCTACGTGCCGTGCGCGGCGAAGTCGCTGGATACGCACATTCTACCACCATTGATGAGCACGCCTTGCGCCGCACTGTTGCAACCGCACGTCTCGCTGTTGGGGATGGCGGCGGCACGATCGCCGACGCCCCTGCCCGCACAAACACTGTCCTTTATTCCGACCAAGACCCAATGGCAGAAGCGACATTCCCCGCCAAAATCGACCTACTGAAAGAAATCGACGCGTTCTGTCGCGACCTCGACAAACGCGTGGTCCAAGTCAGCGCGACCTTAGCTGCGTCCCACCAAGAAGTTGTGATTCTGCGCCCCGAAGGCTCGCTGGTTACAGACATCCGCCCGATGAGCCGCCTCAATATCTCAGTCATCGTGGAAGAAAACGGTCGTCGCGAATCTGGTGGCATGGGTGGCGGCGGACGGGCCAGCCTCATCAACCTCATCGGCCCTGACCATTGGCAACCCGTCGCCCGCGAAGCCCTGCGCATCGCGCTGGTAAACCTCGAAGCCGAAGCCGCGCCTGCAGGCGTGATGGATGTGCTCCTTGGGCCTGGCTGGCCTGGGATTTTGCTGCACGAGGCCGTGGGCCACGGGCTTGAGGGGGATTTCAACCGTAAAGGCACATCCGCCTTTGCAGGGCTAATGGGCGAACAGGTTGCCGCCAAGGGCGTGACAGTTCTGGATGATGGTACGATCCCAGATCGTCGCGGTTCTATCACCGTGGATGATGAAGGCACGCCCAGCGCCAAAAATGTGCTGATTGAGGACGGCAAGCTCGTCGGGTTCATGCAAGACCGCCAAAACGCACGTCTGATGGACGTTGCGCCAACCGGCAACGGACGACGCGAAAGTTTTGCACACATTCCGATGCCGCGCATGACCAACACATATATGTTGGGCGGCGATGCTGACCCGAAAGACATGCTCGCTGGGCTGAAGGACGGCATCTACGCCGTTGGCTTTGGTGGCGGTCAGGTCGACATCACCAATGGTAAGTTCGTATTCAGCTGCACCGAGGCCTACCGCGTCAAAAACGGCAAGGTCGGCGCTCCGGTCAAAGGGGCGACCCTTATCGGCGACGGCGCAACAGCACTGAAGCAAATCCGCGGTATCGGCAACGACATGGCGCTCGACCCCGGCATCGGCAACTGCGGCAAGGCGGGGCAATGGGTGCCCGTTGGCGTTGGCCAGCCAAGCCTGATGATCGGCGGTCTAACCGTCGGCGGAGCTGCCACATGACCACGTTGCGTCACGCAGAAACAGTCGACCTTGAGTTTTCGGCGCCAACGTCATGACCCCTCGCAGCGCTTTGCCCGAAGACATCAAACCAACAGCGCAACTTTGGTATGATGCTTGGCACGAAACTCAAGCGCCGCATGTTCCAGACACACTGATAGAACAGCGCACTTTGGCCAGCTTTGAAAGCCGCCTCATTAAAATGGGCGACCTTTTGCGTGTCGCAGGTCCCGTTGGAGCCCCGATAGGAATGTGTGCTATCCGCGGGTGCGAGCTGCATCAGTTGTTTGTCGCCCCTGCTGGTCGCGGCACCGGCGTGGCGGCCGCCCTTCTTTCGGACGCAGAACACCGCATGACAATTGCGGGTGAAACCAGCGCTTTCCTTGATTGCCTCATTGAAAACGAACCAGCCAAGCGTTTTTACACGCGCAACGGCTGGGTCGAGCAAGGTGTCGAAGTCGCGCATCTCGACGCACAAAATGGTCCGTTTGAGCTGCCTTGTCTGATTTTCCGAAAATCCCTGAACTATTCATCACCTTAATAACCTTCCGTTAACCTGCCTCATCTAGACCTGATCTAGCAACAGGCGGAGAACAGGATGACTCGGAGCAATAGTTCTTCCACTCACCCCCCACTCCCACCCACCACGGAAGATGATCGCGTTGACCATCTCCGTCTGTTGCGCTCTCGTCGTGTCGGCCCCGTAACATACCGCCGATTGCTGGCTGAACATGGCTCTGCCGCCGCCGCGCTTGAGGCATTGCCCAGTATAGCGCGCGATGCTGGTGTTTCTGACTATAGGGTGTGCCCCGAAGGGGTCATACACGCTGAACTCAAGGCCGGGCGCGCGGCCAAAGCGCGGCTTGTCTTCGCGGGGGAGGATAGTTTTCCCGCTGCATTGGCCGAAATTGAAGATGCGCCAGTTATGCTTTGGATGATCGGCAATCCGGATATCTTAAAGCGTCCAATGGTTGCCCTCGTTGGCGCGCGTAATGCTTCGTCCCTTGGAACACGGATGGCTCGCAAACTCGCGCAGGAACTCAGCGCTGCGGGTTTTACGGTTGTGTCGGGACTTGCACGGGGCGTTGATACGGCGGCCCATGACGGATCGCTTAGTTCAGGTACCATTGCTGTTGTGGCTGGCGGTGTCGATGTGATCTATCCGGCTGAAAACGCAAATCTTGCGCAAAAAATTGGAAAGCAAGGGTTACGTATTTCGGACCAACCGATAGGAATGCATCCGCACCCGCGCCATTTTGTCGCTCGCAACCGCATTATTTCGGGCATATCCCTAGCGACAGTCGTTGTCGAAGCCGCTGCTAAGTCGGGCAGCATGATCACAGCACGGACAGCCCTAGATCAAGGCCGCGATGTGCTGGCTGTACCCGGCCATCCATTCGACGCCCGTGCCGCAGGTTGCAACATGCTGATCCGTGATGGCGCCGTTTTGGTACGTGGCGTGAAAGACATTTTGGACCACCTCGGCGACCCAACAACACAGGCTCCCGAGCTCCCGCTCGACACCCCCGAACAACCGCGTACACTGCGCGAAACCGCGCTACTGCACACCGACATCCTCGAACGCCTGAGCCCTGCGCCGATGGCCGAAGACCAATTGATGCGCAGCCTGTCCGCGCCCGCAACGGCCGTCGCGCCGCTTCTGGTGGATCTCGAACTTGAAGGAAAAGTCGTGCGTCAAGCAGGCGGAATGCTGGCGCGTGCCATCTAATTTCGCAAAGCGAAAAGCACTCATTTACAGTTGGTCGAAGATGCTGCATTGACAATCCCTCAAGCCCACCCACATTTTGCCCAACCATTACCGAAGTGTGTTTTGAAAGGATTCCCATGCCTGTTGTTGTCGTCGAGTCTCCGGCTAAGGCCAAGACAATCAACAAGTATTTGGGGCCTGACTACACAGTCTTAGCCTCATACGGGCACGTTCGGGACCTGCCACCGAAAGACGGCTCCGTTGATCCGGACAACAACTTCGACATGCTTTGGGAGGTCGCAAGCGACTCGAAAAAGCACATCAAGGCCATCGCAGACGCGCTTGCGAACGACAACGAACTCATCCTCGCGACCGACCCCGACCGCGAAGGGGAAGCTATTTCTTGGCACCTTGAAGAGGCCTTGCGCAAACGCAAGTCGATTAAGAAAGACACGCCCGTTTCGCGGGTGGTGTTCAACGCCATCACCAAGGCGGCCGTGACCGAGGCCATGAAAAACCCACGCGTTGTTGACCAACCCTTGGTTGACGCCTACCTCGCGCGGCGGGCCTTGGACTACCTCGTTGGTTTCAAGCTCAGCCCCGTTTTGTGGCGCCGCCTGCCCGGTGCAAAATCCGCCGGCCGCGTGCAGTCCGTCACGTTGCGCATCATCGTTGAGCGTGAGATGGAAATCGAGGCG
Source organism: Octadecabacter ascidiaceicola (assembly GCF_900185015.1). Taxonomy (GTDB): domain Bacteria; phylum Pseudomonadota; class Alphaproteobacteria; order Rhodobacterales; family Rhodobacteraceae; genus Octadecabacter; species Octadecabacter ascidiaceicola. The sequence goes on along the minus strand of NZ_FXYD01000002.1, from coordinate 165,506 downwards.
TTCAACAACCGCGAATACTGGTCCGTTAAGGCGAAACTACAGACGCCGCGCAACCAAAGTGTCGATGCCCGGCTGACTGTTCTGGCTGGAAAAAAGCTGGACAAGTTTGACCTCGAGAACGCGACGCAGGCGGAATTGGCACAGCAAGCCGTAGAATCCCGCGATCTTTCCGTCAATAAGGTCGAAGCAAAGCCCGCCAATCGCAACCCGTCCGCGCCGTTCATGACATCTACGTTGCAGCAAGAAGCCAGCCGAAAGTTTGGTTTCGGTGCGCGTATGACAATGAACGCAGCCCAGCGTTTGTACGAAGCCGGCCTTATCACCTATATGCGTACCGACGGCATCGACATGGCCCCCGAGGCCGTAACCGCAGCGCGCGAGGCGATTGCCGCGAAATACGGCCAGGATTACGTCCCTGCCAGCCCGCGCATCTACAAAAACAAAGCGAAAAACGCCCAAGAAGCGCACGAATGTGTACGCCCGACGGACCTGATGAAGGATGCCGAAACCGCAAAAATCGCTGATCCGGATCAGCGCAAACTTTACGATCTGATCTACAAACGCACCATTTCAAGCCAGATGGAAGCGGCGCGGATGGAACGCACAACGGTTGATATCGGGTCTGACGATGGACAGGTGGAACTGCGCGCGACGGGTCAGGTTGTATTGTTTGACGGTTTCTTGCGCGTTTATGAAGAAGGCCGCGACGACGTTGAAGACGACAAAGTCACGGATGACGACGACAAGCGCCTCGCGCAGATGGCTGAAGGCGAAGCGGTTTCCAAAACTTCCGTCACGCCCGAGCAGCATTTCACGCAGCCGCCCCCCCGCTACACCGAGGCCACGTTGGTCAAACGGATGGAAGAACTCGGCATCGGCCGCCCGTCCACCTACGCCTCTATTGTGACCACGATTCAGGATCGCGAATACGTCCGTAAAGACAAGAACCGCCTTATCCCCGAGGATAAAGGCCGCCTCGTCACGGCGTTCCTGACCAACTATTTCCGCAAATATGTGGGCTATGACTACACCGCATCGCTGGAAGAAGACCTCGACCACGTGTCTGCTGGTGATGCCGACTATAAAAAGGTATTGGCTGACTTCTGGGGCGATTTCAAAGTCACGATCGACGAAGCGATGGACAACTCCATCACCGAAGTTCTTGATAAGATTAACGAAGTTCTCGCGCCGCACATCTTCCCACCGAATGAGGAAGGCACGGACCCGCGTCTTTGCCCCAACTGTGGCAATGGGCGACTTTCCATGCGCACTGCCCGTTCTGGTGGCGCATTCATCGGCTGTTCCAACTATCCTGAGTGTAAATACACCCGCGCGTTCGGCCCTCCCGGTGCTGAGGACGCGTCCGGCATCCCACCCGAAGGCAAAATGCTTGGTGAAGACAATGGTGACAAGATCTGGGTCCACAAAGGGCGTTTCGGCCCCTATGCCCAGCGTGGTGAGGTGACGGAAGAAAACAAAAAACCGAACCGCCAGTCCATTCCCAAAGAATGGCCGCCTGAGGAAATCTCGCTTGAGACAGCTGTTAAACTGCTGTCCCTACCCCGTTTTATCGGCAAGCACCCCGAAGATGGCGTCAATGTTTTCGCAAATATCGGGCGCTATGGCCCTTACCTGAAACACGCTGAATCCACGTCGGATCGCGGTGGCACAAACGCTAACCTCGAAAGCCTTGAGGATGTGTTTACGGTCGGCATGAACCACGCGGTTGAACTTCTGGCCGCCAAGGTTGCCAGCCGCGGCCAACGTGGCAAAGCCGCTGTTCCGGTCCGCGAATTGGGCGAACACCCAGACGTCGGCGGCCCTGTTAACGTGTTTGACGGCAAATATGGCCCCTACGTTAAATGGGACAAAATCAACGCAACGATCCCCGACACGATCGAAGTCGCTGACCTAACACTGTCCCAAGCGGTAACCCTCATCGAGGAACGCGCTGCAAAGGCCGGTAAAAAGGTCGCCCGCAAAGCACCTGCAAAGAAAAAGCCTGCCGCAAAGAAAGCTGCTGCGAAAAAGCCGGCCGCCAAAAAGAAGGCCGCACCAAAAAAGAAAGCGATGTAGGTGTTACGCGTCGCAAACTGGGCAATGGCCGGAGGGCTAACCGGGTTTTGCGTCAAAGGCATTTTGCATGCCAGCGATCAGCTCATGCTTGAGGCCAGCCACAGCAGTTGGCTGGAGGCGAGCTTGATCTGGGGTTTCAAGGGCGCGCTGATCTGCGGGGCAGCCGGCCTACTGGTCACTTTGATCCTGCGCGGCTTTCGCTCCTGACACGATGACCGCCGCAGCGCAGCATTGGCATTGACACCCCCGCCCCGCCCCCTAACAATGGGGTGAATTTAACGGGGGTTTCATGAAGAAAATCTATCCAAACGCCGCCGCAGCTCTCGACGGGCTGCTTCGTGACGGCATGTTTATCGCAGCGGGCGGCTTCGGGCTGTGCGGCATTCCTGAACTGCTTCTCAGCGCGATCAAGGACGCTGGCACCAAAGATCTGACATTCGCATCCAACAATGCGGGCGTCGATGATTTCGGCATCGGCATCTTGCTGCAAACGCGGCAGGTAAAAAAGATGATCAGCTCATACGTCGGTGAAAACGCCGAGTTCATGCGCCAGTATCTGTCAGGTGAGCTAGAGCTGGAATTTAACCCGCAAGGCACATTGGCCGAACGCATGCGTTCCGGTGGCTGCGGCATTCCAGGCTTCTACACCAAAACCGGTGTTGGAACGGTGATCGCCGACGGCAAAGAGCACAAAGACTTCCCGACTGGTGAAAACGGCGCCCCAGAAACCTACATCATGGAAAACGGCATCTTCGCCGACCTCTCCATTGTGAAAGCTTGGAAAGCAGACGAAACAGGCAACCTCGTATTCCGCAAAACCGCCCGCAACTTCAACCCACCCGCCGCCATGTGCGGCAAGACTTGCGTGGTCGAGGTCGAAGAAATCGTGCCAACAGGCTCGCTTGACCCTGACAGCATCCACCTGCCGGGCATCTATGTGCACCGGATCATTCAGGGCGACCATGAAAAGCGCATCGAACAGCGCACCGTTCGGGAGAAAGCATAATGTGGGACCGTAACCAAATGGCCGCCCGCGCGGCAGAAGAACTCGAAGACGGCTGGTATGTGAACCTCGGGATTGGCATTCCGACACTAGTGGCGAACTACGTCGGCGATAAGGACATCACGCTTCAGTCCGAAAACGGCATGCTCGGCATGGGCCCCTTCCCGTTTGAGGGCGACGAAGACCCAGACCTTATCAACGCTGGCAAACAGACCATCACAGAACTCAACCGCACTGCCTATTTTGACTCAGCGCAGTCCTTCGGCATGATCCGTGGCGGCAAGATCGCGGCCGCGATCCTTGGCGCGATGGAAGTCGATGAAAAGGGTGACCTCGCGAACTGGATGATCCCGGGCAAGCTCGTCAAAGGCATGGGCGGTGCGATGGACCTCGTGGCTGGCGTTGGCCGCGTGATCGTCGTGATGGATCACACCAACAAACACGGCGACAGCAAACTCCTTAAGGAATGCACCTTGCCGCTGACAGGCAAAGCTGTCGTTGATCGCATCATCACCAATCTTGGTGTGCTGGATGTCGTTGAAGGTGGCCTTAAAATCGTCGAATGCGCCGATGGCGTATCCGAAGACGAACTGCGTGCCGCGACCGAAGCAACGATCGTCTAAACAAACAGGGCTCTTGCCCTTGCTTTTGTTTCAAAAATATCCCCGCCGGAGGCTCCTACATCAGCCCCGGCGCGGACCATTCCGGTTCTCGTCACGTTTCCCAAACTGTGTCTGGAACGCGCGGAAGCGCACATTTTTCTCAAACATCGCTAAAACCGTTTCCGAAATGACGACAAAGTCATAGTCTCGCCCTATTCTGTCGCTAATCGCGAAATGATGACGATGAGCAGTATAAACACAACTGAGGAAATCTCAGCACAGCCGACAAAAGGACCCGCAAGACGGTGGCGTGATATCGCCCTGCTTGGGGTGCTCTTTGCGTTTGTGATTGCGGGCCTTGTCGGTCTGGCCGCAGCAACAGGCTGGGAAGAAACCAAACATCAGCTGATGCAGCTGACCCTTTTGCAAATCGTGATCCTGCTTGCTCTCAGCCTTGTGAATTACCTGTTTCGTGGCGCCCGTTGGCACCTGTTTTCCAATCGTCTTGGCCTTCCCACGACCCTCATTCAGGATTTGCGCCATTTCTTGGGCGGGTTCGCCATGTCCGTCACCCCCGGTCGCGTGGGTGAGCTGATCCGCATGCGTTGGCTCAAACGTGAAACGGGTTGGGCCGTTGAACGCACCGCTCCATTGGTTCTGATGGACCGTGCATCGGACCTTGCGGCGATGGCGCTAATCCTCGCAGGTGGCATTGCGCTGTCTGCTGGCGGCATCGCGATGGCAATGCCCGTCGCGCTCCTCGCATTGGTCGCAGCGTTCATCGCCACGCGCCCCAAACTCCTCGCGGGTTGCGTCACCCTTCTTTATCGCACCGTCGGCAAATTCCCACGCCTGATGGCCCGCGTACGCACGGCTGCACGCTCCCTGTCCGTCTTTTCCAGCGGCCCCATTATGGCCGCCGCCCTCGCCCTTGGCCTGATCGGTTGGATCGCTGAAGGCTACGCCTTTCATCTGCTGTTAATGTGGATGGGCGCCGACATCGGCTTTGCCAAAGCCATCGCAATCTTCACCTTCTCCACCCTCGCGGGTGGCTTAACAGGTGCACCGGGCGGTGTTGGCGGTGCCGAAGCCGCTATGGTCGCGCTCCTCTCGCTTGAGGGCATCCCCCTCGAAGTTTCCATTCCCGCCACGGCCGTTATTCGCCTCACCACCCTCTGGTTCGCAATCCTGATCGGCGTTGCGGTGTTCCCGATGGCCGAACGTATCTCAAAAAAGGCCATCGCCGTATGATCTGGGCCAAAGACCAAACCTACTCCGGCTGGGGTCGCGCCTTGCGTGCGAAAGGCGACATCGCCACCCCTGACGCCGTCGAAAAACTCAGCAACGTTGGCCCCGCCATCGGCAATCGCCGTTCTTACGGTGATGCGCCGCTGAACTCTGGTGGCAAAGCCATCGATATGACAAAGCTTGACCGCATCATCGCGTTTGATCGCGAAACAGGCTTACTAACCGTTCAGTCCGGTATCACACTAGGCGAACTTACCCGCGTCTTCGCGCCGCAAGGCTGGATGCCCGCGGTCGTTCCCGGCACGGGCTTCGCAACAGTTGGTGGCGCAATCGCAATGGATGTCCACGGCAAAAACCACCATCTCGCAGGCAGCTTTTGCCAGCATGTGACAGCGATTACGCTTATCCAAGACAAGCCCCGCAAAATAACACCAAAGACTGGAGCTCTCTGGCTCGCCACCTGCGGCGGTCTTGGGCAAACAGGTCTTATCGCGCAGGCGACCCTGCAACTTGTCCGCACGCGCGGCGATATGATGTTGGTGACGGAACAACGCGCAAGCGATTGGGACGAGCATCTACACTTGCTTGATAACTCGCAGGCACCGTACACAGTAGGATGGATCGACGCGACCGCAACCGGTGAAGATCTGGGTCGTGGCATCGTTGAAGAAGGCGAAACTTGCAAAGGCCTGCGCCCTACCGCACGCGGCACCAAAAAAGTTCCGTTCAATGCGCCGCACTGGGCGCTTAGCAGCGCAATCGTGAAGCTGTTCAACGCGGCGTACTATCGCCGCGTCCCGAAAACGGGCCGCACCGTGGTGCGCACTGTGCAGGACTTTTTCTTCCCGCTAGATAAAATCCACGACTGGAACAAGCTTTACGGAAAACGCGGCTTTCACCAATTCCAATGCGTCGTACCGTTAGATCAATCCGAAGCGCTGCGCACGATCATGCAAACCATCGCCACTTCCGGCCTCGCCTCCCCTCTTGCTGTGTTGAAACGTATGGGTGAAGGGCGCGAAGGCTATTTGTCTTTCCCGATGGAGGGCTACACGCTTGCTGTGGACTTCCCCAATCGCCCTGCCGCACGCGCGCTTATCAAGCGCCTTGAAGCTGCGACCCTGAACGCTGGTGGGCGACTGTATCTGGCAAAAGATGCGCTTTCCACGGGGCCCGCGATTAAATCGATGTACCCAGATCACTCCAATTGGGCGCGCGCAGTCGCCAAGGCTGACCCAGATGGCCAGCTGCAAACCGACATGACGCGTCGCCTAGACCTAAGGACACCTCAATGACCGATACGAATACAAACCAAACCTGGATTATCCTCGGCGCCAGCTCGACCATCGCAAAGGCCTTCACACGGTCGGTTGCGGAACAAGGGGCGCATGTAATCCTAGCGGGCCGCCGTATGGACGACCTGAAAGCCACGGCAGATGACGCAACAGCCCGCGGCGCGCGCGATGCAACTCCGGTGATCTTTGACGCCCGCGTTGCGGATACATTCCAAGCGATCATTGATCTGGCTAGCGCACAAACAGGAACCATAAACTGCGCCGTGTTCGTTGGTTCAATGCCTGCGCAAGAGACAATTGATGCGGACCCTACCCTTGTCGACGGTACAATCGCCGACAGTTTCACCGGACCCGCTCGGTTCTTGCAGATGCTAGCCCCTGTTCTAATTGAACGCGGCACAGGTTCAGTTGTCGGAGTCGGTTCCGTTGCAGGTGATCGCGGGCGTGTCGGCAACTATGTCTATGGCGCGGCTAAAGCGGGCTTTGCGACATACCTGTCCGGCCTTCGTAATGCTTTGGGACGCCACGGTGTGCATATTCTAACAGTTAAACCTGGCCCAGTGGATACTGCGATGACACAGGGCCTCGGCAAGCAGCCCTTTATGACAACTGCTGACGCAGTAGTTCAAGACATACACAAGGCGCTGAGTAAGAAACGCAATACGCTGTACACAAAGTGGATTTGGTGGCCAGTGATGACAATCATCAAGCTTATTCCAGAGCCGATCTTCAAAAAGATGTCGATCTGATCTTCGATCAGCACCTGCGGCAAGCGTAAAGGGGGCTAGCCCCCGTCCTTCGGACTCCCCCAGGATATTTGTGAAACAAAGGCAATGAAATGCCCGATGAAACCAAAAAGGTAACATCGGGCTTGGGAACAAGCTCAGCTTGCCTCCGTTTACGGCCATCGGCGTCCCCGCCTGTACCGCATAGCGACATCTAACTAAGCTTGGTTAAGGCAGAGTTACTTGCTGTTGCCTTTGTTTCCTAAATATCCCCGCCGGAGGCTCCCCCGCCCGCCGCAGGCGTGAAGCTGTTAAGCTGAGGACATCTACCCAAACAAACGCCCGTACCACTCGGACCACAGTCCTGCCGCGTAAAAGAGCAGGGACAATGTGATGAGTAAGAACCCAATCCCTCGAACATCGCTCATTGCGAATACGATGGGGTCATAGTCCATGCGTCCCAAGTAGCCCAATTTGATCATCCGATAGAGCCAAGCTGCAATCGGCAGGAGGGCGACCCACAACAACCACTGGTCAGGATAGAGCGCGAGTGCTTGGTCTGAATAGGAGTATAGGAAGAAAATCACCAAGGCCCCGACCATACCCACAGCGGACATGTTAAGAAGATCCCCCATGTCACGGCGCGCATAGCCACGGCCTGGCAAAGGGTTTTCGTCCTTTGCCAGCGCGAGTTCGGTCATTCGTTTGACGCACCCCAAAGAAATGAATATTGGGAAAATGAAGATCAACATGAAGACTGAGGCATCAACGCCACTCGCCGCCGCTCCGGCGACCACGCGCAGGGTATAAAGTGATGCCAAAACCATGATATCGATCCAACGCATGCGTTTCAGGCGTAATGAGTAGGCGAGTGAGAGCGACATATAGAAAGCGACAACGCCAAACATATGTGTCGACAACATTGCAGCGACGCCTAGGGCGATCAAACCAAGGGCGGCGCATGTGAGCATTCCTATCGGTATTGGCACCGTTCCGGCGGCAAATGGGCGCTTACATTTCTTTACATGCAGCCGATCTGCTTCGATATCGAGTAAATCGTTGACGATATATATACAGGACGCCGCAGCGGAGAAACTGATGATGCCAAGACACACGGCTAAGAAGGTTTCCAAGAAGAAGGCATGTGCTGCAATCATCGGCAAGAACAACAGCACATTCTTAACCCACTGATGTGGGCGCATGGATTTCAGAACTGCACGCGGGGACCAGCCGCCGTTAACCTTAACGACGTTGGAAAGCCCTTTGGCCCCGCCCCCTGCATTGCCGACAACAATCGCGCAGTCGCTATGGTCCCAGATTTTTCGGTCACTCTTGTCGTTGCCTGCGTAATCGAAGCCTTTTTCGCCGTAGGCCGCCACAAGAGCACCGGCTTTAGCCGTGCCTTTAAGGTTAACGCCATTCTCTGACGCGAAAACGCGCTCAATACCGTAGTGGTCTGCCAATGGCTGCACCAGCGAGATGTCAGAGGCCGACGCAATCGCGACTTCGCGCCCAGCGTCTTTCGCCTCAACTGCCATTGCAGCGATGTCACCGTTTACGGGCAACAGGTCGACACGCAGCGGCGCGACCCGTGCGATTTCGGCTTTGAAAGCGGCCCGATCCCCTATCAACGAGAACGCCTTTAGTGTCGCGGCAGGATCAGTTCCAAGCCCTTTCCAGATACCCTCAAGCAGCATATCGGTACGCAAAAGGGTGCCGTCGGCATCCAGAACAAGTGGTTTGGTGGACATGTTAATCCCTGTTCACGTTAAAGACGCATCCATCTGTGACCAGTTCGGGCGGCGTGATGCATAGGCCCCGCGCAACTTCCCATGCGGCCAAAACCTTAGGAACATAGGCGCGCGTCTCCGGATACGGGGGGATACCGTTGTTATTGCGCACAGCACCTTCGCCAGCATTATACCCTGCCAATGCAAATATAACGCCGTTATCGAATTCATTGAGCAACCAGTCGAGGTAGGCTGTGCCGCCTTTAATGTTTTCCTGCACGTCAAACGCGTCAGTCACGCCAAAGCGTGCAGCGGTTGGTGGCATCAATTGCATTAACCCTTGTGCTCCGGCCCCGCTTACGGCGTCCGAGCGCCCAGCGCTTTCAACAGAGATAACAGCCAAAACCAGCGCTGGGGAAACGTCTGTACCAATAGTGGCTGTTAAGATTTCCACACCGTAACGATCCGCCAGCTCCGTCATGCCCTGCAAACGGGGTGAAGGAATGGCCTCACCGCTTGGTGCAGTGTCCAATGCGGCAACTGCGGCCTCTAGGCTCAGGCTGCTGGCATCGTCCAACGATGGGGAAATTGCCTCCCAATACCAGTCCGTCCCGCTTGGTGCGGGGGCCAACCCTGCAATTGCGGGCTGTCCGGGTGTTCGGGGCGTTGCTGTCGCGGCTCCAGCGGCTGCGGGCGCGGATGGGCCCGATGGCGCGCTTGGCGCAACCTGCACCGTAATACGGTTCGTCGCGCCAGCTTGTGGCACGCCAACACGTCGAAAGGTGAAATCGTTTTGCAAACGATGACTTTCCGCCAAAATAGATGTGGCGGTTGTCGCCCCACAAAGGGCAACTAGAACTGACATTATAATGCTGCGCCGCATTTGTGCGGTCTCCGCCTGCTTCTTGTTATGACTATTCTTAACCCGATTGTTGGCCAGTAATCTACTATTTCGTAAACAATCGAATAACCAACGCAGCACTAGACACGAATTTGCAACGATCAAACAACGTATCAAATTAAATTTAAAAGTTAAATTGATTGATTTCAATACTTTAGTAGATTTATGGGCGAAAAGTTAATTGGATGCAAAATTGCACGAATGCTGTCCAATTCTCGCCCCAATCGAAGTGCAAAAACTCCTCATCCAAGACGGAGACACACCAACGAGACGACGGTGTAACGAACCTCCGGCTAGATACTGAAACTGAGAAAACCCTGAGGAGGGACTACAATGCTTAACTTTATCAAAAACTTCCGCAACGACGAAGACGGTGCTGTGACTGTAGACTGGGTTGTTCTGACAGCCGCAATCGTGGGCCTCGGCATCGCTGTTCTGTCGTCTGTTGGCCAAGGTACGACTGCTCTGGGTGACAAGATTTCTTCCCAGCTGTCCGCACAGTCAATCGTAACGTACTAATTCGTCGATTTCGACAAACACACACAAATCTACATTTTTGGAGACTACACATGCTTAACTTTATCAAAAACTTCCGCAACGACGAAGACGGCGCTGTAACTGTTGACTGGGTCGTACTGACTGCAGCCATCGTTGGTCTCGGCATCGCTGTTCTGTCGTCTGTTGGCCAAGGTACGACTGCTCTGGGTGAAAAGATTTCTTCCCAGCTGTCCGCACAGTCAATCGTAACGTACTAATCTACGTTTCGATCTGAAAGAAAGGTCGCGCCCGAGGGCGCGGCCTTTTTTATTTGGTAACAGGGGCTTATGCGCCCACAAAGCAACACAACCCCAGCCCTTTTTCGCCACAATCTTCGTTTACTTAAGGGTAAGTCAGAAACGCCCCTACAAGTGGAGCCACCATGTTAAAGTACTTAAAATCATTCCGCGCGCGCGAAGATGGCGCTGTCACTGTCGATTGGGTTGTTCTTACTGCCGCAATCGTTGGTTTGGCCGTCGCCTTGATCGCGATGATTGCCGCCGGTGCGACAGATACATCTACTAGCATCGGGGCACGCTTGAGTTCACAGGACATCGTTACGCACTAACGCGTAAAGACGGCACTCAAAATTCCCCAGCATGAACAAGAGTGCGGCACAATGTAGCCGCATTCTTTTTGTACTATTGTATTTAGTAAAACCGTGCCGGCAGGAACTGGCACAAACTCCGAAAGGAAAGACAATGCGAGCAGTATTCGGACTTGTCCTTATCGTCGGCATGGGCCTCGCGGGCTTTGCCATCTATATGGTGCAAGGATATTTTCAGGAACAGAACAACAATCTAAACCTGCAACGCGCAGCTTTAGCGCAGGCCGTCCCGACAGTGGATGTCTTCGCAGTTAACCGTGTTATGGAGCACGGCGAACAGATTACGGCAGAAGATATTGTTTTGATCAAATATGCAGAACCATTCCTCCCAGAGGGTGCATTTCGCACCGAAGAGGAATTGTTCTCAAACGGTCCAGAGGAATTGCGTGTAGTAACGCGCCAAATGGAACCGAATGAAGTTATTCTGGCTGCGAAAGTCACGGAACCAGGTGAAGTTGCCGGTATTAGCGCCCTTCTCGCCCGTGGTATGCGTGCCTTTACGATCGAAGTTGACGTGTCTTCCGGCGTATCTGGTTTCCTTAACCCTGGTGACCGTGTTGACGTCTATTGGACCGGCCGCATTGAAAATGGCGGGAACGGACACAGCAGCGAAGTTACGAAGCTAATCCAAGAAGGCGTACAATTGGTCGCCGTAGACCAAACGTCCGAAAGCGGTCGTACCGGTGCAACAATTGCGCGGACTGTTACAGTTCAGGTTTCCCCGAACCAAGTAGCCGCACTTGCCCAAGCTCAAGCAACTGGCAACCTATCATTGTCACTTGTCGGACGTTCCGATGACACCGTTTCAGGTGCGATCGAAGTCGACCAAGCTAGCCTTTTGGGAATTGTGCAGCAAGCACCCGCACCAGAGATCGAAGCAGAACAAGAGTGTTCCATCCGTACTCGTCGCGGTGCCGAAGTGATCGACATTCCGATCCCTTGCACAAACTAAGCTGACGCAACCGCAACAGCTAACCAACTGATTTGGCTTCGTTCAATTCGTACGTGTCCCGCCCGCAGGAATGTATAAATTGCACAAATCCAACCTAAACAGAAGCAGACGCCCTGGCCCCGCCGTTGGCGTCTGTTTCAGTTTAAATCGAAACCTACAAAACCCACCTGTTGCCAGTTACCCACATAAACAATGCACCCCAACACATTGATTCTTGCAAATAATGCGGATTTGGCGCAGGTTCAATCTAATGACGGGCAAAAGCCCGCTTCGGGCGTGACATTAGAGGCAGGTCACAATGACACAGAATAGATTTATCAAGGCAGCCCTAACTGGGTTGGCTCTTACATTCACGAACCTACCGGCTCAGCTTACCGCTGAGACCCTTCAAGTTATGCGGGGCGCTCCTTCCAGCGCGCTCAACGTGCCAATGAACCGGGCGGTCGTTGTAGAGAGCGACGTTCCATTTACCGAACTTTCGATCGCGAACCCAACGATTGCTGACATCTCGTCGCTTTCGGATCGCACGATTTATGTTCTGGGTAAGGAACCGGGTCGTACCACACTTACCCTTTTGGGCGGTGACGGACGTCTTATTACAAACGTCGAAGTTCACGTGACCCCAGATATCGCAGAATTCAAAGAACGCCTCGAGCAGATCCTGCCTGGTGAAAACATCGAAGTTCGCACCGCGAACGACGGTATCGTTCTTTCCGGCACTGTTTCTTCCGTTGCGCGCCTTGATCGCGCGTTGCAGCTGGCCAACCGCTACGCACCCGACCGCGTTTCCAACCTCATGAGTGTTGGCGGAACGCAGCAGGTCATGTTGCGCGTCCGTTTCGCAGAAATGCAGCGCTCGGTATCAAAATCCCTCAGCTCCTCGCTTTCTTTGGGCGGCGACACTTTGGGCGGCGATCTTGGCCTATCTGCGGGAACAGGGACAACTGTTGGCTCTACAGCGCAAACATTGGCGCTTAACGGGACAACACCCGCAAGCAACAGCAACTCTGGTGCATTCCTGTTTGGTTTCAACGCAGGTGGCGTGGAAGTTGGCATCCTTTTGGAAGCCCTCGAAAGCCGCGGTGTTGTTCGCACCCTTGCGGAACCGAATTTGACAGCCCTTTCCGGCCAAGAAGCAAGTTTCCTCGCTGGCGGCGAGTATCCCGTACCAATTTCACAGGACTCGGGCTCAGTTACTGTTGAATATAAGCCATTCGGTATCGAATTGGACTTTATTCCGCGTGTGATTGATGGCGACATAATCAATCTCGAACTTAAGGCTTCCGTAAGCTCGCTTGATCCAACCAACGGTTTCTCGCAGAACGGCTTTAGCATTGCAGCGTTCAAAACACGCGAAACATCAACAACTGTTGAAATGCGTGATGGCGAAAGCTTTGCAATCGCTGGGCTTTTGTCCGACGACTTCGTTGATCTGTCTGGTCAGGTTCCGTGGGCGGGTGATATCCCTGTTCTCGGCGCATTGTTCCGGTCAGCTCAATATAGCCGCCGACAAACAGAGCTGGTTATCATCGTAACGCCGCATCTTGTAACACCGACCCGTGGCGAAGCCCTTGCGCTTCCAACGGACCGTGTGCGCCCTCCGACCGAACGTGATTTGTTCCTCTTTGGTCGCGTCGCGGCAGAGAACGCACCACAACAAGGCGGCGCCGGTGAGGTTGCACGACAGGATTTCAGCGGCTCATATGGCTACGTATTGGACTAAATGATGGGAATCGGGGCAATGAAAACGACAGCAGCAATAACTGCAACGGTGCTTGTCCTAACGGGCTGTAGCAATACCAGCGGTCAGGCACAGTGGCGCAATTTCAACACCCGCGAAGCTGGGTCTGAAATTGATACGGGCTACTTTGGCAACGCGACCATGAACAACACTCAAGTCCACTCGGGTCAATCGAGCTTTACGATCAACCTGAACCGTCGCTTCGCTTCTGAAGTGAATACAATGGTGACTTTCCCGTTTAATTCCACGGTTCTAGACGCACAAGCACGTGCAACCCTCCAGCAGCAAGCCTCCTGGATCCGTCAATTCCCAGAAGTGCGCTTCAAGGTTTTCGGCCACACCGATTTGGTCGGCTCAACGTCCTATAACCGCGGTCTTGGCCTACGCCGCGCAGAAGCCGCCGTTCTTTACCTGACAAGTCACGGGATTGACCGCAGCCGTCTTGAGGCTGTTGTTTCCTTTGGTGAAACTCAGCCACTTATCGTAACTGAAGGCCAAGAACGCCGGAACCGTCGCACCATAACAGAGGTTTCTGGCTTTGTGCAGTCGCACCAAACAGTTATGGACGGGCAATACGGCGCAATCATTTTCCGTGAGTACGTTGATAGCGCAACGGCAAGCTCCACGGTTGGCAGTGGCGGTGGTGGCGGAGGATTGCAACCTGGCCCACCAGCTTAACCCTTCTGACAGTTGCGGCGATACTAATCTAAGAGTTCAGGGGCCTTTCGGGGCCCCTTTTTCATTTTTGCGGGTGCACGGATCTGGAAACAACCCTCCGGTTATTTCGCTACCGTCGCTAATTACCGCACAAATGGGCAGATGTGGCCCCATTCCTGCCCCCTTTCCTCAACATAAACACACCTGACAAAGCCCTAAGTGCGATTTGATTCTGAGGGCAAAAGACGGAAGCGGACGCAAAACAAACGCGGCGTTTAATTGGGTAAGAGGACCAAAAGGCAATGAGTAGTACGCATATGTTACAGCCTGAACCACAGCCGATCACTGCATGCACAGTGAGTCGCGATGTACAGAACTTCGATCTTTTGATCGAAGACATGGAAACGTGCCTTGGCGAGAGCTGGGGTGATTTGGGTTTCGGTGATGCCTTGCCGTTCCTTGAGCAGCCTGAAGCCGCTGATCTCGAGTTCATCGCAATCGCGCTGGATGAGGAAGATGAAGGTGATTTGTCCGTCATCTCCGAGATCGTCCGCGCCGCAAAACAACGCAATATCAAAGTATTACTGATCGCTGAGGACGTATCCCCGGCATCTCTGCACGGGTTGCTGCGCGAAGGTGGCGATGAATTCGTCCCCTACCCGCTTCCTGAAGGTGAACTTGCCCAAGCAATTGATCGTGTTTTGACACCGCCAGAACCTGCGGCCGTTGCGCCTGAGATCCAGAATAAACTCAAAGCAACGGGCGACCACAACGGTGTGGTGATCCCGGTTCAAGGCATGTCCGGCGGCACAGGTGCCACGACTTTGGCCGTGAACCTCGCGTGGGAACTCGCCAATATGGAACCACCAAAGATCAAAGGCGTTGATGCGCCACCAAGCCCACGGGTTTGTATACTTGATCTCGATTTCCAGTTCGGTTCGGTGTCCACCTATCTGGACCTGCCTCGCCGCGAGTCGGTTTTCGAGATGCTGCAAGACACTGAAAGCATGGACAGCGAAAGCTTCATGCATTCCCTTCTGTCGTTTGAGCAGAAGTTGCAGGTTTTGACAGCCCCAACAGATTTGATCCCGCTGGACCTGCTCTCACCAGAAGACATTGACCGTGTTATCGAAATGGCACGTACGAATTTCGACTACGTGATCATCGACATGCCAAAGACAATGGTCGAATGGTCCGAAACCGTTCTGCAAAAGGCGCACGTTTACTTCGCGACGCTTGAGTTGGACATGCGGTCGGCACAGAACACGCTTCGCATCAAACGCGCCCTCCAGAGTGAGCAGCTGCCGTTCGAGAAACTTCGTTTTGTTTTGAACCGCGCCCCGAAATTCACAGATCTGAATGGTAAAAGCCGCATTAAGCGTCTTGCTGAAAGCCTCGGGATCAACATCGAGGTGCAACTGCCTGACGGCGGTAAGGCAATCGCCCAGAACGCCGATCACGGTGTTCCAATGGCAGAAGGCATCGCAAAAAACCCGCTGCGCAAAGAGATCGCGAAGCTTGCTAAATCCGTGCACGAGGTCAATTCGACCGACGTTGTAGCAACCGCATAAAGGAGAGAATGAATGTTCTCTAAGTACAAAAAAGTAGACCCTTTGGTTGCTAAGGCGACTGGCGCACAGGCAACTGACGGCGGCGCAGACAATGTCACCGAACTGCCAACCGCCGCACCAGAGGCACCGCGCAAGTCCATCATGAAAGCAGCGCCAGTTCAGGCGGTCGCAGCCGCTGGCGACAAAGAAAAAAAGCGCAAAGAGCGTCTCGGCGACATTAAGCTGGAACTGCACAAGGCGCTATTGGACAACCTGAACCTCGCCGCGCTTGAAAACGCGACAGATCAGGACCTGAAAGCAGAAATCCAATCAATCGCCCAAGAATCTCTGGACGAAATGGGCGTGGTTCTGAACCGCGATGAGCGCCAGACACTCACTAAAGAGCTATTCTTCGAGGTCAAAGGCCTCGGCCCACTCGAAACGCTGCTGCAAGATGAAACTGTGAACGATATTCTCGTGAACGGTCCGCAGCAGATCTTCGTGGAACGCGATGGTAAACTGCAACTGACGGACGTGACGTTTAAGGATGAAAAGCACTTGTTGCGGATCATCGACAAAATCGTTTCCGCAGTTGGTCGTCGTGTTGATGAATCCAACCCCTACGTCGATGCGCGCTTGCAGGATGGTTCACGTTTCAACGCCATGGTTCCGCCAGTTGCGGTGGACGGGTCGCTGGTTTCCATTCGTAAGTTTAAGAAGGACAAGCTGGGGATCGACGATCTGGTGAACTTCGGTGCCTTTACCGAAGAAATGGCCGCATATTTGCAGGCCGCCGTTTCTACCCGCCTGAACGTCATCGTGTCCGGCGGTACAGGTTCCGGTAAAACAACCACCCTGAACGCCCTGTCGTCCTTTATTGATAACGACGAACGCATCCTGACGATTGAGGATACAGCGGAACTTCAACTGCAACAGACGCACGTTGGCCGGATGGAAAGCCGCCCACCTAACGTTGAAGGCAAAGGCGAAGTCTCCCCGCGCGACTGTTTGAAAAACGCCCTTCGTATGCGTCCTGACCGCATCATCGTTGGTGAAACACGTGGCGAAGAAGTTATCGATATGCTTCAGGCCATGAACACCGGTCACGATGGTTCGATGACAACAATTCACGCCAACTCTGCGCGTGATGGTGTGTCCCGTCTAGAAAACATGATCGCGATGGCGGGTATCGAAATGCCGCTAAAGGCGGTTCGCTCCCAGATCTCATCAGCGGTGAACTTAATCGTGCAGGCCTCGCGCCTTCAGGATGGTTCGCGCCGCATGACGTCCATTACTGAAATCACCGGCATGGAAGGCGACGTTATCTCTATGCAGGAAATCTTCAAGTATCAGCGCGTTGGCTTGACACCAGACAACAAAATCATCGGCCACTTCACGGCCACCGGAGTACGTTCGCACTTCTCAGAGCGCTTCAAGCTCTGGGGTTACGACCTACCCGCCGCAATCTTTGAACCTGTAGCAGCCCAATAAGGTACTGAAAAAATGACTATTTCAGCAGAACCAATTATCTACGGCCTGATCTTTGTGGCCTGTATCGTATTGGTAAACGGCATCTACCTCGTTGCCTTCGGCAAAAGCATTAACTTCAACAACAAGGTGAACCGTCGCCTTGATTTGTTGGAGAAAGGTGGCAACCGCGAGGAAGTTCTGGACCAACTCCGCAAGGAGATGAGCCAGCATATGAGTTCAAAGAACATTCCTTTGTACTCGCTGCTGGCCTCCAAAGCCCAGAAAGCCAACATTGCCTTTACCCCTGCCCAGCTGATGATGCTGATGGTGGTGTTGTGTGGTGTTGCTTTCATGGGTCTCACTGTCGGCACGGCGACGTCCCTGCCAATCCGCGCAGCCGTTTCCGTTGCGATGGGCGTTGGTGGTATTTTCTTTTGGGTCAACGGCAAAGCCAAAAAGCGCATTTCCATGATCGAAGAACAACTGCCTGACGCGGTTGAATTGATGGTGCGCTCTTTGCGTGTCGGTCACCCGTTCAGCTCTGCTGTGGCGATCGTGGCCCGCGAAGTACCCGATCCACTTGGCACTGAAATGGGCGTGATCTCTGATGAGGCGGCTTATGGTCGTGACATGGGCGAGACCCTTAAACAAATGGCCGAACGTATCGACATGCAGGATATGCGCTTTTTGGCGGTGGCCGTGACCATTCAGCAAACCGCTGGTGGTAACTTGGCTGAAATTCTGCACGGCTTGGCGCAGGTTATTCGCGCACGTTTCAAACTGTTCCGCCGTGTGAAAGC
This sequence comes from Octadecabacter ascidiaceicola, assembly GCF_900185015.1. Taxonomy (GTDB): domain Bacteria; phylum Pseudomonadota; class Alphaproteobacteria; order Rhodobacterales; family Rhodobacteraceae; genus Octadecabacter; species Octadecabacter ascidiaceicola. The sequence continues at coordinate 147,612 of NZ_FXYD01000002.1, read as the reverse complement.
GATCACCGCTGAAGCCAAATGGTCTGGTATGTTCTTGTCCGTGTTCCCGCTGGGCGCACTTGTCATGATCAACCTGCTTCAGCCAAACTACTACGACGCCGTTAAAGAAACTTCCGCGTTTATCCCTGCCTGTTTGGTTGTCGCTGGTTTCTTGGCAACGAACGTATTCGTCATGCGTCGTCTCGTGAACATTAAGGTGTAATTGATATGGCTTTCTTAGACACCATCAACGCCAAACTGACCGAGCTTCTTGGTCCATTCGGCCCCCTTATCGCCATCCTGATGTTGGGTGTGCTGCTGATCTTGCTGGTGCTTCCGGCAATGTTGCAAAAGCAGGACGACCCGCTGGACAGGCTGAAAGCCTCTGCGAATTCCGGTTCGCGCAACAGCCCTGAAAAGCTGCGCGCCAGTCAGGGTACAGACAAACTGGATAAATACTCCAGCTTTCTGGAACCACAGGACGAGGAAGAATACTCTGCGATCCGCCTCAAACTGATCCAAGCGGGTTACCGCACGAAGTCTGCCGTGAAAACCTACCACTTCGCGCAGTTCGCCCTTGGTATCACGCTGCTTTTGCTGGGCGTTGCCTATGCGGTTTACAAATCTTCCACGGGTGATCCGTCAACCAAGGACACGATCATGGCGATCCTTGGGCCAGGTATGGCTGGTTACTACCTCCCGAAATGGTGGGTTGGTAAGCGCCAGAAGGAACGTCAGGAAGAAATGGTTAACGGCTTTCCTGACTCTCTGGATATGATGCTGGTCTGTGTTGAAGCGGGTCAGTCCCTCGACCAAGCCATCATTCGCGTTTCACACGAACTAAAGTCAGGCTTCCCTGCACTGGCTGAAGAATACGAAACCGTCAGCAACGAAATGAAAGCCGGTAAGGACAAAACCCAAGTTCTGCGCGATTTTTCCGAACGTACAGGCGTGTCCGACATTGCGTCCTTCGTGACTGTTTTGATCCAGTCGACCCAGTTCGGTACATCCATTGCCGAAGCGCTGCGCGTGTTCTCTGCGGAAATGCGGGATAAACGGGTAATGCGCGCCGAGGAAAAGGCCAACACGCTACCGACAAAAATGACACTCGCAACGATGATGTTTACGGTTCCTCCGCTTCTTATCATCCTCATCGGGCCGTCCATCTATAATATCTACGAGACACTTCAAGCCGCCAACTTCTAAAGGCCCACATGCGAAGACTTGTAGCTATACTAACCGCGATAAGCGTCCTCACCGGCTGTGGTGAGGGCGCTTTTGCGCCAACTGAAGGCGAGCGCGTCTTCGCCCCAGGCGTTTCTGGTAATTCCAGCATTGATGGTCTTGAGGTCGGGCATCGCCTGATGGCTGCGGGTGAATACGACTTAGCCCTGCGCGCCTACACCCGTGCCGCTGGCCAACAAGGACTGAATGTTGATACATTGTCGGCACTTGGGTCCGCCAACCTTAAGCTCGGGCGCCTTAACCAAGCCGAAAGCCTATTGCGCCGCGCCGTAGAACAAGACCCAGCCTTCCCCGCTGCGTGGAACAATTTGGGTGTTATTTTGATGGAACGCGGCAAAACCAGCGAAGCGGCACAGGTTTTTCGTCGCGCATTTGCCACGGATAACGGCAATTCCGACGAAATTCGGGACAACCTGCGCTTGGCGCTCGCAAATTTAGAAAATCCGTTTAATACTACTCAGCAAGAGAACGAACCGTTCCAATTGGTGCGGCGGGGCACCGGCGACGTGCTGCTCCTGTCGACACTGTAGAGGTAGAGCAGTAAAAGGACGCAACAAACATGCGCCATCCTATCGTTATTTCCGCAGCCCTGATGGGTACGTTGGCATTAGCCGCGTGCGATCAGTCTGGCGAAGCACAAGTCGAACGCGCGTTGCAAGACGTGAACGTTGTCGATGAAACCAACCTCAATGATGTGATGTTGACCGTCGCGGACCCAAATGAGGCCGTGAATTACTTCTTCCGCGCGTCGACCAATGACCCGGGCCGTATTGACCTGATGCGTGGCCTCGCGAAATCCCTGATCCGCGCCCGCCGCCCTGCTGAAGCAGCCGCTGCTTGGAAGGACGTTGTTGATCACGAAGATTCAACTCTGAATGACCAGATCAACTACGCAGATGCCTTGATCCGCACCAATGATTGGACCGCTGCAGAAGCCGCCCTCGATGCAATTCCACCGACCCATGAAACATTTAAGCGGTATCGCCTTGAGGCGATGGTCGCAGACAGCAACGAAGAATGGGAAAACGCGGATAGTTTCTATGAAACGGCTGTGGGCCTCACAACATCCCCTGCTGGCGTCCTCAATAACTGGGGCTTTTCTAAGCTGACACGCGGTGACTATTCCGGTGCGCAGCGTTTGTTCACCGACGCCCTGCGCAATGACCCAGACCTGTTTACCGCCAAGAACAACCTCGTTTTGGCACGCGGTGCGCAACGCAACTACGACCTTCCGGTTATCCAGATGACCCAGATCGAACGCGCACAGTTGCTGCACACACTGGCACTCACAGCGATCAAGCAGAACGATTTGACCATCGGTCGCGGTCTACTTCGTGAAGCTATCGACACGCATCCGCAGCACTTTGAAGCCGCGGTACGGTCGCTTCGCGCGCTTGAAGACAATGTGACGAACTAAACGTGTTCGCCTTTCCTGAAGTCTCGGTCACAGTCACGCAATCCATTGCGTTCCTGATTTTCGTGGCACCCTTGTGCATCTATGTTGCGTGGAACGATCTACGTGCAATGAAGATCCCCACATGGTCCACCGACGCCCTTGCAATCATATTTGTGGTCGTGGGCATTTTTGTGATGCCGTTTAGCGATTATTTGTGGCGTTACGCACACTTCGGGGTTGTTCTTATAGTGGCGATCCTTTTGAACACGATTGGTGCGATGGGTGCAGGCGATAGTAAATTTCTGGCATCGGCGGCACCTTTTGTGGCCTTAGACGACGCTGGATTTGTCCTTATGCTACTTGGGGCCGGTATGGCGGCGGGTCTTGCGATCCATCGCATCGCCAGATCGATCCCAGCGGTGCGCAATATGGTTCCAGATTGGGAAAGCTGGGCACAAAAGAAGCGCTTCCCAATGGGCTTTCCAATGGGTGCGGTCCTGATCGTTTACCTCGCGATCCCGCTGTTCTGATCAGCCCAATTCGTACAAGATATAAAGCTCGGTCCGGCGGATTTCCGTCGCCTCGATCGGTACCTCACGTTCTTCAAACGCCGTCAGGATCAATGCCTGCAAGTCTTGCGCCACAGGGCACAGCGGCACCAACAGGTAATCCGCGTCCTCAATCCCCGGAAGACCGCCGTAGTACCAAGGCGCGCCGTTTTCCATTGGTTCCAGATCGCCAAACAGCCAGTGGCTAGAGAACAAGTCGGCCGCGAACAAGGAACGCCCATCGGCAAGACCTGCATCTTCCAGATCGCGCACCATCGCTTCAAAGATGATCGGCAAGCCGAGTTCAACCGTACAATTAGGGATCGTTTCGCCCATGAATGTCGGCTGTTCGTCGCGGTTTTCGTAGGGTTCCAGCCCTGCCACGACACCGTCCAACGCAACCCGCGCATCCACGCGGTTCACCCGCAGATCAAGGCCCTGTAGGTCACGGTGAATGCCACCCCGCGACATGATCGGCGCATAGTCAGCCTCAACCACATTCATATGACGAAACGGGCTATAGGCGAGGTTAAAGAACGACGGCGCCGTCAGCGCGAGCGCCGCCACCGCCACAGCCCCAAGCGCGTCGCGCATGTTCCACCCCCAGCCATTCACAATCTCGCCCACGTCTTCGCGCAGTGCCAGCAACAGAACGGCCAGCAACAACAACCATTGCGGGTCATTGCCGAAATTCTGGTAGGTGACGTAAAAGAACCCAGGGATTAGCAGCAAAAGCACCAAACCACCGGTTTCAACCCCCGCTTGGCGCAGGAAAATAACACCTGCAACCACCGCCAGTGATCCACCAATATAGGCTGGCGCACCCATCACCGCAGACAGCTTTTCACCCGGCGCGGAACGCACCTCGGACCCTGCCACAGTCAGCAGGTCTTGCGCATAGGCGAACCAGAACTCGAGCCCCGTAAACAGCGTAATCGCGCCCGCAATAACAAGGCCGGTAATCAGGCCAACGACAATCGCCCGCTTTTGACCCGTCAGGAACAACGCCAGCAAAATCGGGGCCGCAAAAGAAACGAAATAGGTCATTTTGATCATGACCATCACGCAAATCATTGCGCCAACAATCACTCCATCGACCGTGCCACGCCCCGTTTTGGGCGGGATAAGGGCGGTCACAATCGCGATGAACGCCGCCGCCCACGCCAAGCGGTTATAGTGCATCGACATGGAAATGGAGCGTTGGGATTCCCCGTGGACCAGCGCCAGCAGAAGTACCAACACAAACAACCCAAACATCGCGCCAAGAACAGGGGACAGGCGCGTGCGCGCCAACCATATGATCGCAGGGGAAAACAGAACCGCCATAATGACTTGCGACCAAAGCACCGCCATTCCGATGCCCATACCCGCCTTGACCAAAACCGCAATCGGCCAGAACGCCAACGCGCCAATGGGGGTCATGAAATCCAGATGTGGAACCTGCCCGTCGGCCATGCGGAACACGATCTGCATTAAATGCATCGTATCGCCTTCGTGACGCCCAATATAAAGTCCACCCTTCAGAACAGCCGCCCCACCCATCGCCGCAAGGACGGCGAAAAGGAAACTTGTCACCACAATTGTATTAGATTTTGTCATTTGCCTGCCTCTGGAACGGTTTTGTCCCTTTTTTCGACACAATAGTCAGGCACACCGTCATTGCAAACCTTTCCCTTTGTGCGGCTGTCTTGCTGCGTAAAGGGGCGAAAAGGCCACAGAAACAACGCGCCCCTCATCAATCGGGGCATAAATTACGGGCAGACAGACATGAATATGCAAACCTCAAACGTCATGGCGCCGCCAGCACCCAAGACCCTTGAAGGAATGTCGCTTTCACCAGTGATGATGCGCGACATCCTGATCAAAACGATGTTTCGCACCAACCTTGAAAACGTCAGTGCAATTGCAAAGGTCATCTGCTTGCCCATCAACGTGACCCAGCAATTGGTCGATGGCATCCGCGAGCAAAACATGTGCGAAGCCACAGGTACGCTGAACGCCAATAACGGTAACGAAATGGGCTACCAGCTGACCGATGCGGGCAAAGCACGTGCGCTGGACGCATTGGCGCAATCCGAATATTTCGGCTCAATGCCCGTGCCGCTTGAAGTCTACCGCGAGCAGGTTCAACGCCAATCGATCCGCAACATCCAAGTCACCCGTGACCAGCTGATCAACGCGATGGGCCACTTAATTTTGCCACCTGACCTGCTGGACCAGCTTGGACCAGCCGTTGGTGCGGGTCGCTCTATCCTGATGTACGGCCCTCCGGGTAACGGTAAGTCCGCGATTTCAAACGGTATTCGCGACGCCCTTGGCGACAAGATCTATATCCCGCGCGCCATTGAATACTCCGGTCAGGTTATCACCGTTTATGACCCGATCGTGCATTCCGCCGCCGAAGAAGACGTAGACGATCCGAATTCACTGCGTCGTACATCTGGCCGCTATGACACCCGCTACGTGAAATGCGAACGCCCGACTGTTGTGACCGGTGGTGAATTAACCACATCCATGTTGGACCTTGTCTACAACCCAACTGCGCGGACCTATCAGGCACCGTTGCAGCTGAAATCCTCCGGCGGCATCTTCATCATCGATGACCTTGGACGCCAAGCCGAACCGCCACAGGCCATCGTGAACCGTTGGATTGTTCCACTGGAAGAAAACCGCGATATTCTGGCGCTGCAATCCGGTGAAAAGTTCGAAGTTCCGTTCGATACGCTCGTGATCTTTTCCACCAACTTCCACCCGAACGAGATTTTCGATAAAGCGGCCCTGCGTCGTATCTTCTTTAAAATCAAGATCGACGGCCCCGACCAAGAAGGGTTCTTAAAGATTTTCGCGATGATGGCCCGCAAAAAGAAAATGCCGTTGGATGAAAAGGCCTTGGTGCATCTTTTGCAGAAGAAATATCCAACGATTGATAATATCTACGCGAACTATCAGCCGATCTTCCTGATTGATCAGATGATCTCGATCTGTGAATTTGAAGGTATTCCTTACCAGATGACCCCTGATCTGATTGATCGTGCTTGGGCGAACATGTTCGTTAAGGAGAGTAAGATCGTCCACTAGGACTTTCGCCTCCCTCGTTAACGCGGGAGGCGGCGACTTACTCTGTTAGAGGCCCGTTTTGGCGGAATGTGCCCAAACGCGCTCGCCATTTTAACGGGGCGAGTTGCGTCTCTCGTTCCGTAGGCGGTATGCCTCAAGCGGTTAGCATTCCTGCTTTGATAAGATTAGGGCGATACTTGGGGCCAATTGGAACTGTCGTGCCACAAGGCAATTCAACAACCTCCCTCCCCTCGGCTTGCTTAACTCCGACAATTGATGCCGTGGCAACCCAGTGCGACCGGTGAACACAGAGCCCCGGTTCTACGTCGATTTCAGCCACCGCATCGCGCAGTCTCATCAGCAATCGGTGCTCGGACCCATCCGAAGTGATAACGCGAATGTGATGATTATCTGAGTATACCCGCGCCAACCTCGCCCCAGATGGCGCCTCAACCCGGTCCAATAAGCGGTCACGTCGCGATTTATCCATATTTGCGACATCTCGTTGGATCAATCTTCGCGATCCAACGGTCACGACACCGATTGCAAATGTCACCACACTGATGGCCGCCCACCCAACAAGGTCAGTTTCGGTCGGCCAAAAGGTGGAATTTAGGGTCGCCACCATTGGGCCGAAGATGATCGCAAGCGAGCTAATCACCATTAGATCTTCCAACCAGGCCGGATCTCCTTTGATGACGATGCGCCAAAGAACACGCAAAAACAACGCAAGTACCATCGAAAGTAGGATGACACCGCCCCAATACGAGATGCGTATTGGCAATGTCAGCTCTTCATAAGTGCCAAATGGCCCAGCAATTGAAACAATAAACGTCGTCGCAACCCAGACGACGAGATGAACCCGTGTCACGACTTCTTTTCTGATGGCATTGATGCCCTCAATCACGTCCTTCAAAACACCCACCTTCCACTCAACCCACACACAAGAATCAATGCTCTCGCATCCGTTCTTACTTACGCTTTTGAAAAGAATGTAGAAAGATGGGTTAGGCCGTCAAGCCTTCAGGTTCGGTCAGTCCGTTTGCACGGCAACAGGCGGTCAAGGTGTTCGCCAAAAGGCACGCAATCGTCATGGGGCCTACGCCACCCGGTACAGGCGTAATAGCCCCTGCAACGGCCGCACAGCTGTCATAATCCGCATCCCCTACAAGACGTGTTCCGCCTTCCGGCTTGTCGATCCGGTTGATACCTACGTCGATCACCGTCGCCCCGGGCTTGATCCAATCCCCAAGAACCATCTGAGGCCGACCAACGGCCGCCACAACAATATCAGCCTGACGCACAACGCTCGGCAAATCCTTGGTGCGCGAATGCGCAATCGTCACAGTGCAGCTATCACCCAGCAAAAGCTGCGCCATCGGCTTACCAACAATGTTTGACCGCCCGATAACCACAGCATTCAACCCAGACAGGCTGCCATGATGGTCGCGCAACATCATCAATGACCCGAGCGGTGTACACGGCACCATCGACTTCTGCCCCGTCCCCAAAAGCCCCACATTCGAAATATGGAACCCGTCAACATCCTTCGCTGGATCGATAGAATTGATCACCAAATCACTGTTGAGGTGCCCCGGAAGCGGAAGCTGCACAAGAATACCGTGGATCGTCGGGTCGTCATTCAGCTTTTGCACCATCGCCAGCAACTCAGCTTCGGACACATTTTCATCCATACGATGCTCAACCGACTTCATGCCGACTTCGACCGTCATTTTACCCTTGGATTTGACATAGACTTGGCTCGCGGGGTCTTCGCCGACCAGCACAACAGCAAGACCAGGCGTGATGCCGTGCTCTTCCTTTAGCTTCGCCACATGCTCAGCCACTTGGCCGCGCACCTTGGCCGCAAAGGCTTTCCCGTCAATCACTGTCGCTGTCATCGCTTAATCCCCAAACTCTGATCTTAAATTCCAATTCCCGAAACGGGAGGGTGGGCGGGGCGCCTTTGGCGAATGCCAAATAGCGGCGCCCTCCCCGTGTACTTAGAACAAGCCTTCGATTTGTCCATCTTCATTCAAATGAATGTTTTCAGCGGACGGTACCCGCGGCAGGCCTGGCATGGTCATGATCTCACCACACACCACCACAACGAACCCTGCACCGGCAGACAAACGCACCTCACGCACTGGGACAGAATGGCCTGTTGGCGCACCGCGCAATGTCGGATCAGTCGAGAACGAATACTGCGTTTTCGCCATACAAACCGGCAGGCTGCCATAGCCTTGATCTTCCCACAGCTTCAGCTGATCGCGGATCTTCTGATCCATCAGTGCTTCATCAGCGCGGTAGATACGCTTTGCAATCGTCTGGATCTTTTCCGCCAAAGGCATTTCGTCACGGTAAAGTGGTGCAAACTGGCTGACGCCACTGTCAGCAATTTCTGCCACGCGGGTCGCCAACTCTTCGGAACCTTTGGAACCGTGCTCCCAGTGCTGGGACAAGATGGCTTCGGACCCTTGTGTTTCCACATAATCCTTAACCGCTTGCACTTCTGCGTCGGTATCTGTGACGAAGTGGTTGATCGCAACAACCACCGGAACGCCAAAGGACTTCAGGTTGCCAATGTGGCGGCCAAGGTTTGCACAGCCTTCATTCACCGCATCCACGTTTTCCGCGCCAAGGTCAGCCTTGGCAACACCACCGTTCATCTTCATCGCGCGCACGGTCGCAACCAGAACCACACAATCAGGGCTCAGGCCCGCTTTGCGGCACTTGATGTTCAGGAATTTCTCAGCGCCCAAGTCAGCACCGAAACCGGCTTCTGTCACAACGTAGTCCGCAATCTTCAACGCCGTCGTCGTCGCAATAACAGAGTTACAACCGTGCGCGATGTTCGCAAACGGGCCGCCGTGAACGAACGCAGGGTTGTTTTCCAATGTCTGCACAAGGTTCGGCTGCATCGCGTCTTTCAGCAGAACAGTCATCGCACCGTCTGCTTTAATGTCGCGCGCAAATACAGGTGAGCGGTCACGACGATACGCCACGATCATGTCGCCAAGTCGCTTTTCAAGGTCTTTCAGGTCCTTGGCCAAGCACAGGATCGCCATAACTTCGGACGCCACTGTAATGTCAAACCCAGCTTCGCGTGGGAAGCCGTTGGCCACACCACCAAGGGACGCCGTGATCTGGCGCAACGCGCGGTCGTTCATGTCAACGACACGGCGCCACACAACGCGGCGCACGTCGATTTCTAGCTCGTTACCCCAGTAAATATGGTTGTCGATCATCGCAGACAGCAGGCTGTGCGCTGATGTGATCGCGTGGAAATCACCTGTAAAGTGCAGGTTCATGTCTTCCATCGGAACGACCTGAGCGTAGCCACCACCCGCAGCGCCGCCCTTCATGCCGAAGTTCGGCCCAAGGGATGCTTCGCGGATACAAACAGCGGCCTTCTTGCCGATGCGGTTCAGACCGTCACCCAAGCCAACGGTTGTTGTTGTCTTACCTTCACCCGCAGGTGTCGGGTTGATTGCTGTCACCAGAATTAGCTTGCCGTTCTTATTTTTCTGAACGCCATTGATGAACGCTTGGCTCACCTTTGCTTTGTCGTGGCCATAAGGCAGCAGGTCATCGCTGCTGATGCCCAGTTTCGCGCCAATCTCCTGGATCGGTTTCTTGTTCGCTTCGCGTGCGATCTCGATGTCGGTTTTGTAACCCATTGTCTTCTCCAAGTTAGGCGCGGCTGCGACTGAATCAATTGTGGTCCACACTAATCACGGCCCTGTCGGAACTCAGGCCGCGATTGCGACATTTTCACCGCCAGAATCGTCGGTGAAACCGTCACACTCAAATGTATCAATGAATTTTTTCGATCCGACAATTGCTGTCGTGAAATTTTTTGACTTTTTTTCACGACAACGATTGTCGAAACCGCTCGCTGCTTATGGCGCCCAAGCAGGCTGGTCCGGTATGTGCAACGTCAACGTGTCGCCAACCGCCATGCGCCCTTCCGCTGCAACCCACGCACAAACACCGCGCAGGTTCTTGGCGGCTGGCTTGAACGCCTTGGCCGCATCGCCGTGATCCACGACCAATGATTTCGCAGGAAACTGACAGGGACGGTTTTCCATATCGACCGTCAAGGTGGCCCCGCTTGGCGCCTGCAAACGCGAGGACGGCGGAATATGCGTGAAATCGGGAATGCCTTTCACCACCATTGTCGCACCAAGCCGCCGCGGGTCCAGCGTTTCAACGCCCAACTCTGCGGCAATCAGATCGATCTCTTCTTGGCTTACAATGCTTAACTGGCGTTCGTTCTTGATCTGCGTGCCCTTAGGGTATTGTGACTTCACGCGGCTACAAGATTCCCGTGTAAGCCCCGCGTGAAACGCGCCGGCCACCCCACCAAATGTCAGATCGAGCATTGCGCGTTCCGGCGACAGCAGCTCATTTCGATCATCGGTCATAACCGATCCCAGCCAGACGATTTCAGCAGTGTAATGAGTGGGCTTCAGTGCAGGCATGGCGGTCTCCTTTGTTGGGGAAACTGACGCAGGAACGCGCCACCCTCAACACAATTCTTGTGACGTGAAGCTTCACGGGATCGGATATGTCAGCTTTTGCGCAGGACGAAAAACAACCGATTAAAAGCAAACAACACGCTGCCATCACGTTCCTTTGGATAAGCAACGTCCAAGGCCTCGTCATACGCGGCAAGAAACGCAGCCTCGGCGTTCTGTGTTAGATTTTCGACATAGGGACGCATCACCGTGCTTTGCGTGAAATGGCGCACGGGGTGCCCCTCATCAACGGCTGGCAGTGATTGCAGGTATTCACTTTCCCAAACATTGGCCTCTCCTGCGCCCTGCAGCAGGCGCATGTAAACCTGTGGCTCGGCCACGGGGGCCGTGAAATCACTCTCCCCTGCCACTTCGCGTATCAAGGCATGGCTTGGCGCTGCATACTGTCGCGGCATTTGCACGGCCAGAACGCCCCCTGATGGCAACAGCCCAACCAGTCGCGCGATTAACGCCGGATGATCCGGCAGCCAATTCAAACACGCATTGGAAAAGATCAACGCCGGCGGCGTGTCTGGCGTCCATGTCGCTACATCTGCCTGCAAAAGAGCGTCATACCCTTCCGCCTTCGCCAGCATTGCCTCTGACGTATCAACACCAATCAGCTTTCGCGATCCAAAACATTGTCGCAGCGCTGGCCCAACGGCCCCATTCCCACATCCAAGATCAACGACATCCCCGTCGGGCAACGCCCCGATCTGTGCCAGCAGATCCAAGGCAGGGCGCAAACGAAGACCCCGAAAGCGGGCGTAGCTCTCGGGGTCCCAGTCGTTATTGCGCTCCGTTACCAATTTTAAGTGGTTTCCGGATTTAGATCGCCCTTTGGCTTGCGTGGCTTGGTCTTTGGTACCGCCGTGACCGAGCTGCCGGACGTCGGTGGAATGTCCAACCCGTCGTCTTCGTCATCACGGTTCAGGGTCTCACCCGCCATGACGCGCTTAATCTCGGCACCTGTCAGCGTTTCGTATTCCAACAGACCTTGGGCAAGCCGTTCGAACTCGTCCTTTTTCTCGGTCAAGATTTCCATCGCCTTTTGGAAGCCTTGGTCGATAAACGCCTTAACTTCGTCTTCGATGATCCCTTTGGTGTCAGCCGAAACCGAGAAGCCAGCGGTATTACCCTGATAGCCTTCATGGGCCTCAGCGTAGTCAATGTTGCCGACCTTATCGGACATACCCCAACGCATGATCATCGCACGCGCCAGCTGGCTGGCCTGCTGGATGTCACCGGCTGGGCCGTTGGACACTTGGTCTTCGCCGTACTTGATAACTTCAGCAGCCTTACCCGCCATCGTCATCGCAAGGCGCTGGTGGCACTCGTCGCGGAACATGTTCAGACGGTCCATTTCCGGCAGGCTCATCACCATGCCCAATGCACCACCACGTGGAATGATCGTCGCCTTATAGACGGGGTCACACTTCGGAAGCGTAATACCGACAACCGCGTGGCCCGCTTCGTGATAGGCGGTCATTTCTTTCTGCGCGTCCGTCATGATCATAGAACGGCGCTCGGCCCCCATCATGATCTTGTCTTTCGCGGCCTCGAAATCGGCCATCGCCACAAACCGTCGCCCAACACGCGCCGCCGTCAACGCAGCCTCGTTCACAAGGTTCGCAAGGTCCGCACCGGAAAACCCAGGGGAGCCACGTGCAATGATGCGCAGATCGACGTCAGGGCCAAGTGGCACCTTACGCGCATGCACGCCGAGGATCTTTTCGCGGCCTTTGATGTCTGGGTTGCCAACAGTGACGTTGCGGTCAAAACGACCCGGGCGCAGCAACGCTGGGTCCAACACGTCTTTACGGTTGGTCGCGGCCAGAATGATCACGCCTTCGTTGGATTCAAAACCGTCCATCTCAACCAGCAATTGGTTCAATGTTTGCTCACGTTCGTCGTTGCCGCCGCCCATGCCAACACCACGGGCACGGCCCACAGCGTCGATTTCGTCGATGAAGATAATGCACGGCGCGTTCTTTTTGGCCTGCTCGAACATGTCGCGCACACGGGATGCACCCACACCAACGAACATTTCAACAAAGTCGGAACCGGAAATCGTGAAGAACGGAACACCCGCTTCACCCGCAATCGCGCGTGCCAGCAGCGTCTTACCCGTACCCGGAGGGCCAACAAGCAGCGCACCCTTTGGAATTTTACCACCAAGGCGGCTGAACTTCTGTGGGTTGCGCAGGAATTCTACGATCTCTTCCAGCTCTTCCTTGGCTTCATCAATGCCCGCAACATCGTCAAACGTCACACGGCCTTCTTTTTCGGTCAGCATCTTGGCTTTGGATTTGCCAAAGCCCATCGCGCCACCTTTACCGCCGCCTTGCATGCGGTTCATGAAGTAAATCCACACACCGATCAGCAGCAGGAATGGCAATAGGCCGACAAGGAATGTCGTCAGGCCCGACTGCTCTTGGGATTCAGCAGTCAGTGGAACACCGTTTGCGATCAACAGGTTCGTCACTTCGGCGTCTTCCGGCAGGATCGCGAAATAGGTGCGGTTGTCTGACCCGCGATACCGGATCGTCTCGCCGTCGATATTGGCTTCCGCAACCGCGCCTGCCTCAACAGCTTGCACAAACTCGGAATACATCTTCTCGTTGTTGGCCGTTGCGCTCTGCCCTTGTCCGAACAGGTTGAACAGCGAAATAACAAGAACGAAAAGAACGACCCAGAAGGCCAGATTGCGTGCATTGCCCAAAGCGCGACACTCCTTTAGAAAATCATTTGGTGCACAAACCACGGTTTGGTTACCACGTCCATAAGATAGAGCCTAAAAAGCCGAGTTCAACGGGAAAGCAAGAAAGACTGGAAATCCGCGACAATGCGCGCGCTAAATCCGTTTTGTAGCCCCGCAATTGGCGCCGAAATGAGCGTTTCACCGTCAAACACCGCTGGTGAGGCCATAAGCGAGGCCCGCGGCAAGCCCACGTCGCGCCAATCGGGAACGTCCTTGAGAGATTCTCCAAGAGCGCGGATGGTCAGGTTGGGCGCATGCGGGCCGTCTATGGCCCAGCGGTTGTCCCAAGTCACATCTGACGGTCCGACCAGATCCTTCACCGCGTTGAATTCACGCGCAACGCGCACCTTCTGGTTCACTATGCCTTCGGGTCTCTCGATCGTGACAAGACATCCAGCCACGGTGTAGGTGTCTTGTTCAATCAGCGCCCGGAGCATACCGTTGTACGCCTTCTCGCGGGGCGGATAACCTGTTCCAGAGACATACCGCAGGGCAGCGTTGAGCAGCCTGCGTTCAATTTCACCGGCGACCGGAGGATCGGCGTTCCGCGTCACGATCAGGTCGCAACAATCTGAGGTCACAAGGAGTTTAGCAGCTTCGGCGGTAGTGTCTTCCAACGCCGTTCGCGCCATCTTCAATCGGTGCGCAGTCGACTTAATCTCTTCGACACCGATGCCCTCATCTTCCAGCAAGGACAGGATTCTGCGCATTCGCGGACGGTCATGATTCTCGTCAACATTAGTCGGGTCCTCAACCCAGGCCACACCGTGACGGCGCAGATAGTCTCGCAATCTGTCACGCGTCTGCTGCCAGAATGGTCGCGCCCAAACGATACCATGCCGGTTGAACCGGACATCCATGGCGGCCAGACCATCAACACCCGCCTTGCGGGCAAGGCGCATTAGGAATGTTTCCGCAATGTCATTTGCCGTATGACCCAAAAGAATGCCACCAATGTCGCGTTCCTTGGCCCAATCGGCCATCAGCCTGAAGCGCGCTTCACGGGCGGCAGCAGCGATATTCCCCTTTGCAGCAAGGCCATCCCATTTCAGGATCGTATGGGGAATGCCTTCTTGTTCACAGTAGTGCGCCACCCCCTCTGCCTCATCGGCAGCCTCCGAACGCAATCCATGATCTACAGTAACGGCCTCAATCTTTGTACCTGACAGCGCGGCACAACTTATAGCCGCATGAAGCAACGCCATGGAATCTCCGCCGCCCGAAACCGCGACTCCGATCCGGTCAGGTTCATCCATGAAGAACGCGGTGCTGACGAAGTGGATCAAATGGTAATCAGGCCCAAAGGTCTTGAGCTGCTCGACGGTCAGCCGCACCCGAGCGTCGCCATCGCATTTGCGGCCTCGCCAACTTCCGGCGTTCCGGGGAAGCGCGTTGCGACTTCGCCCAAGGTGACGCAGGCGTCCTGTTGTTGGCCCAAGGCCGCCAATGATTTGCCGAGTTTGGTCAATGCGGCAGGCGCAATCGACCCTTCAGGGTTACCGCTAAACGCCGCCAAATAAGCGCGCGCGGCATTGGTTGTCTCCCCCAACTGCTCAAACGCCTGGCCGCGCAGAAAATGCGCGTCTGCGGCTACTGGGCTGCCCGGATAGCTCTCATTGAAGGTCGCAAGGAGGTCAGCGGCGCTGCGAAAGTCACCAGAGGCGAGCGCCTCCTGCGCCCGCGTGAAATCTTCTTGCTCGCCAATTGCAAGGGACGGGCCGGAATTCGGAACCGTCTCAACCGCGGGGGCGACGGGTTCAACATCAACACCGCCAAGGGACGGCGTGTCGCCAAGGGTGCCAATATCGCAGCCCGCTTCAAGTTCGCACAGGCGGAATTCAAGATCGCCAATGCGGTTGGTGCCATCGCGCGTGATCCGTGTGATACGGAATTCCAGCTCTTCTGTCTTAGACGTCAGGCGGGTCAATTCTGCTTCGATAGAATTCAAACGATCCAGAGGCGTCGACCCTGTCGCGCCTTGCCCTGCTTGACCTGATGCAACCAGCTCGTTTCGCAATGCTGTCACATCGGAATACAGAGTCGTTAGCTCTGTGCGGATATCGGCAAGCGTTTGATCTTGCGCAAAAGCCGCCCCTGCAGGGACGGCTATCGCCATAATTAGTGCAATCGTTCGAAACATGTCTTCCCCCAGAAAGAACTTAGCTGTTCTGACCAATAGAAATGATGGTCACAGCGCGGCGGTTTTGCGCATAACAGCTTTCGGCGGAACAAACCTCAAGCGGGCGTTCTTTGCCGTAAGATACGGTGCGAATGCGGCTTGCGGCCAGCCCTTTGGAAATCAGGTACTCACGCACGGCATTGGCGCGGCGTGCGCCCAACGCGAGGTTATATTCACGTGTGCCTTGCTCATCTGCGTGGCCTTCAATGACCGCTAGATAATCAGAATTTGTCGCCAGCCATCCGGCCTGCCCGTCCAACGTCGCGCGGCCAGCCGCTGTCAGCGTGGATGTATCAACTTCAAACAACACACGATCGCCAATTGTCTGACTAAAGAACTGCGGGCTGGATGGGTCGTTTGCGCCGCCAAGACCAGTTTGGTCAATCGTGGTCGGCGTGTTCAAGGCGTTCTGCGCGCTCAGATCAACCGCATCGGCGTTGTCAAATCTGTCAGCGTTTGTACAGGCGCTTAGCGTCAAGGCGCCAATCACCAGTGCGGCTTTGATAAAATGTTTCATGGGTCTGTCCCGTTATATTTTTGTTTGCTCGTTACGCCGACTTTAACACGGCTTTTCACAATTGAGAATCGCGAATGCGTGATAACGCATCTATTACCGCTGCAAAGGCCCCCAAGACGGGTCAGACCCGCCTTGCGGCGTGCTAACGCGGCGCAGGTTGCGGCCCGTGATATCCACAGAATATAGCGCCGTTGTGCCGTCCGCCCCTTGGGTTTCACGGCCAAACATGATGACGCGACCGTTCGGCGCCCATGTCGGACCTTCATCAAGGAAGGACGACGTCAGCAGGCGTTCTTCGGTGCCATCCGTACGCATCACGCCAATATGGAAACGGCCCGCTTCTTGCTTGGTAAAAGCGATCAAATCACCGCGCGGCGACCAGACAGGCGTGCCATAACGCCCATTTCCAAAGGAAATTCGCTGCGGCTCGCCCCCGTTAGCGCTCATCACATACAACTGCTGCGTGCCGGATCGGTCGCTTTCAAACACGATCTGGCTTCCATCAGGGCTAAAGCTTGGTGCAGTTTCGATTGCAGGCGTGTTGGTCAAACGGGTATTCTGCCCCGTTGCCAAATCCGTGCGGTAGATGTCTGTGTTACCGCCATTGATCAGGCTGTAAATCACCTGACGCCCATCAAGGCTAAAGCGCGGCGAAAACGCCATGTCACCCGGCGCCGTCGTCAATTGCTGACGTCCGACCGTCGCCACATCCAACACGTTGATGCGCGGAAATCCGCTTTCGTAACTGGTATATAGCACCCGATCGCCCGTCGCGGAGAACCGCGGCGCCAGCACAATCGCGCTGCTGTCGGTCAAATACTGAACATTTGCACCGTCGTAATCCATGATTGCCAGACGTTTTGCGCGGTCATCCTTAGGGCCTGTTTCGGCGACATAAACAATGCGGCTGTCAAAATACCCGGCCTCACCGGTTATACGCGAATACACGGCATCGGCCACTTTATGCGACATGCGACGCCAGCCATCGGTGGTCCCTGCAAACTGCAGCCCCTCACCCATTTCAGCGCCGGAAAACACATCATACAAACGGAACTTTACCGTCACTTGGCTGCCATTCACTGCCACTGCACCGGTAATCAAAGCCTGCGCATTGATCGCACGCCAGTCGGAAAATTCAATCGGGCTACCGAAACCGGCTGGCGTGGAAATAAACGCCGAACTCTGGATTTGCCGGAACAGACCCGTGCCGTTCAAGTCTTCCGCAATAACGCGGCTGATATCGGCCGCCATCTGTTCAGACCCTGCAACTTCGGCTTCAAAACTCGGCAATGCAAAAGGAAGCGCCTCAATCACACCATCGCGCAACGTCAGGCGCAGCGGTTCTTGCGCCTGCGCTGGGGCTACGACAGTCCCGAGTGAAACAAGTGCGATCATCGTCGCGGCGAAGGCGGTCATAAGTTTGGTCATCATGGCGCGTATACTCACTTTATTATCCCTCTTTTCAACGGGGAGTTTTTTGCTCGGCGGATCACTGCAGACCGCAACGTCGGTCTAAACGGCTTGCTCACCATTATTCACTCACAGGCACAAAGTAGGGAAAACTGATCTCAACGTGGCGCCACTGCGAAAACAAATCGAGCGGCAAGGCGTAACTTGGCTGCCCACAGCGTAAAATCGCGCGGCGTGCGGCCTCAAACCCTTCGGCCTCGCCCGCGCGGCCCGTCGGGTTCAAAAGCTGGATACTATACTCGGCGGGCCGTGCGTTCGGTGTCATTTCAAACGAGACGGACACAAATGCCACTCCGCCGTTCGTTTGCTGACCCAAATTCAGACATGACGCAATCTGCGCCTTAAAGTTCTCGGCCCAGGCGATATTAGCGCCATTCGGGTCACCCATGACCTCCTCGGTGCCGTGATCCGCAGCAACGCCCGCAGCCCAGACTGATAAAACAGCTGCCAAAACTCTCATTATCGTTGCCTCATTGCGGTTGGATCGACCGTCAGAATGATTCGCTGCCATTGCTCGTATTGGTCACGCGGCAAATCATAGCCCGTGTCACCGGTGCAGCGCAGCAAGGCGCGGCGCGCTGTATCAAAGGCGGTTTGCGCATCCGCCGCGCTGCCGCCGGTATAGCCTTCCAGAGCCACAGATCCGCTCACGGGGCGGCCATCTGGTGTCATGTCAAAGGACATCTCGATGATGGTGTTTTGCGCACCCGTAGACAGGCTGCCGGTGTTCCAGCAGTTCCCAACTTGGCGCAGGAAGCCCGATTTATTGCCATCCGACAATTGCCCACCAGACAGACCCGGTGTTGACGTGGATGACGGCTCGGGCGTGGTTGTTTCATCAGCGCCCGCTTCGGCCAAAGCCGTGGCAACCGGATCAATTGCATCCTCAGACGGTGTTTCGGCAACTGGCGCAGGGCGGTTTGGCCGCGTTTGTGGGCGCGATGAAATCTCAGGCGCAAACGCGGGCTCTTCTGCTTCCGTCACAATCTGATCCGCAGCCACATCAAGTGCTGTGGTTTCTTCGTCAGGTTCAACAACTTCTTCAACAGGCGCATCAGTCGATTCCGTCGGTGCTTGCGCCACCTCGGGCGCAATCGTCACGTCCGGTTCAGGTGGTGCAACAATCTCAGGTGCGACACGCGTCGCAGGGCGTGGCACGGGGCGCGTACTGATGCCAATTTCAGCCGACGGCGGCGGCGCAACAATCTGCGGTGTATCGGGAACATCAGGCGCTACGTCTGTCACGACCGTTTCCGGCACCGTCAAATCTGGTGCCTCTGGCGGTGTTTCGGGTGCAGGTGGCTCAACGGGAACCGGCGTTTCGGCAACCTCTGGCGGTGTTTCGACCTCTGGCGCGGGTGGCGTGACATCTTCAACGACGGGCGGCTCAATCTCGGCAGGTTCGCTCGGCGGCTGATCCGGCTGCACCCCTTGGGTCATCGCCGCGAAATCTTCACCAGATACCACAGACACTTCCGTCACCTCAAACGGCAACGGCTCCGAGGACATGCCCCAGCCGACAACCATCCACACGACTAAAGCCGCGTGTCCCGTGCCTGAAAGATAGGTGCCGACACTCATGTGTGCTTACCCGTCTTGCCCGTCCAACGTCGGACCACCAATGTCTGTCACCAGACCAATGTTGTTAAATCCGGCTGCGTTCAATGCGCCCATAATCTGCGCCACTTCGTTCCACGCATTCACGCCATCAGCGCGCAAGAAAATCTGATCACTGTCACGCTCCGCAGCAATTCCGCGTAAACGCGTAACCAGTTCGGCGCGATCAACTTCGGTCTCCTGAATGAACACGCCACCCTCAGCGTTCAGCGTAATCGTCAATGGCTCTTCTTGCGGCGTTGGCAATGCGCTGGCAGCGGTTTCTGGCGTTTGCACAGGAACCCCAACGACTGACAAAGGTGCCGCCACCATAAAGATAATCAACAACACCAACATAACGTCCACGAACGGAGTGACGTTGATCTCGCTCATCGGCATTGAGCGGCGACCCCGACGGCGCGCGCGTCTACCGCCCCCGCCGTCCGCTTGTTTCATAACACCCGCGCCCATTTAGCTGTCCAACTGACGGCTAAGGATCGTCGCGAATTCATCGGCAAAGGCCTCATAGCCGCTAACAATGCGGTCCGCATCCTTGCTGAGCTTGTTGTAATAAATAACTGCTGGGATCGCCGCGAATAGGCCAAGGCCCGTGGCAAGCAGCGCTTCGGCAATACCGGGCGCAACCACGGCAAGGTTGGTGTTCTGTTGTTCAGCAATCTCGATGAACGCGTTCATGATACCGATGACAGTCCCGAACAATCCAATGAACGGAGCCGCCGACCCAACCGTGGCCAGCACAGTCAGCCCGCGTTGCAGGCTTTCGGTTTCCTTGGCAATTGCCACATCCATGTTGCGATCAATACGGGACGTCGCGCCCGCAATCAGCCCACCGTCTTGGCGGTGCGAACGGCGCCATTCCAACATACCGGAGGCGAAAATCTTTTCCGACTGGCCCTTCGGCGTCGCGCCAATCTTGTCAAACAGCTCATCCAGTGGGTTGCCAGACCAAAAGGCCTCGTCAAACACCCGCGCTTCGGCGCGTGCTTTGCGGTATTGCACCCATTTGTCGACGATCACCGCCCAGCACCACACGGATGCGACGAGGAGAATAATCATGACAAATTGTACGGGAATAGTCGCGTGGGCAAACATGCCCCACAAAGTGAAATCTGGTTCCATAACGCCTGCTCTGCTCTATCGGGCCGGTTTTCGGCCTCTGATTAAAACCAGATGTAGCGCAGCTTGCACAGGATTGCCAACCAAACGCGCACAAACCGGCGCTAAGGCGCGTTTTCAGTGAAGATTTCGGCGAAAAGCCGCCGGAAGTCGGGCTGGTGCCCCTGCGTCATTGATCGCAACGATGGTCACAAGCGCGCTAAACAACGCCACGCCATCCCGCTCAACCACTTGGCGCACAATCAAACGCGCGCCTGTCACGACCTCAACATCCGTTGTCACGACAAGCTCGTCATCATAGCGCGCCGGCGCGTGATAATCCGCCTCCACACGACGTACCGCAAACACGATCCCTTCGTCTTCTTTCATTGCGACCTGATCTATTCCCAGCTCGCGCACCCATTCGCTGCGGCCACGCTCAATAAACTTAAAATAGTTGGCGTAATAAACGATGCCGCCAAAATCAGTGTCTTCATAATAGACGCGAACGGGAAAACGATGGGTCATGACGGAACCTGTAATCTTGCCGCCAAACGCAACGCATGGCTGGCATCCTGCGCCACGGCTGGCATTACGGGATCATAGACCGCGCGGATTACCTCTGCGATGTCGGGGCGCAAAACTGTCTTGCCATCGGCCATGGCCAGCGGGGTTGTCGAATTGAACGCAACATCCGACCACAAGACAATCGCCTGCACCGCCTGCCCGAGTGCCAATGCTTCGGCTGGCACCTGCTCCAACGCAGCGTCCATGCGCAGGAAAATGAAACACGCCTTAATCGCGCCGTCCTCGTCAAAGCGGAAAATCCGGTACTGGTTGGCATCCGCCTTGATCAGCCGCGTCACGACGTCGCCCAGTTCCGGCACCAAACGGTCCAGATCAGGCACGCCCGTCAGCTCATCCCAGTCGCGGCAAAACAGCATCATGACGTTAACGCCCAATTCGGCGTCCAACTCATCCATCCGGTGACCCGCCATCAAGCAAACCACCTCAAACGCGCCCTTCAACAAGGCTACAGTGTCGTCCTCAACCCCAAACACCACAGGCACAATCGGGCGCCCCCAACGGGCGCTCAGGTAACTGCCGTCAGCACGGGTAAAAAGCGGTTCAATATCAGAGGCATTCATCATGGCGCCTTGTTACGCCATTCACAATTGATGGAAAACCCCGCGTCTATGGCCGCTTTGCGGACAAATAAGACCTTAGCCATTTCTTTCGCTATGTCTGCTTCTATCTTTCCGCGTAACTGAACTGCCTGAATCGCAAGGCGAGTGAATTTTCACTTCGCATAAAAACCGAAGTGAGGTAATCCGAACCGATGACAAATTTATCTATAATATCTGAAGTGATTGCAGACACCATCGCTGAGGAAATCATCCGAGGAGTGCAGCCGCCTGGCGTGCGATTGGCCCAGGATGCAATCGCATCTCGTTTTCAGTGTAGCCATGTACCCGTTCGGGAAGCTCTGCAGCGACTGGTTCAGATGGAACTTGCAACATCGGAACCACGCAAGGGGGTTAGAGTTGTCGCCCTCGCTTCATCCGATCATGTCGAAATTCAGGAGATGCGATTGGCACTTGAACCACTCGCGCTTCGTCGAGCTGTAATTCAAGTTCAGGGTAAGACCCTGAGAGAAATAGAAGATTATCGGCTGTTATGTGATGACGCAAAGGATGCAATTTCATGGGAAAGAGCCAATCGTGCTTTTCATATGGCCATTCTGAGGCCATGTGGCCGTCATCGGCTGCTCAAACAGATCGAAGAACTCCAACGCTTATCTGCAAATCGGTTTCATACCAAGTGGCAACAAAAATGGGCTCAGTCTTCTGATCGCGACCATGCGAATATTGTCCGTGCAATGCGGGCTGGGGACGCTGATGCGGCATGTGCGGTCTTGGAACGGCATCTGAAGCGGGCCTAGTAAAGAGGGATAGCGACTTTACTATAGATAATTTTGATGAAATTATGCGTCGAATCAAAAATTATCTATAAAGGGCCAAATATGTCTCAAGCAATCGCTAATCCGCAACAGAGCGCCATTGGAAATGTTGCCACAGTTGCGCTCGCCGTTGGGTTCATCACCTTATCTGCAAAGATTTCTATTCCTTTTTGGCCCGTTCCGATGACGATGCAGGTCGCGACTATCTTGCTTGTCGCGGGGTTGGGTGGGCTACGCTTTGGAGTTGCAAGTGTCGGCGCGTATCTAGCTGCAGGTGCTGCTGGGCTGCCGGTTTTTGCTGGCACGCCAGAAAAAGGCGTCGGATTAGTCTATATGTTTGGCCCAACAGGTGGGTATCTATTTGGCTTCCTGGTTGCAGCAATTTTGGTTGGTTGGGCAACTGATCGATTTGGTCGCCGCCTAGGATCGCTTTCAATGCCCCTTGGCCTTGCCCTGATCTATGCTTTGGGCGTAGCTTGGTTGGCGCAATTTGTACCAAACGATAAGTTATTCGCATTTGGTATAGCGCCCTTCCTCTTTGGTGACCTATGCAAAGTTGCCTTGGCTGCATTTTTGGTCATAGCGGCTCCTGCGACTCTTACCCGCTGGGTACGAGGTCGCGACTGATGCTGGATAGGATGAATACAGTCGATAGTCAGTTGGCTAACAAAGCAGAGGCGCTGCTCCGTGCGCCCTTGCTGACGCTTGTACATGAAGCCGCTGCGGTGCACCGGGCACACCATGACGTGGAAGATATCCAAAAGGCGAGCCTTCTCAGCATAAAGACAGGCGGCTGCCCTGAAGACTGCGCATATTGCCCGCAATCCGCACACCATAAAGAAGTTGGGCTGCAAAAAGAACACTTCATGGATCCCCAGGCCGTCATCGACATAGCCAAACAAGCCCAATCAGCCGGGGCTGAAAGGTTCTGCATGGGAGCCGCTTGGCGCAAAGTCCGCGATGGGGCAGAATTCGACGCCGTCTTAGACATGGTGCGCGGCGTTCGTGATCTCGGGATGGAGGCCTGCGTTACCCTTGGAATGCTTCAGCCACACCAGGCGCAGGCACTCGCTGATGCCGGGCTGACCGCTTACAATCATAATCTTGATACCGGGCCGGATTATTACGCTGAAATCATTGGAACACGGACGTATCGTGACCGGCTTGAAACTCTTGATCATGTACGTGCCGCAGGGATCACGATTTGTTGTGGCGGTATCATCGGGATGGGTGAAAGCCTGCGCGACCGCGCTGATATGCTCGCGGTTCTAGCAAGCTTTGATCCACACCCTGAAAGCGTTCCAATCAATGCGTTGATCCCAGTACCCGGCACGCCATTAGGCCACCTTTCGAGAGTCCGCCCACCCGAAATGATCCGCATGGTCGCAACCGCCCGCATCTTGATGCCAAACACACGCGTGCGCCTTTCTGCGGGACGCGACGGGTTTTCTGTCAGTGATCAGGTCCTGTGCTTCCTTGCTGGGGCAAACTCGATCTTTTATGGCGACATCCTGCTGACCGCCCCGAATAGTGGGCTTTCACTGGATGATGCATTGTTCGAAACATTGGCAAGCATTCCGATCGAATAGGGTGGATCAATGCCCGCGTGATCATGAGCAGGGCTTGGTCTGCAGATACATGCTATTGCGAGCATGCGTTCAAATCGCAGCATTTGGGCCTATGGGCTGATTTACCTCTTTGGGGTTGATTGCGCTTCGAGCCGCTGATCCTATCAGACGAAGCGAGCGGAGAAGGCGGGCGATACATCTACAGGGCCCCAGACGAAACCAGAGATTTTCTTCGGTTGAAGTCATCAGTAATGGTCGCCGCGAGTGCTCTCGCGGCTTCGCTTCCGTCATACCGCTTGCGGGGGGGGGGCTATGGCGCGATTGCAGTGCTTTCACTTGTTGGAGCGATCCCACTTCTGTTCTTGCGAATTCCGATCCCTGCGCAAAGACCAGCGTTGGAAACCACATCACGGTTCGCATCATTGGCAGTGCTTCGTCAAATACCTGTGCTCAAGGCGGTATTGATCGGGGCAATATCCCAAGGTGTGATGATTTTCATGATGGTGCCTACCACACTGGCGATGATCGGGTGCGGATTTAGCGAAGCTGTGGCAGGCGATGTCATCCGCTGGCATTTCATAGCCATGTTTGCACCCAGCTTTATCACGGGGTTTCTGATCAAACGCTTTGGCACCAGACCGATTGTATCGATTGGCCTGTTCTTTCTGGCCCTCGCGGCGATCACAGGCACAAGCGGTCTAGCGGTCGGGCAGTTTTACGCATCGCTCATCCTGCTCGGGCTTGGCTTGCAAAACGATCCAGCAACAACCGAACGCAAACACACGCGCTGGACCTGCGGAGAAGTGGACAGCCAGGTGGCCAAACTTCGTTCAGTTGACCCACGTGATCGATGAAGGACGTTGCCCGTTATCCTAGCCGCACCTTCGCCGCAATGTTTGGTTAGCTGCCGTTCGACCAGAATGCAGCATTGTGTAAAGGAGGGCATCATTCCAGCAGTTCGCCGCACCCCAACACAACCGCCCAAGCCACGCCCCACTACCCCCCAAACATATCACCCTGACCTTTAGGCGCCGCCATCCCCAAATGGGCCCACGCCTTTTGCGCCAACATCCGGCCGCGCGGGGTGCGTTGGATCAGGCCTTGTTGCAGCAAATAAGGTTCAATCACTTCCTCAAGCGCATCCCGCGCCTCAGACAGTGCCGCTGAGAGGGTCTCGATCCCCACAGGGCCCCCCTGATAGTTCTCCGCGATCAAGCGCAAATAGCGCCGATCCGCACCGTCCAGCCCCAGATGATCCACACCCAAACGCGTCAACGCGCTGTCCGCAATCTCCTGCGTGACAGTTCCATCCCCTTCAACGATTGCGAAATCCACAACGCGGCGCAGCAAGCGCCCCGCAATACGCGGCGTGCCCCGCGCGCGTTTGGCAATCTCTTGCGCGCCATCAGGCGTCGCAGGGGCGCCCATCAAACGCGCTCCACGGGTGACAATCTGGTGCAACTCGTCAGTTGTATAGAACTGTAACCGCGTCGGAATGCCAAAGCGGTCGCGCAATGGCGTCGTCAATAATCCCATACGGGTCGTGGCACCGATCAGTGTGAACGGCTGCAGTTCAATGCGCACCGTACGCGCCGCTGGCCCTTCCCCGATCACTAGATCCAGTTCGAAATCCTCAAGCGCGGGGTAGAGCACTTCCTCCACCGCCGGATTCAGCCGATGAATTTCGTCAATAAATAACACATCCCGCGCTTCAAGGTTCGTCAGGATCGCGGCTAAATCCCCCGCCTTGGCCAACACAGGCCCAGACGTCATGCGAAATCCGACGCCCAGTTCCCGCGCCATGATTTGCGCCAGCGTGGTTTTCCCCAAACCGGGTGGGCCGTGGAACAAGGTGTGATCCATCGCCTCACCACGCCGCTTAGCGGACTCTATGAAAACCTTCAGGTTCGCCCGCGCTTCAGCTTGGCCAATAAACTCATCCAACGCCTGCGGGCGCAATGCACGATCATTGTCCTCGGACTGGCGTTGAGGCTGCAAGGATGGGTCCGGTTCATTCATATCTATCTTATGCCTTACTGCTGCGCACTCGACCAGCGGTGCGCAAGGAAACCCATTTATCTAGCTTAACAGGGCGCACTTCGCCCTACCCTTTCGGTGCCAACAATTTCAACGCCGCGCGGATCAGCGTTGGCGCATCTGCACCCCCATTCTCACCGGCCGCTTGCGCCACCGCACTGGCTGCATCAGACGGCCCATACCCAAGGTTGCCAAGCGCAGACAGTGCATCTGATTGCGCCGCGCCGCTGGCCTCAATCGGAGCGCTAACGGGTTCAAGGACGGCGTCGTCCGCCGCGTCAGCGGCGGGCGACGCCCCCCCGCCCGCCGCAGGCGCAGCTCCGGCCACCGTACCAGCCATGGCCATCACGCTGTGGGCTTTGTCTTTTAATTCCAGAATGGCCTTCTTTGCGGTCTTCGGCCCGACACCCTTAGCCGTCGCCACAGCCGCCCAGTCGCCCAAGGCAATCGCTCGGCTTACGCCATCTGCGCCCAATGCCCCCATAATCGCCATCGAAGCTTTCGCCCCAATGCCTTGGACGGACATCAGCAACCTGTGCCATTCCTTTTCCACCAGCGTCGTGAACCCGAACAGCTGCAACAAGTCTTCACGGACCAGCAAATCAGTATACAACGCGACCGCTTCGCCAACACTCGGCAATGACGCCATCACGCGGTCACTAACATAGACAATGTAGCCGACACCCTTGACGTCGATCAGAACATGGTCGGCTGCGCGGTATTCCAGTCGCCCCGCGATCCGGCCGATCATGCCACTACTCTCGCTGCCGCGCGCGCCGATTGAAGATGATGGGCATGACAAATCGCGATCGCCAAAGCGTCCGCCGCATCCGGCCCTGCCAAATCAACGCCGGGCAATTGCAGTTTCACCATATGCGCGATCTGCGCCTTATCCGCATGCCCGACACCGACAACAGCCTTCTTAATCGCATTCGGCGCATATTCCCCCACCGCCAGCCCAGCGCGTGCGGGCACCAGCATCGCGATGCCGCGCGCTTGGCCGAGCTTGAGTGTCGCGGCCCCGTTTGAGTTCACAAATGTCTGCTCCACGGCGGCCTCCTCTGGCTTATGCGCTGCAATCACCGCGCCGAGCTGATCATGAAGCGCCAGCAACCGCACCGCCAAATCACCCTTGCCTGACTTGCAAACACCATTTGCGACGTGGCTTAAGCGCGAACCATCTATGTGAATCACCCCCCAACCCATGTTCACCAACCCTGGATCAATGCCCAAAACCCGCATGCTCGCCCTCGTTTTCTTATTCGTTAATTACTCGTTAGCACAAAACGCGAACACCCGCCTAGCCCTTTTGACATTTTCGCCACAGGCGCATTAACCACCTTCGCCACATTCGGAGTTCAAAAACGTCACCGCCCATTCTGAAACCGACGTTTCCTAGGGTCAATTCGCGCCTTATTTTAAAGGCTTTGCCCAATTCTCAAGACATGCAGAAACTGCATAACGCCTATGTTTAAATGACACTGGTTTGCCGCGAAAAGAGATCCTAATTGCGCTTTAGAACGACGATCAATCTTTAACGGCGCCAGCCCACATTTTCAGGAGACTTCACCATGGCAGCCATCGCTTTCCGCACTGCAAACGCAAAATCCGGTTTTTCCCTTGTTGCTTTGATTGGCAACCTTGTTTCCTGGAATGACCGTCGCATGACACGCAATTCCCTAAACAAATTGACCAACCGTGAACTGGACGATATCGGCCTGGTTCGCGGCGACATCGAAGACATCGCTAAGGGCAACCTTATCCGCTAATCGCGACGCGGCTTTCAGCCCATCGACAGCGCGAAAAATACAAAGGCCGCGTCCATTTCCATGGGCGCGGCCTTTTCGTGTTCCTGAGGAAGAAACGAACTCGTTACTAAAAATCGCGCCCTAGCGCTGAAAGAAAAACTGCTTGAGATATCCACCAACTGCGACAGTCACCGGCTCTTCTTGCATCAAAACAGCGCCAGCCCGTTCAATCGCGGAACCGGACCGCAGTGCTTCGACCTTTTCTGCGTAGTTACCTGCGCCAAGCTGTGCAAACAGCAACGACTTAAATGCAATGAACAGGGCAGCAATGAGCAACACGCCTTTCAGTGGTACGCGCGGACGTACCAAACGTGGGCGGGATCGGATCAAACCGTCCTTGCCAACACGGTGAACGACACCATTGCGGCGCATGCGTTCGTGGTTGCGAACAACTCGGTTCAAGCGTTTGTCTAAAGAAGCATCGATCGTCATTTGGCAGCCTACTTATTACTCGGCCCCCACCGAACGCGACCAATTTCCGCTTCAATTGCGGCGAAAATGTGGCAACCCCCTCAATTTAAGGGAAAAACAGCTTCAAATGCGGTTTTACTATGTTTCTTTACGTAGGGTTAATGTCGACCAGTCACCAATCTGATCGTGGTGCACCAAATTGTATCCATTGCGTGCATAAACACCAATGATTTCATCTGCCTGTTCGTTCAAAAGCCCCGACAGAATCGCGAATCCCCCCGGCTTTGCGTTCGTCGCCATATCCGGCGCGAGCATAATCAGCGGCCCCTTAAGGATGTTGGCGAAAATCAAGTCAAATGGTGCGGCTTCAGCCAATGCACCATCTTCAAACCCGGCCGCAGTCACACACGTCACAGCGCCAGCCATGCCATTGGCCGCCATATTCGCCTCAGCCACGTCCACCGCCACAGGGTCAATATCGCTGGCGATCACCTTCGCATCTGTAGTCCGCGCCGCCGCAATCGCCAATACCGCCGTCCCGCAGCCCACATCGGCCACGTCTTCAAACACTTCGCCATCGTTTAGCAACCGATCAAACGCCCGCAGGCACCCCAACGTCGTCCCGTGGTGCCCTGTGCCAAATGCCATCGCCGCATCAATCAACAACCCAACGCGGCCCTCTGGTAGCTCGGCTGCGTCATGCGATCCGTAAACAAAGAACCGCCCTGCCTCGACGGGGGGCAGTTCGCGCTTCACATGGGCGACCCAGTCGGTTTCCGGCACCTCAGACACCACGAAGGGCTTTGCCCCAAACGTCGCCGCCAATAACGCCAGCGAGGCTTCATCCGGCGCATCTTCAAAGTACCCGCCAACTTCCCAAAGGCCGCTGTCGTCTTCCACTTCAAAGACACCCACGCCCGTTGGTGCTGGGTCCATATTCTCCATCGCGTTGCTCATCGCTTCTGCGGCTGGTTTGCCCATCATCGTGGTCAGTGCTGTGAACGTCGTCATTTTCTACTCCGCAAGTTGCGCCCGCAGGCGTACAAATATCGTTTCATTTCCCTCAACCGGATGGCGGGGAATCAATAAAGACAGGATCAATGATACAATCGCCATCCCTGCAGCGCACAAAAACACCAAACCCGGAGATGTCAGCCACAAGTACCCCAAAATTGCAGGCAAGAACACGGCCCCAATATGGTTGATCGTAAAGGCCACCGCCGCTGTCGGCGCAATATCTTTTGGGTCGGCAATTTTTTGGAAATAGGTTTTCAACGCCAGCGCAAGGCTGAAGAAAATCGCATTGGTTACATACAATGCCGCCGCAAGTGTTTCGCCCCAATCAAGGTAATACAGGCCCGCGTAAAGCAGGAAAATCACAGCCAAACCGATATATTCAACAACCAGGGCAAAGCGCTCCCCAAGCACTTGCACCACGCGCCCAATCAAAGGCGCAGTCACCATCGTGGTCACAAGCGTGATTAACAGCAACGATGTTATTTCGCTCACTTTATAGCCGAACTTTTCGACCATCATGAAACCTGCAAACACAAAGAAGATCTGCCGCCGCGCGCCGGACATGAATTGCAGCGCATAATACAACCAATACCGTTTCCGCAGAATAAACCGCATGTGCTGCGGATTGGGGCTTTCAAACTGCGGATACGCGAACATGCAAAACAGCGCGGCTGCGGCG
This sequence comes from Octadecabacter ascidiaceicola, assembly GCF_900185015.1. GTDB lineage: Bacteria > Pseudomonadota > Alphaproteobacteria > Rhodobacterales > Rhodobacteraceae > Octadecabacter > Octadecabacter ascidiaceicola. The sequence goes on along the minus strand of NZ_FXYD01000002.1, from coordinate 117,748 downwards.
GTAATCCCACCGGAAATCCAGTAAACCAGCGAATACGACAGGTCGTACCTTTCCCATGTCAACACAATCAGCACATAGGCCAGAAACGTCGCCCCTGACCCCGTCGCAATAATCCAACCCAGCGTTTGGGGCGCACGCGCCTTGTCGATCCATTGCAATTGCAGGCTCTGGTTCACCGTTTCATAGTAGTGGAACCCGATGGAACTTAGCATCGTGATCACCAAAATGCCGCCCATTGATGGGAACTGCGCCGTCAATGCCGTCGCGACCCCCAGCAAAACAAGCGACACCACCCCAAGCACCTGCTCGCGAAACAGCATCAACAAAACAATCACGCCAATGGCAAGGAACCCGGGAATTTCACGTATGGAATGCAACCATCCAATATCAGCCCCATCAAAACCCGCCACTTCAATGACAAAGTTATTCAGCAGAGCCGACCAGGTCGAAAATGCAATCGGCATCATCGCTGCCAGCAAGAACAAAAGCGTGACTGGCCGGCGCCAAAGAGGCAGATTTTGCGCATCAGAGAGGGTGACGGATTTCATACATCGGCTCTACGCCTGCCCACGGCATTTGTCGAACCCGCATTTCAATGTACACTTGTGGCAGGAGACTCCGATGGCTGAGAAGATCGAGATCGCAAACATCAATACCCCCGGCGACACCGCGAATGACACCAAAAACGCCACCAAAGTCCACCTTCCCGAAGACCTGTTTCCGGCGGGTGCCACCTCAGGACGGTGGCAAAAAACTGTGCAGCTCGACCTTGAAGCCAAAGGCATGATAAAATGCGCTGATACAAAACCACTGCGTTTCCACCTGACCTGATCCAGACTTTCCTCGAAAGTCTGTCCCAAATTCTCTCAGAGAATTTGGGCGCTCGTTAGAAACGTCTTAGTAGAAACTTTGCGGATCAATATCGATCGCCATGCGCAACTCGCCACGCAGTTTGAACTGCCCAGCCCATGCGGCAAGCGCCTGTTGCAAGGGCGCTGACTTTTCGGCCTTCACCAGCAGACGCACTCTGTGCCGTCCGCGTATCCGCGCAATCGGCGCAGGCGCGGGTCCGAAAACTTGCGCACCAATTTTACGCAACGGCCCATCCATCCGTGCCATTTCAGTGCCGAGGTCAAACACCTCTTGCACGTTGGTCGAACTCAACACGATCCCCGCCATGCGCCCATAGGGCGGCACACCCGCCGCGCGGCGCTCGCCTGCTTCCGCTGCCCAAAACGCCTCCTCGTCGCCACCCAAAATCGCGCGAATAACGGGATGTTCTGGCTGAAACGTCTGCAACACCGCCTCGCCAGCAATCTCAGCCCGCCCCGCACGCCCAGCCACCTGACGCATCAGTTGAAACGTGCGCTCAGCGGCGCGCAAATCTGACCCCTGCAATCCAAGGTCCGCATCAATCACCCCGACCAGCGTTAGTTTCGGAAAATTGTGCCCCTTGGCAACCAACTGGGTGCCGACAATCACATCCGCTTCACCGCGCGCGATGCTCTCAATATGTTCTTTCAACGCCCGCGCTGACCCATAAAGGTCCGACGATAGCACCGCGATCTTGGCATCCGGAAACAACGCCTGTGCTTCCTCTGCCATGCGTTCCACTCCGGGGCCAACGGGGGCCAAACGGTCCTCTGCTTCACAGCTTGGGCAGACGGTTGGCATCGGTTTCGTCTCACCGCATTGATGGCACATCAGACGTTTCAGAAAGCGGTGCTCGACCATCGTTGCATCACAATCATCACAGCCAATCTGGTGCCCACAGGCCCGACAAATCGTGACAGGCGCATAGCCGCGCCGGTTCAGGAACAGCAACGACTGCTCGCCCTTTTCTAATCGCGACTGCACCTTCTTTTGCAAACTCGGCGACACCCAACGACCACCTGGCAAATCCTCGATGCGCATATCAATCGCGGACATGTCCGGCAGCACCGCGTCGCCATACCGCGATGCCAACGTCACCCGCGCATATTTGCCCGCCTCGACATTGGCCCAGCTTTCCAAGCTTGGCGTCGCGCTCGCCAACACCACCTGTGCGGAATTCAAGGACGCCCGAAGCACCGTCATATCGCGGGCATTATACAGCACCCCGTCTTCCTGTTTATAGGACGTGTCGTGTTCTTCATCGACCACGATCAATCCCAAATCGCGATAGGGCAAAAACAACGCAGACCGCGCACCCACAATCAGTTGTGCTTCCCCCTGCCCAACCATGCGCCAGCAGCGGCGACGTTCGGTCATCGTGACACCGGAATGCCATTCTGCAGGCTTCATCCCGAACCGCGCCTCAACCCTCGTGATGAATTCAGACGTCAACGCAATTTCAGGCAACAACACCAAGGCCTGCCGCCCCACACGCAAACATTCCGCCACGGCTTCAAGGTACACCTCGGTCTTACCCGACCCCGTCACCCCTTTCAGCAAAGTCGTGCCATAGGCACCTGACCGCACAGCCTCGCGCAGAACCTTCGCGCCTGCGGTTTGGTCTTCGGTCAGGTCTTTGCTGCCATAATCAGGGTCCAACCGCGGATAGGGCAGATCGCGTGGGCTGTCCTCTTCGGACACCGCGCCCAGTTTGACCAACCCCTTCACCACGGATGACGTCACCCCCGCCGTGTCCGCGACTTCTTTTAATGTGAACGCCAGCCCGCCGTATTCGCGCAGCACATCCAAAACTTTAGTGCGGGCCTCGGTCATCCGGTCCGGCTCAACGCTGCCCAAACGATAAACCTTGCGCATCGACGGCGCATCCCCAAGCCCCGGCGCGCGGGTCGCAAGGCGCAGCATCGCGTTCATCGGGGTCAGTGTGTAATCAGCGGCCCGTTTCAGAAACTGGCGCATCTCATCGGCCATCGGCGCCACATCCAGCACCCGAATAACCGAGCGCACCTTCTTGATGTCCCAGTCCCCCTTGCCGCTGCCCCAGACCACACCCAAAACCTTGCGCGGGCCAAGAGGGACCTCAACGAAGGCGCCCAAATGGCACCCGCCTTCTGGTGCTTTATAGTCCAACACACGGTCCAGCGGTTGCGTGGTTAAAACGCCGACCAACTCACCTTCATGGAAGAACTCCTGACTCATGCGGCGGCTTTGCGCATCGTGGCCGTCAACACGCCCATGCCAATCAACACACCACCGCCCAGTCGGGTCATCCAGCCCAGCACGGCGGGCTTGCGGATGGCTGTGCGCAGCCGATCCGCCAACAGCGCATAGATCATGACATTCACCGCAGCGAGACCAACGAAGGTCGCGATCAAAATTGCAAACTGTGGAGCCAATGCCGCGTCTTGGCGGACGAACTGCGGCACAAAGGCGATGAAAAATACAATGCCTTTGGGGTTCAACGCCGTCACGACACAAGCGTTGCGAAACACTGCGCCCGCGCTCAACTGAGGTGCCTCATCGATTTTGCCCAAGGTCGCGCCGCCAGCACTGCGGATCATGCCGATCCCCATCCACACCAAATAGATCGCCCCGACCCATTTAAGCGCCGTAAACGCCGTCACCGACGCCAAAACAATCGCGCCAAGACCAACTAGGGATGTGGTCATGGCGATAAAATCCCCCAGTGCCACGCCCGCAGCAGACGCAATCGCCACGCGTCGCCCTTGCGTTAATGCATAGGTCAGCACCAGCACAATCGTCGGACCGGGGATGATCAACAACACCACGGTTGCCGCCACAAATGTCATCCAGATTGATAGGTCCATGAGAATCCCCTGCAGTCGTCCGAAATGGCATTAGACACCTGCCGCAACTGGCATTCAACCGCCCCTTCCCGAACGAAGTGGTTTGCGCTATTGGGAGGGCAGATTCCTATCACCCAACATCAGCCGGAGCGCAGCCCCATGAAATTCTTCGTAGATACCGCAGACGTCGCCGCCATTGCAGAACTGAACGACCTTGGCATGGTTGACGGCGTTACAACAAACCCGTCCATCATTGCCAAATCCGGCCGTGACATTCTGGAAGTGACTAAAGAAATCTGTGATCTCGTCGACGGTCCGGTCTCTGCCGAGGTCGTATCACTTAAGGCGGATGATATGATCGCCGAAGGCCGCAAGCTCGCGAAGATCGCCGATAACATCACAGTGAAAGTGCCGCTGACATGGGACGGCCTGAAAGCCTGTAAGGTCCTGTCCAGCGAAGGCACCATGGTTAACGTGACGCTGTGCTTTAGCGCAAACCAAGCGTTGCTGGCCGCCAAAGCTGGTGCAACATTCATTTCCCCGTTTATCGGCCGTTTGGACGATATCAACCTTGATGGGCTTGAGCTGATCGAAGACATCCGCACCATTTATGACAACTACGGGTTTGAGACACAGATCCTCGCGGCATCGATACGCAACGCCAACCACATGTCTGAATGTGCGAAAATTGGTGCCGACGTTGCAACTGCGCCGCCAGCCGTGATCAAGGCGATGGCGAACCACGTGCTGACCGACAACGGTTTGGCCGCGTTCATGAAGGACATCGAAAAAGCGAATATCAAAATCGTCTAAGATTTCGCCTGCGGCGGGCGGGGGCGCACCAAAGGTGCGCAAGAAAGAAAGAGGGGGCCAGCCCCCGTCCTTCGGACTCCCCCGGGATATTTATGAAACAAAGGCAAACAGCGGGGCGGCATTCTACATGAGTGTCGCCCTGCAACACTTTGGATTCGTCGTAAATAAACCTATCCGCTCGACCAATCTTTCTGCTACATACATCCCCAACAATAAAATGAGACGAGTATGAGCAGCGATCCCCTTTTGACCGATGACGTTCGGTCTAAAATCATGTCCGATCCTTCGGTTCTTTTGGAAGATCAAGATGTTATGCGTGCGCTCGTCGCCGCAAACGAAAGTGCGCAAGGCAGCAATATTGTCGATCTACGCGGTATTGCCATGGAGCGCCTTGAGGCGCGGCTAGATCGTCTTGAGGATACGCATCGCAATGTGATTGCGGCCGCATATGAAAACCTCGCTGGAACAAACCAGATCCACCGCGCGATTTTGCGGATGATGGATGCGACGAAGTTTGAACCCTTTCTGAAAGAGTTGCGCGGCGATGTCGCCGACATTTTGCGCGTGGATGCAGTGCGTTTGGTGCTTGAGTCCGTCACGCCTGAGGCAGACCCCGCAGTTTCCAAGTTGAGCGATGTTTTGTCCGTCGTAGAACCTGGCTTTGTGCGAGATTACATCACACATGGACGCCAGATTACCGCGCGTCAGGTGACACTGCGCCAAGTGAAATCCGATGACACCGCCATATTCGGGGACAAGACTGACTACATTCGCTCCGAGGCCTGTTTGCAGCTTGATCTCGGCGAAGGGCGTTTGCCCGGTATGCTGATTTTTGGTGCAGAAGACCCGCACCAGTTCACGCCACAACAAGGTACTGATCTGTTAACCTTCTTTGCCGGTGTGTTTGAACGCTCTTTACGACGCTGGTTAAGCTGATGATTTCGCCCGCCATGTCCGCCGCCTTGGACAGCTGGTTGGCCCATCAACGCGCCCTGAAAGGCGCGGCGGAAAACACAATTGCTGCCTACCAGACAGACCTGTTGGGATTTCTGAATTTCATGACACTGCACCACGGTGAAGCGCAGGGGCTTGGCCCGATTTCACGCATAACCGTTAGCGATATGCGGGCATGGATGGCGTCAGAACGGGCTCGCGGCGTAGCGGCGCGATCCTTGGCGCGCAGCCTGTCTGCTGTGAAATCCTTTTACCGTTGGCTTGCCGACCGCGAAGGGTTTGAACCGACGGCGGTTTTGTCCACGCGGTCCCCCAAGTTCCAGAAAAAACTCCCTCGCCCACTGGCCGTTGATGCTGCCCGCGCGATGATCGACACGGTTGAGGTGCAAGCCCGCGAGCCTTGGATCGCGGCGCGTGATGTGGCGGTGGTCACCCTTCTATATGGCTGCGGCCTGCGGATATCCGAGGCCCTTGGCCTGACCGCAAAGGATGTTCCCCTTCCCGCAACCCTGCGCATCCTGGGTAAGGGCGGCAAAGAACGCCTCGTTCCGGTGATCCCAGCAGCCCGCGCCGCTGTGAACGCCTATCTCGACGCTTGCCCACACCCGATGGAACCTGACGCCCCAATCTTTCGCGGCGCACGCGGCGGCCCCCTTTACCCCAAGGCCATCCAGTCGGTTATGGCGCAATCGCGCATGCAATTGGGCCTACCCGCCACGGCCACACCGCACGCACTACGCCACAGCTTTGCGACGCATCTGTTGAACGCTGGTGGCGATTTGCGCTCCATTCAGGAACTCCTCGGCCACGCCTCCCTGTCGACAACTCAGGCTTACACCGCCGTCGACACTGCACGCTTGATGGAGGTCTATGACGCGGCCCATCCAAGAGCGGACGGATAAACCTCACTTGCCCTAACGCGCAAGTTGCGCCATGACGTCCCGATGAACAATCAAATCAAAGCCCTCACCGTCCATTTTCTGACCGCCACGGGTGCCGTTTTCGCCATGCTCGCCATGCTTGAAGCTATCCAGAAAGACTGGGCGATGATGTTCGTCTGGCTCATTGTGGCCTTTGCGGTAGACGGAATCGATGGGCCGTTGGCCCGCCACTACAACGTCAAAAAATATGCGCCGCAGTTTGACGGCGTATTGCTTGATCTGATCATCGACTACCTCACCTATGTCTTCATTCCAGCCTATGCGCTTTACGCGTCCGGCCTGATGGACGGATGGTCCGGCTGGGTCGCAATCATTGTAATAACTTTCGGGTCAGCCCTCTACTTCTGCGACACACGCATGAAAACAAAAGACAATTCCTTTTCCGGATTTCCCGGTTGCTGGAACATGCTGATCCTCGTGCTGTTCGCCCTGTCCCCACCATGGTGGGCCTGTTTGGTCCTCGTTGCGGTCCTTTCTGTTGCTATGTTCCTGCCGATCAAATTCATCCACCCCGTGCGCACTGACCGCTGGCGCGCGGTCTCGCTGCCGATGGCCTTAGCGTGGACAGTGTTTGCAGGCTTCGCCGCTTGGGAAAACTTCGAACCTGCAACTGGAGTGTTCTGGGGCTTGATGGTCACGTCTGCCTACTTGCTCGCCGCAGGCGCCGTTCAACAAGTCTTGCACGGCCCCGACGGGTAACTTGCCCTGCTTTCTTTGGCTCTTAAATACTCATCTTTTGGAGCTAGATAAGAAACCCGCCCGCCCCTTCATGACGCAGCAACGCGACCTTGGTTTCAACGCCACCCTTACCAGAAAACCCAGTCAGCCCCTTGGCCCCCATCACGCGGTGGCACGGGATAATCACAGGGATCGGATTGCCGCCACAAGCGGACCCAATCGCCTGCGCAGGTGCACCCAGTGCCTTCGCGATATCTCCGTAAGTTACAGTTTCCCCAAACGGGATCGCTGACATTTGCTCGCACACCGCGCGTTGAAAATCAGAACCCGCGACCTGCAATGGCAAGTCAAAGGCTTTCAATTCGCCGGCATCGTACGCTCTCAGCTGGCGCGCGGCCTCAACCAGCAGTTCGGTTTCGTCCGTACCGTTACCGTCCCAATCCAAACGCACAATCGCGCCGTCCTCCTCCCAAAGGGTGAGTGGGCCGAACTGAGTTGGGATCGTTATACTGGGCATAAACTACTGTTGCGCGAACGTCGCGTCGCGGCAATCCGATTCCTGCTCCTAGAGCGCGACCGCCATCATCGTGGCTTGCATCGTAGAAATCGCGACGCCATCCGCGAATGCTGTCCCGCGTGTCACGCTCAATGTGCGGCCAGATTTCACAACCTCGCCTTCGAAACGAAACACACTGCCTTTGGCTGGGCTTAGAAAGTTGGACTTGAACTCAACCGTCAGCACTTCGCGGTCTTCGGGCATCAACGTAAATGCTGCAAATCCGCACGCGCTATCAAGGACCGTGGTCACAGTGCCCGCGTGTAGAAATCCGTGATGTTGGGTGAACGCTGCGTTGAACGGCATTTCCAACACAATGCGCCCCGGCACGAGTTCGGCAATCGACACGCCAAGCGTGCCCATGACGTCTTGCGTAAAAAAGCCCGCTTCACAGCGGGCTTTCCAGTTTTCGTTACGCGGCTCCATTCAGCGCTCCGTCGCAGCGGCCACAGACACCTTCATGGCTGTGCTTGCCAACGTCCGGCAGAATTTTCCAGCAGCGTTCGCACTTTTCGCCGTCAGACATGCCGAACACAACGCCCACGCCTTCGACATCGTCCAAGGTGAACGCTCCGTCAGGGGCCGCACCTTGTGTGATCGTGATTTGACTGGTGATGCACAGATCCGCGAAGGTGTCCGGGTTGGTGATAACTTTCGCCAATTCAGCGCTCAGATACACCGTCGGGGCCGCCTCAAGCGAGGACCCAATAACCTTTGCTGTGCGTTGCTCTTCCAGCGCACCCGTCACGACACGACGCACAGTACGCACCACTTCAGAACGCGCAGCCAATTCATCGTCGCGCCACTCGGACGGCGTGTCAGGGAAGTCAACCAAATGCACAGACGTGTCATCGCCATTGCGCTCCAACCAAACCTCTTCCATCGTGAACGTCAGGATCGGGGCCAGCCACGTTGTCAGGCGCGCATACAATGCATCTAGAACTGTCAGTGCAGCCAAACGGCGGTCCGTATCCCCATCACAATACAACGCATCCTTGCGGATATCGAAGTAGAACGAGGACAGGTCCAGCGTCGCAAATTCAAAGATCGCGCGGAACACGCCTTGGAAGTCGTACTTGGCATAACCCTCGCGCACCACGCCATCCAGCACCGCCAGCTTGTGCAGGATCAGCTGCTCAAGCTCGGGCATGTCATCGCGCGCCACAGCCTTGGCAGGATCAAAGTCACCCAATGATCCGAGCATATAGCGCAGCGTGTTGCGCAAACGGCGATAGCTGTCCGCCACGCCTTTCAGGATTTCATCGCCAATGCGTTGGTCATTGGTGAAATCAACCTGCGCCACCCACAGGCGCAGAATATCCGCGCCGTATTGCTGCACGATCTTTTCAGGAACGATGGTGTTGCCGATGGATTTGGACATCTTCATGCCCTTCTCATCAAGCGTGAACCCGTGGGTCAAAACCCCGCGATATGGCGCGCGGCCCATCGTGCCACAGCCCTGCAACATGGATGAATGGAACCACCCACGGTGCTGATCCGTGCCCTCAAGATACAGATCGGCCAAACCATCCTCGGACCCGTCTTCACGGTCGCGCAATGTGAACGCGTGTGTCGATCCGGAATCAAACCACACATCCAGAATATCCATGACCTGATCATAATCATCATGGTTGTGATCAGAACCCAAGAACCGCGCCTTCGCGCCATCCTTATACCACGCGTCCGCGCCCTCAGCCTCAAACGCTTCCAGAATACGCGCGTTCACAGCCGGATCGCGCAACAAGAAATCCTCATCCGTCGGCTTTGCCCCAACGCGCGTGAAACAAGTCAACGGAACGCCCCATGCGCGCTGACGCGACAGCACCCAATCCGGGCGCGCTTCGATCATCGCGTGCAAACGGTTACGCCCCTTTTGCGGAGTCCACGTCACCAGCTCATCAATGCTGCGCAACGCACGCTCACGAATGCTCGTGCCATAGGTGTCCTGCCCGTCGCCAACCGCCTTATCAATCGCCGCAAACCACTGCGGTGTGTTGCGGAAGATGATCGGCGCCTTAGAGCGCCAAGAATGCGGATAGGAGTGCTTGATCTTGCCACGCGCCAACAGCCCGCCGACCTCAGCCAGCTTGGACATTACTGCGCCGTTCGCATCGCCTTCCCAATTGCCCTTCTTGGCCTTGGCCCGCAGGATACGCTTGCCGCCAAAGAACGGCAGGTCCTCGCGGAAAGACCCATCATCCATGACGTTGTATGTGATGACTTGCGCCAGCATGCCCAGATCACGGTAAAGCTCAAATTCCTCCATCCCGTGGCTTGGGGCACAATGCACAAAACCCGTGCCTTCGTCGTCGGTCACAAAATCAGCGGCACGGAAATCACGCAGATCGTCCCACTCGCCGTTGCTGCCTTCAACGCCACTCAACGGGTGTTGAAGCTCTAGACCATCCAAGTCATACGCTGAAACTTCGCGCACTCGCTTCCAATTGTTTTCATCCAAACGGGCTTTGGCGAAAACATCAGCAGCCAATTTGTCTGCTATGATAAAGCGTTCGCCGACCTCTGCCCAACATTCATCCGGAGTCGAAACAACTTCATACAGACCGTAGGAATACTGCGCGCCAAAAACGACTGCTTTATTGGACGGAATTGTCCATGGCGTCGTCGTCCAGATCACCACGCTCGTATTTGCAAATTCGGTCACACTAGCATCGGAGGAAGTCACTTCACCGCGACCAGTTCCAGGTAGAGTTTCTGTCGAGACTAAGCTCACTGGAAACTTCACCCAAATCGCAAAGCTCTCTTTGTCGTGGTACTCGACCTCGGCCTCGGCCAGCGCGGTTTCTTCGACCGGCGACCACATCACAGGCTTGGAGCCTTGATAAAGCGTGCCCGTCATCAGGAACTTCTGGAACTCCTCTGCGATAACCTTTTCGGCATGGAAGTTCATCGTCAGATAGGGTTCGTCCCAGTTGCCCTGAACGCCCAAACGCTTGAATTCCTCGCGCTGAATATCGACCCAACCAGACGCAAAATCGCGGCATTCCTGACGGAACTCCACAACGTCCACAGCATCCTTATCGAGGCCCTTCTCGCGGTACTTTTCTTCGATCTTCCATTCGATCGGCAGACCATGACAATCCCAACCGGGGATATAACGTGCATCGCGCCCCATCATCTGCTGGGACCGCACAACCATATCTTTCAGGATCTTGTTCAGCGCGTGGCCAATGTGCAAATGCCCGTTCGCATAGGGCGGGCCATCATGCAGCGTGAACGGCTGGCGCGTCTCGGTCTTCGCCTTTTCGCGCAGCTTTTCGTACACATTCATCTCAGCCCAGCGCCCCAACCAATCGGGTTCGCGCTTTGGCAGACCAGCCCGCATCGGGAAGTCGGTCTTTGGCAGGTTCAGCGTGGTTTTGTATTCAACTTTGTCGGCGCACATGTGGAGCGTCCTTCGGATAGGTTATTTCGGGAATTTGCAAATGGCGGTGCGGATCATAACAGACACCTTGGTCCGACGTGTGGGGGTCACAACGTCGGGGATATAATTCGAATAATCTGGATCGCGCGAATGGTCATAACGGGCTTATAGGCCCGCCCGCCCCTGCGGTAAAGTGCGCCGTTTGCCCATGTGCCAACTTGCATGGCCGTGCAAGATTTCCCATACGATACCCATATGGAACCCATACGGATTCCATACGCCATCCGTACGGAGTTTTTGAGTATGCGTATCGCCATCATCGGGGCCGGAATGGGCGGCTTAACCGCCGCAAGTTTACTGGCGGATCAAGGCCACGACATCACGATCTTTGATCAATTCGACACCCCCAAACCTGTCGGCTCGGGCCTCGTCATCCAGCCCGTTGGCCAACAGGTCTTGGCAGAAATCGGCGCGCTCGAAACGGCCCTGTCTTATGGCAATCGCGTCACCCATATGCTCGGGATCGAAGCGCAAAACGGCAGACGCGTGCTCGACGTCAAGTACGACCTCGTTGATCCCAATGCCTACGGCCTCGCCATCCACCGCGCAGCCCTATTTGATGCCCTCTGGCAGGCGATGCAAACCCGATCAGGCATCACGCTAACAACCGCATCCAACGTCACTTCCGTGCGTCAAGACGATGATAGCATTGAGGTCTTCACAGCCACGAATGACAGCCACGGCCCCTTCGATCTGTGCATCGACAGCTCCGGCGCAGGCTCGCCTCTCTCCCCGATAAAGGCCAAGCCGCTAAGCTATGGCGCCATCTGGGGAACGGTCGATTGGCCTGAGACCGATATCCCCAAACACCACCTCTCCCAGCGCTACGTCAAAGCCTCCCATATGATCGGCGCGCTGCCCATCGGCACATTTCCGAACGACAACACCTTCAAGGCGGCCGTTTTCTGGTCCCTCCCCAGAAACGGTTTCAAAGCATGGCAAGACGCGGGTCTTGATGCATGGAAGAATGAGGCCACAGCCCTCTGGCCCGCCCTTGCGCCCTTCGTGGATCAAATCACCGACGCAGGCCAAATGACAATGGCCCGCTACAGCCACGGCACCCTTAACCGCCCCTACAACAACCGCCTCGTCCACATCGGCGACGCCGCCCACCGCGCCTCACCGCAACTCGGGCAAGGGGCCAACATGGCGCTGCTTGACGCGCTCGCCTTGTCACGTACCCTGAACACACGGCCTATAAAACAAGCACTCCCCGCCTATGCCCGTGCCCGCCGCCTGCACACGAAAATCTACCAAGCGATGTCATGGGCCTTCACCCCAATGTATCAATCCGACAGCGCGCTTCTCCCGCTCATCCGCGACCGCGCCCTATTCCCGATCAGCCAAATTCCACCAACGCCGCGCATCCTCACCAGCCTTGTGTGCGGCACAATGGTCTCGCCAATCGGGCGGCTCTAACCCCCACCTTGCTTTTGTTTCATAAATATCCCGGGGGAGCGTAGCGGGGGCTGGCCCCCTCCGATATCAAAACCCGTATCACAACAAAAAAGGGCCACCTAACGGCAGCCCCAATCTATCAATAATACTGCGCGGCAACGCCGCTCCGCTTACTTACCTTCAAGCGCTTCGATGCGGGCCAATAGGCTGGCATTCTCTTCACGCGCCTTCTGCGCCATTGTGCGCACGGCTTCGAATTCTTCGCGGGTCACAAAATCACGGTCCGCCAACCAGCGGTCCACCATAGACGACATAGCGGTCTGCGCTTCATCCTTGGCACCTTGGGCCACGCCCATCGCGTTGGTCATCAATTGTGAAATGTCGTCAAAGACTTTGTTACGGGTCTGCATGGCGTTCTCCATTCTGTTATCCGCTATATGGGCACGCTTTGGCCGCAAAACAACCCCGCTGACCAGTTGACATCGTCGCACCCTGCGTCACAACAGGGCGCATGTTAGCAGCCATTCCCTTCCCCAATATCTCGCCCGAGATTTTCAGCATTACCCTTTTCGGGTTCTCTTTCGCGCTGCGTTGGTATGCGCTGGGCTATATCGTCGGTATCATCATCGGTTGGTGGATCGCTGTGCAGGCCAGCAAACGCCTGACCCTCTGGCGCGACGACACCTCCGCCCTCACCCGCGATCAAATCGAAGACCTTCTAACATGGGTCATCATCGGCGTCATCGCTGGCGGGCGCATTGGCTACGTGCTGTTTTACGGCGACGGCCAGTTCGCAAAAGACCCGCTATCGGTCTTTCGCGTTTGGGACGGCGGCATGTCGTTCCATGGCGGCTTTATCGGTGTCTGTGTCGCAGTCATCATCAGCGCACGCCGTTATGGCGCCGCTTTGGGCGATGTCGCAAATGTCCTTGCCCTCACGGCGACACCTGCAATTTTCCTCGTGCGGATCGCCAACTTTATCAACGCCGAACTCTGGGGCCGCGCGACGGACCTGCCTTGGGGGGTGAAATTCCCATCCATGTGCGTCGACCCTGCGCGTCAGCTTTGCACGACCGTGGGCGAGTGGTTCTATTATGGCGATGAACCTGCCCGCCACCCCAGCCAGCTCTATGAAGCCGGCCTCGAAGGGCTGCTGGTCGGGTCCATCATCATGTACCTCGCGTTCAAACGTGGCTGGTTAAAGCGCCAATGGTCCCTCGTGGCGGTGTTCCTTATGGGTTACGGGCTGTCGCGGTTCTTGGTGGAATTCGTGCGCCAACCAGACGCGCAATTCACGTCTCCGGATAACCCCATCGGCTGGGCCTATGACTTTGGCGCATGGGGCCTGACCCAAGGACAAGCACTTTCCATCCCGATGATCCTCGGCGGCTTGATCGTCATCCTCCTCACCCGTCGCAAAGCATGAACAAACTGCACGACCTCATAGCCGCGCGGATCGCGACGTCTGGCCCGATCACATTGGCCGACTATATGGCCGATGCGCTAATGCACCCCACGCTTGGCTATTACGCCACCCGTGATCCGCTTGGCGCTGCGGGGGATTTCACCACCGCCCCGGAAATTTCCCAGATGTTTGGCGAATTGATCGGCTTGTCGCTGGCGCAGGCATGGCTTGATCAAGGCCAGCCGAGCGAATTTGCCCTCGCTGAACTTGGCCCCGGCCGCGGCACATTGATGGCCGACATCCTGCGTGTAACGGCCCGCGTTGCGGGGTTCAATGACGCAGCACAGGTGCACTTCGTTGAAACCTCCCCGACCTTGCGCCGCGAACAAGCCACGCGGGTTCCGAGCGCCACATGGCACGACAACATCACAACCCTGCCCGACATGCCCCTGTTCCTTGTGGCCAATGAATTCTTCGACGCCCTGCCGATCCGCCAATTCCACCGCGACGACAACGGCTGGCGCGAAGTACAGGTCGGGGTTCAAGACAACGTCTTGGGTCCCGGGCTGTCTGCCCCTGCAAACATCGCACTCATGGATCACCGCCTCACCGACACCAAGGTCGGCGACATTGTTGAACACTGTCCCGCCTTGCCCGCCATCACCCAAAACATCGCCACCCGCATCGCGGACCACGGGGGCGCGGCGCTGATCATTGACTATGGTGATTGGCATTCCCTTGGCGACACCCTGCAAGCCTTGCAAAACCACGCACCCGTTGATCCATTTGCAAACGTTGGCACGGCCGACATCACTGCGCATGTTGACTTCGAAACCATCGCCACCAACGCAAGCCCCGCCAAACACACCCGCCTCACACCGCAAGGGGTGTTTCTGGAGCGCCTCGGCATCACCCAGCGCGCCCAGACACTTGCCAAAAATCTGCGCGATGATGCCCTTGATCAGCACATTGCCGCACACCGCCGCTTGACGCACCCGTCAGAAATGGGTTCGCTGTTCAAAGTACTGGGGCTCTACCCTGACGGGGCCCTGCCACCTGCGGGACTGGAACCATGACCCTAGAAATCATCACCGCTGACAGCCTGTCCCCGTTTCGCCACGGCTTCTTTACCCGTCGCGGCGGCGCGTCTTCCGGCGTGTTCGAAGGCCTGAACTGCGGCACCGGCAGTTCCGACCAGCACGAAGCGGTCACCATCAATCGCACGCGCGTTGCTGATGCAATGGGCGTGGTGCCGGACGCATTGATGGGCGTGTATCAGGTCCATTCACCGGACGTTATTACCGTCACCAGCCCCAGTACCGACCACCCCAAGGCGGACGCGCTGGTCACGGCAACGCCGGGGATAGCGCTGTCGGTCTTGTCTGCTGATTGCCAACCCGTCCTGTTTGCCGATGCAACCGCTGGCGTCATCGGCGCGGCCCATGCCGGTTGGAAAGGGGCGCTTGATGGCGTGCTGGAGTCCACCCTCGACGCGATGGAAGCCCTCGGCGCAACGCGTGAAAACATCTCAGCCGTCATCGGCCCGTGCATCAGCCAAACCGCCTATGAAGTCGGACCAGAGTTCTTTGAAGACTTCATCACAAAAGACCCCGCCTTTGCGCGATTCTTTGCGAATGGCGAAAACGGCAAGTACCAGTTCGACCTTCCCGCGCTAGGTTTGCACCGCTTACGCGAAGCAGGCGTTGGTCAAGCCGAATGGACGCGCCACTGCACCTACGCGGATCCGGACCGCTTCTATAGCTACCGCCGCACGACCCATAATAAAGAGGCCGACTACGGCCGGCTGATCGCGGCAATCACCCTTGGGCCAGCAGTCTGATCTGGACTGAAATGCGGCAGGCGGTGCCATGTCTCTGCCAAACTCAACCGGAAACAATCCCACCCTTCAGAGGCGGACTGTCCACAAACCTACGCATTTCCCTTATTTAACGCGCCTTCAAGGCCGCGATGGGTAACGCCACATTCATCGCGCCCTATCCCCCAAATTTTTTGAAATTTCCACCAACCAGCCAAACTCATGCCGCTTTGCCACGTCATCTTGATCCTATCGAGCAAGAAGACAAACATGAGGAAAAAGCCCATGACAAAGACACCACGTTGGATGCAATCCACAATTGCAGAAGCCAAAAAATGCAACACCAAGATGCCTTGGGAACGTGGCCTGCGCCGCGAAGCGTTTATCGCCAGCCGCCGCGCGGTTGCGGCACTTGCTGAAATGGAAATGCGCACGGTTCGCCCAGCCGCATAATCCAAGCTACATCGCCGGCGCCCTCCCTCGCTGGCCTGACAATCGCCGTCCCGTCGCATTCTGCGGGGCGGCGATTCTCGTTTTGGAGGCTTTGCACACCTCTGTCAGAATCGCGAAATATGGCGGCTGCGTTTTCACCCGCTCAACAATCCGCAGGTATTTGCGTTGATTGACCCCGATTTCTGCCCGAAAAGTCGAAATGTTTGACCCATCTCGGCATTTTAGGACACATTCCAATCAACGAAACGCTCCTCAGATGTTGTTGGCGGGGGCCAACAGATGATGTGACCAACCTGATCGGTGATCGCATGATGAACACGACCCCCACAGCCCGCGCGGCCCTCGCGCAGGTAAAACGCAAAGTTCCGGTGGCCTCCTCAGCCCGGTTTACTCAGCAAGACGGACGACCTCAGCGCGCACAGCAACTCATGCGCCGCTACGAGGTCGTCCATCTGCTTCCCAATGGCGACATTGACGATTTCACCCGCATCGCACCGGCCCATCGCGCTTTCGAAGACAGCTTTGGCTCGCTCGCTCGCGGCGCTCTTTTGAAAACTGATCGTGGTGAGGTTGCCGTCGAAGACATCCTTCCCGGTGACAAAGTAAAGACCGTAACAAACGGCTTCCAAACGGTTTATTGGCGCGGCGCGATTACGTTGGTTCCGAATGCACCGCAGCAAGACCAGCGTATGAGCAAGCTCGTGCGTGTTGCGGCTGACGCGCTGGGTGCTGGCCGTCCGATGCCTGATCTACTGCTCGGCCCTTCCGCACGACTTTACCAAAAATCACCAACACTTCAACGCGTTACGGGGCACACTGCGGCTTTCGTTCCGGCAACCGATTTTATCGATGGCGTGAACATTGTCGAAATTCAACCACAAGCACCTGTTCAAGTATTCCAACTGGGCTTCAACGCCCACGAACGGATCGCGGTGAACGGTGTTGAAGTAGACAGCCACAATCCCGGCGCACGCCATGAATTCGGTCTACGCGGTGATATGCTTGAACTCTATATGGGGCTGTTTCCGCACATGGCGCGTATTGAAGACTTCGGAATGCTGATGCATCCGCGCCTGTCTTTACATGACCTGGATTTCGGCGTGGTCGCCTAAGGTTTAAGCGTCGCGTTTCAGGCGTTCCTCGAGAACATCAAACGGCACACCCGGTTCGTCCTTTGCGCCGCGAATAACCAATGAAGTCTTCACGCTCGCCACGTTGTCGGCACTGGTCAGTTCTTCTGTTAGGAAGTTCTGGAATGTGCGCAGATCAGGTGCCACGCATTTCAACACAAAATCAACTTCCCCGTTCAGCATGTGACATTCACGCACAAGCGGCCAGCCAGCGCATTTATTCTCGAACGCACTGAGGTCGATCTCGGCTTGGCTCACCAGCCCGACCATCGCGAAAACTTGCACTTCAAAGCCAAGCTCACGTGCGTTTACATCCGCATGGTAGCCGCGAATGAAACCCTGCTCTTCCAAGGTCCGCACACGGCGCAGACATGGCGGCGCTGAAATGCCGACCCGTTTCGCCAATTCTACGTTGGTCATTCGACCGTCCGCTTGCAGCTCTGCAAGAATCATCCGGTCGATCTCGTCTAGCTTCTGTCCTGGCATGGTTGCGCGCGTCCCTTAGTGTTTGGCGCGATTCATACGCTCGCGCCCATCCAGACGCAACAATATTTCGCCACTCCGCAATTTTCCTGCGTACCAACGATCCAACGCGATCCCCCTTTTCCCTGCTTGCATCGCTGCTTATATGAACAGCAACAAAGGGGACCCTCATGGCCGATACACGCAAAACCAAAGTTCTTATCATCGGCTCCGGCCCAACCGGCTACACGGCGGGCGTCTATGCCAGCCGCGCCATGCTGGAACCAATCCTCGTTCAGGGCATCGAACCCGGCGGCCAGCTGACCACAACAACCGAAGTTGAGAACTGGCCTGGTGATTCAGAGGTCCAAGGCCCCGACCTTATGCTGCGCATGGAAGCCCACGCCCGCGCGATGGGTACCGAAATCATCGGCGATATTATTTCCTCCATCGATTTTTCTAAGCGCCCCTTCGTGTGTCAGTCTGACAGCGGCACCGTCTACGAAGCCGACGCGATTATCCTCGCGACGGGTGCCCGCGCCAAATGGTTGGGTCTTGATACCGAAGAAAAATTCAAAGGCTTCGGCGTATCGGCCTGCGCCACGTGTGATGGCTTCTTCTATCGCGGTCAGGAAATCGTTGTCGTTGGCGGCGGCAACACCGCCGTTGAAGAGGCACTGTTCCTCACCAATTTCGCATCCAAAGTCACACTGGTACACCGCCGCGATGAGTTGCGCGCAGAAGCGATCCTGATTGACCGCCTGATGAAAAATCCGAAGATCGAGCCGCTCTGGGATAACCAGCTTGAGGAAGTCTACGGTGGTGAAAACCCGCTTGGCGTTGAAGGGATCAAAACCAAAAACGTGAAGACTGGCGAAATCACCGACATCCCAGCCAAAGGCGTCTTCATCGCCATCGGCCACGCACCTGCGAACGAGCTGGTCAAAGACCACTTAGAAACCCACATGGGCGGCTATGTTGTCACCAAACCGGACAGCACTGAAACCTCCATCCCGGGAATCTTCGCTGCGGGCGATCTGACCGACCACAAATACCGCCAAGCCGTGACTTCCGCGGGCATGGGCTGCATGGCCGCGTTGGAAGTCGAACGTTGGTTGGCGGAGCAGGAATAAGATCGGCGACAAAGACACGTTTTTGAGTTTAGGGTGAGAAGTGGAGATTTCTGCGTTGGACAAGGCGAAGCCAAGTGCTCGCAACGAATGTCTGCTTTGAGCCCATTGATGACATCCTTCCGCAGTGCAGCTAATGTCCGCTCCAACTAAGTTGATTGGGAAGGTTGAAAAATTTGGAACTCGAACTTTGGCTGGCTTTCGTCGCCACATATACCGTAATTTCCATCGTTCCCGGCCCCAGTGTTTTAATGGTTACAGGACAAGCGTTGTCGCGCGGAGGCAAGGCGGCGTTTCTGTGCATTTTAGGTGAATTGACCGGTGGTGTTGTCCTTGTCGGCCTATCTCTGTTCGGAGTTGGTGCAATTTTGGCCGCATCATCCGAGTTGTTTCAAATTGTCAAATGGGCTGGCGTTTTCTATATGGCATATCTTGGCTACCGTCAGATCATCGACGCCCGTCAGAACGGCGTAGATTCCCCACAGGAACAAAGTGAACAGGGTGGGATGTCGAGCGCACGAGCAGGCTTTTTCACGGCGGTTCTGAACCCCAAGGCCATCATATTCTACGTAGCATTCCTCTCTCAATTTCTTGATCCAAATGCTAATATCTATTCTCAATTCGCGATAGTCGTTGCGACTTCCACCGTGATTGTCGGGGCTGTTCTAGGCGGGTATGCAATACTTGCCGCACAAGCTCGAAAGACTTTCCAGAGCGCCAAAGCCCGTCGCCGTTTTGGATACACTGGCGGAGGCTTCTTGATTGGGGGAAGTGCGTTCATGGCTGCAACTCGCTAGTATCGAAATACGCGAAATGGTTTTTCGAAGCAGACACTGACTCCCAAACCAGAGCGGGTTGCTTCGTCCCGCTTAGCAGACATTTCCATCACAGTAACAATTAGTTTCCATACGTGCGCTTGGTTTGTTCTTGCGTGAACAAACTTTCTTTCTATGTTCACACCTGAACAAACAATGAGTCGCCCGCAATGGCTATGTCGCCCGCCAAAATCACCTCCGAACAGGAGGATCAAATGTTCCGCCTGCTGCGGCAGCTGGATATCGCACCGGATGCGTCCCAGCGCGCGTTGGCGCAGGCGATTGGTGTGTCTTTGGGCCGCCTTAACGCGTTGTTAAAACAAGCCACCGATGCAGGTCTCGTGAATATCGAAGATCGCAACGGCCCCGACAAACGCGCACGCCACACCTATGCGATTACCGCTCGTGGTGCTGGCGAAAAGAACCGCCTCACAACCCAATTTCTCAACCGAAAACTCGCTGAATATAACGCGCTGCACGCCGAATTGACCGGCAGCGCATCTAGTCTCACGCCTATTAGTAACAGGAACACCCTTATGGAAAACAACCTCGCCCCCATCCCTGAGCTGTTTGTCTCTTACGAGTCCGCTCAGAAGCTGAAAGTCGAAGCCGCAGACCTCGTTAGCCACGACCTGACACCGCGTCAGATCTGCGATCTGGAACTGCTGATGAACGGCGGCTTCAACCCGCTTAAGGGCTTCCTGACCGAGGCTGACTACGATGGCGTCGTCGACAACATGCGACTGACAACGGGCGAACTTTGGCCAATGCCGATCACTCTGGACGTGTCCGAGGATTTCGCAGCTTCCCTTGAGGCTGGCCAAGACATCGCCCTGCGCGACCAAGAAGGCGTTATTCTGGCAACAATGACTGTCACAGACAACTGGGTGCCGAACAAAGCCAAGGAAGCTGAAAAAGTTTTCGGCGCTGACGATGACGCCCACCCTGCTGTGAACTACCTGCACAACCAAGCGGGCAAAGTTTACCTTGGTGGCCCAGTCACTGGCATCCAACAGCCGGTTCACTACGATTTCCGCGCACGCCGCGACACACCGAACGAATTGCGTGCTTACTTCCGCAAAATGGGCTGGCGCAAAGTGGTTGCGTTCCAAACACGTAACCCGCTGCACCGCGCGCACCAGGAACTGACATTCCGCGCCGCACGCGAAGCGCAGGCCAACCTGCTGATCCACCCTGTTGTAGGCCTGACCAAGCCGGGCGATGTTGACCACTTCACACGTGTTCGCTGCTACGAGGCAGTTCTGGACAAGTACCCACAGTCAACTACAGCAATGTCCCTGCTAAACCTTGCAATGCGTATGGCTGGTCCACGCGAAGCCGTTTGGCACGGTTTGATCCGCAAAAACCACGGCTGCACGCACTTCATCGTTGGTCGTGACCACGCAGGCCCAGGTTCCAACTCTGCTGGTGAAGATTTCTACGGCCCGTATGACGCACAAGACTTGTTCCGCGCCCACCAAGAAGAAATGGGCATCGAAATGGTCGACTTCAAACACATGGTTTGGGTTGATGAGCGTGCGCAATACGAAGCGATCGACGAGATCGAGGACAAAGATAAGGTCACGATCCTCAATATCTCAGGCACCGAATTGCGCCGCCGTCTGGCCGAAGGTCTGGAAATCCCTGAATGGTTCTCCTTCCCTGAGGTCGTCAAAGAACTGCGCAAAACGAAGCCGCCGCGTTCAAAGCAAGGCTTCACAGTCTTCTTCACGGGCTTCTCCGGTTCCGGCAAATCCACAATCGCCAACGCCTTGATGGTGAAACTGATGGAAATGGGCGGCCGCCCTGTGACGCTTCTGGATGGTGACATCGTTCGTAAAAACCTGTCTTCCGAGCTGGGTTTCTCAAAAGAGCACCGTGATCTGAACATTCGCCGCATCGGCTACGTTGCATCCGAGATCACCAAAAACGGTGGTATCGCGATCTGTGCGCCAATCGCACCATACGCAACCACCCGCCGCGCGGTGCGTGAAGACGTCGAAGCGTTCGGCGCATTCGTTGAAGTCCACGTTGCAACGTCGATTGAGGAATGCGAACGCCGTGACCGCAAGGGCCTCTATAAGCTTGCGCGCGAAGGAAAGATCAAAGAGTTCACAGGTATTTCAGACCCTTACGATGTTCCAGCGAACCCTGAATTGTCTGTTGAAACCGAAAACGTTGAAGTCGACAACTGTGCTCACCAAGTGATCCTTAAGCTAGAATCAATGGGCTTGATCGCGGCTGAGTAACAGCGTTTGCCTGCCACTCAGACCTCAAAGCTCAAAAGAAAGGGCGCCCCATTTCTACGGGGCGCCCTTTTTAGTGAAGTGGCCCGTGTTTAAAACACCAACGCCAATTCTAACTCTTAATGCACCGTTACCGGCTGCATGTCGTTCTGACGCGCCAGAATAAATGCCATGTCGCGATCAGCAACCAAAGCCAATTGCTGCCCTTCGCTGTCATGCACTGCAAACAACTGTTCACGGTCCCCTGCCGCTTCGCGCACCTCATCGGGCAGCCCTGCAACATCAACGGATTTCACGTAAACCACGCGATCCCCCATATCGGCAAAATTGTATTTCGCATCCATACCTTACCCCTTCCTGATGTTGATTTTCTGAACCACCGAATCCGGCACAGCGCGTGTCAGATCGACGTGAAGTAGCCCGTTTTCCGTAACCGCCTCGCCCACATCGACCCCTTCGGCCAACACAAACGATCGTTGGAATTGCCGTGCGGCGATTCCGCGATGCAAGAACACGCGGCCCTCGCTGTCGTCGCGCTGGCGTCCACGGATCACCAGCTGATTGTCCTCAACAGTGATCGCCAATTCGTCATCGCCAAACCCCGCCACGGCCAACGTAATGCGGTATGAGGTCTGCGAAGTTTGTTCAATATTATAAGGGGGGTAGCTGTCATTTCCCGACTTGGCGGTGCGTTCCACCAGCCGCTCCAGCTCTTCAAACCCGAGAAGGAACGGATGCGTTCCCAACGTCAATTTTGTCATGCGACACGTCCTTATCTTAAGCGACCGTCAATCGTGCAGCCCCATTATGGCGACTACTTCAAAAATATGGGGGCCAATGCGGCGCGATGCAAGGTCACGAGGCACGGTTTTCCTTTGATAAATCACGTTTCGCGCTTACATTCTCGGTGCAAGCCACCGCAGACCAAATTGATCGGACAGATAATGAACAGCAGCGCGCGTATGGAACAGCTTGAGGTTTTGCGCGTACAGCTCGGGGTTCTGCGCCAAGAGCACCGCGATCTTGATGACGCCATTCACGCACTTCAAGACACCGGCAAGGCCGACATGCTGACAATCAAGCGCCTCAAAAAGCAAAAGCTGGGCCTTAAGGACAAAATCGCCGTTCTAGAAGACCGCATTACCCCAGATATTATCGCCTGATTGCACCCTGACGTGCGGGCGCTATAACGGCCCTTGTAGATATAAGGCAACAATCATGACCCCTACCGTTGGCATTATCATGGGCAGCCAGTCCGACTGGCCCACTATGCGCGAAGCAGCGACGCTTCTGGATGAGTTCGGCATTTCCTATGAGGCCAAAATCGTCTCGGCCCACCGCACACCGGATCGTCTTTGGACCTATGGCAAAGAGGCCGCTGGCCGTGGCCTTCAAGTGATCATCGCAGGCGCAGGCGGTGCCGCGCACCTGCCCGGTATGATGGCGTCTAAAACCCGCATCCCCGTGGTCGGCGTTCCAATCCAGACCAAAGCGCTTTCTGGCGTCGATAGCCTCTATTCCATTGTGCAAATGCCCAAAGGTTTCCCCGTCGCGACAATGGCCATCGGCGCTGCTGGCGCTGCCAACGCGGGCCTCATGGCGGCTGGCATTGTCGCGCTGCAAGATCCAGATCTCGCCCAGCGCCTAGATGCTTGGCGCGATGCCCTCTCAGCCTCAATTGCGGATGAACCGACCGATGACTAATCCCCTCAAAACCGGCGCGACCATTGGGATCCTTGGTGGTGGCCAGTTGGGTCGCATGCTGTCTGTTGCAGCGTCCCGTCTTGGCTTCAAAACCTGCATCTTTGAACCGAACGCAGACTGCCCAGCCGCCCACGTGGCCCATACGCACATCATGGCAGACTATTCCGACACCGTCGCGCTGACCAAATTCGCCAACGCCTGTGATGTCGTAACCTATGAATTCGAAAACATCCCAACCGAAGCGCTTGATCTGATCGAGGCCCTCACCCCGATCCACCCCAACCGCAATGCGCTCGCGACCTCCCAAGACCGTTTCTTGGAAAAGAACTTCCTCACCCGCATCGGCCTGACAACCGCGCCTTTCGCCGCCGTCGACACCGCCGAAGCGCTTGAGCAAGCGATCGACCAGATCGGCACACCCGCGATCCTGAAAACCCGTCGTTTGGGCTATGATGGCAAAGGCCAGTCGCGCCTGATGTCACCAGATGACGCAGACCAAGCCATCGCAGACATGGCCGGCGCGCCCGCCGTCTATGAAGGCTTCATCGACTTCTCGATAGAGGTTTCCGTCATCGGAACACGCAGCAGCGACGGTGCGATCTCCTGCTTTGATCCCGGTGAAAACGTCCACAAAGACGGCATCTTGCACACCACCACCCTGCCCGCCGCACTGACGCCTTCGCAGCGCACAGATGCGGTTCTACTTACGGCCAACATCCTGAACGCTCTAGACTACGTCGGCACCATGGGTGTTGAACTTTTCGTCACGCCGAACGGTTTCATCGTCAACGAAATCGCCCCACGCGTTCACAACTCCGGCCACTGGACGCAGGCCGCCTGCACGGTGGATCAGTTCGAACAGCACATCCGCGCGATTGCAGGCTGGCCCTTGGGCGATGGCAGCCGCCATTCAAACGTGGTGATGGAAAACCTGATCGGCGACGACGTGGACCGCATCCCTGGGATCGCGAAAACCAACACCGAAATCCATCTCTACGGCAAAGCCGACGCCAAGAAGGGCCGCAAAATGGGCCACATCAATACAATCACAGGCCCCGCCAGCTAAACCCGCGCCGCCTTTGCCTTTGTTTCAAAAATATCCCGGGGAGCGCGCAGCGCGGGGCAGCGCCCCTCTTATTGCAACCCGAACATCACGCCACTCAGGGTCAGGCTCCGGTCAAACTGACCCTCGCTCAAGAATTCCATCGCTTGGCGCATCACAAGCGGATTGTTCATCATAAACGTATGGGTCACCGGCAATGTCAGGTGGTCAGCCATCCCCTCCAGCCGCGTTGACGCCACCGAAACCTTCCCGTCATCCGCCCCGTCAATCAGGCTGGAATAATAAGCGTTCAATGATCGATCTCCGGCGATAATACCCAACTCATATCCTGGCCAAACAAGACTCAGCGGCTCTCCGTCCGTAGCAAGCTCCATCCCGGCAGGTCCATTTATCCACTCAAACGGCTCCAATCTTCCAAGAACGTCAACCAATTGCGATCCGTCATTCGGAGGCCCTAACATAACAACGCGCCCCATCATCACTGGCCTCGCATCTGCAAGGTAGACACGCACTAGAATGCCGCCCATCGAATGGGTCACGAAATGCACCCGTCGATTGCCGCAGGCCGCCACCGCTTGCGGGACATTTTCGGCAACCAAAGTCTGAATGTCTGCGCTGGTGGAGGGATAGCCGTTGTTGACGACCACATACCCCTCAAGCTCCAACAATTCCTCAAGCGCTAAAAACGACGTCTCCGTACGCGCCAACCCGTGCAACAACACAACACAGTCCTCAGCCGCCGCTGCAAGCGGGGCAAGAACAAACCAAAACGCTATAAATAGTCTTTTCATATCCCCAACATAGACTGTCTGGCCGGATTAATAAGGTCTGGCTTGCCTGACTTTTCGCCGCAGGCCAAGCTACTCTTATGACACAGTCCCAAACCCGCCCTGTCCGCATCGCCGCCCGCGCGATTTTGCTGTATGAAGATAAGCTCCTGCTGGTGAACGCCTACAAAAACCGCGGCGATTTGTGGTGCGCCCCCGGTGGTGGCGCTGAGCCCCATCAAAGCCTCCCTGAAAACCTCGCCCGTGAGGTGATGGAGGAAACGGGGCTGACGGTTAGCGTCGGTGCCCCTTGCCTGATCAACGAATTTCACGACCCGCATGGAACTTTCCATCAGGTCGAAATCTTTTTTCGCTGCACGCTGGTCGCGGGTGCGCTCGACCCCACGTGGCAAGACCCTGAAAAAGTGGTATCGTTCCGCCGCTGGGTGACCCGCGATGAGCTATCGACCCTAACAGTGCGACCGAAATCTATGGCGGCGGTCGCATGGGGCGACGAGGGTGCGGTGGTCTATGATCACCTCGAAGCAATTTTACGCTAGCCGCCAGATTTTCACCGAAAATCTGTTCAAAAATTCTTAGAATTTTTGCGCCACTTGAAAAGGCAAAAGGCGCCCCAATTGGGACGCCCTTCTTTTTCGTATAAGCGGTTAGACTTCAAAGCTCTCATTGTCTCGTTGAGACAACTCCCGCTTTGCAGTCTGATCACAAACCCAAGGGGTTTGTAATTACATCATGCCGCCCATGCCGCCCATGCCGCCCATGTCTGGCATGCCGCCACCGGCGCCGCCGTCTTTAGATGGCTTGTCTGCAACCATGGCTTCAGTTGTGATCAACAGACCAGCAACGGATGCCGCGTCTTGCAACGCTGTGCGTGTGACTTTCGCAGGGTCGATAACGCCGAAACCGAACATGTCGCCATATTCTTCTGTCTGTGCGTTGAAACCAAATGCTTTGTCATCGGACTCGCGGATTTTGCCAGCAACGACGGAACCGTCAACACCAGAGTTTTCAGCGATCTGACGCAGTGGCGCTTCGAGTGCCTTGCGAACAATGTTAACACCGATTGTTTGGTCAGCGTTTGCGCCTTCCAGACCTTCAAGACCCTTAGCGGCCTGAACCAGCGCAACACCGCCACCAACAACGATACCTTCTTGAACAGCGGCACGTGTCGCGTTCAATGCATCATCAACGCGGTCTTTGCGCTCTTTAACTTCGATTTCGGACATACCGCCGACGCGGATAACAGCAACACCGCCAGCCAATTTGGCAACGCGCTCTTGCAGCTTCTCTTTGTCGTAATCGGAAGTTGTTTCTTCGATCTGGTTACGGATCTGTGCAACACGTGCTTCGATCTCTGCCTTATCGCCAGCACCGTCAACGATTGTTGTTTCGTCTTTGGTGATGGAAACGCGCTTTGCGGAGCCCAGCATGTCGATTGTAACGTTCTCAAGCTTCATGCCGAGGTCTTCGGAGATAACCTGACCGCCAGTAAGGATCGCGATGTCTTGCAACATGGCTTTACGACGATCGCCGAAACCTGGTGCTTTAACAGCAGCGATTTTCAGACCGCCGCGCAGTTTGTTAACTACGAGTGTCGCCAAAGCTTCGCCTTCAACATCTTCTGCGATGATCAGCAAAGGCTTGCCAGACTGGATCACGGACTCAAGCAGTGGAACCATTGGCTGCAGGGAAGAAAGCTTCTTCTCGTGCAACAGGATGATTGCGTCTTCGAGTTCTGTCGTCATTTTGTCAGGGTTCGTGACAAAGTAAGGGGACAGGTAACCGCGGTCGAACTGCATGCCTTCAACAACGTCAGTCTCAGTTTCGAGACCTTTGTTTTCTTCAACAGTGATAACGCCTTCGTTGCCAACACGCTGCATAGCGTCTGCAATCTGGCCACCGATTTCAGCTTCGCCGTTCGCAGAGATTGTACCAACCTTTGCAACTTCAGCGGAGTCAGCAACCGGACGAGCCGCACCAACAATAGCTTCAACCACTTTGGATGTCGCAAGGTCGATGCCGCGCTTCAGGTCCATTGGATTCATGCCAGCTGCAACAGCTTTCATGCCTTCTTTGACGATGGCTTGGGCCAGAACTGTCGCAGTTGTTGTACCGTCGCCAGCTTCGTCGTTGGTACGGGAAGCAACTTCCTTAACCATCTGTGCGCCCATGTTTTCGAACTTGTCTTCAAGCTCGATCTCTTTGGCAACAGAAACACCATCTTTGGTGATACGTGGTGCGCCGAAAGATTTTTCCAGCACAACGTTACGGCCTTTAGGGCCGAGTGTTACTTTAACCGCATCTGCGAGAATGTTCACGCCGCGCAGCATTTGGTTACGGGCGTCTGTCCCGAATTTTACGTCTTTAGCAGCCATTGATTAGCTCCTTTGAATATTTCGAATAAGGGTCAGGTCCGATTAGGACAGGATACCCATGATGTCGGATTCTTTCATCATCAACAGCTCTTCGCCGTCGATAGTGATTTCTGTGCCGGACCATTTGCCGAACAGCACTTTGTCGCCAGCTTTAACAGCCATTGGGACAAGCTCGCCGCTGTCTTTACGTGCGCCTTCGCCTACAGCGATAATTTCACCTTCAGCTGGTTTTTCTTTTGCTGCGTCTGGGATGATCAGGCCGCCAGCGGTCTTTTCTTCACCTTCTGTGCGACGCACAAGAACGCGATCGTGAAGCGGAGTAAAAGCCATGTTTGAGGCTCCTTGCTTTGCAATTTCAATTCATTAGCCTCAGTTTGAGGCCATTAGCACTCACACCATGCGAGTGCTAGCAGCGGATTGGTATGCAAACCCCAGATACGAGTCAACAGCGCGTTTTGAGATTCTGGTGAGGCTTCGAAAAACGCATGTTTCCAGAGACTGGTCTCCAAGCCTGAATTGTCCGCTATGCGGGACAAAGCCGCCGCTGAATTCTAAATCGTATATGTCCGCTTTCCAGAAAAATCACTTGGAAGGAAACTCGGTTTCTTGCAAGTGTGCATCGTGCGCCGGGACGGAGAGGGCCCTTGGCCTGGACCGTCAATTTAGGGAAATTCGTAAGTTCTTTATGATGGGGAGACTTTTGCCATCATCCGGCACAACAGGGTCAATAATGTTCACGATATAACCACCCAGTTTTGCCTTTGAATCACGCTGTCTCACATTAGCGAGATTTACTTCACGGCGCTCATCGGCAACGGTTTCAACAATTTTCAAGACTTGGGCAACTTCAATGCAGCCAGAGTCGTCCACTCGAGCCCAGAAAGTAAATTCTGACCCGTGTTTCTGCTTCGCGGCCTCAACATATGCATCAGTGATGACTGCGGAATTCCCTGAGCAACTCCACTCCAAATTCGTCGGTGCTATCATAACTGGAGCTCCACCACTGGTTTTCCGTTTTTCATCAACCTCTTGCACAGCATTTCGATATCCTTGTTGTTGGAACGAAACGCGCGGGCAGGTTTTGGTACAAAATGGGGCTTGGCGAGGTCAGGAAACAGATAGTTCAGCTCTTTGACAGCATCTGGCCCAAGCGTCTTCAATGCTTGCGGTCCAAGAAAGAGGGTTTCTGCAAATGCGCCGTGAGCCAGAACGATGCTGTGTTCTTCTAACGCGAAATGGAAATACGTGACCTCTTTGCAGTGCTCTTGAACTTCAACTCCATCTAGGATGGTCAATTTCTTGGCGGGAACAAGGGATTCCGGCGTGCCAAACACGCGCATCGCAACTTTAGAGCGCACAAGTATGCGATGTTGTGGCGAAACCATTAGGTCATCTTGCGGCATGGCATTGCCCAAAGAATTCTTACGAAAAACGATGGGCTTATTTTCCGGATGAGCAGTCAATTCCTTCGCTGTCAGCTTTCGCGACCCAATCCATTTGATCGGTTTTGCATTTCCATCGCTGGTCAAAACCAGATCCCCGGTTCTGAGGTTCTCGACCTTTACGTCTCCGTCAGGTGTCGCGATGCGCGTGCCATCAGCAAAACAAACCACCAATGAGATATTGTCGAGGATCGTTCCTTCTGAGTTGTCGCTGCCTTGCTCCGTGAAGCGGAGCGTATAGGTGTCTGCCGTGGGAAACTGGAAGTTGAAGGTGAATGTGTCGAAACTGCCAGACGAGGTCGGCGTAACACTTTGTGTGAAAACAACCGTCCCACTGGAATCGAGGACTTCGACTAGAAACGGATCATTGCCGTTAGCGGTCGTATTGCGTCCGCCAGCATCAAAACTCAGTTCCGCATTTCTGCCAGCAATGTCGACAACAAAGCTCTGTTCCAAGACTGAGGTTGCACCGCTGTACCCGTCAAGCTCAACTATAGTATTCGTCGTAGACGCTCCAGAATGGTAGAAATTATGGGCGCCGGCCTCAATTTCGATGCCGCTCCAGGCACCAAAGCTGTTTGTGACGACATAGCTTCCGCCTGCACCAGGATCTTCAAAATCACCACCAACGATAAGCTCTGTAGGCATAATTCACTTTCCTCTAACCGGCTACTGCCCAATTTCCCGTGCAAAAAGCCGCTAACTCGACGCTGACCAAAATGTTTGAATGATATGGCGATTTGTTGGCCAGGTTGTGACCATTTGGCGATTTGTCGCCTTTAAAAGCGTACTCGCGATTTGGGAAAAGCTGCCATTTACGATTCCTGCAGCATCAA
The DNA here is from genome assembly GCF_900185015.1 of Octadecabacter ascidiaceicola. Taxonomy (GTDB): domain Bacteria; phylum Pseudomonadota; class Alphaproteobacteria; order Rhodobacterales; family Rhodobacteraceae; genus Octadecabacter; species Octadecabacter ascidiaceicola. The sequence goes on along the minus strand of NZ_FXYD01000002.1, from coordinate 87,603 downwards.
GCAATATGGGCTCAATGCCGACATTTGCCGCGAATGTACGGACACCCTTTGGCCTAAACCTCACCCCAATCTTTGATCCCTTGCTGGCCCTGCACCGTCAGCCCGTAGACACCCTTTTCGATCTTTTCAAACCAGCCGTAATGGTTGTCCCGCATGATCGAGGTCGCGGTCTTCACGCCAGTGGCCTTAGCGACAATCGCGCCCTTTTCGGCCCCTGCATTCACCAGATACAACGCGCATTTTAAAGCGTCTTGGCGATAGCCCGTCACGATCCCATGGCGCGTAGCGCCCCCTTCGTTCGGATCACCATCCAAACGGTCAAACTCGCGCAGCATCTTGGTTTTCTTTTTCTTGATCTTGCGCGCGGCATAAGGCCCCGGGTCGGCCAAGGCCTCAACAAACCCATCGCGCAGCCGCACTGTCAAAACACCAAGCCCCAGCCGCCGCGCCAATTTCACGTTGGACCGAAGCGCCTTGGTTTTCCCACCTGCAGGCACGGCCACGTAAACCTCATCCGTCACCGCCAGCCGATCAATTCCCTGATGAAACAGCGCCAGCGAAAACCCGAGCTTTAGCTCAACCACCACCAGTTCATCGCTCCGCCGCCCAACAACATCCGCCGCCCCGACTTCGCCTTTCACGTCATACCCTTGCCGCTGAAGATAGGCTTTCACGGGGGCGTATAGGTCTGCTTCGCGGGATTTACTCATGTCCGCCAGATTAACAACATTTACACCCATGAACCAAGCCACCAAACTACGGCTATGACCCGCGATGACATCATGGCCTTCTGCGCCTCCCTGCCCCAATCGACCCACGTCGTCCAATGGGGCAATTCCGACGTCTGGAAAGTCGGTGGCAAATTGTTCGCTGTTTTGGGCTGGAACGACGGCGAAACAGCGGTAACGTTCAAGGTCACCCCCATCGCCTTCGAAGTCTTGCCAGAAACGCCCGGCATCCGCCCTGCGCCCTACCTCGCCTCGCGCGGGATGAAGTGGCTGCAAGACACCCGTTCACCCGGATTGTCAGACACAGAACTGCAAAACCACATCGCCTATTCCTACGAGATGGCCATCGCCGCCCTCACCAAGAAAAAGCGTGCCGAACTGGGGTTGTGAGACCTTCGCGCGACACATAGGCGCGTTGCGTTTGCGGTGGGTGACAACGCGAAATACCCCGCCTATAACGCGGCCAAATCGACGCTTTGAAAGGTGTATCACCCCATGACCACTCTCGTTTTCGGCCACAAGGCCCCCGACACAGACTCCTTAGGTTCCGCGCTTATCTGGGACTGGTTCCTGAACCACACAGGTACACCTGCAAAAGCCGTTTTGCTTGGCACACCAAACACCGAAGCGGCGTTTGTTGCTGAAAAATGGGGCTTCGCACAACCTGACATCATCGACGACGTTGCCGACGATCAGGACTGCGTCATCGTTGACACAAACAACCCAGCTGAGCTGCCAGCCAACATCAACGGCGCGAACATCACCGCGATCATCGACCACCACAAACTGGTCGGCGGTCTGGAAACCAAAGGCCCGATCGACATCACAGTGCGCCCGCTGGCCTGCACCGCGACCATCATGCACGACCTGATGGGCGAACACGCAGCACACATGCCAGACAACATCAAAGGCGTGATGCTTAGCTGTATCCTGTCTGACACGCTGGAATTCCGCTCCCCGACAACAACCGACACAGACAAAGACCTCGCCCTAGCACTGGCTGGTGAATTGAACCTGAACGTGACTGATTACGCATCCGAAATGTTCGCGGCGAAATCTGATGTCTCAGCCTTCACTGACGCGGAACTGCTGCGTATGGATTCCAAAGAATTCACCGTCGATGGCACCAAATTCCGCGTCTCCGTTCTGGAAACCACAGCGCCGGCCATCGTGCTGGACCGCAAAGCGTCCATCATGAACTCCATGACAGACGTTGCAACCGAAGATGGCGTTGACCAAGTTTTGCTCTTCGTCGTCGATATCCTCAACGAAGAAGCCACATTGCTGGTGCCAAACGATATGGTCAAATCCGTCGCAGAAAAATCATTCGGCGCCACCGTGTCCGGCGACAACGTTGTCCTGCCTGGCATCATGAGCCGCAAAAAGCAGATCATCCCTTCCCTGAAGGTCTGATTCTTAACAATCGATGAATAAAGGGCGTCGACCATTCGGTTCGGCGCCCTTTTTTTCTGCACGCGCGGTATGTACAGGGTGTGTACAGCTTGTGTACGCGTTGTGCACGGGTTGTGCCCGCTAACAAAAGGTAAATCCATGTCCCAAATCGTTAACACCTTCACCGAAATTTCCGATCAATATGACGTAGCTTTCGTTGACCTTTGGGGCTGTATGCACAACGGAATTACCCCGTTTCAGGACGCGATTTCCGCGATGGCGTCTTACCGTGAGCGCGGTGGCAAAGTCGTGCTGGTCACCAATTCCCCGCGCCCTTGGGACAGCGTTGCGCAGCAGCTTTTGGACATGGGCATGGCGCAATGCTGGGACGCAATCGCGACCTCCGGCGATTCTGCACGCGCAGCTATGTTCCGCGGTATTGTTGGCGAAAAGGTCTACTTCATGGGCGAAACACCCCGCGATGACGACTTCTTCAAACCCCTAAAGCTCATCAAAAATCCTGTTGATATTCAAAAGGTTCCGCTTGATCAGGCCGAGGGCATCGTTTGCTGCGGCCCTTTTGACACCCAAGCGGACGTGGATGTGAACCGCACCGATTTCCTTTATGCGAAAACCAAGGGGCTAAAGCTGCTGTGCGCCAATCCCGATATCATCGTTGATCGTGGCGAAACCCGCGAATGGTGCGCGGGCGCGCTGGCGGCTTTGTATACGGAAATGGGGGGTGAAAGCCTCTACTTCGGCAAACCTCATCCCCCGATCTATGACCTCGCCCGTCGTCGGTACGCAGCCTTAGACGGTTCGTTAACAGATCCACGTATAATCGCCATCGGTGACGGGATTCGCACAGACATTTTGGGGGCCCAACAAGAAGACATCGACAGCCTTTTCATCACCGGCGGCCTTGCCGCAACGGAAACCAAAACGGCCGATCAACCGGACCAAGCGTTGCTAAATGCTTATATTCAAAGCGAAAAAGTCACACCAACCTATGCGATTGGATTTCTTCGATAAGTTAAGAATGCCTTGACAAATGCTGCACTTGCAAAGTAACAATATTTCAACCTAACTGGTATAGAAGAATTTTTGTTACTCGATGGATGACAACATGCTCGACAATGATTACCGCGGAACCATCTGTATTGAAGATATCGAAATCGGTATGTCGCGCTCCTTGCGCAAGATGATCACCGACCGCGATATCGAAATGTTCGCCGAAATTTCGACGGACCATAATCCTGTGCACCTCGACGATGACTATGCCAACGAAACTATCTTTGAAGGCCGCATCGCTCACGGCATGCTGACGGCGGGCCTGATTTCTGCGGTTATCGGTGAACAGCTCCCGGGCCACGGCACGGTTTATCTCGGTCAGTCCCTTAAATTCATGGCCCCCGTGCGCCCAGGCGACATGGTGGATGCCGTTGTTACGGTCACAGACATGGACATCGGCAAACGCCGCGTGACGATGGATACCCACTGCGAAATCGATGGCAAGAAGGTCCTGAAAGGCGAAGCTGTGGTTCTAGCGCCATCGCGGAAATTCGACTGACTTGATCCTGACGCGCGGGCGGGCTACGCAACCTCATGCGCATCATACGAGACCCATATTTCATTGCCCCTGAAGATCGCGGCGCCGCTGCGGCCATTGGCAACTTTGACGGCGTTCACCTTGGCCACCAAGCGGTCATCGACCTGACCCGCAGCGTCGCAAATGGTGCACCCCTTGGCATCCTGACGTTTGAACCCCACCCGCGCGACTACTTCGCACCGGACGCTCCGCCATTCCGATTGATGAATGCCGACTCCAAGGCAAATCGCCTTGAAAAATTGGGGGTTGAGCGGCTGTACCAAGTACCGTTTAACGACGCGCTCGCCGCCCTTTCACCCGAAGAGTTCGCGCAATCGATCATCACGGATCGCCTCGGGTTGACCCATGTGGTCGTTGGTGAAGACTTCTGTTTCGGCAAAGGCCGCGCAGGAACGACACAAGACTTGATCGCCTTCGGCGAGGAGATGGGTTTTGGCGTAACGATTGCCCCGATGCTGTCCACGGCGGCTGGCGACGTATCATCCACCGCGATCCGCCAAGCGCTCGCTGATGGAACCCCGCGCATCGCCGCTGAAATGTTGGGCCATTGGCACCGGATCGTCGGCCCTGTCGTCACCGGCGAACAGCGTGGCCGTGACCTTGGGTTTCCAACGGCCAACATGTCTATCGACGGGCTGCACCCGCCAAAGTTTGGCGTTTATGCGGTTAAGGTCGACGTCCTAGAAGGACCACACGAAGGCACGTACAACGGCGCCGCGTCTATCGGTATCCGCCCAATGTTTGATGGGGACGTGCCGAATTGCGAAAGCTATCTCTTTGATTTTTCGGGTGATCTTTACGGCGCACGGTTAAGCGTTGCCTTGGTTGAATACCTGCGCGGCGAAGAGAAATTCGACAGTCTTGATGCATTGGTCACGCAAATGGATGCCGATTGCGCCCGCGCCCGCGAGATCCTTGCAGATGTCTGACCCGATTGATCGCACTGACATTCGCCCTGAATTCTGGTCCAACGTCCCGCTCGAAAAGATGACCCAAACCGAATGGGAAGCGCTGTGCGATGGCTGCGGAAAGTGCTGCCTGAACAAGCTAGAAGACGAAGACAGCGGCGAGGTCGTTTTGACGCGTGTTGCGTGTAAGCTGCTCGACGATAGCACCTGCTATTGTTCGCTATATCCCAAACGCCACCAATATGTCCCTGAGTGCATCGTTCTCAGCCCGAAGACCATCGAAGACAACATGTACTGGCTGCCCAAAACCTGTGCGTATCGACTTGTCTATGAAGGCAAAAACCTGTTCCACTGGCATCCGCTCGTATCGGGTTCGGCCACATCCGTGCATGATGCTGGCGCGTCGGTTCAGGGCCTCACGGTATCGGAGGCCAACACCCCCGAAGACGACTGGGAAGACCATATAATTGAGGAGCCACTCTAATGTTTTTCGCCTCTGACAACTCCGGCCCTGCCCATCCAAAAGTGCTGGATGCATTGATGCGGGCCAACGAAGGGTTTCGTTTTGGCTATGGGGCGGATCCAGAAATGGACCGCGTGCGCGACATGATACGCGACCTGTTCGAGGCCCCTGAAGCCGCGGTCTATCTGGTGTCCACGGGGACGGCGGCGAACTCGATCGCGCTGGCGACTTTGGCGCAGCCTTGGGAGACGATTTTTTGCACTAAGCTGTCCCACATCAACGAAGACGAATGCAACGCGCCTGAATTCTACAGCGGTGCGAAGCTGACATTGGTGGGCGATGAGAACGCCAAGATGACCCCCGCAACTCTGTTGGCAGCGATTGAAGATGAAGAAACACGTGGCGTCCACGGACCGCAGCGTGGGCCTGTGTCCATCACGCAAATCACTGAAAAGGGGACAGTTTATACGCTGGAAGAACTGTCTGCGCTGACCGCCGTCGCCAAGAAATTCGGCCTTAATACGCACCTCGACGGTGCACGTCTCGCCAATGCCATCGTCACGCTAGGCTGTACACCGGCCGAAATGACTTGGAAGGCGGGCATCGATTGCGTTTGTTTTGGTGGAACCAAGAACGGGTTGATGGGTGTTGAGGCCGTAATTTTCTTTGACCCAAAGCACGCGTGGGAGTTTGAATTGCGCCGCAAACGCGGGGCGCATTTGTCGTCCAAGCACCGCTACCTGAGCGCCCAGATGGAAGCGTACCTGACCGACAACCTGTGGCATGACCTCGCGCGCAAAGCCAACGACGCGGGCCAACGGTTGGCAGACGGATTGCGCAAGTCCAACGTGGTCACTTTCCCTTATGAGCCCGAAGCGAATCTGATGTTCTTTGAAGCACCGCGCGGCCTGCACAAAAAGCTGCAAGTGGCGGGCGCTGAATACTATGTCATGGGATCACTAGATGGCGCGGACGACGAACACGTCTTGGGTCGTCTGGTCTGTGATTGGTCCATCGGGTCAGAAGGTGTCGACGCTTTCCTAGCGGCCTTGCAAAACTGACGCGACCTGCGCGATGTGGGTGATTGGCACCATATGCCCTGCCCCTTCAATCACGCTGCGCTGCGCCTGTGGTAAGGCGCCCGCCAACCCATCCAAGATCGCTGACATGATCGGCTGACTGTTTGATCCTTCGATCAAGTCAACTGGGCATGTCACCCTGTCTAACTTGCCTAGAACACCATGAACGTCGTCCTCAATCGCGGCGGAGGCTGCTGGGATCAGATGTATCTGTGCCGCCAACATGGCACGCATTTTGGCCGGTAAATCATCCCACGCTGGCCCCGTGCCCCACATCGCCACAAAAAGCTTTGCAGCGGTTTCACGGTCCCCTTCGGTCCATGCTTTTACAAAGGCCGCAAAGGCCGCGCGGTGCGTTTCAATGGCTTCTGGGTCGGTTGCGGCGGCGAACATCACAGGCTCGATCAGCGTCAAACGTGACACCAAATCAGGACGCTCCGCCGCCAACCGCAGGGCGACCGTTGCGCCAAAGGAATGCCCGATCAGATGCGCAGGGCCGTCAAGCAATTGAGCGGCAATATCAACGACATCCGTTTGGTAGTCGCTCCCGTTCCACTCCGCACTACGCCCATGCCCCGGCATGTCAAAGTAGATGTTGCGCGCAGGCGGCAAGGCCCGCGCAAGGGGTATCAGGCTCTCGTGGCGCGCAAGGGAGCAATGCACGAACAATCGGGACGAGCCTTCGCCCTCCGCGAGGGTAAAAACCTCTTGGCCCGCGAGCGATTGCAGCATTTAGAATTCGCCGGACAGATGACGATCAAGGTCGTCCAGACGGTCTTGGCCCCAGAAGCGTTCGTCCTTGTCCGAGATAAAGAACGGTGCACCGAAGACACCTTTCGCAACGGCTTCTTCTAAATTGCGGGCGTAGGTTTCTGCGCCTTCCAAAAGGCCACTGTCCGCCAGTGCCGGATCAAACCCGGTTTCTTCCAAGCACGCGCGAATTACGTCGTCTTCCGCGATGTTCTTGTCATCCGCCCATACGCTGCGCGTCAGTGCGTTAACCAAGCTGCCGACGTCGCCGCCAGCGTTTTGCGCCGCGATGATCGCGTAAGAAGACGGCGCCATATTGGTTGGCCAGAATGCCGGTTGTTGCGTGAATGGCAGTCCAGAAACAATCGCGCGGCGGCGCATGTCTTGCAGTCGGTATTCCTGACGGTTCGGGTGACGGTCCTTGGGTGGCAATCCGCCCGTACGGCCGAACAGGGCCATGATATCGAGCGGTTTGTAGGTGACGGTAGCGCCGTGTTTTTTCGCGATCCGTTCAAACTCTGGCCCTGCCAAATAGGTAAATGGAGAGATGGTCGCAAAATAATAGTCAATATTCGGCATTTGAGGCTCCTTAAATTGCGCTGCTTTGTTGGTGCGACCCTACGGACGTGCTACCCCGTGTCAACGCTGCGAATCTGCCACATCGGGACCCTGCCAAATGCCAAACCTCATTGAACCAAAACTTATCTCCGGAAACGCCAATATGCCATTGGCCGAAGCCGTCGCCAAACGCATGTCTATGCATCGCGGCATCAACGTCGGGCTGGTAGATGCGCGTGTAGAACGGTTCAACGACGGTGAGATTTTCGTAGAGGTTTATGAAAACGTGCGCGGCGAGGATATGTTCATCATCCAGCCCACGTCGAACCCTGCCAACGATAACCTGATGGAATTGCTGGTTATTTCTGATGCACTACGTCGTTCATCGGCAGATCGCATTACTGCAGTGATCCCTTACTTTGGATACGCCCGCCAAGATCGCCGATCAAAGGCGCGTACTCCGATCACAGCAAAGCTGGTTGCGAACATGCTGGTTGAAGCCGGCATAGAACGCATTCTGACACTTGATCTGCACGCGACGCAAATTCAGGGCTTCTTCGATATCCCAGTGGACAACCTTTATGCGTCCCCTGTCTTTGCGCTTGATGCGATGCACCATTTCAGCGGCCAGATGGACGAAGTCATGGTGGTATCGCCTGACGTTGGCGGCGTGGCCCGCGCACGCGACCTCGCGCAGCGTATTGGCGCACCACTATCCATCGTCGACAAGCGCCGCGGCAAACCTGGTGAAGTCGCTGAAATGACTGTCATTGGTGATGTCAAAGACCGTGTCTGCCTGATCGTTGACGATATCGTTGATACGGCTGGCACGCTCTGTAAGGCGGCCGAAGTTCTAATGGAGCACGGCGCAAAGGAAGTGCACTCCTACATCACACACGGCGTGCTTTCCGGCCCCGCGATTGAGCGGATCGGCAGTTCCGTCATGAAGCATCTGGTTATTACCGACACGATTGAACCAACCGAGGCCGTCAAAGGGTGTAAGCAAATCCGTATCGTGCCAACAGCGCCAATGTTTGCGCAGGCGATCTTGAACACATGGAACGGCACATCCGTATCGTCCTTGTTTGATCACAAGACGCTGCAGCCAATTTACGAGAACATGTATACTGGCGTCTAATAGACGTCCCATTCATCCGCTTGACGTAACTCACCAATCGCCTGCCACGCAACGCGGACGCGGGCGATTTTGGTGTCGCCCCATGTGCGAAACACGATGGCAAAGCCTTCGTTGGTAATGTCTTCGGCTTGAACATCCGCACGGGCGTTCGTATCGCTCGCCATATCCCACATGGACAGATGCACCTGCACAGTCGGGGACGAACGGAAGCTTTCGGAAAATTCAACATGCGCACGGGTTTGGCGCGCGCCATCGCCCGTCCACATGACACCATCATGCTCAAAATCGGAGAATAGTACCACTTCACCGTGATCCACTCCGATGAGGTGGTTTCTAAGTCGTTTCATGTCTTACCGTTGGCGTTTGAAGACCATTCCCTATCCGTCTTCTACCCTAGATGGAAAAGGTGGCAAGTTTAAGCCAAAGTTTCACTTTCTGACGAGATCAAGATTGGGCTTGGCTGCGTAGCCGCATGACCAATGGAAGCATCAAAAAAATAAGGGCCCCACCCATTAGGAACGGCGCACCGGGTAAATAAATACCCTCAGTGTCGACATAACTTTCGAATACCCAAGTTGCACACAGCGGGGCCAAGAATGCGGCAATTGAGGCAAGGGACGCGATTACCCCCTGTACAAGGCCTTGTTGGTCTTCGCGTGCGTTGTTGGACGCCATGGCAGTCATCATCGGCGGCGAAAGATCAGACAGCGCTGCAAATACCAGAACAATAACAAGACCCGTAACGGTTGAGATCACGCCAAATCCGACAAAGCCGATGAGCGCGGATATCATGCCGATTTGCAGCGTACGAAACTCGCCCAATCGGTTAATCATAATTGGCATCAACCCTCCCTGCACCCCCGCCAGCAGTATGCCGTATCCTGCAAGAGAGACCCCGATGAGAAGCGTTGACCAATCAAACAATTCTCGGGTGAAGAACGCCCAAAGAGTCGGGTAGACCATATTGGCGAACTCAAAAATAAACAGGCAGATCAATGGAACCGCTAAGTTTGGAATCTTGAACGCCTGAATAATTGCGCCAAACGGATTGAGGTTTCGCACCCCGAACGCGCGGCGTTTTTCCGGTGCAAGGCTTTCTGGAAGGACGAACAGGCCAAAGGCCACATTGCCAGCCGATAGCGCAGCAGCGATCCAGAACGGGGCGGTTATGTGCCAACCCGCGGCAATGCCCCCGATTGCAGGCCCAAGAACGAAACCTATCCCAAACGCGGCGCCAATCATGCCAAACCGTGCAGAACGTTCTTGCGGCGTTGAAATGTCCGCGATGTAGGCCGTGGCGGTTGTATAGGTTGCCCCAGCAATCCCTGCCAAAATGCGCCCGATAAGCAGTACCCAAAACACGCTCGCGAGCGCCATGATCACGTAGTCAACCGCCAGTACCAAAAGTGCCGCGATCAGAACAGGTTTTCGACCGTAAGCATCTGATATACTTCCGATAATCGGGGCAAAGATGAATAGCGCACCCGCATAGGATGCCATAAGGATGCCTCCCCAAACAGCACCCTCCCCCGTGCTGCCTGCTCCGACGCGATCCATGAGGTCCGGCGTGATCGGAAAGACAAGACCGATGCCGATAGCGTCGATCATCAGGGTGACTAGGATGAAGATATAAGCGCGGTTTTGCATCGCGCTACGTGACGCGATTGGATGGTGTCTGGCAAGCGTTAATTGTGCACGGTCATGTTAGATATGAGGCCGCGCAGTCAGTGGTTAACTATTTAGCCCACGCGAAAGTCTTGTCGCCCTTGCTAAATCGGAAAATGTCAAAGACATCAAAGACAAGGCTAATGCCAACCGTCACCACAACAAACGCGAGCCATATCGTTAACGCCATTGAATGTTCATATGAGACCATCCGTATGACTAACCAAGGCAGCATTAGAAGCCATGGAATATGACAAAGACCAATTAGACGAGAAAACTTCATATGTTTGTGGATTTGTCCGGCGGCGATCAACACCACCATCACCGTTAGAAGGATCACCAAACCCTCTGGGGTGCGAATGAACAACAGCCCGCCGATCACCTGCGGGATATTAAGAAGGCCGCCCCAAATGCCGATGAAACCACCAAGAGCCCTAATGTCGCGTATCATCTTGAAGGGATCGAGAAGCAAGTTCACATGAATACCTCCTGAGGGGCCATGCCGCAGTATGGCGCGGACCTAACGGCTCGTACAAACGAAAAATGGCGCCCCGTTTGGGACGCCATTCTTCAATTCTAATTGTCTGATCGCTTAAGCGACAGATGCTGCCAGTTCGGTCATGGTGTTGCGAACTGCGTCCGCTTCGTCCACGCCGTTGCCGGACTCTTTGGCCGCTTCGAAAGCAGCCGTTGCGTCAGCAACCAGCTTTTCCATCTGCTCAGCCGTGGCTTCGGACTTTGGGATAGCTTTTTCAGCCAGCACGGAAACACCCGTGCCAGTGATTTCGGCGAACCCGCCGGACACGATGTATTCTTCGACGCCACCTGAATGGGTGACGGCGAGAATGCCAGGGCGCAGCGTGGTGATGGTTGGGGCATGGTCGGCCATAGCCGTCATGTCCCCGTCCGCACCTGGGATCTGAACTTCTGTTGCTTCCATTTCCGCCAAACGGCGCTCAGGAGACACGAGATCAAATTTGAAGTCTGCCATGTGATTGGCTCCTTAGGTCCGAGGGTTAAGCTGCGTCTGCAGCCATTTTCTCGGCTTTTGCTTTCACGTCTTCGATGCCGCCGACCATGTAGAACGCACCTTCTGGGAGGTGGTCATACTCACCGTCAACAACCGCTTTAAAGGACGCGATTGTGTCTTCCAGTGGAACCTGAATACCATCGGAACCGGTGAAGACCTTTGCAACGTCAAACGGCTGGGACAAGAAGCGTTCGATCTTACGCGCACGTGTCACAGTCATTTTGTCGTCTTCAGACAATTCGTCCATGCCCAAAATCGCGATGATATCCTGCAAAGATTTGTAACGCTGCAAGATTTGCTGAACGTCAGTCGCAACCTTGTAGTGCTCGTCGCCAATGATCAGTGGATCAAGCAATCGCGATGTGGAACCGAGTGGGTCAACCGCAGGGTAGATACCCTTTTCGGAGATCGCACGGTCAAGAACGGTTGTCGCATCCAAATGAGCAAACGATGTCGCCGGCGCAGGGTCGGTAAGGTCATCCGCAGGAACGTAAACGGCCTGAACGGACGTAATGGAACCGCCTTTAGTGGAAGCAATACGTTCTTGCATCGCACCCATGTCAGTCGCCAGTGTTGGCTGGTAGCCAACCGCGGAAGGAATACGACCCAGAAGCGCGGACACCTCGGAACCAGCTTGTGTAAAGCGGAAGATGTTGTCCACGAAGAACAGAACGTCAGAACCTGTGTCATCACGGAACTGTTCCGCAAGGGACAGACCAGTCAGAGCGATACGCATACGCGCACCTGGAGGCTCGTTCATCTGACCGTATACGAGAGCAATCTTGGACTGCTCCAGATCGTCAGGAACGATAACGCCGGATTCGATCATCTCGTGGTAAAGGTCGTTACCTTCACGTGTACGCTCACCCACGCCCGCAAACACGGACACACCGGAGTGCACTTTCGCGATGTTGTTGATCAATTCCATGATGAGAACTGTTTTACCAACACCCGCACCACCGAAGAGCCCAATTTTACCACCCTTCGTGTAAGGCGCGAGAAGGTCGATGACCTTGATGCCTGTCACGAGGATTTCTGTCGCTGTGGACTGGTCTTCGAACTTTGGGGCTTCGCCGTGGATAGAACGGCGGGCTTTTGTGTTTACTGGGCCTTGTTCGTCAACAGGATCGCCTGTGACGTTCATGATACGGCCAAGTGTTGCGTTACCAACTGGAACAGAGATCGGCGCATCTTGGTCGACAACTTCTTGACCACGAACGAGGCCTTCTGTTGCGTCCATCGCGATGGCGCGAACTGTGTTTTCACCAAGGTGCTGCGCCACTTCGAGCGTCAGATCCTTGCCGTTGTTGCTTGTTTTCAGAGCGTTCAGAATTGCTGGCAGATCGCCATCAAACTGAACGTCCACGACAGCACCAATCACCTGTGTGATTTTGCCTTTTGAGTTTGCCATTGTCGTTTCTCCGGTTCTCTTACAGCGCTTCCGCGCCGGAAATGATTTCAATCAGCTCGTTTGTGATGACGGCCTGACGGGATCGGTTGTATTGGATCGTCAGCTTGTCAATCATCTCACCAGCGTTGCGTGTCGCGTTGTCCATAGCTGACATACGAGCGCCTTGCTCGGATGCGCCATTTTCCAACAGGGCCGCAAAGATTTGGGTCGCAACTGCGCGCGGCAGCAAGTCAGCCAAGATGGCCTCTTCGCTTGGCTCGTAGTCGTAAAGCGTGCCATCTTCGTTTTCTGCGCCTTCCGGTGCTTCGAACGGGATGATCTGCTGTGCGGTCGGGATCTGGGTCACAACGTTCACGAACTTCGCATAGAAGATCGTTGCAACGTCGAATTCTTCACCGTCAAAACGGGCCAGAACATCACGTGCGATGTCTTGGGCGTTCTCATAGCCCACGCGCTTTACCTCAGTGAGGTCGACGTGGCCGATGAAGTGGCTTTCCAGATCACGTTTGATCGCATCGCGGCCTTTTTTACCGACTGTGATGATCTTCACAGTTTTACCGGCTGCGACAAGCTCAGCGGCGTGTGCTTTGGCCTTCTTGGCAATGTTGCCGTTGAAACCACCACACAAACCACGCTCAGCCGTCATAACGACCAGCAGATGCACGTTGTCGGACCCTGTGCCGGACAGAAGACGCGGTGCGCCTTCTCCGCCAGCGGCAGAAGCCAAACCAGCCATTACAGCGTTGAAACGTTCCGTATAAGGACGGGACATTTCAGCCGCTTCCTGCGCACGGCGCAGCTTTGCAGCTGCAACCATTTGCATGGCCTTCGTGATCTTGCGGGTCGATTTGACCGACTCGATCCGATTTTTAAGGTCCTTAAGGTTAGCCATTTGGCGTCATCCTTCCCTTAAGCGAAATCAGCTGCGAACGGATCGAGAGCTGCTTTAAGTTTGTCGGCTGCATCGCCCTTGATCTTCGGATCGTCGTTGGTGATCCATTCAAGAACATCCGCGTGGTTTGCGTGCATGTGCTTCAAAAGCGCAGCTTCCCACTCGCCTACTTGGGACACGTCGACGTTGTCGAGGTAACCGTTTGTACCGGCGAAGATGATGACAACGATTTCAGCGTTGGTCAGTGGCGAGTACTGCTTTTGCTTCATCAGCTCTGTCAGACGTGCACCACGGGCCAGCAACTGCTGTGTTGCCGCGTCGAGGTCGGAACCGAACTGCGCGAAGGCAGCCATTTCACGGTACTGAGCAAGCGACAGCTTAACCGGACCAGCCACAGAGGACATAGCTTTGGTTTGCGCGGACGAGCCAACACGAGAAACGGACAGACCAGTGTTAACCGCAGGGCGGATACCTTGGTAGAACAGTTCAGTTTCAAGGAAGATCTGACCGTCGGTGATGGAAATCACGTTAGTCGGAATAAACGCAGAAACGTCACCGCCTTGTGTTTCGATGACTGGCAGAGCAGTCAAAGAGCCGGAACCGTTGTCTTCGTTCAACTTGGAAGAACGCTCGAGCAGACGGGAGTGAAGGTAGAAAACGTCACCTGGGTAAGCTTCACGGCCTGGTGGGCGACGAAGAAGCAAGGACATTTGACGATACGCAACCGCTTGCTTGGAGAGATCATCGTAGATGATCAAAGCGTGGCGGCCGTTGTCGCGGAAGTGTTCCGCCATCGCAGTCGCAGCGTATGGTGCAAGGAACTGCAGAGGAGCAGGATCAGACGCTGTCGCAGCCACAACGATGGAGTATTCCATCGCGCCAGCTTCTTCGAGCTTCTTAACCAGCTGAGCAACTGTAGAACGCTTCTGACCGATCGCTACGTAAACGCAGTACAGCTTGCCGTTCTCGTCTTTCGCAGCATCGTTGTAAGACTTTTGGTTCAGGATCGTGTCGAGCGCGATCGCTGTTTTACCAGTCTGACGGTCACCAATGATCAGCTCTCGCTGGCCACGGCCAATCGGGATCATCGCGTCAACGGACTTCAGGCCAGTCGCCATTGGTTCGTGAACAGACTTACGTGGGATAATGCCCGGCGCTTTAGCATCAGCAATCGCACGTGTCTTTGTTTTGATCGGGCCTTTGCCGTCCAGCGGATTACCGAGGCCGTCAACAACGCGGCCAAGCAGGCCGTCACCGACAGGAACGTCCACAATCGCGTTTGTACGCTTAACTGTGTCGCCTTCTTTAATGTCTTGGTCGGAACCAAAGATAACAACACCGACGTTGTCGGCTTCAAGGTTCAGCGCCATGCCCTGAATTCCACCTGGGAACTCGACCATTTCGCCGGCTTGAATGTTGTCCAGGCCGTACACGCGCGCAATACCGTCACCGACGGACAGCACACGGCCGACTTCTGCAACTTCGGCTTCTTTGCCGAAGTTTTTGATTTGGTCCTTGAGGATCGCGGAGATTTCCGCAGCTTGGATCGCCATTACCGGGCCTCTTTCATGGTGTTCTGGAGAGCGTTGAGCTTCGATTTGACCGACGTGTCGATCATCTTGGAGCCAACTTTAACGACAAGACCGCCGATGAGAGTTTCATCAACGGACGCATTGATAATCACGTCAGAGCCAACGGACGCCTTAAGCGTTTTCGCCAGCTTGTCGGATTGGGCTTTGGTCAGGGCTTTGGCAGACACTACATCAGCAGTAACTTCGCCCTTTTCCTTTGCAATCATTTCACGCAGCGACGTGACCAATTGCGGTACCGCGAACAAACGACGCTTGGACGCCATAAGCGCCAAAGTGTTTGTCATGGTTTTTGAGAGTTTCATTTTCTTGGCAACGGCCCCGATCGCAGCGCCCTGTTGGTCGCGGCTATATAGTGGGGACGAAATCAAATCGCTCAGGTCGTCGCTGCCGGCAAGGGCGTCAGACAAAGCGTTAATATCTGTTTCAAGACCTTTAAGGCCTTTTGCGTCTTTGCTCAGGTCAAAGACGGCTGTGGCATAGCGAGATGCGATGCCGGAGGAAATCGAAGCTGATTCAGACACGTCCACCCTTCCGATGTCTTTGCCCCGACCCTTCTTTCAAAAAGGCTATGGGGCGTCACATTAAAGCCCCACACACTTGCGGGGCAGTTAATTCTGGGCGGATGTAGCAGAGGGTTTCGGTTGGGGCAACCGCCTTGAAGCGCAAAACGTTAAGGCTTTGCGTTTCAGTACACCTTTGCATACCGAATTTATTTACGGCGGTTTCAGACACCGTTACCGCTCGCAAATGCGCATTCTCTAGTCTTTGCAACCAGATGGGTGCAAAACGTAGCGTCGCCACCCTTAGTTTTCGTTCGGTAAAACGCAATAAGGTGCGGCGTTTTGGCACAAACTGAGCATCCAATTGAAAGAACCGAGAATCCGCCAATCGCGCGTCTTAACCTAATCGTTAGAAGGTGTTGCTGATTCTGACACGCTAGACGCTCGGCGTCCTAACCAATCATCGGCTTCAGGATGTGCCTTTTCGTGAATAAACCTCAGACCGCTCTGCATTAGACAGGTTTCACCACCGGCCCGCCCATCCCTTCAAGTACGCGTAACGGCCGTTTAACGGCCTGTGCCAGTCCGGGGCGTTTGGGTTGGGGGACTTGTTTGGTGACTTCGACCATCAACACGCCACCTGCTGCGAACACCGGAATATGCCGCCCAGCGCCCTCCATCGTCTTGGCAAATCGACGCCAAATCTTGCGCGAAGACGGGGGCTGATAAAGCGTTGAAAGCGTTTTGGTCGGGATAAGGCCAACATCCCGTAATTGCTTTTCCAACTGACCTAGCGAATACGGTCGCCCAAACCCAAACGGCGTAGCATCTGAGCGTGACCAAAGCCCCGTCCGGTTCGGCACGACAAACACCGCCCTGCCCCCCGGCCCCAACACGCGCCAACATTCATCAAGCAGCGTCATCGGGTGATCCGACGTTTCCAACCCGTGCATCAAAACCAGCTTATCCACGCTTCCAGACGCAAGCGGCCAAAGCGTGTCTTCACACAACACGCTGACGTTCGGGCCATCGGCAGGCCACGGCATCACCCCTTGCGGCCCCGGCATCAACGCAATCACGCGACGCGCATCCCCCAAAAACGGGCGTAAAAGTGGCACCGCAAAGCCGTAGCCGGCTACCGTTTGCGCCTTTGCCTCAGGCCACAACCGCACGAGTTCATCGCGCACAACCTTTTGGGCCGCACGCCCCAACGGACTGCGGTAGTAGAATTCGCGAAGATCATGCACATCTAAATGCATTGAAGCCCGACTCCGAATAGGCAAAACTTAGACCGACCATAGCAATCAAACAGGACAACGCCATGCCCCTCGAGTTGATCACCATTCCTTGCTTAGAAGATAACTACGCCTTCTTGCTGCACAATGCCGAAACTGAGGAGACTTTGTTGGTGGACGTACCCGATGCGCCACCCATTCAAGCGGTGCTTGATGCGCAGGATTGGACTTTGACGGATGTTCTGTTGACGCACCACCATTGGGACCACGTCGATGGCCTTGATCCGCTGTTGAAATCAAGCGGTGCGACGCCGCGCATTATTGGGGCTACCGCCGACGCCCACCGTTTGCCTGCGCTGGATTTGGCGGTGTCTGACGGAGACAAAGTGGTGATTTGCGGCGAAGAAGCCGCCGTGTTTGACGTGTCTGGTCATACGCTGAACCACATCGCCGTGCATTTCCCGAAATCAGCAGTCCTGTTCACCGCAGACAGCCTTATGGCGCTGGGGTGTGGTCGCCTGTTTGAAGGCACGCCTGCGCAAATGTGGGACAGCCTGTTGAAATTGCGTGCCCTGCCCGACGATACCCGCGTGTGCAGCGGTCATGAATATACAGAAACGAACGCCCGTTTCGCTCTCACTATTGAACCGGAGAATTCCGACCTTATCTCTCGTGTTCAACAAATCACGGCGGCGCGTGCCAAAGGGCAAGCAACTGTTCCATCAGATTTAGGCGTCGAAAAACGCACCAATCCCTTCCTTCGGGCTGATGTTTCTGCCCTGCAAGCTGCCCAAAACATGACAAACGCTGATCCTGCCGAAGTTTTTACCAAAGTCCGCAAAGCACGGGATTCTTTCTAAACCCGCCGATTTTCACTGCAAATCCCGCCAAAACAGAGTCTTAGACAGCACATTTCACCGCCAGTAACGGCAATGTAACAATTTTTCCCTTGAAGATGGCCTCAATAAGCCAAAACTTAACCATAAGCGGCCACGGTCTAGACGGGACTCGCCTTGACAGACCCTCGATTAAAAGGAGCACCTAACGTGCCATCATTTTCCACGACGCTTGAGCAGTCCATTCATTCTGCCTTGGCCTTGGCCAATGCACGCAAACATGAACTCGCCACGCTTGAGCACCTGTTGCTCGCGCTGGTCGACGAACCCGATGCAGCACGCGTCATGAAGGCCTGCTCCGTTGACCTGAACGAGCTTCGCAAGACCCTTGAGGATTTCATCGAAGACGACCTGTCGACGCTGGTAACAGACGTTGAAGGCTCCGAAGCCGTGCCAACAGCCGCCTTCCAGCGCGTGATCCAACGTGCCGCGATCCATGTGCAATCTTCTGGCCGCACCGAAGTCACAGGCGCAAACGTGTTGGTCGCCATCTTTGCTGAACGCGAAAGCAATGCCGCCTACTTCCTGCAAGATCAGGACATGACCCGCTATGACGCGGTGAACTTCATCGCGCACGGCGTCGCTAAGGACCCCGCATACGGTGAAAGCCGCCCAATCACCGGCGCGCCAACACTGGACGAAGAAGCTGAAACAGCTGCCGAGTCCGATAAGGACGAAAGCGCGCTGTCGAAGTATTGCGTCGACCTAAACGCGAAAGCCGAAAAAGGCGACGTAGACGTGCTGATCGGGCGCGACCACGAAGTTGAACGCGCAATCCAAGTGCTGTGCCGCCGCCGTAAGAACAACCCGCTGCTGGTGGGTGACCCGGGTGTTGGTAAAACGGCCATCGCTGAAGGCCTCGCCCAGAAGATCACCGAAGGAAACGTTCCCGAAGTGCTCGGCGAAACCACGATCTTCTCCCTCGATATGGGCGCTCTGCTGGCTGGCACGCGCTATCGCGGCGACTTTGAGGAACGCCTTAAGGCCGTGATGACCGAACTGGAAGATCACGATGACGCCGTGCTGTTCATCGATGAAATCCACACCATTATCGGTGCCGGTGCGACATCCGGTGGTGCGATGGATGCTTCCAACCTGCTGAAACCTGCCCTCGCCGGTGGCAAACTGCGGTGCATGGGGTCAACGACCTACAAAGAATTTCGTCAGCACTTCGAAAAGGATCGCGCATTGGCGCGTCGTTTCCAGAAAATCGACGTGAATGAACCGTCTGTTGAAGATTCCGTCAAAATCCTCAAAGGCATCAAAACGTATTTCGAGGATCACCACGAAATCAAATACACCGCCGATGCGGTCAAATCCGCTGTTGAGCTTGCGTCCCGTTACATCAACGATCGCAAACTGCCTGACAGCGCGATTGATGTCATCGACGAAGCGGGTGCAGCCCAACATCTGATCCCGGCCTCCAAACGTCGCAAGACTGTTGGCACCAAAGAGATCGAAGCTGTCGTGGCAAAGATTGCCCGCATCCCGCCGAAAAATGTGTCCAAGGACGATGCCGAGGTCCTTAAGGATCTGGAATCAAGCCTTAAACGCGTGGTGTTTGGCCAAGACGACGCAATCGTCGCGCTGTCTTCCGCAATCAAACTTGCCCGTGCTGGCCTGCGTGAACCAGAAAAGCCCATCGGCAATTACTTGTTCGCAGGGCCAACAGGCGTGGGTAAAACCGAAGTCGCCAAACAGCTGGCCGACACGCTTGGCGTTGAACTACTCCGCTTTGACATGTCCGAATACATGGAGAAACACGCGGTTTCCCGTCTTATCGGTGCCCCTCCCGGCTATGTCGGGTTTGACCAAGGCGGCATGCTGACTGACGGCGTCGATCAGAACCCGCACTGCGTGTTGCTGCTAGATGAGATGGAAAAAGCCCACCCTGACGTCTACAACATTCTGTTGCAGGTGATGGACCACGGTAAACTGACGGACCACAACGGACGCACCACAGATTTCCGCAATGTTATCATCATCATGACATCCAACGCAGGCGCATCCGAAATGGCGAAAGAAGCGATCGGCTTTGGCCGTGAACGCCGCACGGGTGAAGACACCGCTGCAATCGAAAAGACGTTCACTCCGGAATTCCGCAACCGTCTGGATGCAGTGGTTTCCTTCGCACCGCTTGGCAAAGACGTGATCCTGAAGGTGGTCGAAAAGTTCGTTCTGCAACTCGAAGCGCAACTGATGGATCGCAACGTAACGATCGAACTGACAAAACCTGCTGCCGAATGGCTGGCAGACCGCGGCTACGATTCCAAAATGGGCGCGCGCCCCCTTGGCCGCGTCATTCAGGAACACATCAAGAAGCCGCTCGCGGAAGAACTGCTGTTTGGCTCGCTTGCCAAGGGTGGGCATATCATCGTTGGCGTCAAGAAAGGTGAACTTGATCTCAAGATAGAGCCTCCTGAGAAGGTGCGTATCTCAAAAGATAAACCGCCACTTCTCGCAGCGGACTAATGCGCACATTTGCAGTGCTTTTAGCCTGCGCCGCCCCAGCAGCGGCGCAGGATTTCCAAATCGGTCTCCCCATCGACTGCGTCTTGGGTGAAACCTGCTATATTCAAAATTACGTGGACCGCGATCCGTCCGAAGCGGCATCCGATTTCCAATGTGGCTCCCTCAGCTATGACACTCACAAGGGAACTGACTTCGGCCTGCCCTCGCTGGCGGCGATGGAAAGTGGCGTAGACGTCCTCGCCTCAGCGGCTGGTACAGTACGCGGCGTGCGTAGCGACATGCGCGACGTGATTTACACATCCGACCTTGCAGGGGAAATCAACGGACGCGATTGCGGAAATGGCGTAGTGATAGCACATGAGGACGGGTGGGAAACTCAATACTGCCACATGAAAGAAGGCTCCGTAACTGTCCTAAGTGGCGATCACGTTGAAGCCGGAGATGTCCTAGGCGAGGTCGGGCTGTCCGGCCGTACACAGTTCCCTCATGTACACATCTCTGTCCGTAGAAATGGTGCTGTTGTCGACCCCTTCGCACCGAACGGCCAAATCACTTGCGGTGAACCTCCGTCGGAAACGCTTTGGGCACAACCAATCGCAACACCAGAAGGCGGCATTTTAGACATCGGCTTCTCCAATTCCGTCCCAGAATACACCACTATCAAATCGGGAACAGCATCAGTACAAACCTTGACCCATAACGCACCCATCGTCCTTTGGGCTTTCGCATTTGGGGCCCGCGTTGGCGATACGGTCACCATCTCGTTTGACGGACCAGACGGCCCTCTGTTCCAAACCGACGATGTTCTCGATCGCCAACAGGCGTTGTTTATGCGCGCTGGCGGCCTCAATCCTCCTGATGCGGGCTGGTCGGTCGGGACTTACACTGGCCTTGTCATTCATGCCCGTGACGGGGTCGTGCTAGACCGCCAATCCACGACGATCAGCCTGCACTGACGATTTGTCTTTGCCATAAGCTCCCGGTCGGGGGCGCATTTCGCAACGACGTACAAACGACGCCGCGATTGGCTCAGTTTGTCCAAAACAGCTAAGGAACCTGCGCGGCGCAGCCGCTCAATCAGATCACCGCTCGGTTAGCTTTAACTCAATGCGGCGGTTTTGGGCGCGGGCGACATCTGAATTGTCAGGGTTAATTGGTTGGTACTGACCAAATCCATTCGCCGCCAAGCGCTCTGGCGGAATGCCCAGGAAATTGACCATATACAGCACAACAGAAAGCGCCCGTGCCTGGCTAAGTTCCCAGTTGTTGGCGAACTGCCCAGCACCTGACAGCGGGACGTTGTCCGTATGCCCGTCCACACGGATCACCCAATCAATATCCTCAGGTATGTCCCCCGCCACGTCGCGCAAAATACCCGCGACCTTTGCGATCTCGCGCTGGCCTTCATCTGAAAGCGCTGCGGCACCTTGTTCAAACAAGACTTCGGACGAGAACACGAACCGGTCCCCTTCGATTCTCACACCTTCGACATCTTCAAGAACTTCGCGCAAAAGCCCCAAGAAATCAGAACGATAACGCTCCAACTCAATCGCTTCTGCTGCCAGACGTTCCAGCTCCGCTTCTTCCAGAACCCGTGCGCGACGCTCGGCAAGCAAGGCGCGTGCCATCGCTGTGTTCAGGTCCTGGGTGAGGGTTTCGATTTGTACGTTGGCGGTAGCGTCCTGTTCATTCGCCAAGTTAAGAAGACCCTGCAGCCGCTCCAGTTCCCCTCGCAGACCAGCCACTTGTTCATTTAACAATGTTACCTGTCTTTGGCTTTCAGCCGATAGCGCCTCTTCCTGCGCAAGCGCCTCATTGGCGAGTGCGAGCAACGCTTCTTGCCGATCAACAACTTCCTCAGCCGCACCCGATTGCGCTTGTGCAGCAGCAAGCAATGTCAGCGTATCCTCTGCCCGCTGGCGTTGTTCTTCGAGGGCAAGGGTCATCGCAGTCAGTTCGGTATCTGCATTGGCAAGACGTTCGCGCAGGGCTTCGGCGGCAGCGGCGTCAGCTAACTTGGCTGCCTCAAGCTCGCTGATTTGGGTGGAAGATGCAGTATTATCAGCCTCAAGTTCAGCGATCATTGCATCAAGGGCATCAGCACGTGCTGCGGCAAGTCGGGCGGCCTCAACTCCTTCGTCAATTTCGTCGCGCGCCTGCGCGAGGGCGAGGTTTAGTGCTTCTTGCGAACTCATAAGCTCCGCTTCTCGCGCCTCCAAACTGGCAATCGCGCCTTCTGCGTCACGGCGTTGCGCCAGCAACCCAGCGACCTGCGCTTCAAATCCGGTGATTTGGGATTGGGCGTTGGAAACATCTGCGATCAGCGCGTCGCGCTCCCCTGTTAGCCGCGCAATGGTTGCGTTTTGCTGTGCGACTAGGCTTTCGCTTTCTGCCAATTCCGCCTGTAAGCCAGCTAATTCGCCCGACAAAACACCGACCTGTGCGCCAAGCGCCGCGGATTGATCTTGTTGGATACCAAGTGCGTTGGTCAGCGCCAAAACATCCGCCTCAAGGCTATCAAGTTGCGCTTCTTGGCCTGTTATCGTTTCGCGCAGCACAAATTGCAGCACCATAAAGATAGTCAAGACGAACATAAGGACCAACAGCAGGCCCGTCATTGCATCCACAAAGCCGGGCCAGATGGACGCTTGGAAACGTGCGCCTGTTCTGCGGCTCAGCGCCATGACCTAGGATCCGTCCGAATTTGACTTACGCGCTTCGCGGTTGCCTTGGCGCACGGCCTTGGTCAGCCCAGCCATATCAGCGCGTAGGTCCTGGATGACCTCTTGGCGGCCTGCCGCCATGTCCTCAAGGATGCGCAACAGCCCGACATCAATCGAGCGCAATCGCATGCGGCTTTCTGCGTCTATGCCTTCCATGCCTGTGTCTTTCAACGCCGCAATCAGCCCTTCTTGGGCATCGGCGACACGGGTCAGCTGTGCATTTGCCTCGTTATTTGAAGTCTGCTGCGCCAGTGTTTCAACTGCACTAGCAAGCATGCCGATGCGTTCGTTAGCTTCGGTTCTGCTGGCTTCTGAAGCGGCAAACATGGATTGCATCCGCTCCATTTGTTCAACCATATGGTCCACAACACCTGCCATTGCGACTTCGCTTCCGCTGGCGTCATCGCCCGCTGCTAAACCAACGCGGGTGATCGTGGACATCCATTCTTCGAGCTCGCGGTAAAAGCGGTTCTGGCCGTGGCTCGCGAAGAGCTCCAACAAGCCCACAACCAAGGATCCGGCAAGGCCCAACAGAGACGACGCAAAGGCCACGCCCATACCACCAAGTTGGCTTTCGAGGCCCGATTGCAGACGTGAAAACACATCCCCGCCGCTTTCGCCCTCGTCCGGCGTTAAGGACTGGATGGTTTCGACAAGGGCGGGAACTGTCGTTGCCAAGCCGTAGAATGTCCCCAAAAGGCCAAGGAAAATCAGCGTGTTGACGATATATCGCGTGATCTCACGGTCTTCATCAATCCGCTGGGACACGGAATCCAAAATGGAACGGGACGAACTGGAAGACAATTGCATCCGCGATCCGCGTGAGCGCAACAAGGTTGCGAGCGGTGCCAATAATCCCGGTGCCTTAACGATATCCGCGCCAAGTTGTTCGCCTGCAAAACCTTCGATCCAGCTGACCGATTTGATCAACTGCCAGACCTGCCAGAAACAGGATAAAAGCCCGATCAAAAAGACGAAAAAGATGAACCCGTTCAGATACGGGTTTGCCATAAACACAGGCCCGACGCGCGGAAATGCTAGGATGGCGCCGGCGCAGACCAAGCCAATCACGACCAGCATCGAAATGATCTGGCGCCAAGGTTGGGAAAACTGCGGCTCGGCCTTTTGGTCCCCTGTTGCCATGGGATCAGGCACCTCTTTGTTGTTTGTTAGGCGTCACTTTAGGGGCTAGCGCGCCATTTCCCAAACAAATTTATGCGAGTTCGCGCACGCGCCGTACAAGCCATGCCATATCAGGGTCATCGATACCCATTTCGACCAGATGATCGGCCGTATTGAACAGATATTCAGGGTTCGGCCCGCGCCCGCCAACTGAGCGCGCAATCATCTGTGCTTGGCGTTCTAGGTCAAACTGGCAGTATTGCTCATGGGTGCGGTTAATGACGTAGGCCAAGGCTTGAACATCACGCCCATCCTTTAACGAAAGCGGTACGTGAGCTTCCTCATAAGCGGATGAAATCAGCTCTCGTTCGCGCAGTTCAGCCAACACGCGAACCTCGTCTGTTTTAGCCACGCGGAACGCGACACCAACACAGGTACTTTCAGCTTCATCCAGCGCCAGCACCAATCCCGGTTCTTCGACCGTTCCACGGTGATGGATCGACAACATGCAAAAGCTGCGGTGATAGCCTGAAAGCGTCGCTGTCACGGCTTCCGCTGGCTCGAAACCGGGGTTCCAGAGCAATGATCCGTATCCAAACACCCACATTGTCATCTTTTATGGCCCTTCTGCTTGCGCTCCTCTAAACACCAATAAACACGTCCTTGAAAGACCGAAAACATGCGTAAACTGATTGCCCTTGTTGTTATCTCAGCCACTCTTTACGGTGGCTACTGGTTCGTCGGACGCTCGCAAATCCAATCAAAGCTCACGGAAGCCTTGATTGAGATCAACGCCGGCGACTACGACCTGACGTATGACACGCTCAGCACCAAGGGTTTCCCGTCGCGGTTTGACACGACGATTACCAATCTAGAGTTCAGCGACCCGCTGTCCGCAACCAGCTGGACCGCGCCGATCTTTCAACTTTTTGCCCTGTCTTACCGCCCCAATGAGGTCATCGCCGTTTTCCCGCATGAGCAAACCCTGACCGTGGCCGGGGAGGTTTTCACCCTACTTACCAATGACATGCGTGCATCAGGCAAAGTGCGTGCGAGCGCGGCGCTGGCATTTCAGACCGCCACGATCGAAATGGACTACCCGCGCATCCGCACTGAAGAAGGCGCGGAACTGGCGATGGCAAGCATCCTTGCCGCTATGCGCCTGACACCGGAAACGGTCCAAACCTACGATCTGTTTCTTGAAGCGCGTTCGATTGAGCTGCCCGAAGACGTACGCCGCCTTATTGATCCGCAAAATCTACAGCCGCCAATCATTCAGAGCCTTCGTTTTGATAGCGACATTGATTTAACCGCGCCCATCGAATTGAACGGCAATACCGCCAGCCCGATTGAACTGTCAGCCGTAAGCATCAAGGAATTCGCGCTTGCTTGGGGGGAGGTTTCCGTTTCCGCAATTGGCGATGTAACACCTGATGAAATGGGGCTGCTGAACGGATCCTTCAGCATTTCAGCACGCAACTGGCAGCAGATTTTGGATCTCGCCGTGGCGACAGGCGCAATTCCTGAGGAGCAGCGTTTGCTGATCGTCGGGATGGCCTCCAACATCGACGAGACGCCCCATGTGCCAGACACGCTGACAACAACGCTGTCGATTACCGATGGGCAGATGATGCTTGGGCCGATCCCGCTAGGTGTCGCGCCATTGCTGCGCTAGTTCAGCGGCAATAGCTGCCGGAACGATAGTCTGCGGTGTCAAAATGGAAGTGATCGCGGTGATGGCGGTCTGCTTCGGGGCCGAGGACCGTTCCGAAGGGACCACAGGCCGCTTGCCACATCTGGCGTAGCTGCGTGGCGTATTGTCCGTTCCATCCAGTCAGAACCGTCATTTCGGACCCATCGGCCAGCCCGATACCTGCAATATCAATCGCGTTACCAAAGCTATGCTCAGACAGGCGTGCGCCGGATTGGTTGTTGCGGCTACGGCACGCGTAATGCGCCACAACACGTAAGGATTCCACGCCACCTCCGGTGTCCCCTACTGTGGGGCGAACGCCATCTTCCACCCATGTTTTCAATGCCATCGCGGTCGAGCAATTGATTGTCGCCGGCGTTGAAAGTGTCACACCGGACACCGAAGTCAGACGTACCGCGCCTTCAACGCCGCAAGCGCCCGCGCCTTCGACTGTGCCGATTGTTTCACCGAACAACGCCGGATCACCGCACACGTTTCCGGGGCCGACCTGCGCAACCGTTTCAGGTTCGTCGCGCGAACAGGCACTCAGCACCAAGGCGATGCCCAATACTGCCGTTAACACCTTCATGGTTTCGGGTTACGGCCAAAGTTTGGCGCGTCCGTATCTTGGCCCGCTTCGATAATGCCGCGGCGGATGCTGCGAGTGCGGGTGAAATAGTCGTGCAAATGCTCGCCATCGCCCTGACGGATCGCGCGTTGCAACGCGAACAATTCTTCGGTGAAGCGGCCCAGAATTTCCAGCGTCGCGTCTTTGTTGTTCAAAAACACATCGCGCCACATGGTCGGATCAGACGCAGCGATACGGGTGAAATCACGGAAACCCGCCGCGGAAAACTTGACGACTTCGGTGTCTGTCACGCGGCTCAGGTCATCGGCGACACCGACCATTGTGTACGCAATCAAGTGCGGCGTGTGGGACGTGACGGCCAGCACCAGATCATGGTGATCCGCGTCCATCTCATCGACATTCGAGCCCAACGCTTCCCAGTATTTACGCAATTTCGCGGTCGCATCTGCGTCAGCGCCCTCAGGTGTCAAAACACACCAGCGGTTATCAAATAGTTCCGCAAAACCGGAACGCGGGCCGGATTGCTCGGTACCCGCAAGCGGGTGGCCCGGAACGAAATGCACGCCGTCTGGGATATGCGGCCCAACAACGTCGATCACCGCGCGTTTCACGGAACCCACATCGGTGACGACAGCACCCTTTTTCAACGCGCCAGCGATTTCACGGCTGACGGCATCCATCGCGCCGATTGGCACGCACAATACAATCAAATCTGCCCCTTCGCAGGCCTCTGCTGCGCTATCACAAACGCGGTCGCACAAGCCGATTTCACGGGCGACATCGCGTGTTTCGCTAGAACGTGCATATCCGATCACTTCGCCAGCGATACCGCCACGTTTCATAGCCCAGAACATTGACGACGCAATCAGGCCCAGCCCGATAAGCGCCACACGGTCATACATTACGGTCATGCGTTTTCGTCCTTTTCGGGGTTCACGAATTGCCCGATGGCATGGACAGCACGGCGGCATGATGCCTCGTCGCCCACAGTAATACGCAGGCCTTCAGGCAGGCCGTAACCGCCCACGTAGCGCACCAGAATGCCCTGCGCCGCCAAGTGATCGTTGCAGGCTTTGGCTTCGTCCGCCGAGGCAAAACGCACCAGAATAAAATTCGCGCTTGAGGGATCAGACGGCAGGCCCATATCGGCTAGTGCAGCGGCCATCCATTCGCGCTGTTTGGCGTTTTCGGTGCGGCATTTCTCGGTGTGAGCGGTGTCACGCATCGCGGTTTCAGCTGCGGCCAAGGCAGGCGCGGACAGGTTGAACGGCCCACGAATGCGCATCAGCACATCGATAATCGGCTTTGGCGCGTAGCCATACCCGATCCGCAGGCCGCCTAGCCCGTAAATCTTGGAAAAGGTTCGCGTCATGATGACGTTGTCGCGGCTTTCGACCAGCGCTTTACCACCATCAAAACCCTCAACGTATTCAGCGTAGGCACCATCCAGAACCAACACAGCGCCTTTAGGCAGCCCGTCCGCCAAGCGTGCAAGCTCAGCTTCATCGATCATGGTGCCCGTTGGGTTCGCTGGATTGGCAATGTAGCAGACCTTGGTTTTCTTGGTGCAAGCCGCAAGCAGCGCATCCACGTCAACGGTGCGGTTCTTTTCCGCCACAACGACCGGCTTGGCCCCGTTGGCATTGGCGTAAATCGGGTACATGGCGAAGCCATGTTCGGTGAACAGAACCTCGTCGCCCCTCCCTGCAAAGGCCTGCGCAATCATCATAAGGACTTCGCCGGACCCGTTTCCGCAAATGATACGTTCAGGATCAAGACCCCAGACATCGCCAATCGCTGCGCGCAAGGTCGCGTGATCGGTCGATGGATAGCGGTGCAATTCGTGGGACGCACGAACCATAGCGTCCTTGGTGGCATCCGATGGCCCGAACGGGTTTTCGTTCGAGGACAATTTCAAGATATTCTCAACCCCGTCCACATGGCTTTTCCCACCTTGATACAAGGCGATATCCATAATGCCGGGTTGTGCTTTGATCTTACTCATCGGTCCATTCCGTATTGCGTCCCCGCCCTTCTAATGGGGCAAGGACGCAGAGGCCAGAAGCGTTACTTCTTTGTTGCTTCTTTCATCTTCAATTTCGCATGGGCCGAAATCCAATCCATCCCCGCAAGGATGATACCCGATCCCACGAAGCTCATGTGAATGGTGACCAGCCAATATAGGTTATTGGATCCCATTTCTTCGAATTCGACCCCATCCATCGTGCCTATTTCCATGAACCGCTTCAGCAAATGGATCGCTGAAATCGCAACAATCGATGCGATCAGCTTCATCTTCAGGCCAGAATAGTCGACTGTCCCCATCCAATCGGGTTTGTCTTTGTCGTCATCCAGATCGAGCTTGGAGACGAAGTTCTCATAGCCAGAAAACAGAACGATCAGCAGCAAGTTCCCCGCCAACGTCAAATCGATCAACGTCAGCACAACCAAGATGCCCTTGTCTGCCGACATCGTTAGCACTTGCGGCATGTAGTAAAGAAGCTCACGGCAGAAAATCACCATCAACATAGCAAGGCTGAACACCAAGCCGAGGTACATAGGCGCCAACAGCCACCGAGATGCGAACAGCCCGCGTTCAAAGGATTCCTCAATCGAGAATTTTTCGTCTTGTTGGTTTTCGTCTGACATAAGCCCTTACCCAAAAGTTGTTGTTTGCAAACAATTAGCGGGCCAAGGACTCTCCTCGCAACGCAAGATGCTCCCATTACCCGCTCTCGTTGTATTTCTGTGAAATCTGAATCAAAAAAGCCGCACCAAAAGGTGCGGCTTTCCGAATTTCAAGCTCTGAACTGGATTAGTTCTGAGCGTAGTATTCGATCACGAGGTTTGGTTCCATCATGACTGGGTAAGGAACATCGCCAAAACCAGGTGTGCGCACGAATGTCGCTGTCATCTTGTTGTGGTCAACTTCCATGTAGTCTGGAACGTCA
This sequence comes from Octadecabacter ascidiaceicola, assembly GCF_900185015.1. GTDB lineage: Bacteria > Pseudomonadota > Alphaproteobacteria > Rhodobacterales > Rhodobacteraceae > Octadecabacter > Octadecabacter ascidiaceicola. The sequence continues at coordinate 58,207 of NZ_FXYD01000002.1, read as the reverse complement.
CGCTCAGTCAGGGCAACAGCTTCGAGAACGGCAACGTTCTGCTTGGAGCTGTCACGAACTGCAATCACGTCGCCTTCTTTCACGCGGTAGGAAGGGATGTTTACCTTCTTGCCGTTCACTGTGACGTGGCCGTGGTTCACGAACTGGCGTGCAGCGAATACAGTTGGAACGAACTTGGCGCGGTAAACAACAGCGTCCAAGCGGCGCTCAAGCAAACCGATCAGGTTTTCACCTGTGTCGCCTTTTACGCGTTCAGCTTCTGTAAAGATGCGGCGGAATTGCTTTTCTGTCAGGTCGCCGTAGTAACCCTTCAGTTTTTGCTTCGCGCGCAGCTGCATGCCGAAGTCGGACAATTTGCCCTTACGACGCTGACCGTGCTGGCCGGGGCCGTATTCACGACGGTTTACAGGGGATTTCGGACGACCCCAGATGTTTTCACCCATCCGGCGGTCAATTTTGTACTTGGCAGCGGTACGTTTAGTCATACGCTGATCTCCTTCGTTAGAGTGCCCATTGTGGGCTATGAAGGGCGTTGTCCTTTGGGCGAACCCCGACAGGTACTCCCTTGCGGGAACCACCAACACCAATGAAGTCGCTCCATTACGACCGGTGCAGACATGAGTCAACACATCTAACCGTCGGATTGCTAATAAACTTGGGCTTAGGCCGCGTCGTGACGCAGAATTGCCGCTTCTGTCGATGAGGTCACACGCCGCGCGTAGGCGCCATAGGAATTCACGTCGGTCTGAATGTCAGGAACCTGCGCAAACAAACGTGCGCGGTCATCGTCGCCCAGGTGCTCAAGCCCTGCACTCGCTGGATGAAAGCTTTCACTTTCAACACCATTTGCGAACACCACTTCGTGGTTTGGCAACAACATATGAATATAGTGAACTTCGCGCATTGAGCGGTCCACATAGATGGAGTGATCATTCACCAAGTCTCGCGCCGTTACCAAGACTTCCTCAGTATTGAACAATGCACGCGCACGCGCGCCTTTGATCATCACGCGGTGATCGGGGCTGACCAGCAGGCCAGCGTCTGGCACGTCGTTATCAAGTGACCCAGCCCGCAAGCGAACCGGGCAGAGGTGCGGCATGGCATAAAGGCGCGCGCCTGTTACGCGGCGTTGCCCTGTCCATAACACTTCTTGGCAACCATTGTCCTTTGTTTGGACCTTGGTGCCTTCGCCAATATCCTCAACCCGCATCAAACCTTCTTCAGTGCGGATCATCGTGCCGGGCGTGAAGCAAATCACGCCGCCAGCAGGATCATCATTTTGATCACGGGATTTCAGATCTACGGTGTGGTTTACAATCCACAAATCAGCAGTACGCGGTGGGATTTCCCCTACGAACATGCACAAACGCGCGGAAGGCGTTGCACCTTCGATCAGCGTCACGGTCCACGTGTCGCGCCCGTCTGTGACTGTAAAACTTTGCTCAAACGCAGGGCCTTCAACCTCAACGAGGTCTAGCCGTGATGTCTTGACCTCGACGGCCTTCAACAGCCGACGCACAGACATCGCTGCGCGTTTGCGAATGTCAGCTTTGCCAGCCGCATCGCCCAATGGTAAAATATCTGCGGGTCCGTCCACCCGTACCGCTTCGCCCGTCCATGACCATGCCGTGCCAACCCGCAAGTTTTCAAGCGGTGCTGACCAGAACCCATCGAGTTCCGTTTGTGACCAGGAGATGACGAACGTGCCTTTAAAGCCCGTTTTCATGCCCGTTACTGCCTCTGTCTTTGCCCCGCCTCTGCGTGCAGGGTTCTGATCAAAAGGTTAACAGGCAGGAATCATGGCAATCAAGTCACTTTAAGGTCGAGCGTTAACTATTTATTTAGAAGTTGAAATTCAGTTTCAGTGATCCGACGAGTTGACCCTCGGGTTGGCCGACATATTCTTCGCTTAAATAGGTAACGCCGTAGAAGTACGAAAGGCTATCGCCAAGACGCCAGTGAACACCGGCGCGTGCACGGAAACGCTCGTCTTCGGCGACGGTGCCAAAACTTGCCGGGAAATACGCGCTATCATCGACAACCGCATAGTCTGCACCAAGGACAAATCCGGTCCCTGCGCGCTCGCTCTCAACCCCTGTATATAGTTGCCCAGTCGGGCTGTCCCGCAACCAGAGGTCATTTTTCAGGTTTCCACCGATCAAAATATCCGCACCAACACGGACGAAATTCTCAACACCATATTGGGCTTCAACAAAGGGGCGCAGCGTTGTCGTTTCACTTAAGGAAACGGGGTAAGAAATCTCTGCCAAGGCGGTCGGGTAAAATGCATTGTCGACTTGGTTGGCGATAACCGAATTTGAGATGTTCGGAGCACTCACCACATCATGGAACCAATCCTGCATATCGGCCACACCGGTCTGTGGCCCAACGGCCACAACATCAACCCCAAGTGAGACATCAGCACCGCCTCGTGTGAAATGCGTATGGACGCCCGCGGACAGCGTTCCGACATAAGCGCGATCATTCGAACCGGCTCCATTCAATTCCGACGGAGCGATGATTTCGGTGCGCAAACGATATTCAAGCAAAGCGCCCGGCGCGCTCGGCGCGCGGTTTTGCCAGTCAGGGCCGCGTACGATGGAAAATGCATAAGATCCTGACCTCCAGCGATCCTCATTGTCGCCAAAGAAATCATTGGAGAATATGCGGCCATACCCAAGTGTTTCACGCTCCTGTGCAGCGGCAGGTGCAGCGGTTACCAAACTCGCACAAAGAATTCCAATCAAACGCATCGTCTTCCCCAACTTAAGGTTGTTTCGCAGACAGTAAGATAAAAGGCCGCCCATTGGCGACCCCTATCTCATTCAATTGCGACGGTGTAAATTGACCCATAGTTTACCCATTCGATAAGTACTTTTTCAAGCAAATCATAGCCCGATCCGTGACCCATCTTTGAATGTTACTCTTTGGCGTCCATAAAATACACATAGCATGTATATTAAGTCTAAGTACTATTTCTCATGAAATTTGAGCCCTCAGTTTGAGCTGATGGTTGTTTTGATGCCTTACAGCCCACGAAGTCGCCCTATCGCATCACTGAAAGTCAAAGACCGACCGCTGCGAAGTGCTCAGCATCCTGATTTTATGCCTCGAGAACCGGACGCAGGTCTGGCAATACTTCTGCAAAATTGGGGCGTTCCTGACTGTTGCAGCATCAATGCCATTCAATCGGGTATTGCCCGCAACGAATGGCGTGCAGGGATCAATGTATGCTCAATAAATTACAATTGAGCTGTCGAACCCAACAAAAGCAAGGCCAATTTGACAGATGCTCGCGATATCGTACCCGGCAGTATCGACGTCCACAGCTATGAACCTAAGATAGTCGCTTATTGGCACCTAATCTCTGCGTTTCCAAAGTAACCAAGAAAATTATCTTTTCGTCTACTCTTTGCCCGCCATTCACTCGTCGCTCCATAGGTTATGGCCTTCGGAATTGGATGAACGGTGCGTTGACGACCGGCTAGATGTACCGATCCAACAAGACTGGGCCGTTGGTTCGGCTCACAACCGCGCATTCGCTCATTTTTCAATGAATGTCGGTGTACCTCCCGGCGGGCATTCATAACACACCGTCGTTGATAGTTAACTAGATCTTGGGTGGACCTTCAGTATAAACAGGCACCCAGCTTGATTTACATGAAGGGCGGAAACCGGCCGTTTACTGCAGCTGAAACTATTCACTCACATACCAATAAAGCGGACGCAGCAGCATAAATAAATCTAAGTGGAAGTAGAAGACTTCGACGGAGCTTATTTTCGCGCCAAGGTGGACTGAGGATCTGATGAAATCACGGCCGTTCTAGTCGACTTGGAGTGGCCTGAAATCACAACGCAACGCTTTGTGACACCTAGGCTAAGGCAGGCTTATCGATGACCGAGGGTTGGTGCCTTGGTCGCCATAGTCGTGCAATAATTTCGCTAGAGTGAAAACGCATAGCATTGAGTTCTGTCCACCCCTTACCCGTCAGGAACAGCTCGATTCTTGCCGGGACTCTGACTGGTGGTCGGAACCATGGATGGTGTGAGCAGAAAATATTGGATTTTGGATATTAAATACTATAGAAGTACATTTATTGCGTTTTGGAGGAGATTGCATGTTCGGACTCGGTGATTTCTGTTTGAACCGAAATCTGTTGACAATGACGCACCTTGTTTCGCAAGTTTGTCAGAAGTCAAAATCGACGTGTCTTGCCAAAATAGCATCCCCAAAAAAGGAAGCCTAACAAGCGGCTTCCAAACCTACTGCCCTCATAACATGGAGAACTTGAGATGAAGATATTACCGAAAACCTTTGCGGCTGGTGCGATTGGCACCTTGTTGTCAACTGCTGCCTTTGCTGAGGAGATGACGCTGCGTTTTGCAGGCGTATTCCCGATCGACCATCAAGGGACAGTGATGATGGAGCAGGTTGCGGCGGACGTTGCTGCTGCTGATGTGGGCCTGACAATCGAATTGTTCCCCGCCAACCAGCTTGGCTCTGGTGAGGCCCTGTTTGAGGACGTCGCGCGCGGCAACATCGATTTGGCTGCGGCCTTTATCTATGCAGATACAGATCCCCGTCTTGAATTCTTGTCGATGCCGTTCCTCGTGGGCGGTTGGGACGACATGGATAACATCATGCGCAACATGGATTCCGAATATAATACAATCCTGCAGGAAATCACGGATGAGTATGGCGTGAGCGTCTTGGCGCAGAACCCTGAAGGGTTCGTCGGTATCGTCGCGACGCAAGAGCCAACCAACTACAACACATTCGACGACAAAGGCATGAACATCCGTGTTTGGTCTTCGAACGTAGTGAAAACCATGGTCGAAGAGCTGGGCTACCAGGCGACGACAATGGCGTGGGGGGATATCTTCCCGGCGATCCAATCGGGCATCGTGGATGGCGCGATTTGCTGCACCAAGACAGCGACATACTCGATCTTTGCGCAGTCTGATGTTGGTACGCACTTTGTTGAGTACAACTCAATCTCAGAGCTGACGTCATTTTACGCGTCTCAGCGTACTCTCGATGAGCTAAATGACGAGCAGCGCGCGGCCCTTTCGGCAGCGATGACCAAAGCGTCCGATGACTTCTTCACATACAACCGCGAAAACGACGCGAAGTTTGGAGAAATGCTTGTCGAAAGCGGATACACCATTCTGACCTTGACGGATGAAGAACAGGCTGCAATGGCTGCTCACATCCAGGAAACAGTCTGGCCCATGATGGCTGAAACCGTCGGCCAGGATATCATTGATCGTCTGCTGGCGGACAAGAACTGATACCAATAATATCAAGAGGGCCGGCGGATTTGCCGGCCCTCTTTTTGCTAGACCCAATTTATAAATAATCGGGGGGGGGACATGACAGATACACCAGAAGAACGGCCAATTATCGTTGCGAACGAGACGTTGGAAATCGAGCCAAAGATCACCGAGGAATTGCCGAGGTTCATTGGCGCGCCGATGGAATGGATGCTGGCCATCATGAAGTTAATCGTGACGTTTTCCGGTTTCCTGATGGCGCTGACATTCGGCTTGGTCGTGATCATCAGATACGGGTTTGGCGGAGACCTTTTTGCTTACGAAGAGTGGCTCTTGGCCATCAGCATCGTCGGCTTCTTTGCCGGTGCGGTTTTGGCATCAGAACGCAAGATGCACATCAACGCCGACATCTTGAGCATTGTGATCAAGGATCCCAAAAAGATTTGGTGGCGCGAGTTCCTCGTTCTAACGATCGAAGTCTTCGTAATCCTGTTTATCGTTTATGCCTGCTATGTTTCGCTGGCTGACGATTTCTCGTTCCCGCGTTTGCGCGCAACCCCGGTTCTGCGGATTCCCTTCGTGACATGGCGGATCGCGATCATGATCGCCTTTAGCTTCATGGCGATGTTCACGGCCGCATATCTCTATGTGCATATTCGCCAGGGGCTTGGCCTTCCTTTGAAATCCGATTCGGCCAAGGAGGCTGCCAAATGATCATTACTGGAAGTCTACTCATAGTCTGTTTGATGCTGCTGTTGGGCGTTAGCGTTTATGTGGCGTTTGGCTCGGTTCTCATCTTCATCGCCTTGGTCGGGGACCAGTCCGTTTCGGGCTATTTGCCCACAGGGGCGACCGGAGTCCGGTCGCTGGTCCTGCTGGCTATTCCTCTTTTTATGATTGCCGGTGGCATCATGGAGAAAGGCAAGATCGCGGCACCTCTCGTGTCTTTGGCCGAGATGTTCATCGGCCACATCAAAGGTGGGTTGAGCGCGGCGGGCGTGCTGGCCTGTGGGGTCTTCGGCTCCATTTCCGGCAGTGCCAATGCGACACTGACCTGCATCGGCGGCATCATGATGCCCCACCTAAAGGGGGCCAATTACCCACGTGGGCAATCTGCGGCGCTGATCGTATCCGCGAGCCCACTAGGCCTTCTGATCCCGCCCAGTGCATCGCACATTCTGTACGGCTGGGTCGCCCAGCAACACGTACTGAAGTGCTTTCTGTCCACGGTTATCCCCGCGATCATCCTGATTACGTTGTTGATTATCACCAACCAGTTCATGCTGCGTAAATTCGATGACATTCAGGTAAAGGACCGTCCGTCACCGTTCCTCCCGACTTTGGGTATGCAGGGGCGGCTGGCAGGCCCGGCATTGATGATGCCCATTATCATTCTGGGCGGCATTTACGGCGGTATCATGACCCCGACAGAGGCTGCGGGTATTGCTGTTGTTTATGCGATCCCGATTGCGATTTACTTCTATCGCGGCCTGACATGGAAATCTCTGGCGACCACCATCCAGGCTTCCGGAGTGACGATCGGCATGGTTATGGTCATGATCTTCATGGTTCTGATCGTGTCTGACAATCTGATCGCCCAAGGTGCTCCGGCGTTGGCCAAGCAAATGGTCTACTCGGTATCGGATAATCCAATCGTAATCTTGCTGATGATCAACGTTGTGATGATCTTAATCGGAATGCTGATGGATGATATCTCAGGCCTGCTATTGGCAACGCCGATCCTGCTGCCAATCGCACAAAGTGTTGGTGTGGATCCAATCCATTTTGCCGCCATCATCGGCGTCAATCTTGGGATGGCAAACATCACGCCGCCAACCGCGCCGCTGCTCTATCTTGGCGCGCAGGTATGTGATGTTCCTGTGTCAAAGATGCTTTGGCCAACGTTGATCTTCATCGTGTTCGCTTGGTTGCCGACGCTGATGCTTACAACGTTTGTTCCTGAATTGGCCCTGTGGCTGCCGGATTTGCTGCTCAGCCGATAGAAGCGAACTTTTGCTCTAAAAAAGAGGCGCCCCAAAGGTTGGGGCGCCTCTTTTTTTTTACAATGTTGTGCGCGGCGTCACAGACATTCTCAATCCAAACGTCCCCTGCATAAGACGGAATCAATAGGAAGTTGGGTAAGCCCAATAAATTATGGAAGATCATCATGTACGATAATATCGTTGTTGCACTGCCCTTGGAGCATGGGATCAGCCAACTGGCGCTGTCCGCAGCGCGTGCGTTAATCTCCCCTGGCGGACGCATCTCTGCCGTTCATGTCCACGAGCCGCCCAACAGTTCAATTTTAGTTTATTCGAAGAAGAGGTCGTCAAGAAATTGCACCAAGAGGCGCATCAGAAATTGACACAGCGCGTGGCAGAGGAGCCCGGCGTGTCCGCTGTATAACTTGAAGGCCACTCAGCAGGGCGCACGATCACCGAATTTACCAATACTCATGACGCAGGCTGCGTGGTCATCGCATCATACGAACCCGGTATGAAAGAGTTCTTCTTAGGCTCGACTTCCGCACTCGTAGTGCGTCACGCATATTGCGCGGTTCATGTGTTGCGAGTCTGAAAGTTCGAAAACGAAGCCGATTGGATAGAAATGGCGTCTGGCGGATCTGGGGTCTACAAAGTTCATTCTAGGGATGTCGCTAGGGTTGCTGGACCTACTGCTTGGGTGATGGGTAAAGTGACTGGTTGCATGTGTGAATTCGCGACTGTGGTCAAACTAAAATCACAAAGGCCGGCGAACTTTGCCGGCTTTTGGTTCCTCTGGGTTTTGCCTTTCGCGCGCAACCGCATGCCCAAAGTCAAACGTAGGGCAGGATAGATAATGCGATAACAAGTGCCATTCCGGCAGCAATGAAGAATACGAACTTGGCGTTTTCGCGACGATCTTGGGTCATTCTCTTTGTCTCCAGTTGGGATTGGATATTGTATTTACATGGCGACATGTATTCCTACTCCCGCAGAAGCAAAATAATAGATATTGCAACTTTGATATGCACAGAGGTCATGACTTGCATAGATCCGGGTGCGGTACAGTCACAAACTCAGGGCGACGCAACCTAGCTTGCAGTGGTATGCTGACTACCTCCTAAGTCACTATTTCTCAAATTTTGCATATTGGATTTTGGATACATTACATGTATCAATGAGGAGAAGTCAGCACTTCAGAGCAAAGCGAATCAATAAGAGCGGGAATTCAGATATCCAAGATGGGTGCTACGTACACTCGTATTTCTGAGGCTCTAAATCTGATGCTGAAAATTTGAAGAAACACAGGTCTACGACCACAAGAATCAGGAGACGATATGTCAACGAACATCTTTACGGGAACAATGCCCGCCCTCATGACGCCGTGCAAAACAGACCGGACACCGGATTTCGACGCCCTCGTTAAAAAGGGCAAGGAAATGGTCGAGGCCGGAATGTCGGCCGTGGTTTACTGTGGCTCGATGGGAGATTGGCCTCTTTTGTCCGACGAAGAGCGGATGACTGGAGTTGAGCGTCTGGTGGAAGCTGGCTTGCCCGTTGTAGTGGGGACCGGGGCGATCAACTCGAAATCTGCCGTGGCACATGCGGCCCACGCCCAGAAGGTTGGCGCAGCGGGGCTGATGGTGATCCCGCGTGTGTTGTCACGCGGGTCTTCCATCGAAGCGCAGAAGAACCATTTCGAGGCTATTTTGACAGCTGCGCCAGACGTACCGGCGGTCATCTACAACAGCCCGGTCTACGGCTTCGCCACGCGCGCCGATCTGTTCCTCGCGTTACGCGCCGAGCATCCCAATCTGATTGGGTTTAAAGAATTTGGCGGAAAGAGCGATCTGCGTTACGCAGCAGAGCATATTACGTCGAAGGACGATCAGATTACTCTGATGGTTGGCGTGGACACAGAAGTTTATCATGGTTTTGTCAACTGTGGCGCCACCGGATCAATTACAGGTATTGGTACTGCCCTGCCCAAGGAAGCCCTTCTGCTGGCCGCTTTGTCGCAGAAAGCTGCTGAAGGCAATGCGGAAGCTCGACTGCGCGCCCAAGAACTGGAGGAAGCTTTTGGTGTTTTGGCCAGCTTCGACGAAGGCACCGACCTTGTTCTTTACTACAAGTATCTGCTCGTCCTGAATGGCGAGGAGGAATACCGTCTGCACTTCAACGCAACTGATGAGCTTAATGACGCACAGCGCAACTATTGCGAACAGCAATATGCGCTCTTCAACGCATGGTTTGCGGATTGGTCAAAGCAGGGCGGGATCATCTCTGAATGCATGTAATCGACAGCCATACTGGAGGAATGCCCACACGGGTGATCCTTGATGGCGGTCCGGATCTTGGATCTGGGTCCTTGGCCAAACGTACACTGCGTTTGGCCAAGGATCACGAGGCGTTCTACAAATCGGTTCTGCTGGAACCACGCGGCCAGCCGGGCATGGTCGGGGCTCTTCTGGTTGAACCCGTTGATCCTAGCTGTGTCATCGGTGTGATCTATTTTGATGCCGAAGCGGTCTTGGGCATGTGCGGGCACGGTACCATCGGCCTGGCGGTGACGTTGGCCGAAGAGGGTCGGATCGAGGTGGGAACGCATCGGATAGAAACCCCTGCTGGGATTGTGACCGTCGAACTTCATGATACCAACACTGTCTCAGTGACCAATATTGAAAGCCGCCGAGTGGCCGCAGACGTATCGGTCGAGGTTGAAGGGTATGGAAGGGTAACCGGGGATCTGGCTTATGGAGGCAATTGGTTCTTTATTGCAGACGCTGAGCCAATCGAGGTTTCGACGGCAAATATTCAACGCCTGAAGGATTTATCCATAGCAATCCGCAAGACATGCAATGAGCGAGGAATTGGGGGGCCTCAGGGGCAGCCAGTGGATCACGTTATCCTGAGCGGCCCATCCCCGAACAGCGACTGCCTGAGGCGCAATTTCGTTCTGTGCCCGGATGGTGAATATGACCGGTCTCCTTGTGGCACGGGCAGCTCTGCGTTTGCGGCATGCCTGGCGGCACGGGGGCAACTGGACCCAGGTCAGCAGATTACTCTGAAGAGCGTGATTGGAAGCGCATATCGCTTGTCATATCAGCGGGGATCCGAAGGCGGCATCATTCCGACGTTGACCGGCGAGGCGCATATCATGGCCAAAAGCACTCTGATCTTTGCAACCGATGATCCGTTCAGGGCGGGCATCGTTCTGTAACACCCGTCGGGGCGGACTCTTCGCCTCGATGCCTAACAATCGAGCATAGGCGTTTCTCATGCCACAGAAAATTGTTGTTGTTGGTGCAGGCGTGGTTGGTATCAGCATAGCGCTGGAACTGCTCCGGCAGGGTCATTGCGTGCAGGTGATTGATCGCAAGGGCGTGGCCGCCGAAGCCTCGCGGGGCAATGCTGGGGCTTTTGCATTCTCCGATATCGTGCCCTTGGCCACTCCCGGAATCATGCTAAAGGCACCCAAATGGCTGCTGGACCCATCGGGACCACTGTCGTTGCCGCCCAGTTATGCCCACAGGATCGCGCCCTGGATGTTGCGGTTCTGGCGGGCCAGTTGGCAGGATAGGTATGAGCATTCCATCGTTGCACAAACCGCGCTGATGGGCCTTTCACGCAAGGCACTGGAACGGCAGATTGCAGGGGTTGATGGCGAAAGTCTCATTCGGCGGGAAGGGCAATTGCAACTGTTTGAAGGTGCGCGCGAGTATAAGGCCAGTTTGAAGACGTGGAATTTACGCCGCACCCATGGAATTGAATTTGAATTGCTGGAAAGTGCTAGGGCCATTGCCGAGATTCAGCCGGGTATTGATCCGCGGTTCACCCATGCAGGCTACACGCCACAGTGGATGAATGTGGTTGACCCCAAAACCTGGGTCGAACATCTGGCACAGACCTTTGTGGCACAGGGCGGTGCCATTGAAAAAGGTGATATCCGTGCGCTGGAAAACACAGCGGATGGTGTGTTGCTGACCACCTCTGATGGCGAAACCGTCGCAAGCAAGATTGTTGTGGCGTGTGGGGCCTGGTCGCATCATCTCGCACGCACTCTGGGGGACCGCATCCCGCTTGAGACCGAGCGCGGGTACAACACCACATTGCCGGATGCAGCCTTTGACCTGCGTACGCATCTTACCTTTGGCGGGCATGGCTTTGTTGTCAGCCGCATCAATGATGGTGTGCGTGTCGGCGGCGCTGTTGAGTTGGGCGGGCTGAAGATGGCCCCGAATTACAAACGCGCCGATATCCTGCTCAGGAAAGCGGCACGCTTCTTGCCAGACCTCAAGACCGAAGGTGGCAAGCAATGGATGGGATTTCGTCCCTCGATGCCGGACAGCCTACCGGTCATCGGAATATCGCAACGTGCTGGCAACGTAATCTATGCCTTTGGCCACGGGCATCTGGGCCTAACTCAAGCAGCGGGGACCGCCGAGTTGGTGGGGTCGATCATCAACGAGAAGGCTCCATCAATTTCGATTGCACCCTATGCTCCAACGCGTTTTTGAAGGAATCACCGACGCGTATCAGGAAAATCATACATGTTATCTCGGCCCACGCAGAGGGTGAGGTCGGCGATGTGACTATGGTTGCGTTGCGCCGCCGCCCGGCGAAACCTTGTGGAAACGACTTAGCTTTGTCGCCCGGGATGAGACTCTGCGAAGCTTTGTGCTCAATGAACCGCGCGGCGGGGTGTTTCGCCATGTGAACCTGCTGGTGCCGCCCAAACATCCCCAAGCCGATGCCGCCTTTATCATCATGGAGCCGGAAGATACGCGGCCAATGTCGGGATCAAATTCGATTTGTGTCTCGACAGTTCTGCTTGATGCCGGGCTGGTTGAAATGCACGAGCCCGTAACGGAGCTTCAGCTGGAGGCCCCCGGCGGGCTGGTCATGGTACGGGCCGAGTGCAGAGGTGGCAAAGCTGAACGGGTTTTTGTGCAGAACCTACCCAGTTTTGCCGACAAGTTCGATGTGCCGCTGGAGCTGCCGGGATTGGGCACCCTGACCATCGCGATACCGCCGATGGCGGGGCCAGTTTCGTGGTGGTTGATGCCGCATCCGCGGGGTTAGAGATTGTCGAGGCAGAGGCCAAAGACATTGCTCGCTGCGGCGTAGCGATCAGCGATGCGGCAAATGAGCAGTTTGGGTTTACCCACCCCGGGTTTCCCGATTGGGGTCACATCTCATTCTGTGCGTTTTGTGGTGTGTTGAGCCAGCCAGGAACCGGCCGACAGGGAAATCAACTGTGGCCATCCAGCCGGGCAAGATGGATCGCCTGCCAACCGGTACTGCAGAGTCTGCCCGCATGGCGTTGATGGCGGCCAAAGGACAGATGCAATTTGGTCAAACGTTCAAGGCGGTATCGATCATCGGATCATGTTTCATAGGGCATATCGTTTATCAGGCGCAGGTGTGAGAACGCTCCGCCATCATTCCTGAAATCAGCGGGCGGGGCTGGATCACCGGCCCGCACCAACATATGTTGGACCTGTCCGACCCATGGCCTGGCGGATCTCGTCTGAGCGATACCTGGGGCGCCTAAGCTCAGTCGTCGCGCAGGGATAGCAGTTCGTTGTACAGAGCCTCGGGAATCTCGACATATCCACGCTTTAAATTGCGCGCCCGGGCAGCAAAACGTCGTTGCGAGGGCAGGCGTGCGCCCTGATCAATGATGTCAGCGAACAGTCGTTCCGCCCGCGCGTCGTTTTCTGCGACCTTACCGTTGCTGAACTGCACCGGGTCAAAGGCCAGAATGATCTCACCATGGTATGGTGCGCCCGCCGCACCACCTGCAAATTCCATGCTTTCAAGGCTGGTCATATCATCAATCAACGGGCCCGCCAGCAATTCGATCATAACGGATAAGGCAGATCCTTTGTAGCCACCAAAGGTCAGCATCGCGCCATCCAGTGCAGACTGCGGATCAGTTGTAGGATTTCCATCCCTGTCGATTGCCACACCTGCTGGCAGTGGTTTGCCCGCACGTTTATAAAGCTCAATCTCACCTCGCGCAAAACCGCTAGTGGCAAAATCAAACGTGAACGGGTCCTGACCCGAGCGCGGCCAGGAAAAGGCCAATGGGTTGGTGCCGAGGCTGCCGCGCGTCCCACCGGCTGGCGCGACCCAGGAATGACTCGGAACCATGGCCATCGCCGCCAGACCGGCAGCGGAAAGCCTTTCGACTTCAGGCCAAAGCGCTGAAAAGTGAAAACAGTTGTTGATGGCCATAGCGGCGATCCCGTGATGGCGGGATTTCTCAACCAGTGCCGGCAGGGCCTTTTCAAACGCCAACAGAGATATGCCACCTCGTGCATCCACTTTGACCACCGCATTGTCCGAATGTGCGACATGAGGCAGTGCGTGGCCGTCTACCTTGCCCGCTAGCATCGTCTGCGCACACATGATCAGCCGAAACAGGCCATGGGACTGACAATCGTCCAACTGACAGGCATAGAGCATTTCAGTGATAGCAGCAGCGTGGGCGCGCCCGTAGCCAACATGGCTCAAGATCGATAGACTCAGGGTTTTGATTTCTGACAGGCTTATCTGTTTTGAACTTGTCATGCTGATTATCCTTGCCTGGTGTCAATATGGATATTGGATGCAATGATTCATTGTACGAGTTCAACCAATTTCCATGCACAAAATAACTTCAATATTGATATACACAGTGGACCTAGGATACTTTGCATCCAAAATACAATTGAAAGACAGCATCATGGCAGCCAGTCGGGCATTCAAGAAACTGAGCTTACCAGAAATGATTTCTGATGATCTGCGAGATCGAATTCTAAGTGGTGATATCGCGGAAGGGGAAGCTATTCGGCAAGAGTTGCTTGCTGAAGAATACGAGGTCTCTCGTATGCCGGTGCGCGAGGCGCTTAAGCGGCTCAGTGCTGAAGGGCTGATCTCGTGGGAAAACAATATAGGCGGTTCAGTCGTTAAACACTCGTTGCGCGAAATCGGTGAGATATTCGATCTGCGGGCTCTGATCGAAGCCGACCTGTTTCGCCGCGCAATCCCAAACATGACGTCTGTTGATTTTGAACGATGTGAAAAAATTCTGGCGGATATGGAAGGATCCTACGCATCGGATGATGTAGGCCAATGGGGGCAGCTCAACCATGATTATCATGCGGCCCTATATGCTGCCGCCGACCGGCGATTGACCGACGATTTGCTGGCACGGATAAGTATACATTCCGACCGCTATGTCCGCATTCATCTGAGCGTGATGAAACAACGCGACCCCGCCCGCAAAGAGCATCGAAAGTTGCTGGCATATGCCATAGAAGGCGACGTGGTGAGCGCAGGCGAACTGCTTGAAAAGCACATTTCTCGAACCAAGAACGAATTGCTGGAAATGGTGGCAGCTCAAAGAAGCCAAAACGGAGCGTAGCGGAACGACGCACGCGATACGGCCTTGCACTTTGAGATATTATATTGGATACAATATCCATAACTAGCTCTTTCTGGAAGCGAGACCGAGATGAACTTTACGCCACACGGGAAACATCTGATTGCAGGAAACTGGACATCGGGCGACGCAATTTTTTCGTCCAGCCCAGCCCATGGCCCCAGCCACGACTACGCCGTCGGGCGCGTTGAGGATGTGGATGCCGCAGTTCAGGCCGCCGAAGACGCGTTTTGGGACTATGGCTACTCTTCCCGTGAAGTCCGCGCAGAATTCTTGAACACCATCGCTGACGAGATCGAGGCACGCGCCGCCGCCATCACTGAAATCGGCACGCAGGAAACCGGTCTTCCCGAAGCCCGCTTGCAAGGGGAACGGGGGCGCACAACAGGGCAACTACGCCTGTTTGCTTCTCACATTCTGGCAGGGGACTATCTGGATCGCCGCCACGACGGCGCACTGCCGGACCGACAGCCTCTGCCGCGCCCGGACTTGAAGATGGTCCAACGCCCGATCGGCCCGGTTGCCGTGTTCGGGGCCTCGAACTTTCCATTGGCGTTTTCCACAGCCGGTGGTGACACAGCCGCAGCACTTGCCGCTGGATGCCCCGTTGTTGTCAAAGGCCATTCGGCCCATCCGGGCACCGGCGAGATTATCGCCGAAGCCATTGCAGCTGCCATCCGAAAGTGCAACCTGCAACCGGGTGTCTTCAGCATGATCCAGGGCGGCAATCGCGCGGTTGGCGCAGCTCTTGTTCAGCATCCATTGATCAAGGCTGTTGGATTCACCGGCTCTCTGGCAGGCGGACGCGCTTTGTTCGATCTATGCGCTTCGCGCCCGGAACCCATTCCGTTTTTTGGGGAGCTCGGGTCGGTCAATCCGATGTTCATCCTGAATAACGCCCTACACGCACGCGGAGAAGCCATCGGTAAGGGCTGGGCCGCTTCGCTTAGCATGGGTGCCGGACAATTTTGCACCAATCCCGGAATCGCGGTTGTTTGTGCAGGTGAGGCTGGTGAAGCATTTGCAACAGCTGCGTGTCAGGCGTTAGGCGATGTTACAGCGCAAACTATGCTGACAGACGGAATTGCATCAGCCTATCGTGATGGTCAACGGCAGATAGCTGAAACCAGCGGCGTGCAGGAATTGCTTGTGTCGATGTGTGACCAGCGCGACGCAACGCCTTACCTGTACCGTACAACAGCCAAGAACTGGTTGAACAACCACGCGCTGGCAGAAGAAGTGTTTGGTCCGTTGGGCCTCATCGTCGAAGCAGAAAACGAAGCCGAGATGCGAAAAATCGCTCTGAGCTTGCAAGGACAATTGACCTGCACACTGCATATGGACGACTCTGATCTGCCAGCAGCAGCGGCATTGATGCCGATCTTTGAGCGAAAGGCCGGGCGTATTCTTGCAAACGGCTTCCCGACCGGGGTCGAGGTGAGCGACACAATGGTTCACGGCGGGCCCTACCCTGCATCGACAAACTTCGGCGCGACTTCCGTTGGAACTTTATCGATCCGCCGCTTCCTGCGTCCGGTCTGCTACCAGAACCTGCCAGCAGAATTGGTACCTGAACGCCAAGCCTAACCGGTTTCTTCCCGAATACCCGGAAACTATGCCATCCAGACCGGTTGAGGTGATAATGAAGTGGCCGCGTTGCTTGCACCGCGCGGCCACTTCTCCATTGTCGGCCCGCAAATTGCTAAGTTTCGCAGACTTGGCTTGAGTTCGCAGCCTGAACGCAGGCGGACATCCCGCCAAAGAAACATTCGTGTGCGGCTCTGGATCCAAAGGGTGGCTTGAATCACACTGGGATCCAAGCGTCCGAACGGCTTATTTTGTTGAAAAACTCTTCTTGATCGATGGGGCATCCGCTGATTCAATTCCAATATTGGTTGGGAGATTTAGGGATGCTGGGACCAAAGCAGGAAGCACAGGCGGTGCTGTTCTATGAGTTCTCTCTGGAAGATCTTGTCCCGCAAGATCACCTGATACGGCCGATTGATCGGTTCGTCGATTTGAACGGTATCCGCCAGTACTTAAGTCAGTTTTATAGCCACACGGGCCGCCCTTCCATCGATCCCGAGTTACTGATCTGCATGCTTTTGGTGGGCTACTGTTTTGGCATCCGGTCCGAACGTCGCTTGTGTGAAGAGGTTCATCTCAACCAGGCATATCGCTGGTTCTGCCGTCTTGATTTGAGTGATCGCGTGCCTGACCATTCGACGTTTTCCAAGAACAGGTACGGGCGCTTCCGAGAGAGTGATCTGCTGCGACATCTGTTCGAGACGACAGTTGCGCAGTGTATTTAGGAAGGATTGGTCAGCGGCCAACGCATGGCGATTGACCCTGCGTTTGTTCCTCCCGCGCAGTGAACCAGCAAGACCGAGAGTGTTACAAGGATAACCCCGAAAAGCCTAAAATAGATCTAGATGTCTGACCCGGCGCCTGATTTGCAAGCGCCGGGTACATTTTGCGTAAAGTGACAGAGCAGCTGCCCGCCCTACCCAAGGTCGATTTGAAGGTGCGGCTCCCAGTCGCTGGTGCGTTCCACTGAATGCCCCTTCGGACCAACCGTACCACGTATCCGTTTTCGAAAATTCGAGAAGCTCTCGAAAGAAACAACATCAACCGGTTCATTCAAATCCAGCTCGACCCGAAACCATCCCGGCTTGAGTTGCCGTACACTGACAACCGTCGCAGAAAAAAACTGTGACAGATAGGTTCCGCTTACCTTCTCGCCGACACTCCATCCCTTTGGTGCGCCGTTTCCGATCGCTGCCAGCATGGTATTCCAATCGCGAAAGCCATGTTGATGGGCAACCTGTTCCAGCGATTGGGCATGTCCAATGGCGGTTCCATTTGAACCTTTCGCCAAGCGAAGCTTTTTTGCCAGGTCCTTTGCCTGAGCAACAGTCGGATATTGTTCAGTCATCGTGCCACTCCTTTCTCGGTGTGGAAAACTCCAAGCAATAGGTCGTTTCTTTTGGGGCCTATCCCCTCAACATACGTATGGACTCAAGGAAAGGAATCGTGAGATGAGTGACGAATGGGAAATGACGTTCAGCCTGTCAATCAAAGGAGCGCGGGGGGATTCTCTCGCGCTTGGACTAAGGCAAAAAACCATAAGCTTGTCGCCACTTTGGTCGGAGGGCTTGTAATGGTCCCCGTCATCGTAGAGAAAATTACAGTTCCTCTAGATATATTTGAGTTTTTTGGATGGCTGGCAATGTCGGCACCAAACTGGCCTTCACAAACGTGGTTCCCTTGGGCTGCTGTAGTTTTGAATATCTTAGCTTGTGTCTTTTTATTTCGAATAATGTTCGCACGTGAGCATCGAGAACTTACATTGAGTGATCGAGTGGCAAATAATGAAAGACAAATGCTTGATGCAAAGTTAGAGAAATACAACGAGAATCTTGAACGCGTATTTAGCTATGTTACGATAGCCCATGAGATTGACGCCCTTCGAGATTTTGAAATGCGTTTATTCCAACACCGAAACCATATTTATAACATCACAAGGAAGGGCGACTTGGCTTTCAGAGATGCACGAATGTCTGATCTTGAGGCGAAAATCTCCTCAAACTCTGGGTTTGTGGCCATAGCGCGGTCTGACTTGGAAAAGGTGTCTGGCTGGACAGACGAAGAAAAGATTATCGTAGACTTTAGCAAGGTAGAGAGTGAAGTTTTGGATGAAAAGTTTGTAAATTGGAATGCTAGGGTCAATCACCTAATGAGGGTTGTATCAAGAAGAAGATTGGAACTGTCTGGTTTAGCAAGAGATGGCCGCAAAAATTTGATTGGAGATACCGAAGGTGCCGAATCTGAAAACCGCCCGAAAAGGCAAGATTGAAGAGTTCATTAAAGAACACGAGGCCGATCCAGACGGCGACCTCGACAAGCTTGATGCGCTGATTAAGCGTCCAACTCAGGGAAGCGAGAAAGCAACTCAGCCAACATCGATTCCGGCTTCATCCGACGATTAAAGCGGTATTCACATTCCTTGGCGTACTTCCAGAGGTGCTTGTCTGAAACATAAATGTGAGTGCCAGCGATGGTGCGCTTGAGTTGAGCAAAGAACCCTTCGATTGAGTTTGTCGTCTCGCCAGCATCACCGACATACTGGCCTTGTGAGTGGTTCACTGTCTTGTGGTCATAGGCACCTGCAAGAGAGTTGTACCCGCGATGCTCGTCCGTATTGACGACAGACCCGAACTCGACGTGATCCACAACGTGACGGGCCAGTGTGCCGCCCTTACGATCTGGTATGACCTCAGTGACCAACTCACCGTCGCGCTCTAGCATTCCCAGCACAACAGCCTTGCCCTTGCCGACCTGCGCACCCTTTTCATAGCCGCCTACGAAGGTCTCATCGACTTCTACCGTGCCACTTAGCATTCCGTCACCATCAATTCCGGCCATATGTTCGCGGATGAGGTGCGCCATGCGCCACGCGGTCTTGTAGGTGACGCCAAGTTGACGCTGCAATTCCTTCGCAGCCACTCCGTTGCGTGTCGTGGTGAAAAGAAAGATTGCGTAGAACCAAAGCTGCAACGGTGTGCGGCTCTTTTCAAAGATTGAACCCACCATTGGGTGGATGTGGTGGCCGCACCACTGGCAGGAAAACGCCTTCTCTGACTTGAGTGGATACCACTTAGCCGCACGCTCACACTTAGGGCATTCATGCCCCTGACCGAAGCGGACGTTGAACAAATGCTCAAGGCAAGCTTCGTCTGTAGGGAACTGCTGAAAGAACTGGCGTACATTTGTCTGTTTCATGCATTATAGATAGGTTTTGCCTTACCGTATGTCAAGGGGATACACCCCTTTCTTTTTGCAGTCGTCAAAAGCACGCCAAAGGTGAGCACCAGCAAGGCCACTTCTGCAATTGGACCTGCAAACCAAATGCCGCTTTCTCCAAACCAAATTGGCAGCAAGAAGGTCAGCGGAATTGCAAACAAATAGGTCTTGCTTAACCCAAGAACCGCCGCTTTCGCCGCCGATCCAATGGCCTGAAAATAGGTGGCAACCATCATCAACGGTCCGGCAAGGAAAAACGCGATGGTCAAAACAGGCAGGATACGCGTGACTTCGGATATGACAGGTTCGCTGTCTACAAAGGCACGCGCGATTTGACCAGGGGGTATCATCAAAACGGCTTGCATGGCGGCGCAATACAGCAACGCAATCCCGAGCGCCATCTTCAGACTCGCATCAGAGCGCGACCACAAATTCGCCCCATAATTGTTCCCGGTGATCGTCTGCATCGCAAAGGACAACCCCAATAGCGGAAGGAAGACAAAAGTCATAACTCGGGTGATGATGCCATAGGCCGTAATCGTGTCGGCATAGCCAGGCTGCCCAACCCATTGCAGCGAGATGATGATGGCGGCAGACCCAAGCGCAACCCCGAACAGGTCTACGATGCGCTTACTGGCCAAATCAAATTGTGGTGGAGCAACGAGGTTTCCTTTGAACGCGACCATTTCACGATTGGGTTCGGAGAGACCAAGAAATCGTTTCGCACTGCAACCCCAGACTATAACGAAGCTGGATACGAGATTGTCTGGAAATGTACACAAGCCAATCTGTTGCACCCAGAAGTCCAGACACCTAACGAGTGGGTTGGCACAAATATCATCTGGGCGATTGAGCCGCATCCCTCTGGCGCAAAAATCACTATGACCCATGATGGGCTGAATGAAGCTCTGGAGTGTTTCGATATCTGCGCGCAAGGCTGGGATTTCTTTTTCCTCGACAGCTTGAAAGGCTATCTTGCCACCGGACAGGGAAAGCCCTTTACTTCTCTGCAGGCTGTATAAGGCGAACCTCAGATGCAACTCACCCAACCGGATCAAGCGCAACAACAGGCAGTTTTCAGAGCCGTGTCCGACCCGACCCGACGATCAATTCTTGTCCAGCTTTCGGAGGAGGATATGACAATCGGTGACATTGTAGAGCAATACAGTGTCACGCGAACAGCCATCAAAAAGCATCTCACTATTCTTGAGGAAGGTGGGTTGATCTCGGTCCGGAAGATTGGCCGAGAGCGTCTTAATTCTCTTGAGCCTTTGGGGCTCAAGAGAATCGACAATTGGCTCCGGCATTTCCACGAGTTCTGGGAAGAGCGCCTGAACAAGTTGAAAGAGGTTGTCGAGGCCGAAGAAAAGGCAAGGCCAGAAAGAAAGTCGAAATGACGCGCCAAACAATCGTCAGCTCAGTGTTCATCAAATCCGAACCGCAAAACGTATGGCTCTTCCTTGTCGACAAAGACAAGTTGGGGGAATGGTACCACCCTGCTTCGAATGATCTGGTAGTGGGTCAAGACTATCCGTTTGACGCGTCTGTGCGATCAAGTTAATCGTACTTTCAATATCTGTTGGGGTGCCCATATCCGGGCTGAGATGCACAAGCTGCAAACCCATTGAACCTGAACCGGTTAGGACCGGCGGAGGGAACAGCTTGCGGACCTTGCACCCGTTATGGCCTGCGCCCTTTACCATCCTGCCCCCTAAACCAAGGGCCACGACATGGCAGCTAAGGCGTTAACGATTGCTGGGTCCGACTCTAGTGGTGGGGCTGGCATTCAGGCGGACCTCAAGGCGTTTTCGGCGATGGGTGTATATGCTGCTTCGGTTGTGACGGCGGTTACCGCACAGAACACGAAAGCTGTTACAGCCATCCATCCGATCCCGGAAGACGTCGTTGCGGCGCAGATCAAGGCCGTTCTGGATGACATCCAGATTGACGCGATCAAGATCGGGATGCTGGGGACACCGTCGCTGATTGCAGCGGTGGCGGATGCGCTGGCGGGCTATGATGGGCCAGTTGTACTTGATCCAGTGATGGTTGCTAAATCAGGTGATACGCTGCTGGCCGATAGCGCGATAAATACTTTGAAATCGTCGCTTTTCGCACGCGCGACCCTGCTTACACCTAACCTACCCGAAGCGGCGAAACTGGTTGGCGAGGGCAGCACGCAGTCACAGGCGAACGCCCTTCTGGAACTTGGCGTCGGTGCGGTTTTGATGAAAGGCGGACATGCAGACGGAGAGACTTGCACCGATCATCTTGTCTCGCAAACGGGAACACAGGACTTTTCGGCCCCACGTGTGAACACTCGCAACACCCACGGCACAGGATGTTCCTATTCTTCGGCCATCGCTGCGGGCTTGGCGCAGGGAATGGCTTTGAACGATGCGGTATCGCGTGCCCACACGTGGCTATACCACGCGATCTTGCATGCGGATAAATTGCACGTTGGACAAGGCCATGGGCCTGTTCACCACTTTCACGCGCTTTGGAAATGAGCGGCCCTTTCACCATCATTGGTGGCGGTGTGTGTGGCCTTGCCATGGCTGCCGAACTGTCGTCACGCAGCGCGCAGGTCACGGTCATTGATCTCAAAAGCGCGCCTGGCGATCATGCCTGTTCTTGGTGGGCCGGCGGCATGCTGGCGCCCGATTGCGAAGGGGTGAGCGCAGAGCCCGAGATCGTGAGCCAAGGCCGCAAAGCCGCAAGATGGTGGGAAAGCCAAGGAGGCACCGTGCATCACGAGGGCACGCTTGTTGTCGCGCTTAGTCGCGATCAAAGCGATCTGGCAACCTTTGCACGCCGTGCGCCGACCGCGACATCTCTGTCCAAAACGCAGATCGCTGACCAAGAGCCGCATCTGGCTGAACGCTATTCCAAGGCGCTGTTTTTGGCAGATGAGGGGCATCTTGACCCCCGCGCGACTCTCACTGCTCTGCATGCCAGGTTAAAACAAAGAGGCGTGCGTTTTGGCACTGATATTGCGGGCCGGGTGATTGACTGCCGTGGCCTTGCTGCCCGTGACACCCTCACAGATTTGCGCGGCGTGAAAGGCGAGATGCTTGTGGTGCGCTGCCCTGACATTACACTTTCGCGCCCCGTCCGGCTGCTACATCCGCGGTTCCCACTGTATATCGTGCCTCGCGGCGACGGTGTTTTCATGCTGGGTGCCACCCAGATTGAAACGGGCGAGCGCACCCGCGCCACCCTGCGGTCCGCAATGGAACTGATGTATGCGGCCTACGCCCTGCACCCGGCGTTTGGCGAGGCAGAGCTGCTGGAGATCGGCGTCGATGCACGGCCCGCCTTTCCAGACAACCAGCCACGTATTCGGCGGATTGGGGATGTGATTTACGCAAATGGCCTGTTTCGGCACGGTTTTCTGCTTGCGCCTGCATTGGCGCAGATGACGGCGGATTTGGTGCTGAACGGCAAGATACCGGAGGTTTGGTATGAAGATCATCGTGAACGGTGAGACACTTGAGATCGGCGCGTCCACGCTAGCGGCGCTGCTGGAGGACCTTGGAAAGGGCGAGGCCAAGGTGGCCACTTCGGTCAACGAGGCGTTTGTGCCCAAGCATCAGCGCACAGATCACAGCTTGCACGAGGGGGATCGCGTCGAAATCGTCGCCCCCCGACAAGGAGGATAGAATGCCTACATTTTATGGCACCGAAGTGACATCCCGACTAATGCTGGGCACCGCGCAATACCCGTCGCCTGCAATTCTGGCGGATGCGTTTCGCCTTTCCGGTGCGGGGATCGCGACGGTGTCTGTGCGGCGCGAAGCTGGTGGCGATCAGGCGGGGCAGGATTTCTGGGCGTTGATCCGCGATCTGGGCGTTGCGGTGCTTCCCAACACGGCAGGTTGCTATTCCGTGCGCGAGGCCATCACCACGGCACAGATGGCGCGGGAGCTGTTCGACACCAACTGGATCAAGCTTGAGGTCATCGGCCACGCCGATACCTTACAACCTGATCCCTTCGGTCTGATCGAAGCCGCGGCACAACTGGCGGGGGACGGATTTGAGGTTTTCCCCTACTGCACCGAAGATCTAGTGCTGTGCGAACGGCTGGTTGAGGTTGGCTGCAAAGTTTTGATGCCATGGGGCGCGCCCATCGGCACAGGGCTGGGCCTAAATAACATCTACGGGTTGCGCAGCTTGCGGGCGCATTTTCCCGACATTCCTTTGGTCGTCGATGCGGGTCTCGGCCTGCCGTCCCAAGCCGCCCACGCGATGGAGCTGGGCTATGACGCCGTCTTGTTGAACACCGCCGTTGCAAAGGCGGGCGATCCTGCTGCGATGGCGCAGGCCTTTGGCCTTGCCGTAGAAGCTGGCGCGCTGGCCGCCCGCGCCGACCCGATGGACGCGCGCGATATGGCGGCCCCGTCGACACCCGTCTTTGGAAAGGCCATGCTATGACGTTACCGCGTTTTTACCCGATTTTTGACGATGTGGCGTGGCTGCGGCGCATGCTGCCTTTGGGGGTAAAGCTGGTGCAAATGCGCCTCAAAGACAAAACCCAAGACGAACTGCGCGCTCAGTTGACCAAAGCCCGTGATCTATGCACGGTCCATGAGGCGGTGCTGGTGGTCAATGATCACTGGCAGCTGGCAATCGAGCTGGGCTGCGACTGGGTCCATCTGGGCCAAGAAGACCTTGATGAGGCGGATGTTGCGGCGATCCGTGCAGCAGGTCTCAAGCTTGGTATCTCGACCCATGATAAGGCCGAACTGGCCCGCACGCTGGCGTTGGCACCTGACTATATCGCGCTTGGACCGATCTATCCGACGATCCTGAAAAAGATGAAATGGCATCAGCAGGGTATTGAGAAACTCAGCGTGTGGAAAGATCGTGTGGGTGATATCCCTCTTGTCGCCATTGGCGGAATGAGAACGGACCGCGCACATGGGGCTTTTGATGCCGGGGCGGATGTTGTCTCGGCAGTTACAGATATTACGCTGCACGACGATCCTGAGGGCCGCGTTAAGGAGTGGCTTGAGGTCTGCGGATGAGCCGTTATACCCGCCAAACGGCAGTCTTGGGGGAAGGCGTGCAAGCCCGCCTTTCAAGCGCGTCAGCACTTGTCATCGGCGGCGGCGGTCTGGCGGCGCCTGTAATGCAATACCTCGTGGGCGCGGGCGTCGGACATATCCGACTTGCGGATGCAGATGTCATAAGCCTGTCCAACCTGCACCGCCAAACGCTGTTCCGGGAGGCGGATATCGGCTTGCCAAAGGTCGAAGTGATTGCCACGGCGATGTCCGCATTGAACCCTGACACCACAGTTGAACCCATTCACCAGCGCGTCGATCCAGCGAACATTACAGCCCTTAGTCAGGGCATGACGCTGATCCTTGATTGTGCAGACAGTTTCGCGGTCAGCTATATTGGGTCCGATCATTGCCTTGCAACTGGCCAACCGCTGATCAGCGCCAGCGTGGTCGGTCGCGACGGATATGTCGGTGGCTTTTGCGGCGGCAAACCTGGTCTGCGTGCTGTTTTTCCAGATCTGCCGGACCAGCTTGGGTCTTGTGATACGGATGGCGTGCTGGGGCCAAGTGTCGGTGTGATCGGTAGTCTTCAGGCGCAGATGGCAATGGCGGTCCTGACAGGCGATATGCAAGGTTTGGGGCAGCTTGTGACCTATGATGCCGCCACGCTACGGTTTGGCGGGTTCCGCTTTGACACGGCTGCTGATCCCGTGCCGAACCCCGCCTTCATTACCCCACGCGACATTGCCGGAACCGATTTTCTGATCGACCTGCGCGCGCAGGGTGAGCCGGGCCCTGACCTGACGCACGCAACACGCCATGTCGTTTCCGATTTTGGACCAGATGGCCCCACACCACACGAAAACCAACGCGCCGTTCTGGCATGTCGATCGGGCCTTCGTGCCTGGCAGGCAGCGGACCGGCTTTCACAACACTGGCAGGGCGAGATCAAACTCCTCGCGCTCGGAGGGTAAGGAGACCCATATGAAACACCTCATCACCGCCGCGGCACTACTGGTCGCGACACCGGCCTTGGCCCAAGACAAGATGACCTTGCTTTTGGACTGGTTTATCAACCCCGATCACGGGCCAATCATCGTGGCCGAAGAGCTGGGCTATTTCGCCGAGCAAGGGCTTGAAGTTGAGATTATCGCCCCCGCCGATCCGTCCGCCCCACCTAAACTGGTCGCAGCTGGTCAAGGTGATATTGCCGTCAGCTATCAACCAAGTCAGCATTTGCATGTCGCAGAAGGTCTGCCACTTATTCGGGTCGGCACTTTAATAGCGACGCCGCTGAACTGTCTATTGGTACTCAAAGACGGCCCTATTCAAGAGATCAGCCAACTGAAAGGCGGCACAATCGGCTTTTCCGTGGCCGGTGTCGAAGAAGCCGTTTTATCTGCGATGTTGGGCCGCCACGGTGTTGCGCTGGATGATGTCGAGATGGTCAATGTGAACTTCTCGCTCAGCCCGTCTCTGATGTCGGGACAGGTCGATGCGGTTATCGGTGCTTACCGGAATTTTGAGTTGAACCAGATGGAAATTGAGGGCGTCGAAGGGCGCTGTTTCTATGTTGAAGAAGAAGGTGTGCCGACCTACGACGAATTGATCTATGTGGCCAACCCTGACCGGATGGATACGGATCAAGTCCGCCGTTTCTTACGTGCGACAGAACTGGCGACACAATACATCGTCAATAACCCGGAAGCATCATGGGCGCTTTTCAAAGGCTACGCACCTGAACTGGACGATGCACTGAACGCAAAGGCATGGGTTGATACGCTTCCCCGTTTCGCCTTGCGTCCCGAAGCGTTGGATGAAGGTCGCTACACACGGTTCGAAGCCTTCCTGTCCGAGAGCGGTCTTGTAGAGGGCACGCGCTCCGTCTCGGCGCTTGCCGTGGATCTGGGTGCGGAATGAAGTACGGCAACACATTTGCGGTCTGGCGGGATAACGCCCCCGCCTGGCCAGCATATTCGCTCCATAAATTCGTGCGGGGTTTGGGTGACGGGACCCTGCCGCACGACGCCTTCTTGCATTACCTCAAACAGGATTATGTCTTTCTGATCCACTTTTCGCGAGCTTGGGCTTTAGCCATCACCAAGGCCGATACGGTTGAGGAAATGCGCTTGGCCGCGGGCACTGTGAACGGGCTGATCAACGAGGAAATCGCGCTACACATCAAGACCTGCGCGGAAGCTGGTATTGATGAGGCTACACTGTTTGCCACGCAAGAACGCCAAGAAAATCTAGCCTACACTCGCTATGTTCTGGACGCGGGTCATTCCGGCGATCTCTTGGATTTGCTGGCTGCTTTGGCACCCTGTGTCATGGGTTATGGTGAAATTGGCAGCCATTTAGCAGCAACCAAGACCTCTGACAGCTACGCAGAGTGGATCAACACTTATGCAAGCGCCGAGTATCAGCAGGTTTGCCACGATGTAGGCGTGCTCATTGACGGGGCCATTGCGCGGCGTTTGGG
The DNA here is from genome assembly GCF_900185015.1 of Octadecabacter ascidiaceicola. Taxonomy (GTDB): domain Bacteria; phylum Pseudomonadota; class Alphaproteobacteria; order Rhodobacterales; family Rhodobacteraceae; genus Octadecabacter; species Octadecabacter ascidiaceicola. The sequence goes on along the minus strand of NZ_FXYD01000002.1, from coordinate 31,231 downwards.
CAACGATCCGATGGCCAGCCCGCGTTGGGCCGCACTTCAGGCGCGGTTTGCGATGGCCACACAGTTGGAAATTGGGTTTTGGGACATGGGGCTAAATCCGTGAACCAACCACAGCGGATGACAGGATCAGCGGCGATTGATGGGACGGCGATCTTTTCACAGCTCGATTTGACCCTGACACCGGACAGCTGGACCTGCCTGCTGGGGGCAAGTGGGGTGGGAAAATCCACCGTGTTGCGCCTCTTTGCCGGTCTGGCAGAGGGTGTTACCTTTACTGGAGACCTTAGCGTTCCCGGTCGCGTTGCGATGATGGCGCAGCAGGATTTGTTGCTGCCTTGGTTGAACGTATTGGACAACGTATTGGTCGGCGCACGCCTGCGGGGGGACCGTCCAGACAAGGGCCGCGCACGTGATAGACTGGCGCAGGTTGGATTGGCTGATCATGCTGACAAATTTCCCTCGGCCCTGTCAGGTGGTCAACGCCAACGCGTTGCTTTAGCGCGCACTTTGATGGAAGACCGCGCGGTTGTCTTGTTGGATGAACCATTCTCGGCGCTCGACGCTTTGACCCGTGCACAAATGCAGGAACTGACTGCTGAGTTGTTGAGTGGCCACACCGTGTTGCTGGTCACGCATGACCCGAATGAGGCGGCGCGATTGGGCCAGACAATCCTTATCATGACGCCGTCAGGGCTTGTCAACGTAACCGCCCCCACAACTCCGATCCCGCGCGAAATAAGCGCACCAGATGTGCTGCGAGCGCAGACAGATCTTTTTGACCAACTTCGGAGACCGACATGAGTGCCAGCCAATATCTACAATCGCTTGCCGCTGAAGACTGGAAGGTCGCAACGCACCACGCATTCACCGATGCCTTGGCGGATGGCACACTAAGCCAAGAAAAGATGGCAGGTTATCTGCAACAGGATTATCTCTTTGTCGAAGGTTTTGTGCGGCTCCTTGGATCTGCCGTAGTGCACGCGCCCACTTTAGCAGACGCGGTTCCCGCAGCGCAGTTTTTGGGTTTGATTTGTGGTCCCGAAAACACTTATTTTCTGCGCTCATTTGAGGCGCTTGAGGTCACATCAACCGCCAAGCCCGCGCCTGAAACGCGCGCCCTCCAAGAACTGATGGATCAAGCACGGCAATCTGGGCGTTATGAGATCATGCTTTCGGTCCTCGTGGTTGCGGAATGGATTTACCTTGATTGGGCTACGCCGTTTGACGACCGCGCAGATGATTTGCCGTTTTGGTTCGGTGAGTGGGTTACTCTTCACTCAGGCGAAGGCTTTACGCAGGTCGTCGCCTATTTGCGTGGCCAGCTCGATATTGTTTGGGAAACGCTGGATGATACCGCGCGCGCAGAGGTATCCGCGACCTTCACGCAAGCGGTGCGCTTAGAACGTGCGTTCTTTGATGCATCCTGGGCTGGCTTTACGGTCGCCAAGTGACCGGTTGGCGCGCAGGCATTGCAGCAACCTGTCTGGTGCTGGCACTGTGGCAGGTGGTGATCTGGAGCACGGGTGTCGCACGCTTCATTCTGCCGCCGCCCGCGTTGGCCGTGCAAACAATTTGGGAAAGCCGCGCGCTGTTGGCAGAACACGCTGTCATCACGATGGCCGAAGTGCTTATCGGCCTCGCATTGGGCGCAGCACTTGGGTTTATCTCTGCCATCTCGCTGGTCGCATGGCCAACCGCCCGCGCGCTTGTGCGGCCCATTTTGGTGTTCAGCCAAGCGGTGCCAGTCTTTGCACTCGCACCACTTTTGACACTTTGGTTGGGCTTTGGGCTTTGGTCCAAGATCACGATGGCCCTGATCATCATCTACTTTCCAGTGACCTCGTCCTTTTTTGACGCGCTTATGCGGACGAACCGTGATTGGATCGGTTTGGCTAAGGTGATGGGGGCAAGTCCAGCGCGCATCATGTGGCATATCCGAGTGCCCGCTGCCTTGCCCGGCTTCGCATCTGGCCTGCGGTTGGCGGCTGTTTATGCACCGATTGGTGCGATCATTGGGGAATGGGTCGGGGCCTCGAAAGGCTTGGGTTACCTGATGCTTTTGGCCAATGGCCGCGCCAAAACCGATCTGATGTTTGCTGCCCTGATCGTGCTCGCGGTTTTGACTATCCTGCTGCACACAGCTGTGAATAAAGTGTGCGAAAAGACACTAGATCGGCCGGAAGGGTCTTGATTGGCTCACACTGAAAGCCGCTTTCATTGACTGGTCTAATTACAAATGCAGCATCAGCGAAGATGGAAAAGCCAAAAACACCTCTGTCCGCGACTTGCTTGTCCGACCTTACTGCGGCGAAGGTACGGTCTCTGTTCTGACCAAAATGACGGCCGCGAATGACCGGTACGGTGACTTGCGCTGCGATGCAACTATGAACTCGCCGCGAGTGCGCGGCAAATGCTGCATGAGCAATAGCTGCAACTGCAAAAGCCAGCTTGGTCTCGCAACTTTCGAGCCAAGGCATGGCGCGGCGAAAGGACTGTCTCGGTTCTTGTCAGAACGACGCTTGCGAACGACCGGTCTGGCGACATCTTCTGCAACGCAGCGTTTTACGTGCTGCAACTGCAACCGAAAGCTGCGTCGGCAACAAAGCCAAACGTCAATGTCGACAAAGTCCGCGCAGCAGCCTTTGAGGAACCCTGAGACGAAGGTCCGCTGTATCCACTAACTTTGGTCCGGCCTTTGCCATTCAAGTGCCCCGTTTTTGGCCATGCGTCGGACATCTGTGATGCGCAGTAGAACAGCATCAAAGAATGGTACGAGTAATAGACCGTGCTTTGGACACGTGCGTACGAAGTCCAAATACCAAAACACGCGAGGTGCGGCGAAGTACAATTCACGATCGATAGAACTATCCAATATGCATATAAGGCAAATATGCTGCGTTTGGATTTTGATGTCTTTGTTGGGGAACACCTGCCCGCCTAAACTTCTTGCCGCCCGTGTCATGGTGATTGGAGTGAACCTTTCCAATTCAGAGCGATCCGTCCCTGTGAGATCAGACAAACGGCTAGGTGTATCCTGGTCCCCTTGCCCCAATTTCAGGGCCGACAGGCCGGTTAAAGCGCCGAATGACCACAGACTATTACAACCGTTCAAAGCTGCTATTCGGGAGGCATATGTCACCGCTGGCTCATGCTCTCCCATAGGAAGAGTTAGCCCCAGTCGTCCATTATTCACGACGTCACCCACGCTTTCTTAGGGCCCTTCTGTTTGATCAGTTTGCCCTAAAGAACGACCCGCGTGTTGCCGGCCGCTCAACTGGATTGACGATCACTGCAGTGCAGCCCGTCAAACCGAACCTTCGCTGGAGTAGCAAAATTCAGGAGTTCAACAGGCTTCGAGCGCCCGCGCTTTCCGCGGACAGTTTACTCTAGCCATTACGGCACGAACACTGAGGCTCAAGACCCATAGATCGTCCTGAGGCTGTCCGGGCTGCCTAATTCAAGCTCCCAAGCAATCAGGGAACGTGACGAGCGGGCATTTCTGGCTGACCGGGGACCAGATGAACCTGCTACGACAGTCATGTTCTAGATATGTGGCCTGACCCAACATCACAGCCGAACCAAAATCATGATTGACCACAGAAGTTCTCACGCGGTTACGAATGCCACTTACATTGCGCATGCCAACGCGTTTTCGACGCGAAACTGATCATTCCATCACCGCCCGGAAACAGATCCCTGATAGTCTTCGAGTTGATTGATCAGATGCAGACCTGATGGGCAACTCATCCGCGCGCAGAACTCATCCCAAACCTGTCCAAACGGGAGGTCTTTCAATTCTTCTGTGACAACAAAGCGCTCGGTGAAATCCAAAGCGTCTTCTGCAGGCCGAAGTCGGTCAAGCGGCATGAGCAAGGCACGCAATAGCGCCTTTTGCATGTTGCGCGTCCCGATGACCCATGCCGCCGTGCGGCTGATCGTGGCGTCGAAGAAATCGAGGCCAATGTACGTCCGGTCCAGCAAGTCAGAGGCCACCAGCTCCTGCGCAATCTGCAGCACATCATCACTTTGCAGGATCACATGGTCACTGTCCCAACGCATGGGGCGAGAGACGTGCAGCAGGATTTCATCTACAAACAGCGATGCCGCACTCAACTTATCGGCCACGTTTTCGGTCGGATGGAAATGGCCCATATCGAGGCACAGCACGGTGTCGTTCTTCATGGAATAGCCCATGTAGAATTCATGGCTGCCGACTGTGCAGGCTTCCACCCCGATGCCAAAGAGCTTACTTTCGACGGCGTCCCGCATGTGGGCCCTGTCCTGTGACGGGTCGATCATCTGATCAATGGACGCTTCAAGACGGCGACGAGCGGCCATGCGATCAACGGGCGTGTCCTTATACCCGTCCGGCACCCATATGTTGTTCACGCAAATTGTGCCCAACTCCGCCCCCATCCGAGCGGCAATTTCGCGGGTCCGCTGTCCGTGTTCGACCCAGAAGTCACGGATGCCTTGATCGGGGTGCGAGAGCGTCAGGTTATCGTCAGCTTTGGCATGGGCGAAGAAGGTTGGGTTAAAATCAAGCCCGAGTCCCTGCTCCTTGGCCCAATCGACCCAGGGCGCGAAATGCTTGTATTCTATCTCGTCCCTGTCGGGGGTCTCGTCAGTGTCCAGATACATGGCGTGCAGGTTCAGACGGTGCGACCCTGGGATCATAGAATAGGCAAATTCAAGATCGGCCCGCAATTCGTCGGGGGTGCGGGCACGGCCGGGGTGGTTTCCCGTGGCTTGAATGCCGCCACCAGACGCTCCTGTTTTCTGCTCAAACCCCACAACATCATCGCCTTGCCAGCAATGCATGGAAATTGGGATGGTTTTCAGGCGCTCGATGGCGGTTTCGGTGTCGATACCCCAATCCGCGAATTGGGCCTTTGCGCTGTCATAGCTCATTCCGCCCCCTCCTAACGCGTGAATGCCTGAACGTTGCCAGCGTCCACGTTGATGATGTTGCCTGTGGACTTTGCCGACGTATCAGCGGCGAAGAAATAAGCGGCCTCGGCGATGTCTTCGGGCAGGACGGAGCGTTTGAGCATGGACCGCTTGCGATACATTTCTTCCAGCCCGTCTTTATCGGTGCCGTAGGTGCCTGCGCGCTGTTCCAGCCAGTCGCCTTCCCAGATCTTGGAGCCGCGCAACACTGCGTCAGGGTTCACCACATTGACGCGTATGCCGACCTCCGCACCCTCCAAAGCCAAACAGCGCGCAAGGTGGATCTCAGACGCCTTGGCCGTGCAATAGGCGGACGCATTGAGCGATGCTGCTAGCCCGTTTTTGGACGCCACGAAGATGATCGCGCCACCCATGTCTTGTACCCGCATCACTTTGAACGCTTCGCGGCTGACCAGGAAATAGCCGGTGCTGAGGATGTCCATGTTCTTGTTCCACAGATCGAGGCTGGTGTCCTCAACCGGTGCCGAGGAGGCGATCCCTGCATTGGAAACAAGAATATCGACGCCGCCGAACTCCACCGCGATCTCGGCATAGGCGGTTGTGACCGCGTTTTCATTGGTCACGTCCATGTTCACTTGACGCACGACGTCAGACCCAAACTGCCCTGACAGAATATCCAATGTTGAGGCCAGTGCTTCGTCATTGATGTCGGCCAACATCACGCAGGCCCCGTCCTGCAAGTAGCGTTCAGCGGTGGCGGACCCGATGCCCCCGGCACCGCCTGTTACAAGCGCCACACGGCCAGCCAATGATTTGGGCTTAGGCATGCGCTGCAACTTGGCCTCTTCCAGAAGCCAATATTCAATGTCGAATGCCTCTTGTTCGGGCAGGCCCTGATATTCGCTGACAGCGGATGCGCCGCGCATCACGTTGATCGCGTTGACGTAGAATTCGCCGCTGATCCGCGCCGTCGCTTTGTCCTTGGCAAAGGTGATCATGCCCACGCCGGGCACCAGATAGACCACGGCATTGGGATCACGCAGGGCGGGGCTGTTGCCGTGTTTGCAGCGCTCGTAGTAGGCGGTGTAGTCGTCGCGATAATCTGCAATCTGCTCGGGAAGACCCTCCAACACCTCGTTTATGTTGTTCTTTGCAGGATCGAAATTAACCACGAGAGGGCGAATTTTCGTCCGCAGGAAATGGTCTGGGCAAGATGTGCCCAAGGCCGCCAGCGGCTCCATGCTTTTTGCATTTACGAACTCCAGCACCGCATCGCTGTCGTTGAAATGCCCAACCATATGCTGATTGCCACTGACGAAACCACGGATCGCGGGCATCAAGCGCGCGGCGACAGCGCGGCGAGCGGCTTGGTCGAGGCTTTGGTGCTTTGCGCCCCCGAAGGCAAGTGAGCTTCCCGTTTCTTGTGCCAACCATTCTGTGGCCACGTTGATCACGTCGATGGTCGTATCGTAGCAGTCTTTCGCCGTATCGCCCCACGTGAAAAGACCGTGGCTTGCCAGAACAACTCCGTCAGCCTCGGGATTCTCAAGGCAGAATTTCTCAAGCCAAAGCCCCAATTCATAGCCGGGCCGCTTCCACGTCAGCCAGCCGATCCGGTCGCCGAACACCTTTTTGGTCAGTTCTTCAGAATTGGCCGAGGCCGCGATTGCGATGATCGCATCCGCATGAACGTGATCCACATGGGTGCGCGGTACATAGGCGTGCAGAGGCGTATCGATAGAGGCCGCGCGCGGGTTCAGGTTGAACGTACAATGGGGCAGGTAACCCACCATCTCGTCCTCAAATTCCACCCCGCGATAGAGCCCCTTCAGCGCACGCAGCTTATCCATATACAGGGTCGAAAAGCCGTCCATCTTGATCGACCCGATGTCGCCGCCCGATCCCTTGACCCATAAAACTTCGGCCTGCTCACCGGTCAAAGGGTCCGTTTCCATCACTTTAGCGGATGTGTTTCCGCCGCCATAATTGGTCACCCGCTTGTCCGAACCAAGGATGTTGGAGCGGTAAAGCAGCAGTTCCGATTCGCTCATTCCGGCCGCATCCACGTCGGACCAACGGTTTTCAAGCAGCTGCTTTTCGGCGGTTTTCAACATCTTTTCCTCCCTGCAGGCGCACGACCGCGCCCTCTGACTATGACAGTAAGCTGCGTATACAGGGGCATGTTGTCAATCACAAACGATCACATTCAATCATACTACGATGCAAAATGAGTGTTTGTGATTGAAAATGATTGACAGGTGACCCGAATCTGAACAACGATGATCGTGGGAGGACAAAATGCACGAGACTGAGCGCCACAGGATAATTCTATCTGCAGTACAGGACAGACCTGTCGTGACCGTCGTGGACCTTTGCGGTTTGACAGGTGTTTCCGAGGCGACGATCCGGCGGGACATCTCCACCCTTCACATGCAAAATAAGCTGCGCCGCGTGCGTGGTGGAGCCAAAGCCATCACGCCCCCGCAGTTCGTGGGCCTCGCAGGCCGGCCGTTTGCGGTGAACGAAATCCTGCGCAGCCGCGAAAAACAGGCGATTGCCCGCGCTGCGGTTGAACTTTGCGAGGATGGCGACCCGATTATCATCAACGGCGGTACGACCACTTTCCAAATGGTGCATCCGCTGGCGTCCCGCCAATGCCAGATCTTCACCAACAGCTTTCCGATTGCAGAACATCTGCTGAAGCATTCCAAGAACACGATCATATTGTCAGGTGGTGCAATCTATCGCGAGCAGAACATCATTCTGTCGCCCTTTGATAATGACGTGACCCGCAACTTTTATGCGCGCCGGATGTTCATGGGCGCGCAGGGCCTTGGACCGTTGGGGTTGATGGAGGCGGACCCTCTCCTCATCCAGGCCGAACAAAAACTGATCGGCCAGGCAGATGAACTTGTGGTGCTCGTGGACAGTTCCAAATTCGAACAGCGATCGAGCCTTGTGCTGTGCCCGTTGTCGCGGATCGACACGGTCATCACCGACGATGGCATATCCGACAAGGCGGCTGCCATGCTGGATGCCGCAGAAATTACCCTGATCGTCGCCGAAACGGGCGCCGGACAGGCTGAGGATGAGGCGGCCTCTTAACCGCTCAACGACCAAACGTACTTTCAGGGAGGAACCAAAATGAAACGTCGTACTTTCACTTCACTTGTCGCAGGCCTCAGCATGGCTGCGGGCATGATGGGTACAACAGCAATGGCGCAAGATGACATGCGCATCGCGATTGTCGTCAAGGCCCTTGGCATCGGCTTCTTTGAAGCTGCCGCAGAAGGCGCCGAGGAAGCCGCAGCAGAGCTGGGCAACGTCGAGATCATCTACACCGGCCCGACAGACACAACCGCCGAAGGCCAGATTGAGGTGATCAACAGCCTCATCGCGCAAGGTGTCGATGCCATTGCGATCTCTGCCAATGATCCCGATGCGGTAGTCCCCGCGCTCAAACGTGCCATGGACCGAGGCATCACCGTCATCAGCTGGGACTCTGGCGTTGCCGAAGAGGGTCGGATGATGCACCTCAACCCGTCCTCAACGCCCTTGATTGGTAATACAATCATCAAGCTAGCAGCCGACCACATGCCTGATGGTGGCGAAGTCGCGATCCTGTCGGCCACGACCACGTCGACCAACCAAAACGCTTGGATTGCTGCGGCAGAAGAGGTTCTGCCAAACTACCCCGGCATCGACCTGGTGGCCACGGTTTATGGCGATGACCTGTCGGACAAGTCCTACCGCGAAGCCCAAGGCCTGATGGCAACCCACCCAGACCTCGGGGCGATCATCGCGCCGACGACCGTGGGCATCCTCGCCGCCTGTCAGGCCGTGTCGGACGCTGGCAAAATTGGTGAGATCAACGTCACAGGCCTTGGCCTACCGTCAGAAATGGCAGGCTGCGTGGAAAGCGGCGCGACCGAAAGCTTCGCTATCTGGAACCCGATTGATCTGGGCTACTCGGCGACGATGATCGCCCATTCCCTCGCCACTGGAACCGACCCGAGCGGAGAAATACCGATGGGCCGGATGGGGTCTATCACGCTTGATGACACTGGCAGCGCCGCCATGGCAGACCCGTTCACCTATGACAGCTCCAACATCGACCAGTTCAAAGACATCTTCTGATGTCAACGGGTCTGGCGCGGCTTGCCTGCGCCAGACCCACTCTCTCCCCATTTTTGAATTCCGACCTGCACATGAGGCCCGACGTGTCCCCATCTGACGCCCCCATTCTGTCCCTTTCAAAGGTGACAAAAACCTTTCCCGGGGTGCGCGCACTGTCCGAGGTTTCCCTGGATCTTTATGCGGGTAAGGTCACTGCTCTTGTCGGTGAAAACGGCGCGGGAAAGTCAACAGTTGTGAAAACGCTGACTGGCATCTATCAGCCCGACGGCGGAGAAATCCGCGTAGATGGCGCGCCCGTTCAGTTCCCCGCCCCGCAAACGGCTGAAAATGCAGGTGTCACGGCAATCCATCAGGAAACCGTGTTGTTTGACGAACTCAGCGTGGCCGAAAACATTTTTCTGGGCCACGCGCCGAAAGGTAAATTCGGCCTGATTGACACCCGCGCCATGCGCAAGGGCGCGCAAGAGATACTGGACGGGCTGGGCGCGAAGATTGATCCAAGCGCCACGCTCAAGGAGCTGGGCACCGCCAACAAACACCTGGTCGCCATATCCCGCGCCCTGTCCGTCGACGCGCGCGTGGTGATCATGGACGAACCCACCGCCGCCCTGAGCCACGCCGAAATCGACGAGCTTTATGAGCTGGTAGATGGCCTGAAGGCCCAAGGCAAAGCGATCCTGTTCATCAGCCACAAATTTGATGAGATTTTCCGCATCGCCGACAATTACACCGTCTTCCGTGACGGCCAGATGGTGGGCGACGGCGCGATTGCCGATGTGACCGAAGCCGAATTGGTCAAAATGATGGTTGGCCGTGATGTCAGCCAGATCTTCCCCGAACGCGACCGCAATTTAGGGGCCGAAGTGCTGTCGGTCACCGGCTATGACCACCCCACAGAATTTGCCGATATCGGCTTCACGCTCAAACGGGGTGAAATCCTTGGCTTCTATGGCCTCGTGGGCGCGGGCCGGTCGGAATTTATGCAGGCGTTGTTTGGCACCACGAAACCTTCCGCTGGATCGGTGCGTGTGAACGGGGCCGAAGCGAGCATCCGTTCACCCGCCGATGCGGTATCCAATGGTATTGTTTACGTGCCAGAAGACCGCGGTAATCAAGGTGCGATCGTCGATCTCCCCATTTTTCAGAATGTGACCCTACCTTCCCTAAAACAGACTTCCCGCAAGGGGTTTCTGAAAATGGCGGAAGAATTCAAACTGGCACGGGAATACACTGAACGGTTGGATCTGCGGGCCGCATCGCTTGATACCCATGTGGGCAGCCTGTCGGGCGGCAACCAACAAAAGGTCGTCATCGCAAAATGGCTAGCGACCGAACCCAAGGTGATCATACTGGACGAGCCCACTAAGGGCATCGACATCGGATCAAAAGCCGCCGTGCACGAATTTATGGCCGAACTGGCTGCCCAAGGATTGGCGGTGATCATGGTCAGCTCTGAAATACCCGAAATTGTTGGCATGGCTGACCGCGTGATCATTATGCGCGAAGGCCGGATTGCCGCCGAATTGAGCCGCGAAGATATCAGCCCTGAAGTGCTGGTCAGCCACGCGGCAGGTGTCACGGAGATTCACGCATGACCAAACTCATTGCCTCTCGCGAAGCCTTGTTGATGCTGGCGATTGCCGTTCTTTTGGGCATCATTGCATGGCGGTTTCCAGCCTTTGTGGTCCCGTCGAACCTGTTGAGCGTTTTCAATGACACCTCACCGCTGATCCTTTTGGCCATTGGGCAGATGATCGTGATCCTGACCAAGTGCATCGATCTGTCTGTCGCGGCAAACCTTGCGCTGACAGGCATGGTCGTATCGCTGATCAACATCGCCGCTCCTGACCTGCCAGTGATCTTCATAGTGCTCATCGCTATCGGCTTTGGCACCCTATTAGGCATGTTCAATGGCATATTGGTCTGGAAGCTGGCGATCCCACCCATCGTTGTCACACTGGGCACGATGACCATTTTTCGCGGTGTTATCTTCCTTCTGACCGAAGGCAAATGGGTCAACAGCCACGAGATGTCGGATTCCTTCAAATCCATCCCCCGTACGGACCTGCTGGGCCTTCCGATTCTCAGCTGGATCGCCGTCGTCGCTGTGATCGTTTTCACCATCGTCATGACCCGCACATCGCTCGGCCGCGCGTTCTATGCAGCAGGCGGCAACCCCCATGCGGCGACCTATGCGGGCATCAATGTGGGCAAAACGCAGTTCTGGGCCTTCACCATCTCCGGTGCCATCGCCGGACTAACGGGCTACCTTTGGGTCTCGCGCTTTGCAGTGGCCTACGTGGATGTCGCAGGCGGGTTTGAACTGACCGTAGTGGCCGCCTGTGTGATCGGCGGAGTGTCGATCATGGGGGGCATTGGCACCGTTTTTGGGGCCCTGCTGGGCGCGTTGTTTCTTGGCATCATCGCCAATGCCCTGCCGGTCGTGAACATCTCGCCATTCTCGCAAATGGCTATCTCGGGTGGGGCGATCATCATCGCCGTGATCGTCAACGCCCAGGCCAACCGCACGACGGGCCGCATCATCCTTAAGAAAGCGGAGCACGCCGCATGACCACGCGCAGCATCCCCGACCGCCTGCAATCCCCGCTGGAACGAAAACTCAAAAGCTGGGAAAGCCTTCTTTTGCTGGTGGCGATTGGTATCTTTGTCGCTAATTCCTTCGCTTCGCCCTACTTCCTAAACGCATGGAACCTAAGCGATGCGACGTTCAATTTCACCGAAAAATCCATGATCGCTTTTGCCATGGCGTTGTTGATTATCTCGGGCGAGATTGATCTGTCGGTTGCGTCCATCATCGCTCTGGCCTCCACCGCGATGGGGGCAGCGGTTCAAATGGGCGTGGGCACCGAAGGGCTGGTTCTGATCGGGTTGGCAACAGGGCTTGTCTGCGGCGCGTTCAACGGGATTCTTGTCACCGGTCTTGGTCTGCCGTCCATTGTTGTAACCATCGGCACTATGTCACTGTTTCGCGGCATCAGCTTTATCATCCTTGGGGATCAGGCCTATCGCGGTTATCCGCCCGAATTTGCCTTTTTCGGACAGGGCTATGTCTGGTGGGTGATCTCGTTTGAATTCGTGCTGTTTGCGATCATCGCAGTTATCTACGGCGTCATCCTGCACATGACCAACTTTGGCCGCGCGGTCTATGCGATCGGCAACAACCCTACCGGCGCACTGTTTTCCGGCATCCGAGTGGGTCGAGTGAAGTTCATTCTGTTTTTGCTGACGGGGCTCATGTCAGGCATCGCGGCGGTCTGCCTGACCTCACGCCTTGGATCCACACGCCCCTCCATCGCGACAGGATGGGAATTGGAGATCGTTACGATGGTCGTCCTCGGCGGCGTCAACATCCTTGGCGGATCGGGGTCGATTCCCGGTGTTGTTATAGCCGCTTTTGTTATGGGCCTCGTCACGTTTGGCCTTGGCTTGCTCAATGTGCCAGGCATTGTGATGTCCATCGTCATCGGTGGCCTGCTGATCGGCGTTATTGCGCTGCCCCGTCTGTGGAGCATGTGGAGGACCCGTTGATGGAAAAGTATGCCTTCAAAATGCATTTGAACCCAGGGTGCCAGGACGAGTACAAGAAACGTCACGATGAAATCTGGCCAGAGCTTGTTACGCTGCTGCAAGCAGCTGGCGTTTCGGACTATTCGATCCACCTGGATGAAGACACCAACATCCTCTTTGGGGTGCTGTGGCGCAGTGACAACCACACGATGGACAGCCTACGCGATCACCCCATCATGCAGAAATGGTGGGCCCATATGGCCGACATCATGGAAACCAAGCCCGACAATGAACCCATCGCCGTCCCTCTGACACCTGTTTTTCATAAGCCATGACCCATGTAGCCGTCATCGACATCGGCAAGACCAACGCCAAACTCGCGTTGGTCGATATGGACACACTGAACGAATTGGCCGTTGTCAAACGTCCGAATACGGTCCTCCCCAGCCCGCCATGGCCTCATTTCGACGTGGACGGTATCTGGGAGTTCTTGTTGGATGCGATGGCCCAGTTTCACCAAAGCCACGGCATCAACGCCATCTCGATCACCACACACGGCGCCTGTGCTGCCTTGGTCGGTCATGACGGAAGGCTCGCAGCACCTATCCTCGATTATGAACACGACGGGCCGAATGCCGTTGCGGCGGATTATGATGCCATAAGACCGCGATTCGAAGAAACAGGCGCACCGCGCTTGCCCATGGGGCTCAACCTAGGTGCGCAACTTTATTGGCAGTTCCGCGAAGATCGCGAATTGCGGGATCGAACAGCAGCGCTGGTCACCTATCCGCAATACTGGGGCTACCGGATGACGGGTGTCACCGCCTGTGATGTAAGCTCACTTGGGTGTCATACCGACCTTTGGAACCCGCATGAGGGGTCATTCTCAGACCTTGTCCTCGATCTGAACATCGCAGACCTGATCGGTAAACCTCGCAAATGCTCGGACATCCTGGGAACCCTTCTTCCCGGCGTTGTCGTGCGCACAGGCCTTGATCCGGCAACCCCTGTCTATTGTGGAATCCACGACTCAAATGCGTCGCTGCTACCCCATGTTTTGCGGCAATCTGCTCCTTTTTCAGTTGTATCGACGGGCACCTGGGTCATCGCCATGAGCGTCGGAGGCGATCAAGCCCGCCTTGATCCCACACGCGATACCTTGATCAACGTCAATGCTTTAGGTGATCCTGTACCGTCCGCCCGATTCATGGGCGGGCGGGAATATAACACGATCCTTAAAGGCGACGCAGTCGAATACACTGAAGACGACATCATGGCTGTGGCCCAAAACGGTCCGATGCTCTTGCCGTCAATCATCCCAGAGAGCGGGCCGTTTCAAAACCGCCGAGCCGAGTGGGTTGGTACCGAACCACCCATTGGCAGCATCGAACGCACTGTGGCGACGGCCTTTTATCTGGCGCTGATGACGGCCGAATGCTTGGCCCTGACGGGGCACAACGGCCCTGTGATCGTAGAGGGGCCCTTTGCCGGAAACCCAGGCTTTTGTACCATGCTCGGAACGGCAACCAACTGCACGGTCGAGGCGGCGGGCGGGACAACAGGCACCAGCGAAGGGGCAGCCCTTCTTGCTTTGCCCGCAGGTTCACGCGCCCCGTCGATGGATCAGCGACGAACCTATCTTCCGATCAATGACCCACTTTTTAGATATGCTACGTCTTGGAAGTCAAAAGTCGCTGCATATCGAGCAGATGGTGATCTGAAGTAATTCGGTGCTTGCCCGGTCAGGTCGTTTAGAAAATCCGCGGCAACGTTTCTGAATGTCGCCTTTCGGATTGAAGGCTAAGCCTGTTGGCAGATGCAGCGAATGACATGGTGTGTCTGTGGGTGCCGCTCTCCTTTGCCTCTTTTCGTGAAGATGATCGCTCGGCTGTTGGTGTCACGAACGGCCTAGTTCAGATATATCAACCTATCGAGGATCGCGCGACCAAGATTGCCCGATAAGTGATATCTGCGCGCGCTCCAGTCTAAGCACTTCCGGTACATCGGGGATGTTTTCTTATCCAGGGCTGAAAAAGTCGATGCCAAAATCTGTAAAAAAATCGCGTCCTGCATCGGTTAGTCTTAGGTCCACACCTGCTCTCGGTAGATAGCCACGTTCAAAGAGTGCATCGAAGAGTCGTACACCCATGTCGCCCGCGAGATGATTGTAGCAGCTCCGTGCCGTTCGCAGGGCGGAATCTCTCGGCCCGGTTGCACCAAAGGCCTGAACCGTTCTGGTTCGACAATTGAATATGAAAAGGCTCCGGAGCCGATGGGAACACTTAGGGAACAAACAAGCGAGCAAAGCAAGCCCGCGGCAGCGAGGCTGCCTATGGCACTGACATGATGAACTGAAGAAAGTCGTGAATCCAGTAAGTAACTGAAAATATTAAAAACTACCAACCTCAGAAAGGCCAATGGTCATTTGATCTGTGCGGAGTGGTCAAAAAACACCCCTAAGTGGCCGAGTTATGGGGTGTCCTACAAAGGTGTGGATTGCCCCATAGTATTGCCATATCATATTTATAAACCTTTGAATTCGTTGGGCTCATAATTCCACATTGTGGATCAAATTGCCATTAGAGCGCAGATCACAAATTTTAGCCAAGTTTCAGTCAACGCCGGGTCTTCCCTGCCCTTCTATCGTATCGATCGCCTTCAACATGGATTGAAGTTCCGCTCGAACCAAATCAAGACGCATAAAGGCATGCGCCTCCTTACGCCCCGCAAGAGCGAGCACCGCCGAAAGCACTGCATCGGAGTTCCGCATCAGTTCGACTAAGTGTTCACCTGCCGGAGCATGCGTACCTGAAATCCAGTTTCTTGCGGTTCTCTCGCTGACCCCGGTCCATCGCATCGTCGTCTTGGCTGCCTGATGAGTACCACCCAACTCGTCCGTCAGCGCACTCCAAATAGCCTCACGGTATTCTACCTGCGAATTCAACTTACTGTTGTCGTTTTGAAAAGTGTTGCCTGTTTTAGGAAACATGTTGCCGCCCTTCCTCTGTTAAAAATGAAACAAGGAATCGCAGACGATCTGTCCAGATTTTAGAAATTGAACGAAGGAGAACCGAAGCATTGGGTTCGTTAAATAGTGATCAGGGCGGAAGCAGTAACCGGAAGATACGCAAAGCAGCGCAGTATGTCCGCATGTCCACAGATCATCAGCGCTACTCGACCGAAAACCAGTCTGACGCTATTGCGCGTTACGCCGAAGAACGCGGCTATGAAATCATTGAAACCTATTCCGACGCGGGCAAAAGTGGATTGCGGATTACAGGCCGTGATGGTCTGACGCAACTGCTTGAAGACATTCAGGTCGGCCAAACCAACTTCCGAACCGTTCTTGTTTACGATATCAGCCGTTGGGGCCGGTTTCAGGATGCTGACGAAAGCGCCTACTACGAGTACATCTGCAAACGTGCCGGCATCACCGTTGAGTATTGCGCCGAGCAATTTGAGAACGACGGCAGCCCCGTTTCCACGATTGTAAAAGGCGTAAAACGCGCCATGGCGGGCGAGTACAGCCGCGAGCTATCCCAGAAGGTTTTTGCCGGGCAGTCTCGGTTGATCGAAATGGGCTTTCGCCAAGGCGGGCCGCCCGGCTTTGGCTTGCGACGTATGTTGATTGACGAGATGGGCAACCAGAAAGGTGTTCTTGTCAGAGGTGAGCATAAAAGCATTCAAACAGACCGCGTCACGCTTGTCCCGGGCCCAGCCGAAGAAATCGCGGTTGTGAACCAAATCTTCCAAAACTTTGTAGAGGACAATCAATCCGAAGCAACGATCGCAGCCGAGTTAAACGGGAAAGGCATCAAAACCGATCTCAATCGAGACTGGACACCGTCCGTGGTTCGCCAGCTTCTTTCGAACGAAAAGTACATTGGCAACAACATATGGAATCGTAATTCGTTCAAGTTGAAGAAACAGCATGTACGCAACACCCCAGACAACTGGGTTCGATCCGAGGGTGCGTTTGAAGCGATTGTGGATGCTGGACTGTTTGCCGCCGCGAAGGCCATTTTTGCTGCTAGAGCACAACGATACTCTGATGAAGAAATGCTGGATGGTTTGCGAGACGCACTCCAAACACATGGTTTTCTATCTGGCTTCGTCATCAACGAAGCTAGTGCCTTACCGTCCAGCGGCGCGTACCAAAGCAGGTTTGGTAGCTTACTGAGGGCTTACAAACTGGTCGGCTTCACACCCGACAGAGATTATCGATACATCGAGATCAACAAACGTCTGCGGAAGATCCATGCAGAGATTGTCGAAGACACAGTCCATGGTATCGAGCATGTGGGTGGGGACGTTCAGCAAGATGCGAAGACCGGCCTGTTGACCATCAATCATGAATTTTCTGCATCTGTCATCATTCCAAGATGTAAGCAAACCGGTACCGGTGCGTATCGGTGGAACATACGATTGGATACCAGTCTAGTACCGGACATCACGGTCGTCGTGCGCATGGATCAGGCAAACGAAACGCCACTCGATTACTATCTGCTACCAACAGAAGACATGACACTCCCAAAACTGCGACTGTCGGAAAACAACGGTCTATCGCTTGATGCTTACCGATACGATGATCTCACGCATTTTTTCACCATGTGCGAGCGCACTTCAATCTTAGAGGTCGCATGATGTCAGATGCCCCCCAAGAGCATACGGAACTCATTTCCGTTGATACGATCACCGTGGTCAATCCGCGTATTCGCAATCAAAAAGTCTTTGATGAAATCGTCGCAAATATCGCTGAGCTTGGGCTGAAACGCCCAATTACAGTTGCTGCCCGCAAAAATGAAGCAAGCAGTGATTTGACATACGAGTTGGTTTGCGGCCAAGGCCGATTGGAAGCCTTTAAGGTTCTAAAGCAAGAAAAAATCCCAGCTGTCGTCATCACCGCGAGCTCTGAAGATTGTCTTGTGATGAGCTTGGTAGAAAATTTGGCGCGCAGGCAGCATCACTCGCTTGATTTACTGAGAGACATCAAACGCCTCAAAGAAAGTGGATATACCGAGCACGAGATCGCTGCGAAAACACAGCTTTCGGCCAAATATGTGCACGGCGTCATTCGACTGTTGGAAAGCCATGAGCACAGGTTGTTGCGGGCCGTTGAAAGTGGAAAGATCCCTGTGAGTGTCGCCGTTGATATCGCCGATGCTGATGATGTTGGTGTACAGGCAGTCTTGCGCCAAGCCTATGAGAGTAAGGTATTGCGAGGCGGTCGCCTGATGGCCGCAAAACGATTGGTGGAAGCACGCAGGAATTTCGGCAAGGGGCGTGGCACATCAGACAAGCGGACCCGCAAAAACCTCTCAGTCGAAACCTTGCTCAGAACGTATCAGAACGATGTGGAAAAGAAGAAAATCCTACTTCGCAAGGCTGGAGCAACTCGCAGCGAGATGCTGTTCTTGACCCATTCCTTGAAAACGCTGTTTTCAGACGAGAACTTTGTCACCCTGTTGCGCGCCGAAGGTCTATCCAACATTCCCAAAACCATCGCAGATCGATTGACCCGCATTGATGGAGCCATAACATGACATCCGAACGCCAGGAACAGGTAGTTGCAGCCGCATTCGAACGCGATCTGTTACCTATCGCGTTCGATCAAATCGCACCTTTGTATGTGGTTAGCCCCCAAACAAAGGAGACTGTTAAATTCAAACGCATTGTAGCGTCTATTCAAGAGATTGGGCTTGTTGAACCAATTGTGGTTTCCCGCGACGCGAAGGACCCCAAGCAATTTACGCTTCTTGATGGGCATCTTCGCCTTGAAGTATTGAAAGACCAAGGGGCGACGGACACGCAGTGCATCGTATCGACTGACGATGAGGCCTTCACTTACAATAAGAGGATCAGCAGGCTTGCGACCATCCAAGAACACAAGATGATTTTACGCGCCTTGACCCTTGGTGCATCCGAAGAGCGTTTAGCCAAGGCATTGAATGTGAACATCAGAACACTTCAGGAAAAGAGACGCCTGCTCGACGGCATTTGCCCCGAGGCTGCAGAGATGTTGAAGGACAAGCAGGTTGCTTTGACCGGGTTTCAAATCCTCAAGAAGATGAAACCTATGCGCCAGATAGAAGCCGCACAGTTGATGGTAACGATGAACAAATACACCATCAACTACGCCCGGTCTCTGCTGGCTGCCACGCCAGATAACCAGTTGATTGCTGGCGCAACGCCCAAGAAGTTCACGGGCATATCTCGCGAACAGCTAGATCTGATGGAAAAAGAATCTGGCAACCTCGAGCGAGAAGTCCGTTTGGTTGAAGACAGCTATGGCGCTGATCATCTCGATCTCATTTTGGCGCGCGGCTACGTCAGTAGATTGGTGAGCAATGAGCGGGTCACCAGATATCTTGCGTTGCATCATGAAGAATTTCTGCCTGAATTTGAGAAGATCACAGAACGAGAAGCATTCGCGTCCTAAGCTGCGCGATAGGTGAGATTGAATTTGGGGACCCGGACCCATTGAGCCCGGGGACCACAGGAGACGCCGCACCGTGGGGCGGATCAAGTGTGGTGGTGGAAATGGCGGCGATCCCGCTTGGGCCCATCATGCCGGACCAAATGTTCGGTTTCTTATTCCAAACTGTCTGCGCGTGCGTGTCAATTGTGGACGCATGCGTAGACAACCTTTGGCTGAAATCGCGCGCCGTAACGAAGCATGAACGTCGGCTAACGGGTGTTATGTAAAGCGTCTTAAGGTTGAGCAGCGCAGTCAGAACTCCGGCAAACCCATCTGCATCTTTGACATCGAAAATGGATCTCTAATCATAGATAGCCAGACACGTAAAAACCCACCATGACACTCCCATGATGAAATCCCGCAAACATAAAACCCACACTTAGCGCCCGACCTAAAGCGGGCGGCATCGCGCTGATCGCTTATGATGATCATCATCTCCGCATCCATCCGTTGCCGTCCGCTCCATCAACGCACGACGGAGAACACAAATGACCAACTGGTATACGGCCGACACCCATTTCGGGCATGAGAATGTCATTGGCTTCTGCAATCGCCCCTTTCGCAGCGCAGGTCAAATGGATGCCACTATGATCGAAAACCTATGGTCAAAGGTACGTCCTGACGACGATCTCTGGATTGTCGGTGACTTTGCTTTTGGTTCCAAAACCAAAGAGTCATCCTATTTGGCCGAAGTTTTCGGCCAACTGCCCGGTACCCGCAAACACCTGATCGTCGGCAACCATGATTTAGAGCCGACGCTGGCCTTGCCTTGGGGTAGCATCCACACCTCGCCGAAGTCCGGGATGGCCCAAAGAGACAGGCGCATACGCTCTGCCATTACCCAATGATCACATGGAACCACGCCCGCAGAGATGCGCTTCAGCTCTTCGCGCATGTCCATAACAATTGGAAAGGCTCGAGCAATAGCGTGAATGTCGGTATCGATGTCTGGGATTTCATGCCTGTGCGGTTTGAAGATATTGCCCGCCGCGCACGATCTATGCCCGTCAACAAGCACTGGGCCGACGTTGAGCATAACGCAAAGGAATTGGAATGATCCTGTATTCCTAACTTAACATTTCTGGCAGGATCTTCCCGCTTTCGTAAATCGTGCCCACGCACCCATGAGGCATTTCAATAGGCACGACTCCAAGCTTTCTCATCCTGGCCATCACTGACCTGGGCGTGGCGCCCTGCATCTCAGCGAGCCGTTTTGCCGGAGTAAATCGGTTTAGAAACATTCTGTAATCTTCCGGCAGAACAACCGCCGCCGCTTTACGCGTCACAGGATTGCGTGAAGCAGTGGCCTTCAGATATCCAGCCTCAATGAGGAACTTCACTGCTGGATCATTGAGGCTCAGAAGCTGTTTAAGCTTCGCCTTTGTGAAGCCTTCCACACCAACCCCAACCAGTTTGCCTGCGAGCTCCGAGACACTAACCCGCACGGCCATGTAACCCACCGCGCTCAGGTCTTGTGCGTTGATCTCCAACTGATCACGCACAATCATAACCTCATGCTGTTGCAGGCGAAGAACACCCGATCTAATGAGACGGATCAGAGACCGAAAACCGCGCGCAGCCATGCCCATTGAAAGCGTTAGATCGCGCAGCGACTGGCCACCGCCACTCGGAAGGTCAGTGACGACTTCCAATGCGATAGCGTCCGCCTCAGGGTCAGCTTCACGAACAGAGGCTAGGATCTTGGCATTGCGCAGATCAACAGGATTGATGTCGGCCTCCGACATGATGCGCACATCGTCTGCGAAGACATGCTCATATCCCCCTCCATCGGGCAATGATGTCTGACCGACACCAGACCCGCTTCGACCCAGTTGGAAAGACGGGGGCAAAAACAGGAACTTGGATCTTTGTTTTTACTTCTTGCATTGAAGAGCTCTCATACCTCTTGTGGCGACACTAGAAGGAGCACACCCCAACCCATTAATTTCAATAAAAAAATTCTATTGTTGATCTGGCAGCGCGTCCTTCAACCGACTTTTGTAAGTCCAGCGGTCACTCGATCAAGGTAGCAAGCGGCATACGTTTTGCATCATCTTGTTGACCAAATAGCTTGGTTCCCAAGATGCAGTTTGCGAAAAACACAATCCTACCCTTCTTCTCAATTAGCCTTGGGCCAGACTGCACACAGATCAGAAACAAATTGCACGCATATTGCTAGCGCAGCATTCCTTCGCAGGCGAGGCGTTTTCATCCTTGCAAGGTAGCGCGTGCCGTCAATCCGGTCATTAAATGGAATCTTTCGGACTGGAAATGGAAGTGTGACTTGGTGGGATTGCCCTGATGTCGGATTCGGGTAGCTCCCGCTAGGTGTAAAAAATGCGGAGCTAGTGCTTTGCTTGTTGCAAAGCACTCAAAGCAAGGTGCACAAGCCCATTCTTTGGCACGTTGGCAGGCCATTCAGCATAGACACTGATGCGGCGAAGCTCCCAGTTGGGCAACACGTAATCCATGACGCTGCTTTCAATGTCAGGCTTTACAAGGAATTCGGGGACGATGGCCAGTCCAGCTCCGGCCTTTGCGAGGCGGTGCAAAGCCTGGGCATCGTTTGTGAACATGTGCGGGGTTGGCTTGATCTTAATCGTCTCGCCGCCCTTATGCCTGAAACTCAAAGGAGTGTTCTGAACGGGTGCAAGCACTAGCCATTCCCAATCTGTGAGCGTCGAAGGGTCTCTGCCAATTGTCCTCTTCGCTAGATAGTCCTTGGACGCAACCAAAACCCGTCGTACCTCAAACAAAGTACGCGTCGTCGCAGAGTTCTTTGATTGCGGGCCCATGCGAATGGCCAGGTCAAATCGATCGTCAATCAGCGCCCGCCGCGTGTCAGAAAAATCGACGGTCAATGTGATACGCGGAAAGGCCAAAGAGAAAGCGGCAATGTGATCTGTGATGCGAGACGACGACAGGACTGATGGGAGCGTGATGCGCAGCTCTCCGCTCGGTTCGCCTGCGGTCGCAGAAAGATCCTGCAATTCACCTTCTACCGCGTCCAGCATGTTGCGCGTCGCCGTCAGCAACCTTTGACCTTCGTTTGTGAGCGTCAATTTTCTGGTCGAGCGATAGATCAATGCGACGCCAAGATGTTCTTCCAATTGTGAAACATGATGACTGACCACTGACGGCGAAAGGTTCAATTCGCGTGCTGCGCCTCTGAACGACCCATGGTCAATTGTTTTGGCAAAGATTGCCATCTGTCTGAGGCGATCGATCATTACGCAAAAAATCCGAACAGTTAAATTTGATAAAGCTATCTTATAGATTAATCAAAACATGTACATCCTACTCGAACAGAGCGCCGCGAATGCCTGGCGTCATATCGTTCAAAAGGAAACCTTCCGATGGAAAAATCTCGTGCCATTTTCGCTGCTGCGGCAATCGCCGCCGCATCAATTGCGTCCTCAGCGACGGCGGATAACGCCGAAACCGTTCGAGCTTTCTATGACCTTCTCAGCAACCCAGGTTCGGAAACCCACTCGGCCGCATTTGTAGCAGCGACCGCAGATACATGGGAAAGCGTCGGTGACTATTCTGGCGACAACAAATCGCGCGAGGCGTTCCTTGGTCAGGTTGGCGGCTTTGCCCAGCTACTGCCTGATCTGAACTGGGCGATTCAATCCATGCATGAAAGCGGTGACTTCGTTACCGTGCGCAGCCGCGCAACAGGTACGCCCGTTGCTCCGTTTTTCGGTGTCGACGGTGAGGGCCGCAGCTTTGACATCATGACCATCGATATCCACGAACTCGCCGACGGCAAGATCGTCCGCTCCTACCATGTCGAAGACTGGGCGGGTGCGTTGCAGCAACTTTCCGGCAAGTAACACTCAACAAAAGGATTTTTGAAATGAACAGAAGACAAGCTTTGAAAGCTTCCATTGTAGCCGCGACCGGCGCGTCGATTGCGTCCGTCGCCTTGGCGGATGATGAAGACCAGTCCGAGGCAAGCCTGCAGACGGTTATGAGCCTGATGGGCGCTATGGGCAGCGGTGATATGGCCGCAATGGCCGATCTGATGGCCGACGATATGGTCTGGCACAACGAAGGCGATCCGAACATTCCATGGATCGGACCATGGGAAGGCAAAGAAGCGATCTTTGGTTTCTTGGGTGTATTCAGTGAAAACTTCCAGACAACCAAATGGGAAAACACTGATGTGTTGGCATCTGGCGATACCGTCGCGATCTTTGGCGAAATGAACGGCATCACCACGAAATCCGGCAAAGAGATCGGCGATTTCACCTTCGCATTGCGGGCCAAAGTGCGTGACGGTCAGGTCGTGCTTTGGAACTGGTTCGAAGATAGCTACGCCGTCAGCCAAGCTTACAACGGCTGATGTCGGGCACGACCGCCGCCAAAGGAAGGGACCTTAAATGTTGAGATACTCGATAAAACGTATGTCTTTGACGATGGCTGCCTTTTTGGCTTTCACTTCCCCGTCGCTCGCACAGGTAATGGACCTTCCAATGCGGGAAACGGATCGGCCGAGAACAACAGACAGCGTACCCCATGTACAGCTGGGGGTCGAGCCGGTTCCAGAACTTGTGCAAGACATGCTGGATCACGTTGAAACGTTTCCAGGCGTCCGCTTGGGAGCCACCCGGGTGTCCCTTCCGGGCGCTATTGGGTTTCAACTGGATGCCGATCTGCCGTTGGCCAACCCGCAAGCCATTGTCGGCGGGGGTGAATTTGCGCATGTCCATCCCGATGGCAGTTTGCACGCCTCGCTAGACCCCGCCGTCGCGCGTGAAGCGGTCCGCCAGGGTTGGGCCATACCGCATCCTTGGGCTGATCAAAGACCAGGGTGGGAAGGGTTTGTGATGATCTACACGCCGCTGACCAAGCAAGAGCTCGATGTCGTTTTGCAACTGATCGAAAACTCATATGCCTATGTGACGGGGCAGTCGGCGACCTAAGAATTCCATTCTAACTGGGCCGCTCAAGTTATCGGAGAACACACAAGCTAACGTCCGAATCTGACCTCGCTCTTTGGGGCGGGGTCGACTGGGCTAGGCCGTTGCATCCGCATCATAACTTGCACGTGCGGCATCAATCTTGGCAAGATTGTCCAAGGCCCAATACCCCAATGAACTGACGGGTTCGCGAAACGACTCCCCCATCTCGGTCAGGTTATATTCGACCTTTGGCGGTATCGTAGGATGATAAGTTCGGTTCACAAGACCGTCGCGCTCCAACTCTTTCAAGGTCCGGCTGAGCATACGTTGCGAGATTCCGAGGTTGCGTTTGAGTTCATTGAACCGCAGCGTTCCGTATTCGGCCAATGAGATCACGACAAGCACGCTCCACCGATCACCGACGCGCGACAGAACTTCGTTGATGCGGTGGCAGTCCGGGCAGCGGTCGTCATCTAGCATGGTGGTTCCCTTTTTGTGACTGAGGCTCAAACATGTGCCTTCTTGTGGTAATCTTTGGTGTCGATTAGATCGTCAGTTACAAATGTATACTGGCCCGAAAGGGTCCTGACAATAGGATCAAATCTATGACCGCCAAGCCACTTAACGACCTTTTGAACTGGCGCTATGCCACAAAAAAGATGGACCCTTCAAAAGCCGTCCCACAGGAAAAGGTCGATGCGATCATCGAGGCGATCCGTATGGCGCCGACATCCAGTGGCACGCAGCCGTTTGAAATGTTCGTCGTGTCCAATCCCGACGTTCGGAGCAAAATTGCTGAGGCGGCCGGTGGACAGGCTCAGATCACAGATGGGTCTCATGTGTTGGTTTTTGCGGCTTGGGATAACTACACCGCCGAACGCATCGACGAGGTTGTTAGTCTCAATGTCGAGGCGCGTGGCGACCTGCCAATGCTGCACGCTTATTATGACAACCTGAAGTCCAACTACCTGCCGCGCGATGCTGAGACGAACTACGCCCACGCCGCGCGCCAAGCCTATATCGCGCTTGGCATCGCGCTGGTCGCCGCGGCCGAGCAAGAGGTCGACAGCACGCCAATGGAAGGCTTTGACCCCGATGCGGTCGATGCGATCCTAGGTTTGAAAGAGCGCGGTTTGCGGTCAGTTGTCTTGATGCCTTTGGGCTACCGTGATCCGGCTGGCGATTGGTTGCTGCCAATGGATAAAGTCCGCAAATCCCACGACGCCATCATCACGGAGGTCAACTAATATGGGCATTCTTCGCAAACTTTTCCGTGCGCAACCGCAACCCACAGCCGACGGCGCCTTTAGCCCGTCCCCCTTGGCAATCAAACTGGGCACGTCGTCCACCACGGATTATGACGGCGGTGCATATGCAAAAACATACACGGGCAAAAAGAACCGCGTGCTGATGGTCTGCACTGAACAACGCAATATGACGATGGCCAACGGCAAGAAGTTCTCGACGGGGAACCACCCTGTCGAGATGGGTCTGCCGATGTTGCATCTGATGAATGCAGGATTCGAGATTGACGTTGTAACACCAACTGGCGCGCCCGTTGCAATCGAGGAATGGGCGATGCCTGCGGATGACGCGGATATTCAGAAACTGTACAATGACTTTGCTGACGCTTTTCAGAACCCAGGTAGCCTCGCCGATTTCGCCGGAATCTCCATGACTGACGACACGCTTTATGCAGCGGTCTTCATTCCGGGCGGTCACGGCGCGATGCTTGGGCTGCCGGACAATGCGGACCTTGGCAAAGTACTACACTGGGCGCACAATACGGGCCTTCATACCCTCGCGCTTTGCCATGGGCCTGCTGCGCTCTTGGCTGCCAAAAACGATGCAGGCTTTTTGTATGAGGGCTATAAGATCACAGTGTTTCCCGATGCAGTGGACAAACAAACGCCGATGATTGGTTATTTACCCGGGCCGATGCCGTGGTGGGTTTGCGAAAAACTGAACGGATTGGGCGTGGAAACTATCAACAAAAAGGCCGACAGTTCGACCCATGTTGACCGCCGTCTCGTGACGGGTGCAAGCCCGCAGGCTGCCAATACCTTCGGCAGGCTCGCCGCAGAAACATTGCTAAAACGGGCTGACGCGAACTCTTAAAACGAAAGGCACACAGCATGACTGACACAAACTCCCAGCTTCGCATCGATATTGTCTCGGACGTAATGTGCCCTTGGTGTATCATCGGATATCGCCAACTTGCTGTGGCTCTTGAGGCAAGCGATGTGGATCATGAAATCCATTGGCATCCGTTTGAGCTAAACCCGAACATGCCGCCCGAAGGGCAGGATATCGGCGAGCATCTGGCCGAAAAATACGGAACGACGCCTGAACAATCGGAAGCCAATCGCGCGATGATGACCGCGCGCGGCAAAGAACTGGGGTTTGAGTTCAACTTTGCCGACGGTTTCCGTATGCACAACACGTTCAACACCCACCAGTTGCTGCATTGGGCCAATGAGGTTGGCCGCAAGAACGACCTCAAGCAGGCGCTGTTCGCCGCACATTTCACTGATGGGCGGAACTTGTCTGACGACGCCGAACTGGTCGAAATTGCGGGCGAAATCGGATTGGATCAAGTGGAGGCAAAAGCCGTTCTTGACGACCAAAGGTTTGCAAATGCTGTTCGTCAGCAGCAGCAGTTCTGGATGCAGCAAGGGATCAACGGAGTACCGGCTATGGTCTTTGATCGGCAGCATTTGGTGACGGGCGCGCAGGGTGCCGAAGCTTATGAAAGCATCCTGACACAACTAAAGGACATACGCGTCTGATTTTCGCAAACATAGCGATCCAAATGTGCGCCAATCGCCAATCCGCAAAGAGGCCGGATTGTTCCGGTAAGGCTTTGGTGTCGTGATCTGGACAGTCCTTAATGTGATCTTTGCGCGTGTCGTTTCCGCTGCTGCTTTAATGAATGACCGTTTCTTCCGCTGCGCAGCGGCAAACGCTGGTTGCTCACGCCGCATTTTTATGCTGCAAGCGCACGCAGCATGAAATCACAAGGATCGGGATGGGCTATCTTCCGCCCTTCGCTACAATCTTTACCAATGACCGCGATCGTGTGCCGCATGGTCTGGAAAAGAAGTCCGGCTGCTTTGCTGACTATTCAACATAGCCGTTACGATGAAAAAGCCTTTGATGCAGCGTGTCGACTTGCAGGACTTCAAGTTTTGAAGTCGGTGTGGTCAGACAGCGTTTTGACCGCTCGCCAAACCTGGCCGGAGTTACGGGCAATGGTGGGCATGGTCTGGCCAATCTCAAAAAAGTGCTAGGGCTTCAATTCAAACACCATGATGCCGGAGAAGATGCACGTGCTGCTGCCGAAGTTACTTTGAAAGCAGAAGCATCAATGGGGCGAAAAATCAGGTTGTTGAATGCTTCGCAGCAGCTGGTCTTTGATTTTCAGTGATGCGAGAGGGCAACCTCGCGGGTCGCGGGGCATCAAAACAGTCCTCAACTCAAGCCTAGGGCTTAATTTGCAAGAGAAACCGTACTTAGACTTAATGTACATGCTATGTGTATTTTATGGTCGCGAAAGAGTAACATCTAAGAATAGGTCACGGTCAAGACTATGATTTACATACAAAAAATATCACCCAGATGGGCAAACTATGGATCATTTTACATCTGAAAGGACAGGCAATTCAGGGCCACTTTGGGTGAAAAGTCTGCCACTTTTCAGGTCTATTTCTTCCATTGACGCCTAAGTTGTTGAAATCATTAAGTGTGAAATGTGCCGATCTGCGAAGGTCGGCGCAATCTTTTGGGGTGATACAAACCCCGGCCTCCACTTGACGCCACCGAGAAAAATTATGTTTGTCTTTGGTATGAAAACGCATCGCCATATCCGGCTCATACGAGCTTCTTGATCTGCTTCCCCATCGGAAGCGGTATCGTTCATGCGATCTTCTGATGTGTTGTTCCTGTTGTCGCATGCTGCCGATTCCTGCCCTTCAAGTTGGATTTGGACGACACACCATGAAACGTATCAAGATTATCGATGTCCCCCACTATGAAACCGATCCGAAAATAATCGTTGAGCAGCTCACCGACTTTCTGAAAACATTCCGCAAAAACAAACTGGCCGCAGATTTGATCGGTGATGATGAGCGGTCGGCTGAATTCGACGTTTCCGACTTTGATGTTTTTGCAAGCGAGCTGTCTGAGGGCGACGCCATTTCTCATCGCGATAACCACCAATATAGGCGGTGTCGCACCGCAGCCCATCTTTGCCGACATCGCTAGTTCAAAGGAACTCCACAACACGAGTTACCCGGAACTCACCAACATCCAGCTAGCAACGCCGTTTTTCTTGTTTCGCGCATCAGCAGAATATTCGAGCTCAAATCCATCGTTCGCAGCGATGCAGGTCGGCCCAAACCGGCCATTCATCGGGTCGTCAGCGCCGCAATGCAGCGTTCGCCGAACCGGGCTTTCGCTGCGAGCGCGAAATCCAAGGGTGGTTGAACTTACAGATCCCGGGACAAAGCGGCCTATTGTTGCCGCTGTCCAAATGGCTACTTTTGCGATCAAAACAATATCTCGGAACCCAAAGAAGGACATTCGTTCAACGGATTACAAGATGAGCTGATCAATGGTCTTTGGATGATCGGTCACCGGCTCGTAGCCGTCTTGCGTGATGATAAAGCTGTCACCGATTTGGGCGCGGAAGGTATCAGTCGTCACAGAACCATCCACTGCCAGCACCATGCCAGGCTGGAGGATAGTTGTGTCTCCAGTGACCAGTTGCGGGGTTTCCAGAAAGCTGAAACCTGTCGCACGACCGCAACGGAACGGATACTCGTATCCGGCACCTTGAATGACTTCAGAGTAAGCGGCGTGAACGCTTTCGGCTGTCACACCGGGGCGTAATGCATCAAGGGCGGCTTGCTGGCTGGCCAATGCGACTTCGTAAACCGCAGCTTGCGACTGGTCCACCATCTCGCCGATCCAAAACGTTCGATCAAAACCAAGCTTGAACCGGTGAAAATTGGTCATGCCGCAAAAACAGAGAAACACTGGCTCGCCGCGGCGCATGATGCGTGTGGAGGCACGGTGGTGAGTTTTGGTGATCGTCTCGCCAGAGGCCATGATTTGTAGGAAATGCGTATTCGGCGACATATCGGCGTCGTCATAATGCGCCCTCAAAAGTTCTGCCGCTTTGCGCGTGCCCGCTTGCGACGTGGCAAGGGCAATTTCGTATTCTGGCACACCATCTCCGATGGCAGAGCGGCCCGCGTACATCATGGCGTTTGCGACCTGACCTGCATGGCGGGCAAGCTGTAGCTCTTGGGTCGATTTGATCATCCGCATCTCGGAAAGGATCGGTGTTACTGAGCTGAGGCTTTGTGTGCCGACCAGTTCATCAACATATCTGCGCACAAGGGCGGGCATGTGATCCGGCTCTATCCCGATACGCTTCGCCCCTTTGACCGCGGCAGGTATTTCAGCTCGCCATTCCGCCCCCATACCATCATTCCACGCCGCAATCTTGTCCACGCGCGCCGCAGTTTGAGCCGTGTTGAGGTCAATTGTAGGCGTGATCAATAGGCTAGGACCGTCGCGTGACACTATCAGTATGGTCGGACGGCCAAATTCCATATGCAAGTAGTCGTAATAGCCTGTGAGGTAATAAACATTGTCGTCATCGGTGATGAGGGCGACGTCGATGCCTTTTTTGCCCATTTCGGCGCGAAGAGTGTTCATACGGGTTTCAAACATGACTACTCACTCTCGCTTTTGGTCACCGGCAGGCGGTCACGCACAAGTTTCGTCCAAAAGGCGGCACCAATAGGCAATAGATCATCGTTGAAATCATAATCGTCCGAATGCAGCGGCTGGCCACAAGGCCCCTTTTGCCCGTTGCCCATCAGCAAGAAACACCCCGGCACAGCGGCCGAAAAATGGGCAAAGTCCTCTGAGAAACTCATGGGTTCGCGATTGCCCTCTGCCTCCAGTCCAATCGAAAGAGCCGCGTCTACAACAGCTTGGGTTGGCTCGGGGGCATTGATCGTCTCGATGAATTCTGTGTTGAATTTCACGTATACCTTTACACCGTGAGCGGCCCCAATACCTTCCGCAAGCTGGCGCATCAGGCGCGCGACTTCCTCTCGATCTGCAGGCATCCGTGCGCGCACATCACCTTTAAGGGTTGCGGTACCAGGTAAGACATTGCGTTGCCCATCGGTCAGGAACTCCGTCACCGAAACAACAACGCCCGCACCCGGTGCAAGCTTTCGCGAAACGATGGTTTGGAGAGCCTGCACGATCTCTGCCCCGATGGTGATAGCATCACGCCCCACCTGCGGCATTGACGCATGACCGCTTTGTCCTTCGATCAGTATTTCGAACAGGCTTTCGCTTGAACAGATTTGGCCGGGCCGGGTGGATACCTGCCCAACAGGCGCGCCCGGAAGATTATGTATCGCATAGATTTCTTCAACGGGATATCGCTCCAATAGGCCCTCGGAGATCATTGCCTGCGCGCCCAAGCCGTGTTCTTCGTTAGGCTGGAAGATGAACAGCACCGTACCGTCGAATTCGACTTCTTCTGCAAGCGCTGCCGCCGCGCCTAAGAGCATTGTCATATGGCCGTCATGCCCACAGGCGTGCATCACTCCAGCTGTTTGCGACACATAGTCATGGCAGCTTGCCTCATGAATCGGTAGCGCGTCCATGTCGGCCCGCAGACCGATGGCACGATTGCCTGCCCCGCGTTTAAGTACGCCAACAACACCCGCGCCGATATGCGTCTCTATTCCCAGATCCTCGAGGATGCCCGCAACCCTTGCCTTTGTGCTTTCCTCAGCAAACCCAAGTTCTGGCATTCTGTGAAACTCGTGGCGCAGGGCAATCAAGTCTATTGGCGGCATTAGCTGTCTCCCTTAATGGTGTCCAAAGATGTTAACTTGTAAAGTCAGGCATGCAGGCAAGAAAACGACCTTTCAAAGGAAAGTTTACAACGTTTTACTTAGAGCAAAAGGAAGAGAAGCCGGTAACCGGACATGAACGGAGAAAGTGAGTTCTTTCCAGGTTCGGTAAAATCTGTCTAGCAAAGGCATACTGAATGTCTGCTTCTAAAATTCAGGCAGTACTCGTTGCACCTGCAGCGAAAGTCCGGTTTCCGTCGATTCTGTTGAAAAACAATGTGTTGCGAGCGCAGAAAGTACGATTCTCAACACAGCGCGAGCGCCTTTCTGATCAGGCTTTGCACGCTTGCTGCGGTGCAGGAAAGATCTTCGCTAGTTTGCGG
>NZ_FXYD01000001.1 GCF_900185015.1 Octadecabacter ascidiaceicola | reverse complement strand
CGAGGCGGCAGAACCAGCGATATGCGAGGTTCAGATGCACCTCTTCGCACAACCGGCGCTCTGACCGAATACCGAAGCAATAGCCCACCAGCAGCATCCGGATCAGCAGCTCAGGATCAATCGATGGGCGACCCGTATGGCTGTAAAAGTCGGCTAAATATTGGCGGATGTCATCCAGGTCGACGAACCGATCAATCGATCGCAGCAGATGATCTTGGGGCACATGACCATCCAGTGAGAACTCATAAAACAACGCCGCTTGCGCTTTCTGCTTCGCTCCCATCATCGCTAAATTCCCCGTTGTAATAGGGAAATTGAATCAGCCGATGGCCTTCAAATCAAGAAGACTTTTTCAACAGAATTCGCCCATATCTACCAGCCCAACTTCTCCAACAAATCACTATTTTGAGCTTTAAGCTCCGCCCATTGATTGGCCCCTTGTGTCTTGAATTCGGCGGGAGTGTTGGCTCCATTAATGAGGATCGCATCGATATCGGCAAAAAAAGCATCCGTTGGTCCAAGCTCATCCCAAGCTTCTGGTATGCCACATGCCTCAGCGATAATCTGCGACGCCATCATGACGGGTTTTATAACCTCTGTTCGAAACCCCATAAGTTCATCTGATGAAGGGAGATATTCTGGAGATAAGCGATCTAAGCCTTCTGCATGCGCACGTTTGATGCCGGGGATCATAGGCAGTTCAACCAGATGTGCGATCAGCATGAACAGCCGTGTTGACGCGTGGGGGTGATAACGAAGCGGCAAGCCTGACTTGCGGTCTTCAGATTCAATGATGAATAACACGATCAAGATGCAAGTTGCGTAGTACCGGAACAGTGGCCAGTTTTCGGTCGCGTATGCCCCAAGAATAATTTCGGTCGCATCATGGTCGGTTTGAAGTTCTAGACAGAGATGCGCATTTGCCAGTTCCAGTGGTGTCATCGTTTGCGCCGCCGATTTGGTCTGACTCTGACGTTGCACAACTCCAAAACCATTCGGACTGTGCATGCGCAACACGTCAGATCAAAAGAGAAGAGGAAACGAACCGATGACACTGCTACACGCACAACCATACGACCTAGCCGCGACAGGATTTTATTTTGAGAGCATGGAGGAGTTCACCACAAAGGCAAACAATAACCGCAACGACTACGGCGAACCTGTCGAGGAATATGAAATCCAATTTATTGACGGGGATCATATCGATTGTGATTTGGCCGAGTTTTGGGAGATCAATCAGGCGAACATCGGGCCATACTTCGACGCTTGTGAAAACTGGAGTGACCACGACAAAACGGTGTTCATCATAGCTGTTGGCGAACGCGGATACAGCTTCGATCCTGATGCCGTTTCAGCATCGGATTTTGATGTGGATATCTGCGTTGGAACGGTGTCTTTATAGGCGATCCACTTACAGACAATATCGCCGTATGGTGCTTTCAAAGACGGTTCTGTCGAAGTGGGTGACATTGATGATGAATTACCTAGCGAAACCATTCGTCGCATCATTAGAGATGACTATCTGCGAGATACCGAGGTTACGATCTTGCTCTGCGGAACGGAAACTAGGTTCCGCAAACACATTGACTGGGAATTGAAATCCTCAATGATCGACGGGCGGGTCAATAAAAAATCTGGCATATTGATTGTTGATCTTCCATCCACGTCTTCGACCAGTTGGCATTGCAGCCTCCCCAATGAAAAGGCTGTAATCTACCCTGACTACGCAGGATCATGGATGAGTCTATCGCAAAAATCGGATTACTTGTCTCGGTATCCAGACATGCCAGAGCGCGTCATCGATAACCTGTTGGTTTCTCAGGTTTCGATGTCTGTGGTGCCGTGGTCCCGTATAGAAAACCAGCCTGATAACTTGAGGTGGTTAGTGGATGCTACGGCGACTGCGGGCCGCAGCAACCAGTATGATCTGTCTTTGCCGATGCGTCGTAAGAACTACAATCCAAAGCTTGAATACGGAACCGTCTGACACAAAGTATGGAGAATCCTTGGCAAACTAGTCGTCACTAAAGCCGCAATCAACTCTTCAAGACACTTCACAACCCCCACCGTTCCATCGCCGCAGACGCCACAGCAGGTTCATCACGAATGCGGATCAGCGTTTGGCGTGACAAACCTGTTTGCTTGGATACCGCACTGGGACCGTTGCCAAGACCCAGCAGACTCAGCGCCAACTCGAACGTAGCGCGATCATAAGATGGTTTACGGCCACGGAACCGATCACACTTCGCTTTGGCAAGATCGATACCAGCTCGCTGTGCAATCTTAGTGGCCTCTGCTTGTGCTTCGGCGGTCGCTCCAAGAATGCGATCATGGCATCACGCACGGCTTGCTGAACGGGGTCCGTAGTCGATCCGTCGAAGGTCATATCGTTGATAACGGTCCTGATGATGACGCCCTGTCGAATGAAATGGCGAACAGAGTCCGTGACATCATCGTGGTTGCGCCCCAGTCGATCCAACCAACGCACCACCAGTGTGTCTCCTGATCGCAGCTTGTCATAAAGCCTACGCCCTTCTGGGCGTTCCTGAAGTCGATGTTTCACGCCAGACACCCCATGATCGGCAACGACTTCATCAATCTTGAAACCTGCTGCTTCGGCCTGTGTGACTTGGTGATCCAGTGTCTGGTCTCGTGTTGAAACACGTGCATAAAAAATGGTTTTTAAAACATCCCCTTTTGTCCGTATGATTCCTGTCCGTAGGTGAGGATCAACCTATACGGACAAGTTTCCGTGGGGATGTGTGGTGACCGCTACACCATAGCGTAGTGAACATTGCACGATGTCGGTTTTGAACGCCCGCAAAGGTAGCGGTTCACCATACGGACACGCCGACAACGAACATGACCTAAACGGACTGTCCTATTTGTGTATAGTGGTATCGTACAGGTTGGACGAGTGCCGGCCCTTCGTGAACAACCGTTGGGTCAACCAGTTTCCACTGATTTGTCTTGTTTTGCTAGCGACCTATTAGCACTGAATTCGGTAAGTTCGCGGCTGGTTATTTCGGTCGATACATGCAGAAAGAAGTGACTTGATAGTCTCGACTGGTCCAGCCGTGAATTAGCGATTGATTAAGCCCTTGCGTCCCGGCTTTGTACACGTAAGTATACTGGCATATCGACTTTGGGAGAACCAACCTAGTTGGTGCCGAAGGAGCAACCGCCCCGGAAACTCTCAGGCAACCGGACCGACGTCGTTACGAAGACTCTGGAGAGAGGTACGCGAAGTGTGCCCGCCGAAGGGATAGCAATCTCAGGCAACCGGACAGAGGGGGCATCATGCGCAGAAGCTTTGGCTTTTGTGTGCAATTGGTGCCGCGTGAACTCTCGATTTCAGACGGCCCGTATTTGATAGAGAGCCAGAATGTCTGATCTGTTTCGTACGCCGCTGCATGACCTTCATGTTGAACTTGGTGCTAAAATGGTCCCTTTCGCGGGATATGACATGCCCGTTCAATACCCAATGGGTGTTTTGCAGGAACACCTACACACGCGCAGCAAGGCCGGGTTGTTTGATGTTAGTCACATGGGGCAAGTGATCATCAAGGGTGCCGACTATGAGGCAGCAGCCGCCGCCCTTGAGTCGATTATTCCTGTCGATATTCTCGGACTTGGGCTTGACCGGCAACGCTATGGTTTCTTCACAAACGAAACAGGCGGCATTTTAGATGACCTGATGCTGGCAAACCGGGGCGATCATATCTTTATGGTCGTTAATGCTGGCTGCAAGGTAGATGACATCGCCTACATGAAGGCCAATCTCCACGACGTCTCCGTCACTGAAATTACAGATCGCGCGCTGCTCGCCTTGCAGGGGCCAGCTGCCGAGGCGGTCTTGTCGACGCTGGACGCGAAAGCCGCGGACATGCGGTTTATGGATGTGGCGAACTTGTCCCTAGCAGGCGTCGAATGTTGGGTGTCGAGGTCTGGATATTCCGGTGAAGATGGATATGAAATTTCAGTTCCCGCTGCGCAAGCTGAGGCATTGGCAAATGAATTGCTGACCCACGAAGACGTCGAACCTATTGGCCTCGGTGCACGTGACAGTCTACGTCTTGAGGCGGGCCTTTGCCTTTACGGACAAGACATGGACGAGGGATTAAACCCAATCGAAGCCTCTCTGCCATGGGCCATTCAAAAGGTACGACGCACTGATGGCGCACGCGCGGGTGGCTTTCCTGGAGCCGACGTCATTCTTGCCGCACTGGATCACGGAGTTGACCGCCGCCGCGTCGGGCTGAAACCCGAAGGCCGCGCGCCAATGCGCCAAGGTGTTCCGTTGTTTGAAGCTGAAGATGGCGGGGCGCAGATTGGATTTGTCACATCAGGTGGCTTCGGCCCATCTGTGGGTGGACCCGTGGCGATGGGTATCGTTGCGGACAATCTGCGTGAACCCGGCACCGTTTTATACGGCGAACTGCGCGGCAAGCGCCTGCCGGTGACCGTCGTTTCACTTCCCTTCATACCCGCGAATTTCAAACGCTAATCCAAACCAAAAAACGGAGACCAACATGAAGTACACTGAAGAACACGAATGGTTGCGCGAAGAAGACGGCTTGGTCGTCGTTGGCATTACTGAACATGCAACCACACAGTTGGGCGACATCGTTTTTGTCGAGCTTCCCGATGTGGGCACGACCGTCACCAAAGACGAAGAAGTTGTGGTTATCGAAAGCGTAAAGGCCGCGTCCGACATCATTTCTCCGATCGACGGTGAAATTGTTGAGGTCAATGACGCGCTGGCAGACAATCCCGCCCTCGCAAATGAAGACGCAATCGGCGCAGGTTGGTTCTTCAAGATCAAGCCATCTGACGCATCCCAAATGGACGGCCTGATGGACGAAGCCGCCTACAATGCCCTGATTGCCTAAACCTGCGGAGACTAACATGACCTTCACCCCCACAGACTATCTACCTTATGACTTCGCAAACCGACGTCATATCGGACCGTCGCCTGCTGAAATGACGGATATGTTGAAAGTCGTTGGGGCTGACGATCTGGATGCTCTCATTGCTGACACGCTTCCAGCCAAAATCCGGCAAGACGAACCGCTCGATTTTGGAAAATCCATGTCAGAGCGCGAATTGCTTCACCACATGAAAGTCACCGCATCCAAGAATAAGGTCCTGACCTCGCTTATTGGGCAAGGGTATCACGGCACCGTTACGCCACCTGCGATCCAGAGAAATATCTTTGAAAATCCGGCTTGGTACACGGCCTATACGCCCTACCAGCCTGAGATATCGCAAGGCAGACTTGAGGCGCTTTTGAACTTCCAGACTATGGTCTCTGACCTTACGGGTTTGGAGATTTCGAACGCATCGTTGTTGGATGAAGCGACGGCCTGCGCGGAAGCGATGACGATGGCGCAGCGTGTGGCGAAGTCGAAAGCCCAAGGCTTCTTCGTCGATGAAAACTGTCACCCGCAAAACATCGCTGTGATAAAGACGCGCGCCGCGCCTTTGGGGATTGAAGTCATTGTTGGCAACCCTGACGACTTGGACGCCAGCGCTGTTTTCGGCGCGATCTTCCAATACCCGGGGTCATTCGGGCAGGTTCGTGATTTCACGCCCGAGATTTCAAAGCTCCATGAAGCGAAATCCATAGGCATTGTCGCGGCCGATCCATTGGCGCTGACGCTGCTGAAGGAGCCGGGTGCGATGGGTGCGGACATTGCGGTTGGCAGTACGCAACGTTTCGGTGTGCCTGTTGGCTATGGCGGGCCACACGCCGCTTATATGGCGACCAAGAAAAACTACGCCCGCTCTATGCCGGGCCGTATTGTTGGCGTTTCCATCGACAGTCACGGCAACCGCGCCTACCGGTTGTCACTGCAAACCCGTGAACAGCATATTCGCCGTGAAAAAGCGACGTCGAACGTCTGTACCGCGCAGGCCTTACTGGCTGTAATGGCCGGATTTTACGCGGTCTTCCACGGCCCCGACGGGCTGAAGGCGATTGCACAACGGATACATCGGAAAACCGCTCGTCTGGCTGAGGGGATAAAGAGTGCAGGCTTTGATGTGCGCCCCGCGACGTTTTTTGACACCATCACAGTCGACGTAGGCCCACTGCAAGCTGCGGTACTGAAATCTGCGGTCGACGAAGGCATTAACCTGCGCAAAGTCGGCACTACAAAAGTCGGCATAACGCTGGACGAACGCACGCGCCCTGCAACAATTGAAGCTGTCTGGCGTGCTTTCGGTATTGATCGCGAGGACAAAGACTACACGCCGCACTACAATGTGCCAGAAAAGTTGATCCGCACATCGCAATATCTGACGCACCCCGTCTTTCACATGAACCGCGCCGAAACCGAGATGATGCGTTACATGCGCCGCTTGGCCGACCGCGACCTTGCGCTTGACCGCGCAATGATCCCGCTCGGGTCCTGCACGATGAAGCTAAACTCCGCAGCTGAAATGATGCCCGTGTCATGGGACGAATTTTCGCTGCTGCACCCCTATATCCCGCGTGATCAAGCTGCGGGTTATATGGAAATGATCGACGACCTGTCGGCCAAGCTTTGTGATGTCACAGGGTATGATGCGATTTCGATGCAGCCCAATTCCGGCGCGCAGGGCGAATACGCGGGCCTGTTGTCAATTGCGGGCTATCACCGTGCAAACGGCCAAGGGCATCGCGACATCTGCCTGATCCCGATGTCCGCCCACGGCACCAATCCGGCGTCCGCGCAGATGGTCGGATGGAAGGTTGTGCCTGTCAATTCGGCGGCCAACGGCGACATTGACCTCGAAGACTTTAAAGCCAAAGCAGAACTGCACGCTGACAATTTGGCAGGCTGTATGATCACGTATCCCTCTACCCACGGTGTGTTTGAGGACTCCGTGATCGACGTGTGCAAAATCGTGCATGATCATGGCGGTCAGGTTTATATCGACGGCGCCAATATGAATGCGATGGTTGGACTGTCGCGTCCTGGCGATCTCGGTGGCGACGTGAGCCACCTGAACTTGCACAAGACGTTCTGCATCCCCCACGGCGGTGGTGGCCCTGGCATGGGGCCGATCGGCGTCAAAAGCCATCTCATCCCGCACCTTCCAGGTGACCCGACAACGGGCGAAGGGGCTGTATCAGCTGCGGCGTTCGGATCACCGTCCTTACTGCCGATTTCTTGGGCGTACTGTTTGATGATGGGGGGCGATGGGCTTACGCAGGCCACACGGGTCGCAATCCTGAACGCCAATTACATTGCCAAGCGGCTCGAAGGTTACTTTGATGTTCTATACAAAGGCCCATCCGGTCGCGTTGCGCACGAATGTATCATTGATACACGCCCTTTCGCTGACAGCGCCAATGTAACGGTTGATGATATTGCAAAGAGACTGATGGATTGCGGCTTTCACGCCCCCACCATGAGTTGGCCGGTGGCTGGCACACTTATGATCGAGCCAACTGAATCTGAAACCAAAGCCGAGCTCGACCGGTTTTGTGACGCCATGCTCGCGATCCGCGCTGAAATTACGGACATCGAAAACGGCAAAGCTGATCCAGAAAACAACCCACTGAAGAACGCGCCTCACACGATGGAAGACCTCGTGAAAGACTGGGATCGACCGTATTCTCGTGAAACCGCGTGTTTCCCCCCCGGTGCGTTCCGCATCGACAAGTATTGGCCGCCAGTCAACCGAGTAGACAATGTCTGGGGCGACAGAAACTTGGCGTGCACTTGCCCGCCAATGGGAAACTATGTGGACGTTGTCAAATAACGCGCTTTTTAAAACGCGTCACAATTTCAGTGTTTGTCTTGTTAAACGCGCAATTTAACGTTGCGCGTTTTTCGCAAAGACCAATAAGGATGCTTCACCCAAAACGGCCCATCCAGCAGAGTGCACTACCCCAAGCTCCGAAACAGGGCCCATTGCTTGGGGTTCAATCCCCGAGGCCGCCCAAAGGCCAGTGATTGGTGGTCCGATGACACCTTGAACTTTGCCGTGCTAAACGCCGTGTAGTCACGGGTGAACACAGTATCGACCGCAACAAGGTCCGCGACAGCAGCGTTGGTCATCAAGTGCAGGTCTACATAGCCGTGATAGACTGGGTTGTAGTATCGGACGTCCGGGTTTTCGCGGGTCATCAACAGCGCATAGCTCGCCGTGGAATCGCCAAGAAAGCTCTGTAGTGTACTGGATGTGACGGATGTGGTGCCAATTTCTACGCCCATTTTTGAGCCATCATCGGCTGTCAGATCGTTCACCCAGTACTCGTGGGCGTCACCCGTCAGGACAAGCATATCGTTAATACCCGCAGCATCGAGAGCATCATAAAGCCGAGTGCGTGCAGCCGGATACCCGTCCCAGCTATTCAGATCGAATGGCAGGCGGAACCCGGAAATGCGCACGAATTCATCAATGCCTGCCCACTTTGGCCGAATGTTATCCATCGCTTCTTTGGTGACATGTGGGCGAAGGTCAGGGGTTGCGACACGGCCCATAACCACCTGATTGGCCAAAATACGCCACGGCTTGCCGGCACGCTTAGACTGCGTAAAGGCATCAACTACAAAATCTTGCTGTGCTTGCCCCAGCACTTCGCGATCCTCTGCGAACAGGATATTTTCGTTGAAGGCATCTAGGCCCTCGCCGTCTCCCAACGCGTCGGATGCATCTTCGACAGTGATCGGGGCATTGCGTGCAATCAGGCGCGTCTCGACCGCGACCAGAGTCGCCAAATCGCCCCATTCATAGCTGCGATATGCGGTCACGCTATCGCCGCTTGGCTCACGGACTGGCAACCATTCGTAATAGGCCTGCAATGCCGCCGCCTGACGGTCAGGCCAGTTGCCTTCGTCGCTCTGGTGATTGGCAGCACCTGTGGTGTAGCTGTCATTGGCTGTCTCGTGGTCATCCCAGATTGCAATCAACGGAATACGGGCAGTGACTGCACGCAAAGACGCATCTTGGCGGTATTGGGC
The DNA here is from genome assembly GCF_900185015.1 of Octadecabacter ascidiaceicola. GTDB lineage: Bacteria > Pseudomonadota > Alphaproteobacteria > Rhodobacterales > Rhodobacteraceae > Octadecabacter > Octadecabacter ascidiaceicola. Next base: position 1,058,389 of record NZ_FXYD01000001.1, on the reverse strand, counting down.
TAATCGCATCCGATAGTCAGCAAGCGTGATTGTTTCGTGGGTCGGGGCATGGGGGCGAATTGGTCCTGCCTTTGGTTGGCCCGCTTTCTCGGACGTGCCGTATTCATAGATATAATCGCCCAAGTGAATCATCGCATCAAAATGGTCTTGACGGGCGATGTGGTCATAGACGTTGAAATACCCGTGTTGCCAACTTGAACAGGACACCACAGCAAACCGGGCGTCGGCTATTGGGCCCACAGGTAGTGTTTTAGTTCGGCCGACCTCAGACGTGTTATCCCCGAGTTTAAACCGGTAGAAAAATTGCGTTCCGGCGGTTAGGCCGCTGACATCGACCTTGACCGTCCAATCACGTGCCGCGCTGGTTGCAACAACGCCGGTTGCGAAAAGTGACTTAAAATCAGCAGTTTGTGACACCTCCCATTGCACATCGACTGCGTCGTTGGCGTCTACGTGGGTCCAAAGAACCACGCGGTCGTGTAACGGGTCACCGCTGGCGACCCCGTGGGCAAACACGCCAGACCCAGCCGTGTCTGATGACGTGAAAGACTGCCCACTAGGCAATGGCCAAAATTCATACGCACCAAGTGCTGCGACAGACGTGGAAGCCGCAAGCGTTGCGGTAAGCAGTTTGCGCCGTGAAATCATGATGTCAGCCTTTCGGGAGGTTAAGCGCGCGCGGCTTGTTGCAAGTCTTTTTCAGACAAGTCGAAACGGTCAGCGTAATGCTGACGCGCAGCGACTAAGCGTGGATCATCAGGGCGCAGCCCCAAAGTGCGAATAAATTCAATCCGTTGTTGCTGTTTCAGTGCATTTGTATCAATCGCGGTGCCCATAACCCGATCAATTACATGGCCACCGGGTGAAACATGGAACCACTTGGAAAAATCCCTGAAATGGTGCTGGTTGTGCAGCTTTGTAACATGCCGAGCCAGCCATGACTTGGAGCAGTTAACGTGAGCCGTCATATGGAACCATTCATACCCCAAAAACGTTGCGACCCCACCGACTAAGACAACTGCGGTCGCAATCATGACCGCATGTGCAGGCACCACAAACGATGCGACAGCCCAGACTATTGCGAAATTTATCACCATCATCGGTACAGATACCCAAACGGGAGCAAAGAACAGCTTTGTGTTGGTCGGGAAATCATGATGCCCGTAGTGCGCCTCATACAACAGATTAAAAGCCCATTGTTTTTGTGGCGGCGCCAGATGAAACACAAACCGATGCAGAGTATACTCATTGAGCATCTGGGCGGGCACGCCCAAAAGAACAAATCCCCAAATCCACCATGGAGCCCACAGAACAAGGCTTACGAACCCGACGATCAACGCCAATAGAATTGGTGGTATGGAGTGATGAGTGACGATCGTGAAAAGTCGCTGCATCTGCGCGGTTCCCTGTATTACTTCGAAGTCTGCATCAAGTTGGGCAGACGATGTCTGCTATATCCAGCATAACGTGACGGAAAACCGTCTGTTTTTTGGCCAACTTGAACTTTAGGGTAATGTCAGGCGTGTGTTTCGCGCAATGCAGTGGCACCTTGGCGTGCATCAATACTACACGAAAGAGGTCACAATGATTACTGTATCCGTAGCTTTGGGGCTCTCGGCGTATTGCGCTTTGGCATACGGTGGCGTGCTGGTGCACCAGCAGCCAAGTGCATTACGCACCATTGTCAAAGCGGCTTCGGTTGCAATTCTCGCTGCCGTTTCGGCCGTTTTCGGCGCGCCCCTTCTTTTGACTGTGGCATTAGTGCTTGGTGCTGTGGGTGACGTGTTCCTGTCGCGTGATGGCGAGAGGAACTTCTTGTTCGGCTTGGCCGCGTTCTTAGTTGGCCATGTGGCCTATATTGGCCTGTTGTCGGGCTACGGAGACTCATGGGCCGCATTTGCTTCGAACCCTGCCAAGCTGGGCGCAAGTTTGATTATGTTCATTATTGCGGGCGCCGTCGTGCAGCGCATGTTTCCCTATTTGGGCGCGTTGCGCATTCCTGTTTTGATCTACGTCCTTGTGATCGTAGTGATGGGTGTTTGCGCCTTTAACCTCCCTGCAGAATGGCCTTTTGCTTTGGCCATTCTTGGCGCGGTCATGTTCATCGCTTCTGATGCGATTTTGGGGTTTGAGGTGTTTGTCTTCGAGGACGCCGAAGATCCTCGCTATGTGCCTGCCACACTTCTGTGGTTTTTGTACTGGGGTGGTCAATTGTTGATATTAATTACCTTTTTGGTGACCGCTTGATCCCGTTTCAAGAAAGCGACGTGGGCCAGTTCGATCAATCTACAGGCTCGCCGTTTAGAATCTTGTAAAATTTTGAGGCTTTGTCTTCGCAACTTTTTTCACTGTTTGTTAATTTGACGGTCGAGTTTTGATTTCATTAGCGATGGGCGCCCATTCCCAAAAACCTTGAAAAAAATGCTGCGATGTGTAAGGGTAGACGTCTATGCAGAGTCCCGTTTTTCTTGGGAAAGTCTTGGTGTTTCGGATATTTAGACCGATTTTTTACCAACACAATTTTTTAAAACGACGTCATGATTTAAACGATTTTTTGCTCTGCGCGTTGCGTCATGACCCAATTTTTCCGGGGGGAAACTGATGTTTGCAAAGAAGTTTTTAAATCCACTGAAAGCAGCGCCTTTGGCTGTTGTACTTTCGCTTGGGACACCGATGTTTGCGGAGAATTCGTCTCGGGCGCGTATCCCCGAAGGGGCCGTGCTTGCAGATCCGACTTCGTTACTTCGGATGTTTTCGGGTCGGACTTCTGATTGGGGTGGCGGGTCTGCGGCGTTTTGGGCGGCAGATGGTACATTTCGCGCCGTAAATCCGTCTGAACAAAGCCTTGGATATGGAACCTGGTTTGTCACGTCTGCAAGCCGGATGTGTTATGAAGGCACTTGGGCCTGGCGCCAGGATTTCGGAGTTCAGACGCGAGACGTCGATGTTTGTACGCGATTTATGATTGATGCCGAAGGTCAGGTTTGGACGACGACTGAAGGTATGGGTGGGCCGTGGTTTCCGTTCTTTGACGACAACATAAACACGGGTGACTTCGTGTCACCGGGTTTTGAGGCGACGGCATCCATGCTGGGGATGATGCGCGTCCCGGCTGACGGTTAGAAGGAAAAGCAGCTAGCGCAGCCGTATGCGCTAGCTGCTTACCGCGTTACTGTTCACGGAATGCGCGGTTCATACTGTCTGTGATTGGCTTGATCAGATACTGGAAAAACGTCCGTGCTTCCGTTTGGATCATGATTTCTGCAGGCATACCGGGGGCAGGGGCGAAGCCGCGAACGCGGTCCAGTTGTTCAGGCGTCACCGAAACCCGCGCGATGTAGACTTCTTGAGGCATTTCCTGACGCCGATCTAGGATCGCATCTGCAGAGACATAGTAAACTTCGCCTTCAAGAATTGGCGTTGTTCGCGCGTTAAGGCCGGTCAATCGGACGGTCGCCATTTGACCTTGTTGTACGACATCTACTTCGGTGCGCGGCACGCTGACTTCGATAATCAGCGGCTCACCCGTCGGGAGGATTTCGGCGATGGCTTTGCCGGATTCAATGACCCCACCCGCGGTGTGGTAGTGCAGGGTCACGACTGTTCCCGAAACTGGTGCGACCACCGCAGAGCGTTCGAGAACGTTCTCGGCGCGACGCGCTTGTTCGCGGACACCTTCCAGTTCTGATTGTACAAGCTGAAGTTCATCTAACGCGACGCTTTGGCGTTCGCTGACTGTTTGTTCTATCTGCGCGCCGTAACGGTTTTTCACTTCGGCGATTTCGTCGACCTCAGCCATCAAGCGCCCGACTTGCCCTTCGGCTTCGGCGATGGCGCGTCTTAACGTATTGACCTCTGAACGGCGGATCAGACCGCGATCTAGCAATACCTGTTTGGCTGCCAAATCCTCGCGCAAAATCTCAAGTTGTGTGTTCGTCGCGGTCAGTTGAAAGTCATAACCCGACGCGCGGACTGAAAGGGCTTCGATGCTTTGTTCAAGCAGGCCAACATCGTTGCGCAATTGGCGCATAGCGGCGTCAAACGTGACGTTTTGACTGTCCAACATCGAAGCAACGCCGAAATCTGATCTCAGCTCTTCGATATGGGGCGGAAAGACGAGGCGGCTTTCACCCGCGTATTCGGCCAGTATCCGCGCTTCCATTGCTTCAAGACGGACTTGGCGTAGGAACAATTCCCGTTCCGTCGCCAAGGCGGCCGTTTCATCCAGTAGCAAAATAGGCTGCCCCGCGACGACAGTGTCGCCTTCGGCCACGAGGATTTCGTTGATAATCCCGCCTTCCAAGTGCTGGACAATTTTGTTGCTGCCAGTGGCGACAAAGCTGCCTTGTGCAATGACAGCCGCTGCAAGCGGGGCTTTCAATGCCCAGTAGCCGAAGCCGCCGAATGTGATGACGAACAGAAGCAGGCCAAACATGATGTGTTTGGAAACGGATCGTGGTACTTCTGAGTACCATTCGAGAGTCGTAGGCGTTGGAACTGTGAGAGCGTTAGACATTTGGTTGGCCTCCTGCGCCGCCGTTTGCAGGTGGAAGGGATCCGCCACCGGGTTTTGTACGTTCTGCGAGTTGAGCAAGTACCTGTTGGCGGAACCCGAACATTCCGATGTTGCCGTCTGCCATCACCATGATCTTATCGACCACGCTAAGCAGCGACGGCTTTTGGGTAATGACGACGACCGTGATGCCGTTCTCTCCAGCGTGGCGAATAGCGTTTGCGAGCGCTTGATCCCCAGCGGTATCGAGGTTGGAGTTCGGTTCGTCCAAGACAAGCAGGCGCGGATTCCCAAAGAAAGCCCGTGCAAGCGCGATGCGTTGTTTCTGACCACCAGATAGCGGCGAGCCGTCTGCCTGTACGATGGTTTCGTACCCATGGGGTAGGGTTGCGATCATGTCGTGAACATCTGCAAGAAGGGCGGCGCGGTGGACGTCTTCATCACGGGCCCCCGCACGCATCCGCGCGATGTTGGCTTTGATCGATCCCGGAAATAGCTGCACGTCTTGCGGCAGATAACCGATGTTTTCGCCGAGCTGTCGAGTATCCCAATTTCGCAGGTCCATCAGATCAAGACGCACGTTGCCGGACGTCGGCAAAATCGACCCGACGAGCATTTTACCGAGGGTCGTTTTACCCGCACCTGAATTACCAATCACGGCAAGGGATTCACCTGGGTTTAGGCTAAAGGTCAGGCCGTTCAGAATGACCTGCTTGGTTCCCTGCGGCACGTACAACAGGCGCTCAACGTTCAGGCGGCCTTCGGGATTTGGAAGTACGAGCTTTTCAAATATCTGCACCGAGTTATGCATCAACGCGCGAACTCTGCCGTAGGCGGAGCGTGAAATGCTGTAACCGTTCCAGCCTTCAATCGCGCCTTCAATCGGGGCGAGGGCACGGCCTGCGATGATGGAAGCCGCAATCACCATGCCGCCTGTGATCTCGCCCTGAATGGCAAGGAACGCGCCCCAGCCAAGCATGGCAATCTGAGTAAGAAGGCGCGCTGCACGCGAAACGGCGGCCCATGCGATGTTGCGATCTTGGGCTTTGACTTGCGACTTCAGACTGTCAGCGGTGTCTTTTCCCCAAAGGGCGACCGCTTCGGGAACCATCGCAAGCGCGTTGATGATCTGGCTGTTGCGCGACATGGAATCCAGATGCATGTTCGCTTTGCTCTGCGCCATGTTCGCGTCAGCAAAGGGTTTTGCTGTGACCTTTTGGTTGATCATCGCGATCACCATTAAAAGCAGGGCGGTAGTAACAACGATCATCCCCAGATGCGGGTGGACCAAGAAAATCGCAAAGATAAACAGCGGTGCAAAGGGCACGTCGAGGAACGAAATAAGCGTGCCGGACGTCAGAAACCCGCGCAATTGCTGCAAATCACCAAGGGTTTGATATTGCCGCCCGTTGTCGTGAAGGGACGCGTGGGCAGCGGCGCTAAGAACTGGCGCGCCAAGACGAACGGCCACTTCAACGGCGGTGCGCATCAGAATGAACCTGCGCACCGCGTCGAAGATCGCCTGCAACACGACCGCGCCAACAATAACCGTCGTGAGCATCACGAGCGTATCGAGTGAGCGGCTGGTCAGCACGCGGTCAGAAATCTGGAAAAGATAAATCGGGATCGCCAGAACGAGCAGGTTTGTCGCGCAGGTGAGCAGCATCACAAAGGTAAGGTTGCGCTTCACCACGCGGGTACCTTTGTTCAGTTGTTGAACAAATTGATCAGGTGCCGCGCGTTTGTGAAAGTCGGACGACCCACCGCCGCCACCGCCACCGCCACCCTTGCCGCCGTCAGTTGGGGTAGGGGGCTTGCCGCCGCCGTCTGTTTTGCGAATTGGCCCTGTGTCGCCTTCTATGAGATCACCACCTAACCCTTTGGCAGGGGCGGATTCCGTTATACGCTTGCTCTCAAAAACAGGAACGGCCTCTCGTGCGACACGATCTTTAGCCGTTAGCGCGAGTGGCGGAAGTTTTGCTTCGTTGTTGCTTTTTGTTGGCTCGGGCTTGGTTTTTGCTTCCTGCGCTTTCAGCAGCGCTTCGGCAAAACTCTTTGTTTCGGTCACTGTCATCTAAACTAATATCCTACTAAGCCAACATCGTTTGCATTACGTCTGGCGACGCAGTGCTTTCGGGTGCGGTTGCTACAATTGCTGTGTCTTCTGGGGCTATGTCGGAGCCCATCATGTCGTCCGCGAGAAAGGCCACGGCCTCATTTGCGAGGGCGGGCATTGCCACACCCAATGGGTCTGCGTCTGTATCGACCAGGTTGGCTTGGTAAAGCAGCGCATCGTCATAGACGTCGCCGTTGACGGCAACTTGGGAATCCACGCCAAACTCGTTGATGGTCGCTGAATTGATGATAGCGTTTGAACCCGTTGTGACCGTTGCGGATGCGCCTGTCGTGGACTCTAAGTTTTCCAGCGCGAGGTGGACTTGGTCTGAATCCCCCAAAACATTTGTCTGTTCGATCCAGTTGACCGTGGTCAAATCACCTTCGATGTAGAGTACCCGCAAGATTTCAGTGCCCTCAAAAACGCTGTCGTGGGCGACGCTTTCATCAATACTGTTGGCACCATTCGCAAAATCGTTGCTTGCAGCGGCGAAGTTGTCTTGCATCTCGCCGTAACTGTCCACGCCGACGGAATTGATCATCGCCGAGTTGAACAACAGGTTGTCGCTGCCGCTGATGTCAGCAGGTGCGTTGCCGCTTACGGTGACGGTGTCATTGTCGATCATCACGTTGACTTGACTGATCCAATTGACGGAAATCATGCTGCCGCCGATCATGATCAGATCGTATCCGTAGCCCAGTTCCGCCAGATCGGTGAGGTTGATAACCGTGTTGTCACCCATGCCGATATAAGTGTTCGTGCTGCCGAAAATCAGTTCAGCGCAATCGTCATCCGTCACAAAGCTGTACTGGTTAATTTGGTTGATCGCGATGAGGTCGCCGTCAATCCGTGTGACCGCCCAATTGGACGGCAACCCGAGATTTTCAGCTTCCCCGGCGACCTCTTCACCCTGCTCGGGCACCGGAGTGGTGACAGTGGCCGTAAGGGTTGCGGCGTTCATCGCGGTTGAATCGATGAGTTCGCCAAAGGTTCCGTAGTCATGGTCAACAAGAACATTGACCTGAGAAATAATGTTGAGGTTTACGACGTCACCCATGACAGAAAAGACAGGGGCGTCGAGCCATGAAGAGTTAATAAAAACTTCATTGAGCAACAGGTTCGCACCAGCCACGACAGCGTGGCCGTCATCAGTGTCAAATAAATCCGCGTCGCTGTAACCGGGGGTTAGGCCCTCGAATGGGTCGGGCCATTCGTAGTCTTCGTCGGCACCGTCATCTGTCGTTTCAGTTTCTTCAACGTCATCCGCTTTGAACGCTGGCATCAGTTCATCAAGGGTCGGGATCTTTTCAACAGCTTCTCCGTTGATGTGCAGGCCAACGGCCTCTGCGCCATGCAGCATTGTCGCCGCGACACCAGTGATCGAGGACACTTCTGCCACTGACATTTTGTCATGGAGAGTGATTGCGTCTGCGGTAGCGTTTTCCCCGGGTACGATCATTTCGGAACTGACTGGGGCCGCGACTGCCGCTGCGATGGTCTGGTACGTCTGCAACTGTGCCAAAAACTCGGCTGGGTCCGTAAAAACGGTTTCCCCGTCACCAAGCAGGATCATGTCGTTGTCCGTCAGGTAGGCTTCTTGAAACGTAACAACGACAACGCTTGAGGCTGGCTCAAGTGTAAGTGTCGCGCGACCTTCTGCGGAAATTGCGAAGATCGGGAAGTCTTGGTCCGGACCTGAAACTATGGGTGGAAGTTTCAAGATCGGATAGTTGGCGCCTGAAAAGAAGGGGCTCGCTATGTCGTCGCCAGGATTGTTGTGTACGCTATCGGCATACCGCAATCCGGGGGTAAATCCCTCCAGCGAGTATTTCGTTTTGAAATTGATCCCCATCGCTTCGAGGGGATCGTTTTCAGGATCTGCAGCTGCGAGCGCTTTGAACTTGTCATAGGCCTCGCGCATGCGTTGTTCTTCTAAGGTCGTGTGAAATATACCGACCATGTGGGCGACCATTTCGGTCATTTTATCCATTAACATCGCAGCCTCGCTATGAGTTAATATTGTTGCCCGCCTCTGAAACGTTTCTTATTGTTGGTGCGCAAAAAAATATGCGTTTTGAGTTCTGAAAATTAGCAAAATGAATAGTTTAGAAAGGGTCTGGGCCCGGACAAAGCCGGACCCAGAAGTGTTATCCTAACGCTTATGCGTCTGCATCGTCGCCGATGTAGCTGGAGCTGAACGAACCACCAACAACTGTCATATCGACAGTGTTGCCGAGCACGTTTGCACCTTGAACGATGGTCTGGTTGAACGCAGATGTATCAATCTGCGAAGCAGCAGACGCAAAGCTCTCACCAGTGACATAACCGTCGTCACCGTTGCCAGAGCCCCACATGCCAGCGTTTCCGCCGTCACCGCCACCGCCAGCAAAAGCGTCGCCGCCGTTGCCTGCGTGACCGCCACCAGCTTGGACACCGCCAACCTGTGCTTGGCCACCGAATGCGTTACCGGAGTCACCGCCCCAGGCGTGCCCGCCGTAGCCGTCACCACCAGCGCCGCCGGTTGCAGTGTTCATGCCGCCGTTACCAGCTGTTGCGTTCCATGCGCCAGATGCTGCGCCAGCGTCGCCGCCGTTGCCACCATCGGCGTCACCAGCACCTGCAAGGCCAAGACCAGTGCCTGCAGCACCAGAAATTGCACCAGCATCGCCGCCGTCACCGCTTTGACCAACACCAGCACCGAACCCAGCGCCAAGTGCGTCTGCATCGGAAGCACCGGTGTCACCACCGCCAGCTACACCAAGACCGAGACCCAACAGGCCAAGTCCAAGTCCACCAGCACCAGCATCGCCAGCGTCAGAGCTGTCTGCACCAGCACCAGCTGCGCCGATACCAACACCAGCACCACCAGCATCGCCAGAGTCGCCGCCATCAGCGTTTGCATCAGACAGTCCAGCACCAAGGCCGAGGCTTGCTGCTACGGATGCAGCGTCACCGCCGTTACCGCCATCAGCATTTGCATCAGAAGATGCTCCGCCAAGACCGACACCTAGGCCAACAGCTGCACCAGCTGCACCCTGTGCACCTTGGCCGCCAGCTGCTTGTGCGTTTCCGCCATTACCGCTGGTTCCGCCCATAGCACCGGCTGCTCCGCCGATCCCAAGACCACCAAGCGCGGATCCACCGTTCGCATCGGCTGTGCCGTTGCCTTTGCCACCATCTGCTCCAGCAGAGATGCCATCGTCGGCTTCAGCGCGTCCACCAGTCGAGGTGTTTGTCTGCTGCAGGTTGCCGCTGTTGGACACGTGATCGAGTGTGTCGTTGTCGGTCAACTTGTTGGACTGAGCGTTAACAGTCGCAGAGTCGTTGCCAGCACCGTTCAGAGCATCGTTGAGGATGTCTTCGATGTTCATGTCATCGCCTGGGCTGTAGTTCATGCCGCCTTCAGCCATGATGATGTCACCTGTCACAGAGTGGTTCAGGTCAACATCAGCGAAGTCGTTGTCATCTGGCATGTAACCTTCAAAGTCCAGATCGACGTCAACATCGACGTCAACATCTGTGTCTGAAGCATTGTGGTTGGCGTTCAGGTTTCCGTTAAGGTTTCCGTTCAGGTTTCCGTTTCCGTTCAGGTTACCGTTTCCGTTGGAGCTGGCATTCGCATTCGCATTTCCGTTGCCGTTTCCATTCAGGTTCCCGTTTCCGTTTCCGTTCAGGTTCCCGTTTCCGTTCAGGTTGCCGTTGCCATTGCCGTTTGAATTCCCGTTGTCGTTTTCATTGTCACTCGAGGAATACTGGGCTTGGCCCTGACCTTGAAGCTGAGCTTGGAGCTCCGCCTGCGCCTGAAGTTGCGCTTGATCCTGATCTTGGTCCTGATTTTGGTGACCATTGTGATGTGGTGGGAAAATGAAGTTGTTACGATTTGACATTTTGTATCTCCGTAAATTGCACCTACGGGATCGCCACTCTATCTAAGACGACCAACGTGTAGTTGCTGTTTTCATGTGAATTTAGATTGGGAACGTCGGATGATGACTCGATCCAAGGTTCGCCCAGTATTTTGATGTTTGTTTGATTTCGTTCGCAGGCCCCCCGGTCTAATTTATTTGTGTCAGGTGGCAGCGAGGTGATTCGGGCTAAAATGCCCCCAGGTTGCAACCTTCACCAACTCCAGATGCGGTGTTGGTCATCACGGAAATTCGTGACTGTCATAGGTTGGCTGGATCGAAAGCGATCGGGTAGCTGGACATTGGAGCTATGGAGGCGCGTTTGGATAGAGCGTTGATTTTCGGGCGGTAAATCGAAAAAGGTTAACAAAAGGTTTAAGGGGGTTACGCCAAGCCCCCGCAGTCCTTTAGGTCTGTAGACCGCCGATAAACCCGTGCTTTTGCAAACTGTTACAAAAATTTTAACGGACAAATGCTTTGGATTAGGGTAAGTTACCCAAGCGTAAAGCTTTAGATCAGCGCGACGACATTTTTGATCGCTCTGATTAATTTCGATTTCGTAGTTTGCCATTTCGGCAAATTTTCGAGCCGCCAGTGGGTTATTTTATCCAAAGATTGGAGGCTTAGTTTGCAGCCTTAGGGCAGGTAAGAGTACCGGTGAAAATGGCGCACGGTGGGCAAATTGTCTGCAGTGTCGTGAACGTGTTGGTTGCATTCGTAACGAGTTTTCAAGTTGAACTATTACCGCAATTTTCGCGGTTGGATGGGATTGTTTTTTTAACGGGTGACGAAATGATACATGATGAAATTTTGAATTCGAAGACGGCGTCTGGTGTGTTTGTGGGAGACGCGCTCGGCTTTTCAGACACGATGCTCTCGCTTGCTGAGACTGAATTCCCTTGCATGGCTTGCCTGCGAACGCCGCAGGTGAATGACCTGCTGTTGATGGGGAAGGAACGTGCTGAAGCAGTTCGACTGATTGCAGTGGACGAAGCTTTGCTTAGTAAGCTCACGGATGTCCTGCCGCAGCTGCGTGCTATGTTTCCCTTAGCGAGCATCGTGTTGGCATATCGGCACCGTGATGTCGCACGTACGTTGTTGGCGGAAATCAGTGTGAACCCGTCTTGGGGCAAGGTCGGTTTTTTGCCAATGAACTTGAACGTGGACGCTTGGTTATCGGTGCTGCGTTTGATCACGTCGGGCGAGTGCTATGTGCCATCAGAGATTATGATCCCGAAGGCTGCGCCGACGGTGATTACCGAACAATCAGCACCCGCACTGGCAGAGTACGAAAAGGTGGAATTACCGGATGATGTCAAACTAACGGCACGTGAATTGCAGGTTTTAAAATCGGCGGCGAGCGGAATGCAAAATAAGAACATCGCCGATGAGTTGGACCTCTCCCAACATACTGTGAAGCTGCATATGCATCACATCATTGCCAAGCTGGGTGTCCACAACCGGACAGAAGCTGCGAATTGGTATCATGGCCACAAGTTAACGTCATGACACGTGGTGTTGCCGAAAAAAGCAAAGCAGAGGGTCCCGTCGATTTTGACGCCTTCTTATTGCTGATCGGCAAACTCAACTATTCTTGGACAAACACTGAAAGCCTCCTGATCCATTTGATAGCGGGGCTTTCGGGAATGGATAAAGAGATCGCGACTGTTGTTTTCCTGACATTGAATACAACACGCGCCCGGATCGACATGGTTGAGCGGCTTTCAAAACTTAACCGAGTTGATTCAGTGGAACGAGAACGTGTGCTGGAGTTGACCGGCAGAATTCAGAAACAGTCCGCGCTGCGAAACCGGTATAATCATTGTATTTACGCATTTGACACTGAGGGCGAAAATCCGCGTTCAATCCTGATGCGCATCGCAGATCGCAAAGATAAATTGATGATGGGTCAGGTGAATGACCTAGATGCCGCCGCTGCTGAAGCGGTTGAGGCGGCAATCGCCGAGTTGCGGTCGATCAACCGCGATATTTGGATTACTGTCAACGAATTCAATTACCCTGATTAGCCATTAACAATCACGACTATCCTTATTGTTAGCTTACCCCAGATGCCCCTTCGTCCTACGATTTATGTAGAATTTAACGCGCCTTGGTGGCTTATTTTATAGCCTTGGTGCCTTAGGATGCACGCATATTAGCGGTTAGCCATCCTGCAAGAGGGGCAGCATTTTAGACAAGGCCTATTGTTTCGGGGGGAACAGTGGTGACGATATTTACATCGGAATTTAACCAATCAAACTCTGAGGCCCAAAAACGCATTCTAGTGGCAGGTGGTGCTGGATTCCTTGGCGGGCACCTCTGTGAGACGCTTCTTGATGAAGGGCATAGGGTCGTTTGCGTTGACAATTTCCTGACAGGGCGTCTGCGTAATGTCGAACATCTTTTCAGCAACCCACGTTTCACACTCGTCAGCCATGACATTGTTGATGAGCTGCCCGAGATCGGCGCTGTTGATCAGATTTATAATCTTGCCTGCGCGGCTTCCCCTCCGAAGTATCAAGAAAACCCGCTGCATACGTTCAAGACGAGTGTTTATGGCGCGATGAACCTTCTCGATATGGCGGAACGCTACGGCGCGTCTATTTTGCAGTCATCCACTTCCGAAGTCTACGGAGACCCAGATATCAGTCCACAGCCAGAAGGTTACCACGGGAACGTCAACACTGTTGGGCCTCGGTCGTGCTATGATGAAGGGAAGCGCGCCGTTGAAACGTTGTTCTATGAATATCACCAACAACGCGGTGTCAGTACGCGAATTGCGCGGATCTTCAACACTTACGGGCCACGGATGTCTCCGACTGATGGCCGAGTCGTGTCAAACTTTGTCGTTCAGGCTTTGGCTGGGGAAGACGTCACAATTTACGGCGACGGTAGCCAAACGCGTTCCTTCTGTTTCTATACAGATATGATTGCGGGGCTGATGGCCTTGATGAATGCGCCCGACACGGTGAGTGAGCCGGTAAATCTTGGCAATCCGACTGAGTTCACGGTTTTGGAGTTGGCGGAGACCGTCGTTGAAACGCTGGAGTCGTCCTCTAAGCTTCGCTTCGTTGATCTGCCGAAAGACGATCCGAAACAAAGAAAGCCAAACATTGCCCGCGCGAGCGATGTTCTGGGCTGGGCACCAAAGGTATCACTCGCAGAAGGTCTGGCGCACACTATTCCATATTTCGCAGCCGAGACGGACTTGATTGCGCACGTGCCGATGGCAGCAGAATGAAGACGAAAGCATCCATATGTCTTACGGGTGGTGCGGGCTACGTCGGTAGCCATGCGTGCTTGGCGTTGGCGGCGCGAGGCATCAAGCCGCTCACGATTGATAACCTGTCTACTGGATCGCGTGACGCGGTCAGGTGGGGGCCGTTAGTCAATCTGGATTTACGCGATACGGAGAGGGTGACCGAGGCGCTGATTAATTACAACGTAGACACGGTGCTGCACTTCGCGGCGTCTGCCTATGTCGGCGAGTCCGTTAGCGACCCTTTGAAATACTATGACAACAACGTCGGTGGGATGCTGTCCCTTCTCACCGCCTGCGCAGCTGCAGGAGTAAAATCTTTTGTCCTGTCCAGCAGCTGCGCCACTTATGGCATTCCCGACAATATCCCTGTCGTGGAAAATGAACCGCAGCGCCCGATCAATCCTTACGGCATGACGAAACTGATGTGCGAACAGATGCTTATGGATGTCGCGCCGCTAACGGACATGTCCTATGGCATCTTGCGGTATTTCAATGTCGCTGGGGCGGACGTTAGTGGGACATTGCGGGAAAATCACGACCCTGAAACCCATCTCATTCCGTTGACTTTGTTTGCCGCTGCTGGCTGGACGTCTGCGTTGAAGCTTTTTGGTGGCGACTACGAAACGCCCGATGGCAGTTGCATTCGTGACTATGTGCATGTGAGCGACCTCGTGCACGGGCACATTCTGGCGTTCGAGCATCTACGCGCAAATGGCGGCAATCTCACCGTCAATTTGGGCAGTGGACAAGGCGTGTCGAACTTTGAAATCGTTGAAATGGTTGAACGTGTGACGGGCCGGCATGTGCCTGTTGAAATCGCACCGCGCCGCAAAGGTGATCCGCCTGTGCTGGTTGGGAATACATCAAAGGCGCGGGAACTGCTTGGTTTCGTACCACAGCGTTCCGATCTTGCGACAATTGTGGCGGACGCGGCGCGCTCAATGGGATTGGAGGCCGCCCATGCGATTTCGGCCTGACAAAACGACAAACGACGGAGCGCAATATCGTGAGTCCGTTTTATCTGGGCGGACCCGTCTGAAGTATCGCTTATTCGTCCTTGTTTGGATCGCGGCGGCAGGTTTCTTTTGGGCGTGGTGGCTACAGCCGATCCACAATATTGGTCTAGGTCGATACCTCCTCGTGAGCGCGTGCCTGTTTTGGGTGTTTTTCCTTCAGGCCTATTTCATTGCGATGTTCATGCGTGCGCAGCGTGTATCAAAGGCAGCTCAAGACCTTATCGCGCCAAGGGTGGCGATGGTTGTCACCAAAGCGCCCGCAGAACCTTTTTACGTCGTGCGTGAAACGCTTTTGGCGATGCTTGCACAGGATATTCCGCATGACACGTGGTTGGCGGATGAAGACCCGCAGCCCAAAACGATTGCATGGTGCAAAGCGAACCGTGTCAAAATTTCCACTCGCAAGGGTGTCAAAGAATATCACCAACCCAACTGGCCGCGTCGTACACGTTGCAAGGAGGGTAACCTTGCGTATTTCTACGATCATTACGGCTACGAAAACTACGACTTCGTGGCGCAGTTGGATGCGGATCACGTCCCGCAGGCCGACTATCTACGCGAGATCTTGCGCCCTTTCGTTGACCCTTCAATAGGGTATGTAAGTGCGCCAAGTATCTGTTCACAAAACGCAAACATTAGCTGGGCTGCACGTACGCGCCTACATGCCGAAGCTATGTTTCATGGGGTGTTGCAAGCTGGGTATTCCAACGGGTGGGCGCCGATGTGCATCGGCTCGCATTATGCCGTGCGCACCAAAGCGTTGCGTGAAATTGGCGGTCTGGGGCCTGAGCTGGCCGAGGATCATTCAACGTCGATGCTGATGAACGCAGGCGGCTGGCGTGGAATGCACGCGATGGACGCGATTGCGATCGGGCAGGGACCCGCAAATCTTGCAGATTTGGTCACGCAGGAATTTCAATGGTCACGCAGCCTAGTGTCATTGCTGTTGTCGCATACGCCCCGCTATTTCCGTGCGCTACCTGCGCGACAGAAGTTCCAATTCGTTTTTTCGCAACTTTGGTACCCGATTTTTGCGGTCTTCATGGCGACGATGTTTGTGCTTCCAATCCTCGCGTTGTTGTTCGACTTCCGATTTGTCGGAGTGACCTATCCAGCATTCTTGGCGCATGTGATCCCTTCTATTGCTGTGCTGGTGTGGCTGGCCTACCTCATTCGCGCTGACGGGTTTTTCCGGCCCTTTGATGCCAAAGTACTGGGCTGGGAAAAGGCATTATTTGCAGCGCTACAGTGGCCTTGGGTCTTGTGGGGCTGCACGATGGCAGCTTGGGATAAACTGTCCGGCAAGTTCGTCGACTTTCGCGTAACTCCCAAGGGCGAGGCGGCATCATCGGTCGTTTCGTGGTCTGTGTTGTTGCCCTATTTCGCGTTAGCGCTTGGGTCGTTGGCGCCAGTTTTGTTGGTCACCGATGTGCAAGACGCCGCAGGGTTCTACCTTTTCGCACTTATCAACGCGGCCATTTACACAACCTTGTTCGCGGTCATCATTATCAACCATCTGCGCGAAAACCCAAGCCGTGCGTATCAATTGAGTGGGCACGCCATGGCGCAGTTCGCGGCCGTCGCCGTACTCGGTGGCGCGATAGGCTACGGTTCGGTCACACAAGGGCGCGACGCGGCTATCGCGCTGGCGACAACAAACGGTGATCTGCAATTCTTGCAGTCCGGCTACGTAGTGGCTGGCGCTGGGCAAGGAAATTATGGCGACCTGCACGTCACCTATAATTCAAACTGGCTTTCAGATTTTCTGCAAACCCGCACTAAAGGAGGGGAATAAGATGTCATTCAAAATTCATAAACAACCTATGAACGCGGCGGCGCTTGTTGCCGTCCTCATATCCGCGTCATCTGCGATGGCGCAGTCGTTGCCCCCTGGAGACATCCCGTTTGGGGTGTTTGATCCGGGCGGTGAATATAGCGATGTACAGGGTATTGCGATTGAGCATTTGTTCCTTCCATGGGAGGATGTTTTCCTTCCCAGCCTTGCTGAGGCCGAAACCTATACTGCTGAGCGTGGGCGCGCACTTTTAGTGACGATCGAGCCTTGGACATGGACGCGTGATGAACGTAATTCACCCTCCGTTTTGCGCAACGGGATCGCGAATGGCGTCTATGATGAAACGATGGATACGGTTTGCAGTGCACTTGGCACGCTTGATCGGCCGCTGACGATCCGTTGGGCGCAAGAGATGGACGACGAAAGTGGCCAGTTCATTTGGGCTGGTTGGGAACCGCAAGACTATGTCGATGCGTACAAACGGATGATCGATATTTGCCGGACAGGTGCGCCGGATGCTTCGTTTATGTGGTCCCCATTGGGGTTCGAGAACATGGGCGATTTTTATCCAGGGGATGACTACGTTGATATCGTCGGATTGTCGGTGTTCAGCCTCGCGCCTTGGGAACAACAGGTTCTGGGCAGAGAACAATCCTTTGATGACATCTTTGCCCCGCGGTACGAACGCGCGCTTGCTTTCGATAAACCGATCATGATCGCCGAGCTTGGTTTCGTTGGGGACGCGGACCACGTTGCGATGTGGGATGCCGACGTGCGCAGTAAAACGGCGCTTTATCCAGAACTCGACGCGGTTGTGTATTTCAACCAGCAAGAGGTTTATCCATGGCCGAATGACTTCGGTTTGCCGGATTGGCGCAGGACTGCACAGACACTGAACTGATGTGTCGGGTGGGCCGTTGCCGCAACTCGGCGGCAATTCGCCCGTCTGGAAATCAGCGCATTCAACGTGGCTAGCACGTTGAGATAACTCTGCTTCTTATCGGGGGCGGGGAAAAAGCACGTTCAGTCAACGGGCTTTTGAGTCACTTTCATAGACTTTGAAATTGCGCCGGCTTGACCGTTTAGGTGATTTTAAGGCATTTCTCCAAGTATTGACGAGGGTTGCGGACTTCAAATGTGACCCCGGTTTGAGGAGAATGCAGTGACTAATCGTATCCAACGGCTTTCGAGCCGACTAAATACCATCGGGCTTACCAGTGCTTTCATTCTAACGATTTCTGCCGCACCAAGTTTGGTCGAAGCGCAAAGCGCGAACACCGCTACGACGACGGGTAGCGGAACCTATGTTTGCACGCCTGCAGGTTTTGGTAATCCATCACGGTGTTATCGCCGCTAAAACAGATCATGCCCGCCAGATCACTTAGGCAGGCATCAGATCAATTGTTGCCGCCAGACGCGAGGACCGTTCCTTCGAGTGCCAATGGGTCAGAAGGCATAACGGGAGCCTGACCTTCGGCGGCGAAAGCCATTCCTTCAACATTCCAACCGCGCCCTGTCGCCACCTGCACCCGCATCCAGCTGAGTGCGTAATTGCGCCGTGCGTCCGCGAGGTCCAACCGGTTGCTGGCGTTGATGCGTTCTGCATCCAGTACATCTGTTAATGTCGCTTCACCCAATTGATAAGACTCGCGCGACAGGCGCAAGACGGATCGCGATGCGGATGCCGCCCGCTCAAGATGTTGAATCTGGCGGTTCCAGTTCCGGCAAAGCGTAAGTGCGACTTGGACTTCTTCAACAGCAATAAGAACACTATTGCGCCATTCGAGTTCGGCACTTCGGGCTGCGGATTGTGCGATCTGTTGGCGTCCGCGTAACAGCCCACGGTTTAGAATCGGAAGCGTTAGGAGAGGGCCAAAAGACCAACCATTTGCGGTGCCTGCTGCAACCGTTCCGTTCAACTGGATCGATGGGTACAATTGGGACTCTGCAACACCAATCTGTGCAGTTGCAGCCGCAAGGTTTTTTTCTGCTACACGAATGTCAGGACGATTTCGCAGTAAATCCGCGGGCAAACCAACGTTGGTAAAGCCATGTGGGTGCGGCTGAGGTGCGCCAGATTGCATCTGTTCCAGTAGTGGAGATGCAGGTTCTGCCAGCAACGTCGCAATATGGAAAACGTTTACCTCAAAGTTCGCGACCAAGATCGGCAACGGTGCCTGCGCTGAGGCTAAAAGGGAACGTGCCTGTTGGACTTCGAGTTCGGTCGCTTCTTCAACGGCCCGTCTTTCGTTCACAATCGCCAGCGTTTGACGACGGCTTGCAATGGTTTGGCGCGTGATCGCCGCGGTTTCTTGATAATAACGCGCTTGAATATAGCTGTTCGCCAGATCCGCGAGATAGGCGAGGCGGATCGTTCCGACGTCAAGCTGCGCAGCCTCCAAGTTTGCGACAGACCGTTCCTGTTCACGTGAAAAACCACCAAACATGTCAATGACATAGCCCGCATTAATCGAGAGGTTGTTTGTCGTTTCGGAGCCACTTTCATCGCCCTGATGCTGAACGGCAGCCGAAAGCGAGCCGCTAGATTGTGCATTCACGCCAGTCTGACCCAGGCGCGCATTCGCTGCTGTGATACGTTCCAATGCGGATCGCACGTTTAGGTTTTGCTCAGCCCCTCGATCCACCAATTCATTCAAAATGGGATCGTTCAAGCGTTGCCACCATGGGTCCGCATGCGCGTTTGAAAGCGTGCTATCGCCACCAAGAATGAATGCAGGAGCCACGTCCATCGTTGGTACTTCGAAGTTTGGTCCGACCGCTGAACAACCAACTAAAACAACGATGCTGCCAGCGGATAAAATAATCCTGATCATCTGTTCTGCCTGCCAAAAACTGCACTTTTCTTTAATAATTGCCGCAATTTGCGAAAAACAATGTGGCAGAAATGGGGCAGCGTTGCCGTTTTTAAAGAGTAGATGCATTCTGAAGACACTCGCATCGGTGGATTTCGCGCCGTTTTCCGCAACTTTAAGGTCGGAATGCTCATGACATTGATTGCGTTTTGGAGAACTATTTTCAAGAATTGGCTTGCGCGGAAGGCAGGTCGTAGCGATGTAGTGTGGGAGCGAATTGAAAGGGTCTGAAAATGGACAACGCACGCAACTTTTATATCGATGGTAAATGGGTCGCGCCTATTGCCGGAACGGACTTTGAAGTGATCGATCCTTCCACTGAGGAAGCTACATCGGTGATTTCTCTGGGTGGGCAGGCGGATACCGATGCCGCAGTCGCAGCGGCAAAGGCCGCGTTCCCGAAATGGCGTATGTCATCCAAGGCGGAACGTATTGAGCTGATGGAAAGCATCCTCGATATCTACATGCGCCGTTCTGATGAAATGGGCGAAGTTATCAGCCGCGAAATGGGCGCGCCGATTGACATGTCCAAGGTGCAGCAATCTGGTACGGGGTCGTTCCACCTCAAGGCGTTTATCCAAGCGCTGAAAGAGTTCGAATTCGAAGGCCCGCTGCGCGCTGGTGAAGAAAGCACGCACATCATCCATGAACCGATTGGTGTTTGTGCGCTGATCACACCGTGGAACTGGCCGATGAACCAGATCACGTTGAAGGTGATGCCCGCATTGGCGACAGGCTGTACGATGGTGCTGAAGCCGTCTGAACAATCCCCGCTTTCCGCGACTCTGTTCAGTGAAATCATGCACGAAGCGGGCGTTCCTGCTGGCGTTTACAACATGCTGAACGGCGATGGCCCGGGTGTTGGTAGCCAACTGTCCGTTCACAAAGACGTCGACATGGTTAGCTTCACGGGTTCTACCCGTGCAGGGCAAGCGATCACGATTGCAGCGGCACCTACCGTCAAACGCGTCAGCCTTGAGCTTGGCGGCAAGGGCGCGAACATTGTGTTCGCTGATGCCGATCCAAAAGCCGTGCAGCAAGGTGTTGCACGTTGTTTCAACAACACTGGCCAGTCCTGTAACGCGCCGACACGTATGCTGGTGGAACGTTCTCGTTACGACGAAGCAGTTGAACAAGCGGTTGCTGCGGCGAACGCCACGACCGTCAATCCTGCGGCAACGGAAGGCCAGCATATCGGGCCGCTTGTTTCAGAAATGCAGTTCAACAAAGTGCAGGACTTGATCCAAAAAGGGATTGATGAAGGCGCCAACCTTGTTGCCGGTGGCGTAGGCCGCCCTGAAGGATTGAACCGCGGGTTCTTTGTAAAGCCAACTGTGTTTGCCGATTGCACCAACGATATGAACATCATGCGTGAAGAGGTTTTCGGGCCTGTCTTGTCCATGATGCCGTTCGACACCGAAGAAGAAGCGATCGCGATTGCCAATGACACGGACTATGGTCTGACTAACTATGTTCAGACAACTGATCCTGAAAAAGCCCGTCGCGTTGCACGTGCTATGCGCACGGGCATGGTCGACATGAACGGCAAAGGCCGCGGTGCGGGGTCTCCGTTTGGGGGCATGAAGCAGTCCGGCAATGGCCGTGAAGGTGGCAAATGGGGCTTGGATGAGTTCTGTGAAGTCCGCGCGATTGGCGGCTGGCCCGTCGAATAACGCGACCTGTAAGACGGAAAACGAAATGATCCGGCTTTCCCGAAAGGGGAGGCCGGATTTTTCTTGCCCGACTCAGTGTTTCAGACTTATCAATTCCGAAAGGGCCAGCGATGGCGTCGCTTCATACTTAATGCGCCCTTCATCTATCCTGAACGCCGGGATCTTGCTTTGTCGCCTTTGGCGCTGAGGAAGGTTTCGGCCTCCTCACAAAGCTTAGGTTTTTATCGCGAAGGAGTCCGTTCATGGATCGCCCACAGCACTATCGTTTTCACCAAGGGGATAAGGTCCTCCCGTTTGCCGACGCCGAATATGAAGGGCGTCTCGCTAAGCTGCGCAAAAGCATGGCTGATCTGGGCGTGGATGCCTGCGTTTTCACGTCGATGCACAACATCGCCTATTATTCTGGCTTTCTGTATTGCGCGTTTGGGCGGCCCTATGCGCTGGTCGTGACAGCGACAGACAACGTCACCATGTCTGCTGGTATCGACGCCGCACAGCCGTTCCGCCGTGGGTATGGCGACAACATCACATACACAGATTGGCAGCGAAACAATTACTGGCGGGCTATTCAGTCGGTGACCGGATCGGGCAAGGTTGTCGGTTACGAGGGCGACCATCTGAGCCTTGCGCAGAAAGCGTTGCTAGATGAATTCCTGACGCCGAAATCCAGCATGGATATTGCGCCGACGACAATGAAGCAGCGGATGCATAAGTCCGCAGCCGAGATCGACCTGATCCGCGCAGGCGCAAATGTCGCTGATGTCGGCGGCTATGCGATTAAGGATGCTGTGAAGGTCGGTGCGCGCGAGATTGATGTCGCGATGGCGGGGCGTGACGCGATGGAACGGGAAATCGCCAAGCGGTTCCCTGATGCAGAATATCGCGACACGTGGGTTTGGTTCCAATCCGACATCAACACCGATGGTGCTCATAACCCTGTAACGTCTCGCAAACTTGAGCGTGGCGATATCCTGAGCCTCAACACCTTCCCGATGATTTCCGGCTATTACACAGCACTTGAACGCACGATGTTCGTCGGCGAAGTCGACGACGCAAGCCTGAAGATCTGGGAAGCCAACGTCGCGGCCCATGAGTATGGCATGTCGTTGTTGGTTCCTGGCGCGAAGTGCAGCGAGATCACGCACAAGATCAATGACTTCTTTGCTGAACGCCAGTTGTTACAGTACCGCACATTTGGCTACGGCCATTCGTTCGGTGTTCTGTCTCACTACTACGGACGCGAAGCAGGGCTAGAGTTGCGCGAAGATATCGACACGGTACTCGAACCCGGCATGGTAATTTCGATGGAACCGATGCTGACGATCGGTGAAGGAAACCCCGGTGCAGGCGGTTATCGTGAACACGATATTCTAGTGATCAACGAAGACGGCAACGAGAACATCACAGGCTATCCTTATGGTCCTGGTTTCAACGTTGTTGGATAAGCAAGTCGCGCGGCACATTAGAGTAAGATGCGCCGCGCGATCTAATGATGAGCATAGAAAACAGTTAATACTGTTAGAAATTGAACCTGTTAGCGCCACAACTTTCCACGAATCATGTTGTGTTCTTTGAGACTCTCAAGCAGGCTGACGTTCAGACTTTGGGTGACCTGCGCGGATGATGCGGGCGCCTATCCGCAGGGGGGAATGTCTATATGACAGATACGCAGTCGGCTTTCGTGGCCTTTGAACGTGTCCAGAAAAGTTACGACGGCGAAGTTTTGGTAGTCAAAGACCTGAACCTTTCGATGCCTAAGGGCGAGTTTTTGACAATGCTTGGGCCATCAGGGTCTGGCAAAACGACTTGCCTTATGATGCTTGCAGGGTTTGAGACAGCCACACACGGCGACATCCTGCTTGATGGTGTTTCAATAAACAATATCCCACCGCACAAGCGCGGCATTGGCATGGTGTTCCAGAACTACGCGCTGTTCCCGCATATGTCGGTTGCGGAAAACCTATCTTTCCCGTTGGAAGTGCGCAAAATCGGCAAGTCCGAGCGTGAGGAAAAAGTCATGCGCGCGCTGGGCAGGGTTCAGATGCAAGATTTCGCCGGACGTCGCCCTGCACAGCTTTCTGGTGGTCAACAGCAGCGCATCGCGTTGGCGCGTGCTTTGGTGTTTGAACCTGAATTGGTTTTGATGGACGAACCCCTTGGTGCGCTGGATAAACAATTGCGCGAAACCTTGCAGTTCGAAATCACAAATCTCGCGCATGAGCTTGGTATTACAACGGTTTACGTGACGCACGACCAAACCGAAGCGCTGACAATGTCAGACCGTGTCGCTGTGTTCGATGATGGTCGCATTCAACAACTCGCGCCGCCAGATCAGCTGTACGAGCAGCCCGAAAACAGCTTCGTTGCGCAGTTTATCGGTGAGAACAACACGCTGGAAGGTGTGGTGCAGGAAATTCAGGGCAACACTTGTATCGTTAAGCTCGACAGTGGTGACATTATCGATGCGGTTCCGGTGAACGTTTCGACAGTTGGCGAACGCACACGCGTTTCCATTCGCCCTGAACGCGTTGAATTCAACCGTGAGCGTTTGCACGCTGATGCCCATACGCTGAAGGCCGAGGTGCTTGAGTTCATTTACATGGGCGATATCTTCAGAACGCGCCTGCGCGTGGCTGGAACCGATGAGTTCGTGATCAAAACACGTAACGCGCCTGATCAGAAACGCCTGAAGCCCGGCGAGATGATCGAGATTGGCTGGCTCGCAGAGGATTGCCGAGCGCTCGACGCATAGCTGCGCAGCGTTCGATAAAACAGCATGTCCGTCGCCCGGACGGTCACGCTGAAACGTACAAAACCGGGCACTTCAATGGGAGACTTCAATGAAAACGACTATGAAATTGATGGCCACAACATGTCTGACGCTGACGGCGACACTCGCTGTTGCGGAAAGCCACATGGCCGATGAGATGACAATCGTTAGCTGGGGCGGCGCATACTCCGCATCACAAAACAACGCATACCACATGCCTTACTCTGAGATGACTGGCGTCAACATCATCAACGATGAATCCTCTGCTGAAGCAGTTGCGAAACTTCGTGCGATGAACGAAGCAGGCAACGTTACTTGGGACGTTGTTGATGTGGTTGCATCCGATGCGATCCGTCTTTGCGACGAAGGCCTTGCGCTGGAAATCGACTTTGATGAGCAACTAGCACCGGGCGACGATGGATCCACTGCTTCTGATGACTTCGGCGATCTTCTGGTGTCCGACTGCTTCATCCCGCAGATCGTGTACTCCACGACATTTGGTTACCGTACAGACCTCGTTGGCGACACTGCACCAACAGACATCTGCGCAGTCTTCGACACTGAAACATACCCAGGTATGCGTTCCCTCGAAAAGCGCCCAATCAACAACATGGAATGGGCTTTGCTTTGTGACGGCGTAGCGAAAGACGACGTTTATGACGTTCTGGAGACAGAAGAAGGTCAGGCACAGGCATTTGCCAAGCTCGACACCATTAAAGACAGCGTTATCTGGTGGTCCGCTGGTGCTGATACGCCACAGCTTTTGGCTGACGGCGAAGTTGTCATGGGATCCACATACAACGGTCGTTTGTTTGCTTTGATCGAAGAGCAGGACCAGCCGGTGGCAATGCTCTGGGACGCGCAAGTGTTTGACCTTGGCGGTTGGATCATCCCAACTGGCCTGTCACCTGAGCGTGAAGCACGCGCATTGGACTACGTCCGTTTCGCGACTGACACACAGCGTCTTGCAGACCAAGCCAAGTACATCAGCTACGGTCCAGCACGTGCGTCTTCCGCACCGCTTGTTGGAAACCACGCTGAACTGGGTATCGACATGGCACCACACATGCCAACAGACCCAGCGAACGCGGAAAACACGTTCCTGTACAACTACGAATGGTGGGCTGACTACCGTGACGATCTGGATGCGAAATTCCAGGTCTGGTTGTCCCAGTAACCGATTGAATTGGAAGGGCGGGCTGCGATTGCCCGCCCTTTCGACCCAACGACCACCAAATTCGGATACAAAGAATGCCTAAGGGATACATCATCGGCCACATCACCGTGACCAACGAGGAGGCGTATAAAGAATACGTTGCCCGTGACACGCCGATGTTTGAAGCCGCCGGTGCGCGTATCCTTGTCCGTGGTGGAGATGCCGAAAACGCTGAAGGCCCGCAGTATGCGCGTCACGTCGTTTTCGAATTCGACAGCTTTCAAGCTGCTAGAGACTTCTACCATTCGCCCGCGTATCAAGACGTGATCAAGATCCGCCATGCCAATGCTGACAGTATGATCGTCCTTGTGGAGGGATACGAATGAGCGACACAACAACAGGCCCCGTTCTGGCTGCAGATGGACGCCCGCTAAAGGCATCCCTCAACCGTGCATTACGTCGCCAGAAACTCCGCGCGATGATGCTGATTGCGCCGTTGCTGATTTTCATTTTGGTGTCCTTCGTGATGCCGATCGCCGATATGCTGTTCCGCTCCGTCGAGAACCAGATTGTTTCCGATACGCTGCCGCGCACGACTGCTTTGCTGCCCGATTGGGACGGAGAGGGCGCGCCAGATGATATGATCTATGAAGCGCTCGCCCGTGATCTGGCCGTGGCGGTTGAAGCGAAGGCACACACGCGGCTAGGTAGTCGATTAAACTACGAGCGAACGGGGATTTCATCCTTGCTACGCAAAACGGGTCGTGGCGTCGATGAGATCGGCGAAACACCGCAAGACGTTCTCGAAGGCGTCAACGACATTTGGAAAGATCGCGATGCGTTTGGAAGGTTGATCGGAACGTCCGAATGGGTGGACGCGATCAACGCTTGGGACGGCGAAGATTCTAGCACCCGCATCGCACCCGAATTTAACGCAAACTCAAGCTTCGCTGAGCAATTCCCCGGGACAACATCGCTTTATGCGTCATACGTGCTTCAATCGGTTAGTGAAGAAGACAACCCGCTGGGTGAAAAACCGTGGCCAATCTTGTTCCATGTTTTGGCGCAAGAGCTGCCATCAGCGACACCGCCATCTGATGTGCCAGAAGAGCTGGCCCTCGCATTGCGCGAAGCAGCGACCGCATTGGATGGCGTGGTATTGGATGACCCCAGAGCCGTTTTCCTCGACATAGACGATGACTGGGGTGATCAAGGTGTCTGGACTACGATCCAGACTTATGGCCCAGCCTACACGAACGGTTACTTCCTGAATTCGATCGACATGCAAAAGGGGCTCGACGGTCCTGAATGGCGCCCTGAGAATGAGCAGATTTATATCGTGTTGTTCATTCGGACCATGATTATGTCGTTAACAATCATGGGGATGTGTGTGCTATTGGGGTATCCAATTGCATGGCTGCTGGCGAACCTGCCAGACCGCAAAGCCAACATGCTGATGATCCTTGTTTTGCTGCCGTTCTGGACGTCGCTCTTGGTGCGTACATCTGCGTGGAAAGTGCTGCTGCAACAGCAGGGCGTGATTAACGACGTACTCGTCTGGATTGGCATCGTCGCGGATGATGGTCGGCTGCAACTTATCAATAACCAGACCGGTACAATCATCGCGATGACGCACATTCTGTTGCCGTTCATGATCTTGCCGCTCTATTCGGTGATGAAGACGATCCCACCAAGTTATCTGCGCGCGGCTAAGTCACTTGGCGCAACGAATTGGACAGCCTTCTGGCGGGTCTATTTCCCGCAGTCTGTCCCCGGGATCGGCGCAGGGTGTATCCTCGTGTTCATTCTGTCCATCGGCTACTACATCACGCCTGAACTGGTCGGCGGCACTAAGGGTGTCTTCATCTCGAACCGGATCGCTTACCATATTTCCAGCTCGCTGAACTGGGGTCTTGCTGCGGCGTTGGGCACGATCCTTCTGGCAGTCGTGATGTTGCTATACTGGATGTATGACAAGATCGTTGGCATCGATAACGTGAAATTGGGGGGCTAAGATATGTCTGCATTGCCACCATATGCAACGACAGGCCAACGGGTCTGGCACTATAGCTTCCGCATCATTTGTGGGCTTATCTTCTTCTTCCTGATCGCACCGATCATTGTGATCATCCCGTTGTCATTCAACGCACAGGACTTCTTCACGTTCACGCCAGAAATGCTGGCGCTTGATCCCGAAGGGTACTCGACCAAACACTATGAGGATTTCTTTACGAATTCCGATTGGCAATTGGCACTGAAAAACTCGCTCAAGATCGCGCCTGTGGCGACGATCCTGTCGGTGTCATTTGGGACCTTGGCCGCCATCGGCCTGAGCCAGTCACACGTCCCGTTCCGCCGTGCGATCATGGCGATCCTGATTTCACCAATGATCGTACCGCTGATCATCTCCGCGACAGGCATGTATTTCTTCTACTCCAACCCATACATCCCAACACCGTTCGGCAAGATCGACCTGCCGTTCACCCTGACGGGGACATACTGGGGCGTTGTATTGGCACACGCTGCGCTGGGAATTCCGTTCGTGATTATCACTGTTACGGCGACGCTTGTCGGGTTTGATCAATCTCTAACTCGCGCGGCGGCCAACATGGGTGCGAACCCTGTGACGACTTTCTTCAAAATCCAGATGCCGCTCATTTTGCCAGGTGTCGTGTCGGGTGGTTTGTTCGCCTTCATCACATCCTTTGACGAAGTAGTCGTGGTGCTATTCGTCGGTTCCGCTGGGCAAAAAACATTGCCGTGGCAAATGTTCACCGGACTTCGCGAACAGATCAGTCCGACCATTCTAGCGGTTGCGACAATTCTTATCGCTGTCTCGGTCCTGCTGTTGTTCACGCTTGAAATTTTGCGGCGGCGGTCTGAACGCTTGCGTGGAATGTCACCCAGCTAACGGCGTTTAGTAGTCGCGCTCAAAGAAGATCCCGACGCTGGTTTCACCGTCGGACCCAACCGACCCGCGTGCGGTGAAGTTGCGGTCGATGTCGATATTGATGTTGATCTCTGAGTTGCCATTCGCGCCAACGGTGACATCTGTGTAGACGTTGTCTGAGATGTATTTCCCAGCGCGAACGGCTGCGGTGCCATCCTCACTGGTCACAAAATCTAGGTCATCAAGGTCGAGCCCTTCACGGAGGTTTCCGACTACGCCACCGTTCGCACCACCAGTGCCGGCAAGCGTTGCCACGGCGGAAGCTAACTGCACCGCTTGCAATGGGCTGATGGAAGACAGGTCGCGGCCAAACAGCAACTGAGCGAGGACTTCGTCCTGCGGCAATTCAGGCGAGCTTTCGAAACGCACTTCAATATCTTCAGCAGGGCCTTCAACGATAATACTGACCATGGTTCCGGTCGCGGTCTCTGTCGTGGCGACCAACCGCAAAAATGGGGAGAAATCCCCTTGGAGTTGAGCGTAACCTTCGTCCAATTCAAAACGTTGCCCCAAGATGTTCAATCGCCCGCGAACCAGATCGAACCGTCCTATAGGGATAAGATTGTTTAGGCTCCCAGTTAGGCGCAATTGCCCCCCAAGTTCTGCATCCAGCCCGCGACCGCGCACGAAGATACGCGAAGGGACGCGGATGAGAAGGTTGATTGGGAAGTCGGGCCCAGCGATGGTGGCTTGCTCTGTCACGGGTGCTGTGTTCACTCCGGCCCGTGCGAGCGTTTGTTGAACATCCATGCGTGGTCCAAGATGCGTTACTTCGGGCAGGCTGCCCAATGCGCTGACACCGGTTGATGGGACCTGTACTTCTGCCGCTCCAACGTCGATCGTCCCCGCGATCTGCGCACCGCCAGTTAGGGGCCCGTTAATCGTGACCAGTCCGTTTGCCGTGGTGCGGTAAAGGGTCGGATCACGCAAAACGACATCCGTAAGCTGGGCATTTAAGGCGGCTTGAAAAGGTGGGACGAGGTCGACAGGGCCAGAAAGCGTCAAGGCGCCACCGTCTGCACTGGCCGCCCGAAGATCAAGGCGTGCCGTTCCGCCAGCAAGTTGAAGTGTACCGTTCAAGTCTTCAATCGCTTGGCGCAGGTTTGGTGCCACTAAGCGGGCGCCGCTGATTGTTACGGGCCCGCGCACAGATGACAGGGCAGGCGGGCCGTTCACCGTCAGATCAAACTGGGCCAAACCGCTGATTTGACGCGGATCGATATAAACGTTTGCGAGTGCAAGGGGGGCAGAGCCGTTGATGTTCACGTCCAGCTGACCGCTATTTGAAACACGCCCTGTTGCACGCGCAGCAGTACCGGCCGGACCCGTTGCATCACCCGTGACGTTCCAACCAGACGCATCTTGGTTCGCGGAAATCTCAGCAACCAGTGGGCCAGAGAAATCGGATACTAACACCGCAATGTCACGCAAACGTACAGACAAGTTGGCCGTCGTATCGCTGCCGGATGTTACGACGGCACCGTTCGCTGTAAGGTTCGGAAACACGGCATTAAGGGCATCAATGCGAAGGCGTCGAGACTCAGAAAGTCCGACGTTCGCAGACACACGACCGAGCCCCGCGAACACACGATCCAGCACCGCAGGACCTGCACGAAGGTCTTGTGTACGTGCGGCGATATCCGCACTTAGAACGCCCGTATTTGTTGAGTAGATGCCGTCCAATTCGACCGTGAGGCCACCGCCAAGGCGTTGCCCCGCGACATTGCCATAGGCGCTCAGATCACTCACGGAGAGGGTCGTGTCGGTTTGAAGGACGTATCCGTTTTCATGCGGAGACGCGGTTCCAACCGTTGAGGCGCTTATGTGTGGCGCTGCAACGTCAGCGTCCAGAGCAATCACGCCTTCTGAATCAGTTTTGACATCAGCAGTAAGGGTCGCCGGGCCCGAAAGTTCAGGTGCGAGAATGTTCAAGTCCGTGATCTGAGCGGTAAAGTTTGCGGCCGCTGATTGTGCGGTGATCTCGGCGTCGCCAGTCGCAACGACGGCCTCATTGCGGATGTTGATCTCGCTTAGTCGCGTCCCCGTCGTGTCGCGTGCGATTTGAAGCGCCAGCGTTCCTTCGCCAGCTAAAAGCGGGTCCGCTTCGGGGATGCCAAGGGCAAGGTCGCGGGTGCTCGCGTCAATGTCGAAATCGAAAATACCGTCAAAAGGTAGCGCCGTCCCCGAAAGCGCAATGGTACCGTTTCCTGCCAGTTCAACACCAGTCAACGCAGCGAAGCGGGTGAAATCATCTGCCGTTACAGAGAGTTCCGCACGCGTGTTGAAGCGTTCGCCCGGACCATTGATGTAGGCAAGACCGAACGCCTGAATTCCGGCCCCAGCTAATGTGAGTTCGCGCACCACGAAGGGCCCATCGGACAATCGCCCGACGTTGAGCGTGCCATCAATGTCAGTTCCAATCGCCTCGCTTAAGGCAGCATCATCAAATACGAGGCCACGCGCCGCATAGTTCAAATCCGCTGAAAAGCGCCCGCGCGTTGCGTTAATACTAGGGGAGATAACACCACCACCTGAGAGCGTGAGCGCGCCGACAGAAACCCCGGTCTGCGTTAGGGACGTGATATCGAAGGCGCCGGTCCACGTTTCTCCGTTGGCTTCATCATATTGTACATTGAGAGACATTTCGCTGACTTCGATCGGGTCACCTGCAATGGGGAGGAGAACACGGTTCGCACCGCCAGACCCGAGACGCCCGCGCAGATCAATCGTTTCTGGCCAACCCTGCGCGTCAATATTTGCTGACCCGCGTAACACCACCTGATCAGCAGCAATGAGCAAGTTGGACAGTTGCACGCCGCCGCCGCTGGGCACGGTGCCTTGAACACGTAGGATTGCTTGTTCGCCAAAGAACGGGTCGTACTGATCGGCCAACATAGGGCGCAAATCGCCCGCTAGGTCGATGTTGAAGTCTTGGTCGGTGCTATCAACGGAGCGCGACAACACGACGGTACCTGTCACACGCTCTACGTCATTTGTTGCCAGCGCTATATTGCCCGTGAATTCATCTAGCGGCGCGTCGCCGATGATTTCCAGCTTAACTGACGGATTGTCTGGAAGGCTAAGGAGGCGGGCTGCTATCCCGTTTTGTCCTTCTTGCGCCAGAAAGTTTAACGCCAATCGGCGCGTTTCGTTTTCAAAGGACGCATCGACGATGAAGCGACCCGTCTTGCCGTCTGTGCGTTCCAAAGTGAAGTCGGTGTCTCCCGCGCCCTCGCCAAGACGCAAAGACGCGTTCAGACGTGCGGTTATTGGCTCTCCCAGCAAATCTTCGGGCAAAACAATTTCGTCTGCTGATACAGAATTGAGGTCAATGGAAACGGGTAGGTCAGGTAAACTGAACGGCGTGGCCTCTGCGCTTGGAAGGTCAGCGGCTGTTTCGTTTGTTGCTGGAAGGCGGATCAGTTCAATGCGTTCCGCACTTAGGGTTTCGACTTCTATGCGACCAGATAAAAGGGCGGAACGGTTCCATTGAAGCGTCAGCGCCTCAAAGCGTAGCCAAACCCCGTCTGGGTCCGCGATGGTAATTGCATCTACGGTCGCCTCAGAGCTAAGCGCACCTTCAAAGTTCACTAAGCGGACGATCATTTCGTCGTTTGAAATGGTGTCTTCGATCAGGCCTGTGATGTAGTCGCGGTCTTCTTCGGTGGTCTGCGCAAACGCGCCGCCCGCCCAAACAACAAACAACAATCCAAATAAAAAACGCATCAGAATGACTGCCCGATACCGATGTAAACTTCGAGCTGCTTACCAGCATCATTACCAGACGTCGGCGTTGCCAGATCAAGGCGGATCGGGCCAATTCCCGTGTTGTACCGTAGGCCAAGCCCCGCACCAGAATGCCAATCACCGTTTTCAAATGGAATGTCGTCTGCGCCGATAAAACCGGTGTCAACGAAACCAACAACACCGATGGTGTCCGTCACATCAACACGTGCTTCTAATTGGGCACCAAAGAATGACGTCCCGCCAATTTCGTTTCCGCCCCCAAGATCAACCGCGAGAGACTGGTAAGGTTGGCCGCGAACCGTGCCGCCGCCGCCGGAGAAGAACAGATAGCTGGCCGGAACGCTTGCTGCATCGGCCCCGATGATCGAACCGATCTGACTGCGAAACGCCAACGTCAGACCGTCGTTTTCGCCAAAGCTGCGATAGATGCGGCCGTCACCTACAATCCGAAACCCACTTCCATCGTTTCCGACAAACGGAGACACAAGCAGGTTCGCGAAATACCCTGAGTTTGGATCAAGAGCATTGTCGCGGCGATCTTTGGTACCTTCAATCGGCGCATAAAACAGGCCGTAGCTGCGGTCACCAAAAGAATCGGAGATTTCACCGCCGGCGTAACCCAGACCATATTCTAGGATCACGTCGTCACGTATGCGGCGGATGATGCCTGCTTCGATGTGCGCATCCCGCTCAAAGAACGAGGGTTCATCCAGTTGCTCTGCATTGGCGTTCACGTAGAAATCTGTGTCTTGGCGAAACGTTGCAGGTCGCAAGAACGTCGCACCGAGTGCGTAGTCGATACCGCCCGTGCTGCCAGTTAGCCCTGTAACCTCTGCATCAACGCGGAACCGTTCAGCGCCGCCCAAAAGGTTTCGATGTAGCCAGAAACCGGACAACGTTAGGCCGGAAACTGTTGAGTATTCGATACCAGCCCCAATCCTACGCGGTGTTTGTTCAACCACGGATAAGGTCAGCGGAAGCGTCGTTCCATCCGGCGCAGTACCTTCCGTGATCGCAGCGGAACTGAACGCACCAGTGCGGCGAAGGTTGGCTTCAGCGCGCGTAATCATTGCAGGATCAAAGGTGCTTGTGGGCAAGCCAGCAATCGCAAGCACACGCTCTGTCCGCACGGCCTCATTTCCGGTGACGGTGACGTTCCCAAACGTAAGCTTTGGGCCGGGATCAACGATAATTGAGACATCTAGTTGTTCGTCCGGATGACGCGCGGTGATGCTTTGCCCGCTGGTGTCCGCTAAGGGATGCCCGACATCACGCCAGCCGCCCACGGCGGCGCTGGCAGCATCACCGATGTCATCGGAACGCGCTGTATTTCCTGTGCTGAAGGCCTCAGGCAGCTCTGTTCCACGCGCCAGTGGCGCAATGTCCGCACGCCCGAAGGTAAATCGCGGACCTGGTGAAACGGAAAGGACAACACTAGAAACAGAACTGCGGGGCATCAGCGGATCTAGCCGCGAGGCCTCAATACCGTCCACAAGAATTGAAATCGTTCCGCCGTAGTACCCTTCGGAGTACAAACCTGTCAGAAGGCGGCGATAATCTGCACGCGCAGCGGCGACGTAGTCTTGCGGGGCATCTGCCCCATCGCGCGACAAGGCCAACGTCAAGGACGCGGCGGTAAGGGCTGAGCGCAATTCATCACTGGCGCCCGGTGCATTTAAACGTACTTCTTGCGCCCCGAGTACGCCGGGAATCATCCACGCTGAGAGCGCCAATGTTTTGATCAGATTGCGCATGTTACCCGCTCTACACTCGTCTTTTGTCCTTCATACCTGAGGCAGCACGGCAGCGAAACGGCAAAGCCCGCTTAAGCGTGGTTCTGCCGATCAATAATACTGGTAATATTCTGGCGTTGAGGGCAGGGTGCGCGAATGGGATACTTGATTGATAATCTGCAATACGCAAACTGGTCCGAAAAAGTGTTTCGCCAGATGCGCGAAGGTGGCGTCGATGCCGTACACGTGACCATCACCTATCACGAGACTTTTCGTGAAATGGTGTTGCAACTTGAGGCGTGGAACCGTCGGTTTGAACAGTTCCCGGACTTGATCATGCGCGGGACCACTGCTGCTGACGTCGCGAAGGCACAGGCGACGGGGCGCACCGCTATTTTCTTTGGCTTTCAGAACCCTAGCCCGATTGAAGACGACATCGGCTTGATTGAAATCGTTCACCAACTTGGCGTGCGGTTCATGCAGCTGACGTATAACAACCAATCACTCCTCGCGACGGGCTGCTATGAGAATTACGACGCAGGGCTAACCCGATTTGGCAAACAAGCCATCGCTGAGATGAACCGAGTTGGTCTTGTGGTGGATATGAGTCATTCGGGGGACCGTTCGACGTTAGAGGCAATTGACACGTCGTCGCGTCCGGTCGCCATAACGCATGCGAATCCAAACTGGTGGCACCCAGCCTTGCGCAACTTTGACGATGATGTGGTTAAGCCTCTCGTCGCACGGGGCGGTATGATGGGGTTCTCGGTTTATCCGCATCATTTGAAAGACGGATCCGCCTGCACGCTAGAGAGTTTCTGCGAAATGGTGGCGGAAGCCGCTTCGCGTTATGGGGCCGAAAACCTCGGGATCGGGACGGACCTTTGCCAAGATCAGCCAGATAGTATCGTTGAATGGATGCGCGTGGGCCGTTGGTCTAAGGCGATGGATTATGGCGAAGGATCCGCTGATGCGCCCGGGTTCCCTCCAATGCCTAGCTGGTTCGGCGACAACCGCGACTTCGGTAATATCCGCGCTGGGCTTGATGCGGTCGGGATGTCTGCGGCTGAGATTGACGGAATTATGGGCGACAATTGGTTCCGTTTTTACGACAAGAATTTCGGTCCTGACCAATCTTAGTCAGCGGGCGACGTTTTGTGCGCAAAGCTGTCGATTTTAGATGTTGACTGGTCCGCACTCTCTGGCAGGGTATGGCCATGCTCGACACAAATGCACCCCCACCACAAAGCCCGTTGCGCCCTCCGAGTGAGGTGATGCGCCTGCGTCGGATGGGGGCGTCTTTTCCCACGCGGCTGTCCTTTTTGAGGGTCCTGCTGCGCAGGTTGTCTGCGGAAAATGCCAAAGTCTCGCGACCTGTTTGGGCGATTGACGAGGACGGGTTTGGCCATGCGGTCTATTCACTGACTTACGGCGGACATGTGTATTCCCTTGTCGCGGTTTCCACCGATCTACCAGAAGATCAACGTACAGACCGCGTGATCGCTACGGCATGGGACACGGCCTACGTGCTCTATGATGGCTTGCCCGACGCATCCGAAATAGACCGGATCGTTGCGAGCGCCCCCAAGCAAGAAGCGGCTCGGTTCACAGCACGTGACTTGGTGTTAAGCCGCGCCAATAAATCTGTTCGTCTGTTTGCCCACACCGTTGAACGGCTAAAAGCGGGTGAACAACCCGATGAAACGCTTGTGCGTGACACGGGCTATCTGATGCGCACCACAGCTGTTTACGGGAACGGGAAATTCGGCATCGCGGATCGCGTTGATTTTGCGCAGCGCGATGGCATGGGCGGATCGTTTGCGGCCGAAATGCTCGCGGTTTGGCTGATCCGCGGGTTCACCCATGATCTGGTTGAACATGTGGGTGGCGCGAAACTTGCGCCGCACCTGAAACGGCATCTTGGGATCGGAAATTCCACGGGGCTTGGAATGGCGCCGTTTCTTGTGTCACATCCGATGCTTCTGAATGCGTGGGTTTCTGCACGTGAAACTGCGCTAGCCCGCGTACGTGCCGTTGAGGGGGTGAGCGCGGAGCAAATCGAGAAGATCTATTCCTTGGTCGTTCGTGCTGCGCAGCATTTGGCGGAATGGCAGGTGCCCGATGCAATCGGCCAAGTTCGAATCGACAGGATGCGCAGCGAGTGGCCCAAAGTTGCTGTAATGATGACGCCAGAATTGATGAGCTCACACCAACCCCTAGAGCAGATCTGGCAAGCGGCGAGCGATTTCTCGGTCGACACGCAAGAATGCCTCGCCGCCTTGATGATCGAACCTTTTGGCGAGCTGGTGGATGAACTGGCTGACGGAATGGCAACTGAACGCCGTGTGACGTTGAACACAGCAATGTCGTGCGCGGATGCGCACGCCCTGATTACACGCGACTGGTCATGGGCCTTTTGCGATTACGATGCGCCGGATGCCTGCCACCAGTTTTGGTATGTCTCTGAAGCCAAAGCCGAGCCACGTCTTGGCCTTCGCCACGAAGAACCGGGTGCCGATCTTGAAAGCCCGCTCGATATCTCGCGGCAAGTGGCCTGTATGGCGAAAGAGTTGCCCGATACAGGAACAGTCGCCCAATTCCTCGCACGTCATCCTGAACACCGCGCCGCGATGCGCCGCGTCCAATCACTGGATGGTGCGCCTTATGCGGAAATACGGGACAATCTTATTGCAGACACTTGCCTGCCGATTGACATGCTGCGTTGCAAACTTGCGTTTTTTGGTGCCGCGAAGTTTGATCCAAAATCAGACCGTTGGACGCGGATTACCCTATGCCAAGGTGCGCCTATGCACGATGAATTGAAGGACGCTGATGACTGGTGGCTGCCGGTGTTTGCATCATGAGTGGCGCACAGGAAAAATCAGCAAACGAAATCGAAGGCCTGGTATTGAAGGCTGCGCGGGGCGGTGGATTGCCGCTCGGGTTGGCGGAAGACTTGGCAATGGCGACCGCCTATTTGGACCTTGATAAGCTCTCCACCTGCCCATGTTCGAGCGGCAATGCGGGCTTGGAAATTCCGCAAGCGTTGGATGCGATCGCAGCTGGCACGGGGCCAAAAACTGTCGAGGCAGACCTTGCCTTAATCGAGGCCTATGTCGCGAACGCTGAAGTGCATTCCTGTAAAACGCTCGTTTGGGAGGCTACATCGAACGGCGCCATTTTCCACCGCTTTGAAGACGACACACCTGACGAACACACACCATTAGGTCGCAGAACGGTCTCGCAAGAGCTCTTAACGCATTTGCATGATCTCGCCGTGAAGACCCACGTTCCTGAAACGGAAAGTTCGCGTGCTGGTGGTGCAGGTGCCGGGTTGACCGATAACGACTAGGCGAACGGGTCTTCGGGGTAGCCCACTTCGGCGAGGTATAATCCTTGTGGCGGGCAAACTGGCCCGCAACGGTTTCTGTCTTTCGCTTCAAGTGCTGCGGTCACATCATCAGGGGTCCAGCTGCCGGCGCCGACACGTTCCAAGGTTCCGACAAAGCTGCGCACTTGATTGTGCAAGAAGGACCGCGCACGAACATGAAAGTTGAACTCTTGCGCCCCGTCCCTGCGGTCGACTTGTTCGATATCCAACACATCAAGCGTGCGCATCGGGCTGTTTGCCTGACAGATCGTCGAGCGAAATGTTGTGAAGTCATGGCGCCCTAAAAGGCGCTTCGCGGCTTCTTGCATCGCAGCGAGATCAAGCGGTTGGCGCACTTGCCAGATTTTTCCGGTTTCCAAGATCAAAGGTGCGCGACGGCTCACAAGGCGGAACAAATAACGGCGCTCAAGGGCCGAGAACCGTGCATGCCAGTCATCGTCAACACGCACGCAAGCAGTTATCGCAACCGGCGCAGGTTTAAGGTGGTAGTTCAATGCCTCGGACAGGCGGAATGTCCCCCAGTCCTTTTCCATATCGCAATGGGCAACCTGACCCGTCGCATGAACACCCGTGTCCGTCCGCCCAGCCGCGACAATCGCATGTTCTCGTGGTTCAAGCTTTGCCAAGGCGTCCTCAATCGCGCCTTGCACGGTGGGCAGGCTCGTTTGGCGTTGCCAACCGCAATAGGGCAGACCGTCGTATTCAATTTTGAGGGCATAACGAGGCATAGAGGCGGCTTAGGGGGACAAACGCGCGAAATCAATCCCTACACATCACGCGGCGTGCCCCCTATCTTAAGGGGGATAAGTTTTCGAAAGGTACCAAAGCGTGGTGATCACAACCGTAGCCGACACGATCACGCGTAGCGTTGGGGCCGTGACAGGCACGCTTTCGGCACCTTTTACGGATCCGGTGATCCGTCTGGGGGTGACAGGGTTAAGCCGTGCAGGGAAGACCGTGTTCATCACGTCGTTGGTGGCGAACCTGTTGAACCGTCGGCGCATGCCGCAATTGCAGGCCGCCGCGTCGGGGCGCATCCAGACGGTTTATTTGCAGCCACAACCTGACGATACGGTGCCGCGCTTTGATTACGAGAACCACCTTGCGGCCTTGACCGCCAAACAACCGTTCTGGCCCGAAGGGACGCAGCGGATATCCGAGTTGCGCCTGTCGCTGAAGGTTCAACCCAGCGGCTTTTTCAGCGGACTGCAAGGCCCGCGCACGGTGCATCTGGATATTGTCGATTACCCCGGTGAATGGTTGTTGGATTTGTCATTGCTCGACAAAGACTTCGCCACGTGGTCGGCGGAAACTTTGGAACGCATGCCCACGCGCCCTGCCGCGGACGCATTCGTGGCTGAACTCGGTGCATGCGATGCCGCAAAAGGATTTGAGGAACCTCAAGCACAAGCCCTTGCATCAACGTTCACGGCCCATCTGAACGCAGCACGCGAGGCCGGCTTTTCTGACTGCACGCCGGGGCGTTTCTTGTTGCCCGGCGACCTCGAAGGATCGCCTGTGCTAACGTTCGCGCCGCTCCCGCTTATTGAAAAGCCAGCACGCAAGTCGCTGTGGCGCGAGTTTGAACGCCGCTTTGAGAGTTATAAACGCAACGTCGTGCGCCCGTTCTTTCGCGACCATTTCGCCAAGATCGACCGCCAGATCGTGCTGGTTGATGTCTTGGGCGCGATCCATGCAGGCCCGCAAGCCGTTGAAGACATGCGCCGTTCCATGGGCGACATTCTAGGCGCGTTTCGCCCCGGTCGGAACAGTTTCCTTAGCCAGCTGTTACAAGGACGACGTGTCGACAAGATCCTGTTCGCAGCGACCAAAGCTGATCATTTGCACCACCAACAACACCCTCAGCTTACCGCCATCACTCAGGCCCTGCTTCGTGATGCGCAAGACCGCGCCGAATTTTCGGGGGCCACGACGAAAGCCATGTCGATTGCCGCGCTGCGCACCACCGTTGAGGACACGCGCAACCACAATGGTGCAAGCCTTGGGGTCGTCCGTGGCCAGTTGTTAAATACCGACAAACAGGCCGCATTCTACCCCGGTGCTTTGCCCAGTGATCCTGCGCATTTGCTTGGGCCTGCGCGTTCTGGCGCTGAAAACTGGCTGGACGCGGATTACGAAGTGATGAGTTTTGCGCCCGCACCCCTTACCCTGAAACCGGGCGATGGGCCGCCTCACATCCGGCTTGATCGTGCCGCGCAATTCCTTTTGGGGGACAAGCTATGACAAATGGTCCGGTGCTTTTTGACCTTGAAGAAGGCGATGATGTAACGCCATCGACCGCGCCGCCAGTTCCCGAGCTGGAAGTCGTGCAAACACCAGCAGCCATGCAGCGTGTGGCGAGTTTGATTGCGAAACGCCCGAACCGCTTGGCCCGTTGGTTCTGGGGTTTGCTGGTCTCGCTTGTCGGGTTTTTCGTTGGCGTCGCCGCGTGGGATGTCGTCATCGGGCTGCTCGCGCGGTCCCCAATTTTGGGTTGGATCGCAGTTGGTCTAATTGGGCTATTCTGCGCGGTTCTACTGCTGATCACCTTGCGCGAGCTGGCGGCCTTCGGACGCTTGCGCCGCGTGGACCGTATCCAGCTGGGCGCGTCAGAGGCTTTGGCGGATGACAATCTAAGCCGTGCACGCGAAGTCACCGCAAAGATCAACGCGCTGTACCGTGGGCGCGACGACACCCAATGGGGGCGCGAAGCATTTGCTGAAAGAAAAGGCGATGTGTTGGATGCGGACGGGCTATTGGGTCTCGCAGAAACGACGATCCTGTCCCCGCTTGATGCGCGCGCCCGTATCGAAGTTGAAGCGGCAGCACGGCAAGTCGCGACCGTTACGGCGATTGTTCCGCTTGCTTTGGCGGACGTGTTCACCGCGCTGACAGCCAATATGCGCATGATCCGGCGGATCGCCGAAATCTATGGCGGGCGGTCTGGGACCTTGGGGTCTTGGCGGCTGACGAAACAGGTCTTGTCGCACCTTGTGGCGACAGGCGCTGTTGCGGTTGGTGATAACCTGATTGGTTCTGTCGCTGGCGGCGGCGTGTTGTCCAAAGTGTCCCGGCGTTTCGGCGAGGGCATAATCAACGGCGCATTAACGGCGCGTGTGGGGGTTGCCGCGATGGAAGTCTGCCGCCCAATGGCCTTCACCACGGAACCGAAACCCTCTGTGACCTCGCTCGTGAAGCGCGCGTTGACGGGGCTGTTCGGTGGAAGCGCAAAGTCCGATCAACTTTAATACGCCTCTGAGAATCGGGTGAAAGGTTAACAACTTGACCCAAAAAAGGACGCTTATCCCCTGATTTCTGGTCCGAAACCCCGCTTATCCCCAAGAAAAGGGTTTACAGAACACCCCTTCAGAACGCACGATATGTAGTAAGGAAGGGGCTATGTATCCTTTCCGATAGAGCAGGACACCAGATATAGCCTCTGCCAAGGCGCTCTGGATTGCACAGGAGGCTACATCGTATGGCACTCATCGAGCACTTTGATAGCGGCGACGACACGCACCCGATCGACCTGGTCGAGCACATTGCGGAACACCACGCGTGGGAATTTGACCGTATCCACGACGACCAAATCGCGTTTCAGGTCGAAGGGCAGTGGCGCACCTATGCCATTACGCTTGCGTGGTCGGCCTATGACCAAACCCTGCGCCTGATTTGCACCTTTGAAATGGAACCACCAGCGGATCGCATGGCGGAGCTTTACGAATGTCTGAACCTGACCAACGATATGTGTTGGGCGGGCGCGTTTACCTATTGGGCCGAACAAAAACTGATGGTTTACCGCTATGGTTTGGTGCTTGCAGGCGAGCAGGTTGCGGGACCAGAGCAGATCGACACGATGATTAACGCCGCAGTCCTTTCGGCTGAGCGTTTTTACCCAGCTTTCCAGTTGGTTACATGGGCGGAACGCAAACCGGCCGACGCATTGCAAGTCGCGATTACGGAAGCCTACGGGCGCGCCTAATTCAGATACCGACTACAGCTTGAACCCCCGCTTGGCGCGTCTTACGATCCGCGCAAACAGGCGGGGGTTTTCATGTCACTGGCATCAATTGAAACACACGGAATGGTCCTTTTGGGCTGCGGGAAAATGGGGTCCGCTATGTTGGCGGGTTGGCTGGCCAACGGGTTGTCGCCGTCCTCCGTTTGGGTGCTGGACCCATATCCATCCGAGTGGCTGCAAAGCACGGGTGTCCACATCAACGAAGGTGTGCCGGAGGCGCCCGCGATTGCGTTGATCGCGGTGAAACCACAGATGATGGGCGAAGCCTTGCCGTCAATGAAGGCGCTGGGAAATAGCGACACGGTGTTCTTATCCGTCGCTGCGGGGACGTCCATTGAAACCTTTGCCGATGTTTTGGGAGCACAAAGCCCTATCATCCGCGCGATGCCGAACACGCCCGCCGCCATCGGGCGGGGCATTACGGCGATTGTCGGGAATGCCCATACCAGCGAAGCGCAAATGGACCTCGCCGAGGCACTGTTGAGCGCGGTTGGACAGGTGGTTCGTTTGGACGATGAAGGACAGATGGATGCTGTGACGGCTGTTTCAGGGTCCGGTCCGGCATATGTATTCCACCTTATCGAAACGCTTGCCGCTGCCGGAGTGGCCGAAGGTCTGCCTGCTGAACTGGCGATGCAATTGGCCAAAGCGACGGTTGGTGGTGCGGGACAGTTGGCTGAGGAGGCAGATGAGGACCCGAACCAGTTGCGGGTCAATGTGACCTCACCCAATGGAACGACGCAGGCCGCGCTTGAGGTCTTGATGGACGCAGAAGCGGGTTTTCCAAATTTATTACGCCGCGCGGTGAAAGCGGCTGCTGATCGTAGTCGGGAGTTAGGCAAATGAGCGAGATAACCTTTGATGATTTCATGAAGGTCGACATCCGCGTTGGCCGCGTGATCCGCGCGGAACCTTACCCAGAGGCCCGCAAGCCTGCGATCAAGATGTGGGTCGATTTCGGCGAGGAAATTGGTGAACGTAAGACCTCGGCCCAAATCACCGACCACTATACAATCGATACGCTCGTCGGGCGGCAGGTCATGGGCGTGGTGAACTTTCCACCGCGTCAGATTGGCAAATTCATGTCCGAAGTCTTGGTGCTTGGGGCCTATGACGACACTGGCGTTGTCTTGATAGCGCCGGACAAAGAAACCCCTTTAGGAGCGCGGATGTGCTGAAAACGCTTTTGATAACGCGCCCCATTGCAGAACCCGTATTGGCGCAAGCGCGTCAGGCTTTTGATGTGACCGTGCACGAAAGTGGGGCGTTGTCCGTTGAACAGGCAGCACAGGCATTGGCGGAATATGATGCCATTCTACCAACGCTGGGCGATGCGTTTACCGCTGACGCCTTTAGCGGTGACATTCGTTGCAAGATGCTCGGTAATTTTGGTGTCGGATACAACCATATCGACGCCGATGCCGCCGCCGCGGCTGGGGTTATCGTGTCCAACACGCCTGACGTTTTGACAGACGCAACAGCCGATATTGCCATGACGCTGCTCCTCGCGACTGCGCGGCGTGCTGGCGAGGGTGAGCGCATGGTGCGTAGCGGCGCATGGGGTGGTTTTGACGTTAAAGGGCTGCTTGGGACCCATGTAACGGGCAAGACCCTTGGCGTGATTGGAATGGGGCGGATTGGTCTGGCGATCGCGGAACGCTGTCACTACGGGTTTGGCATGAAAGTGGTGTTTCACAACCGATCCCCTAAGGCGACCAAAGTTGCCGCGTTGCAATTGGACGATCTGAATGCCGTCATGGCAGAAGCGGATTTTGTCGTGGTCGCCACCCCAGGCGGTGCCGAGACAACAAAGCTGATTGATGCCGCTGCGATTGCCGCAATGAAGCCAACGGGGATTTTCATCAACATTTCGCGCGGCGAAGTCGTGGATGAAGGCGCGTTGATAGATGCGTTGGAACGGGGTGCTATCGCGGGCGCGGGTCTGGATGTCTACGAAAACGAGCCGTTTGTACCTGAACGCCTGCGTGCTTTGGAAAACTGTGTGCTGTTGCCGCACTTGGGCTCTGCGACGCAAGAAACCCGCCAGGCCATGGGGCAGATGGCGCTGGATAACATCATTGTGTGGCGCGATGGGGGTAATCCACCGCAGCGGGTGAACTAGGTTTCACGGACGGTAGTTGAGTATTTAAGAGCCAATGAAAGGTGATGAGCTAGTCTTTTGGGCAGGTGGTGCCTTCGCCGCTTGCATATGACCAGTCGGCCGCGCAACCAGTGCTGTCAAAACCGAAAAAGGCGGCGTTTTCGTCTTCTGTGGACATGAAAAGCGCGGGCTGGATTTAAACGCGAAGCCAATTCGAAAGCCCAGTTGGAGCGTGGCGCCAAACAAAATCGTCTACGTCCTGCACGGCCCAATCGCGTCGGCTGGCTTCTTCAATGATTGCTTCGCGGGTCAGGCAAGAATGCACTCTAAGAGTAGCTAAAAAGTCATCACGCGCTGCCTGATGGCCATCATCCATACTGGAGAGGTCCCAAGAGGTTCCGCGAAAACTCAAGATGACATGGGCGAAAGCTACGGTGGCACAAATGGCGAGGCCGCCAATCGCGATCAGAGTGATCTTAAACCAGCGTGGCATCGCCATCTTCCATCGCTTCGCGCCAATGGCGACGGCATAGGCTGACGTAGGATTCATTGCCGCCGATCTGGACCTGATTGCCGCCTGTCACCACGTCACCGTTGGCATCTTTGCGGACGACCATCGTGGCTTTTTTGCCGCAAAAACAAATGGTTCTGACTTCGCGCATTTCATCAGCCAGTGCGAGGAGCGTGGCGGAACCTGGGAACAACTCACCTTGGAAATCCACACGCAACCCGTAGGCCATGACCGGCACTCCGAGGTCATCAACGGCGCGCGCGAGCTGCCAAACCTGTTCAGAACTCAGGAATTGGGCTTCGTCAATGAAAATGCAGGCGCAGGGCCCTTCAGCAAGCCGACGTTCGATCTTGCGGAACAGATCATCGCTGATCGAAAACGTGTCCGCCGCTTCGCTAATGCCGATGCGGCTGGCAATTTGACCGTCACCCGCGCGATTGTCGAACTGCGCCGTCAGCAGATAGGTCTGCATACCGCGTTCGGCATAGTTATGTGCCGCCTGCAGTAGCACAGTCGACTTGCCGGCGTTCATTGTTGAGTAATTAAAATAGAGTTTGGCCATGTGGCGGAAAATGACCCGCCGACGAAGGGGTTGCAAGCCTTCGCGGCGGATCAATTCAAGTGTTTCGTCCATGAGTGGCGAGCCAAAAACCGGCTCTACGAAACGGTGGGCCAAGGGAACCGGGTACAAATGGCAAGCCATCTGTCCTTTGGATGGGGTCCGGGCCTTGGCCCTTCGACGTTGGGGACGCCGATCTCTGTGGTGTTCTGGTCTTCCCAATCGAACCCTTCCTCTATATCTGTCAGGTATGGATGGGGTGGTTTATGGGAAAAGCTTTGGGGCATTCCCCTCACCACCAATAAAGGACGACACATATGGCTGGCATCGGCAGCTACTTAAAAAAGCACACTGAAGCTCTTGTGAAAGACGTGGGGATTGAACCTGCGTGTGAATTGACGGGTAAGTCTAAGGCAACACTTGGGCGGTATTATTCAGATTCTGAAGAGCATTCGGATCGGTTTATGCCTGTTGACGCAGTTGCGCAGTTGGAAGCCGCAGCGAGCTACCCGCATGTCACGTCAGCCTTGGCTGAGTTGCACGGCAGCATGTTGAACAAAGACACGGCGCCAAAAAATTCGGAAGGCGGAATCAATTCTGACGTCATCTCGTTGAGCCAGCGGTTCGCGATGTTGATGGGGGAATACCAGCTGTCTATTGAAGATGGCGTGATCACCGTGAACGAAGCAAAGCGTCTGTTGCGTGAGACAGTTGAGCTG
The DNA here is from genome assembly GCF_900185015.1 of Octadecabacter ascidiaceicola. Lineage (GTDB taxonomy): Bacteria > Pseudomonadota > Alphaproteobacteria > Rhodobacterales > Rhodobacteraceae > Octadecabacter > Octadecabacter ascidiaceicola. Next base: position 1,013,578 of record NZ_FXYD01000001.1, on the reverse strand, counting down.
CAAAAAGTGTTGATTGATATGAAGCTGCATTTAGAAAATGAAAGCAGCTGACGTCGACACCTCCGATATGCCCAATATCGTTGCGGGGGCATTGAAGAAACTGGATATAGCAGCGTTGGTAGGGCCAAATGAGCCCGACCATGCGCCGCGCATTTTACTGTTATACGGGTCCCTGCGTGAAACCAGCTATTCACGGGCAGCCGCCGAAGAAGGTGCGCGGGTTTTACGTGCCCTAGGGTGCGAAACCAAAACGTTTGACCCAAGCGGGCTGCCGTTGCCCGATGACGCACCAGAAGATCACCCAAAAGTCGCAGAACTGCGTGATTTGGTTATGTGGTCTGAAGGCATGGTTTGGTCATCACCTGAACGTCACGGCGCGATGACTGGGATTATGAAGACCCAAATTGATTGGATTCCTTTAGCCCCAATCGGTGGCATTCGCCCAACCCAAGGCAAGACCCTTGCTGTGATGCAGGTGTCAGGCGGGTCACAGTCCTTCAATGCTGTGAACCAGATGCGGATTCTGGGTCGTTGGATGCGTATGGTAACGATCCCAAATCAGTCTTCCGTTCCAATGGCTTGGAAAGAATTTGAAGACGGGCGCATGAAGCCGTCTTCGCTGTACAACCGGATTGTTGATGTCATGGAAGAACTGGCACGTTTCACGGTATTGACGCGCGGGCGCAAGGATATGCTGGTGGATCGCTATTCAGAACGCGTCGAAAGCCTCGAAGATGTCCACAAGCGGGTTACGAGCTAGATAAACGGAACCGACGGGATTCCGCCACATGCTGCAAGTGTGAGGAGGGCCGCCAAAGTGAAGATAACTTTCATCAAACTTGACCTATGCGCGTTCAAGAATAACCGAGCCAACAGAGTAGCCTGCGCCGAACGAACAGATTAGTCCTACATCACCAGCGTTAAGATCGGATGAGTAATTCGCAAATGCGATGATGGACCCTGCGGACGACGTATTGGCATAGTCTTGCAAGATATTTGGCTGCTCATCTGCTTCTGGCACGCGGCCCAGAACCTTCTTCCCAATATAGTCGTTCATGGTCTTGTTGGCTTGGTGTAACCAAAGCCGTTTGAGATCAGATGCTTGCACGTCCTCGTCGTTCATATGCTCAGCGATATGTTTGCTGACCATAGGCAGCACCTCTTTGAAAACCTTGCGCCCGTTTTGCATGAATTGCATGTCGCGACGGTCTTCCATTTGGTCCCGCGTGCGGCGCAAAAACCCGTTGTTGTTGCGGATGTTGTTGGAGAATTTCGTGGCCAGACGTGTAGATTTGATCTTGAAATGATCGCCTTGAAGGCCTTCGTCACGTTCAATCAGCACGGCTGTAGCGACGTCACCGAAGATGAAATGGCAGTCGCGGTCGCGCCATTCCAGATGTGCGGAACAGATCTCTGGGCAGACGACCAAGGCGCTGGAAATGCTGCCAGATTTGATCATGTCGGTGGCGGTTTGAATGCCGAAGGTCGCGCTAGAACAGGCGACGTTCATGTCGAAGGCGAAGCCGTTGATTTCCAGAAGTTGTTGAATTTCCACGGCAATTGCGGGGTAGGCGCGCTCATGGTTGGAGGCGGCACAAATTACGGCGTCGATATCGTCGGCGGATTTGCCAGCCTGTGCCATTGCCTGCAGTGACGCATCAACGGCCATCTCAGCCATCAGGCTGGGCTCATCATCTGCGCGGTTTGGCAGCTTAGGGAACATACGAGTTGGGTCAAGAACGCCTTCTTTATCAAGTGTATAGCGTCGTTCGATCCCAGATGCCGCGAGGATAAATTCGCTACTGGAATGTGGCTTGGCCTCAATCGTTCCGGCGGCAATTGCGGCGGCATTCTCGGCATTAAACAGGTCAGCATGGGCGTTGAATGCGGCAACCAATTCGTCGTTGGTGATGGTGTGTTCGGGGGTGAAAACCCCTGTGCCGGTAATTGCTGCGCTGAACATCGTTAATCCCCCAATTTCTGTGCAGTTATAGGGGCCTACCACCCGCCAAAACGCAAGCGTTACGGTGCGTACACATCCCGTACACAACCTGTACACATTGCGTATGTACGCCGTGCACCGCCCGCAGGGGCAGGATCGCGTTAACAATTCACGCGCAAACTGCCCCACCAAAGGGGGCGAACATGCGCAAGATTGAACCGAAAACCATGACCAAGACGGAAAAGATGCACTGGGGCTTTGCTGTGGATGCCATCAAGATGATGGAGCACGAGCTGATGGGCTATCTGGCCGAGTACAAAGCCCTGCCGCGCGACTGGGACCGCATTTGGGAAGACGAGGACCGCCGCGACCCCAAACGCACCCGCGTCACGATCAGGCTGGACGCGGATGTGGTGAGGTTCTTCAAAGGGCTGGGGCCGGGATATCAGGTGCGGATCAACCGCGTGCTGCGGGCGTTCATGCATTTCCGACTGGCGAAACTGATCGAAGGGCCGGACACGATGGACTACGTGCTGCGGCCCGACGAGGTGCTGGAGAAAGCGCGGAGGAGGCCGGAATGGGGCGATACGGACCGGATGTTGGCGGAGGGGGAGAGGGCGAAACCCGCGAAGGGAAAACCGCGCAAGCGGGTGCCGAAATGCACGGAGCGACCTTGGGTGAAGGGATAGGTGGATGGGCTGAAGGGGAGGTGAGGCGGAAGAACACCATGAAGGCCTACACATAAATTACACATTAATTTGACCTTTGCTAGTAGATGTGTAATTTATGTGTAGGCCTTCATGGTGAAGGTCTGTACAACAAAAAGGAGTAACCGCCCGATGTCCCCCAGACGTAAGATTAAAAACTTACGGGCAGGCTTTGTTGAAGACTTCAATATCATTGAGGTTGAAATAGAGTTTCTGGAGGATGGAACTGAAGTCTCTGAGCAAGAAGGCGACTTGTCGCTGGACTTGGAGGATGACCGCGAAGAAAGTGAAGAGAACACAACTCAAGTATACAGATTTGGCACTGGTGTGATTCTCGGGGTTTTTGGTGTTGGTTTAGGTTTCGTTTCTCTCTTCCTGTGAGAGTTGGAGGGGGTTCGCCCCCTCCGCCTGCAGGCGTTGAGGTGACATGTGTGGATAATACTCTTTTTAGAAATGGGAGACTGTTAATGTCTTGTAAACCTATGACGAAAACTCAGCTAGTAGCTGCATTGGCGGGCCGCGTAACCGTCTGTTTGAGTGATGCTCTATCATTTGCAATCGAGTGCATTTCCGCCGGGGTAACTGCGTTTCGCGGATTAATCTTAAGAGGGGTTGCCTCGGTCGCCTTTCTTTTGACGTTACCCACTCGGTTGGCGTCTCACTGGACGCGATCAAGTAATTCCAGCTTGAGATCATTTGGCCGAACTGTGAGAAAGCGGGTAAATGGAATGCTGTCACCAGCGGTATCAACGATTTCAGATGCTGCGGTGCTGGAAGGATGTGCCTAAATGTTGGCAAAAAAAGATGATGCGGGTAAGCATGCAACTAAGGTTGCAGTTGACAATGTTAAGGAGCTTCCATCTGTAGCGATTGAAGCAGACTCGGCACCTGCCAGGCTTCAATTGATCCTTCCGAGCCAATCTATGGCGCGGTTGACCTCAATAAAGGATGTTACCGAAGCAGCTTCGTATGCTGAAGTTATTCGCCGTTCATTGCGGATATATGAAGGCCTTTTGGCAGAGGTTCTTGATGGGTCTTCAGTTGTTGTTCGGAGAACTGATGGCAGCGAAGAGTGTTTGCCAATTGCAACCGTACTTTGAAACATTCCGAGCGCCACTCTGTGGCGCTCGGAGCCAGTCACCCCTGCAAGGCCCGAACCTTAACATCCCCATCAACCTTGGCTTTCATCGCCAAAGCTGCGGCGTGTGAGCCGCTGAGGGTTGTGTAGTAGGGGATGCGGTCGTTTAGGGCGACGGCGCGGATGGAGCGGCTGTCTTCCACGGCGGCGGTGCCTTCGGTGCTGTTGAACACAAGTGCGATTTCGCCGTCTTTCAGCAGGTCAGCGACGGTGCGTCCGCCCTCGTAGACTTTGTTCACCACGTCCGCTTTGATACCTTGCTCGGCCAGCCAAGCGGCGGTGCCGCGGGTGGCGCAGATGGTCATGCCGAGGTCGGTAACGATTTGCGCGGTCTCAAGCAGTTGCGGGGTTTTGTCGGTGTCTTTGATTGAGAAGAACACGGTGCCCTTGGTCGGCAGGTCAACGCCCGCGCCCATCTGCGCCTTGAGGAAGGCCCGATCAAAGCTGCGCGCCCAGCCCATGACTTCGCCGGTGGAGCGCATTTCAGGCCCCAAGATCGTGTCGACGCCGGGGAAGCGGTTGAACGGCAGAACGGCCTCTTTCACGGAGAACCACGGGGTTTTGGGGTCGGCCAAGGTGAAGGCGTCGCCCAGCGGCATGACGTCCATCGGGTCCGCAGCGGCGGCGTAGGGCGCGCGCATCGGGAAGTTGCTCAGCGGCTCACCAGCCATAAGGCGGGCGGCGATGGAAGCGATGGCGGAGTCGGTGGCCTTGGCCACAAAAGGAACCGTGCGGGAGGCGCGTGGGTTCACTTCGATCAAGAAGACTTCTTCGATGCCTTGATTATTGGCTTTGACGGCGAACTGGATGTTCATCAGGCCGACGACCTTGAGGGCCAAGGCCAGCGCGTTGGTTTGGCGCTTGATTTCCGCGACGATTTCGTCGGACAGAGTGTGTGGCGGCAGGGAACAGGCGCTATCGCCGGAGTGAACGCCGGCTTCTTCGATGTGCTGCATGATGCCCGCAACATGGGTTTCTTTGCCGTCCGATAGGCAGTCGACGTCTACTTCGACTGCGCCAGCGAGGTAGCTGTCGAGCAGGACGGGGCTGTCACCGGAAACCACCACGGCGGTTGAGATGTAGCGTTCAAGCTGGGACATGTCGCGCACGATTTCCATGGCGCGACCACCCAGAACATAGGATGGGCGGATGACCAGCGGGAAGCCAATGTTTCCAGCAATTTCAAGAGCTTGTGTATCTGTAGACGCGATGCCGTTCTTGGGCTGCAACAGGCCGAGATCGTTGACGAGGGCTTGGAAACGCTCACGGTCTTCGGCCCAATCAATACTGTCGGGCGAAGTGCCGAGGATCGGGATGCCTTCGTCAGCGAGAGCCTGCGCGATCTTCAGTGGCGTCTGGCCACCGAACTGGACGATGACGCCGTGCAGGGTGCCGTTTTCCTGCTCAACCCGTAGGACTTCCATGACAGATTCAAACGTCAGCGGTTCGAAATACAAGCGATCCGAAGTGTCGTAGTCGGTGGACACGGTTTCGGGGTTGCAGTTGATCATGATGGTTTCATAGCCCTGATCGGTGAGGGCGTAACACGCGTGACAACAGCAATAATCAAACTCGATACCTTGGCCGATGCGGTTTGGGCCACCGCCAAGGATCACGACTTTTTTGCGGTCAGATGGGCGGGCTTCGCATTCAACTTCGCCCATCATGGGGGCTTCGTAAGTGGAATACATATAGGGTGTTTGCGCCTCAAACTCGGCGGCGCAGGTGTCGATACGTTTGAACACAGCTTTGACACCAAGGTTTTGACGCGCACGGCGCACGTTGTCTTCGTCGCGGCCTGTCAGAGTGGCGAGGCGTGCGTCCGAGAAGCCGAGCATTTTGAGCTGGCGAAGGCCGTCTTCGGTCGTTGGAAGCCCGTCTTTTTTGACGACAGTTTCCGCGTCGATGATTTCGCGGATACGTTCGAGGAACCACGGATCGAATGCGGTGACGTTCTGAATTTCGCCGTCTGACAGCCCGTGGCGCATGGCCTGCGCGATGACGCGGATACGGTCCGGTGTTTGCTGGGCGAGGGCCTTGGTGATGGCGGCTTTGTCTGGTGCGTCCTCGATTTCGATATCGTCGAACCCAGTCAGGCCCGTTTCCATAGACGCGAGCGCCTTTTGCATGGATTCGTGGAAGGTACGGCCGATGGCCATTGCTTCGCCCACGGATTTCATCGCCGTTGTGAGGTATGGTTCGGAGCCCGGGAATTTTTCAAACGCAAAGCGCGGAATCTTCGTGACGACGTAATCGATGGATGGCTCGAACGACGCAGGTGTGACGCCTGTGATGTCGTTGTCGAGTTCATCGAGCGTGAAGCCCACGGCGAGTTTCGCGGCGATCTTTGCGATCGGGAAACCTGTGGCCTTGGACGCCAGCGCGGAAGAACGGGACACGCGTGGGTTCATCTCAATAACGACCATGCGGCCGTCCGCAGGGTTCACGGCCCATTGTACGTTGGACCCGCCGGTTTCGACGCCGATTTCACGCAACACGTTGATCGAATGCGTGCGCATCAGTTGGTATTCTTTGTCGGTCAATGTGAGGGCAGGGGCGACAGTGATGGAGTCGCCTGTGTGAACGCCCATCGGGTCCACATTCTCAATTGAGCACACAATAATGGCGTTATCTGCGGTGTCGCGCACAACTTCCATTTCGTACTCTTTCCAACCAAGCAGGGATTGGTCGACCAGAATTTGTGCAACGGGGGAGGCTTCCATGCCCGTGCGGCAGAAGTGTTCGTATTCCTCGCGATTATACGCCACGCCGCCACCCGTTCCGCCCATTGTAAAGGCTGGGCGAATGATGGCAGGCAGACCGATTTCCTCCAAGGCTTCCATCGCGATGGCGATACCAGCGGGAATGTCGAATTTGTCGGTGATGCGCGGCGCGGTTTTGTCTTTGGTTGGCGCGGTAACAATCGTCGCCTTCGGGTTTTCGATGCCAAGGCGATCCATTGCTTCGCGGAACAGCTGGCGGTCTTCGGCCATCTCAATGGCTTCGCGTTTCGCGCCGATCATTTCAACGCCAGCAACTTCGAGGATGGATTTATCCGCAGCGTCTGCGCCGAATTCTTCCAGCACGGCGTCCAGTTCAGCACCTTCAAACAGCTGGGAGATCGTCATCTCATCGGCGGCCAGCGCCGTGTTTAGGCCTGTCTGCCCGCCCATGGTTGGCAGCAGCGCATCTGGGCGTTCTTTGAGGATGATCTTGGCGACAACAGCGGGTGTGATGGGTTCGATATAGGTCGCATCCGCAAGGCCGGGGTCTGTCATGATCGTTGCGGGGTTGGAATTCACCAGAACCACGCGGTAGCCTTCTTCGCGAAGGGCTTTACAGGCTTGGGCGCCAGAGTAGTCGAATTCGCAGGCCTGACCGATAACAATAGGACCCGCGCCAATAATCATAATCGACTGGATATCGGTTCTCTTTGGCATGGCAGCCCCCATAATTTGCAAATTGTCCTGCGTTTAGGGAGTCTGGACGCAGGGTGCAAGCGGATTTGACCTGAAAAATGACTGCATTTTGCACGGCGGCCGTTAATCTTTTGGATCAATTGAAAAATGGGTTAATGTGACCCCATCAGAGATGAAAAATAGGGGGCGATCATGGGAATGATTTTATCAAATACGAGCTGGCTGGCGGTGATCGTCAGTCTGGTTTTGTGCATGGGGCTGGGGTTCGTTTGGTACAATCCGAAGTGGCCGACGGGGCAAATCTGGGCCGAAGGGGCCGGTGTCGCGGCGGATAGCCCGACCGATAACATGGCTTTGGCGATGGGAATGAATACTTTGGGGCTGTTTCTGGCGGCGATCTTTGTTGGCGGTGTCGGCTTGTCGGTGTCGATCCTTGCGATTTTGGCTTACGGCGCGCTGAACACGGCGGGCGGTTTGTTTGCGGGCAAATCGGTGAACGTCGGGCTGATCCACATCGGCTACTGGCTGGTCGGGGCGGTCATAATCACGATCGTTCGCGCCGTTCTGGGGTGATCTGACGCAACAAACAGGCGGTGCCCCTTAAAAGACGGGGCGCTGCCCTTGACTTAGCGCGTTCAAAGGGGTGTATCGGGCCGACCGTTTGACCCGTTAAGGACCGATATTATGCACGCCTATCGCAGCCACACTTGCGCCGAATTGAACAAGGATAACGTGGGTGAAACCGTCCGTTTGTCCGGTTGGGTACATCGTATTCGCGACCACGGCGGGTTGTTGTTCATCGATTTGCGTGACCATTTCGGCATTACGCAGGTGATGGCGGACCCTGACAGCCCTGTATTCAAAGAGATCGAAAAGGTACGTTCCGAGTGGTGTATCCGCATTGATGGCAACGTCATGGCGCGCGACGAAAGCCTTGTGAACGAAAAGCTGCCGACCGGCGAAATCGAAGTGTTCATTCGTGACATCGAAGTTCTGGGTGCGGCAAACGAGCTGCCTTTGATGGTGTTTGGCGATCAAGAATACCCTGAAGACACGCGCCTGAAGTACCGTTACCTCGACCTGCGCCGCGAGAAGATGCAGGAAAACATGAAGCTGCGCTCTGACGTTGTGTCATCTATGCGCAAGCGGATGTGGGACAAGGGTTTCCGCGAGTATCAAACGCCGATTATCACAGCATCCTCCCCTGAGGGCGCGCGTGACTTCCTTGTGCCGTCGCGTTTGCACCCGGGTAAGTTCTATGCGCTACCGCAGGCGCCACAGCAGTTCAAGCAGCTGATCATGGTGTCGGGCTACGACAAATATTTCCAAATCGCGCCGTGTTTCCGTGATGAAGACCCGCGTGCGGATCGTTCGCCAACTGATTTCTACCAGCTTGACCTTGAGATGAGCTTTGTTGAGCAGCAAGACGTGTTCGACACGATCCAGCCGGTGATCACGGGCATCTTTGAGGAATTCGGCAAGGGCCGTAAGGTTGATCAGACGTGGGAGCAGATTAGCTACCGTGATGCGGCGCTTTGGTACGGCACCGATAAGCCTGACTTGCGCAACCCGATCAAGATGCAGGTTGTCTCCGAGCACTTTAAAGGGTCCGGTTTCGCGATTTTCGCGAAGTTGTTGGAAAACGAAGGCACCGAAGTCCGCGCTATTCCGGCACCTACCGGTGGTGGCCGCAAATTCTGTGACCGCATGAATGCGTTCGCGCAAAAAGAGGGGCTGCCCGGCATGGGCTATATCTTCTGGCGCAAACAATCGGCGGATTCCATCGCGCAAGAGCGTGGGATCACCGTTAAAGAAGTGAATGCGCTGATCAAATCCGGCGAGATCGTTCTGGGCGAAGAGGCCGCTGGCCCATTGGCCAAGAACATCGGCCCTGAGCGCACGGAAGCGATCCGTCAGCAGCTTGGCCTTGGTGTTGGCGATGCGGCGTTCTTCCTTGGTGGTAAGCCGAAAGCGTTTGAAACCGTTGCTGGTAAAGCCCGCGCCGTAATCGGCGATGAGCTTGGCCTGACGGACCTGAACCGTTTTGCCTTCGCTTGGATCGTGGACTTCCCGATTTACGAGCGTGACGAAGAAACCGGCAAGATCGACTTTGAACACAACCCGTTTTCCATGCCGCAAGGCGGGATGGCGGCGCTGGATGGCGACCCTGAAGATGTGCTTGGTTATCAGTATGACCTTGCCTGCAACGGCTATGAGCTGGTGTCTGGTGCGATCCGGAACCACCGCCCTGAAATCATGTTCAAGGCGTTTGAAATTGCGGGTTACGGCAAAGACGAAGTTGAAAAGCGTTTTGGCGGCATGGTTAATGCGTTCCAATACGGTGCTCCGCCCCACGGTGGTTGTGCGGCTGGTGTTGACCGGATCGTCATGTTGCTCGCAGATGCCGACAACCTGCGCGATGTCATAATGTTCCCGATGAATCAACGCGCCGAAGACGTTATGATGGGCGCGCCAAGCCTGCCGATGAACGAACAAATGCGCGAGTTGAGCCTGCGGGTCGTGCCGCAAGAAAGCTAATCGGCCTGAAATATTGAACGATGGGCGGGGTAATTCCCCGCCCATTTTCGTTTTGAACACGGGACATGGGTTGATTGCGCGTATAAACTGCACAAATTGATCCCGTAGGAGGACCCGTTCGTGCCGTTTGACCCGACCATTGCAGCGATCCGTTTTGGTATGGGGCTGTCCCCGACGATTGCACCGCCCGTGTCCGTTGCAGATATGTTGGCGCGTTTGGCTGGGCCAGATACGATCGCGGCGGAATTTCCGATCCCGACATACAAAGATGTCTACCCGTCGCCGTTGGATTATCTTGACGCGACACGGGCGTTAAACGCTGCCCGCGGAACTGACGACGAGGCGGCGGCAGATGAACAGCGTCGGCAGGTCGGTCAAGATGGCGGCGAAGCGATGTTGTCATTCGTCAAAGCCGATTTGAACCGCGCGGCCCATACCGAAGACGGTTTTCGCGAACGTCTTGTGCGGTTCTGGGCCGATCATTTTACGGCGCGTTCGACCAAGGGCATCAACAGGCACTTGGTGTCGCCATATATCGAAGAGGCCATTCGCCCGTTTGTCATGGGCGACTTTGCTGAGATGTTGATAGCGGTGGTGAGCAGTCCGATGATGATCTGGTCTTTGGATCAGCATCAGTCGATGGGGCCAAATTCGCGCGCAGCACGCAATAACGTGAAAGGTCTAAACGAAAATCTAGCGCGGGAGCTGTTGGAGCTGCACACGTTGGGTGTTGGCAGCGCCTATCAACAAACTGACGTTCGAGAATTGGCTGAACTGCTGACAGGGGTTTATGCGAATGTCCAAGAGGGTGGTGTTTTCAGACCCGCGCGGGCTGAACCCGGTGCAGAGCGGGTTTTAGGTGTTGAGTATGGGGGCGGGGAGGTTGCCTCGATCGAGGAAGTGAACGCAGGATTGCGCGGAATCGCGATCCACCCTGATACGGCGCGACACCTTGCGCGTAAGCTGGTGGTGCATTTCATCACTCCGACCCCTGATGGGGGTTTGGTCGATGCTATGGCTGCGCGGTATTTAGAAGATAACGGCGCTTTGATGGGGATGTATGGGGTGATGCTAGAGCATGAGACCGCATGGGCGCCTGATGCGTTGAAGGTAAAGCAACCATTTGATTTTATTGCATCATCTATACGTGCGTTGGGCGTGTCGCGCGATGAAATTATGAACGCTGAGAAGGGCGTGATCCGCCGGTCCATACAGCGTCCAATGACAGTAATGGGGCAAACATGGCAGCGCCCTGTTGGGCCGGATGGTTGGCCTGAGGAAGAGGAAAACTGGATCACTCCGCAGGGGATGGCGGGGCGGATCACGTGGTCGATGCAGATGCCGAGGACGTTATTGGACCGGCTTCCCGATCCGCGTGATTTTGTGTTTACGGCGCTTGGCCCGAAACCGCCTGAGGCGGTTTTGTTTGCCGCGAATGCGGCTGAAACTGTGAGCGACGGGGTTGGTCTTGTGCTGGCGTCCGCCGCGTTTCAGAGGAGATAGGCGATGGATCGTAGAAAGTTCCTGATTGGTGGCACGGCACTTGGGTGTTCTGCTGCGGCGTCGCCGTTTGTGACGCCTGTCGCGATGGCAGCAGCCCCGTGGGACGCGCGCTTGGTTGTGATTATTCTGCGCGGCGCGATGGATGGGCTGGATGTGATCCAGCCTTACGGCGACCCTGCGTTGGCGGGGTTAAGGCCGACGTTGTTTAATGGAAATGCCGCTGACTTGGACGGGTATTATGCGTTGCATCCGTCATTTGAACCGCTGCGTCCGCTTTGGAATACGGGTGAGTTTGGGGCAGTGCATGCGGTGTCCACGCCCTATCGCGACAAGCGTAGTCATTTTGACGGGCAAGATATTTTGGAGGCGGGGTTGCCTAACCTGACTAGCGGAGGTCTGCGTGATGGGTGGTTGAACCGCATGTTGCAGGTGGTGCCGGGGTTAGAACCTGAGGTGGCGTTTGCGATTGGGCGCGAGCAGATGTTGGTCCTGTCAGGGGATGCGCCTGCGTCACGATGGTCACCAGATGCGCGGCTGACGATTTCACCCAATGCACGGGCATTGCTGAATGTTGTGCATCATGATGATCCGCTGTTTCGGGATGCCTCAGACGAAGCCATCGCCATTGCCGAACAGATTTCGCTGGAGGCGGATCTGGCGGAAGAAACCGAAGTGATGATGGCGCAAAGCCCGATGATGGAGACGGTTTCACGAGGTGGCGAGCATGTGAAAATTGCGGAATTCGCAGCGTCCCGTTTGCGGGCAGATACGCGGATCGCGTCGTTTTCTATCAACGGATGGGACACCCATGCACGACAAAGTAATGGTATGAGGAACGTGGCACGGGCGCTGACGGATACGATTTTGACGCTGAAGGCGGGACTTGGGCCCGCTTGGGATAAGACTGCGGTGCTGTGTTTAACCGAGTTCGGGCGCACGGCGCGCGAGAATGGCAGTGGCGGCACGGACCACGGCACAGGCGGTGCGATGCTGTTTGCGGGTGGTGCGCTTCGCGGTGGGCAGGTGATCGGGGATTGGCCCGGATTGGGCGACGGCGACCTTTATGCAGGTCGCGATTTGCTGCCAACGCGTGATGTGCGTGCACATGTTGCATGGGTTATGCGGGGGTTAATCGGCCTTGATCAAGCGGTGCTAGAGCAGGCCATTTTTCCAGGTCTCGAGTTAGGCCCGAACCCTGGGTTGGTGCGTTAGGGCAGTTATACGCCCGTGTTTGGGCCGATTTCTTCGACAACCGCAGACGTGTCTTCAGCAAGTGATTGTACCGGCTGACCAACAGTTGCCATAACAGCGGCGCCCAACAAAACGAGGCCGGCGGTCAAAACCATCCAGTCGATTGTTGTGTTACCGTCTTCTTCAGTCCAAAACTTCTTAACAAAACGTTCCATTTACTCGATTTCCTCTTGCTGCCCCAACTCGTACTGGGGACTGTATGATTGGGAAATGGGGCAACTTTCTGCCCGACCTGCGGCGGGCGTGGGGGCATTTGGGGGAATTGTAGTGAACAAAATTGAACGGCCAATTGGCCATAAGGTGGCTTTTGCGGAAGCTGAGTTTCCGACGGATGAGACGCTGATCGGCCGTTATGTCCGCATGGAAAAGATTGACCTTGAAACGCACGGGCCCGCGCTTTGGGCGCGGATGGTGGGCGAGGACCATTTGTGGGACTACCTTTATGAGGAAGTTCCGAAAGATGAAGCAGAGTTTTTTGCAGGTTTGCGTGTGTCGATTGGGCGTGCCGACTGGAGCGGTTACGCCGTGTGTTTGCCGGATGGATCGCCTGTGGGGTATGCGTTTTACCTCAATATTGTGCCTAGCATGGGTACGATTGAAGTCGGCAACATCAACTTTTCACCTGCCTTGCAGCGCACACCGGCCGCGACGGAAGCGATGTTTTTGATGATGCAGAATGCCTTTGATCTTGGCTATCGGCGGTATGAGTGGAAATGCAATGCGCTGAATGCGCCGTCCCGTCGTGCCGCTCAGCGGTTGGGGTTTTCTTGGGAAGGGATTTTCCGGCAGCATTTGATTGTTAAGGGGCGCAATCGCGACACCGCATGGTTGGCGATGACGGACGGAGAATGGCCCGCATTGAAGGCTGCGTTTCAGACGTGGCTCGCGCCAGATAACTTCGATGCGGATGGACATCAGCGCCAGGCGTTGCGGGCCCTAACCACGCCTTGTCGCGCGGCCAGCGACCCTGACCAAGCTGGTTAAGTGAGATTAGATCGGGCTTGTGCGCGCTATGCGGTCTTGCACCATGGCGGCAACACGGGCGACTTGCGATTGGACGGCTTCGCCAGATGTTTGCATTTCCGCTAATGTGTCCATCTCACGCTCAAGCGAGGTGTCGGCGACGCTGCGTGCCACACCGCCCAGAAACTGGGTCAGATACCGTAGTGAGCGTTGATCGGTTGCATCTTCAAGCACGACGGCAGCGGCCTCAAGATCGTCGCGCAGGGCGACTTCGTCAGGGATGATAACTTCATCATTGAGGGTGCGTAGGCCTTTGGGCTGACGATCGGCGGGCAGATGTTCAAGGATTTTGGATTGGAAGTAGCCGATGCTGGAAACCGGTTTGGGCATGAACCCGTCTGCACCCGCCTTGATTGCTAGGGCTTCACCGTCAGGATCGCCAGATGTGCCAATCACAACTTCAATTCGGCTGGGGCCTTGGGTGAGGTCGCGAATAAGATCGACGCCGGACCCATCGGGTAGGCCAAGGTCGATAATCACCACAGAGGGGCGGTAGACGGCTAGGTGGCGTTGGGCGTGAAACAGGCTGTCGGCCCGTCTGATCCGCGCACCAGAGCGTAGACAAAGCAGGCGCATAGCCTCAGAAGCGAAACGGCTGTCCTCGACGACGAGAACCGTTAATCCCAACAAAGGCCGCGCCGCTGTTGGCGGGCGCATCTGCATAAAATCATCCAAGCTGTCCATGATCGGTCCCCCGTTACGTGTTTCGACTCACTAGACGATATGTTGGTGAATCTTAGGTTAATGGAGCCGCCGAAATGCCCGCGACATGCTGTACGTTGCGCCCATGCGCGCCATGGCCGATAAGACTGCCAAATCTTAAAAAAAGGGTATCAAAATGATAGGACGTTTGAACCATGTGGCAATTGCGGTGCCAGACCTTGAAGCAGCCTGTGCGCAGTATCGCGGTGCATTGGGTGCCAATGTAGGTGAACCCCAAGATGAACCTGATCATGGGGTTACAGTCGTCTTTATCGAACTGCCCAATACCAAGATCGAGTTCCTGTACCCGTTGGGCGACAACAGCCCGATTGCTGGCTTCCTTGAAAAGAACCCCGCAGGCGGCATTCACCACATTTGTTACGAAGTCGACGACATTGAAGTTGCACGCGACAAGTTGCTGGCTGAAGGCGCACGTGTGTTGGGTGACATCAAGATAGGTGCGCACAACAAGCCTGTGCTGTTCCTGCACCCCAAAGACTTCAACGGCTGCTTGGTTGAGCTGGAACAAGTCTGATGGGCATTACATCTGCCATCGTCCTGTTTGCTGTCGTGTGGTTCATGACATTTTTCGTCGTGCTACCGCTGCGCATGAAAACGCAGGGCGAGGCTGGGGAAGTGGTCCCCGGAACGCATAAATCCGCACCGGCTGACGCACAGATCGGGCGCAAGGCGCGTATCACGACCTATTTTGCCGTTCCCATTTGGGCCACGCTGGTCGCGATCATCCTATCAGGTTGGATTTCGGTGCGTGACTTAGACTGGTTTGACCGCATGGGTCCACCGAGCAGTTCTCAGGATACGTCCAACTGAACCCAAAGCGGGCGGTGGTCGGACAGGTGGTACTTCACATGTTTGCGAAAGGCTGAGACCCGTTTGTCTTCGTCTTGGATATCCGACAGCCGGTCCCAGAGGCCGGCGAAGACGGCGTTGTCAAAATCAAACACATCGTAGTCGATGATCTTGCTTTGCAAACGGCCCGGCGCGAAGGTCATTTGGTCATATGTCTTGTCCCCCGCAAGGTTCGAGCCACCCACGCGGGACGTATATTTAAGCGGCTGCATGCCGTATTCGATTAAGGCGCGATAGGTGCCCTGTTTGGGGGTCATCGTTGGGATGTTCATATCGCCCAACAGAACAATGTCTTGATCGTATGTCGTGTCTTTTTCGCTGCGTTTATTGGCCCAACGTGCTAACGCGTGCACTTCCATGATGCGGCGGGCATAGGCTTTGCGTTTGATCTGTGTGGTCGGGTTGCCGCCTTTTCCATAATACAAATGCACGTTCGCCAA
This sequence comes from Octadecabacter ascidiaceicola, assembly GCF_900185015.1. Lineage (GTDB taxonomy): Bacteria > Pseudomonadota > Alphaproteobacteria > Rhodobacterales > Rhodobacteraceae > Octadecabacter > Octadecabacter ascidiaceicola. Next base: position 998,045 of record NZ_FXYD01000001.1, on the reverse strand, counting down.
GGTTAAATCGAGCATGCCGCAGGCGAAGGACCCAATATAGGGATTGCGATCAAAGGGTTCGAACAACAATTTTTCGAAGGTCTCTGATTTTGGCTTTTTGTAATAGGTATAGTGAACGGTCACATCGCGCTTGGGGTAGTCGCTCGCGCGCAAGGCAATTTCGCCGAATAACTGTTTAGGGGTGACGCGGGAACGGTCGAACACGAAGGCGAGGCGTTCAGAATTTCCCGCCGTATCAGACATCACAAAGTCCCAAGTTGGTCCCAAACGTTCCACCATCTCCGCGAGGGGGTGCCAGTTTTCATTGACCTCTTGCACCGCAATCAAATCAAACTTGCCACAGATATGAGCGAGGATGTCCAATGCGCCGTCGCTGCGGTTTTGCACGCCAAAGTTTGCGATGTTCCAGCAAGCCAGCAACAAGCGGTCATCGGCACGGGGCGGAACATTTCGCAGATCGAAATGGGTATCCAGCGCGCGGATTTCGACAGAGGTGCGAAAGCGAAACGCGTCTTCGGGTTTGCCATGAGGGGGCATGGTGGATCTCCGAGTCAAACAAGGAACACCACAACCCTAGGGTAGTTTGTGCGATCTAGCTAACGTTTCGGGCTACCCGCCAAACGATGATAGAGATGGGTGAAGGTTGCTGCGCCCAAGATGGGGATGAACAGGTTCATGATCGGCACCACAAGTGGGATAGCCATTAAGACCCCCGCCATCCAGATTTCCGCGCGATGTGCACGTGCCATTTGCTTGGCCCTTACGCGCCCTTCGCGGCGAAGCGCTGCGACTGTGAAATACTCTCGTCCGAGCAGGTAGCCGTTGAGCAAGAAGAAGATCGGCACCGCGAAGAATGGCAAAAACCCATAGGCGATCAGCGCCAAAAGGTTTGCCCCGATCAAAACACCAAAGAATGTGATCGTGTCGATAAGCGCGTCAGAGAACGGCACTTTGGGCGCTGGCATGAGGTCGGGGTAGTGTTTGGCCTCAACAGCGTCGGCTACGTCTTCTAGGAAGAACGAGGTGATGGCAGAGGCGGTGGGGATCATTAGGAAGATTGAGGCGAGGATGAGGACGCCAAGCCCGCCCCAGCCAAGGAGCGAGCCGATCCATGTGACTTCACCAACAAACGGAATCGTAAGAGGGCCGTCGGCAAATGTATCAACAAGCGCAAGCCACGCGGCGTAAACTCCGACGAGAAGCGCAATCGTTAGGCCAAGGCCAAGAAACAGAACGCGGCGAAAAGCGCGGTCGTCCATCTGGCCGAGGGCCTTTAGGAAGTCGGTGAATATCATTGCGAAACCCACGTGACCTTTTGTTCAAGGTCAGGGCGTGGGCGTTCTGGCGGCGCGCTGGTTTCTGTCCCAAGATGAATAAGGCCCGCAACACGTTCATGGGTCCCAAGGCCAAGCCCGTCTTTGCAAAACACAGGATCATGGGATGCCCAGCCGGACAGCCAGTTCGCACCCCAACCCGCCGCAAGGGCCGCGTTCAGAAGCGAAAGGCAGACAGCACCAGCGGAATAGGTTTGTTCAATCTGCGGCACCTTTTCGGAGGCTACGGGGCTGTCCACAACCACAACGGCAAGGTCGGCATCCCGGTATTGCGCCACGGCTTTGATAAGCTTGTCTTCGGGGATATCCAGTGCTGCTGCGCGTGCGGGGACCATTTTCGCAAGGCGCGTAAGGGCCTGCTTTTCCAGCACAATAAATCGCCATGGCTCCAGTTTGCCGTGATCAGGTGTGCGGGCCGCTGCCGTAAGCAGAACCTCAAGCGTGGCACGATCCGGTACAGGCGTCGTTAGAGTCTTGGCGGGGCGTGAACGGCGGGTCAGCAGGAAGTCGAGGGCGGCTTGGTTGCGGTCTGGCATGGGTCTCTCCGATAGGGTGCTAAACAGATAGTCGCTTGGCCCATCCTCTGCTAGGTCACAGGGGAATATCAAAAGGAAAAACCATGATTGAACGTATTGAAACCGGTGAACGCTCAAGCAAGATCGTCAAACACAACGGGGTAGTTTACCTGACAGGGCAAGTGGCCGAGGGCGATACCATTCAGGAGCAGGTACAAGCCTGCCTTGATAAAATCGACGCGCTGCTAATCCAAGCCGGTTCATCACGTGAACAGATGTTGCGGGTTACGGTCTGGCTGGCGGATATGGATGACTTTGCGGGCCTGAACGAGGTTTGGAATGCGTGGGTGCCAACGGGCCACGCGCCAGCGCGCGCCTGCGTAAACGCGAAACTTGCCCGTGACGTGTTGAAGGTCGAATTCATGGTGGATGCGGCGTACGAATAGCCCACAAACAGCGTCGAGGTTGCGTGAGGTTTGATGACAGGTTCACCAAGAACGCTTCGTGAAAAGCTAACAGCGAAGCCCCCGCAGCTGGCGGCCGACAAGGATGGTTGGTCAGCCCATGTCTGGTATCTTTTCGCCAACGCTTTGGTTCTGACGGGATTGACCGTATTGCCGCTGTTATGGGCGCAAAATCAATCGCTTGGATGGTGGCTCGGGCCTGCTTTCTTGGGGTTGCTTTTGCTTTGGGCATTCATCGCTTGGGTTGGTCCGCGCAGCCCTAAGCGGCACAATAAAACGGGCAAACCTGCCAACGAACATTTCCTGCTCTCCCATGACCAAAATGGCTTCATGGGAGCGCTTGAACTCGACGCCAAGACGGCCGTTTTTGACGGTAGCAATCTATACCATTTCGGGGTGGATCAGGGCATCGGCACACAGCCCGTGCGCCTGATTGCCCAGCAATTGCGCCGCGAGGGGTATCGGATCGTCAGTTTCTTTGACGCCAACATCTTTTACACCCTGATCGAAAACGGGGACTACCCTGCGGGCCAACGTCATGAGCAAACGGGTTTGCGCAATGTATTCGGGCTAGCGGCGGATGAAACCTATATCGTCCCAAGTGGCGTTCAGGCGGATAAATACATCCTCAGCAGCCTGAAACACCTGCCCGTGTCCTTTGCGATCAGCAATGACCAGTTCCGCGATTACGCAAAGGTATACGGCGACCTGATGAAGGGCAACCTATGGCGCAAAAGCGTGAGCATTGAGGGCCACGAAATCCGGTTAACGCAGCATAGATTCAAAACGCCGCTACGGATTAACTTGGCGGCCTGACGTCATAGCGCCTGCAACATTTCGTCCAAAACGCCATCCACGAACCGATCAAAGGCAGCATTTGGCTGGCGTAGCGGAAAGACCTCTTCAAACGGATCAGGCGCAGTGATTGCGCTGCCCGCCATTTCCGCCAATACGTGGTGCCCGCAAAACGGCACGTAGACCTCGGAATATCCGCCTTCATGGGCCATCATCAGTTTTCCGCCGCATAGTTCTGCCGCAAGGGTTTTGACCTGCTGCGTCATCACCTGAAACGTCTCAGCCGTCGCCAACATGCGCCCCAACGGATCAATCGCGGCCGCATCATAGCCGCAAGCGATGACGATGACGTCGGGCTTAAACGCACGGATTTGTGGCAACACGATACGCTCCATCGTGGCAATGTACCCGATGTGCCCCGTGCCTGGCGGCAGCGGAATGTTCAGGTTGAAACCCTCGCCCGCGCCACGCCCGCGATCGGCAAAATCGCCGGTATCCATCGGGTAATTGCGTTCTTGATGCATGGAAATGGTCAACACATCAGGGTCTTCATAGAAGATCGCCTCGGTGCCGTTGCCGTGATGAACATCCCAATCCAGCACCACAACGCGTTCTGCCAACCCTTTGGCGCGCGCCGATTGAATGGCGAGGGCGAGGTTGGCGAACAGACAAAAGCCGTTCGGATAATCCGGCAAACAATGGTGCCCCGGCGGGCGAGACAACGCGTAAGCATTGTCGACCTCACCGCGCAACACCGCCTCAAGTGCGGCGATCGACAGGCCCGCCGACAGCGCCGCCATCTCGTATCCGCCCGGACCAAAGGGCGTGCGCCGCCCAAGCTCCCCGCCGCCTGCATCTGAGGTGGTTTTGAACGTCTCGAGGTAAGACACAGGATGCACCCGCAAAAGATCTTCGCGCGTGGCCTCGGGGGCATGGCGCAGGTCAAGCTCACGCGCCAGCCCCGTCACGTCCATCAGGTTCATCAACCGCCGCTTGCTTTCAGGGCTTTCAGGCAGCCCGCCGCCGGCCATGGGCTGCACCAAACCACCGACAGGCAACATGCCAGCGTAGTTTCCGCCACCATGCCAAAAGCACCGCTCGTCCCAGAAAAACCCCGTGCTCATATGCAGCTCCTCTTTCTCTTTCTTTGGCTCTTAAATACTCAAATTCCGAACAACGCTTAGTCATCTTTGCGCAAACGGTACGCGCCTTCGGGCAAATCTAGCGCATGGGACAGATCCCGCAGTTGCTCCATCGATAGGGTTACGACCACGGGCATGTCTGTGCGCGGGTCGATCTGGGTCAGGGTCACGCAATCTGCAAATGCGGAAATAACGACATCCTCACGCAGGGGCGCTTCGCCATCATCCACCAAGGTGACAACCGTTGCGTCAAATTCGTGTTCAATCGTAAACATTTGGCCCCCGTTCTTTCTGTCACACTGACGGCGTGGCGGTATAGCCGTCAAGGGCGCTTCACCGCTTACAACTTCGTGATGGGGCTGGCGGGCGGTCGGTTCTCTGTTAGATTATTGGCAACGAGGCACGAGATAGGGAACGCGCACATGCAGGTATTCAAAGGATTGGCTGTTGCCGCTTTTGCACTGGCGGGGTGTGATGTTGCGGTGCAGCCATCGGTGCCTCCTGTAAGCCAGCCACCCGTTGAAACGCCAATCCAAGCAGCGTCACCGAATACGCGGTTCGAAATACCGCGCACCGAGCGCGGTATGGCGCGGGCTTTCGTTGATGTGGTTCAACAGGTCGAACCGGTTGCAGAGCGCGAGTGCCGCAATCGCTCCCCTCGATTGAATTGTGATTTCCTGATTGTCGTCGATGACCGCCCGGGCCAGCCGCCAAATGCGTTTCAAACCGTTGATGAGCAAGGGCGGCCGATCATTGCCTTTACGATTGCCCTGATTGCAGACGCACGCAATCGCGACGAGATCGCCTTTGTTATGGCCCATGAAGCGGCGCATCATGTTGAAAACCACCTCGGCCGTCAGCGCGAGAATGCGACTTTAGGGGCCGTGGTATTTGGCCAGCTGGCGGGGGTGACAGGGGGCGGTGACGAGGCCGTTCGGACCGCGCAAGAACTCGGTGCGGCTGTGGGCGCTCGTTCTTATTCCAAGGATTTCGAGCTTGAGGCAGACCGACTGGGCACCATAATCGCTGCACGTGCTGGGTATAATCCGGTTCGCGGGGCGGACTTCTTTTTCCGTATTCCTGATCCGGGCAATCGCTTCCTAGGAACCCATCCGGCCAATGCCGAACGGGTGCAGATTGTGCGTCAAACCGCTGCGGGTCTTTAGGCCAATTCGGCCGGCATCGTTTCACCCTTAGAGGTGCGCACGCGCATGATGATCGCGGCGATCGAAATGCCGATCCAGAACATCTGGATCAAAGCGGATGCCAGATTGAACGAAAACGCCATTCCCGTCAGAACCATGCTTGCGGCAACAAGATTGATCGCGAAATAGGTTTTGCAATGGGATGTGACGCGATGAAATGTCAGCATCGTGTAGTTCAAAACGTATAGCCCAAACCCGAAAACGCCGATGACGTCAAAGAGGGTGGGAGGCAGTTCGGAAATAGTTTCAAGCATGGTCTTATCCTTTAAAAGTGGTGTCGTCTGAAAACGTCGTCTTAGGCAGGTCGATAAATACTGACCCTAAAGCGGCACAAAAAATTGCCGATCGAGAAATTCGATGGATTGAGACTAGGCGCAGGGATGCCTGCCGTCAGGTCAGCAATACCATACGGTCAGGAATTCCAGACTTCGGTTGGTTAGATTGTGGGGAGCACGCCAAGCGCGATGGCGATGCAAAAGCAGATAGATGCGGTCAGCACTAACCCGTGCCAAATTGCATTCTGAAACCGCAACCCGTCGATGCTGAAGACAACTGCGCCTAGCGAATAGACCAAGCCACCGATGATGATGAGCGAAAGTGTGGCCCCAGACACCAGTGGGACAAGTGAGGTTATTAAGGCCGCACTGAGCCAGCCTAGGCCTAGATATAGCCCAACACCCCAACGTGTCGGCCGCCCCCAGAAGAATAGTTTTGTAATGGCCCCGACCGCAGCAAGTGTCCAGACGATCCCAAGGATGCTGTAAGCAAAGGCAGACCCGATAAGCACGACCAACGGTGTGTAGGTGCCGGCAATCTTTAGATAAATCGCTGCATGATCAATGCGGCGCAAAAGGTGGCGCGGCCCTTCCCATGGGGTGAAGTGGTAGCACGCGGAGGCCACAAAGGACCCGATCAGGGCAACCCCGTAAATGCTGAGCCCAATGACTGTGCTCAGGCTCGTTTCACCGCTCGCCCAGACGATCAAAAGAATGGTCGCTGTGATGGCAAACGCGATTCCGAAGGCGTGCATAACACCATCTGCAACCCGCTCTGCGCGGGTGAATTCGGGGTAAAGGTCCGGCTTGGTCATTGGCCCAATGTAGGGTGCAGATCGTGTATTGGGGCCATGCCGTTGCGTCACGGTGCCAATAGGGAAGGTTCGCCGCTTACCGTGGCAAGACGCTTAGCGGTCATAAACCTGCCACGCGCCGTCGTTCCAAATGTAGCTTAGCGCGGACAAAGGGTGCGCGCCATCTGCAATGATTTCGTCGCGATAGTCATTCATGAACGCAACGGATTCACCTGCGCTGGCGGGTGTGAACATCAACAGATCACGTGCAGGGACGGCCATGATAATGTCATCGCCCAGCTGCTCCGAGAAACTTTCCCAAAGGGCGTTATCAACGACCAAAGAACTTTCATAGAACCCGTCATTCACCACGAGAATGATATCGCCATGTTGTTGAAATTCTGTGCCTTCGATTTTGCGGCTCAGGTTTCGTGCCGCCACCGCGTGGAGCGTATCCACTGTAAGGCCGTCATCGAAGTGATCCTTTGTGACATAGGCCACGTAGTCCGGATAATCGATCGCGTAGACACGGACCATGTCGCCAACAAAGGGTTCAGAGTAGAGCCCCAAACTGCCGTCATTTTCGACAAAGCTCTGATGCCGAACCACGGGGTAAAGAATCTCCAACGGGAGCGCGCCTTCAAGTCCGGCGTCCGTGTTGGCGGTAATCATGGTTGCAATAAACGCGTTCAGCTCAGCCTCACGGTCGGCCCCGTTCTCGAGGTTTCGCAAAACAGAATGAATGTTGTCTGGGTTGAAGATGACATTCCCGGACGGGTCCAACACGATGTTCCGGTTGGCGCGATTTATGCGTGCCTCAGGATAGGTCGGCAGCAAACGCTCAAGCATCATTTCCAGCGTGTCGTCAAGTGTTTCTGGCTTTGGAATGTCGGCCCGAACTGTTGAAGACAAGGCTATGAAAAGGAATAATAAAATCGCGCGCATAAAGGCCTCCGCTGAGTTTGGGGAAGCTTAGGTGACTGCATTGAGGCACGCAATATGGGGATCGCGAATTGTATCCATGGGAAGGCTGGGGCAGGGTGGCGCGATGCAGGTGTTTGAAAATATATTTACCGACCGCGGGTCCAAATATGCGGTGTCGGGTGGGCCTTGTGCCAGTGCGGCGCAGGCCAAGGCGTTCATCAAAACGCTGTGCCGCCGCAAGAAATTCGCCAAAGCCACACACAACACATGGGCCGTGGTTTTGCCCGATGGCACGCCCCTGAAAAATGATGACGGCGAGGCAGGCGCAGGTATGGTGATTTTGCGCATGTTGGAACGGGACGGGCGCGTCGGGGAAATCATCGTGGTGACACGCTGGTTTGGCGGCGTGCATCTGGGTGGCGACCGGTTTCGCCGCGTTCAAGACGCCGTGCGGTACTATCTGGAGGAGGGGTAAATGGGGTTTTTCGAGCAGCTAAAGTGGCGCTGCATCTGGTCATGGGCCGGCTTGCGCGACACATGGACGTCCGAGCATTCGTTCCGGTCTTGGGTCTGGGCGAATGTGGTGTCGGGCGCTTTGGCGATCTGGTTGTTGGATGGCGCGGAATTGGCACTGATATTGGCGCTGGGCATTTTGGTGTTGGCAGTGGAACTGCTCAACACGGCGATTGAGCGGGCGGTGGATTTGGTCTCGCTTGAGAAAAGCGAACTGGCGCGCATGGCCAAAGATGCAGGCAGCGCAGGGGTGACGTTTACGGCGATCGCTGCTGGGGTCGCGTGGGTCGTGGTGCTGGTGGGGTAGGCGCCCTAACCTTTTGGATAGGGTGACGCGGCGGAACGCTGGCGGTGACGTGCGAAACGGTGTTTTCCCCTGAATAGTTCGTTAAAAATCTGTGAAGTTACGCTTGTGAAACATGTACCCAACATAGACGGCACCGCGCCAAATTCCGACGCTGAACACTTGGACGTTTCAGATGTGTCTGCACCAGAGACGGATGAGCCCGTGACAGGGAAACTCGCTAAGTTCCTCGATCTTTTGGACAGCGAGATGGCTGAGCACTGGGCGCAGAACTCCGCCGCTTAGGGTGGTTTGGCTGGGTACTATTACTGATCCAAATTGTCGGAATTAAAGGGTTCTGTAATGCTCTTAGCAAGAGGGTAGCTTGGGTTGTGGTGTTCGGTAGTTGATTCTTCTTTTAGTTGCAAAGGTTGAGTGCAATACTGAATTGAGTATTTCCATGTATTGCGGAGCACCTTTTGAACGAAGAATCCTTTTATCAACACCCAATATGGGCAAAAATCGAAAATGTGGAGGCTTCACTCAAAGGCTTCTCCGACCCTAATCGCGCTGACCCCCGATATGAAGACCTATGCAAAAAAATTGGATATCTAAAGTGGGTGCTGGAAAAGAGTGACGCGGCTTTGATTTCTGAGCCTGAGTTAAATTCTTCTAACGGGGACCTTCAAAATATTGCAAATCACTTAGCAAATAATGCAAAAAACTGGCAGCACTACACCAATATTGAAAATTTCTTTGCCGCTGTGTTTGGAAGGTTCCCTTACCCCAGATTACAAAAGATTTTCCGGTCTGAGGCTAACGAAGCGATAGAGCAAGTCACTGGGCAAGCCGCTTTATTAGAGGTGACACTTGAGGCTAGGCTTGCAGAAGCCGATAATAAATTCGGTGAGTTGGACATCAAGTATTCGTCCGCTGAAAAGATGTTGTCTGAAGTTGACGCTTCATTGGATGTCCTGCGTGCGTCGGTGGAATCACAGCAAAGAAACTGGGAAGCCAATCTTGACGCAAAAGTCACGAACAAGCTGTCAGAGTGGACGGAAACGTTTTCTAACGATGAGGCGAGCCGACAATCGCGTTCGAAAGAAAAGCTTGATGAAATTGCTACTGCATTGACCGAGGTTCGGTCCAACCAAAAAGAACTGATGGCCGCCAATGACAAAGCTTTAACGAAAGCGTCTGCTGACCTAGAGAAAGCGCAACGGGAGTTCCAACTAAGTGCGGAGGAGTCGCTGGCCAAACTAAAAGGGATTTATGACCAAGCGGGTCAAGTTGCGCTAGCTGGCGGATTTGTAGAAGCAGCGGTGTCAGAGCATAAATCATTTAAGATGTATTCGATTTTCGCGGCCCTCTTAATGATTGGATCCGCAGCGATCTTGGTCGGAATTTGGCTTAGCCTTCCAGAAGAAACAGTTTTTACAGCAGGAACACTTTTGGCTAAATTACCAATCTCTGCGGTTCTATTGATTCCAGCTTTTTACTTGGCTTCCTTGGCGTCACGAGCACGGCGAACCTCTTTAGCGCTTCGGTCTCGGGGCCTCCGAATAAAGGCATTTGATGCATACTTAATCGATTCCAAAGAGCCTGAACGATTGGCTCTACGAGAAAAACTTGTTGATGAGTTTTTCATGGAAAAAGATGATCAGCCGCAAAAAGACAGAATATTCTCGTTCGGTGGCGGCAAAATGGCGGACATCACGGAGAAAATAATTGATAAGCTTCCTGGAGGAAACTAGCGAACACATCCCCACAAATCATACTCTCCAGCCTCATCCACCTCGACGCTGACAATCTCACCAACCTTCAAGCCCGCTGTTCCCTCGTCGATAAACAAGTTCCCGTCGATCTCTGGAGCGTCTGACTTGGTGCGACACGTCGCGATGCCGTCTTCGTCGATGTCATCAATAATGACGTCCATGATCTGACCAACTTTCGCGGCGAGTTTGGCCTCGGATATCGCCTGCGCTTTTTCCATGAAACGGTCCCAGCGGTTTTGTTTGACCTCGGCGGGGACGTGGTCGGGCAGGGCGTTTGAACGCGCACCGTCGACGTTTTCGTATTGAAAGCACCCGACGCGATCCAGTTGGGCCTCGTCCATCCAATCAAGCAGGGTTTGAAATTCTTCTTCCGTTTCACCAGGGTAGCCGACGATGAAGGTCGAGCGCAGGGTGATGTCGGGGCACAGCCCGCGCCATTCCTCAATACGGTCCAGCGTGCGTTCGGCGTGCGCGGGGCGGGCCATGCGGCGCAGGGTTTCTGGGTGCGCGTGTTGGAACGGGATGTCGAGGTAGGGCAGGATCAGGCCGTCCGACATCAGCGGGATCAGCTCGCGCACGTTGGGGTAGGGGTAGACGTAGTGCAGGCGCACCCATGCACCCAAGGACCCCAAATCACGCGCCAGCGTGGTTATCGGCTGTTCGGTCAACCCGCGGCGCTGCTCGGACGGCCAATCGGTGCCATAGGCGGAGGTGTCTTGCGAGATCACCAGCAGTTCTTTGACGCCGTTATCCACCAGCTTTTCAGCCTCACGCATCACCGCGTGGGCAGGCCGAGAGGCGAGTTTGCCGCGCATGTCGGGGATGATGCAGAACTTGCATTTGTGGTTACAGCCCTCGGAGATTTTCAAATAGCTGTAGTGGCGCGGCGTGAGGGAGACACCGGACGCAGGCAGCAGGTCAATGAACGGATCGGGCGAGGGCGGCACATTGGCATGCACGGCATCCAGCACCTGTTCATATTGATGCGGGCCTGTCACGGCGAGGATTTGTGGGTGGTGTTCGCGGATGTAATCCGGCTCGGCCCCGAGGCAGCCAGTGACGATGACTTTGCCGTTTTCTTTCAGCGCTTCGCCTATGGCATCAAGGGATTCTGCCTTGGCAGAGTCCAGAAACCCGCAGGTGTTCACGATGACCGCGTCCGCGCCGGAATACTCTGGCGAGATCGCGTAGCCTTCGGCGCGCAATCGCGTGAGGATGCGTTCACTGTCCACCAGCGCCTTGGGGCAACCAAGGGACACCATGCCAATGGTCGGCTGGCCGTCGCGGGTTGGTTCTTGGATTTTGACCTTAGGGGCCAAGTCGGGGCGGAGATTGGGCGGGTTCTGGGACATGACGCGCGTATAGGTGCTGGCTGCGCTGTTGGGAAGCCTTGCAGGTGAAGCGCGGTCTAGTATCGTGCAGGTTGTAAAGAGGAGCCTTGGATGGACGAGAGAAAACTAACCCCCGCGAATGAGAACCCATGGTATATTTTGATGACGCTGTATGGGGAGCAGGAAGGGGCACGGATTGATAAGGAGTTGGCGGAGAAGAACCGCGATGCTTGGAATAAGTGGTTTTGTCGGTTTCGCACACTTGATGAGTTCAAGAGCTTGGCCGCCGGAATGCACACTGCTTTCGAAAAGGCGGAAATGTTGCCTTCCGAAGGTAACAAATTCGATGCATACGTTGAGCAAGAGTTTCAAAGGCGATCCCCTGACGGAAGCATCCAGCCTAACCGAAGCGGGCCTATCCTCCCCTTTTTCCTCGGTCTTGGGTTGCGGACGCGGTTCAGGTTGCGTTGACCTTGTGTTCCGCGTCATAGAAGGGACAGATACGGGAGACACATGATGATCATCGGACATATCGGGGCACGTAAGGGATCTAAGGGTGTGCCGGGGAAGAATTTTCGCGACATGTGCGGCAAGCCGTTGATGGATTGGTCGCTGGATCAATTGCTTGAATCAACGCGCATTGATGCGGTGGTGGTCAGCACCGACAGCCAAGAAATGTACGACCATGCAGTTGCAAAGGGCGCGTTGGACATTGGGCTGCGGCCTGCGCATTTGGCGACGGATGATGCACCAAAGTGGGGCGTGTGGCAGCACGCGCTTGACGCAGCCGAGGCGATTGCGGGAAAGGCGACCGCGTTTGTTGACCTTGATTGCACGTCACCATTGCGCCTTATGGAAGACATTGACGGTGCGTTGGACCTGTTTGAATCCGAAGCGCCAGACATGGTGATGTCCTGCTGCATCGCAGGCAAGAACCCCTATTTCAACATGGTCGAACCGGATGAAACGGGGGCGCTGCGGGTGTCAAAGCCGCTTCCGGGCGGCGTTTGGGCGCGCCAGAATGCGCCTGTGGTCTATGAACACGCCGCCAGCACCTATGTGCTGTCCCCCGACTATCTGCGCAAAGCCAGCACCATTTATGAAGGGCGTGTGATCCCCTTTGTGATGCCGTCCGAGCGCTGCATGGATGTGGACGAGCCGCTGGACTGGAAGATCGTAGAATTTTTAATGAAGGACACTCAAAATGGCGCAACTTGACGGCAGAACAGTATTTATCACAGGCTCTGGCGGCGTTTTGGGCAGCACCTATGTGCGCCGGATGCTGGAGCAGGGCGCTAAGGTCGTGGCGACAGACCTGCCAGGGCATCGATTTGACGGGCTACAGGAAACGCACGGCGACAACCCTGATTTCGCGATCTACCCGCTGGATGTGGGATCAGAAGAGCAAATCGTTGAAATTTTCAAAACCGTAGAAGGCGACGGCTGGAAACCTGACGTCGTGCTGAACAACGCGGCCATCACTGGCGAGATGTTGATGGGTGCGGGCGGGAGTTTCCCTGACTTTGCGGACACCACGTTGGACGATTGGGAAAAGACCATGCGCACCAACCTGACGGGGGCGTTTCTGGTCGCGCGTCAGATGGACCGCGATATCGTGGGCAAACGCCCGACAACGCTGATCAACGTGGCATCCATGTATGCGCTGAATGGCGCACACCACCCGATTTATGATGGTATGCCGTTTAAGAACTTCTCGGCTTACGGCGTGACCAAAGCAGGTATCCACGGGTTGACGGTTTGGCTGGCGGGCTATTGGGCGAAACGCCAAGCGACGGTCAACACCATTGCACCGGGCGCTGTGTTTAACGGCCATTCCGAAGAGTTCCAAAAGCGCGTGGGTGAGCTGATTATGGCGGGGCGTATGTGTGAACCTGATGAGATTGCCGATACGATGTTGTTCCTCGCGTCCAAGCAATCGGGCTATATGACGGGCCAGTTGATCAACGTTGATGGCGGTTTCTCCGCGTGGTGATTTTGGTCATCGGGGCGGGGTCTATTGGGCGCCGTCATGCGGACAATCTGACCGCACTTGGCGAGGTGACTGAGCTGATCTCGTGGCGATCCTACGATCGCGCGGCGCTTGAAAAACGCAATGATGTGAAGGGTTTGGTGATTGCCACGGCCACGCAAGTGCGCCTTGAACTGGTCACGCTTTGCGCTGCCAAAGGTTGGCCATTTTACGTGGAAAAGCCCTTGCATTGGACGGCTGCCGGCGTGGCTGAAATCTACGATGCGGCTGGGGATTTGGCGAAGCGGTCCATGCTTGGGTTCATGGCGCGCTACCATCCGGTCGTGCAGGCGCTGGCGGCGGGCGATTTGTCCGACGTTTATGGGTTCTCGTTTGAGATCGGCCATGATGTGCGCCAGTGGCGGCAAAACTGGTCTTTTCCTGATAGCTATGCCGCTAAGCCCGATGGCGGCGGGGTTTTGTTGGATTTGTGTCATGAGCTGGATTTGGCGAAAGCTTTGTTCCCGGATTTGGCCGTGCAATCGGTCGCGTCCGTCGGGCACGCGGATTTCGACGGGGTCGATTTCGCCAGCCGGATAGCGCTTACGGGCGGCGCTGGGCGCACGGGAACCGTGGCGATGGATTATCTGTCGCCGGTTAGCCTGCGTCGGTCTGAACTGTCGGGGGGCCGCGGTTTACGCAAGCTCGATATGTTGGCGGCTAAGATCACGCGCGATGATGGCAACGGTCCAGAAACCAAAAGCTTCCCGTTTGAACGCAACGACATGTTCCGTGCAATAACGCGCGATTGGCTGGCGTTGATCGAGGATGAGAGCGCAACGCTGGCACCACTCGCGCCGCGTTTGTCGGACATGCGCAGTTCAAGCGATTTGATCGCGGATGCATCGGGAAAACGCGTGTTTTTCGGCACTGCGGAAATGGAATTCTAAGCCCTTAGAAGGCCCAGCAGATCATCCGCAATGCGCGAAAGCCCCTGTGCCGCAGTGGTGCGTACCTGCATGGCACGATCCGACATTTGCGGCAGTGTCGTATCGAGCAAAGCTTCAGCAATGTCTTCTGCGGTCTTGACCAAACGGGCGGCATCGGCATCCGTTAGTATGGCGTAATCCATCGCGAAATTCTGCACGCGCGGCCCGTGCAGGATGGCGCAGTTCAGGGCCACAGCCTCCCAAGGGTTGTGTCCTTCTGTGGCGTCAAATGTACCGCCGATTTGCGCGAGAGACGCGACGCGATACCATGTTCCCAGCTCACCAAAGCTATCAGCGATGAAGGTGTCACAGGCAGGATCTGGCAGTTGCTTGGCGCTGCGTTTCGTCCAAGTTAGACCTCGATCTTCACACATGTTCTCAATGGGTTGTGTGTCGGTAAGGATGCGCGGAGCGATGATCAGAAACGATGTGAAGCCATGCTTCTCACGGGCTAGTATCTGCGCATCCAGGGCGAGTTTAATGTCAATCAGATGAGCTGAGGCGACGACCCAAACGGGGCTGAAGTCCGCGTCGAAACTGGCCAACAGATTTGCGTCGCAGACCAATGGAGCAGCGGCGGCTTTCAATGAGCCCGTGATTTGAACGTCTGTCTCATCGCCCATCAAGTCCCGCAATGCTGATGCTGTGCGGTCTTCTTGCGCATGGCGGGCGTCGAGCAAACGATAGAGATCGCCGTAAGCATCGCCAAACCGCGACTTGGCCGCGGCAGATTTGTCGGTTATCCGCGCGGCGACATAGGCCTGTGGGATTCCACGACGCGCACAGGTGACGGCAAGGCGCGGCCAGACTTCTTGATCGGACCACACCGCGAGGTCGGGTTTCCAATGATTAAGGAAACGCGACACGGGGCCGGGCATGTCGAGCGGAAGGTATTGATGCTGTGTGCGGGGCGGCAGGTTCTTTTCAAAAACTTCGCCCGAGGACCGAGCCGAGGACGTGACGAGAAAATTCAAATCGGGTCGCTTAGTCGACAGTGCGATAATCAAGCCACGCAGGGCCATAACTTCGCCAACCCCAACGCCGTGCATCCAAATCAGCGGGCCGTTGGGCCGTGCTGCAGTGGGTTCACCCAGCTTTTCGCGCCAACGGGCGGGGTCTTCTTTGCCTTTTGCCAAACGCCGTTTCAGCAGCGGTTGGGCCAGTGGTGACAGCACCGCGCCAACACCAAGCACCAGCCGCAACATGGGGCCAATGCTCGGCTTATTGGTCATGGAACCGTTTTTGCAGATCGCCTGTCCAGAAGGCCTCGTCACTGACGATATCAGCAAACCGCGCGGCTGCATCGCCTTGGCCAAACGCAACGTGGCGTTCATAGCGCTTGCCCCATTCCTCGTGCAGGAAGGCCGCTATGCCATCCGTGTCTGACGCCGCTTTTGCGTGCAAAGACGGGGCTTGGGCGCGGTTGGTTTGGCGGGTGCCGATATCCAAGGACGGCGTGCCAAGGAACGGCGCTTCACGCACGCCTGCGCTTGAATTGCCGATCATACAGGCGGCATTTTTCATCAGCTCGGAAAAATGGGCGAACCGCATGGAGGGCAGCACGCGAAACCGGTCTTTGGGGAGGGTCTCAATCGCGGCAAAAATATCGTCCGATCCAGGGTCATTGTTCGGGGCGATCACCACAAAGGATTTGCCCGAAGCATCAAGCGCGCCAAACAGGTCGCGGGCCTGCTGGCCCATCGTGTCGGCTTCGGATGTGACGGGGTGGAAGACGACGATGCCGAAGTCATCTTTCGGCAAATCATAATGCGCCCGCACGTCACCGATGGTCACCCCAGACGGGCCCGAATGAAAATCGAGCTCGGGTGAGCCGATCACATGAATTTCGTCCTCAGGTTCACCCATGGCCATGACGCGGCGCTTGGCGTCCTCGGAACTGACAAAGTGGTGGCTGGCGAGTTTGGAATTACAGTGGCGGAAGATTTCATCAATCGTTCCAGACACTTCGCCGCCTTCAATATGGGCTGAACGAATGTAATTTGTCGCTGCGACAAGGGCGCAAGCGAGGGCTTCAATCCGATCACCATGAACGACAACCAAGTCCGGCTTATGCTCGGCCACGAAGTCAGAAAACCCCATAACAGTCTTGGCTAAAACATGATCCTGCGGATCACCGGGGCGTTGATTGAGGTACTCATGAACACCCACACCTTCAGTGCGCGCGACTTCTTTCTTGGTCAGCCCGTAACGGTCGAGCATGTGCATGCCGGTCACCCAAAACCCGACATCATGTCCCGCATCCCGCGCAGCAATAGCCAGCGGTTCCATTTTCCCGAAATCTGCACGGGTTCCGGTAACGAAGAGGATGGATTTTTCGGTCATATTTCTTATCGGCCGTCCGAGCGGTGAGGGTTACTGGTGGGGCTTAGTTCCATGTCACTAAGATCAACAAACTGATCCTTGAAGAATGGTCACTTAAAATCATCCCATGTGAGCTGCTGGTTCTTTGTTACGGCAACCTTGAGCGTCTTCCCGACAACTTTGTCAAAATCATAGCCCGCAATCGCGCCGGAACCGGGGCGGCGAGCCCAGATGTCGGCCTCGGTTATGGTGTGGCCTGCAGGCAGGTCGGCGTCGGCCACTACAGAGGCGCGGGCGAAGCGGTAGACGTCTTCTTCGGCAGCGGTGCGTTCTTTGGGGTTGTGCAGTGCCGTGTGGATTTCAACGGAGCGGTCAATCAGGTGACGCAGTTCGGATGGGTCCATTGAGCAGCTGATGTCGGGGCCTTTGCGATAGCGCGTGTCGGTGTAGTGGCGTTCCAGAATGCTGGCGCCAAGAGCCACGGACGCCAGCGCCATTTCTGGCCCGATGGAATGGTCAGAAAAGCCTACAACCGCGTTCGGGAATGCGTTGCGCAGGTCTGTAACGCCTTGCAAAGAAACGATTTCAGGAGGGGACGGGTACAGGTTGGTGCATTCCAGAAGCGCGTAGTCAACGCCGCTGTCTTCCAGAATTTGAACGCTTGCACGGATGCTTTCGATCGTCTGCATGCCCGTGGACATGATGACCGGCTTACCCTTGGACGCAACGTGACGAATGAGGGGCAGGTTGTCTGCTTCGCCCGAGCCGATCTTGTAGGCCGGCACGTCGAGGGTTTCGAGGAAATCACAAGCGGCGCGGCTGAACGGGGTGGAGATAAAGATCATCCCGAGGTCTTCGATGTAATCCTTCAGCGCGGCTTCATCTTCGCGGCTAAGGGCGCATTCCGCCATCACATCCCAAATCGACACATCGGCGTTCGGTGGGAAGATTTGCTTGGCTTCCTCCGTCATTTCATCTTCGACGATGTGGGTCTGGTGCTTGACCATTTCACAGCCGGAAAGGGCCGCCAAACGCGCCATTTCTTTCGCAACTTCAAGGCTGCCACCGTGGTTGATGCCGATCTCGGCAATCACGAGGGGCGGGTGGTCTGGGCCGATGTCGCGGTTGGCGATTTTCATGTGGTCACTCCGATTAATTGAAGCAGTTGTGACACGCACTGAGCGGAAACTCTAGACGTCGCGTGCATGCGTAGTTTTGGCTTAGCCCCAGCGTCGATGCACCCAGAAATATTGGTCGGGATGCGCGCGCACGCGGTCTTCTAGGCGGTCTGTCACATCGCGCATGATTTGCTCTGGTGTGGTCAGCTCAACAGGGGCTTCAACGGTCACATCAAAATTCAAACCGTCTGCGCGACGTGTGCCAAAGTAGGGCAGGATCAGCGCGCCGGTTTTTAGGGCAATCGCGCCAAGACCCGTTGAGGTATGCGCGGGATGGCCGAGAAATGGGATTTTCGGGTATTTCGTAACACGAACGTCAAACAGCATCGTCCCCATGCCACCACCGTTCAGCAAACGCATAAAGCCTGCCATGCCTTCGCGGTCGATTGGAAAAACGGGGCCTGAGACTTCGTTGATCGTGCTAAGGTAGTGTTCGTTGAAATAGGGGTTTGAAATTGGTTTGTAGATGCCGCCGATCGTATAGCCCAAACGGTTCAACACATGGCGCGGCGCGTCGTGGTTTCCCAAATGGCCGGTGACGAACAATACCGGGCGTCCCTCGGATTTGGCATTGGCCAGGTATTCGAGGCCGGGACCTTCGGGTATCGTGTTAGACAATTGCGCGGTGTAGTCTCCACGCGAATAGCCTTCGATCATGGTGCGACCAAAGTTGTTGCAGCAAGCACGGGCGAGCCGGTTGACTTCGGTGTCATCCATGTCGGGCCAGATCATGCTAATCTGTGTGCGCGACCGCTTGAGATATCCCGCTGTGGGGGCAACAAGCCGTTCTGCCATCGCGCCGAACCAACGCACGCGTTGCTTATAGGGCAACGCCATCGCGGTTGCGATGATCGCGCGCAGGGCGCGATCGGTGATCCAGTCGGAGCGGGTGGCGGTTTCAAAGGTACGCATCAGCGCTGGTTTAGGGCGGTGTGATGCCCCCTGCAAGTCCTGTGCGCTGATGCACAGCCTTGGTGGTTGTGCGTCAATTGAATGCAGGACCGCGCAAGGCTAGGTTTTTCTCACACAACCGTTGGAGGTACATATGTCCATTCGCCCAATTCTTGAGACCCGTAAAGCCGTATCAACAGTGGAGGGTGCGGGCGTTCAGTTGCATCGTGCGTTCGGGTTTCAGGACCCGACGGAGCTGGACCCGTTCCTACTGTTCGATGATTTCCGCAACGATGACCCCGCGCATTTCATGAAGGGTTTCCCATGGCATCCCCACCGCGGGATTGAGACGATCACCTATGTGTTGAACGGAACGGTTGAGCATGAAGACAGCCTAGGAAACGTCGGTAAACTGGGTGCGGGTGATGTGCAGTGGATGACGGCTGGATCTGGTATCATGCATCAAGAAATGCCGCACGGTAACGCGGCGGGGCAGATGCATGGGTTTCAATTGTGGGGCAACCTACCGAGCGCGCAAAAGATGACGGACCCGCGCTACCAGGATGTAAACGCGGGTGAGATTCCGGAAATCACGGATGATGACGGCACTGTTGTGCGCGTCATCACCGGAGAATTTTGGGGCAAGCGCGGGCCGGTGGATGGCATCGCAGCCGACCCGCAATACCTCGATGTAAAAGTGCCTGCGGGCGTTCGCAAGACCTTCAAGATCGACACATACCGCCGTGCGTTTGCCTATGTATTTGAAGGCACGGCTGCATTTGCTGACGCAAGTCCGCCGTCTGGTGTGCTGCTTGAAAAGGAGGTCATGGGCGAAGAGGTGAACATCCGCGATATGTCTGGAGACCGCACATTGATCCGCTTTGGCACCGGCGATGAGGTGACAGTTCAGGCCGGAGAGCAGGGCGTTCGTTTTTTGCTGATTTCAGGCGCGCCTATTGAAGAACCAGTCGCGTGGCACGGCCCGATTGTGATGAACACCAAAGAAGAGTTGCAAACTGCGATCCGTGATTTAAGGAATGGAACGTTTATTAAACCCGCGCACTAAACTGCCCGCGCTGCTTGCGCTGGTACACTTTCGGAATCGATCGGATAGGGGCGAAAAAAACGTCCTGCATCCGGATCAGCAGGAAACAAAGCCGAACGTCCTTCCGGATCCAGTTCGGGGAAGTCTAGGGGCACAAAATTGTAATAGATTGCGCGGACCAAATACCGCGCTGGCAATTCACCCTCAACCGCCAGTGTCCCGATGTCCCAAATCGCCTTTGCGGTATCGTCCCCGCTCAACCACAGCGAAGTTGCGGCCGCAAGCTCAGGGGAAACGGACCAAACATCATCTTGGGATAGGGCTGGTGTCGCCGCGCATAGTCCAAGCGCGACGAACAAAGATTGAAGGGTCCGATTGGCAAATCTAACCCAAGCCACGTTTTTACCGGCGGCGGTCGCGGCGGGATGACATTGGCTGGAATGCCACGCTCACGTGTGCTTCGCAGTATGGTTTGCCTTGCTGTACGGCCAGACCGCAGAACCAGAATTGTTCTGTCGCTGGGTCGCCGACGGGCCACTTGCAGGTCTTTTCGGTCAATTCCATCAGCGTGATCTTTTTGGCGGTCTTTTCGACCTCATTCACCTTGGCCAAGACCTCGGGGCTGATTTCATTGGCGGATGGCTGTGGCGGCAGAGGCTGCCCAGCCGGAATGATCTGACGGCGTGCGTGCGGCACTTTTGGTTGAGGGGCAGGAGACGCTGACTCGGTCTTTGGCTCCTGAATTTCATCTTCTCTTGGCGCGGCAGCCTTTTTGGGCGCGGCCTTAGGCTTGGCGGGTGCCTTAGGCTTGGCGTCTGCTTTGGGTGCGGCAGACTTACCACCACCGGAACCGGCGCGATTGCTCAGCCCCAAACGGTGCACTTTGCCGATCACGGCATTGCGGGTTACGCCGCCGAGTTCTTTTGCGATCTGGCTGGCGGATTGACCCTCGCCCCACATCTTTTTCAACACATCGACGCGTTCGTCGGTCCAAGACATATTTATTCCACTTATTTGGCCAGAGGTTTGGCATGGGCCCCAAACAACCAAAATGGCGGTTATGGGGTTGAGAATTCTTTGATCCCCTATTCTAAGCACCCCAGCGGCGGATACAACCACCCAGCGGTGAAAAAGGAATCAGCGATGCATAGCAGCAAGACCGATATGGGCGTAAGACGTTTCGGGGCCGTAAACTGGCTTGGCACTTGGACGCTGGCACGCCGCGAAGTGTTGCGGTTTTTGAACGTCTGGTCGCAAACGATTATGGGGCCGCTGGTGAACGCGGGTTTGTTTCTGCTGATCTTTACGATCGCCATCGGCCCGACGCGTGGTGATGTTATGGGTGTTCCGTTCATGGTGTTTCTTGCGCCCGGTATCATGACGATGACGGTGATCCAGAACGCTTTTGCAAATACCTCCAGTTCGATTGCCTCGGCCAAGGTTGGTGGCAATATTGTTGATACGCTGATGCCGCCGCTATCCGCATTGGAATTGCTTGTGGGTTACATCGCAGGAGCAGTGGCACGCGGAATGATCGTGGCCGTGGTGATTACCGCAGGCGCGATGTGGTTTATCGGGATGCCGATGGAGCATCCGCTTTGGGCATTGGTGTTTGTGCTTTTGGGGTCAATCCTGATGGGGGCGCTTGGGATGGTTGCGGCGGTGTTTGCCAACAAATTCGATCAGCTGTCTGCGATCTCAAACTTCCTCATCACCCCGCTCGCGTTCCTGTCGGGTACATTCTATTCTATCGAAGCATTGCCGCCCGTCCTGCAAACCTTCAGCCACTGGAACCCGTTCTTCTACATCATTGATGGTGTACGCTATGGCACTATCGGCGTCAGCGACAGCAGCCCGTTGCTGGGCCTTGGCGTTGTATCGCTGTGGTCGCTGATTGTGTTGGCCGTCGTGTGGAACTGGCTACGCACGGGCTACCGGATGAAGGCCTAACGGGTTGCCGCCTAAACCCCTGAAACCGTTTTGATGTCGACCGTTACACCGCGTGCTTCTAGCTCAGCTTCGATTTCGCGCGCAGATGGTAAGGCTGCAGAACTCACGCCAATGGGCTTGGCGTCTTTCATATGAAGGCGGAAGCTAAAGCCTGAGATGCCGCTTTCCCTCACGGAAAGACGGTCAATGTCCTCAAGGTTAATTGTGCGCGGCTTTCCCGTCGAGATGATCGTAAGCTCTGTGTCGGAAAGGTCTATTCCGCGCTTTGGGTTGTAGATCAAAGCCCATATCACCAAGCCTAGTAGCCCCCAATAAATGACCCGCAGAAACAGTGCGGGATCATTGCTGGCTTCTATTGCCCAAACCATGAAGAGCCAAAAGGCAAGCATGCCCCAGACTGTTGGGGCGCGTCCGTTTGAGCGATAGCGATAGATGTTTTCCATTGGCGTTACATAGCCTCCTCATTTCGCGATTTTAAGGTCGCCTTAGACTCGCCCACCAAGGCTGGCTGGAACGCGGCGCAAGCGGCTTCGGTTCACCGTCTCGCGCCAAGCTAGCAAGGCCGCGCCGGACACGATGATGCAGGCGCCCACGACGCTCACCCAATCGGGAACGGATTTGAAGATCGCCCAGTCATAAAGGCTCGCGAAGATCAGCGTCAGGTAGCTGAACGGCGTGACATAGGACGCATCTGCGCGCGCCATTGCGTTGATGAAACAAGTCTGTGCCGATGCCATCATCAGGCCCAACGCCGCCAACGCGCCCCATTGCGCCAATGTCGGGGGTGCCCAATAGGCCGCGGCGGCGAGGCTCATCAACACGCATCCTAGGGCGTTGTTGATCAGCAGGATTTGCAGCGGTGGTTCGCGGTCTGCCAGCTTTTTGATGAAAATCAGCTCAAGCCCCATCGTGAAAGCAGCCCCCAGCGCCAGCAATGCCGCGACCTGAAATGTATCCGGCCCCGGACGCAGCAGTATCAACGCGCCGACAAATGCAATGGCGGCCGCCGCCCAGCGCCACGGGCCGACCTTCTCCCCAAGAAACGGGATCGCCAGCAACATCCCGAACACTGGGTTCAGAAAGCTAATCGCCGTGGCGTCTGACAGCGGAATGAAGGCCACAGCTGCGAACATCAGCGTCACCCCCGTCGCGCCGCAAATCGTGCGCGAGATATGCAAACGCAGATTGGGATTGCTGATTTTCGGGCGCAGCACGGCCGCCACGCTGAGCAAACCAAAGAACGCAAACACAAACCGCCCTTGGCTGATTTGCAGCGAATGCAGACTGGGGCCCAGCGTCTCAGTCCCCAACGCCTTGGCACACAGGGTCGTGCCCGCAATAAACACGGTCGCCAGAACCATCAGCGCAACGGCAGCTGTCGGGTTCTGTGGGCGCGGCGAAGGCGGTTGCGTCTGTACCATGTAGTTCGTGTTTCACGGCGCTTGTGCCAGATCAAGGTGCGTCGTTCACCAAGCCGCTAGTATCACGTAGAGGAGAACGCCATGCCTGCTGCCACCACCAAGATCGGCCTTCTTGCCGTCACCCAAAAGGAGTTTACCAAATTGCAGAAGCTGATCGCGGACATCCCGGATGACGTCGCGACGAGAAAGCTTGAAGACGACACATCCATCAAGGACGTGATCGCCCACCGTGCCCATTGGATCACCCTGTTCTTGGGCTGGTATCGTGACGGGCAAGCCGGACAGGAGGTTTTCTTTCCTGCCAAAGGTTACAAATGGAATGAACTGAAAACCTACAATGCCAAATTGCGTGAAGATCAGGCTGATTTGGGCTGGGAAGAAGCAGGTCTTCAACTCGAACAGGGGCAATTCGATTTGATGCAACTCATCGGAGGGAAGTCGGACACGCAGCTTTATGGTGGGCCCATGAAAGGCGCCAACAATGCATGGACCACAGGGCGCTGGGCAGAGGCTGCAGGTTCTTCGCATTATCGTTCTGCCGCGAAGTGGGTTCGTGCCTGCCTGCGCGCGGCCTAGCCATTCGACGTATAATGCTTGCAAAACCGCTCTGACCCAGCGTAAGACAGCTCCATGATGATGAACACGACACAAACTGAACTGCGACGCCGACGCTGATCTATTGATCGCGCCGATTGGCATCTCTGACACGTTCTGTCGAAAAACACATCTAACATCCCAACATTATTGACACATGGCCCGCGTTCCAACACCTATGGGCCTTTCTTACAAAGGAAGATCAAAATGATCCCGTCTGTACTGCCCACTTACAACCGTGCGCCGCTGAACTTCGTCAGCGGTGAAGGCTCTTGGCTGGTTGAGGCAGACGGCCGACGTTTCTTGGATCTTGGCGCAGGGATCGCTGTGAATGTGCTGGGCCACGCAAACCCCGAATTGGTTGAGGCCCTGACAAAACAGGCCAACACGCTTTGGCACGTGTCCAACCTGTACCACATCGGCCCACAGCAAGAACTGGCGGATAAACTGGTCGAAAGCACCTTCGCCGACACTGTGTTCTTTACGAACTCCGGTACCGAGGCCTGCGAGCTGGCCGTGAAAATGGCGCGCAAGTATCACTTTGATAATGGCGCGCCTGAGCGCACAGAAATCATCACGTTTGACGGCTCATTCCATGGCCGCTCCAGCGCTGGTATCGCTGCGGCGGGCTCCGAGAAAATGACGGCGGGTTTTGGCCCGTTGCTCCCCGGTTTTGTCCACTTGCCATTCGCGGACCACGACGCACTCGCAGAGGCCGCGAAATCGCCGAGCGTAGGCGCGATCATGGTTGAGCCCGTGCAAGGCGAAGGCGGCATCCGCCCCCTGCCGGACGCCGACCTAAAGGCAATGCGCGACCTATGTGACGCGCACGGCCTGCTGCTGATCCTTGATGAGGTCCAATGCGGCGTCGGGCGCACCGGAAAACTCTTCGCGCACGAATGGGCCGGCATTACCCCCGATATCATGATGGTCGCCAAAGGTATCGGCGGGGGCTTTTCGTTGGGCGCAGTTCTGGCTACCGAAAACGCAGCCAAAGGCATGACCGCTGGCACCCACGGGTCCACCTATGGCGGCAACCCTCTGGCCTGCGCCGTCGGCTGCAAGGTGATGGATATCGTCGCCGAACCGGCGTTCATCGCCGAGGTGAACCGCAAAGCCGGCCTGTTTCGCCAGAAACTCGAAGGGCTGATCGCATCCCACCCAGACGTCTTCGAAGAGGTCCGCGGGACGGGCCTTATGCTGGGCCTCAAATGCAAAGCCGTGAACACAGATATAGTTACGGCGGGTTACGCAAATAATCTCCTCACCGTTCCGGCCGCAGACAACGTTATCCGTCTGCTGCCCCCGCTCAACATCACAGACGCAGAAATCGACGAGGCACTTACCCGCCTTGAGAAAGCAGCAACGCAAATCACCCAACCCGCGTAACGCTTTCTTAACCTAGCTTTTGTTTCCCAAATATCCTGGGGGCTTGGGGGCTAGCCCCCAATTCCACAGCCAACCACAAGCGATTAACCAATGACCCATTTCCTAGACATCAACACCACATCCCCAGCAGACCTGCGGGGCATTATCGACAATGCCGCGACCATGAAGGCAGCACGTGCAGGCCAGCCCAAAGGCACACCTGACGCGGATCTGCCGCTCGCCAATCACATGGTCGCGCTGATCTTTGAAAAACCATCCACCCGTACGCGTATCTCGTTTGATGTTGGTGTGCGTCAGATGGGCGGTGAAACGATGGTGCTGTCTGGCAAGGACATGCAGCTTGGCCACGGTGAAACCATTGCCGACACGGCCCGCGTTCTGTCCCGCTACGTCGACCTGATCATGATCCGCACGTTTGAGGAACAGACGTTGTTGGAAATGGCCGAATACGCGTCCGTCCCTGTCATCAACGGGCTGACGGATCGCACGCACCCGTGTCAGATCATGGCTGATATCCTGACATTTGAAGAACACAACGGACCGATCAAAGGCAAAAAGGTTGTGTGGTCCGGCGACGGGAACAACGTGTTCGCCTCCTTCGCCCATGCGGCCAAACAATTTGACTTTGATCTCGTGTTCACGGGCCCCGAAACCCTGCAACCCGAGGCCGCACTCGACGGGCTTTACACGACTGTGCGCGACCCGAATGAGGCGGTGCAGGGCGCCGATCTGGTCGTCACCGATACATGGGTGTCTATGCATGATCCACAATCCGCACGCGAACGGCGCCACAACCAGCTGCGCGGCTATCAGGTCAACGCTGATCTGATGTCAAAGGCCAAGGACGATGCCTTGTTCATGCATTGCCTGCCCGCGCACCGCGATGATGAAGCGACGTCGGAAGTCATGGATGGCCCGAACTCGGTCATCTGGGATGAGGCGGAAAACCGGCTGCATGCGCAAAAGGCCGTAATGCGGTTTTGTTTGGACAAATAACTTCGGAAACCCTGACTTCGTCACGACATTGTTTGCGCGCGCGGTTGAAGACCCCGCGCGTGCAGCTTAGGCGTTGGGTGACACAATTGAGGGCACCCAATGACCGACTCCGCGACACTTGGCCTGTATGGGCTTGGAACCATGGGCAGTGCGCTGTCCCTTAATATTCTCGAAAAAGGGTTTGCGCTGCATGTAACGAACCTTCGACCCGAAGTGGTTGGCGAATTTCAAGCGGAAGCCGCGGGCGCGGGCCTCGCAGGGAAGCTTCACGGCGCAGACAGTTTGAAAGACATGGTCGCGGCAATGGCCCCGCCGCGTGCAATTATCTTGATGATCCCGTCGGGCGACCCTGTTGATGAAACGATCAAGAAACTGACGCCGCTATTGGCCAAAGGTGACACGATCATCGATGCAGGAAACGCGGATTTTCATGTAACACGTCGCCGAACCGCCGAGGTTGAGGCGCTTGGGTTTACCTATATCGGTATGGGCGTGTCAGGCGGCGAAGATGGTGCGCGTCACGGCCCGTCTATGATGGTTGGCGGATCACCCGCAGCATGGAGCGGCATTCGCAGCGTTGTTGAAAGCATTGCGGCCAAATTCAACAGCGAACCCTGCGCGGACCACTTCGGGCCAGACGGGGCAGGGCACTTCGTAAAGACCGTGCACAACGGAATCGAATATGCCGACATGCAGTTGATCGCGGAAACCTATGGGTTGATGCGCAACGGGCTGGGGCGGACACCGTCCGAAATTGGCGATGTATTTGAGCGTTGGAATGCCGGCGTGCTGGAAAGCTATCTGGTTGAGATCACCGCGAAGGTTCTACAAGCGACAGATAAACAATCGGGCCAGCCCGCCGTTGATGTGATCGTCGACGCCGCTGGGCAAAAAGGCACGGGCCGCTGGACGATCATCGAAGCGGTGCGTTTGGGCCAATCTGCCAACGTCATTGAAGCTGGTGTCGCCGCGCGGGCATGGTCATCGGAGGGCAAAGCGCGGGTCGCAGGCAGTGAGGTTTTTGACACGCCGCTCGAAACGTTGGAGTTGAGTGACGCTGATCTGGAAGCCGCGCTTCTGGTG
Organism: Octadecabacter ascidiaceicola; assembly: GCF_900185015.1. Lineage (GTDB taxonomy): Bacteria > Pseudomonadota > Alphaproteobacteria > Rhodobacterales > Rhodobacteraceae > Octadecabacter > Octadecabacter ascidiaceicola. Next base: position 970,868 of record NZ_FXYD01000001.1, on the reverse strand, counting down.
GGGCGCATCGTTTCTTACGCGCAGGGTTTCCGGATATTGAACGCCGCATCGGATGAGTATCACTGGTCCATCGATTGCGCGCGCGTGGCTGAAGTCTGGCGTGCTGGATGCATCATTCGCTCTTCGTTGCTAGATGATATCGCGTCGGCCTTTCGCGGTGATCTGCCTGAGGGGCAGCTGATATTCTCCGAAACATTCGCAAAGTTCATCCGCGATGGGTTTCCAGCCCTTCGCCGTGTCGTCAGTGTGGCCGTTGCGGGTGGCCACCCGGTTCCTGCTTTGGCCTCAGCGTTGGGTTTCTTGGACACGATGCGTGCGGCGCGGGGGACGGCTGATGTAATCCAAGCGCAGCGTGATTTCTTTGGACACCACGGGTTTGAGCATATTGACGGGCGTCGTGACCAACACGGTCCTTGGTGGGATTGATGCCGTTGGGATGATCTGGCGATCAGCGCTTGCAGCGGGCGGGGTGCAAATTTTCTTTGAAAATTTGATCCTTAAGTGTCGGGGAGAAAGTGGGGGCCAGCCCCCGTCCTTCGGACTCCCCCGGGATATTTATGAAACAAAGGCAAACGTAAGAGTGCTTATTTGCGTGGCTTTGCGCGTAGGGTTGGGTCGGCTTGTGTCGGGTCTTCGGGCCAAGGATGGCGTGGATATCGGCCGCGCATGTCTTTGCGCACATCGGCGTAAGATGTGGCCCAAAAGCGGGGGACATCCATCGTGGTTTGTATCGGCTTTTGCCCTGGGGACAGGAACGTCACGCGCAGCGGGCGACCTGCGACCGTAGGGTGGCGTGTGGTGCCGAACATTTCTTGGATACGCAAAGTGATTTCGGGGGCCTCAGTGCTGTAGTCTATGGGGGTGTGGCGACCGAGGGGGGTGGTGAATTGCGCGGGTGCTTCGCGGTCAATCAGCTGCATCTGCTCCCAAGTCAGGGTCGCGCGCAGGGCTTGCAGGGTGTCGTGGGATTTCCAGTGCGCAGCGGTTTGCACCCCGTTGAGATACGGGAGAAGCCAGTCGTCCAAGGTGTTGTTTAGCGCATCGTCGGACAAGTCGGGGATGCTTGGGTCGTTGGCGCGGACAAGGGCGACGCGTGCGCGGAAGCGCTCGGCGGCCGGCGAGAATTTGAACCCAAGCATTCGCACCCCGTCGAGCATCGCGCGGGCGATTTCGTCTGCTGGGGCATCTTTCCAAGCGGTGTCTGATAGAACTAGCGCGCCGAGCCGCTCTTGTTTTCGTGCCAAAACTTTTCCGTCCCGTTTAGACCAGGCGCAGGTGTTGATGGTGCTGATTAAAGTGTCTGCCACGTCGCGGATGTCCGCTTCGGAAATTGAGAGTGCGAAGCGGATTTTAGCCTCGCGAGGATTACCGTCCGTGTCGGTGACCACAAGCAGACGTTGCCCTGCGAGCGGGTCTGCGCTGTCCATGTACGCGCCTTTTCCGCCGGACAAAACATAGCGGGGTTCGTTGCCAGAGCGGCGCAGAGCAATGCGGTCAGGGTAGGCCATTGCGGCATAGATTTCAGGTGGCTGAAGGGGCAAGTCGGGCGCGAATTTTGCCAGCCGTTTGGCCTCTTGTTTGACGCGGGCGAGGGCGCTTTTGTGGACGGGATGTGGACCGCGTTCGCCTGATAGAATTTTGATACGAAGCGATAAATCACTTGGTGCGCCTAGCAAGATGTCGCGTTCTGACAGCAGCGCGGCGAGGGGGGCAGAGGGCTTGCCACCTGTCACCAACATATGTGCAAGGCGTGGATGCAGCGGCAGTTTCGCCAATGCGCGTCCGTGCGATGTGATGCGACCATCGTCCAATGCGCCCAGTGCCGTTAACAACACGCGTGCTTCGCTTAGGGCGTGTTCTGGCGGGTCGGTCAGGAAGGGCAGGCCATCACCGCCCCAGACGGCCAGCTCAACGGCGAGGCCCGTTAGGTCAGCCGCTTCGATTTCAGCGGGCGGGAACGCGGTGAGGGCGCCATCTTCGCCCTTTGACCACAGTTTATAGGCGAGCCCTTCAGCAACACGTCCCGCGCGGCCTGCCCGTTGGGTTGCTTCGGCGCGGGTGACACGTTCGGTGACAAGTCGGGACATGCCAGAACCGGGGTCAAAGCGTGCGCGGCGTGATTTTCCGCAATCCACGACCACGCGGATGTCTTCAATCGTTAGGGACGTTTCCGCGATGGAGGTTGCAAGGACCACTTTGCGCCCCGATGTGACGGGTGCAATCGCGGCGCGTTGTTCAGTGAATGGTAGGGCGCCAAACAGGGGGCGAATGGCGCAATCATCAGGCAATCGCCCGTCCAATCGCGCCTGAACGCGGTGGATTTCGCCCTCGCCCGGAAGGAAGACCAGAACCCCGCCTTGGGTTTCGCCCACGGCCTGCGCCACCAAGTCGGCGGCGGCTTGATCGAACCTGATTTCTTTATGCAGGGGGCGGTCTAACCAGCGCGGTTCGACCGCAAAGGCGCGCCCTTGCGAGGTGACGATAGGTGCGTTGACCAATTCGGCGACAGGACCTGCGTCCAGCGTGGCGGACATGACCATCAACACCAAATCAGGACGCAATGCTTCGCGCACTTCCAGAGTAAGCGCGAGGCCAAGGTCGGCGTTCAAGGACCGCTCATGAAATTCATCAAAAATCACTGCGCCGATGCCTGGCAACTCAGGGTCGCTCTGGATCATGCGGGTCAGGATGCCTTCGGTCACGACCTCGATCTTGGTCGCGCCGGACACTTTGGTTTCGCCGCGCATGCGGTAGCCTACAGTTTCGCCCGTGCTTTCGCCCAATTGCTGGGCCAAACGTTCAGCCGCTGCGCGGGCCGCTAAGCGACGGGGTTCCAACATGACAATTTTGCCTTGGACGATACCCGTATCCATTAACGCCAATGGCACGCGCGTGGTTTTACCGGCACCGGGTGGGGCTTGCAGAACGGCACAGCCACGGTTGCGCACTGCCTCGATCAGCTCTGGCATTACGTCGTCAATGGGAAGTGCTGCGTTCATTTGCCCTTCATCACGGTAGAAACGCTCACTTTCAACCTTTTGGGCAATTATTCGTAAACACAACACCCTGATCTGGACGCGAGGCGCCGGTGATCCCATAAAGCGCCTATGGATATTACGACGACAGCTGAGAAAATCCGCGCGGGCGAGCGCCGCGCATTGGCCCGTGCGATTACACTGGTGGAAAGCACACGTGAATCGGATCGTGCATTGGCGGCCGAACTGCTTGGGGCCGTCGGAACGGACCGCCAAGCACTGCGCATCGGGCTTTCTGGAACCCCCGGTGTGGGCAAATCCACGTTCATCGAATCTTTCGGCAAAATGCTGACGGGGCAGGGGCTTCGGGTGGCGGTTTTGGCGGTTGATCCAAGCTCAACCCGTTCTGGCGGATCGATCCTTGGCGACAAAACCCGCATGGATCTGCTGTCGCGTGACCCAAATGCGTTTATCCGCCCATCACCAAGCCAGTCCCAATTGGGCGGCGTCGCGCGGCGCACCCGCGAGGCGATCGCCCTGTGTGAAGCGGCGGATTTCGATGTGGTACTGATTGAAACGGTCGGGGTCGGGCAGTCTGAAACGGCTGTCGCGGAAATGTCCGATCTGTTCTTGCTGTTGCTCGCCCCTGCGGGCGGGGACGAGTTGCAGGGCGTGAAACGTGGCATCATGGAAACCTGTGATATCATCCTTGTAAATAAGGCCGATGGCGACTTGAAAGCCCAAGCAACGCGCACCTGCGCGGATTATGCGGGCGCCCTTCGTCTGATGCGCAAACGCCCGCAAGACCCTGATGATTTCCCCAAAGCGGTAGCCGTTTCGGCCCTGCAAGAAGACGGAATCACCGCCGCATGGGACGAGATGAAAGCGCTGGTCGATTGGCGCAAAGAACACGGCGTCTGGGACGCGCGGCGCACAGATCAAGCGCGGTTCTGGTTCCAAGAAGAGGTGCGCGCAGGGCTTTTGGCGCGCCTTACGTCGGATGATGCGGTCAAAACCCAGCTTGCTGCGCTGGAACAAGACGTCGCGTCCGGGAAACTACGTGCCGCCCAAGCCGCTGAAGACCTGATTTCACAGCTTTTTCCAGCCACTCGGTAAATTCATTTGCAACGCAGCGGCGAAAAGGCGTGAATAGCGCCTAGATGGGTGCCTTGGCACTTGACGAAGCAAAGGAATCCACCTAATTCCCGCTCAATGAATTCAGCCCATGCCGCGTGCGGGGCTTCAACGCTATGATAATAAGGGTCGCGCGCTACGCTGCTGGCCTTTGATGAACAAGGAAAACGCTATGTCTCGCCGTTGCGAACTGACCGGAAAAGGCCCTATGACGGGCAACAACGTGAGCCACGCGAAAAACCGTACGCGTCGCCGTTTCTTGCCAAACCTGCAGGACGTCTCCTTGATGTCCGAATCTTTGGGCCGCACGTTCAAGTTCCGCATCTCCAACGCTGCCTTGCGCACCGTTGACCACCGTGGTGGCCTGGATGCGTTCTTCGCAAAATCCAAAGACGCTGAGCTGTCCCCAGCCGCGTTGAAGGTTAAGAAAGACATCGCCAAGGCATCCGCCGAAGCTTAAGTCTCTCGACCAGACAGATTGAAAAGGCCCGAACATCGCGTTCGGGCTTTTTTCGTTTCCGCGTCAAGATTTATGATGAACGGTGCGTGAACAAGAAAGGTCGCATCCGAGTGATAACCTTTTGTTTAATTAATGGGTTCACTTGTTATTCAACGAGGAGACCTACCATGAGCTATCGGGCACACAGATATCCCACCGTTTTTCCAATCGAGTTGAAATGCGGCGGGAGTACGCAGAAGGGCCATATAACAAATATTGCCCCCTCAGGAGCGGGCGTTTTTGATGTGCAAGGATTGGAAATCGGGGACGAGGTCGTGCTGAGTTGTTCAGCGGGAAACTTTGCCGGCACCGTACGTTGGGCCGATGACGATCAATGCGGGATTATCTTCAAGCAAAAGCTTGGGCCGCGCCAGATGGAACAGTTGCGTCACGCGCCGACAACGACGGGCCATGTTTTGCATCGTCACACGCACGCATTTACCGAATTGCGCTGACCGGGCTAATTCCGTTGATTGCGGGAATTCGCCTTGCGACCTTTATGCACTTTTCATTGCGCGTGCAGGCCTGTTAATGATCTCGCAATGAAACGCACTGCTCACCTTTTGTCCTTTGCGCTTGCGCTGTTGATTGCTGTGACCTCACAGCAAATGGCGATGGCGCGCGGCATGGCGCGGGATGCGTCCGGTCAGGTGGTCCTATGCACTGGGCAGGGGGTGATGACTGTCACGCTGGACGCGCAGGGCGAACCGATGGGTCCTGTACATATCTGCCCTGACTGCGCATTGACGTTGATGGACTTCGCCGAGACGTCAATTGCCGTCGAAAGCGCGGCTATCCACATTCAAATTCTGGCGCAAACGCCCGTCGACGCGTTGCAAATTCCTGTTATCCCCACCTCTGCGCAGGCGCGTGGCCCCCCTTTGTTTGTCTGAAAACCCACTTTCACTTTTCCAACATTCAGATTGAACAAACAGGAGCGGCACATGTCCCTCAAATCTACACTTATCGGTGCTGTCACAGCACTGTCTTTTGCCATGCCAGCCTTCGCCGAAATCGAAATTCATGACCCATATGCGCGGTCGTCCAACACAATGGCGGGTGCGGCGTTCATGACAATTCACAACCACGGTGATGTCGATGATCACCTGCTGAACGTCACGTCTGATGCCTCTGCGCGGGTTGAGCTGCATACGCATATTGAGGACGCAGACGGCGTCATGCGCATGACCCACGTCGAAGAGGGTTTCGTCCTGCCTGCGGGTGGCGAAATCACCATGCAGCGCGGCGCTGAGCACGTGATGTTCATGGGCTTGAACGCACCGTTTGAGCAGGATGACGTCGTCACAATCACCTTCACCTTCGAAAACGCAGGCGAAGTTGTGGTTGAAATTCCCGTTGATCAAAACCGCGAAGAACACGGCGCGATGAGCGGCGAGATGGACCATTCCGACATGGACCACTCTGACCATTAAAACGAAAACGGGCGCCCATGAAACAGGGCGCCCGTTTATCTAACCTATGGGCGCTCCTGCCCTAGCCACACTGGCTGCGCGCTGACGAGATAAAGGCGCGGTAGCGGTCCCAGAACGCATCATTTGCACTGCTGTTGCTAATCTTGGTTTCATTCGCGATTTCGGGATCGGCCATAAATGTTGCCACCCTTGCGCGATCGCGGCTCGACAATTCGGCATTCGCGACCCGTTGCACACAGCCACACAAGCTCGGATTTGCGGCGGACCGATCCGCGGCCAAACACGCGCGGCTAATATCGCCCGTCGCACCACGTGTTGATCCTGAATTGCTCCGGTTGCCGCCCGAACAGGCCGTCAACACGACCAAAGCTGATAAAACTACTAATTTCTTCATATCGCCTCACTAACGGGCCCAACTTATTTCGGGGTATTCCCCGTTGGTGCCTCAAACTGCTAGCCCCAGTATGGCGCACTGCGCGGGTTTGGGGAAGAGGGCGCGAGATCACGATTGCGGATGCTTATTTGCTAGGAAGTGCACGCTCCTTGCCAGGACAAAATTTCGGCAGCGCCCGCACCTCCCCTACGGGGGGCAGGACACTCTTAAAATGAATGCACGTAGGAAGTGTAAATCACACTTGCCTTTACACCCAAATGGCATGCACCATTGCTTGAGTTTTAGGAGATTGAGCGTGAAATGCATTAACGAGTTAAGTCCAACTAGCCCTAAGCCAACGTTGATGGACAAGAATAAAAAGCCTGAGCGAACGTTGTTGTCGGTTTTCATGAGATTGTTAGAGCTGGTGCCCGAACTGCGTGGCGAATTTCTTGCTGAGTGTGGATTCGGATCAGGCAAAACATGTGCTTATGATAGCTTTATGGAGGTTACGTTTCCTTCCTCGAAGATTCCGGATTATCGACCAGACGGTTTGCTGACGTGCAAGCGTGGTTCATCGGAGTGGACAGCGTTTGTCGAAGCAAAAGCGGGTAAGAGTGAAATTCGACCTGAGCAAATCCAAGATTACGCCCATCTTGCGACGCTTCTAAATGTCGATTGCGTTGTTTCAATTTCCAACGAATTTGCCCGAAACCCGACAGAGCTACCGTATCATCTCGCCGCAAACAAACGCAGGAAACGAGAGATCCGTCATTTTGCTTGGGCTGAATTGCGTTCAATGGTTGATCGGTTTGCGCGTGACCCAGAGATTTCGGACCTTGCGCGAAACGTTTTAAATGATGCGGCGAGTTTCTTTTGGGATCAGAATTCTGGCATAGTAACATTTGACCACATGCCGAAAGAATGGGGTGAGTTCGTACAATCGTCGGGTGTTGGTGTCGGATTTAGTGCGAAAACACCTGGAATTACAGAAATCGTTCATGGCTGGCATCAAGAACGCCGTGATCTTCGCTCCAAAATCGCGCACCAGTCGGCTAAAATTGTTGACCTGCGTCATGAGCTTGGCGTTCGTGCAGAATTTGACGCGATATTAACGTATGACAGAAAACGGCTTGCGCAGGACTATGAACTGTCCGCCACTTACCTTTTTAAACATAGTAGATTGTCGGTCGATATCTTGTGCGAATTGCAGGATCGTAAAACCACGGTCTCGATTGAAATTCCGCCGCCTTCCGATAAGGGAGCAAAAGCAGCGACTACTTGGTTGGCAAAGCAAACGGAGGATTTCGATCCAACAAAAACAGCAATTGTTATGGCATGGAAGGGAGGTAAGGGGAACGAACGTCATACGTCTCTTGAAGCGCTGCGAACCGATCCGGACAAGTTGTTCGATGGTTTTAGAGAGGCGCCAAAATCAATTCGATTGATCCGCCAAGTTCACGACGTTCGTAGATTTAGGTCTGCGAAGAATTTTATCACCGATCTGGAAGGACTTGTTCTAAGCCTTACTGCCGAATTGGATCGTGGCGGTTTCCTTTAGAAGTGGCGGTATAGCCCCTCGACAAACGCAGCAAACCCCTACATATCCTCGGTATGACAGCACTTTCACACATCCGCAATTTCTCCATCGTCGCCCATATCGACCATGGCAAATCCACCCTCGCTGATCGCTTGATCCAGTCCACGAATACTGTGGCGGAACGCGATATGAAGGCTCAGATGCTCGATAGCATGGATATTGAGCGTGAGCGCGGAATCACGATTAAGGCCAACACGGTGCGCATTGATTACACCGCGCAGAACGGTGAGGCCTACGTGCTGAACCTGATCGACACCCCCGGTCACGTCGATTTCGCCTATGAAGTTTCGCGGTCTATGCGGGCGGTTGAGGGCTCACTCCTCGTGGTGGATTCCACCCAAGGGGTTGAGGCGCAGACGCTGGCAAACGTGTATCACGCAATCGAGGCTGATCACGAAATCGTCCCTGTTTTCAACAAGATCGACCTTCCCGCGTCTGACATTTCCCGCGTGGCCGAGCAGGTTGAAGACGTTATCGGCATCGACGCATCCGGTGCCATCGCGGTGTCCGCCAAAACCGGCGAAGGCATCAATGAAACGCTAGAAGCCATCGTGCAGCACCTGCCGCCGCCAACGGGCGACGCGGATGCGCCGCTGAAGGCGATGCTGGTGGATTCATGGTATGACAGCTACCTCGGCGTGATCGTTCTGGTGCGCATCATCGACGGGAAGCTGAAGAAGGGCGAGAAGGTTAAGTTCGTCTCCAACGGCACCATTCACCACGTGGACCGCATCGGCGTGTTCCGCCCTGAAATGACGCCTGTAGACGAACTCGGCCCCGGCGAGATTGGTTTTCTGACCGCGTCGATCAAACAAGTGCGCGACACACGGGTGGGCGACACGATCACCCATCAGCGCGATGAGGTTGAACCGCTGCCCGGTTTCCAGCCCGCGCAACCTGTTGTTTTCTGTGGTTTGTTCCCCGTGGACAGCGCCCAGTTCGAAGACCTGCGTGAAGCGATTGATAAACTGGCGCTCAACGATGCGTCGTTCAGTTTTGAGATGGAATCCTCCGCCGCGCTTGGCTTTGGCTTCCGCTGTGGCTTCCTTGGCCTCCTCCACCTCGAGGTCATCCGCGACCGGATTGAACGCGAATATGACATCGACCTGATCACCACCGCGCCGAGCGTTATTTACCACGTTCACATGCGCGACGGCACCGCGTTCGATTTGCACAACCCCGCCGACATGCCCGACATGACCCATGTGGACCACATTGAGGAACCACGCATCAAGGCGACGATTTTGGTGCCGGATGAATACCTCGGTGAGGTGCTGAAACTCTGCCAAGACCGTCGCGGCATTCAGGAAGACCTGACCTATGCGGGCACGCGGGCGATGGCGGTCTATGACCTGCCGCTCAACGAGGTGGTGTTTGATTTCTACGACCGCCTGAAATCCGTGACCAAGGGCTATGCGTCGTTCGACTACGCCCTCATGGGGTATCGCGAGGACAATCTTGTGAAGATGTCGGTGCTGGTCAACGACGAGCCTGTGGACGCGCTGTCGATGATGGTGCACCGCGACCGCGCCGAGACCCGTGGCCGCGCGATGGTTGAAAAGCTCAAAGACCTGATCCCGCGCCACATGTTCAAAATCCCGATCCAAGCGGCCATCGGCGGCAAAGTCATCGCCCGCGAAACCCTGTCCGCCATGCGCAAAGACGTGACGGCCAAGTGCTACGGCGGCGACGCGTCGCGGAAACGCAAGCTGCTGGATAAGCAGAAAGCGGGTAAGAAGAAGATGCGCCAGTTCGGTAAGGTGGATATTCCGCAAGAAGCGTTTATTTCCGCTCTAAAGATGGACAGCTAAAAGCTGGCCAATTTTAGAGCGCGTGCGTGGCAGCGAACTTGCGAAGCAAGTCGCGTACGCACTCAGGAGTTAGGGTGCGCGGCTTAGTCTGTTTGGAGTTGGAACACTGAAATGAGCGACGAGTCAGAAAAACTAGCGGCAAGTTTATTCAGATATAGATCAAGCAACACTAAGCACTTTTTCGAAGAGCTATCTAAAGCGATTTTGAACTCTTCGATCTTTCTATCAAGTGCAGCCAGCTTAAACGATCCTATGGATTTTCGACCATACTATGATGAACTAAGCCTGCCCGATTTTGTGAGAATGTTCAAAGAACCAAATCGGCGTAGTCGATTGATGAGTCGAGAACGATTTAATGAAATTTCGGGCCGGAATTTGTCTAGAGGGGAATTCCGAAAGCTACCAGGTAATAAATTGAAGGCAGTAAACTCCGCTAGCGTTAAGCGAAAAATACTGCGTACGATGGCTAGCGAGTTTCCACACCATACTCGAGTTGCTTGTTTTAGCGAGGCCGAATCTTCGATTCCGATGTGGGCGCATTACACTGACAACCATCGCGGAATTTGTCTAAAATACCGATTGGATTGGGCGCAAAACGATTTACCAGAAAAAGCGGATATTTTCCCGCTTAAGGTTCAGTATGTCGACGAGAGGCCAATTCTAACAACAGAGGAGTGGAATAACTTTTCTGATAGATCAGACTATGAAACGGGAAATTTTGGCAATAGCGATATCTTGTCGAAGATCTGCTTACATAAAAGCGAAGAATGGTCATATGAACGAGAGTGGCGGGTGTTCGTAAATGACAATTCAAAACCAAAATATTGGTACGCGCCAAGATTAACGCCTGTCTCTCTTAGGCTCGGCCTGAATATTGGTGAAGAAACAAAGCGGGAAATTCTAGCTCGTTTCTCGAGCAAAATTGAAATTTTGCAAGCGGTTCTATCACCGAGGGATTTCTCTTTGATGTATAGCCCCGTTTAGCAGAGTAGACTTGCTCCCAAGATCGCGGACATCCCCTCGGATCGGGCGCAACTAAGCCTTAAGCCCCCCAACCTTGACCCAAATCAAAGCGCTCCGTCCTGTCTCATGCCAATCTCCCCCCACGCGCACTGGCGCTATGTTGATTGACACTTAAGGAGCGATCTCATGCTCAACCTTGCTTCCATTTTATATTCCGTGATCGGCTCTTCGCTGGCGGGGACGTTTGTTATTGCTGCGCTGGTGACAGGGTATGACACCATGTGGCCGATCCTGATTGCGGCTGTTGCTGGTGGCATTCTGGCGATCCCGCTGACCTATTTCATCACACGGGCGATGACCGGAAAATAAATCCTAATCGCGCGACGGAAACGGGACGTCGGGCCGTATTACCTTCATGACCACATGAGAAGCCGGCCATGTATTATCTTCCGCACGTCTTTCTAGTTGCCGCTGGCGGCGCGTCGTTGTTGGTGTTTTTAACGTCCTGTTTGTTCTAGCCGTTGCTGTCGGGCACGACCCTATCGCGCCCATACCGGACCCATACCAAACCCATACGCGACCCATATCGGGTTTTTAGACGAAAAAGGCCCGCAGCGTCGCCTCAAACTCGCGTGGTTTTTGGGCGTGGAGCCAGTGGCCCGCGCCGGGTAGTTTGGCGAAGCGGGCTTTCGGAAACATGTCCTTAATCACGGGGCGATGGGCGGGCGTGACGTAGTCGCTTTCGGCGCCTGACAGGAACAAAGTCGATCCGTCGTAGCGGCCTGAAATGGCTGGGAAGCCGATGATTTTGGGCATTTCGGACTCTAGCACATCTAGGTTCAGCGTCCATTTTTTCGCTTTTACATCAAGGGATTGCAACAGGAAGTCACGGACCTCTGGGTCGAGGGTTTCACCGGCCTGTGAGCGGCGCTCAATCCCGCTAAGGTCAATCGCGCGCATGGCGTTGATGTGTTGGGTTTGGGTGTGGGTGTAGGCGATAGGCGCAATATCCGCGACGACCAGCTTTTTGACCAGATGCGGGTGTTTGAGGGCCAAGACCATCGCCGCCTTGCCCCCCATAGAATGGCCAACCACAAAGGTCGGGCCATTTAGCAGCTCGGCGAGATCGTCCGCCATATCGTAATAACTTTGCGTGTCATACCAAGGGCTTGCACCATGGTTTCGCATGTCCGGCGTGATGACATGGTAGGTGTCAGACAGGCGTTTGGCGATTACACCCCAGTTGCGTGCGGACCCGAAGAGCCCATGGGCGATGAGGAGATGTGGCAGCGAAGGATCGCCGTAGGTGAGGATATTCAGCATCGCTTTTGGTTAAGCGCAAAGCGTGCGAATTGAAAGGGTGCAGCACGCAGGCTAAGCCTGAGGGTATGACTGGGGATTCTGTTAACAAGTTCGCAGATGAGGTGCAGAGCCTTATCGAGGAGAGGCTGCGCATCAAAGGCCGCACGCTGGAAAAGGCGCTGGCGCGCGCGGGACGTTTGTTGCCCAAATGGGCGCATCGTGAGGGTCGTTATCTGGCGCAGGCGTCACAGCTTATGCAGCATCCGAAACTGCGCCTTATGATTGATGAAGCGAAGGTCGTGAAGGCGCGCGATATGCTTGTCGCACACCTGAAAACCATTGATCCAAAGGAGCGCCGCAAGACCCGCGTTTTGGGCATGCTTGGGGTGATCAGTTTCAACCTGATCCTCGTTTTTGCGGCGTTTATCGTCTACTTGGTGTGGCGCGACTACGTTTGATATCGAGCGGGCTGCGCTCGACGACCGTGACCGTAACGAAGGCCACATAAAGCAACAAATACCAGCTGCCCATTTTGCTAAACGACGTCATCTCAAACGCGGCAGATCCGGCGTAGACCCATGTGCCGGTTAGGGTGCCAACGTTTTCCGCGATCCAGAGAAAGAAGCTCGCGAAGAGGACCGCGAGGGGTAGGGGGATTGCGTAGGTTCGGCCCAGTTCGAACACGACCCGCGTGCGCCAGAACAGCACAGCCGTCGCGGCGAACAGAAGCAAGCGGATGTCGGGCACGAAGTGGTGGGCGAAAAAGTTGACGTAAATCGCTACGGCCAGCACAACGGTCATCCAAAATGGCGGGTAGGGTGTGAAACGCAAGTCAAACAGGCGGATTACGCGGGCGATGTAGCTGCCCACAGAGGCATACATAAACCCGCTGAACATCGGCACGCCGAGGATCATGAATATCGCGTCTTCAGGATAGGCCCACGATCCAGCGCTGACCTTGAACCACTCCATCGCAGTTCCAGTTAGGTGAAACAGCGCGATGACCTTGGCTTCTTGCCATGTCTCCAGCTTGAACACCAACATTGCTACTTGCATCGCCAGCGCAAAGCCAAAAAGAGCGTCATAGCGGTTGATAGGCCAGTCAGAGGACCAGACCGCTTTGGTGACGATCACCGCGATTAGGATGAGGCCCGCAAACAGGCAGGCCCACGCGTGTTTGAGCACAAATAAAACGGGGCCAGCCGCGCGTGCAGGTAGGCGTGCGCGGACGGGGCGTTCTATGCGTGTTTCAAAGGTGCTTGGAGCGGTCATGGCGCTAGAAAAGCCAAAGCCGCCGAGGATGTCCACGGCGGCTTTGATTACGATTTTTGCAGAGGGTCAAATGTTTGGATACATCGGAAAGCCTTCGCAGAAGGCTTCGACTTCGGCTTTGACCTTGGCTTCCACGGCGGCGTTACCCTCGGCGCCATTGGCGGCCAGCCCATCGACCACTTCAACGATCCAATCCGCGATCTGGCGGAAGTCGTCTTCGGTGAACCCACGAGTCGTACCCGCTGGCGTGCCCAAACGAATGCCAGATGTGACGGTTGGCTTTTCTGGGTCAAACGGGATGCCGTTTTTGTTGGTGGTGATATGGGCACGGCCTAGCGCCGCGTCTGTGATGTTGCCTGTCACGCCTTTGGGGCGCAGATCGACCAGCATCACATGTGTGTCTGTGCCGCCGGTAACTATGTCCAAGCCACCTTTGATTAACTGATCTGCCAGTGCATCGGCGTTGGCGCGCACTTGGCGCATGTAGGCTTTGAATTCTGGGCGCAAGGCTTCGCCAAACGCCACGGCCTTACCTGCGATTACATGCATCAACGGGCCACCCTGAATGCCAGGGAAGATCGCCGAGTTGACCTTCTTGGCGATCGCTTCATCGTTGGTGAGGATCATGCCGCCACGCGGGCCGCGCAGCGTCTTGTGGGTTGTTGTTGTCGCAACATGGGCGTGCGGGAACGGAGACGGGTGCTCACCCGCTGCAACCAGACCGGCGAAATGGGCCATGTCAACGTGGAGATATGCGCCAACGGAATCAGCAATTTCACGCATCTTGGCGAAATCAATGACACGTGGAATGGCAGAGCCACCGGCGATAATCATTTTTGGCTGATGCTCTGTCGCCAAAGCCTGCACCTGATCGTAATCCAGCAGGTTGTCTTCTTCGCGCACACCGTATTGCACCGCGTTGAACCATTTGCCGGACTGGTTTGGCTTGGCGCCGTGGGTCAGGTGGCCGCCTGCATCCAAGGACATGCCAAGGATCGTATCACCAGGCTGCAACAACGCCTGAAACACGCCTTGGTTCGCTTGGGAGCCAGAGTTTGGTTGCACGTTGGCAAACTCACAACCAAACAGCTGCTTGGCGCGATTAATCGCGAGGTTTTCGGCAACATCAACGTGCTGGCAACCACCGTAGTAGCGACGGCCCGGGTAACCTTCGGCATATTTGTTCGTCATCACGCTGCCCTGAGCTTCCATGACGGCGGCGGAGACGATGTTTTCAGAGGCGATCAATTCGATCTCGTTGCGTTGACGGCCAAGTTCGGCGCCAATCGCAGCAGCAATCTCAGGGTCACGGGTGGAAAGGCTTTCTGTGAAGAAACCGGTGTCTTTGGTGGCAGCGCTCATGGTGGTATCCTTTGGAACATGCGTTGGGGCCGCTGATAAGCCGTCCCTAGGCTGCATAAAACCCCAAATTCTTCATTATCTTTATATCGGTTCCGACAGTCTTGGCCTGATCCGCGACTTGCGTTTCAGATGATGGCGGGGGACAAAAGGTTTCAACCATGAAAGTTCGCCCATGCCCGTTGATACAAACGCTCAGACAAAGCTCGCATTTGTTGCCAGCGATGCGCCTATTGCGCAGCAGGCCAAGGCCGCGCTGACGTCACAATATGGCGGCGTTGAGGTCGACGAGGCCGATATTATCGTTGCCCTCGGCGGTGACGGTTTCATGCTTGAAACCCTGCACGGCACCCAACATTTGCCCGCACCAGTTTACGGGATGAACCGTGGCACAGTTGGCTTTCTGATGAACAGCTATTCGGCGCAAGGGTTGCGGGATCGCCTCGCGAAGGCCGAAGAAGAGGTGATCAATCCTTTGCACATGGCCGCGACCTGTGTCGATGGGACTGAACATAAGGCATTGGCAATCAACGAAGTTTCGCTATTGCGCGCTGGGCCGCAGGCGGCAAAGCTGCGCATCCATGTTGACGGCAAAATGCGCATGGAAGAGCTGGTTTGTGACGGGGCGTTGCTGTCCACGCCTGCCGGATCGACGGCCTACAACTATTCCGCCCACGGGCCGATCGTGCCGATTGGATCGAACGTTTTGGCGCTGACCGCCGTTGCCCCGTTCCGACCGCGACGTTGGCGGGGGGCGTTGCTGCCCAAAGCCGCACGGGTGACGTTTGAGGTCACGAACGCCAAAAAACGCCCTGTGAATGCGGATGCCGACGGAATATCCGTCAAAGACGTGGCCTCAGTTGATGTTTGGTCCGCGCCGGAAATCGAACACCGCATTCTGTTTGATCCGGGGCATGGATTGGAAGAACGCTTAATTAGAGAACAATTTGCGTGAAGTGTTTATCGTTCGTCGCCGCTGTCGCTACACTTTCCGGCTGCATGGAACCAGTGTATTCTGTTCAAGGGGCAATACCGTTTGCACAAGTGTTAGCTGAAACCGAAGGGCGCCCGTATGAATGCGTGGATTATGAACCCTCCACGAACAGCTGCTCGTCGATTTCGCAATTTGTTACCGTCGGTCCGAACGCGTTTCAACTGACCACAACAAGTCGGCCAACACCACATCTGCCAGCCATTGAGCTGACTACTGTTATGCGCGAACGCGGCGCTGTGATGTGCTCTGACCGTTCGAATATGGACCTTCGGTTCGCGCAAGCAGGGGCCACATTCCAGATGGAAGCGGTGCTGGCACAAGTCGAGATTGCAATCGCCGAAGACGAGCAATTCTGTGGTGGCTACGTCCGTGCCGGCGATAACTATATCTTCCGCGTCGTGTCGGGCGCCGCGACCGAAACCAAACCTATTCAAAACATTCAGTTTTTCGCGGAACCCAAAAGGCTTCGGGTCGAAGAATAAGGGTCCGCGTTAATCTTTCGCATATCCCATCGGCTTCAAGGCCTCTTTGATCTCATCCAAGATCGCGGGGTCATCAATCGTTGCGGGCATCTTATACTCAGCGCTGTCGGCGATTTTTACCATGATGCCGCGCAGAATTTTGCCGGAACGGGTTTTGGGCAGGCGATCAACGACGGTACAGAGCTTGAACGCCGCAACAGGGCCGATCTTCTCGCGCACCAGTTTGACGCAGTCTTTGATGACGTCTTCCTCGCTGGTGGTGGTGCCCTTGTTCAAGCAGACAAACCCCATCGGCAGTTGGCCCTTAAGCTGGTCTGTCACACCAATCACGGCGCATTCTGCCACGTCTGGGTGCGCGGCAAGGACTTCTTCCATGCCGCCCGTGCTTAGACGGTGGCCGGCGACGTTAATCACGTCATCGGTGCGCGCCATGATATAAAGGTATCCGTCTTCGTCGATCATACCTGCATCGCCGGTTTCGTAGTAACCAGGGAAGGTGTTGAGGTAGCTTTTGCGGTAGCGGTCTTCTGCGTTCCAAAGCGTTGGCAATGTACCGGGGGGCAAGGGCAGCTTGATCGCAATCGCGCCCAACTCGCCGGATGGCATTTCATTGCCCTCATCATCGAGGATTTTCATTTCGTATCCCGGAAGTGGAACAGACGGGCTGCCGAGTTTGACGTCCATCAGTTCGATGCCGACAGGGTTACAAACGCCCGGGTAGCCGAGTTCCGTCTGCCACCAGTGGTCGATGACCGGCTTTTGCAACTGGTCTTGCGCCCAGATGATCGTGTCAGGGTCGGCGCGTTCACCGGCCAAGAACACTTGGTCGAGGCAGCTCAGGTCGTATTTCTTAACGAATTCACCTGTCGGGTCTTCACGCTTTACGGCGCGGAAAGCGGTTGGAGCGGTGAAGAAGGATTTGACGTTGTGTTCTTCGATCACGCGCCAGAATGTGCCAGCGTCGGGCGTGCCAACGGGCTTGCCCTCAAACACAATTGTGGTGTTGCCGTGGATTAGCGGGGCGTAGCAGATGTAGCTATGCCCAACGACCCAACCCACGTCAGACGCGGCCCAGAACACATCACCAGGATCAACGTTGTAGATGTTCTTCATCGTCCAGTTCAGCGCAACCAAGTGGCCCGCCGTGTGGCGCACAACACCTTTCGGGGCGCCCGTGGTGCCGGATGTATAAAGGATATAGGCGGGGTGGTTGCCCTCGACCGGAACGCATTCTGCTGGCTCAACACCGTACTGGAAACCGTGCCAGTTGAAGTCACGGCCTTCGATCAGCTTGGCAACCTCTTGTTCACGCTGCAAAATGACGCAGAAGTCCGGCTTGTGCTCGGCCAGTTCAATCGCACCGTCAACAAGCGGTTTATAGTGGACCACGCGGTTTGGTTCCAAACCACAAGACGCGGCGATGATCGCTTTTGGGGTGGCATCATCTATGCGCACGGCGAGTTCGTTGGCCGCAAAACCACCAAACACCACTGAGTGCACAGCACCGATACGCGCGCAGGCAAGCATCGCTTCAAGCGCTTCAGGGATCATCGGCATGTAGATGATGACGCGGTCACCCTTTTCGACACCTTTGGCGCGCAGGGCACCCGCAAGGCTGGCGACACGGTTGCGCAGTTCCACGTAGGAAATCTCGCGCTTAGTGTGGGTGATGGGGCTGTCATAGATGATCGCGGTTTGCTCACCGCGGCCATTTTCAATGTGGCGGTCCACGGCGTTGTAACAGGTGTTTACCTTGGCATCGCTGAACCATTCATAGAGCGGGGCGTTTTCATCAAACAGCGCTTTGGTGGGCTTTTGATCCCAATCGATGGCTTCAGCTGCCTTCATCCAGAACGCTTCTGGATCGGACTGCCAATTTTCGTAAACGTCGCGGTATCCCATGGTATTCCCCCCTATTTGCCATAGGGATAGGCCGTGCAGGGGGCGTTGAGCAAGGCTGTTAGCGCCGAACCTGCGCAGAGTTTGCAAAATGTCGCAGGTGATGGTTGCAAATATTTGCAAACAGCAGTTCACCGCGCCTGTTTGCTAAGTCGCGCACGGCGTATTGCAAAGTTGCGAAAAGCTGGGCTTGCTGTTGGCAGGTGGATTCGTCATTTTGACGGACCAAGCATTCTGTAAAGGCTACCCTTATGTTTCGTTCATCGGCGCTGTCCGTTCTTATTTTGGCGCTAGCTGGATGCATGACACCAAGCGATGACGGACATGGCGCTGGGATAGCGGATACGCGTATTACCTTTGCGTCCCCAGATCCAGAAGGTGGCCCGATCATCTTTGAATTTTATGCAGACGGCACGGGGCTACTTGTCTTTGACGAGGTTGCCGAACGGGGGCAGACTCCGCTGAATTGGCGGGTTGAAGGGGCGCAGGTCTGTTTGTCTTCGCAGGAGCGTCCGCGCGATGAATGCAGTGCCTTCACACTAATTGGCACGACCTTAACGCTCGTCGATGTGGACGATATGGTTGGGACAGTTACGCCGCTTTAACCATAATTCTTGACCGGTGTTCCGGCAATCGCAGCCATATTTAGCAAACCGCGGGGCGTGATTGACGGCGTTACGATGTGTGCGCGATTGCCCATGCCCATCAAGATCGGCCCGACCTCAAGGCCTCCCGCTTTCATTTTCAGGATGTTGCGCACACCGCTTGCGGCGTCTGCATGGCCAAAGATCAGCACATTGGCAGCACCTTTCATCCGGCCATGTGGCAAAAGGCGTTCGCGCAGGTCTGGATCTAGCGCCGCATCTACGTTCATCTCACCTTCATAGGTGAAATCAACTTTCTGGGCGTCAAGAATAGACATGGCGGCGCGGATACGTTGGCCCGT
This sequence comes from Octadecabacter ascidiaceicola, assembly GCF_900185015.1. GTDB lineage: Bacteria > Pseudomonadota > Alphaproteobacteria > Rhodobacterales > Rhodobacteraceae > Octadecabacter > Octadecabacter ascidiaceicola. The sequence goes on along the minus strand of NZ_FXYD01000001.1, from coordinate 951,826 downwards.
GTCGCATTCCAGATTGCCGAATTGGGATTGCGCACAGAAGGCGATGTTTGGCGCGAGACCAAAACGTTTCACGTGACGTGCGGCGCCGATCGCGGTTTGCGCAATCTGTTCGGGTGTCGGTTCAGAGCGCACGTGCGTGTCGGCGATGAACAAAGGCCCGTCCTCTAAGATCATCATGCTCAACGCACCCTGAACTTTGTGGTCTTTGCCCAAGATCTGTTCGATGTAATTGAGGTGCCAGCGGAACTGGCCGAAGGTGCCGCAGATCAGGCTGTCAGCTTCGCCGCGCTGGACCATGACGGCGCCAATCGCTGTGGTGTTGGTGCGCATTACTGCACGAGCAATGTCAGGTGAAACGCCCCGGCGGGACATCAGAGAGTGATAGGTCCCCCAGTAGTCGCGGTAACGGGAGTCGTGTTCCGGGTTTACGATGTCTAGACTTCTGACGTCGATATCGAGGCCAGCTCGTTCTGCGCGGGCTTCAATAACCTCAGGGCGGCCAATCAAAACGGGTGTTTCTGTGGTTTCTTCCAGCACGGCTTGCGCTGCACGCAACACACGCTCGTCTTCGCCTTCAGCAAATACAATCCGGCGCGATGCGGTTGCAGCGGATTCAAACACCGGACGCATGAGCATTGCGGATTTGAAGACAGACGCGTCAAGTTCTGCTTTATACTCTTCCAAGTCGATCGTTTTGGTCGCCACGCCCGTTTCCATCGCTGCCTTTGCAACGGCAGATGCAACGACCCCCATGAGGCGTGGGTCGAACGGTTTGGGAATAAGGTAGTCCGTGCCGAACGTCATTTGCTCACCCTTATAGGCGGCGGCGGCTTCTGCGGATGTGGTGGCGCGGGCGAGGGCGGCGATGCCTTCAACACAGCCGATCTGCATCGCATCATTGATCTCGGACGCGCCAACATCCAACGCACCGCGAAAGATGAACGGGAAGCACAGCACGTTGTTCACCTGGTTCGGGAAATCGCTGCGCCCTGTGGCCATGATCGCGTCTGGCGCCACTTTGCGGGCATCGTCGGGCGTGATTTCAGGGTTCGGGTTGGCGAGGGCGAAAATGATCGGGGCCTTCGCCATTTTCTCTACCATTTCAGGCTTTAACACGCCGGGCCCGGACAGACCGAGGAACATATCCGCGCCACCAATTACATCATCCAATGTCGCGGGTTTGGTCCCTTGGGCGAACTCTGCTTTTTGCGGCGTCATGTCCTTTTCGCGGCCCTCATAAACAAGGCCCTCAATATCGCACAGCCAAACGTTTTCGCGTTTCACGCCGAGTTTGAGCAGCATATTCAGGCATGCAATTCCCGCCGCGCCGCCCCCTGTACTGACGATCTTGATGTCTTCGAACTTCTTTTTGGACACCATCAGCGCGTTCGTCGCTGCGGCCCCAACAACAATCGCGGTACCGTGCTGGTCATCGTGGAAGACCGGAATATTCATCCGCTCACGACACAGCTTTTCGACGATGAAACATTCCGGCGCTTTGATGTCTTCAAGGTTGATCGCGCCAAAAGTCGGTTCCAGCGCGCAAACGATATCGGCCAGCTTTTCGGGGTCCGGCTCGTTCAGCTCAATATCAAAACAGTCGATGTTGGCGAATTTCTTGAACAAAACCGCCTTGCCTTCCATGACGGGTTTACTGGCCAGCGCCCCGATATTGCCAAGCCCCAACACAGCAGACCCGTTGGTCACAACCGCGACAAGGTTGCCACGGGCGGTGTAATCCTGCGCCGTTGTCGGGTTTTCCTTAATCTCAATGCAGGCTTCTGCCACACCTGGGGAATAGGCCCGCGCAAGGTCGCGGCCGTTGGCCATCGGTTTGGTCGCGCGAATCTCCAACTTCCCGGGCTTCGGGTGACGATGGTATTCCAAAGCCGCCTGTCGCAGCGTTTCTTTATGGGCGTCTGAAGGTGTGTCAGCCATGCTTTTGCCTATCTATCAGAGGGCGGATTAAAATTAGTTTAACGTTAAACTATATTCTTGCGGTTACGAAAGCCCTAACCCCGCTATAGGCGTAAGACGCACTTACTTGCAAATCCGAAAGGTCAGAAGCAGTCTGCAAGTATGACCACTACACCCGAAATTCGTGCCGCTGTCTGCCTCTCCTCGACTGATTTGTCGGGGGATATCAATTTTTTCACCAAAACGTTGCAAATGCGGATGGAGAGCATTTATCCAGCGGACGACCCAACGACTGTTGTGCTTTTCGGGCATGGGCTGCGCGTGCGGCTGGACCTTTCGGGCGCGAGCGGGGCAGGACGGGTACAAATTCTGTCAGGTGATGCGGAGTTTGCGGAGAGTTCGCCGCTTACGTCGCCCGGCGGCACGGTAGTGGAAATAGATGCGCTCAATCCACCCCTTCATTTGCCCGAAACTGACCACGCATTTGTTGTGCGCCGCCTTGCGGACCAAGCGCCGTGGGTTATCGGGCGCGCGGGCATGCATTACCGCGACCTCATTCCTAATCGCCTTGGTGGGTCGATCATCGCCAGCCATATTCGCATTCCTGACGGCGGACCCGTGCCAGACATGGTGCATTATCACAAAGTCGGCTTTCAGCTGATTTATTGTTACCGTGGTTGGGTCGATGTTTTGTATGAAGACCAAGGTGGCCCGATCCGCCTCCATGCCGGCGATTGCTTTATCCAGCCCCCAGAAATCCGCCACCGCGTTCTTGAAGCATCAGACGGGATTGAGGTGATCGAGATTGGCGTTCCTGCGGAACATATCACTGAAATCGAACATGAAATGACGTTGCCGACACCTAACCTGCGGCCTGATCGCGAATGGCAGGGTCAGCGGTTTGTGCACTACGTTGGCGCGGAATCGCCATGGTCGCCGTTCCGCCTAAACGGGTTTATCGCCCGTGATACGACGATCAATGATGCCACCAAGTCTGTGGCGGGTGTGCAAGTGGTGCGGCGTGGCGAGGGTACTCCTGAATGGACAAGGCACGACGCCGACATTCATTTCACCTTTGTGATGGAAGGCGAGATGACGTTGGAGGGTGAGGGCAAAGATCCTTATAGGCTGGTCGCGGGCGATGCTTTTGTCCTCCCGCCGAACATGGCAACGCGATACAACGACCCCAGCGATGATATCGAACTGCTAGAAGTCACGCTTGCCGGAACGTTTAGCACTTCTGCGGCTTGAACTTACCGAGATTGCGGCCCACTCTGACCTGAACAAAGAGGAGCAGCCATGTCCTTGTTGGATGACGCCCGCGCTGTGCGCGAAAACGCCTATGCACCCTATTCGAAATTCAAAGTTGGTGCTGCGCTGCGTACGCCAAGCGGCGCTGTGTTTAAGGGCATAAACGTTGAAAACGTTGCCTACCCCGAGGGGACCTGCGCCGAAGCGGGGGCAATCGCTGCGATGTGTGCCGCCGGAGAGCGTGAAATCGCCGAAATCGCCGTGATCGCAGATGCGCCCGCACCTGTGCCGCCCTGTGGTGGCTGCCGCCAGAAGATCGCTGAATTTGCGGGGGCCGATGCGGTTGTCACTATGTCCACAATGGATGGCACGACGTTGCAAATGACAGTGGCTGATTTGCTTCCAGGCAAGTTCACCGCGGATCACATGGCGAAAACCTGACATGGATGCACGTGCGATCATAGCCAAAGTCCGTCGGGGCAAAGACCCTAGCCCAGATGAATTAACGTGGTTTGCCAATGGTTTGGCGACGCGCGCTGTGTCTGATGCGCAGGCGGGGGCGTTCGCGATGGCCGTGTGTTTGAAAGGGCTGGGTGACGAAGGGCGCGTCGCGCTGACGACCGGAATGCGCGACAGCGGCGACGTGATGAAGTGGGATTTGCCCGGCCCAGTGTTGGACAAACATTCAACGGGTGGTGTTGGTGATCCGGTTTCATTGATCCTCGCACCTGCGCTTGCGGCGTGCGACGTTTTCGTTCCAATGGTGTCAGGGCGTGGCCTTGGGCACACGGGCGGCACGTTGGATAAGCTTGAGGCGATACCGGGGCTGAGCACCGATGTCCCACCCGCCACATTCCGCGCGATCACCCGCGACATTGGGTGCGCGATCGTCAGTGCGACAAAGGCCATCGCCCCTGCTGATAAACGTTTATATGCCATTCGGGATGTAACAGCGACCGTCGAGAGTGTTGATTTGATATGTGCGTCCATCCTATCCAAAAAGCTCGCTGCGGGTCTTGAGGGGTTGGTGTTGGACGTCAAGGCGGGCAGTGGTGCCTTTATGAAATCCCCAGCAGAGGCTATGACGCTGGCAAATGCGCTGGTGTCGACGGCCAATGGCGCGGGCACGCCGACGGCGGCTTTCATAACCGATATGTCCCAACCCCTCGCCCCGAGTTTGGGGAACGCGGTCGAGGTTGCGACATGTCTTGAAATCCTTTCAGGTAACCGTTCTGCCGCGCCTCGTTTGCATGATCTCACGGTAGCCCTTTGTGCGCGTGTGTTGGCCTTGGCGGGTCATGCCGAAGGTGAAGCCGAAGAGCGCGTGAGTGCTGCGATTTCATCAGGCCATGCGATGGTGTGTTTTGCATCAATGGTGCGTGCCATGGGCGGGCCGCCGGATATTGCCGAAGATTGGCACACGCACCTACCTAAGGCCCCTGTTATTGGCGATGTGCTTGCGCCTAAAGACGGCACAATCGCGAGGATCGATGGTGAGAAGCTTGGCTTAACGGTGGTTCAGATGGGCGGGGGGCGGCAGGTCGAAACGGACCGGATCGACCCGCGCGTCGGGCTTTCGGATGTTTTGCCGCTTGGCGCCAAGGTGTCGCGAGGTGACCCTATAGCGACTATTCATGCCGCTGACGAAGACAGTGCGCAAGAGGCGGCCCATGCAACGCTTCGCGCGATTGAAATCGGTGAACCAACTGAAATTGAAGACCTTATTATTGAGCGGATCAACCCATGAGCCAAATCGAAAATCGTGCCTTTCTCATTGTGATCGACAGCGTCGGCATCGGTGGTGCGCCTGATGCCGCTGATTTTTTCAATGGTGATACGCCTGACACAGGCGCCAATACGCTGGGCCATATTGCGCAAGCTTGCGCGGCAGGGCAGGCAGAAGATGGTCGATCTGGCCCACTTAAAATTCCAACGTTGAATGCGTTGGGGGCGGGGGCTGCGATGACACTATCAACAGGTCTCGATCTTGGTTGGCCTGCGCCAACGGGTGCCTATGCATCAGCGCGTGAAGTCAGCATTGGGAAAGACACTCCTTCGGGCCATTGGGAGCTTTCTGGCGTTCCTGTTCCGTGGGATTGGCACACTTTCCCAGACGTAACACCGACTTTCCCAGATGACGTTACTGCGCGCATTTGTGAGTTGGCGGAGACTGATGGCATCCTTGCCAATTGTCACGCCTCAGGCCTGCAAGTGATTGAAGATTTTGGTGCTGAACATATCCGTACAGGCTGGCCGATTTGCTATACTTCGGTGGACAGCGTGCTTCAGATCGCAGCCCATGAGGAACATTTCGGGTTGGATCGGTTGCTTAAGCTCTGCCAAGATCTTGCGCCAATGCTGCATGATCTAAAAGTCGGACGCGTTATTGCGCGCCCGTTTGTGGGCAAAGACGGTAATTTCGAACGCACCCTTAACCGTCACGACTACGCCATTGCACCGCCGTCCCCAACACTTTGTGATTGGGTGCAAGAGGCGGATCGATCCGTGCAAGCAATTGGTAAGATTGGTGATATCTTCTCAATGCGCGGCATTGATGAGGTGCGCAAAGGGGCAGACACGACCCTTATGGAGCATCTGTCAGACATGATTGAAACCGCGCCGGACGGCGGATTTGTCTTCGCGAACTTTGTGGAGTTTGACAGCCTTTATGGACATCGCCGAGACGTGTCCGGCTATGCCCGCCATCTTGAATGGTTCGACGCGGAACTTGCGAAGTTGCTGCCAAAACTGCGGGATGGGGATATGCTTTGCATCACCGCCGATCACGGAAATGACCCGACATGGGTTGGAACCGATCATACCCGCGAACAGGTGCCGGTTCTTGTTCACGGGATTGGCGCACGCGACCTTGGGCAGATCGATTTTGTTGATGTCGCCGCTTCCATTGCGGCACATTTGAAGATACCCGCGCAGGGCAACGGACGGAGTTTTTTATGACCTATAAGTCGATGCCAAAAGTGGAACTTCACACCCATATTGAGGGCTGCGCGCCGCCTGCATTTATTCGCAGTCTGGCGAAGGAAAAATCGATTGATATAAGTGGGATATTTAATGCGGATGGCACCTATGCCTACCGTGATTTCAATCACTTTCTCGAAGTCTATGAAGCCGCCTGTACAACGCTGCAAGGGCCGCAGGATTTCTATCGGCTAACCAAAGCGGTATTGGAAGAAAGCGCATCTCACGGTGTGGTTTACCAAGAAACGTTCGTTTCTCCTGATTTCTGCGGCGGTGGCGATGTTTCTGCGTGGCGCGAGTACCTCGCGGCGATTGAAGATGCGGCAACTGAGGCGGAGCGAGACCTTGGTATTACGCTGAAATGTGTTGCCACCTGCGTGCGCCATTTCGGCGGGGAAAAGGCCCAAGCCGCCGCCAAATGTGCTGCTGAAACCAAAGGGGATTTCGTGACGGGGTTTGGTATGGGAGGCGCTGAAACATTCGGAAGGCCTGCTGACTACGCCTATGCGTATGATATGGCACGGGAAGCCGGCCTATCTTTGACTTGCCATGCCGGAGAGTGGGGCGGTCCGGAAATGATCGCGGAAACGCTGCGCGACCTAAAGGTCACGCGTATCGGCCACGGCGTTGATGCCATCAAAGACCCCGCCTTGATGCAACAGATTGTCGAAACAGATGTTACACTTGAGGTTTGCCCCGGCTCGAACGTGTTCCTTAAGGCGACTGGCGGTTGGGCGGATCACCCTATACAGAAGCTGCGCGATGCGGGGGTAAAGGTTACGGTGTCAACGGATGACCCACCGTTCTTTAGCACGACAATGACAGATGAATTTAACATGCTCGCCCAGACATTTGGCTGGACCGAGGATGATTTCAACGAAGTTAACCAGACAGCACTAGCTGCGGCGTTCTGCGATGCTGATACCCGCGCAACCGTCGCCAAACGATTGGAACAAGCATGACCAAACTGCCCCACCTTACCCACGTGCAACACCCGCTGGTGCAACACAAGCTGACGTTGATGCGCGACAAAGACACGCCAACGGCGGTGTTCCGCCAGCTTCTGCGTGAGATTTCACAGTTGCTCGCCTATGAGGTCACGCGCGAATTGCCGATGACGACGAAGCGGATTGATACCCCGATGGAGGCGATGGACGCGCCGACACTTGAGGGGCGTAAACTGGCGCTGATTTCGATTTTGCGGGCGGGCAACGGGTTGCTTGATGGGATGCTTGAGCTGATCCCATCGGCGCGGGTTGGCTTTGTCGGGCTCTACCGTGACGAGGAAACGCTGCAGCCCGTTCAGTACTATTTCAAAGTGCCCGATCACATGGATGAGCGGCTTGTGATTGCTGTCGACCCAATGCTGGCGACAGGGAATTCGTCGATTGCGGCGATTGATTTGCTCAAGAAATCGGGTGCGAAAGACATCCGATTCTTGTGTCTGCTCGCCTCGCCCGAGGGGATTGCTGCCATGAAAGAAGCCCATCCCGATGTGCCGATTGTGACAGCTTCGGTAGATAGCCATTTGAATGACAATGGATATATTGTGCCAGGGCTAGGGGATGCGGGAGATCGCATGTTTGGCACAAAATAAGGGGGACAATCCCTTTACAAATTAGGCATTGTTCGGCATTGTTCCACAATATCTTGTGGGGACAACTATGTATATTTTCAGTCGAAGCTCTGGCTTGCTTTCAACCGTTGCGGTGGTTGCTGCGTTGATCGGCGGTGCCGCAAGCGCGCAGAGCCTACGGAACTCAAGCGGTCCAGCAGAGATCCCGCCAGCGTCGTTCACCTCTAACCAATACATTGACAGTCGCGGGTGTGTTTACGTGCGCGCCGGAATTGGCGGGACAACGAATTGGGTTCCGCGAGTGTCGCGCAGCAGAGAGCAGTTGTGTGGTTTCCAGCCGAGCAGCTCATCAAGGCCAGCGACAGTAGCACAGGCCCCTGTAGAAACCCCAACACCTGAACCAACGCCAGCCCCCGCGCCAGCACCGGTTGTTGCTGCGGCTCCTGAACCTGCTCCAGCCGTTCGCGCGCCAGCGCCTACTCCTGCTGTACAGCCACCTGTCATTGCCGCGGCCCCCGCACCGCGTACAACACGTCCGGCGACATCTATCGGTGCGATTGCCCCGCAAAACGCGCCGACAGTAGCGGCTCGCCCTGCATCGCCATCACCACGGGTAATCACTGCGCCGGCCACACCGGAACCACGTGTCATAACACGTGCGCAGGCCTGCGCTGGTTTGACAGGTGTCCAGCCTAACCTAATCAGTCAGCGCACGGGTCAACCGATTGATTGCGGCGGCGCCCCTGCGCCACAAGTTGCAGCTGTTACGCCTCGTCCAGTTGAGCAAGCACCAGCCGCCGCGCAGTCCCGTTTGACCCGCGCACAGGCTTGCGCCGACATGGCAACGGCAGGCCGCCAGTATATCAGTGCGCGAACCGGTCTCCCGATCCAGTGTGGCCAACCAGAAGTAGCCACAACACAAGGTGCATTTGGACGTTTGCAAGCTGATCTAAGGTTGCCACGGCGCCCTTACTCAAACCCGCTTGATTATGCGCCTGGCTCAACTTTTGATCCACGCCCAGCGCAGATTGCGGCGCAGCTGAACCGCACTCCTTATTCCAACCCGTTCGATAGTGCTCCGGGTTCAACGTTCACACCGAATGTTAATACGCGTTTAGCGGCGGCGCCTTCAGGTGCTTTGGCCAACCAAGAGGTCGTGTCACGTGCGCGCTCATCTGTGTCTTCGCAAGGTTTCATTGGCGATCTTTTTAACCAAAACCCACCGCCATATTCCAACCCGACGAATAGCTATGCGCTTGCTGCGCCAACGGTGCCAAGTGGCTATGACCGCGTTTGGAGCGATGGTCGCTTGAACACACAGCGCGGCATTCCGGCTGGATCATATACGCAGCAATACCCGACAACTAACCGCGTTCAATATGCGACCGCGCGCCGTGCGCCTCAAGCCGCCGAAGTGCAGCAACCGCGCGTATCAACACCCGCTGTCGCGCCGCAGCCGCAGCGCCGTGAGCAGATCAGTGGTCATCGTTATGTGCAGGTCGGAACCTATGAGACCCGCAATCAGGCACAGTCCATCGCGCAGTCCTTGCGTTCACGCGGCTTGCCAATGCGGATTGGTGTGTTCAACCAGAATGGCCGTGAAATGCGCATCGTACTGGCGGGGCCGTTTGGTAATGACAGCCAGTTACAAAACGCATTGGGGACCGCACGTGGGGCAGGCTACGCTGGGGCGTTCACCCGCCGCTGAGAACCGAGTTCAAACTGTTCTCCCGAGGAGGGGCCTTGCATGACGACGCAGGGCCTCTTCTTTTCTAAGGGGGCTAGCCGCAAATACCTTGCAGGCTAATCCACTCAGCATCACTCAAAAGTTCAGAAGCGGCGGCACCTTGCATGGAGTCCGCTTCGATCAATCCTAGTGTGGATTCACCGGTCACATCGACGGCATAGGCGTATGGCGTGCTGGACAGCTGCGCATCGTCGAACATCTCAAGCAGGATGACATCGTTGGCACGATCCGGTGGATTTGCGAATAGTGTTTCTGCGTAGTTGCGAAGTGTGTCAGGGGCGATCTCACCTTGGGTCAGCAAGTTGAACGTCGTGCCGATGCCAGACTCTTTCAGCAGTGCTTCTAATGGGTCACGTGCACGCAATTGTGCGGCGGCGGCGATGATGTGGCCACCGACAACCGCCGGGTCTTCAGTGTCTTCAATGAGGTCGCGGTTCATCACGATCAACCCGCCGGGCAAATAGATGGCAGTGTCGGGGCCTGATGGCACGACAAATACCTGACCACCCGCGTCGGGCCCCAAGACCCGTGCGTGCAGTTTTTCCAACGCCGCCGTTCCAAGTTGGCTGCGGCAGGTCTGTCCGGTAATTCGCTGGATGTGGCCCAGCAACGTGGCTCCAATTTCACCGCGCTGTATTGGCGGAACGACGCTTTGCGCCTCGCGGATCAATGCATCCGGTAGCCAGACCGCAGCGCCAATAACCATTGCGCCCAAGGCGGTTATCAGCCCAATATTGCGTAAACGACCCGGTCTGCTGCGGCGGCGCTTCACCGTTTTGCGAACCTTTTCCATTGCGTCAATCATCATATCGTCGCTTATTTCCAGCGTTTCAGTGGCATCCGAGCCTGGCGAGAACAGGGCAGGGCGTTCTCCAACGTTCAAACGCTCGACAGCAGGTAATGACCAATGGGTCAACGGACGGTCCGCTTTATCAGAGATGATGAGTGTGGCGTTGCCGAAAGATACGGTTACCTCACGGCGTTGCTCATCCGGCGATGCACGCCATAGGCCGCCGCTTTCCAATCGATCAAATTCCGTCAGTGCTGTCATTTGGGGCTGCTCTGCCTCCTGTTTGCTCTATTTTAACGGGCATTTTCCCGTTTTGACAGACGTTTATCGACACTCAGATGACGTAAATTGTTTCTGAAGTGTCAAATTGAGTGTTAAGCTTTGCAAGTACGCGCTGAGGAACCGCGGCGATAAAAAAACATATGAAACACTATTCGTTTCGAAAGGAGAGGGACAAATGGCACTCAAGGAACCATTTACGGATCTGGAAATCCCAAAACAGGGTGGCGGATTTTATGAAGGCTACAGTCTTCCAATTGCTTTGATTTCAAAAGGCCTCATGGTCGCGCTCGTGTTGTGGGCATTGATTTGGCCAGTATCGGCGGGCAGCACGCTTGACGGCTGGAACTGGTCGTTGCTGGGCGTCTTTAACAGCTTTTACATCATCGCCGTTGGCGCATTCGCATTCTTCCTGATCATTTTGGCAATCTTGCCAATTGGTAAGAAAAAGCTGGGCCGCGCGGACGAAGCGCCAGAATTCTCGAACTTCTCATGGTTCTCCATGATGTTCGGTGCTGGTCTGGGTGTGGGCCTGATGGTCTTCGCGACTGCTGAACCGCTTGGCCTTTGGGGTTCTAACCCAGAAGTCGTGTCCGGCGCAGTTGTCGGGAATTCCCCAGAAGCGGTCCAAAGTGGATACCGCTATACGTTCCTGCACTATGGTCTGCATGCTTGGGCGATCTACGTGGTGACAGGTCTGTCGCTGGCATACTATGCCTACACACGTGATATGCCGCTGACGATCCGCTCTGCGCTGACACCAATCTTGGGCAAAGCGGCAAACGGTCCGGTTGGCCATGTTGTCGACGTGCTGGGTGTTGTTGCGACGATCCTTGGTGTTTCCGTAACCATCGGGTTCGGTGTTAGCCAATTCGTAGACGGTGTTTATGCTGTAACAGGTATGGAATGGCTGATGGCTGCGACTGAGGGCGATGCCCCACCGGCACCTTCAACGGTAGGTCTGTTGACCGGTCTTGCGCTGATTATGTTCCTGTCGATCCTGTCAGCTGTGTCCGGTGTTGGTCGCGGTATTAAGTACCTGTCGAACTTGAACTTGGTTCTGTCGGTCATCCTGCTTTTGACCTTCGTGATCTTCGGTTCGTTCATGTTCGCAATGACGACATATGGCACGGCGTTGGTTGACTACATCATCCACTTCTTCAGCCTGTCCTTTGGCGCATATGGCCCGCAGTCTGCTGGCGCATTTGCAGCAGCCCTACCGGCTGACGCGGCACCATTTGCAGACTCCTTGGGCGCCGCTCAAGGTGCATGGGGATCTTATGATGGCTTCGTGGCTGGTCTTGAAGGCGACGCAGCGGCGCTCCCACCTGAGACACTGGCGGCTGTTTATGAAGCTGGTAACCAAGGTCGTCAGTTCGGTTGGCAGTCTGGTTGGACCACGTTCTACTGGGCTTGGTGGATTGCGTTCTCGCCATTCGTGGGTCTGTTCCTTGCGCGTATCTCGCGCGGGCGCACAGTTCGTGAATTCATCCTAGGCTGTGTGATTGCACCGTCTTTGGTGTGTTTTGCATGGATGACGATCCTTGGCGGTACAGCGATTGATCTGGAACTTGCAGGTCAAGCGGAAGGCGCAATTATCGGCGCGTCTAACACCAATAAGCTGTTCGTCACACTCAGCTACATGATCGAAGGTGGCTTCCTTCAACTTATCACTGTGATGTGTGTGGTTCTGATCATGACGTTCCTCGTGACGTCCGCTGACTCCGGCATTCTTGTGATGAACACCATCATGTCCGGTGGTGAACAGGAAACAGGCATCAAGCACCGCATCATTTGGGGTGTGATCCTGACGTTGGTCATTGGCTCGCTTCTGGTTGCGGGTGGTCTGAGCACCACAGGTAATCCGTTTGACGCCCTGCAGGATGCGATGATCATCGGCGCGCTGCCTTTCACGATCGTAATGGTCTTGATGGTGATCTCGCTGATCAAAGCGATGTGGAACGACAGCCGCCGCGGCAAAGCAGGGGTCGGTGCTTCGGCACAACCGGCCGAGTAAGCCGCTAGATTCACAAAGAAACGGCGCCCTGAAGAAATTCGGGGCGCCGTTTTACGTTCTACACTAGGGCCGCGCCAACAGATCGTTCTGTAAAGACACGGATGTAGTCGCCCGGCGATGAGCCCGCCCAAAGAACATACAGCCGATCAGGGCGGTCGGGATCAATCCAGACTTCATCGTTTTCTTCTAACCCGCGCAGGCGCTCGCCGATGAATGTCGCCTTGGTGCGGGCCAGAAAATCTGTGGCGCCCATGGTGTCTTGATAGGCGGCTATGCCAAGGATCGGCGCATCGAATTCGACAAAGGCAAATTGTGTGTCGTTGATGCTGTCAAAGAACATACAGTGGCTCGCGACTTCGGTGCCTTGTGCGATCAGGCCGTTGAGCCCGCCACTATCCACGTGAATGGGTTCGGGCAGCACGATGTTTTGGTCTTCGTCAAAGGCATAAAGGTGGCAGGTGTTGAAGTTGTCTTTGCCGACTGTGAAACCATCGTTGGGATCTAGCAGCACAAACCGGCCCGCGCAGGTTTCTTGCAGGATATCACCTGCAATCACCAACCCCGCCGCGGGTGAGGCAAGTGCACTGGCCATCAGCCATAGTGCTTTCATCCGAATGTCTTACGCAGTTCGAACTTCTGGATCTTGCCGGTCGATGTTTTGGGTAATTCCCCGAACACAACTTTCTTTGGGCATTTGAAACCTGCCAGCCGTTCGCGTGTGAACGCGATAAGGGCGGCCTCGTCCTCGTCGCGGCCTTCCTTTAGCTCGACAAAGGCACAAGGCACCTCGCCCCATTTGTCATCGGGCATGGCAACGATGGCGCAGAGCATCACATCTGGGTGCCCCATCAACGCGCCCTCGACCTCAACGCTTGAGATGTTTTCCCCGCCCGAGATGATGATGTCCTTGGCGCGATCCGCAATCTGCATGGATCCGTCTGGGTGTTGGATGGCGATGTCTTCTGAATGGAAGTACCCGCCCTTGAACGCCTTGGCCGTGGCTTTGGGGTTCTTGAGATACCCCTTCATTACTGAGTTACCACGGATCACGATTTCGCCCTGCGTCGCGCCGTCCATCGGGACTTGTTGCATGTCGTCAGACATGACGGTGATGTCTTCCATTTGTGGGAAAGCCACGCCTTGGCGGGCCTTGATCACGGCTTGGTCTTCCGCTGAAAGCGCGTCCCAGTCTTTGTTCCACAGGCATTCGGTGACGTGGCCATAGGTTTCGGTCAGCCCGTAGACTTGTTGTACATTAAACCCAAGATCGCCAATCGCGGCCAGCGTTGCAGGGGCAGGGGGAGCGCCTGCTGTGAAGACTTCAACCGTGTGATCAAAGTCGCGGCGGTCGGTGTCTTTAGCGTTCACGAGTAGGTTCAAAACGATAGGTGCGCCACCAAAATGGGTCACGCCTTCATCGGCAATCGCTTTATAGATCGCCTCTGCCGTGATATCGCGACAGCACACCACAGTGCCGCCCAAACTGGGCATCATCCATGTGTGGTTCCAGCCGTTACAATGAAACAGTGGTACAATGGTCAGGTAGCGCGGGTGCAGCGTCATCCGCCATGTGATTGGCGTTCCTGTTGTCATCAAATACGCGCCACGATGATGACAAACGACACCCTTGGGTCGCCCCGTGGTGCCAGAGGTGTAGTTTAGCGAAATGCTTTCCCACTCATCTTCGGGCAAAATCCATTCAAAGTTTGGATCGCCAGCCTCCAAGAACGTCTCATAGTCTATCTGCTCGCCAATCTCTGGAACACCCGCTTGTGTGTCAGGCACTTCGACAACCAGCGGCGCTTCTCCCTCCATCAACTCAATCGCTTGCATGCAAACCGGAAGGAACTGGCTGTCGCACAACACGACCTTGGCTTCGCCGTGATCGAAAATATAGGCAATCGTGTCGACATCGAGCCTGATGTTGATCGTGTTCAAAACGGCACCGCAGGCTGGCACGCCAAAATGGGCTTCGGCTTGCGCGGGGATGTTAGGCAGGAGCGTGGCGACGACATCGCCAGGGTTTACGCCCGACATCTGCAACGCACTGGCAAGCTGGGACACCCGCGCATGATATTGCGCGTAGGTTAGCCGGAAATCACCGTAAACAAGAGCCTCGTGATTTGTGAAGACCTTCGCAGCGCGTGCCAGATGGCTCAGCGGTGACAAAGGCACATAGTTGGCGGCACATTTATCCAGTCCGGTTTCGTCTCTTAACCATCCCATTCGCATTTCCTCCCAGAAGCGATTTGGCGGACAGAATGTCGCAGAATTTTGAAATGATAAACTCCCAAAACTTTAATTGGGTCGCTTTTGGGCTGGCACTTTGTTGCGCCCTTGGAAAGAGTGCCGACATGCAGACGACTTTTCCAAAGCTTTCAATGATGTTCACCCTGTCAGGGATGTTCACGTTGGCACTAACCGACAATTTGATTGTGCTGGTCTCAGAAACCTCATCCTTGTGGTTTTTTCAGACCTTAAGGGGTGTTTTTGCGGTTGGGCTGCTTTTGTTGCTCGCGCTGTTTGGTGTTGTCAGCCTGCACGCAAACCGACCCTCGCGCGTAATCTTACGCAACACGTTTAATGCGACGGCTCTGCTGATTTATTTTGCCTGCCTAGCGTTTCTTCCGATCGGAATTGTCGCAGCGGGGTTCTTAACCGCGCCCATTTTCGTCCTTGTGCTGTCGATCTTGTTTAGGGGCGAACGCGCAGGGGTTTGGCGCTGGGGTGCTGTAACGCTCGGTTTCGTTGGGGCGCTGATGCTGGTCTGGCCGGAAGACGGGGCATTGGCATGGTATTCCGCGCTTCCGGTGGTGGCTGGCTTGTTTTATGCCGTATCAGCCCTCGGGACGCGCATGTGGTGCGAAGGGGAGAGCGTTTGGGTGATGACGTTTGCTTATGTCTCCATACTTGGGTTGTTTGGCGCAATTGGTTTGGTGGTTCTGACAATCTGGCCTATCGCAGAGATACCGGACGGGAGCGGATGGGTTCTACAGGGCTATGTAACACCCGATAGAACGATGCTTTGGGTGACGGTTGCACAGGCGCTCGGCTCTGTTGTCGGCGTTATGCTTCTTACGCGCGGCTATCAGCTGGGGGAGGCCTCATATGTGGCCATCAACGAATATTCGATGATTGTTTTTGCGTCGTTTTTTGCTTGGCTTTTGTGGGGGCAAACTTTGAGTACAGTCGCGTTAATCGGTATGGCGCTGATTATCATGTCAGGCACAATCATCGCATTAAGGTCTACCAAATGATTATCTCCCGCGGGCGCGGATATATCTTTGTTCACATCCCCAAAACTGGTGGCACAGCAATGGCACTAGCGCTGGAAGACCGCGCCAAGGCTGATGACATAATGATCGGCGACACGCCAAAGGCCATAAAGCGGCGCGGGAAGGTGAAGGGTGTGCGAACGGCTGGGCGTTTGTGGAAGCACTCAACACTGGCGGACGCTGAGGGGCTGATCACACGCGACGAGATGGAAGCGCTGTTCACATTCACACTCGTGCGCAATCCTTGGGACCGAATGGTCAGTTATTACCATTGGCTAAAGACGCAGGATTTCGACCATCCAGCGGTGGCGTTGGCGAAGTTACACGAGTTTTCGCGATTTCTGAATGACCCGCTGACCCGATCCACATTCAGCAACAACCCGTATGAGAGCTACATGAAAGATGGAGCAGGGCGAATGCATGCGGATTTGTATATTCGGTTGGAATACTTGGCTGAGGACATGGTTCCGCTCGCTGAACATCTAGGGTTCACACCTGAAATTCCTGTCGCCAATCAAAGTGCGCGCGCGCGTGACTGGCGTGGCTACTACACAGAATCGGACGCAGAACTACTCGGAGCGCTTTGCGAGTCGGACATCAAAGCGCATGGCTACAGCTTCGATCCAGCATAACGCCCTGATTATTGTTTCCAGTTTTAAAGTTAATCCGCCGTTAACCAGTTTATTACAGATCACCCCTGATCAATGCCCCAAACTTGCCCCTTTGTGCGCCAAGGAGCGCCTTGGGAATCACCCCTTATGGTTTTGTTGCTACGGACCACCTCGCTGCCGAGACGGTTCAAAAATATAAAAACCAGACATGGGGATGTCAAAAATGTTTGCTTGGAAGAACACCACTTGGGACGCTGCTAAAACCGAAACCACTCAGCCAAAGCTGGACGCTCGGACAACTGGAATGGTTTCCGGAACGAAGGTCGCGACACAGGCGGGCTGGGCGCCGATCGAAATCATCCGCGAAGGTCAGCAGGTTCTGACATTTGATGGTGGGTTGCAGACAGTTGTCGCGATTACACGTCACGCGCTGATGGCAGACACAATGGATATCGCAAGCTGGCCACTGTCCGTACCTGCCGGTGCTTTGGGCAATCGCGAAGACATGATGATCCTGCCACACCAGTCCGTCATGATCGAAAGCGATGCTTCTGAAGATATGACAGGTGACCCGTTCGCACTCATCCCCGGTGCGGCTCTCGTTGGGTTTCGTGGCATCACACAAGAACGTCCGGCTGAATGGGTTGAAGTTATCCAATTGCACTTTGCGCAAGACGAAATCGTTTTTGCAAACATCGGTGCATTGTTTCTCTGCCGCGCGCAGGCTGATCTGATGAGCGACATGGGTGCATCATCTTATGAAGTCTTGAACATGGATATCGCCGAAGACCTCGTAGATTGCCTGATGTTTGAAGATGACGCTCGCGCGCCATTCAACCGCCCAGTTTACCACGCTGTCGCATAAGCCGGCGGTACGAGTTGCAAATGGGGGCTGACCTCGTTTGTGACCGTCGGTCTGCGCTTTCCCCCAGAAAAACCGGACCGTACGGGCCCCGTCCTTGGTAACAAGGGCGGGGCAATTTTCGTTCAAATTAGAACGCCCACCAGATTTGTAATAACTGACTGATGATGAAGGACCCTGTGAGTGCAATTCATAGATACAGCAAGCGATACTTGACGCCTTTAGCCGTCTGATGAACAAGAGACAAACCTATGACAGTACATCAATCACCCGGTCCGCAAGACCATTCAGGCTTTTGGTTGGATCTGCCAGAGCATCGGGCGTGGCTGGCCGCTGACGCCAAGCGGCAGTTCACGTTTTTTGAAAAAAGCCTTCGACATGATGCCGGCTTCGCAACCCTTGATCACAGAGGTGCAGCGCTTGCGGACAAGACTCAAGAACTGCACACGACCACACGACTCGTCCATTCTTTTGCGCTTGGTCAAATCTGGGGCCAACCAGATGCCGATAAGATTGTTGATCGCGGAATGGCCTACCTTAACAGTTGTCATCGCGACCCCGTTCACGGGGGTTTTCTTTGGGCGCTACAAGGTGACAATATCGCTGACGATCGCAAACAGGCTTATGGGCACATGTTCGTCCTTCTGGCGGCCTCGACTGCCAAGATTGCAGGCCATCCGGATGCGGATGCACTGCTTACGGATGTAACTAGGGTTCTCGATCAGCACTTTTGGGAAGACGATGCCGGCCTGTATTCCGACGAGATGAACAGGGATTGGACACCCTTTTCATCCTACCGCGGCATGAACGCTAATATGCATGGCGTTGAGGCCCACCTCAGCGCATTCGAGGCCACGGGCAATCAGGTCTATCTAGATCGTGCGGGTCGGATCTTAGATTTCTTCACCAAGAAAATTGCACCGCAAAATGATTGGCGTCTGCCGGAACATTACACGGTGACCTGGAAGGTTGATCGCAACTACGCAGGCAACCCAATGTTTCGTCCTGCGGGTACCACTCCGGGGCATTCTTTCGAACTGGGCCGCCTTCTTTTGCAGTATTGGGACCTGTGTGGTCGACCAAGCGGCGATGCGCCGACGAGAGCACGGCAATTGATTGAGCGGGCGTTACAAGACGCGTGGAGGCCGGATGGAGGCTTTGCCTATACGCTGAAGTTTGGCGGCGACATTGACATCGCGTCACGCTACTGGTGGCCGGTCACTGAGGCCATTGGTGCGGTTGCGGTGCTTATTCAACTTGATCGAAACCAAGCGGACGAAATCTGGTACCGCCGCCTCTGGTCCTTCGCGAACACGCATTTCATTGACCATGAACGAGGCGGGTGGTTCCCCGAAATCGATGAAAGTGGCGACGTCACAAGCACCATTTTCGCAGGCAAACCTGACATATACCATTCTTTACAGGCTTGCTTGTTTCCCTTGGCAGGTGAGTTGTCGAGAATTGCTATTAAGCTTAAGGATCAATCAATAATACGATCATAGGCAGCGCAATACTTTAGTCCAAGTTTGGATTGGTGGGCGACGAACCAAAGCCTGAATAGCCCTAGATTTGTAGACGCTTTCTTCCCGAACTTTGAGGCATGGAGGCCGTTCTAGAGAAGCCAAAAGGCGAAGAGCGGCCGGACGCTTCTTCTATTCGGATGACGGTTCCGTCTGCAAAGCAGAAATTTAAACAAAGCTGCCTTGGATCGTGTTCCCGAGTAGAAAAAAAGGCCGCAACCTCATGCGCGGCCTTTCCCAATTCGTGCAGCGGCTTTATGCAGCTTTGCTGTCCACTCCGGCACCAAAACGCCCGTAGAAGCTTTGGCCTTTGTCGGCCATTTCACGCAACAAGGCAGGGCAGGCGAAGCGGTCGCCGAATTCTGCGGCCAGTTGGTCACACCGTTCTGCCGCATAAGGTGCGCCAAGAATGTCGAGCCATGAGAATGGGCCGCCGGACCAAGGCGCAAAGCCCCAGCCAAGGATCGCGCCGACGTCGCCTTCGCGGATGTCCATCAGCACGCCTTCTTCCAGCGCACGAACAGCCTCGAGGACTTGAGAGAAGAGCAAACGGTGCTGCACTTCGATAAGCTCTGGTTGGTCGTCTTTAATGCTGTAACGCTCACCCAAACCGGACCACAGGCCCTGACGTTTGCCTTTGGCGTCGTAGTCGTAAAAGCCTGCGTTTGCTTTGCGACCCAAACGGCCTTCGGCTTCCATCCAGAAGATCAGCTCATCCGCGCTGTCGTCATACTCAGCGCCCAATGCGGCCTTCGTTGCCTTAGCAATTTTAGCGCCGAGGTCGATGGAGGTTTCGTCGGTCAACTGCAACGGACCGAGCGGCATACCAACCAGTTTAGCGGCATTTTCGATCAGGGCAGGGGCGACGCCTTCTTGCAGCATCCGCACGCCTTCGTTGACATAAGGAAGGATGCAGCGGTTTGCGTAAAAGAACCGTTCGTCATTCACGACAATCGGCGTTTTGCGGATTTGGCGCACGAAATCGAGGGACTTCGCAACGGCCACATCGCCGGTTTCGCGGCCTCTAATGATTTCCACCAGCAGCATTTTGTCGACAGGGCTGAAGAAGTGGATGCCGATGAACTGGTCAGGGCGCACAGATGCCTTGGCAAGTTCTGTGATCGGCAAGGTCGATGTGTTGGTGGCAAAGATCGCGTCATCACCGATGATCGCTTCGACCTTTTTGGTCATCTCGGCCTTAACGCCGACGTCTTCAAACACGGCTTCAACGATCAGATCACAATCTTTCAATGCGTCCAGATCGGTGGTGGCATTGATCAGGCCGAGTACCTTTTCTTTCTTCTCTTCGGTCGCTTTTTTGTGGGAAATCCCTTTGTCCATATAGGCGGTGGTGTAGGATTTGCCCTTGTCAGCGGCCTCTTGATCACGGTCGATCAAGACGACCTCAATCCCCGCCAAAGCAGATACAAGACTGATACCCGCCCCCATCATGCCAGCGCCCAAAACGCCAACTTTCTTAACGGTTTGGTCCGCAACGTCCGGGCGGTTAGCGCCCTTTTCAAGCGCTTCTTTGTTGATGAACAAGCTGCGGATCATCGCCTCAGAACTTGGGTTCAGCAGAACATTGGTAAACCAACGCGCTTCGATCTTGATGGCCGTGTCAAAGGGCACCATTGCGCCCTCATAAGCGGCAGATAGCAATGCTTTGGCTGCAGGGTAAACACCTTGGGTCTTGCCGTTGATCATCGCGGATGCGCCAACGTAGGTCATGAAACCAGCGGGGTGATAGGGTTCACCACCTGGCATTTTGTAGCCCTTTTCGTCCCACGGCTTCACGATGTTCGGCTCTGACAGAACCCATTCTTTTGCCGCAGACAACAATTCATCTGCTGGAACGACTTCATCCACGAGACCCGCAGACTTTGCCTTTGCAGGGTTCAGCAATTTGCCTTCCAGTAGGTAAGGCGAGGCCGCCATCGCGCCCATTTTGCGCACAAGGCGGGTCGTGCCGCCCATGCCGGGGAAAATGCCAACCATGATTTCCGGCAGGCCAATCTTGGCCTTCGGGTTGTCAGCGACAAAGATGCGGTGGCATGACAGCGGGATTTCGAACCCGATGCCAAGGCCAGTGCCCTGCATGGCGCAAGCAATCGGCTTGCCGCCTTTGTTGGTCTTTGGGTCCATGCCAGCGCGTTCAATCTTGCGCAGGATCGCGTGGCTGGCCATCAGGCCTTCCATCAGCCCTTGTGCCGGATTGTCGCCCGCGCTTTCTTTCATCTTCGCGATGATATTGAGGTCCATGCCGCCCGCAAAACTACCATCTTTGCCAGATGTGATGATCACGCCTTTTACCGCATCATCAGCCAGCGCCTGATCGATCAGTGCATCGAGGTCCATAAACCCCTGCTGGTTCATCACGTTCATGGATTTGCCAACAGTATCCCACGTAATCGTGGCCACGCCGTCAGCATCGGTTTTCATTGTAAAATCAGTCATGTCGATGCCCCTTTAAACGCGTTCGATGATTGTTGCTGCACCCATGCCGGATGCAATGCACAGCGTTGCAAGCCCGACTTCTTTGTCAGAACGTTCCAGCTCATCCAGCAGTGTGCCGATGATGATCGCGCCCGTTGCGCCCAGTGGGTGGCCCATGGCGATGGAGCCGCCGTTCACGTTGACCTTTGAATGATCCACATTGAAGGCCTGCATGAAACGCAACACAACAGAGGAAAATGCCTCGTTTACTTCAAAAAGATCAATATCGGATATGCTCATGCCGCTGTCGGCAAGGATTTTATGGGTCACGGGAACCGGACCTGTCAGCATGATTGTTGGATCAGTCCCGATTTTCGCGGTCTGACGAATGCGGGCACGTGGTTTCAACCCGAACTTCTCACCGAACTCCTTGGAGCCAACAAGAACACCCGCAGATCCATCAACGATACCGGAAGAGTTACCCGCCGTGTGGATGTGGTTGATCCGCTCAAGGTGGGGGTATTTCATCAGTGCGACCTTATCAAAGCCAGGCATCACTTCGCCCATCGCTTGGAAGGCAGCGTTCAACCCACCAAGGCTTTGCATGTCGGTTTGCGGGCGCATGTATTCGTCGTGATCCAGAATAGTCAGACCGTTCTGGTCTTTGACGGGAACGATAGACTTAGCAAACCGGTTGTCATTCCACGCGGCTTCGGCGCGCTGTTGGGAGGCAACGGCGAGTTCATCTGCATCATCGCGTGAGAACCCATATTCGGTCGCGATAATGTCGGCTGAAATGCCTTGCGGGACAAAGTAGGTGTTCATGGCGATGCTTGGGTCCACAGCAATTGCAGCCCCGTCAGACCCCATCGGTACACGACCCATCATTTCAACGCCGCCAGCGATATAGGCATCGCCCGCGCCACCCGCGACTTGGTTCGCAGCGAGGTTCACGGCCTCCATGCCGGACGCACAAAAGCGGTTGATCGCGAGACCGGGGATGGATTGATCCAGATCGGACGCTAGCACGGCGGTCCGCGCCAGACAGCCACCTGCCTCTTTGACCTGTGTGACATTGCCCCAAATCACATCCTCAACGGCGTGGCCTTCGAGGTTGTTGCGTTCTTTCAGCGCATTCAAAACGCCAGCGGACAGTTTTGCAGAAGTCACTTCGTGCAAGGATCCATCCTTGCGGCCCTTGCCGCGCGGCGTGCGGATCGCGTCGTAAATATATGCGTCAGTCATCAGGTGGGTCCTTTCGAATTCGTCTTTATCTTGACGTGAACGTCAACACTGGACATTTCAAGCCTATCGTGGCGTCACTTACGCGTCAGGCACGATCCGCGGGCGATCCCGGCATGAGATCGTAAGGATGTTTGTACCCCTTCGTGTTCTCGATGCGGGTCATCCACGCGTCAATATGGGGAAACTTCGTGCGGTCGAACCCGAAAGGTTCCGGATAAAACAGGTAACCAACACAGGCGATGTCCGCGATCGTGAGGGCGTCTCCGGTTAGGTAGGGCGTTTCAGTCAATTGCGTTTCCACAACCTTCAAAGCGGAATTCAAACGCATCTGCATGAACGCAATGACATCAGCGTTTTGTTTCTCTTTTGGAAGGAAATTCATGTTGAACCGTAATGGACCAGCAATTCCGCTGAGTTTGTGGTTGTCAAAGAACAACCAGCGCAGGATGTCGCGTCGCTCAGCGGCGGAACGGCCACCTAGCTTACCGGTCTTGGAGGACACGTAGTCCTGAATAACGCCGGATTGCGTCAATACTAGATCGCCATCTTCCATCACAGGGACTTCGCCCATGATGTTAAGTTCACGAAATGGGTCCGTGCGTGTCTCACCGTTGAAAAAATCAACGTACACGGGCTCCCACTCCGCCTCTGATAACTCGAGGGTCAGGGCGGCCTTGTAGGCGTTCCCACTTTCACCAAAACAATGCAATTTAATCATGTGGTTCCCCCTCCCAAGGGCGTTGGCCTGTTGGCCGGGGCTACTTTTTGCGCGCTTCTAACTCGGAATTGAAGATGCGTAGACGATGTCCGAATGTGTCTTCGTCAATCACACTGTCAAAGTTTTCGAACAGAAAGGACAGCGCTTCGCCTTCATCCAACCCTGCCTCTTTGGAAAAACGCTTCAGACGGCGATAACCGTCTTCGGTCATGGCGCAGGGAAAACGGCGGGTTAGGCGAAAACGTTTGGGCATGTGACCTCTAATATAGGAATTGAACGGGGCGGATTTAACCCGCCCCAATCAAAGCTTAGAAGTTTGCAGCGTCCAATGCCATCACAGTATCGGCACCAGTGTTGATACGCGCTAGGTGCATGCCCGTCGCGGGAAGCTGGCGTGCCATGTAGTAGCGGCCCGTTGCGATCTTGGTCTCGTGGAATTCGGTGTCCGTGTCGCCCGCGGCCAGTGCATCCATTGACGCCTTAGCCATACGTGCCCACATCAAACCGAAACAAACGTGCCCCATCATGTGCATGAAGTCATAGGACCCAGCCAGCGCGTGGTTCGGGTTCTTCATGCCGTTTTGCATAAAGTACATGCCGGCCGCTTGCAGGTCTTTGGACGCGGCTTTCAGTGGCTCAAGGAAATCGGCGCCAAACGCTTCGTCGCCCTTGTTCTCAGAGATGTAGGTTTTGATCATCTCAAAGAACGCCAAAACGTGCTTGCCGCCGTCCTGTGCGAGCTTACGTCCAACAAGGTCGAGCGCTTGCACGCCGTTTGCACCCTCATAGATCATCGCGATACGGGCGTCGCGTGCGTATTGGGACATGCCTGTTTCTTCGATGTAGCCGTGGCCGCCGAAAACCTGCTGTGCAGCTACCGTGGTTTCGAAACCTTTGTCGGTCAGGAAACCTTTGATGACCGGTGTCATCAACGAAATCAGACCTTCAGCAGCTTCGTCATCGTTTTTGTGCGCGCGGTCAATCAGCGTGGTGCCCCAATAGGTCAGCGCACGTGCGCCTTCCACGAAGGACTTTTGGTCCATCAGGTTGCGGCGGATATCCGGGTGTACGATCAACGGATCAGCAGGGCCGTCAGGGTTTTCGTCACCTGTTACGGCGCGGCCTTGAAGGCGGTCGTTGGCATAAGCAACGGCGTTCTGATACGCGATTTCGGCCTGCGCGTAGCCCTGTAGGCCAACACCCATACGTGCTTCGTTCATCATCACAAACATTGCGCGCATGCCTTTGTGCATTTCGCCAATGAGATAGCCCTCGGCGTTGTCGTAGTTCATCACGCAGGTTGAATTGCCGTGGATGCCCATCTTTTCTTCGATCTTACCGACCTCAACACCATTGCGATCGCCCAATGAACCGTCTTCTTTGACGATAAACTTCGGCACGATGAACAGGCTGACACCTTTAATGCCGTCTGGCCCGCCCGGAATCTTCGCAAGGACAAGGTGAATGATGTTGTCGGCCATATCATGGTCGCCAGCAGAGATGAAAATCTTGGTGCCGGAAATCTTGTAGCTGCCGTCGTCTTGTGGTTCGGCTTTGGTGCGCATCAGGCCAAGGTCAGTACCACAGTGTGGTTCTGTTAGGTTCATGGTGCCGGTCCATTCGCATGTGACCATCTTTGGCAGGAATTTTGCCTTCTGTTCGGGCGAACCGTGCACGTGGATCGCGCTATAGGCGCCGTGAGTCAGGCCTTGGTACATCTGGAACGCCATATTTGCGCTGACCAGTGTTTCCTGTGCCGCCGTATGCATCACGTAAGGCAGACCTTGGCCGCCGTATTCAGGGTCGCAATCCATTGCGGTCCAACCGCCGTCTTTCATCTGCTGGAAAGCTTCCAAGAAACCTTTTGGCGTGCGGACCACGCCGTTTTCCAGCACGCAGCCTTCGGTGTCGCCCACCTCGTTCAAAGGTAGCAAAACCTCTGTCGCCACTTTGCCTGCTTCTTCCAACACGGCACCCGTAAAATCACGGTCCAGTTCCTCATACCCGTCGATATCCTGCTCTGAGACCTTCAAAACATTATGAAGGATGAACTGCATGTCCTTGGTCGGGGCGTTATAGATAGGCATAAGGGCTCTCTTCGTGTTTGGTAGACGGGGCTAGACTGCCACCGCCCGCTTGGGTTCTAGTTTTGCCAATCGCGCAGCACCCCAATCCATTTGGGCCTTAAGCTCAGCGATGGCTTCGTCGAGTTCAGCGCGTTGCGCTTCCATGCCTTCGAGGTGCTTTTGTGCCAAGACGTAAGTCTCGCGCAATTGCGTCTCTTGGCTATCGTCCATGTAGTATAGGTCCAGCAGTTGGCGAATCTCCTCGAGAGAGAAGCCAAAGCGCTTGCCGCGTAGGATCAACTTCAGACGTGCACGGTCACGTTTTCCGTACAGTCGTTTTTGTCCCTCGCGTTTGGGGAACAAAAGTTCCTTCGCTTCATAGAACCGAAGCGTTCGCGGGGTAACTTCAAATTCTTCGCACATTTGGCGAATGGTCATGGTCTGGTCCGTCATTGTCATTTTCCTCAAAGCGGTTTGGCTGACCGTGAGATGAGGTATGTGGCCCTCACCTTACAAGCATTGGTGACGCGAACGTAAACGTAACGCCGCGTCAAAACGGACTTTACGAAAGGTCAGGAAAGAAACTGCATGGATTTGAGCAATTTTCTAAGTGGGAAGAATGGCGGAGATTTCCCCGTAGGCCTTATTTTTAAGGGCTTTTCGGTATGGATTTCCATACCCCTGCATATAGGCGCCAACGCGTGCTCCACCAGAATTTCATGCAACTTTGCGTTTAGCATTATGGATTTGCGGCCGTTTTCCTGTCCGAAAAGTCCAATTACCACCCTCGATTGACGGTTCGGTAGGTCTCAAAGCACAAGTGGTGACTCGTAAATTTGGTATGTCGGAGGGGCGCACTAGGTCGGTCAATTTGAAATGTTGGGCGCGTATAGTGTGATCAACGAGACAAAAACCGTTGCGTCAATCGGTTCTGGATCGCGGCCATCACTGAATGCCGCGACTTTAGCCAAGTGTTTTGGCTGTTTCGTCCCTTAGCGTTTTGAGCTCTTGCATCGTTTCATCCAGCTGTGTGCGCTGTTCATTCAGTTCAGCCATCTGGCGATCTGCAAGTTCAAGCCAGGTTTTCATCTGGGTTTCAGTGCCCTCATGTTCATAGATCATGAGCCATTGACGAATGTCTTCAAGCGGAAACCCAAATTTACGGCCCCGCAAAATCAGCGTCATTCGGGCAAGTTCCTTGGCACCGTAGAACCGTGAACGGCCGACACGTTCAGGTGAAAGCAGCTCAATGTACTCATAATAACGCAACGTGCGTGGGGTCACATCATACTTGGCACACATTTCTTTAAAACTTAGACGCGGCTCGGTCATAAGGATCTCCTTACATATAAGATGAGTCTACGCCCCAGTCGCTTCTGGGGCAACTGGGGACAGCATTGTTATGATTTGGGGCTTGTGCGCACCTTCACGGCAGGGTTCAAACAGGGCATGAGCAAAGAACGCCAAACTATGATTGCCAAACAATTCATCTCTGCGCTGCCGCATGCGCATGCGCTGGGTATGGATGTAACCGAAATCGGGGATGGCCACGCGACCATCACATTGCCTTATGATGAACGGCTCGTGGGGGATCCTGAAACGGGGGTTATTCACGGTGGCGCTGTTTCGGCGTTGCTAGATACCTGCGCTGGCGCCTCGGTAATGGTTCATGAAAGCCTTCCACTGGGAACAGCGACGCTTGGCTTGAGGATTGATTATATGCGGCCAGCCACGCCGGGCGATATGATCACCGCACGGGCCGAATGCTATCACGTGACACGTTCTGTTGCGTTCGTTCGCGCTACGGCGATGGATGCAGATTCTTCGCGCCCAGTTGCTACCGCGACCGGGGCCTTCACCATCCAAACCGAAAAGAAGGGTAAGTCATGAAGCGCCCAGAGTCGGTCCAAGTGATCAAGCAACGCCGCGATACTGCCCTGCAGTCGCTCCTTGCGGGTGTGCCATACATCCAGTTCATGGGGTTCAAGTTCGATCGTCGTGGTGATGAGCTGACGGGGGTCATGCCCTACCAAGACATGCTGATCGGGAATCCAATGTTGCCGGCACTGCATGGCGGTGCAACGGCTGCCTTCCTTGAAACCACCGCGATTGTTGAACTCAGCTGGGCGATGATGTGGGACCGTATGGAAGCCGGAGAAGACGTCGCCGAGCAGCGCTTGCCAAAGACCATCGATTTTACTGTGGATTACTTGCGCACAGGTCTGCCCCGCGATGCGTATGCCCGCGCAACCGTGAACCGTTCAGGACGTCGCTATGCATCCGTGCATGTGGAAGCTTGGCAGGACAATCGCTCGCGTCTATTTGCACAAGCGACGGGACATTTTCTGATGCCACAAACCGACCAAAACACGTGATGGCACACAGTGGCTGATCTAAACCATCGCCGCATCCTTCATATTGCGGTGCCGGTGGTGCTGGCCAATATCACCATTCCGATCTTGGGATTGGTAGACACGGGTGTGGTTGGGCAGCTGGGCGAGGCCGCCCCAATCGGTGCAGTCGGCATTGGTGCAATCATTCTCACCGCGCTCTATTGGGTTTTTGGGTTCCTGCGGATGGGAACCACGGGGTTCGCCGCACAGGCTATTGGAGCGGGGGACGGTGCGGAACATGCTGCGATCCTGATCCGTGCGCTGGGCATCGCTGCGCTCGGCGGGCTTTTGATCATCGTTTTGCAACGCCCGCTGTTTGCCGCTGGCTTTTGGATGTCGCCTGCCAGCGCAGAGGTCGAAACCCTCGCGCGTAGTTATATGTCGATCCGTGTGTGGTCGGCTCCATTCCTGATTTCAACCTTTGCCATCACGGGCTGGCTCGTCGCCGCGGAACGCACACGCGACATTCTGGTGATCCAATTGGTGATGAACGGCCTTAACATCGGCCTCGATCTGTTGTTCGTTCCCGTCTTTGGCTGGGGCGTTCAGGGCGTCGCAGGCGCGACAGTTATCGCTGAAATTGCAGGTTGTGCCCTCGGCTTCTGGTATTGCCGCGCTGCGTTTCAAGCCGCCCCATGGAAAGACCGCGCGCGCCTGTTTGATCCAATAAAGCTGAAACGTTTTGCATTGGTGAACACCGACATCCTAATCCGCTCGCTGTTCTTACAGGCAATTTTCATGTCGTTCTTGTTCTTTGGGGCTCGTTACGGCGACACGCAGTTGGCAGCCAACCACATCCTGTTGCAGTTCCTTTCTATCACCGCCTATGCGATGGACGGGTTTGCCTTTGCGGCTGAGTCCTTTGTGGGGCAGGCACTCGGCGCCCGTAACCGTGCTGCTTTTCGCCGTGCCGCAATGATGGTGTCCAAGTGGTGCTTTGGCACCGGTGCGCTGCTGTCGGTTGTGTTTGTTTTGACGGGTGGCTTGATCATCGACGCCATGACGACCGCATCCGATGTGCGTATCGCCGCGCGTGACTACTTGACTTACATGGCGCTGACCCCGTTGATTTCGGCGGCACCATTCATGCTGGATGGAATATTCATTGGGGCCACCCGAACACGGGACATGCGCAATATGATGGCTCTATCGACAGCAATTTACTTCGCAGCTGCTTTAGCGTTGATGCCGCTGGCCGCAAATCATGGCCTATGGATAGCGCTGCTCATTAGCTTTGCGGCACGAGGTGCGACGTTGGCATGGAAATACCCCGCGCTCGAACGCTCTGTAACCTGATCTTTCTTTGGCCTAAAAATACTCTAGAGGATGTCCAAGACCGCTTCGGGTGGCCGCCCAATCGCTGCCTTGCCATCAACGATCACGATTGGTCGCTCGATCAGGATCGGGTTCGCGACCATCGCAGCAATCAACTCGTCCTCAGTCGCGTCACGTAAACCTAGCTCCCGGTACAGCTTCTCGCCCTTGCGCATCATCGCGTCGGCGGTGACGCCAAGCGCATTGCGCACGGCGACGATCTCAGCCTCGCTTGGGGCATCTACCAGATAAAGCCGAACAGCAGGCTGCTGGTCGTTTTCCTGCAGCAAGGCCAAAGTCTGACGCGACTTGGTGCAGCGCGGATTGTGCCAGATCGTCAGTTGAGTGGGCATCATAGCCAATCCTCCCTTGCGGTTCCGACGGCGTCCGTGACATTCGCAAAACCGTCGCGGTTGAGCAATTCATCCAACCCTTGCGCAATTTCTCCTGCAAGCGAAATTCCACCATAGACCAAGGCCGTGTAAAACTGCACCGCCGAGGCTCCGGCGCGGATCTTGGCGTAGGCTTGCTCGGCCGAGCCAATACCGCCGACGCCTATCAGTGGAATATCCGTCAGGGTGGACAGTTTCGCCAGTATGCGTGTGGATTTCTCAAACAGAGGTTGTCCGGACAAGCCGCCCGCTTCCTCTTTGTGCGCACTTCGCAAACCATCACGCGATAGGGTCGTGTTGGTGGTGATGACGGCAGAGACTCCCGACGATGCAACCACATCGGCTACGTCCTGAAGGTCTGCATCAGTCAGGTCAGGCGCGATTTTCAGGAACACCGGTATGCCCGCAGCGTTCGCTTCCATTACGCCCCCTAACAGAGCCGCCAACGCGTCTTTGCCTTGCAGGTCACGCAGCTTTTCAGTGTTAGGCGATGAAACGTTGACGGTTGCGAAATCCACATAGGGCCCACAATGGGCCAAAACGCGCGCGAAATCCGCAGCGCGGTCTTCGCTGGTTTTATTTGCGCCAAGGTTCAGGCCCACGATCCGCCCCTTAGGTCGACCCGCGAGCCGCTTCGCGATTGGTTCCATGCCTTCATTGTTAAACCCGAAGCGATTGATTGCGGCTTCATCTTCGGTCAGGCGGAACAAACGGGGGCGGGGGTTTCCCTCCTGTGGGAGGGGGGTCGCGGCCCCTACTTCAAGAAATCCGAAACCAGTGCGCCCAAGCGCAGCCAAAGCCGTTGCGTTCTTGTCGAAACCAGCGGCCAGCCCAACGGGGTTTGGCAGGTCGAGTCCGGCCAAGGTGCAGTGTAAACGATCAGACGTAACCGCGCCACCACTTGGGCCAAGTCCAGTGTTCAGCGCTTTCAAAGCCAGCCCATGTGCCGTCTCAGGATCAAAGGCCCGCAGGGCACGAAGGCCGGCTGTTTCAAGTAGCTTCATGAGAAATCCAGAACGTGGCGGCCATCAATAAGGGGCATTCCCCGCGCCCAGATAACTTCGGATCGCAGCATCGGGCGGTTGTAGATATGCGGGAACTCAGCGCCGCCACGCGATACTTCCCAAACCAGATCGTCCCCGTAGGTTTCTGCGTCCAACGCGGCAAGCATCAGCCCTTTGACGCCTGCGAAATGCTTGTCTGCCGTTTCTTGGGCCTGCTCGGCGGTGGAGGTGTGTATGTAGCCATCGGCCAGATCAATTGGTGCACCCTCAAAGGTGCCTGTCTGGTCCAGTTCGCTCCATTGCTCAGCGGTAAGTATTTTATAGATCAACATAGTGTCGAAGTGCCGCGCTCTTGGCCAAAGGTCAAGTGTCACCGACCCGTCACAAAGCGACGCTACGCCAACTTTGACGCTTGGGCTTTGACTCTTTGACCCGACTCAACCCAAGCTGGTGACAGAAAAAAACCAATGGGGGCTATTATGCTTACGAGACTTCTAGCAACGACAAGCGCGATGACGATGATCGCGGGAATGGCTGCGGCGGATTACACGCTGCATATCGTTCACATCAATGATTTGCACAGCCGTATTGAGCCGATCAGCAAATATGACGGCACATGTAATGCCGAAGACAATGCCGCTGGCGAGTGTTTTGGCGGCGTGGCACGTGTTGCGACAATGATTAACCAGCTGCGCGCTGAGCTGGACGGCGAAAACCTAATCGTTCTGGATGCGGGTGATCAGTATCAGGGCTCGCTGATGTATACGACATACAAGGGCGACGCCGAGATCGAGTTTATGAATGCTATTGGTTTTGACGCCATGGCTGTAGGCAACCACGAGTTTGATGACGGCGACGAAGGTCTAGCGAAGCTGGCAAATGGCGTGGAGTTCCCTGTTATTTCTGGCAACATCGACGTGAGCCAATCCAACATTCTGGCAGGCCTCGTGGACAACCACGTTGTGCTTGAGGTCGGCGGGCAACGCATCGGTATCGTCTCAGCGCTGGCTGCGGATACTGTTGAGACGTCCTCCCCATCTGACACAGTTATCTTTACGGCTGAGATGGAAAGCCTCGCAGCGGATGTTGCTGCCCTTGAGGGTGAAGGTGTAGACAAAATTATCGCGCTGAACCACGTGGGCGTGAACATGGATATGGCGATTGCCGAAGGTATTGACGGGATCGACGCGGTTGTCGGCGGCCATTCGCACACCGAATTTTCCAACACGGTTGAAGGTGCCATGGCCTACCCGACAATGGTTGGTGATGTACCTGTTGTGCAGGCCTACGCCTATTCCAAATACGTTGGTCACTTGACGCTGGTCTTTGATGACGCAGGCAACGTTACTTCTGCAACAGGCGACACGATCTTGCTGGATGCGTCCGTGGCTGAAGACGAAGCCATCGTCGCGCGTGTGGCGGAACTGGCTGGTCCTATCGAAGAGATGAAGACGCAAGTTGTTGCGGACACATCTGAGGTGATCGAAGGATCACGTGAAGTTTGCCGTATGATGGAATGCGCGATGGGGAACCTCGTGGCGGATGCCATGCTCGCGCACACGGCCGATCAGGGCGTTGTGGCCGCGATCCAGAATGGTGGTGGCTTGCGGGCGTCCATTGATGCGGGCGAAATCACCATGGGCGAAGTGCTGACTGTGCTGCCGTTCCAGAATACGCTGGCAACGTTCGAAGTGAGCGGTTCAGACGTTCTTGCTGCGCTTGAGAACGGTGTTGGCCAAGTGGAAGACGGCGCAGGCCGTTTCCCTCAGGTTGCCGGTATTACCTATACTGCGACGTTGAGCGCTGAGCCCGGCAGTCGGATCAGCGACGTGACGATCGGTGGTGCGCCACTGGATGAAGCGGCGACCTATCTGTTGGCCACGAACAACTATGTTCGTAACGGTGGCGACGGGTATTCCATGTTTGAAGGCGCAGCAAACGCCTATGACTTTGGCCCGGGGCTAGAAACTGTCGTAGCAGACTTTCTGATCGAAAACGCGCCATACCAGCCGTACACGGATGGCCGCATTAACATGCAATAAGCCGTCTTTCGGCGAAACCAGCCCCGTCGCAAGCAATTGCGGCGGGGTTTTTCGTGACATAGGCTGTTTGCATGTCCGATGTGCAGACCCAATACGAGACCTACCCCTATCCGGAACGCGACCCTTCGGATGAGGCCAAGCGCCTGATCACAGGGTCCCCGTCTGACCCTCGAGAAATTGATCACTATCTCTTTGGCGGTCATCGCGACTGGTCTAAACCGCTGTGTGCCATGTTTGCAGGTGGCGGGACGGGTGACGGGTTGATCCAACTGGCGCAGATGATGAAGAGCGCTGGGCGACCATATGAGATTACCTATATCGACCTGTCTAAAGCTTCTCGTGAGATTGCAGAGGCCCGCGCAACGGCACGTGGACTAACGGGGATTACGTTTCATACCGGCAGCCTTCTGGATGCTGCCGAATTCGGACCTTTCGACTACATCGATTGCTGCGGTGTGTTGCACCACTTGCCTGATCCGGCAGCGGGGCTCGCCGCTTTGCGAACCGCATTAGCACCGGGCGGCGGGCTTGGATTTATGGTTTATGCGCCGCTTGGCAGGTCCGGTGTCTACCCCTTGCAAGCAGCCTTTGGTGCTGTTCTAGCGGGCTTGCCACCGCGGGACCGGCTGGCGCAAGCGAAGAAGATTTTTGAAAGGTTGCCGGAGGGTCATCCGTTCAAAATCAATCCCCATGTTGTCGATCACAATACGACTGATGCTGGGTTCTACGACCTGTTGCTGCATACACAGGATCAGGCTTTTGACGTCGCTTCGTTGTTGTCCGTTTTTGATGACACCGGTTGGCAACTTCAAAGCTTTTGCGAACCAATGCGATATGACCTAACACGGTTTTGCACACCGCCAGAAGGAATGGGTGCCGCAGCGCAATTGGCTGCCGCTGAGCAGTTTGACGGGACGATAAAAACCCACGTGGGGTATGCGCGTCTGAAATCGGCAGGTCCGCTCAAACGTGATATGGCCTGCATTCCCCATTTGCGCGGCGCGCCCGCGGCCAAAATTGCGAAAGCTGTTGCACAAGGACAATCGCTGCCAATCACGCGCGCTGGGCAAACAGTGCATATTTCATTGCCCGCCGCGGCGGCTCCTTTGATTGCTGGGTGCAACGGACGTCGTAGCCTGAACGAGATCGCGCAGGCGACCAAGACCGACCCTATCGCATTCAACACGCTCTGGGCTCCGGTTGAAGCGGCCTTAACAGGCTGGGGTATGCTGCTATATTCCGACGTGTTGAAGGGGCAGTAGGCGTTATGTGTGGACGAATGGCAACGACACTTCCTCATGATGCCATGGCGCAAATTTTTGCGGCCGCGCCTGCCAATGATCTGCCGGATGTGCCGAATTATAATGTCTGCCCAACGGTTCAAGTGGCCGCTATAGCCCTTGATGAGGCGGGGCGCAGGTATCGGCCAATGCGCTGGGGCTTTATCCCGCATTGGTATCAAAAGCCGAACGGCGGGCCGTTGTTGATAAACGCCCGTGCTGAAACAATTGCCGAGAAACCGGCGTTCAAAGCAGCCTGTCGGGAACGGCGCTGCATTATTCCGACGGCGGGGTTTTATGAATGGACCCGACTGGAGGACGGCACGAAGCTACCGTGGTATATTCAACGCAGTGACGCAGCCCCGATTGCATTTGGTGCGATTTGGCAAGACTGGGGAGACCTTGGCGCAACGGTGGCCATTGTCACAACAATCGCAAACGAGGCGATGGGAAAGATCCACCACCGAATACCGGTTATATTGGAACCGGATCAATGGGCGCTTTGGCTTGGCGAGGAAGGCAAAGGAGCGGCCAAACTGATGCGAGCCACGGGCGAGGACACGTTGTCGTTTCACCGAGTCGACCCAGCGGTCAATTCCAACCGTGCGAGCGGGCCAGAATTGATCGATCCGCTGGACGTCTAAGTTTTAGGTAATCACGTCTGGGTCTACCCGCCCAATCGTTGCCTGCATCTCGCTGATCTCAAACGCGGCGTCGCGTACGTTTTGCAGCGCGGTTTGCGTGTCTTGGTTGATGTCACCGTTCTGGCCTGAGTATTGCCCAAGATAGAGACGCACTGTCGCGCCTTGGGTGCCAGTTCCCGACAGGCGGAACACCGCACGGCCGTCGCCTTCAAACGTGATGCGCAAGCCTTGGTTATTGCTGACCGAACCATCGACAGGGTCGAGGTATGAGAACTCATCAGCAGAAACGACCGTTAGGCCCGCAAAGGATTTCCCTGTTAGGCCGTCAAGGCGACCGCGCAGGTTTTGCATCATGTCATTGGCTTTGTCTGACGCCACCGCTTCAAAATCAAACCGGGAGTAGTAATCGCGACCAAACGTTTTCCAATGGTCAGCAACGATTTCAGACACAGATTGTTTGCGAACTGCGAGGATGTTGAGCCAAAGCAGAACTGCCCATAAACCATCCTTCTCGCGCACGTGGTTTGAGCCGGTGCCTGCGCTTTCTTCGCCGCAGATCGTAACCTTGTCTGCGTCCAGCAAGTTGCCAAAGAATTTCCATCCCGTCGGAGTTTCAAAGGCTTGGATGCCAAGCTTTTGCGCTACGCGATCACCCGCAGCGCTGGTCGGCATAGATCGCGCGATTCCAGCCAGCCCAGCCGCATAAGCAGGCGCGAGGTGGGCGTTTGCCGCGAGAATGGCGAGGCTGTCAGACGGGGTGACATACGCGCCGCGCCCGACGATCATATTGCGATCCCCATCACCATCAGACGCAGCGCCAAGGTCAGGTGCATTGTCTGACGTCATAACATCCATCAGCTCTTTGGCCCAAATCGGGTTGGGGTCGGGGTGGCCCTTGCCGAAATCCTCAAGCGGGATGCCGTTGGTCACGGTGCCAGCTGGTGCGCCGAGCGCGTTCTCTAGAATAGCAGTACCGTATGGACCCGTAACGGCATGCATCGCGTCAAACCGCATGGTGAAACCACTGACAAACAACGCGCGGATGGCGTCGAAATCAAACAGGCTTTCCATCAGAGCTTGGTAGTCTGAAACTGGATCAACGACTTGGATTGTCATGTTGCCATGGCTGGTTGTTCCAATGCGAGACAGGTCAATGTCGTCGGTATCGATGGTTTCGAAAGCGCTAATCGTTGTCGTGGCTTCAAATACCTTCGCCGTGAGAGCTTCGGAGGCAGGGCCGCCATTGGCCGCATTGAACTTTACACCAAAATCTTCGTCGATGCCGCCGGGATTGTGGCTTGCGGACAGGATGAAACCACCGTCGGCTTTGTTCAGCCGGATCAGGTGGGACGCCGCAGGGGTCGACAGAATGCCATTTTGCCCAACGATAACCTTCGTTGCACCGTTGCCCGCAGCCATTTTCAGGATCACCTGTATTGCATCTTTATTGAAGTAGCGTCCATCGCCGCCGACAACGAATGTCTTGCCTGCACCACCGCCAATGGCGTCAAACGTCGCCTGTATGAAGTTTTCCAGGTAATTCGGCTCCATGAAAACGCGCGTTTTTTTGCGCAAACCTGAGGTGCCAGGCATTTGGCCTTCAATGGGAGCTGTCTTTACTGTCTTGAACTTCAACTGTCTGTCCTTTGATCTTGATGCCGTAACACAATGCGATACGCCGCCTGCCAAAGCCTAACATGACAATGAACCGAGAAACATCTGGAGATCACAGTCGAGGCCACGACTAACGACATAGATCGTTTGTTTATTCGCGAAATGTCAGAAAGGTCACCAATGGCAGTCCCTAGGGGAATCGAACCCCTCTTTCCAGGTTGAAAACCTGGCGTCCTAACCGATAGACGAAGGGACCGCTGTTGGTGAGGGCGTATTTAGGGAACACTCTCGAAACACGCAAGTAGAAACTTAGCAAAAAATCACAGAATTTTTCAGGCGGCTGGCGCGGCATCTTCGAGGCGTAATTGTGGACGTTGGCGGCCTTGCCATGTGTTGATTTCCAAACGGCCTGCCAGATGAAACCGTGCACCGCCATGGTCACGCAGCATCGGGCCGATTGCGTTGTCCATTGCGCCAAAGGCAATGGCATCGATGCGCGCGCTCAACCCGTCTCCGAAGGTAACCTTCAGGTGGTTCGCACCAACAACCTTGGTGAAGTTGATCGTACAATCAGGGAAAACAAAGCGCGGGGCAGGGGCGCCGGCGCCAAATGGCCCAGCCTGTTCGATAATTTCTATCAGATCAACGGTTGCGGCGCCGGGCATCAAAAGCCCGTCGACCTTTAGGTCAGCAGGCCCGATATCGCCTGCGCCTTGTTTGCCGAGAAGCTCTGATAAGCGCTCCATTGCCGCATCAATCTTGTCGCGCGCAACGGTTAGACCCGCCGCCATCTTGTGACCCCCGCCCTTGATCAACAGGCCCTCAGCGGCGCAGCGCTGGATTGCGGCCCCAAGATCAATACCTGACACAGAGCGACCTGAGCCTTTACCCTCGTCGCCGTCCAGCCCGATCACAATAGCCGGTCGGTTGGTCGATTCTTTCAAGCGCGACGCAACAATACCAACAACGCCCGGATGCCAGCCTTCTCCAGCGGCCCAAACCAAAGGAGCGTCAGTACCGCGCACTTCAGCCTGTTCAATCGCCATTTCGCGAACCTGATTCTCGATCTCTCGGCGTTCGGTATTTAAGTCATCCAATCGCGCGGCTATGGATTGGGCCTCGCGTGGGTCTGTTGTCGCCAAAAGGCGCGCACCAAGGTCCGCTTTGCCAATGCGCCCACCCGCATTCACCCGTGGCCCGAGCAGAAACCCAAGGTGATAGGATGATGGCGCCGTATCCATGCGCGAAACATCCGCCAGCGCGACAAGCCCTGCTCGTTGCCGACGCGCCATAACTGTTAACCCTTGGCGCACAAACGCGCGGTTCACCCCAATTAGCGGTGCAACATCGGCCACTGTACCAAGGGCCACTAGGTCGAGTAAGGCCATTAAGTCAGGCGTCTTTGATCCTGCTTCACGCAGTTGGCGGTTTGCCTCAACCAATGCCAAGAACACCACACCCGCCGCACAAAGATGCGCAAGGTCCCCAGATTCATCTTGTCGATTCGGGTTCACGACAGCCAACGCAGGGGGCAAGGTTTCTCCACCCAAGTGGTGGTCGAGCACAACGACATCCGCGCCCACCGCTGCTTCAATCGGACCATGTGACAGCGTCCCGCAGTCTACACAAATGATCAGGTCATGATCGCGTGCCAGCGCCGACATGGCCTCGTCATTTGGGCCATAGCCCTCATCAATTCGGTCGGGAACATATAAAGTGGGCGACACGTTAAACCCGCGCAACCAATCGATCAGCAGCGCCGCAGAGGTCCCACCATCCACATCATAATCTGCGAAAATTGCGATCCGTTCCCGCGCCGTGGCTGCCGCGACAACCCGCGCTGCCGCCTTTTCCATGTCCCGCATTGAACGCGGGTCAGGCATGAGATCGCGTAAGGTTGGCGCAAGAAACGAAGCGGCTTCGCTGGCTTCCACTCCACGGCGCACCAAAGTGCGGCAAACAGGCAAAGGGATAGCCGTTTCCTGTACCATCGCTTCGGCTAAACGGTCGTCTTCAACGCTCGGGCCAACCCACCGGCGCCCGGTCGCTGACGCCTCAACATTTAAAAATGCGCCTTTGTTATTTGGTGTCTCATTCATCACTCAACACCATATGTGCCGATGCGAGGATTCGCCACGCCCAAGCTTCTTTGACTCAAAAATACTCACGTCTTAGCGCACCGAAGGTGCGCCCCCCGCTCCCCGCAGGGGCGAACCGCAAGGTTTATACAGGGTTGCGGTAGGTCATGCGGCGCACAGAACCCGTTTTGGATCGCATCAGAACTGTTTCAGTCGTTAGGAAACCTGGCTCGCGCTTGATGCCTGCCAGCAAAGATCCATCCGTCACACCAGTCGCGGCAAAAATCACGTCAGACGTCACCATATCATCGCGGGTATAGACGCGATCGAAGTTGGTGATGCCAGCCTTTGTTGCACGACCACGTTCGTCGTCGTTGCGGAACAACAGCTTGCCGAACATTTGCCCGCCCATGCACTTCAGGGCAGCAGCCGCCAAAACACCCTCAGGTGCGCCACCGGACCCCATGTACATGTCGATGCCAGTGGTCGCCGCTTCAGCGCAGTGCATTACGCCAGCAACGTCGCCATCTGTGATCAGCCGGATCGCCGCACCCGTGCTGCGCAATTCCGCGATCATATCCTCATGGCGCGGGCGTTCTAGGACACAAACTGTGATGTCCTCTGTCGAACATCCCTTAGCAGCCGCCAGTGTAGAAACGCGTTCGGACGGTGACATGTCCATCGTTACAACACCAGGCTTGAACCCTGGGCCAATCGCCAACTTGTCCATGTAAACGTCCGGCGCGTGCAGCATTGAACCGCGTGGCCCCATTGCAATCACTGTCAGCGCGTTTGGCATGTCTTTCGCAGTCAGCGTTGTGCCCTCCAGCGGATCAAGCGCGATATCAACACCCGGACCGTTACCAGAGCCAACTTCTTCACCGATAAACAACATCGGTGCTTCGTCGCGTTCACCTTCACCGATCACCACGACGCCAGCGATGTCCAGTTTATTCAGCTGCTCACGCATTGCGTTCACCGCCGCTTGGTCGGCAGCCTTTTCATCACCGCGTCCGATCAAGGTGGCACTGGCGATCGCTGCAGCCTCTGACACGCGGGCGAGGCCCAATGAAAGCATACGGTCGTTGAAGTCGAGGGTAGCCATGTGGAGATCCTTATCTGAGTTACCCCGACCTATCGTCATGCACGGCAGAGCTACAAGCCTGAGAGCGCTAACAATCGGAATTTTTTGGCGCGGCAACTGTTATTTTGCTTGCGCCAAGGGCAAGCAACGCAAGTGTCGTGATCCCGATTACGGTTGCGATGGACAGGATGCGCGCGATGTCAGCATAGGGCATCAATCCGGCGTCCGTTGTTGATATCGCGCCGGCGGAAAGGGCCACCGCAAAAGTGAGGCGGCCTACAAAGCTTTTAAGGGACAGCCACGTCGCCCGGCTATCATCTGACAACAGCGGTTGAATGCGGCCAAGAATGAATGGACGAGATAAGGCGTCAGGCACCATGCGCAGCAGTAAAAAAACGAGCACGATAGCGCTGTCTGTAAGTGCCATTACACCGCTGATTACGATCTGCAGCCCGTACGCGCTGAGAAGCAGCAGTGGAAGGCCAAGTGCATTGCGTAATTGCAGGGCCACAAGTGAAACAGCAACGGAAATCCCCATCATCAAGGCCGTGATTGCGCCGCTAACCAAGGGTGCGCTGCTGGCAAAGCCAACATCGTTC
The DNA here is from genome assembly GCF_900185015.1 of Octadecabacter ascidiaceicola. Taxonomy (GTDB): domain Bacteria; phylum Pseudomonadota; class Alphaproteobacteria; order Rhodobacterales; family Rhodobacteraceae; genus Octadecabacter; species Octadecabacter ascidiaceicola. The sequence continues at coordinate 912,093 of NZ_FXYD01000001.1, read as the reverse complement.
AATGCTTCAAGAATAAAGGGTTGTCCAAACACAAACGGCAGGTGGCTAAAACAGTACATCAAGACGGTAAGGGCGAAGAACCACAACAGCACGGGGTTGCGAAAGTTTGCCCCCAAATGCGAAAGCCGTAGCAATTCAACCCCTTCCGCCATTTCCGTTGTGCGCGGAGGTTCGACAAAACGCCAAGTCACCCAGACCAAACCCGCCATTGCGCCGCCGGTTGCGATGAACGGCAGGCGCGGGTCAATCAATGCAAGTGCGCCACCCGTTACGGCTGACAGCGCGAGGCCGACAAAGGAGAACCGCCATGCGACGACTTCCTGTGCCTCGATCTCACCCTCACGCCCTGTCGCGGCTAGGCTTTCGTAAAGCAATGCTTCGTCTGTGCCGCTTGAAAATGCGCTGCCTGCACCGATAAGAATTTGTGCTGCTATGAAAACGGCAAAGCTGCTTCCAAAACCGAGAAGGGTAACCCCGATGAGGGTTACAGCGGCACTGGCGATCAGCGTTTTGCGTCGCCCAAGACGGTCAGACATATAGCCGGACGGGACCTCAAGAACGGTGATCGCCACGTCGAGCACGACATATAGAAGGATCGCTTGCGCACCTGACAGAATGTCTTGGAAATACAGGAACCAGACCGCCTGCCAAAAGGTCAAGCTGCGCAGGAAACGCGACCAGCGGTAAAGTGAAATATTGCTGGTGACGTCTGGTTGCATGACGCCACCCTAACAGGTCACCTAAAGTAAGCTAGCCAACATCTTCGATGCGAATGGCGACGGGGTCTCTTTGCACAACGGATGTTTTGGTCATCGCTGCAAGCGCTTCGTCAAGTGCTGTGCGTGTGACTTTGTGGGTCACAATCAGTACAGGCGCTTCTGTGTCTTGGTGGCCGTACTGGCGCATCCGGTCAATCGAAACGCCTGCATCGCCCAAGACGGCGGCGACTTTGGCGAGTGCACCGGGTTTGTCGACCAGTTGCATACGTAGATAATAAGGCGCAGGGACCGCAGCCTTAGCAGCGCGCGCTTTGCGCAGGGTCGTTGCGGGTTGCCCGAAAGTTTTCAAACGCAATCCACGAGCAATATCGATCACGTCGGACATGACCGCGCTTGCAGTTGGACCTTCTCCAGCACCAGCGCCGCGCAACACGATTTGGCCCACAGAATCGCCCTCAATGACGACCATATTGGTGCCGCCTTCGAGTTGACCGAGCGGGGACTGATCTGGCACCAAGCACGGGGACATGCGCTGCTCAAGGCCACGGCCGGTCATTTGCGCGACGCCAAGCAGTTTAATGCGGAAGCCCATATCAGCCGCCGCATCGATGTCTTCAAGGGTGATTGCCTGGATGCCTTCAAGCTCTACCGCGTCAAAATCGACCTGAGTGCCGAAGGCGACAGAGGACAAAAGCGAAAGCTTGTGGCCCGCATCGATGCCGCCCACATCAAGGTTCGGATCGGCTTCAAGATAGCCGAGCTTGTCGGCCTCATCAAACAGGGCGTTGTACCCCTGACGGGTCGCCTGCATTTGCGTCAGAATGTAGTTACAGGTGCCGTTCATCACGCCCATAACGCGGGTGATTTCGTTGCCTGCCAGACCTTCGGTCAGAGCCTTCATCACTGGAATGCCGCCCGCAACTGCGGCTTCATAGCGGATGACCAAACCAGCTTTCTCAGCGGCTTCGGCTAGTTCTTGGCCGTGGTGGGCGAGCATGGCTTTGTTGGCTGTAACCACGTCTTTGCCAGCTTTGATCGCGGCTTCGGTTGCGTCTTTGGCTGGGCCCTCGTCGCCCCCCATGAGTTCAACAAACACATCAATATCATCACGCTTGGCCAATGCGACCGGATCGTCTTCCCATGCGTAGTCCGTCAATGGAATGCCACGGTCTTTGTCTTTGGACCGCGCGGACACCGCGGAAATTGTGATTTTGCGGCCGGTACGGGCTTCTAGCAAGTCAGCCTGTTTGCGAATGATACGGACAACGCCCACACCAACTGTTCCGAGGCCAGCAATGCCGAGACGAAGGGGAGTGGTCATGAGGGATAGTCCTTAGATTAGAATTAGGCGGGTGTTAGCGTGTTGGCAGCGGGACTTCAACGTACGCCGCGCAACATGCGTGTGCGTATTGCGGCGGGAATAACTGGGCCACGCAAACGCGCAGCGCGTGCACGCAGGTTCGCCAGACGCGGTTCAAGGTCTGTAATCGCTGCTTCTGTTCCGCCTGTGCTGGTGTTTGCTTGTGCCAGAAGCGGTGCGAGGGGCACAAGTTCAGGGAAGGGCGCATTGGCCTGTTCCGGCGTGACTGTTCCATCAAGTTCCGGAAATCCGGAGCATGATGGCAGTGCAGCAAGCATAGCTAAAAGGGCGAAAGCGAAGCGCATGTTTTATGTCCATTCGGAGTTGCGGCGACCATAGATGCAGGTGACGAGGTCAGCAAGGAAGGCTGTACGTTTTGGACGTCAGAACCCCTGGCTGGAATATTCTAGAAACAAAGACAAGACGTGTCGTGAATGAAACAGACGTGTCGGACGCATGCAGGGACGTTTTCCCAAACAGGAGAAAAATTATGAAAGTTGGATTTGTCGGGCTTGGGTCAGTGGGCGGAAAACTGGCGGGGTCAGTCTTGCGTAACGGGTTTGATTTGTTCGTGCATGATTTGGATGCTGAGGCCGTGGCTGGATTTGTGGCACGCGGTGCACGTGATGGCGGATCGCCTGCACAACTAATGGCGGAGTGCGATGTGGTCATTACGTGTTTGCCGTCGCCAAAAGCCTGCGCCGCTGTGGTTGAAGCGATGATGCCCAGTGTGACTGAAGGTAAGATCTGGCTGGAAATGTCGACCACGGATTCGGAGGAACTCAAGCGCCACGCGGCAGCCGTGACTGAGCGTGGCGGTTTTGCGGTGGATTGTCCGGTGTCTGGTGGATGTCACCGTGCGGATACGGGCAACATTTCTATTTTTGCGGGTTGTGACCGCGCGACGTTTGAAAAGGTGTTGCCGTTGTTGACCACTTTGGGGCGGCGGGTTTTGCACACAGGCGACATTGGCACGGCCAGCACGCTTAAGGTGATGACGAACTATCTGGCGACGGCGAACCTGCTGACTGTTTGTGAGGCTATGGTTACGATGAAAGCTGCGGGAATGGATCTGGCGACCACCTATGAAGCGATCAAGATTTCAAGCGGAACGTCCTTTGTGCATGAAACTGAAAGCCAAGTTATTTTGAACGGCAGCCGCGATATCGGGTTCTCGATGGGGCTTGTAAAGAAAGACATTGGGCTGTTTCAGCAGATTGCCGAGGACAATGACGTACCATTGGAGATCAGCCCGATGATGGTGAAGATTTTTGAAGAAGGTATCGATCGATACGGGTTTGACGCGCAAAGCGATGACATCATCAAACGATTAGAGGAAGCCACAGGGTTGGACATTACGGCGCCAGGTTTCCCTGCTGAGATGGTTGATGATGAACCTGAAGAACCAGGATATGAGGTGACGCCGCCCCGCTAGACGCTTTTAAAGCTCCCTCGAGTTGGCTAGAGGAAAAGCAAGCAATCAGGGGCCGACATGAAAAACGCCAAAGAAGATGAGATAATCGCCACGCTTCAAGTGTCACGGCTGCGCAGGCTTTTTGCGTATTTCGCGATTTTCGCCTTGGGGGCCATGCTTATTCTGTTGGCGTTCGTGAAGCCGCCGGAGTTTGGCTGGCAAGTTTACTTAATGTTGCTTGGCTCTGGCGCACTTATTGTTGCGGAACGATTGCGCCGTGCGACGATGCTCGGGCTTGTGCTGACGGAACGCGAGTTGCGCGACACATCAGGCCACGTGTTGACGGAATTGACGAACGTCAGATCAGTTGATCGCGGAGCATTTGCGTTCAAATCATCAAACGGCTTTGTCTTACGCCTGCATCGTAGCCAGCCACGCGCTTGGGCTCCTGGCTTGTGGTGGCGGTTTTCGACGCGTGTTGGGGTCGGTGGGGTGACGGAATCTGGTCCGGCCAAATACATGGCAGAACAGATTGCTTTGCGGATCGATTAGGATCGTAAGGGCGAAAGCTTAGGCGCCACCACCAACCGGGCAAATTTCACTGCCGTTTGCGTTACCGTTGTGGTCATAGCAGATACCATTGGGTGCGAAACGGGGACGTGTAAAAATTGCATTCTCGAAGGTGAAAGCACCAAGACCAATACTAAAGTTTGGCTCATAATCGACCCATGTTTGCACCAGGATCAGCGTTTCACGATGAGGCATGACCGGGATTTCGTCCCTTCCATCCATTTGTGCCAAACCATTGTTGTTGAGCGTACCAGCGCCACCTTTTTGACGGGACCAAACAACGAAATAGTCGCCATTGTCGGTGCCATCGTCAGTGTCATCAATGTACTGGATGAGCGTCACACGCATCTTTGTGAGATCGGTAGAGTTGGTTAAAAAGCGGTGCAAGCGCCATGTATTGTTAATGAACCGGTTGGTGATGTACAATTCTTCCCGGCTAAACGCCTCAGAGATTGTGTACGCAGCCTTAAGGTTAATAGACTGGTTTCGGAACGCGTCAAAGAAAACGAAGGTCGCGATCACGGCCGCGAACAACGTCGGGAACATGATCATCGCTTCGACAACCATTGCGCCTTCATCTTCGCGTCGGAACTGGCGGAGTTTTGATTTGAAGAACTTCAGCATTTATAAAGGCTCCATCACAAAGGCAGCGGTTGCCACCAACGGGTAGTTGCCGTCGCCCCGTATCCGGGACAAGAAATAACCCAGCCCGAATTCAGGCAACATAGGCGAGAATAAGCCGCAGGCGCGGACGACCATCAGTTCGTTCGGAACACCATTGGTATAGTTCCGCGGCGCTTGGTTTGGGTAATCCAAGTTCGTGCAGGATGCATGGCGTGGAATCTGGTTGGTCGCGTTAGATCCAGTGTGCCGCAGATCAATATTACGCATTTCAAGGCGCAAGTTGACCATACAATTTGGAATGATCCCCGCGGAATTGCAGACCATAGTTTTAAACTGCGTTTCTGTGAAGGGGACGCCTGTGTTCAGGCGTACTTCGCGAATAGCCATATCCAACCCACGCTCAACCATAACATGGCGCGTCATGAGCAAGCCAAGCTCAAAGCCCGAAACCGGGATCATGACAAACGGAAGGAATATCAGAGCGAGCTCTAATGATTCACTGCCGTCTTCTTCCTTGCGGAAGAGTCGCAAGAAACGCGCGAGGGATTTGATAGCAAAGATCATATCAATTTCCTTATCGCGTTAGTTTCAGCGCGCGAATGTCAGATGCAATCGCAGAGAATGCGTCCGAAATGTCTGTGCCGGCCACGTCAAAGTAGTGACTTGGCGTACTTGCACAGTCGCGCAGTGCTTCTTGGCCACCGGTTGGCGCTTCAAATGCAACTGTGTATATCACGACGCCTTCGTTGCGGGCGGCGTCACAGATGGCTGACAGGCGCGCATTGGCTTGGTTGCCGTTTACAATCGAATAGTTAAGCGCGTAGTCGGGATCAATGAAGTCAGGACGCCCAGATATGCCGCTTCTATAGGGTAATGCTCGGGCGTTTAGTGCATCCCTCAGAACGGCGTCGTTGACTCGGGACGTGAAATGGATCGCGAACAATTCCTGCCAAGATGCATTCCGGACACTGTTTTGATAGGTTGGGCCTTGCCCTACTGTCAGAACATTTCCTTGGGAGTTCGTACGCGCGGTGATATATTCCGACCGATTGCTAAATCCCATAGGGTAGGACCGAAAGCGGGAATTGTTTGATTGGCCATTCCAATAGAAACGGTCGTCCCAATGATTGTTCTTCGTATGGAAGCCCCTATATTGAACGGACCATCCATTCTGAGCTGCGTCTTGCAGAGGTTGCGTGTCGCTGTCCAAATCGTACCACACGAACGACAACCCAGTTTTGAAGGGCTCAACAAGATCCCATTGGCTGGTGTTTTGGCCATCCGTCATCAATACGAGGATTTTAAGGACGTCGGACTGACCGAAATTTTCGGGGCGGCCGGATGCGATTGCCGGAACACCAGAGTTAGCTGTGCCCGCAAGGTCCGTAATTATCGAACGCGTGCTTGGGTCAAGAAGGGCCACCCCCCACTTCACACCCATGTCGATCGCTGTGTTCCCGAATGCGTGTAGATTTTCGATGGCCGTATGAAGTCTGTCTTCATCTGTCGTGTGGGGAATAATTGCGTTTCTCGTGCCTGCGAAACACCATGGATTCTCTGAAACAGAGTTACCATAGCCATTGTAACCGAAATGAGCGACGTGATTATAGGACCCGTTCAAATCTAGTGCTGTCGACGTAAATTCACTCGCATCAAACAGCAAACACATTGAATGTTCATGGACCCGGTTCACGTTTGGAAAGTGGGGCTCAAGCTGTGGGCCCGGATTAACCACAGCGCTATAGGGGACGATCGAAATCGTAATCAGGCCCTTCGGCGCATTCGTGTTGTTGGCCAGAACCGTCGAAACAAAGTCCCGTGCAGCCGGGCGCAGGTTTTGAATGCGATTGTTCTGGTCCATCGAACTGGACACGTCCAAAACGAGCGAAACTTCAACATCGGTAACACGTTCTTCGGCAGTCGATGTGCCGGAAACGGTGAGCGACGAAAGCTCTGCTGAGAACGGAGAAGAGAAAACAGATGGCAAGTCATAGAAGAACAGCGGCATTTCAGCATCCGCAACCGCAGTAACAACCCGATAGTTGATGCCTTGATCTACGGTACACGTGTCAAGGAACTGGGACATGCCCGCTTTCTCGAAGTAATCGGCGCAAACCTCTGCTGGTGGCAAAACTTGGTCAAGGTCGGCAGCTGCAAGGACTGCGCGGTCCAGCGTACCCTGAAGCTTTGCCCGCGTTGTTTCGAAGCGCATCAGGTCAACGGCCATGCCACCGAACCACAAGATTAAGACGAACATCATTAACGAGAAGATGATGATTGAACCATCTTCGTCACGATGCAGTTTTCTGAAGAGCCCTCGTAGGGATGTTTCTGCAGATAGCAATTTTTTCATCTTCTGTCTCATATTAACCTTCCTCGGCCCTACGCCGCATTCGAATTGCGGACGGATTCAGCCTTGCTCTCGATGGTGCTTAGAACATTGAGGAGTGGCTAAATTAGGGCGAAATTGGGCAGCAAAGTGTTAACGCGCCGTCCATTTCGCGACAGAAGGCGTTAGAATAGGGGGATTGTTTAGAGGTCGAGGACAATCGCCGGATTTTCCTTATTGTCGCGGGAAAATGGTGCGTCAATTTGTCGGGAATTGTGGATTGCTCCCGTTTCTGACCAGATTTGAAACTAACCGACACGGCCGCATAGAATCGTGTTTAACTCGATCTCATCATTAACGTTCGCCGCTTAACCTCTCCGAAAAGTATGTGGTTTAAGTGGAACTGGAACAAGTCTTGAGAGGACAACCAATGAGCGCATCAAACGCAGCAATTAAAGAACCATCCTTCCGTGAGAGCGTTGATATTATGTTCAACCGCGCCGTCGCATTGATGGATCTCCCGCCCGGCCTCGAAGAGAAAATTCGCGTTTGCAATGCCACCTATACTGTTCGATTCGGTGTTCGTTTGCGCGGAAAAATCGAAACATTCACTGGCTACCGATCTGTTCATTCCGAACATATGGAGCCGGTGAAAGGAGGTATTCGCTATTCACTTGGCGTTAACCAAAATGAAGTTGAGGCGCTTGCGGCTTTGATGACCTATAAGTGTGCTCTTGTGGAAACGCCGTTTGGCGGGTCCAAGGGGGGGCTGTGCATTGACCCGCGCGAGTGGGAAGAAGAAGAACTTGAACGCATCACCCGCCGTTTCGCGTATGAATTGGCGAAGCGTGATTTGATCCATCCGTCCCAAAACGTCCCAGCCCCAGATATGGGTACAGGCGAACGAGAAATGGCATGGATCGCGGATCAGTACCGCCGGATGAACACTACAGACATTAACGCAGCAGCTTGCGTTACCGGTAAGCCGACCCACGCGGGTGGTATTCAGGGCCGTGTTGAGGCGACAGGTCGCGGCGTCCAATACGCATTGCAGGAATTCTTCCGTCACCCCGAGGACATCAAGATGGCTGGGTTAAGTGGACAGCTCGACGGCAAGCGCGTCGTTGTGCAGGGGCTAGGTAACGTTGGGTATCATGCCGCGGCGTTTCTTCAAGAAGAAGATGGCTGCGTTATAACCGGCATCATCGAGCGTGATGGTGCGCTGTCGGATGAAGGTGGGTTGGATGTTGATGCCGTCCGCGACTGGATCGCAAAACATGGCGGCGTAAAAGATTACCCAAATGCGACCTACATCGAAAGCGGCGCGCTGGTTCTTGAACAGGATTGCGACATCCTTATTCCCGCGGCACTCGAAGGTGTGATTAACCTCACCAACGCAGCAAACATAAAAGCACCCTTAATTATTGAGGCCGCCAATGGCCCGATTACTGCGGGCGCCGATGAAATTCTACGCGAAAAGGGTACGGTTATCATTCCCGATATGTACGCAAACGCGGGCGGTGTGACCGTGTCGTATTTTGAGTGGGTAAAGAACCTCAGCCATATCCGTTTTGGTCGGATGCAGCGGCGCCAAGAAGAGGCGCGCCATGAATTGATAGTTGGCGAACTTCAGCGCTTGTCTGAACATCTGGGGGACCAATGGTCCATGACGCCGAATTTTAAATCCAAGTACCTGCGCGGCGCGGGCGAGCTTGAATTGGTTCGTTCCGGCCTCGATGACACGATGCGCACAGCATACCAATCCATGCGCGAAGTTTGGCACGCACGTGACGATGTCAAAGACTTGCGCACTGCTGCTTATCTCGTCTCGATTGGCAAAGTCGCAGCGAGCTATCGAGCCAAAGGTCTATAATTCTCTCTCCCTCGGCTCGTTCCACTGGCCGAGGGATTTCGCCGCTACTTATTCAGTAAATGTCGAAATGGGGCGTTGCACCTCGGGCACACTAAAGTAGGGTTGTCTTGGCAAGATCGGTCAAGAGGACAGCATGGGCTATTCAGGGTTCAAGGTAATCAAAGAAGGTTTGTTCGGCCAAAAAGGGTGGAAACCCGTATGGCGTAATCCAGATCCCAAACCTGAATATGACGTGATTGTTATTGGTGGCGGCGGGCATGGGCTTTCAACAGCGTATTACCTTGCTAAGGAACATGGCATCACCAATGTCGCTGTTCTTGAAAAAGGCTACCTTGGTGGCGGGAATGTCGGTCGCAATACCACGATCGTTCGCGCCAACTACATGCTTCCGGGTAACTCCGAATTCTATTCCCATTCTCTGAAACTGTGGGAAGGGATGGAACAAGACCTCAACTATAACACCATGATGTCCCAACGCGGCGTGATGATGTTGTGCCATTCGGATGGCCAGCGTGACTACTTTGCGCGAAGGGGCAATTCGATGGTTAATCAGGGCGATGACGCTGAGTTGTTGACCCCCGAACAGGTGCGTGCCGAGGCGCCAATGATTGATTTCGACAACGTCCGCTTCCCGATTTACGGCGGCCTCATGCATCGTCGCGGCGGAACGGCGCGCCACGATGCGGTTGCGTGGGGCTATGCCCGCGGGGCGGATCAGTGCGGCGTCGATCTAATCCAGAACTGCGAAGTGACGGGGATTGATATTGAGGGCGGTGTCGTACGCGGGGTGCAAACCAGCCGTGGCGCGATCCGTGCGAAAAAGGTAGCGATCGTTGTTGCAGGGCGGTCAAGCCAAGTGGCGGCAATGGCTGGAATGCGGTTGCCGATTGAAAGCCATGTTTTGCAGGCGTTCGTGTCAGAGGGTCTTAAGCCAATACTGCCCAGCGTGATTAGCTTTGGGATGGGTCACTTCTATATCAGCCAATCTGACAAAGGAGGCTTGGTATTCGGCGGCGACTTGGATTTTTACGCTTCCTATGCTGCGCGTGGTAATCTTCCGATGAAGGAGCACGTGATGGAGGCAGCAATGACGCTGATGCCGTCGATTGGCAAAGCGCGCGTGTTGCGCAGCTGGGGAGGTATTATGGATATGTCGCCCGATGGTTCACCGATTATCGACAAAACTGAAACCGAAGGCCTCTTTTTGAATTGCGGTTGGTGTTATGGCGGCTTCAAGGCCGTGCCTGGGTCTGGCTATAGCTATGCGCACCTCATTGCCAAGGGAGAACACCATGCTCCTGCAGCCCGTTTCCGTCTTGATCGTTTCCGTACCGGAGTGGGTCTGATGGATGAAGAAGGCACCGGCGCTCAGCACAATTTACACTAGGATCAAACATGCGCCTGCCATGCCCCATCTGCGGTGATCGCGATCGCCGGGAATTTTACTACCAAGGTCACGCGACCATGTTGAATCGGCCCTCAGCTGATGCAGGAACGGCCACTTGGGATGATTACCTTCACAATCGAGAAAACCCAGCCGGTGAAACCCGTGATCTCTGGCACCACGAAGCAGGGTGCGGTGCGTGGATCGTTGTGACACGAAATACCGTCACCCATGAAGTGTCCGGCGCGGTTCTGGCAGAAAAGGCTAAGACATGAGGATCGCAGGCAAAGGTTTGAACCCAGACGGCGCGCCGCTTTCTTTTACGTTTGATGGCAAGCCATATGCTGGACGCGAAGGCGACACGCTTTCTGCGGCGTTATTGGCAAATGGAGTGCGCCTTATGGGGCGTTCGTTCAAGTATCACCGCCCACGTGGGGCTCTGACAGCGGGTTCCGAGGAACCGAACGCGTTGGTCACAGTCGGGGCCGATGCGCGACAGGACGCCAACATTCGCGCCACCACGCAATCGTTGTACGATGGGCTTAGTGCGCGTAGCCAGAATGCGTGGCCGTCGCTGAAACACGATGCGATGGCGGTGAATGATCTCGCCGCGCCGTTCTTAAGTGCTGGATTTTATTATAAAACCTTCATGTGGCCGAAAGCGTTTTGGGAAAGAGTGTACGAGCCGATCATTCGCCGTGCTGCCGGACTGGGCGCGTTGTCGGGCGACGCAGTTGAAGAGATCTATGAGAAAGCGTTCGCCTATTGTGATGTCCTGATTATCGGCGCTGGGCCGGCGGGTATCATGGCGGCGCTTACGGCGGCAAAGGCTGGCGCGGACGTGATTTTGGCGGACGAAGACACCCAAATGGGCGGTCGGTTGTTGGCCGAAACGGGTGAAATTGATGGCCACGCTGGTTCCGACTGGGTCAAGCGCCAGTTGGAAGCGCTCGCTCAGATGGACAACGTTCGCTTGATGCCACGCACCACCGTCACAGGTGTGTATGATCAAGGAACGTTCAGCGCGCTTGAGCAGGTGAGCGAGCAGAATGCACCGTTGAATACGCCCCGCGAGTGTTTTTGGCGCATTACTGCGAAACGCTCGATCCTGTGTGCAGGTGCTCTAGAGCGCCCTATTGCATTCCCGAACAACGATCGCCCGGGGATTATGCTCGCCTCGGCCGTTCGGGCCTACCTAAACCGTTGGGGTGTTGCGGCTGGCAAGGCTGTGACGGTTTTTGCCAATAACGATGATGCGCATCGCACTGCGATGGATTTGATTGATGCCGGCGTGCGTGTTGCGGGCGTTATCGATAGCCGTTCAGATGCAAAGGCGCAGGGTGACTACCCACTGTTCAAAGGCGCGCAGGTTATTGCCACCAAAGGGCGGCGTGGTTTGCAAAGTATTACTGTTCAAGATGCGAACGGCACCCATGAGATCGAAACGGATTGTCTCGCGATGTCAGGTGGTTGGAACCCGTCTGTGCATCTTACGTGTCATATGAATGGACGGCCAACTTGGTCTGATGACATCCTGAGCTTCGTTCCGATGGATGGGTCAATTCCTGATATGTCGGTTGCTGGCGCAGCGCGTGGAAAGTTTTCGACGTTAGAATGTTTAGAGGACGGGATTGCGGTTGCAACAGCGGCGGTCACGTCGCTTGATTTGAAGCCGCAAAAGACCGAGACTCCAACCGCAGAAGACACTCCGTATGCCATCGAAGCGCTCTGGCAGGTGGAAGGTAAGGGGCGGAAATGGCTCGATTTTCAGAATGATGTGCACGTGAAGGATGTGCGTCTCGCAGCGCAAGAGAACTTCCGCAGCGTTGAGCATATGAAGCGGTATACGACGCAAGGAATGGCCACCGATCAGGGGAAAAATTCGAATGTAGCCGCGCTCGCGGTGCTGGCAGATGCCACTGGGCGCGGTATTCCGGAAACGGGCACGACGACGTTCCGCCCGCCTTATGTACCAGTCTCGATTGCTGCGATGGGTGCTGGATCACAGGGCCACGGTTTCGCGCCTGAGCGCCACTTGACGTCCCACACCGCGAGCGTTGATCGCAATGCGCCGATGATTGAAGTTGGGCTTTGGTATCGTGCGAGCTACTTCCCGAAGCCAAACGAAACCACATGGCTTGAAGCCTGTAATCGCGAAGTGAACATGGTACGCAACCATGTTGGCGTGTGTGATGTTTCGACCTTGGGCAAGATCGATATTCAGGGGCCGGATGCGGCCGAGTTCCTCGATTTCGTCTACTGCAACACGTTTTCTAGCCTGAAAGAAAACCGTGTGCGCTATGGCTTGATGCTGCGTGAAGATGGGCATGTCATGGACGATGGCACCACTGCGCGATTGGGGCCGAACCACTATGTGATGACAACAACGACCGCTGCGGCGGGGCAGGTGATGAAGCACGTCGATTGGGTTAGCCAGGCCCTGCGTCCCGATCTGGATGTGCGTTTTGCCTCAGTCACCGAACAATGGGCGCAGTTTGCGGTTGCTGGGCCGAAGTCACGTGAGTTGTTAAACACGATTCTGGACGAGCAGATTGATAACGACAGTTGGCCGTTTATGGCTTGTGGCGACGTCAGCGTTGCAGGCGTTCAGGGGCGCTTGTTCCGCATCTCGTTCTCAGGCGAACACGCTTATGAAATCGCGGTGCCAGCGCGCTATGGTGCGTCGCTGTTTGGGCTACTTACGACACAGGCTGAGGCGATGGGTGGCGGGCTTTATGGGATGGAAGCCCTGAACGTGTTGCGGATCGAAAAGGGATTTATCACCCATGCGGAAATTCATGGTCGCGTGACGGCATTTGATATCGGGTTTGACCGCATGGTGAGCCAGAAGAAAGACTGCATCGGCAATGCGATGTCACGCCGCGAGGGGTTACTGGATTCGGAACGTGAACAGATGGTCGGGCTGAAACCTGTTGAAATTGCTGACAAGTTAACAGCAGGTGCACATTTGTTTGTCGAAGGTGCGGACGCCGTTAGTGAAAACGATCAAGGGTATGTCACCTCCGTTTGTCACTCACCTACGCTGGGGTATGATATCGGTTTGGGTTTCTTGAAGGACGGTCCAAACCGCTATGGTGAACGGGTTATGTTGGTCGACCACGTGCGCGACAATCACGTGCTGTGCGAGATTTGCCATCCTGTCTTCATTGATCCCGAAGGAGGGCTTGCCCGTGGTTAAATTGATCGCCAGAACCGCTTGTGCAGGGTTGCTTCCAAAGACAATCGGCACAATTACGTTGGCTGAAATTGCCGCCGCGCCGGTTACGTTGATTGCCCCACATAGGGGGCAGAAAAAGGCCACGTCAGACGCATTGAAAGCAGCTGTTGGCGTTGGGTTTCCTGCGCCCAACCGCTGCGTCGGAATAGCCCCGCGTGCGATGTGGTGCGGCAAGGATCAGGCGCTACTAATTGGGGTGGGTTGCCCGGAACTAAGGGGCACCGCTTGCATCGATCACTCGGATGCATGGGCGATTGTCCAGATTGAGGGTGCCGATGCGGTGGCGGTTCTTTCGCGCCTTACACCCATTGATCTGCGTGCGACCGAGTTCAAAGCTGGCCATACGGCCCGCACGCTGATCGGTCATATGACGGGCGGCATCACGCGCCTTGGGTCGCAAAGTTTCGAAGTTATGGTGATGCGTTCAATGGCAGGCACGTTGGTGCATGACCTAACCCAAGCGGCCGAAAACATTGCTGCACGAGCGGTAAATGCACGCTAGCAGACGATAACTGCGACCTCTTCTTTGACGGTTACTCCCTTTGCCTCAAGCTCGTCGATGACGGCCTGCTGCGCTTCGGAAAGTGACCACGGCGTGATGTAGATTTCGCGTAAATTCGGGATCGTTTTAAGAACCGAAAAGTCAGCCACTGTTGAGGTATCAAGATCAAGCACTTCTAGGCTCGGGTGACGGCGCAGGGCTTCAAGGCTGGTGACGTCCGCGTAGCTTAGATTGAGTGACTTAAGCTGCGTGAGTTGACGCACAAACGCCATATCGCCTAGATCGGACCCACCAAGAGCCAGTTCTTGCAACCCGCGCAACTGGCCGATGACGCCGTAATCCTGAGCGTTTAGGTCTTGTGCGTGAAGCAACGTCAGGCTGGTGAAGTTCGACAACCCGCTGAGGTCGGTGACTTGGGTTCGCCCGATGTGAAGTTCGTCGAGCTGTATCATCGGCGCGATGTCGGCGAGGTCATCAAAGTCAGTGAAGCTCGCCATGAACGCTGTGACGTGGTCCAGTTCGGCAACTTGCGCATAATCTTCAAGGTAACCGGAATCGAGGTTTAGCCGCCCGCAAACACTTGCGCGGCAGTTTTCGACTTTGGCTTGCGTGGCGGCCAATCGTTCGGCCTGCATGTCTTCATAGGTTTGTGGCGTCCCGCCAGTTTCCAACTGGCAGGCGGACAACATCAACACGGCAGCGGCGACGAAAGCGGGGCTTGGAAATGGCAGCATTGAAAACATCCTTGTCAAATACGTCACAAGGATGGCCCGATCTTATGGGAACACGCAAGTCGTGTATTTCTAGGTTGCATCCTTTGGGCTGATCCGCGCCAGTACACTGCGTTGCGTAATCTGGCCAAGGGCCTTGCCGTTCTCAGTGACCGTCAACGCGCCGAATTCACAGAGATCGTCAATGACTTGGGAAACCGGCGTTTCGGCATCCACCTCATGTCCGCCTGATCCGTCAATCATGACATCACGCGCGCAGAGCACGCCAAGTGGGTTCATATTGGCAACAAAGTCAGCAACATAACCGTTGGCTGGTTTGCTGAAAATTTCACGCGGTGTACCGCATTGCACGATGCGCCCGCCTTCCATGATCGCGATGCGGTTTCCGATTTTGAAGGCCTCATCCAGATCGTGGGAGACGAAAATGATGGTGCGGTTCAGGCGCTGTTGCAAGTCCAGCAGTTCATTTTGAAGACGGGTTCGGATCAGCGGATCAAGCGCGGAAAACGGTTCATCCATCAGTAGGATCGGCGCGTCGGTCACGAACGCACGGGCAAGGCCTACGCGTTGTTGCATGCCGCCCGACAGCTCGCCCACAAGCGCAGTCGCGCGGTCCGCAAGGCCAACGAGTTCCAGCTGTTCATCAACTTTGCGCCGCTTTTCGACCTTGTTCATTCCAGCCAGTTCGAGGCCAAGCCCCACGTTATCGCGCACCGTGCGCCACGGTAGTAGGCCAAACTGTTGAAAGACCATCGAAACGCATTCGCGGCGCAATTTGCGCAGGTCTTTGGCGGGGGCAGAGCCGACTTCGCAGGACCAGTCGCCATCGTGGACAACCACACCACCACGCACAACGGGGTTCAGTCCGTTGACCGACCGCAAAAGCGTAGATTTACCCGATCCAGACAGGCCCATCAGCACAAGGATTTCACCAGCATCCACGTCAAGCGAACAGTTATGAACACCCAGGACCTGTCCGGTCGCTTTCTGAACTTCGGCGCGCTCGCCGCCTTCGTCCATCAGGGGTAGTGCGCTTTCAGGTTTTTCGCCGAACACAATGGAAACATCTTTAAATTCAACAGCTTTCATCGTTTGGCTCCTATACGCAGCAATCGGTCAAGCATGATTGCGACCACCACGATGATCAGGCCACTTTCGAATCCTTTGGCCGTATCAACGGTGTTCAGCGCGCGCACAACTGGCACGCCAAGGCCGTCTGCACCGACCAGTGCCGCGATGACGACCATTGATAGCGACAGCATGATGGTTTGGTTCAACCCTGCCATGATCTGAGGCAGTGCTGAGGGGAGTTCGACCTTGAACAGCTTTTGTCGTTTTGTTGCGCCGAACGCGTCGGCGGCTTCCAACAGTTCGTTCGGCGTTGATGAAATGCCAAGCTGGGTTAGGCGGATCGGGGCGGGCAGCACGAAGATCACAGTGGCGATCAATCCGGGCACCATGCCGATACCGAAGAACACGATCGCAGGGATCAGATAAACAAACGTTGGTAGCGTTTGCATCAGGTCCAACACAGGGCGCATCCACGCGTATAAACGCGGGCGGTGCGCGACGGCGATGCCGATGGGCACGCCGATGGACATACAAACAACACAGGCCGACAACACGAGGCTGAGGCTTTCGGCGGTTTCTTCAAAGTAGCCTTGATCGATGATGAACAGGAAGCCGACGATGATCAGAAGCGTCACCGTGATTTTGCGATGTAGTAGATAGGCGAGAACGGCGAAGAGCGTGACGATCAGGAAGGCATGGGTGTCTTCGGTCCACCCTGGAATGTAGGGTTCAAACCCACGTCCGCCGAGCCAGTTTGTCCCCGGTGGGCGCAGCAAAAGCGCCAGAAGAAATTCGATGAAGGCTTCGGTCAGGTCGGAAAACCCGTCCAAGAAGGGGGCCGCGCCGTCTTTGACGTAGTCAAATCCCGCACGCGCGGTCACACCGACGGGCAGTTTTTCATCCGTCAGGCCCAGCAAACGCTGCGGCAGCCACGTGACGAACCAAATGAGGGCAGGGACGAGCCAGACTACGAAGTCCCACAGCGCGGTAAAACACCATAGAATTCCGTTGAAAAACGAGACAATCCCGTTTCCGATGCTTTGAAAAATGTTCATCCCGTTCCCCCAATAGAAAAAGGGCCGCCTGGATTAAGCGGCCCTTATCAGTATCTTACATGTCCAATGCGGTTTTGACGGCTTCAACAGCGTCGCCGCCGTCCATCGTCGTCACGCCATCAAGCCAGCCCATCACGACATCCGTGTTGTCGGCCATCCATGCAGTTGCGGCTTCATTCGGCTCAGTCCCGTCGTTCAGGATCGCGCCCATGATTTCATTTTCCATGGCCAGCGTGAATTCAAGGTTTGTCAGCAGCTTACCAACGTTCGGGCAGGCATCAACGTAGCCAGCGGTCGTGTTTGTAAACACGGTCGCACCGCCAAGGTCAGGGCCAAACCAGTCGTCGCCACCTTCAAGGTAAGTCATGTCGTAGTTTGCGTTCATTGGGTGTGGTTCCCAACCGAGGAACACAACAGGCTCGTCGCGATCATCAGAACGGCCTACCTGCGCCAGCATGCCAGCCTCAGACGATTCAACGACTTCCATGTCCGCTGCGCCAAGACCGAACGCATCGGCCTCGATCATGTCCATGATCAAGCGGTTGCCGTCGTTGCCAGCTTCGATTCCGTAGATTTTACCGTCTAGCGCGTCAGCGTTGGCTGCAATTGCCTCGAAAGATGTGATTCCGAGGGCGGCACCAGCCGCGTTTGTCGCGAGCGTGTATTTTGCGCCTTCGAGGTTTGCACGAACCGTGTCGACGGTGCCAGCTTCACGATATGCCGCAATGTCGCCTTCCATTGTTGGCATCCAGTTGCCCAAGAACACATCAACGTCGCCTTCAGCAAGTGATGTGTAAGTTACTGGAACGGAAAGAACTTTGATATCTGTTTCGTATCCAAGTGCGCCCAGAACTACGGTAGTGGCAGCGGTTGTCGCTGTGATGTCTGTCCAGCCAACATCGGAAAACGTAACAAGGCCACAGTCTGCGGACGCTGTTGTTGCTGCACAGATTGCAAGAATTGAGATGGTAGATTTCATGATACTCTCCCTGAGTGTTTTTTGTTGATTGACGAGTCAATAAAGAACGATTTAATTCACTTGGCAACCGTTAAGAGGAAATGATGCCAAAGCTTGGGATGGAACCTATACGCCGCGCGGCGCTGGTTAAAGCCACGATTGACTGTATCGGCGCACAAGGGTCGCTGGACGTCACCGTTAGCCAAATTGCAAAGAGTGCGGGCATGTCTTCGGCCCTTGCGCACCACTACTTTGGCGGCAAGGATCAAATATTCTTGGCGGCGATGCGGTCCATCCTACGTGATTTCGGTGTCGAGGTGCGTGGCAGGTTACGGGACGCACTAACACCACGCGGCCGCGCGGAGGCCTTGATTTCAGCGTCTTTTGCGCCTTCCTGCTTTGATCCTGCGACTGTCAGCGCATGGATGACTCTTTACGCGCAAGCAACGACACAGCCCGACATGCACAGGCTTTTGCGGCTTTATCAGCGTCGTTTGCAATCCAACCTGACACATGCGCTTCGGCCTTTGTCTGTTACGCCGGTTGACGATGCACACACGCTCGCGGCGTTGATTGATGGGCTTTACTTACGGGCGGCATTGTCGCGAAGCCCCAACCCAGAAGCTGCACAGGCCACTGCATTGCGCACCCTTGATCAGATGGCCGGAGCAAACACATGAGCAAGCCTAACATTCTAATCATTATGGTCGACCAGTTGAACGGAACGCTGTTTCCGGATGGCCCCGTAGATTGGTTACACGCCCCGAACTTGAAAAAGCTTGCGGCGAAATCGACCCGTTTCAAGAATACCTACACCGCGTCGCCCTTGTGCGCACCGGGGCGGGCGTCGTTTATGTCCGGTCAATTGCCATCGCGAACACAAGTTTATGATAACGCGGCGGAATTTGCGTCATCCATACCGACTTATGCACACCATCTTCGCCGCGCTGGGTATCAAACCTGCTTGTCCGGTAAGATGCACTTTGTCGGCCCAGATCAGTTGCATGGCTTTGAAGAACGCCTGACCACGGACATCTATCCACCCGATTTCGGATGGACGCCGGATTATCGCAAATCGGGTGAACGGATCGACTGGTGGTACCACAATATGGGGTCGGTGACCGGTGCTGGGGTTGCCGAAATCACCAACCAAATGGAATACGATGACGAGGTTGCCTACAACGCGACCCGCAAACTGTATGATCTGTCACGCGCCCATGATGAACGTCCTTGGTGCTTGACGGTTTCGTTCACCCATCCGCATGATCCGTATGTTGCCCGCAAAAAATATTGGGACCTGTATGAGGATTGCGAGCATCTGATGCCGGACGTCGCTCCGATCCCCTATGAGGAGCAAGATGCGCACTCGAAACGAATTCTTGATGCGAATGATCACGAGAACTTCGACATTACTGAAGAGCAAGTGCGTCGAGCCCGACGCGCCTATTTCGCCAATATTTCCTACCTCGATGATAAGGTTGGTGAGGTTCTGCAAACTCTAGAGGACACCCGCCAAGACGCGACGATTCTGTTTGTGTCCGATCACGGGGATATGCTCGGGGATCGCGGGCTTTGGTTTAAAATGTCCTTCTTTGAAGGTTCGGCGCGTGTGCCGCTGATGATTTGTGCGCCGGAAATGGAAGCGGGACTTTTGGAAACGCCAGTTTCAAACATCGACGTCACACCAACGTTGTGTGACCTCGCGGGTGTGTCGATGGATGAGGTTATGCCGTGGACGGAAGGTATGTCGCTTGTTCCAATGGGGCAGGGCGCTGAGCGCACCGAACCCGTTGCGATGGAGTATGCGGCGGAAGGATCTTACAGCCCGCTGGTGTGTTTGCGGTACGGAAAATGGAAATACACGCGCTGTTTGCTCGATCCAGATCAGTTATTTGATATTGAGGCCGACCCGAACGAGTTGAGCAACCTCGCAGATGTTGCAAAACATCAAGGGACGTTGGACCAATTGCGTGCCAAATCCGAAGCGCGCTGGGACCTGAACGCTTTCGATGAAGCCGTGCGCGAAAGCCAAGCGCGCCGCTGGGTCGTCTATGAGGCTTTGCGCAACGGGAACTACTTCCCGTGGGATTACCAACCGCTTCAAAAAGCATCCGAGCGCTACATGCGCAATCACATGGACCTCAATGTTCTTGAGGAAAATCAACGCTTTCCGAGAGGGGAATAGAGTGACCTACGATATCCAGCCAACCGCCAGCCATTTCATTGATGGTCAATACGTAGAAGACAAAAACGGCACGCCGATACCTGTGATTTGCCCCGTTTCTGAAGAACAAGTCGCGATTGTTTACGAGGCGACCCCTGCGATTGTTGAGCAGGCGTTGACGGCTGCCAAACGGGCTCAAGGTGCATGGGAAGCGATGACCGGAACCGAACGCGGCCGCGTGCTGCGCCGCGCAGCTGAGATTATGCGCGAGCGCAATTACGACTTGTCCGTTTTGGAAACCAACGACACCGGAAAACCGCTGCAAGAAACCCTTGTCGCTGATGCCACGTCTGCGGCGGATGCATTGGAATACTTTGGTGGTTTGGCTGGGTCGTTGACAGGCGAACACATCCAGCTTGGCGATGATTTTGTCTACACCCGCCGTGAGGCGCTTGGCGTTTGCGTTGGTATTGGCGCATGGAACTACCCGACACAAATCGCGGCGTGGAAAGCGGCACCTGCGCTCGCCTGCGGGAACGCGATGGTGTTTAAACCGTCAGAACAAACACCTCTCTGCGCGCTTAAAGTCGCGGAAATCCTTCATGAAGCTGGCGCACCTGCGGGCATCTACAATGTCATTCAAGGGATGGGCGATGTTGGGGCCGCGCTGGTCACAGACCCGCGTGTTGATAAAGTGTCGCTGACGGGATCCGTCCCGACGGGCCGAAAAGTGTACGCCGCGGCCGCCGAAGGCATTCGCCATGTGACGATGGAACTTGGCGGCAAGTCCCCCATCGTGATCTTTGATGACGCGGATTTGGAAGACGCGGTTGGGGGGGCCATTCTGGGGAACTTTTACAGTTCTGGACAGGTCTGTTCCAACGGCACGCGCGTCTTCGTGCAATCCGGCATCAAAGAGGCGTTTCTGAAACGCCTTTCTGAGCGGTTGAAGGACGTCAAAATGGGTGATCCGTTGGACGAGTCCGTTAACTTCGGACCTATGGTATCTGGGCGCCAGATGGAAATCGTACAAGGTTTTATCGCCAAAGGGATCGAGCAAGGCGCACGTCTGGTCACAGGCGGCCAACGCGAAGGCGATAAAGGGTACTTCCTGCAACCTACTGTTTTTGCAGACGTTACCGATGACATGGTGATCGCCACGGATGAGATTTTTGGCCCCGTTCTTAGCGTCTTGGACTTCGACGATGAAGACGATGTTCTGAAACGGGCCAACGCTACAGACTTCGGGCTCGCGGCGGGTGTATTTACCAATGACCTGAAACGCGCGCACCGCATGGTTGCCGGGTTTGAAGCTGGCACGACCTATATCAACACATACAACCTTGCACCTGTTGAGGCACCGTTTGGTGGGTCGAAACTCTCGGGGGTCGGGCGTGAAAACTCTAAGGCGGCGATCGAACATTACAGCCAATTGAAGTCGGTTTATGTTGGGATGGCTCCAGTGGAGGCGCCGTTTTGATGCAAGCTGAATGTATCATTGTCGGTGCGGGTAGCGCTGGGTGCGCGATGGCCTATCGACTGGCCGAAGCTGGTCGCAAGGTCATCGTGATCGAAACAGGCGGCACCGATATTGGGCCGTTCATCAACATGCCCGCCGCGCTGTCCTACCCCATGAGCATGAAGAGATATGATTGGGGGTATAAATCCGCGCCCGAACCGCATCTTGGTGGGCGTGAATTGGCATGTCCACGTGGCAAGGTGATTGGAGGGTCGTCCTCGATCAACGGCATGATCTACGTGCGTGGCCACGCTAAAGATTTTGACCACTGGGCCGAAAGCGGTGCGCAGGGTTGGGCTTACGCTGACGTGTTGCCGTATTATAAACGTATGGAAGACTGGCATTCCGGCGGGCGCGGCGGCGACAAGAACTGGCGCGGCAAGGGTGGCCCGCTTCATGTCACCCGTGGCCCTGGAACCAACCGGCTAACCCGTGCCTTTATCAAGGCAGGCGAACAAGCGGGATACGAGCTAACCTCGGATTACAATGGCGAGAAACAAGAAGGTTTCGGCCCGTTTGACGCGACCATCTGGAAGGGCAAACGCTGGTCCGCAGCATCGGCATATTTGCGTCCGGCACAAGCCACTGGAAACTGCGAAGTGGTTCACGGCACTGCCGCGCGTGTGATCATGGACAATGGCCGCGCTACGGGTGTTGAGCTGACCGATGGGCGCGTGTTTGACGCGAGCGTTGAAGTCATAATCGCAGCTTCAGCGATTAACTCGCCCAAGTTGTTGATGCTGTCGGGTATTGGCCCCGCGGAACACCTGTCCGAGCATGGGATCGAAGTCGTGGCGGATCGCGCTGGAGTCGGGCAAAACTTGCAAGACCATCTCGAACTTTACGTTCAGATGGCCGGAAAGGGTCGTCATAGCCTCTACAAATACTGGTCAATGATCGCCAAAGCATGGGTTGGCGCGCGCTGGTTGTTTACAAAGACCGGCATCGGCGCGTCCAATCAGTTTGAGGCGGCAGGTTTTATCCGGTCCAAGGCCGGATTGGACTATCCTGACATTCAGTTTCATTTCCTTCCAATTGCTGTTCGGTATGACGGGACAGGCGCACAGGAAGGGTTTCAGGCCCATGTCGGGCCGATGCGTTCCAAATCACGCGGTGCTGTGACGTTGACGTCGGCTGATCCGAATGCCGATCCGAAGATTTTCTTCAACTACATGTCGCATCCCGATGACTGGGAAGAGTTTCGCAACTGCATCCGCCTCACACGTGAGATTTTCAGTCAGGACGCCTTTGCAAAATACCGTGGCGAGGAGCTTTTGCCTGGGCCAGACGCGCAATCTGATGAGGCGTTGGACGCCGCCATTCGTGAGGACGTGGAAAGCGCCTATCATCCGTGCGGTACCTGTAAGATGGGTAGTATCGACGACCCTATGGCGGTCGTTGATCCACAGGGGCGGGTCATCGGGGTTGAAGGTTTGCGCGTCGCGGACAGCTCAATTTTCCCGCGTATCACCAACGGGAACCTGAACGCCCCGTCAATCATGGTAGGTGAAAAAATGGCCGATCATGTCTTGGGAAAAACGCCACTTCCCCCAAGCAACGATGCGCCGTGGATTCATCCAGAGTGGAAAACCGCGCAGCGTTAACCCGTTAATAAGTTCTGACTTGCGAAGTGACCCCGTTAACAATTAGTTAGCGGAATGTTCCGCATTTTGTCACTCATGTTGTGCCTCTCGTCTCCTGTTTTGGCAGATGTAGAAGGAACTGTTCGTGTGGTTGACGGTGATACCTTGGACGTTTCAGGCCAGCGCGTACGCCTTCATGGCATTGATGCCCCCGAGACAGAGCAAACTTGCGAAGACGCGCAGGGGCGTGTTTGGCCATGTGGTGCATTTGTTCGTGAAGAGGTCGCACGGCGCTATCAGGGACAGCGTGCGACATGCCGCGAAGTTGAGCAGGATAGGTACGGGCGCAGCGTTGCCAAGTGTTTCGTAGATGGCCGTGACATCGGGGAGGCCCTCGTTTCTGATGGTTGGGCGCGGGCATACCGTGAATACTCAATGGACTACGACTTGGCTGAGAAAACGGCGCAGGTTCTTGGTCTCGGGCTATGGGCCAGTTCAATGCAGGAACCTTCGGCTTATCGGGCCGATCAGCGCGTGCCGACGCCTGATACCGCCGCTCCGGATGCCAATTGTATCATCAAGGGTAACATTTCTGGATCCGGACGCATTTACCACATGCCCCACAACCGCGACTACGCGAACACTCGTATCAACGAGGCGAGTGGCGAGCGTTGGTTTTGTAGCGAAGCGGAAGCACGGGCGGCGGGTTGGCGTGCGGCACGCAACTGAGTGATTTGTTGATCCTGATCAAGGCGCCGCATGTCACGTCGTTCTAGTTTTCCTACGACACTTACAGGAGAACACCAATGTCACATACAGCCCACGAACTCGCAGATGAATTCCCAGAGCACGCTGAAAAGATTAGCCAGCTAAAGCAGTCTGATGCACATTTCGCAAAGCTGTCAGATGCGTATCACGAAGTGAATCGCGCGATTCACCGTGCAGAAACAGATGTTGAACCAACAGATGATTTGCACATGCAAGACATGCGTAAAGAGCGGATGTCTTTGAAAGATCAAATCTGGTCTATGCTTGCGGTCTAAGCCGCGTTTCGATGCAGTACCCAGCTGCCTTAGTCTAATTGATAGGGCAGCATGCCGCGTTCATTCGGGTCAACGCTCAACTGGCGTTCCAGTGGCGGAACCGACCTGTGCGGGCAGGATTTTCGCTCGCAGATGCGGCAGGAAATACCGATAGGTTCAAAGGCGTCTGTGTCTTCGGCCATCATGTGGTCTGCGTAGACAAGTTTTGAGGCGTGTTTGACTTCGCACCCTAATCCAATCGCGTAGCGGCGGGTCGGAACGCCCCACGCGCCACCGGGTTTGCTGACGTCCCGTGCGAGGCAGAAATATCGAACCCCATCAGGGGTTTGTGCCAGTTGACGCAACCAACGGCCCGGCGTTTCAAACGCACTATGAACATTCCATAACGGGCAAGCGCCGCCAAATCGTGCGAATTGCAGCGTTGTTGCTGAGTGGCGTTTTGTGATTGTTCCCGCTGGATCAACACGCACAAAGAAAAACGGAATACCCTTCGCACCAGGGCGTTGCAGCGTCGATAGACGATGGGCGGCCTGTTCGAGGGACACACCGAACTGATCGGCTAAGCGTTCAAGGTCATGCCGGGTGTTTTGGGCGGCCGTTAGGAACGCCTCATAGGGCATGAGTGCCGCACCTGCGAAATAGTTGGCCAGCCCGACTTTGGCGATGCTGCGGGCTTGGGGCGATTGAAAACGTGCAAGATCCAGCGTCGCTTCCAACAGGTTTTCCTGTTTGATCAAAGCGACCTGTAGCAGTAATTGAAAGCGCTGTGTCGCTGCTGCGGCTTTCGCGGAAAGCGTGAGGACTCGTGTGGTGGGGTCATAGTGGCGGATCCCGTCAATATCTGCGTAAACGATACGAACGCCGTCTTCCGCCAGTGCGCTTCGGGCCGCGCTGTCAATGTCCCCCGCAGCCGTGGTGGCGAAATGTTCAGCCGCGCGATCAACCGCATCAATGTAGTTGTCGCAGTAGTGAAAAAAGTCGCGCACTTCTTCCCATGGGCTGGCGGAGAGGCGGCTGTCTTCACGCCCTAAGGCTTCGTCCAATGACGCCAGCCGCTCATGGGTTTGGCGGTAGGCTGTGTGTAACTCAAGGAAGGCGCGGGCAAGGGCAGGGGCGTTTGATGCAGCGAGGCGCAGATCGACAAGCGGTGGCGTGGTACTGGTGAAAATCGGGTCAGCCAAAGCTTCGCGCATGTCCCCGACAAGGCGGGCTTCGTCACCAGACTGTAGCTCTGTGACGTCAAACCCAAATTCCTGCGCCAAGGCCAAGACCACAGTCGTCGAAACCGGACGGTTGTTGTTTTCCATTTGGTTTAGGTAGGGCAGGGATACGCCGAGCTTTTCAGCGAATATCTTTTGGGTACAGCCAATGCGTCCGCGCAGTTCCCGTAGCTTAGCGCCAGCGTAAAGTTTATGCGGTGCCATACCGTGTCCCCTAATCGTTGAAATGCAAATTTGATAATAGACTTTGCAAAGTCACGAGTCGAGTGGTCAGCTAGTTTGCATCCTCAACAATGGCCGAGCGCTTGATAACCCAAAGTGCGCAGAAGACCGCGATAACTGCGGTGACGAGCATCAAGATTATTAATGGCCGCGCACCTGTATCTGGCCCAAGGATGAACCCTGCGATCACGGAGAGCGCAGCGCCGCCACCAATCATGAACGCTCCGCCAAGGCCCGCGGCTGAGCCAGCAAGCGCGGGACGCACCGACAGCATTCCAGCGTTCGAGTTCGGGAGCATGATGCCGTTCCCCAAGCCGATTGAAATCATGAACCCAAAGAAAACAAACGGATGAACGATGCCGAGCAGATCAAAGAGCAATAACATTGTCATGCCGCTGGCGGCTATAAGGGCGCCAAATAACACCATGCGATTGATGCCGACGCTGACCGAGTACCGACCCGACAGCCCGTTCCCAACGAGATACCCGATCGCAGGTGCGCCGAAATACAGCCCGAGTTCTGCGGGATCCATGTTGAAAACCTCGCTGCCGACGAAGGGCGCTCCGCCGAGGTAGGCGAAGAATGCGCCGGAGGAAAAAGCTGCAGCGAGGCAATACGCCCAGAAACGTTGTGACAGTAACAATTTGGGGTATTCGCGAAGTTGCTCTCTAAAGCCGCCTTCGCGTTTGGTTAGGGTCTCTCCTTGGTCAAAAAATGCGATTACCAACAATAAAAGCCCGCCACCTGCGAGAAGCCAGAATGAGGCTTGCCAGCCAAAGGCTTCGTCCAGTCGGCCACCCAGTGCCGGTCCCAGCATAGGAACCACCGACATACCCATCGTTACATAACCGATCATAGATGCGGCTTGAGCCTGCGGAACCATATCGCGGATGACCGCGCGGCTGATCGCAAATGCAGTGGCGATTGCAGTTTGCAGTAGGCGGCAAATCAAAAACACCGTAAAATTGGGGGCGTAGATTGCGCCCACGCTGGCCAAAATGAAGATCGACACAGTTGCAAGGACGATTGGCCGTCGCCCATAACGATCAGAAATCGGCCCAATCGCGATTTGCACCACTGCCGTCGTCGCAAGGTAGGCTGATACCGATAGCTGCATAAGGCTATATTCCACGCCAAAATGTTCGGCCATCGATGGCAATGATGGTAAGAAAACATTGAGTGAAAGCGCCCCGATGCCAGCCATCAGGATAAGTGTCGCGATATGGGGCGGGGTGGTGCGATCAAGGAATCGCGACGTAGCTGAAGTGGACATAGGTTACAGCTAGTCTTGTGAAGTGCCTTCGTCCAATGCAATTACGTCGTTAAGGGCGTTTCTTCTGGCGGATTTGCTGTTTTGCAAATACAGGGACCAGTTAATGAGTGAGTTTGCAAATTTGCGAGAAGGGACTCGGATCGCGATGCGAATGAGGATAGTTTCGCCGAAATCAATAGGGACAGATTTATGACCGATATCCTGCAAGAGCTTGAAGATCGACGCGAAGCAGCCCGTATGGGTGGTGGGCAAAAGCGCATCGACGCTCAACATGGCCGTGGCAAACTTACCGCACGCGAACGGATTGAGTTGTTGTTGGATGACGGCAGCTTTGAAGAATACGACACCTTCGTGACGCATCGTAGCACCGACTTCGGTATGGAAAAGACGCGCCCTGCAGGGGATGGTGTTGTGACGGGCTGGGGCACGGTTAACGGTCGTCAGGTCTACGTTTACTCGCAAGATTTCACAGTCCTCGGCGGTTCGGTGTCTGCAACACACGCGGCCAAGATCGTAAAAATCATGGATATGGCGATGCAGAACGGTGCGCCGATTGTGGGGATCAACGATTCCGGTGGCGCACGTATTCAGGAAGGCGTCGATGCCTTGGGTGGTTACGGCGAAATCTTCCAGCGTAACATCATGGCGTCTGGTGTGGTTCCGCAGATCAGCCTGATCATGGGGCCTTGTGCCGGTGGTGCGGTTTACTCGCCTGCGATGACGGACTTTATCTTTATGGTGAAGGACAGCTCGTACATGTTCGTCACGGGTCCTGATGTTGTAAAGACGGTTACAAACGAAGTTGTAACGGCAGAAGAACTCGGTGGTGCGACAACGCACACACGCAAATCGTCCGTGGCGGATGCTGCGTTTGAGAACGATGTTGAGGCAATTGCCGAAGCGCGCCGTTTGGTCGACTTCCTGCCACTCAACAACCAACAGAAGCCGCCCGTTCGTCCATTCTTTGATGATGTCGCGCGTACGGAATCCAGCCTTGATACGCTTATTCCAGACAACCCGAACCAGCCCTACGATATGAAAGAGTTGATTCATAAGATCGCAGACGAAGGCGATTTTTATGAGATCCAGAAGGACTTTGCGGGCAACATCTTGACGGGCTTTATTCGCCTTGAGGGGCAGACGGTCGGTGTTGTTGCCAACCAGCCAATGGTTTTGGCGGGTGTTCTGGACATTGATAGTGCGCGTAAAGCGGCACGTTTCGTGCGCTTCTGTGATGCGTTCGAAATTCCAATCCTGACACTTGTTGACGTTCCTGGCTTCTTGCCTGGTGTGACCCAGGAATATAACGGCGTAATTAAGCACGGTGCGAAGCTGCTGTACGCTTATGGCGAAGCGACCGTGCCAAAAGTCACCGTCATTACGCGTAAGGCCTATGGCGGCGCGTATGTTGTTATGTCGTCCAAACACCTGCGCGGTGACTTGAACTATGCATGGCCAACTGCGGAAATCGCAGTGATGGGCGCGAAGGGTGCAACCGAGATCATTCACCGTAAGGATCTGGATGACCCGGAAAAGACCGCTGCACACACCAAAGACTACGAAGACCGTTTCGCGAACCCGTTCGTGGCTGCGGAACGTGGCTTTGTAGACGAAGTAATTGTTCCATCTTCTACGCGCAGGCGCCTATGCCGTGCTTTCGCCGGTCTGCGTGGAAAGCAAACAAAGATGCCTTGGAAGAAACATGACAACATCCCGCTTTAATAAGCACCCAAGTCTACTAAGTATTTGTAAGCAGGCTGTTTTCTTCGGCCTGTGCTCAATCGGTGTGCCCACTGTATTGGCCGCTGATGGTATCGTCGTGCCGTCAGGCCAGCCGGTGTCCTTCATCGAATTCATTTCCGAGGAGGCGACTAATACAGTCCGCTTCCGTTTTCTGACCCCAGAGATAGGCAAATCTTTCCAGTACATGGATGTCGCTGATGACTTCCAAGTGGTGTGCGATGAATTAGTGATGCCAGCGCTGATTGAAAATGCAATCGAACCTAACCAAATCGTTCTGTCTATGTCGGCTGCGAACATTCCGTTTGGGGAAGACGATCCTGACGTTTTGCAGTTTTTCGAGATTTTTAGCCACGAAAATGGCACCTGCATCTGGGAGGAATTTTAATGTTCCTACAACATGTTGCGGCCCAAAGCTCATCTACTTGTCGTTCTGATGCAGCGGAGTCACAGGCCTGCGTGTCGAAATCCGTCTCGTATCTTTTCCTCAGGTTTCCCGTTAGTTTTCCACATGGTTACTCCCAAGTGACCTACCCTCAGAATGCGCGAGGGAACCGACCCAATGTTGGTTCTGATCGTGTGAAAAACAGAGACAGGAGAATAACATGTCTAAGAGCATTAAGAGTCTTTGCGCCATGTCCCTGCTTGCCCTCGTGGCAGCATGTGGCGGCAACAGCGCAGGTGACGTTGAAGAATTCGTGGTCGTTGACCCAGTTCCAGTCACAGTCGAGCCAGTATACACTGGCAAGTACAACTAAAGAATTTCCGGGGCAGGCGGCAACGCCTGCCCCAACCCATCGTGCCCCATCTCGGAGGGTCAACTGATGGAAAAGCACCGCGGATTCCCAAGCCGCCTCCCGAGTTCCGATTTTCAGTTCACAATTCGCCGCCCCGTCAAGAAGGGCTTGCCGCCTAAGTTGTTCAAGCGCGAACGCTATGCGGATCGTCGTCCTGCAGATCGTCGCGCGGATGAGGGGTTCATGTGGGCGCTAAAGGAACACTTCGGCGATGTCCCGTTTGCACGCGGGAACCTTGATGCAGGACGTTTGAATTTTGTCTTCGGCCGCGAAGTCATTCCCGCCGAAGATCCATTCGATCCGGAAAGTTATGAAGCACTGCTAAAGGTCGACCTGAAGCGTACAGAACAGTCCTTCCCAGAGATTTTTCGCCCTGACTGGGCGCCGGGGCAGAACTGATGATCAATATAGCAATGCGCGACAATTGGCCGATAACTACGCAACTTTGGCGGGAAACGGCCCACATTGGGCAATCGCCGACCATGGCTGATGACAGCTGCGTTTCGCTGTGCAAATCTCAATTTGTAGACGGTTCGCACAACGAGCGGACGACCCTACATTGTCAATACCGTTACCCTTCCCCTCGTCGGTCTGATCCCATTTTAGGGTTCAGGCCGACACCCCTTTTCTCGGGTCCTTTGGTGGTTTTCCGCCACTGCTTTCGCGCAGTGCAGAAAATGCTTGTGTTGCAGACGCAAAACGCCGAATCTACGCGGAATAAAACCAAGCAAACTTCAATGCAAAATAAGGGCAGTAACCTATGCTTAAATTCCGTCTTATCCTCGCCGCGACAGCAATCGCTTCGCTTTCCGCATGTCTCGACAACGACCTTGAGCGCGGCCTTGCCGGCGCTGCAGCTGGTGCTGTCATCGCAGACGCAACAGGTGGCAACGTTGTCACCGGTGCCGTCGCTGGTGGCGCTGTTGGCGCCCTTTGTGACGAAGTCACAAGCATCTGCCGATAAAAACATCCCGTCCCAATTTGGGGCGAACCGAAATTTTGACCGCCGTTCAGGATATCCCCTGAGCGGCGGTTTTGCATTCTAAGGGGCTAACAATGTTCAAAAAAATCCTAATCGCCAACCGTGGTGAGATCGCTTGCCGTGTCATCAAGACCGCGCGTAAGATGGGCATCAAAACGGTTGCCGTCTATTCAGACGCCGACCGCAACGCGCTGCATGTCACCATGGCGGATGAGGCCTATCACATCGGGCCGCCCCCTGCGAACCAGTCCTACATCGTGATCGACAAGATCATGGAAGCGGTCAAAGCGACGGGTGCCGAAGCTGTGCATCCCGGTTATGGCTTTTTGTCAGAGAATGCGAAATTCGCCGAAGCGCTGTCTGCCGCTGGTGTTGCCTTTATCGGGCCCCCAGTTGGTGCGATTGAAAAGATGGGCGACAAGATTACGTCTAAGAAGATTGCGCAAGACGCAAAAGTGTCGACTGTTCCGGGCCACATGGGATTGATCGAGGACGCGGACGAGGCGGTCAAGATCTCCCAAGACATCGGCTATCCGGTGATGATCAAAGCTTCCGCTGGTGGTGGTGGTAAGGGCATGCGGATTGCATGGGATGATGAAGGCGCGCGCGAGGGCTTTCAGTCTTCGAAAAACGAAGCGGCGAACTCTTTTGGCGATGACCGGATTTTCATTGAAAAATTCGTCACCCAGCCGCGCCACATCGAAATTCAGGTTCTGTGCGACACGCATGGTAACGGAATCTATTTGGGTGAGCGCGAATGCTCCATCCAGCGTCGCCAACAAAAGGTTGTTGAAGAAGCGCCGTCGCCGTTCCTTGACGAAGCAACGCGCAAAGCCATGGGTGAGCAATCCGTAGCCCTTGCGAAGGCCGTTGATTATGCGTCGGCGGGTACGGTTGAATTCATCGTTGATGGAGACCGGAACTTCTACTTCCTTGAAATGAATACACGTTTACAGGTGGAACACCCTGTAACCGAGTTGATCACAGGCGTTGATCTTGTGGAGCAGATGAT
Source organism: Octadecabacter ascidiaceicola (assembly GCF_900185015.1). GTDB lineage: Bacteria > Pseudomonadota > Alphaproteobacteria > Rhodobacterales > Rhodobacteraceae > Octadecabacter > Octadecabacter ascidiaceicola. The sequence goes on along the minus strand of NZ_FXYD01000001.1, from coordinate 880,710 downwards.
CCGCGTGGCTTACGGCGAAAAGCTGAAGATCGCACAAAAGGATGTCACGCTGACAGGTTGGGCGATGGAAAGCCGTCTTTACGCGGAAGACCCATATCGTGGGTTCTTGCCGTCCATTGGCCGTTTGACGGCGTACCGTCCACCGGCTGAGGTCTCGGCTGGCCCGTTGCTCGCGAATGGTAAATGGCAGGGCGATGCCCCTGAAGGCAAGCACGCGGTGCGCAATGACACGGGTGTCTATGATGGGGGCGAAATCTCAATGTATTACGACCCGATGATCGCCAAGCTGTGTACTTGGGCGCCAAGCCGTGCTGAAGCGATTGAAGAAATGCGCGTCGCCTTGGACAGCTTTGAGGTTGAAGGCATTGGCCACAACATCCCATTCCTTAGCGCAGTTTATGACCATGAGAAATTCACCTCTGGCAACATGACAACAGCCTTTATCGAGGAAGAATTCCCTGAAGGCTTTGATGGTGTTGAACTGCCAGATGCCACATTGGACCGGATCGCAGCTGCGACTGTCGCAATGTACCGCGTTTGTGAAATCCGCCGTACGCAGATTTCTGGACGTATGGATAACCATGAACGTAAAGTTGGCGAAGATTGGGTTGTTACGCTCCCAGGTCGTTCGCTAGAAGCGCATGTTAGTGCTGACAAGCAGGGCGCGAACGTAACGGTCAATGGTTCCAGCATGCGTGTCGAAAGCGATTGGGTTCCGGGTCAGCCGCTCGCTTCCCTTTTGGTGGACGGTGAACCGCTGGTTCTGAAGGTCGGCCATATTTCTGCAGGGTTCCGTGTGCGATACCGCGGTGCTGATATGAACGTTCGCGTGCGCACACCACGTCAGGCCGAACTCGCAACATTGATGCCAGAAAAGCTGCCACCAGATACATCCAAGTTACTGCTTTGCCCGATGCCGGGGATGATCGTGAAGATTGACGTCGAAGTCGGTGACGAAGTGCAAGAAGGGCAGGTGCTTTGCACTGTTGAAGCAATGAAAATGGAAAACAACTTGCGCGCTGAGAAGCGCTCAATTGTGACCAAAATCAACGCGGGGGCCGGCGACAGTCTTGCGGTTGATGACGTGATTATTGAGTTCGAATAATCCCGTGACCTGTGCGCATCATCATTCAAACCTCAGATCGTCGATTTCTTGCTGCCTCAGCGGCATTTTATCGATGGATCGGGTGATTTCGCGCACATCCCACGGGTTTGGCTTTCGCAATTCTACTTCGCCGTCTTTGCCGATGATAACCAACCCAAACCCGCGCGGGCGTAGACGCGTGCGCAGCGGGCTTTGCGCGGATGGATCGGTGTCCGTCAACACGATGACATCCCGTTCTGCGAGGTCATCTACGTTTTCGAGCAACAGGTCCATTTGTTCCCGGAAGCGTGGATCATTCGGGCTATCGGCAAAGACAACGACAGGGCGCGCCAGCCAGATAAGCGTATCAATATCCAACGACGTTGCATCGAATACTTGCGTTTTGTCAGCGGCCCATGCGTCCGCGACGGACGGTGTCTCGGCTTCTTGTGCAGTGGCAATGGATGCAAATAACACCCAAGTAAACAAAGCTAAAATACGGATCATGAACGCCCCCTTTGGCAATGATATAGGGGCGCCACTCCAAAAGGCTAAGGGTAAATCGCCCGCTAGCCATAACATTTTCCGGAAGTGCCTAATCATATGCTTCCCTTTTTCGAGGGATTTCGACGGGCTTTGCAAGGTTTTCAGCGAGAGCTGAAGTGACACACACCGCCGGATAAATACGGCGTTATTAAGAGGACGAACCGATGGGATCGAAAAAGGAATGGGCCGAACGCGCGCAGGCTGAACTACGTGGTAAGCCGCTGGACGACCTGACGTGGAACACTATCGAAGGCATCGACGTCCAGCCTGTTTATGGCGCGGATGATGTTGAGGGTCTTGATCATCTTGGCACCTTGCCAGGCGAGGCACCGTTTACGCGTGGGGTTAAGGCGACGATGTACGCTGGCCGTCCTTGGACGATCCGCCAATACGCAGGCTTTTCCACCGCCGAAGAAAGCAACGCATTTTACCGCAAGGCGTTGGCCGCTGGTCAGCAGGGCGTGTCTGTTGCGTTCGATCTGGCGACGCACCGTGGGTATGACAGTGACCATGAACGCGTTGTTGGGGATGTGGGCAAGGCCGGTGTTGCGATCGACTCCGTTGAGGACATGAAAATCCTGTTTGATGGTATTCCATTGGACAAGGTCAGTGTTTCCATGACGATGAATGGCGCTGTTATTCCGATTTTGGCGAACTTCATCGTTGCTGGTGAAGAGCAGGGACATGACCGTAGCGTTTTGTCTGGCACGATCCAGAACGACATTCTCAAGGAATTCATGGTGCGAAACACCTACGTATATCCGCCTGAGCCGTCGATGCAGTTGGTCGCGGATATTATCGAATACACCGCCAACGAGATGCCGAAGTTTAACTCGATTTCGATTTCCGGCTACCACATGCAAGAAGCGGGTGCGAACCTTGTGCAGGAACTTGCGTTCACGCTAGCAGATGGGCGCGAATACGTGCGCACAGCCATCGCGCGTGGCATGGACGTGGACAAATTTGCGCCACGCCTGTCGTTCTTCTTTGCCATTGGCATGAACTTCTTCATGGAAGCCGCCAAGCTGCGTGCGGCCCGTTTGTTGTGGTCGAAAATCATGTCGGAGTTTGAGCCAAAATCCGAAAAGTCATCCATGTTGCGCACGCACTGCCAAACGTCCGGCGTATCGTTGCAGGAACAGGATCCCTATAACAACGTGGTCCGTACAGCCTATGAAGCGATGGCGGCGGTTTTGGGTGGCACCCAGTCCTTGCACACCAACGCCTTGGACGAAGCGATTGCATTGCCGACTGAATTCAGTTCGCGCATCGCACGTAATACCCAGTTGATTTTGCAGGAAGAAACGGGCGTCACAAACGTCGTCGATCCGCTTGCAGGGTCTTACTACGTTGAAAAGCTGACCGCGGATTTGGCAGATGAAGCGTGGAAGCTGATCGAAGAAGTCGAAGAGATGGGTGGTATGACCAAGGCTGTTGCATCCGGCATGCCTAAACTTCGGATTGAGGAATCAGCCGCCAAGCGCCAAGCGATGATTGACCGCGGAGACGAGGTGATCGTCGGTGTGAACAAATACCGTTTGGACAAAGAAGACCCGATCGACATCCTTGATGTTGATAACGTCGCAGTGCGCGAAGCACAGGTCGCACGGTTGGAGAAAATCCGTTCCACCCGTGATCAAGCTGCCTGTGATGCGGCCTTGGCCGAGGTCGAACGTCGCGCCCGTGAGGGAGGAAACGTGCTTGAGGCCGCCGTTGCAGCAGCGCGTCATCGCGCAACAGTAGGGGAAATCAGCATGGCAATGGAAAAAGAGTTCGGACGCCACCGCGCTGAAGTAAAGACCTTGGCGGGCGTTTACGGTGCCGCCTATGAAGGCGACGAAGGCTTTGCCGCGATCCAGAAAGACGTCGAAGATTTCGCTGAGGCTGAGGGCCGCCGTCCACGCATGTTGGTCGTGAAAATGGGCCAAGACGGGCATGATCGCGGCGCGAAAGTTATTGCCACGGCGTTCGCCGACATCGGCTTTGACGTAGACGTGGGCCCACTGTTCCAGACGCCGGAAGAAGCGGCGCAAGACGCGGTGGACAACGATGTGCACGTCATCGGAATTTCATCGCAGGCCGCGGGTCACAAAACGTTGGCGCCAAAGCTGATCGAAGCGCTGAAGGCTGCTGATGCGAACGATATTTTGGTCATTTGTGGGGGCGTCATCCCGCAGCAAGACTATGATTTCCTTAAGAAAGCTGGCGTGAAAGCGATCTTTGGACCGGGGACCAACATTCCAGAGGCTGCGCGCGACATTCTGAAACTGATCCGCGCGACACGGTAATGAAACGGGCCGCCATCGCAATCGGGATGGTGTTGGGCGCAGTTTGGGCGGTCGCGATAGTCTTGCTTCCGCTTCGGCTAGGTCTGCCGTTCGTGCCGCCTGCGTTGGCTATTCCGGCGGCGTTCTTGATACCGGGGATCGTCATGGCGATGATGATCGGTGTCCTTGCTGCACGACGGTTTTTCAATGCGGACCTGATTGATGGCTCTGCCGCAATCACGGGAACGCGTGTGGATATCGACGAGCGCGTTTTGCTTAATACCGTAGAGCAAATGGTACTTGCGCTGCTTATTTGGCCGTTTATCGGTTTCAATCTTGGCGGCGTATCTATCCTTGCGCTTGGCGTCGGGATGGCTGTGGCCCGTTTGATCTATTGGGTTGGCTATCATGTCTCGCCTCCGCTACGCTCGCTTGGGTTTGCAGCCAGCTTTTACCCGACGCTGTTTGGTGCGTTTTGGGCTGTGTGGATATGGATTAACTAGGGGTGACTTATGAAGTTGGACCATCTAGCGATCGCGGCTGAAACGCTAGAGGAAGGCGTTTCTTGGGCTGAAGAGCGTATGGGCGTTACCTTTCAAGGTGGCGGCAAGCATGAGCGGTTTGGGACCCACAATAAGTTGCTGGGACTGGAAGACGACATCTACATCGAAGTGATCGCAGCTGATCCGTCTGCAAATAGTATGGGGCCGCGCTGGTTCGGGCTTGATGTTTTCAGTGGGCCGCCGCGTTTGGTGAACTGGATTTGTGAACCCTGTGTCTTGGAGCCGCTGTTGATCCACGGGATGGAGGCCGTCGAGATGTCACGGGATGAATTGCGCTGGGACATGGGCGTGCCACCAGATGGAACGTTGCCGATGGGGGGCGGTTTTCCGACGGTTTTGTCATGGAAAACAGACACGCCACCGGGGGCGAAGTTGATTTCTTCGGGGCTTAAACTTGAGGTTCTAACGGTTCGACATCCAAATGCGTTGGACATCGCGGCAGAGCTTGATGGCGTATTGAGGGATGACAGGGTCCGGTTTGCCGAAGACGCCACCATATCGCTGTCCGCGCAGTTTTGCAGCGAAAATGGTTTGATAACATTATGATTGTTCGTCCGGCCACCCAAGACGACAGCACTGCTATTGCGGCGTTTTGGAATCCGCAAATCCGCGAAACCGTGGTGACGTTTAACTCTGTGACGAAGTCACCCGACGAAGTGGCGCAGATGATTGCCCAACGGCCGTGCTTTTTGGTGGTTGAGATTGACGGCGTTGTTCTTGGCTTTGCGACATATGACCAGTTTCGTGGCGGCATTGGATATGCTCACACGATGGAGCACACCATCATTCTTGCGCCTGAGGCTTCGGGGCAGGGCGCGGGTCGGGCGTTGATGCAGGTTTTGATGGACCATGCCCGCGCCGCGGATACCCATGTGCTTGTGGCGGGCGTTTGCGAAGAGAACGCGGCGGGTGTCGCGTTTCATCGTGCATTAGGGTTTGAAGAAATTGCGGTGCTTCCGGAAGTTGGGCGCAAGTTTGACCGTTGGATGGATCTCGTGTTGATGCAAAAACGGCTCTAACATCCCACGACAGATTGGTTAAGAATATGCCCATGTCGATTTGGACCCGTATCACCGACGCAGTGTCGTCCCTAGCCGCTGGCGAAGGCCTGTCAGAAGTTTTTGCAAACCTGCGCACGCCGCCGGAACGTTCTGTCGCGTTCGCGATTGCCGTTATAGCACTTGGTGCGAAAATGGCGAAGGCGGATGGGCAGGTCACCCGCGACGAGGTAACAGCGTTTCGTGAGGTGTTCACCATTCCTCAAGGGGAGGAAAAGAACGCAGGTAAGCTGTTTGATTTGGCCCGCACCGATGTCGCTGGGTATGAAGATTACGCTTATAAAATCAAAGCGATGTATGGAGGCGATGTCGCTGCACCGCTGTGTGATTTGATGGAAGGACTGTTTCATATCGCCCTTGCAGATGGGCACTATCACCCAAATGAAGATGCGTTCCTAGCGCGGGTCGGCGAAATTTTCGGACTGGATGAAACCCGCTTCAAACGGCTGCGGTCGCAGTTCGTTCCAGATGCCGAGCGCGATCCCTATGACGTATTGGGCGTTACGGCGGGAACCTCGATGGAGGAAATGCGCAAGGCGTGGCGTAAGCTGGTGCGCGAAACCCACCCAGACCAGATGGTCGCGCGGGGAGTTCCGGAAGAAGCCGTGAAACTTGCTGAGAAAAAGATGATCGCAATCAATCGGGCGTGGGACGAGATCAACGAACGTGGTGCTGCGTGAAGATTGCCACCTATAACGTCGAGTGGTTTTCGAACCTGTTTGATGATGAAGGTACGCCGTACAACGATGACCGTTGGTCAGGGCGTTGGGATGTCACGCGTGCCCAGCAAACGGCCGCACTTGGTGCGGTGTTTCAGGCATTAGACGCTGACGGGATCATGGTTGTCGAAGCGCCGGACAGCCATGCGAACCGTGATGGTGTGGCTGCGCTAGAAGGGTTTGCTACAAAGGTCGGCATCAGGGCACGCAAAGCGATCATCGGCTATGTTAATGAAACGCAACAGGAAATTATCTTTCTGTTTGATCCGGACGTTCTAAATGTGCGCCATGATCCGCGCGAGGATGGAGCGCCGCGTTTTGATCAGGCGATAAAGATGGACCTTGATGTCGATGCGCAACTCGACTCGGTCAAATGGTCAAAACCGCCTCTGGAAATTGAGGTGACGCATACCTCAGGTGCCGTTTTCCGATTGATCGGTGTGCATGCGAAATCCAAGGCGCCCCACGGTGCACGCAACGATGCGCAAGCCATGCGCATATCAATCGCCAACCGACGCAAGCAATTGGCGCAGTGCATTTGGCTGCGACGACGGGTCGAAGCGCATCTTGAGGTGGGCGATAACATGATCGTTTTGGGGGACTTCAACGATGGTCCGGGCCTAGACGAATACGAGAAACTGTTTGGGCGGTCCGGTGTGGAAATCGTGCTGGGAGAGGGCAATGGAGAGCAGCTGTTTGACCCACATGCACGCTTAGCGTTGTCGCAACGGATCGGCGCAATGCCTGTGACCGCTCGATTTACCGTCGGCAAGGACCGCCATTTTATGTCTGCCCTGTTGGATTACATTATGGTGTCGCAAAGTGTGCGCGCGATGAACCCGACATGGAGCATCATGCACCCGTTTGATGACCCGAAATGCTTTGCAGACAAAGACCTTTGCGCCGCGCTGTTATTGGCCTCAGATCACTTTCCGGTGGTAATAGATATTCCGCTCTGATTGAGAAATGGTGTCAGCGTCCCTATATTGAGGGCATGAAACATCTCATCCTTGCTGCCCTCATCGCTTTGCCTGCCCCTGCACTTGCGCAAGAAGAGGGAGAAATCGAAGAAGGCTTTTCGCTGATGGAAGAAGGCGCGAAGCTTCTGTTTCGCGGCATCATGAGTGAGATGGAACCGGCGATTGACGACTTTTCTGACCTCGCAGAGGAACTGGAACCAGCGTTGGAATTGCTTGCGACCGAAATGGGACCTGCTTTGATAGAGCTGATCCAAACGCTTGATTCTGTGCGGTATTATGAACGCCCCGAGGTATTGCCGAACGGGGACATCATCATCCGTCGCAGCCCAGACGCGCCGGAATATGAACCACGCGAAGAGGGCGACATCATCGACCTTTAGGCCCTAACGCGTCGCGCCCCTTTGACACGGACCGAGGCTTCGGCGCCGAGTGAGCTGGCGAGCGACTCCAAACGGACTTGAGCGACTTCTCCAAACAAAGGCGCTGCCGCTTCTTTCAGGACCAGTTCAAGTGTGTTCGTTTTGGCGGAATACTTTAGCGTTCCCGGCTGTTCGTCTGCTTTAATCCACAACATCGCGCCCAATCGCATGGCTTTACCGAGGACCTCGGCGTTGAGCTGCTCTTTAGGGTCAAGTAACTCGAACAATGGCTCAAACCGTGTACCATCTCGTTTGTTCGTATAACGATGCAGCAATGCGATCCCGAGGAACACGCGTTCTGAATGCTTCAATCCACCCAAGTTTGCACGAGTTGTGTTGTCGAACACGACTTCGTGGCGGTAATCGGGATGCGCGCGCCAGCTTACGTCGTGGAGCAAACACGCCGCCCTGATGATACGTTTGCGTGCGTGGCTTGTGCGGCCAAACAGGGGCAGGACAAAATGATATAGCGTGCGGCCGAACCCAGGCAGACGGGCGTCTTTCGCTTCTGCAAAACGGCTGGCTTCGATAAGTGGATCACGCTCGCGAAGCTCAGCCGGCATTTGTTCATAAAGCATACCTTCACGGATGCCGTAGCTGGAAACCGTGATGTCCTTGGGTTTGAAGCGGACGACGACGGCGCGCAAAACATGAACCGCGTAAGGGACCAGTGCCATTCGGCTGTCGGAAATCCCACACCGTGAACGTAGGTCCTGCAGGTCACTTTCTTCGATGTATTTCAATGTTTTGGCGATGCGCGTCGGCGTCATTCGATATTCATGCAAAACCGTTAACGGGTAACCGCGGCGTTCCATATCAATCCGCGCAATGGCTCGCCAAGATCCACCAACGAGGAAAAGACGTTTGCCGGTTTCACCGCCCATCTTATCGAACAGCTCTGCCACGGTTTCTTTGATAAACGCACGGCGGGCTTTTTTGCTATTCATTTCGCGCAGTTTTAGTGGGCCGAGCGCGGAAGTCACACGTCGCCCAACGCGTCCCTCAAACAGGTCGGCGAGTTCCATAGAGGACCCGCCAATATCACAGACTAAACCGTAGCTGCCGGGCCAACCAAGCAAGACGCCTTGCGCAGACAGACGCGCTTCCTCTTGTCCGTCGATGACCCAGAGTTTTAGGCCGGTTTCACGCAATACATCGGCACGAAAGTCTGGTCCATCGCTTGCTTCGCGTACGGCGGCAGTCGCAACAGCCGTAAGGGGCGGAATACCAAGGCTTTGTGCGAGAGCGACAAAGCGGTGGATCGCTGAAAGGGCACGCACGCGGCCTTCGGGATTGAGGCGGCCCGTTTCAGCCATACCTGCACCGAGGCCTGCCATGATTTTTTCGTTGTAGAAATAGGCCGGGCTTCGTGCCGCGCCATCAAAGATCACCAATCGTACAGAGTTAGAACCAACGTCGACCACTCCGACACGTGAGAGTGCACGCGCTTTTGGATCATTGAAAAGCGGACGACCAAAGGGGCCCCAATCATGCTCAGCATCCGAAGTTTTGCCGTCGCTCATATCGCCCTCGTTTGGTTCTTCGTGACCATGGCTAGCGGTTTTCGTTGAGTCAATTGCGTCACTTAGTCTTCGGTGTGGGTCAACTGCGGCACGTCAGACGCGCCAGCGGAACCGCGACCAGAAAGAGAGGGATTTTCCATAAAGAAACGGTGGCAATTAAAGGCAAATGTGCCTTCTTCAATGTCCGCTCGTTCGAAAACTCCATCTGGTCCCATGATCCAGCTTTGCGCCACGTCAGCTAGGTTTGCTGCCATGATCTGGCTGACGATCTGGGCTTTGACGGTGTTGTTATTTACTTCGACCAAGGTTTCGACACGTCGGTTCAAGTTCCTACTCATCCAGTCGGCACTGGAAAAGAAAACGCGGGACTTTTTGGCAGGAAGGCCGTGGCCATTGCCGAAACAAACGATCCGCGAATGTTCCAGAAAACGCCCAACGATGGATTTGACGCGAATGTTGTCTGACAGCCCCTTAACGCCGGGGCGAAGACCACAGATGCCGCGAATAACGAGGTTGATTTTAACGCCTGCTTGGGACGCTTCATAAAGCGCATCGATGACATCGGATTCAATTAGACTGTTCATCTTCGCCCAGATTTCAGCAGGCTTGCCAGCGCGCGCGTGATCTGCTTCGGCGGCGATCATTTCCAATAGTCGCGGCTTTAACGTGATCGGTGAAATTGCGAGGTTTTCAAGGTCGTCCGGCTGGACATATCCGCTGAGGTAGTTGAACACTTTCGTCGCATCGCGCCCAAGGGCAGCATCACACGTGAAGAACGACAGGTCAGTATAGATACGCGCAGTGATGGGGTGGTAGTTGCCTGTTCCATAGTGGGTATAGGTCACCAACTCATCGCCTTCGCGCCGTACCACAGTTGAGATTTTTGCGTGTGTTTTAAGGTCCAAGAAACCGTAAACAACATGCGCACCCGCGCGTTCCAAGCGGCGCGATTGGCGAATGTTGGCGGCCTCATCAAAGCGGGCTTTTAGTTCAACCAAGGCCGTTACGGATTTGCCATCCTCGGCTGCTTCACACAGGGCTTCAACAATCGGGGATTTCTTGGAGGTCCGATAAAGCGTCTGTTTGATTGCAACAACATCAGGGTCGCGCGCCGCCTGTTTAAGGAACCGCACAACCATATCGAAGGTCTCGTAGGGGTGGTGCAGCAGCATGTCTTTCTTGCGAATGGCCGCGAACATATCGCCGTCGTGGTCTTGAACACGCTCTGGCACACGCGGTGCAAACGGTGGCCACAACAAGTCTGGGCGCGCGTCTAAAACCAGCTCACTGATATCAGCCATGCCAATGACCCCATCAATCTCTACGACTTCGTTTTCGGAAACATGCAACTCTCCCATGATCAGGTTGCGCAGCCCTTTCGGTGCCCCCGCAGAGACCCGCATGCTGACAACTTCGCCGCGACGGCGGCGTTTCAACGCAACTTCGAATTCACGCACGAGGTCCTCGGCTTCGTCTTCAACTTCGAGGTCGCTGTCGCGCAGGATACGAAAGGCGCAAGAGCCTTTAACTTTGTAGCCTGGGAACAACCCGTCAAGATTGTCCATCAGTAGTTCTTCAAGCGGCAAGAAACGATGGCCGTCTTCACTGGGGCAAGCGATGTAGCGGTCAACTTGGGCTGGTACAGGTAACAATGCTCGCAACGCGCGTTTGTCTTTGCTTCGCTCTAACTCCAACGCCAATGCGAACCCTTCGTTCGGTAGGAACGGGAAGGGGTGGGCCGGATCAATTGCAAGTGGGGACAGCACGGGGAAAACTTGGCGGAAAAATACATCCTTTAGAAAGACGCGATCTTCGTCCGACAGGTCTTCGCGTTTGAGAATCGAGATTTTCTCACGGGCCATTTCAGCGTGCAGGTCGGTAAATACCTTTTGTTGTCGCGCCAATAAGTTTCGGGTGTTCTCATCGATTAGCGCCAGTTGTTCTTCCGGTGTTAGCCCGTCCATTGACGGGGTGGTATTGCCGTTGTGGGCCAGTTCCCTTAGGCCCGCGACGCGCACGGTGTAGAACTCGTCCAAGTTGGTTGCCGAAATGGATAGGAACCGTACGCGTTCCAGCAGTGGAATGCGTGGGTTCTCGGCCTCTTCCAAAACACGCCAATTGAACCCCAGCCAGCTGAGTTCACGGTTAAAAAACCGCGAGGGACCATTCATATCGCCGTCTACAACCTGCGCTTCTGGGAAGTCGGCCCTTAGGAAGTCTGCCTTTGTCATCAGTGTCTTGTGCCAGTCATTTATGTCAGCAAGGTGACACTATCCCTCATCTTGGTGCAAAGTGTCCAGCACGGCGCGCACAAAGGGACGCGAAAGGGGTTTGGATTGGGCCAAAGCTTCGCGATCTAGCGTCTCAACGATGTTGCGTACAGTATCAAACGCCCGTGGCAAATGCTTGATTAGATAGGCGATGGCATCGGGTGTTGGCGCAAGTTGGCGATCTGCGAAGTGTTTTAGAAGCACCGCGGTAAGCAGGGCATCATCAGGGTTTTCAATCGTAACACTGGTGGCGGCAGACAGGCGGCTGGCCAAGTCTGGCAATGTGATGCCCCAGCGCGACGGAGGTGTTTTACCGGTTAGCAACAGCGCGTGGTTGTCCCGACGAAGGGCATTGTGGGCGTGAAATAACCATTCTTCGTTTGCTATTGCGAGGGCGTCCCCATCTTCAATGACAAGCGGGTCGATTGGCATTGGGGTATCCGGTGTGATGTCTCCGGCGTTTAAAATCGTCGCGCCCGTTTGCTCGGCGAATACGCGAGCAAGGTGTGTTTTCCCGGAACCCGCAGGCCCAACCAGCGCGAGCTTATGGTCCGGCCAAGTGGCAGGGGTTTGCAGCAGGGCGTAAGCCAACTCATTCGCGCGGGAGACAAAAAAGTCCTGCGCTTCCAGCCGCACATTTGCGGGCAGGTCAAAAGCCAATTGGCGCGCCATGGTTTAGGTGTCCTTGCCGATATGGCCTTTGTAAAGCTGGCCGGCCTTGTATTCACCGATGAGGAACCGCGTCAAAACACCGATGACCGCGGCAACAGGTACAGCAACAAGCATCCCAACGAAGCCGAACAAGCTGCCGAACACAGACAGCGCGAGGATCAACCAAACAGGGTGCAATCCAACGGAGCTTCCAACCAGTTTCGGCGTAAGGATGTTTCCCTCAAAAAACTGACCAAACCCGAAGATTGCAGCGACAATGCCGATGCGCAACCAATTGAATCCAAGCTGTACTGTTTCACCGTCGACGATTTCGGTTCCGCCCCACCACTGGAACAGTGCCAGACCGATTGCCAAGACACCGCCCACAAGCGCACCGATATAGGGGATGAACGAGATCAAGCCTGCGATAAAGCCGACGATCAGGCCGAAGTTCAAACCGGCGATCATTAGGGCAACGGCGTAATATGTCCCTAGTACCAAGCAAACTGTGCCTTGCCCGCGTATGAACGACGCTAATGTGTTGTCGATCTGGCGGGCCAACTTGCGGACAGTCTCTTGGTGGTCGCGCGGCAGCAGATCATCGATTTGGGCAACCATACGGTCCCAATCCATGAGCATGTAGAATGTCACGACTGGTACGATCACCAGCAAAACAACAACGTTGATGATCCCTTGGGCCGAGCTGACCAGAGCGGCGACAACATCCCCGCCACGCGATTGGATTGCGCTGCCAAGACCGACAAGTTGATCCGTCAGAAAGCTGCCCTGCAAATCAAGGCTCGGGAAACGGGTCGCGAGCCACTCTTTGAAGCTGACCCAGGTTTGGGGCAGGTTCTCGATGATTTCGCCGATGGTATTAATCAGCTGCCCCAACTGCCCAATAAGCGTCGGAATGACGAGCAAGAAAATCAGGAAAAACAATAGGATCGCAGAAAGCGTGATGATGACCGTCGCCATCGCGCGGCTTTGGCCCCACGCTTCAAGCCGGTCTGCGATTGGGTCAAGGAAATAGGCGATTGCGCCACCCAGAATGAATGGCGTCAGCACATTCCCGAGCGCCCAAAGCAAGAAAATGAGGACACCGGTAGCAAGACCCCAGTACTGGAACTGTTTTTGTGAAGGTAAGGCCATTTGAACTCTCGGTGCTACTTGTGTGGTACTTGTTATCTTAACTGGCGCAGGTGCGGGCCATTTGCAAGATTTCACGAAAAGAAAGGCCGCAGGTTTGGGCTGCGTTGCCTTGCCCTTGGGCAGGTGTCTGACTAAACAAATGCCAACCTTATTTGAAAGTGATGCACATGCTTCTCAGCCGTTATTTCCTGCCCGTCCTCAAGGAATCCCCCCGCGACGCCACAATCGTCAGCCACCAGTACATGCTGCGCGCGGGAATGATTAAACAATCCAGTGCGGGTATCTATTCATGGCTGCCGTTGGGGTTCAAAGTTCTGAAGCGGATCGAACAGATTGTGCATGAAGAACAAGAACGTGCGGGCCATATTGCGATCCAGATGCCGACGATCCAGTCCGCTGAACTGTGGCGTGAAAGTGGGCGTTATGATGATTACGGCGAAGAAATGCTGCGCATCAAGGACCGCCATGATCATGATATGCTGTTCACACCCACGGCTGAGGAACTGGTGACAGACATTTTTCGCAGCCACGTGAGCAGCTATAAGGCGCTGCCGTTGACGCTCTATCAGATCCAGTGGAAATTCCGCGACGAACGCCGTCCGCGTTTTGGCGTAATGCGCGGCCGTGAATTCTACATGAAGGACGGCTACAACTTCGACCTGACCAAAGAAGATGCGATGCACGCCTACAACCGCCACCTTGTGTCCTACCTGCGCACGTATGAGCGTATGGGCCTTCAGGCGATCCCGATGCGTGCGGATTCCGGCCCTATTGGTGGGGATGATACGCATGAATTCCTTGTGCTCGCTGAAACTGGTGAATCCGAGGTATTCTATGACAGCGCGGTAACTGACCTGACCTTCGGAGATCGCGAAATTGACTATGACGACGTTGCGCAATGCGCTGGGGTGATGGAAGAATTCACAACAAAGTACGCGCGCACAGACGAAACGCATGACGAAGCGTTGTTTGCTGAAGTCCCCGCCGACCGTCAGCGCACGGCACGAGGTATTGAAGTTGGGCAAATCTTCTACTTCGGAACCAAATACTCCGAAGCGATGGGTGCAACCGTGCAAGGGCCGGACGGCAAGCCGACGCCTGTTCACATGGGATCGCACGGTATTGGCGTTTCACGTTTGTTGGGCGCGATTATTGAGGCGTCCCATGACGATAAGGGCATCATTTGGCCCGAGGGCGTAACGCCGTTCCACGTCGGTATCGTGAATCTTAAGCAGGGTGACGATGAAGCAGACGCCGCGTGTCAGGCACTCTACGATCAAGTCGCCGCACTTGGACTTGAGGCGTTGTATGATGACCGTGATGAACGGGCGGGCGCGAAGTTCGGAACAATGGATCTAATCGGACTGCCGTGGCGTATCACCGTCGGGCCACGTGGTTTAAAGAACGGTGTCGTTGAATTGACATCCCGCAAGACTGGCGAAAGCGAAGAGATGGCGCCGGACGCTGCGATTGCCAAAATCGAAGACATTTACCGCAAGCACGGCTTGGTAAAGTAGCCAATAAGCGGCGCGTTTTTTCCTGCGCGCCGCCTTTTGCCTAACAACGACCGATGGACGTGGCATGGTTGACCATAAAGGCAAAGCGCCGTTAGGTGTCCGTAAACAATGAGGCATCAAATAATGGCAGGCAAAACCGCCCCTTTTTCGAAATTCGAATGGATGATCGCATGGCGCTATATTCGCGCCAAACGCGCCGAGGGTGGCGTGAGCATCATGACGTGGATTTCACTCATCGGCGTGACGCTGGCGGTGTTTGCCTTGATCGCAGTTTTGGCTGTGCGTTCTGGCTTTCGCGCGGATTTCGTCGATACGATCGTGGGGGCCAATGCCCACCTGACCGTGCGCGAGAATTACATGGAAACTGTGACCGTCACACAGGGCGATCAATCCGTTGACGTCACGCGCCGTGTTGACACGATTGCCAACGGCGAAGTGCTTGCTGCGCAATTGGGTGCTGTGGATGGCGTGACCCGAGCGGCCCCCATCATGCGCGGTGAAGGGCTGGCGTCGCAGGCCGACAACAGCAGTTTTGTGCAAATTTATGGTATCACACAGAGCGATCTAAAGGACATTCCACTGGTATTGAATCCTCAATCCAGTGCAGGCTCGATTGAGGATTTTGGGCTGGAGGTCGAAGGTGGCGGTATTGCGCTTGGTTCCGGTGTGGCGGGCAAGTTGCGCGTCCAAGTCGGGGACCGCATTACTTTATTGTCCGCTACCGGCGTGCAAACTGCCGTAACGCGAAGCGCACGACGTGTTACATTTGAAGTAGCCTACATTTTTCAAACAGGGCGCTATATTACTGACGTTAGCCGCGTGTATCTGCCTCTAGAAGCTGCGCAGAGTTTCTTTAGCCGTGATGGTGTGCATGACGAGATCGAAATCTACGTCGCCGATCCAGATCGCGTCGAAGAATGGATTCAACCGCTTTACGCGGAACTTGGGCCAGAGGCGTTTCTCTATAGTTGGAAAGACAATGAAGGCGCCTATCTGCGTGCCCTGACCGTTGAGGACAATGTGATGTTTGTGATCATGGCGATCCTCGTGCTGATAGCATCAATGAACATCATTAGCGGCTTGATTATGCTGGTGAAAAACAAGGGTCGCGATATTGGAATATTGCGCACGATGGGGCTGACAGAAGGGTCCGTTTTGCGGATTTTCTTCATTTGTGGGGCGGGGCTTGGGACCGTCGGAACGCTTCTTGGGGTGATCCTCGGGTGTCTGTTCGCGATTTACATCGACCAGATTTTTGCGTTCGTGAACTACGTCGCTGGCGGCGGTGTTTGGGACCCATCCATTCGCGGCATCTACAACATCCCCGCCAAACTTGAGCTCGATGACGTGTTAAAGGCGGTCGTCTTGTCGCTGTCTCTCAGTTGGATTGTAACCATCTTCCCAGCGCGACGAGCCGCACGCATGAACCCTGTGGAGGCCCTGCGTTATGAGTGATGTGACCCTAAAGCTTGACGGCCTAAAGAAGGCCTACAACCAGGGAAAGCCCAACGAGGTGCAGGTGCTGCATGGCGTATCTTTGCAGGTCAATAAGGGCGAAGTTGTCGCTTTGGTCGCGCCATCCGGCGCGGGAAAATCGACGCTGCTGCACATCGCCGGTTTGCTGGATACGCCAGATACCGGAGCCGTTGCAATTGCAGGCGAAGACCTGACTAAGCTGGGTGACAGGAAACGCACTGCGGTTCGGCGCAATGACGTCGGTTTTATCTATCAGTTCCATCACCTGTTGCCCGAATTTACCGCCATCGAGAACATCGTCCTGCCGCAACTCGCGAATGGCGTGTCCCAAGTTAGCGCCGAAGCACATGCGATGGATTTACTGTCGCGTGTTGGCGTAGATAGCCGCGCTGAACATCGCCCTGCAGCCCTGTCAGGCGGTGAACAACAGAGGGTCGCGTTTTGCCGTGCTTTGGCGAACAAGCCGAAGCTTTTGCTCGCGGATGAACCTACGGGCAACCTTGATCCAGGCACATCTGATCGCGTATTTGACGCCTTGATGGAATTGGTCCGCTCGTCCGGGCTATCCGCCCTAATCGCTACACATAACTTAGAATTGGCCGCGCGGATGGACCGCACCGTACGCTTAGAAGCAGGATTGATCGCATGAAGGTATTCGTTTCCGAAATTGAAGAGGTCGCAAAGGCGGCGATGATTGCCCATGGTGCTGGCGCGTGGCAAGCGAGCGAAGTTGCCCGCGCTGTTGGGCGCGCGGAGGCATTCGGGAACGTTATTTGCGGCCTCTACTACCTTGAGAGCTATTGCACCCAGCTAAAGTCTGGCCGCGTTGATGGGCAGGTAGAACCCGTCGTGACACGGCCCAAAGCAGGGCAGGTTGTCGCTGACGCGCGGTTTGGTTTTGCGCAACCTGCATTCAGTCGCGGTTTGCCCGAAGCAATTGAAGCGGCACGTGAAAATGGCGTGGCGACATTGGCCGTTGCGCACGCGCACACCTGCACCAGCCTTGGGTTTTTCACGGAACAGATTGCGGCGGCTGGGCTTGTCGGGATCGGTTTTACCAATGCGTCACCCGTTGTCGCGCCGCCAAATGGCAACAAGGCCGTCATCGGCACGAACCCGATTTCCATGTCTCTGCCTGATGGCGGCATGCACTGGGACTTTTCAACTTCGGCTGTCGCTTTGGGCAAGATCACGATGGCGAAGGCGGCAGGAGAGAGTATTCCGCTTGGCTGGGCTGTCGATGTGAATGGCGAGCCTACAACCAACCCAGAAGAGGCGCTGAAAGGCGCGCTAGTGTCTGCAGGCGGGTACAAAGGTTGGGGCTTTGGCTTGATGGCAGAAGTCCTCGCGGCAGGGATGACAGGTTCGGTTAACTCGTTGGATGTCAGTGGTTTAAAGCTGCCCGATGGTAAGCCACACGACCTCGGGCAATTCTACATTCTGATGGAGCCGGGCGAAGATTTTGGCGAGCGTTTGGCACGTGTTGCACAGGCTGTAGCAGAACAAGACGGCGCGCGCATCCCCGGACAGGACCGTCAGCCGATGGGTGAAATTGACGTGCCCGACGCGCTGTGGGCTGCATCACGCGCCCTCGCGAAGACCTAACAATAGCGTGAGACTTAAAACCTTTCGTTGAGGTTGGCCGGTCCTTCGGGGCAACGTGTTGCCAACAAATTGAAAGGTGTTCTTATGCGTTTTCTGTCCCTTGTCCTCCCTCTGGTGATTTCTGCGTCCGCCGTTGCAGCTGGTCCGATTTCATTTGGAAGCAGCTGGAACGAGCAACGCCTGCAGCTGTTCAATTCGAACGACTACTCCTTCAACGGCGGATCCTTGGGTATTGCATCTGACGGCGGGGTTTCCCTTGCGTGGACACGTACTGCGCGCGGCGACTGGGGCGCACGGTCGGCATCATGGAACTGGTCGGTTGACCAGTCGGTTCCGGCGACGGATTTGCGCCGCAAGGGTGGGGATGACCGCAATATCTCGGTTTATTTCGTATTCTTGCCGGAAGCGGACGCCGCCAATATGGAAGGCGCCAATATCCGTCAGCTGAATGGCAATCCGAACGTGCGCATTTTGCAATATGTCTGGGGCGGCAACCATTCACGCGGCTCCGTCCAGCAATCCCCATATGCGCCGGGCCAAGGCGCGAACGTGATATTGCGTTCCGCTGGAACAGGTAGCAATTCCGAAAACGTGAACCTCGCTAGCGACTTCGCGGCCGCCTTTGGGGGTACGCCGGGTGCGCTTGTGGGGATCGCCGTGTCTGGTGATAGCGATGACACAGGCTCAACCATCCGCGCATCAGTTTCCAACTTCGCCGTGCGTTAGTCGCAAATTCCTAACAAATCTGCATCTTCATGAACGCCGAGCACCTCAGCAGGTCTCGGCGTTTGTGTTGGGTGCTGCACAGGCATCACCGCTGACAGGGTGTCGTATAACCGCTGTGTTCGCGCCGCTTCGGGGGCCAATGTGCGACAGCAAATGTATTCCTCAACCAAGGATGCCTGCTGCTCATATCCCATATCAAGGAAACGTATTTCCTCTGTTGGATCAAATAGATACGGATCCACGCCCGGTTTATGTTCCGCAAGACCACGAAACGGGGAATAGCCTGTTGTGGCGCGGTTTTGCCATTGCCAGACATGGGTCATTTCATGGGCGAAATACATCGCTGCGACGAGGTTAATTCGCTCAGGATAGCCCTCAGCGTAATTGGTTAACGTCCAGTCAGGATTGGTTAAGACGTGCTGCCATGCGACCACACCCGCGGTGCGTGTTCGGATTGTCGGGCCACTGGGTGGCGGCGCGATCTTTTCGCGACAAGTTACCTGCGGGCGCGCGGGGTAGGTCCGTGTTCGCATACCGATAAAACCAGACTCTAACATCTTGATTTCATTACTATTAAAGCTATCGCCCATCAGCTCTCCCATGAGGGTGCGTTCGCTGTTTGTAATGCCACGACCACAGGCAGAGAGGAGCAAAAAGGCGATCAGAATGCGCATGAACCAAGGGTATGCTCGGCGTGGCAAAGTGCCAAGGGGCAGCGTGCACAACCCGTACACATTGCGTACACAACCTGTACACACCGCGTATGTACAGGTTTCGGCTGATCTGGATCAAAGCAGTGCGAATTTGGGGGCGTATATTGGGGCAAAACAGGAGGACCCCATGATGAAAACCCTATGGATTGCACCGCTTCTTTTGGCGGGCTGTGTTGAGCAAGAACTGGATGTCAGTGTCGAGGCGGGGGGCGTTTTGTTCCAAGAAAACTGCGCAGCCTGTCACGGGGTGGACGCTAAAGGTATGGGCGATTTTGGAGAGCAACTGTTCACGATGCCGCCAGACCTGACTGTGCTTGCGGCGGATAACGGCGGCAACTTCCCGCGTGACTACGTGTTGGGCGTGATCGACGGGTTTGAGCGCGGCTCCCACTTCAGCGCCGCGATGCCGGAATTCGGCGCGGGCGATATGGGGCCGACGGTGGTGGTGGAAGACGAATTCGGTTTGGGCACGCCAATTCCCGCACGTTTGCTCGCGCTTGGGTCTTGGTTGGAGAGTGTTCAGGAGTAAGGCGCGACCTATCCGAAAGGAGAGGGGTGGTATGCCAAAGAACCGATCCATGACCATTTGGGCAACTATCGCGCGGAGCGGTGGCATGGCAAAACGATAACAGCACTGTAGCTCCGCTGCCCAACACCTGCGTCAAGACCCCCCGGTCTGACACCACTCCGCAGACTGTTTGGCTGCAACCTCGGAACGGTCGATCCTGAGTAGCCTCACAGGGTCGGCCGTTTTGGTTTTGGGGGAAGGTTGGCACCAAGCCAAATCAAAGATTTGGCAGCGCCCGTACCTCCGCCGTTTTACCGGAGGCAAACCTACGGTTTGACGGGGAGGGCGCTTCTCGCCCACCCCTCGGTTCGGGCGCAACGATCCTTTAATTACTGGCGATAGCGGCTCTCTGAAACTTGTATTTCAACGGTTGAAGTTTCGAACATCACATCAAAGCTCCGATCAACTAAAATAGGTCGAGCAACTAATTGCTCGTCTGGTCGGAGACCATCTGGAAGTGAGCCCGAATAGAAAACTTGAAATTCATCTCGAACACCAATTTGCTGTTCTGAATTGCGCCCTACCAAGACGACTTTCAGGTACTCAAGTGTGCAAATGGAAGAATTTGTTACAACAAATTCTATTTGCCTTCCCCAGCCGCCCACGTTCACAGACTCGGCTTCCGACTGTATCTCAACATCCGAGAATACAATGTCGGTGGATTCGCACGCAATTGCGCTCGTGGCAGACATTATCCAAAAAACAATAGAACTTCTAAAAGAAATCAAACATCCAACTCCTCAACGAACCGTGCGTTCTCTTGGATGTATTGGAACCGCATCTCCGGTTTCTTGCCCATCAAACGCTCCACCAGGTCGCCTGTTTCACCCGGTTCGTCTTCGTCGATTGAGACGCGGATCAGTTTGCGGGAGGCGGGGTCCATTGTGGTTTCTTTCAGGTCTTTGTGGTCCATTTCGCCCAGACCCTTAAAGCGGGAGACGTCCATTTTGCCGGACCCACCCAAACCGCGGGCCAGAACTTCGTTCTTCTCGGCCTCGTCCAGACAGTAAACGCGTTTGGCGCCTTGGGTGACGCGGAACAGGGGCGGGCAGGCGAGGTAGAGGTGGCCGGCGTCGATCATCGGGCGCATCTGGCTAAAGAAGAACGTCATCAAAAGTGCTGCGATATGCGCGCCGTCAACATCCGCATCGGTCATGATGATGACCTTGTCGTAGCGCAGATCGTCGACGTTGAATTTCGCCCCGAGCTGCACGCCAAGCGCCTGTGTCAGATCACTAATTTCCGCATTGGTGCCCAGTTTATTAGACGCAGCGCCCATCACGTTGAGGATTTTACCTTTGAGCGGCAGCAGCGCTTGGGTATTGCGGTTGCGGGCCATTTTCGCGGACCCGCCCGCTGAGTCACCCTCAACGATGAACAGCTCAGTGCCTTCGCGGTTTTTGTTGGAACAATCGGTCAGTTTCCCGGGGAGGCGCAGTTTCTGGGTCGCGGTTTTGCGCGAGGTTTCCTTTTCCTGCTTGCGGCGCAGACGTTCTTCGGCCCGCAGCACAAGGAAATCAAGGATCGCGCCCGCTGATTTGGTGTCAGACGCCAGCCAGTTGTCAAAGTGGTCGCGCACAGCACCTTCGACCATTTTAGCGGCACTTTCATTGGAAAGGCGGTCTTTGGTTTGGCCGACATATTGCGGGTCGCGCACAAAGATGCTGACCAGCGCACAGCCGCCCGTTGTCAGATCGTCGCGGTTGATAAGCTTGGCTTTTTTGTTGGAAACGCGGTCGCCGTAGTCGCGGATGCCTTTCAGGATCGCGGTCCAGAAGCCTTGTTCATGGGTGCCGCCTTCGGGCGTTGGAACGGTGTTACAATAAGACAGCGTGAAGCCATCGCGGGATGGAGTCCAGTTGACGGCCCATTCAACCTTGCCGGCCTCATTATACTTGTCGCGAAAATCCACGGTGCCGGCGAAGGGGACGTCTGAATAAACGGTGGCACCATCAAGGCGTTCTTTCAGATAGTCAGACAGGCCGCCGGGAAAGTGGAACTTGGCCTCCATCGGGGTGTCGCCATCTGCAATCGCGGTTTTCCAGCGGATTTCAACGCCAGAGAAAAGGTAGGCCTTGGAACGCGCCATCGCGAACAGGCGCGCCGGTTTGAGCTTGAGGGAACCGAAGATTTCAGGATCAGGGTGGAATGTCACGGCCGTACCACGGCGATTGGGGGCAGCACCGACGGTTTCCAATTTGGTTTGCGGGATGCCGCGTGAAAACTCCATCGCGACGAGTTCTTTGTTGCGGGCCACTTCGACGCGTACATGGTCTGACAGCGCGTTGACCACAGAGGAGCCAACCCCGTTCAGACCGCCAGATGTTTCGTAGTTTTCACCAGAGAATTTGCCGCCTGCGTTCAGCGTACAAAAGATGATCTCGAGGGTGGATTTGGTCGGATCAGACGGATGCGGATCCGTCGGGATGCCGCGTCCGTTGTCGCGCACGGTGACGTGGCCGTTTTCGTGCAGCTCAACTTCGATCCATGTAGCATGGCCTGCAACGGCTTCGTCCATCGAGTTGTCGACGATCTCGGCAACCATGTGATGCAGCGCGCGGTCGTCTTTACCGCCGATGTACATACCGGGGCGCAGGCGGACGTGTTCCATGTCCTCAAGCACCTGAATGCTGGAGGCGTCGTAGTCGGAAGGCGTTTGCCCGCTTAATAGATCGTTTGCCATGTGCTGCTCATTTGGTTTTGGTTTGCGAGAGTATGCCACGAGGCCGCGGGAGGGGGAAGTGCGCTTACCGAGTTGTGGATAAGGTTTGCCCGTAGCTTTTTATCGGCCGTTGGGTGAGAAGAGAAAAACGCTTCACAGATTATCCCTTTGCGCCTAGCCCCATTTTCATCAACGTTTTGCGAAGCGGAGCGAGACCATAAAGCGCTTCGACGCCCTTTGCACGCAGGTCGCGCAGCAGTGGGTTTTCAGCTTGGGACGCGCGGTTCAGTAGGTCAACGCCTTTGACGCGTAGCGTGATGTCGGTGTGGCGCGCGCGGTGGTATTTCTTCAACATGTCAGCATTGCCCAACCCATTTGGGTTGGCTTGCGCAAGGTCAAGAAGGCTCGCCATATCCGCAAGCGACATGTTCAGCCCCTGCGCGCCGATGGGCGGCACAACATGGGCCGCTTCCGCAACTAAGGCCACGCGTTCGGAGTTTAGCGAGTCTGCAATCTGGCTGATGATCGGCCAAACCATGCGGCGGCTGGCAAGTGTAAGGGGCCCGAATACGCCAGCGCTACGAAGGGTTGCCTCGGCGTTGAACTCATCTACTGGCAAGGCGGCAAGGCGCGCTGCTTCTGGTCCGTCTTCCATCCAGACAACCGCTGAACATGGCTTGCCTTCGTGGTCGGGCAGAGGAACCAGTGTGAACGGTCCGCCTGTGCGGTGGACCTCGGTCGAGACGTTATCATGGGGGGCTTCGTGTGCGACCGCAAAGGTTACAGCCTTTTGCCCTAAACGATTGGTTTTGACTGCGATGCCCGCGGCTTGGCGGACTGGAGAGTTACGACCGTCTGCACCTATGACAAGTTTGGTGCTGATGCGTGTACCGTCCGTAAGTGTGACGCGTGCCTCATTCGTCCGCGTAAGCATTGAGGCGAACCCGACACCAGTGCGGAATTCGACATTTGGAAGCTCCTCCAAACGGGCGACCATTTCACGACGCAAAAGCCAGTTAGACAGGTTCCAACCGAAGGGCAGATCGCCGAGATCAGCGGCATCAAAGTCTTTTGTAACGCGGGGCTCAGGCGTTTCACCGCCCGCATCAACGATGCGCATGATCTGTAACGGGGCCGCGAAAGGCGAGAGGCGATCCCAAAGACCCGCGGCAATCAGAAAATCACGCGCCGGCTGAAGGAACGCGGTTGTGCGCAGGTCCGCGCCATCGGTTTCTTCATCGGTAATGGGCGGCATTGGGTCCGCGATGAGAACCGAAAAGCCAGCCGCGCCAAACGCAGCTGCAGCCGTAAGCCCGGCAACACCGCCGCCGGAAATGAAAATATCCGTTTGTTTCATATGCCCAAATATAAGGCCGATCGGGGCGGCATGTAAGGCGTGTTAGACAAGCTGCGACAAGAAATCCGCGAGGTCGTCTGTGTGATGGTGGATATGGTCGTGCGATTGCGCTGTCGGCGCCACATGAACGGTGCGCATACCCATGGCGTGGGGGGCGGCAAGATTACGAATGTCATCTTCAAACATCGCACCCTGTTCAGCGGTCAGACCATCTATTGCGAATACGGCCTCAAATGCGGCTTGTTCCGGTTTTGGGCGATAGCTCGCATGTTCGACCCCGTAAACAGCATCGAAAATTCCGTCTAAGGCACGAGCATTTAAGACGCGGCGGGCGTAGGGTTCGGTGCCGTTGGTGTAAACGATCTTTCGCCCTGGCAGTGCGCTGATAGCGGCGGCAAGTTTGGGCGCTTTGGGCAGCACCGTGAAATCAATGTCATGCACGGCAATAAGAAACGGATCCGGGTCGACGTTATGTTCCGCCATTAGCCCCGCAAGCGTGGTGCCATAGGTTTTCCAATAATGATCGCGCAGCTGATTGGCGTGGGCTCTGTCGACGCCCAACGTTTCGGATACGTAATCCGTCATCAAGACTTCGATTTGACCGAATAGGTCGACGCTGGGCGGATAAAGCGTGTTGTCGAGGTCAAAGACCCAGGCACGCACATGTGAGAACGATGACTTAACCATATGCCCTGTTTAGTTCTTCTCGCGCTGAATTTCGAGAGGGTTGATACCGTGAAGTACCGTGACGTACAGTGGCGCAAATTCGCAAATAGGACGTACTTTATGAAATCCCCGCAAAAAGATGCTTACGAGTTGATCCTAGAAGCGATTGATACCGGTACATACTCGCCCGGCAGTCGTCTGGTTGAAAGCGAGCTGGCAGAGCGTTTCGGCGTATCTAGAACGCCAATTCGTGAGGCATTACAACGTCTTGAAACCCAAAGCTTACTGACGCGGGATGGACGATCCTTGATTGTCGCCTCATTGGATCACGGCCAGCTGAGTGAGCTTTACGTTGTTCGCGGGGCGCTTGAAGGGTTGGCGGCGCGGCTTGCGGCGCGTCATTCAACGCCCGAAGAATTGGCTGTTTTGCGCGACATGTTGGATGCTGATCGCAAGCTAATTGATGATCCAGAAGCGATGAGCCGTGCGAACCGTCGGTTCCATAAACAAATCCACCTCGCTAGCCACAATCGGTTTTTGGTTCAGCAGTTGGACCTTGTGCATCGTTCAATGGCGTTGCTGGCGTCCACGTCAATTGCTGCCGAAGGTCGCCCCAGCGACACATTGGAAGAACACGAGCGCATTGTATCAGCAATTGAAGCGGGGGACGGCGATGCCGCCGACCAAGCACTGCGCGATCATATCAGTGAGGCATTCATTATTCGGCTGCGATTGGATGCGGCTGCGGTTGAAGCTGGTTAACTGTTTGGTCTGTCCCCTGTTTTGACTGGGTTGGGGCGAAAATTCCGTGGCTTGTCTTGTCCCAGTAGAATGGTTTCGTTGCGAGTTCGAACACGCCTTTGTAGGCGGCGAGTGCTGCGAGTGGAAAATACAGATGCAAGGTCGGCGTCCACTTAATGAGGTCGCGTTTGCCTGCTGATGTCACAGCGATTGCCGAGACCGTTACGCCGATGATTTCAGAGAGTAAAAATATAGCGGCGAACGTAAGGGCCACGCTCGGTGAGAGGACGCCATCAAGTGGGTGAGGGATGCCAAAAAGCATCAACCAAAAAGACCATAGCAATGGCGCGAGTAGAAACTGCGAGATTGTTCCTGCAAACAACATTTGCGTTCCGAAAAACCGCCATGCGCCGAGTTCCTTCCATAATTTCAAAGGGTTTCGCATGTGAACGCCATATGTGATTGCGTACCCCTTTAGCCAACGGGACCGTTGTTTCACCCAAGGCCACGCGCGTGCGTTAGCTTCTTCTTGGGTGACAGTGTTGATGATTTCAGTGCGGTAGCCGTGACGGGCCAAGCGGATACCAAGGTCCGCGTCTTCGGTCACATTATGGGCGTCCCACCCGCCAAGGTCTTCCAGGATTTCGCGCCGAAAGAACAAGGTTGTTCCCCCCAAAGGGATAACAAGTCCCATGCGTTCAAGTCCGGGTAAAACGATGCGAAACCACGTGGCATACTCGACGGTGAAACACCGCGCAAGCCAGTTCGAATGAGAGTTATAGAAGTCGAGGCGTCCTTGTAGGCACGCCACTTCTGGTCCGCAGTGCGCAAAGCGATCAACGACTATGTTAATCTGGTCAGGGTCGGGCGCGTCTTCCGCGTCATAGACACCGATGATCGACCCTTTCGCGAAACACAGCGCGTAGTTCAAAGCGCGCGGTTTGGTTTGAAGCGTGCCAAGGGGTACTTTTATGGCCCGCATCCAGAACGGTAACTGTGTAACTGCAAGCGCTTCTTGGGTTGTGGCATCGTCCGCCTCAAGCACGAGGCAAACATCAAGTCTATCGGTTGGATATTTGAGCTGCGAAAGGCGCTTGATTAATGCACCCGCGATGTCCCGTTCGCGAAAGAGGGGGACGAGGATAGTGACGATCGGGAGTTGGTCAGCTGGCCGTCTTGCAGGTACCTGCGGGTCAGGTCTGGCAAACAGGTGTAAGATCGCCGCGGCGGTTTTTAGGAGGGTGTTGGCAAGCAACGCGAAGACCGCCCAACCGCACAACACGAGGAAGCTGATCTGAGGCCACAGTGTGAGGCAGCATAAAACCGTGAGGACTATGGCCAACCCCCAACGAAATGCCATGCCGGAGTTCCAGTCCCGGCAGGATTCGTTTGATCCTGTGCGCATTTCGGCGTTTTCCATCAAGGTGTTATGGCACGCGCGACTGAAGGCAATATCAAGGTTCTCGCTGGTTGCGATTGCTAAATGAACAGGGCCGAATAGAACAGTTAACGCGTCACGTACTCGCAGAAAATCTTGCGTTGTAGCTGCGAGTATTGTCACCCGACCCGCTACGCTACGCCAAGGAAGAACCCGGTGCTTTAGGCACAGGTTGGCGCCGAATTTCGCGATGAGCCGCGGGTCAGCTGGCGTTTTGATTGGGTCGACGATGGAGGTTCCGGAGAGTCCGGCCTCCAACTGCGCGAATGTCGTCTGCGGAAGGCCCAGACGATGGCGCAGTGTGTCACCTATCGCTTGGGAATTACGATTGGCGACATCAGCCCGTGCCAATGCGCTTGCGGCGTTTACGCCGTCTTGCCCAAGTACTTCACCCGTTGGCAAAGGTTGCGCCAAACGTGCCGCCATGTCTTTTGTCAGCGGCAACTTTTGTTGTCGACGCGTGCTAAATATCGTAGCCATAAGGCCCTCGTTACCTGTCCCGCGCCCACATTGGACGATGAACTGTTAACGGAGCGTTAAGGATAAAGTCAGAAGTGTTAAGCGCTCACACCTGCACGTTCCGCCATTGCCACTGCAAAGCGTTCAAACAGGTAGTAACTGTCCATTGGGCCGGGCGATGCCTCGGGGTGGTATTGCACAGAAAACACGGGCTTTCCGTCTACCGCGATGCCACAGTTAGACCCGTCAAACAGGGACACGTGGGTTTCACGAACACCGTCTGGCAAGGATTGCGTATCAACAGTAAACCCATGATTCATTGAAGTAATTTCAACTTTTCCAGTGTCGTTGTCCTTCACCGGATGGTTGGCGCCGTGGTGGCCGTGGTTCATTTTTATCGTCTTGGCACCCAATGCGAGGGCCAGCATTTGGTGCCCCAAACAAATGCCGAAAACGGGAAGATCTTTGGCCAAGATGTCCTTGATCATTGGTACGGCGTAGGCGCCCGTTGCCGCCGGATCACCGGGGCCATTGGACAAGAATACGCCGTCAGGATTGTACGACATAACGTCTTCAGCGGTTGCTGTTGCGGGCAGAACAGTCACATCGCAGCCTGCAGATGCGAGGCAGCGAAGGATGTTGCGTTTTGCGCCATAATCAACGGCCACAACCTTGAATTTTGGATCGGTCTGACGTGGGAAACCTTCAGGCCATGCCCAACGCATTTCATCCCAGCGATAAGATTGCGCGCAGGTCACGTCTTTCGCGAGGTCCAACCCTTCGAGGCCTGCAAATGCCCGCGCATCGGCAACCAGTTTCTCGATATCGAAATTGCCCTCGGGGTCATGGGATAGTGCAACATGCGGTGCGCCTTGCTGACGAATGGCGCGTGTCAGGCGGCGGGTATCAATGCCACCGATGCCAATGCGCCCACGTGCTTCGAGCCACGGCTCAAGGCGTTCAACCGAGCGCCAGCTAGATGGCAAAGTCGGGTCTTGCTTAACAACCATACCTGCAGCGAATGGATCAGCGGTCTCGTCGTCTTCAGGTGTGACGCCAGTGTTCCCGATATGAGGGAACGTGAAAGTCACGATCTGGCCCGCATAAGACGGGTCGGTCATGATTTCCTGATAACCGGTCATCGCCGTGTTGAAGCAAAGTTCAGCCGTGGTCTGGCCCGTTGCGCCAAAACCCTTGCCGTAAAACACCGTGCCATCGGCAAGAACAAGGCAGGCTGTTGGTTTGTTGGTGCTGGCCATTGGTCGAATCCCCCGATGAGCGACAAATCTGGTCGCTATGCGGGCATTCGCACAGCGAATTTCCACGCTTCCTAAGGGGTGGGTAAGTCCGGGTCAAGGCGCTGAAATGACCTTGCGACGGGTTACTTAATGGGCGCTTGTTATACATGTGCACTTCGAAGTATGGTCCGCGCCTGTTACCGCTCACAAAATCAGGGATGATCGAGATGGAATTGCGCGCGAAGGTCTCAACGGCCCTAAAAGAAGCGATGAAGGCAAAAGACGCTGATCGTCTGTCCACGCTGCGGCTGATCAATGCTGCCATTAAAGACCGCGATATCGATGCGCGGGGCTCTGGTAGTGATGAGGGCGTCGGAGATGACGTTGTGCTCGCGATCATGGGGAAGATGGTCAAGCAGCGCCAGGAAAGCGCTAAAGTCTATGAAGAAGGCGGGCGTCTTGAACTGGCTGAAAAAGAGCTTTCCGAGATCAAGATCATCGAAGACTTCTTACCACGTCAGCTGAGCGATGAAGAAGCCGCTGCTGCGATTGAAGCCGCGATCACTGCCGTTGGTGCTGAAAGCATCCGCGACATGGGTAAAGTCATGGGCGAGTTGAAAGCCAAATACACCGGTCAGATGGATTTCGGTAAGACTGGACCGATGGTTAAAGATAAGCTTGGCTAGCGTTTGAACAAGCGTCCGTCGAGGATCGTGAGGCCAAGTGCCAAGAGCGCGAGGCCAACATAGACGTTTGGTGACAAGCTTTCGTCGAGGACCAATGCGCCAAGGACGATCGACACAGGCGGAATGAGCAGCGTGACGATCATGGTGTTGGCAGACCCTGCTGCCGCCAGAATGCGATAGTACAACAAGTAAGCACCTGCTGTAGCGAAGATCACATAGTATGCAATTGCTCCAACCGCTGTAAGGCTAAGGTCGAACGATGGTACTCCGTCGATCAGCAAAGCTGTAGGTACCATTACAATCGACGACCCTGTTAGCATACCCGCTGCCGCAACTTGTGGAGGTAGGTCACTGAGGTTGATGCGCGCCCAAACGCCTGCGAAGGCATAGGAAACCGTGCCGCCGATAACGGCCAGCTGCGCCAAAGACGTGATGTCAAAGTTGCGCACCGAATCCAATCCAATCGCTGTAGCCACCCCAAAGAACCCAATCAGTGAGCCAACAACCTTGCGGGTCGTAAGGCGTTCGTCAGCGAGGATAAGCGCCGCAATGATAACGCCAAAAATGGCTGTGCCTGCATTGAAGACCGATGTTAGGCCGGTAGGGATGTACAACTGCCCCCAAGCCATAAGGCTAAACGGAATGACGTTGTTGAGCAGCCCCATAACAAACAATGCCGCCCAGATTTTCGGGTCACGGGGGATCGAAAGGCCGCGAAACGCGACGTAGCCCCATAGAATCAGCGCGGCCCAGAATACACGGTGCGCGACTGAGGTAACAAAGGGGACCTCGTTTAGGGCCAAACGAATGGCGAGGAAACTACCGCCCCAAAGAAAGGCCAGAAGGAACAGTTCGACCCATGTTTGGGTGGTGATGGTACGTTGTGTGTTCATGGTTGGACGCTAGCAACATGACATTTGGCGCGCGACCCGAAACGTGCGCGATTTACGTTAGATCGCGAAGGCGCTGAGTGAGGTCATCATGGAGGCTGGCGCGTTCGTCTTCGGACAGAAAACGACCAAGCTCAACTTCACGGTTTGCGCCTTTGAGGGTGAGGTAGTTCACGATGCGCTCGTTCTTGCGATCAATCTTGACGTGGACCCAATAGGGATTTGCTTCCCAAGACTTCGTGCCGTGGCGTGGGTGGATATGGTCGAGGCTCATCCGGTCGGGCCAGATGCGCAGCTCTTCGAGGATTTCACCGTCCTTGTAGGACCGTTGCAGCGCGTACCAAATGCCAGCAACTGCGATAATAAAGAACGGAAGAAGTCCCCAAAGCACAGGGGAGCCGATGACGGCGAGCAATGGCACGACGATCAGCAGGACGGTGGCAGAAATGAACACGACGAAGTCGCGGCGTAACAGGGATCGGTAGGGCCACAGATGGAGTTCCGCGTTAGGGGCATCCGGGCCGCTGGGTTTTATCCATTCGTAGGGCATTAGGTTGAAGCCCTCGTGCGACACCAGCTCAGGATCGGGCGGGCGGCAGCGGTCAAGATCAGGGAGGGCCAGTAAACAAACATCATGCCTCGTCGGATTGGCTGCAAAGAAAAGGCCCCGGCGTTTCCGCCGAGGCCCGTATTTCTGAACCCCGTGGTTCTTAGTGGTCGTGCTGGTGATCCCAGTCAGACTGCTTTGGAAGTGTTTCGAATGTGTGCTCCGGTGGAGGGGACGGCAATGTCCATTCCAGCGTATCAGCAAATTCGCCCCACGGGTTGTTCTCTGTCGCGTTTTTCGGGCTTAGCAGTGTCTTGAACAAGATCACGATGAAGAACACGAAGGACGCAAACGAGATGAAAGCACCGATGGAGGACACGTAGTTCCATGTTGCGAACGCTTCGTTGTAGTCGATGTAGCGGCGCGGCATGCCGTTACGACCAAGGAAGTGCTGCGGGAAGAACGTGATGTTCGCGCCGATGAACATCAGCCAGAAGTGCGTGTGGCCAGCCCATTCAGGGATCATGCGACCTGCCATTTTTGGCAGCCAGTAGTAGATACCCGCAAAAATACCGAACACTGCACCAAGCGACATAACATAGTGGAAGTGTGCAACAACGTAGTATGTGTCGTGGTATGCCCGGTCAACGCCAGCCTGTGACAGCACGATGCCGGTCACGCCACCAACGGTGAACAGGAACAAAAACCCGAACGCCCACATCATTGGCGTTTTGAACGTTACAGAACCGCCCCACATTGTCGCGATCCATGAGAAGATCTTAACGCCGGTAGGGACCGCAATAACCATCGTCGCCAGCATGAAGTAGGACTGCTGTGTCAGGGACATACCGACGGTGTACATGTGGTGCGCCCAGACGACGAAGCCCAGAACGCCAATCGCAACCATCGCGTAGACCATTGGCAGGTAACCAAAGACCGGCTTCTTAGAGAAGGTTGCAACGATGTGGCTGATGATGCCGAATGCAGGGATGACGATGATGTAAACTTCAGGGTGACCGAAGAACCACAAGATGTGCTGGTAAAGGACAGGGTCGCCGCCGCCAGCAGGGTCAAAGAAGGTCGTGCCGAAGTTACGGTCCATCAAAAGCATTGTGATCGCGCCAGCCAGAACAGGCAGAGCCAGAAGGATCAACCATGCAGTAACGAAGATCGACCAAGCAAAGAGCGGCACTTTGTGCAGCGTCATGCCAGGGGCGCGCATGTTCAGGAACGTGGTGATCATGTTGATCGCGCCAAGGATAGAAGAGGCACCGGATACGTGAACCGCGAAGATCGCGAGGTCCATTGAGATGCCTGTTTCAGTTGTGGAAAGCGGTGGGTACAGAACCCAACCAACGCCAGAGCCGAGCTGACCGTTACCACCTGGTGCAAGCAGGGAAGAAACACCAAGCGCAACACCGGTACAGAACAGCCAGAAAGACAGGTTGTTCAAACGCGGGAATGCCATGTCAGGCGCGCCGATTTGCAGTGGCATGAAGTAGTTACCAAAGCCGCCGAAAAGCGCAGGAATAACGACAAAGAACATCATCAGCACACCGTGGTACGTGATCATCACGTTCCAGAGATGGCCGTTAGGTGTACATTCGTCGAGCGCCGCAGGGAACAGACGCGCGCCTTCCATACACATGTATTGAACACCGGGGTTCATCAGTTCCATGCGCATGTAAACCGTAAAGCATACAGACAAGAACCCGACAAAGCCGGCTACGAACAGGTACAGAATACCGATGTCTTTGTGGTTGGTGGACATGAACCAACGGGTAAAGAACCCGCGGTTATCTTCATGCCCATGGTCGTGGACGGCTGCATCTACCATGTGGCGTTCCCTTAGCTTTAAATAATCGAATGGGCAGACAGACTCGCCCGACCAGAATTAGTCTTGTTTTAGATTGCAGAGGGTTACAGCACAACCACCCATTCCTGTATTGGCATGGGTTAAAATGGCGCAGTCTGTGTCATGCAGGCGCCGCGAGCATTGGGGAGGGTTCGCGACGCACGACATAGTTGGTTGGCCACGATGTGGCTGTGGTTAACTAACGCCTTTTCGTGAGTGATTCCCTTGATTTAGGTCAAACCGTTGAAGGTTTGGTTGGTGTCCGTCGCACACAACAAAAGAAGCCGCAGGGTTGTCCTGCGGCCTCGCTCGTGATGGGACGGTGTCTTAGCCGATGGTCTGGCCGTCTTCGCGCCACACCGAAATGACGGAAGAACGTGGTTTGCCTTCCCCGTCCGGCCAAGAGCCGCCAGGGTGCTGAATGCCGACGAACATTGTCTTGAGGTCCGCCGACCAGCACAGGCCAGTGACTTCGGCACCGTAAGGCGCAGTCAGGAACCGCGCGATCTCTCCGGTTTGGGTGTCGCCAACCAACATCTGATTGTTGCCCATGCCCTCAAAATCGCCCTCGTTCTTGTAATCGCCGTCAGTCTGGATCCAGAGCATGCCCTTGGTGTCAAAGATCATGCCGTCCGGTGAGTTGAACATATTGCCTTCGGTGATGTTCTCGGAGCCCCCATATTCGTTGTCGTAGACGGTAGGGTTTCCGGCCATAACATAGAGGTCCCAAGCGAAGGTTGATGCTGTATGATCTTCATCCACAGGTGTCCAGCGTACGATCTGGCCGTAGCGGTTTGTTTCACGCGGGTTGGGGCCGCCCACTGGGGTTTCGTCACCCCCAGCGTTCGCCTTCACACCGCGGTTTTTGTTATTGGTCAGGGCGCAATAGGCTTCGACGCGGGTCGGGTTCACGGCAACCCACTCAGGACGATCCATGGTTGTGGCGCCAACAGCAGACCCAGCCATGCGGGCGAATACGAGGATTTCCTCAGCGGACATGCCGGTAGTTTCTGGTGTGAGATCAAGCCATTCACCCGTCTGGTCGTCGTTGAACTTGGCAACCGAAAGCACACCGTCAGACAACAGCGCGCTTGTGTCGCCGCCTTCTGTGTAGGTGCCGTTGGAGACGTAGCGATACAGGAACTCGCCGCGCTCATCATCACCCATATAGACAACCACGCGGCCATCGGTGGCTTGAACCATCGCCGCGTTCTCGTGCTTGAAACGGCCAAGGGCGGTGTGTTTGACGGGTGTGCTGTTGGGGTCGGATGGGTCGATCTCGGTGATCCAGCCGTGGCGGTGCGGTTCGTTTGGCTCGTTCGCGATGTCGAAACGGGCGTCGAACTTTTCGTAGGCGTAACGGCCTTCTGCACCGATACCGTAGCGTTCATTGCCAGCACTCGCAGGCTCTTCGCCCGTTGCGCCGAAATAACCGTTAAAGTTTTCTTCGCAGGTCAAATAGGTACCCCAGAGCGTGCGGCCCGAACCACAGTTGTTCATTGTGCCGATAGGGGACATGCCTTCAGGATCAGCTGTCGTTTGAACGAGCAGCGAACCGGCAGCAGGGCCGTCCATCGTCATCTGAGTGTTGTGGTGGATTCGGCGGTTCAACGGGCTGTCCTGCACGATCCGGTAACCTTCGTTGCTGGCTGCGACTTCCATCACCGTCACGCCTTGCAGGTTTTGCAGCAGTTTCACTTCGTCGGCGGTGCGTGGCGTGCCATCTGCATCAGAGGGCAGGTTGATCTTCGGGTTCACGTACTCGGAATTCACAGCAATGACTTCTTTGCCGTTCACTTCGAACAATTCCATCCCGTCGGTGTTTTCGCCGAACACACGCTCGGACATGGCGAGGTCTACACCTGTTTCAGCGGAATAGGCGCCATTGGCATCAGAGAAAAGCGCGTCACCCCAGCGGACCAGAGGTTTCCATTGGTAGCCTTCAGGCACGTGGATATCGAAATCTGTCGCAACGTCGATGGGGGTGAAGTCGAATGCGTTGCCTGCCGCCTTAACAGCCGTTGAGGACAACAGACCTGTGCCCATAGCAACCGCGCCAGAGCCGAACGCCAGCGCGCCACCAAGGAAGCCGCGGCGCGAAATGGCGCGTTCTACAACGGTATCAAAGTCATTTGTGTCAGGGCGGGGGGATTTCAGCTCGTCCCAGTCGTCCCAGGATAGCTCGGTTGTGTCGATATCAGTCATTTCACGTTCCTTGCGTTCGAAGTTCGGAAGCATTTCCGAGGCGCAAGTTGGATTGGACTGGATTCAACTATGTGACGGTTTGATAGAAGTTTTGTGACGGTTTGGCGGGTTAGCTGCGTGGTGTTACGCTGCCCTCGAACGTTTTTTGCAAGGCAACGTCGACATCGTTCATTGTAACTGGCAGCCCCAGATCCACGAGCGATGTGACGCCATGTTCGGTAATTCCACACGGAACGATGCCGTTGAAATGGCTGAGGTCGGGTTCCACGTTTATGCTGATCCCGTGAAAGCTGATCCATTTGCGTAAACGAATGCCAAGGGCGGCTATCTTGTCTTCGGGAGGCTGGCCGAGTGCGTTCAGCGGTTTGTCGTCGCGCTGCACCCAAACCCCAACACGACCTTCACGGATTTCACCCTTTACGTTGAACTCTGCCAGCGTCGCGATCACCCAGTTTTCGAGGTCTTGAACAAAGCGGCGGACATCATGGCCACGTTTGCCCACGTCGAGCATGACATATGCGATCCGCTGCCCCGGGCCGTGATAGGTGTACTGGCCGCCACGTTTTGTCGTATGGACGGGAAAGCGATCTGGTTCCACCAAATCATCGGGTTTGGCAGAGGTGCCGGCCGTATAAAGTGGTGGATGCTCAAGCAGCCAAATGCACTCGTCAGCCTGACCGCGATAAATTGCGCCGGCACGTTCTTCCATGAATGCTTCGGCGGTTGCGTAGTCCGTAAGCCCGTCTGTGGTAATCCATTCAACCATTCAGGTTCGAGGCAACAACCCCGCCTCCTTGATTTTCGATATATTCGCACGACTGACAGGTATGTCAGGGCCTTGGGACATCGATAAGACAGCACCGTCACCTTTACGGGCGACTGAAGTAACCTGATCCAGCGCGATCCAGTGGGACCGATGTACCTGAAGGCCCGGCGTGTCGCCCACCTCACGCATGGCATCGGCAAGGCGCATCAGTATCATCTCTTCCCCTTTGGTCGTTCTGACCCTCACATAATGGTCTTCTACGCTAACCGAGATGAGTGAACCACGTTTGTCAAATGGGATGCGGTCTTGCAGTGATGGGCCGCTGGCGGGGATTTCCGTTTTAGCATTGTGGCTGTTTGCAACGTAAAAAACCGCTGTGATGATGGCTGAAATCACAATGACGTTCGAAGCGATGACGACCAGCTCTCGTCCTGTTGCCCAGTAGTTAAGCGCCAGCCCATTCAAAATGTATACAACTGCCAGAACGCCAATCGCCGTGAGTGGCACTGCAACGAATAGGCGCCGAAGTAGACCGGCGCGTGGTCCTGCAAGATGGTCCGCGTAGATATTTCCGAAGTAGCCAACGCTGTAGCACAACACGACGATTATACCCCAATAGGCAAATCGGGGCAGGGCAAGCATAGCGGTATCCGTTTCAAACGGCCCAACGATTGCCAAAATTAAGGACGCGCCCAGAAAACTCGCAACGCGTGTCGGTTCGACCATATGGCTCCGCCATTCACGAAGCGCGGACTGCGGTGCGGTGTCTTTCACGATCTAGGTCCGCCGTTGGCCATAGTGCGTGTTGGGGTCTTTCTCATCATGGCCCAAGACATATGCAATTCGAAACCGAACGCCAACGTGAAAGGCTACCCGATGTCGCTTGATCCAATTTTGTCTGCTCCTGTTTATCTTCAAATCCATGTCGCTTCTGCTTTGGTGGCCGTTACACTTGGACCTGTTCCGATGTATCGGCGCAGGCGCGACATGGTTCACAAGGTGCTTGGCTATGTCTGGGTTGTCGCGATGGCATCTGTGGCGCTGTCGTCATTCTGGATACATAGTTTTGCGGTCATCGGACCTTTTAGCCCGCTGCATGGGCTGGCGTTGTTGACGCTGTGGTCCTTGTGGCGCGGTATTTCTTCTGCGCGGATGGGGGACATCAAGACACATCTTGCAACGTTCCGTGCTTTGTATTGGTACGGATTGCTGATTGCGGGATTAGCCAATTTCTTGCCCGATCGTCGTATCAACGAAATCGCGTTCGGCGGGCAGGACCAACTGGGATGGGTCGTTATTTCTCTTGGGGCCGCAGCGCTTCTCGCGCGTGCCTTAAGGGGGCGAAACACGCAGGTATTTTGGGACATTGGCGCGGCCCGGAAGATTTCCTAACTATCGCAGGCATTTTGCGCTTGAGAAGTCGGCATTCCGCCGCTAAATGCCTCTCACGCTTAAAGACCTGCGGTCGTGGCGGAATTGGTAGACGCGCAGCGTTGAGGTCGCTGTGAGGTAACACTCGTGGGGGTTCGAGTCCCCCCGACCGCACCACCTCCTATCTAAGGGAAGGTAACTAAAGCGATT
This sequence comes from Octadecabacter ascidiaceicola, assembly GCF_900185015.1. GTDB lineage: Bacteria > Pseudomonadota > Alphaproteobacteria > Rhodobacterales > Rhodobacteraceae > Octadecabacter > Octadecabacter ascidiaceicola. The sequence continues at coordinate 843,782 of NZ_FXYD01000001.1, read as the reverse complement.
AGTTCCCTATGAAATTGATGTAATTTAGGTTCGCCTTACGGCAGAACGCTGATCCATAGTGCAGTTGTCAGAACCGACAAAGCTGTGCCGATTAGAACCGCAGAAGCGGCGACACGTTTCGCGGTTCCATACATGTTTGCAAACACATAGGCATTGATTCCCGGCGCAACAGACGCCGTCAGGACTGCTGAGCGGAAAGCCTCAGTGGAGAGGCCGATCGCTGACCCTAGGGTCCAGACGATGATCGGGTGAAGGCAAAGGGAAACCGTGCAGACAAACAAAATCGTGCGTAAATCGCCTTCCGGTCGGTAGCGAAACAGCACGCCACCCAAACCGAACAAGGCAGCGGGTAGAGCGGCCCGTGCCATCAAACCGATTGCGTCGGTTAAGACTTCGGGCAGTGGGATGCCGCCCAAGTTGACGACAAAACCAAGCCCAATCGCGAGAACCAACGCATTTGAGAACATCGCTTTGACGACTTTGGTTGGTAGGTGACGCAGTGCTGTCCCTTTTGCGCGAGCAAATTCCATTGCGGTAATGCCGAGCAGGTAACCAAATGGTGCATGGATCGCGATGATTGCGTAGTTGCCCAGCAAAGCGTCCGAACCATAGGCCCGTTCTGTGATTGGCAAACCAAGCAGCAAAGAGTTTGAAAACAAGCAACAAAACCCGATTGCAACGCTGTCTTCCCAAGAGCGCGAGAAAAAGAGCCGCGCACCGAGCAAGCCGACGGAAAATGCCGCGACCACGCCGGAATAGAAACTGAACAGGAGCGGGACATCGAAGTTCTGTTGCAAATCTAGCGTTGAAATAGCGCTGAACAAGAGACATGGAATTGCGAAGTTTTGTGCGAACTTCATCAGCCCGTCGACAGCTATGTCAGTAAAGAACCCGCGCCAAACCGCCAGATATCCAAACCCGATAACAAAGAAGACCGGTAGGACGACGGTGAGGATGCTCAGCATTTCGTTACTCGGTAAGTGTCAGTTCCAACCCGTCAAAGGCAGGTTGGATGTGGTCGGCGGTCTCCGCCTTGAGCGTCTCATAATCCAGATCAATATGCATGTTTGTCAGCACAGCGCGTTTCGGTTTTACGCGGTCGATCCATTCAAGCGTCTTGGCAAGATGCGCGTGGGTCGGGTGCGGGTCTCGACGTAGAGCATCTACGATCCACAGATCAAGATTTTCCAGCGTTGGCCAGACAGCATCAGGAATATCTGATACATCGGGCAGGTATGCAGCATTGCCTATGCGGAAACCTAGAGCATCGATACTACCATGTTCGACCTCAAAAGGTGAGAGTGTGATCGGGCCACCCGCACCCTCAATCGTAACATCGCCATTGATTGTGTTGAGATCGCATATCGGTGGGTAGCTAGAGCCCTTGGGCTGTACAAACGCATAACCAAATCGCGCCAATAGCTGGTTTCCCGTATCACCATCGGCCCAAACCTGAAGGCGTTGGCGCATGTTGTAGACGACCATGCGGATGTCATCGAGGCCGTGGACGTGATCGGCGTGGGCGTGTGTGTAGATCAATGCGTCCAATTCACCGACCTCGGCGTCCAACAACTGTTGGCGCAGGTCTGGTGACGTGTCGATCAGAACGCGGGTGGTTCCGGTGTCGGTCGTGCGCGTCACCAGTAATGAACAACGTTTGCGGGTGTTCTTGGGGTTGCTTGGGTCGCATTCGCCCCAATGCCCGCCAAGGCGTGGAACCCCGCCGGATGATCCGCAGCCAAGAATGCGCAGGGTTGTTGTCATGGTGCCCACCCCGCGACTTTGTCGAACAGGCGTTCGAAATTGGCTGTGGTTTGCGCGGCGAAGTCTTCATAGCTGAGGCCGAATACTTCGGCCCCGACTTTGGCTGTGTGTGCAGTGTAGGCAGGTTCGTTGCGGCGGCCCCGGTGAGGTGGGGGCGCAAGATAGGGGCTGTCTGTCTCCACGAGAATTCGATCCACTGGTGCGGCGGCGAAGATATCGCGTAGCTCTTGGGATTTCGGGAAGGCCGCGATGCCGGACATAGACAGGTAAAACCCGTGATCAAGTGCAGTGCGCGCCAGTTCAGCGCTGCTGGAAAAGCAGTGCATCACACATTTAAAGGGTTTTGCTTTGTGCGCGGACCCCAAGATTTCCGCCATATCATCATCCGATGCGCGGTTGTGGATGATCAAGGGTAGGCCAGTTTCTTGTGCGGCTTGCACATGCACGCGCAGAGATTGCTTTTGAACATCGGCCGTTTCGGCGGTGTAGTGGTAATCCAATCCGCTTTCACCGATGCCAACCATCTTTGGATGCTGGGTCAAGGCGACCAATTCGTCAACCTTCGCCAAAGGCTCGTCAGCGGCACTCATCGGGTGGGTGCCTGCCGCGTAAAACACAGGATCATAAGTTTCAGCGATTGCGCGAACTTGTGGTTCAAGGCGCAGACGGGTGCAGATCGTGACCATGCGACTTACGCCAGCTTCAACTGCGCGCGCAATTACATCAGCGCGTTCGTCGTCAAAGTCTGGAAAGTCTAGGTGGCAGTGGCTGTCGACAATCTGTGGCGTGCTCATGTGATCCTCACTTAGGTCACGTCCTGCGCGGCCTTTTCGATCTTAAATAGCGTATCAAGGATGAGGGCGGCAGGGTCAAGATTGACGGCCATGCCATGGCGCGTGCGTTCGGACACGTCTTGGGCCAAAGTGGCCCAAGCGCGGGCGGCGCCGTCATGTGGCGACAGCTTTGCCAGAAGCGCGGCTTCGCCTTGGGCGGCCTGTGTCGCAGGCGGCCCTTGAATGCCAGCGCGAGCGGTGCGAGCGAGGAATTTGTCGATCAGGTCAAGCAGGAGCGCAAAACGCGTGGCGTTAGCTTTGCCTGCACAACTATCGGCGAGCTTAAGTCCACGCTGACGGTCAAACCGGGGTAAGCCACTGAACAGGTTTATCAATTCGGCGTAAACGGACAGGCCGTCGAGGTTCGTCAAGCGGATCGCTTCACCTACAGAACCACCCGAGAGCGCGGTAAGGGCTTCGCCCGCGTCCGTTTCGATGCCAGCGGCGGCAAGGGCGGCTGTTACGTCTTCCGGTCCAAGTAAACCACAGCGCAATTCGCGACAGCGCGACCGGATGGTGGGCAAAAGGCGGGACGGTTGGTGGGACAGCAAAAGGATCACTGCATCCGCTGGCGGTTCTTCTAGCAATTTCAGGATCGCATTGGCGGCGTTGACGTTCATTTCATCAGCGGGGTCAACAATGACCACACGGCGCCCGCCGTCAGCCGCGGACATGCCGAAGAAATTCTTGAGCTTTCGGACTTCGTCCACTGTGATGACGGACTTAAGCTTGTCTTTTTTGTCATCCCACGCGCGGCGCAGCACAAACAAGCGCGGGTGCGCGCCAGACCGGATAAGGCGCATATCAAGGTGGTCATCGTCCAATACTAGGCTGGTCGGTGGTGGCGGCGCGCCAAACATATCGTCTTCGGCAACAAGTGGTTGAGACAAAAGAAATGCAGCCATGCGCCATGCGAGCGTCGCTTTGCCCACACCTTGCGGGCCAGTTATCAGCCATCCAGAATGCAGCCTACCAGACGCAAAAGCATCCAGAAAATCAGCTTCCGCGCGGGATTGCCCGAAAAGATCGACCGTCTCGGATGGGTGCGGTGCACCTTCAATCTGGTCGGGCAGGGGGCGATCTTCGGGGGCGGTGGCCATCAGCTGGCCATCGCGCGGTCAGCTACATGCACTGCGATTTCAGCGGCAACGGCAGCAGGGTCACGATTGCCATCAATCAGCACGCAGCGATTTGGGTGGGCGTTGGCAAGGGCAAGGAACCCGTGGCGTAGGGTTTCCTGAAACGCGAGCCCCATGTCTTCAAAGCGGTCTTCGCCGGAGCCCCGCGCAAGGCCGCGGGCAAGCGCGACTGCAGGGTCCATGTCGATGATAAAGGTCAGATCGGGTTCGCGCCCGATCATGACATCATGCAGCGTATCAACTGTGCCACGCAGATCACCACGTGTCGCGCCCTGATAAACACGGGTACTGTCAGCGAAACGGTCACAAATCACGGTCTTACCTGCGTCAAGCGCGGGCTGGATGGTCTTTTCCAAATGGTCGCGACGTGCAGCCGTGAACAGCAGGATTTCGGTTTCAGCGGACCAACGGTCTGGATCGCCTGTCAGTAGCAACGCGCGAATTTCTTCGGCACCGGCGCTTCCGCCTGGTTCGCGGGTTAGGATCGCCTCGGGAATGCGGTCCTGTAGTAGCTTGGTTTGTGTCGACTTGCCGGAACCGTCGATCCCCTCAAAGGAAATAAACAACCCTTGCGGCGTGCCGTCATGCGCGTGTTCTGCCACGTTTATTCAACCTCAACCTGAGCGTCGTCAGGAGTTCTGACGCGTTCGACCAAAACATCTGCAGCAGTGCGCAATCGGGTGCTGAACCCACCGGCAGCAATGCTCGTATCTGCAACAAGCGGCACTCGGGTTTCTGGTAGGTTTTCGAGGCGGATCACTAACTCAGCGATTGAATCACCTTGGGTGATCGGCGCTTGGATCGGGCCGTTGAAAATGACTTCGGCGTCAATTTCGGCGCCACCAGCGGTTGGCACCAATAAAGACAGGTCTTCTTCAAGCATCAGGCCGACATGTGGCATTTCGCCCATCCAGACTTCGGCTTGGGCGATACGGGTGCCGCCACGGGCAACATCGCGCTGGGCGAACTGACGGAAGGCCCAGTTGACGATGCGCTCGGCTTCCTCAGCACGGGCTTGAGCGCTGTCGAGACCTGTGATGACGAAGATCACACGACGGTCACCTTGTTTGGCGGATCCCACCAGCCCGTAGCCTGCCTCAGACGTATGGCCGGTTTTCAAACCATCTGCGCCAATGCCAAGAGCTAGCAATGGGTTGCGGTTCTGGGTGTTTGCCGGATGTTCGCCGTCATAGTCGAACGATTGCTCAGAAAAGAGCGGGTAGAACGTTGGGTAGTCTGTGATTAGCCGATCCGCCAGTATTCCAAGGTCACGCATAGACATGCGCTGGCCCGCTGCGGGCCAGCCATTGGAGTTGGCGAAGCTGGAATTCATCATGCCAAGTTCACGTGCACGCATTGCCATCTGCTGGGCGAACCCTGCTTCCGTTCCACTGCGTGATAGGCCTTCGGCCAACACACAGGACGCATCGTTGCCTGACAGAACGATCACACCGCGCAACAGGTCTTCGACGCTCACACGGTCTGTAGTGTCCAGAAACATCGTTGATCCGGTGTAATCCATGCAGTGCTGGGACACGGGCAAAACGTCATCGACGGTCACGATTGGATCTTGCCCGTTCAGCGGGTTGATCGCCTCAAACGCCATATAAAGCGTCATTAGTTTGGACATCGACGCGGGCGGCAGTGGGTCGTCCGCGTTCTTTTCCAGCAAAACGATGCCTGTGGAATGGTCCAGGACATAGGCAGCCGTGGCGCGCGTGTCGAAGGTTTGCGCGCCGATCGGTGCGGCGCTTGTGATCAACAGTGCAAGTGAAGCGAGATGGCGGATCATAGGGCCTCTTGGTGGCGGTTAGTTGGTGACGAAATACGCGTCTTCAAAGCCTTGTGCTTTGACTTGGCGCAAAATCTCGGCGCGTTCGGATTCGGATGTGGCAGGGCCGACGATAACACGCCAGAATGTACGACCTTGGCTGGTTTGCTCAAGCACTGTGGGCACGATGCCGTTGCCGCGCATGCGATCCGCAGTTCCACGGGCGTTGTCTTCAACCGAGAAGATGCCGAGCTGGATGAACGGGCGTTCAAGGCTGGAGGACGCAGCGGGTGCCGCTGCTGGGCGCGGGGTCGGAACCGGCGCTGGCGCCACATCAGCTGCGTCAATCGCGGCGGCGGCGGCGGCAATCGGATCAGGCGCGTCGCCATCAAGCGGGGAGCTTTCAATCGGCGCCGCAGCGATGTCTGTCGGGGCCTCGAAGTCGGCGGTTGGCATGGCCTCGGGCGTTTCAGCAACCTCTTCGCGGCGAAGTGCTGTAACCTGAAGCTGCGTTGGCGCTCCGGCAAGCATTTCAAGCGCGGATGCCGCATCTGAAGAAACTTGTAACGCAGGGCCGGGGTTTTCGTGTTCACGGCGGAACAAGGCACCGATTACAAAGGTGCCGTTTGTTTGGTTGCGAATGATGACGCGTTCCGGCTCAGACACGTCTGGATGCGCGACCCAAACGCCACCAAGCGATGGGCGACCATCCCACAAACCGGGCTCCGTTACTTGAAAAGCTTCCGGCGCTTCGACGTCTCGTTCGACAAGTTGCACACTTTGGGATGGTGTGACGGTTGTGTCAGCGTTGCCGTTGTTTGCCATTGTAGGGAACGCAAATTCCCCGTTCTCGTCACACGCAGTCAGCGCCAATACCGATGTGACGGCCAGTGCCATGGATAATTTCTTTTTTGATACCAGTGCTTTGCCTGAAATGCCGTGTGCCATTTTTTGCCCTCTTTGTTGCGCCGGTTTTTAGGCGCGATGCCCTTTTGGGCTTGGTCTGCTCAAACTGATCAACCCGCGATAGCAGGCCTTTCGGGAACATTAGCCGCGCGCGCGTTGCATTGAAAGGCTTTGGTGCGCTTTCGGCGGATTTCCTCTTTGGGCCGCATAGACAGGTTTGATGCAATTGAGGTCGTAAAGGGACTTTCAGAATCAAACATCCCGCCTTAAAGGTAGCGCGCAGCGGAGGTTTGGCAGAGTGGTCGAATGCACCGGTCTTGAAAACCGACGGGCGTGAAAGCGTCCCCAGGGTTCGAATCCCTGAGCCTCCGCCATATGCCCTTTTTCGGGGGCGTTTTGGCTTCGTTATAACTGAAAAACATCACTTTTAACTGTAATTCGGTAAATGCCAAATGTGGGGTTGAATGTGGGGCTGCTTTTGGCGCAATCCCGATATGCCCAAAGCAAAAGCACCACATAGCGAGAAACGATTATCAGCAGCCTTTGTAAGGACGGCACCTCCCGGGAGGCATACTGATGGTGCTGGTCTGTACCTTGTTGTTAGCAAGTCAGGGGCGAGGCATTGGATGCTTCGCGCAGTTTTGCGGGGAAAAAGAATTGATTTTGGTCTCGGACCACTTCGGTCGGTCTCACTTTCAGACGCTAGGGAGGCGGCGTTTCAGTATAGGCGCAAAATATTCGCTGGATTGGATCCGCGCGTTGAGATGTCAAAAAAAGACCTCGGTATCCTAACTTTTGCTGAGGCAGCAGTTCAGACCCATCAAGAACTAGTCGCGAACACGGGGAAAAATGGAAAGCATAAGGACCAATGGATTAACACTCTGCGGACCTACGCATTCCCTCACATCGGGCATCTAAACGTGGACGATATTCATGCAAGGCACGTCATTGCTGCTCTGAAACCTATCTGGAATAAAAAACAGGTAACTGCTCGGCGCGTGCGGCAGCGGATTGGTGTTACACTCGATTGGTCGACGGCGCACGGATACCGGACAGGTGACAACCCCGCTGGTGCAATCAGTGCAGGATTAGCTAAGCAAAAATCGAACGCAAAGCATTTCGCGGCCATGAGACATGACGATGTTCCTTTTTTATTCGAGGAATTAGAACACCAAAAGACCGTGGGTGCTGATGCTCTGAAATTCACTATCCTGACTGCTTTGCGGTCGGGAACTGTTAGGCATCTCCGTTGGGACCATATAAACGCTTGTGAAGAGCGCCCCAACCACATCCCGCGCAAAGCGATTAATGTCGTCAATGATGACAACGCAGGTTTCCTTTTGCGCTTTCAGATACGCCAGCAGGGCAATCATGGCGGGACGATCAGCATCACCGCCCGATTTGTTGTCACTGAAGACCTCAAGCACCTCATAGCCCTTATAACGGGCGTATTCACGACAACGGCTTTCTTGCGATGCCAACCCGTCACCCTTCTTCAATTGAGCGACGCTCGAAACGCGGGCGTAAATGACGGCGTGTTGTTTTGTTTCCATTAAAGACTCCCTTCCTGTTGCGCGTCAGTCTCGGGGGCTGCGGCAGTTTCAAAAGTTGTTTTGGTATTGGGTAAGTTTAGCACATCCACAGCGGGCATTTCTGCCAAAGACACGTCTTTTCCACAGGCCTGTTGAACAGGATGGATACCAAAGCCGAGATCAACGAAGCTCACCATGATCGACCACAGAGCTTCAATCAGCTCGCGCTTGTCCTCTTCCGAGATATCCTCATCTTCGAAAAACGGCAGATAGGCGTCCCAATCGATGTGCAGCGCGGGTGGCGCGGTCTCGGGATTAAACTCTGGGGGGATATCGGTCATGGCCTGCCTCTTTCTGCCTCTCGGCGTTTCTCTGGTTTGGGGTCTCCTTTTCGCCTCTCAGCATGAGAGAACATAAGTGGAACATCATAGGATAATATTCCCAAAACCCAAAGCGCGAATTTTCTGGCTTCGGGATTTGGATATCCTAGAATACCGCTGTAATGGCCGTAGGTTGCGGGTAAAATCGGGTAGTTTTGAGGCAAGGATTTTGATGTGGATAACACTTGGAAGACAGCAACCAAAGCTGATCGCGCTGCCCTCTATCTCGTCGCCCGCGCAATCGCAGATACCACCAGCTTGAGCGTGGAAGCCAATATGGAGCAGGCCTTTGGCCACAAGTTGATGGTTGGGACCGATTATCTATCAAATTTCCGCAGCGGAGCCATCGGACGCGCCAAAGCCAAGCTGATCCACGCTTGGATCGCAGAGCATCACTCTGAAACGGCGCATGTAGTTGATCCCAGATTATTTCCAAAACTGCATACAGACGCATGGGCTGATTACCTCGAGAACCATGCCATCAAAGGAAAATTGAGCATCGCGCGTTTCGACAAATCAATGGGATTGGTGCAGCGCACCCGCAAAGTCATCCCGCCACTGTTTATCCACAGTTTTCTTTAGGGAGTCATTGCTTCAAATCGTTACTCAGCGCGCCTTAGAAAAGGGAACCCTTTTCTCAAGAGGAAAACACCATGAAACGCGTTTGTGAGAACGATTTTGACTGCTACGATTTGGGTATGAATGAAGCCAAAGGACAGGGACGCAAAATTGGATATGTGCGCGTGTCAGACAAAGACCAAAGCGAGGCTTTGCAGGTAGATGCGCTGAAGGCGGTGGGGTGTGATGTGATTTACGGCGATCATGGCGTGTCAGGCAAAATCAAAAACCGTGTCGGCCTTGATGACATGCTCACCAGCCTAAAGGCGGGTGACACGCTGGTGGTTTGGAAACTGGATCGACTAGGGCGCTCAACCATCCACCTGTTGCAACTGCTCAGCGATTTGCGAGATCGCAATGTGGACTTTCAGGCGATCACACAAGGCATTGATACAACGACAGCCGTTGGGCGCATGCTTTACGGTCAGTTAGCCGTATTCGCAGAATTTGAGCGGGAAAATATCAGCGAGCGCACCAAGGCAGGTATGAAGGCGGCCCGAAAGCGCGGCGTTCACGTGGGGCGACCATCCCCAAGGCCTGCATCAACGTCAAACGCATCCATGCAACTTCGGCCACGGCGCATTTTAAATCCTCTTCCAGCTCTGGATCGAGGATCAGCGTGCCTTGGTTCAGGTGTTTGGCAATTTGATTGAGGTTGTTCGGATGCCGCGTCTGGGCAAGACGGGCCAGCACCTCAGCCAAGAGCTGTTGCTCCGCAACAGGTGGTTTCCGCCGCTTCCGATATTTAGGAGCTTCAGCAGCAAAAACCACAGACTTGATATAGGACGCCAGCGGCATTGCCCCAGCTTGGTCTTCAAGCTGGGAACGTTCCTCTGGGGTCAGGCGCAATGAAAATGGTGCGAGGCGGCTCATAGGCGTGGCCCTCGCAGGTCATTTTTATGGTGCTTGAGAACCTCGTTCCAGTTCTCCAATTCCTCAAACAAGGTGTTCGAACAAAGTTGCTCTCTGTCCGCCATTTACCTTTAAATGTTAGTTTTTTATCAATAACTTAGGTGTGCCATGGTTGAGTTTGTCCCCCATTTTACCCGCCAAATTGACTTTGGTAGCTCTGCTTCCTGCTAGGGTGGTTGGAAGTTGAAAGAGTTCAACCTAGCATGGACGTTAGCGCCAAGATGCGCTTACCTCTTGAGGTCGAACGGCTTATTAAATGGGTTAATGAGAATGAGTGTAATATCCACCTCAAGGTTGTTAATTTGGAGCGGTGACGGCCCAAATCTACCTTTCACGACCAGTCAAGATGCTGCGGTTGCAGCCTGCTTTGCAGCCATTCACCGGACTCGCGAAATACCAACTAGTGTACTCAAGCTTGGCAGTCGAGGTGGGCCAGTGGAGACCAATTCTAAGTGAATCAGCTTATCTTTATCTACATTGTCAACGGGAACGAGCAGAAGCAGATATTTTGCATATCTCACTGTCAGCATAATATCGAGACTGATCGAATTGGGGGGGTATATTGAAGGTCGCTTTGTTCCGAAATTTCAAATAGTGTTGCCATGATATCCGACTACAAATTAGCGAAAATAGGTTATTGATTTGTCAGAAGCTCGCAACAACTTTAGGCTCCTTATCGCAAATTTAGCATGCATGTTTCTTGCTACTTTTGGCATGTTTTTAGGATCGAGAATTTTCGAATGGGATGTGTCAGCTGGGATGAATTTCGTTGATGGTTTACAGCTCTATGTAGTTTTTGGTTTCTGCATCGGAATACCATTAGCCATTGTTACTATCGGAGTTTGGTTGTTACTGAGGAGGTTAGAAATCAATTTGGTTTGGTGGTTGCCACCTTTGTTGTTGGCAACTTTTGGGGGATTTGTCCTCAAAGATCAAATTACCCATGTATTTTATGGAATTGGGCTTGGGGTCACGACTGGTCTTGCCTTTTGGCTGCTTGCTGTTGGACCCCGGAAAACAAGTATGATCAAGATCTGAGATGGATTCAGTCGCAATAGTTCTGCTCTGATACCTCTAATGATAAATCGCGAAGTGTTCCCAAATTGTTGTTACACTCCCTCTGGTCACCTTGCTGCGCGCATAACGCCACCGGCCTAAATGAGATCGCATTAACTTCTGCTAAGTGCTCAAGGGGACGGAAAACTAGCTTAGTTTCCGAAGAGCCGCCCTCAATTGCGCCATCTAAAGCCTTTATTTGGGAGATGCACACATTGAGACAAAGTTGATCGTTTTGGTCCCAGTATCGCACCAAACGGCGCTTCCGGCTGACTAGATCAGTTCACTCATCAATCACGCTGAATAACAAAGCGGGCGGCTATGCCCATTGCCGTGTCCTCAAATGAGAGGGTACCACCATGTAGCTTAGCTATCGTCGCAACAATCGTCAGACCCAAGCCGTGACCATCGATCGTCGCCGTGTTCTCGCCACGCTGAAACGGTGCTAACAGGTTTTCGATGTCAACAGCAGTGCTTTGAGACCCCTCATCCTCAACCAAGATGGTTGCAGTGCGCGCGTCCGTTTCCAACGATACAGTGGCACGGCGACCATATTTAAGTGCATTGTCTATCAGATTGGTTATGGCCCGTTCGAGAGAAACAGGCCGCCCAGAGACGACAACATCGCGATCGTTGGATAACACTCCGTAGCCTTGGCGGGACATGAAGATCGATTTCGCGCCGGGCATGATGACGTCTTTGACAATTCGGAATGTAACAGGCCTGCCGACGTCTTGGTAGTTTGCAACAATCGCATCCAAGAGCGATGTCAGCGACAGGTTGCGTGGTTTCTCAGCGCCCATTTCAACATGCGTATAGGTTAGCACACTTTCGATGATGCCCGTCATGCTATCGAGGTCTGCTTCGAATTTGCGCCGCAGTTCTTGATCTTGGACCAAAGCCGCACGCAGGCGAAGCCGAGTGGCCGGAGTACCAAGATCGTGGCTGACACCCGACAGAACCGCGGCTCGACCTGCCAATTGCTCGCGTTCAATTTCTAGGTAGCTGTTTACCGCTCCAACGATTTCCTGCAATTCCTGCGGGCCTTCGGCTTCATATCGAGTGGGTCCTCCGATGCGGCGGCGGTTTCGCAATTGCCCCGCAAAAGCGGAGAACGTGGAGGGGAGGTTCAGCGCCACCGTCATAAGAATGCCAGTCCCGATGACGGCTACCAACCCCGCCAGAATACGCCGATCGGGCGGCGAAGCGGCACAGCCCCAAATCCCTTGGCCATCAAAGTGGACCCAAGCGCCATCGCCCATGCGGGCCACCACAAACGGGTCGCTGCAAAAAACTGCCAGCTTACGGGTGATCTCTCCCATGGTTTCAGCGGCGGTCTGGCCGTCGCGATGAGGCAGATCCGCAAGGCCATAGGTGATGCTCGGGGATAGGATGACCATCGTCACGGCGGCCCCGGTTGTCTGATTGGCAGCATCGGGCAAGATTGGAACGATGGTGATCCGTGGCGCCGTTGGAGTGCCGCTGATTTGGCGAAATGTCCCAGCGTTTGCGTAAATTTGGTCGACGTCGGGTAAGGCGCGCAGCGATACCCCTTCCGGTGGTGCCGTGCCATTTTGCATCGCGTAATACAGCGTCACACCGGCAGCGTAGGCACTGGCGCCATGGGCACGCCAACTGGCGGAGGATTTCGTCCACGTCCAAAGGGTGCCCGCACCGATGACAATGGCGGCTAGCACCAGCGTAGGGCCAATCACGCGCAGGCTGTTGAACCTGACACTCACGTTTCAAAGACCTCAACGTCCACAGCAAAAACATAGCCAACGCCCCGCTCCGTCTTAAGTATCTGAGGGTCTTTGGGGTTGGTTTCGATCTTGTTACGCAAACGGCCAACAAGGACATCGATCGCCCGGCCCGAAGCTTCGTTTGCGGGCTGGGTTTCACCAGTGACATCCAAAGACGTCGCGATTTCTTCGCGAGTCAGGGGTATGTGCGGATTAGCGAGGAGCACTTGCAGTAAGGCGGTTTCACGGCGCGACAAGGTGACCTGGATATGGGCGGGTGACAGGATCTCGCCCGATTTGGCGTCATATAGCCAGCCGCTGAAACGGAATGATTTGGTGTTGCGGCGGTGAACAAGGGATGCGGAGCGGCGCGTGCGTGACAACACGGCCTTGATCCGGGCCAACAACAATTCCGGGTTAAAGGGTTTGGCAATGTAGTCGTCCGCGCCAACGGCATAGCCTTCCATACGTTGGCTGTCTGCGGATAGGGCGGAAACCATGATGATCGGGACATCCTGTTCTGTGCGCAATTGGCGGCAAATTTCCAATCCGTTTTCATCACCGAGCATTACGTCAAGCAACACGAGGTCAACGCGCCCTCCATCGATATGGGTTCGCACCTCTGCCTCGTTGGCGGCCGGCAGTGCTATTGTTCCATTTTGGCGCAGGAACTGCGTCATCATCTGACGCATGTCCATGTCATCATCAACAACTAGGATTCGTGGAATTGCCATGCATTGCCCCTTTCTGATCTAGTTCTATGTAACATCGTGCAACAGAATCCACGCATTCGTAACGTTGTGTAACGAACCTGCCGAATAATTGCATGATCAGTGTGAAAGGCCGCATCCCAGCCGTTGCATGGCTGGAGCTGGGGCACCAAGGTCACGGCACTCTGCCCGTGATGGGCATTTCTTTGGGAGGAAACCAAAATGAAATCTTACGTATTGAGCACCGCATCCGCGATTGCAGTTTGTGCCGCTGGCGCAGCTTTTGCTGAAGGTCACGCTGAAGCAGAAGTTCTGCACTACTGGACATCTGGCGGCGAAGCTAAGTCCGTTGCAGTTCTACAAGAAGAATTTGCGGCCAACGGCGGCACTTGGACTGACATGCCTGTCGCTGGCGGCGGCGGTGACGCGGCTGGTACAGCACTGCGTGCACGTGTTCTGGCTGGCAACGCACCGACAGCAGCGCAAATTAAAGGCCCAGCCATTCAGGAATGGTTCCAAGAGGGCGTTCTGGCTGACATCTCTGCCGTTGCAGAAGCTGAAGATTGGGCAAACTTGCTGCCAGCATCCATCGCAGCACACATGCAGTGCGAAGGCACTTGGTGTGCGGCCCCTGTAAACGTTCACCGCGTTGACTGGATCTGGGCAAACACAGAAATCCTTGCCGCTAACGGTATCGAGATGCCGACGACTTGGGACGAGTTCAACGCTGCAGCCGAAACACTGCAAGCGGCGGGTATCATCCCGCTCGCACACGGTGGTCAGGCTTGGCAGGACGCGACAGTGTTCGAAACTGTTGTTCTTGGTCTTGGCGGAGCTGAATTCTATCAGGCAGCCCTCGTAGACCTTGATCCAGAAGCACTGACATCTGACACGATGGTTGCTGTTTTCGACCAGATGCGCACCATGCGCGGCTACGTTGACGACAACTTCTCGGGTCGTGACTGGAACCTCGCTACTGCAATGGTCATGAACGGCGAAGCCGCTTTCCAGATCATGGGTGACTGGGCAAAAGGTGAATTCATTGCTGCTGGTAAAGTGCCGGGTGTTGATTTCACATGTGCGTCCACTCCGGGTGATGGTTACCTTTACAACGTCGACAGCTTTGCAATGTTCGAAGTTGACGGTGAGGAAAAAGCAGCTGGTCAGGCGCTTTTGGCTGAACTCATCATGGGGCCAAACTTCCAAGAAGTGTTCAACATGAACAAAGGCTCCATCCCAGCACGTACAGACGTTGATCTGTCCGGCTTTGATGAGTGTGCACAGATTTCCGCGGCTGACATGGCGTCCACCAACGAAGGCGGCACACTGATGCCATCTTACGCACATGGCATGGCGCTGTTTGGTGCGCAGTCCGGCGCGATCACGGATGTTGTGACAGCGCACTTCAACTCTGATATGTCCTCCGCCGAGGCTGTTCAGATGTTGGCGGATGCAGTTGCGAACTCCCTGTAATCGCTAACGATTATTGAAGTCGGCCCTATCCCGTTCGGGGTGGGGCCACCAAACAATAGGGGGGACATCACATGACACGCTGGTTGCAAGACAACATGCCAAAGATCGTATTGGCGCCATCATTCATCATCGTCATGGTGTTTGTGTATGGTTTTATCGCCTGGACCGCATGGGTGTCGCTGACTCGCTCGCGGTTGATGCCGCGCTACGAGATTGACAGCTTCATTCAATATGAACGCCTTGCCGCATCTCCGCGCTTTGAAACCGCGATGGTCAATCTCGCCATTTTTGGCACGCTGTTTATTGTGATCGCCATGGTGCTGGGCCTGCTTCTGGCCATTCTGCTAGACCAGAAAATCCGCACCGAAGGCGCGATCCGCACGATTTATCTTTACCCGATGGCCCTGTCGATGATCGTCACCGGCACCGCATGGAAGTGGATCCTGAACCCCGAACTGGGGATTGAGGCGACCGTCCAAGGATGGGGGTTTGCCGGTTTCGAGTTCGGATGGCTCGTTGATCCGGACAAGGCAATCTACACGGTTGTTATTGCCGCGATCTGGCAAAGCTCTGGCTTCGTGATGGCGTTGTTTTTAGCTGGCCTGCGGTCTGTGGACGAAGAAATCATCAAGGCCGCGCAGGTCGATGGAATTCCCACATGGCGCGTCTATTCTGCCATCATCATTCCGTCGATGGCCCCGATTTTCCTCAGCGCGTTTATCGTGCTCGCCCACCTCGCGATTAAGTCCTTTGACCTTGTCATTGCCTTGACCGGAGGCGGCCCTGGATATGCCACCGATCTCCCCGCGACCTACATGTACGCAATGGCGTTTTCGCGTGGTGATATTGGTCAGGCCGCCAGCTCGGCCATGGTGATGATGCTCGTCGTCTTCGCGATTGTTGTCCCTTACCTTTATTCGGAACTGAGGACCAAAGATGACTGATTTGCCTTATAACCCCTCCCGCGGCCAGAGCCAGATGACCAAAATGGTTTTGCGCATCGTGCTCTATGTCCTGCTGGGCCTGTTCGCACTGTTCTATTTGATGCCGCTGTTTGTGATGCTCACAACCTCGCTCAAATCGCTGGATGAAATCCGCACAGGCGATCTGGTCTCCTTGCCCCGCGAAGTCACCTTTGATGCGTGGCGCACCGCATGGTCGACTGCTTGTACGGGCATCCAATGCGAAGGCGTGCGCCCCTATTTCCTGAACTCGCTGCTTATAGCCATTCCTGCCGTTATGATCTCGACCCTCATGGGCGCACTGAACGGCTATGTTGTGGCGCAATGGCGGTTCAAAGGTGCAAACATCTTCTTTGCACTTATGCTTTTTGGCTGCTTCATTCCGTTTCAGGTGGTTCTGCTCCCAATGGCGCGGATGTTAGGGATCATGGGCGTCGCGGGCACTATTCCCGGTCTGATCTTTGTGCACGTGATTTATGGCCTCGGCTTTACCACGCTGTTCTTTCGCAACTATTACGTCAGCATCCCATCAGAGCTGACAAAGGCGGCGAAAGTTGACGGCGCAGGGTTCTTCCGCATCTTCTGGTCGATCTTCCTGCCCCTGTCTTTGCCGATCATCGTTGTGACTGTCATTTGGCAATTCACCCAAATCTGGAACGACTTCCTGTTCGGCGTGAGCTTTAGCCAAGCGGGCACACAGCCTGTGACGGTCGCCCTCAATAACATCGTAAACTCAACCACTGGCGTCAAAGAATACAACGTTGATATGGCCGCTGCGATCATCGCCGCCCTGCCAACTCTGTTCGTCTATGTCGTCGCCGGCAAATATTTCATCCGCGGTCTGACCGCAGGTTCTGTGAAAGGATAATTTCCATGGCCCCCATTCTAGAAGTGAAGAACCTGTTTAAGAACTACGGCAGCACCGAAGTCCTGAAAGACATCAATGTGTCCATAGACGAAGGCGATTTCCTTGTCCTCGTCGGCCCGTCGGGTTGCGGTAAATCCACGCTGCTGAACTGCATCGCAGGGCTGGAGCCGATTACAGGCGGCGATTTGTTCATCGGTGGTCAGAACATGACCAACGTTAGCCCCAAGGATCGCGACATCGCCATGGTGTTCCAATCTTACGCTTTGTACCCGACCATGACAGTTGCCAAAAACATCACCTTCGGCATGAAGGTGCGCGGCATTGATCAGGCGACACAAGACGCCAAGCTCAACCAAGTGGCGACGCAGCTTCAGATCGAACCACTTCTGCACCGTAAACCGGGGCAATTGTCCGGCGGTCAGCGCCAGCGTGTGGCCATGGGGCGCGCACTTGTGCGTGATCCGAAGCTGTTCCTGTTCGATGAACCTCTGTCTAACCTTGATGCCAAACTGCGCGTTGAAATGCGCACCGAAATCAAGGCACTTCACCAACGCCTTGGGGCATCCATGGTTTACGTCACCCACGACCAGATCGAGGCCATGACATTGGCCACCAAAATCGTCGTGATGAAGGGCGGGATCATCCAGCAAATCGGCACCCCTGCGGAAATCTACAACCGTCCCGCCAATCTGTTCGTTGCTGACTTTATGGGATCCCCTGCGATGAACCTTATCCCCGCCAGAACCCGTATGAACGGTAAAGGGATGCTGGTTGAAATAGACCGCAAAGACGGTGATCCGATTGTTTTGACCGATACACGCAACAAAGACTTGCCCGAGAATGTGATCCTTGGTGTGCGTCCCGAAGACATTGCCGATGCCGCACTTGGCCGCGCCGGAGAGACGCAGGAAGCGGATTGCGTGATCGACATCGTCGAACCTGCCGGCGCCGACACTTTTGCGGTGATGCAGCTTGGCGGCAAACATGTAACAGCGCGACTGCACGCCGAAACATCCGCGTCAGCGGGTCAATCCCAACGCCTTACATTTGATCTTGGCAAGGTGTCCTACTTTGAACCTGAAACTGGGCTTCGATTGAACTAGTACATGCGTTTAGTAGCTGACATTGGGGGGACCAACGCGCGTATCGGGTTGTGTGAAAACGGCGAGATCGTGCCAGAGACGATCCAAAGCTACGCAAATGACCATTGGCCCCACTTCTACGAAATGTTGGCGGGCTACCTTGAGGGCCAATCGACCGCGCAGGTCCGTGAAATGGTCATCGCTGTCGCAGGTCCTGTCAGAGGTGCCCGGGCTGAATTGACCAATCGAAGTTGGATCATTGAATCAGCTCAGCTGGAAAAGGCATTCGGTATCAGGCAGGCAACTCTACTGAACGATCTAACCGCATTGGGACATGCGGTGTCTGTTCTTACGCCTAAAAGCCTCCAATCCCTCTACAGAGGCCAGAGCCAAAATCCGCAGGTCGGGCAATCCTTGGTTGTCGGGGTTGGAACCGGCTTCAATGCGAGCGCCATCATCAAGACCAAGGGTTCGGTGAATTGCCTGAGCGCTGAGGCAGGGCATATTTCAATGCCACTCAGCATATCTAAAGGCCTTGAAAAGAACGGCGTGCAAGTTGACAGATTTCCAACCGTTGAATCCTTATTTTCAGGTCGGGGCTTCAGTGCATATTGCCAGATTGTCAGCAATGACAACAAGCTTCAGGGTGTCGACGCAATCGCAACGTACGGACAATCGGATGCGACCTTTGCAACTTCTGCTGTGGATCAATACGCGGCCCTCTTCGGCCAACTGTTACGCGAATTGTGTCTGGTCTACATGCCGGACTCCGGTATCTACCTTGCAGGCAGCGTAGCGAGGGCGGTAACTGCCAAAGCGGCGGGTCATTGTACTGAAGTCTTTGCAAGGCATTGCGATATCCGAGACGTACAACCTTCTGATCTGTTCACAATTTTGGATGACCACGCGGCACTCAACGGGTGCACTGCGTTCGTGCAAACGAGCTAGGTGTAGTCCGTGTGAACCTCGTTTTTCTTACACCGCAATTCGAAACGAGGCGTGTCCTAATCGTTCTGTACAATCGCGTCTTCCCATTCGCGAATGAACGCGTCGCGTTTCATCTGGTCCAAATAGGTCATTAGCGCCGGATTCAGGTTGATGGTTCGCTGTGGCGCGTTTTCATCAGAACGAACCAGAGGCGGCAGAGGGAACGTTGCGGGGTCGCCGGTCGCTTCAAGTCTCAAGAGATGCCGAACGAAGTTTTGAGCACTTTGTTCATTTGAGGCATCGGTGGAAACCAAGACGGTTCGCATCATGGTTATCGGAAAATCTGAGGGAAGTATTACCATCAGCTCATTTGACGCCTCGGCCTCTTTGCGCGCGTAGCTTCCCAATACGTTGTACGCGATGATCAATTCGCCCTCTCGCAAGTCGTCGATCATTTGGCCCGAACAACAGTAGAGTTTTGCGCCCAAGCGACCCATGACTTCCATTAATCGCCAATAAGTCTCGGACGCGCGGGCGTCTTGAGTGGCGAAGAGGTAGCCCAACCCCGATAGCCTGACGTCATACGTTGCGACCCGGCCTTGAAAACGCTCAGGGTCCCCGCGCATCAGTTCGATCAGATCCTGTCGGTTGCTTGGAACGGGTAGGTCACCCATCGCGTTGCGATTGATAACGATGGCCGCCGGTTCAGACGTGAACGCGAACAACCTGTTGTGCCATTGCGCCCAATCTGGATGATCAACGTCCTCGATAGGCGCTGCAAAGCCATCGTTTGTCAGCTTCAATTGCAGGTCCATCGCGCTGGAGATCACCACGTCGAACTGCTCTGGCGACGCGCGGAAGATGAGATCAATGTCGGCGGTCCCCGTGACAAGGTACTCGACAGAGATGTCTGGTGACGCGGCAATGAAGTCTTCGATGATCGGGGCAAAGAAGGACGTGTCCGTGCTGGACAGAATGCGCAAAGGCGCAGCCTCGCTTTGACCAAATACTTGTCTGTCTTCCCAATCTTGGGTGAAGCCCGCGATTGGGGTCAGCAAAGCGATCAGAACGATAGGGTAACGCATGCGCCGCCTTCCGGTTTGTTGGTCAAAGACATGGTCCCGCCATGGGCTGCGGCAACCTCTTGAGCGATGGTCAGCCCTAGGCCGGACCCAACCTTGTTGCCCATGTTTTTGCCGCGAACAAAACGCCCAGAGAGGGTCTCGATTTCATCATCCGCAAAGCCCGGCCCCTCGTCAGAAACACTCACGGTTAGGGTCGGGGCATTTGTTACCTTCACAATGACGTCCGTTTCTGCCGGCGCATACTTCAGCGCGTTGTCGATCAGGTTGCGTAGTGCATTTTGCAGCAAGATCGCATCCCCCAGCAGCATGGCCGGACGATCTAACTTAGTGGTGAGCGTGATGTCGTTCATCTCCGCAACGGGTGTCATGCGCAAGACCAATTCATCCAGCAAGTCAGCCAAGTCAACTTCGGAGCGTTCCAGGTTTTCGGCGCGAAACGTCACCATGGCGTGGTCTAGCAGCTGCCCCGCTGCGCGGCTGCTTTCATCTATCGCGCGCACCATGGCCTGCAGTGATTTGCGATTTTCCGTGCGTTCTACCCGCTGCAATGTTGCTTCGGCATGAGAACGAACCGTTGCCAGTGGGGTTCGAATGCGATGCGCGGCTTCGGCGATAAAGTCTTCGGATTGGGTTAAGGTATGATCCAGCCGTGACATGAACGTATTCAAGGACCCAACCAAAGGTGCCATCTCCGTCGGAACGGGTTTGGCGACGGGGCTTAGATCCTGCGGGCCACGTCGTGTCACGGATGTTGCCAGTCGGCGCATTTGACCGCTGGTCGTGGACGCTGCCCAGATCGCGACAGCGGATGACATTACAAAGAAGCCCAACCCAAGCAACGCGACATTTCGTGTGCTGGCGTTCAATGTGTCGGACAATGCGTCCTGCGTTTGCGCGATGGACACAAACACATTCCGGGGGCCATCGGGCCCAATCAAAGTGCGCGACCCCGTCGCGACACGCAATGGGTCGTCGGCAAATGTCGTGCTTTCAAAATGGGTGCCATCGGATGCCAGATCGCGTGGCGACACAAGCCAGTCGTAGCCAGACAAAAGGGTCTCGTCTTCGTAGATGGCATAGTAAACCCTGTCATCCGCACCGGTGGTGAGCATTGACAAGGACGAATACGGGAAATCAAGTGCCACCCGTCCATCCTGCAGAACGGCTGTGTCCAATATGGAGGACATCGACGCGTTCAGGATGTTGTCTTGCCCTTGCTGAGCAATCTGTGCGGCCAAGATGCGAACCACGACGTATAAGATGATGGCCAACAACGCAGCCCCGCCGGTCAGGATCACCACCAACCGGTTGCGCAAGGAGCCAGAGACGTTGACCTCAGGTGTCATGCTCTAGCCTGTAACCTATTCCGCGCAGAGTCACGATCCGCACGCTAGACCCTTCCAGATGTTTGCGCAGGCGTCCGATATAGACTTCGATTGCGTTTTCGGACACGTCATCATCGTAAGAGAAAAGCCGATCCACGAGTTTTTGCTTTGAGAAGACCTGCCCCTTTGCGGTGATTAGAAGTTCTAACAATCGCAGTTCGCGGTTGCGCAGGTTGATCGCTTTGCCATGGACGTGAAGCAGACCCGAGACGGCATCGAATTCGACGTCCCCAATGGTCTGCACCGATTGGGCAGAGCCTGCGTTGCGGCGCAAAACCGCGCGGCAACGCGCCTGCAATTCGGCGTGATCAAACGGTTTGGTCAGATAATCATCCGCCCCCAAATCCAGCAAACTGATTCTGTCGGACACCTGACTGCGTGCGGTCAAAACAATCACGGGTGTTAGGTTTTTACGGGCGCGATGTTGTTTTAGAAAGCTTCGTCCATCGCCGTCCGGCAACATAATATCCAGCAAGATCAGATCATAGTCAGCGGTGTCAGAAAAGGCGACCGCTTCGGCAATTTTTGCAGCGTGATCAACAGTATGACCATCCAAGCGGATGCGTGAGGCCACGGCATCAGCCAGTTCTAAATTGTCTTCTACAAGAAGGAACTTCATCGCTGGCGTTATACCTTTTTGGTGCATGACAGGTTTGTGTCAGGTTGCTGTGTTTAGCTTTTCAAACGGTGCCGTGAGGAGAACGGCTACCAAATGGGAGACTAAAATGACAACTTTGAAATTGGGCCGCCGTGCCCTGATCGCGACTGCGGTCGCAACACTCGGGCTTGGAACACCAGCCTTCGCAGACGGGCACCAGGTGCTCGATGAGATCCATTTCATCATTCCAGGCGGCGCTGGCGGCGGCTGGGACGGCACAGCACGCGGCACAGGCGAAGCCCTGACAGAATCCGGCCTTGTCGGAACGGCGTCTTACGAAAACATGTCTGGCGGCGGCGGTGGTGTTGCGATCGGTTACATGATCGAAAACGCAGAAAGCCTTGAAGGCACCTTGATGGTGAACTCGACGCCCATCGTTATCCGCTCGCTCACAGGTGTGTTCCCGCATAACTTCCGCGATCTGACTCTGGTTGCCGGCACAATTGGCGATTACGCGGCGATTGTTGTTCCCGCAGGCAGCGACATTTCCAGCATGGAAGATTTCCTTGCCGTTTATGACGCTGATCCGGCTGGCACACCCATCGGTGGCGGTTCTGTTCCAGGCGGTATGGATCACCTTGTTGCAGCCATGGTTATGGAGGCATCCGGTCGTGACGCGCTTGGTGTGAACTACATTCCATACGACGCTGGTGGCACCGCAATGGCAGCTTTGCTGTCAGGCGAAATTAAGGCTCTGTCGACCGGTTTCTCCGAAGCTGTCGATCTGGCCAACCAAGGCGAAGTTAAGATCATCGGTGTGACGTCTGAGGACCGCGTTGACGCGGCACCAGAGGCCATGACCATGATGGAGCAGGGCATCGACACCTTCTTCGTAAACTGGCGTGGCTTCTTTGGCGCTCCGGGCATGTCCGACGAAAAGTTGGCGGAATACCAAACGGCTATCGCAGCGATGTATGAAACCGAAGAGTGGGAAACTGTCCGCGCACGTAACGGCTGGGTCAACATTCACAACTCAGGTGATGAGTTCCGCACCTTCCTTGAAGAGCAGGAAACCGTAATTGGTGATCTGATGACGAAATTGGGCTTCCTCTAGAAACCCTCGAAACGTCAAAGAGGCGGAGCGTTCAGGCGCTCCGCCTTATCGAACTACAATTCTTGGGGAGGGGTTTCGAATGGCTTTGGATCGCTGGATCGCACTTATTCTTTTGGGCATCTGTATCGTCTATGGATACACCGCATGGTTCACCATGGATGCCGGCCTTGCGCCGTTCATGCGGCGAAACCCTGTCTGGCCGAGCAGTTTCCCCAAAGTTTTGTCCGTCTTGGGCATCGCCGCCTCGTTCATCATCCTGACTGGACTTGAGAAGAGCGAAGAAAAGATCGGCGAAATCGATCACCGCCGTCTGACTGATTACTTCCTCGGACAAGCGCTTTTGCTGTTGAGCCTGATGGTCGTTTACGCCCTTTGCTTGCGCCCACTCGGGTTTCTATTCTCGACGTCGGCATTCCTTATCATTGGTTCGTTCATCTTGGGCGAACGCAAATGGCACGTGATGATCCCCGTTGCGCTGATTGCAACCGGATCCGTCTGGTATCTGGTTCAAGAAGTGCTCGGCATCTTCTTGCGCCCCCTGCCAATGTTCATGGGAGTTTGACATGCTTGAAGGTATCCTGATTGGCCTGCAAACGGCCCTGTCCTTACAAAACCTGTTGGTCGTCATTGGTGGGTGCCTAATCGGTACATTCATTGGCATGTTGCCCGGCCTCGGGCCCATGTCGATCATCGCTATCATGATCCCCGTGGCGATCACGATGGGCGATCCATCCGCCGCGCTGATCCTTCTGGCGGGCGTTTACTACGGGGCGATTTTTGGCGGCTCGACGTCTTCCATCCTGCTCAATGCGCCCGGCGTCGCAGGCACAGTGGCTTCGTCCTTTGATGGCTACCCGATGGCGCAGCAAGGCAAAGCAGGTAAGGCGCTGACCATTGCCGCCATCGCCAGCTTTGCGGGCGGCACAATTGGCGCGATCCTGTTGATGATCTTCGCACCCATGCTGTCGACCGTTGCACTGCTCTTCCACTCGCCAGAGTACTTCGCGCTCATGGTTGTGGGCTTGTCGGCCATTGCGGCTTTTGCGGGCCCCGGCCAGGTGACCAAAGCACTCCTGATGACGATCCTCGGTCTGATCATGGCGACCGTCGGGGAAGGCGCGCTGTTCAACATGCCCCGTTTCACCGCTGGGATCATGGATCTGCAATCGGGTTTCGGTTTCATTACGCTGGCCATGGCCATGTTTGCCTTGCCCGAAGCGATTTTTCTTGTGTTGAAACCAAAGAACCTCGGGGATGACGGCGGCGAAATCAAAGACCTGCGCATCACCCGTGCCGAAGCCCGCGCAATTGCGCCCGTGATTGGTCGTCAATCCGTTCAAGGGTTCTTCATCGGCGTTCTGCCGGGGGCAGGTGCAACAATCGCCTCGTTCCTTGGCTATGCCGTCGAGCGCAACATCGCACCGAAACATGAGCAAGAAGAGTTTGGCAAAGGGTCGATCAAAGGACTTGCCGCACCGGAAACCGCCAATAACGCGGCCTGCACTGGGTCTTTTGTACCCCTCTTGACGCTTGGCATTCCCGGATCAGGTACAACTGCCATTCTGCTGGGTGCGCTGATCGCTTTGAACGTCACACCCGGACCGCGCCTGATGATCGACGAACCACAGATTTTCTGGGCAGTCATTATGTCGATGTTCATCGGCAATCTGGTGCTGTTGGTCCTCAACCTGCCTTTGATCCCCTACATCGCCAAACTGCTGGCCATTCCGCGCAATTTCCTGATCCCGTTCATCTTGTTCTTCACCCTAATGGGCGCCTACATCGGTCAGAACAACGCGACAGAACTGCTTATGCTTGTCGGGTTCGGTATTTGCGGCATTGCACTGAAATTCGCCAATTATCCACTGCCGCCACTTCTGATTGGGTTCATCCTTGGCGGCATGATGGAGGACAACTTCTCGCGGTCCATGCAGCTCTATGGTGGAGTGTCCTTCGTCTTGGAGCGGCCTATGACGCTTGGACTATTGTTGATCGCTGCGGCTTTGATCATCGTCCCCGTCCTGCGTACACGCCTTGCAAAGTGAACTCTGTATCTCTGGGGGCGGCCAGGCTTAGCAAAGGTAGGTGCCAGTGAAATCTGCGGCGATTCTGCTTCCTGGCCCCGCGATTGCAGCACGGCAGCGCTGAAGTCGAGGATGAATGTCGGCTTAGGGCCGTGAGTGGTGCCGGCATTTCTTCAGTAGAGGCGAGATGCAGCACCGCCTTGGACGTCCGCTCAGCGCTAAATCTCCAAGGTCAACGAATGGCTGCCTGCTGGCTACCGCGTGATTTTCCAGACTGGCCTCATAAAAAACCCGAGAATGCGCCGAACTCCTTAAAAGCATGTTGTCAGCCATTCACAAAATTCCGCTGAGGCGCGTTTCTCAGATGAGGCTGAGTTCCGCTGGATGACGTAGTGAGACTGACCGTTTGAGACAGGCTCCCCGACAATCCTGATTGGTCTTCCTGCCTCGATCGCTTGTTGTGCAAACCTTTCGAACATAATGGCGCACCCGTTTTCGGCGGCGGCCAGTTCACAGGCTGCGACAGAGGTATCAACAACGATACGCGGGGAAACGACGCCCGTTGGCAGACCATTGGCCGAGAGATAGCGGGCCCAATGGTCATCAAAACCCAGAACATGGACCTTTTCGCACTGCATCAAATCCACAGGCGTAAGGATGTTTGCTGAAGTGCGCGCGCCGCAAACGGGAACGATTCTTTCTTCCGAGAGCTTCACCATACGGTGGTCGGATTGGTTTTGTGCAGCTAGCACAATCTCGACATCTACGGGGTGTTTTTCCATCTCGTTTTGCCAAAGCGACGTCACCAGTTTGATCCCAGTGTTTGGGTATTTGTCCTGAAAGTCAGACACCCTCGCTGACAACCAGATGATCATTGCCGCAGAGGCCCGCACGACGATCGTGGTTCGCAGCTCCGGCCCAAAGAGCCCGCTGGTCGAGAAGTCAATATGTTCAAGTGCATCGCGAACCGAGATCAAATAGGCTTGTCCGATCTCTGTCAGCTGCAGGCTTCTGGCACGCCGAATGAACAAGTTTTGTCCCAACTTGGTCTCTAACGCCTTGATGTGTTGGCTAACGGCAGTTTGGGTCAGGCCCAAATCGTGGCTTGCGGCTGTGAAACTTAGATGGCGCGCGGCGGCGTCGAAAGTTCTCAGCCAATTCAGATTGAGGTTCTGCTTCATCCGATTAGCATAAGTTATTTATGTTCATCGAGGGAAATAGTTTCGTTTATCTTCTGGAATTTTCAAGTCTACCAATGGAAAACACCCACCCGAGCACCCACCGATTTTTTTTAGGAGAGCACTATGTCAAAGGCCGATCTTGGAGCTGAAACAGACATGGCCCTGAACCTTGTCGATCTTGCACGCTATCCAATTGCTGATCTGGACTCAGGTGCGGGGGCTGCGTTTCTGAAGGAATGTCAGGATCATATGGATACCCACGGCTGGTGCAACCTTGATGGTTTCATCCGCCCGGATGCACTTACTGCCCTTGAAGATGAAGCCAGCAACCTGCTGCCGAGTGCGGAGGTTCTGACCATCAAGCGAAACATCTATCAAGGGGCGATTGATCCTTCTCTGCCCGAAGATGATCCTCGACGTCGCGAATATACTCATGTCGCAACCCAGTTGGCCGATGACCAATTGCCCGCAGAGACGCTCATCCAGCAGCTTTATAGGTCTGATCTCCTGACGGATTTTGTGCGGCGCGTGCAAAAGAAGTCCGTGCTTTATCGTTGCGCGGATGAGTTTCAGGCCTTGAACGTTGTGGCGCTTCACCCCGGGAGTTGGCACGCATGGCATTATGATACGACGGAATGCACCGTTACGCTGCTCTTGAAAGCGGCTGAAAGCGGCGGCGACTTCGCCTTCCTGCCCAATTCCCGCACCGACGAGAGCGAAGACCGCGACGCCGTGGATCGCCTGCTGGCGGGGGACATGTCGCACGCACAAAAGTTCGATCGGGGCGCAGGGACATTCACCTTGTTCCGTGGCGGGTATTCCCTACATGGCGTCACCGAAGTCTTTGGCACACATCCCAGAATTACGGCGATTATGACCTATGATGAACAGATGGGCCGTGTCATCAGTGACGACATCAACGTGCGCATCTATGGCAAACGTGTCGAAAAAATTCTGGCAGACCGCAAAGCTGCGTTGGCGCAGGCATAAAAGGACAAATCTCGATGAAAACTGCTCTCCTCGTTATTGATGTGCAAATGGCGCTTGCCCATGAAGACGCTGCCGGTGCCGCGCGATCCTGCCCGCAAGCCTCCGAAAACATTGCGCGGTTGCTGTCACAGTTCCGCGCGTCCGGCGACAAGATCGTCCATGTCCACCACCACGGCACAGATGCGGACGACCCGTTTCATCCAGACGCACCAGGCGCTGCTGTTCAGCCATTTGCAGCCCCTAAGGGCGGCGAACAAGTGATCATCAAACATGTCTCAAGCGCGTTTGGCGGTACCACGCTGCAATCAGATTTTCGGGATGCGGGCATTGAACGCGTGGTCATTTGTGGCGCAACGGCCAATCATTGCGCTGAATCCGCGGCACGATCTGCCAGCAGTCTCGGGTTTGATATGATCTATGCCTCCGATGCTGTGTGGGCCTATGGCGCGACCGGCCCCGACGGGGTTGCCCATTCTGCCGAGCAAATCCACTCGGTGACGCTCGCAAATCTTCATGGCGAATTTGGCGCGGTTCAATCGACTGAAGAGATCCTCTCTGCTGTCTAATCAACACACATCGGCAGCCGTTTGCCAAATTTCAGGAGACGAACCATGCGAATTGGCTTTATCGGGCTTGGCACGATGGGTGGGGCGGCGGCCCTGAATTTGATCAAGAGCGGGCATCAGTTGGCCGTATGTGATTTGGACCCCGCACGCGCGTTGCGACACCTTGAACTTGGGGCGGTTTGGGCGGGCACGCCAGCGGATGCCGCCAAGGATGCCGACATCGTCTTCACGATGGTTTTTGGCCCTAAGCAGATCGAACAGGTGGTGCGCGGTGAAAACGGTCTTCTCTCAGCGATGGGGGCTGGGCAGGTTTGGGTCGATATGACCACCAATCAACCCAACCTCGCGCGCGAACTTGGCGGTGAACTTGCCGCAAAAGGCGTCCAAGCCGTCGATGCGCCGGTTTCTGGGGCCGTTGATGGGGCCCGCACCGGTAACATGCCTC
Source organism: Octadecabacter ascidiaceicola (assembly GCF_900185015.1). Lineage (GTDB taxonomy): Bacteria > Pseudomonadota > Alphaproteobacteria > Rhodobacterales > Rhodobacteraceae > Octadecabacter > Octadecabacter ascidiaceicola. Next base: position 815,719 of record NZ_FXYD01000001.1, on the reverse strand, counting down.
AATTTGCGGGTGGCGACGAAGAGACCATCGCGCGCATCCGCCCCGTGATGGAACTGATGGGACCGATGCATTACATGGGCGAAAGTGGCAGCGGATCAATTACCAAACTGGCCAGCAACCAACTTTGGGCCATTCACGCCACGGCGATGGGCGAAGCACTGGTCATGGCCGTGAAATCCGGCGTTGAACTGTCCCGCGCATGGGAGGCCCTAAAGATCGGGGCCAGTGAAAGCTGGTGCATGCACCACGACGCCCCTTCGGTCTTTGCCGGGCATTACGATCCGTCCTTCACGCTAGACCTGTGCCAAAAGGATCTGGGGCTTATAGTCGAGGCCTGTGATGATGCAGGGACACCGGCCCCGGCTACCCGATTGGTTTGCGCCCAATTTGAGAAAGCCCGAGAGACATATGGCGGCGACAAAGGCGAGCTGCATGTGGTCAAACTCGAAGAAGATGCCGCCGGCGTCTCACTGCGTCTTGATGGCGATTGGGTGCCGCATTGGGAGAAGTAGCCAGAGAGGTGCCTCCAAATCGTTTGATTGGGGACTTAGGAGCATCTCCAGCAAAAGATCACCAAGTCCATAGTTCCGGCAAGCTCCGCCATGGGCAGCGACTGACCATGAGGAATCTACGTTTAGATCAGTCAAAAGTAGCTAGTTCACAAGCTGTCTCCAGCAAGTCATTGGTGCCTGATCGCCAGCTCTTACAAAATCATCGCAGGCGAAAAACAATGCGTTGTTCGCACCCGCAAGGTAACTCACGGCATTGAGCGAAACGAAGCCAACCAACAGCCATATCAACAGCCGCCTGTCTTTTATTTCCATAGCTTCCTGAGCCGACACGCTGAGCAAGATGAAGCCGACGTAGGGGATCGACAACAATGCGCCCCATTCCAATAGATCGACCAACCACGGGAGCGTGGTTTGCCAAAGTGCGCTGGTCATCAGCACAGTCGGCGTAGCGAGCAGGATAACGCCCCACCAAGTGGCGTAGCTTTCGCCTTCTTTGGTGCGCCTAACGACCAGCGCCCCGAACAGAGCGGCCAAAGACACAATCCAAAGGGTCATCAAGTCGGCGTAAAAGATTTCCCCGTATGCACCGAGGTTGAAACTGACCTGCCAAGAGGCGAGGGCCAGCGCGATCGTCGCGAGATAGAAGGCACCCGCCTCGTTACTGTTGAAGGGTTTAGTCATAGGTCAGCTCAATGGCGTCCGTGGCTGCCAAAGACTGGCAGGAAAGGATCGCGCCGTCGTCGATGTCTTTGTCCTCAAGCGCCATGTAGGCACGCATGTGGACCTCGCCTTTGATAAGCTTGGCTTTGCACGATCCGCAAACACCGGACTGGCAGGAAAACGGCGGCTTTAGTCCGGCGGCTTTGACAGCTTCGAGCACCGTTTGCCCCTTGGTAATGGCAACGTTCTGGGTCTGGCCGTACAGGGTCACTTGGGCCGTGGCGGCCATGCTTTCGACGCTGGTATCCAGTTTCGCCGATCCGCCATAGCTTTCCATGTGGATTCGATCCACTGGCACGTCGAGCGACATGAGCGCCGCCTTGACAGCTCCGTTCATTCCGCCCGGCCCACAGACATAATACTGCGCGTCCTGTGCGTAGGGCGGGTTTTCTGCGATCAACGCCTCGATCGCGGGTTTGTCGATGTAGCCGTTGCGCCAATACTCAGCCGAAGACCACCAGCCGGGTTTGGTGAAGACATGGTGGATCGACATGCGATCCGGATTTGCCTGCCAAATAGCGTTCAACTCATCCTCTAGCAGGATCGAATTCTCGTTGTGGTTGCCATAGGCCAGATGCGCGAAGGAGTTTGGTTCCGCCGCCATGACCGAGGTCAGCATTGCATAAAGCGGGGTGATGCCGGATCCCGCGCCAAAGAAGTAGTGAGTGCGTCGTTTGGTGCCACCGGGGGCGAGCGTGAAGGTGCCGTTTGGCGCGGCGGCCTCGATCACGTCGCCTGCCTTGATCGTGTCATTGATGACGTTAGACACCAATCCGTCTTTCACACGCTTCACACAGATGCGCAGACCATCTTCGGTGTGCGGAGAGGCCGAGATCGAATAGCTGCGCCGCACTTCTTCGCCATTGATGACCAGCCGGATCGGCAGATGTTGCCCCGCCGTCCAATCCCAATCGGGGGCGTCAAAAACCACGGTCTTGGCCAGGCCGCCGATTTCTTCACGGGTTTCGCGGACGGTGAGAGGGGTATATTCGCCGCTCATTTGACCTCTCCCAACCATTCCAGCACGACTTTCTGGTGATCCACCACAGGGCTTTCGCCTTTACCCGCTGGGCCGGTTTCAAAGAATGGTGACTTCAGGGATGCCTGCTGTTGCTCGCAGGCATAGATATCCTCTGCCGTGAAGTCACCACTGACCATCGGGTCGTTGTCGTCCATCGCGTCGTAATCGGCATATTTTCCGCTAAGGCCGAATTTGGTCCAGAAATAGGAAGACCGCATGGATTGCTTGGCAAATTCCCAGCCCGACGACTCCGAAACACGGCCACGGTTGGAAACGCGGGTCAACTCGGGGCCGAGCGGTTCGATGATGAACACGTTCCAACCATCTTCAGACGCGGCAAGGCCGATCCCGGGCCAAAGCATCGGCACCCACGCGCCGTTCATGTCTTCTGGGATCACACGCGGCGCGATCAGTTTCTTTTCCTGGTCCGCAGCGAAACTTTCGACAGGGGGTTCCCAGAACATATAGTGCGGGCCTTCCCAGTGGAATTTTGCAGCCTTATGATCATACATCTGAAGCGTGCCGGAATGCAGATGGCTTAGGTGATAAACGTCGATGTAATTCTCGACGACCACTTTCCAGTTCGCCTTGATTTCGTAGCTTTGGTTAAGTTCTTCGTACTCAACAAGGTCTTCGGGAACATGCGGGCCGATATGCGCCTCGACCGGCCCAAACCATTCTGTGATCGACGGTGCGTCAGGGTCTGGATGCACGAAGAGCATGGATTTCCAGATGTCGACCTTTGCAGGCTTCAGCCCAAGGCATGATTTGTCGACCTTGCCAAACTCTTCTTCCTCCTCGGGCACCGAAACCAGATTGCCCTCAAGGTCATAGGTCCAGTCGTGATAGGGACAGGTCAACGCCTTTTGGGTCTTGCCGACCGCTCGGATCAGTTGCGTTCCGCGATGACGGCAAATATTGTGAAAGGCCCGCAGGCGACGGTCACGGCCCATAACGATGAAAATATTGTTCAGCCCCGCCTGCACGGTGATGTATTGGCCCGGTTCAGAGACGTCTTCCATAAAGCCCGCATAGCGCCAGGTCTTTGAAAAGATGTCGCGTTGTTCGCGGTCGAACCACTCTTGCCTCGTGTAGGCCTCAACCGGCAACAGATGTAGCATATTGGTCATGTGAACTGCTCCTTAGGCCATGCTTGGGAAGAAATCGGCGGCGACCATCACTAGGCCAAGAACCAGCCATGCAATCTGGATCAACCAGAACAGGACCGGGTCTTCATCGCGGGTGACATTCGACAGCAGGAATGCGTAGCCGGAATAGAAGTTCGGGATCGTCCAGTAGAGAAACAACACCCCCCAGAGCGATTGATAGCCCATGGCCGTCGCAGCCATCAGCAACGCGAAGGATACGTAGTTCAACATGCGTGATTGAGACATTTTGGTTCTTTCAGGTTTTTCAAAAGTTTAAGTGCGTTCTCTCGCGCGTTCGTTTTCCATGTTCCTGACATGGCGAGCGGCGATAGTGACATCACGTTGAAGTAGAGCGCCGCGATGCCTTGGGCCGACTGATCACAAGTGGATTGATCTGCACGGGGTTGCTCGGCTTTGATCGCTTGCGCAATCCTGGCCTCAAATTGTGAGATGGAGGCCCGACACGCGGTCCTGAGGTCTATGTCATCCGCTGATCGAGCCGTCAGAGCGGCAAATGCCAGGGTCAGTTCAGGGTCCGTGCCGCCCGCGTCCGAGAATAGAATGTCGATGAGGGCCATCGCAGGTTCATCATCTGGCAAAGCAGACGCCAGTGCGTCGGTTTGATCGCGGAACGCTTTAAGAACATAGTCTTGAAGGGATTTCAGAATGTCATCGCGGTTTCCCAGATGGTGGCGGATCGAGGGGCGGGATAGCCCCGCCTCCTCAGCAATCGCCGCCAACGTCGCCCCTTCAATTCCGAACCGTGCCACACAATGCACCAACGCCTGCATGACCTGTTCATATCTTTCATCTCGGTTCGACGGGCGTCCGACCATGATATCACCAATATTTCATACGAAGAACCGACCGCGCATCATCACCGGCAGCAACGATTGCGTCTTCAAACTTTGGCGTCAGGTCGCTCGGACCTATTGCAACAAAGGAATAGCCCTCGGTCGGCACATCTCCGTCCATGTTCTGGTCGCCATCCATGTTTTCGTCGTGCATCGCAGCGACAGCATAGTTCCCAATCGGGAGATCATGCAAAGTAACAGAAACAGAACTGGACGCCGCCGGAACAAAGGTGAGAGTGACAGCGTTTTGAACGTCCAACGCCTCAAATGCAGCAATGATAACTGCACCATTGCCGTTCTGAATTCCATTCACGGTTATGTTGAGCGGTGCGGTACAAATGTCTTGCGCCATCACGCTTAGGTCGGTTGCGGCAATGAATGAAGAAAGTAAGGGCAGCGCAGTTCGCATCAGGAAATCAGTCTACTAATTGTCATTAGTGACAGATATATGCGGCGCACCCAGTATATTGTCAATAATGACAATTTAATGTTACCAAGACCTAACTGCGGAAATTCGTGCCGCCGTAGCGAATTCTAACTTGGTCGGCATGGCGACCATCGGCCCAACGTAAATGCTGCGCTACACTGTCAAGGTCCGCTTTGGGAAAGGTACGACGCGGAATAGTCGGGATCGGTCGATATCCGGTTTGAGCCAAACGCTCACGCACAGCAGCGATGTAGCGCCTCTGGTTCCAAACTGGATTGATTTGGGTGTGCATGCCTCTGCTGGTACAATAGAGTTCTCCTGCTGTGGTATTAAATGTGGTATTTATATTAGAATGATCGTTAGAAACGTTCATTTTCAAAAATATACGGTTTTGTGCTGCGGACTTAGCCTCTGCCACAACACCTAAAATCCAAACGGAAATTCCTTCGATGTTTCGACATCAGTACAATTTTTAGTTACTGGCGGTGGAAATCCTTCAGTAGGCGGGAAGCTATCGAGCCCTATTTCTAGACAAGTTGGATCGCGTTTTGTCGATTGTGCCGTTGTCGATTACGTCGACTGACGGTTGCCTGAAATCACAAGGCCTATTTGATCGATGTTAAAACCAAAGCGATGTGTTTAGCGATCTATCGTTCCCAGACGCGTACCAACCCCATTACGTGCCTGTAGCGCAAGCCACCAATCTTCGTTGTCGAGATACCACTGAACGGTTCGCTCGAGGCCATGGTGCAAGTCTACGGACGGGTGCCAGCCAAGGTCAGCGGCAATACGCGAGGCATCGATTGCATACCTTTCATCATGACCAGGGCGGTCGGAAACGAAGGTTATTTGATCGGCGTAGGGGGTATTTTTCGGGCGTTTTTCATCCAAAAGTGCACATATGGTTTTCACGAGGTCAATATTGCGGACTTCATTGCCGCCGCCGATGTTGTAGCTATGGTTTGCTTTGCCGGCTTTAAGAACAGTAAGCAAAGCATCGGCATGATCTTCTACGAATAACCAATCTCGCACGTTTTTCCCGTCGCCGTAGACCGGAATTTTTGTTCCGGCCAGAGCATTGATGATGACAACTGGGATCAGCTTTTCGGGGAAATGGTACGGTCCGTAATTGTTCGAACAATTCGTCAGCAAAACAGGTAGGCCGTAGGTTTCGCCCCAAGCCCGAACTAAATGATCGCTCGCAGCTTTACTTGCAGAGTAGGGGGAGCGGGGGGCGTAGGGTGTCGTTTCGCTGAACTTTCCAGTTGCGCCGAGGGAGCCGAAAACTTCATCGGTTGAGACGTGAAGAAAACGGAACGTGTCAGGGTGACCTTGGGCTTCCCAATGACATCGTGCCGCTTCGAGAAGGTTAAAGGTACCAGTGATATTGGTTTCGACAAAGATGCTTGGGCCGTCAATCGAGCGATCGACGTGGCTTTCCGCAGCAAGGTGGAGAACGGCGGTTGGATTATGTGTCTCGAAAATTTTAGCAAGGGCTGAGGGATCGCGTATGTCCGCTTTGACGAAGGAATACAGCGGGTTGTCTTGCACGCTTGATAGATTGTCGAGGCAGGCTGCGTAGGTTAGGGCGTCTATGTTCACAACGCGCATCCCACGTGAAATCGCCGTGCGAACGACGGCGGACCCTATGAAACCTGCGCCGCCGGTCACCAGCAAAGTCATGCGGTAACCTCCCAGGTAAACGGGCTTTGCAGGTCTACGAAGAAACTGGCCTGTGCATCTTTATCGGATAGGACGACGTCGGATGATAGCATACCCCAGTCGACACCGATACTAGGGTCATTCCAACGCAAACTATGTTCCGCGTGAGGGGCGTATTCGTTTGAACATTTATAAATGACTTCAGTTTCTGGCACGCGTGTCACAAAACCATGGGCAAACCCAGCTGGAACCAAAAGCTGGCGTCCGTTTTCAAAGCTCAGTTCAACCCCAACCCATTTGCCAAATGTCGGCGAACCTACTCGGATATCAACAGCCACGTCGAAACACGCGCCGCGCCCGCAACGCACCAGTTTTGTTTGCGCGTATGGTGGGGACTGGAAATGTAGCCCGCGAACCGTGTTTCTATTAAGGGAAAAGGAATGGTTGTCCTGCACGAAAAGGGTTTCAATTCCCGCGTCGGTGAGAGCGCTTTGATTATAGGATTCTGAGAAGAAACCGCGCGTATCCGTGAAACGATCCGGTGTTAAGATCAACACACCATCCAAGTCCGTTGTTTCAATTTGTACAGCCATTCTGAACCCTTCGCGCGCACCGATTTCTGCTACACAACGCTTGCATTTAAAAGTTAACGGATACGGTTTCAAAGTTAACGAAGTGTTACTCAGAGAACGAGCCAAGCGGAAATGCGGTCAAAACAAGAAATCGCCAGCGTCCAGTAAAGTGATGTCGACATTCTCTAGCAATACAGAGCTGTTCGAGCCTGTGATGATGATCACATCGCTACCGATTTGCGTCATTGCATTCAAAACGTCGGCATAGTTGGCGATTTGTGAAACAAGCGCGAAATCAATGCGTTCCAAGGTGTTGTTTGCGTCGAAATCTAAGATTATGTCGTGGCCGTGATTGTCTTCGAAGACGAATCGATCCGCATTGAAGTTGCCCGCGAGAATGTCGGCATCCGCGCCACCAACAATCGTATCAAAACCTGACCCGCCATAAAGCGTGTCCGCTCCATCTTCTCCTAACAGCATGTCATTGCCCGACCCGCCAAAGAAGCGGTCATCGCCCGTTCCGCCCCACGCAATATCGTTTCCGTCGCCACCAAAATGTCCATCATTGCCTTCGCCGCCTGACAATAGATCATTTCCGGTGCCGCCGAATAATCGGTCCAAGCCTTTGTCGCCGTAAAGGGTATCGTTTCCGTCATCGCCGTAGACATTGTCTGCTTGGTGGCCGCCATCCATGATGTCGTCTCCGTCGCCCCCGACCAATAGGTCGTAACCAGCACTGCCAAACATCGTGTCGTTACCCGCGCCCCCCCAAAGCCCATCGACAGTGATGCCGTAGTTGCTGCCTGCATCCATGTAGTCATCACCGTCGCCGCCATAAAGACGATCAGCAGTGGTGCCAGCCCATAAGAAATCATCCCCATTGCCACCGAACAACCAGTCGTATCCAGCACCACCGATCAATTGATCTGAACCATTGTCTCCATACAACGTATCCGCGTGATCTTCCCCAAACAGGACATCATTGCCTGACCCGCCGTGCAAAGTATCAAAACCGATGCCGCCAAAGATGTGGTCGTTACCTCCTTGGCCATCAAGGATATCACCGCCTCCATCTCCAGAGATTTGATCATGGCCCGATCCTGCTGCGATTGTGTCGTCACCTGAAAGGCCGAAGATCGTGTCGTTGGCGTCATAGGAGGTGATATTATCGGGGGCCGGAGTACCATTGGTCACGTTGCTGCCGCTTGACGGAGTCATGTTTGGCGTACCCAAACGTTGCAACGGGTCTGGCGCGGGGCCGGGAAGAACTGTTGGCGGAAGCTCGAGAACCGTGGGCGGAACGGGATCATAAAGTGACATGTCATAGAGCGACGGGTCAACGCCCATGCGATTGCCAACGATGACGTTCAAGTGAGTAAAATCATCGGCACCTAACGCGGTTCCATCAGCACTATGAACGTCGAGGACGGAGTCGAAAAATTGAAGCTCTGCGCCCCATGTGTAGGAGGTGATTTGAAGGTTGTTCAGCCCTCCGATCAAACTAAGTGCGGAAAGATCAATAACGTCTTCACTTGGGTCAAAATCGGTAATGATATCGGTGTATTCGTCTTTCACCAATATGAAGAGATCCGCACCATTTGCGCCGCTCATGGTATCGAGGCCGTCACCGTCCATGATGGTGTCCTCGCCGTTGTTCCCCCTCAGTGAGTCGTTGCCATCGCCGCCCAGAAGGACGTCGTCATCGGCTTGACCCGCTATCGTGTCATTGCCGCCGGTGCCATTCCTGACCTGACCGGTGTCGTTGAGGGTGACTTCATATTCGACCAAGTATGGCGCACCTTGGGTCGTTACGAAGATGCGCGCACCATTGGTGGTTTCGGTGGCGATGATGCCTGTGATCCCGTTCAAAGGCGAGTCGTTGCTGCCTGCAATCGTTTCGACATGTTGAAGACGACCTTCGCTTAACATCACATACAGGCTAATGCCATCATCCGCCCCCGCCGCAAGAACGTAATCCATGCCGTTCATCGTGATCGTCGTAACGTGAGATGCGGCCTCAAACCGTGTGTCGAGTGTATCAAACAGATGGTCGACAACACGCATTTCCTCCCCATTGGTCGAGACTTCCAGCACGGAAAGTGTGCCGCTCCCTGAGGAGGCAACGACTACGTACAACCCGCCATCAATGCCATTTACAAATGTTATCGCGCCTGGGTCGTTGACCCAGAGACCGTTGTCGTTGGTTAGGTCATGTTGATGAATAAGGTCGCCGCTGCCATCGTCACGAAATAGGGAAACGATATCTGATGCGCCGTAACTGACCAAAGCAATCGTGTCTCCGTTGTGGGTCGTCGTTTCGATATGCGTTGCAACCGCGCCGGAAAGGGTGCTTGGAACTGAGATGTTTTGGTAGCTTAGCGACCCGTTCGCGTTGAACGTCAGCTGCGCCAAGCCGCCATCATTAAGGGCTACGAGCCCGTTTGAGGCGCCATTCCAAAGGGCAATCGTGCTGATATCCGCGGCATCCATGCCCGACGCCGACCAATCCGTCGCGGTATCAAAAGGTGATGTGGTTCCGTCCGGAGAGAGTGCGATACCTTGCAAGTCATTGTCATCAAGCCCCGCTAAGAGCAGCTCAAATGTGTTGGCTCCTGTGGCACGGATTGCAATGTCTGTGGTTTCCAGCTGGAGGTATGAGGCATCAATTGCCCAAGCGCCAACTTCAACGCTATCGCCCGCGTCATTTCCCAGATCGAACGCCGTGACCCAGCCGTCGCCGCGCGTTGTGACAAACAACATCGGCCCGTCAGCAGTATCAAGAATCTGTGCGTCTGTTATGCCCACAAGCGGATTGTCCTCGATAGGACCGCCGAACACCGAGACGGCGCCATGAGCTGAAAAAGATGCAAACATCGCTGCCCCGAAAAGCCACTTCACTATGGGCATTTGTGCGGAATCGATAGGGTCAACGGCGGCGCGAAATCGGGGCGGAGGGGTGGCATTCCCGATGTATTTTAAGCGATCTTTCACGGTTTTTTGTGGCCCGAGGTGTTGCGCGAGCCGGAACGGGTGCGAACGCTCGGTTTCCGACTTCTTAAGTCGAAACTCAGACCGTGCAGCAAATGAACCTCAATACCATTTCTTGAACGCGCAAGATCTTCCCTTGAAAGGACGCCTTATGTCGGACCAATCCCCAATTCTATCAATGCCTTACATTCAGCCCGCACAGGCGCAAAAACATGTGACCCATAACGAAGCATTGTTCTTGCTGGATGCTGTGGTTCAGCTGGCTGTTGAGGACGCTACTTTGTCTGCACCACCGGCAAGCCCTGCACCGAACGCGCGCTACATCGTTGGTGGGTCCGCCACTGGGGATTGGGCGGGCAATGAGAACAGTGTCGCGCTTTATACCAACGGGGCGTGGACGTTCTTTGTGCCAATTGCAGGCTGGCATGCCGATATTCTGTCAACCGGTGCAACGTTGCGGTTTGACGGTACGGATTGGGTGAGCCCTGTAAGCGCCCCAATCCAAAACGTAGATCATGCCGGCATCAATGCGACTGCGGATGACACCAACAGGCTAACGGTTGCGGCCGATGCGACGTTGCTGACAAATGTCGGTGATGGGCACCAGTTGAAGGTGAACAAAGCGGCGCCTGCGGATACCGCGAGCCTTTTGTTTCAGACGGGGTATTCGGGGCGTGCCGAAATGGGCACCACTGGCACGGATGATTTCGCGATTAAGGTCTCGGATGACGGTGCGACTTACCGCGATGCTATTGTGGTCGAGGCCGACACGGGTGCTGTGCAGATGCCGCAGGGCCAGTGCTATTTGGAAGATGTGTTCATCATGAACGACACGTCATTCAACATGCCAATCCCGTTCTCGGACCCTGCGCGAATTCTGATGTGGCTGTCGGTTAATATCATCGGGCGGTTTTATCTATTTTCGATCACAGGGAACTTAAGCGGTGCAAATAATTTTGGTTCGATGTTTGTTTCCCCTCCGGGATCATTGAATTTCCTGAGCGGGCCATTGAACGGTACAACAGGCCCCGCCAGTTCAATCAATGTTTCAGTTGATTCAACGACTGCCACGAAACGGTTGTTTATCGAAAACCGCCTTGGTTCTAACCGTTTGTTTACTTTGTCCACGATGGGCAAGTAGCGCGATTTTCACCCTCAAATATTGATCGGAGAACGATATGACCAAGAAGAAAAAAACTGACGATTCCGCAAAGGAAACAGAGTACCGCATTTTTAACTTACCCGGTTACGGACGCGTGCGTGCGCCCGTGACCATGACCGAGGAAAGCTTGATCGAAGCGCTGATAGAAGATGACCCAGCGGCTGTGCCTAAGTAGAGGTTCGCGTAGGTTAATGGGTGTTAACCTTTGCTAAAGCATTCGGATGCAAGCTAAGGCTGTACTGAACGAGGGCCATTTAAACATGTCTAGGCGACGACGTCTTTTTCTAGTGCGATTTGGAAAGACTTGATGACAATTTTGGCCTTTGGAAGAACAGGGCAGGTGGCGACTGAATTGTCGTACCTGCCCAACGTTATGTGCTTTGGGCGTGATGATGCAGATCTGACAGATCCTGTGGCCTGTGCGAAACTGGTGGAAACGCATCGCCCGCGCGCGGTGATCAATGCGGCGGCTTACACAAATGTTGATCGCGCCGAAGTGGAAGAAGACATCGCCCATTTGGTCAATGCAGAGGCACCAAAGGCGATAGCGCAAGCCTGCGCCGACATCGACATTCCGTTTGTTCACATTTCGACCGACTACGTTTTTGACGGTTCAGGTCATGACCCTTGGCCGCCTGATGCGCGGCCTTTTCCGCTTAACACTTACGGTCGAACAAAGCTGTCTGGTGAGAACGCAATCAGTGAGGTTGGGGGACGGTACGTAATCCTGCGTACGTCTTGGGTATTTTCGCCAAATGGGGAAAACTTTGTGAAATCAATGCTTCGGTTAGGTGCGACGCGTGATGAACTCAGGATCGTGGCGGATCAGGTTGGCGGACCGACCCCCGCGCGAGATATTGCGCTGGCGTGTCACACCATTGCTAAAGAATTGATGGTCTCACCTGGTAAAGCTGGCGTGTACCATCTGTCTGGAACGCCGGACTGCAGTCGCGCTGATTTCGCCCGCGAGATTTTCACCATTGCGCAGATGCCTTGTGACGTTGAAGCCATTCTAACCTGCGAGTTCCCGACACCGGCTGACCGCCCCAAAAATTCAAGGCTCGACTGTGGCAGCCTAGAGCAGAGGTTCGGCATTTCGCGCCCCAATTGGCATTCGTATTTACAAGCTCAGTTAACCGAATGTTAACCGCGTATCGGCACTACTGCTTTCATGCGTAAAGGTATTATTCTTGCTGGTGGGACGGGCTCACGACTACACCCAATAACGCTTGGCGTGTCCAAACATCTTTTGCCGATCTATGACAAACCGATGATCTATTACCCGATCAGCGTTCTGATGTTGGCTGGCATCCGCGACATCGCGATCATTACAACCCCCCAAGATCAAAACCAGTTCCAACGCACCCTTGGCGACGGAAGCCAGTGGGGAATTTCACTGACTTATATTGTCCAGCCTTCGCCTGACGGCTTGGCGCAGGCCTATCTTCTAGCTGAAGGTTTCCTGAACGGTGCACCTTCGGCAATGGTATTGGGCGACAATATATTCTTTGGTCACGGATTGCCGGAAATCTTGAACGACGCGAACAAACAGATGAGCGGTGGAACGATATTTGGCTACCGCGTTGCCGACCCAAACCGGTATGGAGTGGTCGATTTTGGGGACGATGGTGTTGCGCGAAGGATTGTCGAGAAGCCTATTGAGGCGCCGTCTAACTACGCTGTTACGGGCCTTTATTTTCTTGACGCGGATGCACCCAAACTCGCCCGTGACGTTCGCCCGTCCCAACGCGGTGAACTTGAGATTACGTCACTATTGGAGATGTATCTTGAGGCAGGAAAGCTGCGTGTGAACAAAATGGGGCGCGGCTATGCGTGGCTGGATACGGGCACACACGCAAGTCTATTGGACGCAGGGAACTTTGTCCGCACACTTACCCAGCGACAGGGACTTCAGACAGGCTGTTTAGAGGAAATCGCCCACGCTCAGGGGTGGATCTGCGATGAGACACTCTGCGCCATTGCTGCGCAGTTTTCAAAGAATAGCTATGGTTCCTACTTGAACAGTCTGCTCGACTAAAAGCGCCTATTTAGCCGCGAGCGTATTCATCCTCGTAACGAACGATGTCATCTTCACCCAAATATGAGCCAGTCTGCACCTCGATAAGCTCCATCGGTACATGTCCTGGGTTTTCAAGTCGGTGTTTTGCACCCAAGGGAACATAGATCGACTGGTTTTCAGACACGAGGCGAACGTCATCTGAAACTGTTACACGTGCGGTACCCGCGACGACAATCCAGTGTTCGGACCGATGAACATGGCTTTGTAGGCTCAGCGACGCACCAGGTTTGACAACGATACGTTTAACTTGAAAACGGTCGCGCAAAGTAAGGGTTTCGAAGTAACCCCAAGGCCGATAGTCGCGCGGAAAAGTGTCGGCTTGGCGGACCTTGTGTTTACGCATTTCTTTCACGACGACACCCAAGTCCGCGACGCGGCTGCGGTCGGCAACCAATACCGCATCAGGCATGGCAATCGCCACGATATCGCTGAGGCCCAGCCCGACAATCTGCACATCATCGTTTTCAGAGCGCAGCAAAGTATTCGCACAATCAACGGCGAGGCTAGGGCCGTGGGTGCTGACCCCGTCGTCATCAGTGGGCATTTGCTTTTGGATGGCGTCCCAACCGCCAAGATCGGACCAGTCACCTTCGTGTTTGATGACCGCAAGATTGCTGGCCTTTTCCATGATCGCAAAGTCGATTGAAATATCTTCGCAAGCGGCCCACGCGGTTGGGTCAAGACGTAGAAAACCCAGATCGTGTTGCGCGGCAGAAACGGCTGTTGCTACCAACCCCAGCATATCTGGCGCATGTTTTGAAAACGCATCGACCAATGTGCTGGCCTTGTAAAGAAAGATACCGGCGTTCCAAAGGAACCGATCCGTAGCGAGCATGTCTTGTGCGGTTTTCAGATCCGGCTTTTCGACGAAACGATGTAATGCAGTGCAGCCATCCGCAGTCTCGTCCCCGAGTTCAAGGTATCCGTATCCGGTTTCAGGATGCGTTGGCAGGATGCCAAACGTCACGATCTGCCCATTGAGCGCACAAGGTACAGCGCGTTCAACGCTCGCAAGGAACGTATCGGTGTCTTTGATGAAGTGGTCAGATGGCGCGGCAAGAATGAGGGTGTCTGGATCATCCTCTATCACCTTCAACGCAGCCGCGAGGAGGGCGGGCGCAGTATTGCGTGCCTCTGGTTCAATCAGCACTGCGCCAGGATCAATGCCGATGTCGGACAGTTGTTGGGTTGCGGTAAAGCGGAAGTCGGAGTTTGTAACGACGACAGGGGCGGCAAATGCGGGCGACGTAAATCGGGACGCAGATTGCTGAAACAGGCTGTCGTTACCGATTAGTTTGGTGAACTGTTTAGGGTAGCTTTTGCGTGAAAGCGGCCACAGCCTCGTCCCTGATCCGCCACACAGGATTACTGGGGTGATGGGATGCTTGTTCATTGCGGTCACTCAAATACTCTTTTCGTCGCTGTATGGGCGTTTGGCCTGTGTTTTGCATAACAATAGGCCAAAGGTATGGCCAAATTTCTCACCCTCTTATTATTAGTTAACCTTAACGCTGTCTTAAGATTTCGTAGCTAGTTTCAGCTGATACGCAAGAAATTTGGACATAGTGCATGACGGCCAAAAGAACGTTTGGGAATCTGTTTTTAAGCATTGGCGCAATGAAAGCAGGGACCACGTGGCTCTATTCTGTGTTGGCGCGCCATCCTGAGCTTCATTTCGCGATGGAAAAGGAAATCCACTATTTCAATCATCGCTACGTCGATAACTCGCTATTAAGCGAGGAACGCCGATTGTCCGAGGCGCGCGAGCGGTATTTGTGGCGTTTTGACCCTAAGGTCGCCAATATCGATGCGATCCGCCAGAACTTGCATTGGGTGGCGGCTTACCTTGATCGGCCCGTTGATGATTTCTGGTATCGCAATCTGTTTCAGCTGCGAAAATTCCAGACTTATGCCTGTGATTTTTCCAATTTGAACGCGCATCTTCCTGTTGAGGCGTGGCCTGTGATTGCATCAAAATGCGATAGTTTACGTGTGCTTTTCACCATGCGCGATCCGGTGAAACGGCTATGGAGTCATACCAAATTTCACCTGCAGGTGACGGGCGAATTGGAGAAACTGGACAGTTGGTCGAAGTCCGAGTTTGAGGCTTTCATACGCCAGCCACATATTTGGAATAATGGCGAGTATGGTGCAGTTTTACGTCGCCTTTCCAAAGGCTTGTCGGGTGAACAGTACAAGGCAATCTTTTATGAAGACCTGCACGATAACCAGCGCAGCAGATTGCGTGAAATCGAAGCGTTCTTAGGTATTGCACCATTTGACTATCCGCAGGCCGCGTTGGACAGGCGGTTAACAGAAAGTAAAAAGCGTGAGATGCCCGGTTTTTTTGCGGATTTGGTCTCGGACGACGTCGCGCGTATCCGCAAGGAGGTTGAGGACGAAGGATACGTTTTGCCGTTGTCCTGGGGCTAAAGCAGCGCTTTGCACAGCATTCGGGCGGCTTTGTCGTGTAAAGCTGGACTTGCGTAATAGACGTTGAGTGCGCGTAAATTGTCAGGGCGGTTCGGAAAATTTTGCTGATCGAAGACCCGTTCGACAACATGGCTGTGATCATTGACAAGGATCTGTACCGGTTCTGGATTTAAGATGCATTCAATGACCTCAAACCCCATATCGGGCAGCTCGGAAACCATTTCGGCGGAAACCATGTGCGGGAATTTCCCGATTGCTGAGTTGCCATAGTCCAAGTTGTCTCCGGGGGCTTCGTTGGAGAGCCACAAGAAAACTTTGCGACCCGGAACTTGGCTTGCAAGGTCACGATGTTGTTCTACCCATTTCTCTTGCACCGTTTTACGTTGTTCTATCAATGCGTCTTCACCGTACTCGATTTTGAGTAGTCTGTAAGCTTCCTGTGCCATGAAACTCTCGCCTTTGCGCGGGCCGGATTGGAAGCACAGAACGCCGTTGTTGCGTGCTGTTTTGAAGACGCCGGCGCTCACGGATCGTGCGGACATGCTTTGCACGACTACCGTGTCCGACGTGGCCAGAAGCGCCATCAACTTCGGGCGTTGGAGATAAAACTCTACGCCAGCACCCGAAAACCCAAGGTTGGCAATAGGGCGTTCAAGGAATTGCCCGACTTGCCGTGGAAACGGGTCGTGCACGAACCGCCCAAAGGTTTGGGCTGCGCCGATAAAACTAATGCGATTGTCAGCGTGCAGGTCGCTTTGGGGCCCGCGCAGCGCAAGGTTCGGCAGGCCCGCGTCAAACCAGATGTCATAGTCAAACGCGTTGCGATCCGTTTTTTGGTAGCCCAGTCCCATATCAGCCCTCCTTCACAAAACGAGCGCAGTTAGCGCGTCGAGTTTTTCGACGTCAGTTATTTTCTTCACGTCCAGCGCGATCAACGCACGCAAGGCCATCGCAAATTTCACCGACGGAACGTGTTGGTAAGTTTCAATCAGGTGATCAACAGACATCGCACGATCGGTTTTCGTGATCCCCCCGCGCGAGCTCGCGAATTTCGGATCGGGCAGGGCTAGCCCCGCTGCATCCGGCATTAGGTCCTTTTGGTGTGGCTCCATCGGAACCGGAATGAGCGCCATTAGCCGCGCGGTCTCGGTTTCTGGTGAGGCGCAAAAACTGTCGTAGCTCACAATTCGGAAGTGAAACCGCCGTGCATTTTCACATATGAGCCGCAGTGGGGCCCGCTGCCGGTCAAAAAAATGGGCGACACTTTCCTCGGTGATATCGGTGAGTTTCTTTTCCTCCCAATGATCGCGCGATGCCTCAACTTGAGACAGGAATGCTTCGAAAGGACATCGCAAGATCAGAATGAGGCTGGTGTATGTACCGCTGTTTTGAACATTTTGGGCAAGCTCCAATGACAGCTCAACGTTCCGCAATCGGGTGGTCGTTTCTTTCAGGGCCAAGTTAGGTGTATCGGTGAAATCGAGGCTATGGTCGGCTTTAAAGTCGGCGAAGTCCGTCGTGCCATAACCGTTCGCGCGCCCGTGTTGATAGGGTTCATGAACTCCGCATACCGTCGAATGTGACATGAACGTATTGGCAATTAGCGTAGTTCCGCTGCGTGGTGGACCTATCAATAGCGTAAAACTCTTCGGCATGTCAGTCACAGTCATCGGGTCCTATTCACCGCGCTGCGTTTGAAGCAGATCACGCAGGGTGCGCAAAACCACGAGGTCATCTGCATTCTTTTCACGGAGCAGTTGATTTAGATTTTCTGACACAAGAATGCTGTTGGACTTGGACGAATTTTCGCGTGCGTGGACCCAATGAAAATCTGGGAAATCCGTACGCAATCGCTTGCTAAGCAATTGGATGGTTCCGTTGAAATCAGACACAAGGCCGATAACGCCGGTGGCATTGATCAGGCGAACACCATCAAACGCACGCATGAGTTCGGGCTGTTTGTTCTGGCTAAACGAGGCAAGCCGATGGGTCTGAAAGTTGCGGCACTGCCTGTCTTTCACGCGTTCCAGACGGGCGCGAACGTAGCCTTCAAAATCGTGCTGCTTTGCAAGTTGCGCCCCCCAACTGTCAGACGTTTGAGCGCGTTCAAACTGATAGGCCGAACGGATGCGGGAGACGGGGTCGCGCAGCAGCAATACGGGAATGATTTTCACGCCTTCGATTAACGGTAACGGCCCTTTCATTGTGTGGGACGAGAAGGCGCAAGCTTCCGGATTTTGGACAATCCAGTTTTCAACGTCAGGCGTGTTGGACGCCAACCCTGTATCAAACTCGGCGGTAACCCATGTTGTCCCGAAGTTGTGCTTCAGGATTTGGTCAAGCGACGTTCCGGCGTTCTTGAAAAGGTGATAATGCAAGACGACAGTGCGCTGGGGTGGTTTTGGTGTGCTCATCAATCTAGTCGACGGTGTTGTAGAGGTCAGCGGCTTCAAAAGCGGCCCGCATCTGGGCGCGGCCTCGGGCGAATGAAAACGCTTCGCGCATATAGGCTTGAGCGTTGAATGACATTGTGTGCCAAAGGTCATCGTCTTCGTTCAATCGAGCGATCGCGCTGGCCCATTCTGACGTGGTGTTCACGATGAAACAGTCATAGCCATTGCGAAGGCCGATCCCTTCGGCAGCGGTCGGGGAAAGGACGCAGGGAATACCGTGGGCCAGGGCACTTAATACCTTGCCCTTAATTCCAGCACCCGATCGCAAGGGGGCAACGAAAATGCGGTGATTGTCGTAGGCGACGCTGATGTTTTCGACGAAGCCCACGGGGTGAACGATGTCGCAGGCCAACGCTTTGATGTCATCATTTATTGCGGCGCCGTAGATTGACAGATCTATCGGGGCGTTGGTTGCGTTTGTAACGGCGGGCAAGATATCACGGACAAACCACGATACGCCTTCACCGTTCGGATGGTGACGAAAGCTGCCAAGGAATGACATGCCGCGCCGATCCTTAAGGGGCGCACAGGTTTCCGGCAGGTCAACAACCCACGGGCATTTTACGACCTTCGCAGCCCCATCTGAATAGGCCTGAATGACGGAATGTTCGACGTCATTATAGGACAGTACGACGTCGACATTGTTGATAATATCCATCTCATCCGTGCGGGTTTGACGCGCTTTGTCGAGCAAGGCTGGATCGTTTTCAGACTGTGCGGCACGCAGCTCACGAAGGAAGTGAA
This sequence comes from Octadecabacter ascidiaceicola, assembly GCF_900185015.1. Taxonomy (GTDB): domain Bacteria; phylum Pseudomonadota; class Alphaproteobacteria; order Rhodobacterales; family Rhodobacteraceae; genus Octadecabacter; species Octadecabacter ascidiaceicola. The sequence goes on along the minus strand of NZ_FXYD01000001.1, from coordinate 796,943 downwards.
GGTCCGCGTTGTTGAAAAGAATCCGCGCTTCAGGGGCGAGTTTACGCAGCTGGCTTAATACATCGCGTGCGACGTAATAGCGGGTGATGTAGAACGCGTCGAATTCAACGGCGTGCTGCGCGAGGTATTCCGATTGGCTGAGATAAAAGGGCGCATAGATCACCTCAACACCCATCTTTTGCAGCTCTTCGGTGTAGCTTCCAAGGTGCGCCATATTGGACGGCAAAAAGCTGACCTTATAGCCAAGGGACTGCACCAAACGGATTTCCTGTATTGCGGCGTAGGATCCAGCGTCTTGATCCGGACGGGGTGTTGAATAATCGATGAACAACACGCGCCCAACAATACCGCGATCTTTTTCAAGGTCAGGCATATTGCCTTCTTTGCCGAACTTGGCAAAGTCTTTGGCCCAACGACGTTTGAATTTAGGGCGGTTCACTTCTTGGTACTTCTTGAACCCTGTCGTTACATCCGTGCCAGATGTCATGCCCTCAAAATGATAAACAACCGAGGAAGGGACGAACCAAGTGCTGTAGCCTGCCTCGCGCACCTTAAAAGCGAAGTCCGTGTCCTCAAAATACATCGGTTCCATGTAGGAGGAAAATCCATCCAGCGCGCGCCACAGATCTGCGGGCACCATCATTGCGGCGCCACACAGGTAATCCGCTTGGCGGGCATAGCTGAAACGCGGGTCTTCGGGGTTTTGGCGATTACCATAGTTCCACGGGTTGCCTGTGCCCCAAACGATACCGCCCGCGTCCTGTAATGCGCCATCAGGATAGAGCAACTTGGATCCCGCCAAACCGACATTGTCGAACCGATCAAACGCGTTAAGGAGTTCATCCAGCCAGCCGGATGTGACCTCAACGTCATTGTTCAGAATTGCGATGAAATCGCCCTTAGCCTCTTCCGCGCCACGATTGCATGACCGGATAAAGCGCTGGGCGGTGTCGTTGTGCAAAACCGTGATGCCGCTGACGATGTCTTCAAGATGGCGGGTGGCATCCGTTGACGCATCATCGACGACGATCACTTCAAACGTGGCATGGTTGTGGGCTACCAACAGCGAACACAGCGCAAGGTATGTGACCTCGACTTTGTTATGCGCGGGGATCACGACCGTAACCTTCGGCGCGTCAGGTCGCGTGAATTTCAGTGGTTTGAGTTTGACATTGTCATGACCGCCTTCAAGCACCGACATCGCGTAGGCAATCTGCGCCATATCTACGGACGGATCCGCAGTTTCCATATGGGCTTTCAGGCTCGCGAAGCGGCGCGGTGTTTGGGCGAATACAGTGGAAGGAAAGGGGGCGGCGGCTTCGCGTTGCATAACGTCTGCCGGCGTAATGATCGCGGGGGCGAGGTGCTGCGTTTGCCAATACGTGATCGAGCCCGACCGATCCTTGAAACAGAGGTGGCGAGTTGTGCCTGTTAAGAATTTAGATGGAAGGCGCACAACGTTGTGGCTTGCGCCAAAGTTGACCTGCTCAACAGGGGTGCCGTCAATGACGAGCAACAGTTCGACCGCTTGATCTGATTCAATGACCAACGTGTGGCCATAGTCTTCTTTTAGTGTCAAAATGGGGGGCGTGATGTTCAGCAATATCTGTTCGTTTCCGCCGACTGAAAGACGGATTTCGTCGCCATTCATCAGGTGGCTCGGAATGTCGCCTTCCATCCAAACCTTGGTGCGTTCTTCGCTGGGCTTGCCGATGCGGATCGGATCAACCAGTGAGGTCGAAGGAACACTCGGAACGCTCACGCGGGTGTCGGCTAAGAAGAAAAACGGTTCAACATCATGGCCGTTTGGCACGTACCCCAAGTACTCAACGGCAAGCCAAACCTGCCCTGCCTGAAAATCTTCAGGAAGAGGAATGCGAACGTGTTGGTAGTTCTCCCGTGCAATACCGCCTTTAAAGGCCGGATCAAAGGCAATGGAATGAGAGGTCGTGCGTTGCGTTTTTGAGCATGTGAAATGAACCAAAAGGTTGCCACGACCACGGTGTTGCGCGAGCCATGCTTCAAACACCATTCCGGTTGTCGCGGTTTCGATATTGATCGTGCGCTCGATCTCGATGCGACTAGGTTCGTCACGATTTGTCATCATGAATTGAACGGTTTGCGTTCCAGACAGCACCCAATCCGTTAGGTGGTTCACCCAGACTGTGTAAATTTCACCAGGTTCTTTTTCTTTCGGGTCAGACGAAATGGCGGCTGCCAATTGATCGACTTCCAAAGGAATATCTGCATCCATCGCATAGGTGGTTAATGGGTTATTACTGCTCGGGTTGAGTGGCGCGGAAATCGCACCAACTGAGACCTCAACACGAGATTGTGCCTGCACTTCAGTCACCGCTGCATAGACGGATCCATTTACAATAATTGCAGAACTGTCATCCGCTTTCGCGAGGGGTAAATTAACGCGTGGGATCATTTTGGTTACTTTCTAAGAGCCAAGTGCGCGCAATCGCGACGCAAAAAGGTTAACGGCACCTCATTTGCGCGAAGGGAGGTTAATAAACGGTAAAAGGGGTGTTAATTTTTGGCTGGGTCAGCGCTGTAGGATGTCGCGGTGGTAGCGGTTGAGTAGAAACAAACCAATTACCAGCAAGCCGAGGCCTAAGGCGATCGGGTAAGCAACCGAGACGTATGTTGGTTGGTAATAGGGGTAATATCCGTCTCGCATCATTCCCACGATGTGCACCAGCGGGTTGTACCACAGGATATCGCGGTAAGGCTGGGGGACGACCTCGAACAAGAAGAAAAGGCATGACGCCAAAAACAATGGACGGTTCAGGACCGCCCATGCTGTCGCCCAAATCGGGAAGGATAGGGTCAAGAAACTGTTCAACGTGCCTACACCAGCGCTCAACACGATGATCATCCCGTAGGCGGTTAATAATTTTGGAAAATCAATCGCTGTGTCAGGCGAACTAAACCAAAGAATGAACCCCATCACGATACAATGTACGATCAATTGGGTGAGGGCGTTCAACGCCAGCCGCGCAACCAACGCGTCAATAAATGTCACGCGCGGGTATTCTAACAAGGCGCGGCTGAATTGGATTGTTTGGCCCAGTTTCGCGGAGATGTCCGAATACATAAGAAACGCCAACAATCCCGTGGCATAAAAGAACGCGAAATCTACGCCAAGGGGGGGCGCGCGAAACCCGATTGAGAAGATTACCGTTAGCAGTGCAATCCCCGCTGCAGGTTCAAGGATCGCCCACAGGTAGCCCCCCGGTGATCTTCCATAAGTTGTTGATATTTCTCGCAAGATGAGGGCGACTATAGCGCGCGGTGTTGCAAAAGGCGCATGTAGTCGCCGCAGCTTTGTGGGTCGGTTTAGCGCTGTCGCGGGGCGTATGGCAAAACCCATTTGGGCTTGTCTCCTCAAGTTTAATCTTTGTTAACAACTTTTGGTTAACGCTTTGGTCACAAGTATGAACAATCATTGATTGAAGAAGTGTTAATGCCAGACACCAGCCAAGACGCCCCCTCGAAAGAAGCCGTCAATCCAGCCGTTGCGCTACCACGTGTTCCGCCCACCGTCGGTCCTGCACGGCGTAAGCGCAGGCATGTGTTCTTGCTGCTTTCGTTGATCTGGCTCGTCTTCGTTCCTGTGGCAATTAGTGCCTACTACCTTTGGGGAATGGCGGCGGATCAGTATGCGTCACGCATTGCCTTCTCTGTCCGCTCAGAAGAACAGAGTTCTCCGATTGAGTTGCTGGGCGGTATCACTGACCTATCTGGATCGAGCTCGTCTGACACCGATGTTTTATACGTCTACCTGAACAGTCAGGAACTGGTGGCGAAAGTGAACGACCGTGTGAATTTGACAAGGATTTGGAGTAAGGTTTCAGTCGATCAGGACCCCGTTTTCGCCTATGATCCAAGCGGTACCATCGAAGACTTACATCGCCATTGGGAGCGCAAAGTCGACATCATTTATGACAGCGGCACGCAACTGATAGAGATGCGGTTTCTGGCCTTTGAGCCCGAGGATGCACGCACAATTGCCGTGGCAGTTTTGGCCGAAAGCACTGCAATGATTAACAATCTGTCGACCCTCGCGCGTGAAGATGCGGTTGGATATGCGCGCGAAGATCTGGAGACCTCTTTGGCGCGACTACGCACGGCGCGTCAGGCGTTGACGTTGTTTCGCAACCGCACCCAAATTGTCGATCCGACGATCGATACTCAGAACCAGATGGGCGTGCTTGTGACGTTGCAACAGCAACTTGCCGACGCTTTGGTTGAGGGGGATTTGCTGCGTGACACTACGAGTGACGGCGACCCGCGCATCACGCAAGCGAACCGCCGCGTTGAGGTGATCCAAAACCGGATCGACGCGGAACGCCAGAAGCTTGGCCTTGGAAATGAAGGCGAGGGGGGCGTTGTGTTTGCGGATTTGGTTGGCGAATACGAAGGCCTGATCGTCGACCGTGAGTTTGCAGAAGTCGCCTATACAACGGCGCTCGCGTCTTTCGACGGGGCCCAAGCCGAAGCGCGGCGCCAGAGCCGGTATTTGGCGGCCCATGTGCAACCAACCTTGGCGCAAAAGGCACAGTACCCAGAACGGTTGAAGATGTTGTTATTGATTGCTCTGTTCTGCAGTTTGACGTGGTGTGTTTTCTGCCTTGTTTACTACAGTTTACGCGACCGAAGCTGAGACGCCATGATCCAGCTTGATCGACTATCCAAAAGTTTCGCGACCCGAACCGGGCGCAAAGTGATTGTTGAAAACCTAACAGCGGTTTTTCCAACGGGCGTAAGCGTTGCGTTGCTAGGGCGTAATGGCGTGGGGAAAAGTACGCTTCTTAAGCTGATAGCGGGAACGATCAGGCCGGATTTCGGCCAGGTGCTTTCCACGGGATCGGTGTCTTATCCAGTGGGGTTCTCGGGTTCGTTTCACGGAGATCTAACGGGGCGCCAGAACGCCCGATTTGTCGCGCGTCTGTATGGTGCGGACACGGATGAACTCGTGCAATTCGTGCAGGATTTCGCTGAACTTGGTGAGCATTTCGATATGCCGTTTCGGACATATTCTGCGGGCATGCGTTCGCGGCTTTCGTTTGGTGTGTCGATGGCGATCCCGTTCGACACATACCTTGTGGATGAGGTGACGTCTGTGGGTGATGGCGCGTTTCGGCAAAAAAGCATTCGGATGTTTGATAAGCGGCGCGAAACGTCGGGTGCGATTGTCGTCAGTCATTCCCCACCGATGGTGCGTCGCATTTGCGATATGGGGGCGGTGTTGGAGGGCGGGGTTTTGCACTGTTACGACGATATTGATGCCGCCTTGGCGCACCATGAAGAGACCCTGAAACGCCCCGCTACTGGCTGACAGTAAATCAAATGTTAATACTTTTGCGGCATTTGCGAATGTAGACATATGACCCGCTTTCTCACTCAGATACTCCGGCCAACGCTGATGCAACGCTTTTATTTGGCCGTCCGCCAAGAGGGGCTCGCAATTGCATTGCGTAAGGCGCGCGTTTTTATCGCGATGCTCTGGCGTGGCGAGGGGCAAAGCGCGCTGAATGCAGACGGCGCTACCGTTGCGCCGGAACACTATTTGCAAAGCATCTGGCAGCAGTTGGCGAAGGGCGAAGCATTCCATCCAACGCCACCCGACAAAGATAGTCGTCGGTTCATCGCAATCATCGGGGATTTAAACCTACCTCAGTGCCGCAAGTACCGGGTTGAGCAATTGGCTGAGTTTTGGGCAGGCCAAGGTGTCGCGTGTGAGTTTGCGCATTTCCAAGACCTGCCGCGCGTTACGCGTCTTTTGACGCGCGCGACACATATGATCGAATATCGGCTCCAATCCTCTCCTGTGACAGAAATGATCCGCTATGAGGCACGCCGTCTTCGGTTGCCGATTATGTACGATATCGATGACCCGCTGTTTTCAATCTCCGCCTACGAAACATACGGCAATATGGGTGTACTTGATCCTGCGATGAAAACCCATTTCGTGGCCGAAGCACCTAGATACCTCGCTATGATGAATGGCGCGGACATGGTGTCTGTTTCGACGCCACAACTGGCACAACACTGCCGCTTGTTTACGGAGCGCCCGGTCCATGTGCGACGAAACTTTGCTGATGATGCGACCCTCATGATGGGCGCCGCAGCTATGAAAGCACGCAATAAAGACGACGGTGTTTTTCGGGTAGGTTTTGCCAGTGGGTCACAGGGCCATGAGGCGGACCTTGCGAGCATATTTGAACCTTTAGAGCGGTTTTTCGAAGGAAACGCGCATCGCTTGGTGTTGCTAGGGCACTTTGACCTCAACCGTTTGCCAGATGTGTTGCGTTCAAGGGCGGACATCGTCCCGTTCACCACCTATGAAAACTATTTACATGAACTGGCCGGTGTGAATTGCACGGTGATGCCGCTTTGCGACGATACGTTTAACCGCTGCAAGAGTGCGGTCCGAGTGATTGATGCAGCGTCCGTAGGCGTGCCTTCGATTGTTGCTCCCGTAGGGGATTTACCGAACCTGATTGTGCAGGGAAAAACCGGGTTTGTCGCAAACAACCAATCTGAGTGGCACACAGCGTTAGGGCGGTTTGAAGGCGCTCGCGATACGACCCGTTGCATCGGGCGAGAGGCACGCCGTCAGTTGGAAACCCATTGGTCTGGCATAGCTGACCCTCATATTATTGATCCGGAAATACTGGACTGGGTGTTGCGTTGACCAGTTGTCATATCCTATTGGCCAATGTGTTTTTTGCGCCTTTCACCTATGGTGGCGCGACTGTCGTTGCTGAGGAAGTTGCCAAGGCTTTGTTGGCGCGTAAAGCGGCCGCATACGAGTATAAGATCACGGCCGTTTCACTGTGTTGCCATAGCGGGCTTGCCGATTACACGGTGCTAAAATCTGAAAAGGATGGAATCCAGAATTTCGTCATCAACGTCCCATCAAAGCGCAGCTATTCGGAGCTTTACGACAACCCGCGAGTGACCGCTTTGATTGGCGAGCTGATGGATGATTTGCAGCCGGATGTTGTTCATGTTCACTGCGTTCAGGATATGGGTGGTGGCGTACTTGAGGCTGCGAAAGACCGCGGCATTCCAAGTATCTTAAGCGTGCATGATTTCTGGTGGCTTTGTGAGCGCCAGTTTATGATCAAGCCGAGCCAAACGTATTGTGGACAAAACCCGATCCGAATTGACGGCTGTCGTGGATGTGTTTCCAATTACGACGCAGCACAAAAACGGTTTACCTATTTGCAAGACATATCGCGCATACCTGATCGCGTGACTTACCCAAGCAAATTCGCACACGATCTGTATGTTTCATCCGGTTTCGCATCTGATCGAGGTGTTGTCTGGGGAAATGGGGTGCGCCTGCCTGCTCCTGATTTTGCTGCCAAACAAACCTCCCGACGTAAGCGGGATACGCGGCTGACGTTCGGGTTTGTTGGTGGACCTTCGCAGATCAAGGGGTGGCCACTTATTCGCGCGGCGTTCAAATCCATTGGGCGCAGTGACTTTCGCGTTCTGTTGGTGGATGGTTCCGCTGAAGCGGATTGGTGGACCGGTGAAACGTTTGCCGACTTACCGGGCGACTGGGAAGTTTATCCACGGTTTGAGCAATCAGAAATGGATGGGTTTTATGCCGAACTCGACGTGCTCTTGTTTATGTCTCAATGGAAGGAAACGTTCGGCCTTGCCGTACGCGAGGCCATGGCGCGTGGTGTTTCCCTGATCCAAACGGATAGCGGAGGGAGTGCGGAACACGGCTCGGCCCACGTGGCTGATCTTATTCCGATTGGCGCTTCGCCTGACGTGCTTAAAGAAGCGATGATCGCCGCGCTAGATCGGCATCCGAACTTTCGTCCGCAACATTCCGTGGTGGATTTTGACGCTCAAGCCGCTGCTTTTGAAGTCATCCTTCAAGATGTACTGGAGGATGCGATATGATGTTGCGTCCCGACGACCTCAACACCGACACGGGAACCCTTGTTGGAACTGCCGGAAGCGATGCAGCCTGCGTTCATATACTGATGGCGGTTCATCAGGGCGAAAACTACCTCGCCCAACAGATGGCGAGTTTTTCTACCCAGACCTATTCCAACTGGCGGCTTTGGGCCGGGATCGACGCGCCTGATGCTAGCGAAGATCAAAGCCGCGAAATGCTGATGACCTGCTCAAAACCACCCACTGTAATGGATGGGCCAATGCGAGGCGTCGCAGCAAATTTCATGACGCTGATGGCTGCTGCTCCGGCTGGGGAAATCTGGGCGCTTGCCGATCAGGATGATGTTTGGCTGCCGCATAAACTGGCGCGGGCGGTTGAGAAACTGAATGAAGTTCCTGCTGATGTGCCGGCCCTTTATTGCGCCCGCACATTGATTGCAGACCATCGGCTCGGCCGCTTGCGCCTTTCCCCTTTGCGTCGTCGAGGCCCGAGTTTTGCAAATGCGTTGGTGCAAAACATAGCCAGCGGAAACACGATTGTTTTGAATGGTGCTGCCACAAAGCTGATCGCTTCTGTCATCGCAGATATTCCAACGCCAGTCATTCATGACTGGTGGCTTTACCAGCTTATCACGAGCGTTGGCGGGCAAGTGATCTGCGATGATCAACCCGTTCTTTTGTATCGTCAGCATAGCAATAACGTGCTTGGTGCAAACGATTGTTGGCGCGCAAGGCTGCATCGGCTTAGGCTTATTCTAGCGGGTGTTTGGGCTGGGTGGACTGATCGAAATCTCGTTTGTTTGCGGCCAATTTCTGACCGGATGACTCCGCAAAACCGTCAGTGTTTGGAAACATTCAGCAAAGCACGGCGATTGTCGGTGTTGCGCCGGATATTTCATTTACGACGTTCCGGAATTTACCGCCAACGACCTGCGGCAGGCGGGGTGATGTGGCTAGCAGCACTATTGGGGCGGCTCTGAGGTGGGGCGGAGTAAACTGTTTTGCAGCACATCAAATGGGGCCTATATACTTAACTAGCCAAGTGTGAGGCTTGAAAGCCAAATATTTTGTTCCCATGTTGTTCTGTGTTATGCTAACGCAAGTCAGGAGGGTATTCATGACAAACGCAACCGCACCAACGACTGCCGCTGCTGTGGCAAATGCATTCCTTGATATACAGGCAGAAGATCATGGGGACTTTCCTCGGATTGACCAAATGAAGCTGTATAAGCTGGTCTACTATGCTCATGCGTGGTGGCTTGCTCAGAGGGACCAAAATCTGTTTGAGGAGGACGTTCATGCGTGGCCTTGGGGTCCTGTTGTCCCCTCACTGTATGGAACGTTTATGGCCGCAGGTCGCGGGCCGATTTCGGGTCTTAGAGCGACCGAATTGGTCAGCTCCGGCATGAAGGTATCTGTTAGGGAGCCTGACGCGCCTGACCAAGATATTATGACTTACCTGCGTTCGGTCTGGGACATCCACAAGAGCTTTTCGGGCGTTCAGCTATCTAACGCAACACATGCGGCAGGCGAGCCGTGGGCTATAGTTCGCGAACAATACGGAGACTTGTCGTCAAAACCTCTTATTCCTAACCCAATTATCCAACGCGTGTTTAAGCAGAAAATTGAGACCCAACATGCTATCGCCGCAGGATAAGCCCGTGCAGCTTGAGGTGTTTCCCCCACTGGAAACACCTGACACCCCTGACCCTGACAGTCAGACAGGACCAACTTACATTCCTGATGGTGCGCCTAATCAGGTTTTCAGAATAAACCTAAAATGGTTCTCCTACGGAACTGATGACAAGCCGCACGCGGCATCATTGCTTTTGTCGTTCATGTTGGGATTCTTGCTATTATGCGTCTTTACCGTTGGTTTGATCGTTGAGCGTTCGTGGATACCCGACGCGATCAAGATACTTGGCACTGCCTTCACGTTTACCGCTGGTGTTGCGATAGGTAAGGGCAGCGCTAAGAAGTAACTCAAATCGCGTTAGTGGGTAAAGAAGTCAGGCCACATTGAGTATTGGTCATCCAGCGGGCCAAATCGCTTCTCGTACAGCCGCTTGAAGTCGTTAATGTCGTCGGACAACTTATGCATAGTAAGAACCTCTTGGCGCTGCTCTCTGAGCTTCTCAAGGCCATATCCTTTTGTCAGAAACTGGTGGAACTTCTGCTTCCGTGTGCCAGACACCTCTGCTTTTGGGTTATTATGGCTCCGAGCGCGATGGCGGATTTGCTGAATTTACGACGTTACCAGCCCAGAATGCTGTATCAGTTGTGTCTGATTTGTCCGATGCCGAGTTGTCCACGTGATGGGAATACTAAGATGCGTTTTACGCCGCCCTATAAGGGCGTGAATCGGCCATCGTAAAATTCAGCTTTTGATCGCACCCAAACAGTGCCCTCCGCATCATCGTATATCACTACGGATGAGCGGTCCGCCTCAAGGATGGCAGGGCCAATCACGCGATAAAGCCCGCCTTTGCGATGGCGATGGGTGGCGGCCCAAGGCGCACTGCTAGATTCGCCGATTAAAATACGCCAAAGGGCAGCGAGTTTGCTCATACAGACAACACAGATCCTGTTACATTATTGGGTCTGTAAGTCGTACACCCTTTGCATCCCGCGTCATAGGCCTCGTGGTAGATGGTCTTGAACTCGTCAAACGCAATGTTTTCGGGGCAGTTCACGGTTTTTGATATCCCACTGTCGACCCATTTTTGCGCGGCGGCCTGCATTGCAACATGGTCTTGCGGAGACAAGTCGGCGGCGGTGACAAAATTATCCGGCAGAGGCGTATCCGCGCCGTGCATTTGACTGAATTGCCATGCCGCATAGTCCATGACCCTCTCGCTGGATTTGCTGCCACCTGGATTCGTTACAACACGGCTGAACGACGTCGAGAAGATCGGCTCGATGCCTGAGGAAACGTTACCAGCAAACATCGAAGTCGTACCTGTCGGAGCAATGGTGGTGAGGGTTCCGTTCCTCAACCCGTGTTTGCGGACCAATTCACGTACATCGGGGTCGAGGTTTTGAATGCTGGGGCCTGCCAAATGTGCATCGGCATTATAACTTGGGAAAACACCGCGTTCTTTGGCGAGAAGGGCTGACGCTTGATAGGCGGCGTTCTGGATGGTTTGCATCCAACTTCCCAACAAGAACACTGACTTAGATGAGCCATAGCGTGCGCCAAGCATTGCGATCGCATCGGCAACGCCTGTCACGCCGACGCCGATCCGTCGTTGGTTTTGGGCTTGTTCCCATTGCGCATCAAGCGCGTAACGCGAGACATCGAGCGTGTTGTCGAGCATGCGAACAGCCACCCGAACCAGATTGCGAAGCTGTGCCACGTCAAGCCGTGCATCAGGTGTGAATGGGGACAGAACCAGTTGGGCTAGGTTCACAGACGCAAGCGGGCAGGTGCCATAGGGGGGGAGTGGTTGTTCGGCACATGAATTGGTCGCTGATATCGTCTCGAGATAGCGCAACGGATTCTGGGCGTTGATCCGGTCGATAAACAGCACACCGGGTTCTGCCGCGGCATATGTCTGTTTCATGATGTTGTTCCAAAGGTCGCGCGCACGAAGGCGGCGCATCACGGTCCCATCCCAAACCAAATTCCATGTGGTGTCCTCTGCGACGGCATCCATAAACGCATCCGTCACCATGACTGAAAGGTTAAAATTGCGAAGGCGTGAACGGTCGGACTTTGCGACAATAAAGGCTTCAATGTCGGGGTGGTCACAGCGCATCGTCGCCATCATCGCGCCGCGCCCCATTCCTTTCACGATCATCTTGCAGGTGACGTCGAAAATATCCATGGCAGCCAGGGGCCCAGCCGCAAGACAGTCAAGCCCGCGAACATGGGTTCCTGTTGGGCGGATTGTCGAGAAATCAAACCCAATTCCGCCACCCATCTGCATAGTAAGGGCTGCGTCTTTCAGCGTATCCATAATGCCGTCAACACTGTCTGGAATGGTCCGCATCACAAATGTATTTGAGAGCGTTACATTGCGATTGGTGCCACAGCCGGACAAAATCCGCCCACCCGGAAGAACCTTGAAGTTTTGCATAGCATTAACGAAGGCCGCGCGTGTTGCGGGTTGATCAGAAGGTGCTTCAATAGATGCGAGGCCACGAGCCACACGTTCCCAAGTGTCCTGCACAGAGTTATCTAAAACCTCACCCGCAGTATTGTAACGGTATTTGGCGTTCCAGATTCGCTCGGCTATAGGTTGTGAGAAAAAAGGCGTGGATGTCTGTTCTTGATTTGCATCATACATTGATATTTCCATTTTGGCAGCTTATTTTAAACGATTCATTTACTACTATGGTTAACGAAGTGTTAGTATACGATTAAACTTATAGTTGCGCATATGTTGGCGCTAGTCCAGTTTTAAGGGGAAGGTTTGGCTTAGGAGTGAGGGAAAACTATGTAGCCGCGGTTAGGCGGCTGTTAAGCAGCAAGGCTTATGAAGACATCAGGGGCGCTCAAAGAAAGGCGAAATCTGATGACTGAATTATATGCGTGTGCTGGATCTGGGAATTGCATGAAGCCTTGGTTGGCTATCAACCAATTGGGTAAGGACATAAGTTTGAAGTTGGTGGACGTCTTGAATGGAGAACAAAAGAGTGCGTCGTATCTCGCGGTGAATCCCAAAGGCGTAGTTCCGTTCTTAGTCACAGCTGATGGTGAAGGCATCGGAGAGAGCAACGCAATTTTGTGGTACCTTGCCGAAGGTACGCACCTGATGCCGCAAACGGCGCAAGCACGTGCCGAAGCGTTGCAATGGATGTTTTTCGAGCAGACCAAACTTGAACCCTTTATCGCGCCCGCACGGTTTTTCTCCTTCATTGTTCCGCAAGAACGTGACGCTCATCATGACGAAATCATTGCCTGGCAGGAGGGCGCACGACCGGGCTTGGCGCAGTTAGACGACCATCTGGCAAAGCGACGGTTTATTCTAGAACAGGGCTATAGCGTCGCAGACATTGCGGTGTTCGGCTATGTCCACGTCTTGCAAGAAGCTGGCTTGGATATCGTAGAAACCCCAAACATTGCGCGTTGGATCGAAGACGTATCCAAGACGGAAAACTTTTGTTCACTTGATGAACTCAGCAGTCATACTTTGCGGGCTGCGTAATGGGCTAACTCACGAGATATGACAAAAGGACCTGACGCGAACCGATGAAAATCATGTCGATCATGCAACAAGAGCCAACGCTTGCAGCGCGCTCTGTTTCCGATGTAAACGCAGATGCGGTACTGGACCGTCTGGACGTCGCTGTTTGGGTTTTCGACATCGATTATTCGCGGATTGTATATGCGAACCCAGCAGCGCTTAGTTTGTGGAAAGCCAATTCCCCAGATCAACTTTACACCCGGGATTTGGCGTCAGACATGACCCCGACAGTCGCAAAGCGACTGAAGCAGTACCAAAATGATTTTTCACAGTCAGACGCGTCGTTCACTGAACTTTGGACAATCTATCCAAATGGAAAACCCCAAAGTGTTATGGTTGTGTACCGTGGCTATCGTCTCTCAGATGGCCGTATGGCGATGCAGTGCGAGGCTATTGGTGATGTAGAGAATCAGCCTGAGAACTTACGCAGCGCTGAGGCGCTTTTGCATACCGATGTGATGATCACGATGTTCAGCATGGAGGGCCCTCCACTCTATTTGAATCCGGCGGCTCGAAATAGCTTTCTTGCACCGATCGAAAGTTTTAGCAGCCTTTTTGACGACCCGACTGACTTTGAAAGGGTCATTTCGCTTGTTGAAGAAGTTGGCGAGCACCGATTGGTAACGCGGCTTCAAACGGTGCATGGTAACCGCTGGTTTGATCTGTCCGTCAAAAGCTGTTCGGACGCTGTGACTGGGCAGCCGGCGATTTTGTTTACGGCGATCGATGTAAGCGAGTTGAAAGAGGCGCGTGACACGGCCCGCCACTTAGCCAATCGTGATCAACTGACGAACTTACACAATCGGTCTTACCTTCAAGCCTATTTGGCGCGTCTCGAAGAAAGTGGTGCCGCGAAGGGAAGTTCGGTCATCTTCTTTGATGTTGATCGTTTCAAGCTCGTCAATGACAGATACGGGCACGAAGCAGGCGACACAGTTCTTAAACAAATAGCAATGCGTACGCGGGCTTCGCTAAGAACGCAGGACTTGGTTGCGCGGTTGGGTGGCGATGAATTTGTGGCAGTGATTGAAGGGCAAACCTCCAAGGCTGCGTTGGAGCGACGTATCGAACGATTGCGCAACGCTATTGCCGCCCCAATTATGCACGACAAAACCCGTATCGATACGACCATCAGTGTCGGTGTCGCTGGATATACCGATGACGCGACGCGGTTTTCCGATGTGCTCCGAGAAGCTGACATCGCGCTGTATGCTTCTAAACAGGCTGGACGAAATTGTATCACGTTCTTCAATACGGAAATGGGTGCAGCCGCACTAGAACGTGACCAAACCGAAGTTGCGCTAAAGAAAGCCGTGATGGAGAAGGAGTTCGTCCTTCACTACCAACCGCGGCTTGATATCAAGACGGGCAAGATTGTGGGCGCGGAGGGACTTGCGCGTTGGCTCCATCCTGAGCGTGGGTTGGTGATGCCGGCTGCTTTCATTTCTATCTGCGAAGAAACTGGCCTGATTGATGAATTGGGGCGGATTGTTCTCGAAATCGGATGTGCTCAGGCGATTGAATGGCGTCGCGCTGGGCTTGATTTGGATCTGTCGCTGAATGTTTCGCCGCGACAGTTCTCAGATCCTGGTTTTTTGAACCTATTGAAGGAACTGGCGTCGCAACCAGACTTCCCTCACGGCCATATTGAATTGGAAATTACGGAGACTGTTCTGATTGGCGATCACGAGCTGATTGCAGAAAAGTTGCGAGTCATTACTGAGATTGGGTACCGCATCGCGATTGACGATTTCGGCACCGGTTATTCTAACCTTTCCTATATCTCACGTTTTCCTTTGACCTGTCTGAAAATCGATCGATCCTTTGTCGATCAGCTCCCCGAGTCCGGCCCGATTGTTCAGCTGATCCTAACCCTTGGCCAGCAGATTGGCGCACGTGTCGTTTCTGAAGGGGTCGAAACGCAAGAGCAACTCGATTGGCTGATTGAGCATGAGTGTGAAGAAGTGCAGGGATACCTAATTACACGCCCTCTTGATGTGGAAGGGTTCGAAGCTTTCCTAGATGGCACGGCGCCAACTGCCGCTCCCTAATACTGCGCGATCTGGACGCCGTGCCAAAACTGCTGTCTGTTGCTCAAAAGGCGGGAGGGCGCGATGGCCGAACTTTCTCACAAGATATCTCAGGGGCGCGGTGATGCACCTGCGGATGTTGTCCTGCGTGGGGCACAGGTCTTTGACGTCATAACTGGGGCATTGTTGGACGGTGATATTGCGATTTGTGGCGATACGATTGTCGGAACGTCAGCATCTTACGAAGGCAAAGAGATTGTTGATGTCAGCGGACTTACGTTGGTGCCAGGGTTTATCGATACCCATCTCCATATCGAAAGCAGCCTTGTAACACCGTTTGAATTTGACCGCCTCGTCACGCCGCTCGGCGTCACTACAGCAATTTGCGACCCGCATGAAATCGCTAATGTTTTGGGTGTCGCAGGTATTCAGTATTTTCTTGATGCAGCACTTGAGACGGTTCTGGATATTCGCGTGAACTTGAGTTCCTGCGTGCCGTCGACAAACATGGAAACCTCTGGTGCCCGCATCGAGGTCGAAGATCTCGAGCTGTTGCGACCCCATCCGCAGGTTATCGGGTTGGCTGAAGTCATGAACTATCCCGGTGTTATTCACCAAGACCCGGGGATCATGGCAAAAATTGAAGCGTTCAATGGCGGCCATATTGATGGCCACGCACCAATGCTTTCGGGTAGGGACCTTAATGCCTACATCGCTGCAGGTATCCGAACAGAGCACGAGGCAACGAGCGTCGTAGAAGCCCGTGAAAAACTGCAAAAGGGATTGCGGGTTTTGATCCGCGAGGGATCAGTTTCTAAAGACCTAGACGCGCTTTTACCGCTGCTGGATGAACGCACTGCGAGCTACATGTGCCTTTGCACGGATGATCGAAACCCGCTTGATATCGGCGAACATGGTCATCTTGATTACCTAATCCGAACAGCGATTGCGCGCGGCGTTTCGCCGGTGGCGGTATACCGTGCCGCGTCCCTGTCGGCAGCGGAGGCATTTGGCTTGAAGGATCGCGGTCTGATTGCGCCGGGCCAACGCGCTGACATTGCCGCCCTAGGGAGCTTGGAAAACTGCGATGCGAAGCTGACTTTCTGTGGCGGAGTTCATGCCGCTGAAGCGGCGTTTAAGGCCCGTAAGATCACTCCGACGATCGGGCGTAAGTCCGTGAAAGCGCCGATTGTTCAAGCGCAGGATTTTCGAACCACTTCAAATCGCAGCGAAACGGATGTTATTGGCGTTATTCCCGGAAAGATTATCACCGAACATTTGCACGAGGTGATCGAGCCCAAAAATGGCGACAAGGCGCCTGATATTGCGCGCGACCTCATCAAGATCGCGGTGATTGAGCGCCATGGTATTAACGGAAATATTGCTACGGGCTTTGTTAAAGGGTTTGGGTTGCGCCGCGGGGCCATTGCCTCAACGGTCTGTCATGACCACCATAATATCGCCTGTGTCGGTGCCGACTACGACGACATGGCGCTGGCCAGCAATCGAATGACCGAGCTAGAGGGGGGCTTTGTCGTCGCGCAAAACGGCGAGATTCTTGCCGAGTTGTCGCTACCTGTCGCGGGCTTGATGAGTTTGGAACCGTTTGAGCAAGTGCGCGAAACGTTGGAAGACCTGCGGGAGGCCGCGAAAAGCCTCGGGGTGACGCTTGAAGAACCCTTCCTACAGCTTGCGTTCCTAGCGCTTCCAGTAATCCCGATGCTAAAGATCACAGACCGTGGTATGGTCGATGTCGCGAAGTTCGAGATTATCAGCTAGGTGATTTGCCCATCCGCTGTGAGCGTCAGCATTGCCGGCAATGCCTTGTCCAACACGTCTTGCGCATTGGGGAGGTCGTTCATTGTGGCACGTCGCGTAGCGGCCGTCTGACTAAGACCGTGATCAAGCCAACGCTGAATAAGGCGCGCGCGCAGGTCGTCCATCGGCACGTCGAGGCGTACAGACAGCGTCCAAAGGGGGGCGATGTTGAACCAAGGCGCGTCATCAAACAGCAAGTAGTTACCTTCAACGATAACAACCTCGGCACTGGCTGGCACGATGCGCGCGCCTGCAATTGCGGTGTCACGGGTACGGTCAAATACGGGTACCGCGACGTCCACCCGTTCCTTCAAGCGACGCACCAAATGTACAAAGCCGGCACCGTCAAATGTGTGCGGTGCACCCTTCCGGTTTAGGTCTCCGCGCGATTCAAGTATCTGATTGTCCAAATGAAAACCGTCTTGCGGGACGATAACGGTTTCGCATTTTTGGGCGTTTAGCCGTCGGGCGAGTTCTTCGGCAAGTGTGGTTTTCCCACTGGCAGGTGGTCCCGCGATTGCGACGAGAATACGTGACGGCCCGTCACGTAGGGCGTGAATGCGCTCGGCCAGAATGTTGATTTGAGGCGTTAGGTCTAACAAGGAAGTCTCCAGTTCAATTCATTTGAATCGAAGCCGGATGAGATCGCAAGTGGCTTGCTATCGCGGTGGCAAATTTCGGCTGGCATCTTTGCGCAGGGAGGGTTTCATCTTGTCCCCGTGTAGATCGAGAAACGCCCAAACGCGTGGCGCGTCATGACGGCCCAGTTCACGCAACCACCACGAAACGGATTTTTGGATGAACCAAGCGGGATCATTCGTGTACTCAGCCGCCCAACCTAGAACACGTTCACGAATTTCTAGGTCTTGCGGCTTGGGGTTGTTCATTTTCGTCCACGGCAACGTCATGACCATCGCGGCGCGTTTCGTCCAAAGGTGATCGGAGGTTGCCCATGTTTCAACTATGTCGACGCGCGAGGGGTCGGCGAGCAGGCGGCGTGAACCCGCGCCACAGACGTGATCGGCAATCGCCCAAGCGTCAAACTGGGGAACCCATGACTGGATTAAATCCCAAACGGCATCATCGGGATTGATGCGGGCTTGCACCAATAGTTTTGCCGCCGCGACGCGGGCTTCATGGATATTGCTGTCCCAAAGGTCAGACGCGAGTGTTGTGCGATCTTCAAGCGAAAGCGCAGCGCGCCATTCTTTGACCGCCTCGTAGATCACAGGGTTCGCGACGCCAAAATAGGGACGGTCAGCCTTGTGGTAGGCTTTCATCTCAGCCGCTTTTTGCGGGTTTGCGTGGATTTGCAGCGCCGCAATCGCGTCCTCAAGCGGGATCATTCGACGGTCACAGATTTGGCGAGGTTGCGTGGTTGGTCAACGTCTGTGCCTTTGGCAACAGCGGTGTGATAGGCAAGCAGCTGGGCCGGGATCGCATAGACGATCGGGGCAACGAAGGGGTCGACTTCTGGCATTAGGATCGTGTCCCAAACGCCGGGGCCGGCTTCTTTGGCGCCTTGCTCGTCTGTGATCAAAAGTACCTTCCCGCCACGGGCCATAACTTCTTGCATGTTGGAAATCGTCTTGTCGAATAGTGCATCGCGCGGCGCCATGACGATGACGGGCACATGTTCATCTACCAGTGCGATGGGCCCGTGTTTTAATTCACCTGATGCATAAGCTTCGGCGTGTATATAGCTGATTTCTTTCAGTTTAAGTGCGCCTTCGTGGGCAAGGGCATACATAGGGCCGCGTCCCAAGAACAGGATGTCACGTGCCTCGGCTAGGTTGCGGGAAACCGCTCTTGTGCGTTCTCCAAGGGCCAATGCGTGGTTCATGATACCCGGAACCGACTTCACCTGTTCGAGCGCTTCGGCCACTTGTTTCGCGTCCATATGTCCGCGGTCCTGCGCGGCTTTGATTGCAAGGATCGCGAGGACCGTTAGTTGGCATGTGAATGCTTTTGTCGATGCCACGCCGATTTCTGTGCCCGCCAAAATTGGCAGCGGCAGGTCGCTTTCGCGGGCGATGGAACTTTCAGGGACGTTCACCACAGAGATGATTTTGTCGACTTTGCCTTCGCAATAGCGAAGTGCGGCTAGGGTGTCTGCGGTCTCACCGGACTGGCTGACGAACAGTGCTGCCGTGCCTTTGGTGATGGGTGGTTCGCGGTAGCGGAATTCGGATGCGACGTCGATTTCGACGGGCAGGCGAGCCACTTGTTCAAACCAGTATTTCGCTACGAGGCAGGCATAATACGCGGTGCCACAAGCGACCATCGTCAAGCGATCGATCGCAGCAAAATCAAGGCCGGGATCTGGAAGTTCGATCTTCCCGTTCTTGAGGTAATAGCCGAGCGCGTTGGTCAACACCGAGGGTTGCTCCGCGATCTCTTTGGACATGAAGTGTTTGTGGCCGCCTTTGTCGACGGAGGCGGTATCTATGTTGATAACGCGCATTTCGCGGTTGGCGATGCGGCCTTCGCCGTCTCGGATTTCAACGGATGTACGGGTGACAACGGCCCAGTCGCCTTCGTCCAGATAGGTGACTTTGTCGGTCATTGGGGCGAGGGCAATCGCGTCGGAACCGACGAACATTTCACCGTCGCCGTGGCCAATCGCAAGGGGGGAGCCCTTGCGCGCCGCGATCATCAGGTCTTCTTCGCCGTCAAACAGGAAGCACAGCGCATAGGCACCTTCAAGGCGCGCGATGGTTTTTTCCGCCGCTTCGCGTGGGCTAAGCCCTTGATCCATAAAGCTTTGCGCCAGGAGGGCGACCGTTTCGGTGTCGGTGTCAGTCTCGTACCCGATGCCCCTTTCGGCCAATTCTTCACGCAACTCGCGGAAGTTTTCGATGATGCCGTTGTGAACGACGGCCACGTGGCCTGTCTTGTGCGGGTGGGCGTTGTTTACATTTGGCTGGCCGTGGGTCGCCCAACGTGTGTGGCCGATACCGGATTTGCCGGCGAGCGGTTCATGCACCAGCAAATCCTGAAGGTTAACCAGTTTGCCAACGGCGCGGCGGCGATCAAGTGCGCCACCATTTACCGTTGCAATACCTGCGCTGTCATAGCCGCGATATTCGAGTCGTTTGAGCGCCTCAACAAGGATCGGGGCCGCTTCATGCTGTCCAAGGACACCTACAATTCCACACATTTTCAGGACTCCTTAGAGGCTTTTGCCTTCTTAAACTTTAACTTTTCGAACAATTTACGGGCAAAACCTGTTTTGTTTTCTTGGCGGGCGCGGCCGACGGCCAAATCGCCGTCTGGAACGTCCTTGGTGATGATGGTTCCCGTTGCCGTCATGCTGTCGTCGCCCAGCGTTACCGGCGCGACAAGCATGGTGTTGGACCCAACAAACACGTTCTTGCCGATGGTCGTGCGATGTTTGAACACGCCGTCGTAGTTGCAGGTGATTGTGCCTGCGCCGATGTTGGATTTTTCGCCAATCTGCGCGTCACCAATATAGCTGAGGTGGTTTATCTTCGCGCCCGCATCAATCGTCGCGTTTTTAACTTCCACGAAGTTGCCAATCTTCACGCCTTCTGACAGCTCTGCACCTGGGCGCAAACGCGCGTAGGGGCCAACGACGCTTTCACGCGACACGTGGCAGCCTTCAAGGTGGCTAAAGGCGCGGATGGTGGCGTTGTTTTCAACGGTCACGCCAGCGGCGAACACTACGTTCGGTTCAATCACCGTGTCCGCTCCAATATAGGTATCATGGCTGAAGTAGACGGTATCGGGCGCGTGCATGGTCACGCCGTTTTCCAGCGCATCTGCACGGGCGCGGGTTTGAAATGCGACCTCGGCGACGGCCAGTTCTGGGCGTGAGTTAATGCCCATGGTTTCGGCTTCGTCACAACGTACCACGGTGGCGGACAGACCTTTGGTTCGGGCGATGCTGATAATGTCTGTCAGGTAGTATTCGCCGGATGCGTTTTCGTTTGAAACGCCGTCGATCAGATCAAACAAGACGTCAGATTTGGCGCAAATAACGCCAGAATTACATAGCGTTATGGCGCGTTCAGCATCCGTTGCGTCTTTGAATTCAACAATCGCATCCAACGCCTCACCGTCCATAACCAAGCGCCCGTAGCGGCCCGGATCAGCGGCATCAAAGCCCAGAACGACAACATCGTGTTCCGCGCGCGCCGCCAACATTGCATCCAGCGTTTCGGGCTGAATGAATGGCGTGTCGCCGTACAAAACGATCGCGTTGCCGTCAAAACCAGAAAGCGCATCACCGGCTTGCAATACGGCATGCGCCGTCCCGAGTTGTTCTGTCTGCAAAACCACATCAACATCGTTGGACCAATCGCGTGCAGAGGCTTCCACTAACTCGGCCCCGTGGCCAGCAACGATGACAGTTTTTTCAGGCTCTAACGATGCACCAGCCTTCATCGCGTGCACCAATAGCGGTGCACCGGCGATCTTATGCAGAACTTTGGGCAGATCGGATTGCATCCGTGTGCCTTTTCCTGCGGCCAGAATAATAAGAGCGACTGTCATAGGTGCCTCAAGGTTGTAGTTTTTCCACCTTCATACGCAGGAATGCTAATTGCGCAAGTCTGGGGGCTTCACATCCCATGTCGCTGCGTTACAGAAGGGTAAACAGGGGAAAACAACATGCGATCAGTCATATTTGATTTGGACGGAACACTTGCGGATACATCTGGTGACCTCATCGCCGCTGCGAATGTCTGTTTTGAAGGGCTTGGCCTTGGCGCTTTGCTTGATCCGATGACCGACGCAGGAACTGCGTTGCGCGGTGGTCGGGCGATGCTCGCACTGGGGTTTAGCCGCGTGGACGGGTTTGGTGAGGATGAAATTATGCGTCAATACCCCGTTTTGCTTGAGGCATATGCGCGTGATATCGACACCCACACAGTTATGTATAACGGCGCGATGGACGCTGTTGAGGCTTTGAAATCAGCGGGTTACGGTGTTGGCATTGCGACGAACAAACCAGAAGGACTGGCCGAAGAGCTGATGAAACGGTTGGGCGTGCGCGATGCGTTCGCGTCCCTTGTGGGGGCGGACACGCTGCCTGTGCGCAAGCCTGATCCAGAGCATTTGTTCGAAGCTGCGCGGCGTTTGGGCGGGGATCCAATGAAGACCTGTTTGGTTGGTGACAGCGATACGGACCGCAATACGGCATTGGCCGCAGGGGTTCCGTCGATCCTTGTGACGTTTGGACCATCGGGTGAGGACATGGCCGCGCTGAAGCCAGAGGCACTGATCGATGACTTCGCTGAGCTTCCGTCAGTTGTTGAGCGGCTTTTGGCCGGCGCGTAAACACCATTGACGCGTCACGCACGCACGCCCACACATGCCCCATGATAGAGAATACTCCAGAACAGTTCACCGGTAGTTTTACCCAACAGGAACCCATCCCGCAGGCGGGTATTGATGCAGCCTTGGCTGTGATGGGGCATGGACGGTTGCACCGATATAACACGGTTGACGGAGAAATTGCCGAAGCGGCTCTGCTAGAAGAAGAGTTTGCGGCTTACACAGGGGCGAAGTACTGCCTTGCCGTGGCGTCGGGTGGCTATGCGATGACAACGGCGTTGCGGGCTTGCGGTATCGGGCATGGTGACAAGGTTCTGACCAATGCGTTCACTTTGGCCCCCGTCCCGGGTGCAATTGCCGCCGTGGGTGCTGCGCCTGTTTTTGTCGGCGTCACCGAGGATCTGGTGATCGACCTTGAGGAACTTGCCGCGAAAATTGACCAAGCCAGCGTGCTGCTGCTGTCCCATATGCGGGGTCATATCTGCGATATGGATGCGTTGATGGCGTTGTGTGACGGGGCAGGGGTGACAGTGATCGAGGACTGCGCCCATACGATGGGGGCCGAATGGAACGGCGTGCCGTCGGGCCGTTGGGGCAAGTTTGGCTGTTATTCTACCCAGACCTATAAGCACATGAATTCCGGCGAGGGTGGCCTTCTGATCAGTGACGACGCCGAGGGAATGGCCCGGGCTATCATGATGTCGGGCAGCTATATGCTGTTTGAACGCCACCGTGCCGCGCCGCCGCCTGAAACCTTCGCGCAGATCAAGTATGAGACGCCCAATATCTCGGGGCGGATGGACAACCTGCGCGCAGCGATCCTGCGCCCGCAGCTTGCTGATCTGGCAACCCAATGTGACCGCTGGAATGCGCTGTATCACGCGGTTGAAACCGGTCTGAAGGGCACACCGGGTTTGCGGTTAATTGATCGCCCCGAGGTCGAGCGTTTCGTCGCGTCCTCGTTCCAGTTCCTTCTGCTCGACTGGAAACCGGATGCCGTTCAGGACGTCATCACGCGCTGTCTAAAGCGCGGGGTTGAGCTGAAATGGTTCGGCGGCGCGGAACCGGCGGGGTTCACCTCGCGCTATGACAGCTGGCGCTATGCGGCGTCCGAGCCGATGCCGAAAAGCGACCGTATTCTGGCGGGCATCATTGATATGCGCTTGCCGCTGACGTTCTCGATCGAGGATTGCGCCCAGATTGCCCGCATTATTCGCGCCGAGGTCGGCGCCGTTTGGCAAAGTGGGGCAGGGGCTGCTTTGTAAGATTTCCCTCTATTTCAATCTTGCATGATATCTTGCACAAAGACCTTCATGAACTGAAGGCACTGCAGGAACGCCTGCTTTCGGCGCGATTTAGGGAATTGGGAACGAATATGCGGATTTTAGCTTTCGTGGTTATGGCTATGTTTGGATCGCCCACGCTGGCTGAAGACGCAACCATCCCGCAAGAGGACGTCACTGGGTTCGAGGCCTGCTTCATTCAGCTGATGATCGACAATCCGGACAACGCGATGCTGGAAGTGATGGGGCCGATCGTCTGCGGTGAACGTCATGTTCCTATGGGGCAGTCCTGCGATGCGCTGGGTTACATGTTGTTTGATCGCCGTGAGGCGTGCAAGCAAGATGATTTGGTATTCTGGCAAGCCCAAGTTGAAACACGCGCCGCCGCTGCCGTTGAAGAGGGGCGTTCAGGTGTAGGAATGCTACATCTGTCTGGGTTACAACGTTGCCAAGAAGAACTCGACGAGGGCCCAGAAAGGCTTGATTGCAAGATTGAGATCAACTGGCGTACGTCCATGGAATTCATCGCAGCCGATCTGATCGCAGAACTTGTTGGAGATGCAGAATGAAACACCTGTTAATCGTTTTGTTTAGTGCACTTGCGGTGCCCGCCGCCGCGCAAGATTTCAGCATTGATCCGCATCTGATTGACCGTTGCTTAGCGATAAACGACGAAACACCGATGCGGTGTGTTGGGCGGCAAGCGGACGAATGCGCGCAGCGCAATGGCGGCGGGGCTGACATGGTGATTTCCGCCTGTCTGGCTGCGGAAGCTGAGGTTTGGGATGGTATGTTGAACCGAGTTTACGGAAGGGTACTTGAGCACGCCAAAACCCATGAACGCTGGGACGTCGGATATCAACCGAACCAGCTCACAGATGCGGTGCGCGAGATGCAGCGCGCATGGATTGCGTATCGTGATGCGACCTGTGGGCATGCACTTGCACGCGCCACACCGTTTGGATCTGGCGCTGGGCCGGCGATTAATGAATGTGAGTTGCATGAAACGGCACGGCAGTACTTTCAGCTGACACGCATCGAACGGTCGTACCGCCAATGATTCGCGTTTCGCACTATGCATGGCTTGCACACTCCACGATATCATGCGTTAGGATTTCCTAGAAACTAACCGCCAATTCTAAAAGGCATCTGACATGTCCGATAAACCTAATCGCCGCGACTTTTATTCCGGTATCCCGTGGGTGAACGTGACCGCGCAAGAAGCGCATGCGCATCCGCTTGGGAAATTGGGGCCGATTGAATGGGCGATCGCCCTGTATTTTATCGCGATTGCCATCCTGAAATTCTGGTTGGCGCTTTATTATGACTTGGGGTTAGGGGCCGCATTTTTGAACGGCGTCTGGCCCTTGCTCGTTGGTTTGGGGCTGGCGCTGCGTGTGCCTTGGGCCGTGATAATGGCGATGATTTCCGCGGCATTGACCGCCTATGCGCTGGTGCGCGGCTTGGGCGGCGGCGGAAGTCTGATAACCTTGTTTGAGATGATCGCGAGTGTCGGGATTCTGTTCTATCTTATTGATGCAGATCGCCCGAACCTGATCTATCGCCACCGCTATCGTAAATACTCTGTTGAGGACGATAACGCGGAGTAAAACTTCGGCGCAGGCGCGAGGGGTTCAAAAAACACCAGAATAGGTACGATTGCGGGCAGTTGATGGCTCTCGGCCCGTTGACCCTCCTAGGCCCGCAAGATAAACGAGCAAGCAACATCAGGGTGCGCCGCTGCGTGCCCGCCAACCTTGGAGTTGTCGCTCGTGGACGAGATGCTCAGAGAATACCTGCCAATCATCATCTTTTTAGGGCTCGCCATCGTGTTGGGCGCTATTTTGATCCTTGCTGCCGTCGTGCTGGCGGTACGAAATCCCGATCCGGAAAAAGTTTCCGCGTATGAGTGCGGATTTAACGCCTTTGATGATGCGCGGATGAAGTTTGATGTTCGCTTTTACCTCGTTTCGATCCTGTTCATTATTTTCGATCTCGAAATCGCCTTCCTGTTCCCATGGGCTGTCGCCTTTGGTGACATCAGCATGGCGGCGTTCTGGTCGATGATGGTGTTCTTGGCGGTCCTGACCGTTGGCTTTGCGTACGAATGGAAGAAGGGAGCGCTCGAATGGGAGTGATGGCAGGGCAAAACACCGCTGGCGCAGACCGTGAGGTTGCAACCCAAGGCTTGAACAAAGAGCTGAACGACAAAGGTTTCCTTGTTACGTCTTCCGCTGATCTTATCAACTGGGCCCGTACGGGGTCTTTGCACTGGATGACCTTCGGGTTGGCCTGCTGTGCGGTTGAAATGATGCACACCTCCATGCCGCGCTATGATGCTGAACGTTTCGGCATCGCGCCGCGTGCGTCCCCACGTCAGTCCGATGTGATGATCGTTGCGGGTACGCTGACCAACAAGATGGCCCCCGCGCTGCGCAAGGTTTATGATCAAATGCCAGAACCGCGCTATGTGATCTCAATGGGGTCTTGTGCGAATGGTGGTGGTTACTACCACTACAGCTACTCCGTTGTACGCGGCTGTGATCGCATTGTGCCCGTGGACATCTATGTTCCCGGTTGCCCGCCAACAGCAGAAGCCCTGCTTTATGGCATCCTGCAATTGCAACGCAAAATGCGCCGCACTGGCACAATCGTAAGGTAATTCCTATGTCTGACGCTTTGAACGAGCTTGGCGAACACATTGAACTCAAGCGCCCTGATTGTGTGCTGTCTTGGGATGTTACAGGTGGTGAGCTGACAGTTGATGTCGCACCTGCGAACATCGCGGGGTTTGTGGAATTCCTAAAGGTCGACAACACCTGCAAGTTTTCATCTTTGGTTGATATCACCGCAGTCGATTACCCGGGCCGCGCCCAGCGTTTCGACGTGATCTACCACTTCCTGAGCATGTATCAGAACCATCGTATCCGTTTGCGCGTGAAGGCCCGTGAAGACGAAATGGTGCATTCCATTATGGACGTGCACCCCTCCGCCAACTGGTTTGAGCGCGAAGTGTTCGACATGTTCGGCATCATCTTCAAAGGCCACCCAGACCTGCGCCGCATCCTGACGGACTACGGTTTCCGCGGCTATCCGTTGCGCAAAGATTTTCCGACAACGGGGTATACCGAAGTGCGCTACGACGACGTGCAAAAGCGCGTCGTCTACGAACCTGTGTCACTGGTCCAAGAATACCGCCAGTTCGATTTCATGTCTCCATGGGAAGGTGCCGAATACATCCTTCCGGGTGATGAGAAGACCAAGGAGGAGGCGAAATGATGGACGGCACCAACAACTTCGACGACGCTCTCACCGGCGAGCAGCAAATTCGCAACTTCAACATCAACTTCGGACCGCAGCACCCTGCGGCGCACGGGGTTTTGCGTCTCGTTCTGGAACTCGATGGTGAAATCGTAGAACGCTGCGATCCGCACATTGGCCTGCTGCACCGTGGCACCGAAAAGCTGATGGAAAGCCGCACTTACCTGCAAAACCTGCCGTATTTCGACCGCCTCGATTACGTCGCACCGATGAACCAAGAACATGCTTGGTGTCTGGCGATTGAACAGCTGACAGGCACAGAAGTGCCGCGCCGTGCGTCCTTGATCCGCGTTCTCTATTCTGAAATTGGCCGCGTGCTGAACCACCTGATGAACGTCTGCACGCAGGCGATGGACGTTGGCGCGTTGACCCCGATTTCATGGGGCTTTGAAGAGCGCGAAAAGCTGATGGTGTTTTATGAGCGTGCCTGTGGCGCACGCCTTCACGCCGCCTATTTCCGCCCAGGTGGTGTTCACCAAGACCTGCCGGATCAGCTGCTTGAAGACATCGACACATGGGCCGTCGAATTTCCACAGATCATTGATGACCTTGATGGGCTGCTGACCGAAAACCGCATCTTCAAACAGCGTAATGTCGACATCGGTATCATCACCGAAAAAGACGCGCTGGATTGGGGTTTCTCTGGTGTGATGGTGCGCGGTTCTGGCATGGCGTGGGATTTGCGTCGCAGCCAGCCCTATGAATGCTACGACGAGTTTGATTTCCAAATTCCTGTTGGCAAGAACGGTGACTGTTTTGACCGCTACCTATGCCGCATGGAAGAAATGCGTCAGTCCACCTCCATCATCCGCCAAGCAATCGAAAAGCTGCGCGTTGAAAAGGGTGATGTGATGGCACGGGGCAAGATGACGCCACCGGCACGCGCTGAGATGAAGACGTCTATGGAAGCGCTGATCCACCACTTCAAACTTTATACCGAAGGCTTCCACGTTCCTGCGGGCGAAACATATGCCTGCGTCGAAGCGCCGAAGGGTGAGTTTGGCGTGTTCTTGGTGGCTGATGGGTCCAACAAACCATACCGCGCCAAAATTCGCGCACCGGGATATCTGCACTTGCAGGCGATGGATTTCGTGGCAAGCAAGCACCAGCTTGCAGACGTCGCAGCGATCATCGGCTCGCTTGATGTTGTGTTCGGGGAAATTGACCGTTGATCGCACTCTCCCCAATTAACACGTTGTTCATCGTATCCGGCTTGGGAAGCCAAGCGCTGCCAATGGCGGTGTTTGCGACTTTCACCGGCCTCGCATTTGGAGCAGGGATGTGATGAAGCCGATTGCTTTTGCCGCGTTGTTGCTCGCTTCTCCTGCTTTTGCTCAGGACGCTGATGAAGCCTCAGTTGCGGCGATGACCGCTGCGATTTTGGATGTGGACTGTCTTGTGACGGCGGAAAACGGTGATGCTGTTTTGGAGGCCTCTGGCCTATCTGAGGAAGAAACCATGTCCGTGATCGCGACGATGTACGCGGCGGGATCGGTTGCTTTGGAAGCAGACGGATCAATGAAACTTATTGATGAGGCGTGTGAATGAAATACGCAGCACTCCTCCTTGCGGGTTTCGTACTCGTCGGTTGTGATGGCATTGGCGGGGAGACCTTGCCAGTGGGTGTCACGGCTGCGGAGGTTGCGTTTTTCAGAACAGCTGTCGCGGACGTTGGATGTAGCATCACTTCGGATGAATTAGCGGCTTCCGTTAAAACCCAAACAGGGTTTGGCGAAGACAAACTTCGATCTATCACACAATACCTTCGGCTGAATGGCGAAACAGACGTGAGCGCCAGCGGCTTTAGACTGACTTCAGGAACTTGTGCCAATGCTTAGACGCCTCCACCTAGACCAACCTGCAAGCTTTGCTTTCACGCCAGACAACCTCGCGTGGGCTGAGGCCCAGATCACGAAGTATCCCGAAGGCCGTCAGGCATCTGCGATCATTCCATTGTTGTGGCGTGCGCAGGAGCAAGAAGGTTGGTTGACCCGCAAGGCGATTGAAACGGTCGCTGAAATGCTGGGCCTTGCCTATATGCGTGCCCTCGAAGTCGCGTCTTTCTATTTCATGTTCCAGTTGCAGCCTGTTGGCACAGTTGCCCACATTCAGGTGTGCGGTACGACGTCCTGCATGATTTGCGGCGCGGAAGATCTGGTTGCTGTGTGTAAAGAAAAGATCGCTGCCGAACCGCATGAAGTTTCAGCGGATGGCAAGTTTTCATGGGAAGAGGTTGAATGCCTTGGGTCCTGTTCCAATGCACCAATGGCCCAGATCGGCAAAGATTATTACGAGGACCTAACTGCTGCCAAAATGGGTGAGCTGATTGACGCGCTTGGCCGTGGCGAAGTTCCACTGCCGGGTCCACAAAACGGCCGCTACGCTGCTGAGCCTTTGAAGGGTCTTACCACGCTGACCGAAATGGACAGCGGTAACCACCAGTACAACGCCTCCGTTCAACTGGCGCATGATATCGGCGACACAGTTAAGCGCATCGATGGCACTGAAGTTCCACTTCTTGCGCCATGGCAAAATTCCGGTAAGTCCGCCAAAAAGCCGGCCGCGAAAAAGCCAGCGGCCAAAGCTGCGGCTAAGCCAGCAGCGAAGAAAGCGGCAACTACGAAACCTGCTGCGAAATCTGCTAAACCAGCGGCCAAAGCCGCCAAGCCTGCAACAGCAGTGAAGACCGGACCCGGAACAGCAGCAGAATCCAAACCACGCACAATGTCAGCGCCGCGAAAGTCTGGCGCGGATGATTTGAAATTGATCAGTGGTGTTGGTCCTAAACTCGAAGGCGTGCTGAACGAACTTGGTTTCTGGCACTTCGACCAAATCTCCAAGTGGGGCGCGGGCGAAGTGGCTTGGGTCGACAGCCGGTTGAAGTTCAAGGGCAGGATTGAACGTGACGGTTGGATCGAACAAGCCACAAAATTGGCGGCCGAGAAGTAAGAAACACTGCGAAAATACACGAATTAGTCGAAATGAGCCGCCCAAATACCACATTTGGGCGGTTTTTCGTGTTTCTCCCCCTTATCAAGTGAGACTCTCGCGTCTAAGGTCTGCGCAATTATGACGCAGGGTTGGGAAAAGCCGCGTTGGGAACAAAAAGGGTTAACAAATGAAAACGTCCTCTAACAAGATGGGTATCCTCGCAATTGCCGCGTTGTTCGGCATCGTTGCTTTGATCGTGGCCTATAAGGTTTTGCACTATGCGGGCTTCACGTCCTTCATCATTGGCTTGATCGTCGCCATCATCACGTGGATCATCCTTTGGCTCGGCTGGGGCAAAACGGATGAAGGAACTTCTGTGAGCGGCGACGCATCCGGTAGCAAAACTGCAGCCGCAGGAGCGGCAACTGCAGCAGGTCTTGTAGGCGCAGCGGCGGGTGCAACATCCAAAGCGGCAAGTGCCGCAAGCGATGCGGCATCATCAGCAGCGAGTGCGACGACAGGTGCCGCCAAGAACGCGGCATCCTCTGCGAAAGCGGGTGCGACAACTGCAACGAAAGGCGCAACAGACGCCGCTGCGACTGCAACGAAGGCGACGAAGTCTGCGGCGAAATCCACAGCAGGTGCTGCAAAGACGGCTGCTAAGTCTGCGACTGATACGGCAAAATCCGCAGCAAAAACAGCTCAAGGCGCTGCGAAGACAACTGCCAAGAAAGCAACGGGCGTTGCTAAGTCTGCGACAGGTACTGCAAAAACTGCGACCAAAGCTGCGGCCAAGTCTGCACCAGCGAAAGCTAAGCCAGCAGCGAAAAAGGCAGCAAGCACAGCAAAAGCCGCGACAAAGCCAGCGGCGAAAGCGGCAGCCAAACCAGCTGCTAAGGCGAAGCCAGCTGCAAAAGCTCAGGTAAGCACTGCAAAAGCATCCACTGCGAAATCCACTACTGCAAAAGCTGCAAAGCCGAAAGCCGCTCCGGTTGCTAAGGACGGAAAGCCCACAACTTTGACCAAGGCACGTGCGGGTGGCGCAGATGATCTCAAGCAACTCAAAGGTGTTGGACCGGGTCTGGAAAAGACGCTGAACGAACTTGGCTTTTACCACTTCGATCAGGTCGCCGGATGGCGCAAGAAAGAAGTTGAATGGGTTGATGCCCGTCTGAAATTCAAAGGCCGCATTGAGCGTGACGAATGGATTAAGCAGGCGAAAGTTCTGGCCAAAGGCGGAACCACCGAGTTCTCCAAAAAGGTAAAAAAGGGCGGCGTATACTAGGACGCCCGAAATAATCGCAAAGGGCCCGCCACTGAGATGTGCGCGGGCCTTTTCTTTTGTGCGGGTTCGCGGCACATATAGGCCATGAGCAACCGCCACGACCAAGACACCGCCCGAATGGGACGCCAAGCCGCAATTGTGATCGCTTGTGCAGGTTTGCTTAGTATTTTTGCGCCACAACTGACGCGATTGCTGGGGGCGACCCCACGGGTTGAGATGTTGTTTTACCTTATCTCGCTTGCTGGGTTCATTTGGTCACTGGTGGTGACGTGGAAGCTATGGCAAAAGACACGCGATAAATGATACCTTCGCACCAGTGTGAAGAAGACTGAGGAAACCATCCGATGCTCGCAGATAAAGACCGCATTTTCACGAACCTTTATGGAATGCACGACCGCACGCTGAAAGGCGCGCAGGCACGTGGCCATTGGGATGGCACCGCAGGCATTATCAAAAAGGGCCGTGACTGGATCATTGACAACATGAAGGCCTCTGGTCTGCGTGGTCGTGGTGGTGCTGGTTTCCCGACAGGTCTGAAGTGGTCCTTCATGCCGAAAGAATCTGACGGCCGCCCTGCGTACCTTGTTGTGAACGCCGACGAATCTGAGCCGGGCACATGTAAAGACCGCGAAATCATGCGCCATGACCCACATACGTTGATCGAAGGTTGTTTGATCGCGTCTTTCGCGATGAACGCGAACGCGTGTTACATCTACATCCGTGGCGAATACATCCGCGAAAAAGAGGCGCTGCAGGCGGCGATTGACGAAGCTTACGAAGCGGGCCTTCTGGGCAAGAACGCTGCTAAATCCGGTTGGGATTTTGATCTGTATCTGCACCACGGGGCAGGGGCGTATATCTGCGGTGAAGAAACTGCATTGCTCGAATCCCTTGAAGGCAAAAAGGGCATGCCGCGCATGAAGCCGCCATTCCCTGCGGGTGCTGGTCTTTATGGCTGCCCGACAACTGTGAACAACGTCGAATCAATCGCGGTTGTGCCAACAATTCTTCGCCGCGGTCCTGACTGGTTCGCTGGCATGGGCCGCCCGAACAACGCGGGCACCAAGCTGTTTGCGATTTCCGGCCATGTGAACAACCCCTGCGTCGTCGAAGAAGAAATGTCGATTTCTTTTGAAGAGCTGATCGAAAAGCACTGCGGGGGTATTCGCGGTGGTTGGGATAACCTCAAGGCGGTCATTCCGGGCGGTTCATCCGTTCCGATGGTGCGCGGCGAAAACATGCGCGACGCGATTATGGATTTTGATGCGCTAAAGGAAAAAGGGTCTTCCCTTGGCACGGCCGCGGTCATCGTGATGGACCAGTCCACTGACGTGATCAAAGCGATTTGGCGTTTGTCTAAATTCTACAAGCATGAATCTTGTGGCCAGTGTACGCCATGTCGCGAAGGCACAGGCTGGATGATGCGTGTGATGGACCGTCTGGTGAAAGGCGAAGCGGATCCTGCGGAAATCGACATGCTGCTCGACGTGACCAAACAGGTCGAAGGCCACACAATCTGTGCACTCGGTGATGCGGCCGCTTGGCCGATCCAAGGCTTGATCAAAAATTTCCGTGACGAGATCGAAGATCGTATTGCGCACAAGCGGAACCCTGTTGCGGCTGAATAGATGAAAGCGTTCCTTGACGGTACTGCGAGTTTCCTAGCAGCCCTTGCGACGGTTGCGATATGCGGATTGCCGTCTTGGTTCACCTACAAAGCGATCGAAGCGAATGCCGCTCCGTGGTGGGCTTGGTTTTCGGTTGCCGCGCTCTGCGCTGTTGGGCTTCTGATGACGTTCGCTTTCCTTGGCAAAGCGATCAAAGGCGTTGCTCCGTCGCGTGACCGAAAGCGCCGCTAGTGCATCTCGCGGAACTCAACATTGGCCGTCTTCTTGCCCCCGTTGACGACCCGCGGGTTAAGGAATTCATGGACAACCTTGATCGGGTGAACGGCCTAGGCAAACGTATGCCCGGTTTCGTTTGGATGTCCGAAGGGTCGGGTGAGCCGGGGACTGGGAACACGGAAAACAGCATTGGCGATGATCCGCAGTTGGTTTTCAACCTGACCGTTTGGGAAGACTTGCCGAGCCTTGAAGCCTTCGTTTACAAAACCATTCACACCAAATTCATGGACCGCAAAGCCGAATGGTTTGAGGTCTTGGACCAACAGCACTTTGTGATGTGGTGGGTTGAAGAGGGGTACCACCCCACTCGTGACGAAGCCTTGGCCAAGCTGAATGAACTTCGCGCAAACGGCCCAAGCGACGCGGCCTTCGGTTGGGATTGGATCCGTAGCAAAAACGGGTGAAATACGCCGAAATAAGAGATAACCGAGGATTGCTATTGAATAGCAGTGCCACCTGATTGACATCTGGGGCAACCGTCGCACCCAATGCGGCGAAGAACTTGGAGTATTGTAATGAAAACCAAAACAACATGGGCAGCCGCCACATCGATTGCGCTTATTCTGGGCAACTCAGTCACGGCCGACCCCAGCAATGTGGAACATGTGACCGAAGGCTTGATCGCGGCAGGGATGGCGGTTGAGCTCGACGATCACTGCGGGGACGTCAAGGTGCGCCTCGTGCGCGGGATCAATTTCCTTCAGGGTCTGCAACGAGACCTCGAAGATTTAGGGTATTCTGATGCAGAGATTGATCAGTACATTGATAATGATGTGGAAAAGGCGCGTCTTGAGGGTATTGCGCGCGAGCGGCTGAACGCATTGGGAGTGCGCACGGGTGATCCTGCGACCTATTGTGCCGTAGCCCGCGCTCAGATCGCGCAGGGCACGCAAGTGGGTCGATTGCTGCGTTAAGAATTCTTACAATTTCACTAAGAATTGGGCGGGGTTTTCGGACTCCGCCTTTGTTGTTTCCGGTAAATATTTCTGCGGGATTTTCGTAGGTTTCGGGCTGGCAAATCATGCGCGTGCGCGATAGAACGCAAGGGAATTTGGCAGCCCTGTTTTTGGGCCTGCTTGGTGCATAAGCCATACGGGAACAGGGAACACGCCCATGTCCGATCTGCGCAAGATCATCATCGACGACAATGAAGTAGAAGTGTCGGGCGCTATGACGCTCATTCAGGCTTGCGAAGAAGCCGGCATTGAGATCCCCCGGTTCTGTTATCACGAACGCCTTTCCATCGCTGGCAACTGCCGCATGTGTCTGGTCGAAGTGGTTGGCGGTCCGCCGAAACCAGCCGCATCCTGTGCGATGCAGGTGCGCGATCTGCGCCCTGGCCCCGAAGGGCAACCCCCTGTAGTTAAAACAAATTCTCCGATGGTGAAGAAAGCACGCGAAGGCGTGATGGAATTCCTCCTCATCAACCACCCGCTGGATTGCCCGATTTGTGACCAAGGCGGCGAGTGTGATTTGCAGGATCAGGCGATGGCGTATGGCGTCGACTTTTCCCGTTACCGTGAGGCAAAGCGCGCGTCTGATGACCTCGATCTCGGTCCACTCGTAGAAACCCACATGACGCGCTGCATTTCTTGCACACGCTGCGTTCGCTTCACGACCGAGGTCGCGGGCATCACCCAGATGGGCCAAACGGGGCGCGGTGAAGATTCGGAAATCACAAGCTATTTGGGCGAGACACTTGATAGCAACATGCAGGGTAACATCATTGATTTGTGTCCTGTCGGAGCGCTGGTTTCTAAACCCTACGCATTTACGGCCCGTCCTTGGGAATTGACCAAGACAGAATCCATCGATGTGATGGACGCGCTCGGCTCCAACATCCGCGTTGATACCAAGGGCCGTGAAGTGATGCGCTTCTTGCCGCGCAACCACGACGGCGTGAACGAGGAATGGATTTCCGACAAGACACGTTTCGTCTGGGACGGTTTGCGTCGCCAGCGTTTGGACACGCCCTACATCCGCGAAAACGGCAAGCTGCGCAAAGCAGGTTGGGATGAGGCGCTGAAAGCAGCAGCTGCTGCGATGTCCGGTAAAAAGGTAGCAGGCTTGATCGGTGACTTGGCCAATACCGAAAGCGCGTTTGCGCTTAAGGCTTTGGTCGAAGGGCAGGGCGGCGTTGTTGAATGCCGCGTTGATAATGCCAAGCTGCCAGCGGGTAACCGTTCCGGTTACGTGGGTAACGCCACGATCGAAGATCTTGATGATGCGCAATACGTGATGTTCATTGGTACGAACCCTGTTGTTGAAGCGCCTGTGTTGAACGCCCGTGTGCGCCGCGCATGGAGCAATGGTTGCAATGTCGATCTTATCGGTGAAGCCGTCGATCTGACGTATGACTATAACCACAAAGGCACGGATCGCGCAGCGCTTCAGGCCATTTTGGACACAAAGCCTGCCAAGAAGATTGTCGACAATCCATCTGTCGTCGTGCTTGGCCAAGGTGCCTTGCAAGAGGCAGACGGCGCAGCTGTCCTCGCCGCGGCAATGCAGATGTGTGACGCGTCCAAGTCCAAGCTGTTGATCCTGCACACGGCTGCTGGTCGCGTTGGAGCGATGGATGTGGATGCAACGAACAAGGACGGCATGAAAGCTGTTGAAGCGGCGGATGTTGTTTACAACCTCGGCGCTGACGAAGTTGAAATCGCGGCGGGTCCGTTTGTGATCTACCAAGGTTCTCACGGGGATCGTGGTGCGCACCGCGCGGATATCATCCTGCCAGCCGCAGCCTACACCGAAGAAAATGCGCTGTTTGTAAACACCGAAGGTCGCCCACAGCTGGCGATGCGCGCAGGGTTTGCACCTGGTGAAGCCAAAGAAAACTGGGCGATCTTGCGTGCGCTGTCAGCCGAGATTGGCGCACAGCAGCCTTGGGACAGCCTTGCAGGTTTACGCCAAGCGCTTGTCGCTGCGCACCCGCATTTGGGTGACGTTGACGGTGTTGCTGAAAACGAATGGCAGCCGGTTAAGGTTGGTAAGCTTGGTAAGGCCACTTTCCGCGGCGCTGTTAAAGATTTCTACCTGACAAACCCGATTGCACGCGCATCACAGCTGATGGCTGAGCTGAGCAGTAATGCCAAAAAACGGGCTGAAGCCCCGATTGCTGCGGAGTAATGATGCGTCCAGCGATCATAGCAATGACGGCGCTCGCAGCCTGCGAGACGACCCCAATCGCGCCGGAAGGCGCGGTGCGCTATGATGGCATCGAAACGCGGTTGCTGGTCGGGGACTTGGTGAACTTTCGCGTGAAAGTGGCCAACACAATTGAACGCCAAGATGTGGCGGATTACGCGGAGTGTGCAGCAGCACAATACGCATTGATACGTGGCTACGGGTTTGCGCGAAATGTGCGCACGCTGGTGGACGAAGAGGGTGGCATTTGGACGGGGGATGCTGTTTACACCATCTCGCCTGCTTTGCCGCGTGGGTCGAGGACGATAGACGCAGAAGTGACCGTTGCCGAATGCGCGCGCCGGTCCATTCCGACGGTCTGAGGGAATACGATGATTGAATTTTTCACCACTACAAATCTTGGGATCATTCTGATGATCCTTGGTCAATGTTTGTTGGTTCTGGTCCCGCTATTGGTCGCCTTGGCGTTCCTGATGTATGCTGACCGTAAGGTTTGGGCCGCTGTTCAGATGCGCAAAGGCCCGAACGTGGTTGGCGCCTTCGGCTTGCTTCAATCTTTTGCGGATTTCATCAAGTATATCGTCAAAGAAGTCGTCGTTCCGGCGGGGGCTGACAAAGCGGTGTTTTTCCTTGCGCCGATGATATCGTTCACGCTGGCGGTGGTCGCGTGGTCGGTTATTCCGTTCAACGATGGTTGGGTTATTTCCAACATTAACGTCGCGATTTTGTTCGTCTTCGCTGTTTCTTCATTGGAAGTTTACGGCGTGATCATGGGCGGTTGGGCGTCCAACTCGAAGTACCCATTCCTCGGCTCGCTACGGTCCGCCGCGCAGATGATTTCTTACGAAGTCTCGCTCGGGTTGATCATCATCGGTGTGATTATTTCCACAGGTTCGATGAACTTCGGCGCGATTGTTAACGCACAGCAGGGCGATTTGGGTCTGTTGAACTGGTATTTCATCCCGCACTTCCCGATGGTATTCCTGTTCTTTATCAGCGCCTTGGCTGAAACAAACCGCCCACCGTTTGACCTTCCGGAAGCGGAGTCAGAATTGGTTGCTGGTTATCAGGTTGAATACTCATCCACGCCGTTCCTGTTGTTCATGATCGGTGAATTGATGGCCGTCGTGCTGATGTGTGCCCTTGTGACGCTGTTGTTCTTCGGTGGCTGGCTGTCCCCGGTAGGCTTCTTGCCAGACGGCATCTTGTGGTTCGTCGGTAAAATGGCCTTCGCGTTCTTTATCTTCGCGATGGTGAAGGCGATCACGCCACGCTACCGCTATGACCAGTTGATGCGCGTTGGTTGGAAAATCTTCCTGCCGCTGTCCTTGTTCTGGGTCGTGCTGGTCGCATTCCTTGCAAAATTCGAAGTAGCTGGTGGCTTCTGGGCCCGCTACGCGATGGGAGGCTGATATGAGCCAGATTGATTACACACGGCACGCTAAGTATTTCCTGCTGACGGATATCGTCAAAGGGTTTGCGCTTGGTTTCAAGTACTTCTTCGCGCCCAAAGCGACGCTGAACTACCCCCACGAAAAGGGGCCACTTAGCCCGCGTTTCCGTGGTGAGCACGCCTTGCGCCGTTACCCGAATGGCGAAGAGCGTTGCATTGCATGTAAATTGTGCGAAGCGGTTTGCCCTGCGCAGGCAATCACGATTGATGCTGAACCGCGGGATGACGGAAGCCGCCGCACCACCCGTTATGACATCGACATGACAAAATGCATCTACTGCGGTTTCTGCCAAGAAGCCTGTCCTGTGGATGCGATTGTTGAAGGCCCGAATTTCGAATTCTCCACGGAAACCCGTGAAGAACTCTATTACGACAAAGAAAAGCTCTTGGATAACGGCGACCGTTGGGAAGCTGAAATCGCGCGCAACCTTGAACTGGATGCACCGTACCGATGAGCGATCAAAACCCCTTTGATGCATGGATGAAGGCCGGTCAGGACTGGGCGAAGGGCGTGAGCCCCGAGTTCGCTGAAGTCATGGCTGATTCCATGAAAGGGGTCGAAGACCTGTTTCCAACCATGACCAAAGACTTGATGGAACAGTTCATGGGCAAAGGGGCGAACCCTGATGCGCTGGACGCGAAGACGAAACTGTTGTTGACGCTGCAAGGCCTGACCATTCAGGGCGCCCTAAATTCAGCATTGATGGCGGAACCACAGATCAAGCTGACCGTACGCCACGCCATTGAGGCGGGCGCGACGCAGCAAGAAGTGACTGAAACGATTGCACTGTCGGGCATGTTCGGCGGCGCACCTGCAATGACCAAGGCCATGGAATTGGCCCAAGAGGTGTTCGCCAAGAACGCCGCTAAAAAGGACGACGCGACATGACACCTTTAGTGATTGCCTTTTACGCCTTCGCGGTGACAACGATTTCGGGCGGTTTGATGACCGTGCTGGCGCGTAACCCTGTACACTCGGTGCTTTGGTTGATCCTCGCGTTCTTGTCCTCGGCGGGTTTATTCGTGCTTCTGGGCGCTGAATTTGTCGCGATGCTGCTGATCATCGTTTACGTGGGCGCGGTCGCCGTGTTGTTCCTGTTTGTCGTCATGATGCTGGATGTGGACTTTGCCGAGCTTAAGGCGGAAATGGCGCGCTATATGCCGCTGGCCCTGTTGATCGGTGTTGTTTTGTTGATGCAACTGGCGATTGCCTTTGGTGTCTGGGGCTTCTCGGACGGTGTTGATAGCCGCCTCGCGCAGCCGATTGGCGACGCTGAAAACACCAAGCAGTTGGGCATGATCATGTATGATCAGTTCTTCCTGATCTTCCAGCTGGCGGGCCTGATCCTGCTGGTCGCGATGATCGGTGCGATTGTCCTTACACTGCGCCACCGCACAGACGTGAAACGCCAAGACGTGATGACACAGATGTCACGCGATCCGGCGAAAGCGATGGAATTGAAAGACGTAAAACCGGGGCAGGGGCTGTAATCATGATCGGACTTGAACACTATCTTACAGTCGCGGCGGCTTTGTTCGTCATTGGCATCTTCGGGCTTTTCCTGAACCGCAAGAACATCATCATCTTGTTGATGAGCATCGAATTGATGCTTCTCGCGGTGAACATCAACTTCATCGCATTTTCCAGCTTCCTTGGCGATCTCGTCGGGCAGGTCTTTACCCTGTTCGTCTTGACGGTTGCCGCTGCTGAGGCCGCGATTGGCCTTGCGATCCTCGTATGTTTCTTCCGCAACCGCGGCACCATCGACGTTGAAGATGTCAACGTCATGAAAGGCTAAGACTAATGGAACAGATAATCCTATTCGCCCCATTGGTCGGCGCCATCATTGGCGGCTTTGGCTGGAAAATTATCGGCGAGGCCGCGGCGCAGTGGTTGACCACGGGCTTGTTGTTCCTCGCGGCGTTCCTGTCTTGGGTCATCTTGTTGACGTTTGATCCAAGCGCACATGACAACGGCTATTACACGATTGATATCATGCGCTGGATCCAGTCCGGCACATTGGACACCTCATGGGGGATCCGGATTGACCGTCTGACAGCGATTATGTTGGTCGTGATCAACACAGTGTCCGCGCTGGTTCACCTGTATTCCTTTGGCTACATGGCGCACGACGAACAGTTCCCGGATACGCCTTATAAAGCGCGTTTCTTTGCCTACCTGAGCTTCTTTACCTTTGCGATGTTGATGCTGGTGACAGCGGGCAACCTTGTGCAGATGTTCTTTGGCTGGGAAGGCGTGGGCGTCGCGTCTTATCTGTTGATCGGCTTCTACTATAAGAAACCATCCGCAAATGCCGCTGCGATTAAAGCATTTGTTGTCAACCGCGTAGGCGACTTTGGCTTTGCGCTTGGTATTTTTGCGATCTTCTATGCGACGGGGTCCATCAACTTTGATGTGATCTTTGCAGAGGCACCGAAGATTGCTGAAACCACGCTGCACTTCTTGTGGCGCGATTGGAACGCGGCTGAGGTTATTGCCCTGCTGCTGTTCATCGGCGCGATGGGTAAATCGGCGCAGTTGATCCTGCACACATGGCTGCCAGACGCGATGGAAGGCCCGACACCTGTGTCCGCGTTGATCCACGCCGCGACCATGGTTACCGCTGGTGTTTTCCTCGTTTGCCGCATGTCCCCGATTATGGAATTCGCGCCATCTGCGACATCTTTCATCGTGTTCCTTGGCGCAACAACGGCATTCTTCGCCGCGACCGTTGGTCTGGTTCAGAACGACATCAAGCGCGTCATTGCATATTCCACCTGTTCGCAGCTGGGTTACATGTTCGTGGCCGCTGGTCTTGGTGTTTACTCGGTCGCGATGTTCCACCTGTTCACGCACGCGTTCTTTAAGGCGATGTTGTTCCTTGGGGCCGGTTCAGTGATCCACGGGATGCACCACGAGCAAGACATGCGGAATTACGGTGGTTTGCGTCACAAACTGCCATGGACATTCCGCGCCATGATGATCGGCACATTGGCGATTACGGGCTTTGGTATTCCACTGCTTTACGTTGGCTTCCCAGTTGGTTTCGCGGGCTTCGTGTCCAAGGATGCGATCATCGAAAGCGCCTATGCGGGCACGGCTGGTGGTTATGCGTTCTGGATGCTGGTTATCGCGGCGCTGTTCACATCCTTCTACAGCTGGCGCCTGATTTTCCTGACGTTCTACGGCAAGCCACGTGGCGACAAGCACACGCATGAACATGCCCATGAATCACCCAACGTGATGTTGGCCCCGCTGGCAGTTCTGGCCGTTGGCGCGATCTTTGCGGGTATGGTTTTCTACAAGCCGTTCTTCGGAAATGCGAAATACGTGGGCCAGTACTTTGGCGTCGCCTATGCGGAACAAGGCCACGGCGACGATCACGCGATGGATGGCCATACGGACGAAACGCACGCTGACGAAGATCATGCTGCAACGGTCGACGAACATCACGGCGATGAAGACGCCCATGCAGAAGACGATCACGCTGCCGAAGCTGACAGTCACGGCGAAACCCACTACGCATTCGACGGTGAACCAGGGCAGGGCGCGATCTATGTGGCGCACGACAATACCACCTTGGACGATGCGCACCTCGTTCCGGTTTGGGTGAAACTGTCACCGTTCTTTGCGATGATCCTTGGGTTTGCGACGGCTTGGTTGTTCTACATCCGCAGCCCGCATCTGCCGCGCAAATTGGCAGAGCAGCAGGCGCCGCTGTACAACTTCCTTCTCAACAAATGGTACTTTGATGAGCTTTACGATGCGATCTTCGTCAAGCCTGCCATGTGGCTCGGCAAGTTTCTGTGGAAGCGCGGCGATGGCAATGTCATCGACGGCAGCCTGAATGGCATCGCACTGGGTATCATTCCAAAGCTGACCCGCCTCGCTGGGCGCGCGCAGTCCGGTTACGTCTTCACCTACGCCTTTGCGATGGTGATCGGGATCGTGGTGATCCTGACCTACTTTACCATCACGGGGAGCTATGAATAATGGATAACCTTCTTTCCATCACCACATTCATCCCCGCAATCGCGGCGGCAATTCTGGCACTGTTCCTGCGTGGCGATGATGAAGCTGCACAGCGTAATGCCAAGTGGGTGGCTATGGCCGCCACAGCGATGACGTTCCTTGTGTCACTGTTCATCCTGTTCGGGTTTGACGCGCAGAATACTGACTTCCAGTTCGTTGAAGAACGCACTTGGATCATGGGCTTCACCTACAAGATGGGTATCGACGGGATTTCGATCCTGTTTGTTATGCTCACCACGTTCTTGATGCCAATCGTGATCGCGTCGTGTTGGAGCGTGAACACCCGCGTCAAAGAATACATGATCGCATTCTTGTTGCTGGAAACGCTGATGCTCGGTGTGTTCATGGCACTTGATCTGGTGCTGTTCTACTTGTTCTTCGAGGCTGGCCTGATCCCAATGTTCCTGATCATCGGCATCTGGGGCGGCGCGAACCGCATTTATGCGAGCTTCAAGTTCTTCCTTTATACGTTCCTCGGCTCTGTGCTGATGCTGGTTGCGATGGTCGGCATGTATTCGGCGGCGGGCACGACGGACATTCCATCCCTGATGGGCTTCCCGTTCGGCACTGACACGTTCTCAATCCTTGGCATTCAGATCATTGGCGGCATGCAAACATTGCTGTGGCTGGCGTTCTTCGCCTCCTTCGCGGTGAAAATGCCGATGTGGCCTGTCCACACATGGCTCCCAGATGCGCACGTTCAGGCGCCAACAGCGGGTTCCGTTGTACTGGCCGCAATCCTGTTGAAGATGGGTGGCTACGGCTTCTTGCGGTTCTCATTGCCGATGTTCCCTGTTGGCTCCGAAGTCATGGGGACGATGGTCCTGTGGATGTCCGCAATCGCGATTGTTTACACATCACTGGTCGCGTTGGTTCAAGAAGACATGAAAAAGCTGATCGCCTATTCATCGGTTGCCCACATGGGGTTCGTGACGATGGGTATCTTTACGTTCAACCAACAGGGCCTTGATGGCGCGATCTTCCAGATGCTGTCACACGGCTTTATTTCTGGTGCGTTGTTCTTGTGTGTTGGTGTGATCTACGACCGCATGCACACACGTGAAATCGATGCCTATGGTGGTCTTGTGAACCGCATGCCGGCCTATGCGCTGATTTTCATGTTCTTCACGATGGCAAACGTTGGTCTTCCGGGTACGTCTGGTTTCGTTGGTGAATTCCTAACGTTGATGGCGGTCTTCCAAGTGAACACTTGGGTTGCGGCTGTTGCGACAACCGGCGTGATCTTCTCGGCCGCTTATGCGCTGTGGCTCTACCGCCGCGTTGTTATGGGTGACCTGATCAAAGAAAGCCTGAAATCCATTACGGACATGACTGCGCGTGAGCGTTGGATATTCGCGCCGCTCGTCATCATGACCCTTCTGCTGGGGGTCTACCCCAGCCTCGTCACCGATATTATCGGGCCATCGGTCGCCGCACTGGTTGACCAAGTTGAAACTGCTCAGGCGGCCTTCACGCCGTCCGCTGCATCTGTGGCCTCGCATTAAGGAACTGAATTGATGTTGTCCCAAGACCTGAACACCATCCTGCCCGAAATCATCCTGTCGCTGTTTGCGATGGGGGCCATGTTGGGCGCGGTCTACACGGTGAAAGACAAGGCAGCGACGCTGCTGGTCTGGATCACGTCCGGCCTGTTTGTCGCATTGGCATTCTGGATTGGCACGACGGGCGAGGGGACAACGACAGCCTTCAGTGGCATGTTCGTTGATGACGCATTCAGCCGTTTTGCCAAGGTCACGATCCTTCTGGCCGCTGCTGCTGTGTTGATCATGAGCCAGGAATACATGGCGAAACGCGACTTGCTGCGTTTTGAGTACCCTATCCTCGTGGCGTTGTCCGTTGTCGGTATGATGATGATGGTCTCGGCTGGCGATTTGATGTCCCTTTATATGGGCCTCGAACTGCAATCGCTGGCGCTATACGTTGTCGCATCCCTGCGCCGTGACTCTGTGAAATCCACAGAAGCTGGCTTGAAGTACTTCGTGCTTGGCGCGTTGTCCTCCGGTTTGCTGCTTTACGGTGCGTCCCTGACATACGGTTTCGCTGGAACGACTTCGTTCTCCGGCATCATCGAGGCCACGTCTGACGGCGTATCCCTCGGCTTGCTGTTTGGCCTTGTGTTCATGTCCGCAGGTTTCGCGTTCAAAGTCTCCGCTGCGCCGTTCCACATGTGG
This sequence comes from Octadecabacter ascidiaceicola, assembly GCF_900185015.1. Taxonomy (GTDB): domain Bacteria; phylum Pseudomonadota; class Alphaproteobacteria; order Rhodobacterales; family Rhodobacteraceae; genus Octadecabacter; species Octadecabacter ascidiaceicola. Next base: position 753,124 of record NZ_FXYD01000001.1, on the reverse strand, counting down.
ACGCCGGATGTTTACGAAGGCTCGCCAACACCGGTCACCGCGTTCTTTGCAACGGCTCCTAAGGTCGCTGCGATGGGATTGTTCGCCCGCGTTATGCATGACGCATTCGGTAATTCTGTTAGCGACTGGCAGCAGATCGTTGCCTTCCTTTCCGTGGTTTCCATGTTCCTCGGCGCAATCGCCGCGATTGGCCAAACAGACATCAAACGCCTGATGGCCTATTCATCCATCGCCCACATGGGCTTTGCGCTGATGGGCCTTGCGTCTGGCACGGCGTTTGGTGTGCAGGCGATGCTGGTTTACCTCGCGATCTATGTGGCGATGAACATTGGTACCTTTGCGTTTATTCTGTCGATGCAAAAGGACGGTGTTCCTGTCACCAGCATCGCGTCTCTGAACATGTACTCAAAGCGTGAGCCGCTGAAGGCGCTCGCGATGTTGATCCTGCTGTTCTCGCTGGCTGGCGTGCCGCCAATGCTGGGCTTCTTTGGTAAATTCTACGTGCTGCAAGCGGCCTACGAAGCCGGTCTTGCGTGGTTGGCTGTCGCTGGTGTTGTCGCATCCGTTATCGGCGCGTTCTACTACCTGCGCATCGTGTTCTTCATGTACTTCGGGTCCGAGCAGGACGAGCAACTGGATACCGGTAGTTCACCCGTTCTTTGGGGCTTCTTGGTGGCTTCAGCCGCTGTAATGGTTATCGGTGTGATCAACCTCTTCGGGGTTGAGCCATTGGCCGAAGCTGCGTCGCTCGCACTTGTCAATTAAGTGTCCTGAATGGCCAACGGGCGTTGGCCATCAAGCGCTTAACGAGGTTTCCTCGACGCTTGATATTGCGCGCCAGAACGCTGGGCAGTTCCCAAACGCAACGTGGATTACAGCCACGCGCCAATCCGCGTCCCGTGGGCGCCGAGGCCGTGCATGGGTTGCCCCAGAGGGCAACTTCTATGGTACCCTTTCGGTTCCCTGCACGGATCCGGAAACGGCGTCATTGCGCAGCTTTGTTGCAGCTCTCGCACTATATGATGCGCTTCACGGGGTGATGGGCGAAGGGCCAACGTTGGCTTTGAAATGGCCCAATGATGTATTGCTGAATAGTGGAAAAGTTGCAGGTATCCTCCTTGAAAGCCTGACCGTGCAGGGCCAGATATGGGGGGTAGCGGTTGGCATTGGGGTCAACCTGATCGCGGCACCAAGCACTGCACAAGTCGAAGACGGTGCCGTTTATCCGGTTTCCGTGAAGGGTGAGGCTGGCGAGGACGTCACCCCTGATGTCTTCCTAAAGCACCTCGCGCCCGCTTTCTCGCATTGGGATACCCAGCTCACATCGTTCGGTTTTAACGCGATCCGTACCGCGTGGCTGAATCGTGCCGCACGCTTGGGCGAGACAATTACAGCACGCCTCCCCAATGAAGACGTAACGGGACGCTTTGAAACTGTGGACGAAAACGGTTATCTGGTGCTCAACACGCCCAAGGGAACGCGCCAAATCGCGGCGGGGGATGTCTTTTTCTAAAAGGCTAGACTAAGGAACGACCATGCTTTTGTGCATTGATACAGGAAACACGAATACGGTCTTCGCCCTTTGGGACGGAGAGGAATTCCTGTGCACGTTCCGTACCTCAACCGAGTGGCAGCGAACTGCGGACCAGTATTTTGTTTGGTGGTCCACACTGTTGGCGCATCACAAGATTGAGGCCCAGATTGACGAAGTGATAATCTCATCCACGGTGCCGCGTGTTGTGTTCAATCTGCGGGTTATGGCGGATCGATATTTCGACACGCGCCCCTATGTGGTTGGCAAGCCCGATTGCTTGCTGCCCGTGCCCGCGCGCGTGGACGAGGGCACAGCAATTGGCCCTGACCGCTTGGTTAACACGGCCGGTGCGTTCGATCGTCACGGCGGCGATTTGATCGTTGTGGATTTTGGCACTGCGACCACATTTGATGTGGTGGCTGAAGACGGTGCCTATGTGGGGGGCGTGATTGCGCCCGGTGTGAACCTCAGCCTTGAGGCGCTGCACCAAGCGGCCGCAGCGCTGCCCCATGTCGATATTACCAAACCGCAGTCTGTCATCGGAACCAACACCGTGGACTGCATGCAATCAGGCGTTTTCTGGGGCTATGTCGGCCTCGTGAATGGCATTTGCGAAAGAATTAAGGGTGAGTACGACCGCCCCATGACTGTCGTAGGAACTGGAGGGCTAGCACCACTGTTTTCAAGTGGTTACGCCCTCTTTGATACAATCGAAGATGACCTGACGATGCACGGATTGACCGTGATCCACAGGTTCAACAAGGACAACAATACCTAAAATGACTAAATCCAGATTGATGTATCTCCCCCTCGGTGGCGCGGGCGAGATCGGTATGAATTGCTATGTCTACGGCTATGGCCCTGCGGACGCAGAACGCCTGATCGTCGTGGACCTCGGTGTGACGTTCCCCGACATGGACGGCACACCGGGCGTGGATCTGATCCTGCCTGATGTTAGCTGGCTGGAAGAACGTAAGAACCAGATTGAGGCTATTTTCATCACCCACGGTCACGAGGACCACGTGGGCGCCGTTGGCCATCTATATGAACGTCTTGGCGCGCCGATTTACGCACGTGCGTTCACCGCAAACCTCGCGCGGCGCAAAATGACCGAGCATGGCTATTCCGAGAAGTCGGTGAAGACCGTGGGCAAGTGGCCTGAAACCGTTAAGGCCGGCCCGTTTGAGGTTGGCTTCGTGCCGATTTCACATTCCATTCCCGAAAGCTCGGGCCTTGTGATCGACAGCAAGGGTGGACGTATCGTCCACACCGGCGATTTCAAAATCGATGTGAACCCCGGCATCGGTGAACCCTTCGATCACGACCTTTGGGAATCCCTTGGCAAAGACGGTGTTAAGGCGCTGGTGATCGATTCCACCAACGTGTTTTCCCGCGAAGAGGGGCGTTCGGAATCCACTGTTGGCCCAGAGATCGAAAAATTCCTGAAAGACGCCACAGGCATGGTCGCGGCGACAACGTTTGCATCAAACGTCAGCCGCGTGCGCTCAATCGCGCAGGCCGCGGATCGTGCTGGACGCTCTGTGTGTTTGCTGGGCCGTTCCATGCGCCGCATGGTGGAGGCAGCAACGGAAGTCGGCATTCTGGACGATTTCCCAACCGTGATTTCCCCCGAGGACGTCGGCAGCCTGCCGCGTGAAAACGTGTTGTTGCTGGTCACCGGATCGCAGGGTGAACGCCGTGCGGCCTCCGCGCAGCTGGCAAACGGTAAATACATGGGCTTGACGATGAAAGAGGGCGACACCTTCCTGTTCTCATCCAAAACCATTCCCGGAAACGAGAAGGGCGTCATCCATATTATGAACCAATTCAGTGAGTTGGGCGTGGATGTAATGGATGACAGTGGTGGGTTGTATCACGTATCCGGCCACGCGAACCGTCCTGATCTGGACGTTATGCGCGACTTGATCAAGCCACAAACCTTGATCCCGATGCACGGCGAACACCGCCATCTGCGTGAACACGTCAAAATCGCTGACGCCGCTGGCGTTCAAGGGGTTTTGGCTGTGAACGGCATGATGATTGATCTGTCTGGCAACAAACCAAAGGTGGTCGAACACATCGAAACTGGCCGCATGTATCTGGATGGATCCGTGAAGGTTGGCCAGTTTGACGGCGTGATCCGCGACCGTATTCGCATGGCATTGAACGGCCATGTGCTGGTGACGCTAATTATCGATGAAAACGGCGACCCGCTGGGTGATCCGTGGTGCGAAGTGTCCGGCCTGTCCGAAATGGGGCGCAACAACGCGCCTCTGGTCGATGTGTTGGAAGAAGATTTGAGCCAGTTCTTGGGCCGTGCCGAAGATAAAACCATCGCCGACGATGTGCGGTTGGAAAAAGAGCTGCGCACCGTGACCCGCAAAAGCGCGCAAGCCGAGATCGGCAAAAAGCCCGAAGTTACAATCGTGATTTCGCGGCTGGCCTAAACGCAATGGCGCGCCCTAGTCTGGGCGCGTCAGTTTTGCCACGATCCGGCGGGTGAGTGGGCCAACAACCAAAACAACGGGAAACGCCACAGCCCAACCTGTCATCCACGATCCGAACCACTGTGAAACGAATGGGGCGCCGGATTCCAATGCGCGAAACGTTGCGATTGCGGAAATGATGCCCGACATCAGGAAAGACAAAATAAATCCAAAAAGGATCGGCGCAAAGCGTGCTGGTATCATGTGCGTACTCCTAAACTGTTCGGTTCAGTGATGCCGCAGAAAACCTGAGATGTGAATGGGGGGCGCACCCACTAGAGTGCGACAAAACCCCTCGTTTTTGGTTAGCTTCCTTGGCGCTCGACGAAGCTTTTGGCGATGAAGTCAGGGGCATCATCCCCCATCCCAACAATCTGCGGACCGCGATCATTGTTATCGCGCTTGCCACGGTTGCGACCGCCGCGTGAACGTTTGGGCTTGTCCGATGGTTCCTGACGCGTGTTTTCAGCCTTAGGTGCGTCGGCTTTCTCAGCCTCAGCATTTGGCGCGTCTTGCTTCGGCGCATCCTCGATCTTCGGCGTTTCAACAGCCGTTTCCTCAGTTTTTGCAGCGTCGCTTTTGCGGCCACGACCACCACGGGTACGCGTCCGCTTGGGCTTTTCTTCACTTGGTGCTTCGTCCGATTTTGGTTCTGCTTTCGGGGCAGGGGCACCAGGCATTTCGACCCTAGGAATCGTCATTTCGACAAGGCGTTCGATGTCATCGAAGTTCTTCTCGTCGCGCGGCACGCAGATCATGATTGCGGTGCCTTTTTTGCCCGCACGACCCGTGCGACCAATCCGGTGAACGTAGTCTTCTGCGTGGCTTGGAACGTCGTAGTTGAACACGTGCGACACGTTCGGAATGTCGAGGCCACGAGCGGCAACATCAGACGCCACAAGGAAGCGCAACGTACCGTCGCGGAACCCCGCGAGGGTTTTCATGCGGTGCGATTGGTCGAGATCGCCATGAATAGGGGAGGCATCGAGCCCCGCTTTGGTCATGGATTTTGCAACGGCATCTACGTCGATCTTGCGGTTACAAAAGATGATCCCGTTGCGGCATTCATCGCCTTCGCTTTTGATCAAGTCACGCAACAGACGGTGTTTGTCGGCGGCGTTTTTGGCACCACCTTTGAACATGACAACACCCTGTTTGATGTTTTCTGATGTTGTCGCGGCGCGGGCCACTTCGATTTTCGCAGGGTTGGAGAGGAACGTATTGGTAATACGTTCAATTTCTGGTGCCATCGTCGCAGAAAAGAACAAAGTCTGGCGGGTAAACGGCGTGAGGCCGAAAATGCGTTCAATATCGGGGATAAAGCCCATGTCGAGCATCCGGTCCGCTTCGTCGATGACCATGATTTTCACGTCAGACAGGATCAGCTTGCCGCGTTCAAAATGGTCAAGCAGACGACCAGGGGTCGCGATCAGAACATCAACACCACGGTCGATTAGCGCGTCTTGCTCTTTGAACGACACACCACCAATCAAAAGGGCCTTGGTCAGTTTTGTATGCTTGGCATAGGCATCGAAGTTTTCAGCAACCTGTGCGGCTAATTCGCGCGTTGGCGCCAGTACGAGCGAGCGCGGCATACGCGCCCGTGCGCGGCCACGCTTGAGCATGGAAATCATCGGCAGCGTGAAGCTGGCGGTTTTGCCGGTGCCTGTTTGGGCGATGCCAAGGACATCGCGTCCCTCAAGGGCAGGGGGAATCGCACCAGCTTGAATGGGGGTCGGCGTTTCGTAGCCGGTTTCTTCGACGGCCTTGAGGACCTTCTTGTCGAGGTTTAAGTCACTGAATTTGGTCAATTTAATCCTTTCGCGGAGTTTGCAGCTGTAAGCCGCAATCGTCACGCGGCTGGGTTGGCCGTATTGCCTACCCTTTGGGTGGCAAACACCTACGTCCGAGGGGCGATAACGTCAAGTAAACAAAGGGGTTAGCCCGCAGAGGGGTGCAAATGGGGGGCATATCCGCCACGTAAAACCGTAATCATAGGGGGTGAAGTTAACACTGTGACGCGGCCCGTTGGCCGTGGTTGTGGCGCGCCGTAGCCTGTGGGGGTGTAAGGGAAAACTGCATCCTGGCGAAGCAGATAGTTTTCGTCGGTTTTGATGAACGTCCCATCCGGTAGGCCATCTGCGTCGTCTTCGTGGGTTTGAAGGCGACGGGCCCCGTGAACCGCGCGTGCCTTGTGCAGCACAGCGTCCATTTGCGGGGCTTTCAGGTTTTCACCCCAAGCTTCTGTAAAGGCGTTGTAATTGGCGCGTCTGCAATAGGCGCAAGGACGGTGCCCTGCCGCCATTGCGACCGCCTCATCAAGGAAAAATAGTTCCGTCCAGTTGCGCCCGCTCATCACGTTGCGATGTCTGTCTTGCCAATCCAGGGTGCAGCAAATCCATGCGCGGTGCTTCCACAGTGCAGGCCCCATCACCTTATCAGAGGTATGTAATATCCCGCGATTGCCCGTGAACAGCCCGCGCGACGGGACATCCAAGATTTGGCCATCCGGCTGGACGCGATTGCGGAGGGTCAGAGTGCGCGCGCGTTGTTAAGGAGTGTGGTCTGCCACGTTTCTGGATCGGTGACTGCTTCCAATGCGCCACGAAGGGTAACGCGCTTGCCTTCTTCATATGCAATTGGGGCCGCCATAGAGACCTGCAACGACGTGCCATGCTCAGGTGATCCGCAGAACGGGCAGAACCCCATATCTGAAATGAGGATAAATTCCGAAATCTCGACGCCTTCATTCAGCGGGACGAGGTAGCCGCTGATATCGAACTGCTCAACTCCGTTTTCGATGGCAGATGGGAACACTTTGCGCACTTCGTAGGACGTGTCCGTGATGATTTCTTCGACTTCGATCTGAGAAAGAAGGTCCCACTGCGCGGCATTGTCATCCGCCCACACAAACGTCGCCCCCGCTGTCAGGGGGGCGGTTAATGCAAGTATCGAAACCGTAGATTTTGTCATTTAAGAACCCCGTCTCTGTTGGTCAGGATTCTAAGGCGCTTCTTCCGCACGTTCCAGAAAAAGCTTTTGCTATCGGCGGGTTGTTGCGGATCTGACTCAGGCTAGGCCATCATTTCCTTCGTCGCGGTCAGGGCAACATTGGGGTAGTCGCGGGCGACGCGGTCGATGTCCCATTGCAAGCGGGTGAGGTAAACCGTGTCGCCATCGCTGTCCGTGCCAATGTGCTGTTTGTTGGCGGCGGCGAATTTATCGACTGCTTCCTTTTCACCGGAAACCCAGCGTGCGGATGTGAACTGGGATTGTTCAAACCGCACGGGCAGTCCGTATTCCATTTCAATCCGGCTCGCCAAAACTTCGAACTGCAGCTGACCCACGACGCCAACGATGTAGCCGGACCCGAACGAAGGTTTGAACACTTTTGCAGCGCCTTCTTCGGCGAATTGCATCAACGCCTTTTCAAGGTGCTTGGATTTCAACGGATCGCCCGCGCGCACGCCTTGCAGCAATTCAGGTGCGAAGGACGGGATGCCCTTAACCTGCAACGCTTCGCCTTCGGTCAGTGTATCACCGATGCGCAATTGGCCGTGGTTTGGAATGCCGATGATATCGCCAGCCCATGCTTCTTCGGCCAGTTCACGGTCGGATGCGAGGAACAAGACGGGGTTTGAAATCGTCATTTGCTTCTTGCTGCGCACGTGGGTCAGTTTTTGGCCGCGCGTGAAGTGACCGGATGCCATACGCACGAACGCCACGCGGTCGCGGTGCTTTGGATCCATGTTGGCTTGAACTTTGAACACGAAGCCTGCGACCTTCTTTTCTTCAGGCATGATGGTGCGGGGTTCTGCGGTTTGTGGCTGTGGCTCGGGGCCAAAGTTGGCGATGCCTTCCATCAACTCGCGCACGCCAAAGCTGTTCACGGCAGAGCCAAACCAAATCGGGGTCATGGTTCCTTCAAGAACCGCTTTGGGGTCCAGTGCAGGCAACAGTTCCTTTGCCATCTCAATCTCTTCGCGGAACTGCGCGAGGAGGGGGGCGGAAACATGTTCTTCCCATTTCGGGTCATCCAACCCATTGATTTCAATACTTTCGGCAACTGTGTTCCGATCCGCGCGATCCATAATATCAAGGCGGTCGCGCAGGATGTCGTAACAGCCGATGAAATCACGACCCACACCGATTGGCCAGCTGGCCGGCGTCACATCAATCGCAAGGTTTTCTTGAATTTCATCTATGATTTCAAACGTATCGCGGCTTTCGCGGTCCATCTTGTTACAAAACGTCAGGATCGGCAGATCGCGCAGGCGGCAGACTTCAAACAGTTTTTGCGTTTGGGATTCCACGCCCTTCGCGCCGTCAATCACCATGACGGCAGCATCCACAGCCGTCAGCGTGCGGTATGTATCCTCTGAAAAGTCGGAGTGACCTGGCGTATCCACAAGGTTGTAGCGGAAGTGTTTATAGTCAAACGACATCGCAGAGGCCGAAACGGAAATACCGCGGTCTTTTTCCATCTGCATAAAGTCGGATCGCGTTCGGCGCGCTTCGCCTTTGGCACGCACTTGCCCCGCCATCTGGATCGCCCCGCCAAACAACAGGAATTTTTCCGTAAGGGTCGTCTTACCGGCATCGGGGTGCGAAATGATCGCGAAGGTCCGGCGGCGGGAAATTTCAGCGGGAAGGCTTGGTCGGTTTTCTGGGCGATTTGTCATGTGTCGCGCTATATCGGGACACCTCGGCAAGAGCAATCATGACTAATCGCTTCAAGCAACTAGCTTGAAGATGCCTTTTTCAAAAGCGACACAATGTCAGGCCGGTTCGCGAGGCTTTCGGTGACTTCAAAGTCCCGATGCGGGGCATCCATGTGATCAGCCGCGCCCGCCTCTGCGGGGAGGGCGGCACGTGTGCGCGCATCTACAAGCAGCGTTTCAGCGGCGATGCCTTCAGCGTAGATGATCTGGTGGTCGTCAAACAGGATTTGGTAAAACTCGTAAAAGCCGCCGTCCTTTTGATAAACCGTGTCGTCGTTGATGAGGTGGCGAACTTTGACCAATACTTCTGAACGGCCAGCGCCAAGGTGGTCTTCGCGTTGATAGATGAACAGCCGATGATCCGGGCTGAGCACCAAGTCGCGGGTGTTGAACAACGCGCCTTCTGAAATAACAACAGGCGCATAATCCCCGACGGCGCGGAGTGTGGTTTCGCCGATCCAACGGATTTCTTGTGGGCCCGCGTCGCGGGTCAGAGCACGGTCGCCAATCTTTAGGTCTTCTATCGGAACCTGCTCACCGGAGGCGAGGGTAATGTGAGTGCCTTTGGCAAATCGCACACAGGCAACATCACCAAACTTGGCCGCCGCAGTTTCACGATCCGCTCCAACGAGGCGGTAATCGTATTCGGCTTTGAGCGTAGCTAACGGCATCAAGTAGATTTCAGCCGCCTCGTCGCTTTCGACTTCGACCAAAATCAACGCTTCGTATGTGGTGCTGTCTGGCGCCATGAGAGTGATAACACTGTCGAGATATAGCAAATTCCCCGGTGTGCCGATTTCGGTATCGCGGGCGATGACAAATGCGGAACCGTCACCTTTTTCGTAGGTGAGGGCCTTGCGCGGGGTATCAGTGGTAAGCTGGTAAACGTCATCAAGGACAAGCTCATCCATGAACGCAATGCCTTCGCCCTCTGCGACGCCATCTGTCACAACGAATAAGTCAGACGAGAAGACGGCGATGGTGTTGCGGGCAGTATCAGACATTCAGGGTACTCTAACTCAAAACAGGGATGGTCATTGTGAAGAAACCTACTTTAGAAATAGGGCGAAAAATCGTCAACGATCGGCCCGAGGATGGGCGATTTCTGACGTTAGGGTAATGAACGCAAACGGGAGACATCGCAATGGACTTGGGCATCAAAGGCAAGCGGGCATTGGTTTGTGCGTCATCGAAGGGATTGGGGCGCGGTTGCGCAGAGGCGTTGGCGGCGGAAGGCGTTGATCTGATTATGAACGCACGCGGGGCTGAGGCGCTTGACGCGACAGCGGCAAAGATTCGCGAAACCTACGGTGTTGATGTGGTGACAGTGGCCGCTGACGTGACGACGCTTGAGGGCCAGAAGGCTGTGATTGATGCGGCGCAAGGTATTGATATTCTGGTGACAAATGCGGGTGGCCCGCCTCCGGGGATGTGGTCAGATTGGGACCGTGATGATTTCATCGCAGCGCTTAATGCCAACATGCTGACCCCGATTGCGCTGATCAAGGCGCTGATTCCAGCCATGATAGAAAAGGGCTGGGGACGGGTTGTGAATATAACGTCGCAGTCAGTGAAATCCCCCATTCCGGTACTGGGCCTATCCAACGCGGCGCGGGCTGGTCTTACCGGATATGTTGGCGGCACATCGCGCCAAGTGGCGGGCGCAGGTGTTACGATCAATAATCTGCTTCCCGGTATTCACGCCACGGATCGCGCGGTATCCCTTGATAAGGGTGTCAGCGACGCGCAGGGTATTTCGGCAGAGCAAGCCAAAACCGACCGCGAAGCGACCATTCCAGCGGGGCGTTATGGCACACGTGAAGAATTTGGAGCTGCTTGTGCATTCCTGTGTTCCCAGCATGCTGGATTTATTGTTGGCCAGAACTTGTTGTTGGACGGCGGGGCTGTAAACGCGACGCTCTGACACTTGCCCTGAGCTAGGTGCGTTGCTATCTGCCTTCTATTCCCGATTTATTCGGTAAGGATTAAGGGCCTCAATTGGTGACGGAAACTCCCCGCCTCGAAATTCGCAACCTGATGCGCAGCTTTGGTGGGCGGCGTGTTGTTGATGACGTGTCACTGTCGGTGATGCCGGGGCAAGTGACGTGCCTGCTTGGGCCGTCTGGCTGTGGGAAATCCACGACGCTTCGCATGATCGCAGGGATCGAGACGCAGGAGTCTGGGTCCATCTGGGTTGATGGCGAAATGATCTGTGACAGCAACCAACGCGTTCCACCAGAGGGGCGCGGCATTGGGCTGATGTTTCAGGACTTTGCTTTGTTTCCGCACCTGTCCGTCGCGGGAAATGTTGCCTATGGGCTAAAGGGTCGCGCGTCCAGCAACCGCGAACGTGTCGAAGAACTCCTTTCAAAGGTCGGCATGTTGGCCCACATCGACAACTACCCGCATGAACTTTCAGGTGGTGAACAGCAGCGTGTTGCGCTTGCCCGCGCTCTTGCGCCGCGCCCGCGCATTATGCTGATGGATGAACCCTTTAGCGGGCTTGATGACCGCCTGCGTGACGACATCCGCGATGAAACACTGGATGTCTTGAAGGCCGAAGGTACCGCCGTTTTGCTGGTCACCCACGAACCCGGAGAAGCCATGCGTATGGCTGATGAAATTGCCTTGATGCGCAAAGGCAAGATCGTCCAAAGGGGCGCGCCATATAACATTTACAACACGCCGGTTGATAAGGATGCCGCTGGTTTCTTTAGTGATATCAATAGCGTGTCTGCTGAAGTTAATGGCGCTTTGGCGCAAACGGACTTTGGCCAATTCCTTGTGCCAGGTGTGGCTGACGGCACGGTTGTCGATATTGTCGTTCGCCCCCAACACATAAAGATCGACTTTGATCGTCACGGTAAGGGCCCCAATCCAACCATCGCGGAAGGCACACCTGCACGCGGCAGGGTTAAGCGCGCACGCTTTATGGGGTTTGAAAGCCTCGTGGAATTCACGTTGGACGATGGCAATGAAATGAAGGCGATCATTCCGTCCGTGTTTTTGCCCAAGAAGGGCACGGTTTTATGGTTGATGATCCGGCGCGACCGTTGTTTCATCTTTCCGCGCTCTGCCTGATTGGTAATCTTCCAGCCGCTTTCCATCCTCTTCAACAAACAAACTCGGCAAGATGCGTAGCGACGCGATCTGGTCGATGCGCAGTTCGTCAAATTTGCGCGTTGTGTCGCACCAAACGATGCAGGTCCAAAGGCGGCCCCAATAGTCCAACTGCAACGGACGCACCGTGCGGTCCCGCCCTCCCATGTTGATCAACAATTTTTGCCGTGCTCGAATGGCGCTGCGGATTTTTGGCAAGTGCTGAAAGCCCCGTGCTGCATCTGCGAACGGGTAAACAGCCAAAGACTTTGGCGCATTCAGTTCGGGCAACACCCCATCCAGTTTTGACGCAAGGCTTGACGCGGCGGCGGCGAGGTCTGGATCTTGCGCCTCACGCATCGCGGCAAGTCCAACGTGCAACGCTTCGAGTTCAGCCATGGAAAGGTTCAACGGAGGCAGTGTGATCGCCGCCGTGACGCGGTAACCGGTGCCGCGCTCACCCACGATAGGGACACCGGATTTCGCCAGCGTTTCCATATCACGGTAGATCGTGCGCAGGGATACTTTCATCGCCTCGGCCAAGTCACTCGCACGGTGCAGGTGACCATCGCGGAGGTGTCGAATCAAGTTCATCAATCTGTCAGCACGCCGCATGTGGTAGGCTCCTTTAGTGGCAGCTTATGACAAAAAACTGTCAACTGCCAGAAAACTGTCACTATACTAACCAAGCCCTTGTGAATTAGGGGGCAAAATTGCACTTTTCCCCTTCCAAATCTTTCTGTGGGTCACTACTTCTGTTTTCTGCAAAGCCAATGCGGGCAAAATCGCCTGCCACTCTTGGAGAGAAAACATGCTTAATAATATCGGCCTTCCTGGTCTTCTTTTGATCGCAGTTGTTGTGCTGGTCCTGTTTGGACGCGGCAAAATTTCGTCCCTGATGGGCGAAGTTGGCAAAGGCATTACAGCATTCAAAAAGGGCGTTGATGATGGCGGCAAAGAGCTGGAAGAAACACTCGCTGAAGAAGCAAAAGACGTGACACCGTCCGACGAAGACAAAGTTTAAGTCACCTGTGACAACGCACAGAGCGGGGGGCGTTAAATGCCTAATCTAAGCTGGATGGAGATGTTGGTTGTCGGGATTGTGGCGTTGATCGTCATTGGCCCCAAGGACCTTCCAAACCTGTTTCGACAGGTCGGTCAGTTCGTTGGTAAGGCGAAAGGCATGGCGCGGGAATTTTCCAGCGCGATGAATGCCGCCGCTGACGAATCCGGCATGAAGGACATCAACAAAACCATCAAAGCCGCTGCGAACCCGCAAAAATTCGGCGTCGACAAGATCCGCGAGGCCTCTCAGGGGGCCGTTAAGTCTACCGTGAAGGGTGGCGGTGAAACGGAAGCGTTGAAATCTAAGCTTTCTGAGGAACGCGCCGCTAACGCCGAGAAGATCAACAAAGCGATGGCAAAGGCCGCAGAAGACCGCATGGCGTCTGAAAAGGCGCAAGCAGCGGCTGAGGCGGCATCTGTCGCGAAAACTGAGGCTGCTAAGGCGGCCCCAAAAAAGCCAGCCGATAAAAAACCAGCAGCAAAGAAAAAGCCTGTTGCGAAAAAGGCAGCTGCAAAAAAGCCAGCCGCCAAGAAAACCACGCCGAAGGCTAAGACGCCGAGCAAGGACGCGAAATGAGCGATACCGACACAAACAAAGACGGCATTGAAGACAGCGCAGCGCCGCTGATCGAACATTTGGCCGAGCTGCGCACGCGGCTGATCCGTGCAGTTCTGGCGTTTATCGTCGGCATCGTGGTTGCCTTTGTGGTCGCGGAACCGATCCTGCAGTTCCTGCTTGAACCGATTGAAGAGACCCTGCGCGAGTTGGGCGATCCAAACCCGACAATGCAGTACACCTCGCCGCAAGAATATCTGTTCACATTGTTCCGGATTTCGATGGTGTTTGGCTTTGCCTTGGCGTTCCCCGTAATCGGGTACCAACTGTGGCGCTTTGTAGCGCCGGGGCTTTACTCCAAAGAAAAGGGAGCGTTTTTACCGTTCCTGATCGCCTCGCCGGTTATGTTCCTGCTCGGTGCATCCTTTGCGCACTTCGTTGTCACACCGCTGGCTATGGCATTCTTCCTTGGCTTTGCGGATGTGCCGTCCTTGATCGCCGATTTAATGCGCTCGGTTACTGGGGATTTGCCTGAAAACGTTCCAGAAACTGCTCCTGTAGCTGAAGGCATTCGCATCACCTTCTTTGGTAAGGTAAACGAGAGCCTCGATATCACGCTGAAATTCATCATGGCCTTTGGCATGTGTTTCCAATTGCCCGTGTTGCTGACGCTTATGGGCAAGGCTGGCTTGGTCAGCTCAGAGGGCCTGCGGAATGTGCGCAAATACGCCGTTGTTGGGATACTTTTGCTGGCCGCACTTGTAACGCCGCCAGATATCATCACGCAGATGATTTTGTTTGTAGTCGTCTACGGTCTTTACGAAGTTTCGATTTTCTTGGTCACACGGGTTGAAAAAACACGTGAAGCGAAATTACGGGCCGAAGGTCTTTGGTTCGAGGACGAAGAAGAAGGCGAAGACATCGATGAAGACGATGAGGCCAACACGTGAACGATGAAGCCTTAGGACGCATTGCAGAAGCGCTGGAGCGATTGGCCCCAGCGCCGGCTGCCGCCCCGGATTTCACTGCTTCGGCCTATGTTTGGCACGCTGACCCAGACAGTCTACAGCCCGTTGAAACCGTGAACCGCGTTGATCTCTCCTTGCTTGTTGGCATCAACCGATCTCGCGACACGCTGCACGCCAACACCGTACAATTTGCCAAAGGTTTACCCGCCAACAACGCGCTTCTTTGGGGTGCGCGGGGTATGGGAAAGTCTTCGCTTGTCAAAGCGATACATGGCGATGTTCAGGCGATGCAGAAGGACCTGAAGATCGTCGAAGTACAACGTGAAGACCTGCCAAGCATTGGTCGATGTCTTGCCTTGCTACGTGGCCGCCCTGAGCGGTTTATCATGTTCTGCGACGACCTCAGCTTTGGCCATGACGACGCCCATTACAAATCGCTGAAAGCGGTTTTGGATGGCGGGATCGAAGGGCGCCCCGAAAACGTCGTGCTTTATGCCACGTCCAATCGCCGCCACCTGATGCCCCGCGATATGATTGAAAACGAACGTTCAACCGCAATCAGCCCGTCTGAGGCTGTTGAGGAAAAGGTATCGCTATCAGATCGCTTCGGGCTGTGGCTTGGTTTCCACCCCTGTGATCAAGACGAATACCTCACGATGATCCGCGGCTATTGCGATGCCCATAGTGTGAAGATTGACGATGAAACTTTGCGTGCGGAAGCCATTGAGTGGCAAGCGACGCGCGGGAGCAGGTCCGGTCGCGTCGCTTGGCAGTATTTCGTTGACCTAGCTGGTCGTAAAGGCGTGTCGCTCGGGTAGCGATTTCTTAAGAGGAAATCAGTCGATATCTTTTAAAGATTTCGTCCCCGTTACGGCAGGTAGTCTGCTGGATCGACGCTTTCCAACCCATCACGTACTTCAAAGTGTAGGAAGCTTGGTGAACCTTCCGCGACAGAGGCCATGCCCCGCCCCTGAGTAACGGTATCGTCCTTGGACACGGTCAGATTGCTGACATTCACGTAGACCGTCAGGATGTTTCCTGTGTGGCGCACAACGATAATCTGCGCGCCGTTGGTGTTCTGGGTGATCGCAGCAACTGTTCCCGCAGCAGCGGCTTTAACGGTTGTGCCGGCGGGCACCCCGATGTCGATGCCTTCATTGCGGCCCGCATTGTACTCACGGATGATCGATCCGTTTACCGGCAGGATGAAGGGTGCGCTCGTGGCTGGGGACGGGGTCGTCACTTCACCGATATCCGGCGCTGGAGGGGCTTCCGGTGCGGTTTCGGGCGTTTGGGGCGTCACATCAACGGGTGGAAGAGGCACAACCGCGCTTGGCGGGGTGGGTGTTTCCGAACCTGCACCGGGGGCTTCGACCACGGGCGCGGCGGCGGCGGGGCTCGGTGGCGTCGCGCCTGCGACGGGGATCAGCAACTGCTGGCCTTCGCGCACGGTCAGTTCGCTTCCCAATCCGTTCCATTCCGCCAAAGCGGCGACGGGCACATCGTATAGACGCGCAATCTGGAAGGCTGTTTCGCCACGCGCGACGCGGTGCAGGCCTGGCTCGCGGCCCGTTTGTGGGGCTGGCGTTATGGCGGCAGGTGTCGTCGTTTGCTCACCTGCGCGGTCAATCGCGTCAGAGGCCAGCGTGGTGACGTTCACTTCTGGCGGCTGGATTGGCCCCGTTGTGATCGCGCCTGTCGCTGGCGATGGCTCAGCAACGCGGGCAGGGAGGGCGACAATTTCATCGCGGCGTAATGGGACATCAGCGTCGACGCCGTTGAAGGCGGCGAGTTCGTTTGCATCAAGGTTCAAACGGCCAGCGATCTGGCGCACCGTTTCACCACGCTCAGCCACAACCACTTGATAATTTGGGTAGGAAATAACGCCGCGATCATCAGGACGTGGGCGCGCGGCTAAATTGCGGGCCGCTTCGGTCGTATCAAAGCCGCCGCCCAAGTTGCGCAAGTCCCAGTCAAAATCTTGACTGCGGATGTTGCCGTCTTCATCGCATGCAGCGAGCGCCAGTAGCGCGACCGATACGAACATTACACGCCGTGAATTTGGAAAACGCGGGTTGCCCATGTCTTGCTCCTCAAATGTGTCAGGTCTTTTGCCCAACTTTTGCAGCCTTATAACGCCGTTTTAGTCTTTTCCCAAGCCCTCAAGCAGGGGAACGAAGCGCACTGGGCGTAATTCCTCGTATTCAAAGCCTGTTTCGGATCGTGTGACGCGGATAAGCGTCTGAACGGAGTCCGATTGTCCAACTGGTAAAACCATAATGCCACCCACCTTAAGCTGCGCCAAAAGCGGGCCCGGCGGGTCCTCGGCGGCGGCGGTGACAAGGATGCGATCAAACGGGGCTTGGTCTGGCAACCCGTGTGAACCGTCCGCGGTGAACGCGGTTAGGTTTGTGATATCAAGGGTTTGGAACACTGCTCGTGCTTCATTCATCAGCGTTTTGTGACGATCAACCGTATAGACCCGCCGCGCAAGGTGGCTGAGGATGACGGCCTGATAGCCCGATCCTGTCCCCACTTCGAGAACCTTGTCGCGTGGGTTCACCTGCAAGGCCTGCGTCATCAACCCGACCACAGACGGCTGGCTGATGGTTTGGCCGCAAGCAATCGGCAGCGGCATGTCTTCATAGGCGCGATCGGCGAAATGGCCCGTTACGAACATTGCACGATCGGTTTTTTCCATTGCCGTCAAGACGCGTGCATCCGTTACACCCTTGGAACGCAGGGCGAATAGAAACTGCATTTGGTGTTCTGCACGGGTGGTCATTGCGTTCATTTCAATCGCTCCGTCAGGTCAGAAAGCATGTCATGCGCAGTTAGGTCGGCCCGCATCGGCGTGACTGACGTGTAACCATCAAGGTTGGCAGTGACGTCAGTACCCGCACCTGTGGGTTCATCCTGTGGTCCACCTGTGACCCAAAGAAAGCGGCGGCCATTTGGGGCGACATCCGGTTTCATGCCAAAGCGTGTGTTTTCGCGAAACCCTTGGGACGCCACGCGCATTCCTTTGATGTCCGCTGCTGCTACAGGCGGGAAATTGACGTTGTAAAAGACTTTATAGGCGTCTGTGGTCCAGATGCCCTTGTCGAGAATAGCACGCACAGTTGCCGCGCCATGTTTTGCAGCCGCCTCAAACGGATCATCAAGATCGCGGTTTTCTGGGCCAAAAAACTGGCTCAGTGCGATGCCCTTCACGCCCTGAATGGCAGCTTCAATAATCGCACCGATGGTGCCGGAATAAAGCGTGTTATCAGCCGCGTTGTTCCCGCGGTTTACACCGGACAGAACCAAATCAGGTTTTGCGTCTTTCATCACGTCATAGAG
This sequence comes from Octadecabacter ascidiaceicola, assembly GCF_900185015.1. Taxonomy (GTDB): domain Bacteria; phylum Pseudomonadota; class Alphaproteobacteria; order Rhodobacterales; family Rhodobacteraceae; genus Octadecabacter; species Octadecabacter ascidiaceicola. The sequence goes on along the minus strand of NZ_FXYD01000001.1, from coordinate 735,353 downwards.
TGCAGCAAGCACGCAATCGGCAGGGGACCCTTCGGCGGCGTAGCGACGGTCCGACAGTTTGGCGATCATCGTGGGGGCTGCGTAGCTGATGCAATGGCCGACGCCGGATTGTTCAAACGCTGGCGCGACAGTCCAAACTTCGCCCTCTGGGCCGGCGACCTCATGTGCAATGGCTGCAAGTGTCGCAAGGCCCGGGGCGTTGATACCGTCATCGTTTGTAATGAGAATACGCATGAATTGCCCCTTTTTATGTCTTGTTATGACAGGGGGCAGAGTCCGGCAATGGCCCAACGTGAGAAGGAGGCAAGCGCCCCGCAAGGCGTTGCATCAAAGACTCTAGGAGAGGATTTCGGGCAAAAGGCGCGCGGCCTCGGATTTTGGGTCCGCCAATGGGTCACGGTCTTCACCTGGGAAGAAACGTGCGCGGGTCGCTGTTGGCATCGGATTTGGGGATAAAATTTGAACCCGTGGGCCTGTTTTGGCCGTTTCGACTTCCCATGATCGCGCCAGTGCGATTTGCGCTGCTTTCGTTGCGCCGTAGCTGCCGTAAAAGGCCTCACCGCCGCGTGCATCTTCAAAGAACACAGCCTTGCCGTTTTCTCCCAGCAAGGGGGCGACATAGGAAATCATCCGCGACGTCGATGTAACGTTGATGTCCGTGGATTTGTTGAAATCTTTAGGATTGATGTGGCTTGCAGGGGTCAATGGTGCCGCGTGAATGGCCGCGTGGGCCCACAAATCAAGGCTGCCCCAGCGATCATAGATCGAGCGGCACAGCTGCTGCATCGCCGCGTCCACGGTGATGTCCATCGGCGCGAGTGTCGTATCGCCACCCTTGGCTTTGATCCGGTCATCAAGGTCTTCTAGCGCACCAGTCGTGCGTGCAACTGCAATGATGTGGTGAGTAGGGGCAAGGGCTTCAGCCAATGCCGCGCCAAGACCGCGCGATGCGCCTGTGATAAGAGCTGTTTTCATGGCGTCTCATTAGGCGTGAAGGCGGGGCTTGGCAATCCCGCAGCGCGTTTAGGCGGGCAAAGTCAGGCGGCGAATGGTCGCGTCCTCATCGCGCAGCAGCACGTAGGTATCCGTGATCGCGATGACTTCGCCAAGTGGGGTCACATCTGCGACGGATGCGGTGACGATTGTCCCGTCGGGGCTGCGCAGCAAGGCACGCGGGCCGTCGCCGCCGCCAAACAATCCCAGAAGTTGGGGTTTGGACAAATCAATGGCGTCGACATGTGTCGCGCTAAGTGCGGTTTCAGGACTGGTTGTTTCGGTCGACATGTTTCTGGCCTTTATTAACAGGAGGCGCAGGTAATGCTGCATTGCAGCAATGTCGAGCTTGGCGGCTTTACGTCGGCGTAAACTAGCCGATGAGCTGGCAGTTAGATGCAAAGCGTGCGCAACAACCCAGAGGTATCGCGGGACGCTCAACTGTAAGATTTACTATAAAGAGTAACGGGTTACTCAGCAGCGGTGTTCATCTCAAAGCCCTGTTCGACCATGTCGGCAGGTTTAACCGGATATTCACCGCTAAAGCACGCATCGCAATACGCGGGCGCTTTGGGGTCACGGCCATTTGCCTCGCCCACTGCGCGATAGAGCCCGTCAAGCGAGATGAACTTGAGAGAATCAACACCCAAATGGGAGCGCATTTCTTCTTCGGTCATTGTCGCGGCGAGAAGCTTTTCCCGCTGTGGCGTGTCGACGCCGTAAAAACAAGGCCACGCCGTAGGGGGCGATGCGATGCGGAAGTGAACTTCGGCAGCGCCTGCTTCAAGGATCATTTCCTTGATCTTGCGCGAGGTCGTGCCGCGGACAACGCTGTCATCCACAAGGATGATACGTTTGCCCTTCACCAGGGCGCGGTTCACGTTCAGCTTAAGGCGAACACCCATGTTGCGGATGCTTTCGGATGGCTCAATGAATGTGCGGCCCATGTATTGATTGCGGATTATGCCCATCGCGTAGGGAATGCCCGATTCAAGGCTATACCCAATCGCCGCTGGGGTGCCGGAATCCGGTACGGGGCAAACAAGATCGGCGTCTACTGGATTTTCTTTAGCCAGCTCGCGGCCAATGTTTTCACGGGTCTCATAGACAGAACGGCCGCCGAGAATTGAATCTGGGCGGCTGAAATAGACGTGTTCGAAAATGCAGAAGCGAGACTTGGCGCGGCGGAACGGGAAATGCGATTCAACGCCCTTTTCTGATGCGACAACCATTTCGCCCGGTTCAATCTCGCGGATAAACGTGGCGTTGATGATGTCCAGCGCACAGGTTTCCGAGGCCAGAACCCAACCATCGCCAAGCTGCCCAAGAACCAGTGGACGTACGCCCAATGGGTCACGACAGCCAATAAGTTTGGTTCGGGTCATGGCAACGACGGAAAACGCGCCTTCGACTTTGCGTAGGGCTTCTTCCATACGATCCGGAATCTTTTTGCCCATGGAACGCGCCATTAGGTGAATGATGCATTCACTGTCAGAAGAGCTTTGAAAAATGGAACCGCGTTCGACCAGTTCTTTGCGAAGTGCAAGCGCGTTGGTGATGTTGCCGTTGTGCGCAATCGCGGCGCCGCCCATGGAGAACTCACCAAAGAAGGGCTGCACGTCGCGGATCTGTGTCGCCCCCTTAGAACCCGCTGTGGAGTAGCGCACGTGGCCAATTCCGATCGGGCCGGGCAGGGTGGCCATGGTTTCAGCGTCCGTAAAGTTATCGCGGACATATCCAAAACGGCGCGCTGAACTGAACCCGTGGGCGAAATCGTGGGTAACGATACCGCCCGCTTCTTGACCGCGGTGTTGCAGGGCGTGAAGGCCAAGGGCAACGACAGAGGCTGCGTTTTCAACCCCCACGGCGCCGAAGACACCACATTCTTCCTTTAATTTATCGTCATCAAAGGGATGGGCAGGGGGCATTTGGTCGCGAAGGCTCATGGGCTTGCTAATTGGCACGGGGGGCAGCTCCGAATCCGAGGGTCTAGCGTTGAGGGGGGTTTAACCCTTTGTCGTGAAAGTGTCACGCAATCATGGCGACAGTTTACTTGTTATCTGTTGGCGGCGGCAGAGGGCGACACCGAAGGCTGAGTGCCATGGGGATGCGAATGACGCAAACATAGGCCGCAACGCCAGCCGCACTGAGCATAAAACTCTGCCCGAACAAGACAGTGACGGTATATCGCTTATCAATCGGGGCAAACAGAACTTCGCGAAAAGTGATCTCGATGCTTTGGAACAGCGCGAGAAACAGAAAACTGGCCTCAACAAATGCTGCAACACAGGTTGTACCCAATACGCCAATGAGCGCGAACACGATATGTTCCTTGCTGCTGAACTTTTCCGGCTTTGCTGTAATCAGCTTTTTCAAAATGAGGTTTGAGAAAAATAACGGCGCGAGGGCCGCTGCGGGCAAAACATACCGAGGATAACTGCTAAATTCAAAAGCGCGGCCTGCAGCCATAAACACCATAGCAGCACCATAGAGGCCCGCGCAGATCGCGATAAAAAGAAGGCTATATTTGACGTCACGCGACATAATAGTGGGCTTTCTTGGCCTTAGTTCTCGGCAGGTGCGGCTTCGACGTCCTCAACAGGCTCACCGCATTCACCGACAAGTTGTTCATACTGCGTTGTGATCCAGCCAAGCGCGGCTTCAGGGTCGCGCTCTTCGATGCTGCCCGTCATTTTTGAAAACACAGCAATCGCGCGGCTGTTTTCGACCATCGGGATGTTCTGGCTTTGCAGCACGGTGGAATAGACAAAGAACGCCACGGCAACCAACAAAATACCGCGCAGCGCACCAAACAAGAACCCAAGGCCTTGGTCCAATCCGCCTAGAACGGAGCGTTGGATCAGGGATGAAAACAGTGGTGTGAAGATTGAGACAATCACGAGGACCACAGCGAACACGGCAGCAAAGGCCGCGATCACGCTGAGTTCACAGCTGTCCCCGATGAAATCGCCGACAACGGGGATCTGTTTGACCAGTGGTTTCACCTGATCCGCAAAGATAAATGCCATGACCGTTGCAACGATCCAACCCATGATGGCCAGTGCTTCGCGCACGAACCCGCGGGAGTAGGCCAGCAGTGCTGACAGAATAATAACAATGGCGACCACGCCGTCGATGATGGTGAAATCGCCCATGTGTTTGTCGCCTTGTCTTGCTCTGCGGGGTTATCGTTCCCCGAATACCTGTTCCACGAAGCTGTGCAAGTCGCGCATCTCGCGCATGCTTACACCGCTGTCCCCGCCACGTTTCGCACGAACCGGAGTGATTGCGGAGGTAAAACCAAGTTTTGACGCTTCTTTCAACCGATTTTCCGTCTGAGGTGCGGCCCGCAGGCCACCTGAGAGGCTTAATTCGCCAAAAACAACACAATCTTTGGGCAGGGCTGCATCTTCGCGGGCGGAAATCAGCGCAGCGGCAACGGCCAAATCGGCCGCAGGTTCGCTCACGCGCAGGCCTCCGGCGACGTTTAGATACACATCAAGGCCAGTAAACGGCACGCCCGCGCGGGATTCGAGGACAGCGAGGATCATCGCAAGGCGCGAGCCGTCCCAGCCAACAACTGTGCGGCGTGGTTGCGAATGGGGGGAGGGCGAGACCAACGCCTGAAACTCGCACAGCATGGGCCGCGACCCTTCGATGCCAGCAAACACCACCGACCCCGGCGCAGGGTCGCCGCGTTCAGAGAGGAACATCGCCGACGGGTTCTTGACCTCAGCCAGCCCTTTGCCGGTCATTTCAAACACACCGATTTCGTCGGCTGGGCCGAAACGGTTTTTGACAGCGCGCAGAATACGGAACTGGTGGCCACGCTCGCCCTCAAAATAGAGCACCGTATCGACCATATGTTCCACAACGCGCGGCCCTGCGATGGTGCCTTCTTTGGTGACATGACCCACAAGAACCACGGCGATGCCATTTTGCTTGGCAAATGTCGTCAGCTCATGCGCGGCGGAACGCACTTGGGACACAGACCCCGGGGCCGCCTCGACCGTGTCGAGCCACATGGTTTGAATGGAATCGATGATCACGAAGTCGGGCTTTTCCGCCTCAAGCGTCGTGAGGATATCGCGCAGGTTTGTTTCACTGGCGAGTTTCACAGGGCTTTCCGTTAGGCCAAGCCGCCGCGCGCGCATTTGCACTTGAGAGGCGGATTCCTCGCCTGAAATGTAAAGAACCTTCAGCCCGTTGCGGGCAAACCGTGCGGCCGCTTGCAATAGCAGTGTCGATTTCCCGATGCCCGGATCTCCACCCACCAAAATAGCGGAGGCTTTCACCAATCCGCCGCCCAAGGTGCGATCCAGCTCACCCACGCCAGACAGCGTGCGCGGCGGTTCGGGTTCAAGGGTTGCAAGATCGGTGAGGTTGATCTGCTTGCCACGTCCGCCGCCCATCGCCTTTTTGGACTTAGGGCCGCCAGTCAGGGGCTTTACTTCTTCAATGGTGTTCCATGCTTCGCAACTGTCACAGCGCCCTGACCATTTGGTTGTGGACGCATTGCACGCGGTGCAGGTGAAGGTGATATCTTTTGCCATGTTCACGTTTTATTCTATTTTAAATGTAACGCAAGTGGGCAGGTCTACGTCAGCTGCCGATGTTATTGCGCAGAAAGTCCAACACGGTGGGCGAGGTCAGCGCGACAAGGTGGTTGTCCTCTGCGTCGCGCACGTCCGTTAGGTCAACAACGCGAAAGCCCAAGGCCTCGTAGCGGTTAATATCATCCACATCCGCGCCAACACGATTTCGGGTTTGCGCCAGTCGCGCTGACAAGAACAGCGCAGGGTCGCGGCCTGACACAACGAGCAAAGAACTATTGGGAAGCGGTGAAATATCGTTCACCTGCGTCGTGAAAACGTCAGGCGCAATATCGGGCTGCAAAAGGATCAGGCTGTCCAGCACGACGGGTTGGTTTTTCAGGCGCATCCGCACCAAGGCTTCCATCGCCAGCATGCACCCGAGCGAATGGGCCACCAAGGTTATGGACCCAGCCCAAATGCGCCCTAAATGAATGAACAGGTCTTCGAGTGCGGATCGTGATTGCAAGGCACTGTCACGATCAAACAGATAGCCGCTTGCTGTGGTCGCGGAAGGCCACACGAATGACAGTTGCGGCCCTCGCATGCCGGTGTCCTGCACCATCTGCGCTTGTCGATAGACGGCTTCGGCGGATGTGTTGTTGAACCCATGCACCCAAATCACCAGCGGTTCCGCGCCAGCAGGCCCAAGTGCGCGTTTCAAGTCTTGGTCAGATGTCACCTGACGTTGACGCGACAGGGCAAAGGCGTTGTCACCCTCAACAGGCACTTCACCGGGAATACGGTTGCGTGGTACGGCGACATCAAGGTCATAAAAATTCAGACCGTCGATATGTTCCTTGCTGTCAAAAGACGCGCGGTTGGTCGCCATTAGGATCGGCTGATTATCAAAGACCGTTCCGATGATCGGCGCCGTGAAAAGTCCGCGGGCCTCACAACCAGACATCAGCGCCACTGAGCTGGTCGCCATGAAGGTGCGGCGGTTCATCATGCTGTCGTCGCCTTGATGTGGCGGGCTGTGAATATGGACACAAGGATTGATGCCAGAACGCAGCCCGTAAACAAATAGAGCCCCCAGCCGCCTTCAACGGTCACACGTCCGGCGCCTTTTACGACAACCACGTAAAGCGCGATTAAGAAGATGTCTGCCATTGCCAGCTTGCCCAAGTACCCGAGCACGGGAAGGACCTTGGCCTTCAACAGGTCAAAATGCACCAAGGCCAATCCGATGGTTTTCAGGTAAGGTGCGAAGATCGCGAAGGCGGTGACGATCAGGGCAAGGAACACATCGCTCCCCCAAAGGCTTTGCAGACCGGAAATGACCGAGATTTCGTCCATCCCGAAAATCGGCAGCAACGCTGCGCGCAAAAGCGGGGCAAACCACGCGATTGGAAACAGGATCAGCAGGGCGAGGTTGGCGATACGTAAAACGTTGAGCATGAAGCGTCCTTTGTCGTTACGCACTGTTTGAACGCCTCGTCGATTGCTCGCAAGGCTTAGTCGTCCGCGCAGGGAATCCGGTCCGCTGTTTGTGTCCCAAGCACACGGTCAAGCAGCCCCGCGCCATCGCGCACAGCTTGTTCTGCGCCATCAGAAATACGCTCATCAGCCTGCGCGCAAAGCTTTTCAGCGAGCGATGCTTCGTGGCGTTGGGACGTTACCCCGCTGAAGATCGCGCCAATCACCAAGGCCAAGAAGATAAGCGCGACGATGCCCGCACCGTGACGGGTCGGCGGGGACGTGACGGGGCCAGTCGTATGTGCCGGGGCGAGCTCGTCTGGTTTGAAGGCATGCATGGTCGGGTCGGGGTCGTAATAGTTGACGTCCCATTCGCTCATCGTGAAACCGACGAGGCAGGCAATCAGTGCAAATATGATAACGGGCCACTCGTAAAGCAGCGTCAGCCACGGTGTTGCAAGGGCAGGCACGGCTGCGCGTACAACCCCAAGTGTCAGATAGACGACCATCACTACCGTTAGGGCAACACCCCAGTTGCGCACGGTTTCCGCGTGGTTGGCGATCCATGTTTTGGAAAACCCGAACCCGATCAGGCGCATAACTACGCGCATCACGCCGATGACGAAGCGGATGAAAAGTGCCGCGAGGTCCGCTAAAACGTCCACGCTTTATTCAGCGGCAGGTTTTTGTGGCAGCGGAACAATCTCGGCGCTTTCTTTGCCGAGGGTGTAGCCCAGAGACGGCAAGGTTGCCTCAAGCTGTTCTTCAAGTTGGGACAATTGGGACGCCACAACGCTTTCTTCAAGCTCAACCTGCTGGGACCATTTGCGGATGTCGCGCAGGTTGTGGTGGGCTTCAACGATCAGCTGTTGCTGGCGTTCCGCTTCTTCCTGACGCTGGCGTAGGAAGGTTTTGGCGCGGCGGACCTTTTCATCATTGTAGATATCGGACAGCTCGCGGGACTGATGGGACATTTGCGCGGCAACTTCCAAAACGGATGGTTCAAGGCTGTCCAGATCAGGGTGATCGCGAAGATAGGCGAGGCGTTCGCGTACTGCGTCAAATTCGGATGACATCGTGAAAACACCGGCGCGGTCAGCGGTATGACACAGGTGGTATGCGCGGGCGACGTCTTCCATGCTCAGTTTGAAGTTCCGGTGCGACCGTTCAAGCGACATGATGCGGCCTGCGCTGGGCATAAAGAAGAACAGGGATGCAAGGATAATGGTCACAACGATCTGTGTGTACATTCCAGCAAGCGGCACGAAGAAATCGCCGAAGGTTGCGGTGAACGTGAGCCACGGTGCAAACCCAAGTGCGCAGGCAAGCGTATAAACGAGGGCAGATAGCCCGATCACAAGTATCAGAACCATTGAGATAGAATGCAGTACACGGTGGCCACTTGCCACCAAAGACGAATTCGACACGTTCACCCCCAGGCTGTGATGTCTTTACTAAAATGTTAACCATATCTTAGGCGGAAAGCTGCCTACGACCCAAGGGGAAAAACCGAAAATTTACTGCAAGGTCAGGAAAACCGGAACAATAACAGGATATTGCGGGCATTGTGTTCGAAGCGTTCTGGATATTCCGGTGATCCCCACAACGATAGAAGATCATGATGATGTAGGAGGCTTATGAAATGGCCATATATTCTGTGTCGGGCACAGGACCTAGCTAAAACACGGTCTGAAATGGCCAGTTCCCGATTCGCGCGTCGGATGAATTGAGCTTTCAGGGTTCGCTTTGGTTGGCATGGTGTGGTCGATCAAAGGCCGAAATTCGTTCTTGAAAGCTCAAGCCCCAAGATGCCAGCAATAACGATCAAAATGATCCCCACAATCAGTACAAAACCCATCCAGCCGTATTCCCCAGGGGTCTTTCTTCGCCAAACTCCGATCGCGCCGATCAGAACCAGCAGAAGACCTAAGGGACCACCAATGTAGACCGCAGCGAGTGCAAGAATAAGCTCCATTATCGGCCTCCGTTTTCCTTAGCGCACGGCTTCAATCGGGCCTTCAGCGCGGCCATGGATAAATTGGTCAACATAAGGGTCGGTTGACGCATCCATGTCTGCAACTGGTCCAGTCCAGCGGATTTTACCCGCATGCAGCATCGCGATTTTGTCGGCGATGGCGCGCACGGATGTCATGTCATGGGTGATTGTTATGGCGGTTGCGCCCATCTCGGTCACGATCTCACGGATGAGGTCGTTGATGACGCCGGACATGATCGGATCAAGGCCCGTTGTCGGTTCGTCAAAGAAGATGATCTCAGGTTCAGCGGCGATGGCACGGGCAAGGCCGACGCGTTTTTGCATGCCACCGGACAGTTCAGCCGGAAGGCGGTCTGCAACATCAGCGGACAGCCCGACACGGCGCAGTTTTTCAATTGCGATGTCGCGGGCCTCGTCCTTGGGCTTCTTCAATGATCCGCGCAGCAAACGGAACGCGACGTTCTGCCAAACGGGCAAGCTGTCAAACAGTGCAGCCCCCTGAAACAACATGCCAAAACGGGCGAGGAACGCGTCGCGGTCGCCTTTGTTCACGTCCTTGCCATCGACGGTAATCGTGCCGGTTTCTGGTGTAACAAGGCCCAGTATCGATTTGATCAGAATGGATTTTCCGGTGCCGGAGCCGCCGATCACAACCATGCTTTCGCCCTGAGGCACCGACAGGTTCACACCGCGCAAGACGTGGTTGGATCCAAATGATTTATGTACGTCTGTAAGCTCAATCATGCGGAGAAAAATGCCTCCGTCAGTAGGAAGTTTGCCGCCAATATCAGGATCGCGGCGGCGACCACGCTAGACTTGGTTGCGCGTCCAACGCCCATCGCGCCGCGGTCGGAATTCATGCCGTAGTAGCACCCCATGAGGGCTGCGATGAAGCCAAAGACCGCGCCTTTGACGAGGGATGAAATGATGTCGAGCGGTTCAAGGAAATCGGCGGTGTTTTGCAAGTAAGCGGACGCATTGAAACCCAAGCGTTCGGTGCCAACGATGTAGCCGCCATAAATGCCGATAATGTCGCCAACACCCACAAGAAGCGGCATCACCAAAGTTGCCGCCAAAACGCGCGGCAGGGTGAGGTATTTCATCGGGTGGGTCGACAGCGTGACAAGCGCGTCGATCTGTTCTGTGACTTTCATCGTCGCGATTTCCGCCGCGATTGAGGAGGTCACACGCGCCGCGATCATCAAGCCAACCAAAACGGGCCCAAGTTCGCGCACCATGCCGATGGCGACAATTTGCGGCACAACGGCCTCTGCCGAAAAACGCGCGCCGCCGGAATAGATTTGCAACGCCAATGCGCCGCCCGTGAAGAAGGCTGTTAGGCCAACAACAGGAAGCGAGAAATACCCGATTTGCAAAAGCGCGTTACCAAATTCACGGCCATAAAATGGCGGGCGCACCAAATGGCTGATTGTTTGCCCCGTGAACAAGGCCAAACGCCCGATCGCGGCCAGAAACCCCAAGACCGCCGCGCCAATTGAGGCCAGTAGCGTGCTCATCCGCCGGCGTACCGGCGTTGGTAGCGCGGGCCAAGCGAGGTGAGGATTTCATAGCCAATAGTGCCCGCACGTTCCGCCAAGGCGTCTACGGATTGATCCTGGTTCAGTACGGACAAGACGCCGGGAAGTTCTGGCAAATCGGTTACGTCAGCAGTGATCAGGTCCATTGAGACACGGCCCACCAGCGGCACTGACTGATCGCCGTGCCAAAGGCTTGCGCCACCAGACAAAGCGCGGATCAATCCGTCTGCATAACCGCCTGAAACAGTTGCGATTTTTGATGGGCGTTTTGCTGTCCATGCGTTGGCGTAGCCAACGGTTTCATCGATTCCTACGTCGCGGACTTGGATAACAGGCAAGTCCAGATAGGCCACTGGACGCGCATCCAAAAACGGCGCACCACCATACAGGCCAACACCCGGCCGCGTCATGTCGAAATGGTATTCTGGCCCAAGCAAGATACCACCAGTCGCCGCCAAAGATCGCGGAACTTCGATGCCATCGGTCATCAGGTGGAACTGCTCAAGCTGTTGGCGGTTCATCGCATGCTCAGGCTCATCCGCGCAGGCGAGGTGGGACATCACGAGACGGCAATTCTGCGACAAGGCAATTTCAGCAACCGAGGCCCATTCACCCATCTCAAGCCCGAGGCGGTTCATGCCCGTATCAAGTTGCACTCCAAACGGGTGGTCGGGCAGGGCCTCAAGGTGGCGGGTAAGTTGGCCGACGGTGTTGACCAGTGGGGTCAACATCATGTCGCCAATCATGTCGGTATCGCCGCGCATATGGCCGGCGAAGACGAAAATTTCCACATTGGGACCAACGGCTTGGCGCAATTCAGCGCCTTCTTGCGCCACTGCGACGAAAAAGCGTTTTACACCCGCCTTCATCAACGCGCGGCCCACTTTTGCGAGGCCTAGACCGTAACCATCTGCCTTAACCACGGCAGCGGTTTCCACGCCTGTCATACCATCAAGCGCCCGCCAGTTGCTGGTCAGCGCATCTAAATCAACTGTTAAAAAACCTGTACTCATGGCCCGTTCATGCCAGCCCGCGCGAGGGGGGGCAAGTGGGGTTTAGAATTCCTGATCGCCGTTCTGCTGCCACGGTTTCACAAGATTGCCAAAGCGGGTGAATTCCGGCGTGAACGATAGCTCGACCGTGCCAATCGGACCGTGACGTTGCTTGCCAATAATGACTTCGGCCTTGCCGTGCAGTTCTTCCATCTTTGCGACCCAACCGGCCATCGCTTCCATGTTGCTGTCATCGGGCTTTTCACGCTCGGTATAGTATTCGCCGCGATATACGAACATCACGACGTCGGCGTCTTGCTCAATCGATCCAGATTCGCGCAAGTCACTGAGTTGTGGGCGTTTATCTTCTCGGTTTTCCACCTGACGCGACAGCTGGGACAGGGCGATAACGGGGATTTGCAGTTCTTTCGCGATGGCTTTTAGGCCCATCGAAATCTCGCCGATTTCCTGCACACGGTTTTCAGACGTACCGCGCACCAGCTGCAAATAGTCCACGATCAGCAGGTCCAAACCATGGGTCCGTTTCAAACGACGCGCACGCGCAGACAACTGGCTAATTGGAATGGCGGCAGTGTCGTCGATATAAAGCGGGCAGGCTTCAAGCTGCTTGGCGGCATCCACGAAACGGCGGAATTCGCCCTCGGTCATGTCACCTTGGCGGATTTTGTGGCTGGAAATTTCGGACGCTTCGGCAAGGATACGGCCCGCCAATTGTTCCGCCGACATCTCTAGTGAAAAGAACCCGACAACGCCACCGTCAACAGAACCTTCGGTGCCATCCGCCAGCTTGCCCTTCTTGTAGGCCTTGGCGACATTGTAGGCGATGTTGGTCGCAAGTGATGTCTTCCCCATTGACGGGCGACCTGCGAGGATCAGAAGGTCAGACTTGTGTAACCCACCGAGTTTATTGTCCAAATCGATCAGGTCAGTCGCGACACCCGCCAAACCACCATCACGCTGATAGGCGGAGTTCGCGACATTTACCGCATCTGTGACGGCCTTCAGGAAGGACTGAAATCCGCCCTCAGTGGAACCCTGTTCGGCCAGTTTATAAAGCGCCTGTTCTGCCTCAACGATCTGTTCTTTGGGCTCGCTTTCGACATCAACCTTGCCAGCTTTGGCTGCGATGTCCTGTCCGACTGTAATCAACTGGCGGCGCACCGCGAGGTCATAGATCATCTGGGCGTAGTCGCGTGCGGCAAAGGCGGAAATCGCAGCACCAGCAAGACGCGCAAGGTAGGCTGGTCCACCGAGTTCTTTCAGCCCTTCGTCATCCTCAAGAAACGCCTTCAGCGTCACAGGGGAGGCGAGGTTATTTTTGGCGATACGCGCAGCAGCCGTTTCAAAAATCCGTGCATGGACGGGATCGTAGAAATGGTCTGGCCCGACGATCGCGGACACACGGTCAAAAATGTCGTTGTTGGTTAGGATCGCACCCAGAAGCTGCTGTTCAGCCTCGATAGAGTGGGGGGCGGAATCGACATTGGCTTCGAGTGTGCCTGTCGCGTTAAATGTCGTAATCTCGTTCATATACCTGTCCCCTCAACCCGCGAACCACCGCTCGGCTGTCATACAAAACACGCAGAGCTTGCGCAAATTGTATAAAGCTGTGGATAGGCTGTGTGAGGGGATAATGGCACAAAATGCAGCCCGCGCAAAGCGCAGACCGCAAGATATTGTGCTTAGATGTCTCGAATTTCTGTTAACTCTTTTGCAAGAATTAAGCGTGCGCGGCCGACCATGCTGCCGGATCGCGCAGGTAGGCTTCGACTTCGGTTAAAGTTGCTGCATCAAAAGATTCGGATGCTTTGGCTTCTGCTAGAACGTCCCACCACGTGCACAGGTGCAGCAATTGCACACCATGATCGGCGAGATTTTGTTCCACGCCCTCAAAGATGCCGTAGAAGAAAATCACGGCCGTTGCGTTGCACGTGGCACCAGTTTCACGGATCGCATCTACGAAGGACAGCTTTGAGCCGCCGTCGGTGGTGAGGTCTTCGACCAAAAGCACGCGTTGGCCCTCCGACATCACACCTTCGATGCGTGCATTGCGGCCATAACCCTTCGGTTTCTTGCGAACATATGTCATCGGCAAGGCGAGACGTTCGGCCATCAGTGCGCCGAACGGGATGCCAGCGGTTTCGCCACCGGCGACATTATCAAACGCCTCAAAACCACATTCGCGCATGGTTGTGACGGCTAGAAAGTCCATCAACGTGCTGCGGATGCGTGGAAACGAAATCAGCTTGCGGCAATCCACATAGGTCGGGGCCTTTTTGCCGTTCGAATGGGTGAACGGGTCAGCGGAATTGAAATCAATCGCGCCGATCTCAATCAACATGCGTGCTGTTAGGCGGGCGATTTCCGCTTTGTCAGGAAACGAGGTGGGGATCATCTGTCTTGTCTCTTTTTTGTTGCGAAAGCCCGTCTAAGGGGCATTGAATTGGTTATTCGACGCGCCAATGTAGTGGGAAACCCGGATCAAACACTGTTACGGGGCCATCTGCCGTTTCAACGCAGGCCGGATATTCAACTGGATCACCTTTGATCAACGTGACCGTGTCCTCATTCGGTTCTAGCCCGTAATAGCGCGGCCCTGCGAGGGACGTGAAGTTTTCCAATTTGTCTATTTTTCCAGCCGCATCAAAGACTTCTGCGAGGCAAGATAGGGTGTTTATTGCTGTGAAGCACCCAGCGCATCCGCATGGCAAAAGCTTATTTGCGTCCGTGTGCGGGGCTGAATCCGTGCCAAGGAAAAACCGCTTGTCGCCAGAAATCGCAGCCTGAACCAGCGCGATGCGGTGCTTTTCGCGTTTAGCAACGGGCAGGCAGTAATAGTGCGGTTTTATGCCGCCCGCGAGGATGTGGTTGCGGTTGATAATCAGATGGTGCGTCGTGATCGTTGCCGCGAGGTTTGAGCGGCTGTCGCGCACATAATCCACCGCGTTCTCGGTCGTCACATGTTCCATGATGACCTTCAGATCGGGAACTTTCTTGCGGATCGGTTTCAGGACCCTGTCGATAAACACGGCCTCGCGGTCAAAGATATCAACGTTCGGATCCGTGACTTCGCCATGAACGCATAGGGGCAGACCCATGTCGGCCATGCGTTCCAACACAGGGCGGACTTTATCAAAGTCGGACACACCGGAGGCAGAGTTGGTCGTGGCGCCAGCTGGGTAAAGCTTAACTGCTGTGATGATACCATCACGGTGCGCGATTTCCAGATCGTTGGCGTCGGTGTCTTCCGTTAGATAACATGTCATCAACGGGCGGAAAGGGGTGCCTTCGGGCAGGGCGGACATGATCCGTTCGCGGTAGGCTGCGGCCTGCGCACCTGTTACAACAGGGGGCACAAGGTTTGGCATAATAATCGCACGGCCAAAATGGGCGGCGGTGTGGGGCGCTACGGCCTGCATCATCGCACCATCACGAAGATGAAGGTGCCAGTCATCTGGTCGAACGATTGTGAGGCGGTCTGGGCTTTGCTTGGGCATACTGCCCATTACACCGCGAAGGGGGAACTGACCAGAGGGTTCCCCTTGCCAAACTTCCAAGGGTTTGAAACAGCGGTGCCAATACCGCCACATAAGGGAGTTTTACATGTTCGGTTTTTTGATTGCAGTTCTTGCGGGCGCCGCGACGCCAATGATCGAAGCACCATTGGCGCGCCCAGTGGCACGCATGATGGGTGAGGGGTTTGATGTAAAGGATACGGAAATGCGAGCACTGGCATTTATGATCGCAATGATCATTGCTGGTATTTTGTGCGCAGTTTTCAGCTCTGGTTCGGCACTCGGCCTCGCGGTGGGTGGCTCCGTTGGATATTTCGCAATGCGTCTTCTGCGCACAGCTCAACGTATGATCGAAGACAAACGCAGTTAATCGCTCACGCCACGCGCCTCGAGTTCAGCAAGTTTCTTTTTGAACGCGGGGCGTTTGTTGATTGCATCCACATTGCGGCATAAGCGCATGAGCAATCGTTCGTGCCGATCATCTGCATCCAACCTATGCATTAGGGTGCGCAGGTATGGACCGTAGCTTTGACGCGCCCGCCAGAGCGTGGCAAAGCTGCCCTGATCCAACTCACTGTCCATCGCGAGCTCGATTATCTCGGGCAATACGTCCATTGCGTTTAACGCGCGATCAGCATTTGGACCAAGATAGGGGCAGGCAAAATGCGTCGTGTTTTCACCCCGAAAGAGTGAAGCATGCATTGCGTCTTCAATGACGGACGGATCATGCACAATAGAAACGGTTTCCGCAGTTTCCACCATCATCGGTGCATAGCCAAAGCGGGTTTTAAAATCTAAACGGCGGGTTTCCGGATGACGCTGATCCCAACGGGCAAGCGCCGGATCAAGCGTGGCCTGCGGCTGGATTGCCAAAACCTGTGCATCAGGTGCTGCAACCGAATAGGCCGCCGCGGCGTATCCCGCTGCGCCTGAACCATAAAACAGGATCTGATCGAAATCATCGAAGAACCCATCATCGATCAGACGGTCAAAGTAGCCAAACACCGCCGGGTGACGAAACCAGTCTGTTCGAGCATCAGCCAATAACGTCAGGCTAGACCATCCGTGGCTTTGCACGAATCCCCAGCCCAATGGCGCGTGACCGTCATTGTGTTTACGCACATTCGGGGCCGTTTCGAAGGTCACAAGAAGTGTGTGGCCTGCGTCTATCAACACAGCAGAATGGTTTGGCCCTACAGGTTCAAAGTATCCGAAATCTTCGGCGATTGTATCGACCTGATCTAGCCAAGCAGAGCGGTCCAGCTCGTTAAGGTCATAGTCAAACGTGGTGGCAGTATCTTTCATTCACTCGTCTCGTTCAAAAGGTAATCCCACTCACCGCGTTCAGCGCTAAGGACGCAATGAGGCACAATTTGGCAAGGGATGAGGCGAATGTAGGAAACCATTAAAAGAATGCCTGCAATCCAGTCTGCGCACGCCCAAGGATCAGCGCGTGGACATCATGCGTGCCCTCATAGGTGTTCACAGTCTCCAGGTTCACCATGTGGCGCATAATCTGGAATTCATCCGAAATGCCGTTGCCGCCGTGCATATCACGGGACGCGCGCGCGATATCGAGGGCTTTGCCGCAGTTGTTGCGTTTCATCAGGCTGATCATCTCAGGTGCGGCTTTGCCCGCATCCATTAAACGGCCAAGCTGCAAGGCCGACTGAAGTCCGAGCGTGATCTCGGTCTGCATATCGGCCAGTTTTTTCTGGAACAGCTGGGTTTGCGCCAATGGCTTGTTGAATTGCTTGCGATCCAGCCCGTAGGTGCGGGCGGCATGCCAACAGAATTCGGCCGCGCCCATGACACCCCAAGCGATGCCGTACCGCGCGCGGTTCAAGCAACCGAACGGCCCTTTTAGACCTTGGACGTTTGGCAGTAGCGCGTCTTCTCCGACCTCAACGCCATCCATCACGATCTCGCCTGTGACAGACGCACGCAGCGAAAGTTTGCCAGCAATCTTTGGCGCGGTCAGGCCTTTCATTCCTTTTTCAAGGATAAAGCCGCGAATTTTTCCATCGTGTTCTTCGGACTTGGCCCAAACCACGAACACATCCGCGATGGGTGCGTTCGAGATCCACATCTTTGAACCGCTGATTTTATATCCATTCGCCGTCTTAACCGCTCGGGTTTTCATGCCTGCGGGGTCGGACCCAGCATCAGGCTCGGTCAATCCGAAACAGCCAATCAATTCACCGGATGCCAAGCCGGGAAGGTATTTTTTACGTTGCTCTTCAGAGCCATAGGCGTGGATCGGGTACATCACCAGTGAGGATTGAACTGACATCATGGAACGATATCCGCTGTCGACACGCTCAATTTCACGCGCGACCAGGCCGTATGTTACGTATCCAGCACCCAATCCGCCGTATTCTTCTGGGATCGTAAGGCCGAGCAATCCAGCATCACCCATCTCACGAAAGATTCCGGCGTCAGCAGTTTCGTCGCGATACGCATCGCGGACCTTAGGTTGAAGCGTGCTCTGAGCAAACGTAGAAGCCGCGTCGCGCAGCATGCGCTCGTCCTCGGTTAGCTGATCTTCAAGACGCAAGGCATCCGTCCAATCAAACTCTGATAACTCAGGGCCGTGCCCCGTTCGTATCGCTGACGACTCGTTCATTTTAGACCCCACATAATTTCTCAGTCAGCTTAGCGTGCCGATTGGCGGCGAACAATGCGTGCCATGATCGGACTACCATTCGAGCGGAATATTGAAACAATCCTTGGCTCAGTTGGGGGTCATTTCCTTTGTGCAAACAATCGGTTCTGTGAAAGGCGCAACTCTGTGGCCTGCAGAGGCTGGCAATGCCCACGTTCAACCACTAAGTAAACAATCCTGTTCGAAAGAAAGCACCTTATGCGCGGCCTGACCAAGACTTCCGAAAACCTCGATGGTACGAAAATCCAAGGTTGGAAGGTCATTAAGCGTGTCGTTCCATACCTTTGGCCAGATGATCAGCTTTGGGTGAAGCAACGGGTTGTTGCGGCGCTGTCGGTGCTGTTCTTGGCAAAGCTAATCGCGGTCGGCACGCCACTAATATACAAAGGCGCGGTTGATGCGCTGGCTGGTGAAGGGTCTGCTTCGATGCTGGCGATCGGAGCGGTGGGCCTGACGTTGGCCTATGGCTTCGCCCGTTTGATGAATGTCGGCTTTCAACAGTTGCGTGATGTGATCTTTGCCAAGGTGGGGCAGAGGGCGCTACGGGCGCTGGCGCTTGAGACTTTCACCCATATTCACCGCCTGTCCATGCGCTATCATATCACGCGCAAAACCGGCGGGCTGAGCCGGATTATTGAACGTGGTGTTAAGGGCGTGGAATTCTTGCTCCGCTTCTTGCTGTTCTCTATCGGACCCTTGCTGATTGAGCTCGTGATGATCGCTGTGGTTTTGTTTTTCCTGTTTGATGTCTGGTACTTGGCTGTCGTAGTCGGCACCATCGCACTCTACATTTGGTTCACGTTCACTGTCACTGAATGGCGCGTCAAAATCCGCAAAGTAATGAACGACCAGGACACGGATGCGAACCAAAAGGCCATTGATAGCCTGCTGAATTTTGAGACGGTAAAATACTTTGGCGCAGAAAAGCGCGAGGCTGATCGGTATGATGGCGCGATGGAGCAGTATGTGGCTGCGGCGCTTAAAACGTCTTACTCGTTGGCATTCCTGAACTTTGGTCAATCTGTATTGATCACGGGTGGTTTGGTTGCCGTGATGGTAATGGCCGCGATGGGGGTTGAAAGTGGGGCATTGACGGTTGGCGACTTCGTTATGGTCAACGCCTATATGATACAGATCACCATGCCGCTTAACTTTTTGGGCACGGTTTACCGTGAAATTCGTCAGGCCTTGGTAGATATGGGGGCAATGTTCGATTTGTTAGAGCAACCAAGCGAAGTTACCGACAAACCGGACGCAAATGTTCTAAATGTGCAAGGCGGCGAGGTGGTTTTTGACGGTGTTTTCTTTGGCTATGACGCCGAACGCCCGATCCTGCGCGGTGTGGATTTGCCGATCCCAGCGGGGCAGACGGTTGCGATTGTTGGATCATCGGGTTCGGGGAAATCCACCATCGGGCGGTTGTTGTTCCGCTTTTATGACGTGGGCGACGGCGCGATCCGCATTGACGGGCAAGACATCCGCGATGTGACCCAAGTCAGCCTGCACGAACAGATCGGCGTGGTGCCGCAAGACACGGTGCTGTTTAACGACACGATCCGCTACAACATCGCCTACGGGCGCGAAGGTGCGAGCTTTGAAGACATCGTCGCCGCAGCAAAAGCCGCCAAAATCCACGACTTCATCGAAAGCCTTCCCGATGGATATGAAACCACCGTGGGCGAGCGCGGGCTAAAGCTGTCTGGCGGCGAAAAGCAGCGGGTCGGCATCGCGCGTACGCTGCTAAAGGACCCGCCAATCCTGATTTTGGATGAAGCGACCAGCGCACTTGATACTGAAACCGAAATGGAAATTCAGAACGAGCTCAAGGCGATGGGGCAGGGGCGCACGGTTCTAACAATCGCGCACCGTCTGTCCACTATCGCGGATGCTGACCGCATTGTGGTGCTTGAGAACGGCGTGGTTGTGGAACAGGGAACGCATGACGCGCTGCTGAGCAGTGATGGGCGATATGCTCATTTGTGGAACCGCCAGCAACAAGATGAAGACGCGGCTTAGTTGGGACAGACGCCGTTAGGCAAGAAAGCGGTCCAGACTGCTGTTTGTTAGCTGTTTCTGTTGGCGTCTAATACCCAAAGCCTTCGAGAGAGTTTCATAGCCTAGGGTTTGTGGCACAGCCATTGCCACGGAACTTAACTACTGATTGCCGACGACAGGCATCAAATGAAAGTGTTCCACACCAGGGACTTCATCCAATGCGCGCTTTAGCCTGTCCGAAAAAAATAATACTTGAGTCAAATAGGGGTCACACCAAAGATCGACATCTTGCCTTATTTTGGGCAGCACCTTGATCGGCATTTCTTTATAGCTTTTCGATCGCAGACGTGCCTGCCTTGCAGGAAACCGAGGATGCGGCTTCATCCAGCCTTCTTCGATACCCTTACTGCGATCAGCCGTTTCGCGAGGTTCCTGAATAACGATGGCCCAGTACGGTTCCACCGGAATTGGCTGTCCTTCGAAATCACAAAGAATGGTTTTGTGGAAAACGATTGACCGATATCAAACTGCTCGATGACCGCCTTAAATGGCTCGGTGACACAGCGATGTGCAAGAGAAATGACTGGGGGCAGCGGCAAGCTATCACTCAGTTTTGTGGCGCCGGTAAAATTGTACTGGTCCGCTATCAGTTCTGGGTTGACCTTCCTGCCCAAGGAACACTCGACGATGGCATCGCGATACTCTTGCAGGCGAAAATGCTTAGGTAGAAACGACTGATTTGTCCGAACATCACTCACATTCGTCGCCCAAATCTGTTCACTCATCGCTTAGCGCCCATCTTTTCCAGCGTTTCATTAACGTTCCCAAATCCACCATTTTTAAACTGCATTTATTCGGCTGCTTTCATCGGCACTTCGACTGGGGAACTTAGAACGGTGTAGGGTTCGTCACCCCAGATAATCTCAGGCGCTTTAACCCGCTTGGCCTCGCGTGACAGCGCCCAGTCTTGTGCAGCGCGGCTGGAATTACCCATCGAAAGCTTTGACAATAGTTGCGCGCCCCAGCGGGCATAGGTTGTGACCCAGACCCGCAGCGCCAGCATGGAAGGCGTGAATACCAATGTCAGAACAGTTGCGATACCAAGACCGAACACAACAGCCGTCGCCAGTTGTTTCCACCAAAGCGACGTCGGGCTGTCGATGGAAAAGCCACCGCCAATGAAGTCGAGGCTGAGGCCGAACATCATGGGGGCAAGGCCGGCCATTGTGGTGATCGTCGTCAGCAACACGGGGCGAATGCGATCTTCGGCGGTGCGGGTAATGGCCTCGGTGCGGGGCATGTAGCGCTCATATTCTTGGTAGGTGTCGATCAGCACGATGTTGTTGTTCACAACGATCCCCGCCAAGGCGACGATGCCTGTCCCCGTCATGATGATCGAGAACGCCTGATCCATAACTAACATTCCGATCAGCACGCCTGTGGTGGACAGGATAACCGCCAGCAGCACGAGGACAGAGTTATAGACCGAGTTGAACTGCGCCAGCAGGATGATGAACATCAGCCCCAACGCGCCCGCAAAGGCTTGCATGAGGAACGCACCGGATTCAGCTTGGTCTTCTTGGTCACCCGTCCATTCAAAGTTTACAGACGCCGGAAGCGGATTGGTGTCGAGCCATTCTGTGAGACGCTCAATGCGTTCATTCCCGTTCACCGCAACTGGCGTCGTATCGCCATCAATGATCGCGTTTTGAACGTCGACGATTGTGGCCGCATCATGAAGTTCAATCAGTTCGAAAATGGAACCGTCTGATGCTTCAACAGTGCGGGCCGCATCAACTGTCGCTTCACCGTCTTGCACTTCACGGAAAAGGCCAAGCACAGAAAGATCGTCGCCTTCTCCG
The DNA here is from genome assembly GCF_900185015.1 of Octadecabacter ascidiaceicola. GTDB lineage: Bacteria > Pseudomonadota > Alphaproteobacteria > Rhodobacterales > Rhodobacteraceae > Octadecabacter > Octadecabacter ascidiaceicola. The sequence goes on along the minus strand of NZ_FXYD01000001.1, from coordinate 713,765 downwards.
ATTGTGAACTTCGTCAAGTCTGCCTCAACATCCGCCTTCACATCAAAGTAACGGTTCTGGTCGATCCGGTCGATCTGCGCCAGTTCGGGCACAGGCGTGCGGGTGATGAAGTTGGACAGGGGCACAAGGCCAGAGGTGGTACGAACACGCAGAGAGTCGAGCGTCGACAGCACGCGGTCCGATTCAGGCAATCGCACGCGGATTTCGATTTCCTCGTCCGAGGTATCAACCCGCATCGTGTCCAGTAAAATACCGCGCGTTACAAGCTGAACCATGCCGCCAACCGTGGCGACATTGGCGCCGTAGCGCCCCGCTTTTTCAACATCGACGGTGATTTCCCAATCAATGCCGGGCAGGGGGCGGCTGTCTTCGATTAGTGTCAGACCTGTTGTGCTTTCAAACTGCGCCCGCACGGTTGCGGCCGCCGCCTGTAGGTCGTCCCAATTGCCGCTCGTTAACCGCAAATGAACGGGCTTTGCGGCACCCGGACCACGTGACAGGTTCAGGATCTCAGTACGAATGCCGGGGATTGTGTTAAGCTCGCTTTGAAGGCGTTCCATTACCAAATCACCGTCCAAAGTCGCCAAATCGATGTCGTTGGCACGTGCGAATGCTGGGCGGTCTTCCCACGGAACAAGCTCAAGTTGCAGCTGGCCGATGGTGTCCTTCGGGCTTTCGCCGCCGCCTGTGTTCTGGTTCAGCCCACCGGCGCCTGCGAAGGCAAAGACGGACTGGATGCCCGGCTCGGCAAGGGCCATTGCCTCGGCTTGTGCAACGAGCGCGTCCTTTTCAGAAATGCTCAGGTTGCCGCGCGCTTGGACGTAAACAATGGCCTGTTCCGGTTCGGATTCAACAAAGAACTCAACGCCATTGTTGTTAGCCCCAAAGATGCCAAATACCGTCATGACGATAAAAATGATCCCAGCAATCGACACGATCGGCATGATCGGATTACCCGCAATGAAATGGATCACGTGGCCAAAGATGGAGCGACGATAGCCCGCTTTGATGTTTTTGGCAGGGCGTTCGATCTTGGCGGCACCTACGGTAATGGACACTGCAATAGCGCCAAGCAGGAATAGGATCATCCCGGGGAGGGATGCAAAGAAGCCACCATCATTGACCTGCGCGCCGGACAGGTAACCGGGGTTCAATGTCAGCATCGCGCCGATAAACACCGTCATGATCGCGGGGAAGATGAGGGCAACATTTACCACCCAAGGCAAGCGGGCCTTGAGGAAGTCTGATGTGTTGCCGAATGCGCGGCTCATCCGGCCTGTGACGCCGCCTAAGACGGGCAAGTAGATCAACGCCACAACAAGGGATGCAGAGAGAACGAAGATAATTGTAACCGGCAACATGCCCATGAATTGCCCTGGAATGCCGGGCCAGAACAGCATCGGCAGGAAGGCGCATAGTGTTGTCGCGGTGGACGATACGATGGGCCAGAACATGCGCTTGGCGGCATCCGTGTAGGCTTCCATCGGGCCTGCGCCCTCTTTCATACGTTTGTCGGCAAATTCGACCACAACAATCGCGCCATCCACCAACATGCCCACAGCAAGGATCAGGCCAAACATCACGATGTTGGAAATGGTGATTTCCATGACGGCAAGGAAGGCGAAACACAGCAGGAACGATGTCGGGATCGCAAAACCAACCAGCAGCGCTGGGCGCGTGCCAAGGGCCGCAAGAACCACGATCATCACCAGCGCAATCGCGGTCAGAACGGACCCTTCCAGCTGGCGCACCATGGAATCCACGTTGCGGGATTGGTCGTTAGACACGCCAACTTGCACGGAATCGCGCAGATCTTGCGGCCATGCGGCAAGTTCTGCGTCAATCACTTCACGGACTTCTTGCGCCGTATCGATCAGGTTAAAGCCACGGCGTTTGACCACTTGTAGGGCAACCGTGGTGGTCCCATTAAAACGTGCGGTGCTGCGGCGGTCTTCGAATGTCAGGCGAATTTCGGCAAGGTCGCCAAGGGTGATCACGCTGTCGCCGTTGGTTTTGACGGGCAGGGTGTAGATGTCGCGCGGCTCATCAAAGCTGGACGGGATTTTGACAGCGAAGGAGCCTTGCTCGGTTTCGACTTCACCGGCTGCAATCAGAAGGTTGTTTTGCGTCACGACATCGATCAACTCGCCGGCGGTGACATTGTAGGCCTCCAGCTTGAGCGGATCGATGATCACTTCGATCATCTCATCGCGCTGGCCCGTCAGGGATGCCTCTAGGACGCCGTCAATACCTTCAACCACTTCCTGCAAGTCTTCAGCTACACGAATAAGCGTGCGTTCTGGAACGTTGCCCGTCAGGTTGACGATAACGATCGGGAACTCGGAAAAGTTGATTTCATTGACAGAATAGTTGTCCGCGCCGGCGGGGAACTGCCCTTCGGCAGCGTTCATCGCATCACGGATGTCGGCCATTGTGTCGGTTTTGTTCCAACCGAAATCAAATTCAAGCGCAACGCCCGCGTAGCCTTCGGAGGCCGTGGCGGTCATGTTTTCAAGACCATCTAGGTCCTGCAACTCGGCTTCCATCGGTTTAACAAGAAGCGTCTCGGAATCCTCAGCAGAAATGCCTGGGAAGGGCACCGAGACGAAGACAATCGGAATTTCGATATCCGGCTCGCCCTCTTTGGGCAGGCCAAAATAAGCCATGCTGCCTGCCAGAAGCGACAGGATAATAAAGGCAATGACCATCCGCGCACGCGCGGCGGCGACGTCGATGATTTGTATCATCCGTCAGCCTCCTGCATCGTCGGCACGACGGGAACGCCGTCTGTTACATATTCTTGGCCCACAACGATGACATCGACCGTTTCAGGCAGGCCGGTTACCCAGATGCCGTCGACAGTATCTCGCATGACGCTGACCGGCAGGAAGCGTGCAACGTTGCCGTCACCGACAGCACGAATGCCGATGTTTCCTTCGTCATCCAGCGTCAATGAGGACGCGGGCAGCAGGTGTGCTGTGCGTCCATCAGACGCGACAAGAATTTCTGCCGTTTGTCCGTCACTGATATGAAGGTCCGCATTCGGAACGCGTACTTCAACGCGGAATGTGCGGGTTAGCTCATCCGCAGATCGCGACAGGAACGTCACTTCACCAACGACTTCTTCACCCGATGCAAGGCGGGCACCCGCCATTGCGCCAACTGTGATCTTGCTGACGTCTGTTTCTGGAACAAAGCCGACCAGTTTGATCGGGTCGAGTTGGATAATTGTGGCGCAGGGCGCACCCGGCTGCATCAATGAACCAATTTCTGCTGTGTCGCTTTCCAGCAGGCCCGCGAAGGGGGCGGAAATGTTCAGCCGTTCAATTTCACGTTCAGCCGCGGCAACACCTGCTTGTGCGGCCTCAATCCCAGCCTGTGCAGATGCAACTTGTGTTGAAGCGCGTTGCACGCCTGCATTCGCGGCCTCTAGCGCGGCTTCTGCTGACACAAGGCGCGTTTCGGATGCGAATCCATCTTCGCTGAGTTCGCGGGCGACGTTCACGTTGATTTCAGCCTCGCGAACGCGGGCACTTGCTTCGATGACTGTCGCTTGTGCCTCAGGGACGCGACCCTGCGCTTCGGCCAGTCGTGCGCGTGCTTCGGCGAGGGTTGCTGCCCGTGTTCCAGGGTCGAGCTGGCAAAGAAGCGCACCTTCTTCAACAAATGCGCCTTTACGGATGGGTTCTGACACCACAAGCCCTGACGTTTCAGACGCAACGGTCACCTGACGCGCCGCTTCGGTGCGACCGCGCAGAATAACGGCGCTATCCGCTGTTTCGGCAACAGACTTCATGGCGACCACACTGATCGGATTTATGACATCTTCTTCGACTCCAGCGTCAGACGCGCTTGGGTCAACTTGCGCAAAGACCATCAATGCCTCTCTCTCAAACACGAGGGCATAGAGCGCGACTGATACAACAATCGCAGTTAACAGGGGCATGAAACGCATTGGGCTCTTTCGCAGTATCTAGGGGGCTCGTGGTGGCTGATTTATGGCCTGACTTGTCTGAACTAACCAGTTCAGATTAGTAAAATAGTGACCTACCGGCAAGTCCAAAATGTTAAAGGTTGTTACTTTTGCGGTAAGTCTCCTGAATTGCCCGTTTTTCCGTACGAATTAGGCATCGTTTTCGCCCGCCTCTTGTCCCCCCTTATCCCTTCACGATAAGAGGGGCGGGAAACTGCGTGAGGGCACTATGAGCAATTCAGAAAGCTTCATTGAAGAAGTCACCGAAGAGGTCCGCAAGGATCAGCTGTTTGGCTATATGCGCAAGTACGGCTGGATCGCTGTATTGGTTGTTTTGCTGATTGTTGGCGGTACAGCTTATTCCGAATACCGCAAGGCGCAGGTTACCAATGCTGCGCAAGCTGCCGGCGATGAAATCCTTGCGGCGCTTGAGATAGATGATGACGCAGAACGCGCGGCTGCCCTGCAAGCGATTGAGGCCACAGGTCCAGCTGCAGCAATTACTGGTCTTTTGACGGCATCAAACCTAACCGAAACGGGTGACATTGCAGGGGCGGCTGCGGCGTTAGAAGCCGTTGCTCTGGATGAAGAAGCACCGCAAGTTTATCGAGACTTGGCCGCGCTGAAATCGGTGATGGTGCAAGGCGATACACTGCCGATTGAAGAGCGTCGCGCGGTTCTGACAGGACTGGCTGCCGCTGGTGCGCCGTTCCGTTTGGTGGCGCAAGAACAGATCGCATTGCTTAGCGTTGAAGCTGGCGACATAGACGCTGCAACAACGCAATTCCTTGCCATCGCACAAGATGCGGAAACCACACGCGGCTTACGCGTTCGCGCTTTCAGCATGATTGAAGCAATGGGCGGTGACATTGAAGAACTTCTCGGCAATAGTGCCGCAACTGACGACGCGCAAGACAACTAAGAACCCCACCAAGGGGCCCGAAAAGGGGAATGATGTGACACGCAAGATTGTATCAGGCTTAAAGACGAAAACGCTTATCGCGTTGGCCCTAACGACCGCTTTGGTCGCGTGCGGCGAGAAGGACGTTATTTTGCCGGGCGAACGGCTTGATATTCGTGGTGATGCAGCAGAAGTGACTGCCTTTGTAAATGAAGCGCGCCCGATCTCATTGCCTGCTGCTTCTTTGAACACATCTTGGACGCACCGGAATGGCAGCCCGACGCACCGCATTGCGCATCCGACACTGGGTACCGCGCTTTCGCCGGTCTTTGCTGCAAACATCGGGGCAGGCGACAGCCGCCGTCTTCGTATTACGGCTGACCCTGTTGTGACAACGAATGCGATCTATACGCTTGATGCGCAAAGTCAGGTCGTTGCAACGTCCCCATCCGGCGCGCCACTTTGGGCACGCAGTGTTATTCCGGCATCTGACAATCCGCGCGATGCATCCGGTGGTGGCTTGGCCGTTACTGGAAATGTTTTGCTGGCGACCACTGGCTTTGGTGAAGTCGTAGCGCTTGATGCAGCGTCTGGTGGCGAGCTTTGGCGTCAGGATCTTGATGCGCCGGGAACATCCGCACCCACCATCCAAGGCGATCTGGCCTATGTCGTGGCCCGTGATGGCCGTGCTTGGGCGCTTGATCTGGACACAGGCCGCATCCGCTGGACACAAAGCGGAACACCGCCGACGTCTAACTTTTCTGGCGGTGCGGGCGCCGCGGTGAACGGCGAGTTTGCGATTTTCCCATTCCCGACAGGCGAAGTCCTCGCGGCGTTTCCCGAGGGCGGCTTGCGTCGTTGGTCCACTGTTGTGACAGGCCAACGTCCGGGGCAGGCGGCATCGAACATTTCTGACATTGCTGGTGATCCGGTGATCGATGGTAACCGCGTTTATGTTGGCAACTTCTCTGGCCGTGTTGTGGCGCTGGAAATCGCCAACGGCGGCCGCATCTGGACCGCAACAGAAGGCGCCGTTGGCCCTGTCTGGCCTGCTGGTGGATCCGTGTTCATGGTCAATGACCTTGGTGAATTGCTGCGTTTGGACGCAGATGATGGCACCGCAATCTGGCGTGTTGAGCTTCCCGGCTTTGAAGAAAACCGCGAGCGCCGTCAAAAAACCCGTTTCGCGCACTATGGCCCGATCCTTGCGGGTGGTCGTTTGATTGTAGCGTCTTCGGATGGCTTGGTCCGCCAGTTTGACCCAACGTCGGGCACGCTGGTTGGCACCATCGAAATCCGTGGCGGCGCTGCGTCTAACCCTGTTGTCGCGAATGGCACGCTTTACGTTGTGTCCAAGCGCGGTGAATTGCTGGCTTTCCGTTAAGCCCTAAACGGTGTAGTGCGCGTCTCTAACCTTATAGAGTCGTAATCCCATGTCTTTCACACTCGCCATTGTCGGCCGCCCGAATGTTGGCAAATCCACTTTGTTCAACCGCCTTGTCGGTAAGAAACTCGCGCTGGTCGATGACCAGCCCGGTGTCACGCGCGATTTGCGCGAAGGCCCAGCGCGCCTTGGCGATCTGCGTTTTACGGTGATTGATACCGCTGGCCTGGAAGAGGCCACGGACGAATCCCTGCAAGGCCGCATGCGTCGCCTGACGGAACGCGCCGTGGAAATGGCCGATGTCTGCCTGTTCATGTATGACGCGCGCACGGGCATTATGCCTGCTGACGAAGTGTTTGCCGATATCCTGCGCAAGAAAAACGCCAACGTCATTTTGGCGGCGAACAAGTCCGAAGGCAAAGCCGCCGATGCGGGCGTGATCGAAGGTTTCAACCTTGGTCTTGGTGAACCCATCCGCTTGTCCGCTGAACACGGCGAAGGTCTGGGCGAAATGTATGATGTGCTGATGCCGTTGTCTGATGCGTTTGAAGAACGCGCTGCCGCGGATACGCCAGAAACCGACGTTGATGTGGACGACGACGATCCGGACGCGCCACGCATTCCAACCAAAGCCAAGCCGCTACAAATCGCCGTTGTTGGCCGCCCCAATGCGGGCAAATCCACGCTGATTAACCAGATCCTTGGCGAGGACCGTTTGCTGACGGGGCCAGAGGCGGGCATCACCCGTGATGCGATTTCCGTGCAAATGGAATGGGACGACGTGCCTGTGCGCATCTTTGACACCGCAGGCATGCGTAAACGCGCTAAGGTGCAGGAAAAGCTGGAAAAACTGTCAGTCAGTGACGGACTTCGTGCGGTGAAATTCGCCGAAGTTGTCGTCGTTTTGCTGGACGTGGAAATTCCGTTCGAACAACAGGATTTGCGTATCGCTGACCTTGCTGAACGCGAAGGCCGCGCTGTGGTTCTTGCCGTGAACAAGTGGGACGTTGAACCCGAAAAGCAGGCCAAGCTGAAAGAGCTGAAAGAAGAATTCACACGCTTGCTGCCACAGCTAAAGGGCGCACCGCTGATTACGGTGTCCGCCAAAACGGGTCGCGGAATTGACCGTCTGCAAGAGGCCATCATGCGTGCGCATGAGGTTTGGAACCGTCGCGTCACGACTGCAAACCTGAACCGTTGGCTTATGGGCATGACCGAAGCGCACCCCCCCCCCGCACCGGGTGGCCGTCGCATCAAAATGCGCTATGCCACGCAGGTCAAAACGCGCCCGCCGGGGTTTGTTGTGATGTGTTCCCACCCCGACATGCTGCCGGAAAGCTATTCGCGTTACCTCGTGAACGGGTTGCGCCTTGATTTCGATATGCCGGGGACGCCGATCCGTCTGCATTTCCGATCACAGGCAGATAAAAACCCGTATAAAAACAATACGAAGTCAACGCCATCTCGTTTGCGTAAGCACTTGGGCAAGGCCCCAGCTGATCAGAAAAAGCGGTTCCGCGGGAATTCCTAAAGTCAGGTTTAGCTGACTTGACGTGAGGGTAAGTGCGCTTCAGCCTCTGGGTAAGCTGAAGAGGACAAGCCCATGAAACGCATCGCTATTTTTATTGATGGCACTTGGAACAGACCAGACGCCGAGCATCCGACGAATGTTGTGCGCCTGTCGCGATGTGTTGCGTCCCATGCGGTTGGCGGAATGCCGCAAGTTGTGTTGTATTCACCCGGTGTTGGGTCTGGGCGCGGCAATAACTGGGCTGCACGACGGATGGATCGGCTGCTGGGCGGGGCGCTTGGTTGGGGGCTAACGGATATCATTGAGGAGGCCTACCGCAACCTCGTGTTTTTGTATGAACCCGGCGACGAGATCATGGTGTTCGGCTTTTCGCGGGGTGCCTTCGCGGCGCGGTCTTTGGTCGGGTTGATCCGGTCCTGCGGTATTCCTGCGCGTGATAAATTGGCTGAAATCCCAGAAGCGATGCGGCGCTATCGAAGTCGTGCACCGGAAACACACCCTGATCATCCTGAAAGTCTGGCATTTCGCGCGTCGTTCGCGCCGCGTGTCTATGTGAACGACACAGAAGCCAAATGGCGGCGCAAGAATGGCGCACCGATCAACGACGCCGTGCGCCTTGGCATCGCCTATTTGGGGGTTTGGGATACGGTTAGCGCCCTTGGTTTGCCTGCGTTTCTACCTTTTGCCGAACGGTTTAATGCGCAGTATCGGTTTCACGATGCAGTGCTGACCAGCATGGTTCTCGCGGCGCGACATGCGATTTCAATTGATGAACGCCGCAAGACATTCCCCAGCTACCCGTGGTCCAACATGTTGGATTTGAACGTTAGATATAACAGCGAGTTGATCCCGACCCACATGCAGCAATGGTTTCCGGGCAATCATGGCTCGGTTGGGGGTGGGGGCTCACGTGTTGGGTTAAGCTCGATTTCTCTCAATTGGATTGCGCTTGGTGCGCAGCAAGCGGGGCTGCGGTTGGACTGGTCCGAAATGGACCGCGTGGCGACGCATTTTGATGTGACCGAACGCTTGGACAACAAATTTGGACCGGTCGGTTTGTCAGGGGCGATGATGAGCGCGATCTCAAATGATCGCGAAGGGCCGTCTGGTTTGGACGAGCTTTCTATGGCCGCAATTGACCGCTGTAAGGCTGATACAGATTACGAACGCAATCCGTCTTTGCGCCAGATTTACCATGAAATTCATGGTGTTGATGACGTACAGCGTGACTCCATTCGTAAAGCGCGAAAATGGGCAGATGGCGGGCACACCCATCTGCCTGATGAAATTTTGCGACCGCGTGAGTGGCTTTAGCTAAGTGAGCCGTCTGCGTTGATGGTCGTTTCGCCACCCATATAGCCGTGCAAGACCTTCGGAAGTGCTACTGAACCGTCCGCTTGCTGGCCGTTTTCCAACACCGCGATCAGGCAGCGCCCAACGGCTAGGCCGGAGCCGTTCAGCGTGTGAACGAACTGCGGTTTGCCACCCTCAGTCGGCTTGAAACGGGCGTTCATGCGGCGGGCCTGAAAATCACCTGTGGTAGAGACCGAACTGATCTCACGGTAGGCGTTCTGACCGGGCAACCATGCTTCGATGTCAAAAGTGCGACGCGCGCCAAAGCCCATGTCGCCAGTGCACAGCAGAACGGTTCTGTAAGGAATTTCAAGGCGTTCCAGCAAATCCTCGGCGCAACGCAGCATGCGTTTTTGCTCAGCGTCAGACTGATCTGGATGGGTCACGGAGACCATCTCGACCTTTTCGAACTGGTGCTGGCGCAACATGCCGGACGTATCACGGCCCGCGCTGCCAGCCTCGGAGCGGAAGCATAGCGAATGCGCGGTGTAGCGACGGGGTAGGTAGGATTCGTCGATTACGTGGTTCGCTGCGATGTAGGTCAGCGGGATTTCAGAGGTGGAAATCAGCCACATGCCCTCAGTCGTCTGGTAGCTGTCTTCGGCGAATTTCGGCAGCTTGTCGGTGCCATACATCGCGTCGTCGCGTACGAGGACGGGCGGGTTCACTTCGGTCAAGCCGTTCTCAAGTGTATGAATATCCAACATAAATTGGGATAGCGCACGGTGCACGCGGGCCACGGCGCCGGACATCAGAACAAAGCGGCTGCCGGAAATTTTTGCAGCTGTTTCAAAGTCCATACCGGGCTTAACGCCTTCGATTTCGAAGTGCTCAACAGGTTTGAAATCAAATTCGCGCGGGGTGCCCCAGGTGGAGATTTCAGCGTTGTCGTTTTCATCCGCGCCCATTGGTACATCGTCCGCAGGCAGGTTCGGGATCACGGCAAGACGGTCCGTCAGGGCGGCATCTTGCGCCTTGGCTTCGTCGTTCAAGGCTGCAATTTCTGCTTTCTTTTCAGAGACTAGCGCGCGCAGGCGTTCGAATTCTGCCTCATCACCACGCCCCTTAGCTGCACCAACTTCTTTGGCGGCTTTGTTGGCTTCGGCTTGCGCAGCCTCGGCGGCACCGATCTTGGCGCGGCGGGCCTCGTCCATGGCCAAAAGCTCCGACGACAGGGGCGCATCACCGCGGCGGGAAAGCGCCGCGTCAAAAGCGGCGGGGTTCTCTCGGATGGCGCGAATGTCGTGCATGGTTTTGGTCCTTGTTGCTAATTTGGTGCCGACCATATGGCGCAATTTTACCCCTTTGGGAAGCATATGGGTTGGGTATGGGTCCGGTATGGTTCTGGTATGGCAATTTGCACGTCAGAACCCCATATGAAATTGGCGCGACTGCGTTGCGAATCCTGCGATGCAAACGTAGTGTGCGCCAAATTGCGAGGGGGGTGCCTTCGCGTGCAATTAAGGAAAAGACCTCATGGAAGCTTTTGGCCAATTTATCCCGCTCATTCTGATCTTCGGTATCATGTATTTCTTGCTGATCCGTCCACAGCAGCAAAAGCTAAAGCAACATGCTGCGATGGTCGAAGCGCTGCGTCGTGGTGATCAGGTTGTGACGGCTGGTGGTCTGATCGGCAAAGTGTCCAAGGTTAAGGACGACGGCGAAGTTGAAGTTGAACTGGCGGCCGACGTGAAAGTGCGTGTTGTGAAGTCCACAATCGCACAGGTTCTCAATAAGACTGAGCCAGCAGACAAATGATCCGAAGCGCGCTCATAGCCCTTGGGCTGAGCGCGGGCGCGGTTGACGCCCAAGGCATGGTGCCAACGGCGCCTGTGCTGGAGTCCTGTGGCGGCACCCGATTGGTGCTGTCTGCGGCTGGCGCGCCGAGCGAAGAAAACCTTGATCGCGCATCTGATGTCGTGAGTGCGCGGATTGGTGGACTTTACGGCGGGGTGTTTGACTACACCGAGGTCGTTGATGACCAGATTTTGGTGTCACTGCCTGCGGGGATGCCGGTCGATCGTGACGGACTTTCCCAACTGCTTGAAAAAATCGACTTTCGGTTCTTGCAGGTTGTCGAGCGGGTGTCGTTGGACAAAACAGTTGATGCCCCTGATGGGTTCGCTGTTTTGCCACAGATGGATGATCCGATTCTGGGGTACATCGTTGAGAACGACCCCGTACTGGATGGAACTTCGGTTTTATCCGCGCAGGCGACGTTCGATCAGATGGGTCAACCTGCCGTTTCATTCCGATTTTCCGAAGAGGGCGGCAAAAGGTTTGGCGAATACACCGCCGAGCACATTGGTGAACCCTTCGCGATTGCACTGCGCGATGAAGTGATCACTGCGCCGACAATTCAGTCCGCGATTTGGGGTGGTTCTGGAATAGTTACCGGTAGTTTTGCGAACGAAGAAGCAGAGCGCCTTGCCGCGTTGATGCAAGGCGGCGTTTTGCCATTTGACCTTGATGTTCTCTCAGAAGAGAGCGTTGACGGGTCCGACCCGAGTGCGGATTTCTGCCCCTAGGCTGCGCATAGCCTTTGAATTTCACGCCTGAATATCAGTGCGTAACCCCATAATATAATGAATAAAATCCCGCAACGCGGTTGAGAGAAAAGACAGGACACCCTCATGTTGAAGATTGACCTTTGGAAACGCATCGCGATTTGGATGGTTGTTGCAATTGGTATCATCGTGGCCATTCCCAATGGGTTCTACGGTAAGGTTGAAACCTCTAATGATGCTGAGGCGATCTTGGCGGTTGAGGGGGCGACGAGCACGCCCGAGCTTGAGGCGGATGCGGCTTTGTGGCCGTCATTTATGCCGGATAACTTGGTGAACTTGGGCCTTGATCTGCGTGGCGGCGCGCAGCTGTTGGCCGAAGTGAAGGTTGAACAGGTGTACGAGTCGCGGATGCGGTCCATGTGGCCTGAGGTGCGCGATGTGCTGGCCGCGCAGCGTAATGTTGTCGGGTTCGTGACCGACGAAAGCAACGTCGAGGGTGAGCTGCGGGTGCGCATTTCGCAGCCCGACGGCATGGCGCGCGCGCTGGAATTGGTGCGCGGTTTGGCGCAGCCTGTTGTAAGTGTCACCACCGTTGGTGAGACTGATATCGAAGTTGTGCAGCTGTCTGACACGGACCTTATGGTTTCACTGTCTGAGGCCGAAAAGGTTGCCACGGATGACCGCACAGTGCGCCAAGCGCTTGAAATCGTACGCCGCCGGATCGACGAAGTCGGCACGCGTGAGCCGTCTATTCAGCGGCAGGGTGAAAGCCGTATTTTGATCCAAGTGCCCGGTGTCGGGTCCGCACAGGAAGTTAAAGACATCATTGGCACGACCGCGCAGCTTGGGTTCCATCCGGTTGTCGGGTCAACCGGCGATCCAGACGCGAGTGCTGGTGCGGGCAATATGTTGATCCCGAGCTTGGACCAAGAGGGTCTTTACTACATCGTTGAACGCTCGCCTGTTGTGACGGGGGAGGAGCTTGTCGATAGCCAGCCAACGTTTGACGAAAATAACCGTCCAGCGGTGACGTTCCGGTTTAACCCATCGGGTGCACGTCAGTTTGGCGATTATACCCGCGATAACATCGGATCGCCCTTTGCGATTGTTTTGGACAACGAAGTCGTAAGCGCGCCGAACATCGCTGCGCATATTTCGGGCGGGTCTGGGATTATCACGGGGCGCTTTACGATTGAGGAATCTACCAACCTCGCCGTGTTGCTGCGGGCAGGTGCGTTGCCTGCCGAGCTTGATTTTCTTCAAGAACAGACGGTTGGGCCTGACCTTGGGCAAGACAGCATTAACGCGGGTGCGATTGCCTGTGTCGTCGCGTTTGCACTGGTGTTGATTTATATGGTCCTCAGCTACGGATTGTTGGGTGTGTTTGCGAACGTTGCCTTGTTGGTGAACGTCGCACTGATCTTTGCATTGTTGTCGTTGATTGGCGGCACGCTGACCTTGCCAGGTATTGCGGGGATCGTTTTGACGATTGGTATGGCGGTGGATGCCAACGTGTTGATCTTTGAGCGTATCCGCGAGGAAAGTCGCACAGCCAAAGGGCCAGCTCGCGCGATTGAACTTGGGTATGAAAAGGCGCTGTCGGCAATTATCGATGCCAACATCACCACCTTCATCACTGCTGCCATTCTGTTTGCGATGGGGGCAGGGCCGGTACGTGGCTTTGCGATTACCCTTGGCCTCGGAATTATCACATCCGTGTTCACGGCGATCTTTGTGACCCGCTTGTTGGTCGTGATCTGGTTTGAGCGCAAACGCCCAAAACAGATTTTTGCGGGCAAGTATCTGCGTCTTGTAAAGTCCGAAACGGCGTTTGATTTCTTCAAACGCGGCAAGTTGTGGCTTGGGCTGTCGGGCATCATGGTCGTTGTGGCCTTCGTGTCTTTCATGGCGCAGGGGTTAAACTTCGGTATCGACTTCAAAGGCGGCACAACGCTGCGTACGGAAAGCACGCAAACGATTGATGTGGCTGAATACCGTGCGGCCGTTGACACGCTGGACTTGGGCGAGGTGACCATCACCGAGGTCTTTGATCCGACCTTTGGCGAAGACAAGAACGTCGCCACAGTCGCGATCCAAGCCCAAGATGGCGAAGAAGCCGTGACCAATGACACCATCCGAGCGGTGGAAGCAGCGTTGCAGACCATCGATCCAAATATGACATTCCCAGCGGTTGAATCCGTAGGCCCGACCGTGTCCGGTGAGCTGATCCAAAGCGCGATCATTGCTGTTGTTTTGGCGATTGGGGCGGTGTTGGCCTACATCTGGATGCGGTTTGAATGGCAGTTTGCATTGGGCGCAGTTGCCGCCTTGATGCACGATGTTTTGCTGACCATCGGTATCTTCTCGGCGCTGCAAATTCGCTTTGATTTGGCGATTATCGCGGCCTTGCTAACCATTGTGGGCTACTCGCTCAACGATACGGTGGTTGTGTTTGACCGTGTGCGTGAAAACCTGCGCAAGTATAAGGCCAAGGATCTGAAAGAGGTGTTGAACCTGTCCATCAATGAAACGCTTAGCCGGACGTTCATGACATCTTTCACCACGCTGTTGGCGCTGATTTCGCTCTATGTGTTGGGTGGTGATGTGATCCGCGGGTTCGTGTTTGCGATGATCTGGGGTGTTATCATCGGGACATATTCCTCCATCTTCGTGGCCTCCGCGACATTGCTGGTCTTGGGCGTGAAACGGGACTGGTCTAAGGACGCCAAAAAGGTCGGCGGGCAATTCGCCGACATTGATGCCTAAAGGAGCTTACCGATGCGATTGAACGAGGTTGTCTATACGGATGCCAAGCCGGTTGATGGGTACGGGGCCGGTTTCTTTCGCATCGGTGGTGAGGTCTATGAGGGCGCATTACTGGCGCTGCCGTCGGGCATCACGCCTTGGGGCGGGTTTGACGACGCGCAAACCTTGATCGATGCTGCCGCTGACATTGATGTTGTCTTTGTTGGGACGGGCGCCGAGATCGCGCATATCCCGTCTGAGCTGCGCAAAACCCTTGAGGACGCGGGCCTTGGCGTTGAGGTGATGGCGTCGCCTACGGCCTGTCGGACCTACAACATCGTTTTGTCCGAAGGGCGGCGCGTCGGTTTGGCGCTTTTGCCGGTTTAGGGGTTAGGCTAGCGTAGTGATATGGAATTGAAGGTTTCAGACTTATCGGTTGCGCGGGGCGGCGTGCCAGTGCTTTCCGGCGTGTCCTTTGACGTGGCCGAGGGCCAAGCGCTGGTGTTGCGCGGGGCGAATGGCATTGGCAAGACAACCTTGCTGCGCACCTTGGCGGGCTTGCAGCCTGCGTTGTCGGGCAACGTGGATTTCCCCGAAGACACAGGCGCCTATGCCAGCCATACGGACGGGATCAAAACCCAGCTGACAGTGACCGAGAACCTTGCGTTCTGGGCGGACGTGCATGGCGCAGACCTGCCGGACCGCGTGTTCAAAACCTTTGATCTGGAAGACCTACGCACGCGTTTAGCGGGCACATTGTCGGCGGGGCAAAAACGCCGCGTCGGGCTGGCGCGCCTTGGGGTTATTGGCCGCAAGGTGCTGTTTCTGGATGAACCCACCGTCAGCCTTGATGCGTTTTCGGTTAAAATGTTCGCAAGCTGGCTGCGCGATGAACATTTGGCGCAGGGCGGCATTGCGGTGATCGCCACGCATATTGATTTGGGTCTGGACCTGCCCGAGCTTGAACTTGCGCCGTTTCGCGCCGCCGCAGATGCGGGCGGTGGGTCTGACGAGGCGTTTTTATGATCGCTTTGCTGCGCCGTGACCTCGCGCTGGCGGTGCGGGCAGGGGGCGGCTTTGGCCTTGGGTTGGCGTTCTTTTTGATTGTTGTCGTGCTGGTGCCGTTCGGTGTGGGGCCTGAGGCCGAGCTGCTGACGCGCATCGCACCGGGCATTCTATGGGTCGCGGCGCTATTGGCGGCGCTGCTGTCGCTGGACCGTATCTTTGCGTTGGATTTCGAGGACGGATCATTGCCGTTGTTGGCGACATCGCCGCTGCCGTTGGAAGGCGTTGCATTGGTTAAGGGCATCGCCCATTGGGTCACCACGGGGCTTCCGTTGACCTTGGCTGCGCCTGTTCTTGGGTTTCTATTGAACCTTGCCCCAAGCGCCTATCTGTGGCTGCTCTTGTCCCTCGCGCTCGGAACGCCTGCGCTGTCGATGATCGGCACGTTCGGGGCCGCGCTGACTGTGGGGTTGCGCCGTGGCGGGCTGTTGATGTCTTTGCTCGTGCTGCCGCTTTACATTCCGACGCTGATCTTCGGGGCAGAGGCTGTGCGACGTGGCGCGGATGGGCTGGACCCAAGCACCTCGCTTCTCATGCTCGCGGGTATCACGCTGGGAAGCTTTGCCTTGCTGCCCTTTGCCGCATCGCTTGCGCTGCGGGTCAACCTTAGGTGAGTGGTATTGTTCATGCGCAAACAGCAGGGTAGCTAACGGATATGTCGATCTGGGAATACGCCAATCCAAAGAAGTTCATCGCGACCACGACGCCACTGGTACCGTGGGTGATGGGCCTTGCGATTGCTTGTTTGGTTGTCGGGCTGGTGTGGGGTTTTTTCTTCACGCCGGATGATTTCCGTCAGGGATCAACCGTTAAGATTATATACCTGCATGTCCCGTCCGCGCTGATGGCGATTAACGCGTGGTTCATGATGTTGATTACCTCGCTTATCTGGCTGGTGCGCCGTCATCATGTCAGCGCATTGGCTGCGCGCGCTGCTGCGCCCATCGGCATCGTGATGACGCTTATCGCTTTGATAACAGGCGCTATTTGGGGTCAGCCCATGTGGGGAACATGGTGGGCATGGGATCCGCGCCTGACATCCTTTCTGATCCTGTTCCTGTTTTACCTTGGCTACATCGCCCTGTGGGAAGCGATTGAGGACCCTGATACCGCAGCTGACCTCACCTCAGTTCTGTGCATCGTCGGATCTGTTTTCGCGGTGCTATCGCGCTACGCCGTTAACTTTTGGAACCAAGGTCTGCACCAAGGTACCAGCGTCCCCGTCGCCACGGGGGAGCGCACAGTTTCTGACGTGTTCTTTGTTCCGCTGGTGATCTGCATGGTGGGCTTTGGCGTGCTGTTCCTCGGCCTTGTGCTGATCCGTACACAAACTGAAATCCGCGCCCGCCGTATGAAAGCGCTTGAAGCAAGGATGCGGTCATGATGCCTGATCTTGGAAATTATGCGGCCGAAGTTCTGACGGCTTATGCGCTGTCGGTGGGGCTGTTGGTCGGGCTTCTTGTCCTGTCGCTGCGCCGATCCCGCAAGGTGAGCGCGCAATTGGCCGAGGTAGAGGCCCGCAAGGATCGCGCCGATGTCTAAGCTGATGATGGTCCCCGTTGTGATGTTCGCTGCCATCGGCGGCGTATTCGCGGCGGGTATGTTTTTCGGGCAGGGCGACGAACTGCCGTCCGCGCTGATCGGCAAACAAGCCCCTGAAGTGGAGGTTTCCGAAATCGAAGGCTTGGCTCCTTTTACCGATGCGATGCTGCGCGACGGCGAGGTTAAGATCGTGAATTTCTGGGCCAGTTGGTGCGCGCCATGCCGCATCGAACACCCCAACTTGGAACAACTGGCGGACGAAGGCATCCCGATCTACGGCGTTAACTACAAGGACTTTGACGCCAACGCCGTGGCGTTCCTTAGCGACCTTGGCGACCCGTACACCGCCGTCGGCGCGGACCCGAGCGGGTTTCACGCCGTTAATTGGGGGGTCTATGGGGTGCCAGAGACCTTCCTAATAGACGGGGACGGCACCATTCTGTTGCGCATGGCGTCACCTGTGACACAGCGCGAGCTGGCCAACCGTTTGCGCCCTGCGATTGACGCGGCACTGGCGAACTAGCGACTATAGCGCAGCGACATACAGCTGAGGCCGCCATCTACCAGCGCGGCCTGAGAGGTATTCAGCACCTTCAACGAATACCCCGCCTGATTGAGCTTTTCTTCAGTCTTCGGATGACCTGCCGACAGGAAAACAAACTCATTCACGCGGATCGCATTGGCGGCGGCTTCTTCGCCTACGACCGTTTCAATAACGTTCAGCCCCTTGAACGCACCGGACGCGGCAAGGGCAGGCGTGGCCAAAACTGTCCCTTCATCCAGAAGCGAACTTTCGGTTTTGAAATGTAGGATTTCCGGCGGTGTTTGCAGAACCTCGAGCGCGTAACCCAACCCCTCAACGATGGGGCGCAGGTCCTCGGCGCCTTGCACATTGGTGCGCGCCGACAATCCCAGTAATACGCGGTCATCCGTGCAGAGAATATCACCGCCATCCACATAACCTTCGGTCTGCAAGTCTATGACATCGTTCATATGTTCCAATAGCGAAGGGCGTAGCGCCGCCGCTTCGCCAAGGCGCGTTTCGGCACCGGGACGCAAAATGATTGCCGTGCCTTTCAACACCAGCGCAGGGTCTTCGATAAACACTGAATCCGGAAACGCCTCATCCGCAGGCAGAAGCGTCACATCGCATCCGGCGTCGCGTAGGGCAGATACATAAGCGCCGTGTTCCGCCGCAAATACCATCGGGTCCGGATCCCCTTGATCTGCTGCCCGCAGCCCGTCAGTTACAGAACGCGCAGGCAAACGGCACAGCGCGTGGGTGAATTCATAAGACCGATGTGACATGGCGACTCTCCTTGTTGTTTGCTTTTGTTTCGAAAATATCCCGGGGAGTCGAGCTTGCTCGACGGGGCAGAGCCCCTAAACAAGAAAGCCGCGCCCGATAGGGCGCGACAATTGGGGTATTAGGTGCGATCAAGATGCTTTCGCAAGGTTGCGCAAAACGTAGTGCAGCACGCCGCCATGTTCGATGTATTCGATCTCGATCGCGGTATCGATGCGGCACTTGAGGGTGATGTTTTTCATTGTCCCGTCCGCCATTGTGATCGTCGCTGGCACGTCTTGCAGCGGTGTCACCGCGTCCAGACCGAAAATCGACACCGTTTCTTCGCCGGTCAACCCTAGGGTTTTGCGGCTATCGCCCCCTGTGAATTCAAACGGAATAACGCCCATGCCAACGAGATTTGAGCGGTGGATACGCTCGAAGCTTTCGGCGATCACGGCTTTGACGCCCAGAAGGTTGGTTCCCTTCGCGGCCCAATCGCGCGACGATCCTGCGCCGTATTGTTCACCGCCGAAAATGACGGTTGGCGTGTCGGCTGCTTGATAGGCCATTGCCGCGTCAAAGATCGACGTTTGTTTGCCATCCGGCCCTTTGGTGTAGCCGCCTTCAACCCCGTCGAGCATTTCGTTCTTGATGCGGATGTTGGCGAAGGTGCCACGCATCATGACCTCGTGGTTGCCACGACGCGACCCGTAGGAATTAAATTCGCGCACGGGCACCTGACGTTCGATCAGGTATTGCCCCGCCGGAGAACTATCCGCGAAAGACCCCGCGGGTGAGATATGGTCGGTGGTGATCATGTCGCCCAAAACCGCCAGTACTTTGGCATCTTTGATATTTGAGATGACGCCGGGGTCTTTGGACATGCCTTGGAAGTAGGGCGGGTTCTGGATGTAGGTGGAGTGGGCCGGCCAGTCGTAGGTTTCGGCGTCTGTGGTTTGCACGCTTTGCCATTTTTCGTCGCCCTTAAACACCTCCGCGTATTTGGATTGGAATGCTTCGCGGGTCACGGTTTTTTCCACCAATGCGGCGATTTCTGCGGTCGAAGGCCAGATGTCCTTTAGGTAGACGTCTTTGCCGTCCGGTGTTCGGGCGATAGGATCTGTTGCCAGATTGATGTCCATCGTTCCTGCCAGCGCATAGGCCACGACGAGCGGTGGTGACGCGAGGTAGTTGGCACGCACGTCTGGGGAAATGCGCCCCTCAAAATTGCGGTTGCCGGATAGGACAGAGGTTGCGACCAGATCACCCTCGGCTATGGCATCTGACAATTCTTTCTGGATCGGGCCGGAGTTGCCGATACAGGTCGTGCAGCCGTAGCCGACCAAGTTGAACCCGATTTTGTCGAGTTCTTCCTGCAGGCCCGCGGCCTCAAGATAGGCGGACACCACTTGGGAACCGGGCGCGAGGGATGTTTTGACCCAAGGCTTGCGGTTCAGACC
Source organism: Octadecabacter ascidiaceicola (assembly GCF_900185015.1). Lineage (GTDB taxonomy): Bacteria > Pseudomonadota > Alphaproteobacteria > Rhodobacterales > Rhodobacteraceae > Octadecabacter > Octadecabacter ascidiaceicola. The sequence continues at coordinate 694,016 of NZ_FXYD01000001.1, read as the reverse complement.
CAAGGCCGCAGCCTTTTGCGCGACTAGGCCCGCGCCGATCATCACGTAGGGGTTGGATGTGTTTGTGCAGGACGTAATCGACGCGATCACGACCTTGCCGCTTTCCAATGTGTAGTCTTCGCCAGCAACGACGACCTCTTTGCCGAATGGTCGCTTGAATGTGTCTTCCATTTCTTTGCGGAAGGCATCCTTGGCGCCTGTCAGTGCGACGAAGTCCTGCGGGCGTTTCGGGCCGGAAATCGCAGGGACGATGGTACCCATGTCGAGTTCAAGCGTGGAGGTGTAAACTGGGTTGTAGTCCGCGCCGCGCCAGAATCCGTTTTCTTTGGCGTAGGCTTCGACCAGCGCGATGCGGTCTTCGTCGCGGCCCGTGTTGCGCAGGTAGCGTAGGGTTTCATTGTCGATCGGGAAGAAGCCACAGGTGGCGCCGTATTCCGGTGCCATGTTTGCGATTGTCGCACGATCGGCAAGCGGTAGGGTGTCCAAGCCATCACCGTAAAACTCGACGAATTTGGATACAACGCCGTGGGCGCGCAGCATTTCAACGACCTTCAGAACAAGATCCGTGCCTGTGGAGCCTTCCATCATTTCACCCGTCAGCTTGAAGCCGACGACTTCGGGGATCAGCATGGAAATCGGCTGGCCCAGCATTGATGCCTCGGCCTCAATCCCGCCAACGCCCCAACCCAGAACGGCGACGCCGTTAACCATTGTGGTGTGGCTGTCTGTGCCAACAAGCGTGTCGGGGTAGGCGACTTCAACGCCGTCTTGATCGACATCTGTCCAAACAGTTTGGGACAGGTATTCGAGGTTCACCTGATGGCAAATACCGGTGCCGGGCGGCACAACGCGGAAATTGGAAAACGCGGACTGGCCCCATTTCAGGAAGGTATACCGTTCAAGGTTGCGTTCATATTCGCGGTCCACGTTCATCTGGAACGCGCGCGGGTTGCCAAATTCGTCGATCATCACGGAGTGATCGATCACGAGGTCTACGGGGTTCAGCGGGTTGATCTGTTGGGCATCCCCGCCAAGCGCGACAATCCCGTCGCGCATCGCCGCCAAATCGACAACCGCCGGAACGCCAGTGAAATCCTGCATCAACACGCGGGCAGGGCGGTAGGCGATCTCGCGCGGGTTCTTTCCGCCGTTTGCACCCCATTCAGCGAAGGCTTTGATGTCGTCTACGGAGACCGTTTTGCCATCTTCAAAACGCAGCATGTTTTCCAGCACCACTTTCAGCGCGGCGGGCAATTTGGAAAAGTCACCAAGGCCAGCTTCAGTGGCAGCCGGAATGGAATAATAGGCGAGCGATTGTTGCCCCACCTTCAGGGTTTTTCGTGTCTTGGCGCTGTCGTGTCCTACGGTGATTGGCATTTGAGGCTCTCCGTTAAAATGGGGACGTGTCTGTTGCTATTATGCGATTGTAACAGTCCCATCGCAAACGCTTGATTGGTCAGGGGCGTCCGGCTGGGTTAGGGAAAGGTAACTTTGACAGGAATCCTCATGCGCCAGACCATCACTGCAACTTTATCCGCCCTCGCTACTTGTTTCACAATGGCGTCCCCCGCTGTTGCGGATGGCCCGACGGTTATTGAACTTTATACATCGCAAGGGTGTTCCAGCTGCCCGCCAGCGGATGAGATTTTGCATGAATTGGCAGGGCAGTCGGACGTGATCGCGTTGGCGCTTCATGTTGATTATTGGGATTACATCGGCTGGGCTGATATTTTCGCGGATCCTGCGCACACGCGCCGCCAGCAGAATTATGCGCGCGTTGCAGGTGCAAGCTCTATCTACACGCCGCAGATGGTGATCGGTGGGGCGGATCATGTGATTGGCACGAAGCCGATGGATGTGGCGAACCTGATCAGAACCCATAGTGCGCGCCCAACGGGAACGCGTATTTCACTGCAACGTTCGGGGAACCAGCTGCAGATTTCGGGGCAAACTGCGCGTGCGTTGCGCAATGGAACTGTTGTTCAAGTCATCCGTTATAGCCCTGAAGAAACCGTAGACGTGCGCCGTGGTGAAAACGCAGGACGCACATTGACCTACTCGAATATTGTGACCCAATGGAGCGAGGTTGGTGAGTGGAGTGGTTCTGGCGACCTGAACATGAATGTCAGGATTTCTGGAAATTCGCCCGTCGTCGTGATCGTGCAAGAACCTGGGCCGGGTGCTGTAATGGCGTCGGCCGTTCTGCGCTAAGGCGTTTTTGCGACCCCTGTGCCGATCATGCTGTCACGCGTTACAAGGGCGGCGAGTTCATCTTCTGACATGTTTTCAGTCCCTTGTGGGCGTTTGGGAATGACGATGTAGCGCATATCAGCGGTGCTGTCGTGAACGCGTACTGTCGTGTTTTCGGGCAAAGTCACACCAAATTCAGCCAAAACAGATCGCGGTTCGCGAACGGTGCGGCTGCGATAGGCGCGGGATTTGTACCAGTCGGGCGGCAGGCCCAGCAGGTTGCGCGGGTAGCAGGAACACAGGGTGCAAACGATCATGTTGTGAGTGTCGTCGGTGTTTTCGACGGCGATCAATTTGAGTGGGCCAATGTCAAAACCCATCTCACGCGTCGCGGCAGAGGCGTCTTTCATCAGGGCTGCGTGGTATTCTGGATCGCTCCATGCGCGTGCAACAACCTTTGCGCCATTGCTGGGAGTGCGCGCGTCCATCGTTTCGATTTGATCGGCAACCTCGGCAGGCGTGGTAATGCCCTTTTCCACCAAAAGCTCACGCACGGCGATTTCCATGGTTTGCCAATAGCTTAGGTCCGTGTCGTCATCTGCGCGGTATGGGTGGCCGGACGGGCTGAGGTGGTCATGGTCGTGATGGTCATGTGGCATCGGCAGGCTCCAACCAATGTTCGTAGATTTCGGCATCTAGCGTGTCGTCTGGATTTTCGGCGATCGCGCCCCAGACTTCGGCCATTGTGAATCGCACACGGTGCAGCGTCTTGGCAGTGGCGGGCCTTCCATAGGCGAGGTCTTCGGGATTTGGGAATTCCCCAAGCGAGCGTTCAATCGTTCCGATCTTGCCGCGCAGGTATATCGGTGTTCTGACATGGCCGGGGGGCATCATGGGTTTGACGCGGACAACCTGGGTCATGATCCTGCGCTCGCATCACCGTAGGTTTTTCCTCGGGCGCTGACTTCAGCCATTTTTTCCGCGAGATCGGCAGTGGTATAGGCGCCGCCTTCGATTAGGTTTTGATTGATAGATGCGATCCAGCGTTCGTAATATGTCATCTTTTCAAAGGCGTCTTCGCCCATGTCTTCAAGAACGCGGCGCAGCCCGTCTACTGTGAAATAGCCTTTGGCAGAGCCAATGATCATCAGGGCATCAACGCGTTTTTCCCAAAGGGAAAAGTCATGGTCTTCGCCAGGTGCGTCCATGTCCGGAATGGGGCCAGCGGTGTCACCGCCCATATCATGCCAACGGCGTGCGGGGTTTTTTGGATCTAACATAGGGCGATGCTAGGCCCGTGTTTAGGGTGACGCCAGCCTTTATTCTTCGTCGTCTTCAACAACCAGCACGATTGTTCCGGCATCAGCGGCCGCACGAATGGCGGTGACGACTGCCGTTTGGGCATTTTCACCGTCGGATGGTTTGATTTTACCCACTTCACCCATTTCTTCGCGCAGATTGTCCGCCATGCGTGTCGACATGTTTTCGAGTAGGTGGTTGGCAGAAACGGCCAATTCGCCGCCAGTTTCGGTGGCCGACGCAAGCGCACGCACGAGGTCCGCTTGGTCAATATCACGCAGGATTTTCGGCACGTCAGGCATTGCGAGGCGCGCTGGAATGTCAGCGAAGGTAAAGATCGCTTTACGGACGCCTTCGCCGAAGGTGGGGTCTTCGGACAAAAGACCATCAAGAACTTGGTCGCGGGTCGCTGCGGGAGTTGAGTTAAGGATCGCGCCAATGCGGGATTCAGCGCTGTCTGTGAACGCAGGCAGGGTCGCGCCGCAATAGTTGCTCGCGAGGCCCGCGCCAATACGGGCAATGGCTTCTGCTTTGACGTTTGTGGTACGCGACATAGCAAAGGCTATGTAGCGGGCGCGTTCACCTGGCATGAGACCCAATAGGGTGGCGGCCTTGGGTGTTGGTAGTTTTGAGAGCAGGATGGCGCAGATTTCAGGGCTTTCAGCCTCAGTGATCGGCAGGATATCTTCTGGCGAAAGTTCGAGCACGATGTTCCACGGATCGCTTCCCGCTTGCGCTGCAGCTTCTTCACGCAGGCGGGCGACCGTGCCCGCAGAAATGCGCCCGTCGAGGGACTTAAGCGCGGCTTCAAAACTGCCCGGTGCGGTGAGTGCGACATCAGAAAGTTCGCGGGCGAATTCCTGTGCGACGCTGTTCAGCGTGGCTTTATCGATGATGTTAAGCGCGCCAAGTTCGCGGGTAAGTCGCGCCTGTGCTGCTTCGGGAAGTTGGGAAAGCGGCAGATCCCCACCTTCGCTTAACAAAAGCTGCACGACCATAGCGGCCTTGCGGGATCGGGGTAGTTCATTGACTGCGGTGGGGGACGTTGAGCCGGACATAAACGCTCCTGTAAGGGTGAACCCTTGCTTAAGCGCTTAAGGTGAAGAGGGGATTAATGGCACTGCCTTCGCGGCCGCGAATTTAAATCCAGAGCAAACATCGGAATCGCGGTTTGCTGACTTGAGAGCCTCAAGAGGGAATCAGACATCTAGCGCCCGACGTTCGCATGTCGCCGTAAAGTTGTGGACTACCGCGTTAGCTTCGCAGCGTGCTTCACCAATTCGTCGCGCATTTTTGCGTCCATACCCTCACTCGACGCGGTCAAATCGTGGAGCATTTGCGTGCACTGGGCCAATTCAGAGATTTCAGCGTCTGTATATTCGCGGTCGGGGCGCGAAAAGCTGGCAATGCTTCGGCTGTTATCCGTTTCGACGGAGATCGCGACACCGTAAGCCATGCCAAAGGTAACTGATTGCCCTAAAACGTTCTGGTCATCTTGATCGCTCAACTCGGACCAACGAATTGATCCTGTATCAGAGAAGCCCCAACGCACCGTCGGATCAACCATTACGAAACCTTTTTCGGAGTAAATGTCAGTCCATTCTTTCGGGTAAGTTTGCAAAAGGAGGTCAGGCGACGTCAGCCGAATGTGGAACGCAATTGCAAAGCCGGCCTCAGCGAGTTTTTGCACGCTTTCCAGAAGCGATTTAACTTTGCTAATATCTACCATCTTTTCCCCAACTCGCTTTGTGGTTGCCTGTCCCATCGCACTATGAATATGGTGAAGCGTCGAGCTACTTGTTATCTTATGCTATGTTGGGTCGTATTGACAGGATTGTTTCTCCTAGGTCTCCGTTGAAAGGGCCACGCTTGTTAGAGCTAAATTCCCCGGAAGATGTCAGTGAGATAGCCAAGTCCGGCTATTACATTGCACTGCGTGTTGGATTTGCTTTTCCACTAGAAGAAGTGAACGCACTTCCGGCCCCTTGGGTAGATCATTACACGACTCATCGTTTCATGCTGCATGATCCGGTTATTCGCTGGAACTACGCGAACACGGGCGCAATTGCATGGAGCGACATTGATCTGCCGGATCCAATGCGCGTTTTCCAACAGGCACAAACGTTTGGGTTGCGGTATGGCGTGGCGGTTGCGTGTTTTGACGGCAACCGTGAAGGCCAGCGATCGTTTGGGACATTTGCACGCGCTGACCGCGAGTTTGAACGCGATGAGATGAATGCTCTGCACGCTTATGTCTTGAAGTTGCACCGCGCCAAAGCGCCGCCAACGAATCTGACCAAGGCTGAGCTTGAGGCGTTGAGAATGGTGAAAGAGGGGCTGCGACTAAAGCAAATTGCCCATTCACTTGGCGTTTCGGAAGGGGCAGTTAAGCAGCGCCTAAAGAATGCGAAAACCAAGCTTGGCGCGCAGACCTCTGCACAAGCCGCTGCTATGGTTGGAGAATTTGGTCTGATTTGAACCTTTTGAATTTGTTAACAAAAGGTTAATTTTTATATCCCTTTCCGAAGGGTGAACATATTCAGCCTGCCGATCCGATTATTAGTTAACAATAGAATGATCTCGGCGCTAAATGGACTCTCCAAAAAGGAGAGTATCAATGAAAAACATCACGTTTGAATTGTCGAACGTCCACCTTCATGGACCGGCGTTTTTTGACTACCTGAGCTTGCGAAAGCAGTTCTTTGTTGACGAGTTGCACTGGCAAATTCCGCATAATGCAGATGTGGAAATGGACCAGTATGACAACCCGATGGCACGCTATTCGCTTGTGCTTGATGACAATGGCAAAGTCATTGCTGGCGCGCGGGGCATGTCCACCACGGCGCGTTGGGGTGATCATACCTACATGCTGAAAGACGCGATGACAGGGAAGTTGGGGACCATTCCCGACAACCTGTTGGATGAGGTAATCGAAAGCCCGAAAGTCTGGGAATGCACCCGTCTGGTCATGGCACCAGAGGTGAAATCCATGCGTGTGCGTCTTGAATGTCTTGATCTGATTGTGGGCGGTTTGATCGATATGGCCACCGCAGAAGGGGCCGAGCGGATGATGTCGCTGTCAAACCTGTGGGTGCTGCGTGCGCTTAAACGGTTGGGATACGGGGCGGAGTTCTTGGGCGCGCCGTATGAGAATGGCGATGACGGGCATAAATATGCGGTTATCGGTATTCCGGCACGCCAAAAGCAACCGACGGGGGATGTTCCACACATGACAGCCGCTTAGGCAAACGACCATCTATGGGCCTTGGGGGCCCATAGAGGTTTCTAAGAAAGACTAGATGCTTAGCCAAAGACGCGATTGAAAATCGTGTCGACGTGTTTGGTGTGGTAATCGAGGTTGAAGTTCTCGTTGATCGCATCAACGCCAAGGGCTGCGACAACATCTTTGTCAGCGAGAAGTTCTTCACGGAAATCAGTGCGTTCTTCCCAAACTTTCAACGCATTGCGTTGCACCATCGCGTAGGCATCTTCGCGTGATGTGCCTGCCTGTGTCAGCGCCAGAAGAACGCGTTGCGACATGACCAGACCCGGGAACTTGTTCATGTTGTCGAGCATGTTGTCAGGGAAGATCAACATCTTGTCGATCACACCTGTCAGGCGGTTCAGCGCGAAATCAAGGGTGACAGTCGCGTCTGGGCCAATGCCGCGTTCCACGGAGGAGTGCGAAATATCGCGCTCGTGCCAGAGGGCGACGTTTTCCATTGCAGGGATCACTGTCATGCGCACAAGACGCGCAAGACCTGTGAGGTTTTCTGTCAGCACAGGGTTCTTCTTGTGCGGCATCGCGCTTGAACCCTTTTGACCCATTGAGAAGAATTCCGCGCCTTCCAGCACCTCTGTGCGCTGCATGTGGCGGATTTCGGTGGCGACGTTTTCGATAGAAGACGCAATCACGCCGAGGGTCGCAAAAAACATTGCGTGACGGTCGCGCGGGATGACCTGCGTGCTGATCGGTTCAGGGGACAGGCCCAGTTTGGCGCAGACGTGTTCTTCGACGGCAGGGTCGATGTTGGCGAAAGTACCAACCGCACCGGAAATCGCGCCCGTGGCGACTTCTTCGCGGGCCAGTTTCAGGCGGGCGAGGTTACGATCCATTTCCGCGTAGAAACGCGCAAACGTCAGGCCCATTGTTGTCGGTTCCGCATGGATACCGTGGGAGCGGCCAACGCGGACGGTCATTTTGTGTTCCATCGCGCGTTTCTTCAGCGCGGCGAGCAGGGCGTCCATGTCTGTGATCAGAAGGTCAGCGGCACGTACGAGCTGGACGTTGAAACAGGTGTCGAGCACATCCGAGGACGTCATGCCTTGGTGAACGAAACGTGCCTCGTCCGAGCCAACGTGTTCTGCAAGGTGCGTGAGGAACGCGATAACGTCGTGTTTTGTGACGGCTTCGATTTCGTCAATACGGGCCACGTCAAATTCTACGTCTTTGGCTTTCCAGACCGCATCCGCGTTCTCGCGCGGGATGACACCGATATCGGCCATCGCGTCACAGGCGTGGGCTTCGATTTCATACCAAATGCGGAACTTTGTCGCTGGTTCCCAGATGTCGGTCATGGCGGGGCGGGCGTAGCGTGGGATCATTGGGGAGTGGCCTTTTGTGAGCTGCAAAATCGAATGAGGGCGTCATAAGCCCTGCGCTGCGTGGTCACAAGGGAGGGCGCCAAATGCGCGCGGCCTTTTCCCGTTTATAAGTGGCGGCACGCGCGAACCGGCGTGCCGCAGGTTGTTTAGAACCGAAAGCCGACGATGGCACTTGTCGAATTGTATTCAACTGATTCTGTTTGGATCAGACCTTCATCGAACCCTTCTTGGTATTTCACTTCCGTAAAGACAGTATACGACCCAAGCGTGTAACGCGCGCCGATCTGGGCCTGCCAGCCGGCAATTGTGTCTGTTCCAGAAAGCGCTGGGTTCGGATCCGAATAATCAAGCTTAATTCCACCAACCCCAAGGCCAGCATATAAATCAATGCCATTATAGTTTTGGACGTAGCGACCGTTGGCCATCAGGGACAAGGATTCCAGTGAAGACCCTGGACCCCAGGTGGAATAGTCTTGGTTGGTATACATCATATCAACACCCACTTCGAAGGGGCCGGGTACGTTCCAATAAGCGGCAGCGCCAAAGGGAATACCAGAATCCATGGACTGCAAGTTCGGAGAGGAGGGAGGCGTTGGCCCGTAGTTGAGGTCCTGACCACCAAAAGTCGCGCCGGTGTATATTTCATAAGACTGCGCTGAGGCCATGCCTGCACACAGACCAATCGCTGCGATTGGCGCCAAAAATTTGAACATATGTTGGTTTCCTGTTTAATAAAGGGGAGTTAACATGATTTACCCTAGGGAAATGGTGTGAGCCGTAAAGGTAGGGGATGTCTTACTTTCAAGCGGACTACTTGCGCGATACGCGCACTCATCTGGAGGCAAGGACGTGGCTCAGCGGCGGGAACTCAGCGCTTTTATTGGTAGATACTCGGTTTCGCGCCGGATCGATGACCGTCATGCGCAAATAGAAACTTTGTTTGACGGGCAGGCTGAGATTGCAGTGCAGGGCGACGGGGCGATTTATCGGGAAGTCGGTCATTTGATTGTGGGCGATCAACGATTTGAAGCCGAACGCCGTTATCTTTGGCATGAGGATGCAGAGCGCATTTTTGTCAGCTTTGAAGATGGTCGCGCATTTCATGATTTTGATCCAACCCTTGGCGGGCAGGCGAGTGAACACTTGTGCGGTGAAGATATGTATCGCGGTGCGTATGATTTTTCTGAATGGGCCCGTTGGTCGGTAACATGGAATGTTCAAGGACCGCGCAAAGATTATATGTCGACCACATCGTACGTTAAACGTTAGCGCGAACAATGGGCTTCGCACTTGCAGAAAGATTTCCGTTAGGGCATGTCTATGCCGACTATTTTGAAAAAAGGAGCCGTTACGATGGCCATAACGATGAATAACCAAGCCCTGGCGGAAGCCTTTGGCCCGAGCGAAGGCACAGCTCTTCGAATCAAGCAGGCTGTACTGGTTATACTTGGTATTGCGATGCTGACGATCGCTGCAAAGATTAAAGTTCCAATGTTTCCGTCGCCTGTTCCGATCACATTGGGCACGTTTGCGGTTCTGACGATTGGTGCGTCTTACGGTCCGCGTTTGGGTCTTGCGACGATCTTTGGCTACATGCTGATCGGTGCGCTGGGTTTTGATGTGTTTGCATCGTCTTCCGCTGACAAGAACGGCCTTGAATACATGATGGGCGGCACTGGCGGCTATTTGGTTGGCTACGTTTTGGCTGTTTTGTACCTCGGTTGGGCGGCACGCCGCGGCATGGATCGCACAATTGAAGGTATGGCTGGCGCATTGCTGATGGCGAATGTTCTGATCTACGTTCCAGGCGTATTCTGGTTGCACCAGTTCACATCCGGCTGGGAGCAGACAATGGAATGGGGCCTGACGCCTTATGTTATTGGCGATCTGATGAAGCTGGCACTGGCTGCACTTCTGATCCCAGCAGTTTGGAAGCTTGTCGGCAAAGCCCGCGGCTAAACCGACCCAACTGTTAGAAAATTGTGAGGCGTGCAGCAAAGGCTGCGCGCCTCACTCTTTTGTTGGTGTGTGTGGCTCGCGTGAGCCAATCGCGGGGGAGGGTGCGTTTGTTTTGATCGGCCCTTCGGGGAGGATATTTTTGAAACAAAGGCAAGGGTTACGCGAGTTCTGTATTGATGTGGTTGCTGCGTTCCAGGGTTTGGTGAACGGGGCAACGATCCGCGATTTCTAGCAGGCGTTGGCGTTGGGTGTCATCGAGGTTGCCGCTCAGTGTGATTGTCCGCGTGAAACTGTCGATCTTGGTTTTGGTTTCTGATCCCGCGTCTTGGCCGTGGACCTTATCGTGGGTGATATCGACGCTGACGGAGGTCAGGGGCCAGCCTTTGCGCCGTGCATACATGCGGATCGTCATTGAGGTGCACGCACCTAGGCCCGCTGAGAGCAATCCGTAAGGTGTGAGGCCTTTGTTGGTGCCGCCATATGCTGCGGGTTCGTCGGCGAGCAGGTGGTGTGGGCCGGATTGGACGTCTTGCAGGAACCCTTTTGGGTCAGCTTCGGACACGCGCAGCACGCCTTCGGGGGTGCCGATAGGCGGCGCTGGGCGGCGCAGGTCGATATAACGTTTGGCCCAAGTTGCGATGACATCTGCTGCGTATTCGGCGTCTTGGGCCTGTGAGAGCAGGTGGTCGGCGTTGTCGAGGGTGATGAAGCTTTTGGGGTGTTTGGCCGCGAGGAAGATTTCAGAGGCGTTGTCGATAGAAACCGTTGCGTCGCGAGGGCCGTGCAGCACCAAAAGGGCCGCGTTAAGTTTGGAAATGGCGGGTGTGAGTTCGCCTTTGGCAACGTCTTCTAGGAAATCGTTGGAGATGCGGAACGGGCGACCGCCCAAGCTGACTTCGGCAACGCCGTCGCGCATGATTTGGGGCAGGGCGTGGGCGAAGTTATGGGTGACGTGTTCGGGGTCAAACGGGGCACCGATGGTGACGACAGCGTTGATGTTGTCGAGTTCTGAGGCTGCTTTCAACACCGCAGCGCCGCCAAGGGAATGGCCGATCAAGAGCGATGGTGCCATGCCGCGTGCGTCAAGTTCTGCACTGGCCGCCACGAGGTCCTGCACATTTGTGGTGAAATTTGTGTTTTCAAATTCACCTTCGGAATGGCCTAACCCCGTGAAGTCAAAGCGCAGCACAGCAATGCCCATCGCAGAGAGGCGGCCCGCGATGCGGCGCGCAGCGGGGATGTCTTTGGAGCAGGTAAAGCAATGGGCGAAGAGGGCTGTTGCAAGGTGCGGGCCGTCGGGGAGGTCAAGGCGGGCGGACAGGTTTTGGCCGTCATGGCCGGGAAAAGTGAAGCGTTCGGTTGGCATAAAGAATCCTTTGGTTGAGACAAAGGTGGACCTGCGTCATTGAACGCGCAAGATGTGTGACGGTGCCGTCACGGGAAGGTGAGGAAATGCTGAAGGTTCTGGGGCGGGTATTGGTCGTGATGGCGGCGCTGGTTTTGGCGGCGTCCTTTGCAGGGGATCTGCACGGGGTTGGCGACAGTCTGGCGGTGTTTCGATTGGCCATTCTTGTTGGGGCATTTGTTGTTGCGGCGTTGGTCTGGCGGTGGCGTGGCGCACAGGTTTTGGCCATCGCGTCCTTGGGCATTGGCGGGCTGCAGCTGGCAGACGGAGCGCTTGCGCGGGTGCCGGATGCGCCTGATTTCGTTCTTTATCAGAAAAATTTGCTGTACCTTGAGCGGGACCGGACAGAGTTCATTGCAGATGTTTTCGCATCAGGTGCGGATGCTGTGACCTTGCAAGAAGTTGGCCCCGCCAATGAAAAGGTGCTTGAGGCGTTGCGGGCGGAATATCCGCATCAATTGCTGTGCAATGCCCGTGGTATGCGCAGGATGGCGATTGTATCGCGCACCCCGTTTGAGGTTCAGGAATGTTTTGAGAGTTCTGGTGCTGCGCGGGTTGTAACGCAGGTTGGCGGGCGTTCGGTGCAGGTATATTCGCTACATTTGTATTGGCCTTATCCGTACCCGCAGGCCCGTCAGGTCGCGGGGTTCACTCCCATTTTTGAGGCGCAAGATGCAGCGTTTACGGTTGTGGGGGGCGATTTCAACATGGCCCCTTGGGGCCGTAGTGTCGCAGCGATTGAAGCGGCGACGGGAACCGAGCGGGTCGGGCGACCGGTTGCGACCTATTACCTGTATGGATATCCGCTGGCGATCGACCATGTTTTGGCAACCGGCGGCATGGGCAGCCTGGAAGCACGTGCGAAGATGGGGTCCGACCATCTGGGGCTGGTCGCGTCTATCGTGTTTCCCTAACGCCCCATTAGCGCATCGTCATGAGGGTAGGTGGTCAGGTTTTCATATCCATCTTCGGTAATGAGCACCTGATCCTCGAGCTTGATTGAGAAATCACCGCCTTCGGGGGAGACCAAAGCCTCAACGCAGATGACCATGCCGACTTCAAGTTCGTGGTCAAACGCGCCTTCAACCATTTTGTCGGGGTAGGCGACCATAGGCCATTCATCGCACAGGCCGACGCCGTGCATCAGGCAGCCGTATTTCTGTTTCTGGTACTTGTCGTGCAGCACGTGGGTGTTGCGGGACAGATCTTGGATATTCACGCCGGGTTTTAGCATTTGCATATTGGTTTCAATATGTTCCACGGCGTGCTTCATCGCCTCAATCATATCAGGGCGGGGTTTTTCGTCGCCGATCCACCACGTGCGCGAGATATCGATGCAGATGCCGTAGGACCCGATGAGGTCGGTATCAAAGGCGAGGATTTCGTTGGGTCGCGTGATGCGTGGACCGCATTCTTGGAACCACGGGTTGGTGCGCGGTCCAGAGGCGAGGAGACGGGTTTCGATCCATTCGCCGCCGCGTTTGATGTTTTCGGCGTGCAGGATGGCCCAGATGTCGTCCTCGGTGGTGGTGCCGTTGCCGGAGTGGGCACGCGCGAAGTCTTCCATCGATTTACAGGCCGTTTCGCAGGCGTGATTGGCGCAGCGCATGGCGAGGATTTCATCTGGCCCTTTCACCGATCGCGCGTGTTCGGTGACTTCTTCGCCTTCCTCAACCGTGAAACCGCGAGTTTCCAGCGCACGCAGGCCGTCGACCATGATTTTGTCCACGGCGAGGCGCATGTTGCTGCCAGCATGGGCGCGCATGAGATATTTTACTTCGTCGGCAAAGCTGGAGGCGGCTTGCAAGCCTTTGTTGCCGTTAGAAAAGTAGAACATCGATGCGCCGGACCGTTGTTCTGCGACGAGGGGATTGAATTCGCTCAGGAACGGGGAGTTCTTGTAGTCCCAGATCACCATATGGCCGTCGGCGCAGAGCAACACCGCGCGAAACGGGTTGTGGGTGTTCCACAGCTGCATATTGGTGCTATCCGTGGCGTAGCGGATGTTGAGCGGGTCAAACATCAACAATCCGCCCAAATCGCGATCAACGATGTGTTGGGTAAGGCGTTTCCAGCGGTATTCGCGCATGGCCTCAAGGTTGGGGAGGGTCAGGCCAGCGGCAGCCCATTCGTTGAAGGCCAGTTGGGTTGGGCCAATTTCGACACGGTTGTTGTCGTTCGGGCTACCGTCGCCAAGCGTAACTCCGCGTGTGGGATCAATCTTTCGCGTGTCGCTATATCTGGAATCCAAGGCCATGCTCCTCTGTATGAGGCAAGCGTGACGAGGCATTTCGCGGCTGTCAGGTCAAAAAGCGACATGTTTCAGCGTGGCGTCGCGTGGGAGAATTAAAAGACGTAAGTAATAACCGCCATGCAAATGATGCCTGCGGCGGCAATTTTGCGTGGTTTGGTGGCCAAAGCACGATGAAACGGTGTGCTCACGATCTCGGCAAAACTTTTGGCAGGCTCGCCGTGCTGGAAACCACCATTTTTAGTGGGAACACCACGGGTTTGCCATGCGGGCGGCATGGTGCTGGCGCCTGCGCGGATCGCGGAGGCGGGAACGTCCATCTGGCGGTGTGTGCCAAAACTCATCGTGGATGAATTGCGGTTGGACGATTGGGCGGGTGTATAAACATCTGTACTGATCATGAGGGCATTTATACCCCCGACTTAGTCAACTAGACGTTAACGTAAGGGTAATTTCAGGCCGGAACTCGGGCAGGAATATGGCGAAGGGGCCGGGTGCCTCCCCCCGAACGCCACCGGAAAACGAAAAAGGGCGCCCCTAAGGACGCCCTTTCAATTTAGCTAAGCTATTGAATTAGCAGCTGTAGTACAGCTTGAATTCAACTGGGTGTGGTGTGTGCTCGTATTCGTACACTTCTTCCCACTTCAGATCCATGTAGCCCTGAAGCTGGTCTTTGGTGAACACGTCGCCCTGCAACAGGAAGTCCATGTCTTTTTCCAGCTCTTCCAGTGCTTCACGCAGGGATCCACAAACTGTCGGGATTTCTGCGAGTTCTTCTGGTGGCAGATCGTAAAGGTCTTTGTCAGACGCAGGACCCGGGTCGATTTTGTTTTTGATGCCGTCAAGGCCAGCCATCATCAATGCCGCGAAGCAAAGGTATGGGTTGGCAGCCGGATCAGGGAAACGCGCTTCAACGCGCTTGGCTTTCGGGTTTTCAGTCCACGGAATGCGAACCGCACCGGAACGGTTGGACGCAGAGTACGCGCGCAGAACTGGTGCTTCAAAACCCGGGATCAAACGCTTGTAGGAGTTCGTGGATGGGTTTGTGATCGCGTTCAGGGCTTTCGCGTGCTTCAGGATACCACCGATGAAGTACAGAGCTTCCTGAGAAAGGTCAGCGTATTTGTCGCCTGCGAACAATGGCTTACCATCTTTCCAGATGGACATGTTCACGTGCATGCCTGTGCCGTTATCGCCCGCGATTGGCTTTGGCATGAATGTTGCGGACTTGCCGTAAGCCTGTGCCACGTTGTGAACGACGTACTTGTACTTTTGAAGCTCGTCGGCCTGTGTTGTCAGCGTACCGAAGATCAAGCCCAGCTCGTGCTGGCAGGACGCCACTTCGTGGTGGTGCTTGTCGACCTTCATGCCGAGACGCTTCATCGTAGAGAGCATTTCAGAACGGATGTCCTGAGCGTCGTCAATTGGATTCACAGGGAAGTAGCCGCCTTTGATGCCAGGACGGTGGCCTGTGTTGCCCATTTCGTACTGGGTGTCGGTGTTCCAGGACGCGTCGATTGCGTCGACTTCGTAGGACACTTTGTTGATGCCGACGTTGTAACGCACGTCGTCAAACAGGAAGAATTCCGCTTCTGGACCCCAGAAAGACGTATCACCAATGCCTGTGGATTTCAGGTATGCTTCGGCGCGCTCGGCTGTGCCGCGTGGGTCGCGCTCGTAGCCTTCGCCTGTGTCTGGCTCAACAACGGAACAGTGAATGCAGAGTGTTTTTTCAGCGTAGAAGGGGTCGATGTAGGCGCTGTTCGCGTCTGGCATCAATTTCATGTCGGATTCGTTGATCGCTTTCCAACCAGCGATGGAGGAGCCGTCAAACATGAAGCCTTCTTCAAGGAAGTCTTCGTCAACTTCGTCATTGATAAGGGTCACGTGCTGCAGCTTGCCGCGTGGATCAGTGAACCGGATATCGACGTACTCGATACCCTCGTCTTTGATCATTTTCACAACATCTTTGTTGGTTGTCATATCATCAGTCTTTCGCTTGGTAGGTTTGAATTAGAATAAACTTGGTGCTGGTTTACAGCGCTTCGTCGCCTTCTTCGCCGGTCCGAATACGGATCGCTTGGCTTACGTCGGAGACGAAAATTTTGCCGTCACCGATTTTGTCTGTTTTGGCTGCGGTAATGATGGCTTCGATTGCGCCATCTACTTGATCATCGGCCAAGACGACCTCGATCTTTACTTTTGGCAGAAAATCCACAACGTATTCGGCGCCGCGGTATAGCTCGGTGTGGCCTTTTTGGCGTCCGAACCCTTTGACTTCCACAACGCTCAGGCCTTGAATGCCGGCGTCTTGCAGCGCTTCTTTCACTTCGTCTAGTTTGAACGGCTTGATGATCGCTTCGATCTTCTTCATAGCTGCGACTCCTCATTGCAGACGTGGTCTTGCATGCACCAACCACTTTTGCGCCTTGGCTACAATTCCAGACGCTGGATTCACCCCGCGACAAAATGGATTCAAAACGCACTGCCTAAAAAATAGGCAAAGTGACGCAAGAGTGAGCAGAATTGAATCGCACTCGCTTGATGGATGGCGCAGGTCGTAAGTGAGAGCCCCAAAAGGCGCCAAAGTACGCAGCTGCGACCAAAAACGGCGCCATTCGGCGTTCTGACTTGGGGATTGGTTTGGGTGCAGCGCACTGGAAGTATGAGGTTGGCTATGAACTGAATGAGGCGAACCTATCGGAGGCGTATCCCCGAACAACTGCCAGCGGTGTTTCGCGCGCTGGGCATTTAGGAATTGGTGTTTTCAAAGCAAAACGCAGCCCAGAAAAGAGCTGCGTTTGAAATGGCTTAAGAGCGTGCCGAACTGAGCGACCAATAATCGAATGCGCGGTAGCGCTCGATTAGGTCAATTCAGACTGCTGAGCTGGCGACTTCGAGGCCGTCTGCGTAGACGATGTGCTGTTTGTCAAAGATCAACTCATAGACAGTCATTGTTTTTGCTTCGACTTCAGAAACAAACTCGCCGTCGATCAGGCGCTTGGCCTTAACTGTTGCAACATCTGCGCCAAATAGAGCATTCGCGCGCCAGTCACGGATGTGAACCAATGTGTCTGGGCCAACGATCATGTCGTCTTCTGGGCGTGTATGGCCCAAAGAGCCTGCCTTGATTTGAATAGATGCCACGTGGACTTTTTGGCTTTTGACCTCACGCAGGATCGCCATGCCGCTGTCGCGGGTGATGATCCGGTCGCCGGCGTTCAGCGCTTCAACGGCTTTTTCGCCGTCCAGCGTCATGATTGTAGTTCCCTGCGCAAGCCCAGCAACATTTGCGGGCAGGGTGGATACCGCAGCGCGGTCTTTAAATTCTTGTGTTGTTCCCAGATGCATGGCGTTTCTCGCTCTCAGCTATTTGTCTGCCTCAGTGTATTGCCCTGAAATATGGCAACAAAAAGTTACGGATGGGACAATATTCGTATCTTTGCGCGGCATCGCTGAGATGTGAGTCTTTTTCGTCACGCCAGCCGTCGTTTCAGCCGTTCGTATGAAAGCCCTAAAAAATAACGTCACTTACCTGCGAAAGAGGTGCGTTTTCCTCTCGCATCCTCCAGAACACTTTGCTAGGAAGCGCCCAACTTAAGGGGAGGGCTATGCCTTCCCTTTATAACGAAATGCGGGTGTGGCGGAATTGGTAGACGCACCAGATTTAGGTTCTGGCGCCGCAAGGCGTGGGGGTTCGAGTCCCTTCACCCGCACCATTACTTGTCCCTTCGGGACTTATTGAGATCAAAAGATCGCCCCCTAGGGCGTTGTTGAAAAGGAAATACCATGTCGGTCAAAGAGACCCTGAACGAAGGCCTGAAGCGCGGCTATGAGATCACAATCACCGCTGCTGAGCTTGAAGCGACAGTAGATGGCAAACTCAAAGAGGCGCAGCCTGAAGTTGAGATGAAGGGTTTCCGCAAAGGCAAAGTGCCTATGGCGATGATGAAAAAGCAGTTTGGCCCAAAGGTTCTGGGCGAAGCAATGCAGGAATCAGTTGATGGTGCGATGAACAAGCACCTCGAAGAATCCGGTGACCGCCCTGCGATGCAGCCAGAAATGAAAATGGCCAACGAAGACTGGAAAGAGGGCGACGATGTTGTCGTGACTGTTTCTTACGAAGCGCTCCCAGAAGTTCCAGAGGTCGATTTCTCAGGCATCAAGCTCGAGAAGATGGTTGTGAAGGCGGATGACGAATCTGTTGACGAAGCCCTGACATCCCTCGCGGCGACTGCGCAGAACTTTGAAGACCGCAAGAAGGGCTCCAAGGCAAAAGACGGCGACCAAGTTGTGTTCGACTTCCTTGGCAAAGTTGACGGCGAAGCATTTGAAGGCGGCGCGGCTGAAGGCCACGCACTTGTTCTTGGTTCCGGCCAGTTCATCCCAGGTTTCGAAGAAGGTCTTGTTGGCGTCAAAGCTGGCGATGAGATCAACGTCGACGTGACATTCCCTGAGCAGTACAACGCTGAGCACCTTGCGGGCAAAGCGGCTGTGTTTGAATGTAAAATTCACAACGTTCTTGAGCCTAAAGCGGCTGAGATCAACGACGAGATGGCAAAGCAGTTTGGCGCTGAGGACCTTGCAGGTTTGAAAGGTCAAATCTCCGAGAAGCTGGAAGAAGAATACGCAGGCGCGTCACGTGCTGTTACGAAGCGTGGTCTACTGGATGCGCTGGACAAGAAGGTCTCCTTCGAGCTGCCACCATCCCTTGTTGAAGCTGAGGCGGGCCAGATCGCCCACCAGCTGTGGCACGAAGATAACCCAGAAGTTGAAGGCCACGATCACCCTGAGATCGAAACAACAAAAGAGCACACCAAACTGGCCGAGCGCCGCGTGAAGCTGGGCCTGTTGTTGGCTGAAATCGGCCAGAAGGCTGAAGTTCAGGTTTCCGACGCTGAGTTCACACAGGCTGTGATGAACCAAGCGCGTCAATACGGCGATCAAGCGCGTCAGTTCTTTGAATTCGTTCAGCAGAACCCACAGATGCAGCAGCAGATCCGCGCACCTTTGTTTGAAGACAAGGTTGTGGACCACGTTCTTGAAGCCGCTTCTTTGAAAGAAAAAGAAGTGTCCAAGGATGATCTGCAAAAGGCAGTTGAAGCGCTCGAAGACGAGTAAGTTTCAGCATCCTCACGATAATTGGGCCGCTCCTTATAAGGGCGGCCTTTTTCGTTGTCTGACGTGAACCGTGTAGGTCTGGGATACCTGACCACGATGGAAGTCATTTAAGCTGGAACTACCTCAAAGATCGGCTTACCCTTACGTCACATTGTTAAAGGGGAACGATATGAGACTTTTATTAATTGCAGTGATTGGTTTTTTTGGTTTTGCAGGGACGGCACAGGCTTGCCCGGATTATAGAATTTGGGGCAACGAAAGTTACAACGCCAGCGGTTCACAGTTGCGCCGCCGTCAGGACTTCCGCGTGGTTGCTGGGGGTGAGAACTACATTTGGAGCTGTTCTGGCATCAATCCGGGGACGGATCAGGGGGCTGGGTATTTTACCACGACGCCTGATTTCTCGTTTGATCTAAGCAACATGGGTGGCCTGCAACTGGTCATTTCCGTCACCAGCCGTTGTGATGCTGCGTTGTTGATCAACACTGCGTCCGTGAACTGGTACTATGACGATGATGACAACGGTAACCTTGACCCGCGTATCGTTCTGACGCGGCCAGCTAACGGGATCATCGACATTTGGGTTGGGACCTACGATGGAGAGTATTGTGATGCTGTCTTGTCGCTGGAGACTTTCAGCCGCTAAGTTCTGCGCAATAGAGATTTCTAAGGCCGCCCGATACGGGGCGGCCTTTTTTATTTGGCTGACAGAATTGTGTAAAGCGCGTGGGCGGGTGTCGCGCTAGGTTTGGTCTATGATCAGATTGTCCGTCTTACTTGCCCTGTGTGGTGCACCTGCCTTAGCGCAATGTCCTGACCCTTCATTGGACGCTGTGCAGTATGATGCAAGCGGACCTGAACTAATCACGCCGCAAACATGGGAAGTGCAGGTGGGGGGCGCATTCTTAGCGCCATGCCCGCAATGGGCCGTAGCGGGTATTGATGTACAGGATTTGGATGGCTTCCTGCCCGCCGCGCCGACGGCCGTGTTCGGGTTGGACGCAATGGCGCCGCACATCTTGATGGTTATGGCGCAGGCTGAGTGTACGCCTGTTTTGGCTGTGCGCAGCGGTGATGGGCAGTGGTTTTTCGGGAGTGACGCTAATGGTCGTCAGGAAGTTACCCTTTGGGGGGCGCCAAACGGGCCGTTGCAAGTTTGGGTTGGGGCGGCAACCCCAGATGGCTGTGCGGGGACTGTGACCCTAGAGACGTTCGATCGTTGAAATGAAAAGGCCGCCCCGATTGGAGCGGCCTTTGATTGCGTAACCAACTGGTCGTCAGAGGCTGATGCGGAACAAAGCAAACCCAGTGTCGCTGTCACCTGCGGGTTCGATCGCGACTCCTGGAACACCGTTCGCATAAGCTGCGCCCGCTGGGCCAGTTTCAAACAGGACTGATGTGCCTTCCATCGGGGCAAAGGTCCAGTTGCCATCAGCGCGGGGGCTGACGGTTCCTTGCTCTACAATATAGCGCACAATGACATCGCGGTTCGAATCCGGGGCCTCGAACACGATTGTGTCGCCCAAAGCACCTGGGAAAGAGCCGCCACCGCTGGCGCGGTAGTTGTTCGTGGCGATGATGAATTCCTGCGCGGGATCAAGGGGTGCACCGTCAAACATCAGGTTCACGATGCGCTGGGTGTCCGGATTGATGACTTCGCCGTCGCGGTTGAACATGGCAGGCTGGGTGAGGTCGATCTGGTACGTGACGCCGTCGATGACATCGAAATTATAGGACGGGAAGTCTGGATTGAGCAGGACAGCATCCGTTGCCCCAGCTTCGATCTGGTTGAACATACCGGCCGAGCGTTCCAGCCAGCCTTGCACCTGTGCCCCTGTGACGCGAACCGCGCGCACTGTGTTGGGGTAGAGGTAAAGATCCGCCACGTTCTTGATCGCTACATCACCGACGGGAACATCGGTATAGTAGTCCGGTCCACCGCGACCACCGGCCTTAAACGGGGCAGCGGCGGAGAGAATCGGAAGGCCTTCGTGCTCAGAGCCGACAAGTTGTTGTTCGATATACCAACGCTGGGCGTTTGAAACGATCTGCACGGATGGATCATCGGCAACCAACGCAAAGTAGGAGTGCAGGGCCGCATCGGTTTTACCGACGGCGCGGCGCACGTAATCCAGCGTTTCTTGGTGTTCTTGCGCGACACTGTCGAGGATGGACTGGTCGTCTTCCACCAGTGGCGTTATGCTGCGGTCTTCCTCGCGTCGTGAAATGGGGCGTGCTTCTGAGGTGTGAGAAAGGACGCGCCAACCCGCGCCGTCGCGTTCAAGCATCAGGTCGATCAGCCCCATGTGGCTGCCCCAGAACCCACCCATGACCGCAGGTTTGCCGTGGATCGTGCCAGCATCCACGTCCAGCCCAGCGAAGTCCGCGTAGGTTGAAGACGGGAACACAAGGTGGGAGTGGCCTGTCAGGATCGCGTCGATCCCGTCAACTGCGGCAAGCGGGACAGAAGCGTTTTCCATGCCGTCTGTTTCGTCCGCACTGCCGATACCGGAGTGGGACAGGGCGATGACGATGTCGCATCCCGCTTCGCGCATTTGTGGAACCCACGCGCGGGCGGATTCAAGGATGTCACGGGCCATCACGTTGCCCTCTAGATGCTGACGGTCCCAGTTCATGACTTGTGGCGGGACGAAACCGATCAGGCCGATCTTGATCGGGTGTGCGTCGCCCGCGCCGTCTGTCAGTTCGCGATCTAGGATCACGTAGGGCGGCAGCAGGGTGTCGTCTTCGGTCGGGGAGGCGCCCATTGATTTAGCGATGTTGGCGCAGACCACTGGGAAGCCTGCACCGGCCAAAGATTTGGTCAGAAATTCAAGGCCATAGTTGAACTCGTGATTGCCGAGGGTCGAGGCGTCATAACCGAGTGCGTTCATCGCCTGAATGACGGGATGGCTGTCACCCTCGGCCATGCCGCGCTCATAGGCGATGTAATCGCCCATCGGGTTGCCTTGCAGGAAGTCGCCGTTGTCGAGCAACAAGGCGTTCGTAGCTTCCGCACGGATGCCGTTGATCAGGGTCGCGGTGCGGGAGAGACCAACGGTGTCGACGGGTTTGTCGGCGTAATAGTCGTAGGGATGAACATGTACGTGCAGGTCAGTGGTTTCCATGATCCGCAAGTGCGCTTGATTGGTTTGGGCGCGCACCGAATATGGGTGCATTGCGATAAGGCTGGCTGTTCCGCTCGCGAGGAAACCGCGACGTGAGAGTTTGAATGACATGATGTGCCCCTTTCAATGAAATTGAA
Source organism: Octadecabacter ascidiaceicola (assembly GCF_900185015.1). Taxonomy (GTDB): domain Bacteria; phylum Pseudomonadota; class Alphaproteobacteria; order Rhodobacterales; family Rhodobacteraceae; genus Octadecabacter; species Octadecabacter ascidiaceicola. The sequence continues at coordinate 671,921 of NZ_FXYD01000001.1, read as the reverse complement.
TCCAGTCGTAAGGAAGTAATGCAACCAGAGTGTAACACCACGAAGGAGGAGTCGAGTATGGGGGGGGGTAGGCAGAAAAAAACCGCCCAAAGCACGTAGGCTAGGGGCGGTTTCTATTTGTTTATGATGAAGATTTAGTCTTCGTCAGATGCTTCTTCTGCAGGTGCTTCAGCAGCAGGAGCTGCGTCGTCATCGCCAAAGTCTTCCATGCCAGCAGCGCCGAGATCGTCAAAGAGCTCCTGAATTTCGAATTCAGCAGCTGCTTCTTCTTCAGCAGCAAGTTCAGCAACGGATTTACCAGCAGCCTGAAGTTCAGCTTCTTCAGCTGAACGTGCAACGTTCAGCTTGATGGTTGCTGTGACTTCTGGGTGCAGCTTAACCAGAACTTCGTGGATGCCCAGTTCTTTGATCGGCTCGATCAAAGCAACCTGCTTTTTGTCCACAGTGAAGCCAGCTGCTGTTGCAGCTTCTGCGGCGTCGCGTGTTGTTACGGAACCGTAAAGGTTGCCGCCATCGGACGCAGAGCGAATCACGATGAATGTTTCGCCGTCCAGTTTAGCGGACAGAGCTTCGGCTTCTTTTTTGGTTTCGAGGTTCGTTGCTTCGAGCTGAGCTTTCTGTGCTTCGAACGTCGCCATGTTGGCCGCGTTGACGCGCAGTGCTTTGCCTTGTGGAAGCAGGAAGTTGCGTGCGTAGCCCTGTTTCACAGAGACGACGTCGCCCATCTGACCCAGCTTCGCAACGCGTTCTAGAAGGATGATATCCATGATGTCTGTCCTTTACTTAACGGCGTAAGGCAGCAGAGCGAGGAACCGGGCGCGTTTGATCGCACGTGCCAAAGCACGCTGGTTCTTTGCACCGACTGCGGTGATGCGGGATGGAACGATTTTGCCGCGCTCAGAGATGTAGCGCTGCAGTGTACGTGTGTCTTTGTAGTCGATCTTTGGAGCGTTCTCGCCCTCAAATGGATCGGACTTACGGCGACGGAAAAATGGTTTAGTAGCCATGACTTATGGTCCTTTCTTGATCTAAATGATTAGCGGCGTTCGCGGCGTTCTGGACGCTCGTCACGCTTTTGCATCTGCACGGAAGGACCTTCTTCGTGTGCATCAACTTTAATCGTAAGAACGCGCATGACGTCTTCGTGCAAACGCATCAGACGTTCCATTTCTTGCACGGCGGTCGCCGGTGCATCGGAACGCAAGAAGGCATAGTGGCCTTTGCGGTTCTTGTTGATCTTGTAGGCCATCGTCTTGACGCCCCAGTACTCAGACATTTCGACTTTACCGCCGTTGTCAGCCAGCACTGTGGAGAAGTGTTCGATGAGGGCTTCTGCTTGCGTGTTGGACAAGTCCTGACGCGCAATCATCACATGCTCATATAAAGGCATGGGAACTCCGTTCATAGTTATCGGCGCATTTCATAGGGCGGGGATTGAACCTTGCGCTCCCGCCCACGAGAGACTGCGCAGTTCATAAAAAGCTGCGCAAGGTTGGGGGCCTTATACTCACAGCGCGGGTTTGCGCAAGTGAAACAAGCGTCGGAGGTGGATCGTGGTACGCGTAAACAGCGCTTCCGGTTTTTCGCAATGGTTAACAAAGGTTAACAAAAAGTTAAGATTCCCCGTATTCACCACTTGCTTGCCCTGTTTGTGCCTCAGTCCGCCGTGAGGTTGTACTCAACAAATGGAGCACATAATGACAGCACAACCTAACATCTCGGACTTTGCAAACACCGCAGCACCCGCATCAAAACAACCCGTTTTTATGCGCGCAAATGTTACAGAGCATTTTTGGGGCTTTGAGGTGCGTCCGAATGAACAGATTTTTGATCTGGCAGTTTTGACGCGCGCCGTGGCCGGTTTTTTCGCAGGGGCGGGTTTTATCGCGTCGCTGGGATTTTGGCTGCTTCCTTCAATGGCGTTCGTCGCCACTGCATTCACGTCTAAACTGACGGTTTCAGTTTTGCTGATGGTTGTTGCTTCGTTACTTGCGCGGTTTGCAGCGCGTGGAACACAGGTGCGGGTACAGTTTGATACATCTGCCGGTGAGTTACGCGAAGTTGTTGATGGGGCATTTGGCAGTACTCTCATTTTGGCGACCTATGGGCTGGATGCTGTTGAAGCTGTTGAAGTTGTCGAATCCACCGAAAACCGCGGTTTCGGTCAGGTTCACATATGCATGCGAGGTACGCATACCATTGCATCCGGGGATGGCGCAGTTTCAGCACTGGCCACGTTGCGAAACCGGATTGCGAATGAATGTGGTCTGGAAACTTCCGGCCAAGCGCGAGAAGCGGTTTGGGGCGGGCCGCTGGCTGCGTAATCCCACATCAAGATAAGAATGCGAATAGGCGGCTCCTTTTGGGGGCCGTTTTGCGTTTTGGGTTGCGGTTGGATTGCTGATCCCTTGTGTGCATAGCGCGGTCGGGATAATCGTGTTCAAAGCAGAGAACAGGGGCATCCATGAGAGCATTCGTATTTCCAGGCCAAGGCGCACAAACCATCGGGATGGGGCAAGCATTGGCTGAGGCGTATCCTGCGGCGAAGGCCGTTTTTGATGAAGTTGACGACGCGTTGAGCGAGAAACTTTCCGATCTGATCTGGTCTGGTGATATTGCAGACCTGACACTGACCAAGAACGCACAGCCGGCACTGATGGCGACGTCTTTGGCTGCTATGAAAGCCCTTGAGGCTGAAGGTGTTGGCATTGAAGCGGCGTCATTTGTAGCAGGGCATTCATTGGGCGAATATTCCGCATTGGCTGCGGCGGGGGCGTTTAGCATTGCTGATACGGCACGCCTTTTGCGCATTCGTGGAGACGCTATGCAGTTGGCGGTTCCTGTTGGGATCGGCGCGATGGCGGTGCTTTTGGGTATGGATTTTGAGGCCGCACAGGCGGTTGCGGCTGAGGCTGCGCAAGGTGAAGTTTGCCAAGCGGCGAACGACAATGATCCGTCCCAAGTGGTTGTTTCGGGCCACAAGGCGGCTGTTGAGCGTGCGGTGGAAATCGCTAAGGCCAACGGCGCGAAACGCGCGATGTTGTTGCCGGTGTCTGCGCCGTTCCATTCGTCGTTGATGGCGCCAGCAGGGGATATCATGGCGGCGGCTTTGGCAGATGTGTCGATGAGTGCACCGAAGGTTCCGTTGATTGCGAACGTGCGCGCAGAGGCCGTGGACGCGAGTGATATCAAGGATTTGTTGATCGAACAGGTCACAGGGTCCGTACGCTGGCGTGAAAGCGTGATGTGGATGGCTGGTGCTGGTGTAACCGAGGCATGGGAGATTGGCGCGGGTAAAGCGTTGTCTGGCATGGTGAAGCGGGTGGATCGCGCCATTGCGACGCGTGCGGTCGGTACGCCTGATGATGTTAAGGCTGCGGCAGAAGCGTTGGCATGAAACGACGCTATTGGATGATAGGCTTTGCAGCCTTGGTTGGGGTCGGGGCCTGTTCATCAGGTCTTTGGCAAGTGCCTGCCATCGCTCTGATGAACCTCACCGAACGCACCGAGTTTACCGTGCAAGGCGATACACTGCTGATGAACGGTGAAATCAACAGCAAGACTTTGGATCAGTTTGAAGCGGTCATCGCGGCAAACCCCAATGTCACAACGCTGCGTGAAGGGATCGTTCCAGGGTCACTTGATGACGATACGATGATTGCTTTGGCGTATCGTGTGCGTGAACTGGGTTTGGATACCGAGCTTTTGGCCAACAGTGAGATTGCCTCTGGTGGTGTTGACCTGTTCTTGGCTGGGGTGGAACGGCGCGCCGAACGCGGTGCAATTGTTGGCGTACACTCGTGGTCTGATGGGATCAAAGATGCGGCGGATTACCCGCGAGAAGCACCAGAGCACGAACAAAATCGCAAATACATCGAAGACATGCTGGGTGAGGATGCGTTTTACTGGTTCACGATTTACGCGGCATCTGCTGATGATATTTACAACATGACCGATGAAGAAATCATCGAATACAAATTGCTGACAGAGCCCTTCGCGGCCGCTGGCAGCCTAGAATAGGACTTAGAGATGTTTGATCTTACAGGAAAAAATGCACTGATTACAGGCGCTTCTGGTGGTATTGGTGGCGAGATCGCCAAGACGCTTCATGCAGCTGGCGCGACTGTTGGACTGTCTGGAACGCGGGTCGAGCCGCTTGAAGCATTGGCTGCTGAACTGGGTGAGCGTGCGCATGTCCTGCCGTGCAACCTGAGCGATGGTGAAGCGGTTGATGCGTTGCCAAAGCAGGCGGCGGATGCAATGGGGTCTGTCGACATTCTGGTGAACAACGCCGGTATCACGCGTGACCAGATTTTCATGCGGATGAAAGACGATGAATGGGATGATGTCATTAACGTTAACCTGACCTCAACGATGCGCCTATGTCGCGGTGTTATGCGTGGCATGATGAAAGCGCGTTGGGGCCGTATTGTGAACGTCAGCTCGATTGTTGGGGCGACGGGAAATCCGGGGCAGGCGAACTATGCTGCAAGTAAGGCGGGTATGGTCGGGATGTCCAAATCCATCGCCTATGAGGTCGCAAGCCGTGGAATTACTGTGAATTGCGTCGCGCCGGGTTTCATTGCGACGGCGATGACGGACAAGCTGACGGACGAGCAAAAAGACAAGATCAACGTGCAAATTCCGGCAGGGCGCATGGGCACTCCGGAAGAAATTGCAGCCGCTACGCTGTATCTTGCTTCAGAGCAGGCGGGCTATGTCACAGGCGCGACTTTGCACGTCAACGGTGGTATGGCGATGCTGTAAACCCTATATTGGGCGTGTTCGAAAGCGTTTGCCAAGCGGAGAATCTCTGCTAAAGGGGGCGCAGAATTGAGGATTGTGACCCTACGTCGCGAAACTCGGGGGTCCTGAGCAGGACCAAACAATAGCCTTAACTGCGCATGCAGGGCGGGTAAACAACGGGCCAATAGCCCTGAACTATGTAAGGAATTTAACATGAGCGATGTCGCAGACCGCGTACGTAAGATCGTTGTAGAGCACCTTGGTGTTGAAGAAGATAAAGTTGTTGATGGCGCGTCCTTCATCGACGATCTGGGCGCTGACAGCCTCGACACAGTTGAGCTCGTGATGGCGTTCGAAGAGGAATTCGGTATCGAAATTCCTGACGATGCAGCTGAAACAATTCAGAGCTTTGGCGACGCAACAAAGTTTATCACTGCAGCTTCCTAAGAGAGCCTACAGTTTGATTTGAGGAGGGCGGTGCCAGAGATGGCGCCGCCCTTTTTTGCGTCTTGGAGGTGGTGGTCGGGCTTATGCCCACATTACTCAGCTCTAAACCTGCCGCTGAATCGATCAACTTCACCGGAGTTTTTCATTAAATTCCTTAGTTCGAAGCAGCATTCCTCGCGGTCTTTTCACCTAAACAAAAGTGTGCAAGTTTGCGCGAATGCCGCCGAATCTCACATATGCAAGTATCATGTTCCTCGCTGGTGTCGGTGTCCCGTTGTTGGCTAGCCTGAATGCAGCATTGGGACAAAAGATTGGAAGCCCCGCAGCGGCGGCGCTTTGCTTGTTCCTAATCGCATTTACTGTGACGGCTATTGTGACACTTGCGACCGGACCAGCGGCACTGAAGCTTTTGCCATTGCAGCCCAAGCATCTGTTTCTAGGCGGTGTTTTGGTCGCGTTCTATGTGCTCTCAATCACATATATCGCGCCGCATTTCGGGCTTGGGAATGCGGTGTTCTTCGTGCTTCTTGGTCAGTTGGCAGCGGCCGCTATTATCGATCACTTCGGTCTATTTGGGTCGCAAGTGACACCTCTGACTTTCACAAGAGCTGCGGGCATAGCTCTAATGGCTGCTGGGGTCGCTCTTACCCAAAAAAGCTAATCCGACGTCTGGATTAAACCCGCAGGAACCTGGCCGCGTTATAGTAATTCATCACCTCCCCAAAGGGGTCGGCCTTTTCACGCCACTCGCTCTTGCCCCTATCCCCTTACGCGCGGTATCAGGGCTTCAATAAATGCAAACGTGAGGGCAAAGCCATGCGCAGAGTAGTTGTCACCGGATTGGGGCTCGTTACGCCACTGGCAGACGGTGTAGAAAAAAGCTGGGAACGGATTTTGGATGCGCAGTCGGGCGCTGGGCCGATCACGCGGTTTGACCCCGAAGGGTTTGCAACCACCTATGCCTGTGAAGTTCCCTATGGCGATGGCAGCGATGGCACGTTCAACCCAGACACCTATATGTCTGCAAAAGATGCGCGAAAGGTTGATACGTTTATCCTTTTCGCGATGGCGGCGGCTGAACAGGCTGTGGCGGATGCAGGTTGGAAGCCGGAAGATGTTGCCGACCTTGAGCGCACAGGCGTTTTGACGGGGTCTGGTATTGGTGGGCTTCAGTCCATCGCCGAGACTGCGATTATGATGAAGGAAAAGGGGCCACGCCGTGTGTCGCCGTTCTTTGTACCTGGTGCGTTGATCAACCTGATTTCCGGTCAGATCGCGATTAAATATGGCTTTAAGGGCCCGAACCACGCGGTTGTGACTGCTTGTTCTACAGGTGCGCATGCGATTGGCGATGCGACCCAGCTGATTAAGGCGGGTCGTGCGGATGTGATGATTGCTGGTGGGGCGGAAGCGACGATTTGTGAAATCGGCATCGCGGGCTTTAATGCCTGTAAAGCGCTGTCCACCAAGCGTGCGGATGATCCCAAGGCGGCGAGCCGCCCTTATGACGCGGATCGTGATGGGTTCGTCATGGGTGAGGGCGCGGGCATGGTTGTGCTGGAAGACTACGACCACGCCGTCGCGCGTGGTGCGAAGATTTACGCTGAAGTTCTGGGCTACGGTCTGACGGGTGACGCGCACCACATCACGGCACCGTCTGAGGACGGCGAGGGCGGTGAGCGGTCTATGCGCATGGCGCTGGGCGATGCTGGGCTTGAGCCAGCGGATATTGATTACATCAACGCACATGGCACATCCACGATGGCCGACACGATTGAGCTTGGCGCGGTTGAGCGCATGATGGGCGATGCTGCATCCAAGGTGACGATGTCGTCTACCAAATCCGCAACAGGCCACCTGTTGGGGGCGGCTGGCGCGATCGAGGCGATTTTCAGCATTCTTGCGATCCGCGATCAGGTGGCACCGCCGACGATCAACCTCGACAATCCGGCGGTTGAAACGAAGGTCGATCTGGCCGCCAACAAGAAGGTTGAGCGTAAGATTGATGTGGCACTGTCCAACTCGTTCGGGTTTGGCGGCACAAACGCCTCCGTGCTGTTCGGGAAAGTTAAATAAATGTGGAAACATATCGCGGCGAATGCGCTGACGTTTCTTATTGTCGCGATGTTCCTTTTTGGTGGTGTGATTGTTTGGGGAACCAATCAATACAGCGCTGAAGGGCCATTAGAGCAGGCCATTTGTTTGCAGGTGAACCCCGGTTCCAACATGCGGATCGTGAGTGAGAGCCTTGATGAACAGCAGGCGATTTCGTCGCCGTCCATTTTCCGTATGGGAGTGGATTATTCGGGCAAGGCGTCCCAGCTGAAGGCGGGTAGCTTTTTGGTGCCTGAAGGGACATCGATGTCCGAGATCGTCGATATCGTGACGCAGGGCGGGCAAAGCACTTGTGGGACGGAAATCGTGTACCGCGTTGGTGTGACCCGCGTTGTGGCGCAGGTGCGTGAGCTGGATCCGGCAACGGGGCGCTTTGTTGAATTGACGAGTTTTGAGCCCGCTGAAGAAGAAGCACCCACGGAATATTCAGAGACACGCGAGGCGAATGACACGCAATACCGTGTGGTGATTTCTGAAGGCGTGACCAGCTGGCAAATCGTTCAGGCGTTGAATTCATTGGAATTTATGGACGGTTCTGTGTCTGAAATTCCACCGGAAGGAATGTTGGCACCAAATTCATACCAAGTTCGCCCTGGGGATTCGGTGGGGGAATTGCTGGCCGATATGCAAGCCGCGCAGGAGCGTATTCTGGCGACGGCATGGGCCGAACGCGCGGATGGGCTGCCGTTGGCGTCCCCCGAGGACGCGCTGATTCTGGCGTCTATCATTGAAAAAGAGGCGTCCACATCTGATGAGCGATTTGACGTGGCTTCGGTGTTTGTGAACCGTTTGAACCAAGGCATGCGCCTGCAAACTGACCCGACGGTTATTTACGGTGTGACTGAAGGTAAGGGCGTGCTTGGGCGTGGTTTGCGCCAGAGTGAGCTTCGCGCGGAAAACCCTTGGAATACTTATGTTATTGATGGGTTGCCTGCGACGCCGATTGCCAACCCCGGTGCGGATACTATTCACGCGGCGTTGAATCCGGCTGATACGGATTTCATCTTCTTCGTGGCGAAAACGTTGAACCCGCGGGACGGGCACAACTTTGCTGTCACGCTGGACGAACATAACGCTAATGTGGCGATTTATCGTGAGCTTGAGGCCGCGCGCGCGGCGTCGGAAGGCAACTGATAAGTTAACAAAATGTTCGCGCTGCGTGCGCTAACATCTTGGTAATATTTGGTAAAATTACACGTTTGGCGTATCCCTGATGCCGCTGGACGAAAGCACAAACGGGCTTTGGACACACATCCAAGGCCCGTTTTCGTTTTTGGTATTGGGCGGAGCAACCCTTGAGAAGGGAACTTCGCAATGAGCAAGCAAAACGGTGGGACAACCACCGATCAGAAACCGGCCGCTGAACGTATCGAGGAGGCTAAGCGGCTTTATGAAACCATTGGCGAAACATTAAGCACGGTGTTGGAGCTTGTGAAAGCAGGCGACTTCAAGGACATCGATTTGATGCCCAAACAGATGACCCGTCTGACCGATGCAATCGCCGAAGTCCGTAAACGGGAGGCGGAATTCAATGACAGACATGGAACGGGACTTAACGAAGGGGAAGTCGATTTCGATGACCTCAGGCGTGAGATCGGGTGCCGCCTTGGTCGCATCCGCAGATGTTGCAGATCGTAAGGCGTTTTTGCGCGGGCTTTCGGGGCCGCAATTGAAAGCGCTGCCCTATCTGTTTGATTTCTGGGCATTGGACCATCAGCTGGCACCGGAGGGTGACTGGCGGACATGGGTTATTTTGGGCGGCCGCGGCGCAGGCAAGACGCGCGCGGGGTCTGAATGGGTCAGGTCAATGGTGGAGGGATCGCGTCCGCGCGATCCCGGCGTAGCGAAGCGTGTGGGCCTAATCGGTGAGACGATGGAGCAGGCGCGAGAAGTGATGGTGTTTGGGGAAAGCGGGATTTTGGCGTGTTCGCCACCAGATCGTCGCCCCACGTGGATTTCAGGGCGACAGATGCTGGTTTGGCCCAACGGGGCAGAGGCGCGTTTGTATTCTGCGTTTGACCCTGAGCGGTTGCGCGGGCCGCAGTTTGACGCCGTATGGGCCGATGAATTTGCGAAATGGCCGAAGGCGCAAGAGACTTGGGACATGATGCAGTTTGGGTTGCGTTTGGGCAAGAAACCCCGCGCGTGTGTGACGACAACACCCAAAAATGTTGAGATATTGAAAGACCTTTTGGCACGGAAAAGCACGGTTCAGACCCATGCGACGACGCTAGATAACCGCGCCTATCTGGCGGACAGTTTCCTGGAAGAAGTGCAGGAACGCTATGCCGGAACGCGGTTGGGGCGGCAGGAGTTGGATGGTGTTTTACTGGCCGATGTTGACGGGGCGCTGTGGACATCGGCGCGACTAGAAGGGTGTCGCATCAATAAGGCGCCGAAACTAGACCGGATTGTTGTGGCTGTGGATCCGCCAGCGGGGGCGTCGGCGAAGTCAGATGCCTGCGGGATCGTTGTGGCGGGTATCGTTAGCCAGGGGCCGGTGAAAGACTGGAAGATATACGTGTTGGAAGATGCGTCCGTGCAGGGGGTGTCGCCAAACGAATGGGCCGCAGCCGCGATTGCGGCGATGGATCGGCATGGGGCGGATCGATTGGTAGCTGAGGTGAACCAAGGAGGCGCGATGGTTGAGACCATTGTGCGTTCTATTGACCCGTCGGTTTCTTATCGCGGGGTACATGCGACGCGCGGTAAGGCCATGCGGGCGGAACCTGTGGCGGCACTGTATGAGCAGGGGCGTGTGCGTCACACATTCGGGCTGGGCGCACTGGAAGATGAGATGTGTCAGATGACGGCCGAAGGTTACGCGGGGTCGGGGTCACCGGACCGTGTCGATGCGCTTGTGTGGGCGTTGACGGATTTGTTTTTGGAACCGGCGAAACGTTGGCGTGCGCCTCAGGTGCGCGCACTTTAGTTATATAAATAAGGGCGTGCGCAATGTGTTGCGCAACCATCGAACGGTGGGTTTTCACCTTCGTAAGACATTTAGTCGAAATTGCATCGTGTTGGATCGGACGCCACTGAACAGGCGGCACCAGAGGGGATTTGAATGTTTGATTTTCTGAAGCGGCAAGAAGCGGCACAGGCTGATGTGCCTGAAGTAAAAGCGTCTGCCACGGGTAAGGTTGCGGCGTGGGGGTCTGTTGGGCGCTCTGTTTGGGGCGCGCGGGACAGTGCGACGTTGACGCGGTCTGGCTTTACGTCAAACCCAGTGGGTTTTCGTGCGGTAAAGATCATTGCTGAGGCTGCGGCGGCTTTGCCGTTGGTTTTGCAAGATGCAGAGCGCCGTTATGACACGCATCCTGTGTTGGACTTGATCCAGCGCCCGAATGGGGCACAGGGGCGGGCGGAACTGTTTGAAGCGCTGTTCGGGCAGTTGCTGTTGACGGGGGACGGCTACATTGAGGCTGTGGGCGGTGAGGACACTCCGCTAGAGCTGCATGTGTTGCGGTCGGACCGGATGACGTTGGTGCCAGGTGCTGATGGCTGGCCAGTGGCCTATGATTATACGGTTGGCGGGCGCAAGCATCGCTTTGCTGTGGGTGAAGGGGCGTCGTCGATTTGTCATGTGAAGTCGTTCCACCCGCAAGACGACCATTACGGGTTGTCCCCGATGCATGCCGCAGCGACGGCGTTGGATGTTCATAACGCGGCTTCGCGGTGGTCTAAGGCGTTGCTCGACAATGCGGCGCGACCCAGTGGGGCGATTATTTACAAAGGCGCGGATGGCCAGAGCCAGCTAAGCACGGATCAATATGATCGCTTGTTGATGGAGATGGAGACGCAGCATCAAGGGGCCAAGAATGCGGGCCGTCCGATGTTGCTCGAAGGTGGGCTTGATTGGAAGCCTATGGGGTTCAGCCCGTCTGACATGGAATTCCAGAAAACCAAGGAAGCGGCTGCGCGTGAGATCGCGATTGCCTTTGGTGTGCCGCCGATGCTGTTGGGGATCACGGGGGATGCAACTTACGCGAATTATCAAGAGGCGAACCGTGCGTTTTACCGCTTAACGGTGTTGCCATTGGTGACCCGTGTGGCGGGAGCGATTGCGGATTGGCTGGGTGATTTCAGCGGAGAGCGGTTTGATTTGAAGCCGGATCTGGACCAAGTGGCCGCGCTTTCTGTTGAACGGGATGCCCAGTGGAAACGTGTCGCGGGCGCTGCGTTCCTGACGGACGCCGAAAAGCGCAACCTGCTTGGCTTGCCGAGCCTTGAGGTTGGCGATGGTTGAGGGGCGCGAGACATTTGAGTGCGCGCCGAGCCTGCGGATGGATGCCCATGAGAGGGTGGCGGCGATACAGTTTGCCCAACTCAACACGCAACTGGGCAAGATTGAAGTGATGATGGAACGGCTGGAACGGCGGTTGTGGTTGACGGTTTATGGCGTGGTGGGCGTGATTTTGGCCCAAGCGTTTCAATCCGTCCTGACCGTGTCGCCCTGAAAGGAACAAAGATGACTTTGGAACATAAATTTATCGCTCTTGGCGACAGTGTTGCTGTTGAAAATGGCATTGAGATCAGCGGGTATGCCTCGCTGTTTGGCAAGGCTGATCAAGGGGGCGATGTTGTTGAGACAGGCGCATATGCGGCGTCTTTGGAGCGTCTTTCCGGTAAGGGTGGCCGAGTGAAAATGCTGTGGCAGCATGATCCGGCGCAACCGATTGGCGTGTGGGACGAAGTGCGCGAGGACGCGGCGGGCCTATACGTAAAGGGCCGCATTTTGCGCGATGTTGAGAAGGGCCGCGAGGCCGCTGCGCTGATTGAAGCAGGCGCGATTGATGGCCTTTCTATCGGCTACCGCACGGTGCGGGCCACAAAGAATACTACGGGCGGACGCCTGTTGTCAGAGCTGGAGCTTTGGGAGGTGTCGCTGGTGACATTCCCGATGCTTCCGGATGCGCGGGTGGGGGCGAAAGGGGACAACCCTGTAGACCAAACCATGCGTGAATTGGCGGGGGCGTTTGAGGATGCCCGCGCTGTGCTGGGCCACCACTAAGGCGCGGCGTTTCCACCCATAGATCAAAAGGATCGAATTATGACCAAACCTGAGTGCAAGGCTCGGGACGGGGAAGGTGCGCCCTCTCCGGCCCATGAGTTGAAGTCCGCGATGGCGGGCTTTGTGAGCGATTTCAAAGACTTCACGACTGATATTCAAACCAAGCTGAAAGAGCAGGACGACCGTATGACCAAACTTGACCGTAAATCCATGATTTCTGGCGCACGCCCTGCGCTGGCCACTGCTGCCTCGGAAGAAGCACCACACCAAAAGGCGTTTGAAGCCTACCTGCGTTCCGGTGAGGACGATGGTCTGCGCGATCTGCCGATGGAAGGTAAATCTATGTCCACGGCTGTGGCGGCTGATGGTGGTTACCTTGTGGACCCGCAGACATCTGCGACGGTTCAATCCACGCTGGCAGCAACGGCATCTATCCGTGCGATTGCCAATGTGGTGAACGTTGAAGCCACGTCCTATGACGTGCTGATAGACCACACTGAAATGGGTGCGGGTTGGGCGACCGAGAATGACCCGACATCTGAAACAGGTACGCCGCAGATTGACCGCATCACGATTGCCCTGCACGAGCTGTCTGCGCTTCCAAAGGCGTCTCAGCGTTTGCTGGATGACAGCGCGTTCAACATTGATGAATGGCTGGCTGGCCGTATCGCGGACAAGTTCGCACGTTCCGAAGCAGCGGCGTTTGTGAATGGTAATGGTGTTGATAAGCCAACGGGTTTCCTGACAGCGCCACAGGTCGACAATGATGTGTGGGTTTGGGGCAACCTTGGCTACGTTGTCACTGGTGCGGATGGTGATTTTAACGGTGCCGATAGCCTGATCGACCTCGTTTATGGCCTGGGTGCTGAATACCGCGCAAATGGTACATTCGTGATGAACTCCAAAACAGCGGGCGCTGTGCGCAAGCTGAAAGACAATGACGGCCGTTTCTTGTGGTCTGATGGTCTGGTCGCGGGTGAGCCTGCACGTCTGCTGGGTTATCCAGTACTGATCGCTGAGGACATGCCTGACATTGGTACAGACGCGACTGCGATTGCGTTTGGTGACTTTGGTGCGGGTTACACCGTGGCTGAACGCCCTGATCTGCGCGTCCTTCGTGACCCGTTCAGTGCCAAGCCACATGTCTTGTTCTATGCGACCAAGCGCGTTGGTGGTGCGGTGTCTGACTTCGCTGCGATCAAGCTACTCAAGTTCGGCCTTTCCTAAGGGCTGAGGGGGACGGGCGCGGGGATACCCCTCGCGTCCGTGGTCCGGGCGCGTGCATGACGTGAGTTAACCCTCGCGTTGTCCAGCTGCTTCCTTCCGTCCGAGCAATGCGAGGGCTGGCACGTGTCCGGACATTTTGACGAATTTTCAAGCCGATTTCGGAGTTAATCCATGATGTTGATCGAAGAAACCACAGTGCCAACGGGCGCCTTGCCGGTTGCCTTTTTCAAAGAACACCTGCGCCTTGGATCGGGGTTTTCCGATGATGGATTGCAGGACGACCTATTAGAAAACTTCCTACGTTCGGCGCTGGCCGCGATTGAAGCGCGCACTGGTAAGGCATTGATTGAACGTACCTTTAGTTGGAGCGTGACCCAGTGGCGGAACGCTGCGGCGCAGGCTTTGCCGATTGCCCCTATCAGCGCGATTGTTGATGTCGTTTTGGTGGATCGCGGTGGGGCCGAGAGCCCAGTTGATCGCGAAGCGTATTACTTGCGTGCGGATATGCAGCGTCCTGTGATGGCGGCGGTTGGTGCATCATTGCCGAGCATCGGCCAGACGGGTAGCGCACGTATTCGCATGCTTGCGGGCTTTGGTCCTGACTGGAGCGATGTGCCTGCGGACCTGCGCCAAGCGGTATTGCTGCTGGCGGCGCATTACTACGAATACCGCCATGAAGTTCAGTATGACGGAGGCTGCATGCCGTTCGGTGTGAGCGCGCTAATTGAGCGCCACCGCACGTTGCGTCTGCTGGGTGGGGGTGCCAACTGATGGCCCCGCGATTGAACCGCCAATTGGTGCTCGAAGCCCCGACGCAAGCCAGCGATGGCGCGGGGGGCTACACCCAAGGATGGATCGCGCTGGGCACGTTATGGGCCAGCGTGACGGCTCGCAGTGGGCGCGAGGCGGCGGGCATTGCCGCACCGCTGAGCCGCGTTGCCTACCGAATTATTGTACGCGCGGCCCCGACGGGATCAGACGCGCGGCCCCAAGCAAACCAGAGGTTTCGCGATGGCGATCGCACCTTCGTGATTTTGGCCGTGGCCGAAGACGATGCAGATGCGCGTTACCTGAATTGCACAGCGCAAGAGGAGACAGTGGCATGAGTTACGGAGTTTCAGCGGCGTTGCAAACGGCAGTTTATCAGGCGTTGGTGGCGGACAGTGTTTTGGCCGGATTGGTCGGAACTGACATTTATGACGCTTTGCCAACAGGCACGCTGCCATCGCTCTACGTGGCCCTTGGGCCTGAGCTTGTGAAGGACATGTCCGACAAAACCGGTAACGGCGCGGTGCATGAATTCACGGTGTCAGTTGTTACGGACAACGCAGGCTTTGCAACGGCGAAACAGGCGGCAACGGCGGTGTCGGATGTACTGGTGGATGCCCCTTTGGCGCTTAGCCGCGGCACGTTGATTGCCCTGAATTTCTACCGCGCAAAGGCGGTGCGCGTTGGCACGGCGGACGAGCGGCGGATTGATCTGACGTTCAAGGCAATCGTGCAAGACGACTGACGGGTTTCCGTCAATACGACTTATTTTCAAATACTTACGGAGTAATTCTCATGGTAGCGCAAAATGGCAAGGATCTGTTGATCAAGATCGACATGACGGGTGGTGGCCTGTTTGAAACGGCAGCGGGGCTGCGGGCGACACGTATCAGTTTCAACGCGGAAACGGTTGATGTGACATCGCTGGAAAGCACGGGCGGCTGGCGCGAAGTGCTGGGTGGTGCAGGTGTAAAAACCGCGTCCATCAGCGGGTCTGGTGTGTTCAAGGACGACAGCACGGACGAACGTGTGCGTCAGATTTTCTTTGATGGTGAGACGCCTGATTTTCAGGTGATTGTGCCGGATTTTGGCACGATTGAGGGGCCGTTCTTGGTCAGCTCGATTGAATATGCAGGTTCGCACAACGGTGAGGCCACCTATGAGATGTCGCTGACATCTGCGGGCGAAATCACCTTTGTGGCCTTCCCATAATGGACGTGAACGCGCCGCATAATCCTTGGGCTGGGGAGGTTTCCTTGGTTGTCGATGGGCAGGTGTATGCGTGCAAATTGACGTTGGGGGCCTTGGCGGAGCTGGAGGCGGCGTTGGGGACGGACACGTTGGTTGAATTGGTCAAACGGTTCGAAAGCGGCGCGTTTTCCACCCGTGATGTGTTGGTACTGATCGTCGCGGGTTTGCGCGGCGGCGGCTGGCAAGGGTCGGCGCGGGACATGGTTGGAGCGCAAATTGAGGGGGGCGTTGTGCGCGCAGCTGAGGCTGCGGCGCAACTGCTTGCCCGTGCTTTTGCCGCCTCATGACCGGTTTGGACTGGCCCGGTTTGATGCGTGCAGGGATACACGGATTGGGGCTGAAACCCCATGAATTCTGGGCGCTTACACCGGCGGAACTGTGGCTGCTGTTGGGGCCAGAGGCGGGCGAAATGCCGATGAATCGCGGGCGGCTGGATGATCTAGCCTCGCGGTTCCCTGATCAAGAAAGTGGAGATGAGGATGGATGATATTGACGGTTTGGACGCGCTGGAATCCGAGGCCAAGGCGCTTGAGCAAACGTTAGGGTCGGTCACGGCGATGACGGATGCGTTTGACGCGCAACTGGGACGCATGAAAGCGACCTTAGGCGATACAACGCGCGATTTGGGGAATTTGGAGCGCGGGTTTTCGGGCGGATTGCGCAAGGCGTTTGACGGGTTGGTGTTTGACGGACGGTCGTTGTCGGACGCACTGGCGACAGTGGGCGAGGCGATGTCGCGCACGGTTTACAACAACGCGCTGAAACCAGTGACGGACCACTTTGGCGGGCTTCTTGCGGGGGGCGTGAATTCGCTTGTGTCCAGCATGATGCCGTTTGAGCAAGGCGGCGCGTTCAGCCAAGGCCGCGTGACACCATTTGCCAAGGGCGGTGTTGTGTCAGGGCCGATGAATTTCCCGATGCGCGGTGGCATGGGGTTGATGGGCGAAGCGGGGCCAGAGGCGATTATGCCCCTGACGCGCGGCGCTGACGGCAGCTTGGGCGTGAAGGCGCAAAGCGGGCAGGCCGTGAACGTCACGATGAATATCAGCACGCCGGATGCGGCGAGCTTTAAGCGCAGCCAAAGCCAGATTGCTGCGTCCATGAGCCGTGCTTTGGCCAGTGGCCAGCGCAACCGTTAGGAAGGATTTTGACGATGAGTTTTCACGAGGTTCGGTTTCCGACGAGTTTGAGTTTCGGCGCTTTGGGTGGTCCTGAGCGGCGCACGGAAGTGGTGACGTTGGCCAACGGTTTTGAAGAGCGCAACACGCCCTGGGCGCATTCGCGTCGCCGCTATGATGCGGGGATGGGGTTGCGATCTTTGGATGATGTCGAGGTGCTGGTAGCGTTCTTTGAAGCGCGACAGGGGCAGATGTTCGGGTTCCGCTGGAAGGACTGGTCAGACTTTAAATCGTCGGTTCCGAGCCGCGCGATCACGGGGGATGACCAGTTGATTGGCATGGGGGACGAGGAACAGACCGAGTTCCAAATCGTCAAGAATTATTCATCTGGAACAGCGACTTATCCGCGACCTATCTCCAAACCGGTCTTTGGAACGGTGTTGGTGTCTGTCAGTGGCGATCCGCAAGTTGAAGGTGTAGATTACAGCGTTGATGCCAACACCGGCATCGTGACGTTCACCCATCCGCCTGATCATCAAGCAGAGGTGACGGCGGGGTATGAATTCGACGTTCCGGTTCGTTTCGATGCTGATAGTATTGTGACGTCAATGGCGACATTCCAAGCGGGCGAAGTCCCGGATGTGCCTGTCGTTGAGGTGCGGATATGAGTGCGTTTCAGGATCATTTGGACACCGGTGTAACTACACTGGCGCGATGTTGGGCTGTGGTGCGCCGTGATGGGCAGGTTTTCGGGTTTACCGACCATGACCGCGCACTCAGCTTTGACGGGATGACGTTTAAGGCAGATGCGGGCATGACCGCGCGCGCGATTATGTCGGGCACGGGCCTGTCGGTTGATAACTCTGAGGCGATGGGCGCGTTGAGCGATGCGGCGATCACAGAGGCGGACATTGAGGCAGGTCGGTTTGATGGTGCCGAGGTTAAGGCGTGGCTGGTGAACTGGGCTGACGTTGAAACCCGCACACTGCGGTTTGCGGGTACGATTGGTGAATTGCGCCGTTCTGGTGGGGCGTTTCACGCGGAACTGCGTGGGCTTACTGAACTGCTCAACCAGCCGCAGGGGCGGGTTTATCAAACGCCGTGTTCGGCGATTTTGGGCGATAGGGCCTGTGGGTTTGACACGGATACGGACGGGTATTCGGTTGAAGTGCCTGTCGAAGCGCTGATCGAACAGCGTCGCTTCACCTTTGCAGATATGAACACATTTGAACCTGCGTGGTTTGAACGCGGGCGTTTGCGCGTGATGAGCGGTGCGGCTGAAGGGCTTGTTGGCGTGATCAAGCGGGACAGGTTTGTTGATGGCGTGCGCGAGGTTGAAGTTTGGGAAGCGTTTCGCACGAGCATTGAAGCGGGCGATACGATCCGTCTTGAGGCGGGGTGCGACAAGCGGTTTGAAACCTGTCGAGCCAAATTCAACAACTTGCTCAACTTTCAAGGTTTCCCTGACATCCCTGGGGATGATTGGCTGGTGAGTGCGCCGGTTAGCAGTGGTCAGAATGCAGGTGGTAGTCTGCGGCGTTGGAGGTGAACGTGGCGCGGATTGTCACCGCAGCGCGTGCGTGGATTGGCACGCCCTACGTTCACCAAGCGGCGCGGCGCGGGGCGGGTTGTGACTGCCTCGGCTTGTTGCGCGGTGTTATGGCCGAAGCGAGCGGCAAACCGTTGCAATCGGTGCCGGCCTACACGCCAGACTGGTCAGAGCCGCAGGGCCACGAGGTGCTTTGGACGGAGGCGGCAAAGCAGTTAATCGCCAAGCCGATCGAGGACGTTCAGGCAGGCGACGTGTTGTTGTTTCGAATGCGGCAGGGCGCGGTCGCCAAACACGTGGGAGTGCAGGCTGAAACAGGTCTGCGCCCGACATTTATTCATTCTTATCAGGGGCATGGTGTGTGTGAAAATGCATTTTCCACGCCATGGCAACGTCGCCTAGTTGCGCGGTTCGCCATTCCTGATTTCACCTAGAACAAAGGCTTTTCATCATGGCAACGATTGTACTTTCAGCGGCGGGTATGGCGCTTGGCGGAACTATGGGCGGCACCGTTTTGGGGCTTGGGATGGGCGTGATCGGACGTGCTGCGGGCGCCACATTAGGGCGCGTGATTGATCAACGCATCATGGGCGCGGGGAGCGAGACCGTTGAAACAGGTCGCGTTGATCGCTTTCGTTTGACGGGGGCCAGCGAGGGAGCGGGCATGTCACGCCTTTACGGGCGCATGCGCGTTGCGGGTCAGGTGATTTGGGCGACGGAATTTGTGGAGACAACCACGACAACGGGTGGTGGGAAAGGTGGTGCAAGCAAGCCTGCGACGAAAACGTACAGCTACTCTGTTTCTTTGGCGATTGCCCTGTGTGAGGGTGAGATTTCGCGCGTTGGTCGCGTATGGGCGGACGGAGTCGAGATCGCGCGTGATGATTTGAACATGCGCGTTTATTCCGGTGCGGACGACCAGCTGCCAGACCCGAAAATGGAAGCGGTTGAAGGGGCAGGTCAGATTCCGGCGTATCGTGGGACGGCCTATGTGGTGTTGGAAGATCTTGATCTTGGGCAATTTGGCAATCGTGTACCGCAGTTCTCGTTTGAGGTGATGCGGCCCGGGCAAGGGGACGACGCGCTGCATTCTGACCTCGCGTCTTTGGTGACGGGCGTGGCGTTGGTCCCCGGAACGGGGGAGTATTCGCTTGCGACGACGCCGGTGACGATTTCCAAAGGGTTCGGGCGGGTTGAATCAGCTAACGTTAACACGCCGTCCGGCAAGAGTGATTTTTCAGTAGCTGTTGAGACGTTAGAAGAAGAGCTACCCAATTGTGGGTCCGTCACGATGGTGGTGTCGTGGTTCGGCGATGATCTGCGCTGTGGAGATTGCACGATTAAGCCGAAGGTCGAGCAAACGGCGGCTGATGGCACGGAAATGGCGTGGTCGGTGTCTAGTATTGCGCGTGCGGCGGCCGAGGTTGTGCCGATGGAAGCTGATCGCCCGATTTATGGTGGTACGCCTGCGGATGACGCGGTTGTGGAAGCATTGCGCGACTTGTCTGCACGTGGGCAGAAGGCGGTGTTCTATCCGTTCATCCTCATGGAGCAACTCGATGGAAATACGTTGACCGATCCGTGGACCGGGAACGTAGGGCAGCCACGTCTGCCGTGGCGTGGGCGGATTACCACATCATTGGCAGCAGGTTTGGCGAACACGCCGGATCAAACCGCTACGGCGGATGCCGAAGTCACGGCGTTTTTTGGGGCGGCGCAGGTCAGTGATTTTGCGACAGTCGGCGACAAGGTTACGTATAGCGGTCCGAACGAGTGGTCCTATCGCCGCTTCATTTTACACTACGCGCATCTGTGCGCATTGGCGGGCGATGTGGACGGGTTTTGCATTGGGTCCGAGATGCGGTCATTGACCCAAATTCGCGGGGCATCGGGTTTTCCAGCGGTGCAGGCGATGATTGATCTTGCTGCAGATGTTCGCGCAATTTTGGGCCCAGATGTTAAGATCGGCTATGCGGCGGATTGGTCGGAATATCATGGCTATCAACCCAGTGGGACAGCAGACAAACTGTTCCATTTGGATGCGCTTTGGGCGGATCAAGATATTGATTTCATTGGTATTGATAATTACATGCCGCTGTCTGACTGGCGCGATGGCGAGGATCATTTGGATGCTGAGTATGGTTCTATCTATAACCTCGACTACCTTGGTGCGAATGTTGAAGGGGGTGAGGGCTATGATTGGTATTATCACTCGCCCGAAGCGGCCGAAGCGCAGTTTCGCACGCCAATTACGGACGGTGAAGGAGAGCCGTGGATCTGGCGTTATAAAGACATGCGCAACTGGTGGCTAAATGCGCACCATGAACGTATTGGCGGAGTTCGCGCAGCACTTCCGACGGCTTGGCAGCCCGGTTCAAAACCAATTTGGTTTACCGAGGTCGGTTGTGCAGCAGTTGACAAGGGCACCAACGAGCCCAACCGATTTGTTGACCTGAAGTCGTCAGAATCCGGCTTGCCTAGAGCATCAAACGGCATCCGTGATGATTACATTCAGATGCAATATTTGCGTGCGTTGTTTAGCCATTATTCTGACCCAACTTTGAACCCGACGTCCCCTGTGACGGGCCTGCAAATGGTTGACCCTGAACGTATCCATGTTTGGGCGTGGGATGCGCGGCCGTTTCCGGCGTTTCCAGGCAACGGGGCGCTTTGGTCTGACAATGTGAACTATTCACGTGGGCATTGGATCAACGGACGTGCGGCGTCGCGGCCTTTGTCGTCCGTTGTGGCGGAGATATGTGAAGATGCGGGTGTAACAACCTATGACGTAAGTGCGCTGCACGGCGTTGTGCGTGGCTACGGTGTTGAAGACGTCTCAACTGCGCGGTCTGCGCTGCAGCCGCTGATGGTGGCCTATGGCTTTGATGCGATCGAACGCGACGGTGTGTTGGTGTTCCGCAGCCGTGGTGCGCGACTGGACGCTGAGATTGATGCAGGGCAATTGGTGTATGAAGACGACGCCGAGGGCGCGATTGAGTTGACGCGCAGCCAAGAGGCCGAAGTGTCTGGGCGTGTGCGTGTGGGGTTTGTTGAGGCCGATGCGGATTACGAAGTTCGCAGTACAGAGGCCACATTCCCTGATGAAGAAGGGCAAACAACGTCCACATCCGAGCTTCCATTGGTTCTAACCAGCGCTGAAGGGCAACGCATTGCTGAACGCTGGCTGTCTGAAGCGCGTGTGGCGCGGGATACGGCTCGGTTCACGTTGCCGCCGTCCTTGATGAACGTTGGCGCGGGCGATGTTGTCCGACTACCGGATGAACATGGGGATGGGCTGTTTCGTGTCGATCAGTCAGACCAGACAGATCGTCAAGCGCTTGAGGCCGTTCGGATTGAGCCCGCAATCTATGAACCGCAAGACGTCACTGAACGAACCTTTGACCTTCGTAGTTTTGTTGCGCCTGTTCCGGTGGAGCTCATGTTGATGGAGCTGCCATTGCTGCGCGGGGACGAAGACCCTGTAGCGCCTTACGTCGCGGCCTCTGGTGTGCCGTGGCCGGGCAGTGTGGCGCTGTATTCTGCCACACAGGACGCCGGTTATGGGCTGAACCGTTTGGTGACATCGTCATCGACCATGGGGATAACGCAGACAGCGTTGCCTATGGCCTGTGCTGGGCTGTACGATCGTGGGCCTGCGTTGCGGGTTCAATTGATCCGCGGGGATTTGCAATCGGTTTCGGTTGAACAGCTTTTGGGCGGCGCAAACCTTGCTGCAATCGGGGATGGCAGCAGTGACAACTGGGAAGTGTTCCAGTTTGCAGAGGCCGAGATCGTTGATGAGAACACTTTCGAGGTACGAATGCGCCTGCGCGGGCAGGCGGGGACGAACGGGTTGATGCCAGATGAATGGCCGGTAGGTTCGGTGTTTGTGTTGCTCAATAGTACGCCCGAGCAGATCGAGCTGGCCAGTTCCGCACGAGGGGTCACGCAGCATTTCCGCTACGGACCCGGAACACGTCCGTTGAGCGATCCAAGCTATCAGCACCGCGTCGAGGCATTTTCAGGCGCTGGTTTGCGTCCCCTTAGCGTTGCACATTTGCGGGCAACGCCTGATGGCGGGGCGTTGGACATTTCATGGGTACGCAGGACACGCGTGGGTGGCGACAGTTGGGATGGTGATGATGTGCCGTTGTCTGAGGCGTTTGAACGCTACCGTGTTCGTGTGTTCAAAGATGGCGCGCAGGTGCGACAGGTAACGGTGAGCCAACCGAGCTGGACCTATTCTGCAACGCTGCAAGCACTGGATGGCGCGGGGGAAACTTATGTTGAGGTCGCTCAGATTTCGGAAACCTATGGGGAAGGGCTCTATAATGGTATTGCGCTGGTGGCGTGATGCGCAGTGTCGGGTTGAGTGATCTAGACATTGCAACACGGGTTCTCTTGGCTATGCCACGCGAACATTGGTTCCAAATCGCCGCGAAGTTGATCGAGGATGCACATACCGCAGACCTTTGGCGCAAGCGGCAGGGGTGTACCCACCCGAACGGTGGAACGGGCTCGCTTTATGCGCAGGCGAGCCTACATCAGAGAGCCGGAACACCCCGCAATAGTGCGCGTTACTGTGCCGCGTTAACCACGCTTTTGTGCGCGCTTGATGCGTGGCGCAATCGCGTTCATTCGGAAACGTGATGTTTCATTTCACGGGTTTATTCTTGGAGATTTCGCACTAAATAGCGTATGAGAAACATGAAAGTGAGGTGCGCTATGGCCCAGACGAACCCAAAATTGACGACAGTTGATCCCGTTTGGCAGCGTATTTGCACCGAAGCCGAGCAAGCGATTATTGACGAGCCGCTGATTGGTGGATTCGTTCACAGTTCCGTTTTGCACCACACGTCGCTTGAGAATGCGCTGGCGTATCGTATCTCTATGAAATTGGCGTCCTCGGAAATGTCCGACCAGATGCTGCGCGAAATTGCGGATCGTGCATATGATGCGGAACCTGCGCTTGCAGATGCTGCACGTGCGGACATCGTGGCAATCTATGACCGTGATCCTGCGTGCCTGCGGTTCTTGCAACCTTTGTTGTTTTTCAAGGGGTTCCAAGCGGTTCAGGCGTTCCGACTTGGTAATTTCCTCTGGAAGGAAGGCCGCAAGGATTTGGCCTATTACGTTCAAATGCGCGTGTCCGAGATTTTCGGCATCGATATTCACCCGGGCGCGAGCATCGGGAAAGGCCTGATGATCGACCATGCCCATTCTATCGTGATCGGCGAAACGGCTGTCGTGGGTGATAACGTATCGATGCTGCATTCCGTGACGCTGGGCGGTACCGGCAAGGAAGAAGAAGACCGCCACCCCAAGATCGGCGACGGTGTTCTAATCGGCGCTGGTGCGCACGTGTTGGGTAATATCAACATCGGCCATTGCAGCCGTATCGCTGCGGGTTCCGTGGTGCTGGCCGACGTTGAGCCGATGAAAACAGTCGCCGGTGTGCCAGCGAAAATCGTCGGAGAAGCCGGGTGTTCGCAGCCGTCGGTAACTATGGATCAACTGCTGGTAGGATGCGGCGGGAATAAGTAACGATCTGAAACCGTTCGAATAACCGCCGCGTTTTCGTTACGAAAGCTGGTCGTAGGCTTCCATTGCTTTTGCGCCATACATGTAGCCCGGGCCACCGTTCATCAACACAACAACGTTGACTGTTTCCGCGATTTCGTCGCGCGTTGCACCCGCACGAATGGCGGCTTTGACGTGAAAGCCGATGCAATCGTTGCACTGCTTTGAAATCCCAATTGCAAGCGCAATAAGTTCTTTATGTTTGGTTGAAACGGCACCCTCGGCGAGGGCTGCGTTGTGCAATGCTCCAAATCCTTTTGCTGTGTCTGCTTGTTCGGCGCGCATTGGCTTTAAAA
The DNA here is from genome assembly GCF_900185015.1 of Octadecabacter ascidiaceicola. GTDB lineage: Bacteria > Pseudomonadota > Alphaproteobacteria > Rhodobacterales > Rhodobacteraceae > Octadecabacter > Octadecabacter ascidiaceicola. The sequence continues at coordinate 647,810 of NZ_FXYD01000001.1, read as the reverse complement.
TGCTACCCGTGTGCGCGAGCGTTTCTTTCCAGTCCATTTTCGTCATCCTTTTGAATTTGATCCATTGTTTGATATTGTCGGTGGCGCCTTGGGGCTTTGCGTTGGATCAAAGAGACGCAAGGTCAGTATTGACGGAGGCCCGTCAGACCACTGGGATGGGCACAACCAAAGGGGGCAGTATGAGCGATTTGATTTGTGTAACCGGGGCTGAAGGGCCGATCGCAGAGGTGCGCATAAACCGCCCTGAAAAGAAAAACGCGGTGACGCTTGGAATGCTGGCGGAGTTGGTGAGCGCAGGTGAGGCGTTGAAAGGGCAGGTCTGGCAACAACTTGGCGTGCCAGTGATCGCAGCGATTGAAGGTGTTTGCTTTGGTGCTGGTCTGCAAATTGCTCTTGGCGCGGATTTTCGCATTGCAGCGCCTGATGCCAGTCTGTCAATCATGGAGGCGAAATGGGGCCTGATCCCGGATATGGGGATTTCGCTATCCTTGCCGAAGTTGATGCCTGTAGATCGCGCAAAGGCGTTGATCATGACCGGGCGGGTCTTGTCAGGGGGCGAAGCACTGGGTGAAGGGCTGGTGACGCGTGTTGAGGCCGATCCTTTGGCCGAGGCGAGAGTATTTGCAGAAGAGCTTTGTGGAAAAAGCCCAGACGCTATACGCGCAGGCAAGGCTTTGAGCGATGCGATCTGGGGTGGGGTCGAGGCCGAGGGCTTGAAGGTGGAAGCGGAGCTGCAAGCGCAACTGATGGGCGCACCGAACCAGATCGAAACTGTTATGGCACGGATGCAGAAACGGGCGCCAAAGTATTGATCCGTTTCGGATCGAATGGGCTGCGCCCATCCGATCCGCTGGAGGGCTAGCCCTCCAGACCTCCCAGAGTATTTTTCAGCCAAAGAAAAGGGGCGCGTCTAGGTGTGAAAAAGGCCGCCCAGTGCTTTGGCGGCCTTTTGTCTGTTCTACGGTTTGGATGCCCTAGGCGAGCATGCCAATCGGGTTTTCGAGATTGGCTTTGATCGCGTTCAACAGGTTCGCGCCCAGTGCTCCGTCGATCACGCGGTGATCCACGGAGAGCGTTGTCGACATCACTGTCGCCACGGTCAATTCGCCATCGGCCCCGACGACGGGCTTTTTCGTGCCTGCACCAACGGCCAAAATCGCGCCATGTGGCGGGTTGATGATCGCGTCGAAGTTGTCGATGCCGAACATACCCAAATTGGAGATCGCAAAGCTGCCGCCGACATACTCATGTGGTGCTAGTTTGCCATCACGGGCACGTCCAGCGAGGTCTTTCATCTGTGTGGACAACGCGGAAAGTGATTTCGTTTCAGCGTCTTGGAGGACTGGTGTGAACAAGCCACCTTCAACCGCAACTGCAACAGCCACGTCAGATGCCGAGAACTTCAGTGTGCGATCACCTGCCCAGACAGCGTTGGCCTCGGGCACCTCTTGCAGCGCCAAAGCGCAGGCTTTGATGATGAAGTCGTTCACCGACAGTTTGATCCCGCGCGGTTCAAGCGTCTTGTTGATTTGGCTGCGGAATTTCAGCAGCGCGTCCAGTTGGATGTCGCGGCGCAGGTAGAAGTGCGGCACGCTTTGCTTGGCTTCGGTCAGGCGGGCGGCAACTGTTTTGCGCATCCCGTTGAGTGAGACTTCCTCAAACTCACGGCCGTCATACATCTTGAGGACCTGATCGGTGCTTGGGCCGGAGGCGAGCGCGCCACCTTTAGCGGCTGGCGCAGAGGAAGCAGCAGCGGCGGCAGGCTGTGCAGTCGCATTTTCAACGTCGGCTTTGATGATACGACCATGCGGGCCTGAGCCCTTGATGGTCGAAAGGTCGAGGCCTTTGTCAGCCGCGATGCGGCGTGCCAATGGTGTTGCAAACAAGCGAGAGCCATCTGAAGCTGCGGGTGCGGCCGGGGCAGCAGGCGTTGCCACAGCTGGGGCGGGTGCCTCAGCCGGTGCTGCAGCAGCGGTAGCAGGGGCAGGCGCAGCGGATGCCGCGCTCATGTCTTCGCCTTCTTCACCGATAATCGCGATGGCTGTGTTAACCTTAACGCCCTCGGTGCCTTCAGCGACGAGAAGTTTCCCAACGACACCTTCGTCGACCGCTTCAAACTCCATCGTTGCTTTGTCTGTCTCGATCTCGGCCAGTAGGTCCCCGGACTGGACCGTGTCGCCCTCTTTGACGAGCCATTTTGCCAGCGTGCCTTCCTCCATTGTGGGGGACAGCGCGGGCATGAGAATTTCGATAGCCATAGTCTGTACTCCTTAACGGTAGGTGACTTGTTTAACAGCGGCGATCACTTCGTCAGTCGTGATTAGTGCGTGTTTTTCAAGGTTGGCAGCATAAGGCATTGGTACGTCTTTACCGGTGCAGTTGATGACCGGTGCATCGAGGTAATCAAACGCCTCTTGCATGATGGTCGCGCTCAGGTGGTTGCCGAGTGACCCGACAGGCCAGCCTTCTTCAACGGTGACACAACGGTTTGTTTTCTTTACAGATTCAAGGATCGTCGCGTAGTCAATCGGACGCAAGGAACGCAGGTTGATGACCTCGGCGGATATCCCATCCGCTGCCAGTTTTTCAGCCGCCTCAAACGCGTATTGCATGCCGATACCAAAGGACACGATTGTGACGTCAGAGCCGACGACTTCAACCTTGGCTTTGCCGAACGGAATGGTGAAATCATCCATGACAGGCACTTCGAATGACCGGCCATAAAGGATTTCGTTCTCAAGGAAGATAATCGGGTTGTTGTCACGAATGGCGGTCTTCATCAGACCTTTCGCATCAGCAGCCGAATAAGGCATCACGACCTTAAGGCCGGGAACCTGTGCATACCACGCGGCGTAACATTGCGAGTGCTGCGCACCCACGCGCGCGGCGGCACCGTTGGCGCCACGGAACACCATTGGTGCCCCCATCTGACCGCCGGACATATACAATGTCTTGGCCGCAGAGTTGATGATGTGATCAATCGCTTGCATCGCGAAGTTAAATGTCATGAATTCAACAATCGGGCGCAGACCACCGAAGGCCGCGCCAACTGCGATGCCGGTAAAGCCGTGTTCTGTAATGGGTGTATCGATGATGCGTTTGGAGCCGAACTTGTCCAGCATGCCTTGGGAAATCTTGTAGGCGCCTTGGTATTCGCCAACTTCTTCACCCATCAGGAAGACGTTTTCGTCGCGTTCCATTTCCTCGGTCATGGCCTCGTTCAAGGCTTCGCGGACCGTCATGGACTTCATTTCTGTGCCTGCGGGCCAGTCTGGGGAGGTGTCAGACGGTGCGAATTCAATCGCGCTGGCGGTTGCGACGGCTGGGGCGGCAGGTGCAGCCTCGGTCGGGGCCGCAGACGCAGACGCAGCAGCGGGGGCAGGGGCGGCGGACATGTCCTCGCCTTCTTCACCGATGATCGCAATAGGTGTGTTCACCTTGACGCCCTCAGTGCCTTCAGCGACCAGAATTTTGCCAACGATACCTTCGTCAACGGCTTCAAATTCCATTGTTGCTTTGTCAGTTTCAATCTCGGCGATGATGTCGCCGGATTTTACTTCGTCGCCTTCTTTGACGAGCCATTTTGCGAGTGTGCCTTCTTCCATCGTTGGAGAAAGCGCGGGCATGAGTAGTTCAGTCGCCATTATGCTGTCTCCTGCGATGTGTTTTCGGCGTAAATATCTGTCCAAAGCTCATCGAGATGCGGCTCAGGGCTTTCTTTCGCGAACTCGGCGCTCTCGTTGACGATTGCTTTGATCTCTTTGTCAATTGCTTTGAGATCTTCTTCTGTAGCGTGCTTGCCGGTGAGCAGTGTGGCGCGAACCTGTTCAATCGGATCACGCTCTTCGCGCATTTTCTGCACTTCGTCGCGGCTGCGGTACTTGGCAGGGTCAGACATTGAGTGACCACGGTAGCGGTATGTTTTGACTTCCAAAACATACGGGCCTTTGCCCGCACGACAGTGCGCAACGGCTTTTTCAGATGCTTCTTTGACGGCTAGAACGTTCATGCCGTCAACGATTTCACCCGGGATACCAAAGGCTTCGCCGCGTGTATACAGATCTGGCGTGGATGTTGACCGCGCTTGGCTGGTGCCCATAGCGTATTGGTTGTTTTCGATTACGAAGATCACTGGCAAGTCCCAAAGGGCCGCCATGTTGAACGTCTCATAAACTTGGCCTTGGTTGGCAGCGCCATCGCCGAAATAGGCGAACGTAACATTGTCATTGCCGCGATATTTGTCGCTAAACGCGAGACCCGCTCCGAGCGGCACCTGAGCGCCAACAATACCATGGCCGCCATAGAAATGCTTTTCAGCAGAAAACATGTGCATCGAACCGCCCTTACCAGCGGAGTACCCACCTTCGCGGCCAGTCAATTCTGCCATCACGCCTTTCGGGTCCATGCCGCAGGCCAACATATGGCCGTGATCACGGTAGGATGTTATGCGCTTGTCGCCCTCTTTCGTCGCGGCCTCTAGGCCAACAACAACGGCCTCTTGGCCGATATAAAGGTGACAGAAGCCGCCGATGAGACCCATGCCGTATAATTGGCCGGCCTTTTCTTCGAATCGACGGATTAGAAGCATTTCACGGTAGTACCCGAGCAATTCTTCTGCAGAAACGTTTGGTTTCTTTGATGTTTTCTTGGCGGCCATAGGTCCTCCCTAGGGTGGCGAAAATATAGTTTAGTATTAAACTATCTCTTACAGTGGTAAACCTGAAAAATCGATGAGGATATTGACGCTGGGGCAGGTTTGAGCTGGTTTTCCGACTTGCGCTGAGCGCATGGGAGGTGCAAGTTTTTGATATGAAATATAAAATACGACAAGAGCAAGAGGGTGATGAAGCCGCGATTGTCGACGTCATCGCCCGTGCATTCGCGGGAAAGTCCTATGCCGACGAAGGAGACGCGACACTCGTTGACCGGTTGCGTGAGGCTGGCGGGTTGATTTTGTCACTCGTCGCGACGCAAGGCAAAGAAATCGTCGGGCAGGTTGCTCTATCCGCTGCGCGGGTCGGGGACGGCAAATACTTGTGCGTCGGCCCATTGGCCGTGGCTCCACACCAGCAACGAAAAGGGATCGGGTCAGATTTGATGGGGCATGCTCTGGGGATCGCTCAAGCCTATGGGCGCGACGGCGTCGTGCTGCAGGGGGACCTGCACTACTACAGCCGTTTTGGGTTTAAAGTTTTCGATACCGTCACCTATGATGGAGACGGAGCGGAGTATATTCAATTGATACCGTTTGAGGACACACCGACCGGGGCTGTGGTGTTTCACCGCGTGTTTAGCGAATAACGATCTCGTCGGCGCGGACCATGCCAAGCATATCGCGGGCCTGTTCATCAAGAAGGTCCAGATCAAGGTAGGTGTCAGACAGGCGGCGTGTCAGGTTTTCCATCCGCGCGACTTCTGCCCGCAGTACAGCCAGTTCAGCGGTAAGCGCGCGGTTCTCGGCATCAATCTCTGCACGTTTGAAAACACCGTAGTCGCCTTGCACAGCAGCAAAGGTGAAGTAGAGGCCAAGCATCAATGCGCCAGCGAAGTAAAGAAGAACGCCCAAAGGCGCGCGTTTTGCTCTGTTCATGTGTCTGCCTCACGTTACGGTTTCTGACGAACCGCTTTGAGAGAGAATCGCACATCTGATTCGCAAAGGGAATCCCCTTTATATAGGGGGCGATATTTTTGCCGACGCAGATTGCAGACTTTCATTGAAAGTCTGTTCACAAATCCTCAATTAGGATTTGTGGTCACGCCACAGATGCCGCGTAGATGCTGTCGATCGTGCGGGCGAGGGTGGTTTCAAACGCGCCATCAGATTGCGTGGCTGTCAGCCCTTCGGTCAAAGCGCGGCTGAAGCTGGCGATGATGGACGGGTTTTGGGACAGGCGTTCATTGGCCTCCTCGCGGGAGTATCCGCCGGAAAGGGCAACAACTTTGAGGCAGGCGGGATGGTCTGCGACAGCTTTGTAATGGCCAGCAACCTCAGGCAGGGACAGTTTCAGCATGACTTGCTCGCCCTCAGGCATCGCGTCGAGGTGACGCAGCAGTGCGTCCCGCAGCATGTCTTCCGCTTCGGCTTTGTCGGAAATTGTGATGTTGGTTTCAGGCTCAAGGATCGGCATCAAACCGTGGCTTTTCACCTGCGCGCCTAGTTCGAATTGCTGAGCAACGATTGCCTCAATACCCGTAGCGGATGCGGCGTTAATCACTGAACGCTCTTTTGTGCCATAAACGCCATGGGCAACAGCGCGTTCCAGCAGGTTATCGAGGTTCGGGATCGGCTTAAGCAGTTGCACGCCGTCGACCTCGTCTTCCAAGCCTTTGTCGATTTTCAGAAATGGCACTACGCCGTTGTCTTCCCACAGTGCGGCAGCAGATGGCTTGCCGCCAATCTCGCGTTCCATGGTCATTTCAAACAGGATCGCGCCGATGACCTTTTCACCACTAAAGCTAGGAGCATTCACGATGCGAGCACGCATTTCGTGGATCAGGTCAAACATTTGATCGTCGTTTGAATATGCGTCCTCGGATACCCCGTAGGCTTTCAGCGCTTTAGGGGTGGAGCCGCCCGACTGGTCCAACGCTGCGATGAATCCCTGGCCGTTTCGGATTTGGTCTGTCATCGCGTTGGTCATTTTGAGCGTCCTTATTGAGGGGTTTCAATGCGTCTTACGGGACGCCAGCTGGGGCGGCAATTCTGGTTGCGCTAACGGTTGTCGCTAACGCCCAATCAATCCAGCTACTTTTGATGGATTAGCTTTCAAGGGCCGCAACGCCTGGAAGGGTTTTGCCTTCCATCCATTCCAGAAACGCACCGCCAGCTGTAGAGATATAGGTGAAATCATCCGCCGCATCTGCTTGGTTCAGTGCGGCAACGGTGTCGCCGCCACCCGCAACGGTGATCAGTTTGCCTGCCTTGGTCAGATCAGCCGCAGCTTTGGCCGCGGCGAAGGTCGCAGTGTGGAAGGGGTCTATCTCAAACGCGCCGAGGGGGCCGTTCCAGATCACTGTTTTAGCTGTTTCAAACAGCGCTTTGATCTGGCCCACTGATTTTGGCCCCGCATCAAGGATCATCTTGTCGGCAGGGCAGGCGTCCGCTGCAACGGTTTCATTGGCGGCCCCGGCTTTGAACTCAGCCGCGACAACAACGTCGACAGGCAATAGCAATGTGCAGCCTGCAGCTTCGGCCTTGGCCATGATATCACGTGCAGTGTCCGCGAGATCGTGTTCGCACAGGGATTTACCGACATCGACGCCCTGCGCTGCAAGGAAGGTGTTGGCCATGCCGCCACCAATCACAATCGCATCAACTTTGGCGATCAGGTTCCCGAGCAGGTCCAGCTTGGTGGATACTTTCGCGCCCCCCACAACAGCCACAACAGGGCGCTCAGGCGCGCCAAGCGCCTTTTCAAGCGCGCTCAGTTCTTCGGCCATCAGGCGACCTGCGCAGTTTGGAAGCAGCTTCGCGACACCCTCGGTTGAGGCGTGGGCGCGGTGGGCGGCGGAAAACGCATCGTTGCAGTAAATGTCACCCAAGGACGCGAGGAAGCCCGCCATTTTGGGGTCATTGGCTTCTTCCATCGCGGAAAAGCGCGTGTTTTCGATCAGGATGACGGAGCCAGCAGGGGAGGCATCAATGGTTTCACGGTCTGGGCGTTCAATGAATGTCACCGCATGGCCCAAGACCTTTTCCAAGGTCGGCACGGTCACTTTCAACGACATCTCAGGGACGAATTGCCCTTTTGGGCGGCCAAAGTGGGCCAGCATCACAGGTTTACCACCCGCGGCAAGAATATCGATCACAGTCGGCTTGATCCGCTCAATGCGTGTGGCGTCGGTGACTTCGCCGTTTTCAACGGGAACATTGATGTCCACCCGCGTCAGCACAACTTTGCCGTTCAGGTCCATGTCGTCGAGTGTTTTCCAGCCCATGATCGTCTCCTTATTTTGTCCTGTTCATGGGCAATCCCGCTTATGGGGTCAACCGCGTCTTGGAATCCCGCCGTTTGCGCATTAGTTGTCGCGCAACGCATTTAGTTAAGGAGCCGACAGATGGCTGATATCAAAGACCCGGAAAACACGATCCTGATGGAATTGACTGGTGGCACTGTGACCATCGAGCTGCTGCCAGACGTTGCCCCAAAGCACGTTGAGCGCATGAAAGAGCTTGTGCGCTCTGGTGCATATGACAACGTTGCTTTCCACCGTGTGATTGACGGCTTCATGGCGCAGACAGGCGACGTGGCGAATGGCAACATGGAAAAAGATTTTAACATCGGTCGTGCTGGCACGGGTGGTTCTGACATGCCGGACCTTCCTGCTGAGTTTTCCAAGATCCCACACGCACGTGGATCTATCGGTGCGGCGCGTTCTGCGAACCCGAATTCTGCCAACAGCCAGTTCTTCATCAACTTTTCCGACAACGACTTCCTGAACGGCCAGTACACCGTTTACGGCATGGTTTCTTCCGGCATGGAACATGTTGACGCGATCACCCGTGGTGAGCCGCCAATGAACCCGGATCGTATGATTTCCATGAAGGTTGCTGCAGATGCTTAAATCAGCGACGCTGGCCGCGACACTGTTTGCAGGCGCTGCGAGCGCCAATGGCATCGAGATTGTGATCGAAGGCGAAGCCAACGGCACTGTTGTCATCGACCTGTTTGAAGACATCGCACCAAAGCACGCTGAGCAAATCAGCGCGTTGGCTGCATCTGAAGCCTATGACGGCGTGGTGTTCCACCGCGTGATCGACGGTTTCATGGCGCAAACGGGTGACGTGGAATTCGGCAAGGTCGGCATGGACATGCGCCGCGCGGGGACAGGTGGTTCCGAGCTGCCTGACATCCCGCTTGAAGCCACAACCGAGCGTTCCTTCACACGTGGCATGGTCGGCATGGCACGTTCACAGAACCCAGATTCCGCGAACAGCCAATTCTTCATCATGTTTCAGGACGGCGCGTTCCTTGATGGGCAATACACCATCATCGGTGAAGTTGTGTCCGGTATGGATGTCGTTGACGCGATCAAGCTTGGCGCTGGCGCCAACGGTGCCGTTATCGGTGCACCTGATGTGATGACAGACGTAAACGTGGTTGAACTGCCGTAGTACCACGCGACGTTCACAATACAGTTGGGGGGCTATGCAGCGATGCATGGCCCCTTTTACGTTGGAGGGTGAAGAGGAGACTTTCATGCTGCGCCTTGCTGCCATTCTGACGCTTATCGCGAACACCGCCGTTGCTGACCCAAATTTCTGGAAACATGAATGGCCGAACACAGACTTTGAAACCACCAGTGTTGAGAACTGGGTCGAGGTTCTGTCAGGTGGCCCCCCGCGTGACGGTATTCCCGCGCTGGATGATCCGACGTTCATAGATGTGGCTAATGAGGGCCGCATTGAAGAACGTGAGCCCGTTATCACTTTGGAATTACAGGGCGAAGTCCCACGCGCCTATCCGATCCGCTATTTGATGTGGCATGAAATCGTGAATGACGAGGTGGCCGGACGCCCGATTGCCGTGACCTTCTGCCCGCTCTGCAATTCCGGAATCACGTTTGATCGCCGTGTCGGGGATCAGGTCTTAACGTTCGGCGTATCCGGTAAGCTGCGCAATTCGGACATGATTATGTTTGATCGTGAAACCGAAAGCTGGTGGCAGCAGGCGATTGGCGAAGGGATAGTTGGGGAATTGACGGGGGTTGAGCTGCAGACCCTTCCAAGTTGGATGGAAAGCTGGGCTGAATTTAAGGCGCGTAATCCTGACGGGCTGGTCATGGATCAACCCAACCAACGCCGCAACTACGGCGCCAATCCTTACGTGCAATACGACAGTTCGCACCGCCCGTTTCTATATTCAGGCGAGGTGCCACCCCACGGGATTGAGCCGCTCGCCCGTGTTGTGCGTGTCGGGGAAGTGGCTTGGCCAATGACGCGGATCGCGCAGGAAGGTGAGATTTCCGAGAACGGTGTGGTTCTCAGCTGGACGGCAGGACAAGCCTCGGCTTTGGATACACAAAACATCTGGCAAGGGCGTGATGTTGGAACTGTGCGGGTGCGCGACGGTGCGGGCGTTGATCTGGCCCACGACGTGATGTTTGCCTTTGCGTTCCATGCCTTCTGGCCCGATGGCGTTTGGATGCTTGCGCAGTGAAATGAGTATTTTTGAGCCAAAGAAAGGTTAGGTTCCGCAGAACGTTTGATGGACTTTCTCAGCCTCTTTGGGCGGTAGCGCGTAAGCGTCGTTTGGCGTGAACGGGGCTTTCACGGCGTCGAGCATATCGTGGAACGGATCGAAATCGCCACGCGTGGCGGCTTGGATCGCTTGTTCAATCTTATGGGTGCGCGGGATGATGGCTGGGTTGGTCTTGCGCCACAAAGCATCGTCAGGGGCGGCGGCGCGCCAACGGGCGTGCCAGTCCGGATAGAGGGTTTGCGTTTCATCCAAGGTGTTAAATGTATTGGTGAAATCAGAACTCGACTCAGCCATAAGCGCAAGCAGCTCCTTTGCAAGCAGGGTCGTTTCATCTGAGTGCGCGAGGCCGAGTTTGGGGGCGAAGGCTTTGGCCCATTCAGCCTCAAACAGCGCGGGGAAACGATCCAGAATTGTGGTGAAATCGGCAATTGCTTTGTCTGTATCGGGCAAAATTTGCACCAAAGACGTCGCGAATTGCGCTAAATTCCAATGTGTTATCGGCCCTTGGTTGGAATAGGCATATCGACCCTGTCGATCGATAGAGCTGAACACGGTGTCAGGGTGGTAGGCATCCATAAACGCACAAGGGCCGTAATCGATGGTTTCGCCGGCAATTTGCACGTTGTCCGTATTCATCACCCCGTGGATGAAGCCAACGGACATCCATTTGGCGACCAACGTCGCTTGTTTCTGCATCACCAGCTTGAACAGCTGCAACGGGTCAGCGGCGTCAGGGTAGTGGCGGTTTATCGTGTAATCAGTAAGCAACTGTAGAGCTTCGACATCGCGCTGCGCTGCGAAATACTGGAACGTGCCGACGCGGATATGAGACGCCGCAACGCGGGTCAACACGGCACCGGGAAGGCGGCCTTGTTCGCGCAGAACGGGGTCACCGGTCAGTACCGCCGCGAGCGCCTTTGTTGTCGGGATATCAAGGGCCTGCATTGCGCAGCTCATCAAGTATTCACGCAGCACTGGGCCGACCCATGCGCGCCCATCACCATTGCGCGAATAGGGTGTCGGGCCTGAGCCCTTTAGCTGGATATCAAAGCGGCCCGCTGGCCCAACGACCTCGCCCAGATGCAATGCACGGCCGTCGCCAAGGCGGTGTGAAAAGCCACCAAACTGATGACCTGCGTAGACTTGTGCAAACGGAATCGCATTGTCGGGAACATCGTTGCCCGAAAAGATGTTCGCGGCTTCGGTGTCCGACATTTCATCAATGTTCAACCCCAGCTCAGCGGCGAGATCACGGTTGAAAGCAATGAGCTGAGGGGTGCTTGCGTGCGCGGCGGCCAATTTGGAGTAGAAACGGTTGGGCAGGGTTAGGTAGGTCGTCTCAAAAGGGATCATTAGGGGCATGTCGTGACCTTTCGATTCAACAATTACAGAGCCATGGGCAAGATATGGGTCAGAGAACCCGAGTCATCAAGCTGTAGCGGTCTCGCAGTTCGAAATGCGCGCGCGAATAAAGTCGTTGGGTGGCTTTGTCTTCGCGGTCCACTTCAAGGTGAAGTGCCTGCACGCCAACGTCAGATAGGCTTGAGGAAATCGCGAGCAGCACTTCTGACGCAATACCGCGTTTGCGTACCGTTGGGCGGATAAACAACTCGTCCACGAAGGCATCCATCCCGCCCAATTCCATCGACCATCCAAAGGTGATGATCGTGTATCCTGTCGGTGCCTTTGCGGGGCCAAATAGCCACACAGCCCCTAAGGGGGAGCCCTGCAACAGAGGCATCAAGGCTGCTTCACGCTGCTCATCGCTGCGCTCGATCCCGTATTCAGAATGAAATGCTGCAATTAAAGGCAACAGGCGCGGGGCGTCTTCGGGCGAAGCGAGGTGGATGGCTGTTGTCATGAAAGAGGCGGCCTTTGGATGTGTATGCAACCTTCATAGGAGACTTGGCCTATGAAAGTACAGATGTCGCGAACGATGGGATTGAGCCCACACCTTTGGAACCTAGAATTGATCAGTCAATGATACGTAGGGTATCGTAGTTCTCTGAAAATTCCACGTTTTCGCAGTGTAGTTTCTGCTGTTCAGTCGTCAAACTGGAAAGCCTAATGGACGCTGCTGTAAAATAATGGTCGTAGGCTTCGTTGAACTTCCGCTGATTCTCTCGATCAAAATCGTACATCCCAGATATGGCGTCAAATCCATGGTAAGTAGGTGTAAGGTTGCAGAGAACTCTTTCAGCGATCACTTCCGCCAAAGCCTTCGCATTTCTTTCCAAACGGCTTTTAGAAGTCATTCCCAGCGCGAATCCGACTATCACAATCAACGCGAACAGAGAACTTTTTATGTCGTTGGCCCAATCACAGCATCTACGGGCAGTCTTCTCATGGCTCTAGGATTCACACAACGGTTTTGTGACAAGCACAAATAAACTGGACGACCACTTCGTGCCGACCAATGAACCTTACCCCAACCGCGCCAGCCGTTCCGTAAGCAACGCAAAGAACCCGTCCGCATCGATATCGCCCATAAAGGTACAGTTAGCTTCGCGCCCTGAAACACGCCACCAATCAGCGACTGTCATACCCAAAGTCAGGTCAGATTGGGTTTCGATTTCTACGTTGATGTGTCGGCCGTTGAACAAGTCAGGCTTGATCAAGTAGGCAATGACAGTCGGATCGTGCAGCGGCGCGCCTTCAGAACCGTACTTTTCCTTATCAAACCGCTCAAAAAAGTCAGTCCATTCGGCGGTCATACGACCCACTTCGGTGCCCATATTGCGGAATGCTTCAACGCGTGGTCGTGTGGTAAGAGCTTTGTGTGTTACATCCAGCGGCATTACGGTCAGGGGCACACCAGCCGTAAACACAATATCCGCAGCCGCAGGGTCTACGTAGATATTGAATTCAGCCGCCGGGGTAATATTGCCACCCTCAAAATAACCGCCGCCCATCAGGACAATTTCTTCGATCGCATTCTTGATCTCAGGTGCGCGGGTTAGTGCGGTGGCGATATTTGTCAGTGGACCAATCGGGCAGAGTGTGACCGATCTCTCAGGTGCCGCGCGCAAGGTTTCGATGATCCAATCCACAGCGTGCTGTTCCTGCAATGGCATCGTTGGGTCGGCCAGTTGCGGTCCATCAAGGCCGGTTTTGCCATGAACATGCTCCGCCGTCACCAGCGGGCGGCTCATCGGTGCATCGCACCCCGCAAATACCAGCGTTTCTGGCTTACCTGCCAGTTCACACACAATACGCGCGTTCTTTTGGGTTAGCGCCAAGGGCACGTTGCCCGCCACGGCTGTGATACCTAATACATTCACCTCAGGCGAGGCGAGCGCCAACAAGATTGCGACCGCGTCGTCTTGGCCGGGGTCGGTGTCGATAATGATATTGCGCGCGCTCATACTCAGTCCTGTCTCAGATCATGCTTATCGAACACCTAGCGGGGCCAGCGTGAAAGGGAAAGCCGACATGCATTTGCCTCTGTTTCTCAAATATCCCGGGGGAGCGAAGCGGGGGCTGGCCCCTAAAAACATCAATCCTAGACGCGCCCGTGTTCAGAAAGGCGGGCACGCAGTTTCGGCACATCTGCATGCCCCAGTTCCAGCCCAAAGATATAAGCGTGGGTTAGATAGAAACAGGCCGCGTCAATGTCATCGGCTGCATCAGCGGCTTCGGCATATAGCGTGACCAAAGCTGATTTGTCGCCGCGTGCGTGTGCCGACAAGAGTTTCGCGTCAAGTGCGCTCACCCGTCGGCCTGTACGCCCAATTTCGCGGCGACCCAATCGTGAAAGCAATGTGTGGGGCTGTCCATCACGGGCGAGAACCGCCCGCCATCAAAGCCCGGTGCTGATCGGCCCTTTTGCATGCCTTCAACGACACCAATGTCTTCTTCAAAGATTTCCTTCCACTGCGCGGTGTTCTTGCGCCGTAGGGCGTCGTCGGTATTTGGGGATGCGTAGTAAATGTGGACGTGTTCAATCGTGCGATCCGTGCCTGCGGGTTCCAGCAGAATAGCGTAGGCATGTTCGCGCTGCGCCGCGAGCAGCACGTTTGGATAAAGGCAGACGTATTCAGCGCCCTCATCCCATTTGTCAGACAGACCTTCAAAGTCCGGGAACGTTTCGCTGTTCTCACCAGTGAGCTGGCGGTAAACCAATGTGCCTTGACCACTAAACGCACCCTTTTGGGGGACAGTGACGGGGTGTTCGATGTGATAGTGATCTTCCAGCCGCGAATAGCTGTTCAGGCCGGGGTGGATCCACGGCAGGTGGTAGCTTTCGGCGTAGTTTTCGACCGCGAGCTTCCAGTTGCAGTTCACATCCAGCGAAAACTGGCTGTCCGCGCCGCCGTGATACATCGGGGCGGTGTTTTCGCCCCAACGCGCCATTAGGTCTGCGTTCACCACTTCAAATGGGTCGGCTTTGCCGTCGAGGTTAATGAAAACCACATCGCGCCAGATATGGCTGCGCACTTCAATCAGCCCAAGGTCATCACGGACGATGTCTTTGTGCGTGTTATGACCCGGCCCGCCTACGTGTGGCGTAGAAACCAATGCACCTTTGGTTGAGTAGCACCAAGAATGGTAGGGGCAGCGGATCGCGCCTTCGATCTTTCGAGGCTCTTCGACCAAGATCATACCGCGGTGACGGCAGATGTTCTGGAACACGCGCACATCGCCGTCTTTGTCACGCAGCAGTAGCAGCGGGATGCCAAGGAATTCGATCGGTTTGGCGTCACCGTTCTCAGGAACATCCGCGCCAACACCAAGACCTGCCCATGACGCTTGCAAGACCGCTTTGCTTTCAGTTTCAAAGACATCAGGGTCCGTATAGTGCGCATTGGGCAGCCCGTTCGCTGTTTCGACGGGGCGGCGAACGCTCGCGAGGTCTGAGACGGTGTGATCCTTGGCCATTAGACGAGTCCCTTGCTTGTGATGGCTTAAGCTTAGCGCCTTCTGAGGGATGATTCCGGTAATTTGGCGACACTGACTTTTCTCACCACGACATAACAACGGGGGGTGAACGGCGCATTTGCGCGGGCCATTGCCAGTTCGTGGCGTGGCCGTGCGCTAGGATCAGCGCACGTTGAAAAGGCGGCGTTGATCTGCCGAAGTCGGGGGGCAAAACACGCGCTCGATTGCGCAATTTGGCCACTATTGCCGGGCGCAATAGAACGCTGTACCGCGTAGCCTTATTCCTAGTATCACGGGACGCCAACGTGCATCCCTCCATGTCCAAAGGAGACAAACTATGTCGAAGATTACAAAGCTGAGTGCAGCAGTTTTCGTTCTGATCGCGGGCGCGGCGAGCGCGCAAGAAGCAGATCCAAACATCGATGTGAATGGTGACGGGTTCTACAGTTTTCCCGAAATCGGCAGTGTATACCCTGACCTGACCGATGCTCAGTTTACCGTAATGGATACAACGGGTGATGGCCTGCTTGATATGGCCGAAGTCATGGCTGCTCAGGACGCCGGACTAATGCCAGCGTCCTAACGGGCATCCATTCACTACCCTTATCCCTAAATGTCGAAACTTGCGTTTTCGGGTGAGCTGAACGCTCCGCCCAGCCCGATGCGCTTGCGCCAAGGCGCGTTCCCCAAGCGTGCTTTGGTATTGCCCTCCAGTTTCGTTAACTGGGGGGCTTTTTTGGGTTAGTCCGCGTTGCGCAGCTGCCGTGCCGTGACAAAGGACACCAAACGACGGCTGCCAGTGTCCCACAGGTTCAAGCGTGCTGACTTAAAGCTCTGGCGCAGGGTCAGGCGGCTGCAATCGACCAGCTCTTCGTGGTCATCAAGGACTTCGCGAAGGCGGTAAAACGGGATGCGGCTGTAAAGGTGGTGCACATGGTGGATGCCGATATTGGCTGTGAACCAACGCAAGATCGGCGGCAGGTCATAGTGTGAGCTTCCGTGAAGGGCGGCATCGTGGAGCTGCCAGTCCTCGTGGTCGTCCCACTGTGTGGTTTCAAACTGGTGCTGAACGTAAAACAGCCAAACTCCGATGGACGCGGCGATAATCGTCGTGGGGAGGAAGACCAAGAACAGGGCTTGCCAACCACCAAAGTAAACGATGGCCGTTAGGATCGCAGCAAGGGCGGCATTGGTGCCCATCGCCGAAATCCAATACTTGCGGCCTTGGTCCATGCAGCTGACGGGCAGGCGGTGCTGTAGCAGGAACAGATAGGTCGGGCCGATGCCGAACATCACGATCGGATGGCGGTAGGCACGATAAAGGAATCGGCCAAACGGCGTGCGCTGGTGATATTCCTCAGTCGTGAGGGTCATCACATCGCCGATGCCGCGAAATCCAAGGTCGCCCGCGTGGCTGTGGTGGATGGAATGGGTGCGGCGCCAAACGTCGTAAGGCGTTAGCGTTACGACACCCAAGACACGGCCAACCCAGTCTGACACATTGCGGTTGTCGTAAAATGACCCATGGCCGCAATCGTGTTGAATGCAGAAAAGTCGTAGCAAAAACATACCATTAGCCGCTGAAATCGCGAAGGCTGCAAGGTAGCTGTATTGCGCGACATAGCAGGCCAAGACCCAAAGCATGATGAAGGGAACCGCGCTGACGGCCAGCTCAAAACTGCTGCGCATGGCATCCGGTTCACGGTATTTCGCTAAAACACGCACCCAATCGCGGGCAGCCATATTGGTCGAGTCAGTCTCGGGGAGAAGGTTTGTCATCTAAGGGTATCGCGCCTGTTGGTTTTGTTGGTTGCGACGTAGCTATAGCAATGCACTCGTTAAGCAAATGCGCATTTGTCGCAGGACAGGGTTGATTTTTCGATAATTTCGCGGTGGGCGGGCTTGGCGCTAGGGTGCAATCAGCGTCAGGTTGTGTAGGCGGTCTTTGGGCCGCTGTGGTCGATTCCCGCCAAAGGCTTTGCGCGGCCATGAAACCGCGAAAAGCAGTGTTGTTGGAGTGGCGCGCTTACACTTCGCCGCGTGACAGAGCCGCGATACCTGTGCGGGCCATTTCGACCAGACCGATCGGGCGCATCAGGTCGGCGAAGGCGTCGATTTTCTCGGATGTTCCTGTGATCTCGAAGGTGAAGCTTTCCAGTGTGCTGTCGACCACGTTGGCACGGAAAACATCGGCCAAACGCAGCATTTCCATACGGTCATCGCCTTTGCCTGCAACCTTGAACAAGGCCAGCTCACGCTCAACCGCGCGGCCTTCAACCGTTAGGTCGTGGACTTCGTGAACTGTTACGATGCGGCCAAGCTGCGCACAAATCTGGTTGATGGTTTGCGGCGTGCCGATGGTGACAATCGTGATGCGTGACTGGTGGCCTGTGTGGTCAACTTCGGCAACCGTCAGGCTTTCGATGTTGTAGCCGCGCCCAGCAAACAACCCGATGACGCGTGCCAGAACACCCGGCTCGTTTTCGACCAGAACGGCCAAGGTGTGGCGCTCTTCGACGTCGCTAAAGTTAGGGCGCAGATTGTAAGCGGAGTGCGACGTCGCACCTTTTTTGATTTTCAAAGCGGACATGAGTTTTCCTTCAGGCGTCGGGGCAGGTGGTCGTGGCGTAGTAGGTGTTTGTGATGCCGTCTTTGACAATGGTGTCGACAGTGCATCCGCTGACCTGTTCTGCCGCGATTTGCGCGTTTGTAAGTAATGCTGCGGGCGACGTGCGCCCAGTTTCGAAATTCTGGATTGTCAGGCCGTGCTCAGTTCGTTTGACTGTGAATGTGTTGCCATTAACCGTCGTGACCTCTCCAGGCATCATGTTTGCCACCATGCCGCCTGAACAGGCAGCAAGGGGCAGTGTTGCTAACAAGATGAGCGTGCG
Organism: Octadecabacter ascidiaceicola; assembly: GCF_900185015.1. GTDB lineage: Bacteria > Pseudomonadota > Alphaproteobacteria > Rhodobacterales > Rhodobacteraceae > Octadecabacter > Octadecabacter ascidiaceicola. The sequence continues at coordinate 629,839 of NZ_FXYD01000001.1, read as the reverse complement.
CAGTGTCATTAGACCAACACCGATCCCTTCGCGTCGATCACGCCTTGGGTGTCTGCGTCACCAAGCAGCATATCGTTGTGGGCTTTGCCTGACGGAATCATCGGGAAGCAGTTTTCGTGCTTCTCAACGAGGCAATCAAAAATCACTGGACCGTCGTGGTTGATCATTTCCATGATCGCATCGTCCAGATCAGCAGGATCAGAACACAGGATGCCCTTCGCGCCAAAGGCTTCCGCCAGCTTTACAAAGTCGGGCAGGCTTTCGGACCAAGACGAACTGTAGCGTTCACCGTGCAGCAGTTCCTGCCACTGGCGTACCATGCCCAGACGTTCGTTGTTCAGGATGAACTGTTTGACGGGCAGGCGGTATTGAACGGCCGTACCCATTTCCTGCATATTCATCAGCCAGCTGGCTTCGCCTGCGATGTTGATAACCAGCGCGTCAGGGTGTGCCATTTGCACGCCAATGGACGCGGGGTGGCCGTAGCCCATTGTGCCCAGACCGCCGGACGTCATCCAATGGTTCGGGTCTTCAAAGCCAAGGTATTGCGCTGCCCACATCTGGTGCTGGCCCACTTCGGTGGTGATGTAGCGATCCTTGCGGTCCTTGGTCAGGGCCTCAAGGCGAGCAAGGGCGTGCTGTGGTTTGATTGTCTTTTTGTCTTGGGTGTAGGCCAAGCAGTTGATCTTCTTCCACGTCGTGATTTCATCCCACCACTTGCCAACCTTTTCGGCGTTGGTTTTGCGGCCACGGGACTTCCAGACCTTCAGCAGGTCTTCCAGAACATGGGCTACATCGCCAATGATCGCGATATCCGTGCGGATGACCTTGTTAATAGAGCTTGGGTCAATGTCGATGTGGGCTTTGATGGAATTCGGGCTGAACTTTTCAATGACCCCTGTGATGCGGTCATCAAAACGCGCGCCGATGTTGATCATCAGATCGCAGTCGTGCATCGCCATGTTCGCTTCATACAACCCGTGCATGCCCAGCATGCCGATCCATTTGTCACCGGACGCGGGGTAGGCACCCAGCCCCATCAGTGTGGATGTGATTGGAAAGCCTGTTGCCTCAACCAGTTCACGCAACAGCTGGCTCGCTGCAGGACCAGAGTTAATGACGCCGCCGCCTGTGTAGAACAGGGGTTTCTTTGCTTTTTCAATAGCCGTGACCAGATCGGTGATACCATCGATGTCGCCCTTAACCTGCGGTTGATAGTGGGATTTCGCAGGCTGTGCTTTGTTGTAGGAACCAGACGCAAACTGAACGTCCTTAGGGATGTCCACCAAAACAGGGCCGGGGCGGCCGGACGTTGCAACGTGGAACGCCTCGTGGATAACGCCGGACAGCTGGTCGGTTTCTTTGACCAGCCAGTTGTGTTTGGTGCAGGGGCGGGTGATGCCAACGGTGTCGGCCTCTTGGAACGCATCAGAGCCGATCATAAATGTCGGAACCTGACCCGTTAGAACGATAATCGGAATGGAATCCATCAGCGCGTCTGTCAGGCCAGTGACGGCGTTCGTCGCGCCAGGGCCGGATGTCACCAAAGCAACGCCGACCTTACCCGTGCTACGCGCATAGCCTTCGGCAGCGTGAACCGCGCCTTGCTCGTGACGGACAAGGATGTGCTTGATCGAATTCTGCTGAAATATCTCGTCATAGATCGGGAGGACAGCGCCACCGGGGTAACCAAAGACTGTGTCCACACCCTGATCAATCAGAGCTTGAACTACCATTTTTGCACCGGTCATCGTCTTAGCTGACATTGTCTTTGTATCCTTGTTTCAGCGTTGTCGTCGTCATTGTTGCATCGCATAAAAAAGCCCCCGAAAATTCGGAGGCGCATGGGAACCAATATGGTCAACCGTTACCGGCCCATGCGCGTTTTTCCCACCACTAGAAGAATGCTGAGCATTCGAAGTCTCCTTTTGCGTTGGAGGGTTTATGCCTTTGCTTTCAAGGGTGGTCAACAGTCAGAATCGCAAAAATGTCGTTTGAGGGCGATTTTTCGCAACTTTCTTTCTGGGACCGGCTTGACGAAAGTCTGGAGGTTTCCGGATCGTCGTTTTTGTTTGCAAAGTAAGCTAAAAAGGACAATCCGACGATTTCTCCCTTTTTGGCGCTCTTACTCATCGTTGCAAATTGTGATGGCTTTGGTGTGAAGGAACATGTGCATCGGTTAAACCTGCCCAGTCCCCTGCAGCACACCATGTTCCATCGCGTATCGGGTTAAGCCGGCGGTGGAGCTGATTCCCAGTTTACGCTTAATGTTCTTACGATGGGTTTCCACCGTCCGCACAGAAATATCCAGCGCGAGGCCGACCTCTTTATTGGATTTGCCTTGCGCCAGTTGCAAAAGGATCTGCTGTTCGCGACTGGTCAGCGGTTCGCGCCCGTCGGCAATTCGAGGCTTCAATGACCTTTTCGCGCCGGTGCACAGGTATTCGCCGCCCTGCATTAGCCGATCAATGGCCGTTTTTATTTCTTCTGTCGGCACATCTTTAAGGAGGTAGCCTTTGGCGCCGTGGCTCAGTGCCGTCGAAATATATTCGGGACTGTCGTGCATCGAAAGAATCAGGATGCGGGTTTCGGGGCGGCGTTCGAGGATGATCTCGGTGGCCGACAACCCGTTGACGCCGGGCATATTAAGGTCCAACAGGATGACATCTGGCTGCAATTCTTCAACGCGGTCAATGGCTTGTTGGCCGTCGGTTAACACACATGCGATTTCTATGTCGTCGTAGGTCTCTAAAATCGCTTCAATGCCTTCGGCGACCATCGGGTGGTCGTCAACGATGATGATGCGGGTCGGGGTGTTTGTCATGCTGAATCCTCGTCGGTGCGGGGCAGGCGTGGGCCCGATGTTGTTGTGTTGTCGGGTTGTAACATATGCGTAAGCGGAATCTGAGCCTCAATCACGGTGCCTCCCCGCGACGACAGCACCCGAAGAGTGCCATCCAACTGTTCTATCCGTTCGGCCATGTTTCTCAAGCCAAGGCCGCGGTCATCGCGTTTGCGCTGCGGCAGGCCCGTACCATTGTCCGCGATGCGCATGATGCCCCCTCGGCGGCTGCCCTTCAGGGTCATCGACACTTCGGTCGCCCCAGAGTGGCGTTCGATATTGGTAAAGGCTTCCTGCGCCACGCGATAAAGCGCGATGCGGGCATCTTCATCAAGCCGGCCTCGAAACACCACGGTCTCGAAGTCCACCGGGATGCCCGTCCGGTCGCTAAAATCTGCGGTGAGCGCCTGAAGAGCAGGGCCAAGGCCTAGATCATCTAGCACGCCGGGGCGCAGGTCGCGGCTGATCCGGCGGACCTCTTGAATGGCCTCGCCCAGACTGTCGATGCCCTTGTCGAGGGATTGTCCCGCACGGTCGTCGCCCGTGCTTTGCCGTCGCCGCGCCAGTTCAAGTGCATAGCGCACAGAGACGAGGATTTGGCTGATCCCGTCGTGCAACTCACGCGCGACGCGTCCGCGCTCTTCTTCCTGAGTGTCGATGATGCGTTCGGTGAGTTCTTTCAGCTTCGCATCCGCCAGCCGCCTTTCGCGGATGTTTAGAACGATGCCAGAACCGAAAACCGCGAGAAGTGCTGCGATAGTGATCAGAAGAATATAGAAAGTCGTCTGCTGAATGCGCTCTTCCACTTCGGCGCGGGCGGCAGCAACGGTGCTGCGTACGTCGTCGACGAAGATGCCTGTACCGATCGCCCATCGCCAGTCCTGGAGGCCGTTGACATAGACAATCATCGGTGCGGTTTCGCGCGTGGTTGGCTTGATCCAGTTGAATTCATGATAACCGCCACCGGTGCGCGCAAGGCGGATAATTTCGTCGGTGATAGCAACACCTTCGTTATCTTCAAGGCCTGTCCAGTTGCGTCCGATCAGAATGGTCTGACGCGGGGCCACCAGATTGTTGCCTTCGTAATCGAAAACAAAGAAATAGCCATCCTGCCCATAGAGCATTGATGAGAGTATGCGGGACACTTCAAGTTTGGCTTGCTCATCGTCTGGTGCCGCACGGCCGTAGATATTCACAAAGGCAGTGCGGGCAATGGATAGGTAGTTGCGCAGTTCGTCGCGCTTGGTGTCGATCAACTGGGTTTCCAACGCGCGGATTTCGCGCTCGGCAAGGGCGCGCGATTGTGCGCCCACAATTAAAGAGATCACCAATACGGACAGCAACAAAGGTACTGTTGCCAGTAAAAAAAGCTTTTGGCCGTAGCTAAGGCGCAAAGTATCGCGCAGCCCAGCAAACACGTTTTTGATGGTCTCCCTCATGGGCGAATCGTTAACGGGGAATCAGGGGGAGGCAAAGGACTTGTTTCGAACATCGCGGGAACCAACGGCGTTTGAGAGCGCTAACAACGGCTGAAATTGGTAAGGTGGGCTGACAATTCAGTGAAAACTACGGGGGAGTGGGTATTCCGGGTCAAGAGCCGAAAGGCTAACGTTTGCCCACTTGTCATGATGTTCCACCCTCGTCAGAGTGGTGGCCTATCAATTTCCATGGGAGGAAAACATTACATGGACCGTCGTTCTTTTCTTAAAAATTCTGCTCTCGGTGGCACTGCTGCTGCGGCGACTACACTGGCTGCCCCAGCATACGCACAGGGCAACCGCACGCTGACATTGGTCACAACGTGGGGCCGTGGCCTTGCAGGTGTACACGACGCAGCACAGCGCGCTGCTGACACAATCACAGCCATGTCCGATGGATCGCTGACAATCGACCTGAAAGCAGCTGGTGAACTCGTTGGTGCGTTTGAAGTGTTTGACGCTGTAACGTCCGGCCAAGCTGACATGTACCACGGTGCCGATTACTACTTCGTCGGTCAGCACCCAGGTTATGCGTTCTTCACATCCGTACCATTCGGCATGTCCCCACAGGAATTGATGAACTGGTATTACAATGGCGAAGGCCACGACCTGCACTCCGAGCTGGGCGAGATCTTCGGTCTGAAGTCATTCCTTGCTGGTAACACAGGCCCACAGGCTGGTGGCTGGTTCTCCAAGGAAATCACTGGTCCAGAAGACTTCCAAGGTCTGAAGTTCCGCATGCCGGGTCTTGGCGGTCAGGCGCTGGGCAACATGGGTGCATCCATTCAGAACCTTCCAGGTGCTGAAGTGTACCAAGCCCTTGCATCCGGCGCCATCGACGGCACCGAGTGGATCGGCCCATGGGCTGATGAAAAGGCTGGCTTCCAGGAAATCACCAAGTTCTACTACACAGCTGGTATGCACGAGCCTGGCGCAGGCCTGTCCCTCGCGACAAACCTTGATGTGTTCAACGAGCTTTCCCCAGCACACCAGAAGATCATCGAGATCGCTGCTGGCGAAGCACACCAGTGGAACCTTGCTCAGTTCATGAACAACAACGGTGCGGCGCTTGAGCGTCTGCAGGCCGGTGGTGTTAAGGTTCTGGAATTCCCTGACTCTGTTTGGGATGCCATGGGCGTTGCTGCGACTGAGACAATGGATCAGTACGTTGGCGACGAGCTTTATGACAAAATTCGTGCGTCTTACAACACGTCTATGGCGGCTTCTTCTTCTTGGATTTCCAAGTCCGAAGGTGCGTACCGTACTCAGCGTGACCGCGTAATGGGCGGGTAATCCAGCCCTGAGTTCTCTTTGAACTTTGCATATAACGATAGGGCCTTACCGAAATAGTGGGGCCCTATACGTCCATCCCTGAACCGAGGAATGGATCGAATTAAAAACGCCTTTGGGGGGCAGGGACATGGAAGAAGACGCCGTAGAAACTGGTGGGTTCTGGTCACAATACGAAAATGGATTTACGCGCTGGTTTGAGCGGCTTCAGGGCAATGCGCCCGAGGGAGCCGATCCCATCGTACCCGCAGAGGGCTTTTTTGGTGGACTCTGGGAGAGTCTGCTTTGGGTTTTCTCAAACATCATCGAAGCGTTTTACAACATCGCGTTTGTTGTCACGCATCCGAACGTTTGGCTGGATTGGCTGAGCTGGGCCAATACGACCGAAGACAAAGAAGCCTTGATGCGCTTCATTTATTACGGCGGCTCGGTTGAGCTGTTCTTTGCAGTCTTCACGCTGTTTCTTTTGGTGACGATCGCGGCGTTCCTCTACCGCCCCTTTATGTGGGGATGTGTTCGGGTCCTGGAAGGGATCGCCAACAAGATTGGGCGCACGTTTGCTTGGGCGGGCCTCGCGATGGTGATGATCCAGATTGTGATCATCTTCATGCAGCGGATTTTCGCGGTGTCTGAGCTGTCATTGGGCTTCGGTATGGCCGTGACCCACGACGTCAGTTGGTGGGCAGAATCCCTTAAGCTTTACAATGCGATGATCGTTTGCATGTGCGTTACTTACACGTTCGTGCAGGGCGGGCACGTGCGTGTTGATCTGGTGTATTCCGCGGTTGGCCACCGCACTAAGCGCATCATCGATATGGTCGGTTCAATCATCTTTATGGTGCCGGCTGCGATCCTGACATGGATGTACGGTTGGTATTTCTTGTGGCGCCATTTGGTCGTGCCCAAACCATCCGCGTCTGACAGTCTGGACAGGCTAATCACCAAGGCCCGCGCGCTGCGCTGGAATGTCGAAACCATCGGGTTCAGCCCGAACGGGTTCAACGCCTATTTCCTATTCAAAATCCTGCTGGTCACCTTCACTGCTTTGGTTCTGTTGCAGGCGGTCGCGTTCTTTTACCGGTCCTACCTAGAACTGGTTGAGGGCGAAGAAAGCGTGGGTAAAAACCTCGACAAGGATTCCTTGGGCGAAGGCGAAGAAGCATACGAGGGAACACACTAATGTTTTTCGGACTAGACGGCGTAGAAGTCGGCCTCATCATTGTCTTCCTGTGCCTATTCGCAGGTATCTTGTCCGGCTTTCCGGTGGCGTTTGCTATTGGTGGTTCGGCGATCATTTCATTCACAATCATCGCGGCTTTGGACAGCGGCGGCTATTTGATCCACCAAGCGATTGATAAATCTTCGGCTGAATATGCGGCCTTGATCGCGGAAGGGGTGCGGGTCGACGCCATATCGGTCTTCCGATACCCTGACTTACCGCGCATCGCTGAAAGCGTCTTTGTCGGCGGTTGGGAAACCGCGATTGACCGCAACCTATCCTTTGTCGTGAACCGCATGAACGAGCGTGTTCTAGCTGGCCAATCCATCGAAACACTTCTGGCTGTGGCCATGTTCGTTTTGATGGGAATTACGCTTGAACGCTCGAAAATCGCGGATGATTTGCTAACCACAATGAGCCGCGTTTTCGGTGGTCTTCCTGGTGGTTTGGCTGTGTCTGTTGTTGTTGTAGGCGCATTTCTTGCGGCCTCAACTGGGATCGTGGGCGCGACTGTGGTGACCATGGGCTTGCTGTCATTGCCGACCATGTTGCGCGCTGGCTATTCCAAAGAGCTGGCGACAGGTGTGATTGCGGCGTCCGGCACATTGGGGCAGATCATTCCGCCCTCAATCGTGATCGTTTTGCTCGGAACCTTGGCGGGTGATTTGTATTCAGCCGCCCAAGAAGAACGCGCCCAGCTTGTCGGCTGTTCTGATGCGTTGACCTATCTGGGTGAGCCTGCGGTGGTCTCCGTGGGCACCTTGTTCCAAGCGGCCTTGTTGCCGGGCATTATGCTAGCGTTCCTTTATGCGGCCTATGCGTTTGGCTATGCATTGTTGAACCCGTCCAAAGCACCCGCTGTCGAAATGGGTGCGGCGAACGACGAGCCAATCACACGCAATGAAAGCCTGACATGGTTCCTTGCCGTTCCCGGTGGGTTGGTCATTCTGCTGGTGTTCTTGATGAACCTTGGCGTTGTGGGCAGCCAATCCGTGATCGTGGACAGCTTTACGGATGCGGGCCAAACATCAAGCCTGCGCACCAATGTGTCACCAGACTGTGCTGCTGCTATGCAAGACCTGCACGGCGAAGACGCATGGAACACTGCACTGGCAGAACAGGCGGCAATCGACGAAGCAGGGGGCGTTGAACAGGCCCGCGCGCTGAGCGACGAAGAACGCGCTACGCTGGTGACCGAAAAGGTTGCAGATGCACCCGTGATCGGCACAGGCATCGCCGTGATGGCACTGCTTTTGGCGCTGGTACTAACAACTGCGCGTGGCGTGTCGCCTAGCTCGAGTGCTGCTCCGTTGTTGATGGGCGCAGTCGGGATTTTGTTGATCCTGCTTGCGGACATTTTGCTGATCAATCCGCTGACCACGCCGGGAGTGACGACGTTGATTGTAATTCTGCCGCTATTGCTGGTGGTCTGGGCGATGCGCCCTGCATTTGCGCGACTGGCCAAGAATGACCTGCTGCGGGTTGTCTTCCCGCCGCTGGTGCTGATCGTTGCGGTTCTTGGCTCGATCCTCGGAGGCATCACCAACCCGACGCCCGCCGCGGCGCTTGGGGCAGGTGGTGCGATCATGCTCGCGGCCTATCGCAAGCTGGCGGATCAAGAAAAGTCGGGCAAGATCATCTTGTTAGCAACCGGCGCTGTGATGTTGATGCTGATTGTCGGCGTTAACTTTGACATGCGTGTCGGGCAAGAAGATGTAGCATTTGAAGACTATCTCGCCTTCATCTTCGCGTTCTCGATGTTCCTGTTTTCGATGTTCGGCCTGTTTTACGCCTGTGCGGTTCTGTGGCTTGGCGGTGTTCTGACACCTGTCGTGCGCGAAACGGCCAAAGTGACGAGCATGGTGTTCACCATCCTCATCGGCTCGCAATTGCTGAACCTCGTGGTGATTTCCTTTGGCGGGGAACATTACATCCAGCAGTTCCTGCGCAGCTTTGACGAAGAATGGACTGTGTTCCTGATCGTGATGCTGGTGCTGTTCGTGCTCGGCTTCGTGCTCGACTTTCTTGAGATCATCTACATCGTGATCCCGATTGTCGGCCCCGTCATCTACGGCGGTACGTTTGACCCGAAATGGGTAACGATCATGATCGCGGTGAACTTGCAGACGTCGTTCTTGACGCCGCCATTTGGCTTTGCGCTGTTCTATCTGCGCGGTGTTGCGCCGCCAGAAGTCACAACAGGGCATATCTATCGCGGTGTGGTTCCGTTCGTGTTGATCCAAGTGGTGGGCATCGGCATCCTCGCCCTGTTCCCAGCGATTGTGACAATTGTTCCGAACCTGCTGAACTAAACCTTAGCAGTTTGAAATAACAAAAGGGCGGCCCGTTGGGGTCGCCCTTTTTGCATTTCGGTGTCTATTGAGGTGTTAACCTTCGCTACCTGGTAAGGTGATACGTGCGACTTGCTCGGCGATTGGAGGCACAGCGAGCGGTCCTGTCTCCGCATTATAGTCATCCGGGTTGCCAAGTGGCTTCCATGCGCCGTCGCGGTAGATCTCGACGCCTTTGAAGTTCGCTTTGTATCCCATTTTGTCGGACCCGGGGACCCAATATCCTAAGTAAACATAGGGAAGTTCAAGCTCACGGGCGATCTGGATGTGATCAAGGATCAGGTAGGTCCCGACAGAGGATTTCATCAGTTCCGGCGCGAAGAACGAATAGACCATCGATAGCCCGTCATCCAAAATGTCCGTCAAGCTAACGGCACGCAGACCCTCATAGGGGTCATCCAGCACTGTCGCTTCTGCATGGGCAGAGCGGTATTCAATCAAGCGGGTGCGGATCGGGGTTTCTTCAACCATCGCAGCGAACTCAAACAGGTCCATATCCGCCATGCCACCTGTCGCGTGGCGGCTATCGAGGTAGTCGCGAAACAGGGCGTATTGCGCCTCAGTCGCCCAAGGCGAGGATGCGCTGCGTGTGAGATCTGTGTTGCGCTTCAACACCCGCTTTTGGCTTTTGGACGGCGCGAAGTCGGCAACCTTAATCCGCGCTGAAAGACAGGCCGCGCAGTCCGCACAAGACGGGCGATACAGCACGTTTTGCGAGCGGCGAAAGCCCTGTTTGGAAAGTGAATTGTTCAGCTGTTCTGCGGCGTCCCCTTGCAATGCTGTGAACAGCTTACGCTCCATCCGGTCTGCCAAATAGGGGCAGGGCTGGGGGGCTGTCACATAAAATTGTGGCGCTATGGGCAGGCTATGACGCATGGGGTCTCTGTCGGCTTGGGTTTCCGTAAGCGTAACAAACCCGTGGCCCTAGCCACAACCCGCGAATTACGTGCGATTTAAATGTCATTGGTGGTGTAAAAAGGTGGCCGACCGCAGAGTTGGGAACCTCGGTCGGCCACGGGGTGGCACGGGCAGGGATAGGCCAGTGTCAAGGGGGGCCTTAGGTGTCTGCGTCAAGACGCGCTGCGCGATCATCCATGAAGTCATCAAACTCGGACTGGTCTTTGGCCGTGCGTAAACGGGTCAAAAAGCCTTCAAAGTTCTCCTGCTCTGTTTCCAAACGTGCAAGCATATCATTGCGGTAGGCGTCAAAGCTCGCGTTGCCGCTGCTTTTTTGTGCCGTGGTCGGCATGAGGGATTTGACGGCCTCATCCATGTCGCGCGGTGCGGGAGACGGACGCCCTGTTGGGACAAAGCCGCCGCGCCATGCAAGGATCATGGCAATCACAACGCCTGCGGGCCAAAACACGTTCAGCGCTACGATTGTGACGGGAATGGCGAAGGCTGCGAATGTCAGTGTGGCAATTATTTGTACCGCAACATGCATTTCTGGCTGCGCGGAATTGGCGGGGGGATCGGTCATAAACTGGGTGTGGGCCGTCATCGTCATTATCTTGTGTCCCTTTTCGGATGAGTGTTGAAAGCGCCCCGAGTGATCGGGGCGCTCTGGTTTTACTTGGCTGGTTTTGTGTCCGGCTCATCAGCGGCGTCATCAACAACGCTGCGCTCAGCACGGTCTTCCATGAACTGGTCAAACTCTGCCTTGTCCTTGGCATCACGCAGACGCTTGAGGAACTCTTCAAAGTTGGACTGCTCTTCTTCCAAACGGCTCAGCGTGTCGGCTTTGTAGGCGTCAAAGGCTGAATTGCCTGAGGAAGACATTGCCGCTCGCATTGTGTGGCGGGAGTGGTGGCGCTTGGACGCGCAATTTCCAGAAAACATGCGTTTGCTCCATATCATATAAGCGAGAAGGGCGAGGCCGACAGGCCACACGAAGATGAACCCGAGGACCATCGCGGCGATCCATGCACCTTTGCCGCGCTCATCGAGCCACGCCTCGCTGCGTTTAAACCAGTTCCCTTCGCGGACAGGCCGCGCATAAGGGGCGTTGTAATCAATGTTGGTGGACGAGGTGGTCATTTCGGGTGCTCCGTTGGTTGGTTATGTTTGATGTGAATGCTTTTCACATTACCAAGATGGGGTGAGCGAGCGGTCACCGCAAGACATAATGTAAATGTTTTTTACATTTACATAGTAAGGTATTGATTTTTAAATTTATTAAGTTGCTTTACTTGGCGGTTTAGAGGGTAAAATTCGCCACTGAAGCGCCCGAAAGGCCTTGCATGGTCTCTGGTGCAATTGGAAAAATATGGCGCGGCGTGCCAGCCGCGGCGTAGACGGTGTCGAATTCCGACAGCCGCGCATCCCAGAAGGCGCGGATGGGGTTTAGGTGGCCAATGGGGGATACGCCGCCAATGGCGAAGCCCGTTTGGGCGCGGATCAGGGCGGCGTCGGCTTTGCCCAATGGTTCGCCTGCAACCGCGCTGGCTTTGGCCGCATCCACTTGGTTGCCGCCTGCGGTGATGAACAGGATGGCCTTGCCGGATGTTTCGCCCTGAAAGATGATCGATTTGGCGATCTGGTCCAGATGGCAGCCCGCAGCATCCGCTGCTTGCTGTGCGGTGCGGGTTTCACCGGGCATTTCTAGCGGGGTGATATCATGGCCTGCATCGGCCAGCGCACGGGTGACTCGTTTCAAACTTTTGCTCATGTTTTCAAGATGCCAAGGCGGGTTGCGATTGACCAGACCGAATGGGCGGACCAATGTCGGCCCATGACATTTTCATCCCGTATCACCCGCACCCCCACACCGTTTGACGCCGCCCTTGGCGCTGATGCTGCCAGCGCGTATGGCGATTTTGACGCGTCGCTGCGCGAACTTGTGGCAGGGGCGGCGGGGTGCAGCCCCTATTTGAACGGGTTGCTAACCCGTGATGGCGACTGGTTGCGTAGCGCATTTGAAGCACCAGAAGATGCGCTTGAGGCCGAACTGACAGCGATTGCCGCGCTGCCATTGCCCGATCTTGCGACGGGTTTGCGCCAAGCCAAGCGGCGCATTGCGTTGCTGACGGGGCTGGCAGACTTGGGTGGAATTTGGACGCTTGAACAGGTAACCACCGCCTTGTCACGATTGGCGGACGGAGCGGTTGATGTGGCGCTAAAGCGGCTTGTGGGCGCTGAAATTGCACGTGGCAAAATCCCCGGTCAGGTTGAGGCCGACGCCGAAACCGCCGCGGGCATGTGTAGCATCGCCATGGGCAAAGGCGGCGCGTTTGAGCTGAACTATTCCAGCGACATCGACCTGATTTGCCTGTTTGACGAAACCCGTTTCGACCCTGACGATTTCCACGACGCCCGCGCGGCATTCGTGCGTGTCACGCGCAAGATGGCGGCGCTTCTTAGTGACTTAACCGAAGGGGGCTATGTCTTTCGCACCGACCTGCGCCTGCGCCCTGATCCATCTGTAACGCCTGTTTGCCTGAGCATGGAAGCCGCCGAACGGTACTACGAGAGCGTCGGGCGCACGTGGGAGCGCGCGGCCTATATCAAGGCGCGGGCCTCGGCGGGGGATATCGTTGCGGGTGAAGGGTTCTTAAAAACCCTCACGCCATTTGTGTGGCGCAAGCATCTGGATTTCGTGGCAATTCAGGACGCCCATGACATGCGCCTGCGCATTCGTGAACACAAGGGGCTTGGCGGGCCGATTTCACTGCCGGGGCATAATATGAAGCTCGGGCGGGGCGGGATACGCGAGATCGAGTTTTTCACCCAGACGCGCCAGTTGATTGCTGGCGGGCGCGACCCCCAATTGCGCTGTCGTGGGACCGTTGACGGGCTGGCCGCACTTGCGGGCGCGGGGTGGGTGGAACAGTCGGACGCGGATGTGCTGACTGACCACTATCGCTACCACCGCGAGGCCGAACATCGTTTACAAATGCTCAATGACGCGCAAACCCATGACCTACCCAACACGGATGAAGGTTTTGCCCGTTTGGCGGCGTTTATGGGGGTCGAGGACAACGCGTTACGCGCAGACTTGCACGACCGCCTTGAGGAGGTCCACATGTTGACCGAAGGGTTCTTCGCCCCGACCGAGGCTGCGCCTGTTTCAGACTTCGGGGAAAACATCACAGAGCGCTGGCTGACTTATCCGGCTCTGCGTTCCGACAGAGCCGTGGCGATCTTTGATCGGGTGAAACCACGCCTGTTAGAGGCCTTGCAGGATGCCGCCAAGCCGGACGAGGCGCTGTTGGCGTTTGATGGATTTCTGGCAGGGCTTCCGGCGGGGGTGCAGGTGTTTTCCCTGTTTGAGGCCAACCCGCAGTTAACGCAGTTGATGGTTGATATTGCCGCGACAGCACCAGCGTTAGCACAGTATCTTGGGCGGAATGCAGCCGTGTTTGATGCCGTGATCGGCGGTGATTTCTTTTCGGACTGGCCAGGGCCTGAGGCGCTATTAGCGATGTTGCGTGGTGTGCTGGAACGGGCAGGCGATTATGAAACACGCCTAGATGCCGCGCGTCGTTGGCAAAAAGAGTGGCACTTCCGCGTTGGCGTACATCACCTGCGTGGGCTGGTGGATGCAGAATCGGCAGGTCGTCAATATGCCGATCTTGCACAGTCCGTGCTGAGCGCGGTTTTCCCGATTGTCGTCGACCATTTCGCAACCAAGCACGGGCCACCACCGGGGCGGGGTGCGGTTGTTGTCGGGATGGGCAGCCTTGGTGCGGGCCGGTTACATGCGGCGTCTGATCTGGATTTGATTGTTATTTATGATGGGCTGGGTATCGACAGTTCTGAAGGCAAACGCCCGCTCGCCACGCGCCCCTATTACGCCCGTTTGACGCAGGCGATGGTGACAGCAATTACCGCGCCAATGGCGGAAGGGCGGTTGTACGAGGTGGATATGCGGTTGCGTCCGTCTGGGGGGCAGGGACCTGTCGCGACCGCGTTTTCGGGCTTTGAAGATTACCAAATGAATGAGGCGTGGACGTGGGAGCACCTTGCGCTGACCCGTGCGCGGGTTGTAGCGGGTGCTTCTGATTTGGCCGCAGATGTTGAAGCCGTGCGTGCACGCGTGCTGGCGGCCAAATCGAACGGCGAAACCATCGCAGGTGATGTGGGTGACATGCGCCGACGGATTGCCGATGCAAAAGCGCCGGACGGCGCGTGGGATGCCAAAATCGGGGCAGGGCGTTTGCAAGATGTCGAACTTTCCGGCCAAATGGTTGCGCTGCAAGCCGGTCAAGTTGCGCGGGATACGGCGCATCAGGTCGTCAGTGGCAACCTAAGCGCCGCAGACAGCGCAGCTTTGTTGGACGCGGCGGCATTGTGTTGGACCGTTCAGGCGGCCGCGCAACTGCTGTTGGGGTCCGGGCTGGACGCAGAAAAACTGGGCGAAGGCGGCAAGCGCTTTGTCTTGCGCGAAACAGGGGCAGATAGTCTTGAAGCTTTGATCGCGCAAATGGATGAGGTATCGCGCAAAGCGGCGACAGTGGTTGCGCGATTGGTAGGAGACGAGAATGGCGAAGGGTGATGATCTTGATCCGAAAGGATTGATCGAAGAATCCTACAAGATTGAGGGCATCAGCACGGCAGAGTGTCGCTCGATTTTTCTTGACTGGGCCCTCAGCTATCAGGGCGTGAGTGCCGTAGGCATTGCCGCACTTTTGGCGCGTCACGGATTGGGAACAGATCACCATCCAATGACAATTACGCTGCGCGAAGGTCTCTTAGCGCCACATGCTCCCAAACGGCGCGGTGGGCGGCGCGGAAGGGTCGTTGACTGACGCGGAAGCGGCCATTTAGCGAACGCGGTCGATTAGGAACGACACGTTGTGCGTCCACGTGCTAGATCTGATTTTTTGCGCGGCACGAGCCGTTTTCCCGTCAGATTTCTAACGTTCCAGCGCTGCGGCTTCTGATGCGAGCGCAGTAATGCCAGCCCAGTCGTTTGCATCAACAAGATCCTTTGGTGCAACCCATGATCCGCCCACGCACAACGTGTTGGACAGGCCAAGGTACTGTGGCGCATTGGCAAGGCTAACGCCACCGGTCGGGCACCACTTCACAGCCAACAATGGGCCACCGATGCCTTTCAGCGCCGCAGCACCGCCGTTTGCTTCGGCAGGAAAGAACTTTTGCACGGTGTAGCCGCGTTCAAGCAATTTCATGGATTCCGAAGACGTCGCCGCACCGGGAAGCAAGGGTAGGTCATTGGCTTCGCAAGCATCCAGCAAGCGGTCCGTGGCACCCGGTGAAACACCGAACGTCGCGCCTGCGGCCTTTGCGTTTTCGACATCCTTTGACGTCAGCAAGGTTCCGGCGCCTACAACGCCGCCTTCGACCTTCGCCATTTCGCGGATCACGTCGAGGGCCGCAGGCGTGCGCAGAGTCACTTCGAGGGCGGGCAGACCACCGGCGATAAGCGCTGTTGCGAGATCGCCAGCAACTGCTGCGTCATCAACGACAAGAACGGGAACAACTGGGGCCAGAGCGCAGACCTTTGTGGCGAGTTCGGAAGCGTGTTCGGGGGTCATGGGAATTTCCTTAGAAGTGACGCGTTTGGCCCGTTTTGGAGCCTCCGGCGGGGATATTTATGAAACAAAAGCAAGATCAAGAGAGCGTTATAGCACCACCGCAGCGCCGTCAGTAGACGGACCAACAGAGCGGCGGAAGATTTCAAACAACTCACGTCCGACGCCGTTGCCATTGCCGGAGAGATCAGCGGTGGCAGGGGTGCGACCTGTCAGGTCGGTGAGGCATTCAAGTGTCCCATTCTTGGCGTCCAGACGCACGATGTCACCGTCGCGAAGCAGCGAGATCGGGCCGCCGTCTGCGGCTTCGGGGGCCACGTGGATCGCGGCAGGGACCTTGCCGGATGCGCCAGACATACGCCCGTCGGTCACCAAGGCAACCTTTAGGCCGCGGTCTTGTAGGACTGACAGGGTAGGGGTCAGCGAGTGCAATTCAGGCATACCGTTTGATTTCGGCCCCTGAAAGCGCACGACGACGATCGTGTCTTCCGTCAGCTCACCCGCTTGGAAGGCCGCTTTGCAGTCGTGTTGTTCATGGAAGATGCGCACAGGTGCTTCGATCACGTGGCGGTCTTCGGCGACGGCGGAAATCTTGATCACGCCGCGCCCGATGTTGCCGCTAAGCTGGACCAAGCCACCTTGCGGGGCGAACGGGTCAGACGCAGGGCGCAGGATCTTGTCGTTGTGGGTTTCTTTTGGGCCCTCGCGGTAATGAAAGCCACCATTCAGAATTTCGGGCTCAAACGTATAAAGCCCCATTCCAGAACCCGCGACGGTCTTGACGTCTTCGTGCATCAGGCCAGCGTCTAGCAGGTTGCCAATCATGAATTGCAAACCACCTGCCGCGTGGAAGTGGTTCACGTCCGCCAGACCGTTTGGATAGACCTTGGCCATCAGCGGCGTCACAGCCGAAATGTCTGAGAAATCTTCAAGATCAAGGATCACACCAGCAGCGCGTGCCATAGCAGGGAGGTGAAGGACGAGGTTGGTGGACCCACCCGTCGCCATCAACCCGACAAGGCCGTTCACAAATGCCTTTTCGTTGAGGATATCGCTGACAGGGGTGTATTCGTTGCCAAGAGCCGTGATCTGCAACGCGCGTTTCGTCGCCTGAATGGTCAGTTCTTCGCGCAGATCGGTATGCGGGTTCACAAAAGACGCACCGGGCAGGTGCAGCCCCATGAATTCCATCAACATCTGGTTTGTGTTGGCGGTGCCGTAGAACGTACAGGTGCCCGGACCGTGGTAGGACGCCATTTCGGCCTTCATCAGTTCGGCGCGGTCAATGTTGCCCTTGGCGAACTCTTGGCGGACCTTTGCCTTTTCATCGTTGGGCAGGCCGGATGTCATAGGACCGGCAGGCACGAACATCCCCGGAATATAGCCAAAGGTCGCGGCGGCCATGATCAGACCGGGAACGATTTTGTCGCAAACCCCAAGATAAAGCGCGGAATCAAACACGTTGTGGGACAGGCCAACACCCGCAGCGAGCGCAATCACATCGCGCGAAAACAGCGATAGTTCCATCCCAGTCTGGCCTTGAGTCACACCGTCACACATGGATGGCACCCCGCCTGCAACTTGGGCCGTACCCCCAGCCGCACGGGCGGCGGCGCGGATTTTTTCGGGGTAGGTTTCAAACGGCTGATGGGCCGACAGCATGTCATTGTAGGCGGTAATGATGCCGATGTTGGGGGCTTTCTCAGCCACAAGCACGTCTTTGTCTTCACCCATGGGGGCGTAAGCGTGGGCTTGGTTGCCGCAAGTTAAATGCGCACGGCGCGGGCCTTCGGCTGCGGCGGCGGCCATGCGGTCAAGGTAGATACGACGAGGGCCTTCGGAACGGGCGATAATGCGGTCCGTCACGCGGGCGATGGTGGAATTAAGGGCCATAGTGTCCTGCTAGATTCAGTTTTCGAGTATCGCATAGCATATATGGTTAGCGCTAACAATGCGCGTTCTGCCACGCCTTCTTCATGCAACTTCCCCTCAATAACCTTTTGTTAACCACATTTCTGCCTCAACTCGCGGGCCATATAAAAGGTGCCTCGTGGGGGGCAAATAACTGGGCAAAGCCCCGGAGGATATAATGAAACTACTACTGAAAACCGTTGCATTTGGCGCAGTTGCCGCCGCCCTTACAGCCTGTTCCGGTGTGGACACCGTTACACGAAACGCCCCACTTGAGACTCCCCGCATCGCCGCGGTTGAGCAAGTTGAGGTTGTTCGGAACTATTCCTTGGACGCGATCCGCTTTGCGGCGCCGTCTGATTTGCGTGTCTCGGAAGCAAACTCCTATTACCCAATCGCCGACATTGTTTGGCGTGGTGACCCGCTTGGTAATCGCTTGGAGCAGATCTCCGCGATATTCCAGACATCCATTCAGGCTGCAGGTACCAACCTGTCCGGCGAGACCCCAGTGATCGTTGATGTTGATCTGGTGCGCTTTCACTCCTTGACAGAACGCACACGCTATTCTGTGGGTGGTGTACACTCGATCAAATTTGATTTGACGGTTCGTGACGCTGCTACAGGTGAGGTTCTGGAAGAAACGCGCCGTATTAATGGCGATTTGCCAGCTCTTGGTGGTTACGCCGCCCTTGCAGCAGACAACGCAGGCCAAGGCCAAAAGGTTCGCATCACCGCGCACCTGACGCAGCTGTTCACGGATGAGCTGTCAGGTTTGACCAATGTTGTGTCAATTGAGCAAGCAGGCAGTTGATCCGCTTTCCAACCTAAGATGAACCGTTTAAGGGGGCTGTTATGACACAGCCCCCTGAACACGCCCCCGCCCCTTATTCAATCGTTCGCCTGCTTCCAAAAGCAAAACCGCAAGTAATTCGCCATGGTTTCCCGTGGGTCTTCGCCAACGAATTGGTGATGGACCGTCGCACGAAAGGGGCCACACTAGGCAGCCTTGTCGTGCTGGAAGATGCGGAACGTCGCCCGCTGGGGCTTGGCACGATCAACCCGCTTTCCAAAATCGCCGTGCGTATGCTGGATTTCGACACCGATGCGGTGATCGACCAAGCGTGGTTTGAGGCCAAGCTGTCCCGCGCGTTGCAGCACCGCGAAACGCTATACCATGAGTCCTATTACCGCCTTGTCCACGCCGAAGCCGACGGGCTGCCCGGTATTATCATTGACCGCTTTGGCGATCTGGCGGTG
This sequence comes from Octadecabacter ascidiaceicola, assembly GCF_900185015.1. Taxonomy (GTDB): domain Bacteria; phylum Pseudomonadota; class Alphaproteobacteria; order Rhodobacterales; family Rhodobacteraceae; genus Octadecabacter; species Octadecabacter ascidiaceicola. The sequence continues at coordinate 610,997 of NZ_FXYD01000001.1, read as the reverse complement.
ATCCAGCCGAATGCAGCCTACGCCGAAGTCATGATTGAAGTGATCGTTGCAGCACTGGTCGCTGTGACGGGTGTTTCAACCGTGGTCAAGAACGGCACAGGCCGCGCGCGCAGCCTTGAAGGTTTGGATGAAGAAATGGTGGTCGTGCATGGCACGGCCCCTGATGGCCCTGTGCCTGTGCAAATGAACGGCGCTACCTATATGGCAGATATCATGGGCGGCCAGAAGACGGGCCTGTTCTTTGATCAACGTCCCAACCACGCCTTTGCGGCGGGTCTGGCCAAAGGCGGCAAGGTGCTGGATGTGTTCAGCCATGTCGGTGGGTTTTCATTGGCGGCTTTGGCCAATGGCGCGGCGTCTGCGGTTGCAGTGGACGGATCAGCGCCAGCTTTGGAACTGGCACAGAAGGGGGCTGAGGCTGCTGGCGTGTCCGACAAATTCACCACCCGCCAAGGCGATGCCTTTGATGTTTTGGAAGCCTTGGGCGCTGAGGGCGAAACCTTTGACGTTGTGATCTGTGATCCACCAGCCTTCGCGCCGTCCAAACAAACTGCGGAAAAAGGCCTGCGGGCTTATGAACGTGTGGCGCGTTTGGCGGCCCCGCTGGTGAAAGAGGGCGGCTACCTGGTGCTGTGTTCGTGTTCCCACGCCGCGGACCTCAAGCGGTTCCGCGATGCATCTGCCCGCGGCATCGGCCGTGGTGGGCGTCGCAGCCAATTGGTTTACACAGGTCAAGCTGGACCAGACCATCCGTTGCTGCCGCAATTGGCAGAAAGCGGTTATCTAAAGGCGCTTGCCTTTAGACTATGAGAGTACTGATCGACGCCTGCGTTTTGTACCCGACCGTGATGCGGGAGGTCGTTCTGGGCGTGGCGGAGCAGGGGTTGTTTGAGCCCCGCTGGTCGCCGCGCATCTTGGAAGAATGGGCGCGGGCGGCGCGCAAGATCGGGCCTGAGGGTGAGACGATTGCACGCGGCGAGATCGCGGGCGTTAAAGCCCGCTTTCCCCGAGCTGAGGTGAAGATCCCGCAAGGGGTCGAAGCGCGGCTTTGGTTGCCGGACCCGAACGACATTCATGTGCTTGCAGCCGCCGTTGGCTGTTCTGCGGATGCGATCATGACGGTGAATGCCAAAGATTTTCCACGGGGCGAACTGGCGGACGAAGGTCTGGAACGTGTTGACCCTGATGGATTTTTGATTGGTTTGGCCGTCTCAAACCCCGAGGCGGTTCGCGCTGTTGGCGAGGCTGTGTTGAACGAGGCGCGGCGTTTGTCCGGTGAGCCATGGGAGATGCGCAAACTTATGCGTAAAGCCCGCTTGCCACGTCTGGGAAAGCTACTTGGGTAGTTTCGAATTGGCTGCGCCAATCCGATCAAGGGGGGCTAGCCCCCGTCCTTCGGACTCCCCCAGAGTATTTGAGAGCCAAAGAAAGTAAGGGTTATGCGCCCCATTTGGCCTCGTTTGCCTCGATCGCGGCGATGCGTTCGGGCGTTTTGGGGTGACTGAGGAGCCAAGCTGGTTGGGACGCGCCGCGTGCCCCCGTGAGGTGTTCGAGTTTCTCAAACAGGTCTTTTTGCGCCTGCACGCCGATGCCTGCCTTGATGAGAAGGGCGGAGGCGTAAGCGTCGGCCTCGTATTCATCCGAGCGCGACAGGCGCGCCATGAGCATGGACATCGCGGCGTTTGCGATCATCGGGCCGACGCCAGGTAAAAAGCGTGACAGCACCATCGCGAGGGCCGTGCGCAGCGCGTTTTGGCCGGAAAAGTCGATCATGCGGCGGCGCGAGTGGCCCAGAGCGACGTGGCCAAGTTCATGAGCAATGACGGAGGCCATTTCATCGGCGGTGACTTCACCGTCTTTGTATTTGTTGAAGAAACCGCGGGTGATGAAGATGCGCCCGTCAGGGGCGGCGAGGCCGTTTACCGGTTCGATTTCGTAGATGTAGACCTTGATGCGGGGCAGTTCGACCACGTCCGCCATTTGCGCCGTCAGCTGGCGCAGTTTGGTGTCTGCCAGTTCGGTGGATTTTTCATCCAGTTCCCGCGTCGTGCGCCATGCGGACAGGCGATACATGACGATACCGTATCCAAGGGCGAGCAGGATGGGGAGAAACTTGAGCATGGAGTAGATATGGGGCCAATAGCGCGAGGCGGCAAGGCGCTACGGCGTTTGTTTCTTTTTGCTTGCACGGATCAGCCAGTACCCGAGGGCGATTACCGCGACGAGGGCGGTGATGAAGCCGGAGGCGTTGCCGAGCAAGCTGGCGATGCCTGAGATGTTGTCGGCAAAGGTGTGGCCAAGCCCGACATAGAGGCTGACCCAAACGGCTTCGCCCGCCATGCCCCAGAGCGCAAAACGCAGCCAGTCATACCGCGTGATGCCACAGAAGTAGTTCATGTAGGGGCCAAGAGGCGCGACCAGCCAGCAGGAGAAAAACACAGACGAGCCGCCGCGTTTTTCCATGAAGGCTGCGCTGCGGGCGCGAAGCGCGGCGCGTTTGGGATGGCGGGCCAGCCAATCATCCAGCCGTTTGCCAAATTTGCGCGCGATCCAGTAGCCGGAGTTGTCGCCCAAGACCGCGCCGCTAAATGCGCCAAGGCCAACGGCCATCAACGACAAATCCCCAGCCGCCGCAAAGCCACCAGATGCCAGCATCAGCAAGGACGAGGGTATCGGGATCGCGAGGCAACTTAGGAACGTTACAAAGAACACGATGGTTGCGCCGTATTCCACCAGCAGTTCGACGATAAAATCAGTCATTGTTGCGGGCTTCTTTGTCCGCTTCTAAACGTGCGGTTGCGGCGTCGATGCGGGCCTGTAGCTCGGCCAATGTCACGTTGTTTTCCTGCGCGATGGTTTCGAGGGAAACGCGGTGGGGCGGTGCGTCAGGGCCAATGAACAGGGCCTCAAGCACGTATTCACGCGGCAATTTGTAGGAAAGCGCCACATAGCGGGGCGTCATCCAGCCTGCGAGGGGCTGTTCTTGATGGGCGGGGTCCATCCAATAAATCGCAGAGCTTATGGTCTTTCCGCCAAAATAGAATAGCGCGCCGAGCGCGACGACAAACGCCATGAGCGCCAATCGGTTCGTCTGCCAAAGGTGTTTGATCATGTCAGCAGTTTCATACCGCGTGTAATGCCGTCCAGCGTCATAGGGACCATTCGGCCCGGACCAAATATTTGGTCGATCATTTGGATAGATTGTGTGTATCGCCAGTAGCGTTCATCAAGCGGATTAAGCCAAAGATGATTGGGCCACTGATCGCGTGCGCGTTCCAGCCATGTTTGGCCCGCTTCCTGATTGTAGTGCTCATTCGCGCCGCCAACATAGGCGATTTCGTAGGGCGACATGGAAGCATCGCCGACGAAAATACATTTATAATCAGATCCGTAGGTGCGCAGTATCTCCCATGTTGGGGTTTGCGCGTCCCAACGGCGGCGGTTGTCGCGCCACACGCCTTCATACAGGCAGTTGTGGAAATAGAAGTGTTCGAAATGTTTGAATTCGGACTTTGCGGCGCTGAACAATTCCTCAACCAGTTTGATGTGCGGGTCCATGGAACCGCCGATATCGAGGAACAACAGGACCTTCACCGCGTTGCGCCGTTCGGGGCGTGTTTTGACATCCAGATAGCCGTGTTCGGCGGTGGCGCGGATAGTGCCGTTCAGGTCCAGTTCTTCGGCAGAGCCATCACGCGCCCAATTGCGCAGACGTTTCAGCGCGATTTTGATGTTGCGGGTGCCGATTTCGACACTGTCATCGAGATTGCGGAATTCGCGTTTGTCCCAGACTTTAACCGCGCGTTGGTGGCGGGATTCGTTCTGGCCGATGCGCACGCCTTCGGGGTTATACCCATAGGCGCCAAAGGGGGAGGTGCCAGCCGTGCCGACCCATTTGTTGCCCCCTTGGTGGCGGCCCTTTTGTTCCTCAAGCCGTTTCTTGAGGGTCTCCATAAGCTTATCAAAGCCACCCAGCGCTTCAATCTCGGCCTTTTCCTCGGCGCTGAGATGCTTTTCGGCCATTTTCTCAAGCCAATCTTGCGGGATATCCACGGCCTCCATGACGGCCTCAGCTGGAATTGCCTCAAGGCCCTCAAACGAGGCGGCAAAGGCACGATCAAACTTGTCGATGTTGCGCTCGTCCTTGACCATGCAGGTGCGGGCAAGGAAATAGAACGCCTCAATATCATAGGTCACAAGACCCGCGCGCATGCCTTCAAGGAAAGTCAGATACTCGCGCAGGGAGACTGGCACTCCACCTCTTCGAAGCTGGTCGAAGAAGGGTAAAAACATCAGGCGTACATGCGTGTGATGATGATCATGATGAACAGGCCGATCACGCCAAGGATCATGGCGTAGACGGCACCATATTGCGCCATGTCAGCGGTGTTCCCACCCCGGGATTTCGCACGATATGCCCCCAGCAGTGCCCCTAAAACCAGACCGCCGAGTGGAAAAATCATGTGTTAGATCCCTTTGAGTGGATTAAGCGAAGCGATTTCCCGCAAGCGCGCGCGAACATTGGCGTTCGCGCCAAATCCGTACCGCGCCCAGCCTAAAGAGTCCATGCGTACAGCACTCGCTTCGGATGTTCGCCCGGTCATTTCTAACGCTTCCGCTTTGAACATCATCAAGGTCGCGAGAAGGGCTGCGTTTTCATGGGCGGCCGCGATGGGCATGGCGCTGTCTACGAGGTTCAGGACTGCTGCGCCATCTCCTGCTGACAGAGCGAATGCTGCCAGTTGAACAGACACGTGTGCGGCATGCAGGCGGGTTTCAGAAGAGCGGTTATAGATACGCAGGGCTTCGTTGAAGGAGGCGAGCGCGATATCGCTGTCATAGCCGACGTTCAGGCGGCCAAAGGCGTAATGCGCAAATCCGTCACGCGGGCCAGACCAGTTCATCGCGCCAGCAAGGCTGACAGCCTGAAGGGCGGCGCTGCGGCGGCGGTTGGCAGAGGAACCGGCGGTTAGCGCGGTCTCGATATTCTCGATCCAATCGCGCGTCGTGTCATTGCGTGGCCGTGGCATTTGGGTATCGCCTGCAGGGTTGAGGCGGGACAAGATCGGATCAAGGCGCGCCGCTACTTCGCCGCGTGACATGCCGTTGCGCAGAGCAGGGTCGTAGTATGCACGCAAAACCAGCATGTCGAAGGATGTCAGAACAGCGTGGATGTTGTCGTCGTTGAAGACGGAGTCCGATAGACGGTAAAGGTCGTTCAGCGGGCCAAGGGCTTGGGCCAGTTCTTCGTGCAAACAGTCGCGGATTTCTTGGGGTGCGACGTCAGAGGGCACAAAAACAGCGGCACGGTCGCGGCGTTCAAGCGTGGTCCAGTCAACAGTCGGCGTGCGGCGCACGGTTTTAAATTCTTCCCAGGATGACACGCGCGGAACCACAAAACAGGCGGCACGCGGTACGGCAGCGTTCAAAACAGAACGCGGAATTGCTTCGACGGTAATGGATGCGGAACCTGCACCCGTCATAAAGATATCAATGTCAGCCTCATTGCGAAGGCGTCCAAGGAGGGCGCGCAGGTCAGGTGTCAGGCTTGGCGGTACATCGCCGGTGACACGAACTGAGATCGGGGCCTCAAAACGTGTCAGGCGGGCAACAACACGGCCGCTTTCCATGCGGAATGCAAGGTCCATGAAATCCTTGCCGATTTCACGGTTGGACCGTGTCGGCGTGTTAACGCGGCTGCCAGCGAAAGAGCGCATTGGCGGCAAGCTGTCTTGCAAGCCCATTGTACGGGTCGGCAAGGTCGGTGATTGGGGAATAGGGGTACAGGCGGTCATAAACATGACCGAAAGCGCCAGCATGCGACGGAACGTACGGTTCATGTGGTTCCCCACGATCTCGCACGGCCTGACGGGCCGTAAGGATCCATTCCGGAAGGATCAACGCAATCTGCGCTGGCCTTAATAAAGGTCAGTTCTTCGGTCCACACCTGTCGCGCCCGGACATCTTCGGTCCGTGACATGCGGTGCTTTGAGACCGGCATTTTTGCCTTGGTCAACTCTGCTCTCCTTTTAACTCAGTCCTGAACCTGCCAGCGGACTGAGGCCCGAGTGGGTGCGAAATTGGGCAATTCCGCGACGCAACGTCGGACTTCTTATTTAAAGGGGAAAAAAGGGTGGAATAGCGCCATAAATCTGCACACCATGGGCAAATGCTGGCATGGTGTGATTCAAAAGACTCAATAGGTTAGTGCCCATGGCGCGGGCTGCTACTAGATGTAGGTAGAGAAAAATGTGGGCATGGTATTTGCTGCTGGTTCCGATTTTCGGAGTGATTTACCGGGCGTGGTCCAAACGCCGGCGACGCATGCAATTGCTGGTATCAAAACTGTCGGCGCAGGACTGGGCCACTGTCATCGATTGGGTCCCACTGGTTGCGAAACTACCACCAGAGTTGCAGGGGCGCTTGCAGGGCAAGATGAACTTGTTCCTCAGCCAAGTGCGGATTTACGGAAAGAACGGCGTGGTTGTAGATCGCGAAGTGGAATTGTCGCTGTCCGCGCAGGCCTGTTTGCTGATCGTTAATTCGGATGTGTGGTACAATACCCTTCACACGGTTTTACTCTATCCCGGTGCGTTTCATTCAAAACAACAAAGGCAGGACGGCTATTTGGTCACGGAAACCAAAGAAGTGCGCCTTGGAGAAAGCTGGCGACATGGGCCGGTCGTTTTGTCGTGGCCCCATGCGGAACAGGGTGGTGTGAACGACGAGGACGGCCACAACCTTATTCTCCATGAATTCGCGCATCAGCTGGACGCGCTGTCAGGTGACACGAATGGCGTGCCGATTTTGGCGAAAGGGCAAAGCCACCAAGACTGGGAAGCGGCCATCATGCGGGGGTATGAGGCCCATGTTGCGAATGTGGGACGTAATCGAAAGACGGTTCTAGATTCATATGCGGCCACCAATTACGTTGAGTTCCTGGCCGTTTCGATCGAGGTCTTCTTTGAGAAACCCGAGAAGTTCCACGAAGAATACCCCGAGGTCTACAAGCAAATTTCGATTCTGTTGAACCTCGACCCGCTGGCGTGGGGGTAGGCGGTGTTTAACGCCCGCCGCGCGCCATAAACGCCAAACGTTCAAACAAATGCACATCCTGTTCGTTCTTCAACAAAGCACCGTGAAGTTTGGGAAGCGCTGTGGTGCCGTCACTTTTCAGGTCTTCCGCCGTCAGGTCTTCTGCCAACAGCAATTTCAACCAATCCAAAACTTCAGATGTGCTCGGCTTCTTTTTGAGGCCTTGTTGCTCTCGCACATCGTAAAATTGCGTCAGCGCTGCGGTTAGCAATTCGTCTTTGATGCCAGGATGGTGGACCTCAACGATTTTGCGCATCGTGTCGATGTCAGGAAAGCGGATGTAGTGAAAGAAACAACGGCGCAGGAAGGCGTCTGGCAGTTCTTTTTCATTGTTGGATGTGATGATCATGATCGGGCGCTGCTTAGCTTTCACGGTCTGGCCCGTTTCGTAGACGTGAAATTCCATCCGGTCGAGTTCTTGCAATAGATCGTTTGGGAATTCGATATCGGCTTTGTCGATCTCGTCGATCAACAGCACGACGCGGCCTTCGGCCTCAAAGGCCTGCCAAAGCTTGCCGCGTTTGATGTAGTTGGCCACGTCGTTGACCTTTTCGTCACCCAGCTGGCTGTCACGCAGGCGGCTTACGGCGTCATATTCGTAAAGGCCTTGTTGGGCCTTGGTCGTGGACTTGATGTGCCATTCAATCATCGGCAAACCGAGCGCCGCACTCACCTGTCGCGCGAGTTCGGTTTTTCCAGTGCCAGGTTCGCCCTTCACCAGCAACGGACGTTCAAGCGTAACGGCGGCGTTCACCGCAACTGTAAGGTCATCTGTCGCGACGTAAGAATCTGTTCCGGTAAAACGCATAAGTGGCCTGCTTGTCATGAATTTCTTTGAAAATTACGGTATCATTCCACCGCCCAGCTTCAACCCATGAATAGTTGATCTTCTTGGGGGGTGACACTATGCCCGCGAGGGAGTAAAGGAAGCGCAAAGAGGGGGTATCTTTAGTGTCAAACGAGAAAAATCTATCTGCGTCGCCCGCCTCTAAGGAGGCGAAAATGAAGGCAGAAGCATTCTTGCCGGACGACTATGTTCCGGCCGATTCCGAACCATTCATGAACGAAAAGCAGGTGGAATATTTCCGCCGAAAGTTGATGAACTGGCGTAATGAAATCCTAGAAGACAGCCGCGACACGATCGAGGCGATGAAAGATGGCACACGCAACATTCCTGATGTTGCAGACCGCGCGTCTGAGGAAACTGACCGCTCGCTAGAGTTGCGCACGCGCGACCGTGAGCGCAAGCTGGTTGCCAAAATCGATAGCGCCCTGCGTCGTATCGAAGAGGGTGAATTTGGATATTGCAGCGTAACGGGTGATCCGATCAGCCTGAAACGTCTTGATGCACGTCCGATCGCAACCATGAGCCTTGAGGCGCAAGAGCGTCACGAGCGTCGTGAGAAAATTCACCGGAACGACTGATTGGGGTAATTCCTTGCTAAACAGTGATGAGATATTCAGCGGCGGCTCCAACAGGGGCCGCCGCATTTGCGTTGTGGGTGGCGGCATTGGGGGGCTGACGGCGGCGTTGGCCTTTGCCAAGTCCGGCGCCAAGGTGGAACTGCATGAGCAAGCGCCAAAACTTACGGAAGTTGGAGCAGGGCTGCAGATTACCCCGAACGGTGCCCGCGCCCTTGAAGCATTGGGCTTAGGGGACGCGTTGGATGCGGTTGGCGTTACCGCGATGGCTGTTGAGCCAATGGATGCCGTGCGCGGCCAAGCCGTCACGCGGTTTGACCTGACGGGGATGGCGAGGCCGCCGTATCGGTTCTTTCACCGCGCGGATTTGATTGAGGTGCTTGCCGAAGGATGCCGTCAATCAGGCGTTGATATTCGTCTTGGGTCTAAGGTGAATGCGGCGGATATGGATGCGGACCTTGTTGTAGGGGCGGAAGGTATTCATTCGCAAACGCGGGTCGCACTGAATGGTGTGCAAGAACCGTTTTTTACAGGGCAGGTCGCGTGGCGCGCTTTGATCGATGCGCCCGATGCTGACCCCGTGGCACGTATTTGGATGGCACCGGGGCGTCATGTCGTGACCTATCCTGTGTCGGGCGGGCGGCTTAACGTTGTGGCTGTACAAGAACGCCAGCAATGGGCTGCCGAAGGATGGGCGCACCGCGACGAAGCAGGCAATATGCGCCAAGCGTTCCGTAACACGTCCGGCCGATTGAAAGGCATTCTGGGGCAGGTGGATGAGGTTCACCTGTGGGGTTTGTTCCGTCATCCCGTTGCTGAAACATGGGGGCGGGACGGAGTTTGTATTCTCGGGGATGCGGCGCACCCGACGTTGCCGTTCCTTGCGCAAGGAGCAAACCTAGCGATTGAGGATGCGTTCGTGTTGGCACGGTGCTGTAGTGAAGCGCCCGACGTCGCCGCAGCGTTGGGAAGCTATGAAAGCCTACGAATACCCCGTGTCACCCGCGCGATAAACGCGGCGAATGCGAATGCACGCAACTATCACCTTTCAGGTGTTGCGCGAACTGTGGCGCATACTGGCTTGAAAGTAATGGGAAAAGTCGCGCCAAGTGCTTTCATGGGGCGAATGGATTGGCTGTACGGGCATGACGTGACCAAATAGGTCAGGCGTCCAGTTCGACCCAGACAGGCACGTGGTCTGATGGCTTTTCGCGGCCACGAACTTCACTTTCGATCCAACAGTCCTTCAGCAGGTCAGCACATTGATTTGACAGTAAAAAGTGGTCGATGCGGATGCCGTCGTTGCGGTCCCATGCACCGGCTTGATAGTCCCAGAACGAATAATGCCCGGCGCCTTGATGGCAAGCGCGGAAAGCCTCGGTCAGGCCAAGGTTCAACAGGCGGCGAAACGCGGCGCGGCTGTCGGGGCGAAACAGGGCGTCATCTGTCCATGCTTCGGGGCATTTTGCATCTTCTGGTTGCGGAATTATGTTGTAATCTCCGGCCATTAGGAAGGGTTCTTCAAGTATCATGAGCTCTTCGGCGCGGGCCTTTAGGCGTTCCATCCAGCGCAGTTTGTAGTCATATTTCGGGCCCGGTGCGGGGTTGCCGTTGGGCAGGTACAGTCCGCACACGCGTACGGGCTTATCACCGATAACGGTGGCCTCAATGTAGCGGGCTTCGATGTCGTCGACCCCTTCACGGCCCGCGCCCTCGGCGCCGGGTAGACCGCGGCTGATATCTTCGAGCGGGAGTTTGGACAGGATCGCGACGCCGTTGAAACCTTTTTGCCCGTGGGTTTCGACGGTGTAGCCGAGGTTTTCAAAGTGTTCGCGGGGGAAGCCTTCGTCGACGGATTTGATTTCCTGCAACAGTGCGACGTCAGGCTTGGACGTTTCCAGCCACTCGGTCAGAGCGCCGATGCGGGCTTTAACGCCGTTGATGTTGAATGTCGCGATTTTCATGGATCACCCCCGATTTACGTCGTGTTTGTGGACGGGTTTGCGGGCGAAAACAAGCGTGTGGGCTGCATATGGAAACCGTATGGGATCCATATGAGTTTGATATGGGTTCAAATTACATCGAAAAGCTAACGCCACAGCCACATGAACTGCTGGCGTTGGGGTTTTCGATCACGAAACGCGCACCGATGAGTTCTTCGGTGAAGTCGATGGTAGCGTCTGCGAGAAACGGTAATGACACCGTGTCGATGATAACCTTTTCGCCAGACCCTTCGAGGACAAGATCGTCATCTTTGGGGGCGTCGAGATCAATTTCGTATTCAAAACCGGAACAGCCGCCACCCTTAACGCCGATGCGCAAGGCTTTGCCGCTCTCGTTGGCGCCGATTTCGGCGAGGCGTTCGAATGCGCGTGGGGTCACTTTGGGCGGGAGGGTCAACATGATTGCGGCCTTTAGGTTGGGCGTTGGGTTCAATATAGGAAGGGGAGGCAGAGGCGGCAAGGTAGTGTCGCCGGAATATACGAGGGACAGAGATGACGGCAGCATATGCATGCAGTCCGGCGGAAAGCCGTGGGCGGTTGTATTCCGAGGAGGAAAGCGAATTTCGCTCTCCGTTTCAGCGGGACCGTGACCGGATCATCCATGCCAGCGCGTTTCGACGCCTGAAACATAAAACCCAAGTGTTCGTGGAACATGAGGGCGATTACTTCCGCACGCGCCTGACCCATTCCATTGAGGTCGCGCAAGTGGCGCGTACGATTTCGGGTGTGCTGGGTTTGAACGCTGAGCTGACCGAGGCTGTCGCGCTGGCCCATGACCTTGGGCACACGCCGTTTGGTCATACCGGTGAGGATGCGTTGGGCGCGCTGATGCAGCCTTACGGTGGGTTTGACCACAATGCGCAGGCGATCCGGATTGTGACTTCGCTTGAACGCCACTACGCGGACTGGGACGGGCTGAACTTGACGTGGGAGACCTTGGAAGGGATCGCCAAGCACAACGGGCCAGTTGATGTGCCTGTGCCCTATGCGTTGGAGGAATATAATGCGCGGCATGATTTGGAGCTAAGCACCCATGCCAGTGCCGAGGCGCAGGTTGCGGCGCTGTCAGATGATATTGCCTATAATCACCATGACATTCACGACGGGCTGCGCGCTGAGCTGTTTGGTACGGATGATTTGCTGCAATTGCCTATCGTGGGTGATTGTTTTCGTGAGGTTGATGCAAAGTATCCGAACCTAGATACCGACCGGCGCCGCCACGAAGCGCTGCGGCGTTTCTTTGGGGTGCTGGTTGAGGATGTGATTGCCGTGAGCCGCGCAAACCTTGAGGCCCTAACCCCTAAGACCTGCGCGGACATTCGCGGTGCGGGGCGGATGATGGTGCAGTTTTCGCCTGCACTTTGGGCTGACCTTAAGGTGGTGCGTAAGTTCCTGTTTTCACAGATGTATCGCGCGCCAAGCGTTGTGAAAATGCGCACGGAAGTGACCCAAGTTGTCGAAGACCTATTCCCGCTGTTCATGGCCGATCCAAGCCATTTGCCTAAGCAATGGCGCAAGGATGTGGCGGACGCTGACGGAGAAACCGCGCTGGCGCGGATCGTGTCTGATTACATCTCAGGCATGACGGACCGCTTTGCACTGGAAACCCACAAGCGGTTGGCGGGTTAGGCGCGTTTGCGGCGAAAGTCCGCTTCGAGCCCAGAGTCACAGATGCTGCAATCTGCACCGATGTCCGCTATTGGTTCTTTAGGCTTTAGAAGGTTTTGAACGAACATGCTGTCAATTCTCAGAATACTGCGACCCATGGCGATACTAATGGTTTTCAGCGGTTCACGGTTGCTTGCTCAAGGCGAAGGAAATCTGCTTTCATGCTCGGCTCACTTTCAAGCTAGGGCAAACTGGCTTCAGACACATGGTGCTGACCCAGCCGCAGTCGAATTTATGGCGGTCCGTGCAAAAGCGCTTTGGCACAGCGTGCCGCGTGATTGTGGAATGCAAACGGGGTTCGGAAACCAAGATTGTAAGTACGATTCTCGGCGTGTGTCGGTTACCGATATTATTGTCACTTGGGCCAATGATAGACAAATTTACCAGACTTTACCCAACTGTATGGAAGACAGTTTTTGCACCCAGTGCTTGGAAATCACCGATCCATAGCAAATTAGCAATGCTCTCTAGGCTGCAGATCATTTTGCGAGCCACACCGGAACTTCGCATAGTTAGCAGACATTGCAGCAATCGTATCCGATGCCGGCTCTGTCCCGCAGAGCCGACTTTGGTGTGAACCGGAATGCTGGTTTTTCCTGATTTGTGTTTAGGGTATTGATGTACGTCGCGGCTGACTGGTCATTGTGGGAGAGAATGCGCAACCAATCGAGAGGTGCGTTTGCCCCAAGTGGAACGCGCGTTGACGTAGGATGCGTAAGTGCTAAACGGGCAGTTCGCAGAAGGAAAGAACCATGAACCTGTTTGCCGACATACGCGCGCTTGTAATCGACTGTTTGACTGAGCTGACCACCGAAGGGGTTTTGCCCGCTGGGTTGGCCTTTGACAACGTTGCCGTTGAGCCGCCACGAGACGCGAGCCATGGCGATATGGCGACCAATGCGGCGATGGTTCTGGCCAAGCCTGCGAAGGCAAAGCCACGCGATATCGCGGATGCGCTGGCGGCGAAACTTGCGGCAGATGCTCGTATTGTCAGTGCCGAGGTCGCAGGTCCGGGGTTTTTGAACCTGCGCCTGAAGGATGATGTTTGGGCGGGCGTTGTGCGCTCAGCGCTGACGGATGCGACGTTCGGGCGCTCAACCTTGGGTGCGGGCAAAAAGATGAACGTGGAATATGTTTCCGCGAACCCGACAGGGCCGTTGCACGTGGGTCACACGCGTGGGGCCGTGTTTGGCGATGCTTTGGCGTCCCTGCTGGATTACGCGGGCTATGACGTGACGCGGGAATATTACATCAATGATGGCGGCGCGCAGGTCGATGTTTTGGCGCGCTCTGTCTATCTGCGGTATCTTGAGGCCCACGGCCAAGAGGTCACGTTTGAGGACGGAACCTATCCCGGTGATTATCTGATCGCTGCGGGTGAGGCGTTGAAGGCCAAGGTGGGGGATGCCTATGTAGGTGAGGGCGAGGACGTCTGGCTTGAGGATGTGCGCACATTCGGCACGGACGCGATGATGGACATGATCCGCGATGATCTGGCGTCAATCGGCGTGAAGATGGACGTGTTCTATTCCGAAAAATCGCTCTACGGCACGGGCCGGATTGAAGCGGCGATTGCGGATCTTGATGCTAAGGGCCTGATCTACCGCGGCACGCTTGCGCCGCCGAAGGGCAAGCTGCCTGAAGATTGGGAAGCACGGGAACAGACGTTGTTCAAATCCACGGAATTTGGCGATGACGTTGATCGGCCGATCCAGAAGTCTGACGGTGCATGGACCTATTTCGCGCCAGACATCGCGTACCATTTTGATAAGGTTACCAGAGGCTTTGATGAGCTAATTGATGTGTTTGGTGCGGATCACGGCGGCTATGTGAAGCGGATGAAGGCGGCGGTTGCGGCACTGTCTGGCAACAGCGTTCCACTCGATATCAAGCTCACGCAATTGGTGAAACTGTTCAAGAACGGTGAGCCGTTCAAGATGTCCAAACGGGCAGGCACGTTCATCATGCTGCGCGATCTGGTTGAGCAGGTCGGCGCAGATGTGACGCGGTTCCATATGCTGACGCGCAAGAATGACGCGCCGCTTGATTTTGATTTCGACAAAGTCACAGAACAGTCCAAAGACAACCCTGTGTTCTACGTTCAGTACGCGTCTGCGCGGATCCACTCGGTCCTCCGTAAGGCGGCTGAGGCGGGGATTGATACGTCTGATCTGGCGAACGCCGATCTGTCGCTCGCGGCACATGAAGCTGAACTTGCGCTGGCAGCCAAGCTTGCTGAATGGCCGCGTTTGGTTGAGATCGCAGCCAAGGGTCATGAGCCGCACCGCATTGCGTTCTACCTCTATGACCTCGCGTCAGAACTGCACGGGTTGTGGAACCGCGGCAACGACGATACGTCGCTGCGTTTCCTTCAGGAAGACAACATCCCAGCATCACAGGCGAAAATCGCCCTGATCAAGTCCGTAAGCGTTGTAATTTCTCACGGTTTGGGTATCTTGGGCGTAACTCCAGCGGAAGAGATGCGCTAAAGCGCACGTGTCTGGAGCCAAGAGGCGTTAAAATTGGTGGCGGGGTAAACTCGTCCAGTGAGGCAGACACATGGCAGATTTTACAGCAGGCCCTAATGGGGGCGGTGTAGGGATTCCGGCAGGCAAATACGTTAACGTTGCGGCGGCGGCCATTTCGGTGGCGCTGATCGGTGGTGTTGGCATCTGGGGTTACAAGCTTTTGATGCGCGACGTAACAGGTGTTCCGGTTGTTCGGGCGCTTGAGGGTGAGATGCGTGTGGCACCAGAAAATCCCGGTGGCGAGATTGCCAATCATGTCGGGTTGTCAGTGAATTCGGTGCCCGCAATTGGCGGTGCTGCTGAACCTGAGGACCGATTGGTGCTGGCGCCGAGCAATGTGTCCTTGCAAGCAGAAGATTTGGAAGTAACGCCAACTGCGGAAGCGGTTGAGGTTGTGGCTGCAGAGGATGCGCCGCAAGACCGTTTGGGCCAAGCGGTTGAAGCGTCCTTACCGATTGACGAAACACTCGAAGAAGAAAGCGCGGTGGCAACAGAACAAGTGGCCGCACTTGCCACACCTGTTGACCCATCCACGCCTTTGACAGTGGAAGATGTGCTTGCGTTGGCCGACCAGATTGCAGCCGGTGTAGCGCCGATGACCGACCTGTCCGAGGGCGAAACTGCGCCGATTGAAGTGGCGGTGAATGGTGTTGTTGTAAACCCAGATTTGATCCCTGATGCGGTGCCTGGTGTGCGCCGCTCACCACGTCCTGCATCGCGTCCGGCCAACCGTCCGGCGGTGGCGGCAGTGGTGCCAGCAGCGGCGACAACGACCAATGTCGCAACGCCTATTACAGGGCAGGTGACGACAGCGACCCTGCCAGTTGGTACAAAACTGGTTCAGCTTGGCGCGTTTGACAGTGCGGATATTGCAGCAACCGAATGGGTGCGCATGACGGCACGGTTCCCCGATTTCTTTGCAGGAAAAGAACAGGTTATCCAACAGGCGACATCCGGCGGGCGCACGTTCTTTAGGCTTCGTGCGACTGGGTTTGCGGACCTTAGCGATGCGCGACGTTTCTGCGCGGCGATGTCGGCTGAAGGTGCGGCCTGTATTCCGGTTGTGGTGCGTTAAATGAAATTCGGTGCCGCGATCTTTGGGCCAGAAGGCCCCGAGATTACAGATTGGGAACGCGCCTATTTTCGTGAGTATTCGCCGTTCGGGTTTATCCTGTTTGCACGCAATGTTGAAAACCCTGATCAGCTAAAACGCCTGACGGATGATCTGCGCGAAGCGGCAGGACATGACGCGGTTATCACCGTGGACCAAGAAGGCGGGCGTGTGCAGCGCTTGCGATCCCCGCATTGGCGTGAATGGTTGCCACCCCTTGATCAAATGGATACTGCGTCTGATCCGATGCGGGCGATGTGGATACGTTACCGTTTGATTTCCCAAGAACTCCGCGAGGTCGGTATCGATAGCAACTGTGCGCCTTGCGCTGATATCACCGCACGGCTGACGCACCCGTTTCTGCGCAATCGCTGCTATGGTGGTGACGTTGAAACCGTAATGGATGCCAGCCGCATGGTTGCTGATGCGCACTTGCAGGGTGGGGTGCTGCCTATTGTAAAACATATCCCCGGGCACGGGCGTGCGACGGTAGATAGCCACAAAGATTTGCCCACCGTGACGGCCTCCCGTGAAGATCTGGAACGCGAGGATTTTGCGCCGTTCAAGGCGCTAGGTGACATGCCGCTGGGGATGACTGCGCATATTGTCTTTGAAGATATTGATGACAGCGCACCGGCGACGACAAGCCGGATGATGATGGATGTCATTCGAAATGACATTGGTTTCAAGGGCTTGCTGATGACCGATGACATCGGAATGGAGGCGCTATCGGGGGACGTAGCGCAGCGCAGCCGCGCATCTATTGCCGCTGGCTGTGATGTGATTTTGCATTCCAGTGGCAAAGCGGCGGAAATCGTTCAGGTCGGCGAAGCGGCGGGACAGATGACCGACGCAGCACAAGCCCGCGCAGAAGCGGCTCTTGCGATGCGCAAAACGCCTGTGCCCGTTGACATTACCGCCTTGTCAGAGGAATTTGACGACCTACTGAACTAGGCTCCCTGTGTGGGCCTGACTTTAAGGGTTTCATGTCTGACGCGACCATCTTTTCAACCGACGTGAACGAGCGCCTCGCGGCGGAAGCGTTGATCGTTGATGTGGACGGGTTTGAGGGGCCGCTTGACCTGCTGTTAACCCTGTCGCGCACCCAAAAGGTTGATTTAAGACAGATTTCGGTGCTGGCACTGGCCGAACAGTACCTTGCGTTTATTCACAAAGCCCGCGATCTGCGTCTTGAATTGGCGGCGGATTATCTGGTGATGGCGGCGTGGCTGGCGTTTCTGAAGTCCCGCTTGTTGTTGCCCCCTGACCCATCAGAAGAGGGGCCATCGGGTGAAGAACTCGCTGCGCACCTTGCGTTTCAGTTGGAACGACTGGCCGCCATGCGCGATGCGGCGGCGAAATTGATGGCGCGGGATCAGCTGGGGCGTGATTTCTTTGCCCGTGGCATTACTGAGGACGTCACACGTACACGGCGCGTCACCTATACGGCGACGCTGCTGGACTTGATGCAGGGTTATGCCCGCATTCGCACAAAGGACGAGTTCCGCCCCTTCGTGATGGACCGCGAAAAAGTCTTCACGATGGAGGAAGCCTTGGGCCGGATGCGCGGGCTGATCGGGTTCGCTGGAGAGTGGACCGATATCCTGTCCTATCTGCCGGAAGGCTGGGAATTGGACCCCGTTAAGCGGCGATCCGCCACCGCATCGACCTTTGCGGCGTCACTGGAATTGGCCAAAGAAGGCAAAATTGAAATACGTCAGGGCGATATATTCGCGCCCATTCAGATCAGGAACAAAGAGCGATGAGCGAGCAAGCCACAGACGCGCCAGAGAGCGAAGAAAGCCTGTTTGAAGCGCCGCCCATGGGCGAGCAGGAACGCATGGTTGAGGCGATCCTGTTTGCCACAGCGGACCCGTGTACGGTGGCTGAATTGGCGGGCCGGATGCCCCATGGGTGCGATCCTGCTGAGGCGCTGGTGCATCTGCGTAAACGTTATGAAGGGCGCGGCGTGTCTTTGGTGAAGGTTGGCGATGCTTGGGCGTTGCGAACAGCGCCTGATCTTGGATTTCTCATGCAAAAAGAAACGGTTGAGACACGCAAGCTTAGCCGTGCTGCTGTCGAGACCTTGGCGATTGTGGCCTATCATCAGCCCGTCACCCGCGCGGAGATAGAAGAAATTCGCGGCGTGTCCGTCAGCCGCGGCACGATTGATCAGCTTATTGAATTGGAATGGATCCGCTTTGGTCGTCGCCGTATGACGCCAGGCCGTCCGGTGACGTTTGTTGTGACGCAGGACTTCCTTGACCACTTCGGCCTTGAGAACGCGCGCGATCTGCCGGGTCTTAAGGAGTTGCGTTCTGCTGGCTTGTTGGAAAGCCGTCCTGCGCCGCTTCTGGCGGAAGCAGGTGAGGAGGAGGGTGACGAGGACGATACGGATCAGACAGAGATGTTTGACGAAAGTTAAGCGTTTGCCCTCAATTTGCCGGAATTTTCGCAGATACATTGGGAAATAAGCCCGCGATACTATATGGTAGGGCAAACCGAGCAAAGGACGATCCCGATGGAACGCATCTTGAATATGATCATTCGACGCCTTGTGAATAAGGGCGTGAACTCCGGCATCAAAGCCGCGAGCAATCTTGGCAACAAGAACCGCGAGCAGAGCCCCGAGGAGCGTCAATTGAACAAGCAGGGTCAGAACGGGACACGCCAATTGCGCCAAGCAACCCGCATGATGCGCCGCTTCACCAAGTTCTGAGACGCGCCCTTAGGACTTGAAATGTTTGGATAATTTCAGGCCTTGGCCTTGGTAATTTGACTTGATATCTTGGCCATATAGGGCAGCAGGGGTCTGTGACATATGTTCATAGACTAAGCGGCCGACCACTTGCCCATGTTCCAGAACAAACGGTGCTTCGTGGCAACGTACTTCCAACACGCCGCGTGAGCCTGCGCCACCTGCGCTATCCCAACCAAAGCCCGGATCAAAGAAGCCCGCGTAATGGACGCGGAATTCGCCGACCATCGCGATGTAGGGCGCCATTTCAGCGGCACAATCCGGCGGGATGGCAATCGCTTCGCGGCTGACGAGGATATAAAACGCGCCGGGATCGAGGATGATATGCCCGTCTTTGGTGCGCACTTCTTCCCAGTATTCCGCCGGATCATAGGCCGCAATTTGCGACAGATCGATGACGCCCGTATGGGGTTTGGCGCGATAACCGACCAGATCACCGCTGGTCGGCTTTAGATCAACGGAAAACCCCAATCCGTCGGAAATAACCGCTTCGCCGTCCACGATTGGGGTCTTGACGTGCAGCGCCTTGAGGTCTTCGTCATTGATGAAGGTCTTGCCGTTGCGAAAGATGATTTGGTTCAGCATCAGGCCCGGCTGCACGAGGACCGAGAAAGAGCGCGGACAAATTTCGACGTAAAGAGGGCCGGAATACCCTTCGGGCACACGGTCAAACTCAACGCCGTTGTCCGTGATGATGCGCGTCAGCAGGTCGAGGCGTCCTGTCGAGGACTTGGCGCTGGCGGCGGCAGTCATGCCCTTGGGCAGGACTAGGGCCTCCATCAGGGGCACGACGTAGACGCAGTTCTTTTCCAGCACGGCACCACCCTGAAGGTCGATTTCGTGCATGGTGAATTGATCAAGGCGGTCGGCGACAGATTGACCGCGACCCGTCAGAAACGAGGCCCGTACGCGATAGGCGCGGTTGCCAAGGCGCAGATCAAGGGAGGCGGGCTGTACTTGGCCATCCTCAAACGGAATTGTGGCGCTGATCGCCCCGCTTGTAATAAGGGCGCTGATCTGATCGTCTGAAAGAACACCGTTTTTCATTCTAAACCTTTGATCCTAGGTGTAAAAACGCCCACCTGCGCAGGGCGCGGCGGGCGTATTTTAGTGGTCGGGCTAGCAGGACTCGAACCTGCGACCTTCCGTCCCCCAGACGGACGCGCTACCAGGCTGCGCCATAGCCCGACTTGTGGGATGTCATATCGCAAATGCGTGGCAGGGCAAGGCGAAAAACGCACGGGGCTGCGGGTCTTTAGCGCAGATTGATGCGGTCGCGCAGAACCTGCATCCGGTCAAGCAGCGGCGCGATGGCCTGTGCTTGGGCTGCGATTTTGTCGTGCGGGGCTTTGTGCAGCAGATGGAACAAACGCGCAGGGGCTTTGCTGTCTGCATCGGATGGGTCCGCTGGGACGTCCGGCATTTCTGGCGTCGCTGTGGGTGTTTCAGTTGCAGCGGCAACGGGCTCGGCTGGCTCTGCTTTTGGCGCGAGGTTGAGCGTCAGGGCAGGGCCGGGGGTTTTGGTCAATGGCACAACGTTGGCGATTTCGACGGTCGCTTCTGGTTCTACCTTTGGCTCAGCCACGACTTCAGGCTCCTGCACGGGGGCCACTTTCGGCGCTTCAGCTTCTACAGGTTTGGTTTCAGCTGGTTCAACAGTCTCAGCAGGGGCCTCCGCCAGTTCGGTTTGCGCTTCCAGAACGCCAGCGCCAAGGGCGGCCACGTGTTTAACGCCTTGTTCACGCAGTAGTTTTTGCGCGCCTTTGATGGTCATCCCATCGTCGTGCAGCAGCTTTTTGATACCCGCAAGCAGGTCAACATCCGTGGGGCGATAGTAGCGCCGGCCACCAGCGCGTTTGACGGGTTTGACTTGGTTGAACTTGCTTTCCCAAAAGCGCAGCACGTGCGCTGGGGTGTCCAGCGTATCGGATACTTCTGAAATCGTGCGGAAAGCGTCGCGGGATTTGGACATCCCGGCGGTCCTTATTTATTGCCCGCTGCGACGCGGTCTTTCATCAGGTGGCTTGGGCGGAAGCTCAGCACGCGGCGGGGCGTGATTGGCACTTCTTCGCCTGTCTTGGGGTTACGACCGATGCGGGCAGCTTTGTCGCGAATGGAGAATGTTCCGAAGGAGGAAATTTTAACGCTGTCACCGCCAGCAAGGGCGTCAGACATTTGCGTGAGAACGCTTTCAACGAGGTCTGCGCTTTCGTTGCGTGATAGGCCTACTTCTTCGTGAACGGCGTCTGCTAAATCCATGCGTGTCAAAGTCTTATTTGTCATTATATCCCCCTGAGTTCTCGCGAGCTTAGGCCAAGGGTAAAAACAGAGTCAATAACAAGGACTTGAAGGGCGACATTGAAGGCGTGTTGTCGCTACCAGCGCAGAACGACTGCGCCCCATGCCAAGCCGCCGCCGATGGCTTCGGTGACGACGAGGTCACCTTCTTTGATTTGGCCACGCTCAACCCCGACTGACAGGGCGAGGGGGATGGAGGCCGCGGAGGTGTTGCCGTGGTCTTGTACTGTCACAACAACCTTATCCATGCTCACGCCGAGCTTTTTGGCGGTGCCTTGGATGATGCGGATGTTGGCTTGATGAGGTACGATCCAGTCAACGTCGTCGTGCCCTAAGCCTGCCTTCACAAGGGCCGCATCCGCGGTTGACGCAAGCTTTTCAACGGCTTGGCGGAAAAGTGCGTTGCCTTGCATTTTGACAAAGCCGGTCTGGTTGCTAATCATTCCGCCATCGACATACAGCATATCGCGGTAACGGCCGTCTGAATTGAGGTCGATGCCCAAAACGCCACGATCGCGCGTTGTGCCGTCGGTTTCTTGCGCCTCAAGGACGAGCGCACCAGCCCCGTCACCAAACAAAACGCAGGTTCCACGATCTGAGAAATCCAAGATTCGAGAGAAGGTCTCAGCGCCAATAACCAACACTCGCTTCGCTTGTCCGGCGACGATCATTCCGTTGGCATTTGCCAGCGCGTAGACGAATCCGGCGCAGACGGCTTGGATGTCAAAGGCGAATCCCTGCGTCATTCCAAGCTTTTGCTGAATCATTGTCGCCGCAGACGGGAACGTCAGGTCAGGCGTCGATGTGGCAACGATCACCGCATCGATGTCATCAGGCGCGAGGCCCGCCATCTCAAGCGCTTTTTGCGCGGCTTTCGTGCCCAAATCGGAGGTGAATTCGTCTTCTGCGGCGAAGTGACGTCGCTCAATACCGGAACGTGTCGTGATCCACTCATCCGTCGTTTCGAGCGTTTCTTCGAAATAGGAATTCGGAACGACCCGTTCGGGGAGGTAGTGGCCGACGCCACGAACGATTGCGCGAATGGTCATATGGTTTTCTAGTCCTTTGTCGCGCTGTCGGTTTGGGCATCTTGGGCAAGCACTGCGGCTGATGCAACCCGTGCGGCCAGCTTGTCAGAGAAACCCGAACGCCCGAGCTGTGCGGCAAGTTCAATAGCTGCTGCAACACCTGTCGCATCCGCACTACCGTGGCTTTTGATGACGGTTCCGTTAAGGCCGAGGAAAACCCCACCGTTTACACGGCGCGGGTCGATCTTTTTCTTGAGGCGAGACAGCGATGTCATTGCGAGGAGGGCGGCAATCCGCGAGAACCACGTCGTCTTGAAGGCAGCGCGTAGGGATTCGGACACGAAATTTGCGGTCCCTTCGCCAGTTTTAAGCGCAATATTGCCGGTAAACCCGTCTGTGACGACGACATCGACCCGCGAACCGGGCAAATCGCCGCCTTCAACGAATCCCACATATTCGAAATCACCACGCGGTGCGGCAGTGGCGATCATGTCATGGGCGACCTTCAGTTCGGCGCGGCCTTTGTGCTCTTCGGTGCCAACATTCAGCAGACCAACGCGCGGCTTTGTCAGGCCCAGACCGTTGCGTGCGTAAGACGCGCCCATCAGCGCATAGGTCAAAAGGTCTTCCTCATCGGCGCGAATGTCAGCACCCGCATCCAGCATGACGTTAAAACCAGCTTCATTGCGGGACGGCCATAGGCAGGCGATGGCAGGGCGATTAACACCTTCGGCTTTGCGAAGGCGGATCATCGACACAGCCATAAGGGCGCCGGTGTTTCCGCAAGACACACAGACGGACGCTTCTTTGTTGCGCACGGAATCGATCGCAGACCACATAGATGTGGACTTACCGTGGCGCATGACGTGGCTTGGTTTGTCCGTCATCGTAACGACATCAGGGGCATCAACGAACGTAATGGATTCGCCAATTTTCTTTTTCGTTACAAGTGGTTCGAGTTCGGCCTTAGGGCCGTGTAGCAGAATGTGCGTGTCAGAGTTGGCCCCCAAGAAACGCGCAAGACCCGCGACAATTGGCGCGGGTCCTTCGTCGCCGCCCATGGCGTCGACAGAAATTACAAGTGCGGCAATGGATTGATCAGTGGCGGACATACGTTCCCCTTCTGAGCGACCCTAGTGCTTATGCAGCGTCGTCGTCCAGATCGATTTCATCAGCTTGCGCGATGACTTCACGGTCTGCGTAGTGACCGCAGGACGGGCAGATGTGGTGTGGACGCTTCAGTTCACCGCAGGACGGGCATTCGTTCGGGTTCGCACCATCAAGAGCGTGGTGGGACCGACGGTTGTTCCGGCGGGACGTGGAGATTTTATTCTGTGGGACAGCCATTGTGACAACCTCGGATAGTGGGCCCTTGCGTGTTAAGTGGACCGCGTGAATTTCGTGCTTTCAGGAAAGCGTTTGTGGGGCTTTAGGGCATAACCTAACGCCTGTCGAGACGTGATCTGAAAGAAGCCGCGAACATACGGCCATTTTGCTAATAAGCAACCTTTTTTAGACCTCTCGATTAGTCGTCAGTTTCTTGCTTGTTTTCGAGGCCAGCACGCAATGCAGCAAGGCCTGCAAAGGGGCGTGCGTCTTCGTCCGTCATCACGGCTTTGCCCGGCTCGGTAACGCCGATGGTTTCTGCCGTTGCGCCGTCTTTGCGCGGGTAGGCGGGGATGGCCAAAACCAGTGCTTCTGTAAGCACATCAATTAGATCCAGCGTTTCTGGCAGTGGATCAGCTGAGTCGTCTTCACTGATTTCGTATTCATCCTCGTCGGGAATATCGATTTCGGCGGCAAATGTGCGCGTCACGTCTTCGTCAATGCGGGTGGTGACCGGTTCCAGCGTCACAACACAGGCTTGGCTGACGGTTGCGCCTAACGCCGCCTCAATACGCCAGTCACGCTTGCCCGTGGGAATCAGTGCGCCGTCAAAGCGTAGTTTGGGAATTTTCAGCACATCAATTACGTTCGCGATCGCTTTGCGGCCGTTGGCGTCGGGCTCAATTGTGAAATGAGAACGCTTTCTCCCAGGAAGGTCGGCAAAGCGAATGGGATGTGTCGGCAGATCAGACATTTGTGGGCACCCTTGAATAACGTCGCGTGTTGGCTGTAAATGCGTTAAAAGCCGATAGAAGCCAAGGCGAGATATAAAGGTTGAGGGTCACTATGAACATCACAGGTCGCAAGTCACGCGCCATACTAGCCGGATGCGTGCTGTTGATGTCAGTGGGTTGTACCACTTTATATCGCAATCATGGCTATGCCCCAACGGATGACCAATTGGCTGAAGTGCTGGTTGGCGTTGATACCCGCGACACGGTTGCGGATGTCGTTGGCCCACCAACCGCAAGTGGCGTCACAAACGGCGGTGGATTTTTCTACGTCCAATCTCGTTTCCGTTTCTTTGGCCCGTTTGAACCAAAAGAGATCGAACGCGAAGTTGTCGCGATCCGTTTCGATGAAGAAGGTGTTGTCAGCAATGTTGAACGTTTCGGCCTTGAAAACGGCAATGTTGTCGCGCTGTCGCGTCGTGTGACGCAAGACAACGTTCGCGATACGACGTTCATTCGCCAGTTGTTCGGGTCTATTGGTAACTTCAGCGCTGGTGACTTCCTGGGTGACGGGTGAGGGCGAAAGCCGCTCTGAGGTCGATCCTTTTGGGGCCAGTTTGAACATGGCCAAAGACACCCATGCACTTGGTAGTATCGTGCTTGAACGCGGCGGCTATGTGGCGCGGTTTGCTGTTACCTCAGATAATCTTGAACGATGCCAACGTCTGCGCCATCGTTGTTTTATTGAGCATGCAGGCGGGGCCGCCCGCAGTAATGGTCTTGAAACGGACGAATTCGATTCGCGCAGTGATCATGTGCTGATCGAAAACAGCGTAGGCGACATCGTATGTAGCTTTCGCACGATATTTGCTGCATCGGGTGCGGATTTGGCGGACAGCTATACTGCGCAGTTTTATGGTCTTGAACGCCTCGCTGAATACACCCAACCGGTTCTTGAGCTTGGGCGGTTTTGCATCTCGTCTGACGTTCAAGACCCAGACGTGCTGCGGATTGCCTGGGGGATGATTGCGAAAATTGTTGATGCGCGCGCGATCGGGTTTTTATTTGGGTGTTCCTCATTCATGGGCATGGACGCCGCGCCATACCGAGATGCCTTTGCGCTGTTGTCGGCCAACCACCAAGCACCCGCATCATGGGCGCCGACTGTGAAGTCTAAGGACGTCGTTCCGCTTGATAGTTTGGGTGGTATTACGACACGAAAAACGGCGATGGAGCAGTTGCCTCCGTTGTTGAGAACCTATCTCAGCATGGGGGGATGGGTCAGCAATCATGCTGTGGTCGACCCACAGATGAACACGCTGCACGTATTCACAGGCCTCGAGATCGAAGCAATTCCATCGGCTCGTGCCAAAGCCCTTCGTGCTATTTTGAATGGTTGATGGCCCTTGCGCCTAGGCCTCTGCGAAGTTAGCAGACCCCATGGCACGCGCACCCCTTTTACAACTCACCGATATCGCCCTCACATTTGGCGGCGATCCTGTTTTTGAAGACCTGTCATTGGTCGTGCAACCGGGAGACCGTGTTGCGCTTGTTGGGCGCAACGGGTCCGGCAAATCGACGCTGCTTAAGGTGATGGCCGGATTGGTTGAAGTCGACACAGGCGGTGTTGTCGTAGCACCCGGAATGTCAGTTGGTTACATGGAACAAGACCCCAGCATGGAAGGCTGCGCCACATTGGGTGATTACGCGACCAGCGGCATGGACCCATCTGATGCGTGGCGCGTTGATTCCGTGGCTGAGGGGCTGAAATTTGATCCGGCCCGCGACGTGAATGTTGCATCCGGTGGTGAACGCCGTCGTGCAGCCTTGGCAAAACTGATGGCCGAGGCGCCGGGTTTGATGCTGCTGGACGAGCCGACGAACCACATGGACATTGAGGCGATCCGTTGGCTGGAACGCGAGTTGTCCCAGACCCGCACGGGATATGTTCTGATTTCCCACGACCGCGCATTCCTGAACGCGCTGACCCGCGCGACATTGTGGATTGACCGCGGGCAGGTGCGCCGCCAAGAGCAGGGGTTCGAGCATTTCGAAGCGTGGCGTGATAAGACCTGGGAAGAAGAGGACATGCAGCGCCACAAGCTGAACCGCAAAATCAAGCAAGAGGCGCGGTGGGCTGTTGAAGGTATTTCCGCCCGTCGTACCCGCAACCAAGGCCGTCTTCGCGCGTTGCAAGATTTGCGTGCTGAAAAGGCGGGGCAGATCAAGCGCCAAGGCACGGCGGCGATGGCGCTGGATGCGGGGCAGTCGTCCGGTAAACGCGTGGTTGAGGCCGTTGGGTTGCATAAATCTTTCGCTGGCAAAGACATCGTTAAAGGGTTCGATCTAACGGTTAATCGCGGTGATCGGATTGCATTTGTCGGGCCGAACGGCGTTGGAAAGACGACTCTTATCAAGATGTTGCTGGGTGAAGTTGAGCCAGACAAGGGCAGCGTAAAGCACGGCACCAACCTTGAGATCGCGGTGTTTGACCAAGCGCGTGCCAAGCTGAACCCGCAAACCACGCTTTGGGATAACCTGACCACAGACCCGAGCATGGGCGTGAGCGGCAAGGCCGACCAGGTTATGGTACGCGGGCAACCAAAGCACGTTGTTGGCTACCTGAAAGAATTTCTGTTTGACGAAGCGCAGGTGCGTGCGCCTGTGCATTCGCTGTCAGGTGGTGAAAAGGCGCGGCTGTTGTTGGCGCGGCTCATGGCGCGGGAATCCAATGTGTTGGTGTTGGACGAACCGACCAACGATCTGGACATCGAAACGCTGGACCTGTTGCAAGACTTGCTAGGGGATTACCCCGGCACTGTGCTGCTGGTCAGCCACGACCGCGATTTCATTGACCGCGTGGCGACGACGACCATCGCGATGGAAGGCAATGGACGCGCCGTGACCTACGCGGGCGGCTGGACGGATTACCGCAACCAACGCGCGGAAGATGAAGTTGCAGCCCCCAAGGTTTCCAAGGCCAAAACGAAGGCCGAAGCACCTAAGGAGGAGGCGCAAGAGGGGCTGAGCTTTACTGAAAAACACCGTCTGGAAGAACTGCCGAACGTGATAGCACGCCTTGAGGCCGAGATCGCCAAGCTGGGAGAGCTAATGGCCGACCCCGCGCTATTCACCGACCATCCGGTGAAGTTCCAAAAGGCGACGGATGCCTTGCTGGAACGGCAAGAAAAGCTGGATGCTGCGGAAGAAGAGTGGATGATGCTGGAAGAGAAGGCGGCGGGGTAGATTCGAGCCGCCAACTCTCCAATGCGTCAAAATGGACGTCGTCTGAACACCTTTAGATTTTGGTAACTTGTTGCGGTGCTGCTCAGCCGAGAACGCACTGGCCACTTACGACTTGGCCTCCATCTAACACGAGGATTTGAAAGTCAGCGATGTCCGCGCCATCGCAAAAGGATGCAGAAATGTGAGTATACAGTTCTTGCGATGTCCAACCAGCGCCCGCTGACCCACTGAAGCGACCATTTCCGTCATTATCCAAACGCAATTCGTTGGGTGCAAGCGGACCGCCACATGCGGTGAGGCCAAGAAGAACCGCTAGCGCAGCGCTTGTTTTGATCACTCGGTTGAATGGGTCAGAAAGTACAGTTGTCATCTTTTTTCCAATTACATGATTTTAATAAGAATATGTTCACAGTTCCATTTGCGTTTCAACCTAGGATTTAGTGTTTTTCTCTGCCGCCTTTACTGCATCCCACAGCGCATCCATTTCTTCCAGATCACTGTCGGCGGGTGTCTTGCCCCGTGCGGCAAGCAAGTCTTCTACCCCTTCAAAGCGCCGTGTGAATTTGGCGTTGGCAGCGCGTAGGGCGTCTTCGGGGTTCACGTTTAGATGGCGGGCGAGGTTGGCCATGACGAAGAGCAAATCGCCGACTTCCTCGGTCAGTTCTTCGTGGGAAAGGGTGTCGCGGGCCTCGACGACCTCGGCGGCTTCCTCAGAAATTTTGTCGATGACGAACTTCACATCAGGCCAATCAAATCCGACCCGCGCAGCGCGTTTTTGCAGCTTTTCAGCGCGCAGCAGGGCGGGGAGGCCGATGGCGACACCGTCAAGCGTACGGGTTTCGTCACGGCCCGCGCGTTCAGCGGCTTTGATTTTTTCCCAATCAGCGGTTTGCTGTTCAGGAGATTTCGCGTTGCTTTCATCGCCAAACACATGGGGATGCCGCGCGACCATTTTGTCTGACATGGTGCGGGCCACGTCGCTGAAATTGAAATGCCCCGCATCATCCGCCATTTGCGCGTGGAAGACGGATTGAAACAGCAGATCGCCCAGCTCGCCGCGTAGATCATCCATATCGGCGCGCTCAATCGCGTCGGCGACCTCATAGGCTTCCTCAATCGTATAGGGCGCGATGGTTGCAAACGTTTGGTCTATATCCCACGGGCAACCGGTTTTAGGATCGCGCAGGGCCCGCATGATTGCCAAAAGGCGGTCCATTTGTTGGGCGGGATCGGTGGAATGGATTAGGGTGTCGTTGGCCATATTGTGGGGCGGCTCCTTTGGTGTCACAGTCACGCTATTGTCCCCGCCAACTAAGGTCCAGCCATGCCAGTCATTAACAGAATTTCCGCCTTCGCCGATGAGATGACAGAGTGGCGTCGCCATCTGCATCAGCACCCTGAATTGGGCCAGCAATGTCATGAAACGGCGTCCTTCGTGGTTGAACGTTTGCTCGAGTTCGGGATTGAGGAAATCCATGAAGGCATCGCGATTTCTGGCGTGGTTGCGATAATTAACGGGCAGGAGGATGGGCCGACCATCGGGCTGCGTGCGGATATGGATGCGCTGCCGATTACGGAAAGCACGGGTGCTGAATGGGCGTCCTTGAACGAAGGCAAAATGCACGCCTGTGGGCATGACGGGCACACGACGATGTTGCTTGGAGCGGCGAAGTATTTGGCCGAAACGCGCAACTTCAAGGGGCGGATTGCGTTGATTTTCCAACCGGCTGAGGAAACTGGCGGCGGTGCTGAGCTGATGGTTGAGGAAGGCATGTTGGAACGTTTTGACATCAAGGAAGTCTATGCGCTGCACAATATGCCGGGCACGCCAGTTGGACAGTTTTACACCACGCCGGGGCCGATCATGGCGTCGGTGGATACGTTTCATGTTGATATCAAAGGGGTCGGTGGGCACGGGGCCTATCCGCACGAAACACGTGACCCCATCACCGCTGCACTGTCCATTGGGCAGGCGATGGCCACAATCGTCAGCCGCAATCACTATGCGCTGAATGATCTGGTGGTGTCGGTAACGATGATCCACGCGGGGACGGCGGATAACATCATTCCCGAAACGGCCTATCTTGGCGGCACGGTGCGCACGTTTGATAGAGACGTCAAAGCGATGGTGAAGAAACGCATGGCAGAGATCGTCGCGGGGCAGGCGGCGTCTTTCGGGGTTGAGGCCGAGCTGCGCTACGAAGAAGGGTTTCCAGCGACGATTAACGCGCCCGCGCAAACCGAGTTCGCGGTTGAGGTTGCACGCGAAGTCGCCGCCGAAGGGCGCGTCGTTGATGATGCCACGCGAGAGATGGGTGCCGAGGATTTCGCTTATTTCCTTGAGAAAACACCGGGGTCGTATCTGTTTGTTGGAAACGGGGATACGGCTGGATTGCACCAGCCAGACTTTGACTTTGATGATGCGGCAGCGCCTTATGGGGCCTCGTTTTTTGCCCGCATCGCTGAGCGGGCATTGCCGTTGGATACTGCTGGGGAGGGTTCGTAATGGCGCTGGAAGATGCAAAGGGCCAAGTCGATTTGGCGTTCACACGGGACGATCTAAAGGGGTGCGCGTTTGAAAACACCTTTGGCGGGGCTACATCGTTCCTGCGGCGCAAATATACCAAGGATTTGAAGGGGGTAGACCTTGCTGTTACTGGCGTGCCCTTTGATCAAGCGGTGACAAACCGCCCTGGAACGCGCTTTGGTCCGCGTGCCATCCGCGAGGCCAGCACGCTGCAACCTTACGATCCGCCCTATGGTTGGGGCTTTGATCCGCTGGGCGATTTCGCCATCGCGGATTACGGTGATCTGGCGTTTGATTATGCCAATGTCGCAGGCACACCTGCCGCGATTGAAGCGCATATAGCGGGCATTTTGGCGGCGGACGTGGGGGCGGTGACGCTGGGTGGCGATCATTTTATCACCTTGCCGATTTTGAAGGCCTACGCCGCGAAGATTGGCCCGCTGAGTGTCATTCAGTTTGATGCCCATTCTGACCTTTGGGCGGATGATGATATGGACCGCGTCGATCATGGCACGTTTATGTATAAGGCGGTGAAACTTGGTTTGGTTGACCCAAAACGATCTGTGCAGATTGGAATTCGAACGGAATGCGACGACTATCTTGGCATGGAATATATCGATGCGCGGACTATGCATGAAAAGGGAGCGGCGTGGGCTGTGGCGCGTGCCAAAGAAATCGTCGGCGATGCGCCGACCTATGTGACCTTTGACATCGACGTGCTGGATCCGGCTTTTGCACCGGGGACGGGGACGCCGGTTTGGGGTGGCCTTGCGAACTGGCAGGCGGCGGCGGTGCTGCGCGATTTGGCGGGGATCAACATGGTTGGTGGCGACGTGGTTGAGGTGTCGCCGCCCTATGACGCATCAGGAATTACCGCAGTGGCCGGCGCGCATGTGGCGTTTGAACTGTGCTGCCTTCATTTGTGGAACAAACGATGAGCGATTTTAACCAACCCGTATCCGGCAATGATTTGGCCCGTTTCGCGGGCTTGCAAACATTTATGCGTTTGCCTGTTGCGCCGAGCGCTGACGGCCTAGATGTGGGCTTCATCGGGATCCCGATGGATATCGGGACAAGCTGGCGGTCCGGCACACGGTTCGGCCCCAAACAGCTGCGCCAAGAAAGCGCGATGATCCGGCCTTATAATATCCAGACAGGGGCGGCGCCGTTTGACAGCCTGCAATGTGCGGACGTTGGCGATATTTCGATCAATACGTTCTCGCTGGCGGACTCGCTGAAAATCATTGAGGCGAAGTACGACGAGATTTTAAAACACCCGATTATTCCGATGGGGCTTGGGGGTGATCACTCGCTGACCCTGCCGGTTTTGCGGGCGATGGCGAAGAAACACGGACCCGTTGCACTGGTGCATGTGGACGCCCATGCGGACGTAAACGATGAAATGTTCGGGGAACGTGAGACACATGGCACCGTGTTTCGCCGTGCATATGAAGAGGGTTTGATAAAGCCTTCAAAAGTATGGCAAATTGGACTTCGAGGTACGGGCTACACGGCTGAGGATTTCACTGAGGCCGCTGGTTGGGGTTTCAACCAACGTTTAGCATCAAGTTTGTGGCACAAGCCATTGGATATGCTTGGAAAAGAGATCGTTGCGTCCATTGGCGATCAGCCGTGTTACATCACCTATGATATCGACAGCCTCGATCCTAGTTTTGCCCCTGGAACCGGCACGCCCGAGATTGGCGGGCTGACCACAATGCAGGCGATGGAGCTGATCCGCAATCTGCGTGGCCTCAACATCGTTGGCTGCGATCTGGTTGAGGTTTCGCCCCCCTATGATACGACGGGGAACACGGCGCTCACGGGGGCCAATATCATGTTCGAGATGTTGAGCATTTTGCCGGGCGTTAAGGTCCGCTAAGACGCTGAGCGCTGAGGGGAATAGATGCTGAAGTATTTGGTTTTGGGCTTGCTGGGGGCCGTTGTTGCGCTGTCGGTTTATGTGCGTCTTGCGCCGAGTACGGCCACACAATGGCACAAAACATTTTACCCGCAACCACCCGGTCAACGTCAATCGGCGGGAGGGTTCCAAATTGTGTTGAAGGCCCCCGCGCCTGAGGCCACGCTTTCCCAGTTGGATGAGCTGATCATGGCAACGCCACGCACCACGCGTTTGGCGGGTTCTCCGGATGAGGGGATGACGACCTATATCACGCGATCCCGCCTGTTCGGCTTTCCCGATTACACGACGGTCTGGGCAGGGCCGGACGACACGGCAGAGGGCGGACATGGGCCGCTGTTAAAAATTGAGGGCCGTCTGCGGTTTGGCAAATCCGATATGGGGGTGAACCGCGCCCGGATCGAAGGATGGCTGACACAGCTGAGCGAGGCACAGACATGATACCGAATGAACGCCTGTTGCAGATCACTGAACGCTTCGAATTCCTTGAGGCCCGCATGGGCGAGGGGATCGGCGGGGACGAGTTCGTCGCCGTCAGCCGCGAATACGCCGAGCTGCGCCCCGTGGTCGAGGTCGTGCAAGAGTACCAATCATTGGTGAGCGAGATCGAGGGGGCCGAAGCGATGCTGGCCGACCCCGAGATGAAAGAGCTGGCTGAGATGGAACTGCCAGACCTGAAGGCGCGTTTGCCGGATGCCGAACAGGCCGTGAAGCTGGCGTTGATCCCGAAAGATGCCGCCGATGGGAAACCTGCGTTGATCGAAATCCGCCCAGGAACTGGTGGCGACGAAGCGGCGCTGTTCGCAGGTGATTTGTTGAGAATGTACAATCGCTACGCAGAAAACATGGGCTGGAAGTTCGAAATTATTGAAGAAAGTCAATCCGAACTTGGTGGTATCAAGGAAGCGACCATCCGTGTGTCTGGCCAAAACGTGTTCGCGCGGATGAAATATGAAAGCGGTGTGCACCGTGTTCAGCGTGTCCCTGAGACCGAAAGTGGCGGGCGTGTGCACACATCCGCAGCCACGGTCGCGGTGTTGCCCGAGGCGGAAGACGTGGACATTCAGATCAACGCCAATGACATCCGCATCGATACAATGCGCGCGTCAGGATCGGGCGGGCAGCACGTGAACACCACGGATTCGGCGGTGCGCATTACCCATATGCCGTCGGGCATCGTGGTGACGTCATCCGAGAAATCACAGCACCGCAACCGCGAGATCGCGATGCAAGTGCTTAAGACGCGGCTTTATGATGCCGAACGCCAAAAGGTGCATGATGAACGAAGCGCGGATCGTGCGGCGCAGGTGGGGTCCGGGGACCGGTCTGAGCGGATCAGAACCTACAATTTCCCGCAAGGCCGCATGACAGACCACCGCATTAACCTCACGCTGTATAAACTGGATGCGGTGATGCAGGGCGACTTGGACGAAGTCATTGATGGCTTGATCCAAGATGCGCAGGCGACAGCTTTGGCGGAGATGGGTGAGTGAGTGAGGCCGATCTGCTGGCTGAGGCCAAAGAGATATTAAAGTCAGCCGGCATCGAAAACCCTGTGCGGGAGGCACGCCAGCTTTGGGAGGCCTCTTTTCCACGCCGCTATGTCGACTATGAAAAGGCGATGAGTGGCGGCCGCGTGGAAGATTTTCGCGCCTTGGTAGCACGCCGTGCGCAAAGAGAACCTATGTCGCACCTCACAGGGTGCCGCGATTTTTATGAGCACCGTTTTGAAGTGAGCGCCGATGTTCTTGACCCTCGGCCAGACACAGAAGCACTTGTGATAGCAGCGTTGGAGAAGCCTTTTGAGCGTGTCCTCGATTTGGGAACTGGTTCGGGATGTATCCTGCTTAGCCTGTTGGCCGCGCGTAAGAATGCGATTGGATTTGGAACCGACCTATCTGAGGCCGCTTTGAATGTTGCGAAGCGCAATTTTGATCGGTTGGAGCTTGCGGTCGAAGATCGCGCAAACTTTCTGCGCTCTGATTGGTTCCAAAATGTAGAGGGCACATATGATCTGATCGTATCGAACCCGCCCTATATCGCGTCGGATGAAATGGCAGGGTTGGCGCCGGAGCTATCCTACGAGCCCCGCATGGCGCTCACGGACGAGGGCGACGGGCTGTCGTGTTATCGTATCATTGCCGCTAGTGCGCCGGAGCATTTGAACGCAGGTGGCTGGTTGATGGTGGAAATCGGGCTGACCCAAGGCGCGGCCGTGAGAGCGATGTTTGAGGCCGCTGGATTGCAAAATGTAGAGGTTCGTCCCGATTTGGACGGGCGTGACCGTGTCGTAGTGGGCCAAAAACCGCTCTAAACACTATAAATGCGCAAAATTGTGTAGAATCACTTGCGATTAATACCTTGTACGGCATAGTCATATGTGTCGGATGGAGTATGACCGTTTGGTCCCGTCTCCGACAAACGCCAGAACATCACTGCTTTTGTATTTGATAGGTCCCGCATGAGGTGAGGCCGGGCAGCGACAGAAAAAACAGGCTGGATATACCTTCATGAAGTCTTCTCGATCCCGTTCGCGGAACAAGAACCGCAACAACAACCGTCCATCAGGTGGCAACATCGTCAACCGCGTGTTTGACAGCTCCGGTCCTGAGGGAAAAGTGCGCGGCACACCGCAGCAGATCGTTGAGAAATATACCCAACTTCACCGCGATGCGGTTTTGTCGAATGATCGTGTAAACGCAGAGAACTTTGCGCAACACGCTGAGCATTACACACGTATGCTTGCTGAGGCGCAAAAAGAGATCGACGCCAAGCGTGAAGAGCAAGAAAAGCAACAGCGCGAGCGTCAGGCGGAGCAGGACAAGCAAAACCGCGAACGCCAAGCAGAACGTGACCGTGAACGCGCCGAACGTTTGAAAGCGCAAGAAGAAGCAGCGGCAGCAGGGGGCGTTGAGGCCGAAGAGGTTGGGTCCGGTTTGGTGGAAACACCTGAAGAGGCACCCAAGAAACGCCGCACACGCAAACCAAAAGCGCGACCGGACCAACAGCCAGAGGGTGAGGAGGTTGCCCCGGAGGGTGGCAGCGCACCAGAAGCAGCGGAATGATTTTGAGGCCCTCGGAAACGGGGGCCTTTTCGTTTTGGGTGTGTGTCGAATTGGCTGGGCCAATCCGACAAAGGGGGGCGCTGCCCCCGTCCTGCGGACTCCCCCGGAGTATTTTTAAGCCAAAGAAAGGTTAGGCCGCTTTTAGGCTACGCGCGAGGGCGCAAAAGCGTTCCACGTCGATCTGTTCGGCGCGGTCCGTTGGTTTGATGTCTGCAGCGATCAAGTGATCTTCGATGTCCGAGCTGAGGGATTTCAGTGAAGAGCGCAGCATTTTGCGGCGTTGGTTGAAGGCCGTTGCGGTGACGTGTTGTAGCATTGCGGCGTCTGCCGCGAAGCGGGGTTCTGGTAGGGCTGCTAGGTGGACCACGGCGCTGGAGACTTTGGGTGGCGGTGAGAAGGCCTCCGGTGGGAGGTTCATCACGATTTTCGCGTCTGTGCGCCATTGGCTTAGGATTGCGAGGCGGCCATAGGCCTTTGAGCCCGGTTCGGCGGTGATGCGTTGCGCAACTTCGCGTTGGAACATCAGGGTCAGGCTGTCCCAGAAGGGGGGCCAATCTGGTGGCGTAAGCCAGCGCACCAGAAGTTCGGTGCCAATGTTGTAGGGCAGGTTGGCGGCAATGCGGATTGGGCTTGTGAGGTGGTCGAGCGGGTTGATGTCGAGGGCGTCGCCGCTCATGACTTTCAGGCGGTCGGGGTAGGCGTCGGAGATTTCGGCCAGTGCTGGCAGGCAGCGTTCGTCTTTTTCAATCGCGAGGACTTTGCGGGCGCCTTCCGAGAGGAGGCCGCGTGTGAGACCACCTGGGCCGGGTCCGATTTCGAGGACGTCGTGGTCTTCGTTGCGCCCAGAGAGGCGGGCGATTTTGGCTGTGAGGTTCAGATCGAGCAGGAAGTTTTGGCCAAGGGATTTCTTGGCGGCCAGCCCGTGGGTGTCGATGACCTGTTTAAGCGGCGGGAGATTGTCGATGCTCATGTGCGGGCCTGTGCCATTTTTGCGGCCATGCGCAGGGCTGCGATCATTGATGTTGCGTCTGCGGTTCCGGTGCCAGCGATGTCAAAGGCGGTGCCGTGATCAGGTGAGGTGCGCACGAACGGCAGGCCGAGGGTGACGTTCACACCACCAGAGAAATCCAGCGTTTTGATCGGGATCAGGGCTTGGTCGTGGTACATGCAGATCGCCACGTCGTAGCGGGCGCGGGCGGCTGGGTGGAACATGGTGTCAGCGGATAGGGGGCCCGCGATATCGAGCCCTTCGGCGCGCAGGGCGTCCAGCGTGGGGGTGATCATTTCGATTTCCTCATGGCCCATTTTGCCGCTTTCGCCGGCGTGAGGGTTTAGGCCTGCCACTGCGAGGCGGGGTTTGGCGATGCCGAAGTCGCGGATCAGGGCGGCGTGGGTGATGAGGATCGTGTCTGTCAGGGTTGCCGCCGTGAGCTGTTCGGGGACATCGGCCAGCGGGATATGGATGGTAGCAGGCACAACGCGCAGCATTTCACTGGCCAGCATCATAACAACCGATGAACGCCCTGCGAGCGCTGCGAGGTATTCGGTGTGACCCGGGTAGGCGAATTGTGCGCCGTCGATGAGGGCCTGTTTGTGGATCGGGGCGGTGCAGATCGCCGAGGCTTCACCGGATTGAACCAGTGAGACAGCGTCCGCGATGGAGGCAATTACACCTTCGGCATGTGCCGGGTTTGTGGTGCCAGCAACGCGGGGGGCGCCGAAGTCGCGCACAAGGACGGGAAAGGCGCTGGCTGTTGCTGCGTCAGCTGCGCGGGTGATGGCCTGCCATTTGGTGCCTGTTGGCAAGTGGGTCGGGTCGCCGATCCAGACCATCGGAATGTCTTTGCCCACGGCGTCCCATGCGGCGACGGCGATTTCGGGGCCGATGCCAGCAGGTTCGCCGCAGCTAATAGCAACGGGTTGCATCAGGGGTAGGAGATAGTGGCGGCTGCGCGCAAATCGGCGAGCAAGGCATCGGCGTAGGTCGTTAGACGCTGGGACACAAGTTGTGAGCGGATCGTTTCGCGATCAACACCTTCACCAAGCGTTGGTGAGCGGCCACACATCATCAAGAACACCAGCGTTTCGCCATTCGCGCGGGTGAGCGTGTAGTTGGTTTCGCCCGCATCCAACGACGCAAGAACGAGCGCCACATCTGCAGGGATTTCGGCGGGTGGAAGGACATCGCGTTGAAGCTGGTCTTCTGGCAATCCGCGAGCAACGCCGTAAAGGTCGTCACAGGTGTCAACGCGGGCATCGACACGGGCGGCTTCGCGCAAGCCTGCTTCAGACAAGCCGCCGGCGATGTAAAAGGCAGCGTATTCAATGGCGGCGGGTTCTGGTGCGGCGCTTGGCACTTCGCGAACGCCGCGCATTTGGAACAAGGCCACGCCGTTTGTGATTGGAATTGGGGCTGTGACTTCACCGGGGGAAAGGTCGAGCAGTAGGCCACGCAATCCGGCAGGGTAGTTGGTGATTGGCAGCCAATCGAGGCGACCACCGCGGGTTCTGGAAGGCAGAGCCGACACGCGGCGCGCTTCGGCTTCAAACGCTGAGGTTGATGTAAGTTGCGCGATACGCGTGGCCGTGGCGATGGCCGCTTGCGCACGTGGTGGCGGGGCCGGAATGATGATTTCGCTAAGCAGGACTTCGATTCTGGATGAGCCGCCGGATTGGCCCAAGGCTTGGTCGATGTCGGCTTCGGAAACTTGTGCGCGGTCGCTGAAACGGGAGCGGATAAAGTCGCGCCAGCTGACATTGACGCGTACGAAATCGCGGAAGGTTTCCTCGGATACGCCGGACTGCGCGAGGACGGTGATGAACTGATCCAAGGACAGGTTCGCGCGCGCTGCGAATTCTTCCATCGCTTCAAGGAGGCCTTCGTCGGTGATGCGCAGGCCAGCATTGTTAAGCGCTTCGAGTTTCAGACGGTCTTCGATCAGCTGTTCACGAGCGAGATCTTCAAGATTTCCGGGGGTGCGGAAAGTGCGCAGCATAATGATGCGCTGGTCGATTTCGAATTCACTCACGACGCTGTCATTCACGGTAATAACAGGCGCAAATTGCGCCGTCGCGTAAGTGGGGGTCATCAGGGCCAGTGTTGTGGCAATGGCAGAGATTAGAACGCGCATCGAAGTCCTCGTTTTTTGTCTAGTCGGGTCGTTTCTTTTGTCTTGATCGTCAGTTTGAACATTGGCGTGATGGAAGACCCGTCGCGCGTCCGGCGCTAAAGCCGTTCAACCCGATAGAAAGCCCAAAATTCGTGCTTGGCGTGAGTGTAGTGGAAGATGTGAAGCGGCGCGACACCGAAAAATCAACCGTAACGCATTCGTTTTGCCAACCGATTTCCAGACCGGATTTGGTTGGGGACGTGGAGGCCACATCATATCGGGTATCTAGGCCCATCGACCATGTGTCGTTGAAACGGTAGGTCGTGTCGAAAGCCCATTCCGAAACGTCAACACTGCGGGATTCATCCAAATCTGAAGGCAGGAAGATGTATCCGGCGGTCAGGTCGAGTTTGCCGCCAGACCAGCTTGCAAGCGTTTCTGAGCGTGTGATGTCCAACTCGTCATCCACTAACATGCGGCTATCAATGGAAAAACCAGCAGGTGTGTGCAACTGCGCAGCAATAAGCCAATCAGACGACGTACCGCGCAGGCCCGACGTCTGGGAGAAGTTCAGATCAGGTGTTTCACGAAACACCCGACCAACCGTCATCGTGCTGTTCCATCCGCTGGTGCCAACGCGCGACCAGGATAGGCCCACAGCCCCCCGCAAGCCGGTTTCAACGGCGTCTTCGCCAGCAAAGCGGGACAAGGCGAGAAGATTGGCCTGGTCGAACTCTGTCGCGGTGCTGTCTTCGTTCGTGACTGTATCACCCTGCACATCAGACCACGCGAGCTGCACCATTGGTTCTAAGACATGGGTTGCGCGGGCGGTTTGGCGGATAAGCGGATAGCGCAGGGTGGTTTGCGCATAAATAGTGCTGCGCAGCGTGTCATCAACGAGGCTGTCATCGCTCACGTCGTAGTAATCAAAATCAAACCCGACAGTTCCGTCCACCACGAGGCCGTATTGCGTGACATGATCATTGCGCCACGCCGTTCCAAAGCTGATGCGTGCAACATCGCGGCCTGCAACGTCTGCCCCTGTTTCGCGAAAATGGCTTTGTATGTCTGAGGTAAAACTCAGCGTGCCGCCCCAGTCCGGTGTAAGGCGGCGCTCCCAACTGATGTCAGCGAGAAGCGGGGGCAGCGTTGCTGAATTCTCGCCAGAGCGCAAAGAGCTGTAATAGGTAAACGAGGCTTGGGTCAGATCGCGATCCCGTACGCGCTCAAGAGCGATTTCACTATCAAGGCGGTCTTTGCTCGAATAGCCGTATTGTAGTAGATAGACATCATCAGATGTGTATTCGATATCGAAACTGAGTTTGATTTCTTGGCCAA
The DNA here is from genome assembly GCF_900185015.1 of Octadecabacter ascidiaceicola. Classification (GTDB taxonomy): domain Bacteria; phylum Pseudomonadota; class Alphaproteobacteria; order Rhodobacterales; family Rhodobacteraceae; genus Octadecabacter; species Octadecabacter ascidiaceicola. The sequence goes on along the minus strand of NZ_FXYD01000001.1, from coordinate 571,822 downwards.
GGTCAAACACACCGTTTGCAAAAACATATGCACGCGGTTCGTCCGTGATGTCATCGTTTGTTATGGCAGCATCAATAGTGATGTCTCCGTGCAGGAATGCGTGCCGATACGCAGCCTCTAGTGTGGTAGTCGAGGAAGACAAGTAAGGGGTCAGGGTAAGATCGCGATGGTCATCAAGGCGTATGAAATACGGCAATTTAAGTCCCGTTCCCAAACTGTTGGACGACGAAATCGTGGGCGTAAGCAAGCCGGTGGCGCGTGCAAGGGTCGGGTCGGGCAGGCGCATACGTGGTAGCCAGAGAATAGGCACGCCAGCGACACGGAATGTTGCATCGTCAAAGTAAAGCTGGCGTTCGTCTTGGTCGTGGATTACGCGGCGGGCGCGGATTTCCCAGAGCGGGGTCTCACCGGTTTCACAAATTTGGCAAGACGTTGCCGCGACTTGATACAGCTGGGTGTAGCGCCCTTCGACACGATCAATTTGCGACGCAGCCATCTGTAATTGTTCGTTCAGAACCAGTCGTGCGCCGCGCAGGATGCCATTTTTAAGTTGGGGGTCGAGCGACGCGCTGTCAGCGGTAAAGATCATACCGTCCGCGCCCGTGACAAACAGCGGCCCTTCGATGGTCAAACTGTCCGTGGCTTGATTAAACGTGATGCGTTGCGCGGACAGTCGGGTTCCATCAAAGAAAACCTCAACGTTCCCTTGCGCGATAAGCTGCTGGCCACCTGCTGGAACGTAAACGCTGTCGGCAACAAGCGTCGCTGCACCCTGGGCGGACGCCAGCACTGGCAAAAACGAAAGGAGCAAGGTGAGTAGGAAGCGCATTAGCCGTCCTCAAGGTGTAATAAAAAGCCAAGGGACGCTGCGATGGCCGCGATTGGAGGAGCCCATGCCGCGAGCACTGCGGGAATCTGCCCGTTGTCCCCCAAGATTTGCGCGAAATTGCGCAAGAAGAAAAGCGCGAAACAGATTAGGATCGCCGCAAGGACCATGACACCCGTGCGTCCACCGCGTTGGTGGCGCATCGTGAAACACGCACCGATCAAAACCATCGAAATCAAAAACAATGGCAGTGCGAGTTCCATCTGCAACCAAACCTGATGGCGGGTCGCAGAAAAACCCGCGACTTCTAGACGTAAGATGAAAGCGGGAAGGTCCCAGATCGGGATCGAAGAGGGGACGCCAAAGCTATCGCGGATTTCATCAGCAGTAAGGGTGGACGGGATACGTAATTCTGTATGTGTCGTTGCCCATTGTTCCGAAACACGGTTATCGCCCAATGGCCAAACCTTCGCGTCCGTCAATTCCCACGCACCCGTCGACAACACGGCCGACGCCGCTTCAATCCGACGTGTTGGGCCAGTTTCTGGAGAAAAAGTAATAAACGTCACATACTGAAGTTCTGTGCCGTCTAGATTTGTTCCTGCAGCGCGGATCACAGTCTGGGTGGCTTCGTTCCCTTGGCGCAACCAAAGCCCGTTCTCGGAAATGGATAAGACAGAGGACTCACCAGAACGAAGGGCGGATTCACGAACTTCGAATTCCTTGGAGGTCGCCGCGACAAGGGGGTTAAACATCCCAATCGCGATTGCTCCGATAACGAGCGTTACAAACAACGGTGCAAGGAGAGCACGCAGGGCGGATCGGCCGGCAGCGCGGGTCACGATCAATTCAGAGGACCGTGACAACCCGAGGAACATAGCGAGAGTTGCCAACGCGGTGATCAGCGGCAGAATTCCGTAGATGCCGCTAGGAAGATTGAGCAGGCTCAACTGAAGTAAGTCCCAGAAGCCCGCGGTCTCACCGAAACGACGGAGTTGTTCGACGAGATCTATCAATACCATCAATAGGAAGAACGAGCCGAATGTGGCTGCGAAGCTCCAAGCAAAGCGTCGGGCAAAATAACGGTGCAGGATCATGTTGTGACCCCATTTGCCACAGCTTTCGGGCGGCGTTTAAAGAAATAGGGGCGTGCAGCGATGTAGAGTAGGCCCATTGATATGGCCGCACCGCTAATTCCCGCGAGGTACATAAAAGGCCAAAGTGCCTCATTCCCGCGGGCAATGCCGGAACCGGTGCTTTCTAGTGCCTTTAACAGGATAACGAGCCCAACAGCCAAAGCAATGTAGCGCCAAAGCCCAAAGCGACTGAAGCCACCAACCACGAGCGCCGAAAACCCAAGGAGGCCTGCAACCAATCCTAATGCGGCTTGCGCAACCCGATCGTGTCCCATGAGTTGTAGGCTATATGCCGACCTGTTGGTCGCCGCGATGATTTCGGGTGTCGGATTGAACAGAGCCCACGTAGATAAGCCATTTACGGAGGTTGATCGCGTTGAAATTTCGCCAATCAGCCCGCCAACATCATAGGCAAAGTCTTCGAATTCAGTTGTTAGTAAGCGATTGGTCTCCAGATCCAAAGTTTGCGTAAGGCCATTTACCATGACTAATTGCGGCCCATTGTCCGTGCGAACAAGATAAGCGCGTGTAGCGGTGTATGTGGAACGTTGTGTCGGTGATGAGGCTTCCGAAATAAAAATATCTAGCATTTCACCATTCGGAGAAACCTCTCCAATGTAGAACGTTACATTTGAGGTGGGTGTTAAGAATTCACCGGGGGTAAGGAGACGCGCTGTCATGTTTTGCGAAATCTCCGCCTGACGCAGAATCAAGCGTTCAGTAGACAACGGCACAAGCACATGGGTGAGGATAGACATCAACGCGCCGACGATCAGTCCGAAGTACACAACCGGCCGCGCGAGGCGGAAAGGGGAGTAGCCGGTCGCCTGTACGACCGTAAGCTCTGATTCCGAAGACATACGGTTAGTGACGTAAACGGCTGCGACAAATGCAGAAAGCGGCAAGACAATGCGTATAATGCCGGGGAGAGATAGGGAGGTGAGTTCCAAAAACACCCATGCAGACTGGCCATCAGCGATTAAACGATCAAAAAGGCTGACTGCGCGGTTGATCCAGTAAATCATCACAAGGATGAGGGAAAAGAACCCAAACAACGTAAGGAGCTGCAACAGCATATAGCGGTCAAATCTCCCCACAGCTTGTGCCCCCCTATAATAGACATACGAACAGTGGCAACTTGCTACCCCATTTGACCGGCGGACCCAAGTGCTGTCTGGTCTTTGGGAGAGGCGCAAGCTACCAATTGCCTAAAGCAGAAATTCACAACCTTACAGGTGTTCCATGACTGACCTTCCCAAGCTGCACATTTCCGAAACAAACCTAACCGAATTGGCCACCCGTGAAGGTGCGATTGCCGTGTTCGTGACGCCTGACAACGCGCTTGATCAAAGTGCGCGTAAGGTGAACGGGTTGACGAAAAAGGGGATCATGCGGGCCGTAGATAACCCGCAGTTTGCCAAGGCTAAGGTGGGTGAGGCAGTTGTTATGTCTTACCCGATCGGTCTGGCAGCGACAAAAGTGATCGTTGTGAAGCTCCCGCGTCGTCCATCCGTTGAGGAAGCGCGCAAGGCAGGTGCGTCCATCGCCAAGGCGCGCGGCGACAGTGATGTGCTGATCATGGGGGGCAACATCGGACGGATGGAACAGGTCGCGCTGGGCTGTGCGCTGCGTGGCTACACATTCACGCCGCACAAAACCGCTGATCAAGACGCGCTGGGCAACATTGAACTGATGGTCAACGCGCCTGCCAATATCCAAGCGGCGGCAGATGCTGAAATGGCCGTGGCGGAAGGTGTTGTTTTCACGCGTGATTTGACGAACGAGCCCGCCAACGTGCTGACAACGACCGAATTCGCCGACCGCCTGGTAGAGCTTGAGAACCTCGGCATGAAGGTTGAGGTTCTGGAAGAGGATGAGCTTGAAAAGCTTGGCATGGGGTCGTTGCTGAGTGTTGGGCATGGCTCTGCCAGCCCATCCAAAGTTGTTGTGATGCAATGGAATGGTGGCGGCGATGAAGCACCGATCGCATTGGTCGGGAAGGGCGTTGTGTTTGATACGGGCGGTATTTCCCTGAAACCAGCGGCGGGCATGGAAGATATGACCATGGATATGGGCGGCGCTGGGGTTGTGTCCGGCGTGATGAAGACGCTTGCCCTGCGTAAAGCCAAGGCCAATGTTGTCGGGCTTGTCGGGTTGGTTGAAAATATGCCATCCGATCGCGCAACGCGCCCGGGTGATGTTGTGAAATCCATGAAGGGCGACACAATCGAGGTTATCAACACTGATGCCGAAGGCCGTTTGGTTCTGGCCGATGTGATTTGGTACGCACAGGAACGGTTTGAACCGACGGGGGTTATCAACCTTGCCACGTTGACGGGGGCGGTCATTATTGCGCTGGGCCATGAAAACGCAGGTGTGTTTTCCAACCATGACGACTTCACCAAAGGGTTCATGAAGGCCGCCTATGCCGAGGGCGAGGGCGCATGGCGTTTGCCAATGTCAGCAGCTTATGACGCCAAGCTTAAGTCGCGGATTGCGGATATGAAGAACGTGGGCGGGCGCGATGGTGGGTCCATCACCGCAGCGCAATTTATCCGTCGTTTCGTCAAGGAAGACATGCCGTGGATCCATCTGGACATTGCTGGCGTTGCCTCGGTGAAGGCGGAAACGGCACTGGCGCCCGCTGGGGCGACAGGCTGGGGTGTGATGGCAATTAACCGATTTATCGCAAACGCTTACGAAGCGGAGTGAAAGTAAGTGGGCGCTGCGTATTTCTACCATCTGACAAGTGCATCCTTGGAGCAAACGCTGCCGATGTTGCTTGAGAAGTCCCGCGCTGCGGGATGGGTGGTGGAAGTGCGCGGCGTTGATCGCGGTGCGATGGAACGCCTCGACCAAGCGCTCTGGGGTGGTCCGCCAGAGGCGTTTTTGGCCCATGGATTGGCAGGGGGGGATCACGATGTAGATCAGCCAATCTTGCTAACAACCGGTGAAGGTGCGGCCAATACGCCAACCTGTTTGATGTCTGTGCATGGTGCTGACATCAGCGCGGGCGAGGTGGACGCGGCGGAACGTGTTTGCGTGTTGTTTGACGGCCATGATGGTGACGCCTTGGCCAAGGCGCGGACCCAATGGAAAACCCTTACGGACGCGGGCTGCTCTGCGCAATATTGGTCGCAGGATTCTGGTCGTTGGGAAAAGAAGGCTGAAAAGTAGCCAAATCCTTTTAAAGGATTTGGGACAAAGTCTTTGAAAGACTTTGGGCGCTAGCGGTTCAGGATTAGGATATCGCGGCGGATTTCGATGGTCTCAAACCGGCTCAGGTAAGACATGCCCAGCAGCGAACTTTCCATAGCACCGGAATTCACGCTGGCACGCACGCGCGTGTCGCGCATGTCGCCCAGATCAACGGTGTCCAAACGAACTGGAGCCGTTGCGACCTCGCCGTTGGCAGTAAATGCTGTACCGATGTAGGCGAGGTTGTCTGGGTCTAGCCCCACGCGTTCGGCATCCTCTTGGGTTAGCACCACTTGGCTTGCGCCCGTGTCGACTAGAAAATCAATAGGAACATCGTTGATCCGTAGCGTCAGTCTGAAGTGATTGTCAGCACCTTTGGGAACCTCAATGCGGCTGTCGATGAAGGTCGGTTCGCGTTGCACGAAGTTGCTTGAGACTGTTTCCCATTCACCCGAAAACATGAACATGCCCCCGAATATCGCGATCCAGATCAAAGCGTTACGAAGTTGGGTGCTGTTGCCTAGGATTGAGCCAAGAAAGGATAGGCCGAGCACGGTAAGAAAGGCTAGAGCAATAAGTTGTCCTGCGTCCAGCCCAAACATATGCGCTTAACTTCCCAATCCGAAGGAGCGCAATCCGTCGAGGACGAACTGTACTGAGAGCGCAGCCAGCAGCATGCCTAACAAGCGTGTCACGACGGTAATTCCCGTCTTACCAAGCATGCGTTCGATGGCCGTGGAGCCGAGGAACAGCACAAACACGATCGCAAGGACCGCGAGAAGGACGCCCATAACTGCAAAGAACCCAACAGTGCCGCTTGTTTGGCCGACAAACAGGATGATGGTCGCGATGGCCCCAGGACCTGCGATTAAGGGGATCGCGAGCGGGAATACGGAGGGGTCATCGTCATGATGATCTTCCTCTTCTTCAGCCTGATCTTCGCGACGCTTCTGGCGGCGTTCAAACAACATGTCGAGTGCGGTTAGGAACAGCAGAATGCCACCCGCAATGCGGAATGCGGGCATTGAGATGCCTGCAAATTCCAGAATACCAGTGCCGAACAGCGCAAACAAAAGGAGAATTCCGATTGAAACAAGGCAAGCTCGGATCGCAATGGTGCGACGTTTTCGTTGCGACATACCGGCGGTAAGGGCGACGAACAATGGCGCGAGGCCGATGGGGTCGATGACCACAAAGAGCGCGACGAAGGCGGTGATGAGGAAATTGGGATCCATGTGGATGATCCTTTACGGGCGAAGCGTCCGGCGCAAGGGGGGACGCTCCGCGGGGGATATTTTGAAACAAAGGCAGGGTTAAGAAAGGTTAAGCCTTCTCAGCGGTGTCGAGTTTTTCCAGCGCCATCATCCAGAGGCTTTCGGCTTTTTTCAGCGCTTCGCGGACTTCGGCATATTTACGGTTCCATGTCTCAAGCTCGCCTTTGCGGGTGTCTTCGTAGAGCACGGGGTCGGCGAGTTTCTTAGACAGTTTGTCGGCCATGTCATTGATTTTGTTGACACGTTCTTCGCACTTGCGCACTTCGGCCTTCATTGCCAGCAGTTGGTCGCGGGACGCTTTGGGCTTGGCCGGTTTCTTGGGCTTTTCTTTGTCGGCCTTGCGGGTGTCCGGTGTCAGCAGCATTTTCCGGTAGGCTTGCAGGTCGTCGTCAAAGGTAGCGACGCGGCCGTCTTTGACCAGCCAGAGCCGATCAGCGACCATGGAGAGAAGGTGCATGTCGTGGCTGACGAGGATCACAGCGCCCGTATAGGCGGTAAGGGCTTCGACGAGGGCTTCGCGCGATTCGATATCGAGGTGGTTGGTCGGCTCATCGAGGATCAGCAGGTGCGGGGCGTCAAGTGTCGCCAATAGCAACGACAAACGGGCCTTTTGGCCACCGGACAGGCGGCCGACTTCGGTGTCGGCCTGATCTGCGCCAAGGCCAAATCCAGCAAGGCGGGCGCGCAGTTTTGCGCCACCTTCTTTGCCGCGTTCGCGGAACAGGTGGTCCAGTGGGGTTTCTTCGATGCGCAGTTCATCCACTTGATGTTGAGCAAAGAATCCGATGCGCAGCTTGCTTGAAGACGCGAATTTTCCGCCCATCTTTTCAAGCCGCCCTGACAGCAATTTGGACAGTGTGGATTTACCTTCGCCGTTGCGCCCCAGCAGCGCGATACGGTCGTCCTGGTCGATGCGCAGGTCGAGTTTGTCCAGTACGATTGTGTCGCCATACCCCACAGAGGCGCCCTCGGTCGCGATGATGGGCGGGGAGAGTTCTTCGGGTTTAGGGAAAGTGAAAACTGTGCGCGCGGCGTCTTCCGGTGCGCGGATTGTTTCCATCTTTTCAAGGGCTTTGACACGGGATTGCGCTTGTTTGGCTTTTGACGCTTTCGCTTTGAAACGATCCACGAAGGCCTGCAGATGGGCGCGTTTGGCGTCTTGTTTTTTGGCCGCGGCTGTCAGGAGCGCGCGTTTCTCCGCACGTTGTTTGACGAACATGTCGTAATTGCCAGTGTAGTAGATCAGCCCCTTGTCTTCGAGGTGCAGGATGCCGCCAACGGAGCGGTTCAGTAGCTCGCGGTCGTGGGACACGATCAGCACGGTGTGCGGGTATTTAACCAGATAGGCTTCAAGCCAAAGCGCGCCTTCGAGGTCGAGATAGTTGGTCGGTTCATCCAGCAACAGAAGGTCAGGTTCAGAAAACAGAACCGCAGCCAGTGCTACCCGCATGCGCCACCCACCAGAGAAGGCAGAGCAAGGTTGCAGTTGCTCAGATGCGGTAAAGCCCAGACCTTTCAGGATGGAAGATGCACGCGCTTCGGCGGACCATGCGTCGATATCGGTAAGACGGTTCTGGATTTCTGCGATGCGGTTCGGGTCAGTGGCGGTTTCGGCTTCGGCCAGCAGGTCCACGCGTTCAACGTCGGCGGCAAGCACGGTGTTGATCAATGACACTTCGTTGCCCGGAACTTCTTGGCTTACGCCACCGATTTTCCAGCCCTTTGGAATGTCGATTTCACCTGTATCCAAGACCATCTCACCGCGAATGATCTTGAACAGCGTGGTCTTACCCGTGCCGTTGCGCCCCACAAGGCCAACCTTATGGCCTGTCGGAATGGTGACGGATGTGTTTTCCAGCAGCGTGCGGCCGGCAACGGAGTATGTGATTTCTTTGATGCGTAACATGTGAGTGCGCTTGCCAGAGGGGATGGGGCGTGTCAATTCTAGGGAATGAAACAGATGATTTTGGTTTCAGGGCGATCAGCCGGCGGTATGGTCAGACGAGTTAAGCCGTCTTTCGAGATTGTCTGTTGTGTCGACAGCTTTGTTACCGGTCCATTATGTGAGATTTCGGATTTCGACAGGTTCACTGATACGCGCAGAGCCTATTGGCAGACTATACCAATGGATCTTTCATGGTTTGGGCCCAAGCCTGAGTTTTCGATCTGGGATGCGATCTTGCCGCCGATGACACAGCGGATTCGGGGCGTGGATCGGTTTGAGATTTGGGTGGGTTCCGATGTGCAGGATACCACGTTTTCGATTTTCGCCATCCTGTATCTTGCAGACAATGGCGTCGATCCTTCTCAAGTCTTTTTGCGTCATTTTCACTCAGAAAATGGTCACGGTCTGGGTGTCTTGAATGAGGAGGAGCTCAGATCAGCTGGTAGGGTCCAATCCGTTGATGTCGAAGAGGTGGACCGTTTGAAAACGGTTTGGGCGGTCATGTGTGCCTTCACCCAAGGGCGTGACGCCCCACCAGTTCCTGCTCTTGGTGCTCTGGAGGCGAAGATGTTGGGCATTTTGAAACGACGTTGGCCTAATCCCGAATCTGGCCTGACCAATATTCAGCGATACCTGTTGGAAGTTGCGCCTACGGAACGGAAGAAAGCTGCATATTTCGTTGGGCACGCCATGGGATGCGCGATGGATCACGGCGATGTCGTCGGCGATGCGGTTTTGTTTGAAGAACTGAAGAAAATGGCCCATCCGGATGTTGGTGAGCCTTTGTTTGAGATTTTCGGCAGTGGGCATTATATGCGGCGAACAGAGGCTGTCTTGACCCCCGCAGGGCGAGCAATACAAGCGCAACTTGTGTGATGGCTTTTCAAACCGTGAACCCCGTGTTACCTGCGCCGCAGAATTAATGTGAGGGCGACACGCTCTCGAAACTCTCAAACATGAAAGAGCATCAAAATGGCTATCCAGCGTACATTCTCCATCATCAAACCAGACGCAACAAAGCGTAACCTGACAGGCGCGATCGCTGCCAAGTTCGAAGAAGCTGGCCTGCGCATTGTCGCGTCCAAGCGTATTCAGTTGTCCCTTGCACAGGCGCAGACATTCTACGGCGTACACTCCGAGCGTCCGTTCTTTGGCGAACTTTGCGAATTCATGATCTCCGAACCGATCGTTGTTCAGGTTCTGGAAGGCGAAGACGCAATCGCGAAAAACCGCGAAGTTATGGGCGCAACGAACCCAGCAGACGCCGCTGACGGCACAATCCGTAAGGAATTCGCACTGTCCATCGGTGAAAACTCCGTACACGGGTCAGATGCTCCTGAAACAGCAGCAGAAGAAATCGCCTTCTTCTTCTCCGGTCTTGAGCTGGTCGGCTAAGCCACCTAGCATTTGATCTTAGGGCCCCGTCGGAGCGATCCGGCGGGGCCTTTTTCTTTCATTTAAGGATACCTGTATGCACCTGTTTGCCCTGATCGCTGTGACCATGTGCGCCTTTGCGGCCAATTCGGTGCTGGCGCGGGCAGGGGTGTTTACCTATGGGATGGAACCGTTGCTGTTTGCGGGGGTGCGGTTGGCAAGCGGGGCTGGGATGTTAGCACTGTTGGTGTCGTTGCGTGGTGGCTGGGGGCGCGTTGACGCATCGCGCGGCATTACGGCGTGCATGTTGTTGCTGTATTTGGTCCCGTTTTCGATTGCCTATCTGACGCTGCCGTCTGGCGTGGGTGCGTTGATCCTGTTCGGGGTCGTGCAGATCACCATGTTTGGCGGGTCTTATTTGTCTGGAACCCAACCAAGTCTACGCCAATGGGGGGGCATGGCCGTCGCGATGGCAGGGCTTGGCTGGTTGTTGTGGCCGACGGAGAGCATGACCTTGGACGCGGTTGGCGTGGTGTTCATGGTGGTGTCGGGCTTTGGCTGGGGCGTGTTTTCTATGCGCGGGCGTGGCAGCAAAGACCCGCTGGGTGACATGGCGCTCAGCTTTGTGATTTGTGCACCGGTGGCGTTGGTTCTGATCCTGATCGGCAGCGGTTGGTCGTTGGGTGGATTGGTCTGTGCGCTGGTCAGCGGTGCGGTGATGTCCGGCTTGGGCTATGCGCTTTGGTATCGCGTATTGCCACAGGTGGCAGCCACCACCAGTGCCGTGGCGCAGTTGAGCGTTCCGGTGATTGCAATCATCGCAGGTGCCATATTCCTCAATGAAAGCATCACATTAAGCGTGGTTGTGGCCTCTGCCGTGGTGCTCGGCGGGATCGCGGTTTCGGTGCGCAAGCGAGGTTAGCAGTCGCGGCGCACTTCGCGGTCACGCAGGCGGGTTTCGACCAACATGCAACGGTCGCGGGCTTCGTAGTAATAGCCACGGGCGTACCATTGAACGGCTGTGTTGATGTCCCCATCCGACAAAAGCCACGCGCCGCGCAGGTAGCGCCCCGCATACAATAGGTTGGTTTCGGCATCGAGCAAATCGTTCGGAGCACCCGTAAACCCCATCTGGCCCGCCGTTTCTGGCAAAATCTGCATCAGCCCGTAATACGGCCCGTTGCGTGCCTCGGCACGGTAGTCGCTTTCGCGTTGAATGACCGCATGCAGCAAGGCTTCGGGGATGTCGTGAATTGCAGCGTATTTCACGACCAATGCGCGCATTTCAGCCGTTTCACCAGGGTTGAGGGTCGGTTCGCTGACGGCGATTGGCGCAGTGGTCTGAGCCGTCTGCGGTTGCGAACAAGCGGTTACGCCGAGGAGGGGGATCAATAACAGATGTCTCATGGCGTAACGACTAGCTGCTGACTGTTCACTGCAAAAGGTCCTGTTGCGGAGAGGCGCGGGTTACCGCCGATCGATCAGGCCGATCTGGTCCATAAAGGCGTCCAGTTCTGATTTGTCTTCGTTGAAATGCGTAGCCTTTAGCGCGTCAAACTTAACCCGTAGGGCTTTCTTTTCTTCGCCCTTGCAGTCATTCCACGGTCGCCCCTGAAGCGCCATGTGCAGTGCATAAAACCCGATGAAATGGGGGCGGTTTCCGTTTTCTAGCAGCTTTGCATAGGCCGCATCCGCTCCAATTTCGCGCAAGTCCTCGGCCGTCATAATACCCGCAGCATTATACATCGCTTCGGACGCGGGGCCGATGTTTCGAATTGTTGATATGGCTGCCATTGGACCAGCTTATGCGTCAGGCAAAAAAAGGGCCAGAGGGACGCGGTAGGATGCTGGAGAACATCAACGCGGCGTACCATCTGGCCTGAATTCCGTCGCCTGAGGGGGAGGAAAGGCGCCGGGGTCTTTTGAAAGCTTGGGTTGTCTGGGTTAGATGCTTGCGAAGTCTTTGAAGACGACAGGCTTGGGGGGGCCAGGTCTGCGCTGCGTCCCATTGGGGGAGGGCTGCTGGTTGCTCGGTGCGGGTATCGGCGTGTGAGTCGGCATCGGGCCGCTCCTTTGTCTGCTGTTTTGTTGCCTCGGATTGGCGGATGGGCCGCCGATTTTTCGACCTCTTTTTGGGCCGTGAAATGAGCAAAGCGCGGGTTCGTGTCGAAGGGGTGGCGCAAATGTGGCGCGAATATGGCGGTGAATTCTTGTGGCGAAAAAGACACGCGAATTTGTGATGGCATTGATTCTGGTGAGGAAATTTGGGTTGAGGCAGGTTTTGCAACCTTATGTTGATGTAGGGGGTGGTCTTGCTACTAAATATCAGTAAAACATCTATATATGGGCAATTTGTTCTGCCTTGTTACCGAGGCAAATCGTTTGAGACGAACTGACTGTTCTGGGGGGAACGGATGACAAACAAATTAATCAAGAATTTACCATGGATTGCGCCGACCGTAGCGATCTTGGCTGTCGGGTCGGGTTTCATGGATCGCATCAAGCTGTCGTTTGCTGGTGACGGGCAAGAGATCGCCCAAGAAACCTCAATCGAGACCGTAAAAGCGGCCGAAGCGGCTATTGCGGCTGTGCAGCCGGTCGAAGAAACCGTCCCGTTAACGCCTGCTGAACCGGAAAACGTATCACAGCAATTGGCGGTTCTGCTGAATGGAAACAGTGACGTTGAGGTGACACGCAGCGCAGGGTTCTCAATTGATACGCTGGAACAGGCGCGCGATGTGGCGTTGGGAGCAGAAGCAGCGACCGCTACCCCTGAACCGGACCCTGTCGGGGCTGACTTTTTCGCAGCAGCGCAAGAAAGCCTCGCGCGTGACAATCAGTGCGTGGAAGAGTTGCGCATTTTGGCGTCCCAAGCGCGTGTGTATTTCCCAAGCGGTGGCTTGACCGGATCCCAAGAAGGGCTCGGCCAAGCACGTATCTTGGGTCTGTTGGCGCACCAATGCCCTGGCGTGACGATCCGTGTCGAAGGCCACTCTGACCCGTCCGGTGACCCTGTCATTAATCAACGTCTTAGCCTTGAGCGGGCCGAAGCCGTCGTTGCACGCGTTGCCGCCTCAGGTGTTGATGCGCAGCTGTATGATGCTGTTGGCCTAGGCGACACAGTTCCGTCATTGGTTGAGGGGCCGCAGCCATCTGCGTTTTACGACCGCCGCGTGGAGTTCTCAATCGTTGAAAACGCGCAGCCAGCCAGTTACGTCGCGCCGTCCTTTGAAACATCCGGTACACAGTTTCAACTCGCCGCATGTGTAGCGCAGCTTGAGGCGGCGGTGCAGGGGGCTTCGATTGAATATGCGCCTAGCGGGATGATCGTTGAAGACGCGGATTTCGCGCTTGCATCAGAACTGGCAACGATTGCGGCCAATTGCCCACAGGCGCGTTTGCGTCTTATCGGACAACATTCCGATGCGGCGTTTTCCGGTGAAGACAGCGCGACAGGCCGATTGCGTGCCGCTGTGTTGATGGCGAAACTGGTGAATGCTGGTTTTCCTTCAGATCAGCTGATCCTCGCGGCGCCATCTGATTCACGTCCGCTGGATGGGTTCAGTAACAGCCGCGTCGATTTCGCTGTGATCCGCGAAGAGCTGTAAGCCAATTTGGAATTCTTGAGCGCGCCCGGCCTTTGGTCGGGCGTTTTCGGTAGATTTCGCCACTTCGCCGATATTCATCGTCGTCTGGAATCGGTTTGTTAACCGAGAGGGGCTTGAATTGACCATTGCGGCGAAGTTGGTCAGTTTCCTGTCTAACCTATTCTTTAGGCTGGGAATTTCCAGTCGATCTATACGCGACAGACTGCCTAGATTTTCATTGGCGCAGCTTTTGATGCCACTCCAGCCGCTTAAGAATTTTACCAATGCAATTGGGGACCCGATATCTGGATGAAACGGGATGTTGTCCGGCCTTGAGGGTGGGGGCAACAAAACGCGCAAGCTCGAATTTGTCGTTGGTGATGCCATTTAACGCCGATTGAACAGGAACTGGCCACGTGTGAGCGGGCCCGAACGGCACTCGAATAGGCGAGACTAGGCTTTCTCATTGTTGGAAATTGTTAGCAAGGTGGGCTCAACGGAGCTATCTGACGCGTCGCAACATAGAGCCGCGCAGGTATCAGGGAAGTCGGCGCGACTTTAGTCGTTGGAAATCAGGGCCGTTAGTGCCCTGGATGCTTCTTGCAGCGCTGGAAGGTGGCTTAGGGCATCTTCGACATTGAACCGCAATTTCGGCGCGTGAAAAGACAGCGTCGAAACCAGACCGCCGTTTGTTTCAAGGATAGGAACCGCGAGGGCAATCATGTCAGTCATGAATTCTTGGCGATCAAGTGCGTAGCCTTGTTGCGCAACACTTTCGATTTCATCAGCAAGCGCCGCCGGATCCGTTATCGTGTTTTCTGTATGCCGCGTAAGTTTTTCTGAATTCGCATAATGCAAAAGGTGTTTCTTCGGCAGCGTAGAAAGGTACATCTTCCCTGAGGCCGTGCAGTAAAACGGCACCTCTGTTCCGATGGGCAATTGGATACGCAGGGGCCATTCTGTTTCAACGCGCTCAAGGTAGACCATGGCATCTCGACCGGGCAGGGCGATGTTGCAGGTCTCTCCGATTTTGGCACTTAACTCCCGTAGAATGGCCAGACGTGCTGTCCGGATGCGCAATGACGAAAGTACACCGGTCGACAATTTCCTCGATCGCGCACCAAAAGAGTAACTGCGACCGTCAATGTCCCTTTGCAGAAAGCCCTCTTTCTCTAATGTGGCGAATAACCTGTGAATTGTGGGCTTCGGGAGACCCAGCTGCTCATTCGCCTGTGTCGGCGTCATGGGCATTCCAGCGCTGGAAATCTCCTCTAAGACCAACAGCAATCGAAGGCTGCTAGGTATTGTATCTGGAATTGGTGTTTCTTTCACCCGTCTCCCCCAAGGAACAATCCGCTAAGCGTTTCATAAACTATGCCACCCGGCAGAAGTGTCTTCGACAATTCCGGGATCAGCGCCACAGCGACCCATACAATGAGCAGTGAGATGAGGTAAAGCGTCGAATACCGCAGCAGTCGGAAATAGGGCACGCCCGTCACGCCAGAGGCGACGTAGAGGTTCAGCCCATAAGGTGGCGTAATGAATCCAATGGATGCACCCACAAGGAATACGACCGCGAACTGGATCGGATCGACCCCGACGCTGGCTGCAATTGGCGCAAGGATCGGGGCCAGAATGATCGTCACCGGAAGGCTTTCAAGAACCATGCCTGCTACAAAAACGATGGCCATAGCTGTAAAGAGGACTGGGTAGTATCCACCCATTGAAATTAGAAATTCTTCCAGCAACGCCTTGGCCCCAAGCGACGAGAGGTTCTGCTGCATCACGACAGAAATCGCGATCAGCGGTGCAAGGATGCCCGTGATCTGTGCCGACCGCATCGTGATAGAGGGGAGTTCCCGTGGCCCAAAGCCACGTACAACGATCATTTCGCTCCAGCTGCGCGTGTTGATTTCTTTTTCCTCGTCGATGTTCATCCTTCGGTAGATCGGCAAACAAACGAAGCCGACAATTACACAGAATCCCACAGTTACGCCTGCCGCTTCGGTTGGGGAAAACTTACCAGTGTAGATGCCCCATAGAACCAGACCGATGGCAAAGAACCCCAGCCAGCCGCCGAGCGCCGTCTTAAGCACCCGGATTGGGTCCAGCCGGATCAGGACACCCCATTTGTTCAACGTTGAGACAATGAAGGCTGTGACAATCATCGCGAAAACCATCAACGCACCTGGCACGATACCGGCGATGAACAGATCATTGATCGATAGGTTCATAATGAAGCCGTAGACAATAAAGATGATCGACGGCGGGATGATGATCCCGACCGTACCACCAGCCGCCGCTGTGGCCGCCGAGAAGCGCGGATCATACCCGCCTTTGACCATTTCAGGGTGCAACATGGAGCCAATCGTCGCCGTGGTGGCCGAGTTCGACCCCGAGATCGCCGCAAACAGGCCCGACGCGCCAATTGCGGCCATAGCCAAACCGCCGCGAAGCCACCCAAGGCAAGCATAGGCGAAATCCGACAGCCGCCGCGCGATGCCTGCGCGGTTGATTAGGTCTCCAGTAAGAATGAACAACGGCATCGCAAGCAATGCAAATCCGTCCGTAAATACGTCTGACAGGGCCGTTCCGATGTTGACCATCGGCTGCCCCAGCGCCAGCGACGTTCCAACCACCCAATAGGCAATAACCAGAAAAACCGGCACGCCGAGCATAAACAGGAATGTCACCGAAATAGAAATCAGAGTTACAAGTGTACCGAGTTCCATATTACTGCCCTCCCAGCACGGCTTGCGTGATCATCGGATTGCCTTCTCGGAAATTTCGAATGTCCTCGAACAGGTTTTGGAACACCCGCCCAGACAGAAGCATGAAGGCCAGCGGAAGGGTGATCAGGAACCACCATGTGAACCAGTCCGTGCCTGTGATCAGGCCGTAGTTGTTGCCAGAATTGGCTGTCACGAAGGAGGCGGTCACGATGACCAACGCACAGATGCCCCACCACAGGACAGCGTCCAATAACAGCACTGCGAACTGCATCGCGCGCGGCATTTTTGAACGGAACTCGGTAAAGGACAGGTGGGTGCGCAACCGGACATTATAGCTGCAGCCCGTCCAGGTCATGATCAGGAACAAATACCCCGGGATCGTCGTCGACCAAGGAAACTGTTCGGAAAAAACAAAGCGCCGGATCACCTCCATGAAGATAATTGCGCCAATGGCCAGATAGGAAACGACCATCAATGTGGGTTCGATATTGCGCTCGATAACAGGTGCTGCACGGTAGACCAGCGCAACGATGAACCCGCCAACCAAGGTCACGATTGTTCCCCAAACCCAGGCGGCTTCCCCAAACAACGCTCGTTTCAATCCGTTGAAATCCGGTTCTTTGCCGGTCACGACGTCAATCATGGCGGCGAAAACCCGGGCGAAAAGATCTCCGGTCTCTGCAATCAGTTCCAGCATATCGACAGCCTCCTCCCAAAGGCAGTGGTTGAGCCCACGTGCGCGTGTGGGTTCCGAGCGTGTTGGTTTTAATGATGTTAGTTAGTGGGTCGGCTGGCAAGACCAGCCGACCCGAAAGCGATAGCTCGCTTAGCCTTTCCACCAGCGGCGCGGTTCCACGTTCTCTGCGAGCGTGTGCGTGTTCTGACGCGCAACGTCGTAGATTTCCTGGTACGTGTCGCGGCCACCGGCCCATCCGTTGATCCGCTCGCGCCATTCTTCCCAAGCTGCAGGCTGAAATTCTGGCGAGCACATTTCTTCTGCTTCACGACGTGCTTCGTCAGACAAGAAGGCTGGCCTGACGTCGTTCTCGTCAAAGATTGTGCCAGGTAGAACTGGATCAGAGAAGCCAACGGTGTTGACCAGCGCTGCTTCGTTTGCGGCCTGAACGTGTACCTGTGTGAAGTATGCAGATTCCATGATCGCATCCTGCAGATGGCCTTCCATGCTGTCGAAGACAGAGGCGGACATGCCAGTGTGCTCGGTACCACAGAAGAAGCGCAGATCAACAGACTGCGTAACAGCAGGTGACATGTTGGCGTAAGCCACAGCCGATGCCCATGTCTCGGCGCCGTCGATCAGACCGGTGCGTAGAGCGTCGAGCGTCTCTTCCCAAGCCACGGGAACAGGGTTGAGGTCCAACAGTTCCATCGCGATGCGACCCAACTGAGTGCCCGTTACGCGGTTCTTGGTGCCAGCGAGTTCGGTCACGGATGTGACGAGCGGCTTGTCGGCGAAGTTGTTGCCCATCTGTAGACCACGCAATTCGCAGTGGCTGAACAGGAACTTCAACCCGTGGCGTTCTTCCAGTGGGTTACGCAGTAGGTCCATGGACTCTGGCGAATACAAGAAGTGGTACTGGTCGGCACGGCTACGGAACATATACGCGTAATCGAGCACGTTCAGGTAAGGTGTGGACCCAGCAGAGTTCTGCGTGGAAGCAGAATACATGTCGATCACGCCCAACTGCGCCTTTTCTGCGCAAGAAAGTTGTCCGCAGATCTGGTTGTCGCCGATGAACTCAACACGGATTTCGCCGTCTGTCCGCTCTTCAAGATCACGGGCGAATTCCAAGACGCCAGCACGCTCGATCAGTAGGTTCTGTTGGTTAAAACCGGCGGCGCCTAGTGTCAAAGTATGCTTCGCTTCCTTGCCGTAACGACGATCATAGGTCGATTCGACCGCCCTCGCGATATTGGGCAGCGTAGCGGCGCCCGTGAGTGCCCCAGCGCCAAGCAATACGGATGAGATCCCGTACTGGCTTGATAACTTGAAGAAATCCCGTCGAGAAATTTTACTCAGTATTTTCGAAGCCTTCATTTTTTTCCTCCCTTTCCAAAAATGATACTTGAAGTCTCAATCTTGGGCTTCATTATGTCACTTAGGCAAGCGTTTTTTTCAATTCGCCAAATTCGTGAGCAAGGAGCCAAGTGTGAAAACAGACTATGTTATTGTCGGTGCAGGTTCTGCGGGATGCGTCTTGGCGAACCGGTTAAGTGCCAACCCAAGTAACACTGTCACCCTGCTTGAAGCGGGTGGGCCCGATACGAATCCTTGGATCCACATTCCCGTCGGTTACTTCCGCACGATTCACAATCCGAAGGTTGACTGGTGCTACAAAACGGAGGCCGATCCTGGGCTGAACAATCGCTCGATCGAATGGCCGAGGGGTAAGGTGTTGGGCGGGTCGTCTTCCCTGAACGGGTTGTTGTATGTCCGTGGCCAGCCGCAAGACTATGATCGCTGGGCGCAAATGGGGAACGCTGGCTGGAGTTGGGACGATGTCCTGCCACTGTTTAAACGCTCCGAAAACAACATGCGCGGCGCGGATGAGTTTCATGGTAGTGACGGGCCTCTTTCAGTTTCTGATATTAGGATCCACCGACCTATCACCGACGCTTGGGTCAAAGCTGCGCAGGCGGCCGGCTATGCCTATAACCCCGACTACAATGGGGCTGTTCAGGAAGGGGTAGGTTTCTTTCAGCTTACTGCCCGTAATGGACGCCGTTGTAGTTCGGCGGTTGCATTCCTGAAGCCAGCCCGATCTCGCGAGAATCTGCGCATCATTACCCACGCTGCTGTTAATAAAGTCACCCTCGACGGTAAACGCGCCACGGGCGTGACCTACACGGACCGGAGTGGGCGCGAGCAGATCGTTACTGCCAACAAAGAGGTCATCTTATGTGGCGGCGCGATCAACTCGCCGCAACTGTTGATGCTTTCGGGCATTGGTGACGCCGGTCACTTGCAAGAGCACGGCATTGACGTTCACACAGATCTCAAGGGCGTGGGCAAGAACCTTCAAGACCATCTGCAAGCGCGGCTGGTCTACAAGTGCAATGAACCCACGTTGAATGACGAAGTCGCCACGCTGTTCGGTCAAGCCAAGATCGGGTTGAAATACATCCTGACCCGCACAGGTCCGATGGCAATGGCGGCAAGTCTTGCAACGGGTTTCTTCAAAACGCGACCCGAAGTGGCCACACCCGATATCCAGTTCCACGTGCAGCCCCTTTCGGCGGAGAACCCCGGGAAAGGTGCGGATAAGTTCAGCGCGTTTACGATGTCAGTCTGTCAGCTTCGCCCCGAATCTACTGGCGAAATTCGCCTAAAAGGCCCCGATCCGCGGCAATACCCGGCAATCAATCCTAACTATCTGTCGACCGAGAACGATCGCAAAACCATCGTTGCCGGCGTTAATATCGCGCGCACGATTGCCCAGCAGGAGCCGCTCGCCGCTAAAATCTCGGAAGAGTTCCGCCCCTCCGCTGATTTGCCCATGGATGATTACGACGCCACGTTGGATTGGGTCCGTGATAATACCGCGTCGATTTATCACCCGACGGGCACCTGCAAGATGGGCAGCGATTCAGCCGCCGTTGTGGACGCTCGGTTGCGCGTTCACGGAATTAGCGGGCTCAGAGTGGCCGACTGCTCGATCATGCCTGAAATCGTGTCAGGCAATACAAATGCTCCGGCGATCATGATTGGCGAAAAAGCGAGCGATCTTATTCTGGAAGACCACGCCTAATGGCAAATTTGGGCCATATGCGAGAGCCGGGAGACCTTTTCGACCTGACCGGTAAAGTCGCTTGCATCACTGGGGCCAGCTCGGGCCTTGGGCGGCGTGCAACGCTCACACTTGCGGCGGCAGGCGCGCGCGTTGTGGCGGTCGCGCGCAGTGCGGATCCTCTCGACAGCCTGTGCAAAGAAATCGGTGCATCCGCCGCCCGTGTCGTCGCGGATGTGGGCGATCGAGCCAACCTTGCGCAAACAGCGCAGGATATCTCAACGCCGTTTGGCGCACCCGACATTCTTGTGCATGCTGCGGGCATAAACACCCGCGAACCCGCCGATGATGTGACGCCAGAGGGCTGGGACCAGACCCTTGCGCTCAACCTTAGTGCGCCGTTTTTCCTGTCACAGGCCTTTGTGCCAGCAATGCGTGCAAAGGGTTGGGGGCGGATCGTTAATTTCGCTTCGCTTCAAGCCACACGGGCGTTTCCCGCCGGAATCGCTTACGGTACAACCAAGGCTGGCATCGTCCAAATGACCCGCGCTATGGCCGAAGCTTGGTCACGTGATGGCATTACGGCAAACGCCATTGGTCCCGGTTTTTTCCCAACAAAACTGACGGCTACCGTCTTTGAAGATGATGCCCGATCAGCGCGCAATGCTGCGCAGACATGCGTCGGTCGCAACGGCACTATGGGCGATATCGACGGGCCAATTCTGTTCCTGTGTTCGGATGCCTCCACCTATGTCACCGGGCAACTCCTGATGGTGGACGGAGGGTTCACAGCGAAATAAAGGCGCTTCTATTAGTGCCGAAGGCTCAGAGTCTCGGTTTGGCACCTTTCAAATAAGGGTGAGGTTCCGTGAGCTAAGAATCTTGATCAAACGAGCTTGCAATGTTTCCAAAACACGACGCCAACCCTCCAGCCCTATAATGACGTCGGAAGCCCTATGACATTGACCTCATCATCCTCGAGATCGTTTCTGTATTTCGACCCTTAAAAGCGCCGAATACACTTTAGCCGCTTGCCCGCATGTCTGGGGCCGCATTAAGTTCGCGTCTGGGTTGCAATTGTTAACGAAATCTTTATTCCTTCAACACATCGCCAACACTTGTGCTTACCCTTGGAGTATTGATTTGACTTATTTTTCTAAGTTCCCCTGCGGACTTACTGTTGTTACTGCTATGGCCGCGAGTATGGCTTTTGCCGATGTGCCCAACGGGATCACGGCGCTTGAAGCCGGGGACGTTCAAGAGGCGGCACAGCTGTTCCAAGCGGCCTATGATGCGGGCGACCCAAACGGGGCCTTTTACCTAGGCCGCCTGTTCGAACTGGGACTCGGTACAGATCTAGATATGCGCCGCGCCGCCTCTCTTTACGCATTGGCTGCCGAGGATCAAAGCGCACTGGCGCAAAACCGATTGGGGCTGATGTATTTGGGCGGTGAATTCGTCCTTCAGGATTTCGAGCGGGCCGCAGAGCTTATCTGCGCGGCGGCAGAAACCGGTGATGCGAACGGACAGTTCAATTGCGGTCTTCTTTACGCCGAAGGCAAGGGGGTGACAAAAGATGATGCAGAGGCGCTAACACTTTGGGAGGCAGCTTCGTCATCAGACCATATCGCGGCAACCAATTATCTGGCTGCCGCGTATCGTGACGGCGTCGGAACGCCTGTCGATATGCAGCGTTCAAGTGAATTGTTCGGACGCACGGCGGCGTTCGGTAACCCCCTTGGCCTGTATGAACTTGCACGTGCCTACTTTGCTGGGACAGGTGTTGATCAAGACTTGGAACAGGCCCATGCCTACGCCAACCTGGCATCGGTGCGTGGCGTTGACGAAGCGCGCTCATTACGCGACGAGATCGGCGCGCAACTTGATGCCGATGCACTAATCCGTGCGCAGACCATCGCGCGCAATTGGCACGCAGCTTCACCGGCGCAACCCGACGGCGAGTAATCGCAGGGGTTATGATGCGTGGGTTAATTATTTTTGTTTTGATGTTCGGACTGGGCGGCGCGTTGGCTGCCCAAGAGGTATCTGCGCCTGATACGTCTTCATTCACCACTGAGGTTTTTGGGGACTGGTCGGTAATTTGCACCACGCAAACATCCGGCGACCGTCTGTGTCAGTTAAGCCAAGCAGTCGGCGTTGATGGCGACGAAGAGCAGGCCTTCTTGTTGAACATTTCCGCGAGCGAAGATGGCCGTAAACACTTCGGTGTCGTGACCGTCCCTTTGGGCGTCTATCTTGCGCCCGGGGTTGAATTACGGGTGGATGCGCGCCGCCCCTTTCGGGTGCTCTATGAAATCTGCGACGTGCAGGCCTGCTATGCCGGGTTTGAAGTTTCCGGTCAGGCCTTGTCTGCGTTCCGCCGCGGGTTAGACGCCCGGTTTCGCGTATGGGTCGGTCGTGATCGCGCTGTAGAGTTTCCAGTTTCCTTGCGGGGCTTCAGCGCAGCATGGCGTGAGTATGAACGACAGCAATGATGAATTCCGCTTTGAATTTTACAGTGATTGCAGTGGTCGTATCGGCGATCGCAGGGTCTGCTACCGCCCAGCCCATTTCGACAGCAGATCAAGCCCTGATTGATGATGCGATTCAAACCCAAGCTGCACGCGACAACCTGCCCGATTTAGAACCACAGCAAACGGATGGCCCAGCCGGTGACGGTATCGTCGCACCAGACGTAGATCTGTTGACCGTCGGCGCAGGTGGCCCTTGTTTTGACTTGTCAGAAATACTCATTACCGGATGGGAAAACGCGGGGCCACGTCCCAAGGCAGCTGATCGCTTGATTGGAACCTGCGCAACCGCAACTGATATCGGCGCGGCATTGAACACCATCAATATCGAGTATCAAGATATTGGGTTGATCACGACACGTGCCTATTTGCCCGAACAAGATGTCTCTGACGGTGATCTTGAGATCGCTGTCATCGCAGGCGTGATTGAAGACTTCGTTTATGGCGACGGTAGTGCTGCAGACGCCCGCCTGACAACGGCCTTCCCCGTTGGGCCTGGCGCTTTGTTGGATTTGCGAGAGCTGGAACAAGGCTATGACAATCTGAATGGACCGGCGTCTGCATCCGCAGAAGCAAATTTCATTCCTGGTACCAAACCGGGTGATAGTTTGGTCGCGGTTGCGGTACAAGACGGGCGCCCGTGGTCATTGTCATCAACCCTGAGCAACCAGGGACAAGAGGCCACAGGCGAGTTTAAAGGTGGTCTGACCTTCGGCTACGATAATTTGGCGAACCGTAACGATGAATTCAGCGTCACGTTGTCCACGACATTGTTTGACAGCAGAAACAGCCGCTTTTCGGAATCCTTGGCGTTTGACTGGGGTGTTCCAGTTGGAGATTGGGCGCATTCGTTTTCATTGTCTGGAAGTCAGTACCGACTTCCAGTCGTAGGGATTAATCAAAGTTATACCGTTGAAGGCGACAGCGTGAGCTTCGGCTACAGCACAGAGGTGTTGTTAAGTCGCGATCAGACAAGCAAATTTTACGCTACGGGCGGCGTGGAGATCACCCAGTCGCGCAGTTTCATCGAAGGCGTTGAATTGACGACTCAACGACGCAATCTCACGATCGGTCATCTTGGCCTACGCGGTGAACAGACGATGGAGAACGGCGAATTCAAGTGGAACACAGGGTTGCGGTTTGGACTTGGCGCACTCGGATCCAACATCGGAGTGAGCAGTATCGTTGACCCTGACTTTATCGTCTGGTCTGCGCGGCTTGATTACGCGCGTCCCGTTGCTGAAACGGGTATTACCTGGCGGGCGCGTCTGGAAGGACAGGCATCACCTGACGTGCTGCCAAGTTCGGAGCAACTGTCTATTGGCAGCTGGAGCACGGTGCGCGGGTTTCATGAAGACAGCATGTATGGTGATGACGGGTTCTACCTGCGTAATACGCTGGAATGGCCCAGCCAAAGCTGGGAATTGGGCACGTACAAATTCAATGCTGGGTTGGATTTTGGCTATATTAACCCGTCACGGTTGCGCGAATGGAACCAGCGGGTTCTAATCGGTGTATCCGTGGGCGCTGATTTCGATTTTGGTGCTGACACAACATTAAGTGTAGGGGTGGCACATGCGCTAAGTCGCCCCGATGAAAACGCACCCAATACGACGTCAGCGTTCGAAGATTCTCGCACTGTGATGCGGTTTGAATTGCGCAAAGAGTTTTGAGGAAAGAGTTTGGCATGTTTGGCATGTTTGGTATCAACCCTAAGGTCTTGAAACATAACCTTAACAATGCGGTAAGTGTCGTGTTGTGCGGGTTGCTGACAATGCAACCGGCGCTTCTTGCTGCGCAGGATATCGTTCTCATAGGGCCGGACAATGGGGTGCGCCCTCATGTGGGATCTGCTGCAAATGGCACGCCTGTCATCAACATCAATACGCCAAACAGTAATGGCGTTTCCCAGGATGTTTACGACTCTTTTTCTGTCGGCGATGTGATTCTCAACAACTCTGCAACGAACACCCAATCTGGCCTTGGCGGGATTATCGAAGGAAACCCGAATTTAGCAACGGGCCAAGAAGCTGGCCTCTGGATTGGTGAAATCGTGGGCGGCAGTGAGTCTGAACTCACTGGTATTCTAGAGGTTGCTGGCGAAAACATGGATGTGGTGCTGGCCAATGAGTTTGGAATCACCTGTAACGGTTGTGGATTTATCAACACAGATCGCGCCACGTTGACGACTGGCACGACGGTTTTTGATGCGAATGGAGCGTTTGACGGGTTTGACGTGCGCCGTGGCGTTGTGCGGGTCGGCCCAGGCGGGATGAACCCAAGTAGCCGTATCGGCCTTTCGGACACGGGTCGCGTAGATGTCATCGCCCGCGCCGCTGAAATCTACGGGGCAATGCGCGCTGACAGCATCAATGTGATCGCTGGCGCCAATGAAGTTGCCTACGATTGGACCTATGATCCGTCCACGGGCACCATGACTGGCATCACACCACAGGCCGGTGAAGGAACTGCACCATTGCTATCTGTGGATGTCAGCGCGCTTGGCGGCATGTATGCCAACGCCATGCGTATGATCGCCACCGAAAGCGGTGTTGGTGTTCATACCGATGGCACGATGGCGTCCACGGGCGATATCTCAATCTCTGCAAGTGGCCAGTTGAGCATCGGTGCGCCGACGGCCACCAACACGCCGCAAGTCCGGGCAACACGAACAGTCCGGGTTGTTTCAACGGGCCCGATTAACCTAAGCGGTGTTGTGGCGTCCGAAGGCGGCGATCTTGTAGAAATCACGTCCGGAAATTTGATCGAGGCAAATGGCGCGCTTTTGGGCGGCGTCGTCAGCCTTGAGAGTGCAGGCCTGAATAACATCTCTGCCGCCATCGCAGCGCAAAATGCTCTAGAGATCACATCGACAGCCGGTGATGTCCTTATCGGCGCGGATGCTGTGATGCAGACGGACGCCATCGGTATTACGGCCGCAGCCGATCTTTCACTGCTGGGGCAGGTCGCAGTTACAAGTGACGCGGTGCTGACCGCCGGATCAGATTTGTCTGTCGGCAGCAGTGCTGTGCTGCAAGCGGCTGATACGGCTACGCTGTCCGCCGATGGAGACATGACCATCGCGGGCGCCGTTGTTGCAACAACATCGGTGACCCTTGATGCGCTCGACACCGCGCGTGTCCTCGACGGCGGTATCATCACCAGTGCAGACACGATGGTCAGTGGCGCCGACGTGACCAGCGGTGGCACCATTTGGTCGACCAATTCGACAACTTTGGTAGCGACCTCTGGCGATATCACAAACGAAGCGACAGGAGTTTTGGGCAGTCAGCTTACACTGGCCACGGATGCAGCGGACTCGTTTACAAACGCAGGTGTTGTGCAGGCCGATGTTTTTGACCTGACGAACCCGGGGGCTTTGTTGTTTGCAGCGGGCTCAGGTCTGACGGCGCGTATCGTGCGTTTTGCGGCACCGACCCTGACAAACAACGGCACCGTGGCCGCCACCGAAACTTTGGCGCTCACCACCACGTCAGGCGTTCTTGTTAACACTGGCACGCTCTATGGCGGCGATAGCCTGACGTTGGCCTCTACAACGGATCTGACTAACAGCGGCAGCCTGTCATCTAACGATGTCATCGGCATTGATGTCGCTGGCGCGTTTTCGGCGGCAACAGATGCACAAATGGTCGCGCAGACTGTCGGGATCAAAGCCGCATCCTTTGTAAACGAAGGCATAGCACAGGCTGGGCTTTTGGATATCGACACAACAGGGACCATGGCCAACAGCGGTACAATTTACGCCCTGCAAACAGCCACGATCGACTCAAGCGCCATCACCAATACGGGGACGTTGACCAGTCTTCAGGATGTCACGTTGAATGCGAACACGTTTGCGAACTCCGGCACATTGACCGTTGGCGGGCTGGCCGCAATGACGGCGAACGATGTGATCAACACCGGCACGTTGACCATGGCGCAGACCGCGACCGTTTCAGCCTCAAGTTCCTTCCTGAATGATGGCGTTCTTTCCGCAGGACAGGACGCGACGTTTACGACCGGTACGTTCACAAACTCTGGCACATTGACCGTGGTGCAGGACGCCACATTGAACACGGGCGGGTTTTCGAATAGCGACACCCTACAAGTAGGTCAGGCGCTGGCACTGAACAGCGGTGCGTTTACGAACAGCGGCACGCTTATCGCGCGCACTGGGCTGGATGTGGCAACGACGGCTGCCTTGCAAAGCACTGGGGATATCCTTTCAGGGGCGGACCTGACGTTGACGTCGCAGGGTGCGATGACAGTGTCAGGCGACGTGTCAGCGGTGGATGATATTAATTTGGCTTCAGCTGATATGCTGACGACGGACGCAAGCGGTGAAATCTCGGCGGATACGATTAAAATTAACGCATCGCTCAACAACGGCGGATCAATCCAAGCCATCAAAGAGCTTGAGATCAAAGCAGATACGCTGGCAAATAGCGGCGCGCTGATCGCGTCCCAACTTGCGACCATAACGACGACATCCGGCGCGTTGACGAATGCAGGAACGATCTATAGTGATGACCGTCTTGTGGTGGTGTCCGCAGGCCAGATTGCCAACAACGGCACGATTGCGGCCGGACAACTGGTCAACCTGACGGCCGCGACAGGCGTTTCAGGTTCAGGCGATTATTTGTCCGTTGGTGACCTTTATTTGACCGCCACAAGCGGCAACGCGACGTTTGGCGGCGAAGTGGCCGCCGCCGAAAGCTATATCAGTGTCGGCGGCAACCTGAACCTTGGAACAACGGGTGTGCTTAGCGGCGGCAACATCGTCAGTGTAGTTGCCGACGGATACGGTGGCACGTTCACGGCTGATGCATTTGGGCGTATTCGGTCTGACGGCCTGACGGCTGTGTCGCTTGCAACAGAAAGCCTTTCCATCGCCAGCGGTGAAACCGTCCAGTTTGGTGGCGATGTACTGCTCGATCTGGGTGGGTCATTCGCAAACGCTGGACTTTTCCAAACCGACGGAGCGTTTGAACTGCTTTCAAGCGGCAACATCACCAACGCCGGTGGGACGATCGCGGCAGGGTCAGATTTGACGCTGCGCACGGATGATACGGTCACCAATGATGAAGGCACCATCGCCAGTGCAGGTAGTGTTCTGATTGCTGGGCTGGGTACAACTCACGCAGCCGCATTGAACAACTATTCAGGCGTCGTGGCTGCGACGGGCGGCGACATGGTTCTTCGCGCTGATGTGATCGAAAATTCACGCCCAGACCCTACGATTATCTCAACTGACACATTGGTTACGACCGTCATTGGCAACGTCACAACACGGGACGAACGTACCGTCCAAACCGCTGGGTTTGTTGACGTTCCCGCGCAGATTTGGGCGTCCAATAATCTGTTGATCCAAGCCGGGACAGTCACCAATTCGTATTCGTCCATCGAAGCAGGTGGTGATCTGACGATTATTGCCAATCGGCTCAACAACGTCGGGACCGACCTTACGACGGAACAAGTTGTCTACGAAGACACTGTGACGGCTCAGCGCTACTGCAAGTTGCGCATTATCGTCTGTATCATCCGGGGCACACGTTACATCACCACCACCGCCGTTGTGCAGACGGATACATGGGTCTCTAGCACCACGCAGTCCGAACTGCGAAGCGGTGGCGACTTGGTTATTTCGGCAGGGGTCGTCAACAACACATCCGTCTCAGAGGCCGGTGCGACAGGACTAACAGCGCCCGCAATGAGCTTGCCCGCAGGCTCTGTCGGTCCGCTCGTTGATGCTGTGGAACTTACAGCTTTGGCAACCTCGCTTGGGGCGGCGTCAACGCCCGCAATTGATGACATCGTTGCAAATACCAACTTTGGGACAGATCCAAACCTTGGGGTTGATACCGGAACAGTCGGGCTTTTGAGCGGGCCGAATACACCGGGTGTCGACGATCCCGATATTATGACCACCGGCAGCGTTGGGACGACCGTAAATGTTGGCGAAAGCACATTCGCTGAAACCGATCCGGCTTATGCCACAATGTCAGGCTTTCTGACGTCCAACTACCTTATGGGCGTGGGGCGGTTGGAATTCCGTGATGAATTAGTCAATGCGCTCACGGCCCCTCGCGGCCCCGCTGGTGCGATCAATCTGGCACCGTTTGATTTCGCGGTTGCATTTGACGGCGTCGGCTTGCCTGACGGCTTGTTTGGCGAAGGTGCGCCTTATGCGTTGGATGGGTCGGGGCAACTGATCGTTCTAGCGGATGATATCTTTGGTAACGGCGGCGCGTTTATCGCCTCCGGCGACATCCTGCTGGCTGCGACGAATTCGATCACGCTGAACGGGACCCAGCTTTCGGGCCAAGACATCACGCTGAACACGGCAACAGGGGCGATCACCTTTGGTGGGTTTGACAATGCCCTTGGACTGTCAGGCGGGGACACCGTCGCAAGCCTATTCGACGAGACATCATCAAACCCCGACCTTGTGTCCAATGTCGTCAACATTCCGACAGCAATCAATGCAACGGGCACCCTTAGTATTTCAAGCGCGACAGACCTGACATTAATCGGGACGCAGCTGAACAGCGGCGGCGATATGATCTTGCAATCTGGCGGCGATATGGTCGTCGGGGCCCTTACTCAAGTGCTCCGCGAAGATCGCGAAGGCGGCGAATTCTTCTATTCAGAAGCAAACGTCGCATCCTTCAGCAGCGGCAACGATCTGGTCATGAATTCCGATGCGTCCATCACCCTATACGGAACAGAACTTACAGCGGCGGGCGACATCACTGTCACAGCGGCGCAGGATCTGACACTTGCAGCCGCAACGACCCAGTTCCACGAAAGCTTCAGCAGCGAGAGCGGTGGTTGGTTTTCAAGCTTCAGCGACCAATATGCCCGTGACACGGTGACCAACATTGGTGCGCAGGTGACAGCGGGCGGTGACCTGGCGTTGTCGGCAGAAGAAGGCAACCTGACCTTGGCCGGAGCCGACCTGACGGCGGGTGGCGATGCGCTGCTCAATAGCACAAACGGCGACATCCTCCTTGGCACCTACACGGATGTCGATTCTGAATCCTATTCTTACTCGTCTTCTCTGCTGGGTGGGCTTTTGTCGAGCGCGGCTCAGACGTCGTCCGTTGAACAGATCAGCTCTGGCACGGATACTTTGGCCGGTGTCGACCTGACGGTGGTCTCCGGTGCTGACACGGTCCTTACGGGCGGCGGCCTCACAGCAGGCGGTCGTCTGAGCATTCAAACCGGCGGCGACTTCACGGTCGAAGCGGCGGTTTTGTCAAATAGCTTCCAAAGCTTTTCCTCCGAGATGGGCGTCGTACTCGCCACAACCGAAACCACGACGATATATGAGGAGTCAGCGGACTACGCCACAATTTCGGGGGGCAGCTATTCATTTGATATTGGTGGCAAAGCATCGCTAACCATCTACGAACAAGCTGGCGTTGATACGCCAAACCCAAGTGATTTGTTCCCCGCAGAACTGTTGGCGCTCGACGGTATCGCGATCGTATCCGACGAACTGGCGTACGAATATTTCCATGAAGAAACGCAGGCGCTGTCCCCGGTCTTTAAAGCGCTGGTGAGCATCGTTGTTACACAAGGCATAGGTGGCTTCGGTGGGTCGCTTTTGGGGATCACCGAAACCAGCAGCACATTCTTGAATGCGCTTGCTACGGGTATCGACTCCTTCGCGGTCAATTTTGCTGTCGAAGGCTTCGACGGTATCGTGTCCGGTGACTTTGACCTTGGCGACATTCTGGAAGGGGCCGTGTTCGCGGGGGTGTCTTCGGGGCTGACAGCGGGCATCAACCTCGACACCTTGGGCATTGAGCTTGGTGACGCCGCAGGCACGTCCTTGCTTGGTTTCGGAAACGGAAACTTCTCATTGACGGAGATCCTAGAAGGGGTGGTGGACAACACCCTCACTTCGGGCCTGTCCAGCGCGATCTATGGCACGGACTTTGGCGATAGTTTTGTGGCTGGCATGGGCCAAACACTCGTGAGTCTTGCGCAAAGCGACATTCAGAATGTGATCGGCGAGACCTACATTGCTGGCAGCCTCGGCAATGTGGTCAGCCACGTGGCCTTGGGCTGTGCTGTAGCCGAACTGGGCGGAGCCGACTGCGCCGCAGGTGCTGCGGGTGCATTGGCCGAACAGCTTTATACGGCTCAGTTGGGTGACGCGGCCCCGGCCTACGGAACCGCGGAGTACTTCGCTTGGAAGGAAGCAAATTCGCAGCAGATTGCCTTGGTCGGCGCTGTGGTCGGTTGGGTTATTTCTGGTGGTGAAGCGGAAAATGTCTCGGCCGCGTCCGGCTATGCGGTGTCAGCATTTGAAAACAATTACCTCACCGAAAAGCAACGTGAACGTGCAGACGAACTCTTGAACGTACTGGACGGTTTCACCCGAGCTAGAAATTACTGTGGGGTAAGTTCATGCCAAGTGGATCAAGATTTGATCAATGCATTGGAGGCTCTTGGGATTATGGACCACGGGTTGCGCGTTGGACCTAACAACTACTTCTTGCTTACAAGTCTTGCCAACCAGTACGACGCGGCCATTACCGATGCGATAAATGCGCTTAAGCTGGACTCTTTGAACAATACCAACGCGATGCTTGCGTCATGTGCAGGGTCAACAGTGTCTACCACATGTGCAAGTAATCTGGATGAAGCAGAAAAGTTCCTCACATGGGAAAGTGAGAACTGGGGCGATTCACGTGGTATGTTCACGGTCGGATCAGACACGCTTGACCAGAACTTGGAATACGGACGCGACCTCGATCAATTGATCGTTAGCGAAATGCGCGAAGTACAGTCAGGCGGCCAATCGATGCTGGATGCACGCATCAACATTGTTACCCGCGCGTCCAGCTATGATGGCGGTATGAACCTGTTCATGTCCGGTATAACAGCCGCTGGCGTCGGTTTGGTTTGTTTCGGGACTGCCGGTACGGGTTGCGCATTGGCAGCGGGTGCCGCGGTAATCGGTCAGGGAGACGAGCTGATTGACGGTGCGGTGACCGTCGTGAACGGCACGCCAACGCAAAACCCGACTGAAGCGATGTTGATCGCAGCTGGCGCTACACCTGAACAAGCGATCCAGATCGAAAGCTGGATCGACGCAGGTGCGATGGTTGTCGACCTTGGTGGTGGCGTTCTGATTGCGGTAAAAGGCGGGCGTGTCATTGACGACGTCCTGACGATCAGTGGTCCACGGGCAACGGCGGATGATGTGACTGTCGTGAATGTAGGTGACATCCCGACTGGTTTGGTCGACGATGTTGTTGGGGTACCAAATACAGGGGTGAATGTAGAACTGCCTAACGGCGTAAGCGTTAATGGCACTCAGGCCGCAGACGACATCTTGGCACCGCCTGCTCCGACTACTCGGTACGAGGTCTCGCCGGCTCAGGCGGAACAGTATCTTCTCGATATGGGAATTCCACCGGGGCAAGCACAATCATTTGTGGAGTCTTTTGACGGCCCTATCTATGTCCGAGAGGCGCTTCCTGGCGAAACATTTGGTGCATACGGTGGGGTCAACGCAGGAGACGCCCCATCAGGCCAGTTCTTGACTCCCAATGCTGCTGGCCAAACTCCGGAGCAGGTAATTGATAATTTGGCGCTTCCCGAAGGAAATCCTGCGACCCAACTGAATGCTGCGACGATCAATCAACCGATCGGTGTTCTAGAAGGGCTTATCGCCCCGCAAAGCTGGAACGGTGGCGTTTCTGGCGGTAATTGGCAGGTATTTGTCCCCGGTGGTTCTGCTTATGGAACGCACCCCCCAGTCACGTTAGGACCAGTCTTAGATGTACTTGAATAGCCGAACATTAGAGATATTGAATTGGATAAAAGCCAATTTAGAGAGACCTGGTGCGCCCGAACCTGAGTCTCATTCCCGTCAATTTTATCTGTCGGTTTCGCGGCTAAGTTCCGGAGAGTTTGGCAAAGCGGACCTCAAACTTGTTTTTGAATGGACGCGGCCGCGCTCGGAAGTTGTCAGCTCTTTTGATACTCCGCCAGGGTATGAAACGCACGATTCCTGGGCCCCACTTCGCGCCATGAATGAGCTTCATGCTTTCTTACAGCCAAACGTCGATGGAGAAACTTGATGATATGGCCGACAATTAATGCCATCTCTAATCAATCCTGCAAGGCAGCTCAACGTTGTGACATTGAATAAGCCCATTGGCGTCTGATTTCCAAATGAAGCCGTCAATTATGTTCGACCAGATTTCGTTCCGGTGGTGGAACCCAATACCAAAAGCAGGTGAGAATTTGTTAATTTGAAGGGATTTTTTATGTCGCGTATCAAGTATCTCGCAATATTTGCTGCGCTTGCAGTGGTTCCGCAATCAACGCTTGCCAATTGTTCGGAGTTTGTAGGGTACAACGCCGAAGGAAATTGGGCGGCGGATATTCAAGTTCAAGTGGATGATGCGTTGGGTTGCGAAATGTGGACGTTCGAGCTGGATCAAACCACATTAGTTTACGCCCAGCGGTACATTGCGCATAGCGCCTTGATGGACATGCGGCCCGACGAGGCCATGCAGATAGCGGATGATTATTTTGACACCGCAGTCGCGCGTTACGACAGGGCAGTGCTGCGCTTTGGAAATCCAAGCTTATTAACGGAGGAGGGGATATTCCTCTCCGGTTTGAAAACTCGCGTGCAGCAGATTGGTTTTTTGGCGGCGGATGTTGAATCGACGCAGCACCCTTGCGATAGTAATCAGAGCCTGATCACCATCCTTGAACGGGTCCACGAAGAGATTGACGCTGAGATGGAGAGATCTACCGTCGGCGCTGAAGAGGCGCGGATGCGGACCGAGCAACAGTTACGTGAAGTTCCACTTGAACAGTGGCAACAGAATTTCCCGAACGCCGTAACTATGGATGACATCCGAAACGATCCATATATTAGGGACATCCTTGAACCTGATCTAAAGGAACGCTTTTTTGAACGCCTTAACCGACGGTATTTTTCTTTGTTAAATAATTCAAGCACAGCAGAAAATAGCACTGTACGCATGTGCTTGGTGGAGGCATTTGAAGCTATTCCAGAAGTAGCCGAATTGACGCCTGCGCAACGCCTTTGGAAATTTCCGGGGATTTCAAAATTCGCATACCGTCTTCGCAACGAACCTTAAGGTCCGTCTCTTCACTGACCTACGCCAAATGTCGAAACTGAAAACACTGTGGGGAACGGGTGGTACGATGTAATTCTTCGCATATTGCTAAGAACTACGATTTTTTCGAATTTTAAGTTCGGCAGCAACCGTGTTTGTTGATTGCTTTGAGCCGCGAGCGGACTTTGGCAAGAACATAGTCAATGACATGCCTCTTCGCATCGCAGATCTCGGCACCTCAAAAAGCTGAGATTTCGACCAATATCTTGTGTGGATAGCTCCTGCATAGCAAGATATTTTTGAAGTGACTTGGACTGGTCAGAAGCAGACGTGTGTCCGGCCTGTTTGCGCGGCACTCGTAGCAGCTGGCCCTGATGGTTTCCGCGACCGAGTCCGAAACGGCTTACCTCAACCGACCTGATGCGTTTGCGGAATCTGTCTGTGAAATACCAAAAAGGTCACGTTGGTTATGCCGATGCACGATTCCTTTGGGAGATCATGCCCGCCTTGGAGACGGTTCACATCACGAAAGGATGAAACATTTTGGGGTGCGACGTTTTGATTCACGACGCTAGATATAGATGTCTACACGGTGCCTACACGCAGTAGATAAGAGCAAAATTCGTTCAGCGATTGAGCTTTAAATATTTGCTTTTATTGAGTGAATTGGCTCCGGCGGTAGGGATCGAACCTACGACAAATTGATTAACAGTCAACTGCTCTACCGCTGAGCTACGCCGGAAAACCTGCGTCCGTATAGCCATGAGATTCTGGCGCGTCTAGGGGGGGTGATAGGTTTTTTCGCATCACGTCAGGACAAATTGCGCCGTGGCTGACAGTGGACCCATCGAGGAGGCTTTGTGGCGTTGGGTTAGGTCCACAAGATGAGCCAGAACATTGCGTTGGGCCATTGGAATTAAGGGGTTGGCGATGTCTTTGTAGATACGGTTGGTTAATTCGGCCGGAGTGGCAGGGCCTTTGCGCAAGGCCGCTAGAATTTCTGCTTCACGACCCAACCGGTGTGCAACAAGATCGGCAAGGCGGGATTGTGCGTCAAGGATAGGCGCGCCGTGGGCCGAATAGGCGCGAGACATCGCAGTTTTGGAAAGCGCGGCGCAGGACGCCATAAAATCAGTCAGATCACCATCGGGGGGCGACACAAGGGAGCTGGCCCAGCCCATCATATGATCGCCGGTAAATGCCGCATTGCCCCATAGAAAACTCAGGTGATTGCCGAAGTGACCTGGCGTGTGCCGCGCTGTGATGTGCCAATCGCCGCCGTCGATGACCTCACCATCGGATAACAGAATATCTGGTTTAAAATCATGGTCCACGCCTTCACCACCGCCCATCTCTCCGGACGCGGCGAGGGCCAACATCACTTCAGATCGCCCAGCAGAGCTGTCGCCGAACGCGAGAATCGGCGCCGATGTCAGATCAGACAATGTGCGGGCGAGGGGGGAATGGTCCAAATGGCTGTGTGTCACCAAGATATGGCTAACGGGGCGGCCATCAATTGCGGCTATCAAGGCCCTAAGGTGGTCATCATCTAAGGGCCCAGGATCAATGACGGCGAGGCTGTCTGTTCCAAGCAGGTAGGTGTTCGTTCCCCAATAGGTCATCGGGGAAGGGTTCGGGGCCAGCACGCAGGATAGTCCGTCTTCCAATTGCACCGGAACACCCGCCTTTGGGGGCACATTGCTCATACTGCGTTTCCTTGTCTGTCATTTCGCATTAGCGTCGCGTCATGGCTTATCGCATGTCTTTCAAATGGCTTAAACAATACATGCCGCGTTCGCTCTATGGGCGGGCGGCTCTGATCCTTGTTTTGCCCGTCGTTACGCTTCAACTGGTAATCTCGATTGGTATTGTTCAACGCCATTTCGAAAAAGTGACAGGACAGATGACGCGTTCTGTATCCTTGGATATTCTGTATGTGCAGGATGCGGTGAACGCGTCACCAGAATTGTCAGACTTACAGGCTGTTGGGGAAGACGTCGCCATGCCGCTGGGGCTAACACTGACCGTCCCTGCGCTGGGGATGCCGACGTCGGACGAGCGCCGCTGGTTTGACCTAACGGGCGGCGTAGTTGAGCGCACGCTTCATGAAACAATGGACGATCTTGGCCCCATTGTGCTTCCAGATACCAGCAGGGTTGAGCTGTGGTTTGAGAGCGCACATGGCCCAATGAAGATCGAATTCCAGCGTTGGCGGGTGTCTGCATCCAATCCGCACCAATTGCTGGTCTGGCTTATTGTGCTTGGGGCGCTGATGACATTAATCGCCTATTTTTATCTGCGAAATCAGCTGCGCCCGATCAAACGACTTGCGGCGGCGTCGGCGGAATACGGGCGCGGGCGCGTGGTGCCGTATCATCCCGCCGGCGCAAATGAGGTTCGCGCGGCAGGGCATGCATTCCTTGATATGCGCAACCGGATCGAGCGTCAGACCCATACCCGTACAATGATGCTATCGGGCGTTAGCCATGATTTGCGCACACCGCTAACCCGCTTGCGGCTTGGCCTTGGGATGATGGACGAAGACGAGGCTGCACCGCTGGTGCGCGATGTTGATGACATGCAGGGGCTGCTTGATGCATTCCTTGATTTCGCCCGTGGCGACGCTGAGGGCGAGGCGGAAATGGTTGATCCGATTGCAATGGCGGCAACTATTTTAGCGGACGCCGAACGTATGGGGCAGGCGGTGACGGCAGGCGTTATGGAAAACGATGGCGAAGTCGCGCTTCGCCCGCTAGCGATCCGGCGCGCATTGGAAAACCTGATTGGCAATGCGCTGCGCTATGGAAACAACGCGCGCCTTAGCGTGTCGATGACCCCCAAGGCTGTGGTGTTTTGCGTTGAGGACGACGGACCGGGTATCCCCATAGAGCAGCGAGACGACGCCGTACGCCCGTTCACGCGCCTTGATCCCGCACGTAACCAAAACCGCGGCACAGGTGTCGGGCTTGGCTTGGCGATTGTCGAAGATATTGCGCGTGCGCATGGTGGCGTACTGCGGCTGGGTGAAAGTGCGGATTTGGGAGGCCTGAAAGCGGAGATCGTGCTTGGGCGGTAACGCGTTGAAACGCAGCGATGTAGGTGCCTTCGCTAAAGTTTACTTAGCGTAATCCTTTCGTTAGCGTGGAACTACTATTTTGCCATTTCTATTATTAAGGACGGTTTTCTAATGTTTAAGATGATTACAACAACACTTGCGCTTTGCGTCGCATCTGCGGGCATTGCTCAAGCACAAGATTACAATATTGATGTTTTTGTCGGCCAAAGCGCGGACAATAGCCTGTTTTGGGGGAACAGAGATTACGACACGAATTCAGGCACGGTCTTGGGTTTCGGCGTTTCTCGCAATGATGTCTTGGCCCCCGGTCTGGAGATCGGATTGGAATTCAGCAGCAACGAACAGGAGTATACTCGTTATGAGCCGAATAATATCGGTGCAGATGCGCTGTTGGTTACGGCGCGCTATAACTTCTTTGAGAATGGCAGTTTTGAAGGCTACGCAGGTTTAGGCTTGGGCGTAGCGAATGTGACCTATGATGCTACAGGCAGTTACGAGAATTCTGAAACGGTCGGTGCTGGGCAGATCATGTTGGGCGGGCGGTACGACGTCGCTCCTGCTTCACAGGTTTTTCTTGAATACCGATATCTGCAAACAGCAGATGCACAAGTCGCTTTTTCAGACGCTTCTCGTGAAGCTGAGTTTAGTTCCTCCAATATCGTATTGGGGTATCGCTACTCGTTCTAAGGCGATTTAGAGTAATCAATCTGAAAAGGCGGCACTTTCGAGCGCCGCCTTTTTGATTTGTGGGGCAGCTACATACTGAAAGAATGTTCGCTTTGTGCGGCTCTGCAATAATCTTCTTCGCGATTTACCCGGGGATTGCGTCAAGTTGGCGAAGGCGTGTGCTGTGTGTTTGCGAGCAAACCCACTTTGCACACTCTTTCAAAAAACCTTCGTTTTTAGAAAGTGGTAGGCCCGGTAGGACTCGAACCTACGACCAAAGCGTTATGAGCGCTCTGCTCTAACCAACTGAGCTACAGGCCCCTAGAAATGGTTCGTAGCAGAGACGGCGGTGCGGTCAAGCGGTGGGTTAACAATTATTAGGAAAATCACCGCAATCTTGGTAGATGTTAGTTTCAATCCTTGGAAGGGAATGAGACATGAAACTTTTTACGGTATGACGAGTTTTTTGTTATTTTGTCCGCGCCAGTGCTGGCCGGAGCATCATCTTTTACACCGACAGCATCAAGTTCTAGCGGCAGTGAAGCCCTAATCTTGTTGTCATTTATTGGTGTCGTCTTGTTGGTTAATGCGTTGAACGGCGGTGGGTCGTCTGCAACATTGTCCACGCGCGATGCACCAGAGCAGACAGATGATGCGGACGAGTCCGACATTATCATGAAGTTCTAACGCCCTGCGCGCAAAGCCCTGAGCACAGGGTCGATTAAAATTAAATCAAGGCGGTGCGTCATCAACGGCGCATCGCCTTTTTCTGTAAGGCCAAGTGTTATCGTTTCGTCATCACCCGTCAGATACAGCGTTCCGAATATCCAGTCCCAGATCGCAAGCGTGCCACCGTAGTTTCGATTGTAATGCGCAGGGTTTGTGCTGTGGTGAATCTGATGCTGGGCTGGCGATATGATGATGCGTTCAACGATTGGGCCAAAACTGATCCAAATGTGT
Organism: Octadecabacter ascidiaceicola; assembly: GCF_900185015.1. Classification (GTDB taxonomy): domain Bacteria; phylum Pseudomonadota; class Alphaproteobacteria; order Rhodobacterales; family Rhodobacteraceae; genus Octadecabacter; species Octadecabacter ascidiaceicola. Next base: position 533,654 of record NZ_FXYD01000001.1, on the reverse strand, counting down.
GAATGGTGAAAGTTAGCCATCGCGATGACCGCAATTGCTGTGAAGGCGTTAACGCCAACAATTTCTGCGGTCGTCGCCTGTGGGTCCAGTGTCCCAACAATAACGCCCAACACGAGCCCCATAATGCTTGTCTGGATGGCCACGATGACAAACAGCCCGAGTGGGTGCTGACGATAGGCTGTAATTGGTGTCATGACTTCGGCGCTGTGATGGACCGCGTGCAATGGCCAAAGAATACGCATTTGATGATGGATACGGTGGACCCAGTAGACCCCAAAATCGTTCGTTACCCAAAAATAACGGCAAGAATCACGGGGGATAACGATACGCCTTCAAATGCCGACCACGGAAGGCGCGTTGATATCCAAACCGCAAAAGCGGGTGCAGCGCTGAAGCGTGCGAGCAGGCCAAACCCGGTTATAAAACGGCCCAAGACAAACAATATTATGTCAAGACGGGTCGATTTATGTGACCAAATATTTTTCGGTAATAGAAAAGCGATGAAACCGCCGGATAACCCGCGGAAAACGTAAATCACCCATGCAACCGCCGCAAAAGCAACGAAGTAAAGCGGTGACGTCGTTGTGTTCCATCCAAAGAAGGCGCGTAGGAGATCTTGGATGGTTCCCATTGGCGTCCGTACCCTTTGTTATAATTAACGCTTTTGTTCGGGTTTACATTAACACGTACCGTTGCTTGCTGCTGCGCCATAGTTTATCGGAAAGCACACTTTGAACAAAGGAATCTTCCGCATGACTGAACCCAAGAAAAACGGCCTCACTTATGCGGATGCTGGCGTTGATATCGACGCAGGCAACACGTTGGTAGAACGCATTAAACCTGCGGCCAAACGCACCAAACGATCTGGCGTTATGGCAGGGCTTGGTGGCTTTGGCGCGATGTTTGATCTGAAGGGCGCTGGTTACAGCGACCCGATCCTTGTGGCGGCAACGGACGGTGTTGGCACCAAACTGCGCATCGCCATTGATACGGGAAACGTGGATGGCGTTGGTATCGATCTGGTTGCCATGTGCGTCAACGATCTGGTGTGCCAAGGTGCGGAGCCACTGTTTTTCCTAGACTATTTCGCGACTGGCAAGCTGGAGCTTGATCAAGCGACGCGGATCATCAACGGGATCGCTAAGGGCTGCGAATTGTCCGGTTGTGCACTGATTGGTGGCGAAACGGCGGAAATGCCGGGCATGTATCCTGAGGGTGATTTCGACCTTGCTGGGTTTAGCGTTGGCGCAATGGAACGCGGTGCTGAAATTCCACGCGATGTTGCTGAGGGCGATGTATTGTTGGGGCTTGCGTCCAATGGTGTTCACTCCAACGGCTATTCTTTGGTGCGCAAGATTGTTGAACGTTCCGGTCTTGCATGGGCTGACGCGTCGCCGTTTTCCGATGGAACGTTGGGCGAGGCATTGCTTGCCCCGACGACGCTCTATGTCAAAGGCGCGGTTGCCGCGATGGATGATTTGCATGCGCTGGCCCATATTACGGGTGGCGGTCTGACAGAAAACCTGCCGCGCGTTCTGCCGGAGACCCTTGGCGCTGACATCAACCTTGATGCTTGGGAGCTCCTGCCTGTCTTTAAATGGTTGGCCGAGCAGGGCGGTCTTGATCAGGGCGAGATGCTCAAGACATTTAACTGCGGTATTGGCATGGTCGCGGCGGTACCCGCTGACAAAGCAAACGCCGCGCGTGCCGCGTTTGAAGCTGCCGGTCACGACGTTTACGAGCTTGGTAAAATCACTGCTGGTGAGGGCGTTCGCTACACAGGCTCATTGGTATGAGCAAACGGGTCGCTATCCTGATTTCGGGTGGCGGCTCGAATATGGTGGCGCTTGTGAACAGCATGATTGGTGACCATCCAGCGCGTCCGGTGGTTGTGATTTCCAATGATCCGAACGCCGGCGGGCTGGCGAAGGCGCGAGACCTGGGTATTGCGACGGCTTTCGTTGATCACCGAGAATACCCCAATGATCGCAACGCGTTCGAAGAGATTCTTCATGCGACGCTTGAGGGCCATAATCCCGATATCGTTTGTTTGGCAGGCTTCATGCGAATATTAACCGAAGGCTTCACCGCGCGTTATGAAGGCCGAATGTTGAACATTCACCCGTCGTTGCTCCCGAAATACAAAGGGCTACACACCCACGCGCGTGCTCTTGAAGCTGGCGACCCAGAACACGGTTGTAGCGTGCATGAAGTGACGGCCGCATTAGATGATGGACCGGTTCTAGGGCAAGCACGCATTGCTGTTGAGCAGAACGACACGCCTGAAACCCTCGCCAGCCGCCTACTTCCGCTAGAGCATGAACTGTACCCTGCTGTTTTGCGCCGTTTTGCGAACGGAGATCGCACGCCAGTGCGCCTTCCCATTATGAGATCAATCCCCTAAGCTCACCAAAGCGAGCGGGGGGCCGCGACGAATAGAAAATGAAAAGGCCCAGATGAAGACCATCACAACGACGACTGATCTTGCCGCTTTTTGCGCCGAGGCCGCCAAGTATCCTTATGTGACCGTGGACACCGAGTTCCTGCGCGAACGCACCTATTATTCAAAGCTATGTCTGATTCAGTTGGCCTATATGGGTGACGGCAATGACGATGCGGTCTTGGTTGACCCACTGTCAAACGGCCTTGATCTGGCACCGCTGTATGCGCTGTTTCAAGACGAAAACGTGGTTAAGGTTTTCCACGCTGCCCGCCAAGATCTTGAGATTTTCTATATTGATCAGGGCATTATCCCTATGCCGTTGTTTGATACTCAGGTCGCTGCGATGGTCTGTGGTTTTGGCGAACAAGCTGGCTATGAGACGCTCGTGCGTAAAATTGCCAAGGAGTCCGTTGATAAGTCTTCGCGCTTTACGGATTGGTCCCGCCGCCCACTGACGGATGCGCAGCAGACCTACGCGCTGGCTGATGTGACCCACCTGCGGGTCATCTATGAATTCTTGTCTAAGCAATTGGATAAGTCTGGTCGCAAGAAATGGGTGGCCGAAGAGATGGCCGTGTTGAATGATCCGGCGACCTATCAAGCGGATCCTGATTTGGCATGGAAACGCGTTAAGACACGCACCAATTCGGGGAAATTCCTGTCAATCGTGCGCGAGTTGGCGCGTTTTCGTGAAACCTACGCACAATCTCGCAATATTCCGCGTAATCGTGTGTTTAAGGACGATGCATTGGTTGAGATCGCATCGACAAAACCTGCGTCAGAAAAAGACTTGGGGCGTTCGCGTCTGTTGCTGCGTGAAGCGCGGCGTGGCGATATCGCCGATGGTATCCTGAAGGCGGTGAAAACCGGCTTGGCCGTAAAGCCGGAAAACGCACCGCGTGTTGATTCCAGTCGTGAGAAGCTTCAGGTGAATCCGGCCTTGGCGGATATGCTGCGGGTGTTGGTGAAGTCCGTTGCAGACACCGAGGGTGTCGCACAAAAGCTGATCGCCAACAGCGCTGATCTGGATGCAATTGCTGGAGGTGTTCGTGATGTTCCAGCCTTGCGCGGTTGGCGCAAAGAGGTTTTTGGAGACGATGCGCTGCGTCTATGTAACGGCGAGATCGGCTTGGCGGTGAAGGGCGAAAAGGTCGTTGCGATTGCGCTTTGACAGCGCTTAGCGGCCGGAAGTTCGCGCATTTGTCGCGGCTTGAACGCGTACCGTGCGAATGCCGGAAAGATCAACGCTATCAATGACGTAGGCTGCGCTGATTTGGCGTGAACGCGTTGTGCCAGGCACTTCTAAACGTGTCGGCCTTTGTGCGCGAAACTCAAGCGTAAGCACGCCGTTTTCAACGCCACGACTGACAAGCTGCGCGTTAAAGAAGCCCTGCGTTTCGGCGACACCAACAGCGCGCACGATTGCGCCACTTGGTGCGCGGTCGACGCTGAGCGAAATGATGCTTTGAACCAGAATGCGCCCGTCTAAGGCTACTTGACGGCGGCCTTCTGGAACCAGTGGGCGGCGCTCACTCGGATCAATGACTGCGGCTTCGGTGCTGTTTCCAAACCAGTTGAAAGGGTTGAAGCGGCTTTCTGAAATCCGTGCACAGCCCGAAAGCGTGAGCAGGACAGCAGTGCCTAGAAGTGTTGCGCGCAGCATGGATCGCCCCTTTGGTCTTAAGTTGGTACGTCTTGCTAGCCCAAAGTTGCGTGTATGAAAAGCGGGCACTGGACGTTTGGTGGGGCTGGGCCTAAGTCAGGGGCAAGATAGGGGAACACTATGGCCACGACTGCCTTTGAAGATATCGCTGAAACGTTCGAGTTTTTGGATGATTGGGAAGACCGTTACGCGCATGTCATCGACATGGGCCGCGAAATGCCGCCCCTTGATGATGCGTTCAAGGTTCCCGCGACCAAGGTTGACGGATGCGCGTCACAGGTTTGGCTGGTCCCCACGATCAAGGATGGAGTGTTCACGTTCCACGGCGCGAGCGACGCAATGATCGTCAGCGGTTTGATCGCAATTTTGCATGCTTTGTATAACGGACTACCGGTTGAGGAAGTTGCAGGCGTTGATGCCCGCGCAGAATTTGAACGCCTTGGGTTGAACGACCATCTTTCCGCTCAGCGGTCTAACGGGTTACGCGCAATGATCGAGCGGATCCGCAGCGTTAGAGCTTAACGCAGCGCCGCCAGCGACGCTTCCAGATCACCATAGCCCGTCAGACGCCGCTCAAACGCAAGCCCGAGGCGCTGTGCGTGTTTCTTGGCGAGTTCAGTCAGGGCAGGGTCGTCGGTCTGCGCTTGATAGACCATTTTTTCATAGTTCCCGAAATACATGTCCCGCAGGTCGGGGTGACGGTCCATGCCCAGTGGTTTCCAGATAAAGGCGTCAAACTGGCGGACGGAAAAATCCGTCAGGTAAAACGCTGTCATTTCGCCAAGGTTTTCAAACACTGCGTTGCCCTCAAAGAAGCTATAGCAATGCGGCCCTTCGACCATCTGGACACCCATGCGATCACATGCAGCTTTTAGCAGCCCACCCGTGCCGCAATCGGCGTAGACCACGTAGATATCGTCAAAGTCATCGCGGCGTTCTGCCACCATCTTTTCGACGGCGGCGACGATCTTGTCGGGGGTGTGGTGCAGGTTGGCGGGCAGGCAATGTAGGTGCAGATGGTCCCAGCCATTGGCCTCGTTCAACGCTAGGATTTCGCGCGCCAAAGCACCGCAGGCGATCAACAGAATGCGGGCTTTGCCGTCTGGTGATTTTTGGCGTGTGATTTCATCCATGCGCAACACCTTCAATAGAAAACGCGCCCAGCAGCAGGGCCACTGGACGCGCTGGAATTTCAGTCTAGCACGTATTTAGGCTGTGGCACCTTGGTTGTGTTTACGGGCCATGAACGTCTTTGCCGTTTCGACGGCAACAGCAGCGTCACGACAATATGCATCCGCGCCGATGGCTTTGCCGAATTCTTCGTTCAATGGCGCACCGCCGACCAGCACGACGTAATCATCGCGGATGCCTTGCTCGATCATCGTGTCGATCACGACTTTCATATAGGGCATCGTGGTGGTGAGGAGGGCGGACATGCCAAGGATGTCAGGCTCTTCCGAGGCAATCGCCTCGAGGTAGCTTTCGACGGCGTTGTTGATGCCAAGATCGACAACTTCAAAACCAGCGCCTTCCATCATCATGGACACAAGGTTTTTGCCGATGTCATGGATGTCACCCTTAACGGTGCCAATCACCATCTTGCCAACGCGCGGCGCGCCAGTTTCAGCAAGCAGCGGCTTGAGGATGAACATGCCACCTTTCATTGCGTTCGCGGCCAGCAGCACTTCTGGCACAAACAAAATGCCATCGCGGAAGTCATGGCCAACGATGGTCATGCCGCCAACCAGTGCTTTGGTCAGAATGTCATAGGGCGCCCACTTGCGTTCGAGCAGGATATTTACGGCTTCTTCGATCTCTTCTTTGAGGCCGTCGTAAAGGTCATCGAACATTTGCGCGACAAGATCGTCGTCGTTCAGCTCTGCGAGAATGATGTCGTCTTCTTGGTCGGACATGAGGGAACCCTTTGAAGTGTCGTTAGGTGATTTGCGCGTAAATGCCGCAGTTGGTCTGGACCGATTGCGACACAAGGTGCGCGGACTGCGACGAGCACGCAAATGAAAGTGGTGCAATACGAATGTGAAAATCGTTCAGTTTAGCGTGACTTGCTTAGCCGCGGCGGCGCCCACGGCGCGGTGCGCGTGTTGGGCCAGCGCCGTCCGTTCCGTCGGATTCAGAAGAGAATGCACCCATTGCTTCGGTGATTTCTTCCAGCGTTGGTGCGTCACCCTTCGGGCGGGTTTCCAGCGCTTCACGCATTGCCTTCAGGTGTTCTGGGGTCGTGCCACAGCACCCGCCAATGATGGTCGCGCCGCTGTTGCGGGCAAGGCAGGCGTAGTCAGCCATCAATTCAGGCGTGCCATCATAGTGGATGTGGCCCTCGACGTATTTCGGGATGCCAGCGTTCCCTTTGGCAATGATCGGCTGTTCCGGTCCAGCGGAGGCAAAGCCCAGAACCGTGCGCAGCAAGTCGGACGAGCCAACACCACAGTTTGCGCCAAAGGCGATTGGTGCATTTGGTATTTTGCCGACGAGCTTTACCAGTTCGGCGCTTGTCAGGCCCATCATTGTGCGCCCGGCGGTATCAAAACTCATCGTGCCGCACCACGGCATGTCAGCCAGTGCAAAGGCAGCTGCGGCAGCTTTGAATTCATCACCGGCAGAAATGGTTTCTACCCAACAAACATCCGCGCCGCCTGCTTTCAGGCCTTCGGCTTGTTCGTGGAACATTTCCACGGCGGAGTCGAACGTGAGCGTGCCGCCCATATGATCCATGATGTCGCCGGTCGGCCCAACGGAGCCAGCAACGATGACCTTGCGGCCAGATTTGTCCGCAACTTCGCGGCCAATTTCAGCGCCCGCTTTGTTGATTTCATGCACCTGGTCTTGGCCGTCGTGCAGTTTCAGGCGCGAGGCGTTACCGCCAAAGGTGTTGGTCAGGAAAATGTCGGACCCTGCGTCAACCGCGCCTTGGTACAGGGCGGTAATACGGTCGCGGTGTTCAAAGTTCCAAAACTCAGGTGCGTCGCCAGATTGCAGGCCCATGTTAAATAGTGTCGTGCCCGTCGCGCCATCGGCCAAAAGCCAATCGCGGGTTGCAAGAAGGTCAGACAGGGCGTTCGGTTGAATACTGGACATTATGGCGTGCTCCTAAAGGGGTCGCACGCGCTTCGCATGACGCGGGCTTCTTCGCAATTGAATAATTTTCATCATGTCGCTGAATGGATTTTGGGTACGGCAATGGCGGCGGATTGTGAATGGCATTGGCCAAGGTTGCGACCGTTAGAATTAGGTCACTTGTCGTGCGCGCGCAGAGGTAACGTGCATGCCAAGATGGATCAAAAGCTTGTTTGAAGCGGCGCAATCCGGCGGCGGCATCTATGGTGCGCCTCGCGCCGGGTAAAGCGTTGGATAGAGAGGGAACCGAGGCTAAGGAGAGCTGGGTAGCGCCGCACTGTTTTGCGGCAAGAATCCCTTGATATACGAGGGCGTGCATCGTGCCATTCGGCAGCGGCGCGCCAGAAGGAAAGGCAGCGTGGCGCATAAGGTCGAGGGTCCAAATGGGGCCTGTGTGAAAGCTGACGAATGCCACAGGAGTTTTGCCCGCATAGGCGGCGAATACGCGCTGATGGGAGAGGTAGTCTGGGCAAAACCTTCCCATCGAATGACCGCGTTCGCCACCGGAGGCCTTTGCCCATTTTTTGGCAATTCTAGTGAGAGAAGCTGTGTTGCGGACTTCAAAAATATGAAGCCCGCTGTTTTTGAACCCGTTTAACGCGCGGCGCAATTGCCGTTTTTTAGCGCCTTGGGTTGACCAAGTCGCGAGCGTGATGAGCGCGTCTTCGGCGCAACGGATCGCGACCCAGCCAGATTTGCGCGCGCGCGTGGCCTGTTGTGCGCTGCATTTATAGAGGGCGCGCGGTGCCCCGCTGCTGCGCAAGTCGCTTATGGACATTCCGTTTGGCAAATCCCCCAAAACCACACCATTCCCCCAGCAAGACAGCGTGAGGAGGGGCGCTTTCTTGTGGGGGAATACATGGGCCGACTGCCGCGCAAGGGTCGCTTCGGGGTGCGTGAGCGGGCGGGACGGGACGGATGGTGTTGGGCGGATTAGGCAGAAGAGTGCAATGGCCGCGGGTAGTGCGTAATAGAGGGCGCGAAACGCCAATAGCGCCGCCATGGTTGATGCGGAATCGGTGACTGGTAGCAGCGCAAGCAAAGACAAATCAAATGCGCCAACCCCGCCCGGAGCGTTGGACAAAAGGCCTGCACCAAGGGCGACAAGGTAGGCCGCGAACAGAAGTTGGAACGAAATCGGTTCCGGCCAAAGTACCCAAAGTGCGGCTGCGGCAAACCCTGTGTCGACGAAAGTCGCAAGCAACAACGAGAATAGGGTCTTCGTGCGTACAGGGGTTGGGATCCAACCCAGCCGGAAACTGAGGCGGGCCAAGGCCATCAACCCCAAAAGCGCGACCAAGCCACTAAGAACTAGCCCGCCAGAGTGTGGCAAAAGGCCGGAAAATGGCACGATCAACGCGGCCACAACGGCAAGAGCGGCTAAAAAGGACAGGCTTACCGCTGCAGAAAGCTGCGCAATTGCGCTTGCGGTTAGGTCCGGCAAACAACGCCAGCGGACCAAGGCGCTTGTGATCGTGCCAAAACCTAGTGTTTGGGAGATAGCGATGGCTTTGATACCTGCGCTGCGTGCAAGGCTTGGGTGTTGGCGCGTGTGTAAAATGCGATGCACCAAAACGTCATAGATGCCGATTGCGCGAAAGCTGAGTGCGGTAAAAACCAAGGCGGCACCCCATTGCCACCACTGCAAGGATGCGAAAGCGCCCCAAATTGCGGCGCCGTCAATCTGTGCGATATGGCGCACAAACAGTGCCCCGAAAACGCCGAGCGCAAGAACGGGGACGGTTCTTGAAATCCATCGCGTCGAAATGAACATGCGCATTCGAGATGCGGCTTCTTGGCTTTGTGACATTCGTACCCCCATTCAAACTCAGCGTGAGCCCACCCACGAGGGGCACGTTAAAGGGGGAATGGTTCTTCAAACGTAAAGGCCAGCGCGTCTTTCGACGGGCTGGCCCTATCTTAATTCATTCAATTAGAACGAAATTTCGCTCAATCGTGGCGGGTTTAGGCTTCGCCGAGCAACTGTTCTTTGGCTTCTGCCATGCATTCCGCCATCTTCGCGCGAATGGTGGCTTCGTCAGCCAAGTGGCCCACGTCCGCGAACAGCTTGCGGTAGACGTCTTCGTGGCCGGCTTCTTCGAAATCGGCTTTGATGACTTCTTTAGCGTATTCATCCGCTTCGTCGCCTTCTTTGCCGAGCAGACCGGCGGCCCAATGGCCAACAAGCTTGTTGCGGCGGGCGTCTGCCTTGAACTGCATTTCTGCGTCATGGGCAAATTTGTTTTCAAATGCGGTTTCGCGGTCGTCAAAAGTGGACATTTTCAGGCTCCATTTGGTGTTCATACAAGATATGCCCCTCGCAGCGCTTGCCCGCAAGGGGGGCTTGGCTTATGAGGCGCGTATCAGGCCTTTTCTGCCCTCTTTGACGTCCAAAGAGAGGGGCCTGCGCAGGAGACAGCATGGCACGTCGCAAACTGGTCTATGAAGGCAAGGCAAAGATCCTCTATGAAGGTCCAGAGCCGGGAACGCTTGTACAGTATTTCAAGGATGACGCGACCGCGTTTAACGCCGAAAAGAAAGACGTAATTGACGGCAAGGGCGTTTTGAACAACCGCCTGTCGGAGTTCTTTATGCTGGGTCTTCAGCGCATTGGCGTCCCGACCCATTTCATTCGCCGCCTGAACATGCGCGAACAGCTGATCCGTCAGGTTGAAATCATTCCGCTTGAAGTCATCGTGCGCAACTTTGCCGCAGGATCGATGGCCAAGCGTCTTGGCATGGAAGAGGGCACACCGCTGCCACGCCCGATTGTCGAGTTCTCCTATAAAGACGACTCACTTGGTGATCCGCTGGTGCCGGAAGAATACATCATCGCATTTGGCTGGGCCTCGCAGCAGGATCTGGACGATATTGTCGCGCTCGCGCTGCGGGTGAACGACTTTATGGCCGGAGTCATGCACGGGGTCGGCATCAAATTGGTCGATTTCAAAATCGAGATTGGCCGCGTTTGGGACAATGATTTCATGCGACTTGTGGTTGCTGATGAAATCAGCCCTGACAGCTGCCGCCTTTGGGACATCGAAAGCGGGCGCAAGCTTGATAAGGACGTGTTCCGCCAAGATCTTGGTGATCTGGCCGATGCCTACACCGAAGTTGCAAAACGCCTTGGTGTGATGCCGTCCAATGCGACGAATATCACCAAGCCGACACTGATAAACTAACAAAGAAAGACTGCTGCCATGAAAGCCCGCGTACATGTAATGTTGAAAGACGGTGTTTTGGATCCACAGGGGGCCGCCGTGAAACACGCGCTTGGCGCGCTTGGGTTTGATGGGGTGGACGGAGTTCGCCAAGGTAAAGTCATCGAGCTTGATCTGGCGGATGGCGCAACTGAAACCCAAGTTGGTGAGATGTGTGAGAAACTTTTAGCCAATACAGTGATCGAAAGCTATGAAATTGAAATTGATTAAAGGCGTTGTTCTGGCCGGCATTTTTCTGGGCGCCATGCCCGCTGCTGCCGACAATTATGCAGCACGTCATATTGCCCTGACAGAGGCCTTTACCCGCGAAATGTCTCGCGTAGGTGGTGGTGATCAGAGCTGGACAGTGCCAACTGAGATGGCGGTGAAAATGACCTGTGCCATTGGCGAGCTTGAACGCCGTCGTGGCGTTCCGGTCGTCGAGGAGTATCTTCGCTGGTCAGCATGGGCGGTGGAAGAAGCGGGCAAACTGCAGGGAGTCGAAGGCTTCGGGACTTTGATCTCACAAATCCACATTCGTTCGGGCATCGATTTCGATGACGATCTTGGCCCGATTACCGATGTCTGCGGCATTGGGTTATAATCTTCCGCTTTGCCCAATGGGCGAAACAACTTGAACTCTTCTGTCCTGAAAAGGGGATCGACTATGAAAGCCGCTGTTATTCAATTCCCCGGGTCCAATTGCGATCGTGATATGGCTGTTGCCTTGGAAAAATCCGGCGCGGATGTCAGCATTGTTTGGCACAAAGATGCAGCGCTTCCGAAGGGTGTTGATTTGGTTGCGATCCCGGGCGGGTTCTCGTTTGGGGATTACCTGCGCTGCGGTGCGATTGCGGCGAACTCACCAATTTGTAACGCAGTTGTGGATCACGCGAATGCGGGTGGTTATGTTCTAGGTGTTTGTAATGGCTTCCAAATTCTGACCGAAACGGGTTTGTTGCCCGGTGCGCTGTTGCGCAATGCGGGGCTGAAATACATCTGCCGTACGGTTGGTTTGAAGGTTGAGACATCCAATTCCGCTTACACCGAAGGCTACAACGCTGGCGCTGAAATCGGCGTTCCGATTGCGCACCATGACGGCAACTATTTTGCTGACGATGCAACGATTGCGCAGCTGAAGGGCGAGGACCGCGTGGCCTTTACCTACACGGACAATCCGAACGGAAGCCGCGGCGATATCGCTGGTATTCTGTCGGAGAACCGCCGTGTGCTGGGGATGATGCCTCACCCTGAACGTGCCTATGAAGACGCGCATGGCAACACCGACGGTCAGCGTCTTTTTGCCGGTTTGATGGCGCAACTGGCCAACGCCTAAGGGCTGTGATGGACGCCGCGCGGGTAGGGCGGTAGTATTTTGAAATGACCTGGGGAATTCTGTGAAAAGGCGGCGCTTGTCGCCGGTTTGGTGGACGCGCATCCTTGTGACTGCGCTTGTGGTCGTGGCGTGCATTGTTGTCTACACGTCCAATCGCCTTTTGACCGAACGCTTTACAGACCGCACGCGCGGTGCCGCTGAAGTGCGCTTGGCGTTGTATTCTGCTAACCTTCTCAGCGAGCTACAGAGAAACTCAATCGTTCCACAACTGCTGGCGCGTGACCCCGCGTTGATCGGCGCGTTGAACTCGGCTGACTTTACCCAGTCAACCGCACGATTGTTGTCTTTCGTGGATGAAATCGGCGCGGCGTCTTTGGTACTGATGGACACAGACGGCCGCATTGTTGCCGCGACAAACCGCGAACGGCTTGGGGAAAACCAACGCCCGCAAAGGTCATTCATTGATGCGCTTCGCTCAAATATCACGACTTTTACCGTGGGTGAGCGCGAAGAGGGCGGATATTCGTTCACCTATTCGCGCCGGGTCGAAGACAGCAGTCTGGTGATTGGTGTAGTTTCCGTCGAAGTGGATTTGGCGAAACTGGAGCGGTCTTGGGCGGGTATTTCTGACGCGGTAATGGTTCTTAACAGTGAAGGCCTTGCGATATTGGCGACAGAGCCGCGCTGGCGTGGACGTCTTGAAGAAGAAGCGATCGCGCTGCAGGAGCCACAAACAGCGATTGAACGGGCGTTGCGTGGCACGCCAGATTGGTCAGCTTTGCCGATTGATGCCTACCTGCGGGGTGACGGCGTGATGCGCCAAGAAGCGCGTGTGCCGTTTCAGGGGTGGCGTGTGGTTAGTTTCACAACATTCCAATCCGTGCGTGAACGGGTGAATGCGATTTTGGCACTCGAAATCATGGGCTTCGCGATTACGCTGGCGGGCCTTTTTTGGTTCTTGTCACGTAGATCAAACCTCGCGGCGCGGATGTTTCAGATGGAATCGGCGGAGCTTCGCCAGTTGAATCGTCGACTGCAGCGGGAAATTGCCGAACGTAAAAAGGTCGAAAAGGATCTTGAGGTGGCCGAGCAGACCGTTGCGCAAACGTCCAAACTGGCCGCCCTTGGTGAGATGTCGGCGGCCGTTTCACATGAGCTAAATCAACCCCTTGCAGCGATGAAAACCTACCTTGCTGGCGTGCGCCTGTTGATCAGCCGTGAACGCCCTGATGAGGCCGTTGTCGCGGTACAGCGCATCGACAGCCTGATTGAGCGCATGGGTGCGATTACCAAGCAATTAAAATCCTACGCCCGCAAAGGCAAAGACAGCCTAGAACCCATTGATATGAAGGACGCGGTGCTGTCTTCACTGTCCATGATGGAACCGCAATTGCGACAGCGTCAGGTGGTCATTACGCGTACTTTGCCGGACCATCCCGTGATGGTTTTTGGCGATAGGATGCGGTTAGAACAGGTCATCATTAACCTGCTGAGAAACGCATTGGATGCGACCAAAACTGCGGGCGAACCCGTTGTTGAAATCTTGCTTGCGCAGGGGGACGTTGCACGCCTGTCTGTTCGCGACAATGGTGCCGGGATCGAAGACCTCGATGAGCTGTTTGAGCCGTTTTACACCACCAAAGCCCCGGGTGACGGTACCGGCTTGGGTCTTGCTATCTCATCTGGCATCGTAAACGACTTCGGTGGACGGCTGACCGCGCGCAATTCTGCGAAGGGTGGGGCCATATTTGAAGTAGAACTGCCCATATTGGGTTCAGAAATAGAAGCAGCGGAGTAAACGCGCATGGCTCAGGCAATGAAAATCGCAATTGTGGATGACGAACAGGACATGCGTCAGTCCATTTCCCAGTGGCTGGCGCTGTCGGGGTATGACACCGAGACATTCGCCAGCGCCGAAGATGCGCTGAAGGGCGTGGGCCAAGATTATCCGGGTATCGTTGTCAGCGATATCAAGATGCCGGGCATGGACGGCATGCAGTTTTTGAAAAAGCTCAAAGGTGTGGACAGCTCGCTTCCCGTTATCATGATCACGGGCCACGGCGACGTGCCGATGGCGGTTGAGGCGATGCGCATTGGCGCGTTTGATTTCCTCGAAAAGCCGTTCAATCCCGATCGCATGACGGAACTGGCGAAGAAGGCGACCGTTGCGCGGCGTTTGACGCTTGATAACCGTGCGTTGCGTCGTGAATTGTCTGACGGTGGCGCGTTGATGAAGAAACTCATCGGCGCAAGTCCTGTGATGGAGCGTCTTAAAGAAGACATCCTCGATCTGGGGCAGGCGGATGGTCATGCGCTGATTGAGGGCGAAACAGGGACGGGCAAAACGCTGGTGGCGCATGCGCTGCATGCGGTTGGTGCGCGGGCGAATAAGAAATTCGTTTTGATTTCCTGTGCCGCTTACGAAGAAGAGGCGCTATCCAAGCGGCTGTTCGGCCCAGCAGGGCAGGATGATCCGATCCCCGCAATGGAAGAGGCCCGTGGTGGTACATTGGTGCTCGAAGACATCGAAGCTTTGTCTGAAACCAACCAAGCGCGGCTGCTGACGGCCATTAACGAACAAGGCACCCCCGCTGAAACCCGCATCGTTGCCATTTGTAACCTACAGGACGAAGGCAAGACTTGCGAAAGCGTGCTGCGCAATGATCTGTTCTACCGTTTGGCCGCATTGCGGATCACGGTGCCGCCACTGCGTGCGCGGGGTGAAGATATCCTGACGTTGTTCACCCGTTTGGGCGAAGGATTTGCCGAGGAATACGGCTGCGACGCACCCGAAGTGTCCGCCCAAGAGGCCGCACAGCTGTTGCAGGCCCCATGGCCGGGCAATGTGCGTCAGCTGTATAATGTGGCCGAACGCGCGGTTCTGCAAAACCGTCGTGGCTCAGGCTCGATTGCCAGCCTGTTGATGACCGAAGACGATGAAAGTCAGCCGGCGATCACCACTGAAGGCAAACCGCTCAAGGAATTCGTTGAGGCGTTCGAGCGGATGTTGATTGATAACACCATGCGCCGCCACAAAGGATCAATTGTAAACGTCATGGAAGAGTTATGCCTGCCGCGCCGGACGTTGAATGAAAAGATGGCGAAGTATGGTCTCCAGCGGTCTGACTATCTTGGGTGAAATGCGCAAGACGACCGACCCCTATATTGCCTCTCCGATCCAAAGCGGGCGCAAACCAATAGACCCTCTCGCAAAGCGGTTGATGAGGTTTTGCGTGATCGTGGGGCTGTCTTCCTCAATCGGTGTGGCGGGCTACCTGTTTTTTTTATTGGGGTCGTCGGACGGAGGCGCCGCTTATGCGAATCGTTGGTCCGCTACTCTGATGGTCGCGGCGGGAGTTTTCACCTTCTGGTGTGTTGTGTGTCTGATTTTGTGGGTTTTTCGCCGTTGGGCACTTTTTTTTCACTTCCTCCTTCTAGTGGCAGGGATTGTCAGCTTTCTTGCCAGCGTGTCTTCGTGATGTAGGTGACTATGTCTTATGACGCCAATATTGAGCGTCTGATGCAGTTCATCATTGTAAATAGCCCCCCATGTCCCCTATGTATAAACCACGGGTGGTTGCCATAACGATTTGCGCAAAATCCCGGTGAGTTTTTCTGTGTATTGGTTGAGTGGCCCGATCAGGCGATCCCGTCATACCCATTAGACAGACCGAAGAATGTGGTTTCTTTTTAATGAGACCAGATGAATAGCCCTCGGCGGTGATGGACAACCTAACGCTTGGGGCCTTGAACGGGCCACTTTCGCATATGCATTGGTGGTCGGAGACCAACGCGATGAACCGCGCGACATTAAATGGCGAGAGAGCAGGGGGCCAATTGGCCGCCGCATCCGCTTGCGCGCGCATCGCCACAATCAATCACGCATCAGAAACTGCAGCGCCCTTGGGGGCGCCGCCAAATGGCGCGTGGAACAGGATACAATGGCTAAGAAAATGCTTATCGATGCCACCCACGCGGAAGAAACCCGCGTTGTGGTGGTCGACGGAAACAAGGTCGAGGAATTCGACTTTGAAACCCAATCCCGCCGCCAGCTGGCCGGCAACATCTATCTCGCAAAAGTAACACGGGTCGAACCATCGCTTCAGGCAGCGTTTGTTGACTATGGCGGCAACCGCCACGGTTTCCTTGCGTTCAACGAAATCCACCCTGACTACTACCAGATTCCGGTCGCAGACCGCGAAGCACTGATGGCCGAAGAAAAGGCCTACGCAGAAGCCATGAAAGCCGAGGCTGAGGCCGAAGCTGAAAAGCCAAAGCGTTCGCGCCGTCGCCGCAAGCCTAAAGCGGCTGAGGTGGACACTCAGGATGCCGTGGCAACGGCTGACCCTATTGAAACGCCCGAGGAAGAGACCTCTGGCGATATCGCGGGTATGGAAACGATTGACCTGACCGAAGGCGCAGAGATCGCTGACGGCGAAGCCACGTCGCACATGGAAACGGTTGCGGAGACACCTGTTGAAGAACCAACAGATGAAGTGCCTTCTGATGACAGCGACGATAGCGCCGATGAAGAAGCCGCCGCTGGTAGTGCTGATGCGACAGCTAAAGATGAATCCATCGAAAGCGTCGCTGACGAGGACGACCAAGAAGACGTGCGCCCTGTGCGCAAGCCGCGCCCGAAGCGTTATAAAATTCAAGAGGTTATCAAAGTTCGCCAAATCCTTTTGATCCAAGTGGTCAAGGAAGAACGCGGCAACAAGGGCGCTGCCCTGACGACATACCTTTCGCTTGCTGGCCGCTACTGCGTGCTGATGCCAAACACCGCGCGTGGTGGTGGCATTTCCCGCAAGATCACCAATGCCGCCGACCGAAAAAAGCTGAAATCCATCGCCAATGAAATGCTTGTACCAGAAGGTGCTGGCCTGATCATTCGCACCGCCGGATCACAGCGCACCAAGACCGAGATCAAGCGCGATTATGAATACCTGCAACGCCTGTGGGAACAAATCCGCGAACTGACGCTGAAATCGACAGCGCCGGCGCAGATCTATGAAGAAGGCAACCTGATCAAACGTTCGATTCGCGATCTTTACAGCAAAGAGATCGACGAAGTGATCGTTGAGGGAGAGGCCGGTTACCGCGTGGCAAAGGACTTCATGAAAATGATCATGCCGTCCCACGCGAAAAACGTGACCAACTACAAAGACCAGATGCCGCTGTATGCACGCCATCAGGTCGAAGGTTACTTGAATGGCATGTTTAACCCGACGGTGCAGCTGCCATCTGGTGGCTACATCGTGATCGGCATCACCGAAGCGCTTGTGGCGATTGACGTGAATTCTGGCCGTGCGACCAAAGAAGGTAGTATTGAACAGACTGCGACCAAGACCAACCTTGAGGCCGCCGCAGAAGTGGCGCGTCAGTTGCGCCTGCGCGACTTGGCTGGGCTGATCGTGATCGACTTCATCGATATGGACGAGCGCAAGAACAACGCCGCCGTTGAAAAGATGATGAAGGAAAAGCTGAAGACAGATCGTGCGCGCATTCAGGTAGGGCGGATTTCCGGCTTTGGCCTGATGGAAATGTCGCGTCAACGTTTGCGCCCTGGCATGCTGGAATCAACCACGCAGGAATGTTCCCACTGCCACGGCACGGGCTTGCTGCGTTCTGACGACAACGTCGCGCTAGGTATTCTGCGCCAGTTGGAAGAAGAGGGTGTACGCGGCCGTTCCAAGGAAGTTCTGATCAAAGCACCAATTGTGATCGCCAACTTCTTGATGAACCAAAAGCGCGAGCATATCGCCCAGATCGAGGCCCGTTATGGCCTGTCCGTGCGTATTGAATGTGACCCACATCTGGTGTCGCCTGACTATGCTATTGAGAAGTTCAAGACCGCGACCCGCGCGGTAGCTGAGGTTGAACTCGCGTCTGTGATTTCGTCGGACACGGCTGTTATGGCAGAAGTTGAAGAGACAGATGCGTCCTCTGAGGGCCAAGCCTCAGAGCAACAGGACGGCGAAGCACCAACCAAAAAGCGCCGTCGTCGCCGTCGTCGTCGTCGCGGTGGTGGGGGCGGTGGCGAGAACGCCGAAGCCAACAACGCCGAGAATGGCGAGAACGCTGGCGAAACAACCGCTGCATCTGTTGAGGGTGACGCCGCGGTTGTTGAAGCGGACGCAGCTGAGGCCGAAGACGCCAAGATTGAAGAGGCACCAAAGCCAAAGCGCACCCGCACACGCCGCAAGAAAAGCGATGCAGCGCCAGCTGAGGAGGCGGAAGCTGTTGAGGCTACTGAGGCGGCACCCGCTGAGGAAGTTGCCGCAGAAGAAGCGCCAGAAAAGCCCAAGCGCACGCGTACCCGTCGCAAGAAAAGCGATGACGCACCTGCTGAGGAGGCAAAGGCTGATGAAGAGGCACCTGCCGCCGAAGAAGAGCCAGCGCCAAAGCCAAAGAAGGCCACACGCGCCCGCAAGAAGCCTGCTGCGAAGAAGGTTGAGGCTGTTGAAGCAGTGGAGGCTGAAGCACCCGTCGCTGAGGCGCCCGCTGAAACGCCAGAACCTGTTGCCGAGGCAAAGCCAAAGCGGGTTCGCAAAACCACGTCACAGCCAAAGCCGGTTGAGGCGGAAGCAGAGGTAGCTGAACCTGTCGCTGAGGCCAAAGAAACGCCTAAGAAGCGTGGCTGGTGGTCGCTGGGTGGTCGCTAACGCGATGCATTAGAATTGACCCGTAAGGGTTTGAAAATAAATGCCGTCCCACAGTGGTGGGGCGGCGTTTTCTATTTAGGCAATCGCTCGATCACGTAAATCTGGTGCGCACCTTCGTCGGATTGCGAAACCAGCCGATGGCCAGCCTCAACGCAGAAATGTGGGATGTCGATCACGGCGATCGGATCATCTGACCAGACTGTAACCACCGTCCCAACGGGCACGCCACGCATCACCTTGCCAAGCTTCAAAATCGGCAAAGGACACATGAGCCCGCGTGCGTCTAAGATATCTTCCATGGGCAAGGGGTGCCGCGCGCTGTCACAAATGTCCACAAGGAAGTGACCAACTGTCGCGTGACGCCGCGCGCACGGACCGCTAAGAGGGTCGTATGTTTGAAACCGAAACCTTCCTTGCTGCCTCGCTGATTCCAGCGCTCCTAGTTGCGTTTTCAGCGGGCATTCTGTCGTTCCTCAGCCCCTGTGTGCTGCCGATTGTGCCGCCGTATCTCGCCTATATGGGCGGTGTCAGTGTGACCGATATGGAAGACGATAAGGGTGCGCGCAACCGTGCGGTTGTTTCGGCGCTGTTCTTTGTGCTGGGGCTTTCGACGGTTTTCCTGATCCTTGGTGCGGGGGCATCAGCGTTAGGACGCGCGTTTCTCGGGTACAAAAGCTACTTTGAGATTGGTGCAGGCATTGTTGTGATCATCTTTGGCTTCCATTTTCTGGGGCTGTATCGGTTGAAATTCCTTGATCGTGAAATGCGCGTGGATGCGGGGGACAAAGGCGGGTCCGCCTTTGGCGCATATTTCCTTGGACTTGCTTTCGCCTTTGGGTGGACGCCCTGTTTAGGCCCGATCCTAAGCGCCATTCTGGGCCTTGCCACAGGGCAGGCGGATGTCGGTAAGGGTATGGTATTGCTGGGTACTTATGCGATTGGCCTTGGCGTTCCTTTCTTGCTGGTTGCCGCATTCTTCCCGCAGTTGAAACGCCCGATGGCGTGGATGAAGCGCAACATGGGCGTGATTGAAAAGACGTCCGGCGTGTTGCTGATCATTGTCGGGCTGGCGATGGCGACGGGGTTCCTTGCGATGTTTGCCTATTGGATGCTGGAAGCGATGCCGTTCTTGGCCGTATTTGGTTAACGCTTAACTTAATTTCGCCGAAGTTCGGGTCTATAGTGCCTGCAAATTAGAGGCGAAGCACAATGGATCAGGCAGAGAATAGGCAGGTGAAACGCCGCAAGGTGTTCTATATTCCCGGCTACGACCCCATTCATCCGCGCCGCTACCGCGAGCTGTATCGCACTGAATCCGCAACACAATCTGAGATTTCCAGCTATGATGTCGGGATTGCCGCCAAAGCGGGTGAGCATTATGGTTGGCGCGTCGAGTCCCGCATGGACGGGCAATCGGTTGATGCCGAGGTCGAGGTACTCGTTTGGTCTGATATCGTGCGCGATTCAATGGCGTCCAGTATTCCCGCGACGTACCTGCAACTTGTGCGCACAGCGTTTATCTACATCTTTTCGGGCGCTTTGCGTCGCTTGATGTGGCTGCGCAAGGGGCCGGTGATTGCCGCGCTTTACCCTGTTGGCATGCTGTTGCTGCAACTGTTGGGGGCCGTTCTCGCGGGGGTGTTGGCGGCAAAGGTTTTAAGCTGGGCATTGGGCGGGATCGGCCGCGCCATCGTTGGGCTATTCACTGGCGGAGAGCCATCCAGCTTGGATTTTTCGATCTTCCACACCGGATTATTCGTGGCCCAATTGGTGTTGGTGGCATGGGTCACGTGGCAGATCCTATGCTGGTTCAAGAAGAACGACGGCAAGTTCTTCGCCTACTACCTGATGCATGATTTTGCCTATTCCGCAAAAACCAAGGGTGCGAATGCGCCCGAGCTTGAAGACCGCATGGCAGATTTTCGCGGCGTGATTGGTGAGGCATTAGAGGGCGACTTCGACGAAGTCTTGGTTGTCGGCCATTCATCCGGTGCACATCTGGCGGTTTCGATCCTTGCGGATCTGATCCGCAAAGGGGGCGTTCCGGCGAATGGTCCTGCGCTTGGGTTCCTGAGCCTTGGGCAGGTCGTCCCGATGGTTAGTTTCCTGCCGAAAGCCGACCGTTTGCGCGCAGATCTGAACTACCTGTCCACCCGTGATGAACTCGCTTGGATCGACGTCACCGCCCCAGGGGACGGCTGCACATTCGCACTGTGTGATCCGGTGGCGGTATCAGGTGTTGCCCCTGAGGGGCAGAAATGGCCTTTGGTGATCTCAGCCGCCTTCACACAAACCCTGTCGCCTGAGCGCTGGAAGGAACTACGTTGGAAGTTCTTCCGCCTGCATTTTCAGTATCTGTGCGCCTTTGATCGGGTTGGGGACTACGATTATTTCCGTATCACGGCGGGGCCGCTGACCCTCGCGGATCGCTTTGAGGGGCGCGAGCCAAGCAAATCACGTATTGACGTTGCCGCGTCCAAGTTTACCAGTATGAACCATGATCCCGCCAAAACCCCCATCACGCCCTGAGAAGGTCTCGCTTTGGCGGTATCTAAAGCTGTTTCGCCAAGACATTTTGTCAGCGCAACCAGCCAAGCTATACCGCGCGTGGATGGCGGAGTTTAAGACGCCGTTCTTTCGCAGCTATCTGGCGAATGACCCCGAGCTTGTGAAACGGGTGCTGAAAGATCGCCCTGATGACTTCCCGAAATCCGACCGCATTGGTGCTGGCTTGCGCCCGTTGCTGGGAAACTCGGTGTTTTTGACCAATGGCGAGACATGGAAACGCCAGCGCCGCATTATCGACCCCGCCTTTGAAGGTGGGCGACTGCGTGACACCTACGGTGCGATGTATGCCGCGGGGGAGGCCGCGGTGGAACGGATGGCGGCCAATCTTGGTACAATCGATATTGAACCGGAAACATCCCACGCCGCTGCTGATGTGATCTTTCGCACGCTGTTTTCCATTCCGATTGAGGATGAAACAGCAACGGCCGTGTTTGAGAAATTCCGCGACCACCAGCGCACACAGCCGATCCTGAACCTTGCCGCGTTCATTCCCGGCCCGCACTGGATGCCGCGCTTCTTTCGCCGTGCTACGAAGGACACCGCCGCTGATATTCGCCGTCTGATCACGAAATTGACCGCGCAGCGCATGGCCGAGATCACCGCCGGAACCGCACCTGATGATCTGGCGACCAAGATCATGACAACGGCCGACCCCGAAACAGGCGTGAAATTCAGCACGGATGAAATGGTCGATCAAGTGGCGATCTTTTTCCTCGCGGGTCATGAGACCAGCGCCTCCGCTTTGGCCTGGGCGTTTTATCTTTTGGCGATGTATCCAGACTGGCAGGACAAGCTGGCGGCAGAGGCTGGAGCCGTCAATGCGGACTTTGCTAGCGTGTCTAAGTTGCGCCTTGCACGCGATGTGTTTCGCGAGGCATTGCGCCTGTATCCGCCTGTTCCCATGATGGTGCGCGAAGCCAAATGCCCCGAACAGATGCGCGACCGGCAGGCCCCTAAGGGTGCGCAGGTCGTGCTCAGCCCGTGGCACTTGCACCGCCATGAACGCCTTTGGGACAATCCGGACGGGTTTGATCCGACCCGCTGGGCCACCGAGAACGGCAAAGAATGCCAGCGCAACGCCTATATCCCGTTTTCAGCAGGCCCACGGGTTTGCACAGGGGCAGGGTTCGCCATGGTTGAGGGCCCGTTGTTTCTGGCGCTTCTGTTGCGCCGATTTAGGTTTGAGCTGACGGACAAGGTGCCGGTTCCCGTCGCCCACCTTACGGTGCGGGCAAAAGACGGGATTTGGCTGAAAATCTCGGAACGAAATGCCGCGTAAGCTGCGTTAAAGAATCACTCAGAACGCGGTAATCGTTTTCAACGGCGCTTTAATCCCCAGATTTTCAGAAAGATTGTCGCGATTTGGTGAACCCTGTTTTTGCGGGAGTTAACTAAATTGGGCAAGAATGGGGCAGGATGGCGAACTATTAAAATCTTTTTTTTCAGTACCTTACGTCGCATTTCGACCGTGACTTAGCCAATTGTGACGAATTTGCCCTATTCTCGGCCGTGCTCGCTTAATGTATTTTAACGATGTGGGGGCTTCAAAGGGGTCGGTCTAATGACTGTTGCGAAGCCAATTTCTATTGTTCTGACAGCACCAAGCCATGTGATGTCATTTCTGCGTTCGCGTTTCGGCGCGCCGACAGAAGACTTGTATGTTCCAAAACCAAAAGTTGAACAGCCGCAGCGTGAAATGGATCCGTTGATGGCAGACCGCTCGCGCTATGCGCGGCTGTTGGATCATGAACTTGACCGCCAGTTGCTGACGGAAGTTGAGCGCGAAGATACAGACATGCTCAACCGCGTGCGCGCGGCGCTTTACGAAGCCTGATTATCGCGCAGGGTGTTCAAAACAAACACCCGTATAGCTGACGCGAGACCCACATCACCGCGGGCCTCGTCAATCTTGATCGCCAAACCATTGAGCGTTTGATCACGTTCAGCGGCGATGCGGCGAAACTCATCCCAAAATTCCGGTTCCAGTGAAACACTCGTGCGATGCCCGCGCAGGGTAAGGCTGTGTTTGACGGGGCGGGTGCTCATTCGTCTTCGAATTTCAGCTGATCGAGCCGGCCTTTGGCCTGTGCTTCACGGGCAGCTTCGGCAAGACGTTCGGCTTTGGTGCGCCCGAACTTGCGAGCGTTCAGATCGGCCTCGGCTTTTTTCTCTGTCCGCTCGCGGTCCTTGCGGACTTGGTTCAGGTTGATGATTTCGGTCATTTCGGGCCGATCATATCCTCAGGGCGCACAACGCGGTCAAATGTTTCCTCGTCCACGAACCCAAGCGCTACGGCTTCTTCGCGCAGTGTAGTCCCGTTCTTGTGCGCTGTCTTGGCGACCTTGGTGGCGTTGTCATAGCCGATTTCAGGGGCCAGTGCTGTAACCAGCATCAGGGATTCCTTCATCAGTTTGTCGATGCGGGCTTCGTTCGCTTCGGTGCCTGCAAGCATACGGTCGGTGAAGCTGTCTGTGACGTCGCCCAAAAGTTGCATGGATTGCAACAAGTTATAGGACATCATCGGGTTGTAAACGTTCAGTTCAAAGTGACCCTGTGAGCCTGCAAAACCGATTGCTGCGTCATTGCCCATGATGTGCGCGCACACCTGTGTCATGGCTTCGGCCTGTGTCGGGTTCACCTTGCCCGGCATGATGGAGGAACCCGGCTCGTTCTCAGGAAGGATCAACTCGCCCAAACCGGAACGTGGGCCGGAACCCAAGAAACGCATGTCGTTGGCGATTTTATAACACGCCATCGCCACTGATTTGATCGCACCGGACATGAACACCATGGCGTCGTGCGCGGCGAGGGCTTCGAATTTATTCGGGGCGGTGACGAATGGCAGGCCTGTGATTTCAGCCATGTTTGCGGCAACCGTTGTGTCCCAACCTTTGTCCGTGTTCAGACCGGTGCCCACGGCTGTGCCGCCCTGTGCCAGTTCATAAATGCCGGGCAGGGCCATCTTAATGCGTTCAATGCCGTTGCGGATCTGTTTTGCGTAGCCGGAAAATTCCTGACCCAATGTCAGCGGTGTCGCGTCTTGGGTGTGGGTGCGGCCAATCTTGATGATGTCCTTGAATTTCTCGGCTTTGTTTTCCAGCTCGGCCGCGAACTTTTCGAGGCCCGGCAGCATAACGTCGCGTGCCGTCATCGCGGAAGCAATGTGCATGGCGGTGGGGAAGGTGTCGTTGGACGATTGGCCCATGTTGCAGTGATCATTCGGGTGAACAGGTTCTTTGGAACCAATCACGCCGCCAAGGATTTCAATCGCGCGGTTCGAAATCACTTCATTGGAATTCATGTTGGACTGCGTGCCAGACCCCGTCTGCCAAACCACCAGTGGAAAGTGATCGTCGAGTTTGCCGTCGATCACTTCACCAGCGGCCTCGATCATCGCGTCGGCCAGTTTCGCGTCAAGCTTGCCAGAGGCTTTGTTCGCCATGGCGCAGGCTTTCTTAATCACACCAAGAGCGCGCACGATGGCGACGGGCTGTTTTTCCCAACCAATCGGGAAGTTCATCAGGGAGCGTTGGGTTTGCGCACCCCAGTAACGGTCTGATTGAACCTCAAGTGGGCCAAAGCTGTCGGTTTCTGTGCGTGTATCGGTCATGGGCTCGTCCTTGCAGAAATGTCTGTATACGGTTGTATGCCGTTTATCGCCGCGCGCGGCGCGAGGCAACTGCGCAATCGCCGCAGGCTACTTTCGGAATTGATCCAAGCTGACGACTTCGGCGTCTTTCTTGGGGGCTTCTTCTTCAGGTTCCGCCATCACTTCCATCGGGGCTTCTGGCGCGTCCTCGTCGTCTTCATCGCCTTGGGTTTCAAAGCGCAGGCCGAATTCGACGGATGGATCGACGAAGGTTTTGATCGCGTCGTAGGGCACGTAGAGCGGTTCTGGCGTGTCACCAAAGCTGAGCGTGATGGAAAACCCGTGCTCTGTCACGGCAAGGCTGTCGTATTGGTGCTGGATCACGATGGTCATTTCACCGGGGTAGCGGTCTGACAGCCAATCGGCGATTTCAACGTCAGGGTGCATTGTGTCAAAGGTCACGAAGAAGTGGTGGTTGCCCGGCAGCCCATTGGCGGAAATGTCAGTCAAGACTTCATAAATCAGCCCACGCATCGCTTTATGCATCAGGTTGCCGTAGTCAATGGTTTGGTTGGTGTTGGACACGTGGCAGCGCTCCGGTGTTGAAGACCCCCTTAGCATACGAGATTCTTGGCTGGATAAAAGGGGCGTTTAGCCCAGTTGCGCAATTGCGATCCCCGCCAGCGCCATCGTGCCCAGGGTGCGCCCCATTGGCCATTTGCGCCAAAGTAAAAGCGCGACGGCAAGGGCAGTAAGAAGCGCGGCGTTCAGGTTGAATGAGGACCAGACAGGGTTGAGGACATTTAGCGGGCCAGCAGTGGTGCCGACCTCGTCAAACATCACGTGGGCGGCGAACCAAAGCGACAGATTGGCGATAACGCCCACAACTGCGGCGGTAATCGCTGCAAGGCCTGCGCGGATACGGGGGTAACCATCAAGCCAGTCAATCAGCGGTGCGCCGGCGAAGATCCAGATGAAACAGGGCACAAACGTAACCCAAAGCGTCATAAGCCCCGCCAAAAGGCCAAGCACCCATCCGCCTTGCGCTGTTCCCGCGAGTTGCCCGACGAACTGCGTCACTAGGATCAGCGGGCCTGGGGTCGTTTCGGCCAGCCCGAAGGCGTCGATCATTTCTGGCGTGCTGATCCAGCCGTAATTTGTCACCACTGTTTGCGTCATATAGGCCAGCACTGCGTAGGCGCCGCCGAAGGTGACCAGTGCCAGCTTGGAAAAGAACAGTCCTATGGCGAGGAGGAACGTGGCCCCAGCCAGCCAAGCAGCGATCAGAGGCAAGGCCCACAGCGTCCCGCCAATCGCAATCGGGGCGATGGAATGTCGCCACGGTAGGGCGGATTTAACACTGGTATGATCTGTGCAGGCCCATGCTCCGTAAAGGGCCGCCACGATGATGACTAAAGGGTAGGGTAGATTGAACACAAACAAGGCGAGGAACGCGAGGAGCGCAATGATCCAGTAGTCTATCCGACCCAAGGCGCGGCCTAGCAGTTTCAGAATGGCCTGTATCACGATGATGATAACGGTGGCCTTGATGCCCAGAAAGGCCGCTTGAACCAAAGGCAACGTGCCAAGGGCAGCGTAGGCAAACGCGAGTACGGCAATGACCAACGCACCGGGAAGTACGAACAGCCCGCCCGCGATCAGACCGCCGCGAATACCGCTGATTTTCCAGCCCGCATAAGTCGCGAGCTGCATGGCTTCAGGGCCGGGCAGCATCATACAAAATGACAGCGCTTTCAGGAAATCCGCTTGCTTTAAAAGCGGGCGGTCATCCACCAGTTCTTTTTGCATCAATGCGATCTGTGCAGCTGGGCCGCCAAAGGACATACACCCGATGCGTCCGAACAGGCGGACCATATCAGCGGTGTTCATGGGGCGTCCTGTAGGCTTGCGTGGGTTTCGGCCACGCCGTCACGGGCCCAACGGTAGAGAGCATCATAAAGCGGCATCGCGGCGTCCAATTGAGTGTGATCATCGCGATGCATGCGCGATAGACCAACAGACATCGCCAAAAGCCCAGCGGCCTGCGGGTTATCATCGCGACCTGTATCGGCAGCGCGAATAACGTCTGACATGCGGTTCAACGCGTCAGTGCGCAAATCAAAGCGATCAAGGATCGCATCAAAGGTGCAATTGTTGCCCTGATGGGTCAGCTCGACATCAGGAATGTCGAATGGGGTAGCGCCGAAACGATCTGCTACTCCGGCCACCTGATCTGGGGAGACAAACAAAAACTCGGCATCTGTATCGATAAAGCGGCGGATCAACCAAGGGCATGCAATGCGATCAATCTTGGGGCGATGGCGGGTCACCCAAAGGTTGGTTGCGGGAAGGGCGGCGAATGGAATGCGTGGAGCATTCGGCTCATCGCGCCAGCCATACATGCCGCCTTGTAGGTACTGTGCATCAATTCCGCGACCACGTAGGCGCGACATCAAACCTTGGCTTAGTTTTAGCCCTTTCTGGCAGGACACGATGACAGACCGCTGATCAAGGCGCGCGATTATCCCTTCAAGGTCATTGTGCGGGTGCTTGATTGATCCGGGGATTAGATAGGGATCGTCGGCAAAGTCTTCATCCGTGCAAATGTCGACAATCACAGGGCTGTCGGGCAGGCCGATCAGACGCAGAAGTTGTTTGCAGGTGATTTCGTTTGGGGCAGCCATAGCGCATGCTTCCTTTCGGTGAACATGCGAACCTTTGGCCTAAGCCTCACGGGGGTGTTCGCGTTGCGCCCCATGGGGGTATTTGTGCCGCGTGACGGGCGCATGGTCAAGTCGTGACGCGCAAGGCCTCAAGCCCGTGGAAGTGGTAAGTGTTGCCGTATTGCGGTGGCTTTGCAAGGGCGAGGTTCGGGCAGCGTTCAAACAAAACCTGTAAGGCCACGCGCAGTTCAAGCCGTGCAAGTGGCGCGCCGACGCAGAAATGGATGCCGCCGCCAAAGGCCACGTTCACCGGACCCGTGCGGGCCGGGTCAAATGTGTGTGGATCAGGATAGGGGGCAGGGTCACGGTTGGCAGCGCCAAGCAGACATTTGACGGTATCGCCGCGTTTGAAAGCGTGGCCGAACAGTTCGCAGTCTTCAATGACGTAACGGTCAAACATGTGTAGCGGCGGATCAAAGCGGATTGCCTCTTCGACGATCTTTTCATCGGCTGTGCGGATGTCGCATTCCAGCAGGGTTTTAACGGTGTTGCCCAATGTATGCACTGTGGCCTCATGGCCTGCGTTCAATAGCAAGATACAGGTTGTGATCAGCTCATCCGTGCTGAGTTTTTCGCCGCCTTCTTCTGCCGCAATCAGATGCGACATCAGATCATCGGCGGGGGCTTTGCGTTTCTCGTCAACGTAGCTGCGCATGAAGGCAACAAAGTTTTCCGTGGCGGCGACGGCACGGTCTTCAACGGTGCGGGTGCGGCCGGACACATACATAGCGACCATGGCGTTGGACCAAGCCAGCAGATCATCGGCGCGGGTTTCAGGCACGCCCAACAGACGCGCGATGATGATAACAGGAACGGTACGCGCATAGGCATCCAGCAGGTCGAATTCGCCAGCCGGGAAGGCGTCGATCAATTGATGGCACAGGGCTTCGATCTCGGGCTCAAGCGCGGCTATGCGCCGTGATGTGAACGCGCGAAGTACCAAGCCCCGCAAGCGCGTGTGGCGGGGCGGGTTTAGCTCCAACATGGAATGCGCTTCAACGGCGTAAAATGGTGCCAGGTGTTGAGGGATATCCGGCGCAAATTCGGCCGGAATTTCACGGCCCATGCGTTTGTCTTTAAGGAAGGCGACTACGGCGGCGTGCGAAACTGCGCAAACTGCGTCGTAGTCGGTCCAATAAAACAGATCACCACCCGCGCGTGCCCGATCATAGAACGGATAAGGGTTTTGAACGAAGGTTGGATCGCTCGGAGATTGGGTCAGGATTTGCATGAGGGAGTGATGCCGACATGCCCAGATCATTGCAAGGCATGAGATTGAGCAAAAGGAGTGCTACCGCGCGTTCTTAGGGCTGAAAGTGGAAAGGCGACGCTCTGATTTTGAGGGCGTCGCCGTTCGCTTTGGTGGAATTGAGTATTTTTAAGCCAAAGAAAGCAGGGGTTAGGCGCTTTGTTGCAGGGCTGTGATAATGGGGGAGAAGTCAGTTGCTTTGAGGGATGCGCCGCCGACGAGGGCGCCATCTACGTTAGGAAGCGCGAAGATGTCATCAGCGTTGCTGGCTTTGACCGAGCCGCCGTAGAGGAGGCGCATTTGAGCGCCTTCGCTGCCAAAGCGGGTTTTGAGGTGTTCGCGCAGGGCTGCGTGAACGGCGGCGATTTCATCAGGTGTTGGTGTAAGGCCTGTACCAATGGCCCAGACAGGTTCATAGGCGATTGTTGTGGTCGCTGCGGTGGCCGCGTCCGGGATGGATTGGTCCATCTGGGCGCGCAGGATATCGAGGGTGTCACCCGCGCGGTACTGCGCTTCGGTTTCGCCAATGCAGATGATTACATGGAGGTTCGCGTTCCAGCCGGCTTCGGTCTTGGAGGCGATGAGGGCGTCGTCTTCAGCGTGGTCTGTGCGGCGTTCAGAGTGGCCCGTGATGACATAGGTCGCGCCGGTGTCGGCGATCATCGCGGCGGATATGTCACCGGTGTAGGCGCCTGAATTGGCCGGATGGCAATCTTCGCCGCCAATTTTAAGTCCAGTATCTGCCATTCGGCTAAGCAATGTCGCAGGGCCGCAGATGACGACATCGACTGATGAACCTGAATGGGTACTGGCCAGCTGAGCCAATTCCGGTAGATCGGCGCTGGTGCCGTTCATTTTCCAGTTTCCTGCAATCAGTTTACGCATGTCGCTCTCCCCATTTGGTTTCTCTTGATGTAGCAAGCGGCGAGATTAAGTGAAAGGCACCCAATGTCAGAGATTGAGATACCGCGAATTGATGCAGAAGCGCTATTGGCGGGCGACAAAGCCGTGGTGGAACAGGTGCGCATTGCTGCGCGTGAAGTCGGGTTTCTGACGTTACATAATACGCCTATTCCAGTTGAAGATATCCAAGAAGTGTTTGATGCGTACCGCGCGTTTTTTCTGCTTCCGGCTGCGCAAAAAGAGGCCGTGAATATGGCCCGTACGGGATCCAACCGTGGTTGGGGGGCTGCTGGATCTGAGCAAGTCGATCCAAATGCGAATCCTGACTATAAGCAGGTCTTCGATTCCGGTTTTGAGGTGGAAGGATCAGATCTGGCGACCTATGCGCCGAACTTGTGGCCCGACGCACCGGATAACTTCCGCACTATCATTGAAAACTACTATGTGCGTGCATTGGCCTTTTCGGGTGAGTTGTTGGAGGCGATCATTGGTGGGATCGGTGAAGACAGTTCGTATTTCAGGGCGCAGTTTGAACAGCCGATGGCGTTGATGCGTGGCAATTACTATCCGCCGCGTCCTGAGAATGCAGGGGCCAAGGATTTTGGTATTGCGACCCATACGGATTATGGATGTCTTACGTTGCTGGCGATGGATGGCACGCCCGGTTTGGAAGTGCGCAAGCGTGGTGGGGGGTGGATACCAGTGTCCGCACCGGTTGGTGAGTTTGTGATCAACTTTGGCGAAATGCTTGAAATGTGGACGGAAAAACGTGTTGTGGCGACGCCGCACCGCGTTATCGGTGGAGCGGATGAGCGCTTGTCGGTGCCGCTGTTCTTTAACCCGAATGCTGAAACCAATGTTGCACCAATTGGTTCGGATGAGGTTATTCGCGCCGTGGATCATCTACAAAAGCGGTTTGATGAAACGTACCTGCATTTGCAGGACAAGTCGTGATCACCTGCCTGCATACGGCAGAGGTGCATGTGGGGACCTTTGGCGCGCTACTACCTGATGCAACCCATGTGGTGCGTGCTGATTTTTTGGATCGAGCGCGGGCTGATGGGGTCGAAACGGTCGCTGGTGAAGTGAAGGCGGTGTTGCGTGAATTGGCGCAAGACGGTCCTGTTTTGTGCACCTGTTCAACGCTTGGTCCATTGGTGGATGATTTGGGATTGGCCAATGTTGTGCGCATTGATCGTCCTGCGATGGAGGAGGCCGTGGCGCAGGGAGGCGAAGTTGTCGTCGCGATTTGTTTAGACAGCACGCGGGACGCGACGTTGGCATTGTTTAACGAGGTCGCAGCGGGCCGCGCGTCGGCGAAGCTGGTGCTATGCGATGCGGCTTGGCCGTTCTTTGAAGCGGGCGATATGGCAGGTTTTGCACAGGCCATTGTAGAGGCGCTAAGCGGGCAGGGCTCGCGGGTGTTGTTGGCCCAAGCGTCTATGGCGGTGGCGGCGCCTCTGTTGAAAGAACAGGGTGTAACGGTGTTTACGACCCCACAAGCCGCCGCTGACGCTGTCGCGTCGCTGGCTTAAAGATGGGCGAGGGCGCGACAGGCCAGATCGCAGGCTTCTTCAGGATCATCCAGAGCTGAACCGGGAAGTATCCAGTAGGGCATTGCGGTTGGTTTCGGAGCCTTGTCGCGCTGGTAGGTCCAGCGGGTCAGGCCCATTTCGTCAAGTTCCTCCTGAAACGTGCCCGCGCCTTTGATCATGATGCCAAGGTCAGGATGAACCATCGAAAAGATCGTGCCATCGAGATAGAGGCACAACCCGCCCATCATTTTGCGGGTTGTGAGTGGGCCTAAGTCAGAGAATAAATCCTTTGCGAATTCAATTTCTTCCGGCGTGATGCTCATGTGTTGAGGTTCTCGTCGAACTTGATGGACTCGCCGCAGCCGCAGGCTTCGGTGACGTTGGGATTGCGGAATTTGAAACCGGATTCCAATAAGGACACTTCGTAGTCGATTTCGGTGCCGAACAGGAACATCTGCGCCATAGGAGCGATCATCACGCGTGCGCCGTCTTGTTCGACCACTTCATCAAGGGGATCGACCTCGGCCACGTATTCCATCGTGTATTCCATGCCCGCACAGCCGCCCTTTTTGATGCCAATGCGAAGGCCTGCGTGGTCGTCCTTGGCCATAAGTTTAGCGATCTGAACGGCGGCAGTGTTCGTAATTGTAACAGCTTGTTTTCCAGGAATTCCAAACATTTATCGAACCTCCTTAATGGATTAAGATTACATGAACCCGAGTTCTAGGCGGGCTTCGTCGGACATCATTTCCATGCCCCATTGGGGCTCCCAGACGAGTTCGACGTCAACGGTTTTCACACCTGCCAGTGGTTCAATCGCTTCGGCGACCCAGCCAGGCATTTCACCAGCAACGGGGCACCCCGGTGCAGTAAGGGACATAAGAACTTTCACTTCGTTCTCGTCGTTGATGTCGATCGTGTAGATCAACCCAAGATCCAGAATATTCACTGGAATTTCAGGGTCATACACCGTACGGCACGCTTCAACGATATTCTCGTAAAGAGGGTGCTCAGTGGTGGAAGGCTTGATCAGCGGTGTGCCTTCGAGGGGGGGTGTCGCGTCGTTCATGATTAGCGTCCTGTAATTCCTGACAGAACATATAGGGATTAGGTCGACGGGCGTAAAGATGCGCGAGCGCGACGATTGCGCAATTTCGATACCGTGGTGGGCAGGTCGTCCCTTTTCATTTACCTCATCAAAGGCCTAGAAGCGCTTGAAAGTAAGAGGGCACCATGACTGACACGTTTTCATTTGATCTGCAAAAAACCGATGGCGCTGCGCGCACAGGTGTTATGCGCACGCCGCGCGGAGACATCCGCACGCCCGCGTTTATGCCTGTTGGCACGGCCGCGACGGTAAAGGCGATGATGCCGGAAAGCGTGCGTCAAACCGGTGCGGATATTCTGCTGGGGAACACGTACCACCTGATGCTGCGCCCGACGGCGGAACGGATCGCCAAGCTGGGCGGTTTGCACAAGTTTATGAATTGGGAGCGGCCAATCCTAACGGACTCAGGTGGTTTTCAAGTGATGAGCCTGTCGGGTATGCGCAAGCTGACCGAAGAGGGCGTTGTATTTCAAAGCCACTATGACGGGTCCAAGCACAACCTGACGCCCGAACGATCAATGGAGATACAGCGCTTGCTTGGGTCAGACATCGTGATGTGTTTTGACGAATGCCCCGCACTGCCCGCAGATCGCAAGCGGCTCGAGGACAGCATGGAAATGTCCATGCGTTGGGCAAAGCGTAGCCGAGACGCCTTTGGCGATCGCCCGGGCCACGCGTTGTTTGGCATCCAACAGGGCGGGCTTGAGGAAGATTTGCGCAAGCGGTCTGCTGATGCGCTGCAAGAGATCGGGTTTGACGGCTATGCCGTTGGTGGCCTCGCCGTGGGCGAGGGGCAGGAGGCGATGTTTGACACGCTTGATTTCGCGCCTGACCAGCTGCCCGTTGATAAACCGCGCTACCTGATGGGCGTGGGCAAGCCGGACGATATTGTTGGCGCTGTGAAGCGCGGCATTGATATGATGGACTGCGTTTTGCCGTCCCGATCTGGGCGCACGGGGCAGGTGTTTACGCGCAATGGTGTGGTGAACATCAAGAACGCGCGCCACGCAGATGATCCGCGCCCATTGGATGAAAACTGCCGCTGTCCGGCCTGTTCGAACTATTCGCGGGCTTATTTGCATCACGTGTTCCGAAGCCAAGAGATGATCTCGGGGATGCTGCTGACTTGGCATAACCTGACGTATTTTCAGGATATTATGCAGGGAATGCGGGATGCAATTGCGGCGGGTATGTTCGCCGCGTGGGAGGCCGATTTCCATGCAGGCCGTGCGCAAGGGGATATTGAACCGCTATGAAATACGCAGCCATTGCCCTGATGTGTTTGACCGGCGCCGCGCACGCAGAAAGTTTTTGCGGCGTAACAGATGAAGGCGTTATTTTGAGCGACCTTTCTAACACGCTGCAAATGGGCGCGAAGTGGGACCTGACGGGCGCGTTGACATTCAGTCAGGGTGGTGAGGGATTTACCGACCCGCTTGTTGGCATCGTCACACTCACCAGTCTTGGAATGATATCGCTGGAGGTGGGCGGTTCGCGCGGTGACAATTTGTTCTTAGCCCCCAACAAGGGATCATACGACGACGAAGATCTTGCCAAGCTTTTTACTAGAACAGGTACAGAGTGGATCACGCAGGAGGTCGCGGAATCGCCCTGTAATTTAAACGAGGTTCTGCAGATGCGCGGAACCTATGATGACCCGAACGGTGATCTCAACCAGGTCTCGATTGTTCCGTATTCCAGCGACCACGTTGTTATGATCGCAGAGATCGAAGCCCTAACCGAAGGTGGGTTGGCGTTCGTGACCATCGTGGGGTTGATGACGCGACAATAAGGCCGAAACGCGCGAAATCGCGCTTAAGTCGCCGATATTGACACGATTTAGTCAGTTATCCCCAAATTTGACAGATTGCTGCCTTGCAGCGACCACGCGGCACAGGCAATGTGCCTAAACCTGAAACGGTTTGGTTGAAAGCGGGCATAAGACCCCCACATTAATAAACCAAGACCGGAGATCGGCGCGTTGCCTATGAATAGGGACCGCTGATCTTGCCAACAAAGGAAAAGAGCATGCAAGAACCACTGAGTTCATCCTACCCTGTCCTGCCACTGCGCGACATTGTTGTGTTTCCACACATGGTCGTTCCGCTTTTCGTAGGCCGTGAGAAATCCGTTTCCGCCCTTGAAGAGGTGATGGCGGATGATAAGCAAATCCTGCTGTCCAGCCAGATCGACCCCGGTGTGGATGACCCCGACCAAGACGGAATCTACAAAGCGGGCGTGCTGGCCAATGTGCTGCAATTGCTGAAATTGCCGGACGGGACTGTGAAGGTCCTTGTCGAAGGCATCGCACGTGTGCGCATCACGGATTTTGTTGAGAACGAAAAACATTTTGAGGCGGCGGCAGAATATCTGACCGAAATGCCAGGCGATATGACCACGATCGAGGCGCTGACCCGTTCCGTGGCCAAAGAGTTTGAGCGTTACGCCAAAGTCAAAAAGAACATCCCAGAAGAAGCGCTTGGCGCGGTTTCCGAGGCGTCCGAGCCTGCGAAACTGGCTGACCTTGTTGCGGGCCACCTTGGTATTGAGGTTGAGCAACGTCAGGAACTGCTGGAAACGTTGTCCGTCTCCGAGCGCCTTGAAAAGGTTTACGGCTTTATGCAGGGCGAATTGTCTGTGCTGCAGGTCGAAAAAAAGATCAAGACACGCGTGAAAACGCAGATGGAACGCACCCAGCGTGAGTACTATTTGAATGAGCAAATGAAGGCCATTCAGAAGGAACTTGGCGACGGCGAAGAGGGCGAAGGCGAAGTGGCCGAGCTTGAGGCCAAGATAGCCAAGACCAAGCTGTCCAAAGAAGCGCAGGAAAAGGTCGATGGTGAGCTGAAAAAGCTCAAGAACATGTCACCGATGTCTGCGGAAGCCACAGTTGTTCGCAACTATCTGGATTGGATCTTGTCCATCCCGTGGGGCAAGAAATCTCGCGTTAAGAAAGATCTCGGCAAGGCCGAAGCTATTCTAGACGGTGACCACTATGGCCTCGACAAGGTAAAAGAACGCATCGTCGAATACCTTGCAGTGCAACAGCGCAGCCAGAAACTGAAGGGGCCAATCATGTGTCTCGTCGGCCCTCCTGGTGTGGGTAAAACGTCGCTCGGGAAATCCGTGGCGAAGGCCACAGGGCGCGAATTTATTCGTATCTCCCTTGGTGGTGTGCGTGATGAATCTGAAATTCGCGGTCACCGTCGGACCTATATCGGGTCCATGCCCGGCAAGATCATTCAGGCGTTGAAGAAGGCGAAAACCACGAACCCGCTTATCTTGCTCGATGAAATCGACAAGATGGGGCAGGATTTCCGTGGCGACCCTGCATCCGCGATGCTTGAGGTTCTTGATCCGGAACAGAACGGTACGTTCGTCGATCACTATTTGGAGGTCGAATATGACCTGTCCAACGTGATGTTTCTGACCACGTCGAACTCCTACAACATGCCCGGGCCATTGCTGGACCGGATGGAGATCATCCCGTTGTCCGGTTACACCGAGGACGAAAAGCGTGAGATCGCAAAGCAGCATTTGCTTGGGAAAGTGATGAAAAATCATGGCCTTAAGGAGAGCGAATTCACACTTGAGGATTCTGCGCTGACTTCCATGATCCGCTATTACACCCGCGAAGCCGGTGTGCGGAACCTTGAGCGTGAGATCGCGAAAGTGGCGCGTAAAGCAGTGACCAAGATCGTCAAGAAAGAGGTCGAGAGCGTTGTCGTAACTGAAGACAACATCGAAGATTTCCTTGGCGTGAAGAAGCATCGCTTTGGTTTGGCGGAAGAAAGCGATCAAATCGGCGTTGTCACAGGTCTTGCCTATACGTCAGTTGGGGGTGAGCTTTTGAACATCGAAGCGCTGCGCCTTCCAGGTAAGGGCCGGATGAAGACAACAGGTAAGCTTGGCGATGTGATGAAGGAATCTATCGACGCCGCAAGCAGTTACGTGCGTTCCATCAGCCCGCAAATCGGAGTGAAGCCGCCGGAGTTTGATAAGCTCGACATTCACGTGCACGTCCCAGATGGCGCGACGCCGAAGGATGGACCGAGTGCTGGTCTTGCAATGGTCACGTCTATCGTGTCCGTGTTGACCAAGATCCCCGTTCGCAAAGATATTGCGATGACGGGTGAGGTTTCTCTGCGCGGGAATGCGATGCCGATTGGTGGTTTGAAGGAAAAACTGCTTGCAGCTCTTCGCGGTGGTATCAAGACAGTGCTGATCCCCGAGGAAAACGTAAAAGACCTCGCGGATATTCCGGACAACGTGAAAGAGGGGCTGCAAATCATCCCAGTCACTCACGCGTCTGAGGTGTTGAAGCATGCGCTAATTTCGGAACCGCAAGCGGTTGAGTGGGACCAAGAGGCGGAAGATGCAGCCGCCGCCGAGGCTGCCTTGCGAGCGCGTGACGCGGGTGCAGGCGCCACTGCGCATTGATTGAACCGGCTCAGAGTCAAACGGGCGCTTGATGAATTTCAAGCGCCCTTTTTTTGTTAATAATCGTATGTTTAATCGACGACCTTAAACTCAATTCCAAGCATGTCGTAATTCACAGCCATGAGACCGGATGGATAGGTAATGACGGCTGCGGGAGTGTGCATCAACACATCTTGGGCCATGACACCTTCGAATACAACGCTGCTGCCAATGTAACTGTAGTGATAGATGGGAAGGCCACTAGGAGACATGCCAACGGGCTGAATGTCGGTCTTAATGCGTGCATCGCTCGGACCGAAGACAGCTGCGTCGCTGCCGCTCGATGCGGCGACGATCAGGGCAATCAGTACCAGCGGGATAATTAGATTGCTCGAGGACGATGCTTGTGACTCAATTTCGACCTCGGTTGGTGCCATTGCAATGATGGGGTCAGCTAAGCCCCCCGCAAATGATGGCGATGCGATAGCCCCGGACAAAGCCAAGGCAAAAAAAGAATTTTTCAAAATAATCTCCTAATAAATGAGCCAAAATTACACCACAGGCTGTGATTTCGGTCAAGGTATGCATCGGCAAGCGCTTAATTCGGACGCCACAGTCATTAACTTTATGGATTTTCACCATGGGATATGCACTGACTTCCAGCTATTGTTTCCGAAACAGGCACAATACCGTGCACCCGATCGGAGAGAGCAATGGCCACGAGCACTACAAAAGCAGCGTCAAAACCTACGAAAAAGGCAGCGAAGCCCGCCGCGAAATCTGTATCTACTGCACCCAACGCAGCTACAAAGACCGTCACCACACCAAAGGCAGTTGCGGCACCAGCGAAAACATCCGCGACCACAAAGGCGACAATCGTCGAAACGGTAAGGCCAACGGTTGCCTGCACTCCTATCAAAAAGCCAGAGCTTATCGAACGTGTGATGGCCGAAACGGGTATGAAAAAGAAAGACGTCAAACCTGTGGTTGAAGCGATGCTCGCCGTATTGGGTCGTGCGTTGACGAAGGGCGAAGACCTGACAGTTCCGCCGCTTGGAAAGTTGATGGTGAAGCGGACAAAAGAAGCCGCGAATGCGACGATAGTTACGGTGAAACTACGGCATCCGAACAATGCTGGCGGCCCCGCAAAGACAGTCATTGGTGATGAAGCAATTTAGTTAAATCAGTACGATGGCCGTCAAAGCTAATCCAAGTCCAAGACTTAAACGCGGCACGTGAGGGAACGCCCTCGCGTGCCGCTTTGCGTTAGGCCGCGTTTGAACGTGACGCTTCCAACACGTTTTCGGCGACGATCTCGGCCGTTGCAGCCGACAGCGTCCACCCAAGGTGCCCGTGTCCGGTGTTGTAGAACACACCGGATGATTTGCCGGGGCCGACGCGAGGCATCATGTTTGGCATCATTGGACGCAGGCCTGCCCAGGGGATAGCGTGTTCCGTGCTGACATCTGGAAACAGTTTTTCCACCCATTTCACCAGCGGCTGGATTCGGTCATCCCGAATGTCGCGGTTTTCGCCGTTAAATTCAGCGGTACCCGCCACGCGAAAACGGTTGTCTCCAAGGCGTGAGGTCACAATTTTTGCTTTGTCGTCCAGCAGGGACACCCAAGGCGCGGCCGCTTGGCTTTCCTCATCGTCCAGTGCGACCGTGATGGAATAGCCTTTGACAGGGTAGACGTTCACGCGGTCGCCAACCATCGCAGCAAAGGCGCGGCTGCGCACGCCCGCGCAGATGACGATGCCATCGAAGTGTTCAGATTGATTGCCCGATCCATCCGTCCACACAACGTCGACGCCACCACGTTCTCGGGCTGTCAGGGTTTCCACATAGCAGCCGTAGTTGAAGGTTGTTCCACGGTTTTTGCAGGCCGAACCGAGACCCTTGGCATAACTATGGATGTCACCCGTGAAGTCGCTTTCGGTATAGTAGCCACCGTAAATCTCACCTTTCAGAGCTGGTTCAAGCTTCCTCATTTCATCAGCTGTGACGGCATGGCGTTCGAGACCGCCTTCTTTGAGCAGTTCGTTAACCTTGGCGGCTGCGTCGAAGTCCGGCTTGCAGTCGTAAACATGAAGGATACCGCGTTTCTCTAACGAAAAATCAAAGCCCTCTGCAGCAGCGTGAGAAACAAGATGTTCACGCGCGGCGATGGCCAAACGCACAGTTTCAACGGTGTTCTTGCGGTAGTTGGGGATGTTGGACATGAATTCCGCCATCCACGAATACTTGTGCCAGCTCGGTTTGGGGTTCACCAACAGGGGCGCACCGCGCTGTGTCATCCATTTGAGACCTTTGAAAATGGTGGACCATTGGGTCCAGACTTCGGCGTTGGATGCAGAGAGTTGGCCGCCATTGGCAAAAGATGTTTCCATAGCGGCGTAGCGGTTGCGGTCAAAGACAGTGACGTCAAAACCACGTTTCATCAAGGCATAGGCTGTTGTGATTCCGGTGATGCCAGCACCGATTACGGCGATTGTTTTCATTGGGATACCCCCCTTTAGACAGCGTTCAAACATGCCGACGTATCGGCGGTGAACCCATCTGTCAGGGGACCTGAGAGTTTCGCCACGATGGTCTGCGACGGCTCCTTCGGTGGGCAGGCCTAACTGCCACTCTCCAGATTGCTTTACGCACCGCGGTCCATTTGCCTGAGAGTTTCCGGGTTGTTGCTCCTTCGGCGCCGGCGTTTCCACCGGACTCTCCCGCGGGCGAGAGATGCACTCGCGCTATGCCTTCGAATTCGATTCGGATCAACGGATTTCTTGGGGTTTTGCTTTGTTCAGGGGCAGGGTAGGCATGCGAAATGATTTACCCAGAACTCTATATCCTGCGTCACGGTCAGACCGTTTGGAACGCAGAAGACCGCATGCAAGGTTGGCTTAATTCCCCCCTGACCCCCAAAGGGCAAATGGATGCAGCACGCCAAGGTGAAATCCTGCGCTGCATTGATTTGGAGGGGTTTGAGTTTTGGTCCAGCCCATCGGGGCGTG
This sequence comes from Octadecabacter ascidiaceicola, assembly GCF_900185015.1. Taxonomy (GTDB): domain Bacteria; phylum Pseudomonadota; class Alphaproteobacteria; order Rhodobacterales; family Rhodobacteraceae; genus Octadecabacter; species Octadecabacter ascidiaceicola. The sequence continues at coordinate 494,109 of NZ_FXYD01000001.1, read as the reverse complement.
CCGTTCAAACGGCAGGGATCGCCTGTGGCCCTTTGGCCGAAGCAGTACATACTGACATTCGCCTGCGTGAGATTGGCGTTGGCGATTGGGCAGGGCGTTTGCGCGCTGATCTTCCGCAGGGCACGGGCGATGACCCATATTTAGAGCAATATGAGATGGCCCCGAACGGAGAGGGGCTTGCAGCAGTAGAAACACGGTGCCGTGCTTTCCTTTCAGAAGTGGTGCGGCCTACTGTTCTGATAACGCATGGAATTACCAGCCGCGTGATCCGTTCAATCGTGATCGGTCCGGCGGCTTTGGAGAACTCGGACATCCACGGTGGGCAGGGTTGCGTGTATCATTTGAAGGGTGGCGTGCAAAAGTTGCTCACATAGGCAATCGGGGGCTTGCGCGTCGTGAAAAGGGACGCTAAACGCTGCCCATCGGGTCGTTAGCTCAGTTGGTAGAGCGCTTCGTTTACACCGAAGATGTCGGGAGTTCGAGCCTCTCACGACCCACCACTTCCCCCGATTTTACAATGCTGAACTGGAAACGCGCTCGCGTCGGTATCGATTATCAGCGACAATCTCCTGACCTGATCGCACCTACTATACCCATTTACCCGCCGTTCCAAACGTCGTTTAGTTCTTCCATAAGTTGTTAAAAATTTGGATGGGGGATTCAATGAATTCGGTTTTGTCAAAAATGATTGCGAGTGCTTGCTTTTTAGGGGTGGCGGGCTGCATGACAGTGCCCGCGGATTTCGCTTGGGGCGACAATGCCAGCCAATGGGCCAATGATGGGGATTGTGATGATCCGCGCTTTGATGGGCCAATGGCGCACACATTGTTATTGCCAGAAGATGCGATGCATGACGCCAACGATTGCCGTGCTTTGTATAATGAGGGCAAGGTTTGGCTGCGCGCCAATTACCAGCCGGGCGTCACCTATGAGAACCCTGGCTACGCTGGTCCGAATTGATCGGTCACGACTACCTATCCAAACGAAAAAGCCCCGGCGCATCACTGCGCCGGGGCTTTGTGTGCCGGGTTACCGCTTAGCTGCGTGGCTTGCGCGGGGCGGCGTTGCCGCCTTTGGCTGCCAGTGCACGAGCGCGGTTCTTCTTGCTGGACGGCTTGCCCTGCTTCGGCGCAAGGCCAGCGCCTTTGGCAACCTTATTTGCGGGTTTGCCGCCTGACTTGCCTGCGTTCGGCTTACTGGATGGTTTGCCATCAGACTTGCCAGCGTAGGGTTTGCCGTCACGCGTTTTGCGCGGCTTGTAGGATTCGATAGTGTCATCGGATGATTTGTTCTTGTCGAACTTTGGCTTGCCACCCTTTGGCTTTGCGCCGCCCTTAGGTTTTTTGGGTTTTGGTTCGCGTTCGTCGTTCCAATCCACGGGCTTTGTGGTGCCTTTGGACTTATGCGGCTTGGGGCCGTCTTTGCCGCGGTGCGGAGCCTTGTCGCGCGATTTGAAGTCTTTGCGCGGTGCGCCACGTTCAAAGGTTGGCAGCTTTTCTACGCGGGTGAGGGGGGCGCCGTTTTCCAACGTCATGTCCCCACCAAGTGCGTCTGTGAGCGTCTTCAGGGCAGTCTCGCGGACTTCGATGTAGGATTCGTTGGGCTGAATGCGGATCGCGCCGATGTCGTCCTTGGAAATGTTGCCCATCTTACAGATCATCGGCAGCAAACGGCGCGGTTCGGCACCGGCTTCGCGGCCACCTGGAAGGGAGAACCAGACCGATTTGCCAAATGCCTCACGTGGTTTTGTAGGTGCAGACACTTCGGACAACTCTTCAGGGGCGGTGTGTTTTTCGCGATAAAGACGCAGGTAAGCGGCGGCGATTTGTTCGATCGACAGCTTGGCGACCATGGCGTCGACGACGGTTTTGGACGTGCCGTCGACCTCGTTGGACCAATCGGTTTGTTCCAACATGCGTTCTTCGTCTTGCGCGATGACCTGTTCCGCCGATGGCGCGTCAGTCCAGTCTGCGGTCAGTTTTGCCCAGCCCAGAAGACGTTCCGCCTTTTTGCGCACGGCAGGGGGGACGATCATCGCGGAGGTGCCTTTGCGACCCGCGCGCCCTGTGCGGCCAGAACGGTGCAACAAGGTGTCTTGGTTGCTTGGCAGTTCGGCGTGGATCACCAGATCAAGGTTGGGTAGGTCAATGCCGCGGGCAGCCACGTCAGTTGCCACACAAACACGCGCACGGCCGTCGCGCATTGCTTGTAGGGCGTGGGTGCGTTCGGCCTGTGACAGCTCACCCGACAAGGCGACAACGGCAAAACCACGGTTCGACAGGCGGGTTGTCATGCGGTTCACGGTGGCACGAGTGTTGCAGAACACAATGGCGTTCGGCGCTTCATAAAAGCGCAAAACGTTGATGATCGCGTTTTCTGTGTCACGGGGGGAGACACGGAAGGCCTTATAGTCGATGTCGGCGTGCTGCTTTTCACCCGTGGTGGTCGCAACGCGCTGTGCGTCCTTTTGATACCGCTGTGCGAGTTTGGCGATGGATGCTGGGACGGTCGCAGAGAACAACAATGTCTGGCGGTCCGTGGGGGACTCATCGAGAATAAATTCAAGATCTTCGCGAAACCCGAGGTCGAGCATTTCGTCGGCTTCGTCTAGCACAACGGCCTTCAGGTCAGACAGATCAATAGACTTGCGCATGATGTGGTCGCGCAAGCGGCCCGGTGTGGACACAACGATATGGGCCCCACGTTCCAGTGCGCGGCGTTCATCGCGCATATCCATGCCGCCAACGGTGGATGCAATCACCGCACCCGTTTTTTCATAAAGCCATGCAAGCTCACGTTTAACCTGCAACGCCAGTTCGCGAGTTGGAGCAATAACCAACGCCAGCGGTGCGTCTGCACGGTCAAACTTTTCAGCGTCACCTAGCAGGCTCGGCGCAATCGCGATGCCAAAGCCAAGTGTCTTACCAGAACCGGTTTGCGCAGAGACCAGCAGGTCTTTGCCTTCCAGCGCTGGGTCTGAACACGCCTCTTGGACGGGGGTCAGCGTTTCGTAGCCACGCGCTTTGATGGCATCAGCAAGAGCCTGTTTCACAGCAGTATCACTTTTCTTAGTTGGGTTTGGCGCAGCCATCATGGGCGCGCGTCAATGTTTGCGCGGCTCTAACGTGTTGCGGGGCACTTGTATAGGGCGTCAGGTGATGGGCTGCTATGCAGGTGTGTGAATGCAGTTTGTGCGACGAGTCAGGAGATGCGCGTTTCCTTCAAGAGCCGTCGAGGGATATGCTGGGCAATTCACTATGAAATTCGTTTATTTTCGCTCTTTTGAGAGAAACTTAAATTCAAGTTCGCTTGTGGCTTGACGGGGCGATGTGTGCTGCCTAGAAGCACCTCACATCGACTAACGTTGATGGACAGTGGGCGGTTGTAGCTCAGTTGGTTAGAGTACCGGCCTGTCACGCCGGGGGTCGCGGGTTCGAGTCCCGTCAACCGCGCCACCGCTGTCCCTTTGGTTCAAGGATTGAACTGCTCTGTACGAGGTTAAGTACAAAAAGTGCGCGGTTGTAGCTCAGTTGGTTAGAGTACCGGCCTGTCACGCCGGGGGTCGCGGGTTCGAGTCCCGTCAACCGCGCCACTTATCCCCCTCCACGGTTCAAACCTCCCATGAAGTCGGAAAACTCTGTGGCGTAATGGACAAGCGCATCAGGACCGAACTCCAACAGGCCGCCAACAACTCCACCAATGAGGAGTGATACGGGGGCGGTACGATGAGCTATGAGTTGGCGATGTTGACGAATTGGTTGATGGTGGGGGCAGGTTTGCTGGCGTCTGACACGTTCAGTGGCCTGTTTGATGATCTGTTCAAGGGCGACGATGCTGCGAAAGCCGTACAGGAAGAAGAAATTACACCGCTCGGGGACAATCTCGGCCTAGGCGATGGCAATGATACCTATGTTGGAACGGACGAAGGCGATTTCGTACTTGGTCAGGCTGGTGATGATGAAATCGATGGTGGCGCAGGGGATGACACGCTTGAAGGTACTACTGGTGACGACATCCTCACGGGTGGTGCGGGCGTACGGATATGGTTTCCGGTGGTAATGGAAATGATGTTCTGGCAAGCGATCGTGCGGATAGTGACGCCGATTGGACGCGCGGCGATGTTGAGCAGTTGGATGGTGGTGAAGGCGACGACAAGCTGTTCTTTTCAAGCGAAGACATTGCGACGGGTGGCACTGGGGCGGATACATTCGGCTTGATAGAGACCGGAGAGGGCGCAGCGCGCACCACCGATTTTGATGCAGCCGAAGATGATGTCACGATCTATGTCGACGGGTTGAACGACGCAGAAACGTCGCCGGTCCTAAGTTACGCCACAGATGAAGAGGCAAGCACGACAACGGTTTCACTGGATGGCGCGGAGTCCCTTGTTTTTGACGGACTCTTCACGCCAGAAGAGCTGAACATTGCCTTGGTAGACCCTGACGACATAGATTTTGCCGCAATACCTTAGGCGTTAACCGCCGCGTGCCCGTTCAAATGCTGCGCGTAGAAGGGGGTCTTCGCCGTTGATGAGTGGGGTGGCTTCGATCGTAAAGGGGACATCGGGTGGGATGCCAATAGCCTCGTAAAGTGACCCGTCCATTGTGCGGTAGGTTTGATGGGATAGGCCAAGGTCCCAACCGTTGGGTAGCTTGAACCCTAAAATGTCGGACAAACCGCCTGACGTAGCTTCGCCCATGACTGTAACTTGCGGCAATTCACGCAAGGCCATGGTCAGGATTTCAGCCGCCGAACCGGTCAGCTTGCTGGTGAGTACGATTACGGGTTGGCTAAGCGGTGTTGCGTCAAAGGGTTGTAGGATGGCCGTGAAAGGGGCGGTTTGCGTATCCCCGTCACGGGTTGTTTTGGTAAACACATCAAGGGGTTGATCGGTGAAGTGGCTGGCGATTCCAAAAGACACGGAGTCCGATCCACCGGGGTTGTAGCGCAGATCTATGATGATGGAATTTGCTTCGGCCATGGTGTCCGCGACCTCTATAAACGCCTGCGCCATTGCCGGTTCGCTGCGCGCACCGAACGGCGTATCAAACCCCATGTGGCGGATGGAAATATAGCCAACGCCGTCAGGCAGCAGGGCGTATTCGATGCCAGTCAATTCAACAGAGGTCAGCGGAATGCCTACAGTTTCATGGGCCGTGCGGTCCAGGTCGGCGCGGATAAGATAGCCATCGCGGGTGAAATACGGGTTTTGGGTGAACCACTCCGGAGTTTTGGACGGGGAAAAATACCCAATTGGTGACCCTAGCTGCACATGGCCGTCGTCCAAGCCGTCTAACGCTTGGCCAAGAAGGTCAAATAGCTCCGCGTCGGTTAGGACTGCATCTGGGGCAGGGGCCAAGGCGCGGCGGGTGTCCCAATTGACACTGTGCAGGTCAAAGAATGCATAGTGTTCGCCCATCGCCGTCCACATAGCGTCAAAAACTTCGCGCGGTGTGGCGTTACCTGCTGGGGCGCAGGCGGCGGGCAGGGTGTCGATGCGGGTGTAGGGCGTCGGGTCCAACGCACCATCAACACGCAACATCAGGGTGTCGTCTTCAACCGAAACGGTCGCGCCTTCGGCAAACTCGACAAGTTTTAGGTGCGCTGGAAACGTCAACTGTTCGACGCAAGAATGACTGCTTTCACTATATAACTTAGCCTGAAGCCTGTTCAGCGTGATGATCGACCCACCCGATTGCGCGCGCCAAACGCCGCGTTGTTCGGCGTCTGGCATGTAGATCACCCAAGACGCGATAAAGGCCGCAACAACCGCGCCGATCACGACCCAAAGCTGGTTGAGCAGACGTTTCACGTCAGCGCCGCCAGAACCCGCGCCCATGAGCGCATACCTTTGTGGAAGGCTTCAACGTCGTACTTTTCATTTGGCGAGTGGATGCGGTCGTCCTCGGAGGCAAAGCCGATTAGCATCGCGTCCATGTCCAGCACGGTTTTGAAATGGCCTGCGATAGGGATCGATCCGCCCATGCCGACGAACACGGCCTCGCGGTCCCACTCATTGGACAGCGCTTGGCGGGCCTGTTCAAATTCGGGGCGGTCTGTGTTCATCACCGAGGCGGGCGCGCCTTCAAGGTCGTTGTCCCATGTGACGGATGTGCCAAGGCGCAGCTGGCTTTCCACGTGTTTACGCAGGGCGTCGCGGATTTTGTCGGGGTCCATATCGCCAACAAGGCGGCAAGTGATCTTGCAGTGGGCGTCGGCGGGGATAACGGTTTTGGACCCGGCACCTTGATATCCGCCCCATAAGCCATTGATCTCTAACGTCGGACGGGACCATTGCTGTTCCAGTATCGAATAGTTCTTCTCACCTGCCGTTTCGGTCAGCCCTGCGTTTTGCATGTAGTCCGCTTCGTCAAAGCCACAGGTTTCCCACTGCGCTTTCAGGTTGTCGCCGATCTCGATCACGTCGTCGTAGAATCCATCAATCGTGACGCGGCCATTGTCGTCATGAAAGGACGCAATGATGCGGCTGATTTCCTTAAGCGGGTTCACAGCAGGCCCGCCGTAGTGACCAGAATGCAAATCCATCGCGGGGCCGTGCAGGGTGAATTCATCCTTCAACATCCCGCGCAGCTGGCTGGCGATGGATGGCACGCCTTGGGCAACCATGCCTGTGTCGCAAATCAGGGCTAGGTCGGCCTTCAGCTCATCCGCGTTGGCCTCCATAAACGGCACCAAGCTAGGTGATCCGGTTTCTTCTTCACCTTCAAACAGAAACGTAATGCGGCAGGGGAGTTCGCCATGAATGGTGATCCACGCGCGACAGGCCTCCATGAAGGTCATCAATTGGCCCTTGTCATCAGACGTGCCGCGACCACGGATGACTTTTTTACCGTCGCGGTCTTCGATGAACGGCGCGAATGGATCGTGGTCCCATAGTTCAATAGGATCAACGGGTTGCACGTCATAATGACCGTAAAACAGCAGATGCGGGCCGGTGTTGCCAACATGCCCGACGACCATCGGATGCATCGGCGTGTCGCGTTTTGTTGCGTCAACACCCAGCGATTTCAGGTCATTAACCAACCAGTCTGCGGCCTTGTTGACCTCGTCCTTATAGGCGGGGTCGGTGGACACGGACTGTAGTTTCAGCAGCCCCATAAGGCGGTCAAGGGCGGCATCGAGATCTTCATCAATTTTGGAAAGTACAGCGTCGAGCGACATGGGGAGACTCCGGTATATTGGTTTCAGCAGAGAGTGTCACAGTGGAGGGCAGGGTCAAGCGCTCGCAAGGCTGATCCTGATCTAAGTTACCAAACAGCCCAAAACCTAGAGTGCGACGAACCGTATCAGGGCTGATATATCCATAGGCAAAGTGTTGCCTGAAAAGGGACTCGGATATATCAGGCATTAAACCTAACTGGTGGGACGCGTCCCATCGCTGCTCGACTAGGGAATTCGTTTTGGATTTTAACGCAAAACTCGACGCTGCCTTGGAACGTCTTCACACTGAAGGCCGTTACCGCACGTTTATCGATATTGAACGCAAGCAGGGGCAGTACCCGCATGCGGTCTGGACAACACCTGAGGGCGCGCTAAAGGACATCACTGTCTGGTGTGGCAACGACTACCTTGGCATGGGCCAACACCCTGTTGTGCTTGACGCAATGCATGAAGCAATCAACGCAACGGGCGCGGGTTCCGGCGGCACACGCAACATTTCCGGCACGACCGTTTATCACAAACGGCTTGAGGCCGAGTTGGCGGATTTGCACGCCAAGGAAGACGCGCTTTTGTTCACGTCCGCCTACATCGCTAATGATGCGACGCTGTCCACATTGCCGCGCTTGTTCCCCGGTTTGATCATCTATTCTGACGCGTTGAACCACGCGTCAATGATCGAGGGGATTCGCCGCAACGGTGGTGAGAAACGTATCTTCAAGCACAACGATCTGGACGATCTGCGCCGCATGATGGCCGCTGACGATCCGTCCGCGCCGAAATTGATCGCTTTCGAATCTGTCTATTCGATGGATGGTGATTTCGCTCCGATCAAAGAAATCTGCGATATTGCAGATGAATTTAGCGCATTGACCTATTTGGACGAAGTGCACGCCGTTGGCATGTACGGCCCACGCGGTGGCGGCATAGCGGAACGTGACGGGTTGATGGGGCGTATCGACATCATCAACGGCACGCTGGCCAAGGCGTTTGGCGTCATGGGCGGCTACATCGCGGCGAGCACCAAGATGTGTGATGCTGTGCGATCCTACGCGCCCGGCTTTATCTTTACGACGTCCATTCCACCTGCTGTTGCGGCAGGGGCGGCGGCGTCTGTTGCGCATCTGAAGGTCGACCAAGATCTGCGCGATCAGCATCAAACACAGGCAAAAATCCTAAAAACACGCCTTCGCGGGCTTGGTTTACCGATCATTGATCACGGTAGCCACATTGTGCCGCTGATCGTGGGTGACCCTGTGCACACGCAAAAACTGTCTGATATGCTGCTGCAAGATCACGGCATTTACGTTCAGCCCATCAACTTCCCAACTGTGCCGCGCGGCACAGAACGTCTGCGCTTTACGCCGTCACCGGTTCATGGGGCGAAAGAGATGGACGCGCTGGTTGGTGCACTGGACGCGTTGTGGTCCCATTGCGCGCTGAACCGTGCGGAACTCGCAGGTTAAGATCGCCGTATCGGCGGGAAAAGGCGCTTCTGGTTTGCCGCACGTGCAAAATAGTTTTTCTTGTGGTAATAAGAGGGTAAGGAACGCGTATGGGACGAATCGACGCGTTTCAACTGGGGCAGCAACACGAGGGTAACGGATGATCCGGAAAGGGTTCAGACGCGCAAAGGAAGAGCAAGCTGTTGAGACAGTCGGCTTTGACGCGTTCGAATTACGACTTGGTGATCTGATGCGCGGGGAACGCGCAACCATCGGTAAAAGCCTTTTGGACGTTCAGCGCGAGCTGAAAATCAAAGCGGCCTACATCGCTGCCATCGAAAATTCCGACCCAACAGCGTTCGATACTCCGGGCTTTATTGCCGGCTATGTGCGGTCTTATGCGCGCTACCTGAATATGGACCCAGATTGGGCGTTTGATACGTTCTGTACTGAATCCGGTTTTGCAACGGCGCACGGCATGTCCGAGCAAGCCTCTGGCGCTAAGCCTGTGAAAGCTGCGGCTTCCTCGCTTGAGAAAGATATTTTCGCGACACCCGCCACGCCGTTTATCCCAGCAGGGGATGCAATGTTCGCCTCCGTGGAACCGAGGGCCATCGGGTCATTTGCGGTTTTGATCGCACTGATTGGCGGCCTTGGGTTTGGCGGGTACACGGTTTTGCAAGAAGTGCAGAAAGTGCAACTTGCGCCCGTTGAGAACACGCCGACAGTTGTCGCTGACATTGACCCGCTGGCCGGTGGTGGTTTGCCAGCCGCAGATGCGGGTGTGGATGTTGTCGCTGGATTTGACGCGCCGACATCAGAAATTCTTGACCGCCTGTACCGCCCACAAGCGCTTGATGCGCCTGTTTTGGTGCCGCGCGACGGCCCGATCGTAACCCTGAACCCAGCGGCGAATGGTGCCTTGGCGCCAACTTCGGCTGAACGTCCAGGTCTGCTTGAAGACGAAAACACTTCGCTTGCCGGTGTTGGCCCGAATGTCCAAGTCACAGAAAACCCAATTCCGGGCGTGCAGCTTGTTGCGGTTCGGGATGCTTGGGTTCGTGTGCGTGCGGCGGATGGCACGGTTCTGTATGAATCAGTTATGACGGCGGGTGACACCTACAACGTGCCACAAACCGAAGAGCCAGCGACATTGCGTATCGGTGAATCCGGCGCGGTCTATTTTGCTGTGAATGGCGCACATTATGGTCCGGTTGGGCCACGTGGTCAGGTGACATCAAACCTCGCGCTGTCGGTTGATAACCTTACAACAAGCTACGCGGTTGCTGATCTGACTGCAGATAGCGATTTGGCTGAAGTCGTGCGCGTCGCGGAAGTGCAAGTGCAGACACCTGCACAAGACGCCGACCAATAATCCCGAAACAAACTGTCGCAACCCGTTGTTCGCACGCCCTGCGAGGGATAAGTACTGCGTAACACGTCCTGACAGGTGATCTGATGTCGCTGAACCAAATCCGCCCGTGGCGCAATATTTACCGCCGTGAAAGCCGCCAGATTATGGTGGGGAACGTCCCAGTCGGGGGCGGCGCGCCGATTACGGTGCAGACGATGACCAACACGCTGACGCCGGATGTTGAAGGCACGTTGGCTCAAATCAACCGCTGTGCAGATGCTGGCGTTGATATTGTGCGTGTGTCTGTCCCAGATGAAGACAGCAGCGCGGCGATGAAAGAGATTTGCGCGCGCAGCCCTGTGCCGATCGTGGCGGACATTCATTTTCACTACAAACGCGGGATTGAAGCGGCTGAAGCAGGGGCCGCGTGTTTGCGCATCAACCCCGGTAATATTGGCTCTCCCGAACGCGTGCGTGAGGTTATCAAGGCCGCCAAGGACAACAACTGTTCGATCCGTATCGGCGTGAACGCGGGATCGTTGGAGAAGCATCTGCTTGATAAGTATGGTGAACCTTGCCCAGACGCGATGGTGGAAAGTGGCCTCGACCATATCAAGATCCTGCAAGACAACGATTTCCACGAGTTTAAGATCAGCTGTAAAGCGTCTGACGTGTTTATGGCGGCCGCGGCATACCAACAACTTGCTGAAGCCACCGACGCCCCCATTCACCTTGGCATCACCGAAGCTGGCGGGTTGATGAGCGGTACGATCAAATCATCCATCGGTATGGGGAGCCTGCTGTGGGCGGGGATTGGCGACACGATCCGCGTATCGTTGTCCGCAGACCCCGCTGAAGAGGTTAAGGTAGGGTATGAAATCTTGAAATCCCTCGGGCTGCGGCATCGCGGTGTGAACATCATTTCTTGTCCCAGCTGCGCGCGGCAGGGGTTTGATGTGATTAAGACTGTTGAGAAGCTGGAAAAGCGGCTTGAGCATATTAAAACGCCGATGAGCCTGAGCATCATTGGATGTGTGGTGAACGGACCAGGTGAAGCGCTGATGACGGACGTTGGTTTTACCGGCGGCGGCAATGGCGCGGGTATGGTATACCTTGCAGGCAAACAATCCCATAAGTTGAGCAATGACGATATGGTTGAGCATATTGTCGAGCAGGTTGAGGCTAAGGCCGCTGAACTGGAAGCCGTGGCGAAGGCTGAAAGCTAAAGATCGAATTGGCTGCGCCAATCCGATCCGCTGGAGGGCCGGCCCTCCAGACCACCCGGGATATTTTTGAAACAAAGGCAAAGGGTGGGATTTCCTGCCTTTGGATTTGTGAGCTTCCCTATTTGGTGAACGTCGTTCAAGAATTGAGGCGTGAAGATGAAGAAACTGTTGGTCATAGGGATTGCTTTGGTTGCAATCGTGGGTGGGTCTTATTTGAAGGCGCAAGGGCGCGAGATTTCGAGCGAGGTGCCTTGGGACAATCAAGCGGCTGAGGCGGTTTTGTAACAGCACTTGGCCGAACGTTTTCTTGACGGGACGCCGGTTGGGGTTCTGAATGAGATGCTCGAGCGTGAGTGGTTCTCACTAGTTTCAGACGATCGTGGTCAATCAACGCCGACTGGGGACGGTTTACGCTATGCGAGCTGCGGTGTTGTAAGGTTCCTTATCGGCTGTTCCACGCGAGTTTCTTTGAGGTGGGAACAGCGCGACGGGCAAGTCTTTGAGATGGAAGGGTATATGCACCAAAGGTGCCTATAGTTTAGCCGTCTTCGCGTTCTTCGGCGACGATCTTGCGCATTTGCGCGAGGTCGACATAGCCGCGCACCAGTTGGTCACCAAATACGAATGTCGGGGTTCCTGTGATCTGCATGCGGTCGCCAAGAGCACGATTGGTGGCTAGTACTTCGCGCACCGCAGGGCTGTCCATTTCGGCCATGATCGCGTCTCCGTCCAGATCGAACGCCGAGGCGAGGGCCGAGAGGCTGGCAGGTGTCACATCAGAGCGCATGTTGATCAGTGCGTCAGAAACCTGCTTGTAGGCTACATCCCCAGCAACGATCTTGGTGGCGACGGCAAATTGGGATGCGATAACCGACTGTTCCCCCAGAATGGGGAATTCTTTGGTGATGATGCGGATGTTGCCGTCCGTTTCGATCAGCTCGGCGACTTCTGGATGTGCGCGGCGGCAGAAGCCGCAGCGGTAGTCGGTGAATTCAATGATTGTGATATCGCCGTCAGGGTTGCCACCGACGTATGAGAACCCGTCATCCACCAATGCGTTCATATTTGTCGCGACCAGCTGATCGTCGCGCAGCAGTTCGGCTTGCGCTTGGCGTTCCTCTAGGACTGCGATGGCTTCCATCAAGACTTCCGGATTTTCCAGCAAATAGGCGCGGACTTCGGCGCGAAATTCTGTGCGCTCTGCGTCGGTCATCGCGTCTTGGGCGAACACGCTGGACACTGTCATCATCAGTGCAGAAAAAGTGGACGTCAGGCGCATTGGAAACTCCGATTAAGAACTATTGAGCAGCAGAAAGCACGTCTTGCGCGCGCTGCCAAGGGGCGGATCCGCGCGGCAGGCGGTCTGCGGCCCGTCTGGCGTGCACAATCGCGTCATCTAGGCGCCCTTGAAGGGCGTAACGTTCTGCGGTGGCCAATGACGCTAGGCCGGGTTGGCCTGTGCGGGCATAGGCTTGGCCCAAGTCACGCAGGGTGCTTGATGACTGCCCGTCGAGCGCGCGGGACCGCTCCAGTGCGCGCACTGCGCGCGAATTTCCATCCGCAGTGTCCAAGGCCAAAAGCGCACGACCATAACCCGCAAGGATCAAAGGTTCGTTTCCATTGAGGGACACAGCATTTTGATAGGCCTGAACAGCAGGGCCGGGTTGGCGGCTTTCGAGGAGGATTTGACCGTACAGTTCATACCAATAGGCATCATTTGGATATTGCGCGAGAAGGGACTGCATTTCGCCAATGGCACGGTTCGCGTCGGCTTGGCGGTGATAGGCCACAGCACGGCGCATTACGCCAATGGGGCTGTTGTCATTGCGCGTGCGGCGTATGGTCCAACCGGGGTTTTGAACGAACGCGCTGAGTTTGCCTTGCGCGCGGGCGAACCAGAAATCGGCGTTTGCATTTACTTCAGCAGCGCGTGGGTTGGCAGCGGCCAAACCACGTAGCGCGCGGATGCGATCATTGGTTAGGGGGTGCGTGCGGGCATAGGGGTCTTGGCGCGAAACGGACAGGGCCTCTTGGCCTCGGAATATCTCTAGCACTTCGATTGCGGCGGCGGGGTCAACGCCTGCGCGAAGCATAAAGCGGATGCTGGATTGATCAGCAGCGGATTCTTCGGCACGAGTATGGGAAAAGAACTGACGTCGCGCTGAGCTGGCAGCCCCAGCAGCGATACCACCGGCAGCACCTGCATTGTCAGATGCCAAAGCAACTGCGAGGGCGAGAGCAATGCCAAACCCAGCAGCCGTATTCGCACCACGAAGATTGGTGAGGCGACGTGAGATATGGCCATTGGATATATGCGCCGCTTCATGTGCAATAATGGATTGCAACTGCGCGGCTGAAGTTACGCGCTGAATTAGGCCTGAATGAATGAAGATCGCGCGGCCATTGATGACAAAGGCGTTCAACCCGCTGTCATTCACAATCAGAATGCGCACGTTGTTGGGGTTCAGCCCCGCGGCCCGCAAGATTGGCGCGGCCAATTGATCGAGACTGTGTTCGATATCGGCATCGCGGATCAGGTTTACAGCATTTGCAGGCATCGCGAGGCTGGTAAACGCCAAACATGCGCTCAGACAAAGTGACAAGATCGAGAGGCGCATTGACGGGCTCCGGCTGGACAGGGCAAACAGGGTTCAAAGAAGAATAGGGCGGGCAGTATGCGAAACTCAAGGCGGGGCGACGTTGATCCCTTCATCGTGATGGATGTGATGGAACAAGCGCGTGCAGCGGAAGCGGCAGGGCGCCATATTATCCATATGGAAGTGGGCCAGCCGGGGACGGGTGCGCCTAAAACGGCGATTGAGCGATTGTCCGCTGACATGGCGGGGGACCCGCTGGGATATACGGTTGGGTTAGGGTTGCCGGAGCTACGTGCACGGATCGCGCAGCATTACCACGATTGGTATGATCTGGAATTGGACCCTGAACGCGTGGTTATCACGGCTGGCGCGTCGGGTGCATTTTTGTTGGCGTTTTCGGCGCTGTTTGACACGGGCGAACGGGTTGGCCTCGGGGCGCCGTGTTATCCGTCCTATCGTCAGATCCTGAAAGCACTGGACTTGGTTCCGGTTGATATGCCGACAACATTGGAAGCGCGGATGCAGCCTGTTGCTGGTGATGTGGTCGCGCATGACTTGGCTGGGTTGATCGTTGCGTCGCCAGCAAATCCGACGGGAACAATGTTGGATATTGACGCGATGCGCGCGCTGGCAGAGGCATGCGAGGCAACAGGTGCCGCGCTGATAAGCGATGAGATTTATCATGGGTTGGGCTATGAGGGCCGCGACGTAAGCGCACTTGAGGTGACGGACGAGGTCTATGTCATCAACTCGTTCTCCAAGTATTTCTCGATGACGGGTTGGCGGGTTGGCTGGATGGTTGTGCCACAAGACCACGTCCGCAAAGTCGAACGCCTCGCGCAGAATATGTTCATTTGCCCGTCCCATGCGTCCCAACGGCTGGCGCTGCATGCAATGGACTGCGCGCCGGATTTGGATTTGAACGTTGATGTGTATCGCGCCAATCGTGCGTTGATGCTAGAGGAACTCCCCAAGGCCGGCTTGGACAAGTTTGCGCCGCCAGACGGCGCGTTTTACGTCTATGTGGATGTGTCTGATTATACCGACAACAGCCTTAACTTCTGTCGGGAAGTCCTTGATAAGGCAGGTGTTGCGATTACTCCGGGTCTCGATTTTGACCTTATTGGCGGGCACAAATGGGTGCGATTGTCTTATGCGCGCTCAACGGAAGATATTCGTGAAGGGCTCGAACGATTGAAGACTTTCATGGATCAGCTGAGGGGCAAGAGTTGAAGGTATTTGCCAAACTAAGACGCGTGTTTTGCGCGACCTTGGTCCTGTTGGGCGGAGCTGTTGGTGCGCAGGAGTTTTCCGCGCTCGCACGGTTGGACGTGACCCAATCGGGTGCGGACGACGGGTTTCGCCACACTGAGGTTGAGCTGTTTTTGTCCCAACCTGTTCCCTATCGCGTGTTCACCTTGGATGAGCCTATGCGCTTGGTGATGGATTTTCGCGAAGTAGATTTTCGCGGCGCTGATGCGGGCGCATTCACTCAAAGTGATTGGATCTCAGGTGCGCGGTTCGGTGGTTTACGCCCTGGTTGGTCGCGTATGATCTTTGATCTTAGTTATCCGGTGCGGGTCGACGAAGCTGGGATGCGCGTGAACGAGGTCGATGGGACTGCGCGTATTGGTGTGGTCTTGAAATCCACATCGGCTGAGGAATTTGTAGCAGCATCTGGCGCACCCAATGACCCAAATTGGGCGTTTTTTATGGCAGCCGACCCTGCGACGCCAGCACCTCAGGCCGATGATGGGCCTCTCGTGATTGTTATCGACCCTGGCCACGGTGGGATCGATCCCGGTGCGGATGTTGGCGGTGTGCACGAAGCAGACGTGATGTTGGCTTTGGGGTTAGAGCTTGCCGCAGCATTGGGCCGGATTGAAGGGGTTCAACCCGCGATCACACGCGCCGAAGATATGTTCGTGCCGTTGCAAGAACGCCTGACGCTGGCCCGTGGTGCAGGGGCGGATTTGTTCATTTCGCTTCACGCCGATGCATTGGAGGGCGATCAGGCGACAGGTGCGTCGGTCTATACGCTCACCAGCCAAGCTGCGGCAGATGCATCATTGCGCATGGCAGAGCGCCACGAAAAGGGTGACTTGCTTGCGGGCGTTGACCTTACGGGGCAGGGCGACGAGGTCGCGCTGATTTTGCAAGACCTTGTGCGTATCGACACAGCCGCCGCCGGAGAGCGATTTGCCAGCCAGTTGGTCACGGCAATGGAAGATACGGGTACGGTTCTGAACACGCGCCCACGTCGACGCGCGCCTTTGGCTGTTTTAAACGCTGCTGATTTCCCGTCTGTTTTGCTAGAAGTTGGCTTTTTATCCAATCCTGACGATCGGGCTCGTCTGACAACTGCGCAGGGCCGCGCGCCGATTGTTGCGGCTGTGACATTGGCCGTCGGACGTTGGGCGATTGAAGAAGCCGCGCTAGAGCCGCTTATCCGCCAGTAAAACGCGCCAACCAGATACTGTGGCCATGACAGTTCGGGTCTTCGGCGCGAAAGCTGATGACTTTGAAATTATTGGCGATCAGAAGTGCGCGGTATTCATCGGGCGCCAAGCTGGAATGGTAGACCTGTTCGTTCACGGCATGGCCCCAAACTTCGCCGTCAGAGGTACCCGATGTGAACATCAGCGCAGCGTTTGGTGCCGCGTGCGCGGCAAAGATCGGGAACATGGCGCGCTGTGCATCTTGGTCGAGGTGGAAGAAGCTATTCCACGCAAGAATGGCGTCGAAACGCTCGCCCAGATCAAGGGTTCTCATATCCGCGTGAATGGCGCGGGCGTTCGGCAAGGTCGCCGAAAACAGATCGACCATTGTGGGCGCCCCATCAACACCCGTTACGGCAAGTCCGCGATCAGTCAGATATGTTGCAATCGGCGCACCGGGACCGCAACCCAAATCAAGGACCCTACGTTGAGAAATATTGCGTGGTGTTATGCCTAACATTCTGTCCAACCAAGGTTTTTCGAAAAGCGACTTGTTACGCAGCGCCTGAAAGTCGGCCGCCACGCGATCATATGTCGGGAGGATGTCTGCGGGTGTAGATTGGGTTTCCATAGTGCTGGTTTGGGCTGTGAATGCGGGGCGCACAAGCCGGTTACAGGTTACCCCAATGTAACAGGCGGGAATTGGCCAGAAACGGTGTTTGGCCTTTTGACGCCAAGCTGCATTCTGCCTATAAGCAGGGCAATTCTACCAAAGGGCGGTCTGCCACATGATCTTGCGATTCATCTTCTCGTTCTTTGGCGGCATCTTTTCGATGCTTACGCTTGGTGCGGGCATGGCGGCCCTGACGCTAGGTGCGATTTTTTACATGTATGGTCGCAACTTGCCGACCTATGAAACCTTGGCGAATTATCAGCCCAAGACGATCAGCCGTGTCTATTCTGGCGAAGGGCAAGTGATTGATGAATTCGCTGAGGAACGCCGTTTGTTCACGCCAGCGGAAGAAATTCCGGACATCGTGAAGCAGGCGTTCATTTCCGCTGAAGATAAGAACTTTTACACCCACGATGGGTATGACCTTCGCGGAATCGGCGCCGCCTTGGTTGAAGCTGTCGTAAGCCGCGGTGAAAACCTGCGTGGTGCGTCAACGATCACACAGCAGGTTGCCAAGAACTTCCTTTTGGATGGTTCGCGTCGTGTTGAACGCAAAATCCAAGAGATCATTCTAGCGCCTCGTATCGAGGAAACTCTGGGCAAAGAGGGCATTCTTGAGCTTTATTTGAACGAGATCGACCTTGGTGTGCGCTCCTTTGGGGTAACAGCAGCGGCGCGTTCGTACTTCAATAAACCATTGTCAGAATTGTCTCCGGCTGAGGCGGCTTTCCTCGCGGTGCATCCCAAAGCGCCCTACAGCTACCATCCAGTACGCAACCGCGAAGCGGCGCTTGAACGCCGTGATTTCATTCTCGAAGAGATGTTCGAGAACGGCTACATCAACGAACAAGAACTGGCTATCGCCTTGGCCGACCCCATTCGTACGGTACAAAACGGCGACTTCCCGAGTGCTCGTTCAGAACGCCCGCCGCGCGACTACTTCACTGCAGCCATTGTGCAAGAAGTCGAAGGCTTGTTTCCGGATTATGAAATGAATTCTGCCGGTCTTGCGATCCGTGCGACGGTGGATGAATCATTGCAGGCTGCGGCGCGCGAAGCGTTACAACGTCAGTTGGAAAGCTATGACCGCGGGATTGGTCGTTGGCGTGGCACGGGGCTGACGTTGCCTGTTGAAATGCTAACCGACGAAGACACATGGCGCGCGAACCTGCGTATTGCACCTGTCATGCGTACGATCACGCTGGAAAATACGTGGTATCCTGCTGTTGTGCTTGAGGTTGGTGAAGACCAGATGCGCATGGGGATTGAGGGCTGGGAGATCGGCGACGAAGAGCCGATCATTCCACGTCGTGATATCGAATGGATGCGCGGCGGGTTTGCTGACAACTTTGCACCGGGCGATATCGTTTACGTGCGCCGTATGATGACGGGCGACAATGGCGCGGGTGACTTCATTCGCTGGACGCTGCGCCAAGTGCCAGAAGTACAGGGCGCTTTCATGGCGATGGATGTGAACACCGGTCGCGTTTTGGCGATGCAGGGTGGCTTTGGCTATCAGATCGCGATTTCGGAACTTAACCGTGCCTATGCCAACCGCCAGCCGGGTTCCGCATTCAAACCTTTCGTCTTCGCGGCTGCCTTGGATTCAGGCTATACTCCCGCGACCATCGTCGTTGACGCCCCGATCGAGGTTGTCGCTGGAGGCGAGATCTGGCGCCCGATGAACGCGTCTGACCGGTTCTATGGCCCGACGCCATTACGCACAGGGATTGAGCAATCGCGAAACGTTATGACCGTGCGTTTGGCACAAGAGGTCGGCATGCGCACTATTGCGGAATATGCCGAACGCTTTGGCGTCTATGACCGGATGAACGCGTATTTGTCAGCCTCTCTCGGGTCCGAGGAAACCTCCCTTTATAAACTTGTCGCGGCCTATGCGATGTTTGCCAATGGTGGTGAACGTGTTGAGCCAACTTTGGTTGACCGCGTGCAAGACCGAAATGGCAACACGATCTATCGCCATGACCAACGCGTTTGCGCGGAATGTTTGGATGCTACGCTCGAGCAGGGCCGTGGCCCACGCATCGCATCCAACCGTGAGCGCGTGATGAATGCTGTCACGGCCTATCAACTCACGTCCATGATGGAAGGCGTTGTGCAGCGCGGGACGGCGCGTTCTTCCATCAACCTGTCCGTGCCGATCGCTGGTAAGACGGGTACAACGAACGATGCCAAAGATGTTTGGTTCGTTGGGTTTAGCTCTAACATTGTGGCCGGGTGCTACATTGGTTTTGACACGCCACGTTCCCTTGGTCGTGGTGCATCGGGTGGCGGTCTTTGCGGCCCGGTATTTAACAGCTTTATGCGCACAGCGATCAACGAATACGGTGGCGGTGCATTCCGCGCACCAGAAGAATGCCTGTTTATCAAAATCGACCGCTTCACAGGGGCACGCTTGCCCGATAGCGCAAGTGGCGACAACGTTGTTCGCGAATGTTTCCGCCAAGACGAAGAGCCAGTTTTCGGTATCACGTTTGACGGTGGTTTCGCGATGGCAGCTGATTTACCGCTATTTGACGAAGTGAGCCCACCAGCAGCCGTAAGCGTGACAACGTCAACAGGTGAAACTGCGACCATCAACTCCAATGCGTCCTTCGGGTCGTTGTCATCTGGCGGTTTGTATTAGGGTCTTGGGCCGATTGCCCAGCCAACTGGGATAGGTTAGACCCTGCACAACCCTTTGACATAGAAGTCTGATATGCGCGCTGAAATCCAAACGATCGTTACTGAAATCGAAAAAAGCCTGACGCTGCTAGAGCAGCGCATGGACTGGGAAACTGCGCCCCATCGTCTAGAAGAATTTGACGCCCGTGTTGAAGACCCCAACCTTTGGGATGATCCCGACGCAGCACAAAAGCTGATGAAAGATCGTCAAGCCTTGGTGGACGCGATCGCGAGCTATGAAAGCATCAAGCAAGAGCTGTCCGATCAACAAGAGATGATCGAGATGGGCGAGATGGAAGATGATGCAGACGTCGTCACCGAAGCGGAAGAGGCGCTGAAAGCCTTGAAGGTGACCGCTGCCGCGAAAGAGCTGGAAGCGTTGCTGAACGGCGAGGCGGATGCCAACGACACGTTCCTTGAGATTAACTCAGGTGCTGGTGGCACAGAGGCCTGTGACTGGGCGGCGATGCTGGCGCGGATGTATATCCGCTGGGCGGAGCGCAAGGGTTACAAGGTTGAACTGCAGTCTGAAAGTGCGGGCGAAGAAGTTGGCATTAAGTCGGCGTCGTACAAAATTTCCGGTCACAACGCCTATGGTTGGTTGAAGTCTGAAAGTGGCGTGCATCGTCTTGTGCGGATTTCACCCTTTGATAGCGCCGCCAAACGGCATACGTCGTTTACTTCGGTAAAAGTCTATCCGGTCGTGGATGATAACATCGAGATTGAGGTCAATCCTGCGGACATTCGTATCGATACATATCGCTCGTCAGGCGCGGGTGGACAGCACGTCAACACGACCGACTCTGCGGTGCGGATCACGCACGCGCCGACTGGTATTGTTGTGACGAGTTCCGAGAAATCCCAACACCAGAACCGCGATATCGCGATGAAGGCGTTGAAGTCTCGTCTGTACCAAATGGAACTGGACAAGCGCTCTGCACTTGTGAACGAAGTGCATGAGAACGCGGGGGATGCGGGCTGGGGCAACCAGATCCGGTCTTACGTGTTGCAGCCGTATCAAATGGTGAAAGACCTGCGCACCGCCCATGAGACGTCTGATACCAAGGGTGTACTTGATGGTGACCTCGATGCGTTCATGGGCGCGACTTTGGCGATGGACGTAAGCGGCAAAAGCCGTGCGGATGCAAACGCTGAAGACTGATCCGGTCCTGGGATTATAGATGCATTTCGCCTGCGGCGGGCGGGGGGCAAAATTTTTGAAAAATTTTGCAGCGCTTGCAGCGGGCGAGTATTTTCGAGCCAAAGAAAGATATGGGGTGCTTGACCTGAGGTGTTTGCCGCTCAATTCTAGTGGCGGAGGATCACTATGTCACAAGCAGAACTACCAGCCGCATCTCCTATACCGAAAATCGGGACCGTAACCCTTGCTGAAGTTTGGGTTTGTTTAAAGGCCGGGCTTGCGGATTTTCGGGCCGCACCGCAGTTTGGGCTCTTCTTTTCGGCGGTTTATGTTGTTGGTGGATTTGTGTTGCTGTGGCTTGGGGCTGGGCACGTGTCGTGGACCTTGGCTACGTCGCTGGGGTTTCCGTTGGCGGCGCCGTTCGCGGCTGTGGGCCTTTATGAAGTGTCACGCCGCCTAGAGAGCGGGGACTCCTTGGACTGGCGCGAAATTCTCGGGGTGGTTTGGAAGGAACGGACCAAGCAGGTGCCGTGGATTGGCGCGATTATCCTGTTCTACTTTTTGTTCTGGACCTTTCTGGCGCATATGATTTTTGCGTTGTTCATGGGGCTGAGCGCGATGACGAATGTGTCGACGTCTTGGGACGTGTTTTTCACGTCAAACGGGTTGACGATGATCGCGGTTGAATTGGGCGTCGGTGGGGTATTGGCATTTCTGTTGTTCTCGCTGACCGTTGTGAGCCTACCGTTGGTTTTGGACAAAGAGATCGATTTCGTCACGGCGATGTTGTTGAGTCTGTCCTGCGTGAAGGCGAATTTTCGCACGATGCTGGTCTGGGCCGCGATTATTGCGGTGTTGACGTTCTTGGCGTTACTGCCGTGGTTTTTGGGGCTTGTCGTTGTGTTGCCCATGTTGGGGCATGCAACGTGGCATATGTATCGGCGTGCGCTTTACAGCCCTGTGTAGTTTGCCTTGAAAAAGGGGCCAGCGTTTGCACGCGGCCCCCGTTTCGAAATTATGTAGGTTACATTACGCCTTTGGCGGAGCAGCCTTGGTTGCTTTCGCGCCGCCAGAACCCAGTGGGTCATCCTGACGCTGAACGGAGCCTTCAAAGTGGGCGCCGGATTCAATCGCGATGGTCTTGTGGATGATGTCACCCTCAACACGTGCAGTGGATGTCAGGCGCACCTTTAGGCCGCGCACGGTGCCCACTATGCGGCCGTTGACGACAACGTCGTCTGCCATGCATTCGCCGTTTACTGTGGCGCTTTCACCGATAGTCAGCAGGTGCGCGCGGATGTCGCCGTCAACTGTGCCTTCGATCTGGATGTCGCCGGATGTCTTCAGGTTACCCGTGATGTGCAGGTCCGTGGACAGCTGGCTTGCCGGTGGCTTTGCCTTTGGTGCGGAGGATTTGAAATCGCTCGCAGAAGGGGCAGGGGCCGGGCTTGCAGGCTTGGCAGCCGTGTCTGGCGTTGCGGGTGTGGCAGTGTTGCCAGGCTCATTGATTTTGCTTTTAGAAAACATCTTGTCCAGCTCTTATGTAAATCATTGGGTTAACGGGGCGTCCGCCTACGCGGATTTCATAGTGCAGGTGCGGTCCGGTTGAACGACCAGAGTTACCAATATCACCAATGCGGTCCCCACGCGAGAGTCTTTGTCCAACTTCTACGCGCATTCTGCTTTGGTGCGCATATCGTGTCTCGATGCCGAAGGCATGCTGTACCTTGACGAGGCGCCCATATCCTGAGGACCAACCCACAAAAGTTACCACACCGTCCGCCGGAGCGTAGATTGGCGTTCCAATTGGGGCGGCAAAGTCAGTTCCGTTGTGCATTCGGCCCCAGCGCATGCCGAAACCGGACGTAAACCGGAAACCAGAGCGCACGGGCATGTCGAACGGAATCCGTTCAGCCGCGATGCGATAGAGGTTCAATCGGTCCATAGACCCGAGAATCCCGTTGGCACGTGCTGCGTCGGGGTCTTCACCGCCGCCACGTGTCGAAAATTGAAGCGGGGTCAGCGGGCCACCGGAACCGGAATAGCCGCGACGGACCTGTGCAAGCACGTCGTCAGGGTTCATGCCAGCGGCGCGGAACATGTTGTCGAGAGGTTCAACAGAAACTGTAAACGCATCCTCAAGCTGACGGAAAATCTGGTCGTTGCGTTCTTGCAAGAGGCGCAGTTCAAGCTCCATCTCAGAAGCGCGGCTTAGGGCGAACTCAGCGTCGCTTGCGATTTGATCGCGTTCTGCGGCGGTGTCTGCAAGGGCAGTGGCCAACAAATCAACCGTGCCATCAGCCTGTCCAGCTTGGGCATATCCAAGTGGGGTTTCGCCATCACCACTCATCGCGGCTTCTAGTGCGGCAACCTGATCTTGTGCCGCTTCACGCTCACCCATGGTGCGGCGCAGCGTGACCTGAACCACTTCGAGGCCGGTTTCCAGTTCACGGCGGCGGTCTTCTGAACGCAGCAATTCGGACTGCATCAGGGAAATCTGTTCGAGGGCGGAGGAAAAACGGGCTTGGGCGGCGACGGCTTCGTTGGCACGCACGTCGCGTTCTGTGGATAGGGCGTTCAGGCGATCTTCGTAAGTAGCTTGATCCCGTTGTGCTTGGGCGCGGAAGTTACCGGCGCCGATGCTGTCCATTAGAAGAACAGCGGTCGCGATGATCGTCCAGCTGACGATAAGCGCACTACCAGCCCATGCAACCAGCTGCGTTTCCGGTTTGAGGCGGATAAACCGAGTTTCAGTGTCAGACCGCAGAAACAGGCGCTTCTCGGGAAAGCGCTTTTCCAAAGCCACATGCAGTTTATGTATAAGCCGAGCTTTCACGTAGGTTTCCTGATCCCATCCCTGTCCATTAACGCAACCCCCAACATCACGTCTCGACTGTGTTAGCGGGTGGCTGAATCTCTGGCAAGGTTTTTGCCCAAAATATTGAATATTCAGCAAGATAGGCAGCATTCCGGCAGCAATTCGCCCATTTATCTAAAGGTAAGCAGCCCCAAGTTGTAGCTAGCCGGAAGATTGCTCGGCGAGGGGCCAGTAAAAGTCGGGCGGAATGCCTGCTTCGGCTCGCTTTTCCTCGTTGAAGGGGGGCTTTAGCGTTGTGTGGAAATATTTGCGGACGAGGTTGTGAAAAACGGGTGTCGGATCAAGGTTGTCGCGGCCACATAGGAAATGGAACCATTTTGAACCGTAAGACACGTGGTGGACTTCTTCGGCGTAGATGACATCCAGCGCTTCAACCGCTTGCTTGTCTTTGGCTTGCTGGAAAATCTTGATCATGCCGGGTGTCACGTCGAGGCCGCGTGCCTCAAGGACCATGGGAACAACGGCGAGGCGGCCCATAAGATCGTTGGCCGTGTCTTCGGCTGCGCGCCACATGCCAGCATGGGCCGGAAGGGCGCCGTAATGGGACCCATTAGCTTCAAGACAGTCGCACATCAGGTTGAAATGTTTGGATTCTTCGTCAGCGGCTTTGACCCAATCGTCATAGTAGCCAATGGGCATCGGGGTGTCTGAAAACCGCGCGATGATGTCCCAGTGAAGATCAACCGCGTTCAATTCGATGTGGGCCACAGCGTGTAGAATTGCGATGCGACCTTCAGGCGTGCCGGGTTTGCGGCGCGGGACATCGCGCGGGTCCAACAGTTCTGGCTGGGCAGGGCGTGCGGGCATATCGGGCGGGGACGCTGTTCCAATTTCGGGCGCTTCACCTGCATCGCGCGCGGCTTTCCAAGCGGCGGCGTATTCGCGTGAGATCGCGGTCTTGGAGCGGCCATCGGGCGTGCGCAGAACGTCGTCTGCCATTTGTGCGAGTGGTTTCATGGCGTGGGAATTACCGACACCTATCTGGATGCACAACACTTCACGTCGAACAAATGATTGATGCACATCAAGGTGCGCTGCGCTGGTTCTGTTAGGTTTGCTTTGGCTTAAAACCAAAGGAGCACGAAATGTTTGAGAAAATTGCCGTCGGTTTCGATGGATCTGAACCCTCTGAACGTGCGTTGACGCTCGCGTGTGATTTGGCGGGCAAATACGGATCAGAAATCCACCTTGTTTACACTCCGCAGCCGCCAACTGTCGCTTATGCGATGGGGGCGATACCGGGATATCAAACGGCTGCGATTATGCCGGCAGCCGAAGAAGTGAGGGAAGCCAACAAAAAGGTGATGGCGCAAGGCAAATCTATTGTTGAAAACTGCGGTCAGACGTTGAGCGAAACACACATCAAAACCGGTGATCCGGGAGATGTGCTGGTGGGTTACGCAGAAAGTTGCGGCGCGGATTTGATTGTTCTCGGGCGGCGCGGTCTAGGCGCCTTGGGGGCAATTGTCCAAGGCAGCACGTCGGTGCGTGTTAATCACATTGCAAAATGTGCAACGTTATCAGTAGTTTAAATAGCGTCCCTCACTAATGGCCTCGCGGGTTAAAGCCCGCGAACGGCTTCTAATACATCTTCTACATGGCCAGGGACTTTTACCTTGCGCCAGACGCGGACGATCTTGCCGTCCGCAATAAGAAAGGTTGCGCGCTCGATTCCCATGAAGACTTTGCCGTACATCTTTTTCTCACCCCAGACTCCGTAGCGCTCGCACAGATCTCCATCAGCGTCCGACAGAAGTGCGATCTTGAGGTCGTGTTTGGTGATGAACTTTTCATGTTTTGAGACTGTATCTTTGCTGACGCCCCAAATCGTCGCGCCGCTTTGTGCAAATGCCTCGAGCTCTGCCGTGAACCCAATCGCCTCAGTGGTGCAACCAGGCGTGTCATCGCGGGGGTAGAAATACAGCACCAATGGGCCTGTTATGTCCGCTAGCGTTACAGTTTCACCGCCATCTCGGGGCAGGGTGATTGCGGGGGCCGCGTCGCCAATCTGAAGTTTTGACATATGTGATCCAATTTGCGTTTCATTCCCTTTGCCTTCTACCGCGTGAAAGGCGATTATGCACCCCAATGAGTGAGAGCAGCGCACCAAAAGAAGATGAAGTAGACGTGGAGGCGAAACCCCGCCGTCCGCGCCGCTTGTCTATTTGGTGGTGGCTGCGTGCGGTCGTGTTGATTATCGGGACGCCGTTGATCATGGCGCTGATCGCGGCCGTGATGCTTATCGGGCACGAAGTTACGGCTCCATCCTGGATCGTGCGCGATGTTGAAAAGCGTGCTACCGAAGTCCTCGCTGGGGGCTCGCTCGGGTTCGGATCGATGAAGTTCACAGTCGGGCAGGACTTGCATCCACGTCTTGTTTTGCAGGACGCAACGCTTTGGGATGCTGAAGGGGGTGTTCTTGCGCGCGTTCCCCGTATCGAAGGTTTGATTTCCCCACGCGGCGTTTTGCAAGGGCGGGTTCTTGCACAAGAGATAAAATTACACGGCGCACAGATATCGTTGCGACGCGCAAGGGATGGCACCGTCGCGCTTGCATTTGATCAAGGTGCCACTGCGATTGGCGCCGCGGATGGTTTTGTGGGTCTGCTGGACCAGATTGACCGGGTTTTCGAAGAAGGCGCACTGGAAGCGCTTGAAGAGGTGCGTGCTGATGGGTTGATCATCAATTACGTTGATGCGCGTGCACGCAGATCTTGGGTCGTTGATGACGGCCGCATTGAGCTTGACGTGAATGACGGTGACCTTCAGCTGCGGGCTGACGTGGCCCTGTTATCGGGGCGGGCCTATGTGACCACGGCGGCGTTGAGCTACGAGTCTTTGCGTGGCAGTCGATCGGCTGAAATTGGGTTGAACATTACGGACGCGGCAGCGCCTGACATCGCAAGCCAATCGCCATTGCTGGCGTGGCTGGGCGTGTTGGATGCGCCTATTTCAGGCGCGGTGCGGGGGCATTTGGGGGAAGATGGTGAGCTATCCGATGTTTCTGCATCATTGCAAATTGGTGCGGGGGAGCTTCAGCCGAACTCGCAAACGCGCCCCATCCCATTTGAGTCCGCGCGGACCTATCTAAATTACGATCCAACTGATGAGCGGCTTTCGTTTGATGTACTTGAAGTAAATAGCGCGCTTGGAAACGTAAAGGGTACTGCGCAAACCTATTTGCGCGAGTTTGAAGATGGCCGGCCTTTGGCGTTGCTTGGGCAAATCCAACTGTCAGAGATGACAATTGCGCCGGAAGTTATCTTTGATGATCCGGTTGATGTTACACAGGCGAACTTGGATTTCCGCCTTCGGCTTGATCCGTTCACCCTAGATATCGGGCAGGCGGTGCTTGAGAGCGGCGATACTCCCGTTTCGCTACGCGGCAGGATCACGGCGATTGCTGACGGGTGGGTGGTGTCACTGGATGGCAGCATGGCTGAGATTGCCACGGAGCGAGTGATCGCGCTTTGGCCTTCCAATCTTGGAACTAAGACGCGCGACTGGCTAGCGGCGAACGTTAGCGCCGGTGTTCTGCATGACACGTCCATTGCGTTTCGAGCCCGCCCTGACACCGAGGCGACGTTTGCAATGACGACCGGGTTTCGCGACGCCACCGTCGGCTATATTCGCAACGTTCCACCGGTTGAAAACGCCCGTGGTGTTCTGTCGATTGTTGACCGTCGCATGGCGTTAACACTTGATGACGGATATGTCTCCGCGCCAGAAGGCGGGCGCATTGATATGGCGGGAAGTAGTATGGTTATCCCGCGCACAGGCATTCCAAATCCGCCTGCGCGGTTTGATCTTGAATTGGCAGGGGCTGTCACAGCAGTTATGGCAATTCTAAACCTTGAACCGTTTAACGTTCTTCGCAATTCCGATCTGCCTGTTAGCTTTGCGCAAGGTCGCGCTGATATTAATGCGTTGGTTGAAACGCCCTTGGGACGTGGAATTAGCGCAGATCAGAGGGTTTGGTCCGCCTCTGCTCGTGTTCGAAATGTGCGTTCGGATGCTCTGGTTCCAAACCAAACATTAACCGCGTCTGAGCTGCAAGTGCGGGCGAACCCGACCAGTTTGGTAGTGAGCGGCCCTATTCAGTTGGGCGATGTCGGCGGTACAGGGACGTTTTCACGTGCGCTTGGGGCCGGATCAGAAGGAACTGCGCGGGTTGAAGCGAACGTCACGATTGGTCCTGCGTTCCTAGAGGCGTTCAACGTTAATTTGCCAGATGGAATGGTCAGTGGGCAATCACCGGCCCAGATCGCGATAGATCTAAGTAACCCCGGAGCCGCGTCTTTCCGGCTGACGTCAGATTTGCGCGGTTTGGGGTTGTCGCTGGCTGGGGCGGGGTGGTCCAAGGCGCGAAGCGCTGTAGGTGCGTTGACGGTTGTTGGACAGCTTGGCTCGGCACCCCGTGTAGATCAGCTGTCGATTTCCGCACCTGGTTTGCAAACAACCGGCACGATCCGTCTGGCCTCTGGTGGCGGTTTAGAACGCGCAGCGTTTGAGCGCGTGCGGCTGGGCGGTTGGCTAGACGCGCCTGTCGTGCTTTTGGGGCGTGGTGCAGGGCGCCCTGTTCAAGTTCAGATCGCGGGCGGCTCGCTTGATCTAAGGTCTGCCAATTTTGGGACCGGTGGTGGTGGCGAAGGAGCGCCAATGGAAATCACCTTGGATCGTCTGGTGGTTACCGACAGCATACAGCTCGACAATTTTCGTGGCACATTCACATCGCCTGCTGGCTTACAGGGGGAATTTCAGGGGGATGTGAACGGAACAGCACCCATTCGCGGAACAATGGTGCCAATTGATGGGCGTTCAGCGGTCCGTATCGTTACGGATGACGCAGGTGCGTTGTTGCGCGCGACACGTCTTTTGCGAAATGCCAACGGAGGCGACCTGCAACTGACGCTTATTCCCGCGGGCGCTGAGGGCAGCTATGACGGAACATTGGTTGGGAACAATTTGCGGGTAATGGACGCACCAGCATTGGCGTCTTTGTTGGATGCGATTTCGGTGGTTGGGTTACTGACCCAGTTGGATGGGCAGGGGCTGTTGTTCACTGACGTCGATGCGAAGTTCAGGCTGACGCCTAACCAAGTGATCGTTACGCAGTCCAGCGCCACAGGGCCGGGTTTGGGGATTTCGTTGGATGGCATTTATTCAACAGCAGGACAGACGATGGATTTCCAGGGCGTGGTGTCACCCTTTTACCTGCTCAACGGCATCGGGTCGATTTTAACGCGGCCGGGCGAGGGGCTGATCGGGTTTAATTTCAATCTGCGTGGTCCCGTTGACAACCCGCAGGTTCTGGTCAATCCGCTGTCTGCACTGACGCCGGGAATGTTCCGTGAAATATTCCGCCGCGCGCCGCCGACTGTGGACCAATAGGACGTGACATGAAGCTAAGCGAATTTGACTTTGATCTGCCGGAACGCTTGATCGCCGTGCGTCCAGCCGTGCCGCGCAGTTCCGCCAAGATGCTGGTCGCACAAGGTGCGCGAACTCGTGATATGATTGTAACCGATCTGGTGTCGGTGCTGCGGTCAGGCGACCATTTGGTGCTGAATGACACGAAGGTTATTCCCGCGCGGCTGTTCGGCGAGCGGACCCGTGACAGCGAACATGGAAGCGGTGTTGCGAAGATCGAAGTGACTTTGCTGGAACCGCAAGCGGATGGGACATGGGCCGCGTTGATCAAGCCGTTGCGCAAAGTGCGCGATGGTGAGACGATTGTGTTCTCACCCAGTTTGTCTGCGACCGTTAAGGCGCGTGATGACGGGATGGGCTTTCTTGAATTCAACCTTAGCGGAGACGATTTTGATGCCGCCTTGAACGAGGCCGGCGCGATGCCTTTACCGCCCTACATTGCTGCCAAACGGGCGGCGGATGAGCAAGACAAAGACGATTATCAAACCGTCTGGGCCGCCAAAACGGGGGCGGTCGCCGCACCTACTGCTTCGTTGCACTTTGAACAATGGTTGCTGGATGACCTTGCCGCGATGGGGGTGAAGTTCAGCTATGTGACACTGCATGTGGGCGCTGGCACGTTCCTGCCTGTGAAGGTGGATGATGTGTCCGAACACGTCATGCATTCCGAATGGGGACAGGTCAGCGCGCAAACGGCGGCGGCTGTGATGGTAACCAAAGCCGCTGGCGGGCGCGTGATCCCCGTGGGCACCACCGCGTGTCGGTTGATTGAAACCGCAGGGCGTTCAGGTGTGCTTGAGGCATGGGAAGGGGATACGGATATCTTCATCACCCCAGGGTTTGAATTTCAAATTGCCGATGGTTTGATGACGAATTTCCATTTGCCAAAGTCTACGTTGATGATGCTGGTGAGCGCGCTGATGGGCCAAGACTGCATTCGCGAGATTTATGCCCATGCGATTGCGAACGACTACCGGTTTTTCAGCTATGGTGATGCGTCGATTTTGCTGCCTTAGGGGTAGCCACTTGCGTAGCCCATCTAGTTCCGTACAAACTTTGATGAAATGCCAACAGGTATGTTCTGAAGAGATTAAAAGGGATTGAAGATGTCAGAAAACAAAGACGAGCAAGATGGGCATTCGAAGGACTATTCCAAACGAGTTCCTCTTGAACGTGGAGTAGAGTTATCTAATTTCTTAAACGAACGTGCTGGGGGGCAGGAGAATGACACTTGTCCTGTCTGCAACGATTCCAGGAATGTAGTGCTTGATACCGAATACGCGATTCCAATCGGCCAAACAGAACCTTTGATAGGGTTGGGAGGCTATGCACCGGCATACGCAACGGCTTGCGTTAATTGTGGTTACATGCGGTTTTTTAGTAAAAACATGCTTGATAAATTGCTGGCGGACTCCAAAAAGTCCGACGACTCAAAGGTGGTTGACTAATGGCAACTGTAAATAAGACTGGCGCGATAATCGAGAACACATACCATTCATTGAACGAAGAAGTATGTCCGGTCCCCAAAAGCGCAATACTAGAGAATTCATCCTCAGCGCTAGAGGAAATATGGCAGTTTTCGGTTGGTGGATTTCTGTTTTCAGGGGCATTTTGGCTTGGTTTGGAGAGGCTTCTAACCGTGGGTAAAGATGACGCACTTTTCCTTGCATGCATAGCGTTTGTTATTTGTGGCGGCGTTTTAGCTGTATCTGGTTACCGTCAGGCACAGCGACGTGTGTCTCGACTAGAAAAGTATATTCCGAACGATGATTCCTAGCCGGCTTTTCCAACCTCCATTCCGTTACTTAACCAATGCGATGATCTTCGACAGTAATTGTCTGTTCGATTATTTATAAGTATGCGGGAAGGTGGCGCATTGGCCGATTTCGCCATTAACATGTCGCTCTTAAGTGCGATGTCATTGATCGTGGGCCCCATGACTAGGGTATCAGGCGGAATCGTTTTCCAAAGGGCGTGCTATGTTTAAGGTTTTTATCTCTTCTTGGGCGTTGTTCCTCGGCATGTTCATGTTGATGGTCGGTAACGGCTTGCAGGGGACGTTGCTGGGTATTCGTGGCGGCATTGAGAACTTTTCGACGTTCGAGATGTCGATCGTGATGTCGGCCTATTTTGTAGGCTTTCTTGGCGGGTCGCGTCTTGCGCCTGAAATGATCCGACGGGTTGGCCATGTGCGGGTGTTTGCGGCTCTTGGGTCAACGATTTCAGCTGTATTAATCCTATATCCGGTGTTGCCCGAAGTCTGGGCGTGGACCATGGGACGTGTCGTGATCGGGTTCTGTTTCTCGGGCGTTTATGTGACGGCTGAAAGCTGGCTAAACAATTCGGCCACCAATGAAACGCGCGGCCAGTCCCTTAGCATCTATATGCTGGCGCAAATGGCGGGCATCGTTTTAGCCCAAGGTATTCTGAGCCTCGGGGACGTGAGCGGTTACATTTTGTTCATTATTCCATCGGTTCTGGTGTCTTTGGCGTTTGCGCCGATCTTGCTTTCAGTCGTGCCGACACCGTCGTTTGACACGACACGCCCTATGAAGATCAAAGACCTTGTCCAAACTTCGCCACTGGCGTCAATCGGGATGTTCCTGCTTGGCGGTGTGTTCGCGGCACAATTCGGGATGACGGCTGTTTACGGCACCCAAGCCGGACTGAGCGTGGCGCAGATTTCACTGTTGGTTTCGGTAATCTACATCGCAGCGCTTGTCGCGCAATATCCGATTGGTTGGGCGTCGGATCGGATGGATCGCCGTGTTTTGATTATTGGAACCGCCGCGTTAGGCGGGGCAGGCGCTATGTTGGCTGCGATGTCGGGGGGGAATTTCTACGTTATTCTGGTTGGCGCCGCACTTGTGGGCGGTACGTCCAACCCGCTCTATGCGCTCTACATTGCCTATGCGAATGACTTCCTTGAGCACGAAGATATGGCGGCTGCATCGGCAGGCTTTATCTTTATCAACGGGGTCGGCGCGATCACGGGCCCAATCTTAATTGGTTACGTAATGGGAGTGTTCGGGGAAGCGGCATTCTGGGTTGTTGTTGCATTGCTGATGTCGGCAATGGCGCTTTACGGGGTCGTTCGAGTACTGCAACGACCAAGCGAAACATCGGTCGAAGATCAGGTTCCATACTCGCCCGTTATGGCCAATGCGTCACCAGTTGCGATGGAGTTGGCGCAAGAAATCTATATCGATGCGGAACTCGATGAACAGGCAGACAATGAAGAAGATCCATCCTAACGGTTGCCAGATCAAACCGTTTCTGCAACTTTCCAATTAAAGAGCCAGTTAAAGGCTCGGATAACGATTGAAAGGGTTGGCGATGGTCACGCCTGAGCAGGTATTATCGTACTGGGTTGATGAAGTCGGACCGAAAGGCTGGTACGTCGGTTCAGAAGAGCTCGACGCGCAAGTGCGTGAGAAGTTTGAAGAAACTTGGCACGAAGCACAAACCGGTTCGTGCGGTCTTTGGCTGACGTCTCCGGTTGGCACGCTAGGGTATATCGTTCTTACGGATCAATTCCCTCGCAATATGTTTCGCGGGCATGCAGACTCATTCGCGACTGACAAAAGTGCGCGTGCGGCCACGAAAGTCGCCATCGAACGCGATTGGGATATGCGTATTCCTGAACCCGTCCGTCAGTTTTTTTACATGCCGCTCATGCATTCTGAAAACCTGATCGATCAGGATCGCTGCGTGCGTTTGATGAAAACACGCTTGCCGGAAACCGGCGTGGACAACTTGCGCCATGCTTGTGCGCACCGTTTGATCATCCGCCAGTTCGGCCGTTTCCCATTTCGCAACGCGGCGTTAGGGCGGACGCCAACCGCTGCTGAGACGTCATGGATTGCCGAAGGAGGCTATGCGGCGGCATTGCGTGCTGTCGATGAAAAGGCTGCTGCTAGCTAAGTCCACTTAACCATATCGTAATGTATGGAAGGGTATCGTTGACGGGCATCAGCGAGGCATCCATATGACGAAATCTGAACCGATCGACGGGGGCGTTCCGGTCTCTAAGCGTGTCTCATGGAGAGACACCGAAAACAGCAACGATGCCGGTGTCCTGCTCGCCACCCAGATCATGAACGTTATGGAACAGGGGATTATCGTTTGGTCAGCGGATGGTACGTGTGAATTGCATAATACGCGCATCTACGAGGTGCTCGAGTTAGAGCGAAATGCCCTTGGAATTGGTACGATACGGGATGACTTTTTGGCCGCTGCTGTAACGCGTGGGGAGTATACCGAAGAGAAACTGTCGGAACTGCGCGCGTTCGCGAAGACGCGCATCTCGTATCAATATGACCGAATGCTCCCATCTGGTGGTGTCGTTGAATGTCACGCCCGCCCGACCCGCGAAGGCGGGTATGTCGTCACCTGCACGAATGTCACGGAAGCGCGCAAAGCTGCGGAGGAACTTGCTGAAGCGAAGAAGGCAGCGGAGGCTGCCGAAAGTAAGTCGAGTATGATCCTTCAGGAAGAGCGCGCACGCCGAGCTGAGGCCCGCACGCTCTCGGATTTGGATGAATGGTTGCAGTCCTGCAAATCACTAGATGAACTGTTTAAAATTGTCGCGCGATTTATGGGCTATCTTCTGCCTGACAGCTTCGGAGAACTTTACCTTTATTCCAACTCTCGCGACGTTCTGGACGGCGCATGTGAATGGGGACAGCAAGATGAAATAAATTCTCACATCACGCCGGATTCCTGTTGGTCACTAAGGCGCGGTCGTGCCTATGAGCACAATCCGGATGCGTTGTGTTTTCCCTGTGACCACCTTTCTTCCAGTTCGAAAGAAACGCCAGGCGATTACATCTGTATTCCGGTCATTGCGCACGGGGATACAGTTGGGCTTTTACACATTAATTTTAAGAAGGGAATGTCACGGGCGGACATCAAATCCTCGGGTCGGTTCGCAGCGCGGTGTGGCGAACATATCTCGATGGCGATCGCGAATGTGAAGTTGCGGGATGAGCTTCACGACCAGTCAATCCGCGACCCGCTGACGGGGTTGTATAATCGCCGCTACTTCATGGACGCTATGCGACGAGAAACATCTATTGCCGATCGTGGTGGGAAGGGTTTTGGCCTGATTTCGCTGGATGCGGACAAGTTCAAGACGTTTAACGACAATCACGGTCACGAAGCAGGGGACGTTGTATTGCGTGCGCTTGCCGAACGGATGCTGGCCGTTTTGCCAAACAGTGCAGTGTGTGCACGTGTTGGCGGGGAAGAATTCGCAGTTCTCTTACCACAGACAGACGAAGACGAGTCAATGAAGCTTGCAGAAACGCTGCGGGCAAGCGTGTCACAAATGGAAGTACGCACCGCGTATGGGATACTGCCGCGTGTTACGATTTCCTCGGGCGTTGCTGCGTATTGTGGCGATTCTACCGCGCCAAGTGTGTTGATGAAACGGGCTGATGTGGCGCTTTATGACGCGAAATCCGATGGACGTGATTGTGTTCGGCTCGCTAAAATAGACACTCGCGAAGCTGTGACGCCGATGCATAGCTGAATTGACGTTCGATCACTGGTTCTGATTTGAAAATTAGTTTAATGCTAAACTATATTCGGATGAGGAGGATCCCGGCGTGGCTCAAAACTTTGATATGATCGTAATCGGTGCGGGGCCAGGTGGCTATGTGGCGGCTATTCGTGGCGCTCAGTTGGGTTTGAAGGTTTGCGTGATAGAACGTGAACATCTGGGTGGCATTTGTCTGAACTGGGGCTGTATTCCGACCAAAGCAATGTTGCGTTCTGCTGAGGTGTTCCACCTGATGCATCGTGCTAAAGAATTCGGCCTGTCCGCTGACGGTATTAACTATGATTTGCCTGCGGTGGTGAAACGTTCACGCGGCGTAGCTGGCCAGTTGTCTGGCGGAATTGGCCATCTTCTGAAAAAGAACAAGTGCACAGTCATCATGGGCGACGCGACGATCACTGCAAAGGGTAAGGTCTCGGTGAAGACCGAAAAAGGAACCGAAGAGGTAACGGCGAAGAATATCGTTGTGGCCACGGGCGCGCGCGCACGTGAGTTGCCAGGCCTTGAGGCGGATGGCGATCTGGTATGGACATATAAGGCCGCGCTTGACCCTGTGCGGATGCCAAAGAAACTTTTGGTGATCGGTTCTGGCGCCATCGGTATTGAATTTGCAAGTTTTTACAACACTTTAGGCGCTGATACGACCGTGGTCGAAGTCATGGACCGCGTGCTGCCTGTCGAGGACGCCGAAATTTCAGCATTCGCGAAAAAACAGTTTGTGAAGCAAGGCATGAAGATCATGGAAAAGGCGATGGTCAAGCAGCTTGACCGTGGAAAAGGCAAAGTCACCGCGCATATCGAAGTGGGCGGCAAAGTTGAAAAGCAAGAGTTCGACACCGTGATCTCTGCTGTAGGTATCGTTGGTAATGTTGAGGGGCTTGGCCTTGAAGAGGTTGGCGTCAAGCTGGACCGCACCCATGTCGTAACGGATGAATTCTGCCGCACAGGTGTGGATGGCATTTACGCTATTGGCGACATCGCGGGCGCTCCTTGGCTGGCGCATAAAGCATCCCATGAAGGCGTCATGGTCGCCGACCTGATCGCTGGTAAGCCCGCGCATCCCGTTAAACCCGAAAGCATCGCGGGCTGCACATATTGCCATCCTCAGGTTGCCTCGGTTGGGTACACCGAAGCCAAAGCCAAAGAGCTGGGTTACGATATCAAAGTTGGTCGTTTCCCGTTCATCGGCAACGGCAAAGCGATTGCTTTGGGTGAAGCTGAAGGCATGGTCAAAACCATCTTTGACGCGAAAACTGGCGAGTTGTTGGGCGCACATATGGTTGGCGCGGAAGTCACCGAGATGATCCAAGGCTATGTAATCGGGCGCAAATTGGAGACCACGGAAGAAGATCTGATGGAAACCGTCTTCCCGCATCCGACCCTGTCTGAGATGATGCATGAAAGCGTTTTGGACGCTTACGACCGCGTCATTCACATGTAATCGGTAAGCTTAACGAAAAACGAAGAGGGCGCCTGATCTAGGCGCCCTTTTTCGTGGTTGCCCCTGATGGGTGAGGGGCGTAGCCATCTGGGATGGATACTCAACGCACCAACTGGACGCTTATCGCTCTGCTATGGACCACGGGCCTTTTGGCGGCAGCGCAATTTGCGAAGCTGACCTTTACGCTCGATGGGTTTCAGGCGGCTTACCAAAACCAGCCTGCGCCATTGGCTGTGTCGGCGGTTTCGATCGTGGGTATTTTAGGCGGTGCTGTTGCAGGCTTCTTCGTTGGCAAAATCGGTGCGCGTCGAGCAGTGCTTTGGGCCGTTGCAATGTCGGCTGTGGTATCATTGATCCAAGGGCAAAAGATGCCGTTTGAGTGGTTCATGCTCACCCGCGTTGTTGAAGGGCTCGGGCATCTGCTGCTTGTCGTAGCGCTGCCTACGATGATGGTTGCGCTGGCCAAACCAAGCGACAAAGCTGTCGTTATGGGGATTTGGGGGACGTTTTTCGGTGTGGGCTATGCGCTGCTCGCACTTGTGGTTCCCGAGATCGAAGCTTGGGGAGGGATCAGCGCCGTTTACCAAGCACATGGGGTTTTGCTCGCGCTCATTTTTCCTTTGGTTTGGTTTGCAGTGCCCAAGGTTATGACTGCTGGGGCCAAGATGCCCAATTTTATTGCGTTGCACCGCTCAATTTACGCCAATCCACGCTACTTCGCTCCAGCGTTAGGGCATGGCATCTACACATCGATTTTTGTCGCACTGGTTGCGTTCTTGCCGAACGCTCTTGATGCAGTCTGGCTGATGCCGGTTCTTCCGCTGGCCAACTTGTCAGGTACGTTTGCGTCTGGGTTCATCGCCAAAAGGGTGCCGGCATCTAAGCTGTCGATCTATGGGTTCGCAGCCGGGATCGTGCTGTTCGCACTATTGGGCCTTACGGGTTCGGTCACGGTGGCGCTATTGGCGTTGATTTCCACAGGGCTGACCGCGGGCGCAAATTTTGCGGCCGTACCTGAGTTAAACAGCGAACCGCAGGATCAAGCGCGGGCAAATGGTGCGATGGCGCAGCTCGGCAATATCGGGACATTCTCTGGCACACCTATCTTTGCGCTGGTCGCCGGGAGTGTGTGGGGCATTGCTGGAGTGAGTGTCGTGATTTGCGTGGCGGGCGCCGTAATTGCAGGGCTTGCCTACCGTGCAGCGCGAATGTCAGCAGTGTAAGGTTAATTCTTTCCTATGTTCGCTGAATGTTCTAGATAAGGTCTGGTCACCACGCGTAACGTCATTATGTGGTGATTTGAAATAGGGGGTCACGTCATGGCTGAGCTGAAAAATATCGAAGTGCGCGGTGCGCGTGAACATAACCTCAAGAACATCGACGTTGATATTCCGCGTGACAAACTTGTTGTTATTACGGGGCTTTCTGGCTCGGGGAAGTCTTCGCTGGCGTTTGATACGATCTATGCCGAGGGCCAGCGAAGATACGTGGAATCGCTGTCAGCCTATGCGCGTCAATTTCTCGATATGATGGGCAAGCCGGACGTTGACCATATCTCGGGTCTTAGCCCTGCGATTTCGATTGAACAGAAAACCACCAGCAAGAACCCGCGTTCAACGGTTGGTACGGTGACGGAAATTTACGACTATTTGCGCCTGCTTTTTGCGCGCGTCGGCACGCCATTTTCTCCGACGACGGGCCTGCCGATCGAGGCGCAGCAAGTGCAGGATATGGTAGATCGCGTGATGGCGATGGAAGACGGGACACGCGGGTTTCTTTTGGCCCCCATTGTGCGAGACCGTAAAGGCGAATATCGCAAGGAATTCCTAGAATTACGCAAGCAGGGCTTTCAGCGCGTTAAAGTCGACGGTGAATTCTATGAGCTGGATGAGCCACCGACGCTGGACAAAAAATTCCGCCACGACATCGACGTTGTCGTCGACCGTATCGTCGTGCGCGAAGGGTTGGAAACGCGGCTGGCGGATAGTTTCCGCACGGCTCTGGATTTGGCCGATGGCATCACCGTTCTGGAAACCGCCCCGAAGGAGGGCGAGCCAGAGCGTGTTACGTTTTCCGAGAACTTTTCCTGCCCAGTGTCTGGTTTCACAATCCCCGAGATTGAACCGCGCCTGTTTTCGTTTAACGCGCCATTTGGGGCCTGCCCTGAATGTGATGGCTTGGGGGTTGAGCTGTTTTTTGATGAATCTCTCGTCGTGCCCGACAAAACGCTAAAGGTTTATGACGGGGCGCTGGCGCCGTGGCGCAAGGGCAAAAGCCCGTATTTCCTGCAGACGATCGAAGCCATCGCAAAGCATTACGATTTTGACAAGAACGAACGTTGGAAAGACCTTCCCGCCTTTGTGCAGCAGGTGTTTTTGCACGGATCTGGCGATGAAGAGATCAAGTTCCGCTATGATGAAGGTGGTCGTGTCTATGAGGTCAGCCGCGCGTTTGAGGGCGTGATCCCGAACATGGAACGCCGCTACCGCGAGACGGATTCCAACTGGATCCGCGAAGAATTCGAACGCTATCAGAATAACCGTTCTTGCGGGACATGTGGCGGTTATCGTCTGCGCGAAGAGGCGCTGGCGGTTAAGATTGGCGGTCTGCATGTTGGTCAGGTTGTTCAGATGTCGATCAAAGAGGCGTTTGAATGGTGTTTGACGGTGCCTGATGCGTTGACGAAGCAGAAAAACGAAATCGCTGTGGCGATCCTGAAAGAAATCCGCGAACGCCTTGGGTTCTTGAACAATGTTGGCCTTGAATACCTGACGTTATCGCGTAATTCGGGCACTTTGTCTGGTGGGGAAAGCCAGCGTATTCGATTGGCCAGCCAGATTGGGTCAGGCTTGCAAGGCGTGCTTTATGTGCTGGATGAACCGTCTATTGGGTTGCACCAGCGCGATAATGACCGCCTGCTGACCACGCTGAAAAACCTGCGAGATCAAGGGAATACCGTGATCGTGGTGGAGCACGACGAAGAAGCCGTACGCGAAGCCGATTATGTGTTCGACATCGGACCGGGGGCTGGTGTTCATGGTGGGCAGGTGGTGGCCAAAGGGTCCCCTGAGGAAATCATAGCGAACCCAGACAGCATCACCGGTGATTATCTGGCCGGACGTCGCGAGATCGCTGTTCCAAAAGTGCGTCGTAAGGGGAATAAGAAAAAGGTTAGCGTAAAGAAGGCCAGTGGCAATAATCTCCAAGATATCGACGTTGATTACCCGCTGGGTAAATTCGTCTGCGTCACGGGCGTGTCTGGTGGTGGGAAATCAACGCTGACGATCGAAACCTTGTTTAAGACTGCCTCGATGAACCTGAATGGCGCGCGTCAAACGCCAGCACCGTGTGAAACGATCAAGGGGCTGGAGCATCTTGATAAGGTTATCGACATTGACCAGCGCCCCATCGGGCGCACGCCGCGATCCAACCCTGCGACCTATACCGGCGCGTTCACCCCAATCCGTGATTGGTTCGCTGGCCTGCCCGAAGCCAAGGCGCGGGGCTACAAACCCGGGCGGTTTAGTTTCAACGTGAAGGGCGGGCGCTGCGAGGCGTGCCAAGGGGATGGCGTCATCAAAATTGAGATGCACTTCCTGCCTGACGTTTATGTGGAATGTGAAACTTGTAAGGGCAAGCGCTACAACCGCGAAACGCTGGAAATTCGGTTCAAGGGCAAGTCGATTGCCGATGTCTTGGACATGAACGTCGAAGAGGCGCAGGAGTTCTTTAAGGCGGTTCCAAGCATCCGTGACAAGATGGATGCGCTGATGCGTGTGGGCCTCGGCTACATCAAAGTCGGGCAACAGGCGACCACTTTGTCGGGGGGTGAAGCGCAGCGCGTGAAGCTTTCTAAAGAGCTCGCCAAACGGTCCACAGGTCGCACATTGTATATTTTGGACGAGCCAACCACCGGTTTGCACTTCGAAGATGTTCGAAAATTACTAGAGGTGCTGCACGAGCTGGTTGAGCTTGGCAACTCTGTCATCGTGATTGAACATAATCTGGACGTCGTCAAAACAGCCGATCACGTAATCGATATCGGCCCTGAAGGGGGCGACAAAGGTGGTAAAGTCGTGGCCACGGGTACACCTGAACAGATTGCAGACGTCGCGGAATCCTACACGGGTCAGTACCTCAAAGAGATGCTGAAGCCGAAGAAGTCAGTCGCAGCAGAATAGCGCGACTGAACTTTTAGAGAAGACGTACTTGGGTGCCGACCTGCACAACTGAGAACAACTCAGCGATGTGATCGTTGTACAATCCAATACAACCGGATGAGCTTTGGCGACCGATCTTGCGCGTGTCGTGCGTGCCGTGGATCAAATAGGCGGGCCAATCAAGGTACATCGCATGGGTGCCAAGTGGGTTACCTGGGCCTGCGTCCATCATTTGGGGCAGGGACGGATCACGCTGACGCATGGCGGCTGTTGGTGTCCACGTCGGACCAACACGCTTGCGTACGATTTGGCTATAGCCACGACGCGTTAAGGCTTCGGTCATTGGAACAGAAGATGGGTACAAACGGTAGCTACCATCGGGGCCCCAGTAGTGCAGCGCACGAGATGTGATATCGGCAAGAATTGCACCATTCCCAAGCGACTGGAAATGATCCTGCCATTTTTGCGTGACAAAGGACGATGCGTTGCGATCAGGTGCTTCACCCGACGAAGCGCGATCAGGCGCTCCTTGCGCGCGCACAATCATAGGTGTTGCCAGTGTCGCCGCAGCGCCGAGAATGAATGTACGTTTGGTTTGCATGGTGTGCCCATCCGTTGTTTGGACTTTAAATCACACGGATAGGCACTGGGATCAAGCCACACGGACTCACACCTGCGTGAAATCGCGCACTTAGGAAACTGTGATCGAACCGCGCATATTGCCGTGCGGGCGACACCGGTAGCTGAATGAGCCGGCGGAATTAAACGTCACGCTTGCAGAGTCGCCTTGCGCCAAAAGACCGGTATCAAACGCATCACCACTGTCTTCCCAAGCGCTATGGCGTGGGCGATCCTCGTTCACCCAAGTCACTGTATCGCCGGCGGAAATTGTCAGGTTCTCTGGTGTGAAAGCCATGCTTTTGATCGTAACCGTATGCGTTGTCTGGGCACGTGCGGCGGTTGCTAGAACAGGTAGGGTTGCAAGTGCTGCAGCGCTACGGCGGAGAAAATCGCGACGGGTTGTCATAATAGATCCTTTCAAAGTTGGTACCTGCCAAAATTGGGCAGCCTTTAAGACACGCAAAGCGCATATGAATAGTTTCACGTGCGCTAGAAAACTTTCAACAAACCTCGGGCCGCTGTCGTGCGGTTACGCGTGTGCTTCCATATGTGCGACAACGTCTGGCCTTGGCCAACCGAGTATTTCAAAAGCTTGTTCTTGCGTTTGGGCTGTCCGTATCAAGATTTTGTCGGAGCCTTCCCAAGGGTTCCGCGCCATTTCGGCCATTTCGGCAGGCGGGCCAGGAGGGGCAAAGAACACGTTAAGTTGCTGGCCAACTTCCGCGGGGTAGATGTCAGTCAACTTCGCCATGAACTTGAAAAACAGAGGGTAATCAACTTCGTAGCTTGTGATCTTACTGAAATCAAAGAAGTGTGTTTGCCCAGCAAGATGCGCGTAGGAGGATGCGAAACGGGTCAAAGCATCCATAATTTCTGCTGTTTTCACATGCCCATAGTACCGGATGTAAACCAGTGTCGGGTCCGCAAAAATTTCATAATCAACTGGCAAAATAGCGTGCCCCATCCAAGAGTACGCTTGAATGGGGCACATTTTTTATCAAAAGGTCAAGGTTTTAGGGCTAGTCCATCGCCTTAAAGTTGAACTCACCACCTTCTTTTATGCCTGATGGCCAACGGGATGTGACCGTTTTGGTGCGTGTGTAGAACTTAAACGCGTCTGGGCCGTGCTGGTTCAAATCACCGAAGGCGGATTTCTTCCAGCCGCCAAACGTGTGGTAGGCGAGGGGCACTGGGATCGGCACGTTTACACCGATCATGCCGACGTTAACACGGCTGGCAAAGTTACGTGCGGCGTCACCGTCGCGCGTAAAGATCGCGGTGCCGTTGCCCATCTCATGATCCATCGCGAGGCCGAGGGCTTCTTCGTAGGATCCGGCCCGAACGCAAGACAGAACCGGTCCGAAGATCTCTTTCTGGTAGATTTCCATGTCTGGCGTCACGCGGTCAAACAGGTGTGGTCCAACGAAAAAGCCGTCTTCATAACCCTGCAAGTTGAAGTTACGACCATCAACCACAAGCTCGGCACCTGCTTCAACGCCGCCCTCTACCATTCTGAGAATGTTTTCTTTTGCTGCAGCAGTAACGACTGGGCCGTAGTCCACATCGCCTTCAGCTGTGTAGGGGCCAACGCGCAATTTATCGATGCGTGGGATTAGTTCTTCGATCAAACGATCAGCAGTTTCTTCGCCAACTGGAACCGCAACCGAAATCGCCATGCAACGCTCGCCAGCAGCGCCGTAACCCGCACCAACGAGCGCATCGGCAGCCAAGCCCATGTCCGCATCGGGCATGATGATCATGTGGTTCTTTGCACCGCCGAAACATTGAACGCGCTTGCCGTTGGAACAACCACGACCGTAGATGTATTCCGCAATCGGAGTGGAGCCAACGAAGCCGACAGATTGGATCACTTCGTTATCAAGGATCGCATCGACACTTTCCTTGTCGCCGTTCACGACCTGAATAATACCAGCCGGAAGGCCCGCTTCCTCAAGAAGCTCTGCAAGCATTAGTGGAACGGATGGGTCACGTTCGGATGGCTTAAGGATAAACGCGTTGCCACATGCGATGGCAGGGGCGAACATCCACATCGGGATCATGGCGGGGAAGTTAAACGGGGTAATTCCTGCTGTAACACCAAGGGCTTGGCGCATGGAGTAGATATCAATGCCCGGGCCAGCACCGTCAGTGTATTCGCCTTTCAGAAGCTCAGGCGCGCCGATGCAGTACTCAACAACTTCGAGGCCACGCTGAACGTCGCCTTTCGCGTCCGGCAGTGTTTTGCCGTGCTCGCGTGACAGGGCCTCGGCCAGTTTGTCCATGTCGCGGTTCAGCAAGCCGACAAAGGCCATCATCACGCGCGCACGGCGCTGTGGATTGGTTGCGGCCCATGCTGGCTGTGCTTTTGCAGCGATTTCAACGGCTTGATCCAGTTCCGCAGTTGAGGCGAGCGGCACCTTGGCCTGCACTTCGCCTGTAGCTGGGTTGTAGACATCCGCAAAACGGCCTGATGTGCCTTTAACGTGCGCGCCGTTGATGTAGTGGGTAAGTTCTGTGGTCATGATCGCCTCCCAGCGTTGTATGAGTTGCCCGTATCATAGGCTTGCGTTTTCGCCCGTTAAAGCGCCAGTATGGCAAATTCATTTTGCAAAAATGCAGGACAGCAATGGCGAGTTGGGACGATATGCGGGTGTTTTTGGCGGTGGCGCGGGCGGAAAGCCTAAGTCGTGCTGCGCCAACGCTACGGATGGATGCGGCCACTGTCGGGCGGCGGATCGCGCGGCTTGAGGCGGGCCTTGGGGCCGCTTTGTTCGTGAAATCCCCTCAAGGATACGCGCTCACGGATCTTGGGGTGCGCATGCGGGATCATGCTGCCGATGCTGAGGCGTCGCTGACCCAAGCTGTCGAAGAAGCACGCGGGGATCAGGCCGGTTTAACGGGACAAATCCGTATCGGGGCGCCCGACGGGGCCGCGAATTACCTATTGCCGCAAGTGTGCGCAGCCATTGCCGCCGAAAACCCAGGCCTGGAAATTCAAGTACTTGCTTTACCTCGGGTGGTGAACCTGTCCAAACGCGAGGCCGACATGGCGATCACGGTGTCGCCTCCGCAAGCGGGGCGACTGACGGTGCAGAAGGTCAGCGATTATCGCCTTCATCTGGCTGCTTCTAAAAGTGAAACGATTGAAAACATGGATGACCTTAAAGGGCACCGTATTGTCGGCTATATCCCCGACATGATTTTTGACAAAGAACTGGACTACCTCGGCGATTTTGGCGCAGACGGTGTTCAGGTCGCGTCTAATTCGGTTGCCGTGCAGGTCATGGCGCTGCGTAGCGGGGCAGGGGTCGGCATTATGCATGATTTCGCGCTGCCGTTCGCGCCAGAATTGAAACGTGTTTTGGTAAATGAGCTATCTTTGACGCGGTCATTTTACCTTGTGCGGCACGTTAGTGACCGGTCTTCTGACCGCCTTAACCGCTTTGCTGCGGCATTAAATCACGGATTGAAGGCCGAGATTTCGCGTCTGGAGCGTCTGGTCGCTTGACTCCAACGCAGGCGGGACGCGACACTTGAATGATTAACAATAGGAGATTGCCATGATCGTATCCCAAATCCTCAAGTCCAAAGACACTGGCGGCGTTATCACGCTGACATCTGATGCATCTGTTTCTGATGCTGTCGGCA
The DNA here is from genome assembly GCF_900185015.1 of Octadecabacter ascidiaceicola. GTDB lineage: Bacteria > Pseudomonadota > Alphaproteobacteria > Rhodobacterales > Rhodobacteraceae > Octadecabacter > Octadecabacter ascidiaceicola. The sequence continues at coordinate 449,633 of NZ_FXYD01000001.1, read as the reverse complement.
TTATGTCGGACAAACGGATTGGTACGATCGTTGTCAGCGATGACGGTGGCGCAACGCCCGCAGGTATTCTTTCTGAACGCGACATTGTGCGTGAGTTGGGTCGACAAGGGCCGAGCTGCCTGACACGGCTTGTCAAAGACCTCATGACCAGCAAGCTTATTACCTGTAGCCCATCTGACACCTCAGACTCCGTGCTGAGCAAGATGACAGAAGGACGGTTTCGCCACATGCCAGTGATGGACGGCGACACAATGGTTGGCCTGATTTCCATTGGCGATGCGGTTAAAGCGCGCCTTGCAGAACTGGCAGCGGAGCGTGATGCGCTGACGGGTATGGTTATGGGTCACTAGCACGCTTGCATTCTTACGCGTGTTAGGGTGTTTTGCCCCAAATTCTAGATGAGGACTGCCATGCGCATTGGGCTCTATCCGGGGACGTTTGATCCCGTCACATTGGGGCATGTCGATATTATTCGGCGTGCTTGTACATTGGTCGACAAGCTCGTCATCGGCGTTGCGATCAACCGCGACAAGGGGCCATTGTTTGACCTTGAAGAACGCGTCGCGATGGTCGAGGCCGAGTGTGCCGTGCTTTCCGCGGAAACCGGATGCGAGATCATTGCGCATCCGTTTGATAACTTGCTGATTGATTGCGCGAAAGATGTCGGGGCAGGGATCATTATCCGAGGCCTTCGGGCCGTTGCCGATTTTGAGTATGAATATCAGATGGTTGGTATGAATCGCCAGTTGGACAATTCCATTGAGACGGTGTTCTTGATGGCCGAAGCCCAACATCAGGCAATTGCGTCAAAACTTGTGAAAGAGATCGCGCGTTTGGGTGGTGACGTGAGTAAGTTCGTCACGCCAGCCGTGGAAAGTTCTTTGAAAGAACGCTTGAAGTAACCGGCTTCAACGAAAAAGGCCGCTCTAAGTTAGAGCGGCCTTTCTTAAATCTATTCGATCAAACTTAGATGAGTTTACCCATCGCAACGGCTGTGTCGCCCATGCGGTTGGAGAAGCCCCATTCGTTGTCGTACCACGTTAGGATGCGGCACAGGTTGCCGTCCATAACTTTGGTCTGATCTGTCGCGAAGATAGATGAATGCGGGTCATGGTTGAAGTCCATGGACACCAGTTTGCTGTCTGTCACACCCAAAATACCTTTGAGTGGGCCGGCAGATGTTGCGGCGTGGATCAGCTCGTTTATTTCCTCAATGGTTGTGTCGCGCTTGGTTTCGAATGTCAGGTCAACGCAAGACACATTCGGCGTCGGAACGCGGATCGCAACACCGTCAAGAATACCGTCAAGCTCTGGCAGAACGAGGCCAACAGCCTTCGCCGCGCCAGTGGACGTCGGGATCATGGACATTGCCGCAGCACGTGCGCGGTAAAGGTCTTTGTGCATGGTGTCGAGCGTCGGCTGATCGCCAGTGTAGCTGTGAACCGTCGTCATGAAGCCACGCTTGATGCCGATGTTGTCGTTCAGAACCTTGGCCACAGGGGCCAAGCAGTTGGTTGTGCAAGACGCGTTGGACACAACCATGTCGCCCGATGTCAGCGTGCCGTCGTTCACACCGAATACGATTGTTTTGTCGGCGTTCTTACCAGGTGCGGAAATCAAAACGCGCGAAGATCCGTTTTCAAGGTGCGCTTGGCACGCTTCTTTGGATGTGAAGATGCCGGTACATTCCAACACGATATCAACGTCCGCCCAAGGTAGATCAGCTGGGTTGCGCAGTGCAGTCACCTTAATGGGGCCGCGGCCAACGTCGATGGTATCAGCGGTTGTTGTCACCGGATGTGGGAAGCGTCCGTGAACTGAGTCGTACTGCAAAAGGTGCGCGTTTGTCTCAACCGGGCCGAGATCGTTGATCGCGATGACTTCAATGTCTGTGCGACCGGATTCGATAATTGCACGCAAAATATTGCGCCCGATACGGCCAAAGCCATTGATTGCTACTTTTACGGTCATGGGAGCCTCCAGTCTTGGATCAGCGGGTGTGGCAGCATTTGCGGTCACTGTTGGCGCTAACATCCCCAAAAAAACCGAAAGGTCAACCCGTTTGCTACGGATCTAGCGCCAGATTGCCATCCAGTTCATTACAATGATGATTTTTTTACTGAGGAACACGCCCGCGTTCAGGTGCAGGACGTAATGGTCCAACACGAAAAAAGCGATGATACAGAGGAACAGGATAAAGGCGAGGCGTGTTGTCATGAGGCAGGGATAACAGGTCAGGCCGCACGGGGGAATTCAAAGATTAGACCGCGGTTGATTTGGTTGGTACATAAGTTCCGCTAGCACTAAGATGGTAGTAAAAGGGGACTTCGAAACGTTGAGCGAAAGCAATCTTGCGTGCGCCGGCTTTAGTTCAATCGTCCCATATGTGCGGCAACATCTGCCATCCGGACCGAGAAACCCCATTCGTTGTCGTACCATGCCAAAACGCGCACGGTGCGGCCGCCGATGACTTTGGTTTGGTCCGGTGCGAAGATTGAGCTTTCCGGCGTGTGGTTGAAGTCGATCGAAACCTTTGGTTCCGGATCGTACGCCATCACCATGCCCATGTGCCCAGCGCAGGCTTCTGCGACAACGGCGTTCACGTCTGCAACTGTCACGTCCTTGGCGGCTTCAAACGTCAGATCAACGGCGGAAACATTCGGTGTTGGAACGCGCAGGGCGGTTCCGTCCAGTTTGCCTTCCATTTCCGGCAGCACCAGCGACAAAGCTTTGGCCGCGCCTGTGGAGGTCGGGATCATCGCCATGGCCGCAGCGCGGGCGCGGTAAAGGTCGGCGTGGCGGCGGTCCAGTGTTGGCTGGTCGCCTGTGTAGCTGTGGATTGTCGTCATGATGCCGCGCTCGATGCCGATGGCGTCATTCAGAACTTTTGCAAGCGGAGCGAGGCAGTTCGTAGTGCAAGAGCCGTTGGACACCATGCGGTGATCTGCTTCGAGTTCGCGGTGGTTCACACCGTAGACGATTGTCTTATCAACGTTGCTGGCTGGGGCAGAGATCAAGACTTTGCCTGCGCCGCGTTCTAGGTGAATCGATGATTTGTTGCCGTCGTTAAATTTGCCAGTGCATTCGAGGACAACATCACAACCGTCCCAATCCAGTTCGGTCGGGTCATAGGTCGACATTACGTCGATTGGCCCGCGCCCAAGATCGAGTTTGCCGTCGTTGATTGTAATCTCGCCCGGGAAGCGACCATGAACAGAGTCATAGCGTAGCAAGTGCGCATTAGTTTCAACCGGCCCAGTGGCATTGATCTTAACGACCTGAATGTCGTTGCGTGCGCTTTCTGCGATATGGGAGAGGGTGCAGCGGCCAATGCGGCCAAATCCATTGATACCTACTGTGACGGTCATAGCGCAGTTCCTTTCGGCAAATTGGTTGCCCCTCTCTTAGGGGGGTGGCCTGTGTGGACCAAGTCTAAACTGGTTTTTTATCAATATGTTAGCGGTAACTGTGTATGGCCGCCGCAGGTTTGCGCTAACACTAAAGCCTTCCGAAGGGTTAACGGTCGTGACGTTTGCGCTAACCTTCCTGAATGGCGGAACTGGTCGCTCGAATCGTAGAATCAGTTCACGGGAGGGCGCATAGATATGTCTTGGGGACTTGCAGCCACGTGATTGAACGCTAGTTTCTGCACCAACGCAGACTTGGAGACGACGATGAGTGGATTGATTGCCCTGTTGGATGACGTAGCTGCCCTAACGCGGATTGCGGCGACCAGTATTGACGATGTGGCCGGGATGGCGGCCAAGGCTGGAACCAAGGCCGCAGGCGTTATCATTGATGATGCGGCTGTGACGCCGAAGTATGTCACAGGTCTGAACCCCAAGCGCGAGCTGCCGATCATCTGGAAAATCGCACGGGCGTCGTTCTTTAGTAAGCTGGTAATCCTGCTGCCGGTGGCGATGCTGCTTAACTATTTTGCGCCTTGGCTGTTGATCCCGCTGTTGATGCTGGGGGGGCTGTACTTGTGTTTTGAGGGTGCCGAGAAAATCTATCACGTCTTGCGCCCCCAACACGATGCTTACGTCGATGCTGACATGGATGCAGGCGATCCGGCGCATCTGGAAGAAAGCCGCGTTAAGGGCGCGATCAAGACGGATTTCATCCTGTCAGCTGAAATCATGACGATTTCACTAAACAGCATCGTTGCTGAATTTCCGGATGCCTCCATATGGATGCAAGGAATGACGCTGGCGGCGATTGCCGTGGCGATTACCATCGCGGTCTATGGAACGGTCGCGCTGATCGTGAAAATGGATGATGTCGGGGCTTGGATGGCGCTGAATGCGAAAACGGGTATCGGCCGGGGCATGGGCAAAGGTCTTGTGCGTGGGATGCCGCATCTGCTGACGGTTCTGTCTGTTGTCGGCACGGCTGCAATGCTTTGGGTCGGTGGGTCTATCCTTGTTCACGGGTTGCACGACCCGAACTTCCTTGGTTGGGCGCAACCCTATGGCTTTATCAAAGACCTCGCGCATAGCATCGCGGGGGAGAACGGTTTTGGGAACTGGGCTGTGACAGCGTTCAGTGACGGCGTTCTTGGATTGGCCGTTGGCTTACTGTTGATCCCAGTTGTGACCCGCGTTCTTGCGCCGATGATTGGGGCTGTAACCGGTTCAAAGGCACATCACTGATCTAGTTACGTGCAAATCGTCTTTGCAAAGTCGGGATCGTGTAAGACTGGCGAACGCCGGCTTCGTCCTGTGGGGCAAAGCCCGGATCAGATGTCACGCAACGTAAGCCGCAAAGCTGGCTAGCTGATTGTGTCTGGAAATCAACCAACCAGACGCGCCCGCCGGGCGTCGAGACATAGCCATCAATACCAAACTGAAAGTCAGACGCGAGGTCAATGACAGACGGGACCTCATTGTCATAGACGCGCCCATAGGCACCGTGGGTGTGATAGCTGGCCACGATCCCGAGACCAGGCGCGGGGGCAGGCATTTCACAACCCGCAAACGTGCCGGGACGCGGCGGCGTGCCTCTTAGATTGCCATTCGGATCGATGTAAAAATAGCCACAGTATTCTCGGCGTTCCGCGATGGATCGTGCTTGGATGCTATCCAGAAAGCTGCGCGCGAAATTGTCGACGACTGGACCACTGGGTGCATTCGGCGGAGCAATGGAATACCCTGTGTTGTATTGTTGCGGAAGAGAGGATTCACCTTTCGGCGACACCTGAACTTGCGGCACACCACAAGCGCTAAGCGCGACGGTGGCGATGGTCAAAAGGGCGGTTAGTCTCATCATGTGTCGGCTCCACGCGGTTGATCTGAGAGCCTAGCAGAAACAATTAGGGCCACAATCCCGTGTAAAACACGAAACTGTGGCCCTAATTTTTCGCCGATGTGTTGGCATTATGCCAGCAGATCACGCACTTTTTGTGCTGTTGCTTCCGCAGTGATGCCGAACTTTTCAAACAGTTCCGGCGCTGGTGCGGATGCACCAAAGCTGTTCATGCCAATGAAGCCAGCTTTCGCTTCTTTGCCACGCTCGCCCAGCAGCCATTTGTCCCAACCAAGACGCACGCCAGCTTCGATAGCGACGCGAACAGGACCACCCGGAAGCACGCGCTTGCGGATTTTCTCTTCCTGCGCTTCGAACAGCTCCCAACATGGCATGGAGACAACGCGTGTACCGATGCCGTCGGCCTCAAGAATGTCGCGGGCAGCCATGGCGACGGAGACTTCAGAACCTGTCGCCATCAGGATCGCCTGACGTTTGCCAGCTTCGGCGTCGGCCAGAACGTAAGCACCCTGTGCGGACATGTTCTTGTTCTTGTGGTCTTTGCGAACCAGCGGAAGCCCCTGACGGGACAGGGCCAAAACGGACGGTGTTTTCTTTGCTGTCAGCGCAAGTTCCCACGCCTCGGCAACCTCAACACTATCCGCAGGGCGGAATACATGGGTGTTTGGCGTGGCACGCAGCATAGCGAGGTGTTCAACAGGCTGGTGTGTCGGGCCATCTTCGCCAAGGCCGATGGAGTCGTGCGTCATGACGTAAACGGCAGGCACTTCCATCAAGGCGGACAGGCGCATCGCGCCACGTGCGTAATCGGTGAAGCACATGAACGTGCCGGAGTAGGGACGGATGCCGCCGTGCAGGGCCATGCCGTTCATCGCAGCGGCCATGCCGTGCTCACGGATACCGTAGTGGATAAAGCGGCCAGCGCGGTTGTCAGGGTTGAAAACACCCAGGTCAGCGGTCTTGGTGTTGTTTGATCCTGTCAGGTCAGCAGAGCCACCAACGGTTTCAGCCATGATCGGGTTGATCACTTCGAGGACTTTTTCCGAGGAAGAGCGTGTCGCCATCTTGGCGCCAGCTTCCGTTGCCTGCTTTTTGAAGGCTTTGATGGTCGCCGACAGTTTCTTTGGCGCATCAAGGTTCAGGGCACGGTTGAATTCGTCCTGTTTGCCTTTTGACAGCTTGTCAAAACGTGTCTGCCACTCAGCATGTGCAGTTGCACCGCGTGCGCCAAAGGCTTCCCATTGGGATTTCACATCTGCAGGGATCTCGAACGGGGCGTAGTCCCAGCCGTAGGCAGCCTTGGCGGCCGCCATTTGGTCCGCATCTGTCAGCGCACCGTGGCCTTTGGATGTGTCTTGCGCTGCGTGGCCCAGTGCGATGTGGGTTTTGCAAGAAATCATGGATGGGCGCGGGTCGGCCTTGGCTTGGACAATCGCTTTGTCGATTGCGACAGGGTCGTGGCCATCAATTTCAATCACGTGCCAACCGGAAGCTTCGAAACGTGCGGTTTGGTCGGTGATGTCGGCCAGATCAACGGTGCCATCGATGGTGATGTTGTTGTTGTCAAAGAACACGATCAACGAGCCGAGCTTTTGCATACCTGCAAGGCCGATTGCTTCTTGTGAAATACCTTCCATCAGGCAACCATCACCCGCGATGACGTAAGTGTGGTGGTTCACAACACCCTTACCATAACGCGCGCGCAGGATTTCTTCGGCGATGGCGAAACCCACAGAATTGGCGATGCCCTGACCAAGTGGGCCGGTTGTTGTCTCAATGCCTTCCATGTGGCCGTATTCAGGGTGGCCCGCAGTGCGTGCGCCCCATTGGCGGAAGTCCTTGAGCTGTTGAAGGCTCGCTTGCTCATACCCCGTGAGGTGCAGCAGCGCGTAAAGCAGCATGGAACCGTGGCCCGCGGACAGAATGAAACGGTCGCGGTCCGGCCAGTTTGGGGCCTTCGGGTCAAAACGCAGGTGCTTCTCGTAAAGAACCGTCGCGACGTCGGCCATGCCCATTGGCATGCCAGAGTGGCCGGAATTGGCGGCGGCAACACCGTCAAGCGCGAGGGTGCGGATCGCGGCGGCGCGCATCCAGTGCTCGGGGTGGGCTTTACGTAGGGCTTGGATGTCCATGAGCGCGGTCCTTTAGGCTGCAATGTTTGGCGTTAGGCAGGTCATAACAGGGCGGCCCCCAAGATCAAGGCGACACTGCATCTGCATGAAAGCTGCAACGTAGCGTTCTGAATTTGCGCATTTTTCGGCGTTTGCTGCCTAGGGCCGCATGGCTTAGGCTTTGATGAACTGGGCGCGATTCGAAATGCAAAGCCCATAGGTGGCGGCTGTTGAGAGTGATCTGGTGTCGCTTTCAAGGCTGGAAAGGACAGGCAGATGAGCGAACTTCCCGAACTTGAAACCCGGATAATGGCCGCGTTGGCGCGGATCAAAGCGGGGGTTGCCGCGCAAACTTCGCCTGCACCAGCACCGGCGAGCGACGTAGATGCGGACGCACTTGCAGTGCAAGTCAGTGCCCTGACAGCCAAGCTCGACGAAGAGCAAACAGCCAATGCCCAGCTTGAAGAACGCGTGAAGCTGCTGAAAGAACGTCAAGACGGCAAACTTGCCGAACTTGAAAGCAACGTTGATGCAGGCCGCGCAAGATCTTCGCGCATGGACCGCGAGTTACAGCGACTGCGCCAAGTGAACGCTGAACTGCGCGACATTAATGGCCAACTGCGCGGGGCCCTGTCCGAAGGGGTGAGCGAGCCGCATTTGGTGAACAAAGCCATGCTTGCCGAACTCGAGGCGCTGCGTGCCACACGTGCTGCTGACGCCGCAGAGATGGACGCGATTTTGGAAGAACTGACGCCGATCATTGAACGGGAGGCCGCAGATGCCACAGGTTGAGATCACAATCGGAGGCCGCAATTTTGAGGTCGCATGTCAAGACGGTGAAGAGCAGTTCCTGATGACAGCGGCCGCGATGCTGGATGTTGAAGCATCATCCTTGTCGACCCAAGTCGGACGCATGCCGGAAAGCCGCATGTTGTTGATGGCGGGTCTGTTGTTGGCGGATCGTACGGCAGGGCTGGAGGACAAAGTACGCGAGGCCGAAGGTAAACTGGCGCAAGTTCAAGCACAGCTAGAAACCGCAAGCTCGCAAAGCAGTGTGGAACGCGTCGAGGTTCCGGTGATTCCCGAGGGTTTCGTGGATACAATGTCAGAAATTGCGAAACGTGCTGAAGCAATCGCGGATGATGTGGAAAGCCGCGCTGCGGGCTAGGGCCAAATCTTTTGAAAGATTTGTGGGCAAATCCTAAGATAGGATTTGCCCGCTTTTCGTTTAGGCGTTGGCTTCGCGAATTTTGTCTGCGGCTTCTTTGTCGTAGGTCACGCCGTTTTCTGTGAACAATGTGTCGAGTTCACCAGACAGGGTCATTTCTGTGATAATGTCACACCCGCCCACGAATTCACCTTTGACGTAAAGCTGAGGGATTGTTGGCCAGTCGGAATAATCCTTGATGCCTTGGCGGATGTCTTCGTCAGCTAGAACGTTCACGTCTTCAAATTCAACGCCCATGAAGTTCAAAACACCAGCCACGCGGGACGAAAACCCACACTGCGGCATGGATTTCGTGCCTTTCATGAACAGCACAACATCGTTGGCGGTGACGGTGTCTTTGATTTGTGTTTCAGCGGTCATTTGGTTTCGTCCTTATTGCGGGCTTTTGCGGGCATCATAGCCTGCGCATGTTTTTGCGGGTCTTTGGTGTGGCGTACAGTAATGATTTTACCAAAGCCACGTGAACTATCACTGGGAATAAAAACTGATTTCACTGTATCGCCGTGACCGTGGGCGGTTCCACGGCGTTTCTGGTGGCCATTAATCTTACGAACCTCGCTTCGGATCAACCGCCAAACTAGAAAAGCACCCAATGCTACGAAAATAAAGGGCAGGGCGAACTGTATTTCATCCGTCGTGATACAACTGAATAGTTCTGGGTCACATCGTTCTTCAGGGTCCATTTTTACTTCCCTTACGCACAATCTTTTGATTGGCGTGGGTGATGTCGAGTTCTTCCATTCCCGTATAGCCCTTAATCGTTTTTGGGTCGGGCTTCATATGGCTAAGTGGTCGCACGTGGCGGTTGGCGTACCAATCGTCAGCTAAAATCCCGAGCACGAGGACGAGGCCGCCGATTGTTAACCAGCCGAGCATTACTCAGGCGCCTTGGTTGTCAACGCGAGGGCGTGCAGGTCTCCGTTTGATCCGTCCATTTTGCCTTTCAACGCAGAATAAACTGAGCGTTGCTGTTGCACGCGGTTCTTACCTGCGAAACTGGCGTCGATTACCTCTGCGGCGAAATGTGCGCCGTCGTCGCCTTGCACGGTGATTTGCGCGTCAGGAAAGGCGTCGCGTAGGAGTATTTCAATTTCAGGGGCGGAGATGGGCATATGGAATTCCTTTGGTTTGTATAGAACCTAGGGCGCAGGTGCGCTGCGTTCAAGGGCGGTGCCCGTTAAGACGCGCCCCTTCTGGCCAAGATGAAACGGTTTACGCGAACGTATCCGCGAAGGTAGACCGGAATGTCGCTGCGAGGTCCGCAAGCGGCGCACCGGAATCGCCCATCGTAACCTGATCACCGCCAAATTTACCGACGGTTTGGATCGTTACACCAGCGTTGCCTGCCGCGATCATCAGGTGTTCGGCTTTGTCAAAGCTGCACGCGATGAGGTAACGGGCTTGGTCTTCGCCAAACAGTTCCGCTGTGTCTTCGCTGGCGAGTTGGACGCCAGTTTCGGCGGCTTCCGCCATCTCAAAGGCCGCCAAAGCGAGACCACCATCGGCGAGGTCCGTACAAGCGTCGATCCATTCGGCGTTGGCGCGGATGAAGTCGCCGTTCAGCTTTTCCGCTGCGAGGTCGACGTTTGGTGCGTCACCGTCTTCGCGGTTGAAGACTTCAGCGAGGAGGGCGGATTGGCCGAGGTGCGTGCCTGTTTCGCCAACCATCAGCAGAACGTGGCCCTCACGGGCCGTTCCAGCGATTAGGTCGTCGGTTGATTTCAGCAGGCCAACAGCGCCAATCGTCGGGGTCGGCAAGATGCCAGTGCCGTCTGTTTCATTGTAAAGGGACACGTTGCCGGACACGATTGGCATGTCCAAAGCTTCAACAGCTTTGCCGATACCTTTGATCGCGCCAACGAATTGTCCCATGATTTCAGGCTTTTCGGGGTTGCCGAAGTTCATGTTGTCGGTTGTCGCCAGTGGGGTCGCGCCAACAGATGTGAGGTTGCGGTAGGCTTCAGCCACGGCCTGTGCACCGCCCATTTCTGGGTTCGCTTTGACATAACGAGGGGTCACGTCGGAGGTGAAGGCGATGGATTTGTCGGTGCCGTGCACGCGTACGATGCCAGCACCAAGTCCCGGTGCGCGGACCGTGTCGGCCATGACTTGGCTGTCGTATTGCTCATAAACCCACTGTTTGCCGGCGTAGTTTGGCGCGGCGAGGAGGGCTTTAAGGCCGTCGATCGGGTCGATGTTTGGGGCGTCGGCAAGTGGTTCAGCCGCAGGCGTTTCCACCCATGGGCGGTCATATTCTGGGGCAGAGCCGGACAGGGTTGCCAGTGGCAGGTCGGCCTTAACTTCGCCGTTGTGCAGCACCAAGAAGCGGTCTTCGGCGATGGTTTCGCCAACGATTGCAAAGTCGAGGTCCCATTTGGTGAACACGGCGCGGGCTTCGGCCTCAAGTTCCGGCTTCAAAACCATCAACATGCGTTCTTGGGATTCTGACAGCATCATTTCATAGGCTGTCATGTTGGTTTCGCGCTGTGGCACATCTTCGAGGTTCAGTTTTACACCGAGGCCACCTTTGTCGCCCATTTCAACGGCAGAACAGGTGAGGCCAGCCGCGCCCATGTCTTGGATGGAAATCACAGCGCCCGTGGCCATGAGTTCAAGTGTCGCTTCCATCAGGCGTTTTTCGGTGAAAGGGTCGCCAACCTGAACGGTTGGGCGTTTGTCCTCAATCGTGTCGTCGAATTCGGCGGAGGCCATTGTTGCACCGCCAACGCCGTCGCGGCCTGTTTTCGCACCAAGGTAAACGACGGGCATGCCGATGCCGGAAGCCGCAGAGTAGAAAATCTTGTCCGTATCTGCGAGTCCCGCAGCGAAGGCGTTGACCAAGCAGTTGCCGTTATAGGCAGGGTGGAATCGCACTTCGCCGCCAACAGTTGGAACGCCAAAACAGTTGCCGTAGCCGCCGACACCTTCAACCACTCCATGCACCAGCTGGCGGGTCTTGTGGTGCGCTGGCTCACCGAAGCTGAGGCTGTTCATGGCTGCAATCGGACGCGCGCCCATTGTGAACACGTCACGCAGAATGCCGCCTACACCTGTGGCCGCGCCTTGGTATGGTTCGATGTAGGACGGATGGTTGTGGCTTTCCATTTTGAAGACGACGCATTGGCCGTCGCCGATGTCGACGATACCTGCGTTTTCACCTGGGCCGCAGATGACCTGTGGGCCTTCCGTTGGCAGGGTGCGCAGCCATTTCTTGGAGGACTTATAAGAGCAGTGCTCGTTCCACATGGCGCTGAAAATGCCGAGTTCAGTGAATGTCGGCTCACGCCCAATGATTTCTAATATCCGGTCGTATTCGGAAGGGGACAACCCGTGGGCTGAAATCAGATCGGTTGTGATGGCTGGCTCTTGCATGTGGATCCCCTCAGAAGCTTGAGGCTCCTTTAAGCCAAGGTAGGGCTGGGTTCAACGGGGAAGGCGAGCGTGTACTGATGCGTCCGAAATTTTGGAAAAGAACGTTAGCTCAGTCATTCAATAGAACTTCGCAATGTCTTTGAGGGGCCTTAGAAAAAGAAACGCCGGGCACAAGGCCCGGCAAAGTCCAACAGGGAGGTATAAAGCAGCATTGCTGCCCTATACCGAACAATTAGTAGGCAGGTTTGAGTCGATCAAGATCAAATGGCCGCCATCCGTGCAATCCCGCTATGCGTGTGGCGCATGGGTCACGACGCATTCGCTACGGAAAATGGCAGATTATTTTAAAATCGATGCGCCGTCGCGGATGCTTCTGCGGTGGGAGATAATTTCATCTTGAACGAAGTCGCGGAAGGCCATGATGCGCTTGGATTGGCGCAGTTCTTCAGGATAGGCAAGGAAAACAGGGACTTCGCCGCTTTCAACCTCGGGAAGAACGCGAACAAGATTGGGGAAATCTTCGGTAACATAGTCGGGCAAAACGCCAATACCGAGGTCCGAGAGGACCGCCTGAAGTACGCCAAAGTAGTTATTCACGTTCAAAAGGTTGGGTTTGTCGTGGGACAAAAGCTGTTCAACCAGTGTCGCCCCTGCAGCTACCTGAAATGCATTCGGGCTTTGGCAAATAAGGCGATGCTTGCCGATATCCTTCATACTCTCCAAGTTTCCAACGCGATCGAGGTATGTTTGGGATGCATAAAGGCGCATGCGCACGGTCATCAGTTTCTTGCGGATCAGGTCGGCCTGTGACGGTTCTTTCATACGAATGGCGACATCTGCTTCGCGCATTGGCAAGTCCAGCACGCGTTCCTCCAGCATCAAATCGATATTCAAGTCAGGATACTTTTCATAAAGCGCGGGCAAGCGGGGGGCGAGCCAAAGTGTGCCAAATCCGGTCGTTGTTGTGACCTTAAGTTCACCGAACACTTCTTCAGCGCTGTCTTTGATGCGCGCGCTGGCGGCATCCAAGCGCCGTGACATGGATTTGGTGGCGTCAAACAACAGCTCACCCTGTTCTGTCAGAATCAAACCGCGGGCGTGACGGTGAAACAGAATCGTTGAAAGTGATTCCTCAAGCGCGCGAATTTGGCGCGACACGGCAGATTGGGACAAATGCAGTGTATCACCAGCGTGAGTCAGCGAACCCGCGTCAGCGACTGCGTGAAATATTCTTAGCTTGTCCCAGTCCATCCGGTATCCTTGCTGCATCTGTTAACGCTCACACCATTCCACTTGTTACCCGAGCTTTATGACTGTTTCAGTTCGTGATGTCAGGCACAAATACTGTTGGTAGGTCAGCAATTATGACCTAAGATGATTGCAGAGACGCGAAATCTAGCAGGGAGGTGCTGTATGACCCGTCAAGATATTACACTGAATGACCGTTACGACCTGAGCAAACGACAGGTCTTGCTGAATGGCACACAGGCGCTGGTGCGTCTGATGCTTATGCAAAAGGCACGAGATGAGGCAGCGGGGCTGAATACGGCTGGGTATGTAACCGGGTATCGAGGTTCACCGCTTGGCGCAGTTGATATGCAGATGGAGCGTGCGGAAAAGCAGCTCACCGAGGTAGATGTAACGTTCCAACGCGGGTTGAACGAAGATTTGGCTGCGACTGCCCTTTGGGGAAGCCAGCAGGCGGAACTGCGCGGCGAGGGATCATATGATGGGGTCTTTGGCTTGTGGTACGGCAAGGGACCGGGGGTGGATCGATCGGGCGATGTAATGCGCCATGCGAACATGGCTGGAACCTCGCCCGCAGGCGGTGTCATCATGGCGATGGGCGATGACCACACAGGCGAAAGTTCAACGACTTTGCACCAATCTGATTGGGCGATGGTGGATGCCTATATGCCCATCGTTTCGCCAGCTGGGGTGCAAGAAATCCTTGATATGGGGCAATATGCCTGGGCGTTAAGCCGCTTTGCAGGTGTTTGGGTCGGCCTCAAGACGATGAAAGACACGATTGAGGTCACCAGTGTTGTGGATGGTGACCCGTTTGCTCAAGAGTTTGTTACTCCTGAATTTCCCATGCCCGAAGGTGGTTTGAATATCCGGCTTGTCGATACGCCTGTCGATCAAGAAGCCCGTATGATTGACCACAAACGTTTTGCGGCAGAAGCGTTTGCGCGTGCCAATAAGATCGACAAGGTCGTGTGGCCCAACAAAGGCGCGAAAATTGGCTTAGTTGCAGCGGGCAAGAACTGGTTGGACTTGCAGCATGCCATGTCATTGCTTGGCATTGATGAGGCAGAGGCCGAGCGTCTTGGTATCACTACCTATAAGGTAGGGCAGGTGTGGCCGCTTGATATGGACAGCTTCCATGAATGGGCCGAGGGGCTGGAGTTGATCATTTCAGTTGAGGAAAAACGCAAGCTAATCGAAGTGCAGATCAAAGAAGCGATTTTTGATGATCGTGACGGACGTCGTGTTTACGGCTGGCATAAGGGCGAAAACCGTGAGAACGGCCGCCGCGAGGAGTTTTTCCCAACCCGATTTGCGCTTGATCCGATCTTTATCGCCGAGAAGCTCGGCGGAGTGTTGATTGAGGAAGGCTGTGCCTCTGAAAAGGTGGAGGGCGGCTTAGCAAAGCTGGCCGAAGCAAAACGTGCTGATAATGCTGAAGAAATCGCAGCGCGTTTGCCGTATTTCTGTTCCGGTTGTCCGCATAACTCGTCCACCAAAGTTCCTGAAGGCGCGCGCGCCTATGCGGGGATCGGGTGTCACTATATGGTTCAATGGATGGACCGCGACACGGTTGGGTTTACGCAGATGGGGGGCGAAGGCGCGAACTGGGTGGGTGAAGCGCCGTTTTCAAACCGTGGTCACGTATTTCAGAACCTCGGTGATGGGACGTACAACCATTCAGGCGTTCAGGCGATCCGCTTTGCGTTGATGGCTGGCACAACGATGACCTACAAGATCCTGTATAATGACGCCGTCGCGATGACAGGCGGGCAGGGAAATGATGGTGGCCTAACCCACGACCAGATTTGCCGTGAAGTATTGGCGATGGGTGTTGAGACTGTGCACATGGTCCATGATCCTGCGGAGGGTGCTGATCTTTCGAATGTGCCATCAGCGGTTAAGATTTCGACGCGTGACCGCCTAGAGGAAGTTCAAAAAGAGTTGAGCGAAGTCAAAGGTGTATCGGTTCTTGTTTATGTACAAACCTGCGCCGCCGAGAAGCGCCGTCGCCGCAAGCGTGGGCTGTTTCCTGACCCAGACAAACGCGTGTTCATTAACACGGACGTCTGCGAAGGTTGCGGTGACTGTGGGGTTCAATCCAATTGCGTGTCCATCGTTCCCGTCGAGACTGAACTTGGGCGCAAACGCGCGATTGATCAATCGAGCTGCAATAAGGATTTCTCCTGCGTAAATGGTTTCTGCCCATCATTCGTAACGGTCGAAGGGGCACAGTTGAAGAAGGCCGCGACAGCGACGGTGACGTTGCCCGACATGCCTGACCCTGCATTGCCAGCGATTGATGGCACGCACAATGTAGTCATCACAGGCGTCGGTGGCACGGGCGTGGTCACCATTGGCGCGGTGCTGGCAATGGCGGCGCATGTGGATGGCAAGGCCGCTGGTATGATGGAAATGGCGGGGCTGGCCCAAAAGGGCGGTGCCGTACATATTCACTGCCGGATTGCCGAAACGGCCAGTGACATCAATGCAATCCGTGTTTCGACTGGTGAGTGCGACGCATTGATTGGTGGGGATTTGGTTGTTTCGGCTGGATCGAAAACCATCGGTCTCATGGCAACGGGCCGTACACGCGGCGTCGTTAATGCGCATGAAATTATCACGGGGGATTTTACTCGTGACATTAGTTTCAAACTCCCTGCAGATCGTCTGACCCTCGCGCTTGAGGCGCGACTTCAGGACGGCCTGTCGATGTTTGACGCTTCTGAATTGGCCAAAGCGCTAATGGGGGATGCGATTTACTCCAACATGATGGTGTTTGGCGCTGCGTGGCAGGTGGGTGCAATTCCGGTTTCCGGTGCGTCCATTCGTGCCGCGATTGAGCTGAATGGGACCGCCGTTCAGCGCAATTTGCAGGCCTTTGAATATGGTCGTTGGGCGGTTTTGCATGCTGAGGACGCCGCTAAGGTCTTATCACCAGACGTCGTGGAACTTCCGAAATCTCTTGGTGAAAAGATTGCGTTCCGTGAAGCGCATCTAACGGCTTACCAGAATGCGGCATACGCAAAACGATACACGGATCTGGTGGAAAGCTGTGATAGCGACCTGCGCGAAGCGGTGGCCTTGGGGTACCATAAGCTACTGTCTTATAAGGACGAATATGAGGTCGCGCGGTTACTTATCGACACGAAAAAGAAGGTGCAGGCGACGTTTGATGGGGATTTGAAACTAACCCATCACCTTGCCCCGCCGATCTTTAGTAAAGCGGGTTCGAACGGGCGGCCAACCAAACGCGCGATGCCAAAACTGACTGCGAAACTGTTCCCGCTTCTTGTGCGAATGAAAGGTTTGCGGGGGACCGTGTGGGATGTATTTGGCCGAACTGCAGAACGCAAAATGGAACGTGAATTGATCACGCAATACGAGGCCGACATGGAGGAGATGCGCAGCCTTGTTCGCCCTGACACCAAGGAGGCGGCTATAGCGTTGGCGAAGCTGCCGCTCGACATTCGTGGGTTTGGTCCTGTGAAGCATGAGAACGTGCTGAAAACAGCGAAGAGGCGTGAGGAATTGCTTGCAACTTTGCGGGCGACAGAGACGCGTTCGGCTGCTGAGTAGTTTCGCTGGAAGTTCAAACGAGTACGGGTTACTTAGTGGCAGAATGAGTTGACGACGGATGTTATGCCGAAGAACCAAGTCGCGCGCGATATTTCTTATGCCAGCTCTGCTGCCTCAAAAGGCGGACGTGCGGTTATTCGAGTGATGGAAAACGCCACAGGGCGAATTCGCCTGATCCGCAAGGCCCGTGGATATGACACTGAGGTCGCGCAGGGTGCCGACTTTTGGCGCGTCATAACAGAGCGATATAAACTGAACCTCAACGTGATTGGTGGGTCATTGGAGAATATTCCGAAGACCGGACCGCTGATCGTCGTGTCAAATCATCCGTACGGCATTCTGGATGGTTTAATGATGGGGCGCATTCTATCTGAGCGCCGTGGAGGGGATTTCAAAATCCTTGCAAATTCGGTATTTCGTAAATCCCCCGATCTGGAAAGGGTCATCTTGCCGGTGTCGTTTGATGAAACGAAGGAGGCCGCAAAGCTGAACCTTGAGACCCGCAAAGAAGCGCTGCGCTATCTTGGGGAAGGTGGCGCGATGGGGATTTTCCCGGGCGGCACAGTGAGCACGTCAGCACGGCCTTTTTCCAAACCGATGGACCCGCAATGGCGCAATTTCACGGCCAAGATGGTGTCAAAAAGCGATGCGGTTGTCGTCCCGATTTTCTTTGAAGGCGCTAATAGTCGCGCGTTCCAATTGGCGAGCCATTTGCACACCACATTGCGGATGGGGTTATTGGTCCGTGAGTTCAGGGCGCGGGTCGGGTCAGACGTGCGAGTTGTTATCGGAAAGCCTATTCCCGCCGATACGCTTGATGCCTATAAAAGTGATGCGACAAGCTGCATGGATTTCTTGCGAAAAGTCACGTATGAGCTAAGCCCGAAGCCTTTGAATGTTCACACATTCGGGCATGAATTTGACGAACGCTATAAACGCAAAGGTTAAGCAGATGGCAGTAGGTATATTTGACAGTGGTTTAGGCGGGTTGACGGTACTGGATGCGGTACAAAAGCGCCTGCCGGATGTGCCGTTCGTCTACTATGCCGATAGTGCCCATGCGCCTTACGGCGTGCGTACGGCTGATGACATCTACGACAAAACCACAGCTGCGACCCAAGCGCTGTTTGATGCCGGATGTGATCTGGTGATCTTGGCCTGCAACACGGCGTCGGCTGCTGCACTGCGAAAGATGCAAGAAGGCTGGGTGCCTGAGGGAAAACGCGTGCTTGGTGTGTTCGTTCCCTTGATCGAAGCCCTGACCGAACGTGCATGGGGGGATAATTCTCCGCCGCGCGAAGTTGACGTGAAGCATGTGGCGCTGTTTGCGACGCCTGCGACCGTGTCCAGCCGCGCATTCCAGCGTGAGCTGTCTTTCCGCGCGATTGGCGTTGATGTCGAAGCGCAGGCCTGCGGTGGTGTCGTTGACGCGATTGAAGATAATGATCTGATCTTGGCAGAAGCATTGGTGAACAGCCATGTAGATGCGCTGAAACGTAAAATGCCACAACCAGACGCAGCGATTTTGGGATGTACGCATTATCCGTTGATGCAGGACACGTTCCAGAAGGCGCTTGGCGATGACGTTAAGGTTTTTTCGCAGGCCAATCTGGTTGCCGAAAGCTTAGCGGATTATCTGGACCGCCACCCACAGATGGTAGGCAGTGGCGAGGCCTGTTTCCTGACGTCTGGTGACCCAAAACGCGTGAGCAATAGCGCCACGCAATTCCTGCGACGAGAGATTCAGTTTCAAGCCGCTTAACTGATACTTTACGCACGCCAGAACACATGGTTTTGGCCACGGAGACATTGAAATGACTTATAAAATCGCAATCCTTGGGGCCTCTGGCTATACGGGCGCTGAACTGGTGCGCTTGATTGCTGGCCACCCGCATATCGAAATCGCAGCACTTTCGGGCAATTCCAAAGCCGGGCAAAGCATGGCCCAGGTGTTTCCACACCTACGTCATCTAGACTTGCCGGTTTTGACAACCATTGATGACGTTGATTTTGAAGGCATTGATCTGGCGTTTTGTGCGTTGCCGCATAAGACCAGCCAAGAGGTGATCTCGAAGCTGCCAAAGACGCTAAAGATTGTTGATCTCAGCGCCGACTTCCGTTTGCGCGATCCTGAGGTCTATCAAAAGTGGTACGGGAACGCGCATTCAGCCGTTGAGCTGCAAAAAGAGGCTGTTTACGGCCTGGCCGAGTTTTACCGTGATGAGATTGCCAGAGCGCGGTTAGTGGCCGGAACGGGTTGCAATGCGGCGACGGGCCAATTTGCGCTGCGGCCTTTGATCGCAGCGGGGGTGATCGACCTTGATGAAATCATCATGGATTTGGCCTGCGCGGTGTCTGGCGCGGGGCGGTCTTTGAAGGAAAACCTGCTGCACGCAGAACTGTCGGAAGGCGCGCATGCCTATGCCGTCGGTGGTACGCACCGTCATCTGGGCGAGTTCGATCAAGAGTTTTCAGCGATTGCTGGGCGGTCGGTTGAGGTTCAGTTCACACCGCACTTAATTCCTGCAAACCGTGGAATTCTTGCGACAAATTACGTTAAGGGTGATGCGCAGACCATTCATGATGTGTTGGTTAAGGCCTACACGGACGAGCCATTCATCGTCGTGCTGCCCTTTGGCGAACACCCGAGCATTCGCCATATCCGTGGGTCCAACTTCTGTCACGTCGGGGTGGTTGCGGATCGTCGCGATGGGCGGGCCATTGTCATAGCAGCACTCGATAACCTGACCAAAGGGTCCAGCGGGCAAGCCTTGCAGAACGCAAATCTGATGTTAGGTCTTCCTGAGACTGAGGGGCTTATGATGGCTCCGTTATTCCCGTAAGGTAGTCCGATGAAATCGCTTAAGAAAACACGCCGTATCCAGATTATTGTCGTGGCTTTCGTTGCCCTTGGCTTGTCCACGGCTGTAATTGGTTATGCGCTTCGCGATGGTATCAACTATTTCCGATCCCCCAGTGAAGTGCTGGCCGAACCGCCACAAGAATCTGAGCTGTTCCGTATCGGTGGTATGGTGCAGGCAGGTTCAATCGTGCGCGGTGAGGGCACCCATGTGTCCTTCGTTGTGACCGATTGCTTTACGGCTGTTCCAGTGACGTTTGAGGGCATTTTGCCAAGCCTGTTTGAAGAAGGCCAAGGCATGGTCGGGCAAGGAAACTACATTAACGGCACGTTTGAAGCTGTTGAAATTCTTGCAAAACATGACGAAACATACATGCCGGCAGAAGTTGAAAACATGCACGAGCAGCAGAACTATTGTGAACCCGTTGAAGAGCAAGCAAGCGACGCAACGGACGGTGCCGTTACCAGCGGTTAACCCCATACGGGCACCCTTTATGCGCAATTGCATGGGGGTGCCGCGATGCACAATGTTCAAGAAATCGCCGAAGGTATTGTCGCCCGAGAAGGCGGATACGTTAACGACCCTGATGATCCCGGTGGTGCGACAAATCATGGTGTGACCATTCACACGATGCGCCGGCTTGGGCTTGATCTTGATGGCGACGGGCAGGTGACGGAACAGGACGTACGCGTGCTCACGCGCGAACAGGCTGTCACCATTTTCATTGACCACTACTTTTTTCGCCCGAATATCAGCAGGCTGCCAGCCGCGCTGCAAGCGTCCGTGTTTGATATGTATGTGAACGCCGGTGCCAATGCGGTTCGGATTTTGCAGCGTTTGCTGCAAGATATGCGCATAGCGGTGATCGTTGATGGGGTGATCGGGCCGCAGACGATCGCCGCAGCGGAACAGGGCATGGCAGCGGCCGTTGATCACTTCGTTGATGCCTACGGCATTGCACGACGAAACTATTACTACGCGCTCGCGGATGCGCGTCCCGCCAGTCGTAAATACGCACAGCGGCGCGATGGTGGGAAAGGCGGTTGGATTACACGGGCGGAAGAGTTCATTTCGCCACGGTTTCACCTGAGCGACGCCCAGCATCGCGATAGGACAGCAAGATGGGTTTGATTGAACGGATATTCACGGGCGTGTTTGGCGATGGCCGCAATGTCGTCGCCGAAACCGCACATGTTTTTCGCGAGAACGCCGAAGGCGCGGCTGTGCGTCAGGCGGGGATAAAACGCCAATCCATGCAGCAATTCGCGTCCGAGTTCGCTGTACCTCGGTCGGGCTTCTTTGACCGGTTGATGGACGGATTAAACCGTCTGCCGCGCCCCTTGTTGGCGTTCGGCACCATTGGGTTATTTGTGGTCGCGATGGTTGATCCGGTATGGTTTGCGACACGAATGCAGGGCATTGCACTGGTGCCGGATCCGTTGTGGTGGCTTATGGGAGCGATTGTCAGCTTCTATTTTGGCGCACGTCATCAAGCCCATAGTCAGGATTTTCAACAATCAATCGCGCAAACAATGGCGCGGGTTCCGACAGTGATCGAAAATACGCGTTCGCTTCAGGCAATGCAGTATGACACGCCGCAAGTCGCACAAAGTTCGCCTTCAGCCGATCTGACGTTGGGAGCAGTAACGCCTGCGTCAAACCCAGCGCTCGTCGAATGGCAGCACCACCAATCGTAGCCGTGACGTTTCGCCCAGTTTTGTGATCGCAGTTTCGCTGGCGGCGCAGCGCATCTGACCTATAATCGCGCCATGATTATTGAACTCGGACACTTCGCATTGATTCTGGCCGCCCTCGTTGGGGTCGTGCAGATGGTTGTACCAATTTTTGGCGCTCACAAGGGATGGCGTGGCTGGATGGCACTGGCCGATCCTGCGGCGACGGTGCAGTTCCTTCTCGTTGGATTTAGTTTCGCTGCACTAATGTATGCCTTTGTCGTATCTGATTTCTCGCTGCGCCTAGTGGCGGCCAACAGCCATTCCGACAAGCCGATGCTCTATAAAGTTAGCGGCGTTTGGGGGAACCATGAAGGCTCGATTCTGCTTTGGTTGCTGATCCTTGTGCTGTTCGGCGCTTGTGCCAGCTGGTTCGGGAGCAACTTGCCCGCCAGCTTGCGCGCACGAGTTCTAGGCGTTCAGGCTGCAGTTAGTATCGCGTTTTATGGCTTCATTCTGTTCACATCCAACCCGTTTGAGCGGTTGGAGTATCCTCCGTTTAACGGCCAAGACTTGAACCCGCTGTTGCAAGATCCGGGCCTCGCGTTTCATCCGCCGTTTTTGTACCTCGGCTATGTTGGTCTCAGCATGTCATTCTCCTTTGCGATCGCCGCCTTGCTCGAAGGGCGCGTTGATGCCGCTTGGGGGCGTTGGGTGCGCCCTTGGACCTTGGCGGCGTGGATATTCTTGACCATCGGCATCGCGCTCGGCTCATGGTGGGCCTATTACGAACTCGGGTGGGGCGGTTTCTGGTTCTGGGATCCGGTCGAAAATGCATCCTTTATGCCGTGGCTATTGGCCGCTGCTTTGTTGCACTCCGCTATCGTGGTTGAGAAGCGCGAGAGCCTGAAAGCATGGACCATTCTCTTAGCAATCCTTGCATTCGGGTTCTCATTGCTTGGGACATTCATCGTGCGATCCGGCGTGCTGACGTCGGTGCATGCCTTCGCCAACGATCCTGAACGCGGCGTGTTTATTCTTATGATCCTTGGGGTTTTCGTTGGCGGGGGGCTGCTGTTGTTTGCCTTGCGCGCCAAAGCCATGGAAGCCAAAGGCGTGTTCGGGCTGGTCAGCCGTGAAACGGCGTTGGTGTCCAACAACGTGCTGCTTGCTGTGTCGAGCTTCGTGGTTTTCTGGGGCACGATCTGGCCATTGGTGGTTGAGATCGCATCCGCAAGCCCCGTCTGGAGCGGCGGCATGGCGAACCCGTTTTATACGTTCGGGTTATTCGACAAACCTGAACAGGTCTCTGTCGGCCCGCCGTTCTTTAACTTCGCGTTCACGCTGATCTTTGTTCCGTTGGCAATCATTTTGCCTGTCGGTGCGGTGCTTGCGTGGAAACGCGGCAGCCTAAGTAAGGCTATGAAGTCTATGGCACCAATTGCGGTGCTTGCGATTGCCCTCGGGGCATTGGCATTCGCAATGCAAACGGGTCGCTCTGCTATGGGGCCCATTGGCGTGGTCTTAGGCGTTTGGGTTGTGGGTGGCGCATCTATGGACATTTGGCTGCGCACAGGGCGCGGTGCGCTTTCGGATCGGCTGAAACGCCTTACCAGACTGCCACGCGCGGACTGGGGGAAGTTCACAGCACATGCAGGCCTTGGGATCACGGTGTTTGCGGTTGCTGTGTTAATGGCGTGGGAAGCGGAGGACATCCGTGTGGCCCAAGTTGGCGATCGCTGGGGAGTTGGTATCCACGAAATCGAATTGGCCGCAGTCGTTGAGATTGATGGGCCGAATTACTACGGCGAAGGCGGCGAGATGAATGTCTATCGCAACGGTCGTTTTGTCGGGCAGGTGTTTGCCGAAAAACGCGTCTATCCAGTGGCACAGATGCCGACAACAGAAGCCGGCATTCGTAATGGCGTTCTACGGGATGTTTATGTTGTGCTTGGGGATCCACAAACCGGCGGGGGGTGGGCTGTGCGCACCTACATTAAGCCCTTCGCGAACTGGATTTGGGGCGGTGCGATCTTGATGGCATTGGGTGGTTTTATTTCCCTTTCAGATAGACGCTTGCGCGTTGCGGCTGGTGCGGCAAAGACCACCTCAAACACGGTGCCAGCAGAATGAGGTGGCTGGCGTTCATTCTGTGCATGCTCGCAGCGCCCTTAGCGGCTGTTCAACCGGATGAGGTGTTGGAGGACGCAGCGCTGGAACTTCGCGCTCGTGCTCTGTCTGAGGGGCTACGTTGTCCAGTTTGTCGCAACGAAAGCATTGATGAGAGCAACGCAGGAATTTCGCGTGACCTGCGTATTCTGCTGCGTGAGCGGCTTGTTGCGGGCGATACTGACGATGAAGCCGTGCAGTACCTGGTTGACCGCTACGGCGAATACATCCTGCTCAGTCCAAAGGTTGAGGGTGCAAATTTCGCGCTGTGGCTCGCCGCGCCGATTATGCTGTTTTTGGCAGGTGGTATCGCGGCTGTCACGATACGTGGTCGGTCCCGCGCCGTCGGCCCTGAAGCGCTGAGCGACGAAGAACAGGCCCGTATTGATAAGATCATGAAATCCTAAACCACGCTGGTTTCTATGACGTTGCGTTTAGGCTTTTCTGAACCGGAGAGTTTAGTAGTGTAGGTGCAACGCCACACAAAGGACGCCCAATGGAATATTCCGCCATCCGCCTCGAGACAGCAAATAATGTAGCCACGCTGACACTGAACCGTCCGGACATGAAAAACGCGCTGAATGTTCAGATGCGGGCTGAAATTACTCACGCCGTTAAAGCGGCGGAACGTGAGGCACGTGTGTTGGTGATCGGTGGCGCGGGGGATGCGTTTTGTTCCGGACAAGACTTGGGAGACCGCGGTAACGCCACGAACCTAGATTTGGAACGCACCCTGCGGGATGAATATGTGCCGATGCTTAAGGCGATCTTTGACTGCAAAATCCCGACAATCTGCGCGGTGCATGGTGCGGCGGCAGGGGCGGGGGCGAACCTTGCGCTGGCGGCTGACGTGGTGATCGCGGCTGAGGAAGCCTATTTTATTCAAGCGTTTACCCGTATTGGCCTGATCCCTGATGCAGGTGGCACCTATTGGTTGCCGCGTCAGATGGGGGCTGCAAAGGCGATGGGCGCTGCGTTGTTTGGGGACAATATTACAGGCCGTCAGGCCGCCGACATGGGCATGATCTATGAAGCAGTTCCGCTGAAAGAATTCGACACCCACGTCGCAAACCGCGCTTTGCACCTCGCCGCTGGCCCAACGGCAGCATATCAGCGCGTCAAAACCGCGCTGCGAGGGTCATTTGAAAGCACACTAGATGAACAGCTTGCGACCGAAGCGCGTTTGCAAGGTGAATGCGGCAAAACCCGCGACTTCCAAGAGGGCGTATTGGCGTTCCTAGAGAAGCGCCCTGCGAAATACGAGGGACGTTAAATTACCTGAAGCACCGACGCAGCTTGAACGTCAACAGCAGATACAGATTCATCCGTGCTGACTGTCGCGATTTGTATACCGTCAGCGAAAACATTGACGACATAGGAAGATTCGTAGCTGCGGTTCAAACGTGCTGCTCCTTCTTCGAAGGAAAGAACAGGGGTGGCGGTAGCCCCATCATGGAGGATGACCAGCACGTCTTCGGATGGATTGAACCCGTGAATCATAACTCCAGGTGGATCGTCTATTGTTACTTCCTCAGTGTCATGGATGAAGGTGACATCACCTTCTCCGTCAAGGGCTTCGCCGAGTTCGGAAAATACGATGAAGGTATCCTTACCACTGTGTGAACCGCGTGCTTCATCAGCTTCGTCTGTAAGGTAATAGAAGTCATCACCATTCCCGCCTACAAGAGAGTCGAAATAGCCGTCACCACCTTTGACGGCTAAAAATGCGTCGCGGCCAAATTCATCAAGATCACTGCCATCGCGGATTGCCCGAAATGTAGCGGGATCAATTGAAGGGAAAGAACTTCCTAGGAGTAGATCATCACCATCACCGCCGAATATGGTGTCTGCACCGTCTCCTCCAATTCCTATATCGTCGCCATCGCCGCCACTGAGAATATCTATACCGTCACCGCCATTCAGGATGTCGTCGCCGACGTCGCCCACAAGGGTATCATCGCCGTCACCGCCGAATAGGCCATCGATCCATTCGCCGCCGTGAAGCACATCATTGCCACCGTCGCCTTCCAACAGATCTTTACCCAGCCCGCCAAAGAGGATGTCATTGCCATCACCGCCATCGAGGTCATCAAAACCGGAACCGCCATCCAGGGTGTCGTTCCATGCGCCTCCGGAGAGGGTGTCATATCCTGAGCCACCGGAAACCGAGTCCTTACCACGCCCACCTTCGATGGTGTCATTGCCTTCGCCACCTGAGAGTGTGTCAAAACCTTCACCGCCATCAATGTTGTCATCTCCGTCCGTTCCCAAAAACAAGTCTGGACCACCGGTAAGCACAACCGCATCGTCACCATCTGTCGGGAGAGGTGGGGTATCTGGCGTTGAGTCTTCTGGATCGCTATCCGAGGAGGAGGCAGAGAATAACGAGAGCAGGCCAAACCCAAGCAACAACGGTAACAAAATTTCCACGACTCAACTCCAGGGTGATGAATTTACAGAGTATTAAACTTGTTTGTGATGATAGTCTCGGCGGATCAAGAAACAATCTGTTTCTGGCCTGTCTATTTAGCCACCACGCTTTTAGCCTAAAAGGATTAGCGGGCTACACAAACGAAAAGGGCCCCCGAGATATGTCACGGAGGCCCTAGCATGAATGTGAGTTTGCCTAGCGCTTTTCGATGTCCACGTAATCGCGTGATGTTTCGCCCATGTACAGCTGACGTGGACGGCCGATTTTCAGCTGTGGATCTGCGAGCTGTTCTTTCCACTGGGAAATCCAGCCAACTGTCCGCGCCATCGCGAAGATTGGTGTGAACATAGATGTCGGGAAGCCCATCGCTTCGAGGATGATGCCGGAGTAGAAATCAACGTTCGGGAACAGCTTCTTTTCTGCGAAGTACGGATCCGCAAGCGCTTGCTTTTCAAGCTCCATTGCGACCTGCAACAGCGGGTTGTCTTCCACGCCGAGCAGTTCAAGCACTTCGTCAGCGGACTCTTTCATAACAGTCGCGCGTGGGTCGAAGTTTTTGTAAACGCGGTGGCCAAAGCCCATCAAACGGTAGCTGTCGTTCTTGTCTTTCGCGCGGGCGATGAACTCAGGAATGCGGTCAATAGAACCGATCTCTTTGAGCATTTCCAAGCAGGCTTGGTTGGCACCACCGTGGGACGGGCCCCAGAGACAAGCGATACCAGCAGCGATACATGCAAACGGGTTTGCACCCGAAGATGATGCAAGACGTACAGTAGATGTTGATGCGTTCTGCTCGTGATCCGCGTGGAGTGTGAAGATGCGGTCCATCGCACGGGCGAGGATCGGATTCACTTGGTACTCTTCTGCTGGAACAGAGAAACACATGTTCAGGAAGTTGGACGCATAGTCCAAGTCGTTGCGCGGGTACACGAACGGCTGGCCGATGGAGTATTTATAGGCCATGGCAGCAATCGTTGGCATCTTCGCCACAAGGCGGATGGACGCAACTTCGCGCTGGTGTTCGTCGTTGATGTCAGTGGAGTCGTGATAAAACGCGGACATCGCACCTACAACACCAACCATTGTCGCCATTGGCGGCGCATCGCGACGGAAGCCACGGAAGAAATTGTGCATCTGTTCGTGGATCATCGTGTGGTTTGTTACCAGACGCTCAAACTTCTCAAGTTCGTCGGCTTCTGGAAGGTAGCCGTAAAGCAGCAAGAAGCATACTTCGAGGTAGTGGGACTGGCTGGCCAGCTGATCAATCGGGTAACCGCGGTGCAAAAGCTCACCTTTGTCGCCGTCAATGAACGTGATTGTACTGTCACAGGCAGCGGTGGACGTGAAGCCCGGATCATATGTGAACACACCAGCCTGACCGTAAAGCTTGCGGATATCGATAACATCAGGGCCCGCAGAAGGAGTGTGGATCGGCAGCTCAAAAGAATTGCCATCAATCGTCAACGTCGCGTTCTTGGTCATGTTTATCCCTTTCTAGGTACGCCCTTGGTGGACCCAAGTGGCGTCTGCGGTTTTCCGGTCAAGACACCCCGTACCTGCAAAAGGTAACGAAAGTGTTTCAGCCAGTTGCGTCCTCGATGCGGGCGATTGTTTCGTCGCGCCCAAGGACCAGCATCATATCAAAGACCGAAGGGGAAACATGTCGTCCAGCGAGGACCGCCCGAAGAGGCCCTGCAAGCTTGCCAAGTTTTGTATCATGGGCCTCAGCGAGGGCGGCCACGATCCCTTCGAGTTCGTCTCTCGCCCAGCTAACAGTTTGCAACTGCGGCGTCAATTCTTTCAGTATACCTTTGTGTACATCATCGAGTGATTTTGCTGCCTTTTCAGTGATCTCGATAGGGCGAGATGTAAGAACAAATTGTGCTTTATCAATAAGTTCCGGAAAGGTCTTCGCGCGTTCTTTCAGGCTTTCCATCGCTTTCAACAATCCGTCATGCTGTTGTGACGTCAGGGCGTTTTGCTGGGTCGCAGCAAGAAAGGCCTCCAATTCATGCAGCAGTGCAGCATTATCTGACACGGCGATGTGCTGGCCACAGATGTTTTCCAGCTTCTTTGTGTCAAAGCGCGCAGGGCTTTTGCCGATACCGCCAAGGTCAAACCACTCACGAGCTTGGGCATCGCTGAAAAACTCGTCATCGCCGTGGGACCAGCCCAGTCGGGTCAAATAGTTGCGCATGCCGGCCGCTGGGTATCCCATAGCCTGGTATTCAGCCGCACCTGTCGCACCGTGGCGTTTGGATAGCTTTTTACCGTCTGGACCAAAGATCAACGGGATATGGGCGAGGGTGGGTTTGTCCCAACCCATCGCGTCGTAGATCAGGTTTTGACGGAATGCATTGGCGAGATGGTCATCCCCGCGAATAACGTGGGTCACACCCATATCGTGGTCATCAACAACAACTGCCAACATATAAACGGGCGAACCGTCGCTGCGCAGCAGGATCATGTCATCAAGCTGTTCGTTCTGCCATGTTACGTCGCCCTGAACCTCGTCATGAAGCGTCGTCGCGCCTTCCCGTGGGGCTTTGACGCGGACAACGAAAGGCAGATCAGGGTGATCTGCATCCGCCACATCGCGCCAAGGAGAACGATAGAGGGTCGAGGTTTTGTTTGCACGCGCTTCCTCGCGGAAGGCTTCGATTTCGTCCTGTGTGGCAAAGCATTTATAGGCGTGCCCATTGGCGAGCATTTCCTGCGCAACCTCAACGTGACGTGCAGCTTGTGCGGCTTGCGACGTTGGCTCACCATCCCAATCAAGGCCAAGCCATGTCAGGCCGTCCAAGATGGCCTGCGTGTTTTCGTCCGTTGAGCGGGCTTTGTCTGTGTCTTCAATACGCAGCAAGAACTTACCGCCGCGTCCACGTGCATAAAGCCAATTGAACAATGCTGTACGAGCGCCGCCAATGTGCAATGCCCCAGTTGGGGACGGGGCGAAACGGGTGACAACTTGAGCTTGCGACATGGGAAATTAACCTTTTGCTAACCACCATTTCGTTAGGATTGGCGGGCTTGAAGCGGGAATACTAACAGCGCGGGGTAAGGACAAGTGCGCATGCTGAATGACGCATGGGCGCAGGTTACTGCGCAGCGTGGTGATCTGTTTGGCTGGGCGCCTGTTCTGTTTGGCATCGGTATCGCGGGGTACTTTGCTGCGCCTGTCGAACCAGCTGTTCTAACCACATATTCAGCGTTCGCACTGTCGGTCGCGTTGTTTGGTGCGCTTGTCGTTTGTTCTGAACGTTTTAGTCTTTGGATTACAGTCCTTGCTTTGCTTTCAGGAGGGTTCGCAATCGCGGGGCTTCGCACCAATATGGTCGCCGAACCTGTGTTGGAGTTTCGGTACTACGGTCCGATCCAAGGCCGTATTATCGAGATTGACCGCTCGAACTCAGACGCTGTGCGGCTAACGCTAGACCACGTCGTCCTGTCGCGCATGGAAATGCAACGCACACCAGCGACGGTTCGGGTGTCACTACATGGCGAACAAGGGTTTTTCGCACCTGAGCCAGGGCAGGTGGTTTTGATGACGGGGCATTTGTCCCCACCAAGCGGTCCTGTTGAACCGGGGGGATTTGATTTTCAACGTATGGCGTGGTTCGAAGGCTTGGGGGCCGTTGGATATACGCGCACTCCCGTTCTATTGGGCGCTGAGGCCGAAGAAGGAGCCGCGGGCCTTTGGGTTTACCGCCAACGGGTGGCGATCAGTGCGGCGGTTCAGGATCGTCTGAACGGCGAATCTGGTGCCTTTGCGGCGGCCATCATGACGGGGGACCGTTCCGGCATGGGGCAGGACAGTGTAAACGCGCTGCGGGCCTCAAACCTCGCGCACTTGCTGGCGATTTCCGGGATGCACATGGGGATTCTCGCGGCGTTTATTTTTTCTACACTGCGTTACGCCATGGCGCTTTGGCCCTATGCCGCGTTGCACTGGCCGGTAAAAAAGATCGCCGCCGTGGGCGCGTTGGTCTCGGCAGCTGGATACTTGGCCTTGTCAGGTGGAAACGTATCCACAGAGCGGGCCTTCGTCATGGTGGCTGTTATGTTAATCGCCGTTCTTTTCGACCGACGCGCCCTAACGCTGCGGGCGGTCGCGATTGCTGCGATGATCGTGCTGACATTGCGCCCTGAAGCACTGTTCGGCCCCGGCTTCCAGATGTCTTTTGCTGCGACCACGGCACTGGTCGCAGTATTCGGGCTGATGAGACAGTTAGAGCTGCCTGACGTTCCAAGGTGGGTGAAATCTGTTTGTGCTGTTTTCCTGTCATCCTTGGTCGCAGGGTTGGCAACCGCACCGTTTGCGGCATTCCATTTCAACCAAATCGCGCAATTCGGCCTGATCGCGAACCTGCTGTCGGTGCCGCTTATGGGAACACTGGTGATGCCCGCAGCCGTGGTTGCAACGGTATTCGCGCCACTCGGGCTTGAGATGATTGGCCTTTGGGTCATGGATCTTGGGTTGCGTTGGATATTGGCCGTCGCGCACTTCGTGGCCAATCAGGACGCCGCCTTGCGCCATGTACCGACGCCCGGATCAGAGGTTCTAGCGATGATTTCGCTGGGCGGTCTGTTTGTAGTTCTTTGGCGTGGTCGGTTGCGTTGGCTTGGTGTCGCCCCCGTCCTATCGGCATTTGTGTTGTGGCATATTGTGGAACGTCCCGCGCTATTGATCGCAGATACAGGGTCCCTGATCGGGGTTATGACACCTACAGGGCGAGCCGTTTCCAAAGAAAGAGGAGAATCCTTTGCCGTTGGCAATTGGTTGGAAAACGATGGCGCACCGGTTGCCCAGGTCGTGGCGTTTAGCCGTGACGGGTTGATTGAGGAGGGGCGAACCGTGTTCGCAAGGGTTGGTGACAGTCGTGTGTTGAACCTGCGCGGATCAATGGCAGTCGCAGCGCTCGATGGGTGTGGCGGCGCAGACCTTGTTATTACCAATCAGGAATTGGACAACATTGAAGGCTGTACTGTCTTTGACATCAGACGCTTACGCCAATCGGGTGCTTTAGCGGGCTATATCGAAAACGGGAAGTTGACGCTAATCAGCGCGCAGGACCAAACAGGGGAGCGGTACTGGAACACCGCATCCCTACGTCGTCGTCTTTTTGATTAGTAAGTGCGGATCAAACCGACCAAACGGCCCTGCACCTTGACCTGATCACCGCGGAACAGACGCGTTTCATAGGCGGGGTTGGCTGCCTCAAGCGCGATGGCGTCACCGTTGCGACGATAGCGCTTTAGCGTGGCTTCAGAATCTTCCACCAAGGCGACAACAATATCGCCATTGTCCGCCGTAGAGCTTTCACGGATTACCACGACATCACCGTCGTTAATTCCGGCGTCAATCATGGAATCGCCCTTAACTTCAAGGGCATAGTGTTCGCCTTTACCAACCATAGAAGACGGAACGGACACATTATGACTGATCTCTGAAATGGCAGCGATCGGAACACCAGCAGCGATCCGTCCCATTACCGGAAGATCAATCGCACCGCCGTTCTCAAGCGGCTGTGCACCGGCGGGGCGGCTGTCAGGACGGTCGCCATCAATGACGCGCGGCTGGAAGCCACCCGCTACGGGTGCGTCAAACTTTGCCTGAAGGGCGTCTGGCAGTTTCACGATTTCCAATGCACGGGCACGGTGGGCGAGGCGGCGGATAAATCCGCGCTCCTCAAGCGCTGTAATCAGGCGATGGATGCCCGA
This sequence comes from Octadecabacter ascidiaceicola, assembly GCF_900185015.1. Taxonomy (GTDB): domain Bacteria; phylum Pseudomonadota; class Alphaproteobacteria; order Rhodobacterales; family Rhodobacteraceae; genus Octadecabacter; species Octadecabacter ascidiaceicola. The sequence goes on along the minus strand of NZ_FXYD01000001.1, from coordinate 417,975 downwards.
CTTGGACCGCAGATCAAGCGCCTCTTTCATTTCATCAAAGCTTGGGGGGACACCGTCACGTTGCACCCGTTTCTGGATGAACTCCAACAGATCAAGTTGTTTCTTCGTGAGCATATGCCCTCTCCCTCAATGGTCTTTGTTAAGGGATGTTCTAGACTTGTTCTCGTTTTGTGTCAATCTGTTCTTATACGATGGGGTGGATTGTGACCGGATCACCCGCATTTTTGGCGGCGTCATCTATCGGGCGCAACAACAGGCAGTTCGCGTTGGCAAGGACCGTCAGCATTGAGCTGTCCTGCTTGTCAAACGCCGTCACGGTGCGGTTTTCAGCGCCTTCTTCAAACACCGCGCGCATGTAGTGGGCGCGTGGGCCGCCCTTTGGCATCGGCGCGGTCAAGCGGGCTGTGACCGCGCGGGGCAGAACATCGGTTTGGCCCATGGCGCGGCGCACCATGGGGAGCAAAAACAAATGGCCACAGACAATTGCCGACACGGGATTGCCTGGGAGACCAAGGAAAGCCGTGGTGCCTTTTGCGCCCGCCATCAATGGCTTACCTGGGCGCATAGCGATCTTGTGAAAACTGCGGGTCACGCCAAAACGGTCCAAAGCAGGGGCGACCAGATCATGATCCCCCACAGACGCCCCGCCAATGGTGACGATGATATCCGCGCCCCAATCGCTGGCTTGTTTCAGAACCGCGTCCAAGGCATCAGCTGTGTCGGGCGCGATGGGCAGAATGTTTGGCTCGGCGCCGGCGTCCTGCAGCATGGCGTGCAGCGCAAAGACATTTGACGCGATGATCTGGTTAGGCGACGGATCACCGCCGGGCATAAGTAGCTCATCACCAGTTGAGATCAGCGCCACTTTGGGTTTGCTGATTACAGGGACGTCCGGCTGGTTCATCGCGGCGATCAAGGCGAGATCCGGCGATGACAGAACACGTGGTGCGCAAAGTTTGAAATCACGCGTAAAATCAGCACCTTGTGGTCTGATATTTATGTTGCTACTTGCCGGTTCATCAACGGTGATTTGATCGCCGTTTGCCGTTACGTTCTCCTGAATAACCACGCAATCGGCGCCTTCCGGCACGGGTGCGCCGGTGAAAATACGAACGGCTTGGCCCGCTTGGACAACGCCCTGCCAGCCATGACCCGCCGCAGATTCCCCGATGACGTTTAGCGTTGCACCTTGAACGGCATCGCCCTGCTGAACGGCGTATCCATCCATCGCTGACGCAGAAAAGGGCGGTTGGTCGCGCTTGGCTTGAAGCGGCGCTGCAAGGGTTCTGCCCTGCGCGTCTGCCAGGGGAACGGTTTCGGACGGGCCCGTTTGGACAAGCTCAAGGCAAAGCGCCTGTGCTTGCTCAACGGTGATCATGCTTCAAAGCGGCCGGATTTTCCGCCGTCTTTTAGGGTGACGCGGATGCCGCCGATTTCCATGTCTTTTTGCACTGCTTTGAGCATGTCATAGACCGTGAGAGCGGCAACGCTGGCCGCACTTAGGGCTTCCATTTCGACCCCAGTTTGGCCTGTGGTTTTCACGGTCGTTTCAATGTGCACACCGGGGAGTGTTTCGTCTGGACTGAGGTCCACTGCGACCTTGGTGATCGGGAGCGGATGGCACAGCGGGATTAGGTCGGATGTTTTCTTGGCTGCCTGAATGCCCGCGATACGTGCGATGCCTAGAACGTCGCCCTTTTTGGCGGTGCCGGCGGTGACATGGGCCAGCGTTTCAGGGGACATTTTGATCCAAGAAGTGGCGGTGGCGATGCGGCTGGTCACGGCTTTGCCCGAGACATCCACCATATGGGCCTGACCTTGGTCGTCAAAATGGCTAAGCTTGTCAGACACTTATATGCCACCCATGTTTGCGCCACCAGCCAGCAACGAGCGCGTCGCGGCCGTGACATCGTCCTGACGCATCAGGCTTTCGCCTATAAGGAAGGTACGTGCGCCGTAGCGGGCCATGTCGGACAGGTCGTCTGGTGTGGACAGGCCGCTTTCGCAGACGATTAGGCGATCAGCAGGCACCATGCGCGATAGGGTGCGGGTGGTGTCCAGCTTGGTTTCGAACGTTTTGAGGTTGCGGTTGTTGATGCCCATGAGGGGCGATTTCAATGCACAGGCACGTGTTAATTCTTCTTCGTTATGGACCTCTAACAGTACATCCATGTCCCATTCCATTGCGGCGGCTTCGAGCTCGGCGGCTTGGGCGTCGCTGACGGAGGCGAGGATGATCAGGATGGCGTCGCCCCCCAAGGCACGGGCTTCAGCGACCTGGTAGGTGTCATACATGAAATCTTTGCGCAGGACGGGCAGGTCGACAGCCTCGCGGGCTGCGACAAGGAATTCATCCGCGCCTTGAAAGGACGGAACGTCGGTAAGGACGCTAAGACAGGTTGCGCCACCTGCGGCGTAGGCTTTGGCAAGTTCTGGCGGGTTAAAATCATCCCGGATCAAGCCTTTGGACGGGCTGGCTTTTTTGATTTCAGCGATCAGCCCATAGCCTTCGCGGCTGGCCTCAACCAAGCGGTTCGCGAAGCCGCGCGTCGGTGAGGCAGCACGGGCGCTTGCTTCGACGTCGGCCAAGGGACGCGCTGCTTTGCAGGCGGCGATATGGTCGAGTTTATAGGCTTTGATTTTGTCTAGAATATCCATGGGCGCAACGTACTGTGCTGTGAAAGGGAAGACAATTGCGCGTGCCGCGGGCGTGGCCAAAATTTGAGAAATTTTGGGGGAGAAACCGTGGGGGGTGGTTGCTGTGTTCTTGGTGGAGGGGCGCTGCCCCCGCTACGCGTCCCCGGGATATTTGAGAAACAGAGGCAGGGTTAAGAGGTGAGGCGGTGCCGTAGCGCGTTTAAGTTTGGGCCAGACAAGGCAAGGAGTGTACCAAAGAGAGTCATGAGGGCAGAAAAGATGAGGGCACCAATGGCGGTTTCGCGTTTTTCTCCATCATAGAGTTGGTGGCGCGTGGTGTCATCGGGGAGAGCGGTAATTGTCCAGATGGTGCCACTGGGATGTGTTTGGAAAAAGTGTTCCGGCACCACACGTTCGTTGGTCTGTGTTTGGCCGTTATTGTTGAATGTGTAAGTGAGAACGTGTTTGGGCGAGCCTTCGGTGTTTGAGGTAACGGTGCGCGCATCGGTTACGGTTGCTTCAATTTGAATGCCTTCGCGGGAGAGTTTGTAGGTCTCACGTGAGTGAAGGATCGAGACGACAAGGAAGCTGAACGACAACAATGCGATTACGCAACCGGCCCAGAAGCGCCGGTTGAAATCGAATCTAGGCGTCCAGTCTGTCATTAGCCGGCTTGGGTAATCGTGGCGAGGGTTTCCACGGCGCGTTTGGCAGCACCGGAATCGATGCTTTCGGCGGCCAGTTTGGCGCCCGCTTTCAACCCTTCGACCTTACCTGCGACAAGCAGGGCGGCGGCGGAATTTAGCAGCACAGCATCACGGTAGGCGGAGTGTTCGCCGTCCAGCAAGGCGCGGAATGCTATGGCGTTGTCTTCGGGGGTACCGCCAAGGATTGCTTCGAAGGGATGGACGGGAAGGCCCGCGTCCTCAGGGTGGACTTCACGCATGGTGATCATGTCGCCGGACATTGCGGCGACCCAAGACACGCCTGTAATGGTTAATTCATCGGTGCCATCGCTGCCGTGGACCAACCATGCGGCTTCTGATCCCAGTGCTTGCAAAGTTTGGGCCATCGGGTGAATCAAATCGCGTGAAAACGCACCCGTGAGCTGGCGTTTGACGCCTGCGGGGTTGGTCAGCGGGCCGAGGATATTGAAGATCGTGCGGGTGCCCAATTCGGCACGTGTCGGCATGACGTGGCGGATGGCAGGGTGGTGCATTGGCGCCATCATGAAGCCGATGCCAGCCTCTGCGATGCCGCGTTCAACCACTTCGGGGCCGACCATTACATCAATCCCCATTTGGCTCAGCGCGTCTGCCGCGCCGGATTTGGACGACAGATTGCGGTTGCCGTGTTTGGCGACGGCAACGCCTGCGCCAGCAACAACAAAAGCCGTCGCCGTGGAAATATTCAGCGTGCCTTTGCCATCACCACCGGTGCCAACGATGTCGATCGCGCCGACAGGGGCGGTGACGGGCAGGCAATGAGCGCGCATGACGGCGGCAGCGGCGGCGTATTCATCCACTGTTTCGCCGCGCGTGCGCATCGCCATCAGTAGACCACCCATTTGGGACGGCGTTGCCTCGCCTTTGAACAGGATCTGAAAGGCTTGTTCAGCCTCAGCGCGGGACAATGGGCCCTCGGCGGCGGCGTGAATCAGGGGTTTTAGAGCGTCGCTCATGCCGGTACTTTCATCGTATCTAGGAAGTTTTGTAGCATCGCGTGACCGTGTTCGGATTTGATGCTTTCGGGGTGAAATTGCACGCCGTGGATTGGCAATTCGCGGTGTTGTAGGCCCATGATTGTGCCATCGTCTAGTTCTGCTGTGATTTCAAGGCAATCTGGCAGGCTGTCGCGTTCAACTGTCAGGGAGTGGTAGCGCGTGGCTTCAAACGGGGTAGGCAGGCCTTTGAAGACGGATTTGCCGGTGTGGTGCATGGTGCCCATTTTGCCGTGAACGATATCGTGGCAGCGTACAACTTTGCCGCCGAACGCTTCGCCGATGGTTTGGTGCCCAAGGCACACGCCGAACAGCGGGGTCTTTGTTTCAGCGGCCGCTTTGGTCAGCGCGAGACAAATGCCCGCTTGCGCCGGATCACATGGACCAGGGGAGAGCACAATACCGGAGGCGCCCATTCTCATTGCTTCTTGTACATCAATGGCGTCATTGCGTTTCACAATGACATCCGCGCCGAGTTCACCGAAATAGTGCACCAGATTGTAGGTGAAGCTGTCATAATTATCGATCAAGAGAAGCATTTATCTGCCACCTTTGGGATGGGTTAATTTGGGGCTACCGTCCGGCGGGCTGCCCCTTGTATAGTGTTGCCATACATGGGCCGCACGGCAAGGTGCGTCAAGGCCCGCATTGAACCCGAATTGACCCAACAGAGGTTGATCGGACCTGAATTGAGAAGGCGACGAGCGCATGCGTGGAATGATCGGTGGAGTTTTGGCTGGGGGCTTGGTCTCCGCTTTGGGGCTGGGTACCGCGTCGTTGGTAACCGAATTGCCTGCCGGTGTGACACCACCAGAACCACCATTGGTTGAAGCCCCAGAGGTGGAACCCGTTGCCGCACAGCCGGAAGAAGCGAACAGCCCATCGACACCTGTCGGCAGCGTTTCAATTGAAGAACCACAAGCACCTGCTTTGCCGGAAAACGACGCAACCTTCGGTGAGCCGAGCGCAGCAGAACCAGACGCGCCAGCAGCGGTTGAGGCGGACGTAGTAGCCCCTCGTGCGGATACTGACCCGTTAGATGAACCAGAAGTAGTTGCGATTGAGGGCGCGATGGAAGCCCCTGAAGCAGCCGAGAGCGTAGAATTGCTTGCGCAGCCGGTTGATCCGGTGCTTCCCAATCCGCAGTCCCTTGCGCCGCAGGTTCCCAACTCTGAGGCGGATTTGACTGTTTCAACCACGCCGTCTCAACCAACGATCGTTATCGAACCGGATGTTGGAGTCGATGTCGGTGCCGATGTTGTTGTAGCCGACCCGATTGAAACCAATCCTGAACCCGAAGCGAATGAAGAAGACGGCGAAGACTTCTTTGTTGTGGACCTAGGCGCGGATGCATTGGGAACGGATGCTGGCGAACCTGACACGCCGGATACCGACGTTGAGAACGTGCCAACGGATCAGCCTGCGGATGATATTTTGGCTTCTGCCTTTCCTGAACCAGCGGCGCCACGACTGCAACTTCAAGGCGGAGAGAATTCACTGCTTGGAGATCGTGGAACGGGTGTAACCATACGACGCCCTGGAGCAGCTGAAGAGAAGGAGGAAGGTGAAGCACCTGAGACCGCTCAATCGCTCAACGCGCTTATAGATTATTCGGCCAACGCAGGCGACGTCGTTGGAAAGCCACTAATGTCGATCGTGCTTATTGATGATGGGTCAATGTCTGCAGCTGCCGCTGCACTGTCTGGCCTTTCGTTTCCTGTGACCATCGCCCTTGACCCAAGCGTCGCAAACGCAACCGAACTGATGGAATCCTACCGTGCGAGCGGGTTTGAGGTTGCCGTCTTGGCGAAGCTACCGGAAGGCGCCTTGCCAAGCGATGTGGAAGTTACGTTCCAGAGTGTTTTCAATATGCTACCTGAAACAGTTGCGGTACTCGACATTGGCGAGGGTGGGCTTCAGTCTGATCGCGATGTAACACAACAAGCGATGGACATTCTTGCCGCGCAGGGGCGTGGATTTGTGTCTGTAAGTCAGGGATTGAACATGGCGGGGCGCGCGGCAGAGGCCGCCAACGTTCCGGCAGCAGTTGTTTACCGTGAACTAGATGCAGAGGATCAAGATGCACGCGTCATACGCCGCTTCGTTGATCAAGCGGCATTTCGTGCGCGACAGGAAAGCGGTGTTGTCCTCGTTGGGCGCGTACGTCCTGACACGATTTCAGCACTGATCTTGTGGGGCACAGCAAACTCTGATGACCAAGTCGCGCTCGTTCCGGTCAGTGCGATTTTGACGGCTGAGTAACCAGCGTGACTAGAACAAGCCGTTGTCGTTTCGTGATGTTCCAGCAATGACTTGCAGCACGTCCCAGTGTTCGACAATCTTGCCGTTGCCATCGAACCGGAAGATGTCGATGCCCGCATAGTCATCGCTGTGAGGCCAAATCTGGTGGCAGTGCAGGACGACCATGTTGTCCTTTGCAATAGCACGTTTGAAATGGGTAACTTTCCCCGGGTATTCTGCCGCCATACGTTCGAAATAGGCGATGAACGCTTCTTTGCCGTCCGCAACGTGGGGATTGTGCTGGATGTATTCGTCGCCCACATACTGGTTGATCGCTTCACGCGGTTCACTTTTGTTGAACATCAAATCGTAAAACGCGATTGCATTGGCTTTGTTCTTCTCTGTGTCGTTTCACATACTCAACGTTCCTTAAGGTCAGGCCATGTGTCGCTTAAGCGATAACCATCGGGCCATGGATCATCAGGGTCCAGCATATGTTGGTGCGTTCCGGTGATCCAAGCGCGCCCTGTGATTTCGGGAATGATCGCAGGGGTGTCGCCGACTGCTGTGGTATCGACAATCCGGCCATGAAATTCGGAACCGATGATGGAACGCGCTGTGAAAGTCTCTCCCACCTGCATTTCGCCTCGCGCATGAAGTAACGCCATACGTGCAGACGCCGCCGTTCCCGTGGGGGATCGGTCGATCTTTCCGGGTTGAATGGCAACAGCCGCAGAAGTCGTCAGGTGGCTTCCATCACGGGTGATCGGCCCAGCGAAAAGGCAGAACGAAAAATGTGTCCAGTCGGGGTTGTCAGGGTGGTGAAATGTCAGCTGTTCATTAGCCGCATTGGTGATTGCCACGCCAAGTTCGGCGAGGGCCTTGGCCTCAGCTTCAACCAAATCAAACCCCAGTGCGGCTGCATCAACGACCACAAAGCTGTCTCCGCCAAAGGCGGTGTCGACAGTGATCGACCCCAAGTTGGGAACGTCCAGCGACACACCCAATTCGCCAGCAAAGGACGGCAGGTTACGCACTGTGATACGCTCCGCTTTGCCGTTTTTACACTCGGCCCGCACGCGTACCAATCCGCCGGGGGCTTCAAGAGTCATTTCCGTTACGGGTTCCGTCATCGGGATGATGCCGCTGTCCAACAGCACGGTTGAGACACAGATGGAATTGGAGCCTGACATCGGTGGCGTGTCTTCGGGCTCCATAATGATCCACCCCATCTGGGCGTCTGGATGCACTGGCGGAACGAGTAAATTTACATGACGAAATACGCCGCCGCGCGGCTCGTTCAACATGAAATTGCGAAGGGTTTCGTCTGTGGCGATCCACGTGCGCTGCTCCCACAGGGTTTTACCGGGGGGTGGGGCGACGCCGCCAACGATCACATCGCCGACCTCGCCTTCTGCATGGCAGGACACGACGTGAATGGTTTTGCTGCTGCGCACTTTAGATATCCTTCACCAGACGCAACGCATCATAAATGGCCGCGTGGGTATTGCGTGCTGATACGGAATCGCCGATGCGGAACAGCTGAAACGACCCGTCTTCATTGCGCGTAACCGTTTGCGGCTGGCCCGCGATCAGCGCGTCGTAATCGACTTCGCCGCCATTGGACGACGAAGGCTTTAGGTCAAAGTACAGATCATCAAGCGGCAAGGTGCCATAGTTTACGACAACCTGATCGGCGACAGTTTCATAGGTGTGATCAGAGTAATCCGTGCCAATTGTTGCGGTCAGCGTATTGCCTGATTGCGCGACCTCCATCAAACGGCGCGTGACGGTGAATGTAACGTCCTTGTCCTGCAAAGAACGCATATAGGGCACCAAATTCATCGCCATCACATCGGGGGAAAACGTACGGTCAGGCGTCATTATTTCGACACTCGATCCGGCATTTGCCGCGACTTCTGCAGCTTGCAGGGCAGGGTGATCGCCGCTTTCGTCATAGATCAAGACTTTACCCGAAGGTTTCACATCGCCTGAGATGATGTCCCATGCGGACACCACATGGGCTTGCTCACCCTTTTGCTCGAACAGCTCAAGGTTGGGTAGGCCGCCTGTGGCGACAATAACCACGTCAGGGTTCAAGGCGGTCACATCTTCCGCCTCGGCCCATGTGTTGAAATGGAACGTCACGTCCCGCGCCGCACACTGTGCCATGCGCCAATCGATGATGCCTATCATCTCGCGGCGGCGGGGGGACTGGGCGGTCAGGCGGACTTGCCCACCGGGATCTGCAGCGGCCTCAAACACGGTTACATCATGGCCACGCTCCGCCGCGACCCGTGCAGCCTCTAGCCCCGCGGGGCCAGCGCCAATGATGACAACCTTTTTCTGTGTATCGGATTTGATGATATCGTGGGGCATGTTGAGTTCACGCCCCGTTGCCGCGTTATGGATGCACAGCGCGTCGCCAGCTTGGTAAATCCGGTCCAGACAGTAGGTCGCTCCGACGCAGGGACGGATATCATCTTCGCGCCCCTCAACGATTTTGCGCACAATATGCGGATCGGCGATATGAGCGCGGGTCATGCCAACCATATCAAGCAAACCCGCCTGCACCGCATGGCGCGCAGTGGCGACATCGGGGATGCGCGATGCGTGGAATGTCGGCATGCCCGTTGCTTTGCGCACTTCGCCCGCAAAATCGAGGTGGGGGGCGGATTTCATACCCTGAACAGGGATAATGTCCGTCATCGCGGGATCGGTGTGGATGCGGCCCTTGATCACGTTGAGGAAATCGATTTGTCCGGTGTCAGCGATGCGTTTGGAAATTTCCAAACCTTCCTCAGGCGTGATGCCACCTTTTTGCGCCTCATCTGCAGTATAGCGTAGCCCGACGATGAATTCTGACCCAACCCGTTTGCGGATTGCGTCAACCACATCCAATGGAAAGCGCATGCGGTTTTCCAATGTGTCGGCCCCATATGGCCCAACCAGATCATTGGTCAGGGGTGACCAGAACTGATCCAGCAAGTGCCCGTAGACCTGCAACTCAATCCCATCCATGCCACCCGCTTTCATGCGTTCGGCAGCGTCCGCGAAATCTGTGATAATCCGATCAATGTCCCAGTCTTCAATCAGTTTCGGGAAAGCATGGTGCGCAGGTTCGCGGTGTTTGGTGGATGAAAGCGACGGCAGCCAATCGCCCTTGTTCCAATTCGTGCGCCGCCCCAAATGGGTCAGCTGGATCATCACGGCACAACCGTGTTCGTGCACGCTGTCGGTCAGGTTCTGGATCCAGGGAACGACCTCATCCTTATAGGCAAGGATGTTGTTGAACACCGGCGGGCTGTCGCGGCTTACGGCGGCTGATCCGGCCGTCATGGCAAGGGCAACACCCGCCTTAGCGCGTTCAGCGTGATAGGCGGCGTACCGCTCTGTCGGCATGCCGTTCTCAGGATAGGCGGGTTCATGACTGGTCGTCATAATGCGGTTACGCAATGTCAGGTGTTTCAACTGGTAGGGCTGTAGCAACGGATCAGTGGACATGCGGCGCTCCTTGCGAACTGGTAACTGACGTTTGGTTAGGTCAGCATCAGCGGGAAATGGCGCAACTGTCAAGGCCCATAAAAACGGGGGAAAGCGTTAGAAAACAGGAAAGTATCAGGCGATTACGAATTGCCGGATCGGAACATAGTCGCATCAGCTGCCGCGCGACGGATTGCGTTACTTTTATGGACGGTTTCCATGTACTCGGCTTCGGGATCGCTGTCATAGACAACGCCGCCGCCCGCTTGGATGTACAGTTGATCGCCTTTTAGTACCGCTGTGCGCAGCGCGATGCACATGTCCATGTCGCCGTTTGCTGAAAAATATCCACAGCCGCCGCCGTAAAGCCCGCGCTTTTCTGGCTCAAGCTCGTCGATGATTTCCATCGCGCGGACCTTTGGTGCACCAGATACCGTACCGGCTGGCATGCCGGCGAAGAACGCGCTGAGGGCGTCTTGGTCTTCGGCGAGTTCGCCAACCACGTTGGACACGATGTGCATGACGTGGCTGTAGCGTTCGACAATGAATTGTTCTGTCGGGCGTACGGTGCCGATTTTGGAAACCTTGCCCGTGTCGTTGCGGCCCAAGTCCAGCAACATCAAGTGTTCGGCCAGTTCCTTCTTATCCGCCATCAAGTCCGCTTCGTTGGCGTTGTCTTCTTCCGGCGTGGCCCCGCGCGGGCGCGTTCCAGCAATCGGACGGATCGTGACTTCGGATCCGAACACACGCACCAGAATTTCAGGACTGGCCCCGATGACCTGATAATCGCCGTAGTTGAAATAGAACATGAACGGCGATGGGTTCGTGCGGCGCAAACTGCGATAAAGCGCGAAGGGAGGTTCCGAATAGGTCTGCGTCCAACGCTGGCTTGGGACGCATTGGAAAATGTCACCGGCGCGAATGTAGTCTTTCGCTGTCTCAACCGCTTCCATGTAGCCCGACTTAGTGAAATTAGACACAGGGTCGGGCGCATCCGCTGCGTCGCCCAATGCGCGGTCTGTGATCGGAACGGGCAGCTCAAGGGCGCGCTGTGCATCCATCACGCGTTCTGCGGCTTGTGCGTAGGCTGCTTTGGCGGACAGACCAGAGGTCGCGTAGGCAGGGGCCACCAAGATAACTTCGCCTTTGACGCCATCTAAAACGGCAACCACGGACGGGCGCAACATGACCGCGTCGGGCAAGCCCAATGGGTCAGGGTTCACATCCGGCAAATGTTCCACAAGGCGGATCATGTCGTAGCCGAGGTAGCCGAACAGTCCGGCGGACGCGGCAGGAAGGTCAGCGGGCAGATCAATGCGGCTTTCCGCGATCAGGCTGCGCAAATTTGTTAGCGGATCGCCCGATTGTTCCTCAAACGCGTCTTCGTCAAAGCGGGCAGATCGGTTGATGCTGCTTTGCGTGCCGCGACATTCCCAGATCAGATCAGGTTTCATGCCGACGATCGAATAGCGTCCACGAATTTCGCCGCCGGTGACGGATTCCAACAAGAAAGCATGCTTTCCAGCGCTCGTCAGCTTCAGCATCAGCGACACCGGCGTATCAAGATCCGCGGTCAGCCGCGTGTAAACGATCTGGTTTTCGCCTGCATCATAGCCAGCGCTGAATGTTTCGAAATCTGGTGTCATGATTTACCGGAAATTCGCGTGAACAGCGTTAAGGGCCTGTTCGTTGATTTGGACATCCGTGCGCAACTGCACGGTGCGGCTGTAAAGCTCATATATGTCTTGCGCGATGCCTTCCCCCACGGTTTCCGCCACGGATGCGACTTCGGCGCTATAGGCTTCATCGCTTTCATCAGCCGCAGTGATCGCGTCGAGACGTACAATGATTGCGTTACCCTCGTTTGGCACAACGCGCACCTCGCCGACTTCCATCTCGAAGATTTCCGGAAGGAAGGTGCTCGGTGCGCCATTGATGAATCCGCGACGTGTAATGTTTGTCTCTTGGACTGAATCGAGGTCGAGGAAGGCAAAATCTTGAACAGCAGAGCTAAGCTGCGCCTGCTTTTCTTCGGCTTGCGCAATCACTGCCGCTGCGGTTTCCTGTGCAATCCATCCGTCAACAACGTCTTCGCGGATATCTTCAAGCGGGATCAAGGCTGGCACACGGATGTCAACGACCTCAAGGGCGAACAAACCACCATCATCGAGGTCCGTGAGTTCGGGGTAGTCACCGATGTTTTGCGTTTCTGCTACGTCACGGAAAGCAGCGTAGGCTGCAATACCGTCCGTTGTCACGCTGGTAAAGTCGAGTTCACCAAGCACCATGTCTGTTTGCTCAACAAGATCATCCAATGTCGCGCCACCCGCCATCAGGTTGGTGATCGGGTCGATCTGATCTTGAATAACACGGCGCGCGCGGGCTGCGGATTGATCTTCGCGCAGGTCTGGCATCGCTTCTTCGAATGTCGTGTTTCGCGCCGCAAGGACGGCGTTCATACGGAACAAAGTCGGGCCAAGGTCGCTCGGGAAGGGGCCAGAAACGTCACCGGTATCAGAGGCGAAAACCGCGGGGCCGGCTTCGCCCATTTCGGCCTCAGTCACATCGCCACCATCCACATCAGAAAGGCTGAGACCGCGTTCTGCCACCAGATCGGGAAAGGTGGTTTCACCGGCATTGATCGCATCGAGTGCTTCTTGTGCGGCTTCATCGCTAGAAAACGCCAGCCGTTCGATGAGGCGGCGTTCTGCTTGGACGAATTCGTCGATGCGTGCGTCGTATTCGGCGCGAAGCTCGGATTCGTCGATGGGCATGTCGTCCTGGATCATGTCCGGTGTCAGCCATGCATAGCGAAGCACGCGGGTTTCAAGGCTGGTATAGAGTTCTGGGTTAGTATCGTAATGTGCCTGCAAATCAGCGTCCGTTGGATCAGGCAGTGCAATTTCTACGTTGGCGGCATCCAGTTCAGCCCATGTGAATGTGCGCCCCTCGCGGTTGTATTTGGCCACGACATTACCGAAGGCAACTGGATCGGATACACCCGTAAACACGGCACCCTGAAGCAGGGCCCGCGCCGCGCCTTCGCGCAGATCAGTTTCGTATTCACGCACGTTCGTGCCCGAACGCGACAGCGCTTCGCGATAAACCGAGCGATCAAACGCGCCATCAACTCCGCGGAAGGATGGGTTTGCCAAAACCTGTTGGCCAACAACATCATCACCGACAGAAAGGCCAAGCATTGCGGCTTCGCTGTCTAGGCTGCGTTCCGCGACAACGATCTGCAACGCGCGGGCTGGAATGCTAGCGGCTTCCGCTTCCGGGAACGAAAGGGCACGACCTTCTTGTGCGCTGGCAATGCTGATCTGGGTTTGTAATTCTTGGTAATAGCGCTGCACCGAAAGGGGTTTTTCACCCACGTTACCGACTGAGCTGATATTCCCTGAAAGACCCGTCGCGCCAAAGCCCATAAGCCCAACAAACAACAGACCAAGAATGATCCACACAAAGAAGTTTTTCGTTTTGCCGTTGGCCATGATGCAGTCGCCTAGAATTCAAGTCTGTTTAACGTTTGCAACTGAATAGGCGGGGCGTGGGCCGCGTGCAAGCGTACTTAGCTATGATAGGCCAGCAGACGGTCAAACAATGTCGTTATTCCCGCTCGATCCACGTTTGCGAAGGCAACCCGTAAGTGCTGTGTGCCTTGGCCCTCGGGCATAAACATCGTGCCGGGCAAGGAGAGGACGCCCGCCTTTTCAACTAGATCACGCGCCAAATCATCTGAACGCATATCGAATGGGTGTTTGAGATAGGCGAAATACGCGCCGCAGCCTTCCAGCTCCCAACCCAATTCCGCCAAACGTGGAAACTGTTCTTGGATTGCCGCGCGGCGGTCAAGAATTTCGAGACGTTCACCCGCGAGCCAGTCCGTGAGGTTCTGCATCCCCCAAAGGGCGGCATGCTGGCCAAGTTGGTTGGGGCAGATCGTGACGGTATCGAGGAACTTTTCGACCTCAACCAAACGCGACGGGGAGGCAACCAGTGCGCCAACGCGGTGACCTGTCAAACGATAGGCTTTGGAAAACGAATAGAGCTGGATCAGCGTGTCGCCCCAGTTAGGGTCTTGAAACAGATCGTGCGGAGCACCTGTGCGGTTGTCAAAGTCGCGATACGTTTCATCGATGATCAGCGCGATGTTGTTGGTGCGGGCGAGGTCGGCAAATGCCTTAACCGTCTCGGCAGGGTATTCCACGCCGCCGGGATTGTTCGGGGTCACCAAAACAATCGCGCGGGTCTTTTCTGTGATCAGGGCCGCTGCGTCGTCGGCGGTTGGGACGAGTCCGGTGTTAGCCGCCAAAGGAACGGTTTTGACACCTGCCATGTCCAACCACATGCGGTGGTTGAAATAGTAGGGTACAGGCAGGATGACTTCATCACCTTCTGCGCAAAGTGTTGAAATTGCTGCAGTAAAAGCCTGATTGCAGCCGGATGTAATTGCAACGTTATCCGCAGAAATTTGCCCCTCGTAGCTGACGGACCATTGCTTGGCGACTTCCGTGCGCAACTCAGGCAGGCCCAGAACCGGCCCGTACAAATGCGCTTCCTCATTGTCGACAATGATCTGTGCCATCGCTTGTCGCATGGGCAAAGGCGGCGGATCAACGGGTGCGGCTTGGCTGACGTTGATCAGCGGGCGGTCAGTGAAATCCACCCCGTCCAGCCAACGACGCGCCTCCATGACAGGAGGCGAGAACGTGGTGGCGGTGCGGGGCAGGGACGGTTTCATCTAGTCTTTGCCGCGGTAAGGTTCGACATATTGCAACGCCATATCCCACGGGAAAAAGATCCATGTATCTTGGGATACACCGGTGATGAAGGTATCGACCTGCGGCTCGCCCTCAGGTTTGGCGTAAACGGTCGCGAAATGGGCGTTCGGGTAAAGCTCACGAACCAGTTCCAGCGTTTTGCCGCTGTCGACCAGATCGTCGATGATCAGAATTCCGGTGCCGTCGCCCATGATTTCGGGGTCGGGTGCTTTCAGGACCTTGGCCTCACGTCGCTGATCTGCTTTGCCACCACCAGAATGGTAAGAAACCACTGAAATTGTATCCACGGTACGCACATCAAGTTCGCGCGCGATGATCATTGCGGGGGCCATGCCGCCGCGTGTGATCGCAACAACGGCCTTCCATGCGCCATCATCAGGGCCTTTGCCATCCAGGCGCCATGCAAGGGCACGGCTGTCGCGGTGGATTTGATCCCAAGAGATGTGGAACCCTTTTTCGTGAGGCAGGCGGTCGGTCATAATAGCGGTCCCTATGGATTACTTTGTGAGCATTAGGCGCAGGCCGAGTACGCCGAGTATGAGTGCAGCGCATCGATCGAGAACTGGTTTCAGCGCGAGATAGCCTGCGCGTGCCGGTGGCGTGGAAAGTGCGATCGCGAAGGCGGTGTAGGCAACGATCTCAACGACGATCTGATTGAGTACGATAAACAGTTTGTTGCCCAGCGTCATGTCGGGAGGAAAAATCACAACCAGTACAGAAGCCGCGAATAGCATGGACTTAGGGTTGGCGACGTTGGCATAAAACCCCGCCATAAAAGCGCGGTTACGGGACACAACATCACCGACCGTTTCAAGCGTTTGATGTGCTGTACGCCACATCTTTATGGCCAACCAAATAAGATAGGTCGCACCAACGACCTTCGCAGTTGTGTAGGCCCACGGGAAAAGAGCGAAAATCACGTCCAGTCCCAGCAATGCCATGCCCGTCCAAAGTGCGGCCATTATTGCAAGCCCGAACCCAGTCGTGATCCCTTGTGCGCGCCCACCTAACAATGTCGCGCGCAAAGCCACAAGCATCGCAGGCCCCGGGCTGACCAAAGCGGCCAAAAGCGTGGCATTGAACGCAACAAGATGGGGCCAGTCCATCGCTGTCTAGTCCTTATTTGGGGACATATCAGGCGCATCGACGGCTTTCATGCCTACCACATGGTAACCTGCGTCAACATGGTGGGTTTCGCCTGTGACGCCTGTGCTGAGATCAGACAACAGATAGAGCGCAGAACCGCCGACTTCGTCGATGGTCACGTTTTTGCGCAGCGGCGAATTATATTCATTCCATTTGAGGATGTAGCGGAAATCGCCGATGCCGGACGCAGCAAGTGTTTTGATAGGGCCCGCAGAGATCGCGTTAACACGGATGCCGTCTTTGCCGAGGTCTTCAGCCATGTAGCGCACGCTGGCTTCCAAAGCGGCCTTTGCAACGCCCATGACATTGTAATGCGGCATGATACGTTCAGCACCGTAATAGGTGAGGGTAATGGCGCTACCGCCTTTGTTCATCATCTTTTCAGCCCGCTGCATCACAGCCGTGAAGGAGTAGACCGAGATATCCATCGTCATCCGGAAGTTGTCGGCGCTGGTGTCGACGTAACGGCCACGAAGTTCATTTTTGTCAGAGAAACCAATCGCGTGCACGACGAAGTCAATGTTATCCCAGCGCTCCTTGAGGCCATTAAATAGACCGTCAATTGAGGCGCCATCACTAACGTCACACGGCAGAACAATGTTAGAGCCAAGGGATGCAGCCAGCGGGTCAACACGTTTCTTCAAGGCATCACCTTGATAAGAGAACGCAAGCTCTGCGCCTGCATCTGCGAGTGCTTTGGCGATACCCCATGCAATGGATTTATCGTTGGCAAGGCCCATAATGAGGCCGCGTTTTCCTTGCATTAGATTGGATGACATAACTTTCCCTTCACAGCGCCCGTTTGTTGGCGCACTCCTTTTTGCCGCGCAATGGCGGATAATATTGCATTGGTTTAGGCGATAGGGGCGACTGCTACAAGATGTGAGCGACCCGAGGAACGCACTTGACCGCAGCTGCGTTGCAGCCACCTATAGTGCGACACACAATGAATGGACCAAAGCGATGAGCGACCGAAGCGGAATTTTTTCTGGTGATGATCCTTTCGCAATCGCGAAAGCATGGCTTACCGAGGCTGAAACGACTGAGGTGAACGACCCCAATGCGATCGCGTTATCGACAGTAGACGCTGACGGTATGCCCAATGCCCGTATGGTTTTATTGAAAGAGATCGAGGCAGACGCGTTTGTCTTTTATACCAATTACGGCAGCCAGAAGGGGCAGGAGCTGACGCAGTCGGGTAAAGCCGCTTTTGTAATGCATTGGAAATCATTGCGGCGCCAGATCCGTGTTCGTGGTACAGTAGAGCGTGAAGACGGCCCACAGGCGGATGACTACTATTCATCACGTAGCCTCAAAAGTCGGCTTGGCGCATGGGCTTCCAAGCAATCGCAGCCGTTATCGTCACGCGCTGCGTTGGTTGCTGAAGTTGCAAAGGTAACGGCGTCGAAAGGGATCAACCCTAAGCGCCCTCCGTTTTGGGGCGGATTCCGAATCTCTCCGCTCGAAATCGAGTTCTGGGCTGATGGAAACTTTAGGTTGCACGATAGGTTCCGGTGGTCGCGTTCTGGGCTGCTTAGCCCTTGGAAAGTTGACCGATTATGCCCTTAATTTTTTACGCTTCGTGAAAAATGACGTACGGAGACGCTTGTATTTTCGCTTCTTACCGTCCAGTTAACTTTTGGATGGAAATTGCGGGCGTTAGTTTTGGGGACGCGCTGGCACAAACGAGAATGAAACCGACATGAACACTGACGGATACATTATGGATGGCCACGTAAAGTGGTTTGACCCGGGTAAGGGGTTTGGATTTATCGTCGCGACGGACGGTGGACCTGACATTTTGTTGCACGCGAACGTGTTGCGCAATTTTGGTCAGAGCTCGGTTGCGGACGGAACGGGCATTGAAGTCATGGTTTCAAAAACCGATCGTGGACTTCAAGCAAGCGAAGTGCTGTCGATCGAACAAAACCAGGAACCAGTTTCCTCTGGTTTGGCCGATTTCGCGGAATTTGATCCGGAAGAAATCGCTGCGACACCTGTAGAGCCAGCACGCGTCAAATGGTTCGAAAAAGCTAAAGGTTTCGGTTTCGCAAATGTGTTCGGCGATGACACTGACGTGTTTGTGCACATTGAAGTCTTGCGGCTTGCGGGGCTTGCTGATTTGCTTCCTGGTGAAGCCATTGCGCTGCGGGCCATAGAGGGTAAACGCGGGCTCATGGCGGCAGAGGTTTTGCCATGGGAAAGCGCGATTCCGCGGGACTAATTACTTCGACTATTGCAGCGATCGCATTTGCGGGGACCGTGAATGCGGGCTGTTCTTTAGATACAGTGACCATTCAGGATGATGCCGGAACAGTTCAGTTCACGGTGGATGTTGCCGATTCCAACGAGGAACGTTCGCGCGGTCTGATGTTTGTCGAAGAGATGGCGACGATGCAGGGCATGTTATTTGTTTATGAAAGTCCGCGGCGCGCGAGTTTTTGGATGCGCAATACGTTGATCCCGCTCGATATGCTGTTTGTGGATGAGTTCGGCGTTGTGCAAAATATTCACGCGATGGCCCAGCCTCTCGATGAAACACCTATTTTCGGCGGTGAGGACATTCAGTTCGTCCTAGAGATCAACGGCGGATTGGCCGCAATGCTTGGTCTTGAGGCCGGAGATCAGATGCAACATCCTAGCTTTGGCGATGACGCTGTTTGGCCCTGTGAAATCAATTGAACATTTTCGTCTTTTTGGGCTTTCCAACCGCGCAATCAGGCATTAGATGAGGCCTCGGATCGGGGCGTGGCGCAGCCTGGTAGCGCACCTGTTTTGGGTACAGGGGGTCGGATGTTCGAATCATCTCGCCCCGACCACTGGCTAGAAATGGCCGCTTCTACTAAAACCCAAGTTTAAAAGATGTTCGTCTCTAAAGAGGCCGCCCACCGGCGGCACTCAGCAGAGCGGACATCTCTGACTCGATCGATAAGTCTGGAAAACGTACCTGTTGTGCACTGCCATCGCGTTGCGGAACGCGAATGTAGTTGTCTGCCGTGACAAGATACCCTTGTGATGTGTCGTGACCCGAAAACGAAATCACAAATTTGGGGAGCGCTTCGACGGTGCCGTCGAATTGCAAAATGATTGCTGCGGCCGATTCTGGGGCGGGCAGGGATTCGCAACGCACCTCATTCGCGTTGGGCTGCACCACAGATTGGCCGGGTCCGTCGCACACAGCGGCGGCGGCAAAGAACAGTTTGTCAGGATAGCCCGTAAAATAAGCCTGCTGCGCCCCGTTTGGTGCGGCTCCGGCTGCTACTGGCGCTGTGGATCTGGGCATTTCTGTACATCCGGCCACAGCCAAAGCGATTCCAATCACTGCCCAACGCATAAATTTCTCCAACCAATTTCCAGTGGCAAGACTGACACAGCGTCCGTTGGGTGCAAGTCACGTTTCCAAGATCACGGGCATTCGAACCGCGCTGTGGATAACTCATGTAAAAAGTGAACTTTGGTGGGTAGCGTTATGGCATCGTTAGTATTTTTACGACGGTTAAAAGGTTAACAGCGTTGGCATAGCTCTGTGTGTAACCCTGAGGGAGAATCGGGAGCAGTTTTGCGGGTTCTCTTGCTTGGCTCCGGTCAAGGCTGTTTAATCCACATTTATGGTAAAAAATTCGTTGACCCACTAGGTGTAGTTGAGTGATGTTGTGCGAGCTGGATGAGATGACACAACATATAGTGTTGCAGACGGCGTGGGACAGGTTTCGAGCTACTAGATGCTGAACAGTATCGAGAACTTGAGTGCGCCCCCTCTTTTTGGGGGACGCGTCGCCTTTTTTGCCGCGTTTTGTCGTCTCAACGGCGGATAGGGTTCGACCCAACTAGGGTCGGAATGTGGGACAAGGGCCGCTGCAACGTCAGCGCCCGTATTAGACAGAGGCAAGAGCGCGATGAAAATTGAACGCAATTTCACAAAATCCGGACAGGACGCATATGCAGAGGTGGCTTTTAAGTCCGCCACGTCCGAAATCCGGAACCCAGACGGGACGATCGTCTTCAAACTTGATGACTGTCAAATTCCCGAAGAGTGGTCACAAGTTGCCTCAGACGTCATCGCCCAGAAATACTTCCGTAAAGCTGGTGTGCCTTCCGAGACTGTAAAAGTCGAAGAGGCAGGCGTTCCCGAGTTCCTGTGGCGCTCTGTACCTGCTGAAGGCGCTGAGATGTCCGGTGAGATTTCTGCGAAACAAGTTTTCGACCGTCTTGCAGGTGCATGGGCCTATTGGGGCTGGAAGGGTGGATACTTCTCAACAGAAGAAGACGCCAAGACCTACTTTGACGAAATGCGCTACATGCTGGCGACCCAGCGCGCGGCGCCAAACTCTCCTCAGTGGTTCAACACCGGCCTGCACTGGGCTTATGGCATTGATGGGCCAGCACAGGGTCACCACTATGTTGATTACCAAACTGGCGAGCTGACAAAGTCCCAGTCTTCCTACGAGCACCCACAGCCCCACGCGTGCTTCATTCAGTCCGTTGCCGATGATCTGGTAAACGAAGGCGGCATCATGGACCTCTGGGTTCGTGAAGCGCGTTTGTTTAAGTACGGCTCCGGCACTGGCACGAACTTCTCTTCTTTGCGCGCAGCAGGCGAGAGCCTCTCAGGGGGCGGCAAGTCTTCCGGTTTGATGGGTTTCCTGAAAATCGGTGACCGCGCTGCGGGTGCGATCAAGTCCGGTGGTACAACACGCCGTGCAGCCAAGATGGTTATCGTAGATGCGGACCACCCCGATATCGAAGAATTTATCAACTGGAAGGTCTTGGAAGAGCAGAAGGTCGCGTCCATCGTTGCCGGTTCCAAGATGCACGAAGACAAATTGAACCTGATCTTTGATGCGATCAAAGGTTGGGACGGTGCAGAAGCTGATGCATACGATCCAAAGGTAAACCCACAGCTGAAAGACGCTGTGCGCGAGGCCAAAAAGGTTTCTATTCCAGAGACTTACGTAAAGCGCGTGTTGGACTATGCAAAGCAGGGCCACACATCCATCGAATTCCCGACATACGACACAGACTGGGATTCCGAAGCCTATAACTCTGTCTCCGGCCAGAACTCCAACAACTCGATCCGTGTTACAGACGCTTTCTTGAAGGCCGTCGAAGAGGACGCGAACTGGAAACTGATCAACCGTAAAAACGGCGAAGTTCACAAGGTCATCAAAGCACGCGATCTGTGGGAACAAGTCGGCCACGCCGCATGGGCCTGTGCCGATCCGGGCATCCAGTACCATGACACAGTCAACGCATGGCACACCTGCCCAGAAGACGGCGCGATCCGTGGGTCCAACCCGTGTTCCGAATACATGTTTCTTGACGATACGGCCTGTAACCTCGCGTCTATGAACCTGCTGACGTTCTATGAGAACGACGAGTTTCAAGTCGAAGACTACATGCACGCGTCCCGCCTTTGGACGGTGACACTGGAAATCTCGGTGATGATGGCGCAGTTCCCGTCCAAGGAAATCGCGCAGCGGTCTTACGACTTCCGCACATTGGGCCTTGGCTACGCAAACATCGGCGGTTTGCTGATGAACATGGGCTACGGCTACGACTCAGACGAGGGCCGTTCCTTGGCTGGCGCGCTGACAGCGATCATGACAGGCGTTTCCTACGCAACATCCGCTGAAATCGCTGGTGAGCTTGGCGCGTTCTCAGGGTATGAGCGCAACAAAGAGCACATGCTCAAGGTAATCCGCAACCACCGCAACGCGGCCTACGGCGCGTCTGATGGCTACGAAAAGCTGGACGTAAAGCCGGTTCCGCTGGACCACGCCAACTGCCCAGCCCCCGGCCTGATCGACATCGCGATGTCCACTTGGGACGAAGCGCTGAAGCTTGGCGAAAAGTACGGCTACCGCAACGCTCAAGTGTCCGTTATTGCGCCAACCGGTACAATCGGCCTTGTCATGGATTGTGACACCACAGGCATTGAGCCTGACTTCGCACTGGTGAAGTTCAAAAAGCTTGCCGGTGGCGGGTATTTCAAGATCATCAACCAGTCGGTTCCGGCAGCTTTGGCGAAATTGGGCTACACAACGTCACAAGCCGAAGAAATTCAGGCTTACGCGGTTGGTCACGGTACATTGGGCAACGCGCCTGGCATCAACCACACGGCACTCGTGGGCCAAGGGTTCAGCCAAGTTGAGATCGACAAGATCGAAGCCGCGCTGCCATCAGCGTTCGACATTCGCTTCGTGTTCAACCAGTGGACGCTGGGCGAAGAGTTCTGCACCAAGGTCCTCGGCATTCCCGCCGACAAGCTGAACGACCCGACATTTGATCTGTTGAAATCCTTGGGCTTCTCCAAAGAAGAAACAGACCTCGCCAACGACCACGTTTGCGGTACGATGACACTGGAAGGTGCGCCGCACTTGAAAGAAGAGCACTACAATGTATTCGATTGCGCCAATCCATGCGGCAAAAAAGGCAAGCGTTTCCTAAGCGTTAACAGCCACATCACGATGATGGCCGCGGCCCAGTCGTTCATCTCTGGTGCAATCTCAAAGACGATCAACATGGCGAACGACGCCACCATCGAGGACTGCCAGAAAGCATACGAGCTTTCATGGTCCTTGGGCATCAAAGCGAATGCTCTGTACCGTGACGGGTCTAAGTTGTCCCAACCATTGGCCGCAGCCCTGATCGAAGACGATGACGAAGCTGCCGAAGTTCTGGAAAGCGGCAACACGATGGAAAAGGCGAAAGTTCTCGCCGAAAAGATCATCGAAAAGGTCGTCGTTAAAGAAGTCATCAAATCGCACCGCGAAAAGATGCCTCAGCGTCGCAAAGGCTACACACAGAAGGCCAACGTGGGTGGGCATAAAGTGTACCTGCGTACGGGCGAATATGAGGACGGTAACCTCGGTGAAATCTTCATCGACATGCACAAGGAAGGCGCTGGCTTCCGCGCTATGATGAACAACTTCGCCATCGCGGTGTCCGTCGGTCTTCAGTACGGCGTGCCACTTGAGGAATTCGTCGATGCCTTCACATTCACCAAGTTTGAGCCAGCCGGCATGGTCCAAGGCAACGACAGCATCAAGAACGCGACGTCGATCCTTGACTACATCTTCCGCGAACTGGCTGTGTCCTACCTCGATCGCACCGATCTGGCCCACGTGAAGCCAGAAGGCGCGTCCTTTGATGACCTTGGCCGCGGCGAAGAAGAAGGCGTGTCCAACATTCAGGAAATGTCTGACAGCGCTGCATCTAAGTCCTTGGAAGTGCTCAAGCAAATCAGCTCAACAGGTTACCTGCGCAAGCGCGTTCCGAACGATCTGGTGGTGTTGCAAGGTGGCGCTGGCGCAGTTGCATTCAGCGGCGGGGACACAGAAGCGGCCTTGGACACGCTGGTTCCGGCCGTGGCAGCAGGCGGAGGCATGGCGCAGGCTGTGTCTTCAACCACAGCGATTTCTTCGGGCACAACTGGCCTGAGCGCGCGTGATAAGGCCAAGATGCAAGGCTATGAAGGCGAAGCCTGCGGCGAGTGCGGTAACTACACGCTGGTGCGCAACGGCACCTGCATGAAGTGCAACACCTGCGGTGGCACATCTGGCTGTAGCTAATCAGTTCCGGCGGGCAGGGCGACCTGCCTGCCTGCCAGAAGCCGTAATTTTGTCGGAATTTCAAATTTCGGCCAAATCCGGCGTTAAGAAGTGGGGGCTAATTGTTTTGCGAGAATTTCGAAATAATGACCGAAAACAAGTGAATATCGGCATTTTTTAAGTGGTGTCGATGTGAGATGGCGCGGGGTCTTTGCTTATGGGGCCCGCAACGAGACCAGGGGTAAGTGCGCTTACTTCCTGACGAGGACTGAGCCGCAGGCATAAAACAAACCGGGCGGTAAACTAGTGAGCTCAGTCATTCGAACCTCGGGGTGCCCTTGTGGCCCCCCTTTTTCTTTGCAAAATCCACACCCATGAGATTGAAGAACACGGTTCCACGCCATCCTGATGAGACGACAACATCATTTGTGTCACGTTTGGCGTTCGCGAATGGGGTCCCGACGATAGTCGATCTCTTGATGGATGCTGAACTAACCATGGCGCAATTTCTCAAGGTTGGGCTCGTCGCTTTCCGATCGGCGCTTTAGGAGCGATTTGTGAGATGCTGGGCGTCTCGTTGATACATGGAAAGACCGCAACCCTTCGGTCTCTGTCAAAACCAGAGCTGGCAATTGCGACATCGGTGGGATTTCGACTGATTTACGCCGCAAATATAGTTTGCACCTTTTGCATGACGCTACAGCTCGATTATAGCACAGCGCCCATCTGCCAGGGTACGAACTCAACACCTCCAAAACCAAAGCCCTCACTTTTCGTCTCTTGGCCACTAGCAACATCAATAAGCTTTTCAAAGATTTCTGCGCCCTTCGCAGCAAGTGAAACGCCTTCCACGATGTCGCCGCAATTGATGTCGATGTCTTCGCCCATGCGCGCAAATAGATCGGAGTTTGATGACAGCTTGATGCAAGGTGCAGGCTTATAACCTGAAACAGACCCACGGCCGGTCGTAAACGCAATAAGGTTTGCACCTGACGCAACCTGCCCTGTGACAGAGCATGGATCGTAGCCTGGGCTGTCCATAAAGACGAAGCCCTTAGTTGTGAGAGTTGCGCCATAATCAAAAACGCCCGACAACGGGGCCTGACCACCCTTGGCGACAGCTCCCAACGATTTTTCTAGGATTGTTGTCAGACCGCCGCGCTTGTTGCCGGGACTGGGGTTGTTGTCCATTTTTGCGCCGTGAGCCGCGCAGTAGTTTTCCCACCACGTAATCTTATCCAAAAGCAACTGTCCGACATCCGTCGACACAGCCCTGCAAGTCAAAAGATGTTCTGCTCCGTAAATTTCGGATGTTTCCGAAAGGATCGATGTACCGCCATGTTGCACCAATAGATCGGATGCGATGCCCAAAGCCGGATTAGCGGTAAAGCCGGAGTATCCATCCGATCCACCACATTGCATGCCCAAAGTCAGCGTAGATACTGGCGCGGGCGCGCGGCTTGCTTGGTTCGCTAGTTCCGCAAGTGACGCAACATGCGCAAGCCCGGCTTCAATGGTACGGCGTGTACCGCCCATCTGCTGGATCGTCATGTAGCGTAACGCACCGTCTTTGGTGATCTTACGGTCGCCCACCAGTTCAGCGAGTTGCAGCACTTCACAGCCAAGCCCAACCAATAGGATCGCGCCGAAATTTGGATTGCGCGCATAGCCTGACAATGTGCGTAGCAAGATATCGTAGCCGTCGCCGCGATTGGCCATGCCACATCCACTGCCGTGTACGATTGGCACAATACCGTCGACATTGGGATAATCACCCAATATGCCAGACTTTTCCACCGTCTCAGTGATGAAACGCGCAACCGAGCCCGAGCAATTTACCGACGTGAGCACGCCGATATAATTGCGGGTACCAACACTACCATCTTCTCGGTGATAGCCTTCGAATGTACGGGCAAATTCAGGTGCCATGAGATGCTTAACAGACGAGGAAAAGGCATGTTCGCTGGAATGCCCGCTCATGCTTATGTTGTGGACATGCACGTGCGTGCCGGCGGGAATGAAACGCTCTGCTCTGCCGATGATTTGGCCGTAGCGTAGCACATGGGCACCCGCCGCAATGTCAACGATCGCCACTTTATGTGAGCGCGGGATCGCGGTTGTTGCGATATCCTCACCTGCTTCCAGCGCGGATAGCGCGATGGCAACATTATCAATCTCGTTCAGGCGCAGCGTTTTGGCCATCGCGTCCTCACTCATTTAATTGCACAATCGCCTTAATCAGGCCTGCACGATCTGCCGCCAATTCACCGAATGCAATCGTCAAGTCATCTAGGGAAATGACGTTAGAGCTAAGCGCATCGGCATCAATCAAATTGTCGCGGAAGGCTGACATGACCCAATCGAAATCTACCTTGAGCGCGTTGCGGCTACCAATAAGGCGCATTTCACGTTTGTGGAATTCAGGGTCGTTAAAGGTGATGTCATCTTTGACAACGCTCACCAGTACATACGATCCGCCATGGGCTACGGCAGGAAAGCCCGCCTCAATCGCGCCGCCATGTCCGGTTGCGTCAAAGAGCACATCATAACCTTCATCCGTGGCTTTGATGGCCGCCTCAACGCTCGTGTGTCCGCTGTCAAAACCGAATTTGTCAGCCGCCATAGCAAGGCGTTCTGTACTGAGATCCAGCAATGTGACATGCGCGCCCTTAAGACGTGCAAAAAGAGCAGCACCAATCCCAATGGGCCCGACACCTGTCACAAGCACCGTGTCACCGTTGGTGACACCAGATCGCCGCACAGCATGCGCGCCAATGGCCAAAAACTCGACCATTGCGGCTTGTAGAGAGGTCAACCCATCCGCAGCGTAAAGATTTTGCGCAGGGACAGCCAGCTGGGGGACGAGCCCACCATCGCGGTGAACACCAAGCACTTCGATTTTTGAGCAGCAGTTCGGCTTACCACGTCGGCAAGCACGACAATCGCCGCATGACAGATACGGGTTTACCACAACAAGATCGCCGGCCGACCAGTTATCTGTGTCCTCAAGAACACGCCCGCTGAGCTCGTGACCGATGACGCGGGGGTAGGCGAGAAACGGATGCTTGCCCTCAAAGATATGATAGTCTGTGCCGCACAGCCCAACTGCGCAGATATCAATCAGAACCCAGCCATCAGGAACTTCGGTGACGACGGGGCGGTCTTGCACCGCAAAGGTGCCAGGTTCAACGACAACACCGGCGCGCATTGTATCAGTGCTCATGCGGCTTGCCCCCGTGGTGTCCAATCATCAGGCAATGTGCCTTTAATGATCAGGCTGAGGATGTCGTCCTTATTCACGTCGCCAATCGCGAAGGCACCAACGTTGCGCCCCTTGTTCATCACGATCACGCGGTCGCACAAATCAAAGACGTCGTGCATGTCGTGGCTGATCAGGAAGATCCCGATGCCTTCGTTCTTCAGACGGATTGTCAAATCCGCGACCATTGCGGTTTCCGAGGGGCCAAGCGCCGCAGTCGGCTCGTCCATGACCAGTACTTTTGCTTGAAAATAGATCGCGCGGGCAATTGCGATAACTTGTCTTTGACCACCGGACAGCTTGGAAACGGGGTCTTTCAAATTTTTGAAATTCGGGTTGAGTTGGCGTAAGGCTTCCTTTGTCTCGGCATACATGCGTGCCTCATCAAGGTTCCCGAAACGGGTCTTAAGCTCGCGGCCGAGGAAGAGATTAGCGGCTGCATCCAGATGATTGGCTAATGCCAAAGTCTGGTAAATCGTCTCAATCCCATATTTCTTTGCGTCTTGCGGCGACTTGAATTCAACAGTGGTTCCGTTGACATTTATTTGCCCACCGCTGAGCGTCATGGCGCCCGATAGCATACGCATCAGGCAGGATTTTCCGGCACCGTTATGACCTAAAACACCAACGACTTCACCTGGATAGAGATCAACAGAGACACCTTGCACAGCATGGACACCACCAAACTGCTTATCGATATCCATCATCTGGATCAGAGGCGTATTTTGAGAGGCTGTGTCCAACATTTGAAATCCTATCAGAGAAGAAGTTGGGCCGACGCGCGTAAACGCGTCGACCCGAGTAAAACAAGCGCAATTAGTAAAGAACGTTCTGTGCGACTGGTGTGTCGATGTTCTCTTTTGTGACCATCACAACGCCAGTGTCGATGAAGTCAGTGACAGGTGTTCCCGCCAGAATGTCAGCAACAGCGTTCACGCCAAGCTCACCCATTTGGAAAGAACCTTGCACGGCTGTTGCCAGCAATGTGCCGCTATTGACCATGTCTTGCAGATCAGCGTTGCCGTCGAAACCTATCGCGACCAGTTGACCCGCTTTGCCAGCCTGTTCGATTGCGCGGCCCATGCCGATGGCTGTTGGCTCGTTGGCACCGAAGATACCAATCAAATCGTCGTTTGCAGCCAGAAGGTCGGTTGTCTGGTTCAAAGCAGTCGCCATTTGGGACTGTGAATACAGTGGACCAACGATTTCGATATCAGAGTTTTCGCCGATGTAGTCAACGAAGCAACCAACGCGACCGATTTCAGAGCCTACGCCAGCAACGTATGACATGACGGCAACTTTGCCGGTCGACCCTGCGTTGTCGATCATCATCTGTGCAGCTTGCTGACCAGCAGCGCAGTTGTCTGTGGACAAGAATGCTTGGAAGTATTGCTCGCTGCCTTCGGCCAAGCCACTGTCGATGATTGCAACAGGAATACCGGCTTCAAACGCACGCCGAACGACTGGCGCCAGAGCTTCTGGGTCGGATGGTGCAAGCACAATCGCTGCAACGCCACGGTTGATGGCGTTCTCAACCAAAGCAACCTGATCAGCTATTGCAGATTCAGCGGCTGGGCCGTTGAACGTCATCGTGTGTTCGCTGATGCCCTCGATGGCTGCGGACGCGCCTTTGTTGACGTTCTGCCAGAAGCTGGAGTTCGTCGTCTTGACGATTACAGCGATTTCACCTGCGGCTGCAACGGATGCTGCTGTCGCCAGGACGCCTGTAACGAGGGCTGTTGTAAGTAATTTCTTCATGGTTTCCTCCCTTTGAAGACTTTCGTGTCGTTAGTTATTTCTTGTTCCGGAACTGGTCGATATAGACCGCCCCGATCACCACGATCCCGATAATGATCTGCTGAATGAAGGCAGAGGTGCCCGCCATATTCAGGCCATTGCGTAGAACGCCGATGATGAATGATCCGATCATACTGCCGGAAATGCTGCCGACGCCGCCCATCAGGGACGCTCCGCCGATGACGGATGCTGCGATGGCATCCAGTTCGTACATGACGCCTTCGTTTGGCTGCACGGTGACAAGGCGAGACATCAAAACCATGCCTGAAAGCCCAGCCAATGCACCTGACGCGGTGTAGGCCCAAATTTTTGTACGGTCGACATTTACACCCGACAGGCGTGCCGCCTCTTCGTTAGAACCTACGGAAAAGATATGACGACCGATCTGACGCTTTTGTAAAAGGAACGCGCCGATGATCGCGACAATGATCAACAGCACAGCCGGATAAGGAACACCTGCAAAGATAACCTTTGGAAAACCGTTGTCCTGCATCTCAACCACGCGGAAGAATGTACCGTTGCCAAGCGTGCCAAAAGCCTCGCCAAGACGACTGATCGGGGCCGCGCCTGTCAATTGCAGCGCAATACCACGTGCAATCATCATCATACCGAGCGTTGCGACAAAGGGCGTGATCCGCATCTTGGTGATGACAAGACCGTTTACGAACCCACATGCCGCGCCCGCCATAATGCCAAGCGCCATGGCAGGGATAACTGGCACACCAGCCTTGATGACCAGTCCGGCGACCACCCCGGCCAAGGCCAAGACCGAGCCAACACTCAGGTCGATGCCGCCAGTTATGATGACCATGGTCATCCCAATCGCCAACAAGCCAATGACCGAAGTCTGGAGCAAAACAGTCAAACCGTTGTTCACTGTCAGAAAGGCAGGGCTCGTGAACGAGAATGCCAGAATCAACAAGAGCAGCGTCAGCAATGCTGAGATCTTGTGCAGCGTCGACCCACTGGGCAAAAAGCTGAGTTTTGATTTGCCGTCATTGGCAGCCATGTTGATCTTCCTCCCGCGACAATCCAACTCATCTGAGAGTTTTATGTCTTTAATAATAAAAAACCGTACGGCGTCAATATTGCGACGTCAAGTGTTTTTAATTTTTTTGAACATTTCGTAAAAGACAGCTATGAAGGTCATGTCACAATCAGGAACAAGAAGCTCAATGGCACGTACGAACACCCGCTTTGTCGAAGCACATACTGAAATGCTAACTATCTGTGACGCCATGGAAATTGGCGCCCTGTTGCCGTCAGAAAATGCCTTGGCATTGCGTCTTGGAGTTAGCCGAACCGTGGTGCGCAGGGTTTTGGCACGGTTAGATGAACAAGCAATGATTGTACTACAAGGCCGTGAAAAAGTCATAAAACGGCGATCCACAAAAACGGATCGTGTCGAAGCGCCCCCTGTTCTTCTAAACATTGACGAATTGGAAGGGCGATTCCTTGATTGGGTTCTGCGCATGGACGTCCCGCCGGGCACCACGTTGAACGTCGCACAACTGTCCAAAGAGTTTTCAGTCGCGGCGCACACACTCCAAGAATTCTTTTCATCCCTCAGCCGGTTTGGAATTGTTGTCAGACGTCCAAAGGGGGGCTGGGTCCTGCACGGGTTCACACGGGACTACGCGCTCGAACTGTCAGACTTCCGCACATTGCTCGAAATCAATTCGGTCAGTCATATTGTGACGCTGCCGGACTCGCATGAAATTTGGCTGCGTCTTGATCAGCTTGAGAACGATCACAACGACCTGCTCGACCGAATTGATCAGGACTTTCATGACTTTTCACAGTTGGATGAAACTTTCCACACAGCCATCAATAACGTGGTCACAAACAGGTTCGTGAAGGAGTTCCAAAAGGTCATCTCACTCGTGTTCCACTATCACTTTCAGTGGAATAAGTCGGATGAACGCGTCCGCAACGAAAACGCTATCAGGGAACATTTGGATTACATCGATGCCTTACGTAGCCGCGATTTGAACAGCGCTCAGGCCGCTGCAAAACGCCACCTTGCCACGTCAAAACAAACCCTGTTGAGTTCGCTTAAGGCGAACAGCCACGGGTCTTAAGTTGTTACAAAAGCAAGGGCCTCTGCAGAGAGATCTTTGTTTGCGGCTGCGAGATTGCGCTCAAGCGAGCTCACCTTGCCAGTGCCAAGTAGCACCGAACACGCCGCCGGATGGTTTAATGCAAATTGCAACGACGCTTCGGCCAGTGTCAGGCCAGCGGTTTCGGCACGCGCTTGCAATGCAGTAACCTGATCTAAGATATCTTGTGATGCTGGCGCGTAGTCGAACCAAGCACCGGGTTTTGGGCCCGTTGCCAAAATACCAGAATTGAAGATTCCACCCAACACAAGGCTCGTGCCTTGGGATGCACATAAATCAAGCAAACCTGCCTCGGCCTCGCGATCAAGCAAGGTCAGGCGTCCGGCCAGCAGAATTGTATCTAATGTTTCATGGTGCATCACGTCGATGCAGACCTGACTTTCGTTCACCCCAAGCCCAATCGCGCCAATGCGTCCCGCTTGTTTGAGATCGCGCAGCGCGCCCATCCCTGATCCCAGAAGGTCGTCCAAATGCGCAGCCCCTGCAACCCCGTGTGTGTAGTCGCCAATGTCATGGACAAAGAGGATCTCAATATGACTTGTGCCAAGCCGCTCGCAACTGCTTTCAAAGCTGTCACGGATGCCATCGGCGGAATAGTCGTAGCGGACGGCGTTTGGCAAAGGCTGAGCAAAGCCGTCGGCCTCGTCCATCGCAGCACCGGGAGACAAAACGCGGCCAACTTTGGTGGACAGCACATAGGCGTCACGCGGCTTAGTCTGCAAAAATGTACCGATGCGTTGCTCGGACAGCCCGCGCCCGTAGTGTGGGGCCGTGTCGAAATAGCGAATGCCCGCCTCCCACGCGCGCTGCATGACTGCCGTGGCGTCTGCGTCGCGCACAACACCGCCCAAGTTACCAATGCTGGCACAGCCAAAGGACAGGGACGTGACAGAAACGTTGGTCTTGCCGACCGGTTTTGTGATGATATTCATCAGGTGTGTTCCTTATGTTGTGCGGCGATTTCTGACAGGATCGGCTTTGCTGAGAGATCGCCCTTTGCAACGGCCCAGTCCAGCATCGCCGAAATCCGGCGGCCGACTTTTTGGGCATGGTTTTGTGCAATATCAGCGATCCGGTGGTCGAGGAATGGGTTGGCAAAGCGCTCTATGGTGGTGACGACATAAGCATCGAACGCATCCGCAAGGCGCGCTGCGACGAACACCGGGCGGACCTCATTTTGCAAAACGAACTTGAGCTGCGCAAGTTCAGCGGCGTCGTCAACAATATGACGCACAAGCACATCATCAGCGCCTTTATTGCGAAGCCACCGATCCGCCAGAAACGTATGGCCAAGGTTCAGGACAAAGAGCTTGAGCGCCTCAATGTCAGATAACGATGGCACGAGTTGCACTGAGGGATGGTCACACGGCAGGACAAGACCGGGTTGATCCTCAATCGCCCAAAGCGCGTAGGGTTCGGCAACGGCACCTGCCGGTTCCAGCGGTTGTGACACAATCCGGTCCACCAGCGAGTTCACCCATATCACCTCACGTTCCAAATAGTCCCGAAATTCGGGCCCATCATTCTGTGCCAACGCCATGACACGGGTCTTTAAGACCGTCCCATTATCAACGATCAATTCCATCGGCATGATCTGAATAGGGGCTGAATTATTTGCAAACCGAAGCCGTAGAAGATGGGTCAGCTTGGCGGGGTATGACATGGCTTGGTCGAAAGATGGATCGCTGTCGCATTTTTGGGGCGCAAATCCGGTATCACCAGTATT
This sequence comes from Octadecabacter ascidiaceicola, assembly GCF_900185015.1. GTDB lineage: Bacteria > Pseudomonadota > Alphaproteobacteria > Rhodobacterales > Rhodobacteraceae > Octadecabacter > Octadecabacter ascidiaceicola. The sequence goes on along the minus strand of NZ_FXYD01000001.1, from coordinate 385,512 downwards.
CGACAAAACGATTCTTGCCTCTTCCACGAAGATACGCGCAACTTCATCCCAGTCCGTGGATGTCGACAGTGTCCGTGCAACACTTGTTACATCCAGCGTTTCCTGCACCCTTGTACCTTTGATCAAGCCTTCGACACGAACAGGGTAAGACCCAACCAGTGCGGCCAAACGCGCAGCACGGCTTGGATCGCCAGAGCTTTGCACTACCGTGATCGGACCAACCTCTTGGCCGTTTTGCATCGCTTGCGAGACAAATAGATCGGCATGCGCCTGCAAAAAGCGGCTCGTTCCGAACTGAAGAATGGGCGTGGGCTGCAAAGGCGATCCTCTCAAGGGCGCAAGGTGAAACTCGGCGCTTTACGTTTGGGTGTTTTTAATTATACAAAACATCTTAAGTCAACCACGTCTTCGAGGAAAGCCTGATGTCCACATCTCCTAAAATCGATGCACACCAGCATTTTTGGCAAATTACACGCGGTGACTACGATTGGATGACTGACGACGTCGCTGAAATCCGCCACGACACCCTGCCGGCTGACCTGTCACCCCTGTTGGCAAAACACGACATTGCAGGAACTGTCGTAGTCCAAGCGGCCGCAACGATAGCTGAAACAGAATTTCTCCTTCGCTTAGCCAAAGACACCCCCTTTATAAAAGGCGTGGTTGGCTGGGTTGATCTGGAAGATCCAGTATGCCCAAGCGTATTGGATCACTTGATGGCATCATCCGTCTTCAAGGGCGTGCGGCCGATGCTACAAGACATCGAAGACACCAACTGGATTTCAAAACCGACTGTTATGGCCAATTTGGCGGCCGTTGCAGAACGCGGACTGCGATTGGACGCCCTTGTCGTGCCGTGCCATCTGGACGTTCTTGCAGGTGTCGCGGCGGACCTGCCGCAGTTGTCCATCGTGATAGATCATTGCGCCAAGCCCATCATAGCAGGTGGCGCTGACGCTGGTGATACATGGCGCGATGGCATGGCACGCTTGGCAGCATTGCCCAATACAATGTGTAAAATCTCTGGCCTCGCAAATGAAGCGGGTCCAGGTTGGAACGCTCAATCCCTACTGGATGTGGTTGCCTATGTTGTGGACCACTTTGGTTCCAACAGAACCATGTGGGGGAGCGATTGGCCTGTCCTAAACCTTGCAGGGGACTATGCGCAGTGGCGCGCTGTGTCTGACACGCTTTTCGCTGATCTGAATGATCAGGACAAAGCAGACATCTACGGTGGCACTGCCACCCGCTTTTATGGCTTGGAGCTATTATCATGACCTATAACATTTTGTGCATTGGCGAACCTTTGGCAGAAATCTCGCGTCGTGCATCCGACCTAGCAGTTGCCTTTGGTGGCGATACGCTGAACACCGCCATCTATTGTGCCCGATCGGTCCAAAACCGCGATATCGCCGTCCACTATGTTACGGCTATCGGGGAAGATACTCTGTCTGATGCTGTTTTGGAATTGATGACACGCGAAGGTATTCAGACCGATCACGTCAGCCGCGACCCAAACCGCCAAATCGGTATATACGCCATCCAAAATGACGAAAACGGCGAGCGGAGCTTCCATTATTGGCGCGACGCCTCTGCCGCGCGCGCCATGTTTGCTACCGACACCTCACCGCATTTGGCAGCGATTGAGATGGCTGATCTGGTCTATCTGTCGGGCATCACCCTTGCTATCTTGACGCCAAATGCACGCGACCGCCTTTGGAATGCCTTAGCCGCGCACCGCGCGTCAGGCCTCAAGGTCGCTTTTGATTCCAATTACCGGCCCAAACTGTGGGACGCGACAACCACCGCGCGTCGCGAGATAACCCGCTTTTGGGAAATCACTGACATCGCCTTGCCGTCATACGAAGACGAAGCGGATTTGTTCGGCGACAAGACCACCTCGGGTATCGTTAATCGTATCGTTGCGACAGGTGCGCAATCTGGCGCGTTGAAGTGTGGCGATGCAGGACCATTGCTTATCCCATTATCCGACGACATCGAAAACTTTGCCAAAGCCGACAGAGTTGTCGACACAACAGGGGCTGGTGATAGTTTCAACGGTGCCTACCTTGCGGCAATCGCAGCTGACAAGACGCAAGCAGAAGCCGCGGTCGAAGCCCATGCATTGGCGGCCCGTGTTGTCACGCATCAAGGCGCTATCTTGCCGCGCGTGGCAGCCTCCAAAGCAAACCGTATGGGCAGTGTCATTCGTCTACGGCCAGAGCACCTAGATGAATACAAACGCCTCCACGCCGACGTTTGGCCCGGTGTGCTTAGTCGTTTAAAAGCGTCCCACTTCACAAACTATTCTATCTATCTCAAAAAACCCGAGTTCCTTATGTTTGGGTATTTTGAATATACTGGAAGCGATTTCGAAGCTGACAATGCAGCCATTGCGGCTGACCCCATAACCCAAGAATGGTGGGCGGTTTGCGGACCAATGCAGGACCCTTTTGAAACCCGAGCAGATGGCGAATGGTGGGCGGAAATGGAAGAAGTGTTTCATTTGGCTTAATTGACGTGGTCCTTTTTACCCCAAACGGCACCAATACTCAGACCGTTTTGTGATTGGTTTAGAAACCGCGCAACGTACCTAATGTCCGCGCCGCAGTATTACTGGGGCGCAGCACACTTTTGGCGAAAAGGAAGCATTGGGGGAAATCGCTATCGAAGTAAACAGAGGGGACCCGATGTGGTACGTCAAAGAGCGGACATACAATTCAACACCCCGAACGGCAGAAAAGTCCGCAAAGCAGTCGTTCAGGCTGATGAAATGATGGACTGTGGACGAATGACCATGTGGTTCGGTCGAGCTGATATTTCGACTATTTTGTAAAGTACACGTATCATTTTGTGGGATAAGCTACCGCTCCGCACGAACTTTGCGGTTGGAAATGTTCGAGGAGCTAAAAACGCCGTCAGGAGGTTTCTGGGGGCGTTTGATCAGTACTGATGACGTTGACGTCGTATTCCATAGCGATGAACACCTTGAGGCATTACTCCTAGAATACGGGATCGAGTAACTCATCGGGTCATCGGTAAAACCGCTCAAATACCCATTGTAGCGCCGGTTAGTGCCTGCCGTATCTGTGCTGAGCACGATGCAGTTATCGATTGGGAGGGGTGTTTTGGTCGGTCCCTTCATTTTATGTCATTTATGTCATCGATAGCTATCTAAGGACGGCTTTGACCGCTTAACGGGCTTCTAGCCCCAAGTTCTGACCTGCTCTCCATTGAGTTCGCTACTGGCGCTTCTCCGGCAATGGCGTTTCGTGAACTACAAGATGGTGCACAACGACGAGCGGATGCTCTTGCAAGAGCTGATCGATGAACTGTCAGGCGGGATCTTCGAGCCGTACTTAGATGAACACGGAAAAGATCGACGACCTGTGATCGTTGAGCTGAAGCTACTGACGTACGAAGAGCTGATGAAAGATAAAACAGAGTTCATCGGCCCGCCGCAGCCGCCAAAGATGCAAATGAAGCTGACGGATGAAGAGAAGCAGAAGATCAAGGATTTTGCCGAGCTGCTTGTTGCGGATCACATGTCGAAACCCTCGAGCGACACAAGTTCAGACTAACACATATATGACACCCGGCAGCTGCATTTGGCGGCCGCCGAGTTCCTTAACGTAAAACCGGTTAGCAGATTTCGATCCACCCACGGTTGATTGGGCCGAAATAGAGTCAATGCATAGTCGTTTTATTTCTGTCAGATTTCTGCGTTACGCCAGTAGCATGTCAATGCTCAAAGCTGACATTCATAGTAGGGATTATGACTGGCCGCTTAGCGGGACAAAGCTGCCGTTAGTAGACATTCTTCCAAGGTCGGCTTTCTGCGGTTTTCGACCGTGCAAAAATCAATTCGCGACGTATAGTAATTTCTGTTTCGACGCAGATGACTTTTGTCGCTCTTGAATGCTGGATTGGCTACTGTCCACTCAGCGGCTTGCTTGATGATCTTATAATGAGCTTCGGTTTGCAGTGAACACCGGTGGCCACTGAGCTGGGGTTGATGATGGCTGAAGACAGCGCGAGCCCTGCTTTGTGACCGATGCGTTTCGCGGGAATACGGACTGTCGTGAGGGCAGGCTCAATCTCGGCGGATCCTTTGAAATCCCCAATTCCCGTAATGGAAATATCGTCCGGCACGCGCAATCCGGCAGCTGCGGCCCCGTAGAGCGCACCCGTCGCGAGAATGTCGTTGCCGCAAATGATTGCCGTGGGTCGATCAGTTCGATTCAGCAACTCCAAGGTATCTCGTTTTGAGGCCGAGATGCTATAAACTGTCGTCAACTGCCAATGATCCGGCACGCAAATCCCCGCGTCTGTAAGTGTTTGCATGACGGCTAGTAAGCGTTCCTGAGCACGGTCATTTCCGCCGGTCGGGGGGAACATGCAGGCGATGTCACGGTGACCCTGAGACAGCACATGTTCAGCAATCATCACGCCCGCAGAATTGTTGTCGGAGCCGATGCTTGGATATCGTGCGTCTTCGGCGTAATTCCACATCAGGATCGACGGAATAGTCTGGCTGTCGATCAGGCGAAAAACCGCGTCGTCGTGATCCAGACCCGTCAAAACGATACCGTCCACACGGTGCTCTAGCATCTTGCGCAGGATCGCATATTCGCGCTGTTGATCATATCCGTGCGAGGCCAACAGGATCGTAAAGCCCTGTTCTGCGACCGTATCTGAAAACGACTGCACGACCTCGGCAAAGATCGCGTGGTCTAGTGTGGGGACAATCACGCCGATGGTTCCGCTGCGAATGCCGTGGATGGTTTGGGCGGCGCGATTGCGAATATAGCCTTGTTTGCGTACTGCCGTTTCGATTCTGCGCCGCGTGACCAGTTTGACCAGTTCGGGATGGTTGAAATAGCGCGACACCGTTGACGGCGATACGTTAGCAGCCTTTGCAACCGATAGAATATCGACTTGTTTTACTTTTGTATCAGTCACTTGCCATCCATTTATGAAAACATTTGCAAAACTATTTTCATTGTTTAGCGTCAAAGATCAACTGCAAAGATGGGGAGGCCTCGGCGCTTGGATTTTCTGTACTACATGGGCGACGTGTTCACCCCGATCAACTTCGGGCTGTTGTTGCTGGGTACGATCGGCGGCTTGATACTTGGCGCAACGCCGGGCTTGTCGCCGACGATGACGGTCGCATTGATGATTCCGTTCACCTTCAAACTCGCCCCAGAACAGGGGCTTATCCTGCTTGGGGCAGCCTATACATCGACAGTGGCAGGAGGCGCAGTCAGTGCGATTTTACTAAAAATTCCGGGGGCACCTGCCAATATTGCGACCACACTGGATGGTCACACGATGGCGCAAAAGGGCGAAGGCGCCAAGGCGTTGCAAATTTCGTTTATAGCATCGGCGATTGGCGGTCTGTTTGGTGTGTTCTTGTTGATTTTCCTGACACCGGTTCTGGCCACTTGGGCGCTGGCATTTGGTCCGTCCGAACTGTTCTGGCTCGCCATTTTAGGCGTTACTGTTATCGGCACGCTAGATTCCAGTTCGGTTGTCAAAGGCCTGCTGTCAGGGTGCATCGGCCTGTGGCTTGCCACGATCGGATTTGACGACATCATGGGCGCGCAACGCTTCATCTTTCATTCTTCTGTTAGCGGCGGCATCAACATAATTCCTGCGTTGATTGGCCTGTTCGCTATTCCGCAAGTGATCGCCATGTTCGCGAAGGGGCGCTCAAACGTGGATGCCGAGATAATCGTCGTGCAGCGCCATCCCATCGGCGCTGCGTTTCGCGAAGTATTCAGCCGCAAACGTGCGCTGGCGATTGGCACGTCCGTTGGTTCAATCATCGGCTTGATCCCCGGCGTCGGCGGGCAGATCGCGGGTCTTGTCGCCTATGATCAATCCAAAAAGATGAGCCCCGAGAGCGGGAAATTTGGCACAGGTCACCCCGAAGGTGTCATTGCCGCGGAAAGTGCAAACAATGCGATGGTTGGCCCGTCGTTGGTCCCATTGTTGACGCTGTCGATACCGGGATCACCGACCGCTGCTGTTCTGCTTGGCGGTTTGCTCATCCACGGCATTTTCCCTGGACCAAGTTTGTTCACGCAATACCCCCAAGTGGTCTGGCCTTTCATCAACTCGATGTTGGTTGGGCAAATCCTGATGTGTATGTTCGGCCTGTTTATCGCGGGTTGGGCAGCCAATGTAGCCCGTGTGCCGCGTTCGGTGATGGCCGCTGTCGTCCTTGGGCTCGCGGTGTTTGGCAGCTACTCCGTTGGTCACTCTATGGGGGATGTCTACGTCATGGCTTCCCTTGGCCTTGCCATGTATTTCCTTGAACGCTTCGGTTTTTCGGCAGCACCGCTGGTCCTTGGTCTGATCCTTGGACCCATTGCAGAGGCAAACTTCATGCAAGGTGCGATGATCGCCAATGCCACCGTCGGCAAGATGGCTTATTTCTTTACGGGCTGGCTGAACTGGTTGCTGATTTTGATCGTTGTCGCTTCGATTGGCTACTCCATCTGGATGGAATTGCGCCAACGCCGTTACACCACCAAAGAAGAGGCCAGCGCATGAACGATCTTCCCCGTACCCAGCACATCTTCGCCTCGGGCGCGATTGCCGCTGTGGGCGTTTCGGTCGCTTACATCAGCTTTACGCAAGAACCTGCGGATGCGTTTGTCTTTCCTCGCCTAATCGCGACGGTGTTCGCGATCCTCGCGATTTGGACATTCGTTAAGGCGGTGCTGGGTCGCACCAAAGTTGGTCAAGGCCTCAGCGGCCAAGATATGCGTAACCTATTGCCCGGCCTGATTGTCACACTGATTTATGCATTTTGGGCCGCCAAAGAACTTGGGTTTTACACGGCCACCGCAATTGCCTTTTTCATCCTACTAACCGTCTACGATCCCGCCCCCCACACAGAGGCGAAGACATGGGTCAAACGGGTTCTAATTACCGCTGGATTTATAGCGGTCATGTACGGTCTCTTTGCGATGCTTTTGAACGTGTACACACCGCGAGAGATTTTTTCCTAAATCTGCGGGAGGCAGTTTTGGGATATAACCAAGGGAGAGAGAAAATGAAAAAATGGATTGCAGGTGCCGCATTGGCGCTGACGGCGATGACCGGAACCGCGATGGCCGAAGGGCATGGCGATTACCCTGAACGTCCCGTTATGTTGATGGTCAGCTATGGTGCTGGCGGCGCGACAGATTTCCAAGCACGCATCGTCACCATGACAGCTGGCAACGAAGATGCGTTGAACATGCCCATCGCCATTCTGAATAAATCTGGCGCGGGTGGTCGCGTCGGTTGGAACTGGCTGGCGCAGGCCGAGGCCGATGGCTACACGCTTGGCGCCTACAACGTGCCCCACTTCATCGCGCAGTCCATCGAGGGCGGCGTAGACTATTCCACCGACAGCTTTGAACCCATCGCAAACTGGGGCGCGGACCCTGCGGTTTTCGTGGTTGGTGCCGACAGCGAGTTCAACTCAATGGCTGACGTGATTGCCTATGCGACCGCCAATCCAGGTGGTTTGACGTTCTCGGGTGCTGGTCTGTTTGTGGGTCACCACATTGCTGCGCTTCAGCTTGAAAAAGCGGCTGGTGTAGAATTGGCCTATATCCCGAACAATGCAGGCGGTGCTGGTGCTATGCGCGCTGTGATTGCAGGTGAGGTTCTGGGCGGCGTGAACAACCTGTCTGATGCGTTCCGTGCACGTGAAGCAGGCACAGTCAAAATCCTTGGTGTTTTTGATCTTGAGCGCAATGCGTTCATCGATGATGTGCCAACAATGATGGAGCAAGGTTACGAGATCGACAATGCATCGGTGAACTACCGCGGTGTGATGGTACCAGCAGGCACGGATCAGGCGATTATCGATCACCTTGCGGCAGTCGTACCAACAATGTTCGAGAACGGCCGCGTGGCATCGCGTATGGCGGCAGGTGGTTCACCTATGCACATCATGAACCGCGCCGAAGTGCAGGAAATGTGGGCACAGCGTCAAGTGACGCTTGAGGCGCTTCTGGCCGACCTCTAATTGCCTAGCAAACGAACAACGGCGGGGCTGTATCGTGGCCCCGCCAAACCAAAGGATTTCCCATGACCGCCATTGATCCCATCGCCGCAGAAATTGCAGAAGTTGAGGCGATCGTTGCGCGTGCGCGCACGGCACAGGCCTCCTTTGAGATAAATGGATCGCAGGCAATTTATGACCGCGCCGCCCAAGCCGCCGCTTGGGCGATTATGGAGCCGAGCCGCAACAAACACCTCGCCGAACTGGCTGTTGAAACCACGGGCCTCGGCAATGTCGCGGACAAAATCACCAAGAACCATCGCAAGACATTGGGCCTGATGCGCGATATCGCCGATGCAGTGACCTATGGCATCATCAGTGATGATCCAGAAACCGGAATAACCGAAATCGCTCGTCCGATTGGTGTGATCGGGGCTGTTGTGCCTTCCACCAACCCCGGCGCGACGCCCGCCAACAATATCATCAACGCGCTGAAATGCGGCAATGCCATTATTGTTTCACCGTCCCCCAAAGGTGTGCCGACGTGCGAGACTTTGCTGGGCTATATTTACGCCGAGTTCGACAAGCTCGGGTTAGATCATGATCTGGTGCAAATGATCCCTGGCCGTGGCTCCAAGGAAAAGACCCAGCGTTTGCTGGAGATCGCTGATCTGATCGTGGTGACGGGCAGTCAGAACAATGTAAGACGCGCTTACACCAGTGGCACGCCCGCGCTGGCGGTCGGGGCGGGCAATGTTTGTGTCATCGTGGATGAAACCGCTGACCTTGCGGCGGCGGCGCAGAAGATCGCAGCCTCCAAGACATTTGATAATGCCACATCGTGCAGTTCAGAAAATTCAATCGTGGTGCTGGATGCAATCTATGATGCGTTCATGGCTGAGCTGGCCAAAGCGGGCGGCGCGCTGATCACGGATGACAGCAAAATCACCAGCACGCTCTGGGTGAAGGGGCACCTGAACCCACGTGCTATTGCCCAAGATGCGGCACCAATGATCGAGGCCTTGGGTCTAACGGGCGAAGTCCCTGCGGACACACAATTCATAGCGGTTGAGAGCAACGGCATCGGGCCTGATTTTCCGTTGTCGGGTGAGAAACTCAGCCGCGTGCTAACCGTCTACCGTGCTTATGATTTCGCCGCGGCGGTTGCGACAACCCGCAAAGTTCAACTCCACCAAGGTGCGGGCCATTCCGTTGGCATCCATACCAAGGATGACACACGGCCCTTAACGCTTGCCAATGCAATCCCCACCAGCCGCGTGATCGTCAATCAGGCGCATACATTTGCAACGGGCGGCGCATTCAACAACGGGATGCCATTCTCGCTGTCTATGGGGTGTGGGTCATGGGGCGGCAATTCCATCGACGAAAATCTGCATTGGAAACACTTCATCCAAAGCACCAAAATCGTGCGTGAAATACCGCCTCGCGAACCTGCTGTTGAAGATATTTTTGGCGAGTACTGGGCACAGGTCGGCAAATGATATTTGACCCCGCACATCCCCCCAACGGCACAGTTCGTGATTGGTTGGACGCGCGTGCAGACGCGGATGGGATCGCCGTTGTGTTCCCCGAAACATCTGAGACCCTGACATGGCGCAGCTTGCGCGATGACGCCCGTGACATGGCCCAGAAAATGGCAGCTCAAGGTATCGCGAAAGGCGAAAGCGTTGCCATCATCCACCCCAACGGGCGCGACGGACTGATTGCCACCTACGCCACGCTTTACGGTGGGTTTCGTGCGACGATGATCAACCTTGCGGCGGGGCCGGATGCCATTGCCTACGCGCTTGACCACTCTGGCGCGCGCTTTGCAATGGTGCATCCGTCTCAGCGTGAGACCTTTGGGAACGTCGCCCCAAAAGGTGTGGTTGAATTGAACCCCGCGGCGCTGTCCGCGATGACAGAACTGTCGGATATCGGCCCCGACGACCATGCATTGTTGATGTATACATCAGGCACTACTGGGAAACCCAAAGGCGTTGTGCATAGCCATTCGAGCCTTATGGCGGGCGGCTGGACCACTGCTGTGGCCCACAGGCTGAGTGGTGACGATCGCGGGTTTTGCGTTTTACCAATCTATCACATCAACGGGCTGTGCGTGACCGTGATGGGTGCGTTGGTGTCAGGTGGATCGCTGGTAATGGTGTCGAAGTTCTCCGCCAGTAAATTTTGGACCCAAATTGCTGAGGGCGAGGCCACTTGGTTCTCGGTTGTGCCGACCATCATCAGCCATTTGTTGCACGGTGCGGCTAATCCACAGGCGGGCACGCGCCTTCGGTTCGGGCGATCTGCGTCTTCGGCCCTCGCCGTGGAAACCCAATCGGCTTTTGAAACGCGCTTTGGTGTGCCGATCATTGAAACCATGGGATTGACGGAAACAGCCGCCCAGATTTTATCCAACCCACTGCCACCGGGCGTGCGAAAAATTGGCTCGCCTGGTGTGGGCTTTGGCAATGACGTGCAGATCATGGCCAGTGACCTGACAGAGGCCCCGCGCGGCGCCGAGGGCGAAATCGCCGTGCGCGGCCCGAACGTTATGCGCAAGTATCTGTCCAATCCAGACGCCACTGCCGCTACTTTTGCTGGCGATTGGCTGCGCACGGGCGATCTTGGACGTATGGATGAAGACGGCTATGTCTTTGTAACAGGTCGCTTAAAGGAGCTGATCATCAAAGGCGGCGAAAACATTGCGCCGCGTGAAATTGATGAGATTCTTTACAGTCACAACGAGGTCGTTGAGGCCGCAGCGTTCGCTCGGCCCTGTACGCGGTACGGCGAACGGGTCGAAGCGGCAGTTGCCGTCTGCGAAGGTTCAAGGTTGGCCGAAGCTGACCTGTTGTCCTTGTGCTCGCAGCGTCTTGGCGCATTCAAATCCCCGGACCGAATACATTTCATGAAAGAATTGCCAAAGGGCCCATCAGGGAAAATTCAACGGCTAAAGCTCTCCGAAATCCTTTGAGGCTGACTTTTCCAAAGTCCGCTTTGCTCCAATTCTGTTAAAAAAGTCTTCTTGATTTGAAGACCATCGATTGATCCTGAGCTGCTGATCCGGATGCTGCTGGTGGGCTATTGCTTCGGTATTCGGTCAGAGCGCCGGTTGTGCGAAGAGGTGCATCTGAACCTCGCATATCGCTGGTTCTGCCGCCTCGATTTGTCTGATCCAGTGCCAAATCATTCGGCCTTCTCCAAGAACCGGCACGGGCGCTTTCGGGACAGCAAACTGCTGCGCCACCTGTTTGAGAAGACCGTCGCGCGGTGTATTGCAGATGGTTTGGTGAGCGGCCAGCGCCTTGCAGCAGACGTCAGCGGTCTTCTTGCTCGCTTCCTGTTCCTTGATCATCGCAATGAACTGTTCGTCCGTAAATCGTGCCTTCATTTGTCCGACCTTTTCTTGGGCGGACTCCACACAAATTTGGAGGCGTTTTGGGGGCTCAGGTCAGAGCCAGTTCGCGAAAACGAAAAAGCCGAAAAAATATCGTAACACGTTGTAAATAAAGGATTCGACTCCGGTATCGATCAGTGCATTTTGCTGCGATTACGGGAATAAATTATCCTAAAGAACCCAATGAGCCCCAACATAGGAGGGCAATAAGCCGAGGTAGAAAAAGCAAAAGCCTCGCTGGTGACACAGCGACCTTAATGCGGGGTAACGAGGATGCGGTCCGCGCTGAGGAGCAAAGATCGTAACGGAAGAAGGCCCTCTGTTCGGTGCTATAGGTGTCGAGCAAAGGGTTCCACTCATGGCGAAACGATGGGCCGTCTTCTTTTGTTCCTTAAACCTCGGGGAGTCCGAAGGACAGGACAGAGCCCCTATAACGTTTCCGGTCGCGCCACTTAGTTTATGTCGAATCCCGGCTCAGCGAGTTTGAATCCATCAAACGAGAACCCGGGGCTGACGGTGCAGCTGACCAATGTCCAATCGCCCGTCGTGCATGCGGCTTGCCACCAGTCTTTTGGGACGATCCCCTGCGGGCACTCGCCCGCTGCAATATCGGGGCCGAGGTGGATTTCTTTTTTTGGGCCGCGATCTGTTTCCGAAACGTTTAGAATAAGGGGTGCGCCGGCGTGGTAGTGCCAGATTTCAACCGCATCCACTGTGTGCCAATGGCTGGTTTCGCCGTTCTTCAACAGAAAGTAGATGCAAGTTCCGGCCGGGCGGCCTGAGCTGTCTTCGTCGATCCAAGTTTGACGGAAGTACCCGCCTTCAGGGTGTGGCGCGAGGTCTAACGCGTCGATGATCTCTTGTGCTGTCATGGCGTAAGGCTAAGCTGAAGATGGTGGAAGGCCAAGGGAGGCGGTCATGAAAGTTGTCGTAATTGGAGCTGGTATCATCGGGGCGTCCATTGCCTATAACCTGTCTCTTAGTGGTGCAGATGTAACTGTTATCACATGTAATTCTGCTGCTGCGACCGATGCTTCCTTTGGCTGGATTAACGCCAGTTTTTATGCTGACGAGGGGCATCATCGTTTGCGCGTTGCGGGTATGGAAGCATACGCGCGGTTGAGGGCATCCCAGCCTGATCTACCAATCACGATGCAGGGCGCTCTTTGGTGGGAAGAACAGGGGCGCGGATTGACGAAAAAGCATGATGCGCTTTCGGACTTAGGATACCCGGTTGAGAAAATGGAGAAAGTCGCCGTTTGTAATCAGGAACCGGAGCTGCGCGATCTTCCCGAAGAACTATTGTTGTTTCCAACCGAGGGCGTCGCGGAATCTGGGGCGCTTGCCTCGGTGCTTTTGGCCGCTTCGGGCGCGCATTTGGTATCAGGTGTTCGTGTGAAAAGCATTGCACAACAGGACAGAGCCGTTTGCGGCGTTGAAACGCAGATGGGCTTTATAGCCGCTGACAAGGTGGTCGTGGCAGCTGGAAATGGCGCGCCGGATATTTTGGCGACGGTGGATGTGACGTTGCCGATGCTTATTCGCCCAGGTGCAATGGTGACAACAAAACCGATTGCGGGGAAAGTGTCGTCTGTTCTGGTGACAGCCCATGGTGAAGTGCGCCAGCTTACTGACGGGCGTTTGATGGCATCGGCAACCGCAAACCATCAAAGCGATAGCGCAAGCGAAGTGTTCGAAACGCCAGATGAAATTGTTAGGCGAGTGCTTGGGTGGCTTGATCCAATGATTGCCGATGAACCGCTTGAATGGGATAGTGTTACGCTCGCTTATCGGCCGGTTCCACAAGACGGGCTACCCGTTATTGGCGCTGTCGGGCCGGACGGGTTGCACGTTGCGGTGATGCATTCTGGCGTAACCCTTGCCGCGATTACGGGGGAGGCGGTTGCGGCTGAAGTGTTGGGCAACAGTGATGCGTTCGATGTGCTACTTGCGTCTTATCGCCCATCACGTTTTCAATGAAAACGGCCCCCGCGATGTGCGAGGGCCTTTGACGTTTAGGTCTGTAAACTTAGCGCAGGATTGAACGGCCAGCGTAGATTGCTGTTTCGCCCAAAAGTTCCTCAATACGGATCAACTGGTTGTACTTCGCGAGCCGGTCAGAGCGCGCCAAGGAGCCGGTTTTGATCTGGCCACAGTTGGTGGCAACTGCGAGATCCGCAATCGTTGCGTCCTCAGTCTCGCCAGAACGATGCGACATCACGTTGGTGAAACGTGCGCGGTGCGCCATGTCTACGGCTGTCAGTGTTTCCGTCAGCGTGCCGATCTGGTTCACTTTGACGAGCATAGAGTTCGCAGACTTCTGCTCAATTCCCATGGCAAGGCGGGCAGGGTTGGTCACGAACAAATCATCGCCAACCAGCTGAACCTTGTCGCCGATTTTGGCCGTCAGTGCGTTCCAACCGTCCCAGTCATCTTCGGACATGCCGTCTTCGATGGAAATGATTGGGTAGTCGTTTACCAATGCTTCAAGGTAGGCAGCGTTCTCTTCAGAGGTCAGGGATTTGCCTTCGCCCTTCATCTCGTACTTGCCGTCTTTGTAGTATTCAGTCGCCGCGCAATCGAGTGCGAGGTAGATGTCCTCACCCGGTTTGTAGCCAGCTTTTTCGATAGATTTAAGAATGAAATCAAGCGCATCGCGAGTGGAGTTAATGTTTGGCGCAAAGCCACCTTCATCACCAATACCCGTGGATAGGCCAGCAGTCGTGAGCTCACCCTTAAGGGTGTGGAACACTTCGGCACCCATGCGAACCGCGTCACGGATGTTCGTGGCGGATACAGGCATGATCATAAATTCTTGGATGTCGATCGGGTTATCTGCGTGCTCACCGCCGTTGATGATGTTCATCATTGGTACAGGCAGAACCCGTGCAGCGGTGCCTCCAACATAGCGGAACAGAGGCTGGCCCATGTATTCAGCGGCGGCCTTGGCAACGGCAAGGGACACACCAAGGATCGCGTTGGCGCCAAGGCGGCCTTTGTTGTCTGTGCCGTCCAGTTCAATCATCGCGCCGTCAATTGCGACTTGTTCAGTCGCGTCGAAACCAACGATGGCCTCGGCGATTTCACCGTTTACGGCTGCAACGGCCTCAAGAACACCTTTGCCTTTGTAGCGGGACTTGTCGCCGTCGCGCTTTTCAACCGCTTCGTGAACGCCTGTAGATGCGCCCGATGGCACGGCTGCGCGGCCCAATGTGCCGTCTTCCAGTGTAACGTCGACTTCGACCGTTGGGTTACCCCGGCTATCGAGGATTTCGCGGGCAAAAATGTCGATGATCGTACTCATGTGAGGCGTCCTTTGGTGGTTTTAGTCAAACGTAGCTAGAATTGGTGTTGCTATAACGGCTCAGGTGACCCAAGGAAAGAGCGCCGCGCGCGGGCTTCTCGAAGTAGGGTAAATACACCGGCACCAATGACGATTGCGACGCCAATCAATGTAAGCGCGTCAGGGCGTTCATGTAAAAATATGCCCCCCACAATCAATGCAAAAACCATACGGGTATAGCGGAACATCGAAATGAATGCGGCGTCACCCTCGCGGGTCGCAGCAATGATTGCGAGGTATGCAGCAAGAACGACAAAAACACAGACGACGAGAATGAGGCCGTCAATCACATTGGGGAGTACAAGGGGGGTGCCTTCTAATTGGCATAATAAAAGACCGGCAAAGATTAGCAGTGTAAAGGCATGCAACGAGACATGTGGCCCGGAAATTTTCACCTTGATCGCTCGTGTCATAAGATCCCGCCCGGCAAGGCACACCATTCCCAGGATACCTAAAACCATGGAAAAAGACATTCCACTTAGCGAGGGGCGGATGATCAACAAAACGCCGCAGAATCCAACAAGGATCGCCGCCCAACGCCGCCAACCAACGGTTTGCCCCAAGAACATGACCCCGCCGAATGCCACCACCAAAGGCGTTGCCTGAATGATCGCGGATAGCAACGTCAGGTCCATTCGCATTAACGCTGAAATGAAGAATAAGGTCCCGAGCACGTCAAACCCAGAGCGCAACCATACCTTAGGATTCGCATGGTCGCGCACGATTACAGGTTGTCTATTAACGATAAACCAAACGGAAAATGCGATTACCGAACCAGCCGCGACAACGCTGATGATTTGCCCCGCCGGAATGCGAGAGCCCAGCGTTTTGATCAACACATCCTCAACCGCGAATGCCAACATCGAGAAGGTCATTAACGCCGCGCCGCGCAGGTTTTCCATTAGGGCTTATCCTTTTTGGGAACGCCATATAGTTCCAATCGATGCCCCTTGAGTTCATATCCGAGTTTATCGGCGATACGTTCCTGAAGGGCTTCGATCTCTGCGTCGAGAAATTCAATCACCTCGCCTGATTGCAGGTCAATCAAGTGATCATGGTGTTCGCGATCTGCGGTTTCATAGCGCGCGCGCCCGTCGCCAAAGTCGTGCTTTTCCAGAATGCCGGATTCCTCAAACAGTTTGACCGTGCGATAAACCGTCGCGAGGGAAATGCGCGGATCCGCAGCAGCAGCGCGGTTAAACAGTTCTTCCACGTCGGGGTGGTCTTTTGATGCCTCAAGGACGCCAGCAATGGTGCGGCGTTGCTCGGTAAGGCGTAGGCCTATGGCCTCGCAACGGGACAGAATTGTATCAGTCATTTGGGATCTTCATTTAGGTTTGGCTTTTGTTACGCCATCAATTGGGAAGGGGCCAGTGGGCTAACGATCAACGGGCGAGTTTCTTTTGGCGGGAGTTAAGCCGTACCCATGTTCCGCCGAGTTGGCGCAAATTTGCTCCGGTTCCCAACTTAAAGCGCGCCAAACCAGCGCTACGATCTGTTTCGACAATGCCAAGATCCAAGGTCGAATGTCCGAGTGATGCCATGCGGGAAGCTGCACGCCACAATAGCAGGCGCGGTGCCTGCAGGGCTTTTCCCGTCTCTGACGCCCACGCGGTTTGATAGGTGGCCGTTGTTCCGTGGCGCAGGATCAGGCAGGCACCGATTAGCGTGTCTTGGCTGTAGGCCTCGAATATCACGGCGCCACCCGCATTCTGACTGGCAAAGGCAGAGAGAAGTTTAAACGGATAACTTGTGAAACCACGCTGACGCCCAAGGCGCACAGACTGCGCAAACAGTTCATGGGGTGACCCGTCCCAGATGTTTTCGCTTATTTGCACTTGCTGTTTTTCGCCTTTGACCAGTTGATTGCGCCACTTTGGGTGAAGCGTAGCGCGCAAGTCGGGTTGGTCTAGCGACCATTCGGCAATGTGGGACGGCGTGATGACTTGACGAAACCCCGCATCGCGGTAGGCGCGCGGGCAGGGTGTTTCGCCGTTTAAAATGCGCACGGGTGTGTTGGCGACACTTTCTGGGGTCGCACGGGACGCAAAGGAAACCGCCCCGAACCGCCCGAAGCTGCGTTGCAGGATCACAGGATCCGTGCCGATCACCACACTTCCATAGGTCCGCAACGCCCGCGCAAATTGAGGTGACTGTTGCAGGGGGGCGCTATGCGGTTCGAACATACCTGTATTAACGCGATCTTCACCTAAGAGATGGTTAATGGCGCTATGAAATCTCTACCAAACATACCCGCACCGCGTTTAACACGACCAGCCCTTACGCTGGTCGCTTTGGTCATTGCGTTGATCGGTGGCGGTTTACTGGCGCTGTTAACCTAGTTGAACGAGCGCATGGCGCTTTTTACCGGCGCTAAGCTTGATTGGTGTGCTCAGGTCCGCTGGCGTGATCATCAGGCCTGCGTTATCAAGCGATTCATCATTCATCTTTGCGCCTCCATCGGAAATCAGACGTTTCGCTTCCTTACCGGATCCCGCAAGGCCAGATTTCACGATCAGTTGCACAATCGAAATGCCGTCACCAACATCGCTAGCGTTTAGTGTGAGGGTCGGAAGATCGTCACCGACACCACCTTTCTCAAACACTTCTTTCGCTGTATTCTCAGCTGCTTGTGCGGCGTCTCTACCATGAAGAAGTGTTGTTACTTCGTTGGCGAGAATGATCTTAGCTTCGTTGATTTCAACACCTTCGAGCGCGCCAAGGCGCTCACACTCTTCAATCGGAAGCTCAGTGTAGAGCTTCAGGAACCGGCCAACATCGGCGTCCGTTGTATTGCGCCAGAATTGCCAGAATTCGTACGAACTGAGCATCTCATCATTGAGCCAGATCGCGCCGGACAGGGACTTGCCCATCTTTTTGCCGTCACTGGTTGTCAGTAGTGGCGAGGTCAGGCCGAAAATCTGATGGTCCAATACGCGGCGCGTCAGGTCGATCCCGTTAACAAT
This sequence comes from Octadecabacter ascidiaceicola, assembly GCF_900185015.1. Classification (GTDB taxonomy): domain Bacteria; phylum Pseudomonadota; class Alphaproteobacteria; order Rhodobacterales; family Rhodobacteraceae; genus Octadecabacter; species Octadecabacter ascidiaceicola. Next base: position 367,792 of record NZ_FXYD01000001.1, on the reverse strand, counting down.
GTTGCCCCATTGATCGGACCCACCCATCTGCAACAAACAGCCGTAACGACGGTTAAGCTCAAGGAAATCGTAGGCTTGCAGGATCATGTAGTTGAACTCGAGGAAGCTCAATGACTGTTCGCGATCAAGACGTGACTTAACGCTTTCAAATGACAGCATTCGGTTCACAGAGAAATGCCTGCCAATGTCGCGCAGAAAATCGAGGTAGTTCAGATCGTCCAGCCATTCAGCGTTGTTGATCATTTTAGCGTCGGTAGGGCCGTCGCCGTAGGTCAAATAGGCAGAAAACACCTGCTTGATGCCGGCAATGTTGTCGTCGATCTGATCTGGGGTCAGCAGGGGGCGTTCATCGGCGCGAAAGCTCGGGTCGCCAACCTTTGTGGTGCCGCCGCCCATCAGCGTTATCGGCTGGTGCCCCGTTTTTTGTAACCAACGCAGCATCATGATTTGAATGAGGGACCCAACATGCAGCGATTTCGCAGTCGCGTCAAAACCGATGTAGGCAGGTACAACGCCAGCAGCGAACGCTTCATCCAGCCCCTGATAATCTGTGCAATCGGCAAGGAAGCCGCGCTCAATCATCACACGGATAAAATCTGATTTCGGATGGTAGGTCATGACTTGTCGCCTCGCGTTCTTTCGGGGCATTCTATAGGGGGCAGTTGGCCCAAGGGAAAGAGCATGTTGAAAGATCAATTGGTGCGTGTTGTTGGAGCCATGTCGGGCACCTCGCTTGATGGCGTGGATGCGGCAGAGATCGTTACGGATGGGCACGAAGTTCTAGAGTTCGGCGATAGTGTCTTTCGACCCTACACAGATGCCCAAACCGCAGTATTGCGATCTGCATTGGGAAAGTGGCCGGAGGATGATGTTTCCGTCGCCGCAGAGCTTGTGGAAACTGTGCATGCTCAGGTCTTAAGCGGATTTCCAGATGCGGAGCTTGTTGGATTTCATGGTCAGACATTCGCCCATGATCCCAAGGGGCGTGGAACACATCAGGCGGGCGATGGGGCTGTGTTGGCAGATGTCTTAAATAAGCCCGTTGTCTGGGACTTTCGAAGTGCGGACGTGCAAATGGGGGGCGAAGGCGCACCCTTGGCGCCGTTTTATCATTTCGCCTTGGCCAAAAAGATGAAAGCGGACGCACCACTTGCGATTTTGAATTTGGGTGGGGTCGGGAACCTGACTTGGATCGATCCGCGTTTGCCGTTTCCCGAAAGCGAAGGGGCATTGTTGGCGTTTGATACAGGCCCTGCGAATGCGCCAATAAACGATCTGATGCAGGCCCGTTTGGGCCGCCCGTTCGACGAAGATGGAGCATTGGGGGCCAAAGGCAGGGTCAACCAATCAGTTGTAGATCAGTTCTTACAGAACCCGTTTTTCTTTCGGATGCCACCAAAGTCTCTCGACCGCGACGCGTTCGTTGGGCTTTTGGCAGACGTTGCAACGCTGTCAGATGAGGATGCGATTGCCACACTTACGATGTCCTGTGCCGCATCCGTCGCGCAGGGCGTGCAAGCCTGTCCGAATGCCCCTGAACGGATTCTGGTGACAGGTGGCGGGCGCCGTAATCCGACATTGATGATGATGCTCGCATCGGTTTGTAACGTTCCGGTTGCCTCTATCGAGGATGTTGGGTTTGACGGAGATATGCTTGAGGCACAGGCCTTCGCTTATCTAGCAGTGCGCGTAGCAAAGGGTTTGCCAACAAGTGCGCCCGCCACCACAGGCGTTGGCGCAGCCATTGGCGGAGGGACAATATCGCGTCCTCGTTAGCGCAGTGTTTGTGATGAACCGAGGTTTGAGTATTTTTGAGCCACAGAAAGACAAGACAGTAAGGCAATGTTAACCTTAACACCCTTTTATACTTTTGCGGAACAGGCTGGAGAGCCGATGACCGTAGCCTGTGACAGCCCCCCACACTATGGCGCGAAGCGACCCACTGGTGTGTGGGGCGCTCTTGGTTTTCTTTGGCTCTTTAATACTCAATTTTGCCCCGTTCGCCGCTATGCGGGTAGATGGATGTTGAAGCGTGCTCTTATCTCAGCGTCAAGTTCTGGTTCAAACCGAGCAGCGGCGCGGGTTGCTAGGATTTGTTCTTTGCGAGCTATCGCGTTTTCGATGAGATCGGGTTTGTCTTTTTCAGCCCATTCTTTCGGGCTCATCCGATTGCCGAGGGTGGGGTAGATACGGTCGCGTTCCATATGGCTGAGGGTACGGTCCGTCCCGAGATAATGTCCGACACCGGGGGCATCTGCTGTACCAATGCAAACTTCGCGCATTTGATCCAAAGCCAGCGTTTCATCGTCAACTTCGATGCCGCGCACGCACCGCAATGCTTGGCCGATCAGGTCATCACTTAAGATCAGGCTTTCATGGCAGAACCCGAGGAGGGAGGCATGCATGCCCGCGGCTTCATAGATCATATTACAGCCACTGGTGCCTGCCAGAACGTTGGTGCACATCTGTTCCCAACCGGCCTGCATATCCGGCATTTTGGAGTCGGCAGCACCGCCTGTCGCACCGCCTGGAATGCCATAGAAAGCGTGCATTTGAGCGCAGCCTGAGGTTAGAAGCGCTTGTTCACCTGATCCCACGGTCATCGCTCCGGTCCGCAGGTCTAGATCAAACGGCCAAGTGCCAAAAATAGCGGGATGACCCGGGGCGATGGCATTCACGTAAACAATTCCGGCCAAACACTCTGCGCAGGCCTGCACAATTGCACCGGCAATCGTTGAGGGGGCCGTTGCGCCAGACATGCCTGCGGACAGAAGGAGAACGGGCATACCGCCGCGAACGCAAATTTCCATGGCTTCGCAACTTTCTGTCGCGAATTTCATCGGTGGAACAACGAAACAATTGGACATCGAAACGAAGGGGCGTTCGCGGTACTTGTCTTCGCCACCCGCGATTGTGTACGCGATCTCTAGGCACTCTGCTGCGTGACTTGGGTCCGAAATCGACGTTCCCACATGTTTGGTCGTACCGCTACAGCATGCGTAGATCGTGTTGAGGTCCATTTCCAAGTTGTCGGCGATATCGCGTGCAACCATTGGGCGTTGTAGAAAGTGGATATTGTCGAGCTTGTCGGCGATCCGTGCAGCATCGTGCAAGTCCTGCAGTGTACTGTCGCGGTATTCATTGCCTTGCACATCAACCATATTCACAGCTGCGCCTGCGGTACCGTAGTGCACCCGCTGGCCACTAAGGTCGAGATCATGAACCGGATCGCGGCCGTGTAGGGTCAGATCCTTGCAGGCGATCGCGAGCATATCTTCGACTAAGGCACGTGGAAAACGAATGCGGCCGTCATCGCCAAGGATCGCGCCAGCATTTGTTAGGATTTCAACACCGGTTGGCGGAGCATCTGCAAGGCCAATGGTTTCCAGTGCAGTTAGTGCGGCCTCGTGGATCTTCAGAACATCGGTGTCTGAGAGAGGTTTGTATCTGCCACCGGTCATTCCGGCGCGGACAGGGCGCATATCGTCTGAGAGTTTAGCTGCGCGGGCTGCGTGGCGGGCGGCGCGACCGCCGCTCCGGTTGGAGCGGGCTGGGCGGGAATGCGTTTCGTCGTTCATTTTCGGACCTTTTGTTGTAGGAAAAAATTGGATTCTCTACAGGTCAGCCGGTCTCCCACGCGCGGCACGACCGCGACGGGCACCGATTGTCAGTTTAACGCGTGTCGCGTGGGTGTTTAGGCTCATGAAACAAACTCCATACCCAAAAGTTTGGCGTCATGGCGTTAAGGTTCTATCGCTTTTGCGACGCTAGGTCGTTTTTGTGCAAAAGAATTTTGCGAACACGTTAGTTTTCGTGAGCGCATGCGGCAGATCGTTTCGGGTTTTGGTTTGAATCCGATGGGCCAATCATACAATTGCGCAACTTATTGGACCTAAGTCTTTTCGATGGAGGGATGTTTAACGGATCAATTCATCTACAGCGTCACCAGAAATCGACTGCCCAAGAAGGGAAAACTCGTCGTTCTGAAACATCTGCGCGGCTGCATCGTGCAATACACGGTGGGTCGCGCGGGCGAGGGCGGAGCCAAGAGAAATACGTGCTACGCCAAGATTTGCGAATTCGTTCATCGACTGTGCTGTATAAACTGGCCCGGCAACCAGCACATTAACGGGCGCGGTAACTGAGGCGCAAATGCGTGCGACATCGTCCATGGATTTGGGCAAAGGGGCATAAAGGCAGTCGGCGCCTGCGGCCTCGAAGCCTTGAAGTCGGGCTATGGCCTCGTCGATGTCATACGTATTTGTCATGATGCCGTCGGCGCGGGCAGTTAGAACGAAATCCTGCGGAAGCGCGCGGGCGGCGGCGGATGCGGCCCTGATGCGTTCAATTGCAAAGGCGCGATCATAGGCGTCACAGCTTGGGACCTTGATATCTTCGATACAGACACCTGCAAGACCAGCCTCGCCCGCGAGTTTGACGGTTTCTGCGACCGTGTCTGGGTCATCGCCCCAGCCATTTTCGAAATCACCTTGTACGGGGAGGCCGGTGGCGGCAACGAGGTCTTGTGCGTGAGCCAAGGCTTCATCGCGAGACACGCCGAGCCCGTCGGGGCGACCGAGCGTAAATGCGTGTGCGGCGGAGGAAGTCGCGATGGCTTTCGCACCCATTGATCTGAGGACTTTCGCTGAGCCGATATCCCATGCATTTGCGAGGATGAACGGCTGTCCTCGTTTGTGTAGATCGCGAAAGCTGGTCATTGTGTTGTCCTTTGATTGAGTTCGAATTTGGCTTTGCCAAATCCGATCCGGCGGGGGCCAAACCCCGCACCCCCGGGATATTTCTGAAACAAAGGCAGGGTTAAGCCGCGTGGTCTTTGGCGAAGTCGAGCAAGGTTTGGAGGGCTTTTGTATAGGCTTCGTCATCAATTGTCATGGCGACACGGATGTGGCCTGCGGCGGCGGTGCCGAAGCTTTCGCCGGGCATGGTCGCGATCTGATGGATGTCGAGCAGATCGTTGGCGAAGTCCTGGCCGCTTAGACCCGTCGCGCGGATATCGAGCATTGCATACATTGCGCCGCTAATGGGGCTGCCTTTGACGATGTTTTGCGTCGCAAGAAGGGCTTCGGTGATTTTACGACGACGCGCAAAGGGCGCGGATACTTCGTCCTCAAGGGGGGAGCCTTCGTTGAGAGCAAAAAGAGCGGCGTCTTGGATGTAGCCCGGGACGCCATAGGTCGTGTGTGTGGCGAGATTGATCAGGTGTTCGATGACGTCTTCGTGGCTGCAAATCCAGCCAACACGCGATCCGGTCATGGCATGACTTTTGGACATTGAACCGACGACAAGTGTGCGATCGGCCATATTAGGGAGTGCGCGCGGGCTAAGGTGGGTGCCGTCCCAGATTTGCGTGTCATAGACCTCATCCGAGATCAGCCAAATGTCATGTTCGATGCAGGTCTGTGCGATGGCTTGTAGCGTTTCTGGGGTATAGACTGCGCCTGTAGGGTTGTTGGGGGTGTTGATGAGCAGGCTTGTTGCCCCTTTGGCGTGCTTTTCGATGTCAGCGGCGCGCGGTTGGAACCCGTTTTCAGGATATGCGGGAATCGCTTGTGGCTTTGCGCCGATTCCGCGGATCGTGCCGGGGTAGGTGGCATAATAGGGATCAATAAAGAGCGCAGTGTCGCCTTCATTACAAACGGCGTTGTGGGTCGCGAAAAGGGCAGCTTGCCCTCCGGGGGTAATGAGGATGTTTTCAGGGCCGGTTGCAACGCCTGTGCGCGTTTGAATGCGGGTAGCGACAGCTTCGCGAAGGGCTTGGGTCCCTGGTACCGCAGCATAGCCGGTGTGCCCACCTTTGGCGCTGGCGTGCATCGCCTCCAGAATGCTGGGGTGCGTACGAATGTCATGCTCTCCGATCGTCAGCTCAGTTACGGCTGCGCCTGCGTTTTTTAACGCGCGGGCTTTGTAGAAAACTTCCCAGCCGTCAGAACCGCCGGGTGTGATGTGTGTGATGCGATTGGATAATTTCATGGGGACACGTGACCTGCGGATCAGGGCCGTGTCAATTAGGGATCGCACGTCGGGAGCAAGCTTGTGCAAATGGTGCGTTGACGTGGACGGGAATGGGCGGTTACTTTAGGCGCATGAAAAGCATTTGCATCATTTCTTGCATTATTACCTGCTAAGTTAATAGCGGGCCGCTCTTTCACGTTTCCTCATATCGTTGAACTTGCTAAGTCCGCGGGCAACACCTGCGCTAGAGGCATCTCATGACGATTAGATTATTTAACACTGCGGTTCGTAAAAAGGTCGAGTTTGAACCAATCGACCCTGAGAACGTACGTATGTATGTGTGTGGGCCGACGGTTTATGACCGAGCCCATCTGGGCAATGCCCGTCCGGTAATTGTCTTTGACACCCTGTTTCGATTGCTTCGCTACACTTACGGCGCGGATCATGTGACCTATGTGCGCAATTTCACCGACGTGGATGACAAGATCAACGCAACGGCGTTGGCCCGCCAAGAGGCGGGCGCGGTGGGGACGTTGGAAGAACTGATTGCTGAGCGTTCAGATGAGACGATTGGTTGGTATCTTGAGGATATGACGAGCCTTGGTGCGTTAAAGCCGAGCGCCGCGCCGCGCGCCACGGGGTATATCGCGCAAATGATCGCGATGATTGAAGATCTGATTGGCAAGGGACATGGCTATGCCGCAGAGGGCCACGCGCTGTTTCGGGTGCGGTCTTATGAAGAGTATGGCGCGCTGTCAGGGCGCAGTGTTGATGACATGATCGCGGGCGCGCGTGTCGAAATTGCGCCGTTCAAAGAAGACCCAATGGATTTCGTGCTGTGGAAGCCAAGTACGGACGACCAACCCGGTTGGGAGAGCCCGTGGGGGCGTGGCCGTCCGGGATGGCATATTGAGTGTTCTGCTATGGCGCTCGATTTGCTGGGAGAAGAGTTCGACATCCACGGTGGCGGCAATGATTTGCAGTTCCCACACCACGAAAACGAGATCGCGCAGTCGACTTGCGCCGGTCACGGGTTTGCCAAGGTTTGGATGCACAATGAGATGTTACAGGTTGAGGGCAAAAAGATGTCCAAATCCTTGGGCAATTTCTTTACAGTGCGTGATTTGTTGGACAAGGGCGTTGATGGCGCGGTTATCCGGCTGGTCTTTTTGTTAACGCATTATCGTAAACCGATGGATTGGACTGATGTGAAGCGCGCGGAAGCTGAAAAGATGCTGAGCGATTGGTTCGGGATTCTGCGGAAACACGGGTATTCGGCTGATACTGTCCAGAAACTGAAGGCGTCTGGTGATTGGGTCGCGGACGTGGAGTTTGTTGGCGTTTTGGGCAATGATTTGAACACCTCTGGTGCGATTTCGCGGATGCACGTTTTAGCGAAGGCGAAGACTGCGGCAGGGTTGGTTCCGCTTGCTCATGCTTTGGAAATGCTTGGATTGGTGAATGACTGGTCTGTGCTTGATGCGGCCGTTAGTGGCGATGCGTTGCCAGATTGGGTTTCGGCAGTGATTGAACGGTTGATTGAAGAGCGCAGTGCGGCACGGGGTGCAAAGGATTGGAGTGAAGCGGATCGCGTTCGTGATGTGCTGAATGCTGCCGGTGTGCAGGTGACGGATGTGGCTGGCACAGCGAGTTGGGAAGCGGGACCAGATTTTGATGCGTCTGTTTTGGAGGAGCTGAAATGATCTGCGATCAGCGCCTGCGGCGGGCGGGGGGCGCGGCTGCGCCGCGCAAGAATGAGTATTTGGAAGCCAAAGAAAGTGGGGAGTTTGATTATGGTTGAGCGCCTCTATCTTTATGACACGACGTTGCGGGATGGGCAGCAGACCCAAGGCGTGCAGTTTTCAACTCAAGAGAAGCGTGCGATTGCGGCGATGCTCGATGAACTCGGGGTGGATTACATTGAGGGTGGTTGGCCTGGAGCGAACCCCACGGATAGTGAGTTTTTTGAGGACCTTCCGAAAACACGTGCGCGTGTTACCGCGTTTGGAATGACCAAACGCGCAGGGCGGTCTGCGGACAATGATGATGTGCTTGCGGCCGTGATGAATGCTGGCACGTCTGCGGTTTGTCTTGTTGGGAAGACCCATGATTTTCACGTGGAGACTGCGCTTGGGATTTCGCTCGATGAGAATGTTGAGAACATTTCAACCTCGGTGGCGCATGTTGTCAGTGCTGGTCGTGAAGCGTTGTTTGATGCGGAGCATTTCTTCGATGGGTATAAGTCTAACCCTGACTACACGTTGCGCGCAGCAAAGGCGGCTTATGACGCCGGGGCGCGTTGGGTTGTTTTGTGTGACACAAACGGAGGGGCATTACCCCATGATGTGCGTGGTGCGACCAAAGCGCTGATCGAAGCGGGCGTGCCCGGCGATCACATAGGTATTCACACGCATAATGACACAGAGAATGCTGTGGCCAATTCATTGGTTGCTGTCGCTGCAGGTGCGCGACATATCCAAGGGACGCTTAACGGGCTAGGAGAGCGTTGTGGCAATGCCAACCTAACAACGCTGATCCCAACCTTGTTGTTGAAAGACCCCTACGCGAGCCAGTTTGAGACTGGCGTGAGCATGGAAACCCTTAAGGATTTGCGCAAAGCGTCGCGGATGCTCGATGAAGTGCTTAACCGTGTGCCGCACAAACAGGCGGCCTACGTTGGGGCGTCAGCGTTTGCGCATAAGGCGGGGCTGCATGCCTCTGCCATCGCTAAAGACCCTAGCACATATGAGCATATTGATCCGAGCCTCGTTGGGAACAGCCGTATTGTTCCTATGTCCAACCAAGCGGGGCAAAGCAATCTGCGTGAGCGCTTGAGTTCCATGGGGTTGGACGTCGCAAAGGGCGATCCGGCGTTGCAGCGCATTCTTGATCGGGTGAAAGAACGCGAAGCGGCCGGGTATTCTTACGATACCGCGCAGGCGAGTTTTGAGGTTCTGGCACGCGAAGAATTGGGGCTGATGCCCGAGTTTTTCGAAGTGAAGCGCTACCGCGTGACCGTTGAGCGCCGCCGCAATAAACGCAACGAGATGGTGTCTCTCTCCGAGGCTGTCGTTGTGGTGAAGGTCGATGGCGTGAAAACCATGTCGGTGTCCGAGAGCCTTGGTCCGGACGGGTCTGACCAAGGACCGGTGAATGCACTGAGCCGTGCTTTGATGAAGGACCTCGGGCGGTACGCAACGGATGTCTCCGATATCCGACTGACTGATTTTAAGGTTCGTATTACTAACGGCGGTACTGAGGCTGTGACGCGGGTCATTATTGACTCTGAAGACGGGCAGGGCCGTACGTGGTCTACGGTCGGTGTAAGCGCCAACATAGTCGATGCATCCTTTGATGCGTTGGTGGACGCGATACGTTGGAAGCTGGTACGGGACGGGGCTGTGACGTGAGCGTGAATGCCTGCGCTGCAATCGTTGAACGAGGTGATCCAGATCGATTCATGGCGGCAATGGCTGCCCCAGTTGAAGCACGTCGCGTTCTTTTTCCGCTTTATGCGTTCAACGTCGAAGTTGCGCGTGCGCCTTGGGTGACTGAGGAGCCGATGATTGCCGAGATGCGCCTTCAATGGTGGCGTGATGCTCTGGAAGAAATCGCTAAGGGCGGGCCTGTGCGTCGTCACGAAGTAACCACGCCGTTGGACGAAGTTTTGGACACTGAGGCGGCTGAGGCTTTAGATAAGGTTGTCGCAATGCGTCGCTGGGATATTTACAAAGACCCTTTTGAGGACGCGCAGCACTTCGTTGATTACTTCCGCAATGGCGGCGCTGAACTGATGTGGCAGGCCGCGCGGCTGTTGGGTGCACCCGAAGAGATGCGGTCAGGAGTGGTGAATTACGGCGCTGCTGTTGCTGTGTCTCGCTACTTTGCCGCAGTGCGAGGGCTAGAAGACGCTGGCCGTGTTCCGTTGGTGAATGGCACACGAAAAGGGTTGGAAACACTTGCCGTTAATTCAGCGGCAGATGCCGGAACTGTTCGCAAGCTGCGCAAAGGAATGCCGAAACTTGCAAGGGCTGCTTTGCTTGAGGGATGGATGGCGAAACCTGTTTTGTTGCAGGTTGCGTCTAAACCGCAGCGCGTGGCGGACGGAACCGTCGGCATCAGCCAATTCCGCAGTAAAATCCGTCTGCTGCGCTGGTCTTAGGCGGCGCGGCGGCTTTTCACAGAGAGCCAAACCAGCGCACCTGCGGCCAATACGATGAACGGCGCCATCGCGATGTTTACTGCTGTCCAGCCTTCCATTGGCGCACCACCTGAGCAGTTCATCAAACCGCCAGACGCAAGTGACGCTGCCATCACCGAGCCGAATACGATCATGTCGTTCAGGCCTTGAACAACGCCGCGCTCATGGGCTGCGTGTGAGGATGTCAGCAATGTCGTCGCGCCGATGAAGCCAAAGTTCCAACCAAGTCCGAGTAGGATCAGAGCGGTATAAAAGCTAACCAAAGAGGGTTGATCTGCGTCCGCGAAATTAACGCCGAGAAGGGCGGCAATGCCAGCCGCGCCCAAAATTACGAGCCCGATGGCCATGATTGTTCGAACGCCGAAGCGCACGATTAGATGGCCTGTGAAGAAAGATGGCGCAAACATTGCAAGGACGTGCGCGGAGACGATATTGTTCGCGTTATCAAGCTCATACCCGCAGCCGACAACCGCAAGTGGGGTTGATGTCATCACAAGGTTCATCAGGGAATAGGCGACAAGCCCGACGATAATCGCAACGATGATATTGGGGTCAGACAATAGCTGACCGCGTGTGCGCGGCTCTGGGCCTGCGACTTTGGGTTGGCCACGTGTACCCTTGGGCAAATCTAGAGCCAAAAACAGGAACATCCCGATCAGGTTCAGCGCGACAACGGCTACGTAGGTTCCCAGGAAGGGTATGACTGAATAGCCATCTACGATTTTGTTCAATTGTGGTCCGAGAAGCGCGGAAAGCAGACCGCCGGCCATGACATATGAAATCGCCTTCGGTTTAAAGCTGTCAGAGGCGCTGTCGGTCGCCGCAAATCGATAAAAACCCTGCGCGGACATATAGATGCCCGTAAAGTAGGATCCGATCAGTAGTACTGCGAAGGATCCGATATAAAGCCCATACGCCGCAACGGCCGCGCCAAAAGCGCCGGCAATCGCGCCGATATAAAAGCCAAACCTCCGTCCATGTGACTGCATGAGCGGGGAGAGCCACGGTGCTGTCGTCATCGACCCAAAGATGATGAGAGAGATCGGAAGCGTCGCCCAACAGATATTGGACGCAAGTTGTTTTCCAGCGAGCCCTCCGACAACGAAAATCATCGGCATCTGCGCTCCAAGGATCGCTTGGGCAAGAACAAGGACCGCAACGTTGCGTTTCGCGCGGCTGTCGTCGGGAATTTGTGTTGTAGCGTGGGTCATGAGGAGTTGGCTACGCCTCGTTCCTTAGGTTGGCAATGGGGTGCGGAGATTTTTCAGATCGGATCAATAATATGTGCGAAAGACCCAGCGACGCGCCCTTCGATTAGACCCATTGGTTCAAGCGCAGTGCCTTCAGCGTTGGTTGCGTTAAACAAGGGTGTTCCTTCGGCGCTAAGCGTGCTCGCATAGTGGAACTCATGTGCTGCAAAAGTAATTGTGGGCGACATGTGTTGCGTAAGTGGGTGCGGGGCCAGTTGTGTGAGCGTTCGGTACCCAAGGTGTAACTTTCGGTCTCTGAAACTGGTTGTAAGTCCGAGAAGCCCCGCCATCTTGTGAGAGGTGCCGTCGGCATCAATTAGGTTTTCACCAAGAGTCATAAAGCCGCCACATTCACCATAAATTTCAATACTTTGAGCAGCACTATTAATGCTCTGCATGAAGGTTTTGTTTTGGGCGAGTGTGGCTGCGTAGAGCTCTGGATAACCGCCTGGAAGGTAAACTCGGTCGGCTTCGGGTACGGGTTCATTTGCCAAGGGTGAAAATGGCAAGATCGTTACGCCGCTTTGCTCCCAATCTCTTATCAAGTGCGGGTAAGTGAATGAGAACGCTTCATCTTTTGCCACAGCGACGCGAAGCGTAGGGGCTTTTTCAGCGGAAGTTGCAGGCCAGTCTGAACGTGACATCAGTGCCTTGAACGAACACAAATCAACGTGTTTGGCGACGATATCAGCTGCTAGGTTCAAAAAGCTCTCAAGATCGGGCATCTCGCCTGCTTGAACGAGGCCAAGATGCCGTGAAGGGCGGGACAGTTCTGCAGACCGAGGGATCGCGCCAAGTACTGGAATTTTTAACGGGGCGAGCGCAGTTTTGAGCATATCCGCGTGCCTTTCGGACCCGACATGGTTCAGGATTACGCCAACGACCTTCACCTGTTTGTCGTGCGCGGTGAACCCGCCAACCAGCGCGGCGACCGATTGTGACATGGATTTTGCATCCACGATCAAAACAACAGGTAAGTTGAGCGTTTTGGAAAGATCTGCGGTCGAGCCCTTGCCGAGGGGAGGTGCGCCGTCAAACAGGCCCATTGCGCCTTCAACGATCAAATCACCTTCACCAGAGGCCAGTGATTTAAGACGTTCGGGTGTCATTGCCCATGCATCAAGGTTCACACATGGTCGGCCCGTCGCGGCGGCGTGGAATTGGGGATCGATGTAATCAGGACCGGACTTCGCTGAGCGGATGTTTTGACCAGTTCGCGCCAAAGCGCGCAAAATACCAAGCGTTATTGTGGTTTTCCCAGCACCTGACGAAGGAGCTGCGAGGATTAGACCGCCCACAGTATTAAGCCGATTCAGCGGGTCGGCCACGGCCCAACGGGTCTAGGTTCACAGGTTCAATGCCTTGCGCCTGCGCTTGCCAGTTCAGAACATCACGCATGCGCACAGCCTTACCGACACAGATAATTGCGGGCGGCTCAAGGCCTGCCTTGTTGATGTCAGCCTCAATTGTGCCCAAGGTCGTTTCAATGACCTGCTGTTCGACCGTAGTGGCGGATGTCACAACGGCAACGGGCTCTGACAAGGGGCGGCCTGCATTGATGAGGGACGTGGAAATCTGGGCGATGTGTTTCATACCCATATAAATAACAATGACTTGCGAGCCTTTGGCAATTGCTTTCCAATCCAGGCTTTGCGTAGCGTTGCCGGTTTGGTCATGACCGGTCACAAACGTAACCGATTGGTTCACATCGCGATGTGTGACGGGGATGCCCGCGTAGGCAAGCCCGCCAATACCTGCAGAAATGCCCGGGATGATGCGCACTGGAATTCCGTGCTGAACGAGCGTTTGCGCCTCTTCACCGCCACGCCCGAACACGAATGGATCACCTCCCTTGAGGCGAAGCACGCGCTTTCCTTCTTTGGCCAAATCTACCAGACGCAAAGAAATATCGCGTTGTTTCGCAGATGGCTTTCCGCCGCGTTTTCCGGCGTAGATATGTTCAGCTTGTGGTGCCCAATCAAGGATCGCTTCTTGTACAAGTGCATCGTATATTACGACGTCCGCTTGGCGCAGCGCATTCAAGGCGTGCAGCGTCAAAAGACCCGGATCACCGGGGCCAGCGCCGCACAGCCAAACCCAGCCTTTTTCAAGCTCGGGCCAGTCTGTTGAGGGGAGTCGCGTATCCATAGGGTCTTATGGCCCGAGAATGCGCTGCGTTAAAGGGAGCAAACGACGTTGGATTGCGGATTGGCGTCATCGACCAGCACGGGTAAGGTCGCGGGAATGACACGGAAACCATCAGGAGAGCTGCGACGTGGGTGGACCACGGGTGCATGTGCGACCGCTGCCACCAAGGCGGCGCTGATGGGGCTATGGGGTGATTTCCCCGATAGGGTGTCGATCACATTGCCGAAAGGCGAAGTGCCCGAGTTTGAGGTCGTTGAGCCCTGCAAAGGTGAAGGTTGGGCGCAGGCCGCTATCGTGAAAGATGCAGGCGACGATCCGGACGTGACACATGGCGCGACGATTATTGTTCGGGTTGCGAAGTCGGATAGCGGTGTTGTGTTCAAAGCAGGTGAGGGTGTCGGTACTGTCACGAAGGCAGGTCTACCAATTGGTGTTGGTGAAGCGGCCATTAACCCGGTGCCGCGTGCGATGATGGATGAAGTCGTGGCAGAGATGGCTAGTGAGTTCGGACAAAGCCCTGACATTGAGATCACTGTGAGCATTCCCAATGGCGAAACGATTGCTGTGAAAACATGGAACCCGCGGCTGGGGATCGTGGGTGGGTTAAGCGTGCTGGGGACTACTGGAATTGTCAGGCCCTTTTCATGCGCGGCTTGGATCGCCTCTATTCATCGTGGGATTGATGTGGCCCGCGCGGGCGGGCTGACCCATGTTGCTGGTTGTACTGGTAATATGAGTGAGAAAGCTGTGCAGAAATTTTACGGGCTGGCGGACCACGCGATGCTGGACATGGGCGATTTTGTTGGTGGCATGATCAAATACATGCGCCGCAATCCCGTAGCCCGCCTGACGATTGGCGGCGGCATTGGCAAGCTGACGAAACTGGCACAGGGCGCCGTTGATTTGCATTCGGGGCGCTCTCAGGTGGATTTCGAACGTTTGGCGCAATGGGCGGATAACCCGGCTGTGGCGAAGGCCAACACTGCGCTTGAGGCTTATGAAACAGCGGGGCCGGATCTTGGCGTTCTGATTGCGGGAAAGGCCGCAGAACAAGCAGGTGCAATGTTTGGCGAAGGTGCGCCGCAGATTGATGTTGTGATGATTGACCGCGCTGGCAAGATCATCGCTCAGGTGGGGCCATGACTGTTTTATTGCTTGCAGGAACTAGCGAGGCGAAACGCATTGCTTGGGGTTTGACCGATACTGGGATCAAGGTGATTGCCTCGCTCGCGGGTGCCACGCGCTCACCCGAACCAATGCCGATCCCAACGCGCATTGGTGGGTTTGGCGGCGAGGAGGGCTTTCGCGCCTTTGTGAACGCCAAAGGCGTCAGCGCGGTTCTGGACGCGACCCATCCGTTTGCCGAACACATTTCAAACCGCACGGCGCGGGTTTGTTCGGAGTTAGGGCTACCTTATGCGCAACTCGTCCGCCCCGTCTGGACGCCTGAAACCGGCGACAACTGGACGGCAATTGACGCCCCAACAGACGCAGCGGCGCTTATTCCCGAGGATGCTGTCGTTTTCCTTGCTACAGGCCGCCAAACGTTGGCTGACTACGCAGACCTTGAAGGGCGGCGGGTGTTGTGCCGCTTGATTGATCCCCCAACCGCGCCGTTTCCGTTTGAAGGGGGCGAGTTTGTTATTGGTCGCCCGCCGTTTTCCCCACGAAGCGAGGCGCAATTGTTCCAAGCGCTTGGCGTGACGCATCTGGTCGTGAAAAACGCAGGCGGAGAAGGTGGGCGCGCCAAACTGGACGCGGCCCGTGCGTTGAATATTCCTGTTTTGATGTTGAAACGTCCTGCAATGCTCGCGGGAACCCAGCTTTCGAATGTGCCGGAAGCTTTGGCTTGGGTCTCATCGCTTGAGGTGCGCCAGTGACAGAGCGTGTTATAGAAACGGATGCCCATGTCATTGAAGGCATGGAATGGCTCGCTGCGCGGTGCCCGAAGATGAAGGCAGCCTATGTTTTGACGGGTCCTTTGCCACTGCGCCGCAAACCGGACGGGTTTGCCCAGCTATTGAATGCAATCGTTGGCCAACAGGTGAGTATCGCGAGCGCGAATGCGATTTGGGGCAGGCTGATGGATGCTGGGATGACCACCCCAAACGCCTGCGCGACTGCGAGCGAGGATGAATTGCGCGGGTTGGGATTGAGCCGTCAAAAGGCGCTTTACACGCGTGAGTTGGCAAACGCCGGAATTGATTTTGACGGACTTCGAGCATTGCCGAGCTTGGATGTCATCAAGACTTTGACGGCTGTGAAAGGCATTGGCCCGTGGACTGCAGAAATCTACGCGATGTTCAGTCTAGGCCGTGCGGATGTGTTCGCCCCCGGTGATTTGGCCCTGCAAGAAGCTGCCCGCGTTTTGTATGATCTACCGGAACGCCCAAAGGAAAAAGCCTTTCGTGAGATGGCGCAGGAATGGTCGCCATGGCGGTCGGTTGCAGCGCGGCTTTTGTGGGCGTACTACCGCGTAGAAAAAGTTAGAGAAGGCATCATATGACACGGGTTCTAAATTCACAGCGACGCGATCCAGCATCGGGCGAGATGCGATCAGCGGTGGTGTTTTTGCATGGGTATGGTGCGAATGGTGCTGACCTGATGGGGCTTGCAGATCCGTTGGCGGAACATCTGCCGGACACAGCGTTCTTTGCGCCAGATGCGCCGGAAGATTGCGCCGGAAGCCCGATGGGGTTCCAATGGTTCCCGATTCCATGGATTGATGGGTCATCCGAGGAAGAATCCCGCGCTGGCATGGACCGCGCGGTTGATGACCTGAACAGCTATCTTGACGGGATTATGGTTGATGAAGACCTGCTGCCCGAACAGGTGATGGTGCTTGGCTTTAGCCAAGGCACGATGATGGCGCTGCACGTTCTGCCACGCCGCGAAGATGCTGTGGCCGGGCTGACGGCGTTCTCTGGCCGTTTGCTGGAACCGGAAGCTTTGGTAGATGACGTTGTTTGTCGCCCTCCGGTCTTGTTGATTCATGGCGATCAAGACGATGTTGTGCCGGTTCAGTCGTTGCCGGAGGCCGCCGAAGCGCTTCAGGCTGCGGGCTGGAAAGAAGTCTACGCGCATATTCAAAAGGGCACAGGCCACGGAATTGCGCCAGACGGGTTGCAAGTTGCGCTCGCCTTCATGCGCGAACGTCTCGGATATCAATAAGAAATCGACCTCACCCTGATCTGTCACAAAACTATCAATATCTTGGGCTTGTATGGTTGCGAGCACGAGATATAGTTGAGCTATGACTGGAGCGGGGCTCCCGTTCTGGTGCCATAGACGGCAGACAGAGTGGGATTGGTTTTGCAAATAGCTACGAATACTGACGCGGATTTCAGGACAGACTTTGTAAGGAAGCCAGCGGGGCTGAAACAACACCCAGCCCTTGTATTAAACGCGGACTATCGGCCACTTTCCTATTACCCGTTATCGCTTTGGCCATGGCAGGACGCTGTGAAGGCCGCTTGGCTAAACCGCGTTGATATTATTGCCGAGTACGAAGAGGTCGCGCGATCGCCGTCGATGGAGATCCGCATTCCGTCGGTTGTTGTGCTGCGCGATTATGTGAAACCGCAAAAGAAGGTCGCATTCACGCGGTTCAACCTTTTCCTGAGGGACGAGTTTTCCTGCCAATATTGTACGTCGTCCGGTGATTTGACATTTGATCACGTGGTTCCACGCGCTGCTGGCGGGGTGACGTCTTGGGAAAACGTCGTTGCAGCCTGTTCCAAATGCAATCTTTCCAAGGGGTCAAAGTCCTTGAAAGAGGCGAACATGTCCTTGCTTAAACCGCCACGCCAACCAGAAGCGGAGCAACTTCGGAATATGGGGCGTAAATTCCCACCCAATTATCTACATTCGTCTTGGATGGATTTTCTCTATTGGGACGCTGAGCTTGAAGCATAGATTGCGATGCGTGCATTACCCCCGCAAATACTAAGGTTGAAACGATTGTTAAGTTAGGTGCGCTTTCACTTGCAACGCGCTAGACTTACGTTCCATTCAAAGCTAGAAGGCCCACGTTAGCGCTAACTTAACTTCGGAGGACCACATGGTCTCGCGCGTGATCCCAGTTGATGAATTTGACCTCGTGATTTTCGGGGGGACGGGCGATTTGGCTCGCCGCAAAATTTTGCCCGGCTTGTTCCGTCGTTTTATTTCTAACCAAATGCCGACAGGGTCGCGCATAATTGGTGCCGCGCGTTCTGACATGGATACTGAAGGCTATCGCCAGATGGTCCGCGAGGCGATTGCTGAATTTGGCGGCGAAGAATCCAAAGACCTAAAATGTTTGGAGCGGTTTGTAGCGCAATTGCACTACATTCAAGTGGATGCGAAAGGCACAGCTGGCTGGGATGAGCTTCACGCGTTGATCCGTTTTGAAGTTATCAATGCGTTCTATTTCTCAGTTGCGCCAAGCCTGTTTGGCGATCTCGCAGAACGGTTGCATAACTATAAAATTGCCGATGACGACAGCCGCGTTGTTGTTGAAAAACCGTTTGGCCGTGACCTTGAGACCGCCAAAGAACTGAACGCGATACTGGCTGAGCATTTCGGTGAAAGCCAAATCTACCGGATCGACCATTACTTGGGCAAAGAGACGGTTCAAAATCTGATGGCGGTTCGCTTTGGAAACATGCTGTTTGAGCCGCTTTGGAACAATCATTACGTCGATCATATCCAGATCACTGTGGCGGAAACTGTTGGTGTCGGTGGGCGCGGGACCTATTACGATAAATCCGGCGCGATGCGCGATATGGTGCAAAACCACTTGATGCAGTTGTTGTGCTTGATTGCGATGGAATCCCCATCCGTGTTCGATGCGGACGCCGTTCGTGATGAGAAGCTCAAGGTTATTCGCGCGCTACAACCGATTGACCCGCACCACATTGTGCGTGGCCAATACGATGCGACAAAAACAGAACCAAGCTATCGCGAGGACGCGGAAAACCCACGTTCTCACACTGAAAGCTTCGTTGCATTGCGCTGTGAGATTGCGAATTGGCGTTGGGCTGGGGTTCCGTTCTACTTGCGGACGGGCAAAAAGCTAAAAGCGCGCTCGTCCGAGATCATTGTTGTTTTCAAAGACATCGGGCATTCGATTTTTCCGGGGGATGAGAAACGTCACCGGAATATCCTGTCGATCCAGCTGCAGCCAAACGAGGGCATGCAGCTGCAAGTAACCATCAAGGAGCCGGGTCCAGGTGGGATGCGCCTGATTGACGTGCCACTTGATATGACTTTCGCAGAAGCATTGGGCCCAGACGCGGAAGACAGCACAGACGCCTACGAGCGCCTGATCATGGACGTTATTCGCGGAAACCAAACCCTATTTATGCGCGGCGACGAAGTTGAAGCGGCTTGGGCATGGACGGATCCGTTAATCGAAGGCTGGCAGGCCCGTGGCGATGTTCCCAAGCTTTATGAACAAGGGTCGTCCGGCCCAGAGGATGCGTTGATGTTGATGCACCGTGAAGGGCGTCGTTGGCACGAAATTAAGGAATAAAGCGATGAACTTAGTCGAATATCCTGATGCTGAGATGATGATGATGGACCTCGCCAACACCCTCGCGGGTGAGTTGGAGGGCCATTTACTGACCCACGACACGGTTTCATTCGCCGTTCCGGGCGGAACAACTCCGGGACCGATTTTCGATGTGCTTTGTGGTGCGAAACACCTTGATTGGGGTCGGATTAACGTGATGCTCACGGATGAGCGGCGCGTACCCGAAAGTCATGAACGTTCAAACACACGCCTAATAAAAGAGCGTTTGCTTGTGGATGCCGCTGCGGCGGCGACCTACGTTTCCTATCTGCCCGATGGGCCAGACGCCGACATAGCTGAGCTATCAAAAACGGTTGAACCTCACCTGCCGATTTCCGTCATGCTTCTTGGGATGGGCGCGGATATGCACACCGCAAGCATTTTCCCGAACTCTCCCGATTTGGAAACCGCATTAAGCACGCAATATCCGTTGGTTACGGTTCAGCCACCAGACGGTTTGGAGCCACGAATTTCTCTTTCGATGAAAGCACTTAAGGACGCGATGAGTTGCCATATCGTCATCATCGGGCAGGAAAAGCGTGAAGCCTTCGAACGTGCGAAATCCCTGACGCCGACGGACGCACCGGTTGCTGGCGTGCTTGCGGGCGCGACAATTCACTGGGCGGAGAGCTAAGCGATGTGGGACAAACTGTGCAAACACGCCGCAGCCGTTAAGAACCGACGTTTTGAAACACTGGTTGATGCGAACCGTGCGACCGATTTTTCGGCCTCTGCTGGTGATATGCATTTTGATTACGCGAAGACCAACATTGATACCGACGGCCGTGCGCTGTTGATTGATCTGCTTGATGAAGTTGATTTGGCGGGCAAACGCGTCGCGATGTTCAGCGGCTCTGCAATCAACGAAACCGAAGGCCGTGCGGTGTTACACACGGCATTGCGCAACCTTGATGGTGGTCCTGTGCTGGTTGATGGCGCGGATGTGATGCCCGAGGTTCTGGGCACTCTGAACCGTATGGAAAAATTCGCGACGGACGTGCGTTCCGGTGCGTTCAAAGGGCAGGGCGGCAAGATCACGGATGTTGTTAACATCGGTATTGGCGGTTCTGACCTTGGCCCTGCGATGGGTGTTCTGGCGCTGGCGCCGTATCACGATGGGCCGCGCTGCCACTTTGTTTCCAACGTCGATCCGGCCGACATCAGCCAAGTGCTGCGCAGTTGTGATCCGGCGACAACCTTGGTGATCGTGGCGTCCAAGACGTTCACGACCATTGAAACCATGACAAACGCCCGCACTGCGAAGGCATGGATGGGCGAAAGCGTATCTAACCCTGCTGGACAGTTCGCAGCGCTTTCTACATCCGAGGAGGGCACGGCCGCTTTCGGGATCGATGCCGCCCGTGTGTTTGGCTTTGAGGATTGGGTCGGCGGGCGCTATTCCATGTGGGGGCCGATTGGCCTGTCCATGATGATCGCCATTGGCGCAGATGCGTTCCGCGCATTTCTGCGTGGTGCGCAGGATATGGACCGCCATTTTCAGGCGGCAGATTGGGCGGAAAACATGCCTGTTATGCTGGCGTTGGTCGGCATTTGGCACAATCAGGTTTGCGGCTATTCCACACGGGCCGTTCTGCCTTATGACAATAATCTCAGTCGCTTACCGGCCTATCTTCAACAGCTTGAGATGGAAAGTAACGGTAAGGGCGTCAGCATGGATGGCGAAGACCTATCCATCAATTCCGGACCTGTTGTTTGGGGCGAACCGGGGACGAACGGTCAGCACGCGTTCTACCAGCTGATCCACCAAGGCACCCGCGTGATCCCGTGCGAATTCCTTGTCGCGGCGCGTGGTCATGACGACGATTTGCACCATCAACACCAGTTGCTTGTCGCCAATTGCTTGGCCCAGTCCGAAGCCCTGATGAAAGGCCGTGATCAGGACGAAGCGCGCAGTAAGGTTGCAGGAAAGTTTGATGGTTCTGAGCTCGAACGCCAAGCCAAGCATCGGGTGTTCGCGGGTAATCGCCCCTCAATAACAATCGCTTACCCGAAACTCGACCCGTTCACATTGGGCCAGATCATCGCGCTATATGAACACCGTGTGTTCGTTGAAGGCGCCGTTCTGGGTATCAATTCTTACGACCAATGGGGCGTGGAATTGGGCAAAGAACTGGCAACAGCATTGCAACCGATCATTGAGGGCGCGGATGCATCCGGTAAAGATGGATCAACCGCCGCATTGGTCGGGTTCTTACAAAAGCACGGCGTCTAAAGTTGCACTGCCCCGTCACGGGTGATGAAGGCTTGGCGTAACGCGTCAGGTAAGGGGCGTTTGGTGTTGTCTTGGTTTAACAACACCGCGACGCAGTCACCCGTCGTGGTGATTTTGCCATCCACAAATGTCGCGTACTCCATCGTCCAACTTGTGTTTCGCATGGAAACTGTACGCGTAACGTTAATGTAGCTGGTGTCACGCATTACTTCAGCTTTGTAGTCTATCCCCACTGATTTCACGACAAATTTTGGGTCCGCACCTGCAAGCGTATAGAGGTCATAGTGGTTAAGATAGTGAACACGCAGCGTTTCATACCACCGCAGGTAAACCACGTTGTTCACGTGGTTCAGCGCGTCGATTTCCCCGAAACGTACGCGATCGGCCATGCCGAAAGACCAAGGCGCAGGAATTCCCGCGTCGCAAAGCGCGTCAGCATCAAGCGGTGTTAGAAACGGAGTCATACAGCCGCAGTAACGATGACTTCGACCTTGAAGCCAGTGGTCGCAAGCTTGGCTTCACCTGTCCAACGGGCGGGGGCACAACCGGGTGCGACCCAGGCGTCCCAGACGGCGTTCATGTCAGCGAAGTCTGTGCTCATGTCTGCGCACCAAATCTGGGCTGTGATCAGCTTTGTTTTGTCCGTGCCAGCCTTTTCCAGCAGAACATCAATTTGGTCTAGAATAGCGGTCGTTTGCTCGGTCACAGTGCCACCTTCAGCGCCGACCTGTCCGGCGAGGTAGGCAATGCCACCTGTGATGACGACTTGGCTCATACGTGCGCCTGACTCGATGCGGATAATGTCTGACATGGGGCGTGCTCCTGCTAAAGATGATTTGGAGCGGGTAACGAGAATCGAAATCGCCCTATGGTGTAAAACGTCAGAATGACTTGGGTTAGTTTAGTACACAATTCATATTGTAACACCCTAATTTAGAACGAATTTGACTTTTACTGTTTTGGGTTGGACGGGGAATGAGCTGGTCCTGCGAATTAGTTCCTTTGACCCAGTTTAAGGCGACGAGTCCCTTAAGATTTTGACTCCGCCAACCTAGACAAGAACACAGGCCGTCAATGGTTTGTTCGACCATTGACGTGGTGGCCCTGTCGTTGCCGTGTACCCACTCTCCTAAAAAATGAAATCATTTTCGTTGATGAGGGATGTGATGCCCAGCAGTGTGATTGAGTCTGTTGTGGCTGTTACGGAGATGACGGTGTCGCCTCCGGTTTGTGTGATGGTGAGGTCGGCGAAGCTGAGGCCTGAGCCGCGCATGTCCATCAGTTCCTGATTGTTGGTGAAGTCGGTGATCGTGTCCTGCCCGAAGCCCGCTGTGTCGAAGATGAAGCGGTCAAAACCGCCACCGCCTGCTAGCACGTCATTCCCCGCGCCGCCGTTCAGATAGTCGAGGTTGCCACCGCCGTTCAGCGTGTCATCCCCGGCGCGTCCGAACAGCTCATCAACGCCGTTATAGCCGCTCAACTCGTTGGCGGTGTCATCGCCGTAGATGTCGTCGTTGAACAGCGATCCAAACACGTTTTCGATATCAATCAATGTGTCGCCAGACCCGTGGCCAGACCCCGTCGCAGTCCCTGCATCGAGGTCGACAACGACCCGCGCATCAGAGTTGGAATAGGACGCGGTGTCGTCGGTCGATGCGTCGGCATGGGCCGACCCGAGTAGGTTCTCGACGTTCGCGATCGTATCCCCTGCCGCGTGCCCGCCCGAGGCCGTACCTGCGCCAAGATCAATGGTTACGGCAGCGTTCGAGTTAACATAGGAAACCTGATCACCGATCCCAACCGTGTTCGTGCCACCATCAAACTCATCGCCCCCAGCGCCCCCAACCATCACGTCATCACCAGAACCACCGCTCAAAGTGTCATCATCATTACCACCGTTCAGATAATCATCACCAGAACCGCCATCCAGCGTATCGTCTCCGTTGCCGCCATTCAAATCAT
Organism: Octadecabacter ascidiaceicola; assembly: GCF_900185015.1. Classification (GTDB taxonomy): domain Bacteria; phylum Pseudomonadota; class Alphaproteobacteria; order Rhodobacterales; family Rhodobacteraceae; genus Octadecabacter; species Octadecabacter ascidiaceicola. Next base: position 344,471 of record NZ_FXYD01000001.1, on the reverse strand, counting down.
CATCGCCACTACCACCATTCAGGTTGTTTGCGCTTGTGTCGCCGATCAGTTGATCATCAAGAGCAGAGCCAAGGATGTTTTCAATATTGGTTAGGATGTCACCAGTAGCATCCCCGCCTGATGCGGTACCATTGCCCAGGTTAGCCATAACGGATGCGGCCGAAGCTGCATAAGACGCGGTGTCGCCCATTTGGCCATTGGCCCCACCGTCAATGGTGTCTGCCCCGTCACCACCTTCGAGCATGCCAAACCCCGTAGGGTTTCCGACAAACGTATCAGTAATGCCATCTCTGACCATGGTCCCTGCCGCTAAGTCAGCAACTATACCATTTGACTCAAAATAATCGATTCGGAAAAAACTACCGCTGTTTAGGTCGAACGCTTTTGCGACAGAACCGTCTCTAATTTCCAAGTAGTTTTGGTCTGGGCTGTAGTTGTTATCGTAGTAGATGTTTGTTGATTCATTTGCAGCAAGCCCAATCAAGAAACCGGACGATGAACCATCGAACCCGTAAACAGCCGTCTGAAGAAAATAGGACACAGCACCAGTCGTTCCGAGTTGTACGTCGTTTTCGTCTAAAACGCGCATTTCGGTGATAACACCGTTTTCAAGATCGAGGTCGTTTGGTCCAGTTCCTAGATTGGTCCCGACAATCTGAAGTGTATGCCCGTCTTGACCTGCGCCCCAAGTTCCCTCCAGATTTGCGCGGAGTCCTTGGGGTTAAATCTTTGGCGTTAGGCCGCCATCTTGTCCATCGACTTTCTCTGCAGAAATTCCATCGGCGTCAGGGTGCCCAATGCTGAATGTGGTCTGCGCCAGTTGTAATCCCGCGTGGTTGTCTTCCTCCAGCGGTCGCAGTGTTAGCGAGCCGTCGGTTAATGTCGGTTGACGGTTCATCCGCGACGGCGTCTGCGCCGTCCACCATCTTCGCCGCCGCCGGTGTTGAAACTGACGTCGGGCAGGGGCGCGATTGAGCGTAGGATGGAGAACGGGTCCGTTGCGTGTGGGATCGCGTTGGCGTTGACGAAGTGTTCTTGGAACTTCGGCTCAATTGCGGTCTCGACTTTGGTGATGTCGCGGACGGTTTTCTCAATCGAGGTACGTGCATCAACAGAGCACAGCGCCATACGCGCGCCCGTTCCGGCGGCGTTGCCTGCTGACGTGACCTTATCAAGCGGCACATCGGGGATCATGCCCAGTACCATCGCATGTTTGGGTGAGATATGTGCGCCGAATGCACCAGCAAGAACCACGCGCTCAACTGTGTCGGTTCCCATTTCATCCATCAATAGACGAGCGCCCGCATATAGCGCGGATTTCGCGAGTTGGATGGCGCGGATATCACCTTGAGTCACTGTTATCAGCGGGCCTCCATCAGCCGTGCCATCGTGGATGACATAGGAATGCGTGCGCCCATCTGGGATGCAGCGCGGTGTTCCGGTTTGCTCGGGCGAGCCGATCAGCCCTTTAGGGTCCAATAGCCCCGCCATGCGCATTTCGGCGACGGCTTCGATGATGCCAGACCCGCAGATACCAGTGACGCCCGTGGTCGCGATCGCTGCGTCAAAGCCTTCATCGTTCGACCAAATGTCAGATCCGATCACTTGGAACCGGGGCTCTTTGGTTGTTGGGTCGATCTCGATCCGTTCAATCGCACCCGGCGCGGCACGTTGGCCGCTAGAAATCTGCGCACCTTCAAAGGCGGGGCCAGTTGGGGACGAACAGGCCAGCACTTGGGTTTTGTTTCCAAGAAGGATTTCGGCGTTGGTGCCCACGTCGACGACCAAGGTTAGCTCGTCCTGATCATAGGGCGCCTCTGACAGGGCAACGGCTGCGGCATCCGCGCCCACATGCCCCGCTATACACGGCAAAATGAACACACGCGCGGCGGGGTTCATGCTGGTGAGATCAAGATCACCCACATGCAGAGACAGGGATTTGGAGGTTGCAAGGGCGAATGGCGCTTGGCCAAGTTCGACCGGATCAATGCCAAGCAACAGGTGGTGCATGACGGGGTTACACACGAAAACGGCTTCCATAATCTGGCTTGGCTGGATCTCAGCTTCGGCAGACAGCGTATCGGTCAGCGCGTTAAGTGCAGTGCGCACCGCGTTAGTCATTTCTATATCACCGCCGGGGTTCATCATGACGTAGGACACGCGGCTCATCAGGTCTTCGCCGAACCGGATTTGCGGGTTCATGATGCCGCTTGATGCAACCACGGCACCATTGCGCAGGTCAGTGAGGTGCGCGGCGATGGTGGTGGACCCAAGGTCAATTGCGAGCCCATAAAGGCGCGTTTCATCAAAGCCCGGGTAGATGTCGAGGATGCGGTGCACCGTTTCCTGATGGCCTTTGTGCAAAACAACAGTACAGGTCCATTTCCCTTTGCGCAAAACTGGCTGAAGTTTGCGCAGCACCGACATGCCGGCTGTGATGTCCTCAATATCCCATTGTTCTTTCAATGCGATCCCAAGGCGTTCCAGATCACCTGTTGGGGTGTGCATATCGGGTTCTGCAACTTCGACGTAATAGGACCGCACCGCAGGGTCCATTATCATCGCGCGCGCACTGGCGGCCTTGCGAACAACCTGACGGTGGACTTGGCTTTCAGGCGGCACATCAATCACGATATCGCCTTGCACTGTGGCTTGGCACCCAAGGCGGCGACCATCGATCAACCCGCGTTTGTCTTTGTAGCGCTGCTCTACCGAGTTCCATTCAGACAAAGCGCCTTCTTTGGCGGTAACGCCGTGTTTGGAAAACTCGCCATAGCTTGGGGTGATTTGACACTTGGAGCAAATGCCACGGCCACCGCACACGGAATCCAGATCGACACCCAACTGTCGGGCCGCCGTGAGGATCGGCGTTCCTGCCGGAAAGTTTCCGCGTTTGCCAGAAGGGGTAAAGACGACGAGGGGATCGTTGCTCATGTTGGGTGGTCCTGCTTAGTTTTGACTATCTTACCCAGCGTGGCCAAAAGAAGCAGCCACTTCGCGCCACCTTAATGTTCAGGAACGTCATGAGGTGTGTTCACGCTCCGCGTTCATAATAGAGGAACCCACCATGCGAAGGAGTGCCCGTACCGGGTGCGATGGAGGGGCAAAAAGCGTCGATGTCGATGGTGATATAGACCTTAGCGCCTTTTGGAATGCGGGTGATAGTTTTGGCCGCGACCAATTCGCGTTGCTGGCGCACAGAAAGAATATCATCCCCCATCTTACGAGCATCTTCATACCGTTCTTTGGCGGTGGAACTGACATTGCGGATGCCGACTTGGGTGAGGCCCGTAACATATGGCTTATCGGCTGCACGGCGCATGCGGTTGCCGTGACCGTTGCGCACACCGTGGCGTTCATCGACGAAGTCCAAATGCGCGTCGATTTTCAGGACGTGGATGTCGCCTTGGTCATCGAACGCATTGATGCAGGGGATGTTGATCAAATGATCGCCACCAATGGTGACGGGCAGGGCGCAGGATGCCAGAGCTGCCCGAACGCCTCGTTCGATATTGGCATGACTTTGCACAGTGTCGGTGTGCACGATATCCGCGTCTCCCATGTCTACGATGCGTATGTCGCCCCTAGATAGGTCGCGTCATCTTCGTGATCGTAAGCCCCTGTATGGTCAAAAGAGAAAAGGGTAGATGCCTCGCGGACAGAGCGCGGCCCGAACCGCGCACCAGAGCGATATTGCGTTCCCGCATCAAAGGGCGCGCCAAGGACCGCGAGCCAGCTTCGATCGTTGACCAGTCGGCCACGTAAGGCCGTTTACCAAAGGTTGCGATACCTACGAAGGGTAAATCTAATCTGCCGCTGTCATATCGCCGCTATCATATCCATGTGCCATAGGGTGAGATTGGTCGTATTGTAACGCTCTTTCAAGCGCAGAAACGCCAGTTGCCCCTTTCCCCCAAGACGTATCCATGCGAAAGGACCATGCCTAACGACGCCATTGCTTTGGAGAGTATGATGGAGATTCGCGAGGCCCTCACGTTTGATGATGTATTGCTGGTTCCGGGGGCGAGTTCTGTCCTGCCGAGCACCGCTGATACGCGCACGCGCGTCACTCAAGCGATAGATTTGAACATCCCACTGTTGTCCTCTGCGATGGACACAGTCACCGAAAGCCGTATGGCGATTGCAATGGCGCAGGCGGGCGGCATGGGGGTTATTCACAAAAACCTCAACGTTGAAGAACAGGCGCGTGAAGTGCGCCGCGTGAAGCGTTTTGAATCGGGCATCGTTTACAACCCCGTAACTCTGCGCCCTGATCAGACGCTAGCCGAAGCCAAAGCGCTGGTTGAACGTTATAACTTCACCGGTTTCCCTGTTGTCGATGACGCAGGGCGTGTGATGGGCATCGTCACGAACCGTGACATGCGGTTTGCCACCTCTGATGACCAACCAATTTCAACGATGATGACGTTTGAAGATCTTGCCGTGCTGCGAGAACCTGCTGACCGCGACGAGGCTATTTCATTGATGAAGTCCCGTCGTATCGAAAAGCTATTGGTTACCGATGACAGTGGTGTATTGACCGGTTTGTTGACCTTGAAAGACACCGAACAAGCCGTGCTGAACCCAACCGCTTGTAAGGATGACCTGGGCCGCCTGCGCGTGGCTGCAGCCACGTCTGTCGGCGATTCAGGGTTTGAACGGACCGAAGCGCTGATTGCCGCTGGCGTTGATATTGTTGTTATTGACACCGCCCACGGGCATTCCGAAGGCGTGATCGAGGCCGTGAAACGCGCCAAGGCGCTGTCGACTGGCGTTCAGATCATTGCAGGTAATGTAGCAACAGGTGAAGCAACGAAAGCGCTTATTGATGCAGGCGCGGATGCCGTAAAGGTTGGTATTGGACCGGGTTCCATTTGTACGACACGTATGGTTGCCGGTGTTGGCGTTCCCCAACTCACCGCGATTTCTGATTGTGCCAAAGCCGCAGGCGATGTGCCGATTATCGCGGACGGTGGCATCAAGTTCTCGGGCGATTTTGCCAAGGCAATCGCAGCCGGCGCATCCTGTGCGATGGTCGGCTCTATGATTGCTGGTACTGATGAATCTCCGGGTGAAGTCATTTTGTATCAAGGCCGTAGTTTCAAAAGCTACCGTGGTATGGGTTCTCTTGGCGCGATGGCGCAGGGGTCAGCTGATCGCTATTTCCAGAAAGACGCAGCAAGCGACAAGTTGGTGCCAGAAGGCATTGAGGGGCAGGTTGCCTACAAGGGGTCCGCGGCCGCAGTTGTTCATCAAATGGTCGGCGGTTTACGTGCCGCGATGGGCTACACAGGCTGTGCGACAGTCGCTGAGATGCGCACCAACTGTAGCTTCGTTAAAATCACCGGCGCAGGGCTGAAAGAAAGCCATGTGCATGATGTTCAGATAACGCGCGAGTCGCCTAACTATCGGGCCATGTGATCCATGACACCCGCCGCAAGAGTTGCCGCCGCCATCGAAGTTCTCGATGAAATCTTTGACGGTGCGACACCCGAAAAGGCTCTTACTGGTTGGGGCCGTAGCCACCGTTTTGCCGGCTCGAAGGATCGTGCGGCCATTCGGGATCACGTGTTTCAGGCCTTGCGCTGTAAAACTTCCTACGGCTGGATCGGTGGTGCTGCTTCAGGGCGCGGTGTGATGCTTGGCGCGATGCGCGTCGCGGGGCAGGTGAATGAGATGTTCTCTGGCGTTGGCCACGCGCCGAACGAAGTCGAAGCGGGCGAAGAAGCGCGCTCAATTTCTGATGCTCCGCGCTGGATACAGTGCGATATGCCCGAATGGATGTTAACGCACTTTGATGCGGCATTGGGCGCGCAAACGGACAAGATTCTGGAAACGCTCAAATCCCGCGCAGGCGTTTTTTTGCGGGTAAACGCCGCCAGGAGCACGACCGCTGAGGTAATCGCGCTGCTCGCGGATGAGAACATCGTTACAGTTCCAGTTGAGGGCATGAACTACGCCCTTCAAGTGGTTGAAAACGAAAGACGTATCGCGTTGTCACGACCGTATGCGGACGGTCTCATTGAGCTTCAGGATACGTCTTCACAACATGCTATTTTGGCTTTGAACCTCACCAAGAGCCAGCGCGTTCTAGACCTGTGTGCCGGTGGTGGGGGGAAGGCCTTGGCGATGGCGGCTCAAGGTGGCGAGGTTACTGCTCATGACATTGACCCCAACCGGATGGTCGACATAGCGCCACGTGCAGATCGGGCTGGGGTGAAAATCAATACCGCGCAAACCAGTGAATTGGCTAAACTTCAACCGTTTGACGTCGTTTTTGTAGATGCACCTTGTTCAGGCAGTGGCACATGGCGCCGCAACCCTGCGGCGAAATGGGAATTGACTGAAGATCGGCTTAAGGAACTGACAACCATTCAGGACAAGGTCCTATTGCAAGGTGCGCAACGTGTGAGAACTGGCGGTACCCTCGTCTATGCTACGTGTTCAGTGTTTGATGTGGAAAATGGTGAGCGCGTTCAGTCATTTATGAAATCTGCGTGCGGATTTTCGCTTCTGAGTCAAACATCTACTGCACCGCATCTTTTAGGCGATGGTTTCTATTTTGCTGAATTCACCAAAGATGCTTAACAACCTTTGATTGCATTATCATTAAAACACCCTAATCTCGCGTTACTGACTTAAGCGGTGGTTAAGGATTTGATCGTTAACTGTTCTGACGAATCGATCCAAGAATGAGACGGGCGTGACAGAAGAGAGTTCCCATATAGAACGCGGGGGTGTTGGCGGACCCACTAAGCAGGTTTTGCTGCACGAAAGCCGTGCTCATTCTGTAACTGCGTTTGCGGTCTTGGGCTTCTGCGCAATGATCGCCTCCTTTCTCGTTATTCAGCCTGAATTGAAACTCGGGCTATTAGCATTTTCCGTTGCGCTTGCGGTATTTGCTGGCGCAGTTTCGTTGATCAAGTTCTTTCAAGCACGAAAGAAATCCTACGCGACGCAAGCTCTCGTTACGCTCGTCGAACATGACGCAACGCCCTGTTTCCTTGCAGATTTCGACGGGAATGTGGCCTACCGAAACGAAGTCGCAGACGACAAATTTCGCGACAGGGCAAGCGATGCACTCGTTCGTATTCTGGCAGAGCTGTTCGCGAACCCTGCGTCGGTCCTGTTTCGTTTGCAAAGCAAAGCACAGGCCTTGGGCAGTGCGCGTGAAGACATTGTAACCCGTAAAGGCCATATCCGGCTCGCAGTGAATGCCGTTGATTGCGATATGTTTATGTGGCGCCTCGAAGATCTGTCTGATCGGGGCGGGGGCGCACGTGCCGCTGATGCATTAAGCTTGCCCATGCTCACCGCCGGACCAACCGGTACGGTCCTCTATATGAATGAGGCTTTTCGTCGTTTGTTAGGTGGGCGGGCGAAGAATTTGAGTGGCGTTTTTTCGGATCTGCCGATTGTTTCTGGCCACGTACACAAGGTGCTTTCGGAATCCGGTGAAATTGACAGTCTCGTCGCTGAGGTTCCAAGCCACGGCGGACGACGGGAAATTTACCTTCTTCCGGGCGATGATTTACCCCAAGGGCCCGATGTCGGCGCAGATTGGGACGCCATTGAAGAGTTACCTGTACCTTTGCTTAAAATTTCAGCAACGGGCGACGTTCTCGCGTCTAACCACGAAGCACGGACATTGTTAGATTCCAGGATCCCAATGGGGTGCCGGGTGAGTGATCTTCTTGAGGGGCTTGGCCGACCTTTGACGGACTGGATTACTGAGACCGTTGAAGGAAAAGGAACCGGTGCGCCTCAGTTTTTGGAGGCTATTCACGAAACCAAGGAAATCCACGTTCAGGTTTCTCTAAATCCTGCTGGCTCAAGTGAAGACACGGCGCATGTTATAGCGGTTTTAAGCGACGTAACCGAGTTCAAGAACCTTGAGCAACAGTTTGTCCAAAGTCAGAAAATGCAGGCAATTGGTCAGTTGGCTGGTGGCGTCGCGCATGACTTTAACAACCTGCTCACAGCGATTTCCGGTCATTGTGACTTATTACTTTTGCGCCACGATCAAGAAGACGGCGACTTTGCAGACCTCGTGCAAATTCACGAGAATGCGAACCGTGCAGCCGCTCTTGTCGGCCAGTTGTTGGCCTATTCACGCAAGCAAAACTTGCAACCCGAAATTATCGATCTTCGAAACACATTGTCTGAAAGCACGCACTTGCTAAACCGTCTTGTTGGAGAGCGTTTAACTTTAACGTTGGATCATGATCCAGATCTCAGACCGATCCGAGCTGACAAGCGGCAACTCGAACAAGTCTTGATGAACCTTGTGGTGAATGCGCGTGACGCTATGCCAAACGGCGGCAATATTAGAATTGAAACCGAGAACTGTGTTCTCGCAGAGCCACTCCATAGAGACAGAGTGACAGTTCCGGCTGGTCATTACGTTGTACTGAGAGTCCATGATACAGGAACGGGCATTCCGGACGACAAACGAAACAAGATATTTGAACCGTTCTGGACAACTAAAAAATCGGGTGATGGAACTGGTCTTGGGCTATCGACAGCGTACGGTATTGTTAAGCAGACGGGCGGATACATCTTCGTGGATTCCGAAGTTGGGGTCGAGACAACCTTTAGCATAATGATCCCAAGCCATGACGCTCCGATCGAACACGTAGAGAAACCGACAACTGCGGGGAACTCGGCCTCTATAAATGGGGACGGGGTTGTGTTGTTGGTCGAAGATGAAGCGCCCGTTCGAGCATTTGCGTCACGCGCGCTGCAGTTGCGCGGGTTTACAGTGCTCGAAGCTGATTGTGCTGAGTCTGCGTTGGCATTGCTTTCCGATCCAACGTTAGAAGTTGACCTATTTCTAACCGATGTGATTATGCCCGGAAAAGACGGCCCCACATGGGTACGCGAAGCACTGGCAGAACGTCCTGATACCAAAGTGATCTTCGTTTCCGGATATGCAGAAGAGTCGTTTGGTGAGGATCAGAAAAGTATCCCTAATTCGGTATTTTTACCGAAACCTTTTTCACTTACCGAACTGACTAAGACTGTGCACGACCAGTTACACTAGATATCATTCAGGTGTTTAATGTGGGACGCAGCGCCCGCAAGGGCTGCAAAATCGTCTTCTATTAGTGAGATTGAAAACTTGGTCATGAAGGGTGCGAACCGGCCTTTGTCTTGAAATGCTTCAACAAACCCAAATTCGGATAGATACGGCGCCATCGCGCGTGAAACGCCGCCGACCAAATAGATGCCTCCAAATGGAAGATGGGTGAGTGATAGGTCACCGCAAACCGCACCAAGTGTGCGAACGAACAAATTGACGGCATCACGCGCACATTCGTCTTCACCGGTCTTGCAGGCACTCATGATGTCCTGTGCAGGTTTTTTGGCCGGGGTTCCCGTTTCTTCGCTCAGGAATGCGTAGACTCGCTCCAAACCACGCCCGGACAAAACATCTTCGACAGCTGGAAAGTCTTGCGAAGAGGACACAAACCGGCCCAAACGGAATTCTTGCTCGGTGCGGGTGGGTAGGCTTGCATGGCCGCTCTCAGAAGGTGGAACGAAACGTCCATTTTCGGTTTCAAAAACTGACACAGCGTTAAAGCCTGTTCCGACCCCAACGATGAGGCGAACCGCGTTTGGCGGTGCGGCGGGCCCTTCGACTATTGATTGAATCGATCCCACGTTTAGATGGCCTAATGCGTGGCCTTGCGCTTGAAGATCGTTCAGTATTGCTACGGTTTGTGCTTTCGTTGCGGCCATCAACGTGTCGCGGTCAATCGTCCAATCTAAGTTGGTCATGGTTGCCACGCCATCATGAACCGGGCCAGCAACAGCAACGCAAGCGGCCTGTGGAACCATATTGCCTTCATCCGCGAGATATCCGCGCAAAACGTCTGCTAACCCTGTGTACTGTGCGTTGGAGTATTTACGAATTGTCTTTGGCAAGACATGGCAACCATTGGCGAGGGCGCAACGCGTATTCGTGCCGCCGATATCCGCGACAAGCGAAAGGGTTTTAGCTGGGTTAGTCATGGTATTAGAGTTCCAAAGCAGACTTTAGTGCGTGATAGGATGCTTTAGGCGTACGCTGCAATGTTTCAAAGTCAACGTGAACCAATCCGAAGCGTTTTTCGTATCCGAGTGCCCATTCGAAGTTGTCCAAAAGGGACCAAACGAAAAAACCTTCTACGGGTACGCCATCAGCGATGGCGCGGCGGACTGCTTCAAAGTGCTGGTTCAAAAAATCAATGCGCTCAGGGTCGTTCACGGTTCCGTTTTGCAGAATGTCCGCGTTTGCCATTCCATTTTCGGTGATAAATAGTGGCAAGTCGCCCGTATATTCGTCTTTGGTTCGCATGAGGAATTTATAAATGCCGTCTGGATAAATCTCCCAGCCCATTTGGGTTTTCGGCAGTGGGCCATCTGGAAAGACATCATGAGATGGCCAGGCATCTGTGTTTGAGCGAACGATACGGCGCGTGTAATAGTTTATGCCGCACCAATCCAATGGTTCTTGAATGGTCGCAAAATCGTCTTGCCAGTTGTTTGGCATGTGGGGGGCGAAGGCGTTCATAATGTTGTCGGGGTACGCGCCTTTGAAAACGCCCCCCAGAAAGAAGCGGTTGTAGTACCCGTCTGAAACCGCCGCGGCGGTCACATCCGTTTCGCTATCTGTTTCAGGAGTTGCCCATTCAAGGTTAAACACGCCACCAAGGTTGGTCATGCCAAGTCCGCGCATCGTCTGGATGGCGGTGCCATGGGCGACAAGAATATGATGCATGGCACGCGCTGTGGCGCGGATGTCACGCAAGCCGGGTGGGTGTCCTCCAAGGAAATGCGACAACCATCCGACGCACCACGGTTCATTGATCGGCGCAACCGAGTGCATGCGATCGCCGATGCGTTCCATGATGCAATGGGTGAAATCACCAAACCATTTGGCGATATCGGGATTTTGCCAGCCACCTTTGTCTGCCAAGGAAGATGGTAGCTCCCAATGATACAAAGTCGCGCAGGGTTTAATCCCACGCTCCAGCATGCCGTCTGTTAGGCGATCGTAAAAATCGAGACCTTCGGGGTTGGGGGTTACGCCATCGGGCATAACACGCGCCCAGCTTGTCGAAAACCGATAGGCGTCAAAGCCTGCATTTTGGATCAGGTCGAGATCTTCTTCCCAGCGGTGGTAGTGGTCACAAGCAATCGCACCTGTTTCGGCACGAACAACATTCCCTGGCGTCTCTGCAAAGGTGTCCCAATGGGTCTGACCTGCGCCACCAAATTTGTGGCCTTCAATCTGATACGCCGATGTCGCGGCCCCAAATTGAAAGCCTTCAGGAAAATCTGAGCGTTTGAACTGCATTTTGAACCTTAGAATGTTTGAGAGTTGCGCGAAGCTACTTGGGGGAAGGGGCAGGGCCAGTGGATTGGCCGACCGTTAGTTCAGCTTCGAGTAATTTGCTCTGTGGGCCGGTTACGTCACCGTTAATTTGGTCAATCAGCATCTGCGATAACAGTTGCCCAGCCTCTCGGACCGAAGATCGCGTTGCGGTGAAGATTGGAACATCGACGCCGTTCGCCAAATACGACAAGCCATCGTCGTATGTGATGATGGATACGTCGCGCCCAACTTCCAGTCCATGGTCCTGCACTGCGCGGCGCACGCCGAACGCGGAGATGATTGAAGACGTTAGAATTGCGGTTGGCGGATTGGGCAAAGACAGAACATCTTGGGTCGCAGCATATCCGTTGCTATCGCTCATTTCTTCGCTACGCATGATCGCAGGATCCAACCTGATGTCTTGCGCTTGAAGCGCTTTTTCATATCCGAGGCGTCTGCGGTGGGCAAAATCCATTCCCTCAAATCCATTAAACAGGGCAATGCGTCGATGGCCTAAATCGATGAGGAACTCCGTCGCACGTTGGAACGCGCGCGTGTTGTTAACGTCCAGCCAGCTGTAGTCAGACGCAATGCCTGACGCGCGACCATGCACCACAAAGGGAAGGCCGAGTTCCTGAAGCAAGCCAATCCGAGTATCATTCATCTTTGGGCCGTGAAGCACGACCCCATCGACCGTGCCGCGCGTTTTTAAGGCCCGATAGGTTTTTTCTTCGTCGGCTTCTTTCACAATGGACAGCGCGATTTCGTAGTTTTCAGCGGAATACACTTCACCGGCACCTGCAATGAAATCTCCGAAAATCGGGTTGATCATCTGGTGTCGATCACCGGTCAGGATCACGTGGCCAATTGTGTTGGTTCGACCCGTTGCGAGGCTTTTGGCGCGTACGTTGGGGCTGTAATTATGCTCTGCTGCTACGGCGAGGATCTTCTTTCGAGTCTTTTCGCTAACCTCGGGGTAGCCGTTCAGAGCACGGCTAACCGTGGTCTGGGACATCCCTAAGATTTGCGACAGGCCTTTAAGATTCATATGAGCTTTCCAAAGCGCTTTGATTCGTGCATTTCAATGAGCTTTGACCCTCGGGCCCGAAAAAATCAACCTCTTTAGTGTCTAAATTATTGAGGGTTTGTTGAATTTTGGGTTTGGATCAGATGTCGTTGACTCTGTTTGTGTGTTGGCACATGGTAGCGCTATCCAAAGCGCTTTGAAAAGTTTGCGCGCGGAAACAAATTTGAGAAAACGGCGCGGCAAATGCGCTGTTAGGGAGGACTACCATGAAGAACTCAATGTACGCTGGTGTGGCGATTGCAGCGCTTGCAGCTGGCATGGCTAATGCGGACGGCCATCAGCCGTTTGCCGTGGGTGAAGGCGATTTCAGTTGGGATAGCTTGGAAGCATATGCAGCCGATGCACCCGATCTGAGCGGTCAGACGGTTACGATATTTGGCCCATGGCTGAGCCCTGAAGCAGAAATCTTCACATCCATGCTGACCTATTTTGAAGAAGCGACAGGTGCGGATGCGACATACACGGGTTCCGACAGCTTCGAGCAACAGATCGTTATTGATGCTGAGGCCGGTTCGCCGCCAAACATCGCGGTATTCCCGCAGCCGGGTCTGGCTGCGAACCTCGCAGAGCAGGGCTTGCTGGCACCACTTGGCGCGGATGCAGCTGCTTGGGTTGGCGAAAACTATGCGGCTGGGTCGTCTTGGGTTGATCTGGGCACATACGGCGACGCAGATGGCGCAGACCAGTTCTACGGCTTCTTCTTCAACGTGAATGTAAAGTCACTCGTTTGGTATGTTCCTGAGAATTTTGAGGACGCAGGCTACGACGTTCCTGAGACCATGGAAGACCTCATCGCGCTGTCCGAACAGATCATTGCAGACGGTGAAACACCTTGGTGCATTGGTCTGGGTTCCGGTGCGGCGACTGGTTGGCCTGCGACTGACTGGGTTGAGGACATGATGCTGCGTACGCAGACACCCGAAACCTATGATATGTGGGTCAGCAACGAAATTCCGTTCAACGATCCTAAGATCATCGAAGCCATCGAAATGTTCGGCACATTTGCCAAGAACGATGACATGGTTGCTGGTGGTGCCGGTGCCGTAGGTACAACTGACTTCCGTGACAGCCCGACTGGCATGTTCTCCAGCCCGCCACAATGCTACATGCACCGTCAGGCATCTTTCGCGCCTGCGTTCTTCCCAGAAGGCACTGAGCTTGGAACAGATGCGGACTTCTTCTACTTTCCATCTTTCGCTGGCAAGGATCTCGGTAATCCGGTTCTCGGTGGCGGCACATTGCTGGCTGTTACAGATGCCAACGATGCGACAATGGAGTTCATGAAGTTCCTGCAAACGCCGATCGCACATGAGATCATGATGGCGCAGACAGGCTTCCTGACACCACACACTGGTGTGAACCTTGCGACATACATGGACGACACGCTGCGCGGACAGGGTGAAATCCTGCAAAACGCAACAACGTTCCGCTTTGACGCATCAGACTTGATGCCTGGTGCAATAGGCGCGGGTACATTCTGGACGGGTATGGTTGACTATGTTGGTGGTGAATCCGCTGATGCAGTTGCGACCAGCATCCAAGACAGCTGGGATGCTTTGAAGTAATCTAAGCGACCTAAAGGCGGCTTTTCTAATTCGAAGGGCCGCCTTTCTCGCCTGTCATGCAGGCACGTATTCTCAGGGGGGACAGGGACCATGCATCCAGCACTGTTAGGTCTGATCACGATTACTGTCGGCGTGAGCGGCTGTATTGGATATTTTTATGGATCCAACCTCTTACTCGATAAAGTTCTGTTGCCGGCTTCTGGCCCAAACGCAGGGCGCAACATCAGTCGCCGCGAATTGATCCGCCCTTGGTTATTCCTCTTTCCCGCAATCCTCGCACTTGGTTTGTATCTGGCATATCCCGTCGTCGCGACGTTGATCCTAAGTTTTCAGGAACGCGGAGCAGGGGGCGTGCGCACCTTTGTCGGGTTTGAAAACTACACACAAATGTTTGCTGAGCCCAAGTTCGCAGAAGCCATGCGCAACAACGTGTTGTGGCTTGTGGTGGTTCCTGCCTCGGCGACCGGATTTGGCCTGTTAGCCGCGCAGCTGACCGATCGTTTGCGCTGGGGCAATATCGCGAAGTCCATCATTTTCATGCCAATGGCAATTTCGTTCGTCGGTGCCGCCGTGATTTTCAAGCTGATCTATGAAGCCCGCCCAGAAGACGTGGCGCAGATTGGTGTGTTGAACCATCTGTATCTGTTGTTTGGCGGCGCTGAGCCGCAACAGTGGCTGACAATTCCTTTCTGGAACAGTTTCTTCCTGATGGCCGTGTTGATCTGGATCCAGACCGGTTTCGCAATGGTTATTTTATCGGCCGCCTTGCGCGGTATCCCCGAAGAAACGATTGAGGCCGCGATCATTGATGGCGCGAATCCGCTACAGATTTTCTTTAAGATCAAAGTTCCGCAGATCATGGGGACGATTGTTGTGGTCTGGACCACAATCACGATTGCCACGCTCAAGGTGTTCGACATCGTGTTCGCGATGACGAATGGGCAGTGGGAAACGCAGGTTCTGGCCAATTACATGTATGACAAACTGTTCCGTGCGAACGACTGGGGTATGGGGTCCGCTGCGGCGATGATCATTATGCTGCTGGTTACGCCGATCCTTGTTTGGAACGTCTACAATGCCCGCAAGGAGATGCGCTGATGGATGGCTTGAGTGGTAAAAAGCCCGCAGTTGTTTGGTTGCTGAATATCTCCGTTGTGGTGCTGGTTGCGCTTTGGTTGTTTCCGACATTGGGGCTGTTTGTAAGCTCGTTTCGGACAAGCGAACAGATTACGTCGTCAGGTTGGTGGGCGTCCTTATTTCCGGCGGAGCAAACATTGCAATTGCGGGCGCTCGACCCAGATGACAACCGGATCGAAACCGGTGCGGGTATGTTCGTTGTCGAAGGCAACGTGCTTGAGGGAGACTACGCCGAGGTCAACATCGATCGCTGGGGAACGTCCTCGCGTGCGCCGAGTGCCTATACCATTGGCGACACCGCTGATCTGGGTGACGGCGAAAGTATGACGCTCAATGCCGATGGTACGTACATTTGGCAGGGTAATGACGACCAGATTTCAGGGCGAGGACAGCGCTTGTTCATCATCGCGACTGTTCCGCCTGAGTTTACGACGGACAACTATAAGAACGTGCTGTTCACCGAAGGCAATTCCGAGGACATGGCCAAGGCGTTCTTTAACACGCTGACTGTCGTGATCCCTGCAACGATCATTCCGATCCTGATTGCGGCGTTTGCGGCCTACGCGTTGGCGTGGATGGATTTCCCGGGGCGGGCGCTGTTGATCGCGACAGTTGTTGGGTTGTTGGTTGTACCACTACAGCTCGCCTTGATCCCGCTGTTGCAGTTCCACAATGCGATTGGGATCGGCAAGGGCTATTTGGGCGTGTGGATGGCGCATACGGGGTTTGGACTGCCGCTCGCAATATATCTCTTGCGAAATTACATGGTCGGTTTGCCGCGCGACATCATTGAGAACGCGCGTGTGGACGGGGCGACTGAGTTTCAGATATTCACTAAGATTATCCTTCCACTGAGCTTTCCAGCACTAGCGTCCTTTGCGATCTTCCAATTCTTGTGGACGTGGAATGACCTGTTGGTGGCACTGGTGTTCCTGATCGACAGCTCAGGTGAAACCACTGTGATGACAAAACAAATCGTAGAACTTTTGGGGACACGAGGCGGCGATTGGGAAATCCTCGCGACATCGGCGTTTATCTCAATCGCGGTGCCTTTACTGGTGTTCTTTATGATGCAGAAATATCTCGTGCGCGGCCTGTTGGCCGGCTCGGTTAAGTAGGACAAATGATGATGAGCAAAATGGAAACTGTATCCAGCAACGTGCACATGGATAAGGATAAAGATTGGTGGAAAGGGGCGGTTATCTATCAGATATATCCGCGCAGCTACCAAGACAGCGATGGTGATGGTGTCGGTGATCTGGCCGGAATTGTTCAACGCCTTCCATATATCGCGTCGCTTGGCGTGGATGCCGTTTGGATTTCACCGTTCTTCACCTCTCCGATGAAGGACTTCGGGTATGATGTGTCAAACTATTGCGACGTCGACCCGATGTTCGGTACATTGGCTGACTTTGATGCGTTGATTGCGACGGCCCACCAGAATGGGCTGAAAGTCATGATCGACCTCGTGTTGTCGCATACGTCTGACCAACATCCGTGGTTTCAAGAGAGCCGCAAGAATGCACAGAACGATAAGTCCAGTTGGTACGTCTGGGCCGACGCAAAAGAAGACGGAACGCCGCCAAACAACTGGCTGTCCATTTTCGGCGGGTCTGCTTGGCAATGGAGCGGCGAGCGCGAGCAGTATTTCTTGCACAACTTCCTAAGCTCGCAGCCTGACCTGAACTTCTGGGAGCCTGATGTTCAACAAGCGTTGTTAGATGTGGCGAAGTTCTGGCTTGAACGTGGAGTGGACGGGTTCCGCCTCGATACGATCAATTTCTATATGCACGACAAGCAGTTGCGCAGTAATCCACCACTACCACGGGATCAGCGTAATTCTACGATTGCCCCATCCGTGAACCCCTATAACCACCAAATCCATCTCTATTCCAAGAACCAGCCAGAGAACCTCGAGTTTCTGCGCAAGCTGCGCGCGGTAATGGAACCATACAATGCGGCGGCAGTTGGTGAAGTTGGTGACGCGCAACGCGGGCTTGAGATTTTGGGCGAATACACGGCGGGCGGCGATCTGATGCAGATGTGTTATGCGTTCGAATTCCTGACAAGCGCGCGCCCCGATGCCGCCGAGATCGCGCGTGTTATGGGTGAGGTCGATAAGCGCGCCGCAGACGGTTGGGCCTGTTGGGCGTTTTCAAACCACGACGTCATTCGACACGCGTCCCGTTGGGACACGTCAGATGCCGCTTTACGCGCGATGACAACGTTGATGATGTGTCTGCGTGGTTCGGCTTGCATTTATCAGGGAGAAGAGCTGGGCCTGCATGAAGCAGACGTAGCCTATGAAGACCTGCAAGACCCGTACGGCATCGAATTTTGGCCGGAATTCAAGGGGAGAGATGGGTGCCGGACTCCAATGGTTTGGGAACCTTCAAATTCCAATGGCGGGTTTAGTACAGCTGACAAACCTTGGCTTCCCGTCAGTTCGGCCCATACCCAGATGAGTGTTGCCGTTCAAGAAGACGACCCAGAAGCACTGATCCATCATTATCGCCGTGCCATTGCGTTGCGGAATGCCAATCCGGCTTTGGCGAAGGGCGAGCATGACGGTGTTAAGGCGGATGGCAGCGTTGTCTATTTCACCCGCAGCTTAGATGGAGAGCGTATTTTCTGTGCGTTCAACTTGGGGGAAGACGCTGCCGGAGTCGCGCTTCCAAGCGGCAGTTGGACTGCAATCGCGCAAGATCTCGGTGGCGCGGATGTGCCGGTGGGAGACACACTTACTCTTGGTCCGTGGCAGGTGTTTGTTGCCACCGCGCCGGCCAGTTGATCAACGGGAGGGACGGACATGGCTGATCTTAAACTGACGAATGTTGCCAAGACCTATGGCGGCAATGTTGACGTTCTCAAGGACATCAATCTCGACATTAAAACCGGCGAGTTGATTGTCTTTGTTGGCCCATCTGGTTGTGGCAAATCTACACTGCTTCGGATGATTGCTGGCCTTGAAAAGATCACAGGCGGCGAGCTTCAGATTGACGGGCAGGTGGTGAACGACGTGCCGCCCGCGCAACGTGGGATTGCGATGGTATTCCAATCTTATGCGCTCTATCCCCATATGACAGTGCGCGACAACATGAGCTTTGCGTTGAAACTGGCAAAGAAACCGAAGGCCGAAATTGACGCAGCGATTGAGAAAGCAGCGCGTATTCTGCAGTTGGATGACTACCTTGATCGCCTGCCCAAAGCCCTGTCGGGCGGTCAACGTCAGCGAGTTGCGATTGGCCGTTCTATTGTGCGTGACCCGAAGGTTTACCTATTTGATGAACCGCTTTCCAACCTTGATGCAGCGCTGCGTGTCGCGACGCGCATTGAGATCGCGCAGCTTAAGGAATCCATGCCGGACTCTACTATGATCTACGTGACCCACGATCAGGTGGAAGCCATGACACTTGCGACACGGATTGTTGTTCTGGCGAACAAAGGCATCGCGCAAGTTGGAACGCCTCTTGAATTGTATGAGCGCCCAGAGAACGAGTTTGTGGCCCAATTTATCGGTTCACCTGCGATGAACCTGTTGTCTGGTGAAATCGTTGAGACGGGCGCGCAGACCAAGGTCAAGTTGGATGGCGGTGGCGTTGTTACGTCCGCTGTGCCAACACAAACGGCTGATAAGGGCATGAAGGTTAACGTTGGGATTCGACCAGAAGATATGGTCGCAACCACCGGCGATGACTATGCCTTTGAAGGTAAGGTTCACATTACGGAGGCCTTGGGCGAGGTGACGTTGCTGTATTTCGACAAAGTCGGAAACAATGACGCGGTGATTGGTAAATTGCCCGGTATTCACGCTGAACTCCGTGGAAAACCTGTACGTATGGCGGCTGCACCAGACAAAGTTCAAATCTTTGCGAACGGGCGGTCCCTTTACTACCGCTAGGACGCGCGGTACTGGATGATATGGCAAAGAAACCCACATCCCGTACCGGCAAAAATGACAGTGGCCGTGGCCAGCGTGACCTGACTGTTAAGGTTAAGTCTGCACGTGGTCGCAAAATGTCGTCCACGTTGTGGCTGCAACGGCAATTGAACGATCCTTATGTCGCGCGCGCAAAGGCCGATGGCTACCGCGGTCGTGCAGCCTATAAGATTTTGGAATTGAACGAGAAATTCAACTTCTTAACGCCCGGGAAACGCATTGTAGATCTCGGTGCCGCACCCGGTGGTTGGGTTCAGGTTGCGGTGCCGCGCGTAAACGCGTTGGGTGAACGCAAGGGAAAGCCAGTTGGCACGATCCTTGGCGTAGATTTGCAAGAGATGGAACCGATCCCAGGGGCCGAGCTTCATGTACTCGATTTCATGGAGGATGATGCAGACATCAAAGTCAAAGACTGGCTAGGTGGCAAAGCGGACGTTGTGATGTCGGACATGGCGGCATCGGCGTCGGGCCACAAACAGACAGATCACAACCGCATCATGGCGCTGTGTGAAACGGCGGCCTATTTCGCCTTTGACGTGCTGGAAGAGGGTGGCACATTTGTCGCCAAGGTTCTGGCCGGTGGTGCAGAAGCTGACTTGCAGCGTATGCTGAAAAAGAATTTCAAGAAAGTACAATACGTTAAGCCGCCATCGTCGCGGTCTGACAGCTCCGAAAAATTTGTCGTCGCAACCGGATTTCGCGGGGGCGATCTAGGAGACAGCGACGCATGACCCATATCCTCGCGATCGATCAAGGCACGACATCCAGTCGTGCGATTTTGTTTGATGAAAACATGGGGGTAGCCCATGTAGCGCAGCAGGAATTCACGCAGATCTACCCGCAATCCGGTTGGGTTGAGCATGATGTGGAAGAGATTTGGGACAGCGTTGTTTCGGTTTGTAACGATGTCGTCGCCAAATCGGATGATATTGCCGCCATCGGCATCACCAACCAGCGCGAAACCACCATTGTCTGGAACCGCGAGACAGGTAAGCCGATCCACAACGCAATTGTTTGGCAGGACCGCCGCACGGCTGCATTCTGTGATGAACTGAAGGCGGAAGGGTTTGAGGCCGAAATCACCCAGCGAACAGGCCTTTTGGCAGACCCGTATTTTAGTGCGACGAAGGTGAGATACATCTTGCAAACCGTTGAAGGTGCGCAAGAAATGGCAGATGCGGGCAAACTAGCGTTTGGAACTGTCGACAGCTTTCTGATTTGGCGGATGAACGGCGGCAAACGCCATGTCACAGACGCCACCAACGCTGCACGAACAATGCTTTACAACATCCGTGATGGCGTTTGGGATGAAACGATTTGCAAGCGGTTCAATATCCCGATGTCCATGCTGCCCGAGGTTTTGGACTGCGCTGCGGACTTTGGCACGACGGATATGTTTGGTCCTGAATTGCCCATCCTCGGGGTTGCGGGGGATCAGCAAGCGGCGACCATTGGACAGGCCTGCTTTGAGCCGGGGATGTTGAAATCCACCTATGGCACGGGCTGTTTTGCGCTGCTGAACACGGGTGATGAGTTGGTAATGAGCAAGAACCGTTTGCTTGGCACGATTGCTTATCAGCTAGACGGTAAGGCGACCTACGCGCTTGAAGGGTCGATATTCATTGCGGGCGCGGTTGTGCAATGGCTTCGCGATGGTCTTGGGATTATTGATGACGCGAAAGATACCCATGCCTTAGCTGAAAAGGCCGATCTATCGGTTGAGCTATATCTTGTGCCGGCTTTCACAGGGCTTGGTGCGCCATATTGGGACGCCGAAGCACGAGGCGCCATTTTCGGGCTTACTCGAAATGCGGGGCCGGCCGAATTTGCACGTGCGGCGTTGGAAAGCGTCGGCTTTCAGACACGCGACTTGCTGGAAGCGATGCATGCGGATTGGTCTGGCGCTGCGAATGGAACATTGCGCGTTGATGGCGGTATGTCCGCATCTGACTGGGCAATGCAATTTCTGGCCGACATTATCGGCGCGCCTGTGGATCGCCCGAAGGTGCTTGAAACAACAGCACTTGGCGCGGCGTGGCTTGCTGGTATGCGGGCAGGGGTCTACCCAACGCAGGACGCGTTCGCAAAGACTTGGGCGCTTGAGCGTAAGTTCAGTCCAGTCATGTCGGCGGCCGATAAAGACCGCCGTTTTGCTGGTTGGAAAGACGCCATCAATCGCACAAAGACTTAAGCGTCTAGCGTACAGATTTCGACACCTTGGGGCAGGGTGGTCAAAACGGCGCCGCGTTTCGTATCGCGTACGTCATAGCCATACCCACGTAGCCGGAATTTCCATTCGCGGTCTGAAACGCAGTTCCACCTGACCAAAGGACTGGATCGCAACAACGAAGAGCGGGAGAACATCATCTTCGAACTTCGCCCTATTGAAGCAAGCTTTATTGACGATCTGATCGAAGATGACCTTTCCGTTGGACAGCTCAGCATTCACTCAAACAACTGCGCGAAAGGGCATTGAATGCGGCTAAGACAAAACCAAGAGATGCCAATCGATCTGTCACCTTGAATGAACGCTCGGTTGTTGTAAGGGATTCCCCATGATCAAAGAAGCGCACCATCATCGGGAATGATCCTCAACAATCGCAGCCAGCTGACGCGTGACCGCCAGCAGAAGCGTGCGGACCGCAATCAGATCAATCGCACACCCAGCCTTTCGGTCGGTGTTAAGCGCATGGGAAATCTGATTGAGGTTGTTCCCTGTGCGCCCAACAGCTGCCAGAAGCGTGGGGTCAACTTCGGGGGGATGCACCCGGCGTCGCATAGGTTCAGAGGACAAAACATGGCGGGTGTAATCCGAGAGGGAACGCTCTTCAGCACGAGCCTTGTCCGCCCAGCTTGCACGTTCTTCTTCGGTGCATCTTACGCGCAGTAGCACAGTGCGAACCGTGCGCGGTTTTGGATCACGTCTCGCCATGACAACCACCTTCAGCGCGCCCAACATTGCGGTTGTCGGCTCATGATCACGAGCGCTTGAAGGACATGGCCGATGGGATGGCGTTGGCTACATTCATTCGAGCCAAGGTGCTGGATGAACAATTGCCGCGCAGGAAACGCCGGTCATCTGCTTCGATTGCGGACAAACTGGAGATTGCGCAAATTCTTGGCCTGCTGGGGCAACGGCATCCTGTGTTCGGCCTGATAGACAGCCACCGCACAGTCACAGCGCGAACCAGCTTGCTTCGCTGCAAGATCCATTCGGCGCTGTTCAGCCTCATGCGCGCGTTGTTCTCGTTGGCTTCGCCATTGCACCGATTGGTTTACGTCCTGCGGCATTGATCATATTGAGGTCATCAGCACAGAACGGGTGCCGCTGCCCATCACTGAGACAGGATATAAGTCACATTTCCTCCACCGTGATCGGATTGCTGAAATTGGTACGGCTGTGGAGTTCGTCATTGCTTGGCTGGATCACGATGCAGAATCTACCGCATGGAAAAAGGCGGAATTTGAGTCACGTCAACTTAGTTTGTTTTGATCAATCTGCCTCGAAAAGCGTTCGGATTTCTTGTCGAAGCGTTTGATGCTTTTCAGGGTTGTTGGCCTTGAGTTTTTCGAGGTTTAACAGCTTCCATTTGACAGCGGGCAGGTTCGCTGCATCTGTATAACCGATTGCGTCAAAATCTGGCACGCCATCGTGGAGTGACAGAAGGAATGTCTTCGCACGCTCATCTAGACGAGCCCTTATGTCCGCAATGAGCTGTTCTCGTGTCGCAATCAAATCGACAAGTGGGACCGCCGTCGCAGTCATCCCCTCAAACTCCCGTGCGTATGGCAGATCAAGATCGATCAGGTTCGGATCTAGCAGTTCGTGCGGTGGACGGCCTGAACTCGCAACGTAGACAAGGAACGTGCGGAACAACGCGTCTGTCAGGCCCTCGTTTTCATACAGCAATTTGACGTCGTAAAGATCACGCGGGTGCTGCCTGTCTAGTGCTGCGTGCAACTTACCTCCGTACAGGTCTTCAAAGGAGACAACTTGCATCTCAGCAAAACCAAATCGGTCTTCGACGGCAGGGCTGACAGTCTTGATCTCAGGCTCATTCACAACGCCGCGCGACACGGGCGAGGTTTCGACCTTCACCTCGACGCCATTGCGCGTGACCAAAATTCGAGTTTCGCCGCCACCGCCACCCGCGATACGATGGGTGACCGCGCCTTCAACGCTGCCTGTAACGTCTGCGGCGATCCGGTCTAACGCGGCATCGATATCGGCGAGGCTTTCTGCACGATCTTTGACCGGCAAATAGGTCAAATCAATATCGACCGACAGACGCGGAAGATCGCGATAGAACAGGTTGATCGCGGTGCCGCCTTTTAGGGCGAAGACGTCTTCCTTTGCCACATAGGGCAAGATGCCAACGAGAAGTTCGACCTGAGCCGCATAGTCATGGGGTTTCATCGGTCGCTCCTTTGGTTTGTGGCATCAAGTCTTCAGGTATCGTGATGCGATATTTTGGATGCAACTTGCCGCCCATAACGAATGCGCGATCCCCAGATCCGAGGTTTATATCATTCTCATCAACGTGCTTTCGCCATGCATGATTGTGGCGATCCGCAAAGACGAAGAACAACCGTTTCACTTGAATGTTGGTGCAAGCTTGAAGCAGTTCAGTAAGGCGGCGGGGCCGTAGATTGACCAAGCCCTGAAACATGACGTCGATAGTATGAAACGTTTCTGTTTCCGGCAGTTCTTTGATGGCTTCAAGGATTGCGCGTTCTGGCGACGACATCTTCAGGGACCAACGCCACGGAGGATGGGCATGCGGCCCGTCTTGAGGCTTCGCACCGTCGTCGAGACCGATATCGGGAGCCGAGAATAGTTTGAGGTTGTTCAGTTCAAGCGTGGCGTTTGTCTGCACCGACTTGAGCCATCCTGGAAGGGAAACACCATATAGAAACACGCGATCATTTTGACCTATTGAGACGTAGTGGCCGTGGCCGCGCCGACGTAAGGCTGTTGAACCGCCCACATGTAGGCTGTAGCCCATCAGGTGCTGCATGGAGAGTAGGAGAACTTCCCAATCAGGTAGTTCGACCGCACTGTCTTCAACAGCTACTGTTGGGCGTCTATATAGACCGTGCCCCGCGCGTTCTAGCCAACCGCTTTTGAGGTACTTCGTTACAAGCTGGCGAGAGATCCCCTGCGCGGTGAGCCATTTTGAATCCACAAAGAAGCCGTTCGGGACGGTTTCCAAGAGTTTCTTTAAGTTTTGCTCTTTCTGTAACTTCATGGTTTGCAAAATAGCACGAACTCAAAGCTCAAGCAAATATTTACTTCAAAATATCTTAATTTTGCAAACCTAAGGTAGGCAAAGTGCGCATCAGATAAAGTCCAAGCTTGAGATCAGCGCCAAGCTTACATCAAAGCACGGACTTGGTCGCCACTTACAGGTTGTCGTCGCCTCTACTCTCGAACCGCCTTATCGCCCGCGTCAGCGTCCAAGGATGGCTTCGTTCTGTGCAACGACGGTAACAACCCGCTCACGGCAAATTGGTCCAAGAGCAAAACGGGCAAGAAACATCCTTATTATCTATGCTTCACCAAGGACTGTAAGAGCCACCGCAAGTCGATCCGCCGAGATGTGCTGGAAGAGGCGTTCAGCGGCTACTTACAAGCGCTACAACCGTCTGAGACCCTGCTGACGTTGACCAAAGCGATGTTCAAGAATGTTTGGGATCAACGGGCCGAGCAAGCCCAAGCTGGAATGGTGTCGCTAAAGCGCGATGTGACCAAGATCGAGAAGCAAATCGACGGACTGCTCGACCGCATTGTTGATACGACAATCCCGTCCGTGGCATCAGCCTATGAAAAGCGCCTCGCGCGACTTGAGCAAGACAAGCTCGTTGCACAGGAAAAACTGGGCAAATCCGCCCAACCAAGCCACAGCTTCGAGCAATTGTTCGAACTCGCTTGTGCGTTCCTCGCAAACCCTCGGAAACTATGGGAATCAGGTCAACTGACCCTCCAACGCACAGTGCTGAAACTAACCTTTGTGGAGCGGATTAGCTATTGCCAGAAAACAGGACTTCGAACCCCAAAAACCACCTTGCCGTTCAAGGTGTTAGAAGGATTCACAGGTCAAAATAGTGAAATGGCGGAGAGACAGGGATTCGAACCCTGGGACCCCGTGAAGGGTCAACGGTTTTCGAGACCGCCACGTTCGACCACTCCGCCACCTCTCCGTGTCGATTGATCGCTGATCTGATAGGCGCGAGGGCGTGATGGTGCAAGTGGTTTTGCTGACAATTGCGTGCGCTGATCAAACGGCCCTTGGAAATGACGCGCTGCGCACCTATTCCTATATCAAAGCAGTAAAGAGGCCCCCTATGTTCATGCGTTTCGCGTCACTGGCAACCGCCATCACTTTCGCCATGCCCGCAGTGGCACAACAAAGTGGGACGGATGAACTGTTCGAGCTTTTGATGTTGCCCGATATCATCGAGATCATGCGCGAAGAAGGTGTGAGCTATGGCGACACGATCGGGCAAGACCTGTTCGCGGGGCCACCGACGGCAGAATGGGCCGCGACTGTTGAACGCATTTATGACTATGAAGTTATGAAAGGAATGGTCCGCGCAGATTTTGAAACCGCGTTGGAAGGTGAAGACCTGACACCTATTCTTGAGTTTTTTGGTTCCGATCAGGGTCAGATGATCATCGGTCTTGAGGTCAGCGCACGCCGTGCGTTGTTGGATGATGCGGTTGAGGAGGCAGCTCAGGATGCGGCTATGATCGCGCTTGCCGATGAAGATCCACGGATGATGCATGTGGTTGCGTTTGTCGAAGCCAACAATTTGATCGAAACCAACGTTGAAGGGGCTCTTAATTCCAACTTGGCGTTCTTTATGGGGTTGCTTGATGGTGGCGCGTTTGCGGGTGCGTTGTCCGAGGAGCAAGTCCTTACGGATGTTTGGAGCCAAGAAGCAGAAATCCGTGACAGCACGACCGAGTGGATCAACTCATTTTTGTTCTTAGCATATCAGCCGCTCGAGGATGGGGACCTGCAGGCCTACATCGCATTTTCCGAAACCGATGCAGGGGCCGTGATTAACCGCACGATGTTTGATAGCTTTGATCGGTTGTTCAACGGGATCAGCCGATCATTGGGGCGCGCTGCAGCCAAAGAAATGACAATGCAGGAACTGTAAGGCCAATTGATTGCTCGGTCACTTTGGTTGACCCAACGTTCATTTGGAACAATGGCTTGTCCTTTCACAGCAAGATGTGTGACGCTACTTAATCCGCGTTTTGTGAAAGGCCAGCCATGACCGATTTCCTCCTCTTAGCCTTTGTATTCTTAATTGCAGGGGTGATTGCAGTTCCAATCGCTTCTCGTCTTGGGCTTGGGTCGGTGTTGGGCTATTTGATCGCCGGCATTGTGATTAGCCCAATCTTGGCGCTGCTCCACGTTGATGTCATTTCGATCCAGCATTTCGCGGAATTTGGCGTAGTAATGATGCTGTTCTTGGTCGGGCTTGAGCTTGAACCAAAACTGCTTTGGTCTATGCGGGCCAAACTATTGGGTCTCGGCGGCGGACAGGTTGGAATAACCGCTTTGGCTGTCATGGCTGTTGCGTTGATATTTGGCATTTCTTGGACTGTTGCGCTTGCGATTGGTCTTGTCATGGCGCTGTCATCGACTGCGATTGTTTTACAGACCTTGGGTGAAAAGGGCCTGATGAAAAGCGATGGCGGCCAGTCAAGTTTCTCTGTGCTGTTATTCCAAGACATCGCCGTTATTCCAATGCTTGCGCTTATCCCTTTGCTTGCTTTGCCCGAACTTACCGAGGCCCTTTCACATGGGCACAGCGACGATGGGCATGGGGCTTCGCTTAGCCTTGTGGATGGTCTTCCTGGTTGGGGCGCGGCCCTTGTTACACTTGGCGCGATTGCGGCGGTGATCGGGGCAGGGTCCTATTTAACTGGCCCAATTTTCCGCTTCATCGCTGCCGCGCAGCTGCGGGAACTGTTTGTTGCGACCGCGTTGATGATGGTGATTGGCATAGCGTTGCTGATGACGCTTGTGGGGCTGTCGCCCGCGCTCGGGACGTTCCTTGCGGGTGTTGTTCTCGCCAACAGTGAATACCGTCATGAGCTGGAAAGCGATATCGACCCGTTTAAGGGGCTGCTGTTGGGTCTGTTTTTCATGACGGTCGGGGCTGGGATTAACTTTGACCTTCTGTTTGAAATGCTTGGGACGATCGTTGGGCTGACACTTGGCCTTATGTTGCTAAAGGTCGCTGTCCTTTACGGTTTGGCCGTCGTGTTCAAAATCGGCGGCGCGGATCGTTGGCTGTTTTCACTTGGCTTGGCGCAGGCGGGTGAGTTTGGGTTTGTCCTGTTGTCCTTCACGGTCGCCAACGGCGTAATCCCAAGCGATCTTGCCGACCGCTTGTTGCTGATCGTTGCGCTTTCGATGTTGCTCACACCTGCTTTGTTCATCCTCTATGACCGTGTCATCGCACCGCGCTTTGTCGGACAAGACGATCGTGAAATGGATACGATTGAAGAACACAGCAAGATTATTGTCGCGGGTCATGGGCGGGTTGGTGGCATCGTAAGTCGCATTTTGACAGCGGGCGATCTGACGCCGACGGTCATTGATTTCTCCTCAAAGCAGTTAGAAATGCTGAAAGCCTTTGGTATCCACGCATATTACGGCGATGCGACACGCCCTGATCTCCTCAGCGCTGCGGGTATTGCAGAGGCGAAACTCTTTGTGATTGCGATTGATGACAAAGAACAGATCACTGAATTGGTGCATTACGTGCACCAAAACTATCCCGACGTGCATATCGTGGCGCGGGCCGTGGATAGAACGCATGTCTATGATCTTTGGCAGGCTGGTTGTCGGGACATCATTCGCGACACCTACGACAGCTCGTTGCGTATGGGGCGTTCCGCGATTGAGGCATTGGGTGTTTCACACGATCAGGCTGATCGCATGGTCAATGCGTTCAATGACATGGACCGCAAGGTCATGATAGCGACAGCGGAACATTACGACCCAAACATTCCGCTTCACGAGAACGACGCGTACATGGAGTCCTTCCGTGAAAGGCGTGACGAATGGGAGGTCGAACTAGCCTCGCAAATGGGCGCAATTATGTCTGAACCCAAAGCATGAGCGACACTAACGAGCAGGCCAAGTTTCTAACGGGCAGTCTAACCAAGCACATCATTTCGATGTCGCTGACGTCAGCAATCGGGTTCTTGGCGCTGTTTGTTGTGGATTTGGTGGATATGTTGTTCATCTCGATGCTCGGGATTGATGAACTCGCAGCAGCCGTGGGGTTTGCGGGCACGATCCTGTTTATGACCACATCGATTAGCATTGGCATGGCGATAGCCGGAGGGGCGATGGTCGCCCGTTCTCTGGGGGAAAACGACGCAGATCGCGCGGCGGAACTATTGACACACGTCCTCGTGGTGGGGGTCGCATTTGCAGTTGGCTTCGCGGGCCTCATCTACGTCAACCTACACACGCTCACTGGCTGGATCGGAGCGACGGGAACCACACAAGAGCTTGCAGTTTCCTACCTAAAGATCCTTATCCCAACGATGCCCATTCTTTTGATCGGTATCGTTGTGTCGGCTGCCTTGCGAAGTCACGGCGCGGCAAAGCTGTCAATGATGGTGACTTTGATCGCTGGCGTTGTGAACGCGGTCCTCGATCCAATCTTCATTTTTGCATTGGATATGGGTTTGGAAGGCGCGGCATGGGCGTCTGTTGCGTCACGTGTGTCTGTGGCGGGCACGGCGATCTATTTTATCGTTACGCGCTATGGCGGTTTCGTCGGGTTCACCATGTCCGCCGTTATCCGTGATTTTCGACCGATCGCAGCAATCGCGATCCCCGCCATGCTCGCCAATATCGCAGCACCAATTGGCGGGGCCTATGTGACACGCGCAGCGGCTGAGTTTGGGGACGCAGCGGTCGCGGGGATGGCAATCATTGGGCGCGTTACACCGATTGCCTTCGCGTTAATCTTTGCAATGTCGGGGAGCATTGGCCCTATCATTGGCCAGAACTTCGGCGCCAAGCAACATGACCGCGTACGCGAAGCCTTTAACAGCAGCATGATTTTGATCGTTGTCTACGTCATTCCGGTCGTCGCTGTTTTGTATTTCCTACGTGGCCCGATCGCAAACATGTTTAACGCGCACGGCGTTGCACGAGACCTCATCTTTCTGTTCTGCGGCCCGTTGTCGTTGGCGTGGATTTTTAACGGGATCATCTTTGTTGGAAATGCCGCGTACAACAATTTGGGCCATCCATTCTATTCGACATGGGTAAATTGGGGGCGCAATACGCTTGGCATTATCCCGTTTGTATATCTGGGGTCGTACTACTGGGGCGCACAGGGCGTTTTGATCGGGCAGATGGCAGGGGGCGTGTTTGTCGCCATTGCGTCGTTCATTCTGGCGGAACGTTTGATGAAAAAGGCCGCACAGGGCCAGATCGCAGAACCTCAGGACGAAAAGTTCTCAGAGCATCAACGATCATTTAACATTCAACACCGCCGGCGTTGATACGATCACTCAGACACGACCATTATCGCGACGATCAGCGCTTCGATATTGTTAGAGTAAAGCGCCAAATCGGATTGGAGTTGCAACGTATGCGGCGCCCGAACAGGTTTAGGGACATTCGCAATTTCAAACGCTTGGGTCAGCATTGGGCCACCGCCGCGCTGGATGTCAGCGACAAGGGCAGGGTGGTTGGATTTAACGAAGACTTCGACCTTCCCGCGTCGTTCATTGTAAACGGCATTCCCAATGCGCGTGCCGAGCGCGTTCAGGGGCATTAACAGCGGATTGCCCAGATGGTTCGCTTCATTGCTACAGGCCGCCACGAGCGTTAAGAAAACAAAGGTGAATTTGCGCATGTGGAACCTGTCCAATTGGGTTGACTTAATACGCAGTTGGACCGATAAGCCGCTATCCGAGCAAGCGATTTGTTCGGGTTAAGCAAAATCTCGCTCCAAGATGGGCGCGCTGTTTACGGGTTGCGAAAGCAATGAACGCCTTAGAAACATGATGTTTTCTTGGGGACCCCAGAGACGCGATTGAAAAGGAAAACGATATGTTTGCGGTTCTCAAAACCGGTGGCAAACAGTACCGAGTCGAATCTGGCGATGTACTGCGTGTCGAAAAAGTCGCTGCGGAAGCTGGCGAAACTGTTCAATTCAACGAAATTCTGATGGTTGGCAACAACGTGGGCGCGCCCCTCGTCAAAGACGCTGGCGTGCAGGCCGAAGTGATCGACCAGATCAAAGGCGAAAAGACGATTAACTTCGTTAAGCGCCGCCGGAAGCACTCTTCCAAGCGTACCAAGGGCCACCGTCAGCAACTGACACTGGTTCGCATCACTGACATCCTTGAAAAGGGTGCAGACAAGTCCGGCGTTAAAGCTGCGCTGAACGGTTCTGGCTTCATGTCTGCTGACATGATCGAACGTGCGGCGAACAAAGGCGCACCAGCGTCCAAGAAAGCCGAAGCCGCTGCTGCACGCGCTTCCCAGCCTAAGAAAGCCGCACCAAAGGCTGCTAAGCCTGCCGCTGAAAAAGCAGCGCCAAAGAAAGCCGCGCCTAAGAAGGCAGCTGCGAAAACTGACGGCGCAGACGACCTGACACGCATCAGCGGTGTTGGTCCGGTTATCGTGGGCAAACTTCACGACCTCGGCGTGACTACATTCGCTCAGATCGCAGCATGGACCCCAGCGGACATCGCTGATATGGACGACAAATTGAACTTCAAAGGTCGCATCGACCGCGATGAGTGGCTGAAGCAAGCCGCTGAATTCGCTAAAGGTTAAGGAGAGACACCAATGGCACATAAAAAAGCAGGCGGCTCATCCCGTAACGGTCGCGACTCAGCTGGTCGCCGCCTTGGCATCAAAAAGTACGGCGGCGAGTCCGTTATCCCAGGCAACATCATTGCACGTCAGCGTGGCAACAAGTGGTGGCCGGGTACTGGCGTTGGCGAAGGCAAAGATCACACAATCTTCGCAACCGTTGAAGGCAACGTGACGTTCCGCAAGGGCTTCAAAGGCCGCACCTTTATTTCTGTTGCACCGCTCGCCGAGGCAGCTGAGTAACCGAACCTTAGGTTTTTAAGAATTTGAAGGGGTCGGTGCAAACCGACCCCTTTTTCCGTTTAGTTTGCCCACTGAGAAGGAGGGTATGATGTATATCACTATCTTGCCCTTCTTGGGTTTTGCCGCATCACAAGTTGGAACACCTGGACCTGCTAACATGGTCCTTCTGGCAACGGGCGCACGGTTTGGGTTGCGTCGCGCGTTGCCATTTGTGGCTGGTGTCGCACTTGGAAAACAGCTGATCATCTGGCCGCTTGGCTTTGGTTTGATGGCGGTGCAGGACGACTACCCGTTGGTATTTGAAGCCTTAAAATGGGTGTCGATTGCCTATGTTTTATGGCTCGCGTACCGCGTGGCGAATTTGCGCCTGAAGGTTGGAGAAGCCGACGGAACACCCCCCGGTTTCTTTGCGGGCTTGATTGTTCACCCTTTGAATCCAAAGGCTTGGGCGATGATCACAACTGGGTTCACAACTTTCGTGATCGCCGGAACGCCCCCCTTGCAAGCCACAGCGACCATCGCCATCTGTTTGTTGGGACTGCAAATGATACTGCATCCGATATGGACCTATGCGGGACAGCGGATCGCGACAAGTTTGGCCGGAACGCCGGGGGAAAAATACCTGATGTGGACGCTTGCGGCACTTACTGTCGTTTCAGTGCTCTACGCACTATTTGCGGGAGAAGACCTATGAATTCCGAAAGTCGGATTTCAGACGATATCCAGACAAATCAGCCGGTGATCCATGCCGCACGCTTCGCATTGCGCCCTTTGGCGGCATCCGACGCGGGTTTGCTTGAACGTTATTTGTCGGACCAACGCGTCGCAACGATGACACGCGTAATCCCGCATCCTTTGCCACCTGAATACATTGCAAACATGCTGGTGCGTGCGAATGACGTCGAGCGCACAGAGGATTTCTGGGCGATTGACGGTTCCGCCAATGAGCATGCTGAGGTGATGGGAGTTATCAAACTGTCACGCCTTGATCGCAACCAATCCGAGCTACGGTATTGGGTGGCGCCGGCGTTTTGGAATACTGGCATTGCGACCGAAGCCGTTGAGGCAATCTTGTCCGCGAACCCGCAAGGGGCCAGTGATATCTATGCTGAGGTATTTCAAGACAACCCCAGTTCAGCCCGCATCCTGACAAACGCCGAATTTGCCTATCTTGGCGACGCCGAGACCTTCTCCGTGGCGCGCAATATGGTGACACCGACGTGGACCTATGCCCGTAAGATGGGCAAGCCTGCTTGAGCGTTGGCTGCGTTTCGCGTATCGCCCTGTTAACCTGTTAGAAAGCCTGAACCGATGAACTTCCTCGACCTGTGTAAAGTCTATATCCGCTCTGGTAGCGGCGGCGGCGGATGTATTTCGTTCCGGCGTGAGAAATACATCGAATACGGCGGTCCGAACGGTGGTGACGGCGGCAAGGGCGGCAGCGTTATCGTCGAGGCCGTTGATAACCTCAACACATTGATCGACTTTCGCTATCAACAGCATTTCTTTGCCAAAAATGGTGAGGCCGGAAAAGGCCAACAGCGTACTGGTGCGGATGGTGATGACATCATCCTAAAGGTTCCGACCGGAACCGAGATCATGGATGAGGACCAAGAAACTGTTATCGTTGATCTTGCGACTACGGGGCAGCGCGTTGTGTTGGCAAAGGGCGGCAATGGTGGTTGGGGTAACCTGCACTTTAAATCCGCGACGAACCAAGCCCCACGTCGCTCAAACCCCGGTCAAGACGGGATTGAGCGCACGATTTGGCTGCGTCTGAAACTTATCGCCGATGCAGGGCTTTTGGGCCTGCCGAACGCGGGAAAATCCACATTCCTTGCTGCGACGTCTAATGCGCGCCCAAAAATCGCGGATTATCCGTTTACAACGCTGGTTCCAAACCTTGGCGTTGTGGGCGTCGATAACAGCGAATTCGTGATCGCCGACATTCCGGGCCTGATTGAAGGCGCGAGTGACGGTAAAGGCCTAGGCCAGCTGTTCTTGGGCCATGTTGAGCGCAATTCAGTGCTGTTGCACTTGATTGACGGGACGTCCGGCGATCCGGTTGGTGATTACAAAACGATCATTTCCGAGCTTGACGCCTATGGGGGTAATCTTGCTGAAAAGCCACGCGTTACGGTTCTGAACAAGATAGATGCCTTGGATGAAGAAGAACGCCAGTTCATCGTCGGTGAAATCAAGGCTGGAACCGGCGTTGATGTAATGATGATGTCCGGTGCGACCGGCGAGGGGACCGTAGAGGTTCTTCGCGCCCTTAAGCTAGAAATTGACGCCGATAAGGAGCGCCAGAATGAACCTGAGGAGCAAGCTCCTTGGCGTCCCTAAACAATGTAAAACGGCTGGTTGTTAAGATCGGGTCTGCGCTACTTGTTGATCAAAAGACAGGGCTGCGGTCTGATTGGCTGCGATCATTAGCAACAGACGTCGCCGCTTTGCGTGCACGTGGAACGGATGTGATTTTGGTCTCGTCTGGGTCGATTGCATTGGGGCGCGGTGTTCTGGGATTGCCGCGTGCTGAGCTCGCGCTTGAGCAATCACAGGCTGCCGCGGCAGTCGGGCAAATTCAACTTGCACGCGCCTATGAAGAAGCCCTTGCGCCTCACGGCATAACGACAGCGCAGGTTCTGGTGACGTTGGAAGACAGCGAAGACCGCCGCCGCTATTTAAATTCCCGCGCTACGATGGAAACATTGCTGAAACTGGGCGTTACGCCGATTGTAAACGAGAACGATACCGTCGCGACAGATGAAATCCGCTATGGCGACAACGACAGGCTCGCGGCACAGGTTGCTGTGACGGCTGGTGCGGATTGTTTGGTACTGCTCAGCGATGTGGATGGGTTCTACTCTGATAATCCACACATTAACAAAAACGCGAAACACTATGATGTAATTGATAAAATTACTCCCGAAGTCGAACAGCAGGCGGGCGATGCTGGCTCTGGTCTTTCGAAGGGAGGGATGAAAACCAAACTGATGGCTGCGAAACTGGCAACTGATGCGGGGTGCCGCATGGTTATTACGTTAGGAACGCCACTCAACCCTTTGAAAACTCTCGACGATGGGGCAAAGAGCACTTGGTTCAATGCACAGACCAACCCACGTGCGGCGCGTAAAGGTTGGATCGCAGCGATGAAACCTCATGGCGAGGTTACGGTTGATACTGGCGCTGGCGCCGCGCTGAAGTCCGGAAAGTCGCTCCTGCCAATTGGCATCGTTTCAAGCAAAGGAAGCTATCAGCGGGGCGATCCAGTTGCGATTTTTTCCACCGATGGACAGCGTTTAGGACTTGGGCTATCGCGCTATTCCAGCGTTGAGGCTTCGGCCATTAAGGGGATGCAGAGCGAAGATATCGCTCAAGCACTCGGTTATGAAGGACGCGGTGTCTTTATCCATCGCGACGATATGGTGATCTAATGACAAACGACATGAACATTCCCACATTGATGGCTGACATCGGGGAGCGTGCGAAAGTTGCCGCTAGAATTCTTGCTAGCGCCACGCCCGAAGCGAAGACAAAGGCGTTAATGGAAGCGGCGGATGCGGTTTGGGCTGCACGTGCGGCTATTATCGATGCCAATGCTAAAGACATGGAATTCGGTCGCGAGAAGGGGCTAAGCCCCGCAATGCTGGACCGTTTGATGTTGGACGAAGACCGTATCGGCGGCATGGTTGAAGGGTTGCGCGCCGTTGCGGCGCAAGACGATCCTGTCGGTGCTGTCATGGAAGAATGGACCCAGCCTACGGGTCTGCACATTCGTCGTGTCCGGACGCCGCTAGGAGTTATTGGCGTCATCTATGAAAGCCGACCCAATGTGACGGCAGACGCTGGCGCGCTTTGCCTGAAGGCCGGGAATGCGGTTATTTTACGCGGAGGCTCCGAGAGCTTCCATAGCTCCGGCGCAATCCATGCAGCGCTGCAAAATGGACTGCGCTCAGCGGGATTGCCAGAGGACGCCGTGCAGCTTGTCCCTACGCGTGACCGCGCCGCGGTGCGCGAAATGCTTACCATGACGGATACAATTGACGTGATTGTACCACGCGGTGGCAAGGGGCTCGTTGGGCTCGTGCAAAAAGAAGCCCGCGTGCCCGTATTTGCACATCTCGAAGGCATTGTTCACGTTTACATCGACAAAGATGCGGATTCTGCAAAAGCACATGCTGTTGTGATGAATGCCAAAACACGTCGCACAGGTATTTGCGGCGCTGCGGAATGCCTATTGGTTCACAAAGATGCCACAGCCCTTGGGCAGGAGATCATTGATAAACTGATGGCTGCGGGCGTTGATGTGCACGCGAAAGGCCTGAATGGCACCAGTCAGGCTACGAACAATGATTGGGGAATGGAATTCCTCGATATGAAGATCGCTGCGAAAGTGGTTGATAATATTGATGAAGCCATTTCTCACATTCAGGATTTCGGGTCCAACCACACTGATTGTATCCTAACAGAGGATGATGAGGCGGCTGAAGAATTCTTTGGACGCCTCGATTCAGCGATCCTTATGCGCAATGCGTCGACCCAGTTTGCAGACGGTGGTGAATTTGGCATGGGTGCTGAGATTGGCATTGCGACGGGCAAGATGCACGCGCGTGGTCCGGTTGGGGCCGCGCAGCTTACGAGCTTTAAGTATCTGGTTGTCGGTGACGGAACGGTTCGCGCTTAGAACTTTATCGCGACCCAGTCGCTGCCATGTGAAAACGCAAGTTTACGGTCAGCCTGATCAGCCATCTGCGGCAAAAGGCCGAAATGAACCTGTGCAGGGGTCAAATTATCGGCGTGATCTCCTTTGCTAAGGGGCGCCCAAAGCGCGGGATCCAAGTTCAATCGGTCGTGTTTGGCGTGGATGGTCCAATCACCTTGATCTTGCGCGATGTAAATGTCGCCTCCTAATGGTAGAGCCGTCTCAACACACATCACGGCGAGGAGGGCGATCCGCACATCAAGGCGTGACTGATCATCAGGAACGGCCCATGAATATGTCACCCGACTGCCGTTTGAAATCGCCTCAAGTACCGAAATGATTTCGCCACGCTGTACCACTTGGTCCGCGTTTGCATCACCGAACGCCAGACGCATGAACCGCACCTTTGCCGATGCATTTTGTACGCTTTCTGTTACCAGTGCCATTTCTGGGCTATCAGCGACCCCCGATAGGCCAAGTAATTCTATGCCGTTGCCGATCGCGCCCAATGGGTTAATGAGGTCATGGCAGATGCGAGAGCCTAAAAGGGCGTTTAAGTTTGACAAAATGGAGCTCCGAGAGATGACAGGGCCGTCGTTATTTGAACCTGGTATGATCGTGAAACATCCGAACCAGCCGGAGTGGGGGTTAGGGCAAGTCCAATCTGCGGTAGGCGGAAAGGTAACCGTTAATTTTCAAGAGGCCGGCAAGGTGGTCGTTGATGAGGCACGCGTTGGGTTGGTGGTTGTGTCTTATGGTTAACGCGCACGCTAAAAGTGTAAATAGCAAAATTGCTGAACTAAATGACCAAATGGTTAATGCTGCGCCGCAATTTGTAACTCGTCTTGCAGAGTCCGCAGACGATATCCGTTGCGCACAGGCGCTACGGTACAAAATTTTCGTTCAGGAAATGGGCGCGGATGGGCCGCTGGTTGATCATGATCAAGGGCTTGAACGTGATGCGTTTGATAAACACGCGGAACAGTTGTTGTTGCTCGACCTTACGCGCGATCCTAGCGATCAAATCGTAGGTGTTTATCGGTTGCTAGATAGCAATGGGGCCCATGCGGCAGGTCAGTTCTATTCTGAAACGGAATTTGATTTATCATCCTTGGTACAATCTGGTCGCGCACTTATGGAGCTCGGACGGTCCTGTTTACACGCTGATTATCGCGGCGGAGCAGGGATGTCGCATCTGTGGCAAGGGCTCGCTGAAATTGTTCGTGAGCGTCAGATCGATGTTCTGTTCGGTGTCGCAAGCTTTCATGGCACGGATTTGGATGCCTTGGCACCGTCTCTGTCGTTGTTGCACGACAAGCACCTTGCCCCGAAAGATATTCGTGTAAGTTCCCGTTCAGATCCACAGATCAGTTATGGTTCAGTTGCCGATCGCGTGGCGGCCATGCGCAATGTGCCGGCGTTAATTAAGGCATATCTGCGATTGGGGGGCTTTATTGGGGATGGCGTGTTCGTTGATAAAGCCTTTAACACGACTGATGTGTGTCTGATCCTTGATTTGGCTCGGATGTCACCGAAGCAGGCTTCAATGTATGGCGGCTCACGATGACGTGGACATCAGATGATTTGCCGCCGACCCATAGAATTACGCCGATGGGCTGGCTGCGCATTCTTGTGCGCGGCACCGCGGTTGGGGTCGTAACCTTTGGTTGCCTATTGTTGTTGTTGCTCGTTCGGCTGGTTGAGCGGCCCTTGTTCGGGCAAGGCCGTCCTGTGACGCCCTACATTACCCAATTTGTTTGCCGTAGTGCGTTTGTTCTGATGGGAATGAAATACAGGCGTGTCGGGGCTCCGATGGTTGGCGCTGGTGCGGTTGTCGCCAACCATTCGTCTTGGCTGGATATCTTTGCGCTGAATGCAGCCAAACGCATCTATTTTGTCAGCAAAGCAGAAGTCGCCGCATGGCCCGGAATTGGCTGGTTGGCGCGGGCAACAGGTACCGTGTTTATCGCGCGGGACCGTTCGCAAGCCAGTGCGCAGGTGAACGTGTTTCGCACGCGCCTTGGGCTCGGTCATAAGCTGTTGTTTTTCCCCGAAGGCACATCGACGGACGGTCAATTGGTTTTGCCGTTTAAGCCCACGTTGTTCGCAGCGTTCTTCGACGATGCATTGCGCGCCACTCTGGCGATCCAACCTGTGTCTGTAATCTACCACGCGCCAAAAGGGGGCGATCCGCGCCACTACGGTTGGTGGGGCGATATGGATTTCGGCACGCATTTGTTGGCCACACTGGCGCAATCACCACAGGGTGGCGTGACTGTTGTCTATCATGATCCCGTTAGGATTTCCGATTTTGAAAACCGAAAAACACTTGCCGCGCACCTCGAAAACGTGGTGCGAACTGGTCATTCAGACCATAGCTGAGGCGAGGATCGCAAGCGTTTCGGCTGGGTTTTCGGTTTTCCAGACTTCATCACTAAGACCAAAGAAGTCTGTGTGTGGTGACAGCGTGCGGATAAGGTCCAGCGAAAGTGCACCTTCGGCAACGACGGGCACTTCGATCATTTCTGACCACCACTGGAAAAGCTCAAGTTCGGCCTTTTCGCTGTTGCCCAAAGCTGTGTCGCCGACGGGACCGAAGCTGATGTAATCCGCGCCGAGTTCGCAAGCGGTCATGCCGTTGTGGCGGGACGCATAGCAATTGGTGCCAATGATCGCGTCATCGCCAAGGTCTTTGCGAACAGTTTTGATTGTTCGGGCTGCATCATCGAGGTGAACTCCGTCCAACCCGTGAGGTTCGACAAGCATCACATGGCTGTCGATGACCAAGGCCACGTCCCGTGCATGGGTGACTTCGCGCAGGGCATCGGCGGCCTTTGCGATACGAAATTCGTCCTTAGAGCCAAGAGAGAGGCGCACACAGCCCACTTCGACCTTGTCCAGACAGGCTGCCAGAACGTCGGGGTAGGTTGAAAGTTCGAATTCAGACGGGGTGATCAGGTAGATCTGTGGCGTCTGTTTTTCTTCGATGATGTCGTCAGTCATACACGTGGCCTCTCATTGGTGGCCTCGCTATAGCGTCCACATTGCGTATTGAATAGGGGTGCGCTACCTCAGCGGCAAATTAGGAGAGACCCATGCCCACCGATACGCCACAACCGAGCTTTGTTTTGATCCGCCCGCAGATGGGCGAGAACATTGGCGCGGCGGCCCGTGCGATGTGGAATTTCGGGTTGGACCGCATGCGCATTGTCGCGCCGCGTGATGGCTGGCCGAACCCTGCGGCGGATGCGATGGCGTCGGGGGCGGGGCGGCTGTTGGACGAGGCTGAGGTGTCTGAAGATGTCGCGGGCGGGATTGCAGACCGAACCTATGTTTATGCCACAACCGCACGGCCACGCGAGCTGACAAAGCCCGTGTTTTCGCCCGAAGCGGCGATGAAGGACGCCGCCGAGCGCATTGCTCGCGGTGAGAAAGTGGCTGTCATGTTCGGGCCTGAACGGTCCGGCATGGAAAACGCCGACATTGCCCATGCCAATGCGATTATCACTGTTCCAGTGAACCCTGAGTTTCCGTCCCTTAACCTTGCGCAATGTGTGTTGTTGGTTGGCTATGAATGGCGACGTGCGGCTGGAGAGATTGAGGATGTGGTCGTGCAAGGGCAGACGACGCAGATTGCTGACCAACGCGACACCGAAGCGCTGGCGCGTCATTATGAGGAGCGCCTTGAGGAAGCAGGGTTCTTTTACCCAGAGCACAAGGCCGAGAACATGAAGGTGAACCTGCGCAACCTGTGGAGCCGGATGCCGATGACGCGGGCGGATGTGCAAATGCTACACGGGGTGTTGCGCCAGTTGTTGCGTGGGAAAAGCTGACGCTTTGGCGCCTGCCGCGGGCGGGGGCGCACCTGCGGTGCGCTAAAGGTGGGGGCCAGCCCCCATCGCTGCGCGATTCCCCCGGGATATTTGAGAAACAAAAGCAAACTGCGCGAATTCGAGGCCAGTCGCGGTGGCTTTGGGTTGCGACGCGCTATGGTGCGGCTTAGGTTTCGGACAAAGTAAGAATTGAGGTTCAAGATGGCCACCAAGCCGCGCAGTATTTTTGAAGAAGTCAGTGATGTGCAAAAACCCGTGGCGGCACCAGGTGGGATTGATGCCGGCGGGAAGGGCGCGCGCGGGCCGATCCGTGTCTGGCTGATGGTGTTGTTTGCGCTTGTCGTGGTGATGATCACCGTTGGCGGGCTGACACGGCTGACGGATTCAGGCTTGTCGATTACGGAATGGGCGCCGCTGTCAGGGTCGGTTCCGCCAATGAGTGTCGAGGCGTGGGAGGCCGAGTTTGAGGCCTATAAGCAGATCCCCGAGTATATCGAACAGAATACGGGTATGAGCCTGTCTGAATTCAAAGCGATTTACTGGTGGGAGTGGGGCCACCGCCAATTGGGTCGGTTTATCGGCATCGTTTGGGCGTTGGGGTTCTTTTACTTTTTGTTGCGAAAGCAAATTCCCGTCGGATGGACGGGGCGTTTGGTTCTAGTCGGCGCCCTTGGCGGGCTGCAGGGCGCGATTGGCTGGTGGATGGTGCATTCGGGCCTACAGGCGGGGATGCTTGATGTAGCGTCGTACCGATTGGCGATCCATCTGGGGCTCGCGTTTGTTATCCTTGGGTTCATCGCGTGGTATGTGTTCTTGCTGGGCCGTCGTGAGGCGGATTTGATGCAGGCGCGGCGCAATGGTGAAGCAAAGTTGTTTTCCATGTCCACTGGGTTGATGCATTTTGCGTTCCTGCAAATCCTGCTTGGAGCGTTGGTTGCGGGGATTGATGCAGGACGCGCGTTCCCGACGTGGCCGTTGATGGGCGATGGATTTTTCCCGCCCGATCCGTTCCAGCTCAGCCCAATTTGGCGCAACTTCTTTGAAGACGCGGGCTTGGTGCAGTTCATTCACCGCATGTCGGGGTATTTGCTGTTTGCCTTTGGCGTTGTCGTTTGGCTGCGCGGGCGAAAGTCGGCCAACGGGCATACTCGGTTCGGGTTTAATGCAGTGTTTGCGGTGCTCGAGTTGCAGATGGTGATTGGCATTTTCACGGCGCTTTACTCCGCACCTGTGCACATTGCGATCGTGCATCAATTCATGGCGGTCCTATTGTGGGTCGCGATCCTACGGGCGCGGTATTTGGCGCGCTATCCCCTGACACAATCCATTCGAGGAACCTAAGCCATGACTGCATATGATGATCTGATGGCGTTCCAGCGCGAAACCGAAGCGTTAGGCCAAGTGGCAGGG
The DNA here is from genome assembly GCF_900185015.1 of Octadecabacter ascidiaceicola. Lineage (GTDB taxonomy): Bacteria > Pseudomonadota > Alphaproteobacteria > Rhodobacterales > Rhodobacteraceae > Octadecabacter > Octadecabacter ascidiaceicola. The sequence continues at coordinate 303,316 of NZ_FXYD01000001.1, read as the reverse complement.
CGCTTGGGGTGGGATCAGGAAACCATGATGCCACGTGAGGCTGGCCCCCAACGGGGCGCAGAAATGGCCGCGATGGAAGGTGTGTTGCATGCGCGGCGTACGGATGCGCGGGTCGCAGAATGGTTGGAAGCAGCGGAACCTACCGGCGAAGTTGAAACCGCGCAGCTTCGTCACATCAAGCGTTCCTTTGAGCGGGCAAGCAAGGTGCCAGCGGCCCTCGCGTCCGAGATTGCACGGGTCACATCCGAGGCGCAGGGCAAGTGGGCCGAGGCGCGTGAGGCGGATGATTTCGCGGCCTTTGCGCCCGTGTTGAAAGAGGTTGTAAAGCTCAAGCGCGAAGAAGGTGCGGCGCTGTCGGCGGGTGGTGATGTCTATGACGCGATGCTGGATGACTATGAACCCGGAGCGACGGCGGCTGAGTTAAGCGCGATGTTTGACGCCTTGCGCCCGCGTTTGGTGGCCTTGCGAGAGGCGATACTGGAGGCGCCTGCGCCAGCGGCCTTGCAGGGTAAGTTTGACGAAGGCGCGCAGATGAAGCTGGCGCGTCAGATTGCCAAGACGTTTGGCTATGACATGACCAAAGGACGCGTGGATAAGGCCGTGCACCCGTTTTCAAGCGGTTCGGGACTGGATGTGCGTATCACCACACGAACGTCAGAAACCGACCCATTCAATTGCATCTACTCAACGATCCATGAGGTCGGGCATGCGTGTTATGAACAGAATATCGATCCGGATTATCTTCTGACGCCACTGGGGCAGGGTGTGTCCATGGGCGTGCATGAAAGCCAAAGCCGGATATATGAAAACCAGATCGGACGGGGGCGTGCCTTTACGGGATGGTTATACGGTCACATGCGCGATGCGTTTGGTGATTTTGGCATTGCGGACGAGGATGCGTTTTACGCTACCGTGAACCGCGTTGAGAATGGCTATATCCGCACAGAGGCCGATGAGGTGCAGTATAACCTGCATGTCCTTTTGCGGTTTGATCTGGAACGTGCGCTGGTGTCCGGTGATATCGAGGTTGATGACCTTGAGGCCGCTTGGAATGAACGGTTTGCAGCCGATTTCGGGTTCGCCGTAGACAAGGCGAGCAACGGGGTTTTGCAGGATGTGCATTGGTCTGTCGGTTTGTTCGGCTATTTCCCAACCTATTCATTGGGGAATGTCTATGCGGGCTGTTTGAACGAAGCGATGCGTAAGGGCGTTCCGGATGTGGATGCGGCGTTGGCACGCGGGGATACGTCCCATGCGACCCGTTGGTTGCGTGAGAACCTGCAAACCCACGGCGGGCTTTATGCGCCACGGGATGTGATTGCAAAGGCTTGCGAGTTTGAACCGTCAGAGGCGCCATTGCTGAGCTATCTGGAAGATAAATTCAACGGTATCTACGGGTTGTAAGCGCGAGGGGCGCTGCCCCGTCCTTCGGCCTCCCCGAGGTTTAAGAAACAAAAGAAGTTAGGACCAATCGGGATCGCGTTTTTCCAGGAACGCGTTGATGCCCTCATTGGTGTTTGCGTCCAGCATGTTTTCAACCATGCGCGCGCCTGTGTAGGCATAGGCGTCTGGGGTGTTCATCTGGGCCTGCGTGTAAAAGGCTTGCTTGCCGGTTTTGACGGCAACGGGCAATTTGTTGGCGATGGTTTCGGCCATTTCGCGGGTGGCTTGGGCCAGTTGTTCAGCGGGAACGGATTTGTTGATCAGTCCAAGGGTCTGGGCCTCAGTCGCGTCGATAAATCGGCCTGTAGTAAGCATTTCGAACGCTTGTTTATGCGGGATGTTGCGGGTGAGGGCGACCATTGGGGTTGAACAGAACAGCCCGATGTTCACTCCGTTCACGCCAAATTTGCAGGTATCGGCCGACACAGCCAGATCACAGGTTGCGACCAGCTGACACCCAGCAGCGGTGGCAATTCCGTGGGTTTGCGCGATGACGGGCTGGGGCAGTTTCTGGATCGTTTGCATCATTTTCGCACATCGATCGAACAAATCGCCAAGGGCGGCCACTCCGCCATCCTCCGCCTGACGCGCGGCCTGCATTTCGCGCAGATCATGGCCCGCACAGAATGCTTTTCCGGCCCCAGACAGGATAACCACGCGGGTTTCCGTGTCTTCCATCAACCCATCAAATTCCGCCTGAAGGGCCGCTAGCATTCCATCACTTAGGGCGTTCAAACGTTCTGGCGCGGTCATTTCAATATGGGCCACGCCATTATTGTCGGATCGAGTAAGATGGGGCAACTTGTGTCTCCGTAAAGTGTCAGGCAAGTCTATGGATAAAGGGGGCGTTTGGCTATGGAAATGAAGATGGATTCGGCCGCGTTGCAGGCTTTTTTGGATCGCGATTTCCCACAGGTCTCTAGCGATTTTGAGTTTGAAGAGGTTGCGCCGCCGTTCGTGACAATGGCGCTCGCCGCATCAGAGAAGCATTTACGGCCAGGTGGAACGGTATCTGGTCCAAGTATGTTCGCATTGGCCGATGTTTGCGCCTATTTCTGCATCTTGTCGGTCTTAGGGCCGGTTGGGTTGGCCGTGACGACCAATTGCTCCATTGATTTTATGCGCAAACCGCAACCGGGACGGCTGTTGTGCCGGATGGAATTGCTAAAACTGGGGAAGGCTCTGGCCGTGTGCGAAGGGCGGTTGTTTAGTGAAGGGGCGCCAGACAAACCCGTCGCGCGGGCCTCGCTCACTTATTCCATACCTCCATCTGCTTAGAATTCAGGCGAGGTGCTGGTGTTGGGTTTTTCCGGTTGTATGTCGAAGTTAGGGATATTTACTGGGGTATAATAATACCTAATTCATAATGCATTGTAATCATTAACTTAATACACGGTCGCACCGCTTGACCGAGATATTTAACCGCGTATAACGCCCCAATCGAATGACGGGCCGCTTGCGTGGTCTAAATACTTTAGGAATGACCGATGAAAACCTTCTCTGCTACTCCGGCGGATATTGAGAAGAAATGGATCCTCGTTGACGCTGAAGGCGTTGTACTTGGCCGTCTTGCTTCCATTATCGCCATGCGCTTGCGCGGCAAGCACAAAGCAACGTTCACACCGCACATGGATATGGGCGACAACGTTATTGTCATCAACGCGGACAAGATCCAGTTGACTGGCAACAAGCGTGACAAGCCAAACTACTGGCACACAGGCACCGTTGGCGGCATCAAATCCCGCACAACTGGCGAAATCCTCGAAGGCAAACACCCTGAGCGTGTTGTCATGCAAGCTGTTAAGCGCATGTTGCCTGGCAACCGTCTGTCTCGCGTTCAGATGACACACCTGCGTGTGTTCGCTGGTGCTGAGCACGGCATGGAAGCCCAAAAGCCTGAAGTTCTGGACGTTAAGTCCATGAACAAAAAGAACACGAGGACTGCATAATGGCCGATCAAGTGAACTCCCTCGAAGAGCTGGGCCAAGTTGCCGAAGGCGTAGCACCGGCTGAAGTCGTTGCAGAAGCCATCGCACGTGAGCCTGTAAAAGACGAACTCGGTCGCTCCTACGCGACTGGTAAGCGTAAAGACGCGATCGCGCGCGTTTGGATCAAGCCAGGTTCCGGTAAAGTCATCATCAACGGCCGTGAGCAGGAAACATACTTCGCACGTCCCGTTCTGCGCATGATCCTGCTGCAGCCTTTCGAAGTAACTGCCACCGTTGGTCAGTTCGACGTCATGGCGACAGTCAAGGGCGGCGGTCTGTCTGGTCAAGCTGGTGCGGTTAAGCACGGCATCTCCAAGGCGCTGCAATTGTTTGACCCAACACACCGCGCTGCTCTGAAAGCAGCTGGCTTCATCACACGCGACAGCCGTGTTGTTGAACGTAAGAAGTACGGTAAAGCAAAAGCCCGTAAGAGCTTCCAGTTCTCTAAGCGTTAAGCTTTACGGACATCGCAAAACGAAAAGGGCGCGCCATTCCGGTTGCGCCCTTTTTCATTTTCTTTGGCTCTTAAGTACTCTGGGGAGTCCGAAGGACGGGGCAAAGCCCCGCTGGATCGGATTTGCGAAGCAAATTCGACTACTCGTTGTCAGGGCGCACCAAACCAAGGCCGCGCAGATAAACCCCGATACCTGTTTCCAACAAATCCTCAGGCGGAAACGGCGATTTGGTTCCGGGGGATCCTCGCGCAAACAACTCCACGACCCCGTGGCTCATGGCCCAGATATGGGCACTAAACATCTGCGGGGGTGGGCGCTTTTCCTCTGGAATGTGCATGGACAGTTCTTCAGCGGCCTTTTCCAGCACGCCCATCGCGCGGGTTGCAACATCGTTCAATTTTGGCGTGCGTTGAATTGAAATGCCACTTTCAAACATCGCCACATAGTGACCTGGGTATTTTCGCGCGAAAGCAAGGTAGGCGCGCCCTGTCGCCTCAAACGATGCCAGCGCAGACGGCTGACCTTTGCCGTAAGCGTATTCCATAAGGTCAGCGAAAATCTCGTACCCTTGGCGCGCTGCTTCTGCGATGAGATCTTCGCGACCCTCAAAGTGACGATACACCGCAGCGGGGGTAACGCCTGCTTCGCGGGCTGCCTCGGACAGGGTAAATCCGGTAGGGCCTTTTTCCTCAATCAAACGCAACGCACCATCGACCAATGCGCGCTTAAGGTCACCGTGATGATACCCGCGTTTAGCCACCCAGATGCTCCGGTCCGCCGACGATCTTCGGGTCAACGTCTCCCAATGCCTTGGCGTCTTTTCCGGTGTAATCCAGCTGTTGAAGAACCGCGCGGATCGCACTCACCCGTGCGCGTCGCTTGTCAGCTGATCGCACCACCATCCATGGCGTATCGTCTGTGTGGGTCTTGGCCAGTGTTTCGGTGATTGCCGCGCTGTAGTCGTCCCATTTCTTTAGGCCCTCAACGTCAATCCAGCTGAGTTTCCATTGCTTGAGTGGGTCGCTCTCACGGTCCAGAAACCGCTGCAATTGCGCCGCACGATCAACCGTCAGCCAAATCTTGAAAACTTTGATACCTTCATCAACCAGCATCTGCTCAAACGGGTTTACTTGCTCAAACCATTTGTCGCGCTGTTTGTCGTCACAAAAGCCGAAAACCTTCTCAACGACACCGCGATTGTACCAAGACCGATCGAAAAAGACGATCTCACCCTCGGTGGGCAAGTGTTGGATGTAACGTTGGAAATACCATTGGCCGGCTTCGGCGTCCGTCGGTTTGCTAAGGGCCACAACACGTGCACCCCGTGGGTTCAAGTTTTCGCGGAAACGTTTAATCGTGCCACCTTTGCCTGCCGCATCGCGTCCTTCAAAAACAATCGCAATCCGCTGACCCGTTTCACGCGCCCATGCCTGCATTTTGACCAATTCGATCTGGATCGCGGCGAGGGCATCTTCGTACTCGCTACGCTTCCATTTCTTGTCGTAGGGAAAATCTGTGGCAAGGATTTCGCCCTTTTGCACGCCCTCGATCTCACCGCGCACCCCAGCAGGGGCGTCTTCGCGGAAATAGCGGCTGATTTCGCCGTCAAAGGGCAGGTCTGTCATCGGTTTGGCCTCATCGTTTCTCGTTCGCTTCACGGTTACAGAGGGTTAGCACACTCTGACCACTGCCGCGAAGGCTTATGTGTTAACCTTTAACATAGGTATCATGTGAAAGAACGCAATCGCGACGGCCTGTCGGTGCTTCATTCCGTTGCGTCTGTCGGAGCCCGTAAATCCGTGCTACTCAGCCCAATCTGTTCAATGTCATACGGGGTTGTCAGATAAATCTCGGAAATCCAGTTGCCATACAGCAAGTGCGCGTGACTACGCCATTTGTTCATCGGCGGCTGTGACGGATCGTCATTAGGGAAGTAATCCACCGGAAGTTGGATTTCTGACCCCTCAACCTGATTGCTTTCCAGATCGCGGATGTACTCTTGGTTCAGCGTGTCGCTGTCGTATTCGAAGTGGTTGAACACATAGATCGCACGGTGCGCCGGGTCTTCGACGAGCGCAGGGCCAACCTCATTGGAATCGAGCAATGTCGTCAAACCCGCAGCATCAATCTCGTCGCGCTTCATCTCTGTCCAGCGGCTAACAGGCATCGCCATTTCATCAGAAAATCCTCTGAGATAAGGGCTTTGCGGCGCGTAGTTTATGTGGCGATAGCAACCGAAAAGTTTGGTATCCAATAGGTGTTTCTTGACCCCGTGGAAGTGGTTGATCATGGCCATGCCCCCCCAACACACGCCAAAGGTGGAATGCACGTTGGTTTGGGTCCAGTCCATGATTTCGCACAGCTCATCCCAATAGGTTACGTCCTCGAACTCAAGATGTTCGATCGGTGCGCCTGTAATGATGAGCCCATCAAACTTCTGGTCCTTCACCTCTTGGAAGGTGCGGTAAAACTCTTTCATGTGGTCGGCCGCAGTATTTCGGGCCTCATGTTCGGACATGCGGATCAACGTCAGTTCGATCTGCAACGGTGTCGCGCCAATCAGTCTAGCGAACTGATTTTCCGTCTGAATTTTCTTCGGCATCAGATTGAGGATACCAATGCGCATGGGGCGAATATCTTGGGTGTCCGCCATAGCACGTCCCATCACCATCACACCCTCGCGCGAAAGCACATCGTAAGCGGGTAGGGAACGAGGAAGGCGAATGGGCATATTGGGGCATACTTCTTGAATTATTAACTTTTGTAGCATATTTGCGTCATAATCTTATAGCATGCTACCCTTTAACCTTAGCTTTCTTGGTTTTTTTTGGAGGCCACCAAATGCGTTATCGCACCTCGAAGGAATTCTTAGATGATGACGAAAAATCCGTCTTGGTCTTTGGAATGTCGGGCGTGGGGAAAAGTCACGTCGCTAACCTCCTTACTCAGGCAGGTGACTGGCTGACTCACTCAATCGATAAACGTATCGGAGATTTGCTTCAGAAGCATATTTTGGCTGACTATGCACCTAAAGATTGGGAGAACGTACTTGATTTGCTACGAAACGGCGATCTTTCTCCTATTGTGAAATACTTAGGAAAGCCAGGAAGCCAATCATTGGGTGGCCGGAGTTTTGCCAGTTACCGAAAACGTTTGAAGGTTCACGCGCAAGCCGAGAAGTTTGCCTTGGTCGAGTCACCTAGCGTTTTTGATGTGTTTCAATCAGCAAACCAAACGCAGAGGAACTTCCTGTGTGATACTGGAGGAAGTATCTGTGAAGTTCTTCACATTTTGAAAGACTCGAGTTTGTTAGCGGCGATGTCTCACAGGATGTTGTTTGTCTATATCGAAGCAGAAGAGCACTACGATGATATACTAGTTGACCGATTTGTTCGTGATCCAAAGCCAATGTTCTATAATGATGAATTTCTGGTAGAGAAGTGGAAGCAATATTTAAGCGAAAATGATGTTTCTTCCTCCAAGGTCGATCCGAACGAATTTGCCGTTTGGGGCTTTAATGAACTGGTTAAACATAGGCGCCCACTTTACGAGAGCATTGCTAAAAAGTGGGGCGTAACAGTTTCAGCTTCTGATATTTCTGAAGTCGAAAACTCCAATGACTTTCTTGAACTTGTTTCAAATGCTATCGCAACGAAGAGAAGCCACCCTTATTCAAAAGACTTACAAGTTGGTAGAGTTTTTGCTCAACGTAGGCGGGAGTTGCAAGTTACCAAGAAACGTCTTGCTGAAGTGATTGGAGTACCTGAGTCGGTAATCACAAAAATTGAGAACTCAAAGCTAATTCCAACAGACCGGCTTGAGCAAAGATTATATCAGATCCTGTATGTAAATTCTCTCAAGCCACGCCCTCCTATTTCCGGGAAAACTCGAAAGAGTGCTTCGATGCGGTTAGTTGAAGGGCTACTCGAGCAAAACTGACAATAAGGAAAAAAGCCCCGCCGGAAGGGGCGGGGCTCAATCAATTCACACTGTGAAGCGTCTTAGAAGCTGTAACCGATTTTCAGACCAAGCGCGATTGCATCATTGTCGTTGAAAGCGCCGCCAACTGGGGGATCTGTCACAGCATCGCCGATGTCTACGTAACGCACACCGCCCGATATGGCGACGCCATTGTCCATCGTATACTTTGCTCCAATTTGGTAGCTGATGAAGCCGTCTGTCGGTCCGAGGTTTCCTGTGGTTTCACCAGTGGAGTTTTCATAACCAATTGCAAAAGACGCAGAAAGCTGATCTGTAATCCGACGGCCGACACCGAGGGTATAGGTATAGACGTCATCATCGTATTCTACGATTGGAGTAGGTGTAAGCGGGCTGTCATCAATGAGTTTGAACCCGTCCCACGCGACATAGCGGACAGAACCAAACAACAACGTATCCGCAGCGATTCCTGTTTGGAAATCGACGTTTACAGATTCAGGAATCGTTGTGGTCAAAGCGGTACTACCAAAGCCGCTGCTTCCTAATTCCAGATCAATCTCACTGCTGTAGGTAACAGCAAGACGTAGGGCAATATCTTCACGCTCGTATGCACCACCGATTACGTAGCCAATGCCGCTGTCGCTGGAATAGTCGGACTGATAAGCCGGTACGATGCCAGGAATGGCAGCGCGATTGTACGTACCTTCAACTTGTACGTAACGAAGACCACCGTGGAAGCTGAAATTTGGGTTGATTTCGTAACGCCCTAAAACGGTTACACCATCGGATTCAACTTTTGCGCTCGTCGTAGTCAAAATATAAGTGCTGCCAGTATCATAATCGACTTGTGCACCAAACGGCTGGTCATAAATGATAGCAAGTGATGCCTGATCGGACAGCTGTGTTTTGTATGCCATGCCAAGTTGCATATAATTTGGTGTTACATTGCCCGTAGTGCCACCAATCCCGACACCAGACACGTCCGGCGAAACGGAGCCAAAGCTCAGCTCTGCGTAGTCGCCGTCTTCAAAGATTACGCCAATGCCTTGACCGGAACGGTCCAAACCACCTGCGGTGGCAATGCTTGTCGTCATAAGCAGGGCTGCGCCTGCTGTCATAAACTTTTTCATGTCTCTTTCCCTTATCCCTAGAGTGCATGTATTCTCCCAATTCATACCCTACGGAGGGTGCGGTATTTTGGTCAATTCTTATCCCACCGTTACGCTACGTCCAAAAGTAAGCATACCCAATTGGAGACATTTGCATCACGTTTTCACGTGTTGACCATAGGTAATGTTTAGATAATTCGCCGCAAAAATCACAACAGCCCCCACAAACACCCACGGATCCAGAGCCTCGTTGTACACTTGTGCCGCCACGATCGCGATGACCGGGAGTCGAATGAAGTCGATCGGAATGACGATATTTGCAGGGGCGAGAGAGAGGGCCGTTGTCAGGCAGAAATGCGCGATAAGGCCCGCAAAGCCGATCAGTATGATCCAAGGAAGGGATGAACCGCTTGGGAAGGCGATGTCTCCGTCGTAACCGGCGCAAACAATTCCAAAGATCGCTTGAAGGACTGTTAACCAGAACAGAATGCACGTGATGCTTTGATGACGGGTAAGTTTGCGGGTGAATATTGCCGTCAACGCGAACCCAACCGCAGCTGCGGCAGCGGCAATGGCGCCCGATGAGATCAAGGTGTGGCCCGGTTGGGTCACAATCATCACGCCGGTGAATCCAATTATCGCGGCTAGCATTCCGATCCACGTGATGCGTTCGTTTAACAGCAACGGCGAAAACAAGATGACCCAGATGGGTGTCGTAAATTCTAGCGCAAATACTTGAGCAAGCGGGATCACTGTAAGGGCAAAAAACCAAAGGTTCTGCCCCGTAAAGTGAGCGAGGTTTCGTAAGGTATGCAAACCCAATTGCTGGCGGTTTACTTGGTTCAATGTTCCAGCAAGCGAGCCCACGATCAAAACAATCACGATCCCCGTAAGACTTCGAAACATCATGATTTCAAAGGTATCAAGCTCAAGGCTTACCGCGCGTCCTGCGATTGCCATCGACGTGAAGGACACAATCGCACCAATCATCCAGATTCCGGCACGCGTTGTGTTTGTCATCGTTGTTAGCCCTGCAAGAACAGACAACAGCCTGTCAAAAGCACGGGCGTTTCACCGCGTTGCGTTAGAACACGTGCCGAATAGGGACCAGTTTCGCACGCTGCGGGCTCGACGATCAAAATCGCACTGTCACCGCGACCAATGAGCGTAAAGGCACGTGGCCAGTCAGCACCTTCGGCAGGTGTATCCAGCATGACCGTCATGTCAGACGTACCGCGATAGTCGAAATCTGCTTGGGTGTTGTCCATGGAAAGCGACCATTCCGGTTCATTGCCACTGCACGCAATCGGCGTCGTAACAATCACGGGTTGCTCTTGCGCATTCGCAAGGGAGACAAAACCGGCAAGAAAAACTGATATCAAGAACCGCATAGTGTCGACCCTAAACCGTAAACCTAGTGAAGCAAGCCAATTGGTTTGTTAGTTGAAGCCGAGAACACCAAAGCACGCGCAGCGTTGAACCAGATCGCAAGGCTTTCGCGGGCCAAGACCTCCCACGCGATTGCGTTGTGGGGCTGAAGGCGTCGCACATCTTCTGACATGACGAGGTAGAAATTCTTTGTATTCGGCACCCCCATTTCCCAGCGCGCCCAGTGGAATGAAACCCATGAACGGGGCAGGTGGAAGGCTTCGGTTACGACGATGAAATCTTGGGCGTTAGGCGCAAGTTCCAAGGTGAACAGGGCATTTTGCAAGGTTGAGTGGGCACGCCCTTCGATAATTGTGGCTTCAGCGGGAACACCAAGAGACTGCGCGTATCGTGCCATTTGTCTGCCAGCACTTGGCCCATCCGCGCGCGCGGTTCCGCCCGAAAACACAATCACTGGCGCAAGGTCTGCTTCATATAGCTGGACACATCGGTCGACCCGTGTGAGGGCGGCCAGATCAAGGGTTCCATCAGGTTCCATCCCAGCACCAAGGCAAGCGATCACATCTGCCTGCTTCATTCCGCGAACATCAGGTTCGGGCCAAAGGAAGGTCCACGCGATCATCGCCAATGTCATCAAAGTGAAAGCGGCAATGCCCAGTATGACCAGCCGCCCGAGGAACCGGGCGAAACCCATTATTCCCACTCGATGGTGCCTGGAGGTTTGGACGTGATGTCATAGGTGACGCGATTGATGCCCGCGACTTCGTTGATGATGCGCGTGGCTGTTTCGCCCAAGAATTCATGGCTGAATGGGTAATAGTCCGCCGTCATACCATCGACAGAGGTCACAGCGCGCAACGCACAGGCGAAATCATAAGTGCGCCCATCGCCCATCACGCCAACGGTGCGAACCGGAAGGATCGCGACAAAGGCCTGCCAGATATCGTCATACAGCCCGTGCTTGCGGATTTGATCGATATAAACGGCGTCCGCTTCACGCAGGATGTCCAGTTTTTCGCGGGTGATTTCACCAGGGCAACGGATTGCAAGGCCTGGGCCAGGGAATGGGTGGCGGCCGATAAAGCTGGCGGGCAGGCCAAGTTCATGGCCCAACACGCGCACTTCGTCTTTGAACAGCTCACGCAGAGGTTCGACAAGCTTCAGGCCCATTTTTTCGGGCAGACCACCAACATTGTGGTGGCTTTTGATTGTCACCGACGGGCCACCGGAAAAGGACACGGATTCGATGACATCAGGGTAGAGCGTACCCTGCGCGAGGAACTCGGCGCCCTCAATCTCATTAGCGTATTTCTGGAACACGTCGATGAACAGCTTGCCGATGATCTTACGTTTGGTTTCTGGGTCCGACTGACCTTCGAGTTCGCCCAAGAACAGGTCTGCTTCATCCGCGTGGATGACTTGCAGGTTCATGTTGTCGCGGAACATCGCGATCACGTCCGCGCCTTCGTCTTTGCGCAGCAAACCGTGATCAACAAACACACAGGTCAGCTGATCGCCAATCGCTTCGTGCAATAATGCAGCCGTAACGGATGAATCCACACCACCGGACAAACCACAGATGACCTTTTTGTCGCCGACCTGCTCACGAATTTTTTCAATCGCGATGTCTTTATAGGCGTCCATGGTCCAGTCGCCTTTAAAACCGGCCAGTTTGACGAAGTTTTCATAAAGCTTCGCACCGCGCGGCGTGTGGTGGACTTCTGGGTGGAATTGCACGCCGTAAAAATGGCGGCTTGTGTCGGCCAGCACGGCGTATGGAGCGTTGGGGGAGGTGCCAAAGACCTCAAAACCCGGTGCGATTTTGGACACGTGGTCACCGTGGGACATCCAGACTTGCTCGTCTCCGTCTGTGAACCAACCGTCCAACAGATCAAGCAACCCCTTTGGCGTTACCTTAGCGCGACCAAATTCAGCGGTGCCGCCGCCGCCGGAAATCTTTCCGCCTTCAACAAGACCACCCAATTGCGTCATCATGGTTTGCTGACCGTAGCAAATCCCCAGAACTGGAATGCCCATAGCCCAGAGGCTTTCAGGCGCGCGAGGGCTGCCGTCGCGGGTCACCGAATCCGGTCCGCCTGACAGGATCACTGCTTTGGGCGCGATATCTGCCAAGACTGTATCTGTGACGTTCTGATAGGGGTGAATTTCGCAATAGACATTCTGTTCCCGCAAACGTCGCGCAATCAGCTGCGTCACTTGGGAACCAAAGTCGATGATGAGCAGGGTGTCGTGTGTGATATTATCCATGACGCGTCGTAAATCGGACCGCGCGAGGGTGCAAGGGTGCGCAGTGTGTATGAATGTCGCTTTCGCCTCTTAATGGCCGCTTCTTTTCAAATCAGAGAAGACTGCGCGGTGTAGCTTCCTCAACAACAGGATTCTAATAGGGTGAAAACGATGTCGGACGCAGCACAAAAGGCACCAGCACGACGCGGACGCGGGGGCGGCGGTGCTGCACGGCGCGCAGAACGTTCTGCCGTTAGCTTTGAGACGGCAAAAACAATCGAACGCAAAATTCCAAACCTTGAGATGCTGTCTGAAGAGGCGCTTGATATCATCGAGGCAAATGCAGAAACCGTACTGGAAGAAATCGGCGTTGCCTTTGTCGACAATCCCGAGGCGCTGGAGCGTTGGAAATCCGTTGGCGCAGAGGTAACGGGTGAGCGGGTTCGCATCCCCAAAGGCCTTGCACGCAAGCTTTGTGCCACTGCACCTAGCACGTTTGTTCAGCACGCACGTAATCCAGAGCGCAATGTTACGATTGGTGGCGACAATCTGGTGCTGGCCCCTGTTTACGGACCACCCTTCGTGCGCGACGCAGAAGGTGGCCGCCGTTACGCAACGATCGCGGATTTTGAGAAGTTTGTGAAGCTGGCCTATATGTCCAAGTGGCTACACCATTCAGGCGGCACCGTGTGCGAGCCAACAGATGTGCCCGTTAACAAACGCCACCTTGATATGTTGATGGCGCACATGACCCTGTCGGACAAACCATTCATGGGGTCCGTGACCGAGCCAAGCCGTGCAAAAGACAGCATTGAGATGTGTGAGATCTTGTTCGGCAAGGAATTTGTCGCCGACAACACGGTCATGACGTCGCTGATCAACATAAACTCACCGTTAACCTTTGATCAGACAATGATGGGTGCGCTTGAGGTTTATGCCGCACATAATCAAGCGGCGATTATCTCGCCGTTTATCGTTGGCGGAGCCATGGCGCCTGTGTCTGTCATGGGCACGTTGACGCAAGTTCTGGCCGAAGTCTTGGCCGGCATCGCCTATAGCCAAATCATTCGCCCCGGTGCTCCTGTGATTATGGGCACCTTTGTGACCTCGATCGACATGAACTCTGGCGCGCCAACATTTGGCACACCGGAAGCTGCTCAAATCACCAATGGGGCAGGGCAGTTGGCCCGTCGCCTTGGGGTGCCGTACCGCTCTGCCGGGTCTTTCTGTGGTTCCAAATTGCCTGATGCGCAGGCGGCATATGAAACATCCAATAGCCTGAATATGGGGCTGTTGTCTGGCGTAAACTTCATGCTGCATTCTTGTGGTTGGCTCGAAGGCGGGCTTGTGGCTGACTTTGAAAAATTCGTCTTGGACGCAGACCAGTTAGGCACATTGCACCACATCGCCAAGGGCGTCGAAATCGATGAAAACGCCCAAGCGATGGATGCCATTCGCGAGGTTGGTCCGGGTGGTCACTACCTCGGCTGTGCTCATACGCAAGCGAACTTCAAAACCGCTTTCTGGCGCTCGGAAGTGTTTGATTACAAACCATTTGAGACCTGGGAAGAAGAGGGCGCACGCGATAGCCAAACACTCGCGTCAGGGCGCGTTGCAAAGCTAATCGAGACCTATGTTGCACCCCCTCTTGATCCGGAAATTCGTGCAAAACTCGAAGCGTATGTCGCTGAGAAAAAGGCCGCGGAACCCGACAGCTTTATGTAACGGCAAAGCTGGCGGGGTCGCGTCACTTGCGCCTTACACTTCCTGAAGAACCGCGTAGCCCCGCGCGGTTCTGGACGCTTGGGATGCCTTTAAGATGCGGGCTTCGCACATCAAAGCGACCAGTGCTTCGACATGCTTTGCGACTGAATACTCAGCGCGGTTGTTTAACCGCTGAATGTCCAATTCTCGTTCTACATCCATCAACCTGATGATTGCTTGTGCCGGACCAGGAACGGCTTCCGTTTTAAGTAGCCGGCGCAAGTGCTGAACACGTTTATAGTCTGCCAAACCATGACGCGCTGTGCGTACCAAAAGTGTAGGGCGTTTGAGCCGCGAGATCATTGTCAGAACGTCTTCCATGTCGAGTCTCCCTCATTCAACTTTCGCCAATGTGACACAACTTATAAGGGTGTTGCGTGTGGATATCTCTGAGCGTTCGGTGCGTTTACAATTGGTTACCAAATAGAAACAATCCTATGACCCTGTGAATAATATTAACTTTTCGGAAACAATTAACGGCAACGGTTGAGTTGCCTTTCGGTTTGTCGAACCGGAAAGCTGGGAATTGGGGACAGGAATGACTGAAGCGAAAACCGCCACGCGCGCGGTGCCGTCTTGGGTGCCTAATGAGGTGCGAAATTACGTGTTTCACACGGAGATGGGGCAACCCATTCGGGTGTTGGCACGATCACAATCCTGCCATGCCTCAACGATCATGCGACAGATCCGTAAGGTCGAGACACGGCGCGATGACCCTCTCGTTGATCGCGCAATCAAAGCCTTAGCGGAGGAAAACTCCACAAAGCCTGTTCCGAATGGTCTGGAGATGATGCAAGCCCTACGACATCTCGCGAAGCCAAACGCGATGTTGGCGATTGCTCTGGGGATGGATCAAGGCGTGATCATTCATGACACAGCCAAGGGCGATCCGGACCACGGCACCAAACTGCCTTCTGAAACTGCAATGACCCTTGCCTTGCGGGGCTGGATCGAAGGAGGCCAAACCGTCGGACGCGTCTTACGGTACCGTATAACGCAATCAGGTCGCGTGGCTTTGCGCGAATTGACGGCGGAGACGGAAAATCGTGCCCGTGCGATGGCCGAAGCACCAGCATCTTTTGAAGGTGCGCCGACAGGGACAGGCACGTGGCTTGGGGATAGCGCGGATAAGCCAAATATGGTGCGTCAGCCGTCACAAGAAAGCCCTGTGCAAGCGCTTGCGCGGCGCAAAGACCGAGACGGGAAGCCGTTTCTTACCCGCGTGATGGTACGTGCAGCTGAACGACTGCGTGAGGACTATGAACTCGCTCTTGTGAGCCAAAACCGAGCGAAACGTACCACGTTGGATTGGCGCGGTTTGCTTCATTCGATCGAATCCTATCAACCGGTCGATACAAGCGCGGATAACGCCGTTGGTCAAATGCAGGCTGCATTGGTATTTCTTGGGCCGGGGCTCTCGGAGGTTGCGCTGCGGTGTTGTTGTTTGCTTGAAGGCCTTGAAACCACTGAGAAGCGCATGGGGTGGGCTGCACGGTCGTGTAAGGTCGTGTTACGCATCGCACTGCAACGTCTTGTTTTACATTATGAAGAGCAGGGGAGCTTGGGGCCGCGCATTGGTTAGGCATTGGCGGCCATGCAACCGACGCAATCCCGCAAATCACCCAAGCAAGACACTTGGATCGTCAGGCGTTTTTCCTTAAGTACGACGCAAGAGGAGAAGCCTATGTCACCGCGCGATCTCAAGATTCCGGCCCAACGCCACCCTGAAAAGCAGCGTCGCCCTGATAATCCGCAACCGAAGAAACCGGACTGGATCCGCGTTAAAGCACCGGTTAGCGAAGGCTACAAGGAAACGCGCGACATCATGCGCGAGCACAAACTGACGACAGTGTGCGAAGAGGCTGGGTGCCCAAACGTAGGCGAATGTTGGTCCCAAGGCCATGCAACAATGATGATTATGGGCGAGGTCTGCACGCGGGCCTGTACCTTCTGCAACATCGCTACAGGTAAGCCACCCGAAGCATTGGACGTCTTTGAACCTGGTCGCGTTGCAGATGCGGTCAAGAAATTGGGGCTGAAACACGTGGTGATTACATCCGTGGATCGCGACGATATTGAAGATGGCGGTGCAGAACATTTCGCACAAACCATCCGCGCCATTCGCAAGCAGTCCCCAAGCACGACAATTGAAATCCTGACGCCTGACTTTATTCGATGCGACCCATCTGTGTTAGAGATCGTTGTCCAAGCAAAGCCTGATGTGTTCAACCACAACCTTGAAACGGTGCCGGGTCTATATCCAGAGGTTCGCCCAGGTGCGCGGTACTTCCATTCGCTGCGTCTACTTCAACGCGTTAAGGAACTCGACCCGACAATGTTCACCAAGTCAGGCATCATGGTTGGCCTTGGCGAAGACAAACAAAGCGTGACCCAGGTGATGGAAGACATGCGGGCAGCGGACATCGATTTCTTAACGATCGGCCAGTATCTGCAACCCACGCCGAAGCACCACAAAGTGGATCGGTTTGTGACACCGGAAGAATTCGCGTCCTATGAAAAGACGGCCTTCAACAAGGGCTTCCTGATGGTGTCTTCAACGCCTTTGACGCGGTCCAGCTATCACGCAGGCGATGATTTTGCGAAATTGCGAACCGCACGGATGGCGAAGTTCGGCGCGTGACGCATGCCGCGCCAGAAGGCGAACTCACACTTCAAACTGTTGCCTTTCCCAAAGACACCAATTCCGGTGGTGACATTTTTGGCGGCTGGGTGATCAGTCAGATGGATATCGCGGCGGGAACGACTGCCGCGCAACGCGCCAAAGGTCGGTGCAGCACCGTTGCGATCGAAGCCATGCGGTTTCATGCGCCTATCTTAGTCGGCGATCTGGTGTCTGTTTACACGCAGATCACCAAGACAGGCCGCACATCCATCACCATGCATGTGGAAACTTGGGTACGTCGCCAGCGTACAGGCGAAATCGCGATGGTGACTGAAGGTGATTTCACCTTTGTCGCGATCGAGAAATCAGGTGTTAAGCGGGAATTGCCACCAGAGTAGGCGACCAATCATTTAGGTAAAACGCACCTTGCCAATGAAGGGCAGGTTGCGGTTGCGTTGTGCGTAATCAATGCCGTAGCCGACAACAAATTCATCCGGAATTTCAAAGCCCGTCCAATCCGCCCGCATATCCACTTCGCGGCGCGATGGTTTATCGAGCAAGGCGATGGATCGCAATTTCCGCGGATGGCGCGTGTTCAGCATATCAATGACCTGATGCAGCGTGTGGCCCGTATCAACGATATCTTCAACCACCAGAACATCACGACCTTCGATCTGACCGCGCAAGTCTTTGAGAATGCGCACCTCACGTGAGGATTCCATACCGTCGCCGTAGGAGGACGCTTCAAGAAAATCGACCTCAACAGGCAAATCCAATTCA
Source organism: Octadecabacter ascidiaceicola (assembly GCF_900185015.1). Classification (GTDB taxonomy): domain Bacteria; phylum Pseudomonadota; class Alphaproteobacteria; order Rhodobacterales; family Rhodobacteraceae; genus Octadecabacter; species Octadecabacter ascidiaceicola. Next base: position 285,579 of record NZ_FXYD01000001.1, on the reverse strand, counting down.
CGCACCAAATCCGCAATGAACACGAAGGACCCGCGCAACAGGCCAACAACAACCAGTTTGTCAGTGTCTTTGAATTCCGTCTGAATGGTTTTGGCCAAGTCTTCGATGCGCGCCGCAATCGATTTGGCTGATATCATCTCGTCGATCACGTAGGGGGCGTGCGTCATTGGGTCCGGACCTTGTGCCAATTGCTTGAATTTCCCCGCGAACCATACGACATGGGGAGAGAGAGTCACGCGCGAAAGTTCGATATGCCCGCCCATTCCGAGACCAGACACCTGCCATACAGCGCTGAGCAAATGTATGCGTTGGTCGCTGACGTTGCGAACTACCCTAAGTTTTTACCTTGGACTGCGGCAGCACGCATTCGATCACGCGATGAAATGGTGGATCATACAGTGATGCTGGCGGATTTGGTTGTCAGTTTCAAAGTGTTTCGGGAAAAATTCGGCAGCCGCGTTGTGCTCTGGCCAGAGCTGCGTAAAATTGAAACAGAATACATCGATGGGCCCTTCAAATATCTGCAAAGCGTTTGGACGTTCACAGATGTTGATGGCGGTTGTGACGTGCATTTTGAGGTCGATTTCGAATTTAAGAACCGTATCCTACAAGGCGCAGCTGGCATGTTCTTCAATCAAGCCATGCAACAAATCGTCCACGCATTCGAGAAACGAGCCGCAACGCTGTACGGATAAGGTGGACGCCGCAACGAATGTCCCCTTTGTCCGCTAACCGGACAATAAACTGAAGCTCCGCATCAGCCGCACGAAAAAGGGCGCCGGTTAGGGCGCCCTTAAAAATACTTAGATTTCTGGCGACGAGTTAACTTGTCATGTCGTAGGCGCGCTCGCCGTGTGATGTAAGGTCGAGACCTGTGTATTCGTCTTCTTCGCCAACACGGATCGGGAAAACTGCTTTGACCACGACGACAATCACAACAGTTGTGACCACCGTCCAAATTCCGACCACAGCAAGGCCACCCAATTGGGCAGTCCAGCTCGCGTGGCCAAAGACCGCCAACATGATGATACCAAAGATACCACCAACACCGTGAACGGCGAACACATCCAATGTGTCGTCGATCTTGAGCTTGTTCTTCACGATCGAACACAGCTCTTGGCACATGATGCCAGCAACGCCACCAATGATCAGCGCTTCAACCGGGCCTACGGAACCGGATGCAGGCGTGATTGATGCGAGGCCCGCGATCGTACCGGTAACCAGACCAACGAGAGAGGATTTACCGTAACGAATACGTTCCCACAAAATCCAAGTGAGGGATGCAGTTGCCGCTGACAGATGCGTAACCGTGATTGCCATTGCCGCACCACCATTCGCCGCCAGTTCAGACCCGCCGTTAAAGCCGAACCAACCAACCCAAAGCATCGCAGCACCTATCATAACCATACCAGGGTTATGGGGCGGCTTGTGCTTGTCACGACGTGGGCCAAGAAAGAACGCTACGATCAGTGCCGCAAGACCCGCCGTTTGGTGCACAACGATACCACCGGCAAAGTCGTTCACGCCATCCGCGAACAGGGACCATTCTGCGCCAGCCAGCAAACCACCGCCCCAAATCCAGTGGGCGACAGGAGCGTAGCAAATCAACATCCAAAGGCCCGAGAACGTCATCACGAAGGCAAATCCGATACGTTCAACATAGGCCCCGACGATCAATGCGGGGGTGATGATGGCAAATGTCATCTGGAAGACGAAGAACAGGATTTCGGGGATCGTTTGTCCGTCAATCACAGAGTCTTCTGTGACACCGTTCAGGAACATCTTACCAAGGCCGCCCCAGTAGGCGTTGCCGTCACCGAATGCGATTGAATAGCCAAACGCGAGCCAAAGGACCGACATCAAACAGGCAATGCTGAAACATTGCATAAAGACGCTGAGCACGTTGCGAGCGCGCACAAGGCCGCCATAAAATAATGCCAACCCGGGGAGGGTCATAAACAACACAAGTGCTGTTGCGACGATAATCCAAGCGGTGTCCGCTCCGTTCATGAGGTGTTCCTTTTCTTAACTGGAAAACCTCAAAGCGCACTTTTTATGGGTTAAAAAGAAGCAAGCGGGCACAGAGCCGCATAAAATGCGAGCATTTTTTGGATGCTGTAAATTCAGGCGTGTGTGGCGCGGAACGCCCAAAAAAGAAGCTAAAGTGAATCGAGTGCGTCGGCGATCAAAGACAGGGCCATATCAACGCTACGCTGACGCACCTGCGCGCGTCCCAAGGGGCCAAACTCATGGGTAACAGTTGAAACGGTTTCGCCAATAGCCAGCCCGAAGCACACGCGACCTTCAGGTTTGTGTTCCGATCCTCCCGGTCCAGCGATGCCCGTGATAGACACTGCAATGTTCGAGCCTGCGGCGTTTGCAGCACCGCGTGCCATTTGCGCGGCGACCTCTTCGCTGACGGCTCCATGTGCCTCCAAGGTGTCGGCCTGAACGGACAACATTTCGACTTTTGCGGCATTGGAATAGGTCACGTACCCGTGCTCAAACATGGCCGAGCTACCAGCGATATCCGTGATCGCAGCGCTTACAAGACCGCCTGTGCAGCTTTCGGCGGTCGTTATAGTAACGTCCTTGGCGATGGCCGCAGTGACAATTTCACTGGCCAGTGTCACTGCATTACCCCGTGCCAAAGCCCGGCGAGAACCACGACCCAAAGTGCCGCAAACAGCCCTGCGATCACATCATCCAGCATCACGCCTGTCGCGTTGTTTTTGCGATCAGCCCAACCGACAGGTCCGGGTTTCATGATGTCGTACAGGCGGAACATCGCGAATGCGACGATCCAACCGGGCCAGAGCGATATTGACGGCATGCCAACATAGGACGCACCGATCATCACAGGCGCAAGAGCGATCCATTGACCGACGACTTCATCAATCACGATCTCGGACGGGTCATGGTTGTCTTTGCCTTCCGTCATGATCTTCGTAGCGATGTAGCCTTTGATATATGCCGCTGGAATTGCGATGACGAACAGCCAGAGGCCGCCAAACTCATACATCAACCACGCGAGGGGCAGGGCCATGAATGACCCCCAAGTCCCCGGTGCGGGCTTTAGATAACCAACGTAGAAATACGTTGCCGTGATCTCTGCCCAGCGGTTCTTCATGCTGTCATTCCTTTAACAAGGGTTACGGTCGCCAGAGCTGCAATGCCTTCGCCGCGCCCTGTGAACCCAAGACGCTCGGACGTTGTGGCCTTGACGCTGACGCGATCTATGTCGAGGCCCATGATCTCGGCCATGCGGGTGCGCATTGATTGTGCCACAGGGCCGATCTTTGGGAACTCGCAAATAAGTGTACAATCCATATGGGTGATTTCGAACCCCATCTCACGGGCTAAATCACAGGCATGTGTGAGGAAAACATGACTTTCAACACCTTTCCATTGCGGATCACTCGGCGGGAAGTGTTGACCGATATCGCCACGACACAACGCACCGTAAATGGCATCGGTAACCGTGTGCATTCCGACATCGGCATCCGAATGCCCTTGCAGGCCGCGGTCGTGCGGAACTTTTACGCCGCACAGTACTACATGGTCGCCGTTTCCGAAACGATGCACGTCAAATCCGTTGCCTGTTCTAATATCCAAAGGTGTCTCCAGTAATTTAGCGGCCCGCGCGAAATCCTCGGGCATGGTAATTTTGATGTTGCGTGCATCGCCTTGAACAATCGCAACATTAAGGCCTGCAAGCCGCGCCACTTCAACGTCGTCGGCGACCGGGTGGGTGTTGTTTTGATGTGCGTTCAGAATCTCTTCGCGATGAAATCCTTGTGGCGTCTGAGCTGCGTACAGCGCCGTTCTATCCTGAACACCGGTTACTTTGCCTTCCGCTCCGGTCCAAAGCGCGTCTGTCACGGGCATAGCAGGCGCCGCGCCTTGATGGTCATCCAGCGCATCGCAAACCCGAGAAATCACTTCACTTGGGCAGCAACATCGCGCCGCATCATGGATCAACACACGATCCGCTTTCGCTGCCATCACGCCGTTCTGCACAGAAATCGAGCGATCCGCGCCTCCGATGGCAATTTCGGCAACACGATCCAGGCCAAGCGCGCGCACCCGATCGTGATCATCCGCGGCAATAACAAGGACAATTTCGTTCACTTGCGGGTTTGCAACAAACAGGTCTAGCGTATGTTCTACAACGGTTTTACCGGCGATCTGTTGCCACTGTTTTGGAACTTCGCCACCCGCACGAAGACCACGTCCGGCTGCGACGATTATTGCGGCGACTGTTGGCTTTGTTTGCATGGGGCGGAAACGTCCTTGTTGGTCGCCCCGTTCTACCCAGCGCAGTGCTTGGGGGGAAGAGGATCAACGTCATTGCACAAATATTAGGCGCTTAATGTTTTGTGCCTTTTAAATAGACGTGATTTCTTGAGTGTATAGTAAAATCAAGTTACTCCAACCACATGCACAGCGAAATTCCACTACCTACGCCAAATAGCCCGGTGGCCCTCGCGCCGCTGGCGGGCATAACGGATTTACCGTTTCGCCAGCTGGTCGCGTCCTTTGGCGCGGGTTGGGTTGTTTCGGAGATGGTCGCCAGCCAAGAAATGGTGCAGGCGAAACCGGGTGTTCGCGAAAAAGCTGAACTTGGCTTCGATCAAGGCAATACAGCCGTGCAGCTGGCGGGGCGCGAAGCCCATTGGATGGCAGAAGCCGCGCGACATGTCGAAGCTAACGGCGCCGCGATGATCGACATCAACATGGGGTGCCCTGCGAAAAAGGTTACAAGTGGGTATTCTGGCTCTGCGTTGCTGCGTGATCTCGATCACGCGTTGACGCTGATCGATGCGGTTGTTTGTGCGGTAGGCATACCTGTAACGCTAAAAACCCGACTTGGTTGGGACGATGCGCTGTTGAATGCCGCTGAGCTGTCGAAACGCGCCGAGAACGCCGGAATTTCGCGGATCGTCATTCATGGTCGTACCCGTTGCCAGTTCTATAAAGGCCGCGCTGATTGGGACGCCATCGCTCCGATCAAGGAAGCGGTTTCAATTCCTGTGATCGCCAATGGCGACATTGTCAGCACCCATACTGCAAAGACAGCTTTAAAGGCGTCTGGCGCTGACGGCGTGATGATCGGGCGCGGTGCACAAGGACGGCCGTGGATATTGCGTGACGTGGCAATGGAACTTTCGGGGCAGGCGGCCCCAGCATCCCCAAAGGGAGCCGATTTTGTTGACATGGCATCAAGCCACTACGACGCGATGCTGTCTTTTTACGGCGACGAACTCGGCGGCAGGGTCGCGCGAAAACATCTGGGTTGGTACATGGATCAATCCCAACCAGACCCTTCCTTACGCAAAGCTGTTTTGACCGAACGATCAAGCACGAAGGTCTTCAAATTGCTTCAAGATGCGCTTGCAAGCGAGGCCCTCACATGAACGCCCTTTGGAATTCTTTGCCGGTCCCCGCATTACTACTGAACCGCGATGATACAATTGCGCAAAGCAACCCCGCTGCTGAGGCATTTCTAAACCTGTCTACCAAAGTATTGGTCGGGGCGAGCGTTTGGGAAAAGGTAATGATCGACGCGCCGCTTGAGGCCGCTTATGCGCGCGCAAGCGAACACCGCACATCCCTGTTTGTGAACGATGTCGACGTAAGCAGCGGTGAGCGCACACCCATGCAATGCAACATCCAATTCGCACCTCTGAACGACCCCGACGCAATGATTGGCGATCAGATGCTAATGATTATTGCGCCACGCGAGATGGCCACGCGGATGAACAACTCAGCGAAGTCCGTCCGCGCAGCAAGGTCTGCAATCGGGATGGCTGAAATGCTGGCCCATGAAATCAAGAACCCGCTGGCTGGCATCACGGGCGCGGCACAACTTTTGTCGATGACCCTATCTAACGAAGACCGCGAATTGACGGATTTAATCGTCGAAGAATCCCGCCGTGTTGTGAAACTGCTCGAACAGGTCGAGCAGTTCGGCAACATGCAGCCGCCCAATCGCCAACCTGTGAATATTCATGACGTATTGGACCGCGCACGGCAGTCGGCCTCTGTCGGATTTGGCGCACATATGATGTTTATTGAGGACTATGACCCATCCCTGCCGCCGACCTTCGCGGACCCTGACCAGTTGTTGCAGGTGTTGTTGAATCTGTTGAAAAACGCATCACAAGCGGGCTCTGCTGGCGGATCGATAAGACTCCATACATTTTATGAACCCTCTCTTCGGATGCAGCGCAAAGATGGGACAGCTGCACGTTTGCCTTTGCAGATTGAGATCATCGATGATGGCCCCGGATTGCCCGAAGACATCGCTGCAGATGTGTTTGAACCCTTTATTTCAGGGCGCGAGAACGGCACGGGCCTTGGCCTTGCCCTCGTGAGTAAATTGATTTCGGACGTTGGCGGCTGGATATCCGTCGACTCCGTTCCTGGGCGATGCGTGTTTCGAGTATCGCTGCCCGTTGTTCCCAAAGAATTTTCAGGAGAGGCATAAATGGATGGCACAGTTCTGGTCGCAGATGACGACCGCACAATCCGCACGGTTCTAACGCAAGCGCTGACGCGGGCAGGGTGCAAGGTTCATGCCACATCGTCGCTCGTGACGCTGATGCGTTGGGTCGCAGAAGGCAAAGGTGATCTGGTCATATCAGATGTGGTCATGCCGGACGGCAACGGATTGGATCAGCTCCCCAAGATTGCGGAATTGCGGCCCAATTTGCCCGTCATCGTCATCTCGGCGCAGAACACCATAATGACGGCTATCAAGGCGGCGGAGGCCGAAGCCTATGACTATCTTCCCAAACCGTTCGACTTACCCGACTTGATGAAACGCGCGGCCCGTGCGCTTGAGATGAAGCCACGCCGCGCAACAACTGCGGCAGATGACAGTCAGAGCGAAGACCTACCGCTCGTTGGCCGCACAGCGGCTATGCAGGCGCTCTATCGTCTGGTCGCGCGTGTTATGAACACATCGCTGTCGGTCCTTGTTACTGGTGAAAGTGGCACAGGCAAAAGCCTGATTGCACGCGCGATCCACGATTTTTCTGATCGACGCTCATTGCCGTTTGTTGTTGCTGCAGCGTCTGACCTTGAAGGAATGGACGGGCCGCAATCGCTATTGTCGCGCGTGAAAGCGGGCAGCCTTGTGTTTGATGAAGTGTCCGATTTGTCGATGGACGCACAGGCACGGATCGTTCGAATGCTGGACGCCTTGGGCGACACAGCGCCGCGCATTATGGCCACGTCGCGCACGGACCTATTGGACGCACTTGAAAAGGGCGCTTTGCGCGAAGATCTTTATTACCGATTGGCTGGCGTGACAGTTGCTGTGCCACCTTTGCGTGACCGCGTGGATGATATTCCCTTATTGGCTGAGCATTTCTTAACCCGCGCCGAACGCGAAGGCGCGCCTGCGCGAAGTTTGGCGAGTGATGCGATTGATATCGTTCGGGCTTACACTTGGCCCGGCAACGTGCGTCAGCTTGAAAACGTGATCCGTCGCCTCGTTGTGACGTCCAGCAATCCGGACATCCACCGCCCGGAAGTCGAACAAGTCCTCGGCTCACAACCGGCTATTGAGCCGCTCAACACTGGGCAGGCGGACAAACTGTCCGGATCTGTGGAACAACACTTGCGCCGCTACTTTGATTTGCATGGCGGTGCTTTACCACCAGCGGGACTTTACCAACGTATTTTACGAGAAGTTGAGGCGCCGTTGATTGAAATCGCCTTAGACGCGACGCTCGGCAACCAAGCTAAATGTGCCGATTTGCTTGGCATCAACCGCAATACCTTGAGAAAAAAGATCACGGAACTGGATATCCGCGTGACACGCCGCCGCAAAATGATGTAAAAGGGCAACAACCGTGGCCCTCTGGCCCCACCTCATCTCGTTTGGTGGAATCAGGGTAGGATCACATCAAACAGGCGGCGGGCATTGTGTGGTTTAACTACGGCACATAAGCCCTTGGTAAACGGGGAAATTCGCGTGCAGCGATCCCATTTGGGTAAAAACATGCTGGCGTTTTCGCGCTGGCGCAGGCGGCGCAGCGTCCAAAACGTGACGACGGCTGTTCTGGTTTTGCTCGGCCCGATCCTAATTATTTTAACGATTTCTGCACTGCGTCCACTGGACCAAACAGGCCGTACGGAAATCCTGCGGCTGATTTTGCTTGCTGACATCATCTATGTGTTGGTGATTGCGGCACTGGTGTCGTCACGCATCGTCAGCATGATCGCCGCACGGCGCGCAAAATCAGCCGGGTCGCGTCTACACCTGCGTCTCACTGGCGTTTTTGGTTTGCTGGCCCTGATCCCGACGGTCGCCGTCGCGGTGTTTGCCGTTTTAACGATTAACATCGGGCTTGAAGGGTGGTTTTCTGAACGTGTACGCGACGTGTTGGGCAACTCATTGTCCGCAGCGCAAGCCTATGAAGAAGAGCACAGAACCGAACTTCAACGCGATGGTAACGCGCTTGCGGGTTATCTGAACACCGAACGTTTGCAGACATTTTTCATGGAGCGAGGCGAAGTCCGCCAAGCCCTTGCGGCCGTCCAACCCCAGATCGAACGGGGCCTAACAGAGGCCTTTGTTCTGGACGGCGATGGTGAAATCTGGGCGCGCGGCGAACGGTCATATGAGTTCTATTTCGAACAGCCAACGCGCGAAGAGCTGGCGGAAGCCAGCGTCACTGGCCTCGTGATTATTGAGGATTGGGCGAACAACGAGTTTCGCGCTTTGATCCCACTGGTTGCGTTCAGAGAGAAGTATTTATACGTCACCCGTGAAGTTGATGGCGGCATCCTCGCGCTTTTAGACGAAACCCAAGAAACCGTTGCGCTGTATGGGCAGTTGGAGAACGAGCGCGGACGCGTGTTGTTTGAATTCGGCCTCATTTATCTTGGTTTTGCTTTGATTTTAATCCTTGCATCCGTCTGGGTTGGTCTTTGGTTTGCGGAACGCTTGTCGCGGCCTGTGGGACGTTTGGTGGGTGCATCTCAGCGTGTTGGAGCCGGTGATCTGAACGTGCGTGTGCGCGAAGAAGAAGGCGAAGATGAAATCGCGCAGCTTGGGCGGTACTTTAACCAGATGACGGCACAACTGCGGGACCAACGAGAAGAATTGCTCGACAACACACGCCAGATCGAACGCCGCCGTCGCCTGTTTGACTCTGTGCTGTCTTCAGTGCCGTCTGGGGTGGTCGGTTTGGACGAAGACGGGCGCGTGATGTTCGTTAACCGCTCTGCAAACCGTCTCCTCGAAGTTGATGGTGGGGAACATAGCGCCCTTGCGGTCGCAGTACCGGAGTTCGCCGCCCTGTTTGATGAGATGACAATGGGTGGGAAACCCGTTGTGCAAGGGCAGGTGAACCTTGTCCGTGGGGGACAGCAAGAAAGTCTATTGGTGCGCATGTCTCACCGCCGTCGTGAGGATGATACTCTTGAAGGCTACGTGGTTGCGTTTGAAGATGTGACCGATCTTGTTTCTGCCCAGCGAATGGCCGCGTGGGGTGATGTTGCCCGACGCATCGCACATGAGATCAAGAACCCTCTGACGCCGATCCAGCTGTCTGCGGAACGGATTAAGCGTAAGTTCAGCCGCGAAGTGGATATTCCTGCTGATCTGGAACAACTGACGGACGTTATTGTACGTCAAACCAATGACTTACGGCGCATTGTTGATGAGTTTTCTAAGTTCGCACGGATGCCGGAACCCGACAGACGCACGTATAACCTTGCCGAGATCCTGCGAGACGCTGTGACGCTACAGGAATCTGGCCAACCGGGTGTTTCATTTGATGTGAATATCCCAGAGGGCAAAGTGCTGTCTGATCTGGATAGCACGATGATGTCTCAAGCGTTTACAAACCTCATTAAGAACGCTGGCGAAGCCATTGAAAGTTTGCAGGAAAATGATCCTGACATCGACGTTAAGCCACAAATTCAAATTCGTCTATCAACAACTGACGAAGTAGCAACGCTAACGATTGCGGACAACGGCATTGGTCTTCCCGAAGACCGCGCGAAGCTGTTCGAACCCTACGTGACCACACGTGAGAAAGGCACCGGCCTTGGCCTGCCGATCGTGAAGAAAATTATCGATGAGCATGGCGGAACGCTGACCCTGACGGACGCGCCCGCTTTTGATGAAACAGGGCGCGTAGGCGCGATGGCTGTCATCACACTTCCAATTCAAGCAGCAACCGAGCTGCCCCAAATAGAAACAGCATGAGGTAACCAATGGGCGATATTCTGATCACCGACGACGAACGCGACATCCGCGAACTGATCTCTGATATCCTCAAGGATGAAGGGTTTTCGACACGACTGGCCGGCACATCTGACGAGTGCATGGCCCAGATCGAGAAGGAAACGCCTGCGTTGATGATCCTTGATATCTGGCTAAAGGACAGTCGAATGGACGGGATCGACATTCTGAAGCAAGTGAAACGCGACCACCCCGAAGTGCCTGTGGTCATCATTTCCGGCCATGGGAACGTCGAAATCGCGGTCGCTGCAATTAAGCAGGGCGCGTATGATTTCATTGAGAAACCGTTTAATATTGATCAGCTAATGGTCGTTATTCGCCGCGCAATGGAAACCAGCCGCCTACGCCGAGAGAACATCGATTTGAAGCGCACAGATGCGGGTCCAACGGAAATGCTTGGTGAAAGTGCGGCGTTCCGAACGCTGATCTCGCAACTCGACAAAGTCACCAAATCCAATGGTCGTGTGATGCTGACGGGCGAAGGTGGTTCTGGCAAGGAAACCGCTGCACGTTACATTCATGTGAATTCCGACCGCGTTGATATGCCGTTTGTCTCGGTCAATTGCGCCTCCATTGAACCGGAGCGCATGGAAGAGGTTCTTTTCGGGCGTGAGACCGAAGGCCGCGGTGTCGAGCGGGGCTTGCTGGAGGAAGCGGACGGGGGTGTCATCTATTTTGATGGTGTCGCTGACATGCCCCTAGGCACACAGTCAAAGCTGCTGCGCGTGCTGGTTGATCAGAAGTTCCAACGTGTTGGTGGCGTCGATAAAGTTCAAGTTGATGTTCGCGTTATTTCAAGCACAAACAAAGACTTAACGGCCGCTATTGAAGCAGAAACCTTTCGTCAGGAACTATACCACCGCCTGAACGTCGTGCCGATCCATGTGCCAAGCTTAGAAGAGCGGCGTGAAGATATTCCGCTCCTCGCAGCCTATTTCATTGAAGAACTGAATGCATCTCAAGGGCTTACGGCGCGTGAATTGTCCGATGAGGCCGGTGCTTTGCTGCAAACGATGCAATGGCCAGGCAATGCACGTCAGTTGAAGAATGTCATGGAACGCGTGCTGATCTTGGGTGATGCGACCGGTCCGATTGAGGCCAAGGAGCTTCCAAGCCAGTCTGAAGGGCCAGCCGACGAGGGGCGTGTGCTCCTGTCAGGTAGCCTTGCTACGCTTCCACTGCGCGAAGCACGCGAGCTGTTTGAACGCGAATATCTTCTGACGCAAATCAACCGTTTTGGCGGCAATATCAGCCGCACCGCAAGCTTTGTCGGCATGGAGCGATCAGCGCTTCACCGCAAGCTCAAGACGCTTGGTGTTGTGACGTCCAACAAGGCGGGCGCACGTGTTGCCCATGTCGAAGAAGACGCGGAAGAGTGAGCCTCGCATGTTGACCGGACTGCACCCATCTGTCACGACATTTGAACTCAAACCACTCAAGGTGCGTTCATGAAGGTCATTATTTGCGGGGCAGGTCAGGTCGGCTGGCAGATTGCCCGCCATCTCGCGTCCGAGCGAAACGATGTTACGGTTGTTGATAAGAACCCTGAACTTGTGCGGCGTGCGACGGATACTTTGGACGTGCAGGGTATTGTCGGCTTTGCGAGCTATCCAGATATTCTTGAGCGGGCAGGTGCCGCGGATGCGGACATGGTTATCGCCGCGACCCATTCAGACGAAGTAAACATGGTAACCTGTCAGGTTGCCCATTCCGTTTTTTCCGTCCAGCGCAAAATCGCGCGTTTGCGGGGCCAAAGCTATCTCAACGCGATTTATTCAGACCTTTATCGTCGGGATCACCTTCCGATCGATGTTGTTATTTCACCGGAAATGGAAGTGGCAGAGGCGGCCTTACAACGATTGGCGGCACCTGCTGCATTTGACACAGAGAGCTTTCTTGAAGGCAACGCCCAGCTTTTGGGTATTCAGATTGATGACGACTGCCCAGTTATCAACACACCGCTTCGTCAGCTGAGCGATTTGTTTTCAACCTTGAAGGCCGTTGTTATGGGGATCCGGCGCAAAGGCGCTTTGTTTGCGCCCAGTGCCGGTGATCAGATTTTCCCCGGTGACGAATGCTACGTCATGACAGAAACCACCGACGTGACGCGCACGCTAGAAATCTTCGGTAAAACCCAAGGCAAACTTGGGCGCGTTGTTGTGATTGGCGGCGGGAACGTTGGCCTTGCAGTCGCGCGTGCGCTTGAAACCCGAACCGAACGTGTGCGCGTGCGTGTCATTGAGCGGAACCGCGAAATCGCAGAGGCCGCAGCTGACCAGCTGGAGCGCACGATTGTTTTAAACGGCGACGGCCTCGATGCGTCGTTGCTCGAAGAGGCCAATATTTCCAACGCCGATGCGGTTTTGGCCGTGACCGATGATGACAAAACAAACCTTCTTGCTGCCGTGCGCGCCAAGGGTTTGGGGTGTCCGATGACGATCTGTCTGACCAACGATCCGACATTGGTTCCATTGATGGGACCGCTTGAGATTGACGCCTACATTAACCCGCGTGCAACAACTGTGAGTTCGATCTTGCGCCACATCCGCCACGGCCGCGTGCGGTCTGTGTACTCGATCGGTGATGCGGAGGCAGAAGTGATCGAAGCGCAGGTGCTCACGACAAGCCCAATGGCCGGTAAGTTGCTGCGCGACGTTGACTTCCCAGAAGGCGTCCTTGTCGGTGGGGTCATGACGGCTGGCAAGATGCACAAGCCTCACGGCAACATGCGTATCGAAGAGGGCGACGTTGTCGCGATCTTTGCGATGGCCAGTCAGGTCGCAGAAGTTGAGGCCTTGCTTCAAGTCTCCATCGACTTTTTCTGATGCATCGGCTGTCGCAACGCCCGTTTTTTGTCCTACTTATGGGGCTAAGCGCGTTGGCGATGGTTTTTCCTGCCATTCATGCATTTGTCGTTGATAACCACGCGGTATCGCGAGCTTTCTTCTATTCTGCGCTGCTTCTTTTTGTTCTGACGATATTTATCGGCTTGGCCACCGCGAGCTACAAAATCGCATTGTCTCGGGGGTACCTCGTTTCGCTGCTGGCGGCGTTTTTGGTTCTTCCTGTTGTGCTTGCAGTGCCGATGTATGAAGCGGTTCCGGCAATGACGTTTCTTGAGGCCTGGTTCGAAAGTGTGTCTTCGTTCACCACCACAGGCGCGACCCTGTTTGACAACACAAGCGACCTACCGAGATCCGTTCATCTATGGCGTGCATTAATGGGCTGGATGGGGGGCTTGCTGATCTGGGTCGCAGCCATTGCAATACTTGCTCCGCTCAATATCGGTGGATTTGAGGTTCGCGCCACTCACGGAGGCAGCGCGAGCGAAAAGACTTTTGCGCAAGTGGGGCGTGTTTCGGACCCATCTGAACGGCTATTTCGATTTGGTTCAAAACTGGTGCCGCTTTATTTCGCGCTTACGGCGCTGTTGTGGTTGGGGCTGACAGCCGCAGGCGAAAATTCGTTTGTGGCCATGTGCCATGCGATGTCCGTCATGGCGACGTCTGGAATTTCACCGATGGATGGGATTTCTCAGTCATCCGCTGGTTTTACGGGCGAATTGATCATTGTGATTTTCTTTGCCTTTGCGCTGTCGCGCGTGACGTTTTCGCGTGGCGTTTCCGGGCAAGAAATCAAACCTTTGCGAAAAGACAGCGAATTCAAACTTGCGCTGATGATGATTGGCGGGTTGGTCGCGGTATTGTTTCTACGCCATGGCATCGTTGCGTTTGAAGATTCCGCCAACAACGACATCGCATCCGCAGCGGCAGCGCTTTGGGGGGCACTGTTCACGATCACCAGTTTCTTGACCACGACGGGCTTTGAGTCCGCTGAATGGTCGTCCGTACGTGAATGGTCGGGGCTTGGCACTCCAGGGTTGATGCTGGTTGGGCTTTCGTTGATTGGCGGGGGCGTCGCCACGACGGCGGGCGGGATCAAGCTTTTACGGGTCTACGCACTTTGGAAACATGGCCAGCGCGAAATCGAGCGCCTCATTCATCCATCCTCAGTCGGCGGAGCAGGGGCAGAGGCCCGCCAGATCAGACGCCAAGGCGCTCAAATAGCGTGGATTTTCTTTATGTTGTTCACGATCTCAATCGCGGCCGTCATGGTGCTTTTGGCGTTCACAGGTGTTCAGTTTGAAACAGCGATGGTGCTGGCTGTGTCCGCGTTATCGACAACCGGCCCGCTGGCATCTGTTGCGGCGGAAACACCCATTTCCTACGCAGGTATTCCTGACTTCGGCAAAGTCGTCCTCGCGCTGGCGATGGTTGTTGGTCGCCTCGAGGCGCTTGCGATCATCGCGCTTCTAAATCCTGAGTTCTGGCGCCAATAAGTCACCCTTATTTTTGCTTTATGTACTCATTTGCTTTTGGGGTGGATATTGCATACCCGCCAAGACATAGTGAACTCTGGATGGATAGTAATTGGCCGCAACGTCGGTCACAATAAGAATAAGGACGGGGAACATGGCCTCAGACAAACAAAACCTTCAGGACGCTTTTCTTAATAACGTTCGTAAAGCCAAGGTTTCAGTAACAATTTTCCTGATCAACGGCGTGAAGCTTCAAGGTGTCATCACTTGGTTTGACAGCTTTTGCGTGCTGTTGCGTCGCGATGGCCAGAGCCAACTTGTCTACAAATCTGCAATCAGCACGATCATGCCAAGCACTCCGATTAGCCTGTACGACGGCGAAGCTGAGTAAATGGGGGAAGAACGGTCCGCCACGCGTGCCTTCGTCCTGCATCCTGAAATAAAGTCGAACCAAATGCGTAGGAACGCTGTTTCCGCGCTTGAGGAAGGCGTGTCTTTGGCGCGGGCTTTGCCCGAGCTTGAAGTTGTGGGCAGCCAGGTTGTAAGCCTGCCCAAAGTTCACGCTGGCAAACTGTTTGGCTCCGGCAAGATTGAGGAAATCGACGGCTGGCTAAAGAATGCCGAGGCGGGCCTCGTGTTGATCGACGGGCACGTCAGCCCCGTTCAGCAACGCAATCTTGAAAAAGAGTGGGGCGTTAAGCTGCTGGACCGCACGGGTCTGATCCTTGAGATTTTCAGCGACCGCGCACGCACCCGCGAAGGTGTATTGCAGGTCGAAATGGCCGCGCTGGCCTATCAACGCACCCGCCTTGTACGCGCATGGACGCACCTTGAACGCCAACGTGGCGGGCTAGGTTTTGTTGGTGGTCCCGGTGAAACGCAAATCGAGGCGGACCGCCGCGCCATTGATGCGCAGCTGAACAGTCTGAAAAAACAGCTGTCGAAAGTCGTCAAAACCCGCGAGCTACATCGCAAGGCCCGCGCGAAGGTTCCGTATCCAATTGTCGCATTGGTCGGTTATACAAACGCGGGCAAATCCACGTTGTTCAACCGTCTTACCGGTGCGGATGTGTTCGCCAAGGACATGTTGTTCGCCACGCTGGACCCGACCATGCGCCGCGTTGAATTGCCATCCGGTGATGATGTGATCATGTCCGATACCGTTGGATTTATCTCTGAGCTGCCAACGCAGCTGGTCGCGTCCTTTCGCGCGACCCTTGAAGAGGTGCTTGAGGCGGACATCATCCTGCACGTGCGCGATGTCAGCCATCCGCAGTCTGCTGAACAGAAGGCAGCCGTGCTCGACACGCTGCGCCAGCTTGATGTGAACCCAGACGTCCCGATGATCGAAGTTCTCAATAAAGTTGATCTGCTCAGCGATGAAGACGCGGGCTACCTAAAGGCGTTGAACAAGGACGATGAAAGCGTGTTCGCGATTTCCGCCGTTACGGGCGAGGGGTTAGACCGGCTTTTGCATACCGTCAGCGAAAACCTTAAGGGGAAGACCCGCGTGCTCACGCTTACGCTGGATTGGGCGCAAGGCGGCGCGCAAAGCTGGCTTACACGTGAGGGCGTAATTGAAAGCGAAGAACAGAGCGAAACCGGCTGGACCATTGACGTGCGCTGGAGCGCACAGCAGCAGGCGCAGTTTGAGAAGCAGTTCCCAGACGCGATACCCGCTGGCGCCGAACAGGTCGAGGAAAAGCCGGAAGAACCGAGTGGGGAATACCACCCGCTCGATTAAGGCTTATTGATGCGGTTCTAGAACAGTAATGCCAACGGCACCACCACGCGCCAGTGCGGGATCAAGTGACATCGGAATGTACTCACCACGACGCCATAGATCACCGAGATCGTCGTAGTAGCGCGACAAGAAGTGGCCTGATTGCCCTGTGGATGTGATGAATACCGAACTGTCAGGGTCCGCGAAGTCATAGACACCACGATAGGCCGCAGCATGGACGTTTAAGAACGGGTCATCGCCTGTGCCGGACGTACGCCCACGCATCAATGTGTTGTCTCCGCCTGATGTAGACTGACGGATGTTCACGAACCAACGTAGCACGGGGGCTTCGCCCAAAACAGGATGATCGTGTGTCGCTTCATGGGCATCGCCCCAGCGCAGGCTTTCAAGTGCTGTGCCGTGGTTGGCTGAAACCCAGATCAATGCGTCATCCAAAGCCATGCGAGCGATGTCTGAGCAGGTTTCTTCAGGGGCAGATTGCAGCACGTCGCACCATGCACCCGCACCGTCCGTGTCGCGGAACACGCGTTCAATAAACAGCGGCTCAACATGAGTGTATTCATGGGCCAACGGGCCAAGTTCATCGCGGATAAGGCGGTCTTGCAAGGCGCGCATCCATGCCGCGTAAAGCAGCGGTTCAGGCAGGTGCTCGTTCATTTCACCGTTCCATTCGGCCAACAATGACAGCGCGTCTTGGCGCAGTTTTTCGGGCGTTCCTTCTGGCGCAGCTTCGCCAGTAAACCAAAGATCCGCACCGATAAGGGGCAGGATCGAACGTGCGGTGTAACTCACCGTGTCACTTTGCGCTTCAATGAAGCTGTCACGGGTGTGGACTTCGCGGGCTTGCATCAGCAAGCGCCAACGGTTCACGCGCTGGCTGTCACCCCACATAAAGCTGATGTTTGCAGGGTAGGGTGCGTTGGTAACCTTGTTATTTGTATTCCCGACGATGCCGCCAACAGGATCGATCCATTCGGGGTTTTCAGCATAGTCACGCCAACCATCCCAGCGGTTTTGCAGTAAATAGCCGAAATGCGGCAGGCGCCCTTGCGTCACGTTTTCAGGGCTACGGTTCGGAACGCGCCCGATCAGCTTTAGCCCGACAGAATTACGATCCGCGAGGGTCAGCATCTGGGATGGCGCAACGTAGTCCTCAGCGGCGGCAATCCCAGCTTCGACGGTGCGGGCCCGCATCAGGTTCATCGCCGCCTGCATGGTTGTGTCTTCGTCCGAAAGCGCCGTCCAGCCCAGCACCGTCACATGCCCAGGAGGGCGGATCGTTGCGAGGTCATATTGATCAGGCGGCAGAACAGGACCGTTCACCGTCCACTGCAATTGTAACGTGATCGATGGTGCATCCTTGATGCGGATGATGCTTTCGCGGGTCTCGAAGTTGGCCCAGCCATTCGGCACGCGGTACTGGTTTGCGTTGGACGGGTTCACTTCTTCGATGTAGACATCTTGGTCGTCTAGATAGGACGAGGTGATGCCCCAACCGAGATCGGCAGACCGCCCAAGCATAACCACCGGAACACCGGGTATGGTGCCGCCGATCACGCCACCTGTCTCAAGTTCAAGCCGTGCGAGGTACCAGATAGACGGAGCCGTCAGGCCAAGGTGCGGATCGTTTGCCAAAAGCGTTGACCCCGTGGCGGACCGCGAAATACCAGCGGCCCACGCGTTGGACGCGCCCGCAAGGGTGCGCGGCACCACCGGCGAAATCGGGTCAAACACCATGCGGTTATTGGGGGCATAGCGCGGAACATTCGGCATAAGAGCGGCATAGCTAGGCAACGCTGCCAAACCTGCACCGGGCGCCTCTGGCAGAATGTCGTTCAGGCGGGTTTCGTCGCTTAGGATCAGGGATGTCCGCGCACGTAGAACCTCTTCTTCCAGATGGCTGGAAAGCTGCAACGACATCAGTTTGACAATCGACACGGAATCAGCAGGTTGCCACGGGGCGATCGCTTGATTGAACACCCACATCTCTGGCGCACCGCGCCCACGTGCGCCTTGGTTCACTTGGTCGATCCAAGCATTCACACCGCTTGAATAGGCCCGCAACGCCGATTGGGTCTCTTCGTCCATTGCCTGAACGGATTTTTGAGACAACGGGTACAGGTCGAGACGACGGATCAGGCTATCGATCGGAAGGGTGCGGGCGCCGAACAGTTCGGACAGGCGCCCTTGGGCCGTGCGGCGCAGCATGGTCATTTGCCACAGGCGATCCTGGGCATGGGCCATACCAAGGGCAAAAAAGACGTCTTCGTCTGTCTCACCGAAAATATGCGGAACATTGGCGTTGTCGCGCACGATTTCTACGGGCGCGGAAATTCCCGCAACCTCAAACGTGCCTTCATAATCTGGCAAGGAGCGGGACGCGAAATAATAGACGAGTGCAATCGTCGCGACAGTCAAAACAATCAGCGCGGAGGCTAGGCGGATTAGCCAGCGAAAAACGAGTGCCATAACAAGTCCCTTGTTGAACAACCCGCCTGAGTGGTTGACGTGCGGCGGGGGTCCGTTACCTATCTCGCAACAGCAATTGTGATGCAAGCGGGAGAAGCATGATGGCGAAGGTGGCATTTTTGGGTTTGGGGGTCATGGGCTACCCAATGGCAGGGCATCTGGTAAAGGCCGGCCATGACGTGACCGTCTATAACCGAACCGCATCCAAATCCGAGGCTTGGGTTGCCCAGTATGGTGGCACAATGGCGGCGACGCCTGCCTTGGCCTCTGATGGTGCAGATTTTGTTATGGCTTGCGTCGGGAACGACGACGATCTTCGTGCGGTTTGCACGGGTGTGGATGGTGCATTTGAAACCATGCCAAAGGGCGCGGTGTTTGTTGATCATACGACCGTTTCTGCATCCGTCACGCGTGAGCTTTACGCCGCGGCGGCTGAAGCTGGGCTGTCCTTTGTGGATGCCCCGATTTCCGGCGGGCAGGCGGGTGCTGAAAACGGAGTGCTGTCGGTCATGTGCGGCGGCGACGCGGATGTATACGCGCGCGCTGAGCCGATCATCGATGCTTACGCACGCGTTTGCCGCCGTATTGGAGACAGCGGTGCTGGCCAGATGACCAAGATGTGCAATCAGATCGCGATCGCGGGATTGGTACAGGGGCTGTCTGAGGCACTGCATTTCGCAGAGAAAGCGGGCCTGGATGGGCGTGCTGTGGTTGAGGTGATCAGCCAAGGCGCTGCAGGGTCTTGGCAAATGCAAAACCGTTACGAGACCATGATTGATGATCAGTTCGAACATGGTTTTGCAGTGGATTGGATGCGCAAAGACCTTGGAATTTGTTTGGATACTGCGAATGAGACAGGCGCGTCATTGCCTGTCACCGCGCTGGTCGATCAGTTTTATAAGGACGTTCAGAATTTGGGCGGCGGTCGTTGGGACACTTCTAGCCTCATCAAACGTTTGCGTGCTCTGGGGTGATGTAATCGAATTTGCTTCGCAAATC
The DNA here is from genome assembly GCF_900185015.1 of Octadecabacter ascidiaceicola. Lineage (GTDB taxonomy): Bacteria > Pseudomonadota > Alphaproteobacteria > Rhodobacterales > Rhodobacteraceae > Octadecabacter > Octadecabacter ascidiaceicola. The sequence goes on along the minus strand of NZ_FXYD01000001.1, from coordinate 265,785 downwards.
CGATCAGGTGGGGGCTAGCCCCCATCGCTACGCGATCCCCCCAGGATATTTGAAAAACAAAGGCAAACAATATGTTGGCGATTGGGGGCAGGGCCGTTTGCTGACCATATTCTTGCGGTTTTTATGGCTCTACGAGGCGGTCACAGCGTCCGGACGCAAAGTGCTCTACAGGAGCATCCTCAGAACCGGATGTTCCCGTTAGGTCGAGTCCACGGCCGCTGAAAATCGTTACTGTTCCGCTGACTTCTCCGCCGTCGCTTTCGAACATGTAACCATCTGGCAATTCCGTCAGAGTTGCACGCGGGTTGAAGCGCGGCAATTCCAAGCGCGGCAAGCTGTCCGCGTGACTTAGGTAGGCAACGAATGGGATCGGGTCCTCGCTGCAGGTCTCGCCTTCGCAGTATTTGGTGATTTGGCAGGCGAAATGCGGGAAATCAGGGTCGCCTTTGATGCCTGGATCATTCGAGCGCCCCGAAAGCATGACGATCAACGCAAGCAATACGATGGTGATCACAACCAAGACCGGCAACATTGTGGAACGTTTCATCAATCAAACCTTTTCGTAACGGTGCCGTAGGGCAAAATACATTAAACAGACAAACGAGCCGCGTGGGCGCCGCGTTCGCGGTAAGGGGTGGTGTCATAATGCGCGCGGTAGCATTTTGAGAAATGGCTTGGCGAGGCGAACCCGCACGCCAGCGCGACATTAATCACGGACATATCTGTTTGCATCAATAAGTTACGGGCCTTTTGCAAACGAAGTTCCATATAGTAGCGCTTTGGCGAACGGTTGAGGTAGCGGCGGAACAGGCGTTCAAGCTGGCGCGTGGACATACCGACATCTTTGGCCAATATGGATGGGCTGATCGGCTCTTCGATATTTTGCTCCATCGCTTGAATAACGCGGCTGAGCTTTGGGTGGCGCACTCCGATACGTGTCGGAATAGACAAACGCTGCGTGTCTTGGTCAGTGCGGATTGCGCTATAGATTTGCTGATCAGCTACTGCATTTGCGAGCTCTTCTCCGTAGTGATCCGCGATGATCTGCAAGAACAAGTCAATTGAAGATGTGCCGCCAGCGGTTGTCCAGCGGTTGCCATCTTTGACGAATACAGACTTCGTCAGTTCGACTTCGAGAAATTCCTCAGAAAAGCTGTCGTGGTTTTCCCAGTGGATCGTGGCGCGTTTGCCGTCCAACAACCCAGCTTTCGCCAGTGAAAACGCTGCAGTGCACAAACCACCCATTACCAATCCGCGGCGCGCTTCGCGGCGCAGCCAGTTCAAAACCTTCTTGGTTGTGGCCGCCTGAACATCACGCCCACCGCATAGCATGACCGTATCATCGCGATGCAATTCATCCAGATCGCCATCAAGCGTAAAAGTCGTCCCCGTTGAGCACGTGCAAGTTTCCCCACCTTCGCCAATGATACGCCAGCTATAGAGTTCTTGGCCCGCCATACGGTTGGCCAAGCGCAAACAATCAATTGCGGCAGCAAAGGACAGAAGCGTAAATTCGTTCAACAAAACGAAGACGAACCGGCGCGGTGAATTGCGGGAGGCTTCGATGTCGACAGTATTGTAGCGTTGCATGGCGTGTTCGCATCCATAAATTCGATACCAAGCCTCACCACCTTTCAGCGCGGCGATCAAGACAATTAAACACCGTTTGCGGTAAAATCAGTCGTCTTTTGCCATTGGACCTTATCCACAGGAAGGTTATATGCAGTGTTGATATCGCTAACGCGCCCATTTCGGGCGCCAAACTCGGAGCAAGAATATGACGGACTGGAAAAAATCTGACTGGCGCAGCAAGCCGCGGGTACAGATGCCGGACTATACCGACGCTGCGGCCTTAGCCGCTGTTGAGGAAAAGCTCAGCTCCTATCCACCGCTCGTGTTTGCGGGCGAAGCGCGCCGTTTGCGTGAACATCTGGCGGCAGTCAGCCGTGGTGAAGCGTTTCTGTTGCAGGGCGGCGATTGCGCCGAGAGCTTTGCGGCGTTCAATGCTGATCAAATCCGCGACACGTTCAAAGTGATGTTGCAGATGGCGATGGTGCTGACATACGGCGCTAAGGTTCCGGTTGTTAAGGTCGGTCGCATGGCGGGGCAGTTTGCCAAGCCACGGTCTGCAAACACGGAAACGGTCGATGGTGTTGAACTGCCAAGCTACCGTGGTGACATCATCAATGACCTGGATTTCACACCAGAAGCCCGCATCCCGAACCCAGAAAAGATGTTGCAAGCCTACACGCAGGCCGCTGGCACGCTGAACCTGCTGCGCGCGTTTTCCACGGGTGGTTATGCAGATGTGCATCAGGTGCACGGTTGGAACCTTGCGTTTACAGCCAAGCCTGAGGCGGAAAAGTATCGCGAAATGGCGGCACGCATTGGTGACACGCTTGACTTCATGAAAGCGGCGGGGCTGTCCACGGACACGAACCACGAGCTTCAGACGGTTGAGTTCTACACCTCCCACGAGGCTTTGCTGCTTGAGTATGAAGAAGCCCTCACACGTTTGGATTCCACATCCGGAAAATGGCTAGCTGGCTCTGGTCACATGGTTTGGATTGGTGACCGGACACGCGCACCTGACGGTGCCCATGTTGAGTTCTGCGCTGGCGTGCAAAACCCGATTGGTTTGAAGTGCGGCCCGACAATGACATCCGGCCACCTTAAGGCGTTGATGGCCAAGCTGAACCCGAACAACGAAGGGGGTCGTTTGTCCCTGATCGCGCGTTTTGGGGCTGGCACTGTGGGTGAACACCTGCCGCGTCTGATCAAAGCCGTGGAAGAAGAGGGTGCCAAGGTCACGTGGGTATGTGATCCAATGCACGGCAACACGATTAAGTCGTCCACGGGTTACAAAACCCGCCCGTTTGAGTCCGTTCTGCGCGAAGTGCGTGAATTCTTCGGCGTCCATAACGCCGAAGGCACGATCCCAGGTGGTGTCCACTTTGAGATGACAGGCGCTGACGTAACCGAATGTACCGGTGGTGTGCGTGCTGTGACCGATGAAGACCTGTCTGATCGTTACCACACAGCCTGTGACCCACGCTTGAACGCGTCCCAATCGCTTGAACTGGCGTTCTTGGTTGGCGAAGAGCTGTCTGCACGTCGCGACAATGTAAAGACTGCGCAGTCGGCCTAAGCCAACGCGCTTAGTCGTTTGAAACAACAAGGCGGAGGGCAGGTTTGTCCTCCGCTTTTTCGTGGAAGGGCACGCGAAACGTCGGACTCTGGGTTTCAGCCTTGCCAGCGGCAACAACGTGCAAACCAACAACTGCGTCGACTCGAACCGCCGTGTCAGGACAAATGCTAAACCGACGTCCGCCAAGCCCACGTCGGCCACTCATAACCAAGACACCCAGAATACGGCTCACGCGGCCATGATCATCGCGCAGGGGGAGCAACAGGATTTTACCGTGCAGTTTCGGCTGACCGACCGCGCGTGGCCCGACGAGGGGGAATTCAACGATGCTGGGGGTCATGAACGCCTGCTCGAGGTATTTTGCAATGTCCGCGCGAGCCTCCGGTAACATGACGGCTGTTAACGGAAGGCCGCGTGGCTCAAGCCCGATAAGTTTAGTGATATTGCGCCCCGCGACGCGAATTCGCGCGACACCCGGCGCGACACGTTCAAGGATAAAACTGTCCTCAAGTAATGAACCCATTGCAATTGGGTCAACATGTTTGCGATGGGGAACACCGTTGCTGCGGGGCAGGGTGGCCCAGTATTTCTCAAGCTCTTTCAAGGCAGTCGGGTTTGTCATGATAACGTCCTGCGCGTCAGAGATCGCATTAGCGGGCACTTTATAAGGGTCAAAAGTCATACTCATACGAAAGGTATCCAATATTTGTTTCCGCCATTTCGGGGCGGAACAGTGTTTTGTTGTTCAACCTTGGTTTGCCACATTGCCGCCACAAATTCTCTAAACAAAGTCTTAACAGGTTAACCGGTTAACGCAGTGGCAGCTGAAATTCGGAGCCGACCATAGGAGGGAGAACCCTTGCTCTGACAGCAAGTTTGGCTTTAGGTGCAACACCATAGCCAATGCGCCGAACTGGGGACGATATCTGTGATACGATCAATGACTGCCTTCGCAACTCAGCAAGGAAATTCCACAAGCGAAGCAGGGGATACCACCTGGGTCTGGGAGGTGCGCAGCGTTAATGGTCGTGGGCTAGATGTAAAAATTCGTTTGCCAGATGGAACACCGGGTCTGGAAACGGCTGTTCGCAAAGCCGCTGCTGAATACGTAAGCCGCGGCAATGTCACAATCGGACTTCGCTTGCAGCGCGCCCAAGCGGACGGAACCCTTGAAATAGACCCTGAGCGCCTGGACTTGATCCTGAAAGCCCTCGACACAGTGCAAGACCGTGCATTCGACATCGGTGTAACACTTGGCCAACCTACAGCAGCGGACGTTCTGGCGCAGCGCGGGGTCTTGGTGAACGGGCAGGTGGTAGATAGTGCTGATCTTCTGGAACCGCTCACTGCTGATCTACATGTGGCGCTTGGCGCCCTCAAAGTGATGCGCGAAGCTGAAGGCGCGGCACTGTTGAAGGTGTTGACTGAGCAAGTTGATCAAATCGAAAAGCTGACAGCGCAATCGGTGAATGCCGCCAAAAACCGTACTGAAGCCGTTAAAACCCAGCTTAAGGATGCGCTAACGCGTGTCATGGACGGCGCGACTGGCGCGGACCCTGATCGCGTCGCGCAAGAACTTGCGCTGCTTTCGGTAAAGTCCGACATCACCGAAGAAATCGACCGTCTTGGAGCGCATATCAAAGCCGCACGCGAATTACTGTCTCAGGGCGGTCCGGTGGGGCGTAAACTCGACTTCCTGACACAAGAATTCAACCGAGAAGCCAATACCCTGTGTTCTAAAGCGCAAGATGTCACGCTTACGCAGATCGGCCTTGCGCTGAAGGCAGTCATCGACCAGATGCGCGAACAAGTACAAAACGTGGAGTGATATGATGCAACGGCGTGGTCTATTGATTATTCTATCTTCGCCATCAGGCGCTGGAAAATCGACACATTCCAAACGGTTACGCGCATGGGATCCGACGATTGAGTTCTCTGTATCCGCCACAACGCGACAGCCTCGCGAAGGTGAAGTTGACGGGCAGGATTACCATTTCCGCACAGAGGACGAATTCCGTCACCTCGTCGCTGATGGCGAAATGCTGGAACACGCCCATGTTTTCGGCAACTTCTATGGCTCCCCAAAGGGACCGGTAAAGGCGTCAATCGATGCGGGATGTGATGTGTTGTTTGATGTGGATTGGCAGGGGGCCGAACAGATCAAGGATTCCTCTCTTGGCCAGCACGTCCTAAGCGTTTTCTTTCTGCCGCCGTCCATCACCGAACTACGCCGCCGTCTGGAATCCCGTGGGCAGGATGACAAAGAAACCATCGACAAACGCATGATGCAAAGCTGGGACGAGATCAGCCATTGGCGGTCATATGACTATGTTTTAATCAACGACGATCTGGACGAAACCGAAGCCCAGTTGCGCACAATCGTAGAAGGTGAACGTCAGCGCCGTGATCAACAGCCCAATTTGGCAGACCACGTAAGATTGTTACATGACGAGTTTACAGACGGCCTAAAGAAGGGCCGATAAGCGGAGATAACAATGCTTTATGAGTTGGATGGCATCGCGCCAGAGGTTCACAGCGGTGCGTGGATTTCACCGGGCACCCATTTGATCGGTAAAATCAGCGTCGCTGATTTGGCCTCTATTTGGTTTGGCTCCACACTGCGCGGCGACAATGAACTTATCAGCGTCGGCACAGGATCAAACGTTCAAGAAAACTGCGTGCTGCATACGGACATGGGGTTTCCGCTGACCATCGGGACCAACTGCACCATCGGCCACAAGGCGATGCTGCACGGCTGCACAATCGGCGACAATTCCCTGATTGGCATGGGGGCTACGGTGCTGAACGGTGCTGTGATCGGCAAGAACTGCCTGATTGGGGCAGGGGCGTTAATTACCGAAGGCAAAGTGATCCCAGATGGCTCGCTCGTGATGGGGATTGGTAAGATCGCGCGTGAGTTGGACAAGGCGGCGATCAACGGCCTCACGCTTTCTGCGCTGAACTATCAACAAAACGCGGCTCGGTTTAGGGCTGGCATGAAGGAAGTACGATCATGAACGACACCCCCAAGGCGCTGTCGCGTCGCCCCGCATGGCCAACATCCGTGTCGCGCCCTGTTGCAACACCGCTTCAGCCATCGGTGGTTTATTCCTCACCAGACCCAAGCGCGCTGGACCAGCAATATGCAGAAGGCAGCGGCTTCACCTATGCCCGCGAAGGGCACCCGAACGCGACAGTGCTGGCCCAAAAGATCGACATGCTGGAAGGCGTGACAGGCGGTATCGTGAACGGGTCCGGCATGGCCGCCGTTTCGGCCGTGTTTCTTGGGTTGTTGAAAGCAGGTGACCATGTGATCGGTGCCGATCAACTATATGGTCGCACGCTGCGGATGATGACGCAGGATTTGCCGCGCTTTGGCGTTGAAACCACGCTAGCAGACCCGACGGATGCCGCATCTTTTGAGGCCGCGATCAAACCCAACACGCGGATGATGATCGTTGAAGTCGTGTCGAACCCGACGATCCGAATTGCTGACATGGAAGGCATCGCCAAACTCGCCAATGACCGCGGTATCCTTCTGGTGGTCGACAACACCTTCACCACACCGCGCAGCTATCGCCCGTTTGAAAATGGCGCGGATATTGTTCTGCACTCGGTCACCAAATTGCTTGCGGGCCATGCGGATGCGACGCTTGGCTATGTTGTCGCCAAAGACCCAGAGTTGATGGAGCAAATCTACACCGCCAACACGACATTCGGCATGACCGCGAGCCCGTTCGACTGCTGGCTAGCCGAACGCGGCTTGCAATCCTTTGATCTGCGCTATGACCGCGCTGAAGCGACAGCCATTGAGCTGTCAGCGGCCTTGGCGGACGTGAAGGGCGTCAAACGCGTCGTTCATCCGAGCCGTTCGGATCATCCAGACCACAACCGTGGCCTTCAAATCCTTGGGGATCGCCCCGGCAACATGATGAGCTTTGAGATTGAAGGCGGGCGGGCCGCTGCAAACGCATTGACCCGCGCGGCACCTGAATTGCCCTTCGCGCCGACTTTGGGAGATGTTGGGACGACCCTTAGCCATCCGGCATCTTCGTCCCACCGCGCCCTAACACCTGAAGCGCGCGCAGACCTTGGTATGAGCGAGGGGTTCTTTCGCGTCTCGGTCGGCTTAGAGGACCCGCAATTGCTGATCGACGAGCTAAGCCACGCGATTGCCGAAAGCCAAAAAGCCTAGCCATGTCAGACGCTAACGCCCTTATCGACACGCTGCCACAGCCCATTTTAATGGTCGGGCAAGATGACCGGATATTGGGCGCGAACGCGGCCGCACGTCAACTGCTTGGCATGGATTGCACCGGGATGCCGTATATCACCGCCCTGCGCCAACCTGCGCTGTTGGACGCGGTCGAGGCGACGTTGAAGGACGGGCACGACCGCACCGTTACCTATCTGGGCAATGACGGCGGGCTTGGCACGACCTTTGAAGTGACGGTTAACAGCACGACGCTTGAGACTGGGACGGTCGTGGTATTGTCGTTCCAAGACCTTACCGCACTTGAACAGGCCGAAGACATGCGCCGTGATTTTGTGGCCAATGTCAGCCATGAAATGCGTACGCCGCTGACCTCGCTTCAGGGATTTATCGAAACCTTACGTGGGCCCGCCAAAAATGACCCAGACGCATCCGATCGTTTTTTGGAGATCATGGAAAGTGAAGCGGGGCGTATGAACCGTTTGGTTGAAGACCTGCTATCGCTCAGCCGCGTTGAAAGCGATATTCGCGTGCGGCCAACATCCCGCGTGTATCTGAACCTGCTTATCAACGAAGTCATCGCAGCCCTTACACCGGTTGCCGCCGCTAAAGACGTCTCGCTTGTGGCGCATATACCCAAGCACGACGTCGAAATCGCAGGGGATCGCGAACAGCTTTGGCAGGTGATTAGCAACCTCATTGAGAACGCCATCAAATATGGCGTTGAGGGTGGTACGGCGACAATTGGCCTGACAGAACCAGAATACGACCCCGCGATTATGCAGGACGGTGTCCAAATCACGTTTAACGATGATGGAATCGGTATCCCGTCCCATGCCATCGCGCGACTCACTGAGCGGTTTTACCGCGTGGATAGTCACAGAAGCCGTGAAATTGGGGGAACGGGACTTGGTTTGGCCATCGTAAAACATATTATTAACCGTCACAGAGGGCGGCTACGTATCTCAAGCACTGTGGGCGAAGGGTCTGAATTTAAAGTAATTCTTCCCGTTGAAAGCACGCCAAAGCAGCAATGACGCGACAGCGGGTCTGCGCTGTCACATTACTTTTACACTACCGTCACAAAAGCTTTGTGAGCTCGCCCTAACTCGTGCTTCAACGCCCCTCGGTTCGCGATGGGCGAGAGATGATGACAAACGTAGGAGTTACAATGTCCGTTCTCAAATTGACTGCCTCGACGCTCGCAATCGCTGCGATTTCCGCAACATCCGCAACAGCACGTGAAAACGTCCAGATCGCTGGATCTTCCACAGTGCTGCCATATGCCTCCATCGTTGCCGAAGCCTTCGGCGACAACACAGATTTCCCAACACCGGTTGTTGAATCCGGCGGTTCTTCTGCTGGCCTCAAGCGCTTCTGCGAAGGCGTTGGCGAAAACACCATCGACATCGCAAACTCTTCCCGCCCGATCCGCGACAGCGACATTGAGCTGTGCTTAGAGAACGGCGTGACAGACATCATCGAAGTCCGCATCGGTTATGACGGCATCGTATTTGCATCTCAAATCGACGGCCCTGCGTTCACAGCTTTCGAACCAGCCGACATCTTCAACGCACTCGGCGCGACAGTTCTGGTAGACGGCGACGTTGTTGCCAACCCGCACACACAGTGGTCCGATTTCAACGCTGATCTGCCAGCGGCTGATATCGTGGCGTTCATTCCGGGCACAAAGCACGGCACACGTGAAGTGTTCGAAGATAAGGTTCTGTTGGCGGGTTGTGAAGAAACTGGCGCGATGGAAGCAATGATCGCGGGCGGCATGTCCGAAGATGACGCAGAAGACGCCTGCATCGAAGTGCGCGGCAACGGTATCACAGTCGACATCGACGGTGACTACACCGAAACACTGGCCCGTATCGATGCGAACCCGAACGGTATCGGCATCTTTGGTCTGGCGTTCTACGAGAACAACACAGACGTTCTGAAAGTTGCGACAATGGGCGGCGTTGAGCCAACCACTGAAACAATCGCAGCAGGCGACTACCCCGTGTCCCGCCCATTGTTTTTCTTCATCAAACAGGCGCACATCGGTGTGATCCCTGGTGTGAAAGAATTCGCTCAGTTCTTTATCGCTGACGAAATTGCCGGCCCTGATGGCCCACTTGCACAGTACGGTCTGGTATCTGATCCAGAGCTTGCTGCGACGCAGGCAACTGTTGAAGCGGAAGAAACACTGGACGTTAACTAAGGCGTCTTTTGCAAACTCAGGTGGCCCACATCAGGCCGCCTGAACAATTATTGGGGCCACATGGCCACGCTTGCTGCTTGGGGGCAGAACCGGAATGACATTAATGCTAACCATCGGTTTGGTTCTTGCTCTGTGTGCCATCGGATACATGATGGGGACACGCCGCGCGCTGAGTTCTGCAAGTGGCGACCAGCGTCTGCTTCATTCCCTAAAAGGATATTACGGTCAGAACGTCGCCCTGAGCATCTTGGTTCCATCTGCGACATTGCTCGTGGTCTGGCTGATCGCGCAGCCGCTTTTAATCAACCAATCCGTCGCCAGCTTGTTTTCCGATCAAGACCTTGCAGAAGGGGCATCGAGTTCCCTTATTATTCAAGACATGCGCCGCGTAGCAAATGGATTGGACGTTGTTGTCGACCAAGGCTTGGTAAGCGATGACGCCATTGCATCCTTGGACGCGGAGAGCACGAATGTACGTGAATTGCTGGCGGATGTTGGCGTCGCTGTTGGATCGGACGTGACCCAGCAAACACTGGACGGCGCAAAACGCTACCGTTCGCTAAGCAAAACCGGAAACTTTTGGCGGGGAATTGCAGTCCTAGCCCTTGCGCTTGCCGGTTTTGTTTTTGCGATGCAGCGCACCGATAAAAACTTCCGCGCACGCAATGTTGTTGAACGCGGCGTTTTGATCCTGCTGTTCGGCGCAGCGACCGTTGCTGTACTGACAACGGTGGGCATTGTCCTCAGCCTGATCTTCAACACCATTAATTTCTTTGACGCCTTTCCGGCGGCAGATTTCTTCTTTGGCACCCGTTGGGAGCCGAGCTTTTCAGGACGCGGTGGTGCATCCGACCTTGGCTTCCTGCCTCTGATTTGGGGCACGATGTATATCTCTATCATCTCGTTGATCGTTGCCGTCCCACTGGGCCTGTTTTCCGCGATCTACCTGTCAGAATACGCGTCTGACCGCGTGCGCGCCGTGGCTAAACCGATGTTGGAAATCCTCGCGGGTATTCCAACAATCGTTTACGGGCTGTTTGCACTGCTAACAGTCGGGCCGCTGTTAGTCAGCGCCTTTGGCAACGGTGGCTTCTTTGGCGTGAACTGGATGTCAGGCGGGACTGCGGCGATCACCGCGGGCTCCGTCATGGGCATCATGTTGATCCCGTTTGTATCATCCCTGTCTGACGACATCATCAACGCGGTGCCACAGGCCATGCGCGATGGGTCTTACGGACTTGGAGCCACGCAATCTGAAACCATCCGCCAAGTGATCTTGCCTGCGGCCTTGCCCGGCATCGTTGGCGCGATCCTTCTGGCCGCCTCCCGCGCGATTGGCGAGACCATGATCGTGGTTCTAGGGGCAGGGGCCGCGGCGAGCCTGTCGCTTAACCCATTTGAGGCCATGACAACCGTAACTGCCAAAATCGTCAGCCAGCTGACAGGTGATGGCGAATTTAACAGCCCAGAAACGATGGTGGCCTTCGCGCTGGGGATGACACTGTTCATCATCACCCTGTGTTTGAACGTCTTCGCGCTTTATATCGTGCGCAAATATCGGGAGCAGTACGACTAATGACTGACACACCCAAATTCACGTCGATGAAGGTGCAAGACCCGCGCACCAAGAAACGCAATGCCGCCGAAAAACGGTTCCGCGCCTATGGGATTGCCGCGATTGCGATTGGCGGGCTTTTCTTGGCCGCGTTGACCTTCACGATCTTGAAGTCCGGCCTTCCAGCCTTCACGCAATACGTGATGAAGCTGGAAGTGACGCTAAGCCAAGAACAATTTGACGACGCCGAAAGCCAGCTTTTGAAGACGGCTGTTTACCGAGACATCTTTATCGATAACTTCTCTGACCAACTAGAAGCCAACGGCATTGACGTAAATTATGATGCTGACGCGTTAGAACGGCTGCTTGGTAAAGTCGGTGGCGATATTCGTGCCCATTACCGCGAAAACCTAAGCGACATCGGCCAACCGACAGTCTTTCAACTTCAGCTGTCTTCACGGGTCGAAGGCTACTTTCGCGGACGTGTAACGCGCGACACTTTGGTCGACAGCCGTTTCTTAGAGAAAACCGACCTCGATATCGTTGACGTGCTGCGCGATGCAGGCCTTATGACAGGGCGCTTTAACTGGGCCTTCCTGACGGGTACAGATTCCGGCGTGGATAACCCGGGTGGAGCTGGGATCGGGGCCTCGGTTATCGGGTCTTTCTTTATGATGCTGGTGGTCTTGTTCCTCAGCCTGCCGATTGGGGTTGCCGCGTCGATCTACCTTGAAGAATTCGCGCCAAAGAACCGTTTCACCGACTTGGTTGAGGTGAACATCTCAAACCTCGCCGCGGTGCCGTCCATTGTGTTTGGTATCTTGGGCTTGTCCGTTTTCATCCAGTTCATGCACCTGCCGCAATCCGCGCCATTGGTTGGCGGCTTGGTTCTGACACTGATGACATTGCCGACGATCATCATTTCCACACGCGCATCTTTGAAATCTGTGCCGCCCTCCATTCGCGATGCGGCACTGGGGATTGGCGCATCCAAGATGCAATCGGTGTTCCACCACGTGTTGCCCCTCTCGATGCCCGGTATCTTGACCGGAACCATCATCGGCCTCGCGCAGGCCTTGGGTGAAACCGCACCGCTGTTGCTGATCGGGATGGTCGGGTTTGTGGCTCGCGAATACCCTGATGGCGTGGTGTCCGGCTTTATGGACCCTAACTCGGCGATGCCGGCACAAATTTACACATGGGCTGCACGCGCTGACGTGGGCTTTTATGAAAAAGCATGGGGTGGGATTATCGTACTGCTGGTGTTCCTCCTTTTGATGAACGCCATCGCCATCTTCTTGCGCAAAAAATTCGAACGTCGCTGGTAGCGAAATGAAGGACACAAGCTTAATGACCGACTATAAAATCTCTGCCAAAGACGTGCAGGTCTATTATGGTGATAACCACGCCATCAAGGACGTGAATGTCGACATCGAAGACAAGACCGTGACGGCCTTCATTGGCCCGTCTGGTTGCGGCAAATCCACGTTCCTGCGTTGCCTGAACCGGATGAACGACACGATCGATATCTGCCGCGTTGAGGGGGACATTCTGCTAGATGGTGAAGACATCTACGATCCGTCCGTCGACCCTGTGCAGCTACGCGCCAAGGTCGGGATGGTGTTCCAGAAACCAAACCCGTTCCCAAAATCCATCTATGATAACGTAGCTTACGGCCCAAAAATCCACGGGCTGGCACGCAACAAAATCGAGCTGGACGAGATCGTTGAAAAATCCTTGCGCAAAGCCGCGCTTTGGACCGAGGCCAAGGATCGGTTGCACGCGCCGGGGACAGGCTTGTCTGGTGGCCAACAACAACGTCTGTGTATCGCGCGCGCGATTGCTACGGCCCCAGAAGTCTTGCTGATGGACGAACCCTGTTCGGCGCTTGACCCAATCGCAACCGCCCAAGTCGAAGAACTGATTGATGAGCTGCGCCAAAGCTTCAGCGTGGTCATCGTGACCCACTCCATGCAGCAAGCCGCCCGTGTCAGCCAGAAAACCGCCTTCTTCCACCTTGGTAATCTGGTAGAATTCGACGAAACGGACAAAATTTTCACCAACCCCGAAGACCCCCGCACAGAGAGCTATATCTCTGGTCGGATCGGGTAAGGAGAGCGACATGAACGAACATATTTCATCTGCATACGACCGCGATCTTGAAGAAATTCAATCGCTTATCATGAAAATGGGCGGCATGGTTGAACATGCAATCCTTGAATGCGCCAAGGCGCTTGAGGTGCGCGATATTGATCGTGCCGAGGTGGTGCGCAAAGGCGATAAAGCGATTGATGCCCTAGAAGAACAGATCAACGAAGCCGCCGCACGCACCATCGCGCTGCGCGCGCCTGTGTCCAAGGATTTGCGCACTTTACTGTCTGTTCTGAAACTGTCCGCATCGCTAGAGCGTGTCGGAGATTACGCTAAGAACATCGCGAAACGCACACCTATCCTTGCTGATATGAAACCGATCAGCGGTGCTGACGCCGCCCTACGTCGGATGTCCAAAGAAGTGCAATCCATGCTGGGCGATGCGCTGGATGCCTATGTGCGCAATGACGTTGAACTGGCTGAAAGCGTGCGTCAGCGCGATCTGGACATTGACCAGATGTATAATGCACTGTTTCGCGAATTCCTAACCTTCATGATGGAAGACCCTCGCAACATTTCCGCCTGTATGCACATGCATTTCATCGCCAAGAATGTTGAACGTATGGGCGACCTGGTCACCAACATGGCCGAACAGATCATCTATATGGTCACGGGTGAAATGCCTGAGGAAGACCGCCCGAAGATGAGCAGCACAATCGCAGCACAAGAAATCTAACCCATGTCTCAACCCCATATCCTCATTATTGAAGACGAGCTCGCCCAGCGTGAAGTCCTCAGTTATAATCTGAGCGCCGAAGGCTACCGCGTCAGCTCAGCATCAGATGGTGAACAGGGGCTGTTGGCTGTGAGCGAAGATGCGCCAGACATGATCGTGCTGGATTGGATGCTGCCACATGTGTCCGGTATCGAGGTCTGCCGACAGCTCAAGTCGCGTACAGAAACCCGCAACATTCCCATCATCATGCTCTCGGCGCGATCAGAAGAGGTCGACAAAGTGCGCGGCCTTGAAACCGGTGCGGATGACTATGTTGCGAAACCCTATACGGTCGCTGAACTTATGGCCCGTGTCCGTACCCAGTTGCGCCGCGTACGCCCGAGTACGGTGGGGCAGGTGCTGACGTTTGAAGACATCACATTGGACGGAGAAACCCATCGGGTTACACGCGATAACGCTGAACTAAAGCTCGGCCCAACAGAATTTCGCCTGCTGGCGATGTTTATGGAGAACCCTGGGCGTGTCTGGAGCCGTGATCTGCTTTTGGATCGCGTTTGGGGGCGCGAGAACTATGTGGATACACGCACTGTGGACGTCCACATCGGACGACTACGCAAAATCCTTAAGAGCAATGGTGGCACGGACCCGGTACGTACCGTGCGCGGCGCCGGTTACGCATTAGGTTAGCTAGAAACGCGCTATTGCTGTTCGGCTTTGCGTTCGTCTGCTTTGGCCTTTATCGCCAAGCTTCGCGAGATGAGCGAAGCCGAGATAACGCCAACCGTCACCAGTAAGATCATGATTGTCGACAGCGCGTTGATTTCTGGCGTCACTCCAAGGCGCACGGCGCTGAATATCTTGATCGGCAGCGTGGTTGAGGAGGGGCCCGAGGTGAACGTTGCGATCACCAGATCATCCAAAGACAGTGTAAACGCCAGCAACCAGCCCGATATCACCGCAGGCATAATGATCGGCAAGGTAACAGAACGGAAGGCGTCAAATGGTGTACACCCAAGGTCCAGCGCGGCTTCTTCCAATGAATTGTCAAAACTGACCAACCGCGATGTCACAACGACTGAAACGTAGCACATTGCAAAGGTCGTGTGGGCCAGCACGATCGTCAAGATTCCGCGGTCAACATCGACAGCGATAAAGAACAGTAACAGCGATAAGCCGGTGATAACTTCGGGCATCACAAGTGGTGCATAGATCATGCCACTAAACAACCCGCGCCCACGGAACCGCCCGGCGCGCACCATGATATAGGCCGCCATTGTGCCAAGGATCGTGGCCAAAGTGGACGACCAGAACGCGACTTTGATCGTGACCCACGCGGCATCAAGAAATGCCTCGTTCTGCATCAACTCGCCGTACCATTTGGTGGAAAAACCCGCCCAAACAGTAACAAGTCGCGACTCGTTGAAGCTGTAGATGATCAGCATCAACATCGGTAGATAGAGAAAGGCGAACCCGAATGTGAGGGACGTGGCGTTGAACCAGGAAAACCGTCTCATTGCTCGGCCTCCTCTTGGTTACGCTGGAACAGCACGATCGGGATGATCAGGATCAACAGTAAGATCACCGCCACAGCCGAAGCCACGGGCCAATCGCGGTTGTTAAAGAACTCTTCCCACAGAACCTTACCGATCATCACGGTGTTGGATCCTCCAAGCAGCGACGGGATAACGAATTCACCAAGCGTCGGAATGAACACAAGGAAACAGCCCGCAATGACGCCCGGTTTGGACAGTGGCGCCGTGACGAGCCAAAAGGCTGAAAGGGTTGTGCAGCCGAGGTCTTCGGCGGCTTCCACAAGGCTGTCGTCCATTTTCTCAAGCGCTGCGTAGATTGGCAGGACCATGAAGGGCAGGTAGGTATAAACAATGCCGATATAGACCGCGACAGGTGTGTTCAGGATTGCCAGCGGCTCACTAATAATGCCGATGCTTAGCAAGAGCTGGTTAAGGTAACCTTCGGTGCTGAGGATGCCGATCCACGCATAAACGCGGATCAGGAATGATGTCCAGAACGGCAGGATCACCAGCATCAACAACGTGGGGCGCCAATGCTCTGCGGCGCGCGCCATTCCGTAGGCAATCGGGTAGCCGATCAGGAGCGTAAGAAACGTCGAGATAATGGCGATTTTCAGGGACGACAGATAGGCCGCGAAGTAGAGGAAATCGGGAATATCAACGAAAGATTTCAGGACCGGAAACAGGAAACTGACGAGTGCGACGATCAACGCCACATTCACCAGCGCGACAGCCAAGGTCGTCAGTGCCGCCGCCGCACTATCAAAAACGCCATATCTGGCGTCCGGAATTAAAGCGCGTCGCACCCTAGGGTAGACAATTTGGAACATCGCGACAGAAATCACCAAAACCGCGAACACAGCGAATACCGCGCCAGCACCGATGAAGGCGTAGTTCTCAAGGTCCAGTCCCGACAGCATTTGCCAGAACCCATCCTTCAACGTTGGCGTATAAGGCGGAATGGCCAGCGCGATGTCAGAGAAGGAAATTTTCAGCACAATCCCGAACGGGATCAGGAAGAAAACCAACAGCCATGTATAGGGTATGGCAACTAAGAGAGTGCGACCGAATTTCATTCGCTCAACACGACACCAGCAGTGTCTGTCCAGCTGAGGTACACTTCGTCTTCCCAAGTGAATGTTCGGCGCGACAGACGCTTCGAATTCGTCGTTTGCGCCTTGAAGATGACACCGGACGCGATCTCAACATGGTAAGTTGAAATGTTACCGAGATAGGCAATATCGAGGATCGTGCCTTTGACAACATTCGCAGCCTTCGGCGTAGTCGCCGAAATCGAAACTTTCTCAGGTCGGATCGCGAAATGGCAGTGTGCGCCGGCGGGCAAGGGTTTATCGGTGGTGATGTGGATCGGGGGCTGATGATCCCCCCAATGGACATCCATGCCACCTTTGGCCGCGGCGGCCTTACCTTCGATCAAGTTCACATCGCCAATGAAGTCGGCGACGTAAGTGGAATTTGGGGCCTCATAGATTTGGTCCGGCGTAGAGACCTGCGCCAGACTTCCATCAACCATAATCGCGACCCGCGACGCCACAGTCATCGCTTCTTCTTGGTCATGTGTCACGATCACGAAGGTGGTGCCGGTGGTTTCCTGAATGTCCATCAATTCAAACTGGGTTTCATTGCGCAATTTCTTGTCCAACGCGCCCAGGGGTTCATCCAGCAGTAACAGCTTTGGCGCCTTGGCCAGTGAACGCGCAAGCGCAACACGCTGACGTTGGCCGCCAGAAATCTGGTGTGGCTTGCGTTTCGCAAACTTGCCCAGCTGTGTCAGCTTTAACATCTTTTCAACACGGTCACCGATCTGGTCTTTGGGCATGTTCGACCGTTTCAGCCCGAACGCGATATTGTCCCAAACAGACAGGTGCGGAAACAGAGCGTAGGACTGGAACATCATGTTCACAGGGCGCTCGTTCGGGGGGACGGGCCCAATATCAACCCCATCGAGAAGAATTTGACCTTCTGTGGGGCTTTCAAACCCGCCGAGCATCCGCATCAGCGTGGTTTTACCACATCCAGACGGACCGAGCAGCGCGAAGAATTCCTGCGGGTAAATATCGAGTGTCAGATTGTCGATGGCTGTGAATTCGCCAAACCGCTTGGTCACATTCTTAAACTGGATAATCGGTTTTGCTGCAGGATCGTCCCAAGGGGCAAAGACCACATTCGTGTTGGGTTGCGCCATCATCTATCCTTTGAAAAAGGGAAGCCCCCGCGCCAGAAAAAGCGCGAGGGTTCAATCACTTACTGGCCGGACTTAATCGTTGTCCAGAGGCGTGTAACAACACGCTGCACACGCGCATCATAGGGGCGCGTTGTGTACAGATTGGCCAAGGTCGCTTCATCTGGATAGACGGCAGGGTAGCCAAGGATTTCAGGATCAATGAATTCCTGTGCGGCTTCGTTGCCGCTGGCATACCAAACATAGTTGGTGGCCGCTGCGGCATTCTGAGCATCAAGGATGAAGTTGATGAACGTGTGGGCCGCTTCAGGGTTTGGCGCGTCGGTCGGGATCGCCATTTGGTCAAACCACATCTGCGCACCTTGTGTTGGAATCGAGTAATCGATCTCGTGTCCGTTTTCAGCCTCGGCCGCGCGAAGTTGCGCAAGGAAAACATCACCAGACCAACCCACTGCGACGCAGATATCACCGTTGGCCAGTGCGTTAATGTATTCAGAGCTGTGGAACTTTTGAATGTAGGGGCGCACGGCGGCAAATACGTCTTCGGCCTTTGCGATCACTTCCGGATCGTGGCTGTCTGGGTCTTCGCCAATATAGTTCAACGCAGCCGGAATCATTTCAGACGGCGCATCGAGGAAATACACGCCACATTCAGCGAGTTTTTCCATGTTGGCCGGATCAAAGACGAGGTCCCAATTGTCAAACGGGGCATCTTCGCCCAAGACTTCGGTAACTTTACCAATGTTATAGCCGATACCTGTGGTGCCCCACATATAGTTAACGGAATAGGCACCATCTGGATCGTATTGATCTGTGCGTTCTTGAATTACGCCCCAAAGGTTGCCGTGGTTTGGCAGCTGTGCAACGTCAAGTGGTTGGAACGCGCCTGCAGAGATCTGGCGCTGCAAGAAGGTCGAGCTTGGCACCACAACGTCATAGCCTGAACCACCAGAAAGCATCTTTGTTTCAAGAACTTCGTTGGAATCAAACACGTCATAGATCAGATCGATGCCGGTTTCTTCTTCGAACTGTGTCAGCAAGTCTTCATCGATATAATCGGACCAGTTATAGACCCGCACTTCTTCAGCAGTAGCCATTCCTGCCACAAGTGCAACAGCCGCAATACCGGAAAGTAGTTTAACGTTTTTCATGTGATTTCCCTGTCGTTTCTTAGCGGGGTTACCCCGTCTCTGACGAACACTATGGTTAGCGGTTTCTGGTTTGGCAATATGGTGTTGCGAAAGTGTGCTGTATGGAAAACAGGGGTAATTGACTTGCCCGATGTTCGGCATAGTGTGCTGGAGAACGCGCAAAGGCCGCGCAAGGACCAATCCACAGGACACCTCAATGAACGTGATCTCAAACCACATGCCGACCGCCGAACTGCAAGCGCTAGACACCGCGCACCACATGCATCCGTTTACCGCTGGTGCTGAGCTGGCAAAGACAGGCGCACGTATCATTACCGGTGCAAATGGCGTGACGCTGACGGACAGCGAAGGGCATCAGATTCTGGATGCGATGGCGGGTCTGTGGTGCGTGAATATTGGGTATGGACGCCATGAGCTGGCTGATGCTGCCGCGCGCCAGATGAAGGAACTGCCGTATTACAACACGTTCTTCCAGACGAGCCACGTGCCCGTTATCGCGCTGTCTGCGAAACTGGCTGAACTTGCACCAAACGATCTGAACCACGTGTTTTACGCAGGCTCTGGGTCTGAGGCCAATGACACCAACATCCGCCTTGTGCGCCACTACTGGGCGATCAAGGGCCAGCCAAACAAGAACATCATCATCAGCCGCAAGAATGCCTATCACGGCTCTACGCTTGGTGGGGGCTCGCTAGGTGGCATGTCCGGCATGCAAAATCAGGGCGTTCCGGTCATTCCGGGCATTCACCACATTGATCAGCCTGACTGGTGGTCTGAGGGTGGCGACAAAACACCTGAGGAATTCGGCCTAGAACGCGCGCGCCAGCTTGAGGCTGCGATCCTTGAACTAGGTGCAGATCGCGTTGGCGCCTTTATCGCGGAACCCGTCCAAGGGGCAGGGGGCGTGATCATCCCGCCATCTACCTATTGGCCAGAAATCCAACGCATTTGCGACGAACACGGCATCTTGCTGATCGCGGATGAGGTCATTTGTGGCTTTGGACGTACGGGCCATTGGTTCGGCACGGATTATTACGGCATACGCCCGCATATCATGGCGATTGCTAAGGGGTTGTCATCCGGTTACGCGCCGATTGGTGGCTCTTTGGTCTGTGATGACGTTGCCGAGACCATCGCGCAGGCGGGTGATTTTAACCACGGATATACCTACTCCGGCCATCCGGTCGCTTGTGCCGTCGCCTTAGAAAACCTGCGTATCATGCAGGAAGAAAAGATCGTGGAAAATGTCGCGCAAGACACCGGCCCATATTTGAAAGCGAAATGGGAATCCCTGACCGCGCATCCGCTTGTGGGGGAAGCCAAGATCGTCGGGATGATGGGCTCAATCGCGCTGACGCCGCATAAAGAAAGCCGCGCAAAGTTTGCAGCTGACGCTGGTACTGTTGGACTGGCCTGCCGCACGCGATGCTTTGCCAATGGCCTTGTAATGCGCCACGTCGGGGACCGCATGGTGATTTCACCGCCGCTGGTTATCACCAAGGCCGAAATTGATACGCTTATTGAACGCGCGCTCCTGTCACTTGATGAAACGTTGGAGCAGATCAAAGCCGAGGGTTTGTACAAAGCCGGCTAGTGCATCCCGTTGGCGGCGATTTCTACTATTCGCGCGAGTTGGTGAAACTGATCCGTCAACGGGGATGTCTTCCGCCAGATCATGCCAATTTTACGTTTCGGTCGTGGTTCGGGAAACTGCGCCACGGACACCGCCGCCGAATGTGTTTCAACAGACATCGCCATTTGCGGGATCAACGTGACACCCAGCCCCGCGGCCACCAGTTGAACCAACGTTGTAAGGGACGATCCGTCCAATCCATCGCGCGGCAAGGCCGAGCGAATATTGCAAAACGAAAGCGCCTGATCGCGAAAGCAATGACCTTCTTCCAGCAGCAAAAGCTTCATGAGCTGCAGGTCCGCCGCACTGGGCACCGGACGCATGGCATCGCTTTCAGGGCGCACGAGAACAAAATCTTCCTCAAAGATTGTCACTTCTTCAAACGCGGGTTCAGACACGGGTAAAGCAACAATCGCTGTGTCGATCTTCCCTTCTGCAAGCTCTGTAATCAGGCGCGGCGTCAGCGTTTCACGAATGTGAACATCCAGCGTCGGGTGTTCTTGTTTTAGATGGCCTATAAAACTGGGCAATAGATAAGGCGCAATCGTCGGGATCACACCAATACGCAAACGCCCCGACATCGTGTGCTGCGCGAGGCGGGCCATGTCTTCCACCTCGCCAACACTGCGCAAGATATCGCGCACCCGCGGCGCGAGGTCTTCGCCAAAGCGCGTCAGACGGACTTGGCGGGCCGCACGTTCAAACAGCGGCACTCCAAGGCTTTCCTCCATCTCTTTGATTTGCATGGACAAGGCGGGCTGTGAAATCCCACTCGCGTCGGCCGCATGGCCAAAGTGTTTATGGTGGATCAACGCCTCAAAATATCGAAGCTGTTTAAGGGTCAGGTTCATCATAAGATCTGCTTATCAAACCTATCAGAAAATACCACTTAAACTAATCAGCACTGCTGGTTAGAGTTGTTCTAAATTCAGCAACAGGAGATTCCCCAATGGACGGTTCACCCAAAGACACAGGCGGCAAATGCCCATTCGATCACGGCAGCTCACAAGAGACTGGTTCTATCGCCAACAATGGCTGGTGGCCGAACTCACTGAACTTGAAGCCGCTTAGCCAAAACGGCCCACAGGGCAACCCGATGGGCGGCGCGTTTGATTACGCGGAGGCGTTTAAAACGCTTGATCTGGATGCGGTTATTGCTGACCTCACGGCGTTGATGACAGACAGCCAAGACTGGTGGCCTGCAGATTACGGTCACTACGGTCCGTTCTTTATTCGTATGGCCTGGCACTCTGCTGGCACCTATCGTGTTGGCGATGGCCGAGGCGGGGCAGGGTCTGGCAGCCAGCGTTTCGCGCCTCTGAACTCATGGCCTGATAACGGCAACCTAGATAAAGCGCGCCGTTTGCTGTGGCCAATCAAAGCAAAATACGGGGCGGCACTTAGCTGGGCTGACTTGATGATCCTGACAGGCAACGTAGCGCTGGAAAGCATGGGCTTTGAAACACACGGATTTGCCGGTGGTCGCGCGGACATCTGGGAGCCAGAGGAAGACATCTATTGGGGCCCTGAAACCGAATGGCTTGGCGATGATTCCGAGCGCTACATGCAAGACAATCGCGAGTTAATTGGTGAACTCGGTGCTGTGCAGATGGGTCTGATCTACGTCAACCCGGAAGGGCCAATGGGCAACCCTGACCCGCTTCTTTCCGCCAATGACGTTCGGGAAACATTCGCCAAAATGGCGATGAACGACGAGGAAACCGTTGCGCTGGTTGCTGGTGGCCACACCTTCGGCAAAGCACATGGTGCGGCTGATCCAGATGCGCACGTCGGTGCGGAACCAGAAGGCGCAACGCTGATCGAAATGGGCCTTGGTTGGACCAGCTCATTCGGGTCCGGCAAAGGTGTTGATACAATCACATCCGGCATCGAAGGCCCGTGGACGCCAACGCCAACCACGTGGGACAATAGCTATTTTGATGTTCTGTTTGACTACGAATGGGAACTGACAAAATCCCCGGCAGGTGCAAACCAGTGGACACCTAAGACTGATGGCGCACATCAGGCGCCACAGGTTGACGGCAACGGTTCAGTTCCGCTGATGATGACGACCGCAGACATGGCGATGCGCATGGATCCGGCTTACGAAAAAATCAGCCGCGACTTCCACGCTAACCCTGACAAGTTCGCCAAGGCGTTCGCGAAGGCGTGGTACAAGCTGACACACCGTGACATGGGCCCGTATGAGCTTGGACTTGGTAAATACGTGCCTTCAACAGCTGAAAGCTGGCAGGACCCAGTACCTGCGGTGGATCACGCATTGATCGAAGGGGCTGACGTTGATGCGCTTAAGGCAGCAATTGCGGCGTCCGGCCTCAGCGCGGCTGAAATGGTATCCACGGCTTGGGCATCTGCAGCGTCCTTCCGCGGCTCTGACAAACGTGGCGGTGCCAATGGTGCGCGTGTTCGTTTGAACCCTGCCAAAGATTGGGAAGTGAACGACCCGAAGGCGCTGGCTACTGTCCTTGCGAAACTGGACGACGTCCGCTCTGCGTTCGGCAAACCTGTTTCCTTGGCCGACACCATTGTTCTTGCGGGCTCTGTTGGTGTTGAGATGGCGGCAAAAGCGGCTGGTAAGGATATCACCGTACCATTCAACGCGGGCCGCACGGATGCCAGCCAAGACGATACAGACGTTGAAAGCTACGCATGGCTTGAACCTAAGGCCGACGGTTTCCGTAACTACATCAAAGCAGGCGCGTCCCGTTCTGCTGCGGAACATCTTGTCAATCGTGCGCAACTTCTGACACTGACAGCGCCTGAGATGACCGTTCTGATTGGTGGCCTTCGTGTGATCGGCGCAAACACAGGTGGTTCAAAGCACGGTGTTCTGACGGACAACCTAGGGACGCTGGATCAGTCATTCTTCACCAACCTGCTCGATATGGACACGGTCTGGACTGAGAACGGCGACATCATGGAAGGCCGCGCACGTAGCGGTGGTGATGTGAAATGGACAGCAACAACTGTTGACCTTGTGTTTGGGTCCAACTCAATCCTGCGTTCATTGGCTGAAGTTTATGCGAGTTCGGATGCGGGTGATAAGTTCGTCAACGACTTCGTGGCAGCATGGGTTAAGGTGATGGAACTTGATCGCTTCGATCTGCACTAATTTAAGAACCAAAATGACAGCGACGCCCCCTCTGGGGCGTCGTTTTGTGTTGTGACGCGGCGAAACGCAGTCGAAACGACTTCAGTTCGCCGTGGACAACCAATTTGCTGCAGGTTAGCACTTTCCCAGCCGCTTTGATGGACAAGCACGGTGTGCGCACGCGCATCTACCGAAAACTTCAAAGCACACGCGACTTTTGGGAGAGGGTGCGGATGTCTGCAAGTGAGGTTGTCCTCAGCGTAGCTGGGTTGGCAAAGAATTTCGGTGGTTTACATGCCGTGCGCGGCGTGGATTTCCACGTCGACAAAGGCGCAATCGTCGGGCTGATCGGTCCGAACGGCGCTGGTAAAACCACAACATTCAACATGATCGCCGGTGAATTGCCGCCATCATCTGGCAAGATCACCCTTTTGGGCGAAGACGTAACAGGGCAGCGCACAGATGTGCTGTACCACAAAGGCCTGATGCGCACATTCCAGCTGTCGCACGAATATGCCCGTATGACGTCGCTTGAAAACCTGATGGTCGCAGCGCCTGATCAAACGGGCGAAAGCATCTGGTCCAGCTGGTTTACCAATGGTCGCGTGAAAAAGCGCGAAGCCGAAGTGATTGAACTGGCCCGCGATACGCTGGAGTTCCTTGGATTGACCCATGTTGGTGAAGAACTGGCGGGCAATCTGTCTGGTGGTCAAAAGAAGCTGCTGGAAATCGGGCGCACCATGATGAACGACTCCAAAGTCGTTCTTTTGGATGAGCCCGGGGCAGGGGTGAACCCCACATTGATGCGCAAAGTTGCTGAAATGATTGAACAATTGAACGAAGAACGCGGCTACACCTTCTGCATTATCGAACACGACATGGACATGATTGCGCGGCTGTGCGGCAAAGTCGTCG
Organism: Octadecabacter ascidiaceicola; assembly: GCF_900185015.1. GTDB lineage: Bacteria > Pseudomonadota > Alphaproteobacteria > Rhodobacterales > Rhodobacteraceae > Octadecabacter > Octadecabacter ascidiaceicola. The sequence goes on along the minus strand of NZ_FXYD01000001.1, from coordinate 241,287 downwards.
TGTTGGCAGAGGGCCAAGTTCTGATGGAAGGTACCATGGACGAAGTGCGCAACGACGAGCGCGTCATTGACGCCTATTTCGGCGGAGAAGTCGTATGACCCAGCCTGTATTGTCGCTAAATAACCTCAAGGCTGGCTACGGCCAAACCGAAATTCTTCATGATCTGTCGATGTTCGTGAACCCGAACGAGATCGTCGCTATCATCGGCCCGAACGGTGCTGGTAAATCCACCGCGATGAAATCCGTGCTAGGGCTTTTGAACATCTCTGAAGGCACGGTTGAGCTGAACGGTGAAAACATCACCGACACACCCGCGCAAAAAGTCATCGAAAAGGGCATTTCCTACGTGCCGCAAACCAACAACGTGTTTGTGAACCTCAGCGTAAAAGAAAACCTCGAGATGGGCGCGTGGACGCGGCCAACCGGTGTCGAGGAACGTCTGGAAGAAATGTACGTGCTGTTTCCCGACCTAGCCGAAAAGCGCAATCAGGCGGCGGGGTCGCTGTCTGGTGGCCAACGCCAGATGGTCGCGATGGCCAAGGCACTGATGGTGGATGCCAAGATTTTGCTGCTGGATGAACCAACGGCTGGGCTATCGCCCAAATACCGTGGTGAAATTTTCGGGACCATTCAAAAAATCAAGGAAACCGGCGTGCCGATCCTGATTGTTGAGCAGAACGCCAAGCAAGCGCTTGGCGTGTCTGATCGTGGCTATGTGCTGGTGGACGGTGCGAACCGTCACACAGGGACGGGGGCAGGGCTTGCCGCTGATCCTGAAATTGCACGCATGTTCTTGGGCGGGGGTCACTGATATGTGGGAATTCGTAAACTACTATTTCATCCCCGGTCTTGTTCTGGGCTGCATCTATGCGCTCGGCGCGATCGGCATCACGCTGACATTCGGCATTTTGCGCTTTTCCAACTTCGCCCACGGCGAAATCATGATGTCGGGTGCGTACCTGACGTGGACCGTGATGGCGGCGTTTACTGCTCTTGGGGCCTACTTTGGCTTTTCGGACTGGGCACTTCATCCGCTGATCGCGATGGTACCTGCCGCCGCCCTCGTTATTTTGATATTCCTCGCGACAGACCGCTTCTTCTATAAGCCATTTCGCAAAGCAGAGACGATCAAGGTCGTCATGGCGTCTTTTGGTATGATGCTGATCATTCGCTCGGCTGTGCAGGTCATCTGGGGTCCAAACCAGATCACATTCGTGCGCGGCATTGCCAAACCTAACGCCACCCTAAGCGAGATCACCTCAAACATGGGGCTGCAAATCCTCATGCCAAACAAGCACTTGTTCATCTTCGCAGGGACAATCATCCTCGTCGTTGCACTCGGCTATTTGTTGAACCGCACACGTATCGGCAAAGCTATGCGTGCTGTGTCTGACAGCCCGGATCTGGCGCACGTCACCGGGATCAACGTTGATAAAGTCATTCGCGCGACGTGGATCGTTGGCGGTATTTGCGCCGCGGCTGCCGGTGTTTTCCTCGTAATGGACACCCAAATGCTTGAGACAACGATGGGCTTCAGAATGCTGCTGCCTATGTTCGCCGCTGCCATTCTTGGCGGGATCGGCAAACCATACGGTGCGGTTGCTGGTGGTTTGATTATCGGCCTCGCAGAAGAATTGAGCGCCTATCCGTGGATCGGCGACACACCGCTTCTATCACCGGGCTATAAAACCGGCGTCGCGTTCGCAATCATGGTCGTCATGCTGATCGTACGTCCGCAAGGGCTGTTCAAGGGGAGGTCGTTCTAATGGAAGCTTATGTTGGATATTTCCTCTATCTTCTGTCGCTCCTGACGGTTGGTGGCATCTACGCGATCTTCGCGCTTGGGCTGAACGTCCAGTGGGGCTTCGCAGGGCTGTTTAACGTCGGTATCGTCGGCTTTGCGGCTGTTGGTGCCTACACTTACGCGCTGCTGACGACGGCTGAGTCCACGTTCCACTTGGGTGGGTTTGGTCTGCCGCTGCCGCTTGGGATGTTTGTGGGCATGATCATGTCCGCCATCGTCGCGGCCTTCATCGGCTTGATTTGTATTCGTCTACGCGCGGACTATCTGGCGATTGCCACAATCGGTATCGCCGAGATCATCAAGCTGGTTCTGAAAAACGAAACCGAGATCACCAACGGCCCGCGCGGCGTAAACAAGATCCCGCGTTTTTGGGAACACTTCAGCGAAGAACGTTTCTATTCCAGCTGGCCGATGAGCTGGTTCGGAACATCAGAAAACTGGGAAGCCTTCTTTGACAAGCTGCCGAACTGGTACTGGCAGCCATTGTTTGCCGCGACGATCCTTTTGATCGTGTACATTATCTACCGCATGCTGGAACGCGCACGCACAGCCCCTTGGGGCCGCATGATGACCGCGATCCGCGAAAACGAGCCAGCGGCACGTGCATCCGGCAAAGACGTCACACGCCGCCGTATTGAAGCATTTGTTATTGGTGCCGCGATCATGGGTTTGGCAGGGGCGTTGTTCGCACAACACCTGCGATTGATTGAACCAACCAACACTTTTGACCCAGCAAAAGTCACGTTCTTGACATGGGTCATGTTGATCCTCGGTGGCTCTGGTAACAACCGTGGTGCGATCCTTGGTGCGTTCCTGATCTGGACCATCTGGTCTGCATCTGAACTGGTCATCACCGGCTCTATCGGGCTGATTTCAAATATCTTCTCGACGCTTGATCCAAGCTTCTTGCAGACACGGGCAGGGTTCTTGCGTATGATGCTGATTGGCATCTTGATGCAAGTTATCTTGCAGCGCTATCCTGAAGGGATACTACCAGAGGTGAGACCCGCATCACCAAAGGCAGACAACAACGACGCGGGTTTAACGGGAGAAACCAAATGAAAACTATGACTTTCGCGACAGCTGCGACACTTCTCGCAACAACCGCAATGGCTGATGTAAACATCGGCAACCCAATGGGTATGACTGGCCCGATTCCTGATCTGGTTGCACCAATGGCTGCTGCTGTTGACCTAGCTGCGCAGAACATCAACGACCAAGGCGGCATGTTCGCTGACGGCCAAGCGTTCAACGTTGTGCGTGCTGACTCCGCATGTGACCCAGTCGCTGCTGTTGATGCGGTAACAAAGCTGATCAACGTAAACGGCGTATCCGCAATCGTTGGCCCAGTTTGTTCCGGTGCTGCAATCGCGCAAGCTGAGTCCGTATCCATCCCAGCAGGTGTTGTAACGCTTTCTGTTTCCGCGTCCTCGCCAGCGATCACAACAATGGAAGACGGCACTGACCTCGTGTTCCGTGCAACTGCTTCTGACGCATACCAAGGTGTTGCACTGGCAGAACTCGCGATAGCACAGGGCATGACCGAGCTGGCTGTTTCCTACGCAAACGACGACTACAACGCGGCAATCGCTGCTGTTTTCGTTGAAGCATACGAAGGCATGGGCGGCACCGTGACTGCGAATGAAGCACACGAGCCAAACAAAGCATCTTACCGTTCTGAAGTCGCGACAATCGGTGCGTCTTCTGAAAACCTCGCGTTGTTCTCATACTACGGTTCCGGCGGCATCACATTGATGCGTAACGCGCTCGAAACTGGTGCGTTCACGAACTTCATCGGCGCTGACGGCATGCTGTCAGACGAAGTGATTGAGCAGATCGGTGCTGAAAACCTTGGAACAACTACGTTCACAACTGCGGCGTCTGATAGCAGCACACCTGCATACGCAGCTTGGCAGGCAATCGCTGACGCAGCTGAAGTTCCAGCATCTGACCCGTTCGTGCCAAACTCCTATGACGCGACATTCATGATGGCGCTCGCAATTGAGCACGCTGGTTCCGCAGACCGTGAAGCAATCGCGGCTTCCTTGCGCGCGATTTCCTCTGCACCAGGTGAAATCATCTTGCCAGGTCAGTGGGCTGAAGCTAAAGCGATCCTCGCAGCTGGTGGCGACATCAACTACGAAGGTGGCGCAGGCAACCAAGACTTCGACGAAAACGGTGACGTTGCTGGCAACTTCTCCAAGTCGACAGTTGTAGACGGCGCTTGGGCTGCTGAACTGATCCAATAAGCAAAACTGCTTAGCTAAGAATAAGATGCCGGGACCCTTGGGTTCCGGCATTTTTCGTATCAGGGTAGGGTGATCAGACCCCATCAAAGGAAACGATATTCCTTGGATCGAAACCATTCCTTACGATGACGCCACTGGTAAGCTCAAAACGCTTTATGACCGCGCTAAGGGTCTCGACAACAACGTCGACAACATCATGATGAAGCACTCGTTGCGCCCACATTCGATGGAAGGGAATATTGCGATCTACAAATATGTGCTTCATCATTCCGGCAATACGATCCCGAAATGGTTTCTCGAAGTACTTGGCGTCTGGATCAGCTCATTGAACGACTGCGGCTACTGCGTCGATCACCATTTCGCCGGAATGAAACGGTTGCTCGCAGACGATGCACGCTCTGATGCGATCCGCACTGCAATCGATGCCCGTACACCAGACGTACGGTTCTCGGGCTTGGGTGCTCAACACAGGGCGACATCATCGGGTTGTCGCTAAACAATTCAGATAGTCCGGATGACTGGAACCACAGCTAGTGGGGTGGGTTATCTTCTGGCCCCGTAAATTCCAATACCCTTTTCTCATAATCAGTATTATGTAAAATATGTATTGAGGTTTAAATTCAAATAGATACCGAGCACGGCTAACACCACCTTCACTACAATAGACCAAAGGTTCAAAAATACTTCGCGCGGCGCTTAAACAGTGATACCCATTAGGAATGTCAGAACTCGTCACATACTTGAATGCCTTAACCAACGCCCCAACCGTCGAGGCGCTCTGGGCGTTGCATTCGAACAGAATGGCCTCTTACGGCTTTGATCGTATCATCTACGGCTTCACGCGTTACCGCAGTGGGCACTCGCTTGGTGATCCGCAAGACTGGGTTCTGCTCACCAATCACGGTGACAGCTACATGGAAGAATTCCTTGGCAAAGGTCACCTCTATCACGCCCCGATGATCCGCTGGGCGCTCGCCAATACTGGTGCGTGCTCTTGGAATTGGATGCGTCAGGTTGAGCTCAGTGCCTCTGAGCAAGCTGTTATGGCCTTCAACGTCGGCCAGAACGTCACCGCAGGCTACACGGTTAGCTTTCTAAGTGTTACAGAGCGCACCAAGGGCGCAACGGCGTTAACGGCAAAGGTCGGCATGACACAAGACGACGTTGAAGAGATTTGGGCGGAGCATGGCGACGAAATCACGATGATAAACAACGTGATGCACCTGAAAATCCAAACCCTGCCCTATTCCCAACGTCAGCTGACAAAGCGACAGCGCGAGGTTCTTCAGTGGGTTGGCGATGGCAAAACAACGCAAGACATCGCCATCTTGTTGGAGCTTACAGCGGCGACGATTGAGAAGCACCTTCGACTGGCGCGCGAAGCTTTGGATGTGGAAACCACAGCGCAAGCCGTTCTAAAGGCTGCATTTTATAACCAGATGTTCGTGATCGAGTCCGAAGCGGCCTAAGGCAATTCTGCGCGATTTGAGCAATTTTTCCCCTTTATTTCCTGCGATTATGCGTCGGTAAGGAATCCCGTACTGTAGTTTCCCTAACGTAAATGCAACTCTAAGGTTGTTCCGTGAGTGGTGGCCTTAGGCCTGGGAACAGTGGTTTCGACCCCTTGGGATTTCAAGGCAAGCTTAGCCACACCGGGAAACCGGACGCTGGTCCGTTTGGGCTAAGCCCAAAAGGGCCAGCACCCTGAGTAGTCGTGTATTGTTTTTCTTATCCCTGTGATGCACGTCAGCGCGGCCTTGCGATCTCCCATTGCAAGGCCGCCAATACCGTCAAAACGCAAAAGACCGCCCAAAAAGGACGGTCTTTCAATAACTTAAATACAGAACTTAATGTTCTAAATTAGCCATTCATTTTGGCAACTTCAGCCGCGAAGTCTTCTTTTTCGACTTCGATGCCTTCGCCAACTTCCAAACGTGCAAACCCTGTGATGGTCGCGCCAGCTTCAGTAGCCGCCTGCCCAACAGTCAGGTCTGGGTTCACAACGAAGGCTTGGTTCAGAAGAGTTGCTTCAGCAACGAACTTCTTCATACGGCCAACGATCATCTTTTCGATCACAGCTTCTGGCTTACCAGATTCACGTGCGATATCCATCTGGACCTGCTTTTCCTTTTCAACGATGGACGCATCCATGTCTGCTTCGGAAAGTGCTGCTGGGTTTACAGCCGCGATGTGCATCGCAACCTGCTTGCCAAGGGCTTCGTCGCCACCAGTCATTGCAACCAGAACGCCGATTTTACCCATGCCAGGTGCAGCCGCGTTGTGAACGTAGGAAACGACTGTGTCGCCGCCGAGTGTTGCCATGCGACGTACGGACATGTTCTCACCGATGATCGCAACAGCGTCAGTCACAGTTTGCTCAACGGACTTGCCGTCCATGTCAGCTGCTTTCAACGCGTCAACATCGTCAACGGACAGCGCAACGCCAGCGATGCCGGAAACCATTTTCTGGAAGTCAGCGTTTTTACCAACGAAGTCAGTTTCAGAGTTCACTTCAACCGCGATGCCTTTGCCGTCTTTAACAGCAACAGCCACGAGGCCCTCAGCAGCCGTACGGCCGGATTTCTTAGCAGCTTTTGCAAGACCCTTGGTGCGCAGCCAATCGACCGCAGCTTCCATGTCGCCGTTTGTTTCTGTCAACGCTTTCTTAGCGTCCATCATGCCCGCGCCTGTGGAGTCACGCAGTTCTTTTACCAATGCAGCTGTAATCGCCATCTTTGGTCTCCTTTGGAATGTGATTGAAGTGGGCGCGAGGCTATCCCCGCACCCAAATTCGTGTCGCGCTTGCGGCCTTATTCGGCAGCAGGTGCTTCAGCGTCTGCTGCGGCGATTTCTTCCTCAACAGAGGCTTCCATCTCACCGATGTCGATACCAGCGGCACCCATCTGTGTTGTCATGCCGTCCAGAGCCGCGCGTGCAGCGAGGTCTGTGTAAAGTGCAATCGCGCGGGCCGCGTCGTCGTTGCCCGGGATGATGTAGTCGATGCCAGCTGGGGAACAGTTGGTGTCGACAACAGCTACAACTGGGATGCCCAGCTTGTTGGCTTCAGCGATGGCCAGGTCTTCTTTGTTGACGTCGATGACGAACAACAGGTCAGGAACGCCGCCCATTTCGCGGATACCGCCAAGGGATGCTTCGAGTTTGCCCTGCTCACGCTCCATGCCAAGACGTTCTTTCTTGGTCAGGCCTTCAAAGCCACGCTCGGATGCTTCGTCGATCGCCTTCAAGCGCTGGATAGACTTGGAAACAGTCTGCCAGTTGGTGAGTGTGCCACCCAACCAACGGTGGTTCATGTAGAACTGCGCGGATTTCTCAGCAGCTTCTTTAATCGGAGCCTGCGCCTGACGCTTGGTACCAACGAACAAAACGCGGCCGCCTTTAGCGACAGTTTTCTGAACGATATCAAGAGCCGCATCCAACATTGGAAGCGTCTGTGTAAGGTCCATGATGTGGATGCCGTTGCGGGCGCCGTAGATGAATTCTTGCATCTTCGGGTTCCAGCGTTGCTTCTGGTGGCCGAAGTGTACGCCTGCTTCAAGCAGTTGGCGCATGGTAAACTCTGGAAGAGCCATGGTCGTTTCCTTTCCGGTTTCATTAGCCTTGGACGGGGGTATCAACCTTTTGGTCAACCGGTGGATGCCTTGGGATTTCTCCCCAATTCACCCGCCCCCGTCTGGGGATTTAGTGAGCGCCGTATAGAACGGGTTTTAAGGTGGCGCAAGCCCTTATCCTGCGGGCCCAAACAAGTTTACAGGAAGACCCGTTCAACGACCCAATACGCACCGATCAGGGCGATCCCGATGCTGGCTGGCATTGTGACCATGTGTCGGTAGCTTTCGAACCGTTCCACCGCACAAGACGCCGCACACAGACCGGACAAAGCCGCAACCATGAACAACAGTGGCAAATAAGCCTCCACCGCTTCTGGTCCCATTGCGGACACAGGAATGATGGCCAAAGGCACAACCAGAATTGCGATTGCCATATAGACCCATGCAGCGGTTTTGTTGGTCTTGCCGTCCTCAGACAGGCGGATCGCGGTGACCACGATGATAAATGCAATCGCAATGCACAGCAGCTGGCCCAGTTCGACACCGATGTTAAAGCCCAGCAACGCGGGCAGAACGGCACCATCCGGCAGGCCATAGGCCGTAAGAACCGACGCGAATCCCAGCCCGTGCAACAAACCGAAACAGAAGATTATTGCAGGCCGCCAAGGGTTCAGACCATCGGTAAAGATGTTCTCGACCGCGACATAAACAATGGACGCCGCGATGATGCTTTCAACGATCCACATGTATTCATCTGGAATGTTCACGACCCCCATCGTCGCCAGTGCCAGCGTCACCGTGTGCGCCGCCGTAAACGCCGTCACCTGCCACAGCAGCGGGCGCATTTTGACGGACAAAAAGAACAGGCCCAGCACAAATAAAATATGGTCCAACCCAAGTGGAACAATGTGTTCAACACCAACAGGGATAAAGCGAACGAACGCCTCGCCACCGGACATTTCACCACCACCGCTGAGCGACACAGGATCCGTCAAACCACCACCGGACAAAATTCCATCCCAGCCAGCCTCAACCCCCATCTGGCGCAGCACGAGCGTTCCGTACTCAGACGGCCATTCAATCTGCATACCTTCCGCGCCGCTTGGAAGCGTGCCTTGGAACACCAATGTAGACTGGCGCACGACCTCGACGTTGCCAACGGTTGGCACATCAAAAGACGTTAGCGACAGCTCAACAGGTTCACCATCAGCCAGAACCGTAATTTCTTGCGCCATCGTCGGCCAATAGGCCTCCATCTCAGCGCCAAAGGCATCAGGCTCAAGCGCACGCAGGCTGTCATAAACGTCTGCCTCAGGTGCGGCTTCGGTGTCTTCCAAACCGTCCAGATCGATACCAGCAACGATGCTTTCAAAGTTCCCTTCAAGGCTGAACGTGATCTGGTCGCCAACGACTTCCATATCGCCAATGGTCGGAAAGACCTCGTGGGCGCTTGCGAATGACGCCAGCGTGATCCAGAGCAGAGCAGCCATTGACACTATCCGCGTGACTGTCACCTTAGCCACAGCCCAAACGGAGTTTCCCATGCGCATTCTCGCCATCCTTCTTACAGCCATTGCCGCCCTACCCGTTCAATCCCACGAATTCTGGATCGAACCGCTGGCATATCAAGTAGATATCGACGGCACAATTAGAGGGGAGCTCACCAATGGGCAAGAGTTCGAGGGATCACAGCTCGCTTTTTTACCCCAGCGGTTTGCACGTTTCTCGGTGGCCGCTGGCATGCGCCAAAGCAACATTCGAAACCGCGTCGGTGCACGTCCCGCGCTGGACATCGCACCATTGGCTGAAGGGCTGAATGTAATTAGCTACCAGTCGCGGATTTCCACGATCAGCTATGCGGAATGGGAAAAGTTTCTGGCCTTTGCGGAACACAAAGATTTCGCCGATATCGAAGCCATCCACGACGCCCGCGGCCTGCCCCGCACCGGCTTTTCTGAAGGCTACTGGCGCTTTGCGAAAACCCTTATTGGTGTTGGCAATGCGATCGGGCGCGACTTTCGCTCCGGACTAGCGATTGAGTTCGTAGCACTCGACAACCCCTACACCGATGACCTCAGCAACGGCCTACGCGTGCAGCTGTACTACCTCGACGATCTACGCCCCGATGCCCAAGTCGAACTGTTTGAAAAGGCACCGGACGGCACCGTTGAGATCACACTGCACCGCACAGACGCAGACGGAATCGCCACCCTGCCCGTCAAAGCGGGCCACAGCTATCTAGTGGACGCCGTGGTCCTGCGCGAACCCAACCCAGAGCTGATCGGCGACACAGACATTCAATGGGAAACCCTGTGGGCTGCGCTGACGTTTGGTGTGCCGGAATGAAGATCTGTCGAAAATGACTCAACGACCGCATTGAACTCTAACAAACCAAAGCTGCACAATAAACGAACGGCTGCTTTCTTCTGGAGTAACGTTGCAGACTTTATTCATTCCTCCGGGAGAATTTCACCACCAGCAACGACGAACGTGTAGAATGTTGCCCCCTTTCCCTCCTCTTGGACGGTAAGTCCGACAAACACTAACTCCGATATATCCAACTCAAAGTCAGGCGTTCTTACCAGATCAAAAGCCATTGAAATAGATGGGTCAGGGCCTCCGGAACCTCCAAAGGTCTCGACGTATAGCTGAACTGAAGATGCTTGAAGGGAAAATGTTTCAACCTGAAATATACATGAGCCGCTTCCACCAAGCATTCTCACCGTTGCTGATTGATCTTTGTCGCGTCCAAATCGTAACCCGCCTATCTCTGCCGGCGCATCAAGAACCGCAGAATCCTCGACCCAAAATGTATATTCATCCATCCAGTTCTCTTCGAAATCAAACTCGATTTCTGAATAAACTTCGGTGCCGGAGCAAGCGTTTAACACCAAGGGAGAAACGATCGAAACCGGAGCCTCAAATGAGGAGCATGAGGACATCAATGTCGCGACCACAACCAGCAATAAATGTGAATTCAGATTGATGAAAAAACCGGGTTGATTGGATGCTTGCATTGTTAAATGTTAGAATAGTTGGTTCACCGCAACAACAAATATAACGCGGAAGTGGACCTTCGATGCAGGTAGCTGAATGGCGGCAAAGCCCGCGAAAGCGGACACTGGCTGACCAGCCGTCACCCGTTCAATAGCCGCTCTAGCTCCGCGTTAAACGCCTCCAGCTCCAAATCTGCGTCGAGCTCAACCGGTTGCAGATCAAGGCTGACGTGGCGACGCCCCTTTTTGCGACCCAGAAAGCTCCAGAACAGATCATATGTGGCGCGCTGGAACTTCCCTAACCCGTCAAGACGCAGCAGCATCACTGGGGTATCCGGTTCGGCCCGCAGGATTTCATGCACGCCAGACAAATAGGGTTTCACAATCTCTTCCGGTTGGCGACGCACCTGCCCCGCAGGAAACAACAGGATCGAGTTTCCATCCCCCAAAAGCGTGTGAATTTTCGCCAGAGTATCAACCTTGCGCTGGGCGCGCTTTTCTTCGGGCCACGCTTTGGGCGAACTCATCGGCACCGCCCCTGCCACATACATCGGAAACCACTGCGCCCAGTTGTGGTATTCGTCATAATGCACCGTCGGGCGCACGCGGGTTGTGGAATATAGCGTCGTGGCAATCAGCGGGCCGTCATGGCGGCTGACGTGTGTTGCCAAGATCAATGTCCCCGGCTGGGCCTGCAACAAATGCTTGCCGGACGCGCTCACATTGTAAAACAACCCGTAGTAGGTGCGCAGCATCACAAAGAAGAAATGGCGCGTCCATTTACCGAGCGTGGCATCAATAAAACGTATCATACAGGTTAACCTTGGCAGAAGAATGAATCGATTGGAAGTTTCAACACTATCCATATGTGAACATTGTTCATAAATACTGAAACACCCCCAATACAGTAAGGTCAGGCATTCCATACCCCACGCACCCCGTTGACCTTACCCAATCGCCGCGCCATGACCGTTTACATGAAACAACCAGACATCCTTTGTATCGGTTCAGTCCTGTGGGACATCATCGGGCGTTCGTCTAGCAGCATGCGGGCGGGATCTGATGTGCCAGGTCGCATCACCCGCATTCCCGGTGGCGTAGCCATGAACATCGCCATGACGCTGGTCAACTTTGGCCTAACCCCTGCTGTGTTGTCTGCCGTCGGGCGCGACCCTGAAGGGGATGAACTCGTCGGTGAGGCCGCACGACTGGGTATTCTTACGGATCACCTTTACCGATCAGAGGACCTGCCAACAGATTCCTACATGGCGATTGAAGGCGCGAACGGATTGATTGCCGCCATCGCCGACGCCCACTCGCTGGAACAAGCGGGCACCAAAATTCTGCGGCCCATGGAAAACGGCACGCTGGGCAGTGACACCGCTCCGTGGTCCGGCCTTGTGGCGCTAGATGGCAACCTGACCCGCGATTTGCTGGCCGACATCGCCCAATCCCCCCTCTTTGCAGCATCTGACCTGCGCGTTGCGCCAGCATCCCCGGGCAAAGCGGAACGCCTGCTCGCGCTTGTGGGGCATCCCTCCGCCACGCTTTACGTGAACCTCGAAGAAGCAGGCCTGCTTTGCCAAACCACATTTCAGACCGCGCAAGATGGCGCAAAGGTCCTAACAGGCCGCGGCGTGCACCGCGCCCTAGTCACTGATGGTGGCAACCCTGCAGCGGAATGCCTGAACGGTGATTTGATAACCGCACAGCCACCCGAAGTCCTCGTGACCCGCGTTACAGGTGCGGGCGACACATTCATGGCCGCCCATATCGCCTCAGAAATCCAAGGCATGCCACGCCAAGCCGCGCTGGAACGCGCCCTGAACGCCGCCGCCACTTACGTTTCCGGAGAAACACCCTCATGACCATCCCTATGACCTTCGCACCAGACGTTGCCACCGCCAAAGACGCCGGCACCCCCATCGTCGCGCTGGAATCCACGATCATCACCCACGGCATGCCCTACCCGCAGAACGTTGAAACCGCGCGACTGGTTGAGGCGGACGTTCGGGAAAACGGCGCTGTTCCCGCCACAATCGCCGTGCTGAACGGCACGCTGCATATCGGTCTAACGGACGAGGAACTCGACACACTCGGCCAAGCCCAAAACGTTGCTAAGCTCAGCCGTGCAGACATTGCCGCCTGCATCGCAACGGGAGGCACAGGTGCGACAACCGTAGCTGCCACCATGATCGCAGCGCATCTGGCAGGTATCAAAGTCTTCGCAACGGGCGGCATTGGCGGCGTCCATAAAGGCGCGGAAACCACGTTCGACATTTCCGCTGACCTGAATGAGCTGGCTCAAACGCCTGTAACGGTCGTTGCCGCTGGCGCGAAAGCCATCCTCGACCTCGATAAAACTTATGAAGTTCTCGAAACCCTCGGCGTTCCTGTCATTGCCTACGGCCAAGACACCCTGCCCGCGTTCTGGTCTGCAACATCACCCCTGCCCGCGCCCCTGCGAATGGACAACGCAAGCGACATTGCCGCGGCCCACAACATGCGCGTAGCAATGGGCCTACCCGGTGGCCAGCTGATCGCGAACCCGATCCCGAGCGACGCACAAATCCCCGCAGAAACCCTTGCCCCGATCATCGCCCAAGCTTTGAGCGAAGCAGACGACCAAGGCATCAGCGCCAAAGGGGTCACTCCCTTCCTGCTGGGCCGCATCTTTGAACTCACTGACGGCGCATCCCTGACGGCCAATATTGCACTGGTTCGAAACAATGCCCGCCTTGCCGCCCAAATTGCAGGCAGTTTGGCCGACTAAGGGCGCTTCAACCCCACCAGACATTGTGGAAGCGTCAACCATCCCCTACATAACAACGGCCCGCACATTCGCGGGGCATGAATCCAAGGCTGCGCTTAAGTGAAAACGATCAAAGACCCGACAACGCAACGTCGCTCGCTTATCAGCGGCATGCGCACCAACTTTCTGGCCGGCCTTGTGGTCATCGCGCCAATCGGCCTGACGCTTTGGCTGATCTGGACCGTTGTCGGCTGGGTCGACAGCTTTGTTTGGCCCTTCGTGCCAAACGCTTACCATCCAGAAGAGCTGGTAAACTGGGCGCTGGGCCGCAGCGTTGCCGACGACAATTGGATCACCGTCAACGTGCGCGGCATCGGCGTTGTTGTGTTCCTGTTGTTCACGATGCTTGTGGGCTGGATGGGCAAAGGCCTGCTTGGGCGCAGTTTCTTACGTTGGGGCGAAGGCCTTGTGGCGCGTATGCCTGTGGTGCGCTCCATCTATAACGGCGTAAAACAGATCGCTGAGACGGTTTTCGCACAGACAGAAACCAGCTTTGATAAGGCCTGCCTGATCGAATACCCGCGCAAAGGGATTTGGGCGATCGGCTTCATTTCGACCTCAACCAAGGGTGAACTTCTTGAAAAGGCCGACACTGGACCGATGACATCCGTGTTCCTGCCAACAACGCCTAACCCGACGTCTGGTTTCTTACTCTTTTTCCCAACGCGCGACATTCTTGAATTGGATATGAGCGTGGAAGACGCGGCCAAACTGGTGATCTCGGCCGGTCTTGTCTATCCGGGCGAAAAAGAAGGCCAGCTGTCAGAGTCCTACACGGACCTCGCTGATAAAATCGCGCATACGAACAAATCTGATACTGACGCGGCTGATTAAACCGCGCCATAAACGCGGCCTAAAGCGCGGTCCAACCCCCATCGACGCTGATGGTTGTTCCCGTGATCTGTGCTGCAGCATCAGATGCAAGGAACACAGCCGTGCCGCCCAGTTGTTCAACGGTCGCAAATTCCTTGGATGGTTGGCGCGTCAACATAACATTCTTGATAACGTCCTCGCGGCTCATGTCGTATTCTTTCATCGTGTCGGGAATTTGCGCCTCAACCAGGGGCGTCAGCACGTAGCCCGGGCAAATCGCATTACAGGTGATCGGTTCTTGCGCGGTTTCCAAGGCGACGGTTTTAGACATCCCGACGATCCCGTGTTTGGCCGCGATATAGGCAGATTTGAACGGCGATGCTGTCAAACCATGGGCCGAGGCAATATTAATCACCCGCCCCCAACCTGCCGCCCGCATCATCGGCAGAGCCACCGCCGTTGTATGGAACGCGGAACTCAGGTTAATCGCAATAATCGCGTCCCATTTCTCAGTCGGGAACTCGTCAATCGGGGCGACGTGCTGAATGCCCGCATTGTTAATCAGGATGTCACATGTCCCAGCATCCGTGATCAAACGACGACAATCCTCCGCCTTGGACATATCCGCCGCAATATACGTCACCTTAACACTAAATTCCTTAGCCATTTCAGCAGCTAACGCATGATCCTCTTCGCGATCCGTGAAGGAATTCAGAACCACATCCGCACCAGCCTTCGCCACCTCACGCGCCACACCAAGCCCGATACCCGAGTTTGATCCGGTGATGACGGCGGTTTTACCTGAAAGGGGTCCGTTGGCTGACATGGTTCTTCTCCTGCAATGTGTTTGCCACCTTATATGCTGCATCTGCACAATGCGCGAGTGCCCTCAAACCAGCTTAATATGAACCAAAACTGCCCTGCCCTTGCCCCGATTTGTCCACAAACCACGCGTAAAACACTGCCAACCAGACAACTGTTTCGGATTTGACGCTAAAATGGATACGATGATCTCAAATACAGGCAAGACGCGCTTTTTGTTCGGCACCTTCACGAATGTTGACACCGCACCTGTATTTCACGGCGCCGTCGTTTATGGCACTGACCTGCGCTATGATCCTGAAACCAATCTACCCATTGCTGGCACCGTCGCCCGTATCGAGGTCCAGTCCCGCTCCACGACCTCAGTTCTAACCACCCACGCCACCTACCCTGACATCAACACGCCAGTCACCGACCTGAACGCCGCCTTTGCGGATGCTCAGGCCCCTTGGTTTGATGCAACAGAGGTTCTGCCGTCGGTTGTCATCGACGACACCGCACCGCTTGATCTGAACGTCGAACTCGACCCTGCGGAACTGGAAGAACTGGTGTCCGGCAAGAATCCTCTGCACCTGAAAACTGGCGAAGTCTTCAGCGCACATGAACTCAGCGGAATTTTTGCGGATGACGCAGCTAAATCCCAGAAAAGACAGCGCGCCCGTACCAAAAAGCGAAACGCACGGCGCAAAGCGCGCACTACAAACGTCCACGTCTTGAACGCGACATTTGAAAACGCCGCGACGTCCAACTTCAGCGATCTGGACATTGAAGCCTTGGAAAACGAACTGCGGGTCGGCGCAGTTTAATCCATTCCCCAAACATTCTATCGCCCTGTGTCGTTAAGCATTCTTAACGCCCGATTCTGGTGATTCCCGCACGCCATTCGCGCGGCGTGAAATCATAATTCTGAAAACGCCGCTCGCCCTTAAAAAATGGGCAGAAAAAAACCCCAGCCGAAGCTGGGGTTAAGTTATTGAGGCAGGTTTCATACAGGCAAGAAACCTATCGAGCAGTGCCCTTCTTATAAGCAATTGCCCGCCCGCGTCCAAGCTAAAAGTTTGAAAAGGTTTGTTTCCACCTCTAACGTGACCCCAAGAACAGATTCATTGAACCGGGGAGCGGGACCAAAATGACCACAGGATTATTCACAAGGCTGGGTGCCACATTGCGCACAACCGCGCTTGCAATGGCGACCACCGCACTTGCGACCTTCGCCAGCGCCGAGGCCACACATGGCATAGCTATGTATGGGGACCCTGCTCTACCCCTAGATTTTGCGCATTTGCCCTATGCCAACCCTGACGCGCCAACCGGCGGTGCAATCATCACAGCCAACGTCGGATCCTTTGACAGCCTCAATCCGTTCATCGTCAAAGGCTCGGTTCATTGGCAGCTTCGTTTCTTAATGGGCGAAAGTCTGATGGGCCGCTCATTGGACGAGCCTTTTTCGCTTTACGGCCTTCTCGCCGAATCGGTTGAGACCGCTGAAGACCGCTCATGGGTCGAATTTACCCTCCGCCCAGAGGCCCGATTCTCTGACGGCTCTCCCGTGACGGTCGAAGACGTGATCTGGTCTTATGAAACCCTCGGCACCGTTGGCCACCCACGCTACCACGGCTTCTTTAACAAAGTGGACAGCATCGAAGCAGTCGGCGAACGCGGTGTGCGGTTCAATTTCAACGAAGAAGACCGCGAATTGGCGCTTCTGGCGGGGCTGCGCCCAATTTTGCAGAAATCCCAATGGGAAGGCCTCGACTTCGCTGAATCCGGCCTCGATGTGATCCCCGTCACGTCGTCGCCGTACATCATCACCGACTTTGAAGCCGGTCGTCATATCGAGATGACCCGCAACCCCGACTATTGGGGCGCGGACGTCGTGCCGTTTGTGAACGGGCTTTATAACCTCGACACGATCCGTATGGAGTTCTTTGGCGACGAAACCGCTGCGTTTGAGGCGTTCAAAGTGGGCGAAATCAATTCAAACCGTGAATTCAACGTCGCCAAATGGGACAGCCAGTATGATTTCGCGCTGATGCAGTCCGGCGACTTTGTGCGCTCTATCCTGCCGCACTCGCGCCCATCTGGGATCACAGGCTTCGTGATGAACACCCGTTTGCCGCAGTTTGAAGACATCCGCGTGCGCGATGCGATGATCCACGCGTTTAACTTTGAATTCATCAACGACACGATGACAGGCGGCGCGCAGCCCCGCATCACGTCGTATTTCTCAAACTCGCCACTGGCGATGCAAGAAGGCCCCGCCACGGGCCGCGTGTTGGAAATGCTTGAACCTTTCGCGGATCAAATCCCTGCCGATGCCATTACCGGCTACGCCCTGCCCGTTTCTGACGGATCCGAGCGCAACCGCGCCAACATCGGCGCTGCCCTCGATCTGATGGAACAGGCGGGCTACACCGTTCAGAACGGCGTGATGGCGAATGCTGACGGCGAAGCGTTTACCTTTGAAATCCTGCTCAAATCGGGCTCAAGCGAAAACCAGTCCATAGTGGATATGTTTGTCGAAAGCCTTAGCCGCCTTGGCATCACGCCGACGATCACCGTCGTCGACAACGCGCAATATTCCGAACGCACGGATGTCTATGATTTCGGCATGACCTACTACCGCCGCGGTCTGTCCCTGTCCCCGGGTAACGAGCAATACCTCTACTGGGGCATTGAAGGGGCTGACGTCGAAGGCGGTCGTAATCTGATGGGCGTTAAGTCCGAAGCGATTGACGCAATGATCGACCACTTGCTGACATCCCCCAGCCAAGACGACTTCCTCGCGGCAACTCGCGGCCTCGACCGTTTACTGACCTCAGGGCGCTACGTGATCCCGATCTATCAGTGGAACATCAGCCGCATCGCCCATGACAAAAACCTGCACTACCCCGAAACCATGCCGATCTTCGGCGATTGGCCCGGTTGGCAGCCAGATGTCTGGTGGTATGACGAAGGATAAGGGGCCCTATCCCTCAGTTCGATAACTATGCCGGCCCCAATTGGAGCCGGCATTTTACTTCAAATTCGCGGGCCGGAATGGGTACCAGAGAAACATTTCTAATTCGCAATTACCCCACTTAACCTGAGACCCAACATCTTAGTTTTACACCCAATGTGGCCATACTCTGATACTCCACTCCCTTGTCACACGGCTGTTACATTTTCCACCTAACGAGGCCCCATGAATATACTCGTCCTCTGCACCGGTAACTCGG
Source organism: Octadecabacter ascidiaceicola (assembly GCF_900185015.1). GTDB lineage: Bacteria > Pseudomonadota > Alphaproteobacteria > Rhodobacterales > Rhodobacteraceae > Octadecabacter > Octadecabacter ascidiaceicola. The sequence continues at coordinate 223,004 of NZ_FXYD01000001.1, read as the reverse complement.
CTCGCTCGATCCTTTTGGAATCCATCTTTAACCGCGACAGCAACGGGCGCTTTACGGCCTATTCTGCAGGCTCGACCCCGTCAGGAAAAGTGCACCCGCAATCGCTGAAACTACTGGCTGAAAAGGGCTACCCGATTGATGGGCTGTCTTCGCAAAGCTGGGATGATTTCGCAGGCCCAGATGCGCCGCAGATGGATATCGTGATTACAGTCTGTGACAGTGCCGCCGCCGAAACCTGCCCGCTGTGGCCGCGCACAGGGAATAACCCGCCCGTGCAGGCCCATTGGGGCATTCCCGACCCCGCCGCAGCCGCAGAACCCGATTGGACCGAGGCTTTTGAGACAGCCTACAAAGCGCTGTCCGCAAAAGCCGCTGCATTGATGGCCCTAACGATTGAAGATATGGATCGTGCAGACCTACAAACCGCACTGAACAAGATTGCAGACGTATGACCGCCCAAAAACTCGTTGCTGAAGGCCTCGGCACTGCGCTCCTTTTGATTGGTGTTGTTGGCTCCGGCATCATGGCGCAATCCTTAACGGATGACATTGCGCTTGCGCTGTTGGCGAACGCCATTGCGACGGGTTGTACGCTGTATTTCATCATCACGATCCTTGGCCCCGTATCCGGTGCGCATTTCAACCCAATCGTCACGCTGGCCTTTGCGTTGAAGGGCGAACACCCTTGGCGGCTGGTCGCGGGCTACATCCCCGTGCAAATCATCAGTGGCATCGCAGGTGTTTGGCTGTGCCACATTATGTTTGACCTGTCCTTTATCCAGACGTCCTCAACGGCGCGTACGGGGGCAAACCAATGGGTGTCTGAAATCTTCGCGACCTTCGGTTTGTTACTGGTCATTTTTGGCGGATTGCGCAGCCGACCGGACACGGTGCCAACCCTCGTGGCGATCTATATTACGGGTGCGTATTGGTTCACGTCTTCAACCAGCTTCGCCAACCCTGCGGTTACAGTCGCGCGGGCCTTTACGGACACGTTTGCGGGTATCAATCCGGCGCATGTTGCGGCGTTTATCGTGGCGCAATTCATTGGCCTTGCTATTGCGCTGCCGATGATCCGCTTGCTGTTTTCGCACAACGAAGACGACCAGACTTAATAACTCCTCAACCTTAATACGCTTTGGTGTGACCACACCCGAAACGTCATTGAGAGGTATTTCATGTCTTGGACCCAAGCGCGCGCGCTTTGGCCGCAGCTGTCAGCATCGCTTTGCCAACGCTTTCGCCATTTGAACCCGACAGCCATGGCCCGTTTTCGCGGGGATCGTGCCAAGTTGAACCTGTATCTTGCACAAACCCATGACCTAACCCTCGCTGAGGCAGCACAGGCCCTCGATGATTGGTTGGCGTTTTCGATTGCGACACCGGATTTGCAAGCCGCCGCATAGGCCGGAGATTACGCCGCTTGCGCCTGCCCATGTGACTAAGATACCGCTTGGACATGACGCACGATCCTGTTCCTTCCCCCTTCAATATGGCCGCCCATGTTCTGACGCGTGCGGCGGATGATCCGACCAAAACCGCACTCTCCATCCTAGGGCCTGACACCACCCAAGACTGGAGCTACGGGCAAATCGAATCCGCCATTCGTGGTGCAGCAACGGGGCTGTTGGAAACAGGATTGAATGAAGGCGACCGCGTCTTGCTGCGCCTTGGGAATACGCCTGACTTTCCAATCGCATTTCTGGCCTGCATCGCGGTGGGTCTGATCCCTGTGCCGACGTCATCCCAACTTACCGTGGCCGAAATCACGGCGATGGCAGCGGGCCTATCCCCAAAAGCAATCATCGCAGGCGATGCCATCACCCTGCCCGATCACGCCGCCCCCGTGATCGACACTGCGACGTTTGAAAGCTTCTACACGCGACCCGCGGCACAATTCGTGATAGGTGACCCAAACCGCGTGGCCTACATCATCTACACGTCCGGCACATCTGGCACGCCGCGCGGCGTGGTCCATGCGCACCGTGCGATCTGGGCGCGTCGGATGATGCATGACGGTTGGTACGGGCTCACACGTGATGACCGCGTACTGCACGCGGGCGCTTTCAACTGGACCTACACGCTCGGCACAGGCTTGATGGACCCGTGGACCGTGGGCGCAACGGCCCTGATCCCTGAGGTTGGCACAGCCGCGCGCGATCTTCTAACGCTCATGCACAAACACAAAGCAACAATTTTTGCCGCCGCCCCAGGCGTTTACCGCCAACTCCTAAAGTCACCGATCGCCCCAATCCCGACCCTGCGGCACGGGTTGTCTGCTGGCGAAAAGCTCCCCGATACCACACGCGATGCTTGGACAACCGCCACAAGCACGCCGATCTATGAAGCCTTCGGCATGTCCGAATGCTCAACCTTTATCTCAGGTTGCCCAAGCACCCCCGCTGACGCAGGATCGCTCGGGCAACCGCAACCCGGCCGGCGCATAGCTTTGCTTGCTAAGGACGGGATATTGGGCGACCAAGGCCAAATCGCCGTGCACAACGCCGACCCCGGCCTTATGCTGGGGTACTTTAACGCGCCTAAAGACACCGCAAACCGTTTCAGTGGTGACTGGTTCCTCACTGGCGATATTGGCCAACGCCTGCCATCCGGCGCGATCCGCTATGAAGGGCGTGTGGATGATATGATGAATGCAGGCGGCTACCGTGTTTCCCCGATCGAGGTCGAAACCGCCCTCGCCCTACACCCTGACGTAAACGAAGTCGCCGCCGTTGCCTTACCGATCAAAAAAGATGTCACTGTCATTGCCGCCTTTTACACCAGCGCGGATGTGATAGACGAAGATGAACTGGCTGCGCACTGCGCCAAACACCTCGCCCGCTACAAAGCTCCGCGCCTATTCGTGCGCAAAGACACCTTACCGCGTGGTGCCAACAATAAACTCCTGCGCCGCGCGCTCAGGTCGCAATGGGAGACCGAAAATGGTCAAACTTGATATCATGTCCGATCCGATTTGCCCGTGGTGCTACATCGGTAAATCCAATCTGGATCGCGCGCTGGAACAGGTTCCGGACCACCCGTTCACAATCGAATGGCACCCGTTTCAGCTGAACCCGGCCATGCCACCCGAAGGCATGGACCGTCGAGCCTACCTTGAAGGCAAATTTGGCGGCAAAGACGGCGCGGTTCAGGCCTATGCGCCTGTCGTTCAGGCAGCCGAAGCTGCTGGTCTGAAGATCGACTTTGAAGGCATGAAGCGCACGCCAAACACGATGAATGCACACCGCCTCATCCACTGGGCGGGCATTGAACAGCGTCAGGCCTTCGTGGTGCAACGCCTGTTTGAAGCCTACTTTCGCGACGCACGCGACATTGGCGATGTTGAGGTCCTCGCGGATATTGCCGACAGCTGTGAAATGGATGCGGGTATTGTCGCGAAACTCCTCGCATCAGACGCGGACCTTGATGATTTGCAAAAACGCGATCAGCACTCACGCGAAATGGGGGTCACTTCGGTCCCGACATTCATCATCGCCAACCAGCATGCGGTTCCGGGCGCCCAACCAACTGAAATGTGGCTGAAAGTTATGGGCGAAATCATGGAGCAGATTGAGGCTAGCACATGAGCCGCGAAATCATCTTATACTTGTTTGGAACGCTCGTGACGATCGTCGCTGGCGGCACAGTCTTCTTTCACTTTGTTGAGGGTTGGAGCTGGCTCGACTCGTATTTCTTTACCGTCGTCACCCTTTCAACCGTTGGCTACGGATCACTGGTTCCGGTCACGGCGGTGGGGAAAATCGGCACAACCGTGCTGATCTTCTTTGGCCTCATCGTTGTCGCCGCTGTCATTCAACAGATCGGGAGCTTTACGCTGAAAAATCGCATCAAAGCCCGCGAAGCTTTGCTTGAGGCACGCCACCGCGCCGCAGAAGCCGAAAAACGCGCGAATGCCGCCCTTGAAAAAGGGCCCGACGCATGACCTCTGCCCCAAAGGCGCGGCGAACCGCGCCAACCAAAGCACTTGGCCAAGTTGAATTTGTGGCCCTCATCGCGATGCTGACAGCCAGCATCGCGTTTTCGATTGATGCGATGTTGCCCGCCCTTCCCGATATCGGCGAGGATCTTTCGCCTGACAACCTCAACCGTGCGCAGCTGATCATCACCAGCTTTGTCCTCGGAATGGGAATCGGGACGTTTTTCACGGGCCCGCTGGCTGACCGGTTCGGGCGCAAAAATGTAATTGCGTGGGGTGCTGTGATCTATGTCGGCGCCACGATCATTGGATACTTCACATCCTCCCTTGAAACTATGCTTGCAGCTCGACTGCTCATGGGGCTTGGGGCGGCGGCACCGCGCGTGGCGGCTGTCGCAATTATGCGCGATCTTTACTCTGGGCGTGAAATGGCGCGCATCATGTCCTTTGTGATGCTGGTGTTTTCCCTCGTTCCCGCCCTCGCGCCGACCTTGGGTGCCGGTATCATCGCGCTGTCGAACTGGCGGGTTTTGTTTTTGGCCTTCGCCATTTTCATGAGCCTCATGACCCTTTGGATGATGCTGCGCCAACCTGAAACCCTTGATCCAGAAAACCGTCGCCCGCTCAGCCTTGCAAACCTGATATCCGCCGCCGTTGAAGTGTTTTCGCACCCGACTGTGCGTCTCGCGACGTTCGTGCAAACCCTCAGCATGGCGATGCTGTTTTCATTGCTCAGCACCACCCAGCAAGTGTTTGATCTAACATATGGACAGGGCGAAACGTTCCACTACTGGTTCGGCGGCATCGCCATTCTCGCGTCATCTGCATCCTTGGTGAATGCGCGGTTGGTCGGCCGTTTGGGGATGCGCCCGATCATCAAAGCAATGTTCATCGCACAAATTCTGATCTCGCTTGCGATGCTTGCCGTAATGTCCCTCGGCCTGCCAAACCAAATCGAATTACTGTTTTACGCGTTTTGGAACGTGTCGGTATTCTTTCAAGCTGGCCTGACGTTGGGCAATCTGAACGCGCTCGCACTTGAACCGATGGGCCATATCGCAGGCTCGGCGGCCTCTATCATCACAGCCATCGCCACTGTCGGAGCTGTGATCGTCGCGATTCCCATTGGCCTGAGCTTCAACGGAACAGCCCTGCCCCTCACCCTTGGCGTCTTGATTTGCGCCAGCCTCGCACTTTGGCTGACGACAATGATCCGTCGCGATAGCGATTAAGGGAATGCGCCTGCGGCGGGCGGGGGGCGCACCTTCGGTGCGCTAAAAGTGGGGCGCTGCCCCCGGCACTACGCGCCTCCCCCGGGATATTTATGAAACAGAGGCAAGGGCTTAGGTCTTTGCCTTTGCTGCCTTCACCTTTGCGGCCAGATCACGAGCGATGTTGAACGCGCCTTGGATTTTTTCGCGGTCTGACTTCCAGTCGCGTTGCAGAACGATCTTGTTGTCCTTCACCTTGGCTGTTCCACGTTCATCCTCGATAAATTCAACGAGACCCTTGGGTGACGCGAATTTGTCATTGTGGAACCGCAGCACGGCACCTTTTGGCCCGGCATCCAGCTGGCTAATCCCTGCCCGCTTACACATCGCCTTGATCCGCACGACCAGCATCAGCGTGTTGACCTCTTTGGGCAGCTTACCAAAACGGTCGATCAGTTCGGCGGCGAAGCCTTCCAATTCGACCTTCGTGGTGAGTTCAGACAGGCGACGATACAGTCCAAGGCGCACATCCAAATCAGGCACGTAGTCTTCGGGGATCAGCACCGGCACGCCAAGGTTAATCTGCGGTGCCCATTGGCCATCGTCTACCAGCGTGACTTCGCCGGACTTAATCTTGGCGATCTGTTCTTCCAACATGGACTGATACAGTTCATAACCAACTTCGCGCATTTGGCCGGACTGTTCTTCACCCAACAGGTTCCCCGCCCCGCGAATGTCCAAGTCCTGCGACGCCAGCGTAAACCCTGCCCCGAGGCTGTCGATTGACCCAAGCACACGCAAACGTTTCTCCGCCTGCGGCGTCAGCTTTTGGCGTGGTTTATAGGTCAAATACGCATAGGCACGGGTTTTAGACCGCCCGACCCGGCCGCGAATTTGATAGAGCTGCGCAAGGCCGAACATGTCCGCACGGTGCACGATCATCGTGTTCGCCGTCGGAATATCGAGGCCGGATTCCACAATCGTCGTCGCCAGCAACACGTCATATTTACCGTCATAAAACGCGTTCATGCGGTCGTCTAGCTCACCCGCCGCCATCTGCCCGCTTGCCGTGACATAGCGCACCTCCGGCACTTCGCGTTTCAGGAAATCCTCAATCTCAGCGAGATCAGTAATGCGCGGCACCACAAAAAACGACTGCCCACCACGATAATGTTCGCGCAGCAACGCTTCTCGGATGGTGACGGTGTCGAATTCACTGACGTAGGTGCGAATGGCAAGGCGGTCCACTGGCGGCGTGCCGATAATGCTCAGCTCCCGCACACCGGACAGCGACAATTGCAACGTTCGCGGGATCGGCGTGGCCGTCAGCGTCAGCACGTGAATATCCGTGCGCATCTGTTTTAGGCGTTCTTTATGCTGCACGCCAAAATGCTGTTCCTCGTCGATCACCAACAACCCGAGGTTCTTGAACCGAATGGATTTCGCCAACAACGCATGGGTGCCGATAACGATATCGACTGTGCCCTTGGTGATGCCATCACGCGTAAGCGCGGCTTCTTTTGCACTCACAAAGCGCGATAAGGTCCTGACGTTAATCGGAAAACCTCGGAAACGTTCGGCGAATCCTTTGTAATGCTGTCGCGCCAACAATGTGGTCGGCGCAACGATTGCCACCTGAACACCAGACATCGCCGCAACAAATGCCGCGCGGATTGCAACTTCGGTCTTACCAAAGCCCACGTCGCCGCACACCAAACGATCCATCGGCAAGCCGGACCCGAGGTCTTCCAACACGTCCTCGATCGCCTGCAATTGATCGTCGGTTTCCGCATAGGGGAACCGCGCAAGGAACTGATCCCACATACCATCGGGCGGTGTTAGCGCAGGTGCAGTGCGCAACGCACGTTCGGCTGCCACGCGGATCAGACGCTCCGCCATCTCGCGGATACGTTCCTTCAGCTTGGCCTTTTTCGCCTGCCACGCGCCGCCACCCAGCTTGTCGAGCAAGCCAACTTCATGGCCATAACGCGACAACAGTTCGATGTTTTCAACCGGTAGGTAAAGCTTTGAATTTTCAGCGTATTCCAAAAGCAGGCATTCGTGCGCCGCCCCTGCTGCCGTGACAACCTCAAGCCCCAGATAGCGCCCGACACCGTGGTCCACGTGGACCACCAGATCATTCGGGCTCAGGCTTTGGGTTTCCGTCAGGAAGTTCTCAGCGCGGCGCTTCTTTTTGGTTTGGCGAATCAGACGGTCGCCCAGAACGTCCTGTTCAGACACCACTGTCAGGCCTTTGGCCTCAAACCCGTGTTCAAGCGCCCAGACGGCCAGATGAAGGCCCGTTTTACCAACGCGAGAGAAATCAGTCACAGGGATCGTTTCGGCAATCCCCTCGTCCTCAATCAGGCCCATAAGTCGTTCGCGCGCGCCCTCGGAATAGGAGGCAACGACGACAGGGCCTTCTTGTAATTTTGCTTTAAGATGTTGCGCCAAAGCACCGAAAAGACTTACACTTTCCTGCTGGCGTTCGGGTGAAAAATTGCGCCCGATGCGCCCGCCCGCGTCGATAACATTGGGGCCGGACGGCAACGGCAGCGCGCCGAATTGCAGCACGCGAAATCCAGCCAATGCTGCGTCCCACGCAGGGCCGTCCAGATACAATCCATCCGGCTTGGCAGGCTTATAGACGGAATCCATCCGCCCCTTAGCCTGCATCGCCTCGCGCCGTGCATCGTATTGGTCGTCAATTGACTCCCACCGCGCTGTGCGCATGGCGGCGTTTTGTTCATCCAGCGTGATCGTCGCGCCCTGCACATAGTCAAAAAGCGTGTCGAGCTTCTCATGAAAGAACCCCATCCAGTGTTCAACGCCGGCATGTTTCTTGCCCGCGGACACCGCTTCATACAGCGGGTCATCAGACCCAGCCGCGCCAAATTCCAAACGGTACGTCTGCCTGAACCGCGTTATCGCAGCTTCGTCCAGAATAACTTCAGACACGGGCGCGAGCTCAACCACATCCAGTTTTTCGGTGGTGCGTTGTGTCGCCGGATCAAAACGTCGCGCGCCGTCCAGATCGTCGCCAAACAGGTCTAGACGCACAGGGCCAACCTGCCCGGGTGGGTAGATATCAATGATGCCGCCACGAACCGCATAATCACCCGGTTCCATCACCGTCGGGCTTTGCACAAACCCCATGCGCACCAAAAACGCCTTCAACGCCGGTTCATCAATGCGCGAGCCAACCCGCGCAGTGAACGCAGCTTCGCGCAGAACGGATCGTGCAGGCACCTTTTGCGTCGCTGCGTTCAGGGTGGTCAGCAAGATAAAGCGTTCCGGCATCCCATGGGCCAAGCCCGCCAGCACCGCCATACGCGCGGCCGACACATCAGCGTTGGGCGACACGCGGTCATAGGGCAAACAATCCCAGCCTGGAAACACGATCACAGGCATATCTGGCGCAAAGAACGCCAGCGCCGCGCGGGTCGCTTCAAGGCGTTTGTCATCACGACAAACATGCACAACCGCGCCCTTCTCGGCCTCGGCCAAGATCAAACGGGCGTCAAAGCCTTCCGGTGCGCCAGAAACAGTAATGTGGGATGAATTTGTCATAGCGTGCGACCTATCGCGCGGGCTGCCCAAGTCAACCGCTTAGAATCCGGGACCAACTGCCAAGTTCTGATACATGCCAAACATCGCGGTGATGAAGATCGAAATCATGCCGATGAACTGCGTAATTACGCGATGTTTTGAAAGCCGTGCATAAAGCGCCTCACCTTCGGGCTGCTGTTCCGCGATCACCTTGGCGGTGGACAGGCTAAACGCGCCGACCAACGTCATCGGGAAGGCAAGCAAGAACACCGCCTGCGCGAATTCCACATCATAGAAAAACGCCATAATGCCCAGTGACGTTAGGAAAAATGACAAGAACGCCAACAGAACCAACCCCGACACCTGCCCGATATAAAGCAAGCGATTCACATTGATCCGCACCATGTCGTGCAAGTCCACCTCAGCCTGCCCGCCAATCTTGCGGGCCTTCTGGATCATGTCGAACGGCACGCCCAACACCCAATGGCTAACAGACGACCAGACAACAGCCAGCGCAATCCAGAACCAAAGGTTGCTGAACGAACGCATGTCGATCACTTCAAAAAGGGTATTTGTCCAGTTCACGGGGTTTGGCAGCCTCTCTATTTCGTCGCAACCTAGCCGCGTGATGCGACAATGCCTAGCCTTGTGATGCGGTGAATTTCATGGCACCCAAATGGTGTGACCTGAAAGGCCCTGTTATGACGCAACCTCCCTTCCCAAACACCCGCCTGCGTCGCCTACGTGCGACCCCAGCTTTGCGCTCCATGGTGCGTGAAAACGCGCTATCGCCAAGCGATTTCATCTGGCCGGTGTTCGTTATGGACGGAACCGACGCCAGTGAACCCGTGGCCTCTATGCCTGGTGTGATGCGCCACACGGTTGATCGCATCGGTGCCGCCGCGAAAGAGGCCTACGCCCTCGGCATTCCCGCGATCTGCGTTTTTCCCTATACTGGGATGGAGCAACGCACCGAAGATTGTGCCCTTGCGTGGTCCCCCGACAACGTCGCCAATCGCGCCATTCGCGCCATCAAAGACGCCGTGCCAGACATAGCCGTGATGACGGACATTGCGCTGGACCCCTATAATATCAACGGCCATGACGGGTTTGTTGAGAACGGCCAAATCATCAACGACCGTACCGTTGAGGCGCTGGTTAAAATGGCGCTGACGCAGGCAGACTGCGGTGCTGATATCCTCGGCCCGTCTGACATGATGGACGGTCGCGTTGGCGCGATCCGCACTGCGCTCGAATCCGCAAAGCATCAGAATGTCACGATCCTCAGCTATACCGCGAAATACGCCTCGGCGTTTTATGGCCCATTCCGTGATGCGGTTGGCGCGTCTTCTGCGCTGACGGGGGACAAGAACACCTATCAAATGGACCCTGCCAATTCGGACGAAGCCATGCGCCTTGTCGCGCGTGACCTGTCCGAGGGCGCGGATATGATCATGGTCAAACCGGGCATGCCCTACCTTGATATCGTCCGCCGCGTGAAAACTGAATTCGGCGTTCCGACATTTGCTTACCAAGTGTCCGGCGAATACGCGATGATCCAAGCGGCCGCGCAAAACGGATGGCTTGATCATGATGCAGTGATGATGGAATCGCTGATGGGCTTCAAACGCGCAGGCTGCGACGGGGTGCTGACCTACTTCGCCCCAGCTGCGGCCAAACTGCTAAACGGCTAATTCTCGCCACCCCAAATCTAGCTGCTGACAGGGCGCGAATTACCGCCTATAGTTTGCCCCATAACGGGGACAAACCCCGATCCTATAGGCACGAGGCAGTTATGACCCTACTCACAAGACGCAATTTTGCGCTTTCCGCGCTTGCATCAACAACGTTGTCCGCATGTGGCAATGGTATTGGCGGCAATGGCGCCGCTGTTATCGACAGTCGCGTCGATAGCACGCTGGCATTTATGTATAACAACTATTCTGGAACACGTGACCTCGCCAACAAGGCCAGTGGCATGTTGGTGATGCCAGTCGTTACCGAAGCCGGGCTTGGGCTTGGCGGGTCCTTCGGACGTGGTGCCCTGCGCATTGGCAATTCAACGGTAGATTACTACTCCGCAACATCAGCGAGTGCGGGTCTGCAAATTGGCGGCCAACAGTATTCGACTGTTCTGTTCTTCATGACGCAGGACGCGCTTGTCGATTTCCGCCGCGCGAACGGTTGGGCCGCTGGCGCAGATATCGAATACGCGCTGCAAGATACGGGCGAATCCATTCGTGCAGAAACCACGACTTCCCTCGCCCCTGTGATTGCTGTGGTGTTTGCACAGGCGGGTTTCCGTGCTGGTGCAACGATTGAAGGCACCAAATACACGCGCATCATCCCATAAAAGACCCATACGGAACCCATACCAGACCCATACGGGTTCCATACGCTTGTTTTAGCGTCTGAGCCGCTCGCCTTTCGGATCAAACGGCGGCTCAGCCAGCACCACACCGCGGTGTGATTTTCCAAGGATCATCACATCCACCTTCGTTCCTGCGGGGGTGTCTTTCAGGTATCCAAGCGCCAAACTCATATCGACTGAATAGCCATACGTGCCAGACGTGACCCGACCAACAGGCGTGCCATCCGGCAAGAAAATCGGCTCGCCTCCGGTCGCATCCGCCGTTGTGACATCTTGCACATGGATCAACGCCAGAACTTCACGTGATAGGTTATCTTTGACTTTCAAATAACTGTTTTTGTGTAGAAATTCCTTATCAAGCTTGATCAGCCTATCAAGCCCAACCTCTTGCGGCCAATACTCTGGTGAGTACTCACGCCCCCAAGACCCATAGCCCTTTTCAACCCGCAACGACATCAATGCACGGCTACCAACCGGCCCGCCATCCTCCTGATTTGCGGCAGATAAAAGCGCCATGTAAACAGCCGCTTGGTCCTCAGCCTTACAGTGAATTTCCCAACCCAAATCCCCCGTAAATGACACCCGCAACGCAAGACAAGTCGCGCCTGCGATCTCTAGCCACTTTGAACGCATGAACGGAAACTCAGCCGTCTCAAGAGACATATTCGTAAGTGTTTGCAATGCCTTACGCGACGATGGTCCCGCAATGTTAAAGCCACACCAAGCATCCGTTTTGCTCTCAAACGTAACATCGTCAGGCATCGGAACCATTTTCCAGAACCGCTGATGATAGCGTTCTGCCATTCCCGACCCGATGATCCAGAATTCGTCCTCAGCCATGCGCGTGACGGTAAAGTCCCCCGCGATCCCGCCATTCACCCCGATCAACGGTGTGAGGCACGATCGACCAACCGATTTTGGCATGTTGTTGGCGAAGACAGCATTCAGCCAACGTTCAGCCCCAGCACCCGCGACGCGGTACTTGGCGAAGTTGGAAATATCAATGATACCAACGGACTGGCGTAACATCTTCGCCTCGCGCCCGACGTTGTCAAACCACGGCTGGCGGGTGAATCCGGCACTCTCTGGGGTGTCCGCATCAAAGTACAGCGGATGCTCCCAGCCGTAGTTCAGGCCGAACACTGCGCCCATGTCCTTTTGCTGTTCATAGACCGACCGCACCCGAACAGGGCGCCCTGCGTCACGTTCCTCATTTGGAAAATGGATCTTGAAGCGATGCGCATATTGGTCCCCGACCCGCGCCTTAGTGAATTTCGCATCCGCCCATTTGCCAAACCGCGCCACGTCCCACGCGAACATGTCATAGGTGCTTTCGCCTTTGGTGATCCATTCGGCGGCCATCAGCCCCATGCCACCAGACTGCGAAAACCCAGGAATAATCCCGTTACAACAGAAGTAGTTAGACAAGTCTGGATGTGGGCCAAACAGCACATTGGAATCCGGCGACCAGATCATCGGACCATTGATCACCCGTTTGATCCCCGCCTCACCGACTGCGGGCACACGATCAATCGCACGCATCATGTTATCTTCGATACGTTCCAGATCATCGGCAAACAGCTCATGCCCGAACCCTTGTGGTGTGCCGTCTTCTGCCCAGAATTGTACGTTCTTTTCATAGGCCCCGACGAGCAACCCTTGCCCCTCTTGGCGCAAATAGTACTCCCCATCGCGGTCCGCGACGGACGGTAAACGACGGTCCATCGCTGCAATCTCTGCGATGGTTTCTGTGACGAAATACTGGTGTTCCGTCGGCAGCAGCGGCAGTTCGATGCCCGCCAGTTTCCCAACTTCGCGTCCCCACAAACCAGCCGCGTTAATCACCCATTCCGTCGCGATGTTGCCCTTTGGTGTCTCAACAATCCACGTTCCGTCAGGCTGCTGCACCGTCGCAGTTACAGGGCAAAAGCGGATGATCTCGGCCCCACGTTGACGCGCGCCGACGGCATAGGCGTTGGTCACACCGCTTGGGTCGACGTTGCCGCCATCGGGTTCAAACATGATGCAACGAATACCGTCATAGTTGACCATCGGGTGCAGTTCTTCCGCTTCAGCGCGGCTGACCTCGTGGAAATTCATCCCGTAAAACTTCGCCTTAGCCGCCTGAAGTCGCAGCTGGTGTTCGCGTTCTTCTGTCTGCGCGAGATAGAGAGATCCGGGTTGGAACACACCGCAAGACTGGCCGGTCTCTGCCTCAAGTTCATTATAGAGGTTCATCGTATAGTGCTGAATCCGTGAGATATTTGTGCTGTCATGCAGCCCGTGAATGTTCGCGGCAGCGTGCCATGTGGACCCTGACGTCAGCTCATCGCGTTCCAACAGAACAACGTCGGTCCAGCCCAATTTCGCCAAATGGTATAGGATGGAGCAGCCGATAACGCCGCCCCCGATGACGACTGCTTGGGCGTGTGTTCTCATTATCTTTCCTCAAACTCTGCGATATCGCTGACCTTGATCAGGTCAAAATTTGCATGGGCGCGCATTCCGAATTGGCAGGCAAACCCGTTGTCGTGGTCTTCAATCGACAGCGCCGCTTCTTCGAACGTGAAGACCAAACGGCAGGGTTCATCGCTGCCCTCAAGAACTGCATCATGAATGTAAGTCGTCTCGTCACTTTGGCGGGCAAATCCTTCAAAAAACGCGAAATGATAGGTCGGCCCAACGATAAACTCGAACCGAACGTAAATGAGGTCGGACGAAACCCGAACGACGTTGACGTCACCGCCATTGAACGCGACCTCATAATTCGGCGCCCACATCGTATTGACCCAATGACTGCCAACAAAATACTGCCCCGTCACCGATGAGTTAACCTGCGGCACTGTTACAGGGTCGAGCAATGAAGCGACTGAGGCGCTTGACGATGAAAGCTGAGCGGCGAACTCTGTGGTTTCATTCACCCAATAGCCTTCAAGCTGCTCGCCTTCGACCTCAAGGAAAAACGTTCCCGTCGTTTCGCCGTCCACCTGTTCGCTGAGCGTCATAACCTCTTGGGCAAACACCTCGCCTGCCAGCTCCAACCACGTATCGCGCCCTGCGTACCGGTAGCGCCCAACCAAACCGTCCGCATCGCGTGTAAGCTCGGCTTCTATATCATAGGGTCCGATACGACCGTCAAAGGTGACTGGATCAGCCTGCGCTGTGGCCCCCCAAAGGGTGGTGAATGCTGTGAGTAGAACACGTCTCATCAATGTCTCCTGCGCTAACTGTGTAACCCCACCCTAACGATCATTTGCCGTAAGGCGACACATCCTGTCGCGAACGGACTTCCAATACATAACGATCGAAAATACGCTGACCCTAGCGAAGGAGCTTCACATGAAAACCACCACCCGCGTTGTTGTCATCGGCGGAGGCGTTGTTGGCGCGTCTGTTTTGTACCACCTGACCAAGCTGGGGTGGTCTGATGTGATGCTGCTAGAACGCTCAGAATTGACGTCGGGGTCCACGTGGCATGCCGCGGGCGGGTTTCACACGCTGAACGGCGATACCAACATGGCGGCGCTGCAGGGCTACACCATCAAGCTTTACAAAGAGTTAGAAGAGATCACGGGGATGTCCTGTGGGCTGCACCACGTGGGTGGTGTGACGCTGGCGGATAACCAAGACCGCTTTGACATGCTCGTCGCCGAACGCGCTAAGCATCGTTATATGGGGCTTGAGACTGAGATCATCGGCCCTGAAGAAATCGCCAAGATCGCGCCGATCACCAATCTGGATGGTATCATTGGCGGGCTGTATGATCCGTTGGACGGGCACCTTGACCCAAGCGGTACGACGCACGCTTACGCCAAGGCGGCGCGTATGGGCGGGGCTGATATCGTTACACACTGTATGGTTACCGCCACAACCCAACGCGCCGATGGCACCTGGGATGTGGTTACCGACAAAGGTACGATCCATACCGACAACATCGTGAACGCTGGTGGTCTTTGGGCGCGCGAGGTCGCCGCGATGGCGGGCATTTACGCGCCGCTGCAGCCAATGGAACACCAATATATCGTCACCGATGACGTTTCTGAAATCGTTGAACGTGACAGCGAGCATCCCCATGTGATGGACCCAGCTGGCGAAAGCTATCTTCGCCAAGAAGGTAAGGGTTTGTGTATCGGTTTTTATGAACAGCCCTGCCGCCCATGGGCCGTGAATGGCACCCCTTGGGATTTCGGGCATGAGCTTTTGCCTGATGACTTTGACAAGATCACCGACAGCATTGAATTCGCCTACAAAAGGTTCCCTGCCCTTGAACGCGCTGGCGTGAAATCAGTTGTGCACGGGCCGTTTACCTTTGCGCCTGACGGCAACCCGCTCGTTGGGCCCATTCCGGTCTTGCAGGGCTATTGGTCTGCTTGTGGCGTTATGGCTGGGTTTTCGCAGGGTGGCGGTGTGGGTCTTATGCTGGCGCAGTGGATGGTCGAGGGCGAATGCGAACGCGATGTCACGGCCATGGATGTGGCGCGTTTCGGGGATTGGATCACACCGGGCTACACGCGCCCTAAGGTCATCGAGAACTATCAGAAACGGTTTTCAATCGCCTACCCGAACGAAGAACTTCCAGCCGCCCGCCCACATCGCATGACCCCCATGTATGACATTTTCTCAGGCCACGGCGCGGTTTGGGGGCATCAATTTGGGCTAGAGGTTCCGAACTACTTCGCCCAAGGGGATGAGCCGACGTTTGAGGACCCGTCCTTCCGCCGCTCCAACGCGTTTGAGGCCGTCGCACGTGAAGTCAAATCGCTGCGCGCAAACGTTGGAATTACCGAAGTGCATAACTTCGGAAAGTACCGCGTCCAAGGTGCCAATGCGCGGGCGTGGCTGGACCGCATTATGGCGGGCCGTATCCCCAAGGTGGGCCGCATTTCTTTGACCCCGATGCTGTCGCCAAAGGGCAAACTTTTGGGCGATTTCACTGTGTCTTGTTTGAATAAAACCACCTTCATTTTGACGGCCTCCTATGGTGCGCAGGCCCAGCACATGCGCTGGTTTCTGCAACATCAAGAAAACGGCGCAAGTGTCGAAAATATAAGTGATAAGATGAATGGTTTCTCGATTGCAGGGCCAAATGCACGTGAGCTTTTGAAGCTGTGCTCTCGCGATGATGCGGACATGAAGTTCCTCGATGTGCGCCAAATGACAATCGGACAGGTCGCCTGCACCGTGAACCGTGTGTCCTACACCGGTGATTTGGGCTACGAAATCTACTGTAACCCAATGGATCAACGCACCCTGTGGACAACTTTGTGGACCGCTGGCCAGCCCATGGGACTGTCATTGTTCGGAATGCGGGCCATCATGTCGCTTCGTTTGGATCGGTTCTTTGGCTCTTGGATGCGCGAGTTTTCACCAGATTATTCCGCCGCTGAAACTGGCATGGGCCGCTTTATCAAATGGGACAAGGACTTTATCGGTAAAGCTGCCGCCGAGGCTGAAACCCCTGCCCGCCAGCTCGTGACGTTTGAGGTCGACGCGAAGGATGCCGATGTCACGGCCTACGAGCCTATCTTCATTAATGGTGAGGTTTTGGGCTTTTGCACGTCGGGCGGTTTCAGCCACCACACGGGCAAATCCATCGCCTTCGGTTTGATCCCGAAAGAACACGCGAAAGAAGGTCTAAAGGTAGAAATCGAGATCCTTGGCGATCTGCGCCCTGCAACATTGATCACCGAACCGATCTTTGATGCTGATGGATCACGGTTGCGCGGATGATACCAGTACTACTTCTCGCGGCTGGAAAGTCGTCCCGCATGGGAAGCCGCGATAAATTGCTTGAAGAAATAGATGGCGTTCCACTTTTGGCTTTGCTCGCGGAACGCGCGCTTCAATGCGGGCCGACCTATGTAACTCTCCCAAGCGCAGATCACCCGCGTAGGGCGATTTTGTCCAAGGCCGTGACAGTAATCCCAGTTGCTGGTGAAATGAGCAATAGCATCAAAACGGGGATCGCCGCCTTGCCCGCTGAGGCTAAAGGCGTGCTTCTTATGCCCGCCGACATGCCAGACATAACGGCCAATGACATTGGCAAAGTTATTGCGGCTGTTCAAGAATCTGACGCGCTGATTGTTCGCGCTTGCACGGCTAACGGCACGCCGGGCCACCCGGTTTATTTTGACAAAATTCTTTTCCCAGAGTTCGAAAACTTGGACGGGGATCGCGGCGCGTTCCACATCGCCAAGGCGCTAAAGGATAAAACACACCTCGTGCCGCTTGAGGGTAATCGCGCACGCCTTGATCTGGATACGCCTGAAGACTGGGATCGCTACCGCAATCGTTTCAGCTAGTTAGAAGCTGGGCTTCGTGTTTTTTCAACACCTTACGCGCTGAAGGCCAGCCTGCGCCGTTCGTGTAATTTTCAAGTTCAGGGAACAAGCCAATGATTTCATTGCGTTGATCGTCGCCAATCCCACGCAGTGAATAATCGGCAGGCTGGAAACTTTCAGACCATGCACCGTTGGACAGGATCACCTCATGGCGATCAAACATGATGTGGAAATAGCTAACGGTCGCTTGATCCGCCCAATCCACACCATCCATCCCTGTCAGATGTTTGGCCGCGACGAGAACCTCGTTTTCGCCAAAGAACAAGGACGCCTGCTCGCCACAAATCAGAACGCGGTGGTTTGGAGACAAAAGCAAATTTGCCTCCGGCACGTTCGGACCAACGGAACCGGCACGTACCATGATTGGCCGCCATTCTGGCGAAATAAGCGTTTCGGCAGCATTTACGTCACGGCGCCCTACCCATCGAACAGGTTGCAGCCCGTTGTCCCGTGTCATCACAAGGTCGCCAACTTCCAGTTCTTCCACCAGCTCTTCACCGCGATTGGTCGCGATCCGCGTACCTGCCGTGAAACAAGGAACCAAATCAGCCGCCTGTCGATCCGCCACCAAGTTATAGGCCTGACCCGGATTGTTGTTGGCATAGATCGGTGAGATCAACTGAATAGATTGGATTGGCTGAGCTTCAATCGCGGCTTGATCCGCATTGGCGGAGAATTCAGGCATCAAATAGGTATCGCCATTGGTCGCTTGTGAAACGACGGCGGTGATGTTCGCCGTGGTGCCATCAAAATACGTGATCGTAGCGTTGTAGATCATCGTGGCGTCGTGAGTTTGCTGAACCCCGTCCACGGTAAACGTGTCATTTGACGTGTTATTGTTCAAATCATAGTTCGTGGCTTGGCCGCCTGAAAAGCTGGCGGGTGCCCAGTCCATAACGTTGTCGGTAGATGCCAAAGGGTCCGCCGCGGAACCATATATGCCAAGCCAGCTGTTTACCGCTGTTTGATCAACAAATTGATCGCCTTCAGTCGTATCGATGAGCGGCAAATTACCGAGATAAAGAACTTCAAATGACGTTGGCATATGATCCCCCACGGATATCAATGAACTTTGTAGCAGTACTTACATAGGTGCGCAGCCCCATCATTTTATGGGGAAAAAATCTAAAACAAACCCTTATCGCGACTTTGGCCCGCCTCTGGCGTGGCAAAACGATCGATTAAGTTCCTCTTACATAGAAAACTATTGCTTTGAAACTGAAACGGGGGGCAATTGCCCCCCGCTCCGTTTGTCCCCAACGATCAATCGCTGGGAACAAGCTGCATATTTGTTTAGCGAACCAACAGTTTGGCTTCGTGCTTCTTAAGTGCGCGACGTGCAGACTGGTATCCTTCCAGACCCTGTTTTTCCTGAAGCTCTGGGAAGAGCTCAAAGATTTCGTTGCGCTGGCTGTTGCCGATACCCTTGAGGGAGTAATCGCCAGGCTGGAAACTTTCTGTCCATGCGCCGTTCGACAGAACCACTTCGTGGCGATCGAACATGAAGTGAATGTAGGCAGTGCCCATCACATCAACAGCGTGGATGCCGTCTGAACCAACGAGGTGCTTAGCGGCCGCAAGAACTTCACGCTCTTCGAAGTAGAGCTGAGTTTTCTCGGATGCGACCAGCATACGGTGGTTTGGAGACACCAACATGTCACGCTCTGGCAAGCCGTTCCCGAGGGAACCAGCGCGAACCAGAATTGGCTTGAGGTGCGGATTGGCGACAAGCGCTTTACCAGACATCTCTTTGCGGCCAACCCAACGGATCTCTTGGATACCGTTGTCACGTGTGATGATACGATCACCCTCGCGAAGCTCTTCGACCAGACGTTCCCCTTTCGGTGTCGCGATTGTGGTGCCAGGCGTGAAGCATGGGATCACATTCTCGATCTCGGAGAAGGTCATTGTGGAACCGTCGAGGAACGTCACTGTACCGCTTTCGCCAACACCGTTGGCAAAGGTCGGGTCGGCTTCATCATATGTGACGAAGTCCACGTTGGAACCAGTCAGGTCGAGCACATCCACATCATCGGAGTTACCGTCGCCATCTGCGTCTGGGTCTTCGCCACCAACAACCACGTCACCGCCGTTGCCACCAAGGAAGATGTCGTTGCCGAGGCCACCAGACTGATCGTCGTTGCCCTGACCACCGACGATAGTGTCATCGCCATCACCGCCTTCGATGCTGTCGTCGTCAACGCCGCCATCTAGGTAGTCATTACCAGTGCCACCGTACAATGTGTCGTCATCGTCCGCACCGTAGATGGTGTCATCGCCAGCACCACCGAACAACGTGTCGTTGTTGTTGTCGGTCACCAGATCTTCGCCTGGATCATTGCTGTCGCCGTCACCGTCCAGATCGTCAGGCAAGTTCAGCGCATCTGCAGGTCCAGGCGTAACCAGACCACCATAGATGATGTCGTCGCCGTCGTTGCCGTAGATTTCGTCATTACCTTCGGAACCGATGACAGTGTCGTCGCCATCGCCTGCTTCGACATAGTCGTCGTCGATACCAGCATCGATGTTATCGTTGCCAGTGCCACCAAAGATGGTGTCATCGTCATCGCCAGTTGTGATGCTGTCGTTGCCAGCGCCACCAAAGACAGTGTCGAGGTCGTCATTCGGGTCGAGATCCGCAGGATAGACGCCTGGGTAACCTTGATCCGGCAGGTTCTGACCTGTCAGCGGGCTTTCGTCGTTGCCAGTGTCAATGATGTCGTCACCGTCACCACCTTCGACAATATCATTGCCTTCAGCTGTGCTGATAGTGTCGTCGCCGATACCGCCGTCAACGCTGTCATCACCGGACGCACCCCAAAGATCGTCGTTGCCTTCGCCACCGATGATCGTGTCATCGCCAGAGCCAGCTTCGATCTTATCGTCGCCGCCGCCACCGTCGAGTTCATCATCGCCGGCACCGCCGAAGATCATGTCATCGCCGGCGTCACCGTCGATCGTGTCATCGTCACGGCCACCACCGAGAACGTCGTCACCTTCGCCGCCGAGGATGCTGTCGTCGCCAGTACCGCCTTCAATGCTGTCGTCACCATTGCCACCGTCGATGGTGTCGTCACCTGTGCCGCCATAGACTTCGTCGTCGCCTTCGCCAGCAAGGATGCTGTCGTCGCCGCCAAAGCCGTAGATCAGGTCATCGTCACCAACATCACCAGGCAGGATTGCGTCGTTGTTATCAACAAGGTCGCCATCCGGATCGCCAAGGTAGTTGCCGTCGATCAAGTCATCGCCTGCAGTACCTTCGACAGTTCCGTCCAGAATGCCAGCTTCCACAGTGATGACGTGAACGGCGCTATCTGTCAGACCTTCTTCGTCTTCGATTGTGTAGCTGATCGTCGCTTCACCAATAAAGCCGAGTGCTGGTGTGAACGTTACAGTGCCATCGCCATTGTCGGCCAAAGTACCTTGATCGGCTGGAACCGTTGCGCTGATAACCGTCAGATCAGCACCATCAACGTCTGTGTCGTTGGCCAGAAGGTCAACAGTTACAGGTGTATTGAAGTCTGTGACGTCCGCATCATCAACCGCGTCAGGTGCGTCGTTTACTGGTGTGACGTTGAACGTAACTGTCGCTGTGCTGGTTTCACCGGATGGATCCGAGATGGTGTATGTGACGGAATCCGGGCCGTTGTAATCAGGATCAGGCGTGTAGGTGTATGTGCCGTCGCCATTGTCGTTGAGTGTACCGTGAGCTGGATCGCTTGCGCCATCCAAGGTCAGAGTGTCACCGTCAGGATCGCTGTCGTTGAGCAGCGGGTTGAAGGTGACAGAGCCATCTTCTTCCACGTCGTAGGCATCATCATTTGCAATAGGCGCTTTGTTTTGCGGATCAGTAATGATCTGCTCGATACCTTCAAATGTCAGTACGGAACCGTCATTGAATGTAACTGTACCAGCTGTCGCGCCGTCATCGTTTGCGTCGGCTGCATCGTTGATCACAACGTCGCCTGCACCAGTCAGGTCCAGAACATCGCGGTCTGTTGTCTGATCCGGTCCGTTGCCGCCGTCGATGACGTCGCCAGCACCTTCCGACGCGCTGGATACAACGAAGGTATCGTCGCCGCCCTGACCGAACATGACATCGCTGCCTTCGCCACCAGTGATTACATCGTCACCACCTTCGCCATTTCCGCCAGCAGCGATCGTGTCGAATGTTACGTCAGTCACGTGGATGATTTGTGACGTCAGGCCACCGTTATCGTAGTCGATTTCGATGTAGGAAACCGGACCAGCGATATTCACGAGCACGGAACCTATTTGGCTTTCAGGTGTTACGCCCGCGTTGTGCTCAACTGTACCGGTTACCGTGTTACCATTGACAGTCTGGCCGTTCAGTTCCGGCGTAAGGTCAACATCAAGAAGGTTGCCGTTTTCATCATACGCACGGATCGTCACGCGGTCGATGTGTGTGTCGCCGTTGTTTGTGGACAGATCAACATCGTCGAGACGGAACTTGACGTTCTGAACTTCGCCAGCGTAAGCTGCGTTAGTAGAAGAGAAGTCGAGTTTCGTCGTAGACGTGTTGTCAAATCCACCTTCTCCGCCGTTGCCGCTCAGCAGGAGGCTGGAGTCGCTGTCCAGACCTTCGCCAGCTTCAACATAGACTGTGCTGTTGGAAATCTGGCCATATGCGCCGTTATCCTGACCAGCGAAGCCGATCTCAACGTTGATACCACCAACATCGTGATTCGTTGAGCCGCCAAGATTGGTGCCGTCAGCCGCAACATCGTCCCAAACGAGGGTCTTGCCGTCGGTTGAACCCGTAGACCCGTTTGGAGAGTCACCGTAAATTGTGTCGTTGCCAGTGCCGCCGTTCAAAACGTCGTCGCCAGCGTTACCTTCGATGTAGTCATCGCCAGCGCCGCCAGAAATGACGTCGTTGCCATCCATGTTATCTGGGTTGATGGAGTACGTCAGGTTGTCGATCGCGCCGGACCCACCAAGGATCACTTCGATAGACGCAACGTTGTGCAGGTTCGTGTTCACGACATGCTGACCACCATTGGCAGTCGTCACATCAACTTGCTGCAGCAGGTTGCCGTTCATATCGTAGTACTTGATCCAGGCACCTTCGTCCGCATCCAGCAACGTCAAAGAAGTCACGTCTGCCGGGTTTTCGAAGTTGATGTTGAATGTACCGCCGGATGCGTTGTCATCTGGGTCACCGCCGTCACGATCCTCTGAAAGGATCAGAACAGTGCCGAGGTTGTTTGTCGCAAGGTCGTTGTCACCACCCGTTGGGTTGTCGGTGTCAAATGCCATAACAGGGTGACGTGGATCAGCAGATGTGATTGTCACGCCTTCTGCAATGTATTGGCCATCAACAAGTTCGCCCGCAGACAGGTCATTGAAGTCCTGTGTGCCGTCGTAAGACATGTTGCCGCCGATGAGCGTGTCATTGCCGGCGCCACCAAGGATGCTGTCTGCGCCAACGCCGCCGTATGCAACGTCATTTCCTGTACCCATGTTAAGAAGGTCGGCGCCTTTGCCGCCGGACGCGACATCGTCGCCGGAGCCACCGTACATTTTGTCGTCACCAGCGCCACCAGACATTACGTCTGTACCTGCGTCACCGTAAACAGTGTCGTTACCATCGCCCGCGATAAGAACGTCGTTGTTGTTCATACCTTCGAGGGTATCATTGCCTTCGCCGCCATAGATAACATCGTCACCGTCTTGGCCACAAAGCGTATCATCGCCTTCGCCGCCATAGATTTCGTCGTTTCCGTCATTCGCCATAACGAGGTCGTTCCCGGCGCCGGCCAGAACGATATCGTCCTGTGCCGCTTCGCCTGGAAGCAACGCATCGTTGTTGTCGATCTGGTCGCCATCCGGGTCGCCAGTGTAGGCCACGTCGATCGTGTCGTTGCCAGCAGTACCTTCTACATAACCGTCTTCCTGCTCGGCGATGTTGAATGTGATGTCGCTAACCGCAACAGTACCGGAAAAGTTACGCTCTGGGCCATCATCCAGAACGATCCAGAATGTCATAACAGGTCCAGGAATGCAGATTTCGATGTCTTGTGCATTGTTATTTGCACCCGGGCCAGGTGCGTTCGTCTGCGTTCCAGTCACAGTGTTACCATTGACCGAGTGCACGCCAGTTGCTTCGAACTGCACTTCAACAGGATTGCCGTTAGCATCCTTGGTCATGATTGTGATCTCGTCCAGACGGTCAACGTCTAGGAGTGTGAACTTAACGTCAGTTACCGCTTCGGAGAACGTGATGTCCGCTGAACTGTCAGTTGTAACATCCCAGTTCTTCAGCATTCCGTTCTCAACGAACCACTGTTGACCCTGAGCATTTTGCGGCGTCGCAACGCTGACGTTAATGTTCCCGTCTGGGCCCGCAATCGTATTGCTGCCGTCTACGTTCGTATTTGACCAGTCAATTGTATAATCTGACATCGTACTTCCTATCTTCCCCTAGAAGCGGCCAACCCAGGCCTCTCCATTGATGACACGCATGTAATTGTCTGGGTTTTGGGCCACAGCATTACACATGCGCTGGCCGCAAACTGCGACCAAACTCTAATCCGCTTTGTCATAGGGTAAGCCCCAATCACGCAGACACCACTCATTCATCAAGACCTAAATCTTGACCCGACTTCCCCAGTCAGTCGGAATGCCCCCCAGTTGGGCTCGTTTTGAATACAGGCAGATTTGCGTCTAAAAAAGCGAAAAATGGCGCGATTATGGTTAACGCCGTAGCAACCGCTGCCGCGGCACTCGAAAAGGTTGCGTCTTACGTTACGTCAACGAAACGCTTTGTTTCCAATCTGGAAACCTACAGCGATAAAAATCGCCTAAATCGAAGGATTATGTGACCAATCACCCAGTTTTCGCTCTATTGAACCCAATTGTTGAACAATTCGTGAATGGGGAGATAGGCTGTGATTTTTCCCAAACTGAGACCTAACTTTAGTACAGGCTCGCCTCTAAGGCTGTTCACGAACGGTAACAAATCTCGTGAAAGTCTCGGCTTTGTTAACGTTTCACCAACACTGTTGATTCGAGAATTTGAAGATTTTCAGGAAAGTGTCGCGCGCATCACCACTTTAAGTGGTACCGGTGGCCGGACTCGAACCGGCACGATGTCACCATCGGGGGATTTTGAATCCCCTGCGTCTACCATTCCGCCACACCGGCACACGCGACAAGGGGGCGAATACCCCTCGTCTCGCGCGACGTCAACGGCGATAAATCAAGTTTTAGAGGTTATTGGTCTCAAACGTATTGCAAGCGGCCAATTGCATGGTTTCATAACCAGTCCGGAACCAGCGCTGGCGCTGTTCTGATGTCCCATGGGTAAAGGTGTGCGGCCGCACAGTCCGGCCCGCATTTCGCTGTAAGGTGTCATCCCCAATTTGCGCCGCTGCATTCATGGCTTCAGCAATGTCACCGCGTTCAAGAGAATTGAATTTTTCTTGCGCTAGACGGGCCCAAATGCCGGAAAAACAATCCGCTTGAAGTTCAATGCGAACCGAAATTGCGTTGCTTTCCCGTTCACTAACTTGCGCTCTGATACGGTTCGCCTGCCCTAAGATACCCAGCTCGTTCTGAACATGATGGGCGACTTCATGGGCCACAACGTAAGCCGCGGCAAAGTCCCCACCTGCCCCAAGACGATTTTCCAGCGTCACGAAAAATTCCGTATCAAGGTAAGCTTTTTCATCACCCGGACAATAAAACGGACCAGAGGCACCAGTGGCACCGCCACAAGGCGACTGTGTCGCGCCTTTGAACAACACCAAGGTTGGCGGCGCGTAACGCGCCCCGACCTGAGTTTCGAAAATTTCAGCCCAAACCTCTTCCGTGTCCGCCAACGTAACAGACACGAACTGCGCCATACGTTCATCTGCCTCGGTGATTTCACCACCGCTCACTTGTTGCTCTGTGCCACCAAGATCAACAAAGCCCGATGTGTCGAAGCCAAAATACAAACCTGCAAGCAAGATCAATAGGCCTGCGATACCACCAATCCCACCGGCCTTGCGTGCACCGCCACCGCTGCGGCGGCGATCTTCGATATTGCTGCTACCACGTCTACCTTGCCACTTCATCTGCACATCCTCTGCATATAGTTGCTGTTGACCATACAGCCTGTCTCTGGCCTAAGAAACCAAACAAATAAGAGCAGCCTCAAAAGGTCATCTATGATCCGTCATCTTTGTTACCGGCCCCAACCCTACACCAACCAAACCCCGGCTTTTGAAGGGCGACACCTATGACGGCCTCAACCCATACTGATCTGGCGATCTCTCAACAGCTCGCCCAACTGGCGGCGGACGCAACCGAAGAAACAGTAACGCTCGATTGGGTTCTCCATCATCTGAACGAACGCGCGTTTGGGCTGTTTCTGCTGGTTCTGGCTTTGCCCTGCTGCATTCCCTTTCTTTATGGCATCCCTCAGGTCGTGGCCCTGCCGCTGATGCTTGTATCGGTTCAAATCTTGTTTGGACGAAGACTCCCGTGGCTTCCCCAAAAACTGGGCGCGCGCACGGTCACCAAAAATGGGCTTCAGAACCTGTCGGACCGCGCGAGCCCATGGCTGCGCAAAATCGAGGCCGTGAGCCGCCCAAGGCTAACAGCCTTGTCCCGCCCACCTTTGGACCGTCTGGTTGGGCTCGGGCTTGTCCTCTTCAGTGCTTCCATTCTCGTACCCCTACCGGGCACCAATTCCGTTCCTGGTGTGGCTGTCGTCATCATTTCTATGGGTCTTTTGCAGCGGGATGGCGTTTTGATCCTGCTAGGGCTACTCCTTGGCACAGCATGGATCGCGACGCTGATTTTTGCTGGGGCCACATTGGCCACTCTTTTGCGCGGATGGCTCGGAATCTAATGCTTCGATATCGCCCGTTTCCCACCCTGTCTTGCCCCATTGGCAGTGAAGGACTTTGACAAAATGACAAAATCCCAATTTATCCTCATCGCAGCATTCGGCAGCTTTGCTCTGCTTGCTGGCGCTTTCCTCTTTCAATTCTCTGGCTATGCGCCGTGCCAGATGTGTTTGTGGCAACGCTATCCGCACGCGGTCGCAGTCGTCATCGGTCTGCTTGCTCTCATCCTCACGCGCTTTCAAACGCAACTGGCGATCCTCGGCGCGCTCGCAGCGCTAACAACCGGTGCCATTGGCGTTTACCATACAGGTGTGGAGCGTGATTGGTGGGAAGGCCCGTCAAGCTGCACAGGTGGCGGTGGGTTAAACCTGACAGACCCTCTCAGCACAGACATTGCGCCCATAGTAATGTGTGACGATGTCGTTTGGTCGCTCTTGGGGCTTTCTATGGCGTCCTACAACGCGTTGATCTCACTCGTATTGGCAGGTCTTTGGATCAAAGCGGCGCTCCGCTAACCCCTTTTCCATATTGTCTTTGTCTCAAAAATATCTCGCGGTCCTAGGGGCTGGCCCCTAGCCCGCCCTTACCGCCCTGCGCGACGTGTCGAAAGCAGAAGACTCGTCTCAGACCGCGTCACGCCGTCCATCCGACGAATGCGAAACAACACCGCATCCAAGGCATCTAGCGAACCCGTGCCGATTTCCACGATCAAGTCCCACGTTCCGTTGGTGGAATGCACAGCTTGCACCTCAACCATCCCCAACAACGCGCGCATCACTTTCTCGGTCCCACGCCCTTCAATACCGAGCATCATCAACCCACGCACACTATGAGACGCGACATCACTGCGCGTCTGCACAGTAAACCCGGCAATCTCACCGCTGGTCCGCAACCGATCCATCCGCGCCTTAACGGTGGCTCGTGTCACACCTAAGTCTGCACTCAGGTCAGAAACAGCCGCGCGCCCATCCCGCTTAAGCGCCTGCACCAGCTTACTATCCAATTCGTCCATCAATGTTGCTCATTTTGATAATTTATCGCCCAAATTGGACAATGCGCTTTCTTCCGTAATGCGTCAATTCCCATGAAGATACTTCAAATCATTCAGGAGCCTTCCATGATCCCGCAAAACATCCTCCTCATTGGCGCACCCGTGGATAGCGGCAAAGACCGCAAAGGCTGCATCATGGGGCCCGACGCCTACCGCACTGCGCTGCTTTCAGAAACGCTGGTCGAACTGGGTCACAACGTGTCTGACTTGGGCAACCTTGCACCCGAAGAAACTGACCTCCCAGAGCACGACCACCTCGTCGCCCTGCCCCAAACCGTCGGCTGGACGCGCACTCTTCAAAAGGCCGCGAAAGACGCGGCACCTAAGGGTCTGCCCATCTTCTTGGGTGGTGACCATTCCCTCGCCCTCGGCACAGTAACAGGCATCGCCGATCATGCCGCATCCGTTGGTCGGCCGCTGTTTGTGCTTTGGCTCGATGCACACAGCGATTTCCACACACCCGAGACGACAACCTCCGGCAATCTTCACGGAACGCCAACTGCCTATCTTTCTGGGCAGAAAGGCTTTGACGATTTTCCACCTGTCGCAAATCCCGTGCCAACCGAAAACATCTGCATGATCGGCCTACGCTCCGTTGACCCTGCCGAGCACGCGGCCCTCGCTGAAACGTACGTCGAGATCGCCGACATGCGTGCAATCGACGAAGGCGGCATCCGCGCGCCCTTGGCGGAATTCCTTACCAAAGTTGAAGCCGCCAATGGCCTGCTGCATGTCTCCCTTGATGTCGACTTCCTCGACCCCGACATCGCACCCGCTGTTGGCACGACCGTTCCCGGTGGCGCGACCCTGCGTGAAGCCCATCTGGCGATGGAAATGCTGCACGACTCTGCTCGTGTGACTTCCCTCGATCTGGTCGAACTCAACCCCTTCATGGACGAACGCGGCAAGACCGCCTCGCTTATGGTTGACCTCACAGCCTCTCTTATGGGGCGCCGCGTCTTTGATCGCCCAACCCGCTCGTTTGGATGAACAATGACGCTCACAAACACACTTCAAGCACCTCGCGCTGTCGTCATGGTACGCCCGCACGCATTCCACCCGAATGCTGAAACAGCCAAGGACAACTCATATCAAACTGTCGTAACCGCGGCCCCCGATACCGTCGCGGCCCACGCATTGGCGGAACACGACACTGCGGTTTGTACGCTGAGAAAGGTAGGCATCGACGTACATGTCTTTGATGACGACGGCAGCCACGACACACCCGACAGTGTCTTTCCAAACAACTGGTTTTCGACCCATCCTGGTGGTGTCGTGGGCGTTTATCCGATGTATCCCGTCAGCCGAAGACGTGAACGCCGCACGGATGTGTTGGCCTTTCTGAAGCGAGACTACCGCGTTGAAACTGTTTACGATTACTCCGGCTTAGAGCAAGATAACCTGTTCCTCGAAGGGACTGGCGCTATGGTGCTTGACCATATTGGGCGCATCGCAATGGTCGCCCGTTCCAATCGTGCTGACCCGATTGTTTTGGAACGTTTTTGTACCCATTTCGGATATGAACCAGTCGTCTTTGACGCATTCGATCCATCCGGCGTTCCCGTTTATCACACCAACGTTTTGATGTGCATCGGAACGGATTTTGCTCTAATCGGGCTGGACTTGATCCCCGATGAGGCGCGCCGCGCGACCGTTCATCGTCGGCTCGCAGAAACTGGGCGCGACGTGATCGCACTTAGCGCCGAACAAATCGCCAACTTCGCAGGCAACGCTATTGAGCTGACAGGCACCACGGGCCGCTATCTCGCCCTCTCCGCACGCGCTGCAAATGCCCTTACGCCCGAACAAACCGAGCGGATCACGGCCTCTGCGACCCTGCTTCCTCTTTCCCTTCCAACAATCGAATGCGCTGGTGGCTCTGCCCGCTGCATGATCGCTGGTGTCCACCTAACCAAACGCCCAAAGGTTTCCCAATGAACGCTCCCTCAAAACTCGCCCTCGTTCCTTTCGTATCCGTTGAAAACATGATGCGCCTAGTGCATCACAACGGGCTGGATGCGATGCTCATCCGCATTGCAGATGCGATCGAACAAGACTTTCTACGTTGGGACCAGTTCGACAAAACCCCGCGCGTAGCATCCCATTCTGATGTGGGTGTGATCGAACTTATGCCCACATCGGATGGCGAGATGTATGGCTTCAAATACGTCAACGGCCACCCCAAGAACACGGCCGAAGGCCTGCAAACGGTCACCGCCTTCGGCCTGCTTGCGGACGTACACTCTGGTTATCCGGTCCTACTCTCCGAAATGACCCTTCTCACGGCGCTGCGTACTGCTGCAATGTCCGCGCTTGCCGCCAAGCACCTCGCACCGAAGGGCGCCACAACAATGGCCATGATCGGAAACGGCGCGCAGTCCGAATTCCAATGCCGCGCCTTTCAGGCGATCTGCGGCATCACCCATGTACGCCTTTTCGACACCGACGCGGCAGCCACACAGAAATGCGCAAAAAACCTTGAAAACAGTGGCTTACACGTGGCGACCTGCAAAACCGCCGAGGACGCCGTGACAGGCGCGCAGATCATCACGACCTGCACCGCCGACAAACAAAACGCCACCGTTCTGACCGACAACATGGTTGGCGCGGGCGTTCATATCAACGCAATCGGCGGCGACTGCCCGGGCAAAACCGAACTGCACAGCGATATCCTGCACCGCTCATCAATCTTCGTGGAATACCCACCCCAAACCCGCGTCGAGGGCGAAATCCAAGCCCTCGCAGAGGATCACCCTGTCATTGAGCTCCACGAGGTATTCTCTGGCAAAACCACAGGACGCACAGACGACAAACAGATCACCCTGTTTGATTCAGTCGGCTTCGCAATCGAAGATTTCTCCGCCCTGCGCTGCATCAAAGACGCGATCAAAGGTACCGATTTCTACATCGACCTCGACATGCTCGCAGACCCTGATGACCCGCGCGACCTTTACGGCATGCTCAACCGCGCCAAGTAACGCCTTTGTAGTTTTCTTTGGCTCAAAAATACTCATGGGACTGGGGGCGATTGCCCCCAGCGGATCAGATTTGCGCAACAATCAATCGCCAATACTCAAGCGTATTGGACGGTAAATTCGACCGACAGGCGTTGCACCACCCCTAGGCTCTGATATAGGTTGAACCAACAATATATAGAGGGACCGAGTCAGCTCGGTCAGGCAGGCGGACGACATGAACGACACACCAGAAACTCCTGAAAACGAAGAAGAAAACTCTGGCGAGGTTATGCCCGTTCGCATGCCCCATGACGGCCCGTCCATTTCCATCACCTCGGAGATGAAAACCTCATACCTCGATTACGCCATGTCGGTGATCGTTTCGCGTGCGATTCCAGACCTTCGTGACGGTCTAAAACCCGTTCACCGCCGTATTCTTTATGCGATGCATGAAGGCGGAAACACGCACGATAAACCCTACCGCAAATCCGCCCGTGCAGTCGGCGATGTTATGGGTAAATACCACCCGCACGGCGACAGCGCGATCTATGACGCCTTGGTGCGCATGGCGCAGGATTTCTCGATGTCGCTGCCGCTTTTGGACGGTCAGGGCAACTTTGGCTCCATGGACGGCGATAACCCTGCCGCGATGCGTTATACCGAAGTCCGCATGGACAAGCCGGCGGCCTATCTGCTGGCCGACATCGACAAAGATACCGTCGATTTCCAAGACAACTATGACGGCAAAGACCGCGAACCAACGGTTCTTCCGGCCCGCTACCCCAACATGCTTGTCAATGGTGCGGGTGGTATCGCCGTGGGTATGGCCACCAATATTCCGCCCCACAATTTGGGCGAAGTCGTCGATGCGACCATGGCTTTGATTGAAAACCCTGATCTGACCTCTGAAGAGCTGATCGAATACGTCCCTGGCCCTGATTTCCCGACGGGTGGCATCATGCTGGGCCGTTCCGGTGCGCGTAAAGCCTACCTTGAAGGCCGTGGATCAGTTGTGACCCGCGCCAAAACCAAGGTTGAAGAAATCCGTAAGGACCGTTTCGCCATCGTGATCGAAGAAATCCCCTATCAGGTGAACAAATCCACCATGGTGGAACGCATCGCCGAAGCCGCGCGGGACAAAAAGATCGAGGGCATCGCCCACGTTCAGGATGAATCTGATCGCAACGGTGTGCGCGTCGTGGTCGAGCTTAAGCGCGATGCCACAGCCGAAGTCGTGCTGAACCAGTTGTTCCGCTTCACCCCGATGCAAACAAGCTTTGGCTGCAACATGTTGGCGCTGAACGGTGGCCGCCCTGAAACCCTGACGCTGCGCCGTTTTCTGACATCTTTCTTGGAGTTCCGCGAAGACGTCGTCATCCGCCGCACCGCGTTTGAACTAAACAAAGCCCGCGATCGCGCTCACGTCTTGTGTGGTCTGGCTGTGGCGGTTTCCAACGTTGACGAAGTCGTCGCAACGATCCGCGCATCCGCCGATGCGCCCGCCGCCCGCCAAGCCTTGATGACACGCGCGTGGCCGGCTGAGGAAATCCTGCCCTTCATCGCATTGATCGACGATCCGACCCATACGGCCAACGATGATGGCACATATAACCTGTCCGAAATCCAAGCCCGCGCGATCCTTGAATTGCGTCTGCAACGCCTGACACAGATCGGCGTTAAAGAAGTCACTGACGAGCTCGAAGAGCTCGCAGGTAAGATCAAAGAATACCTCGCGATCCTCGGCTCCCGCGAACGTATCCTCGGGATTATCCGTGACGAGCTACAAGAATGCCGCGATCTGTTTGCCGTGCCACGTCGCACGGAAATCGTCGACTGGTCTGGCGACATGGAAGACGAAGACCTGATCGAAAGTCAGGACATGGTCGTGACGGTCACGGAATCCGGCTACATCAAACGCACCGTTCTTAGCGACTTCCGCGCGCAAAAACGTGGCGGCAAAGGCGTATCTGGCAGTGGTCTGAAAGAAGACGATGTCGTCACGCAGCTGTTCGTTGCCAACACCCACACGCAACTGTTGTTCTTCACGACGGACGGCATGGTCTACAAGCTCAAGACATGGCGCCTGCCCCAAGGGTCGCGCACGTCCAAGGGTAAGGCCATCGTCAACATCCTGCCGATCCCGACAGGTGTGTCGATTGCGGCCATCATGCCAGTTGATCGCGACGAAAAAGACTGGGACGACCTGCAAATCGTCTTCGCGACCTCGGCGGGCACCGTGCGCCGCAACAAGCTGTCCGATTTCACCAACGTTATGCGCAACGGCAAGATCGCGATGAAGTTTGAGGGCGAAAACGAAGGCGTGTCCCTGATCAACGCCCGCATCTGTTCTGATGATGATGATGTGATGCTTGTGACCAACTCTGGTCGCGCGATCCGCTTCCCATGTACGGATGTGCGTGTGTTTAACTCACGTGCGTCGCTTGGTGTACGCGGGATTAAGCTCAAGGGCGATGATGAAATCGTCTCAATGTCCGTGATCCGTCACTTTGACGCTGAAGCGTCTGAGCGTACGGCCTACCTCAAGATGCGCCGCGCGATGGCGGGCCTCGCGGATGATGCCGAGGTCGAGGACGAAGAAGAACCAGCAGGTGACATCACCACAGAACGCTATGCGGAAATGTCGGCATCCGAAAACCTGATCCTGACGATTACCGCCGGTGGTTCTGGTAAGCTGTCCTCTAGCCACGATTATCCTGTTCGCGGGCGTGGTGGCATGGGCGTTACGGCGATGGACAAGGCCATGCGTGGTGGCGACATCGTGGCCTCCTTCCCTGTGGAAATGGATGACCAGATCATGCTGGCCACGTCAAAAGGCCAATCCATCCGCGTGCCAATCGAAGGCATTTCCTTCCGCAGCCGTTCCGCTGGTGGCGTGAAGGTGTTCAACACTGGCAAGAACGAAGTCGTTGTTTCCGTGGCCTATATCGCGGATCAGGCGGATGACGAAGACGGTGAAGATGGTGACGCACCCGAGGCTTAAGCCTCGGGTCGTTAACCAATATCACGTTAACCCTCTGTTATCATTTATATTTAATTAACCATACGGGTTCGTTACGACTCTTGGAATGGCACTCATGCCGCTATTCGGAGTCTTCAACATGTTCACCCGCCTCCTCTCAATCGTTCTACCAATCGCATTCGCCGCCGGCTCGGCTTACGCGCAAGACAGTCTTGGTATTCAAGGGCTACAAGCAAGCCTGAGCTACGGGATGGCCGACGATGGCCAAACAGTTGGCTCGGGCCAAGTGAAACTGGATGTGGACATCACGCAGGTGCATGGTTTGCAATTGGACCTCGGTTTAATTGACGGCGGCAAGGCGCTAACAGGGCAACTGGGTGCGCATCTTTATATGCGGCCCGTGCAGAACCAAAAATACGGTTTCTTCGCGTCGATCTCGGACATGGATGGCGAGGCGATTCAATACTTGTCTGTTGGCGGCGAAGGGCGGATCGGGCTGTCTGACCAACTGGCGCTCGACCTTCATCTTGGCATTGGCGGCACAACCGGGATGGGTGGCACATCTGCGAATCAATGGGACTATGTCTTCGCTGGCGGCGGCCTTCTTTTTGCCAAGAGCGATGCCACCACTTTGGAGGCACGCGTAGATATCGCCGAGTTTGATGAGCTGACCTTTCGTGCAATCGGCGTTGATAGCAGCCTGCGCGTTTCCCACCGCTTGAACGCATCCAACTTCGCTGTGTTTGGCGAAGCGCGTCACAGCGCGTTATACGGAACCGATGCGCAGTCCCCGATCACGACTTTCCAGATTGGTGTCACGATGGACCTCGGACGGTCTTCGCAAACGCTCATGGATCGCCCGTTTGAAACACCAAACCCGTTTGAGCAACTTGTCCAACGCGGGATTGTTATGTCGTTCTGACGTGTATCACCCAATCATCAACCGCTAGGGCGAAAACGGACCTTTTCATTGGCCTGCTGACGCCCTATCTCCCCCGTTATGACAGATACATTACACATCATCGGCGGCGGGATGGCCGGATCTGAAGCAGCTTGGCAGGCGGCCAACCTCGGCCAAAAGGTCGTCATCCATGAGATGCGCCCAAAGGTTGAAACATTCGCCCACCGTACGGGCAATCTGGCTGAAATGGTGTGTTCGAATTCATTCCGATCAGATGATGATGAACAAAACGCCGTCGGGCTGCTGCACTGGGAAATGCGCGCAGCTGGCGGGATCATCATGACCACCGCAGATCAACACAAACTGCCTGCTGGTGGTGCCTTGGCGGTCGACCGTGATCCTTTCGCGGAAACGGTGACAGCGACATTAACGTCTCACCCTAACATATCGGTTTCATACGAAGAAGTTTATGAGCTACCTGATGACGGCCAGTGGATTATCGCTACTGGGCCACTGACATCGGGCAAGCTGGCGGATGCAATTGCCGCCGAAACTGGCGCCGAGGCCTTGGCGTTTTTCGATGCCATCGCGCCGATCATTCACCACGACAGCATCGACATGAGCAAAGCGTGGATGCAATCGCGCTATGACAAGGGTGAGACCGAGGAAGAACGCACAGCCTACCTCAATTGTCCGATGTCAAAGGAAGACTACGAAGGCTTCATTGACGCCCTTCTCGCAGCAGACAAAACCGAATTTAAAGAAGGCGAAACAGCGGGTTACTTCGATGGCTGCCTTCCGATCGAGGTCATGGCGGAACGCGGACGTGAGACCCTGCGTTTTGGCCCGATGAAACCCGTCGGCCTGACCAATGAGCACGATCCACAAAACAAGGCCTATGCTGTTGTACAGCTGCGCCGTGACAACGCCTTGGGTACGCTTTACAATATTGTCGGCTTCCAAACCAAGATGAAGTACGGCGCGCAAGTTGATGTTTTCAAACGCATTCCTGGACTTGAAAACGCGAACTTCGCACGCCTTGGCGGCATCCACCGCAACACGTTTCTGAACTCTCCAACATTGCTGGATGACCAGATGCGCCTGAAATCCAAGCCCAATATCCGGTTCGCCGGCCAGATCACAGGTGTTGAAGGCTATGTCGAAAGTGCCGCGATGGGTCTTTTGGCTGGTCGTCTGGCCGCTGCTGAAATGCGCGGTGAAACATTGGACACAGTTCCGAACACAACGGCTACCGGCGCGCTTGTGACCCATATCACGGGCGGCGCTGACGCGAAGACGTTCCAACCCATGAACGTCAATTTCGGGTTGTTCCCGCCTGTCGAGGGTCTCAAATCCGGCCGCCGTGGACGCAAAGACCGCTACAAAGCCTACACTGACCGCGCCAAACTCGACTGGCAGGCGTGGCTTGACTAATCCACGCTGGACGCACCCTAGTGGGCGCGATTAGGCTGACCTCATGGTTGATGATAACTCGAAAGCGAAGATTTGGGCACCTCGCAGTGTTGGCGAAACGCGCGCGCTTTACGCGGATTGGGCTGACACCTACGAGGACGACATCACAGCAATGGCCTACGCCACGCTTGACCGGATTGCCGAAGCGCTGCTTACCCTGGCCCCAGACTTAACCCAGCCTGTTCTTGATTTCGGTTGCGGGACTGGACTGTCTGGTATCGCCTTGAAGAAAAAAGGGTTTTCCACAATCGACGGCACCGAAATTTCCCCCGAGATGCTTGTACATGCCAAAGAGAAAGCTGGGCCAGACGGGCCGTTATATCGAAAACTATGGCTTGGTACGGTGGGCGAAATCGACGTCGCCCCCGGGGACTACGGGATAATTGTCGCGACGGGGGTAATTTCGCTGGGCGCTGCACCACCCGATATACTGCCGGTGCTTGCCCAAGCTCTCGCGCCCGGCGGCCTTCTGGCGTTTAGCTACAATGATCCGACGCTACTGGATGAAAACTACATGAGTGCCTTTAATGGTCTGCTGTCAGATGGAACTGCGTCACAAGTGTTCCGTGAAAATGGCCCGCATCTGAATGAAGCAGTCACTGGCTCTGACGTGATCGTCCTTCACCGCACATGATTACACGTTTCGCACCGTCACCGACCGGACCTTTGCACCTTGGCCATGCCTATTCTGCGCTACTCGCCCACGATATGGCGTTGGAAAGAGGTGGTGAGTTTTTGCTGCGGATTGAGGACATCGACAAAAGCCGTGCACGCCCTGAATGGGAAGCGCAGATTTATGATGATTTAAAATGGCTTGGCCTGTGGTGGCCCAGCCCCGTTATCCGCCAGTCGGATCATTTGGACGTTTACCGCAACAAACTGCGTTGGCTTTGGAACCACGGGTACGCCTTTTCCTGTGATTGTAGCCGCCGTGACATCCAAGACGCCATGTCGGCCCCTCAGGAAGGTATGGCCCCCGCAACTGGCCCCGACGGGCTTATTTACCCTGGGACCTGCCGTGCGAATACCAACCAGTCCGGCACGGTTAATATGCCCGAAGACACAGCAATTCGCCTGTTGATGGACACTGTGGCGCGTAAACACGGGAGTGAACTCACCGGCGGGAACGTCCTGTCATTCCATGAAACAGGCCAAGGCCCAAACGGTGAAACAGGGCTGATAGAATTCAGCACGCAAGAGGCCATAGACACCATTGGCGACATCGTTCTGGCACGCCGTGATATGGGTACATCTTATCATTTGTCGGTGGTTCTGGATGATGCGGCGCAAGGCATTACACATGTAGTGCGCGGCCAAGACCTGTTCGAAGCCACCAAGATACACGTTATTTTACAACGGGTTCTGAAATTGCCGACCCCCGTTTACCATCACCACTCATTGATCCGCGATAATGCTGGTAAACGCCTTGCCAAACGCGATGACGCCCGCGCGATTTCAAAGTTTCGCGAAGAAGGTGCCACGCCGGAAGATATCCGCGCGATGGTCGGTTTTTAGCTCATCGGTGCCATCAGTTCGACTTCTTCGCCGTCAATAACAGACGTGTAAAAGCAACTGCGGCGATTGGTGTGACACGCCGCCCCCGTCTGACGAACCACAGCCAACAGGCAATCGCTGTCGCAATCCACGCGCAAATCTACCAGTTCCTGCGTATGGCCCGACGTCTCGCCTTTGATCCAAAACGACTGACGCGAGCGCGACCAATAGGTGACGCGCTTGGTCTCAAGCGTCTTTGCAACGGCCTCCACGTTCATCCACGCCATCATCAGCACCTCTCCGGTGCCGTCTTGCTGCGCGATACAGGGGATCAAACCATTGGAATCGTAGATCAATGTTGATGGGTCGAAAGACATGACTGGTTTTCCTTTGGCAACTTGGCTACGCGGGCCTATCTATTAAGAACACAGCGCGAAAGTAAACCTATGTCCGCCGACACTGACCTGATTAAACTGTATTCCACCCGTATCCTCGGGCTGGCTGCGGATATTCCACATCGCACGCGATTGGATGCCCCGGACGGCACTGCCAAGCGGCGCTCGCCTTTGTGTGGGTCCACCGTAACCGTGGACATAAAACTTAACGACGGTCAGATCGTGGGTTTCGGACAAGACGTGAAAGCCTGTGCTTTGGGCCAAGCGTCCGCCGCCGTTGTTGGCAGGAACATCATTGGCCGCACGCAGTCAGAGGTTCAGCTTGGGCGCGATCAGCTGTTTGCGATGCTGAAATCAGATGGCCCAACACCGGATGCGCCCTTTGACGGCCTCGAAGTGCTTGGCCCCGCGTCTGAATACAAAAACCGCCATGCGTCGATCCTGCTGGCGTTTGATGCCACTTTGGATGCCTTTGCCGACGCAATTTCGACCTAACTCCCCTTCCCCAAAAGAA
Organism: Octadecabacter ascidiaceicola; assembly: GCF_900185015.1. Taxonomy (GTDB): domain Bacteria; phylum Pseudomonadota; class Alphaproteobacteria; order Rhodobacterales; family Rhodobacteraceae; genus Octadecabacter; species Octadecabacter ascidiaceicola. The sequence continues at coordinate 184,973 of NZ_FXYD01000001.1, read as the reverse complement.
AAAACCGCCACTTTCCGGGACAGCGGAAAGTGGCGGCAGATATGCGTTTCGTGTGGGACCGGTGTGGCAACGAGAAAGGCAGGCTCTCGGTTGGTCGATGACAGGCAGTGTCGGACTAAAACAGATCGTTAGTTGGGACAGAAGATCTGGAAAACCGGCACGAAACGCGAAGGTAGACAGACAGGTTAGATAACGTTTGGAAGGCTCAGGGCAGCGAAAAGCATCACAACAAGGGCCGCCATGCCAATCGCATCGGCGATGATCGTGTCAGAAGACCGAACGAATGCGCTTTTGATTTCCTTGGCCATGGTGTTGCTCCTAAATGACGTTCTCTTTGTTGCCTCTTTGTTCTCATTAACCAATTCGCAATGCAAGAACTTTTTGAGAACAAAAGTGAACAAAATGTTCTGAAAGAGCCTAACCCACTGAAATCAAACGAATAGCGCGATCCTGTTCCATGAGCCATAAAAGCGTCCGCGCGGCTGTTCCACGCTCAGATTCCAGTTTTGGGTCATCCAAAAGCAGTTTTCGGGCGTCTGATTGGGCCAAGGCCATCAGCGCCGTTTGCCGTTCGAGGTCAGCAATCCGGAACCGTGGCAGCCCCGATTGCGCAGTGCCAATGACATCACCCGCCCCCCGCATCGCGAGGTCTTCTTCAGAAATGCGGAACCCGTCCTCGGTTTCGCGCATGATCTCTAGCCGTTGACGACCGCCTTCAGACAGTGGTGCCTGATACATCAGCAAACAGGTGGACTTGGCAGCGCCCCGCCCGACCCGTCCACGCAGCTGGTGCAGCTGCGCAAGGCCGAAACTTTCAGCGCGTTCAATAACCATGATGGAGGCGTTGGGCACGTTCACCCCAACCTCGATCACTGTTGTCGCAACCAGAACCTTGGTTTTCCCGTCCACGAAGTCACGCATAGCCGCGTCTTTGTCGCTGGGTGGCATCTGGCCATGCACCAACCCCACAACGCCCTCTCCCAAAGCTGCCCGCAGACGTTTAAATCGTTCTTCGGCCGCAGTTTTGTCGCTCACTTCGGATTCTTCAACCAGTGGGCAAACCCAATAGCACTGCCGCCCCTCGGCTACGGCGGCGCGCAGGCGTTCCACCACAGCATCCATCTTGGACGTCGCGACAAGCGCGGTGGTCACAGGGCTACGGCCCGGTGGTTTTTCGTCCAACACGCTGACGTCCATGTCCCCGTATTGCGCCAGCGCAAGCGAGCGCGGGATCGGCGTGGCCGTCATCACCAACACATCAACCGCAGCCCCCTTGGCCCCGAGTTCCATGCGTTGTGCCACACCGAAACGGTGCTGTTCATCAATGATCGCAAGGCGCAGGTCCGCAAACTCTACGTCCTTTTGGAACACCGCATGGGTGCCAACCAGAATGTGAATATCACCCGCTTTCAGTGCGGCCAGCTTCGCCTTACGCTCCGCCCCTTTGTCGCGCCCCGTCAGAAGTTCCAGCACAACACCAGCCTCAGCCGCGAGCGGTTGCAACCCTTCAAGGTGTTGACGCGCAAGGATTTCTGTCGGGGCCATCATCACGCCCTGCCCGCCAGCTTCGACCGCATTCAATAACGCCAACAGCGCGACCAATGTTTTACCGGACCCCACATCGCCCTGAAGCAAACGGTTCATCCGGTTAGGTCTGCCCATGTCTACGGCAATTTCGGCGGTCGCGCGGGTCTGCGCTCCAGTCGGCGCGAACCCGAGCGACGCCAACACCTTACGCTGTTTCCCTCCATCCCCGACCGTCACGCGACCCTTCCCACGTCGCTGCACCGCTCGCGCGAGTGCGAGCGTCAGCTGATGTGCAAAGACCTCGTCATAGGCAAGGCGTTGACGCGCAGCAGCCGTGGCAGCCAATTCAGCAGAAGACATCGGACGGTGCGCCTGCGCCAGTGCATGGTCCCATTCAGGCCACCCCTCACGGGCACGCAGCGCAGGATCGATCCATTCAGGTAAATCCGGCGCGTTGTCCAAAACGTCAGCCGTGGCTTTAAACATCGCCTTCTGCGTGACGGTCCCAGTAAGCGGATAAACAGGTTCAAAAAGCGGGATATGTACGGACTCGTCCGGCGTCAGGATATGGTCGGGATGTACCATTTGGCCGACGCCATCAAAGTGCTCCACCTTGCCAGACACCACACGCCTTTGTCCCGTAGGTAGTTGTTTTCGCAGGTATTCCCCGTGGCTTCGAAAGAATACCAACTGGAACGTTGTCTGTGCATCCTCAACCATCACGCGGTACGGACGCCCCCTTTGGGGTTGCGCGTTGTGCTGACCGACGGTGACTTCCACTGTGCAAACGGCAGGTGGTTGCACTTCCAGAATGGACGCACGGCGACGACGATCAACGCCGGAATGTGGCAACGTGAACAGCAAGTCACGCGGTTTTTCGATATGCGCGGCGATCAATGCCTGAGCGGATTTCGGGCCGATCCCATCAAGGCTTTCAAGGCTGCCAAACAGCGGCCAAAGAACCTCTGGTCTGCCGGTTTGCGCGCTCATGCGTTTTCGGTCAGCGCCAGCCAGCCGTCCTCATCAATGGTTTCAATGCCTAGATCTGCAGCCTTCTTCGCTTTCGATCCGGCCCCTGGTCCTGCGACCAGAAGGTCAGTCTTTGCACTCACTGATCCGCTCACCTTCGCGCCCAACATTTCGGCCCGTGCCTTTGCTTCAGCGCGGGTCATTTTCTCAAGCGTTCCGGTGAAGACCACTGTTTTGCCAGCAACGGGGCTGCTTGTGTCACGGGCTTCGGGTGGTTGGATGTCAACCAGTGCGTCAATCAAACGGTCAATCGCAGCACGTTCATCTGGGTTCGCCAATGCATCAGAAACCGACAAAGCTACTGTCGCGCCGATCCCATCCGCATCGATCAAAAACGACCATGCACGCGCCGCATCAAATGGCACATTCGCCGCTTCAATCGCGGTTTTCCGCGCATCTGTAAGCCGCACTCTTCGACCACCACGGGCCGCCTCAAACCGTTCAGTTTCTTCTGCCAGATCCGCTGCGCGATGTGCCAACGCGGCAGGCCTTGCTTTGGTTATATTTCCCGCGAAAGCATCCCAATCACCATAATGACGCGCAAGGTCCTGCGCCGTCACTTCACCGACATGGCGGATACCGAGACCAAAGATCAAACGCGCCAAAGGGATTGTTCGTTTTTCATCAATGGCTTGCCAAAGCTTAGCCGCGCTGGTTTCGCCCCAGCCGTCACGGTTGGCGAGTTTGGTGAAGTTTTCCGTGTCTCTAGCTTGTAGCGTGAAAATATCAGCAGGTTCTTTAACGGGGAGTTGGTCGTCTTCATAGAACGCTTCGATCTGCTTTGCTCCCAAACCTTCGATATCAAACGCCGCCCGTGAAACAAAATGCTTCAGTTTTTCAACAGCTTGCGCGGCGCAGATCAGGCCGCCCGTACAGCGGCGCACCGCATCCCCATCGTCGCGCACTGCGGGGGATCCGCAAATTGGACAAGTGGTTGGAAACACGTACGGTTTGCTGTTCGCAGATCGTTTATTCAGATCGACATCAGCGACTTTCGGGATCACGTCGCCTGCGCGGTATACCTGCACCCAATCCCCGACACGGATATCTTTGCCAGCGCGAATAACTTCGCCCTTATTGCCGCGGCCTTCAACGTAATCCTCGTTATGAAGCGTCGCGTTGGACACAACAACGCCACCAACCGTAACTGGTTTCAGGCGCGCCACCGGACTAAGCGCACCAGTGCGCCCGACCTGAATGTCGATCGCTTCGAGGGTTGTCCATGCCAATTCAGCAGGAAATTTATGGGCAATCGCCCAACGCGGCGTCGTGGACCGAAACCCGAGCCGCGCCTGCAATGCAAGGTCATCAACCTTATATACGACGCCGTCGATGTCATAGCCTAGGGTCGCGCGTTGGGCTTCAATTTCGCGGTAGTGCGCAATCATCGCACTCGGGCCAGCGCAAGTTCGCGTTAGCGGATTGGTTTGAAATCCAAGGGCGTGCAGCCGTTCAATAGCTTCTGATTGAGTTTCGGCAATCGGTTCAGACAATGCACCCCATGCATAGGCGAAAAATTTGAGAGGGCGGGATTTGGTGATTCTGGCGTCCAACTGACGGAGCGATCCAGCGGCAGCATTACGCGGGTTCGCAAAGGTTTTTGCCCCCGCTTCGGTCTGGCGCAAGTTAAGCGTATCGAAATCCTCATGGGACATGTAAACTTCCCCACGCACCTCTAGAATTTTGGGCGCATCGGTAAGTGTATGGGGGATGTCGGCGATCATGAGCGCGTTCGCGGTTACGTTTTCTCCTGTGCTTCCATCGCCACGCGTTGCGGCCTGAACGAGTGTGCCGTTTTCATACCGCAAAGACAGAGAAAGCCCATCGATTTTGGGTTCTGCGGTGTATAACAAAGCCCCTTTTTCCAAGCCGAGAAACTTGCGAACCGACTGGTTGAACTCAGCCACGTCCTCGTCTTCAAAAGCATTGCCGAGTGACAACATCCGAACAACATGCTGAACTTTACCGAAACCATCGGACGGAGCTGCGCCGACTTTCTCAGTCGGGCTATCGGATTGCTTCAGGTCTGGGAACCGCATTTCGATTGCTGCCAAACGCCGCTTAAGCGCATCATACTCGGCATCCGAAATCCGCGGCGCATCCGCTTGGTGGTAATCTTCGTTCGCCTGCGCCAAAAGCGGAGCAAGCCGCGCAAGTTCTTGCGCGGCTTCGGATTGGGTCAGAATTTTCACCGATATCTTTGCGGTCACACCCTACCCCCATATTTGCTAAAGCGGTTAACCTTTAGCCTAGTGATAGGTCTGCGGCGGAGACAGGTCCAGCCCTGACCCGCTCCGTTAGTCTCGGCATTCCGTGAGCGATTTGCCGACAACAATTCCTGAGCTACGCGCCGATGGCAATTTTCTCAGGGTCTTGCATGCTCATCGGCTCAGGATCGCGCAGAACATAGCCACGTCCCCAAACCGTTTCGATATGATTGTCTCCGCCTGTGGCCTCGGACAGCTTTTTGCGAAGTTTACAAATGAATACGTCTATAATCTTCAATTCCGGCTCGTCCATGCCGCCATAAAGATGGTTCAAGAACATCTCTTTGGTCAACGTTGTCCCTTTGCGCAGACTTAACAATTCCAGCATCTGGTATTCTTTACCCGTCAGATGTACGGGGCTGCCGTCTGCTTCGACTGTTTTGGCGTCCAAATTTACAGCAATTGAACCCGTCTTAATGATAGATTGCGCATGGCCTTTGGAGCGACGGATAATTGCGTGAATACGCGCAACCAATTCTTCACGGTGGAATGGTTTGGTCATGTAGTCATCGGCGCCAAACCCAAAGCCCTTAAGCTTGCTTTCGGTGCCATCTTCACCTGAAAGGATCAGAATTGGCGTTTCAATCCGACTAAGGCGAAGTTGGCGCAATACCTCATGCCCATTCATATCAGGCAAATTGATATCAAGAAGGATCAAATCGTAATCATACAGTTTCGCGAGATCGATCCCCTCTTCCCCTAGATCCGTCGTATAGACGTTCAAGTTAGCATGGCTCAGCATCAATTCGATGCTTTTGGCCGTGGATGGGTCGTCTTCTACCAGCAATACGCGCATTTAGCCTTCTCCGCTTCTTCGGTGTCTGTATGGACCCTAGAGTCATAATGGTTAACCACACGTTACCGGACGCAAAGAACTTTGCAACTCCACTTAAAGTTGTCTGTATTTTTGTAATGCTGTTGCCTTTAATGCAACTTCACCATGGTCGCGCACAGCGGACTCCCATTCGGTCAATTCATCCGCGGAAAGCCCGTACATATCTTGGGCTTCTTCATGCGATAACAACCCAAACGCCACCGCCCGAACAACGCAAGCCTTGCGCGATGCAACCCAACGGCGGGTTTCCGGCACAGGAAGATCAGCCCGCGTCATAATGGACCCATCTGGCAGCTTTACGGACCGCGGCCCGTCAATTTTTCGTAAATACATCTCTCACACCCCTATGTGGTCTTTCATGGGATGCTTTTTGCAGCTAACGGCCTAATGAGTGGTAAAGCTGCCCCTTGAGAGTGATTACACTTTTCCTATATTCCAACTGATATTCCCGCTAGGACGCCCTATGCCTCTTGATCATCCGCTTAATTCTCTTGGCTTTGCTAAGCCCCCGTCCGAAACCCGTGTCGTTGTTGCGATGTCGGGTGGCGTGGACAGTTCCGTTGTCGCGGCGATGCTGGCTGAGGAAGGCTACGACGTGGTTGGCGTAACGCTGCAGCTTTATGATCACGGTGCGGCCTTAGCCAAAAAGGGTGCGTGCTGTGCGGGACGCGACATTCATGATGCGCGGCGCGTGGCGGAGGAAATGAATTTCCCCCATTACGTTCTGGACTACGAAAATACCTTCAAAGAAGCGGTGATTGACGAGTTCGCCGACAGCTATCTTGCGGGCGCGACGCCTGTGCCGTGTATTCGCTGTAATGAACGGGTGAAGTTCAAGGACCTGTTGGAAACGGCCAAAGATTTGGATGCCGACTGCATGGCGACGGGGCATTATATTCAACGGATGATGGGTGACGCTGGGGCCGAGCTGCATTCAGCGGCGGATGCGTCCAAAGATCAAAGCTATTTCCTGTTTTCCACGACGCCGGAACAGCTGGATTATCTGCGGTTCCCATTGGGGCATCATGCCTCAAAGGAGCAAACCCGCGAATTAGCGCGCAAGTATGGGTTGGCATTGGCGGACAAGCCGGACAGCCAAGACATTTGTTTTGTTCCCAACGGCAACTATGCCTCGGTGATCGAAAAACTGCGCCCTGGTGCGGCGGAACCGGGTGATATTGTCGATGTGGATGGCAACGTGCTGGCACAACATAATGGTGTCATTCACTATACCATCGGCCAACGCCGTGGCCTTGGTATCGGCGGTTTGGCGACCCCGCTTTATGTGGTGAAACTGGATGTCGACAAAAAGCACGTTATCGTTGGGCCGAAAGAACTGCTGACCACACGCACGGTTCCTGTGCGCGAAATCAACTGGCTGGGGGATGGCGCGTTTGACGATGTTGCCGAACGCCATATCGCTGTGAAGGTGCGTTCAACCAAGCCCCCGATGGAAGCTGTCGTGCGACCGCTGTCCGCTACAACTGCGGAAGTCGAGCTGCTGACCCCTGAAGAAGGCGTCGCACCGGGTCAGGCGTGTGTGTTCTATGACAATGACAGCTCGCGCATCTTTGGCGGCGGCTGGATTTGGCGCGGATATTGACCGCAGTTTGCGCATTAGCCCTTTCGCGTTAAGCTACTTTGCAAAGCAAGGAGGGCATCATGGCCAGCAAGACCTACGATGGCACGGACATATCTATAGATTTCGACATGAAGCGCTGCATCCATGCGCGAAATTGTTTTTTGAAATTGCCAAAGGTGTTCGACCCGTCACAGCGACCTTGGGTACAACCCGATAATGCCCCCGCCGAAGAAATTGCGGCTATGGTGCGGACATGTCCGTCCGGTGCTTTGAAATTCACAATGAAAGCGGGCGCGGCAGAGGCGCCACCGCAGATAAACCGCATCGCAGTTCTTGAAAACGGGCCACTGGCACTGGCGGGCGACTTGGAGGGCGACACCCGTCTGACATTGTGCCGGTGTGGTTTGTCCAAAAACAAACCCTACTGCGATTACAGCCATGTGGACGAGGGATTTACCGCCACTGGCGAACCCGCCACCAAATCGCCCGCGGAGACAGAGGATCATGGAGGCCCGATCACCCTGACGCCTGTCCCCGATGGTCCACTTAAGATTGCAGGAAAAGTAGAGCTTACCACGGGCACAGGCCGCAAGATCGCCAAACTTGACGGTGCATTTTTGTGCCGTTGTGGGGCCTCCAAGAACAAGCCCTACTGTGATGGCAGCCACAAAGGGGCTGGTTTCACTGATGCATCCTGATCTGTGCGTTTGGGGCATAGCCGCCCTGCGCAAATGCATTATTGTTACAACATAACACGCTACCTATCTCTGCGTCATGACTGAAACACGCACAGTGAGACAGGACGCCTTGCCAGAAGACATGCGCATCCTGCTTCGGGATTATCCGCGCGACGCTTGGCCGGATCACCCGAACTTCGCCGCGTCTATCCAAAAATGGATGGGAGCACATGAAATGTTCCGCAAGCTTGGTAAAGTGATGCGGTTGAATACAGAAGGCTATCTCGACAAAACGATCGAGAGCGATACCTACGCTGCGCGACTATCGCATTACGGCAATCTACTGGTGCGTAATCTACACGGACATCATGGCTGGGAAGATCACATATTCTTCCCTGAGCTGTCCGCAGCCGATGCGCGCTTTGACACCGGCCTCGACACTTTGGAAAGCGACCACCTGGTGCTTGATGATGTACTGGATCGTTTCACCATAGGCGCAAACCGCGTTGTGAAGCTTATTCAGTTGGACGAGGGTCAAGCCCGCAATGAAGCAGGCGGGTTGCATGATGTCGCGACAGAAATCGAGGGGTTTTTAGCGCGCCATCTTGTCGATGAAGAAGACCTCGTCGTGCCGATCCTGCTGCACCACAAAATGCGTGGCTGAAACAAAATACGCCCGATCATTGGGATCGGGCGTATTCATATTTCTATTCGTTTGAGGCGCGGTTTACCCGCGACGACGCCCACCTTTGCGCCCTGCCCGACCGCGACCTTCTTGACCGGCTTTCGGGGCTTCGCGGTTCATGGTGATCCAAGCCGCGCCACCATCGTCATTATTGGTTAGGAAGTTGGCCGCGCGAATGGCTTCCATTTCTTTACCCGCGCGTGGCTTGGTTGAACCCATGCCAAACAGCGTCACGAAGGTTTCATCATCAATTCCCTCTGGCAGGATAATGCCAGCGGCCTCGATTTCGGCTTTCTTTTCGCTGATCTTTTTGGGGCCAATCGGCAGCGCCACTGGGTTCATAATCGCGGATGTCATGCCAGCGGCCATAGCCATGGGAAGGAACGCGTTGTTGATGCCGTGGCGGTTTGGCAGTCCAAAGCTGATGTTGGATGCCCCACAGGTGGTGTTCACTCCGAGTTCTTCACGAAGGCGGCGCACAAGTGTGAACACCTGCAAACCCGCCGTTCCCATAGCGCCGATTGGCATCACCAGTGGGTCAACCACGATGTCATGTGCCGGAATGCCGAAATCTGCGGCGCGTTCGACGATCTTCTTGGCAACAGCAAAGCGCACGTCAGGATCTTCGGAAATGCCTGTGTCATCATTGGAAATTGCGACAACTGGCACGTTATATTTCTTCACCAGCGGGAGAACCAATTCTAGGCGTTCTTCTTCGCCAGTCACGGAGTTCAGCAACGGACGGCCCTCTGCGGCAGCCAGCCCGTTTTCCAACGCACCCGGAACAGAACTGTCGATACACAGCGGCGTGTCCACGATTGCCTGAACGCGCTTTACCAGTTCTTCCATCAAGGCAGGCTCAACGAAATTATTGTCCGCATACCGCGGGTCTTCGGCCATTTTGTTGGAGAACACAGCGCCAGAGTTAATGTCGAGCACAGTTGCACCCGCCATTGTCTGCGCAATCGCATCCGCTTCAACACGGCTGAAATCACCCGCTTCAAGTTCTTCATTCAGGATTTTGCGACCCGTCGGGTTAATGCGCTCTCCAATCACGCAGAACGGCTCATCAAAGCCCATAACGGCGGTCTTGGTTTTAGATTCGATAACAGTGCGGGTCATGTATTGCTCTCCGAAGGCGCGTGTTTCTCCGTGACCTTAGCGTGCAGGCACAGGTCTTACGGCGTGCAAACGACATAGACGGACACAGGGGCGACGTCACCAAAGATTATGTTCATGAAGATGATGAGGCGGTGCCGACACCAACCAACAGTCGCATCGTGAATCGTTGAATTGCCTTATTGAACAGGCGGACGAATGAACCGAATGCCACCCGTTTCTTGCGCAGTCGCGCCTTCGTCAGAGGCTATGGCCGCAGGATGCGATGTGATCTCGCGTAGCAAACTGCGATGCTGGACCGGATTTGAAAACGCAAGCACCCCGTCTGTCTCAATCGCGGCGATTGTCACCGGATTATTGGCATGGCGTTCCAGTTGCGAAATCTCGCGTGAGAAGCTCATCAGTTTGGTCAACGCCCCCATGCCGACACCAATGTCTTGCGCCATAGATTCACCAAGGCCGCTTTCCACCATCGCGGAAAATGCGTTGAGTTGTGCCGTCAGTGCCTCAAGCTCTTGGGTTGCGGCATCATCTGCACCCGATACCTGCGCGTCAGCACGTGCCTGCGCGAGCGCGGCTTCAGCCCGTTCGCTTAACGCGTTCGACTTGATGTCTTCGAGCGTCGCAGTTTCATCTATCCGCATAATAGCCGCAATTGATGCAAGTTGATCCGCCGAATAGTAGTGCATCATGAGTTCAAGTGGGACCGCCCGCATTTGGTCTTCGTAGGGCGCAACTTCCTCATTGGGGATCAGCGCGGCGAAGGCCTCACCATCGGCAATACGGACGCTACGATCGGAAATAGGCCCAAAGTAGGCTTGCACGAATGCGGCCCTTAACGTCTGTTCGACCAATGTGTCCCATTCCGCACCAGTTGAACGTTGGATAATCAATTGCGCATCAGCGTAGGGGGCCGCAAAGGCCGTTTGCATGCTCGGTAAAAACACCGCCAGAATAAACGCTCTGCAAAGACTGCTCATCGGGCCATATCCTACAAGTAACCCACAAATGAGAGGTCACAGTTACTGCAGGATCTTGGCAAATATTTGACCAGAAACCGGCTTTTCGCCCAACGCTGGTTGGCGCGGTTTGGCTGCGGTTAGCTCTCAGTCGCAGGTCTTGCAGACGCCCCGCCATGTTCAATCGCCCAATTGGCGTTGGTTTTGATGCCGCCAAGGGGGAAGAAGTGGACGCGTTCGATGTTGCTGTCTGGGTTCGCCGATTTGTGCGCCGCGAGGTCTGTCAGCACTTGTGTCGGTTCAAATGGCAGCAGCAATTTGGTCACATCTTTGGCGCGCTTCTGCAGCACTTTCAGGGATGGGCCAACGCCACAGGCAATCGCGAATTTAATCATGGTTTGCAGCTTGGCTGGGCCCGCGATGCCGATGTGGATCGGAATAGTGATCCCTGCTTCTTTTAGGCTTTCGGCCCATTCAATGATCGGACCCGCTTCAAACGCGAACTGTGTTGCCAGCGCCATATCGGCATCGGTTGTTTCAGAGAACTTCTGTTTCCAACGCAAGGCTTCGTCTACCATGGCAGTGCCGCCGTTGGGATCGATGTCTTTGTTGCCTTCCGGGTGGCCTGCGACGTGCAAACGTTTGAACCCTGCACGATCAAACGCGCCGTTTTCCAGCAGTTGCATTGAGGAATGGAAATCACCGTGTGGAGTTGTCACACCGCCTGCAAGCAGCAACGCCTGATCAACACCCGCCTCGCCCTGATACATGGCGATCCAGTTTTCCAGTGTGGCCGCGTCTTTGATAATGCGTGCCGGAAAATGCGGCATGACGGGGTAGCCGTCCTCAGAAAGGCGTTTGGCGGTCGCGACCATGTCTTCAATCGGGGTGCCTTCGATATGGGCGATGTAAACGCGGGTACCCTTAGGCAGAAGCGCTGTGAAGTCTTCAACCTTTTCAGCCGTACGCGGCATGACCTCGATCGAATAGCCATCAAGGAAGGCTTCAAGCTGCGGGTTCTCACCTGCTGGTTCGTCAACTTTTTTACGGAAATTCAATAGCGACATGACAGCCTCCCAGACGTTTGTTTTTGGCCTGCTCACGCACGACCGTCGTTGTTGATAAGAACCATGAGACGGTCTTTGTCGTATTCAGCCTCAAGTCGTGCAGCTTCCGCCTTGGCGACATCCGCGTCCGCGCCTTCAACGGGATACGGGTCTGCCTTGCGCCAATCCGCGAGGTAATCATCCGTGCCCGCAGCACCAGATTTCATCGCGGCGCGATCAATCGCTTGCTCAAACCGTTCGGTAAGTTGCACCTTGGTGCCCCGACGCCCCTTGCCGACGATGACCTGTGCCGGAATATCCCGCCAATAAACGATTGTGACATCTGCCATGCGAATCTCATGCCTCTCATATGCGTTGATCAACACCTAGCTTGGGTGCCAGTTTCTACGACGCCTATTTTCGACATGGCGGGCGCATTTGGCGACCCCTTTTAGGTCGCATTATTCTCATCTTAGGTATGAGCAGCTTAACAAGTTCCATCTCTGGGCTTGCGCGACATCACGCGCGCGCTTACCTTTAGGGTAACTCGAAATGGAGGGCGTTAAAATGACGCCCAAGCGTCCCGATGGTGCGGGCGCGTTCCCGAAACCGGTTGAGCACGCCGTGCCAAAACCGCCCGATCCGTCACAGCTCTATGCTGCGTTGGATTTGGGCACGAACAGTTGCCGTATGCTGATTGCCCAACCCAAGGGCAGCCAGTTTCATGTGGTCGACAGCTTTTCCAAATCCGTCCAGCTTGGGCAGGGTTTGGAGCAGACTGACAAATTGTCCCGCGCTTCTATGGCGCGAACGATCAACGCTATGCGCGTTTGCCGTCAAAAATTGCAACGCCACAACGTCAGTCACATGCGCCTTGTCGCGACAGAAGCCTGCCGGCGTGCGCGAAATTCCCAGCATTTCATTTCATCCGTGAAACGTGAGACGGGCTTGACGCTGGAAATTATCCAGCCGGAAGAAGAAGCGCGTCTTGCGGTTATTTCTTGCGCGCCGCTCGTATCAACGAAAACCGAGCAATTGCTGGTCGTTGATATTGGTGGTGGGTCGACCGAATTGGTCTGGATAGACCTGACAAACGTTCCCAAACGAGAGCGCCCCCGCGCGATCATGCGTTTGCATTCGGGCTTTCGCCAAGACCCCGGCCCGTTTGCCGCCGCCAAGGTCGTCGATTGGATTTCGGTACCGTTGGGTGTGGCGACGTTGCGCGACCAATTCGCCGATGTTGAGGACGATTCCGCGCGGTTTGCTTTGATGTCTTGGTTCTTTGAGGAAAACCTAGAGAAATTCGCACCGTCTTTGGAAGAGCAGAGTCGTGAAGGGTTTCAGATTGTCGGCACATCTGGGACTGTGACCACGGTTGCGGCCAGCCACCTTGGATTGCGGCGGTACGACCGGATGAAGGTGGATGGGTTGCGTATGACCACCGATCAAATTGATGCGGTGATCCACGGGTATCTGAAACTTGGCGAAGCGGGTCGCAAAGCGGATCCTCGTATCGGCAAAGATCGCCAAGCCTTGATCATGTCGGGTGCTGCCATTCTACAAACGCTGATGCGGCTGTGGCCAACAGACCGATTGTCCGTTGCGGATCGCGGATTGCGTGAAGGGCTTTTGTATCAACAGATGTCGGCAAATGGTGTGTTGGAAGATGCGCCTTACTGATCCGGGGATGATCTGACGATCTGCGCCTGCGGCGGGCGGGGAGCGCCCCTGCGGGGCGCAAGATTGAGTATTTGAGAGCCGAAGAAAGCTAGGGCGCTTTTGAAGCGAGGGTGCGCAGTGCGGATTGCAGGGCAAAGCTATCTGCGCCCAAGCCTAGGAAAGTTACACCTTTGTCGATTTGGACTGGGAAGTCGGCGTCGTCGAATACCACGGTTCCGATGGTTTTGCCTGCGGCCTTCGTGCGGGCGTAGACGTGATCGATTGCTGCGAGGACCTCTGGGGCGTCCGTTTGACCAACGAACCCCATATCTGCGCTGAGGTCAGCGGGGCCGACGAAAATACCATCAACCCCGGGTGTGGCTACGATTGCGTCTACGTTTTCAACGGCCTGCCTGCTTTCGATTTGTACGAATAGGAAGATTTGTTCGTTGGCTGAGCTCATGTAGTCGACGATCTCTCCGTAGCCGGAGGCGCGGGCCAGTGTTGCGCCCATTCCGCGTGACCCCTGCCCTGGGTAGCGAACAGCAGCAGCGACCTGCGCGGCCTGTTCGGGGGTGTTGACCATTGGGACAACGACAGTTTGCACGCCAAGGTCCAAGACCTGTTTGAGGATCCAATCTTCGCCACTTGGCACACGCACGACAGGGTGCGCCGGCGTTCCGGCCAAGGCTTGCAACTGCGTTTGGATTGTCGTGAGCGTGTTTGGCCCGTGTTCTGCATCAATCAGGCACCAGTCAAACCCCGCCTTCCCTGCAATTTCGGCAACGGCACCACTGGCCAATGTCAGCCAAAGGCCGCTTTGCGTTTCGCCGTGTTCTAGGGCTGTTTTGAGGGCGTTTTCTGGGGCGGGCATTTGCGTCTCCTAGTTCGGGTAGCTTCACGTATAGGTTACAGACGCGCAAGCACTGCGCGGGCGGCACGCAGACCAGGGGCATCGCCACCGCGTCCAAGGCGCTCCATTGTAACATCAAGCGCGTTGAGCTGTTCCGTCGGACTTGCTTGAACGTAGATAAGAGCTTCGGCGATTGGGTCTGGCGTGCAATTAGCACCGATAAATTCAGGGACGACACGGGTTTCACTGACGAGGTTCACCAAGGTTACGGTGTCTGTCAGGAGCATGCGGTTGATGATCTGGCGGCTGAGCCAGTTCATATCATAGGCGATGACCATCGGTGTGCGCATGGCAGCAAGTTCAAGCGACACGGTGCCAGAGGCGGCCAAAGCGACATCTGCACATGCCATCGCAACGAGGCGCTCTCGCGCTGCGGCTTCGGGGGAAAGGCCTTCGCCAGATACGATGCATTTGGCGGTGTTCTTGAGTGGCAACGCAGTTTTCACGGCTTCGGCCAGATGTGGCAGGGTCGGCACAATAACCGCATTGAAGGCCCCGTCTGTCTGAGTGAATGCGGCGTCGAACGTTTCCGCGAGGCGGGAAATTTCGGAATGGCGCGAACCGGGCAAAATGGTGAGGATGGGAGATTGGGATATCCCATGGCGGGTCTTGAACGCATCGATTTCATCGACCGTTACTTGCGCTTCGGCTGCGACCGGATGCCCGACGAAATCACAAGCCATACCAGCGGCTTCCATAAAGGGTGGTTCAAATGGGAAAAGCGCGAGGACATGATCGATGACCTGCGCCATTTTTTCAGCGCGTTTTGGGCGCCATGCCCAAACGGTTGGAGCCACGTAGTGCACTGTTCGGATGTTTGAGCCGGCCTTCACAAGCCGCGCAACACGCAGGCAAAAATCGGGGCTGTCGATGGTGATTAGAACATCCGGCTTGGCAGCGATCACCGCCTCGGCGGTTTGGCGGATACGGCGTTTGAGGTGACGGTATTTGGGCAGGATTTCCGCGATTCCCATGAGGGACAGTTCTTCCATCGGGAACAGGCTGTTCACGCCGAGGTTTTGCATCAACGCGCCGCCGATCCCCTCAAACGTGACATCTGGGACCTCATGGATCAACCCATCCATCATGGCCGCGCCGAGTTTGTCGCCAGAGGGTTCCCCTGCGATCACAAAGACCTTCATGACACCACCTGCAGAAACATGCCTTGAGCATTCAGGATCGCGACGACCTGCGGCAAATCCAAAACCATGACGCGGCTCTGCGGGATCACGATGCCCGCAAGCCCCGCCTCTGCGGCCTGCATGGCGGTGTCTGGCCCAATCAGTGGCATATCCGCCTTTAAGATTTGATCGGGTTTCGGAGCCTTATAGAGGATCGCGCCTTTGGCGTTTGGGGCGATCACTGGCTGATCCGTCATCCACCCTGCCGCGTCTCGGATCATATCAATCGCGCCGTCGATGATCTCGACGAGCGGATCGCCCGATGACGTGCCACGCTCATCGAGCGGTTCGCAATAGTCGCGCAACAGGGCTTCGGTGCCACGCGCGTCTTCGCAGGCCATCACGGCCCCATCGCGCAAAAGCATCGCCTGCCCCTGATCTGCTTGCCCCATCTCGGCCAAGGCCACCTTAGCCGCCGCGAGCGTCTCGGTTAGGTTTGGAGCGGCGGCTTTCGTGTGCTGGCCAGTGATTGGCAACAAGTCCGGTGCGACCTCGTGGGCGCCGACAATCGTGAAACCGTGCTCCTCAAAGATCGAAATAATCTCACGCAGGGTTCCATCATCGCCCTTGGCCATTGCCGCCATTAGACGCGGCACGAGGGGCGCTGTAGCCGGATCGATTGCACTTGGGTCAACATCGGGGCGTTGCACGGCCCCTGCCATGCAGACTTCGGTCACGCCCAAGGATTTCAGCGTTTCTAGCAGTGTCCCAAGCGTTTCAATGCGAAAGGCAACGCGCTCAAGCTCGCCTTTAATCTCTGATGGAAACCCGCGCATCTCGCAGATGATCGGAGAGCTGCCTTGCACCATAAGGCTACCCGCCAAATGGGGTGGCAAACCGCCCGTGCCTGCGATCAGCGCGGTGCTCATCTTGGGGTCAGGAAATGGCGATCTGTATCGGCGAGGATGAAATCGATCATTTCAGAAACATAGGCACTTTCAGATTCATCCCCCAATCGGCGGGCGCGATCCATGAAGGATCCATCCCCGTCCTTGAGGGTTTGGAATGCAACCCGAAGCGCCGAAATGTCTTTGCGATCCACACCGCGTCGCTTCAACCCGACAAGGTTCAGCCCATCCAGTTCCCCGCGTGGGCCCTGCACCAGACCGTGTGGGATGACGTCATTTGTGACCATCGACAGCGCCCCGATAATCGCGCCTTTGCCAATGCGCACGAACTGGTGGATGCCGCACAGCCCGCCGATGATTACATCGTCTTCAATGATGCAATGCCCGGCCACGGCGGATTGGTTCACGATAATCACCCGATCCCCGACGATTGCGTCATGGGCCACATGGCAGCCCGCAAGGAAGAACCCGTCGTCGCCGACTTTGGTGATTCCTCCACCGCCCTCAGTGCCGGGGTTCATGGTGACATGTTCGCGGATCCGGTTGCGCTCACCAATCACCAGCTTGGCAGCCTCACCATGAAATTTCACATCCTGCGGGATTTCACCGATGCAGCAGAACGGGAATATCGACGTATCCGCGCCAATTTGCGTGTCACCTGTCACCACCACGTGGGACTTTAGTTCAACCCGATCTCCAAGAACGACCTTTGGGCCAACGATGCAAAACGGTCCGATTGAAACATCCGCACCGATCTGTGCGCCGTCCTCAATAATGGCGGAGGGGTGAATGGCCATGTTTAGCTCTGCATGTCCATCATTGCGGTGAACTCCGCTTCTGCGGCGAGTTCGCCGTCAACCGTTGCCACACCTTTGAATTTCCAAACCTTGCCACCCGGCTTGCCGCGCGTTGTTTCGACCTTCATCGTCAGCACGTCACCAGGGACAACTTTGCGGCGGAACTTGCAGCCATCGATGCCCATGAAATAGATCAGCATGTTCTTGTCCATCAGGCCCATCGTCGCCCCGACCATTACCGCAGAAGTCTGCGCCATAGCTTCAATTATTGTGACACCTGGCATAATTGGAGTGCCCGGAAAATGGCCCTGAAAATGCGGCTCGTTCATCGTCACGTTCTTGATGCCAGTCGCGGACGTCGTGCCATCGATGTCGATGACTTTGTCCACCAGCAGGAACGGATAGCGATGCGGGATAATCCGTTGGATCAATTGGATATCTGCGGATGTGATCGGGTTTGACATGTGGTTCTCCCTGTGGACGTTGGCCGCCCGAAATTATCGTTTCATATGACTAGCAAGACCGCTTAGGCGCGGCAAGACGCACTAGTTCTCTGGGATGTCTTCTGTGGTCGTATCGGGTGTCAGCTGTGAACCGTCCCCGATCGTTGCATCAATCCGCGCTATCGCGGCATCCGTTACATCAATGCTTCCAAGCGACAGCAAAACGGAACGGCGATCAAGAATAGCAACGGCACCGCGTTCAACCATCAACTCGCCTAAGATTGGTCGTGTGGCGCTGAGGAATTGGTCGCGGCCAAGCGACAGTGTCTCTTCTAGTGCACGTTCTTTCGCATCTTGGGCCCGTCGGATCGCTTGTGCTTTTTCATCAAATGCGAGCGCTTCTTCGCGAAACACCGCCACATCCATTTCACTGCGCTGTGCCGCGAGCGCGAGTTCTTCTTCCCGAAGCGCCTGCGCAATTCGCCCATTCTCGGTCGCGAGTTCCTCGCGCCCATGAGTATAGGATTGACCGATGCGCTGCCCAAACTGCGACTGGGTAAACATCTGATCGATATCGACGGTCAGAAACGTCGGGGCGACCTGCCCCGCCGGAACCTCGAACAACGTCGGATCGACAGCCTGTTGTGCAGTCGCGCCGCCCGAAAGAAGCGCGAATGCAAGTCCTGCTAGCAAACGAGAAACCGAACTGGTCACCCTAAACCGCATCAGAAGTCCGTTGAAATCGTCACGTCAAAGTTCTTGGTCTCGTCATTAGCCTGCACATCAAGCGGTTCAGTGTAGTTAAACCGCAATGGGCCGATTGGCGTGTCCCAGAAGAGCGAAACACCCGCAACGGTACGTGGCGTGAAATCGTTGTAAAGCGTATTGGTCGCGTTCGCGCCATTGCCCACATCCCAAACAGAACCGTAATCAAGGAACAAGCCACCAGAAATCCCGTATTCTTCTGGCAAGCCAAGTGGGAATTCAGCCTCAAGGCGCGCAACGGCAAATGCATTACCACCCAATGCGTCATCAGTCGCAGCATCCCGCGGACCAATACCACCGGGCTGGAACCCGCGCATGGTCCGGCTGGACAAGAAGTAGCGGTCCGTAATCCGGCTATCACCATCCGAATAGCTGAGGTATCCACCTTCGAGCGTCGCGCGCAGTGTTACTTCTTCTGAGAAAACAAGCGTTTGCGCGGTAATTTCAGCGGTCGTTTCGATGTAAGTGGCGTCACCAACACCAAATTCCTGCCCAAAGCGGAACAGCACACCTGCATTTGGGTTCAGCCCCGTGCGGCGCGTGTCATAGCTGTAGTTATAACCAAGGGAATTTGTAGCAATCCCACCCAGCGCGGCATCAGCGACAATGAAAGTCGACTTCGTAGAGACGTCCGTGATGTCGGTGTAGTCATATGCATAGTACAGAACCACACGACCATTTTCGCTTACCGGAAATCCGATACGCGGGCTGAAACGGCCGGTTGTCGTATCATACAAAGCGTTCTGGTTGTCGGTCGACTGGTAGCTTGCATTCAGGCCAAAAGTTAAATCGCGCCCCAAAAGACGTGGCTCCGTAAACCCGAAACTAAGCAGCTGACTTTCTTTGCCGCCTTGGAAGTTGAAGTTAAGCGACTGGCCACGACCCAAGAAGTTACGCTGGCTAAACTTCGCCAACAGACTAAAGCCGTTGTCGGTTGAAAAGTTACCACCAAATGACAAAGACCCAGTTGGCGCCTCGGTTACATCCACATCAATCACAACTCGATCTGGGCTAGAACCCTCACGCGCATCTACGTCGGCGTCTCCGAAAAAGCCTAGTGCCCGGATACGTTCCGCACTTTCACGGATCTGGCGCGGGTTGAACGGGTCCCCTTCTACCACATCAAAACGCGACCGAATAACGCGGTCCAGCGTGGTGTTGTTGCCTTCAATATCGATACGCTCAACAAAGACACGCGGGCCGTTCACAAGGACGAATTCAACATCCAATGTCAACGTACGGTCATTGCGTGTGATGCGTGGGTCAACACGCACAAAGTTAAGACCTTGCTGGATCGCAAGACGCTCAAGGCGGGCAATGTCGCGCTCAATCAAATCTGGAGAATAGGTTACACCCGTGCGAAGACGCAGCGCGTTTTCATAATCGATGGGGTCTGCATCTGTGACTTCGGACGAAACGGACACATTGCCGAATTCAAACTGCTGACCTTCCTGAACGTTAAACGTAATGAGGTAAGCGTCACGTTCGCGTGTCAGCGACACATCAACATTCTGAACCTGAAAATCTACGTAGCCGCGTGACTGGTAGAAATCCGTAAGAACCTGCTGATCAAAGGCCACACGGTCTGCAATGTAGGTATCACGACCGATGACGGCCCGCAGTATGCCGGCTTGCTTGGTCTCTAGAACGCGGCGCAAACGGCTCTCGCCATATGCACGGTTGCCAACAAAGCTGATACGCTCAACTTCGGTCAAACCGCCCTCGAAGACTTCAAACACCAGATCAACGCGGTTGTCTGAACGTTCGATGATGCGTGGCGAAACGGTTGCGTTGATGCGGCCTTGGTCGGCATAGACTTGCGTAATTGCCGCTGTGTCAGCTTCCGCTTGGTTTGGGCTGTAAACGCGGCGTGGCTGGCTTTGCACAACGGCGCCGAGTTCAGCATCCCGTACACGGCTGTTGCCTTCAAATGTGATGCGGTTGATGGTTGGGAATTCCTCAACACGAATAACCAATGTGCGCCCTTGGGGAACGACGTCGACAGTTTCGAACAGGCCCGTTGCGCGAATCCGTTGCGCCGCATCATTGAGCGCGCCCGCAGTCACCGCTTCGCCTTGGCCAAAACCCAAATAGGTCAAGATGGTCGAAGTTTCGATCCGCTGGTTCCCTTCAACGGAAACGTTGGAAAAATTGAAGTTTTGGGCTGTTACAGGGGTGGCAATGGCCATCATCCCAGAAACGAGCATGAGGGCGACAGTCGCCCCAACCCGGATACGTCCCAAAATCGCAGTTACAGCTTGCAGCGCATTGTTCATATTTTTTGCTCGTTTAGACATCCCAAGTAGGTCCGGTCTACCCGTGCTACGTAAGGTTGTCAAAAGCAACAAACGCGTCACACAGAACCAACTGCGAGACGCGCTAAATAATGCCGATTGTTCGGAAAATCCTAGGTGACGTTAACCAACGGAACCAGCCGCTATTGCAGCGACCCAACCCAAGCACCCATACCGAGTGCCGCAACGATCGTGCCAAGATAGATCAAGCGATCCCAGTTCAGGTTCACAAGAAGGCTAAGGCCTTGGTATCCAGCTGTAATCGTCTGCATTGAACTATCCTCATTGGATTAACTTGCGAACAATATGACGACCAAATGTGGCAACTTCTGGGCAGCGCCATGACAACTGTAAGGTAATTCCCACCTGCCCTTATGGGCAGAACAGCAGATCGTTACCAATCGCGAACAGCATTAAGGTACCGATCAACGCTAGTCCGACAGCCATCAAAATTCGCAGTGCACCATCGCTCGGCATCTTACCTGTGACCGCCTCATAGGCATGAAAAACAAGGTGCCCTCCATCAAGAATTGGAATCGGGAACAGGTTCAACAGGCCAACAGCCGTGGACAAAACAGCGATAAAGCTGATGAAGCTCAGCGTGCCTTGGCTGGCCATGGAACCGGAGGTTTCCGCGATCCCGACGGGGCCGCTCAGATTGCAGGTATTTATGTTGCCGATGATCATCTGCTTCAGCCCGTTGATGGACTGCTTGATGATGAACCACACTTGCTGGATTGCGAGCTTCATTGCTTCGCCAATCCCCACGGCGCCGGTTGCAGGTTCAAAGAACAAACCACCCGTTCCAATACCAAGCTTTGGCTCGTCACGCATGGACCCGTCCGCTTGCGGGATCGCAGTCAAGCGTGGTGTTAGGGTGCTTTCAAACGTCTCACCATCGCGCCAAACCACCAGTGAAATAGGTTGTTCACGCGTTTCATTGACGAATTCAATCATGTCATTGAACTGGTAAACCGGTGTGCCATTCATGCTGACGATGACATCGCCAATCTTCAGATCGGCATCGTCCGCTGCGGATCGCGGGGTGATTGCCTGAACGAATGCAGGCTGTGGCTGCGGGCCAAGCACCGTCATTTGCTCGCCATTACGTTCAATCGTGTACTCGACAGAGGGTTTGGACTCCACATCCGCCACCGCAGCACTAAAACCTTCGGGGTAATTCAACGCAACGCCTTCGACCTCAAGCACGCGGTCCCCTGCCTCAAGCTGCTGTTCAATCATGTCAGGAAAACCAGGCAAAGCCGAGACTGTCAGCGGGGTCGTAGGCTGTCCTTGGAACATCAAGACACCCGCAAACACAAGGAACGACAGGATAAAATTGAAAACGGGGCCCGCGGCAACCGTCGCAGAGCGCGCCCAAAGCGGAGCGCCGAGCATGGTGTTTCGTTCTGTCAAAGCCTCAGTGTGGGCAATCGCCTCAGCGGACAAATTCGAGCGATTCTCGATGTAATCCTCCAGCTTCGCACCCTCTTCTCCGGAGTCGCGACCACCAACGGAGGCTGCATTCGCGTCGCCTAGAAACTTGACGTAACCACCAAATGGCAATGCTGCGATCTGCCAAAGGGTGCCGCGTTTATCACGACGGCTCCACAGTACTTTGCCAAACCCGATCGAAAAGACCTCAGCATGGATGCCAGACCAGCGCCCGACGATGTAGTGACCGTATTCGTGAATCGCCACGATGATCGACAATGCGATCACAAAGAACAACATCGTAAAGGCGATGTTCCCGAAGGACGGGATCAGGTTTGTCATGAAATCCAAGGTCTAACTCTCAATCTTCGCAATTTCTTCGCAAGCAAGCGCACGCGCCATGCTGTCGGCTTGGTTAACGCTATCTAGGGTGATCGTGGCATTTTGCAGCCCCTCGCGGGACAACATCACGTCAACGACACCGTTTACGACACGCGCCATATCGGTGAAACGGCAATCGCCAGCAAGGAACCCGTCCAGCGCCTGTTCTTTTGCGGCATTGAAGACGGCCCCAGTCAAGCCACCCTCCTCCATCACCTTTTGGGCAATGGCGAGTGCGGGATAACGGGCCGCTTCGGGTGCGCGGAAATTCAGCTGGCCAATGGCGGCAAGGTCAAGGCGTTCCACGGGAACATGTTTGCGATCCGGCCAGTTCAGCGCGTACCCGATGGCGTGGCGCATGTCTGGCGGGCCAACATGGGCCATCAGCGCGCCGTCATTGAACCCGACAAGCGCATGGATCAGGCTTTCGGGGTGGACAATCGTTTCAATCTTGTTCGCATCAATTCCGAAAAACTCTTTTGTTTCAATAAGCTCCATGGCCTTATTAAACATAGACGAACTGTCGATTGTGATGCGTTGCCCCATATCCCAATTAGGGTGGTTTGAGGCTTCGGCCACGGTAACACGGTCCAAGGCGTCAAGCGGACGATCACGAAACGCACCGCCGCTAGCCGTAATGATGATGCGCTCAACTGCGGAGATGTCTTCACCGATCAGGGCCTGAAAAACGGCCGAATGTTCGGAATCCACAGGCAGAACAGTTGCCCCTAACCGCTTGGCCTCAGACATCAAAAGCGTCCCAGCGGTGACAAGGGATTCTTTGTTCGCCAGCGCCAAGGTGGTTCCGTGCTTCAACGCCTCCAACCCCGGCGCAAGGCCAGCAGCCCCTACAATCGCCGACATAACCCAGTCAGCGGGACGCGCTGCGGCCTCAATCAAGGCGGCGTCGCCAGCGGCGGCCTCAATCCCAGTTCCAGCCAAGCCATCGCGTAACTCGTCCAGCCTTGAAGGATCGGAAGTCACAGCAACTTCGGCACGTAATGCTTTGGCATCTTTGATTAATTGTGAAATGTTCTGCGCACCAGTCAACGCCACGACGTCATATACTTCGGGGTCACGCGCGATCAGATCAATCGTGCTTTGCCCGATAGAGCCGGTCGCCCCAAGGATCGAAACGCGCCGCATGCCCACCTCTAGACCGAGACCTGAATGACCAAAGACAACGCCAACAAAAAGATCACAGCGCCAGAAATCGCATCAAAACGATCTAACACTCCACCGTGACCCGGAATGAGATTTGAGCTGTCTTTCACGCCTGTCTTGCGCTTCAATGCGCTCTCCACAATGTCGCCCATTTGCCCAGCAAACGCCACAAGGACCGACAACAAGATCAAGCCCAAAGGTGAACCGTTCCAGATCACGAACCCTAGCCCGACCAATGCCGCGCCGATCCAGCCTACAGCGGTGCCGGACCATGTTTTCTTGGGACTAATAGAGGGCCAGAACTTCGGTCCGCCAAAGGTCTTCCCCGCAAAATAGCCCATCACATCAGAGGCGATCACCACAAGGATAAGCCAGAGGAGCATATCCAGCCCCTGCTCTTCGCGGAACGCGACCAACCCAAAGCCGACCCAGAACACCGCAAACAGAACCAGGGCCCCATAAATTCGCTCTTTCGTAAGCGCGAAACCACAACCAACTACCAAAACGACCGATGCCAATACCGCCAGCCAAGAAATGGTACCAGCGCTGAAAAGACACAGGAAAAGAACACAAGACACGGCAACCGGCATAGAAACGCGGCCCCGTTCTGGCTGCATCTCACACATTTCGAAAATTTCCCAAGCCATCAGCGCCGTAACAATCAACACCAGCCCAAGGAAAATGTTGCCGCCCAGCCAGATCGCACCGATCCCAAGCACTGACATGACTGCTGCAGAGCCAACGCGCGGGCCTAGGTCGGACCAGTTCGCCATGTCAGACTTTCACCCCACCAAAGCGGCGTTCCCGAGACTTAAAACCCAACAAAACATGGGAAAACACGTCAGGGGTAAAGTCTGGCCATAGCGTATCGATGAATTCGTACTCAGCGTAGGCAGATTGCCAAAGTAAGAAGTTCGAAATCCGCGCTTCACCGCTTGTTCGGATCACCAGATCAGGATCTGGTAAGAAACACGTATCCAGATACTTCGGAAGCGTTTCATCGTTCACGTCATTCGGGGCGAGCTTCCCTGCCGCCACGTCATGGGCCAAACGACGTGTAGCGCGTGCCACCTCGTCTCGACCGCCATAGTTAATGGCGACAGTCAAATGAACGCGGTCATTCCCTGCGGTCAGCAACTCCAGCTCGTCCATTAGGTCCACGAGCTTGTCATCAAGGCGCACACGGTCACCAATGAAACGAACCCGCACGCCATTGGCCAACAAGTCTCGCGCTTCGCGTTGGATGTAACGGCGGAACAACTTCATCAAACCAGCGACTTCGGTTTGCGTGCGCTTCCAATTTTCTGTCGAAAATGCAAATATTGTCAGATACTTAACGCCAAATTTCGGGCAAGACTCAACAATTTCGCGCACACGCTTTGCACCAGCATGGTGCCCGAATAGGCGCGGTCGCCCACGCATCTGCGCCCAGCGTCCATTGCCATCCATAATTATGGCCACGTGGTTTGGGCCGTTCTCGATATCTTTGGCCATATGAGTGGCCCCCGCTCTACTCGTCTACCTCTCATCCGCGAACGCGGATCAGACTTGCATAATCTCGTCTTGTTTCGTTTCAAGCTGCTCATCAATGCGTTTGATGAAATCGTTGGTCATGTCCTGAACTTCAGCTTCCCAAAGCTTTTGGTCATCTTCAGACATGCCGTCGTTCTTGCCTTTTTTGATCTGATCCATCCCGTCACGACGAACGTTGCGAACACTGACCCGCGCGTTTTCCGCATATGTACCGGCAACCTTGGTCAGATCACGGCGTCGCTCTTCGTTGAGCTCGGGGATCGGCAGCATGATGATCGTGCCGTTCGTTTGTGGGTTAATACCAAGGCCGCTTTCGCGAATGGCTTTTTCGACCTTACCAACAAGGCCTTTGTCCCAAACATTTACCGTGACCATGCGTGGCTCTGGAACGTTAACAGTACCAACTTGGTTGATTGGCGTCATGGAACCATAGGCATCCACCATCACGGGTTCAAGAATTGATGCCGACGCGCGACCTGTCCGCAGGGAAGCGAACTCGACCCGCAAATTGGCAATCGCACCGTCCATACGGCGGCTCAAATCATCGGTATCTAGAATAAAGTCATCTGACATAGTGCTGCTCTTCTCACGTTATTTCGGTTGATATACAGTTAATGCGCTGGGTTTGTATAGAAGGTGTGCGCAGAAGTTGTGCAGATCAGCGGGTTCAGAGCAATTTTAGCCTAACCTCGTCGACGCCTTACCTTTCGAAGCGCTAGGATTCCGGGCACATATGCTGCAGCCAGAAGAAGTGCAGCCATTGATCCAAAGAATGGCAAAACATCGCGCGATAGCGACCAACGGGGCAATTCACAAGTCGCCGTACACCTCGGCATGAACGCAAAGGCAATCGGGACGATACAGGCCAACCCGATAAGGATCACCAATGACCAGATCACAACATAACGCTTTGTTCGCGCAGGATAAGCCAATTCCCCCAGCTTAGCTGACGAAACATAAGTTTCAGCTTCAATCGAAAGTGCAACGCTGCCCAAAGTGTCAACCTGCTCGCGTACATTATAACGTAATAGCAGTTGATCTGCTTTAGGGCTGAATGCCGCAAGATTTTGAAGGCTCGTCATAGTCCATTCAGACGCACCAAGTGTGTAAATAGGCATTGAGTTGACAACCTTAGACAGATTTTTACCTGTACGCTCGCATGTTTGCGCGAAAATCGATTGATATTCGTAAGTGTCAACGTCGAGGTCATAAAAGGTTGTCTCGGGGGTCAGGGTAGATCGATCACACCCGAGCGTTTCGTTCACCACATCAAGCAGGACATCAAAGTAGTCTGGCTGGGGCGCACTTAAATCAGTCATAACCCACTTTTCAAAGAACGAGGCGGCGAAAATAAGGCTGGATCACGACAAACTTCGCAAAAAACTTCAATCGCTAACAACCGTGGATGTTCCGGTTCCATCAAGGATCCCTTTGAACCCTCCATCTGCGTCAAGGCTGAACACCACAATCGGCAGGCTGTTTTCACGTGCCAACGCGATGGCGGATGCATCCATCACGCCAAGGTGCTGGGCCAGAACCTCGTCATATGTGATCTTGTCGTAGCGTTTAGCGTCGTCATGTTTGGCCGGGTCTTTGTCATAGACGCCATCAACCTTGGTGCCCTTAAAGATCGCTTCGCAGGCCATTTCAGAAGCCCGCAATGTGGCTGCAGTATCTGTGGTGAAATACGGGTTGCCCGTACCGGCCGCGAAAATACAAATGCGTTTCTTTTCAAGGTGACGCACGGCGCGGCGGCGAATGTAGGGTTCGGCCACTTCGTTCATGGTGATCGCGGAAATCACGCGGGTGTGGATGCCGAGGCCCTCAAGGGCGGATTGCATCGCCAGCGCGTTCATCACGGTTGCGAGCATGCCCATATAGTCCGCCGTGGTGCGTTCCATCCCTTGCGCTGAGCCCTGAAGCCCGCGGAAGATATTGCCGCCGCCGATGACCATGCATATCTCAACACCCATTTCCTGAACGCTTTGCACTTCGCGCGCGATCCGTTCGACGGTGGGCGGATGCAGGCCAAAGCCCTGATCGCCCATTAACGCCTCACCTGAAATCTTGAGCATGACACGATTATAGGCGGTTTTTTCTGTCTCAGACATGGGCGCTCCGGTGCTGCTTTCAGTTCGCGTTAAAATGTCGCAAAAGGAGGGGGGACGCAATGGGACATCGCATGATTGATCTAACCAAAATTGACGCCAATAAGCCCGTCTTGATTTATGGGCCAACGGCATCGGGCAAGTCGGGTTTGGCTCTGCAAATCGCCGAGGCCCAAGGCGGCGTTATTATCAACGGCGATGCCTTGCAGGTCTATCAGGGCTGGCCGATTTTGACGGCACAACCACCAGCAGAAGACTTAGTCCGTGCACCGCATCACCTTTATAGTCACCTCGCGTATGATGCGCCCTATTCCGTTGGCGATTGGTTGCGTGATGTGAAACCCTTTATGAACAGTGTGCGCCCGATTATCGTTGGCGGTACGGGGTTGTATTTCAGCGCCCTGACCGAGGGGCTTGCCGAGATCCCCCCAACGCCACCCGCGGTTCGGGCGCAAGCGGATGCCATCCCTCTGCCCGACCTTATCGCCGCGCTGGACGATGCGACCGCCACAGGGCTTGACTTGAACAACCGCGCCCGTGTCCAACGCGCCTATGAAGTGCAGGCTTCCACTGGACGCAGCATTCGCGACTGGCAGGCGGATACGCCGCCACCACTTGTTCCTCTGAAAAGCTGTACTGCCCTTGCCCTGATGCCGGATGTGGACTGGCTCAACGCGCGGATTGCGGAACGCTTTGATATGATGATGGACGCTGGTGCCTTGGATGAGGCCGAAAAGATGCGGCCCATCTGGGACGAAACAGCGCCGTCGTCCAAGGCAATCGGGGCCCATGAAATGATCCAATTGTTGAACGGCGACATCACCCCCGATTCGGCGCGTGAGGCGATAATCGTGGCCACGCGCCAATACGCCAAACGCCAGCGTACTTGGTTGCGTTCCCGTATGAAGCGTTGGCAGATCGTGCCGCTACCAGATGTGGGCGATCTCAAATAGTCCACATAAAGGTCTTTGAATTACACACATTTACGGTGAAAATTGTCCTATTCGAACATGTTCTAGGGATAGCCGCTGATGATGACCGACCCGCAAAACCGCCTCGCTTTGACTGCAATCGCACAGAATGCTGGCCAAGGGCGTTGGCGTACAGAAGCGATGCGCAGCCATACATCACCGCGACTTATCTTCGTGGCGCGCGGTCAAGGCCGCATCACTATTGCGGGGCTCACCAGCGGGTTTGGTGCCAATAACCTGATCTATATTCCAGCAGGAACCATGTACGGATTTGAGGTTGGCCCAACCGTGTTCGGGCAAATGCTGACAATCCCATCTGCTATGGCGGACGAATGGCCAATTGAACCAGTTCACCTTCGCTTGCGTGACGTAATCGCGCAAAAAGAACTCGCTGTGCATCTCGACGCGCTTGAGCGTGAATTGCAGTCAGACCAAACAGGTGGCCAGCGGGCAGCCCATTACAACCTTGGTCTTCTGGCTATCTATTTTGAACGTCAGCTGGAAATCAGATCTGAGGACAGCAAGGACGCACGCAAAGATACCGCGGCAGCGCGGCTCGTCGCGGCCTACACCGACCTGATCGAGCGCGATTTTCATGAACACAATGGCGTGGCAGATTACGCCGCGAAGCTTGGGGTTACGCCGACCCATCTGGCACGTGTTTGCAAGCAAACCAGCGGAAAATCTGCGCTATCGTTGTTGAACGATCGCATTCTATTTGAGGCGCGAATGCTGCTTCGCGACACCAAATTCCCTGTCCGCCAGATCGCGGGCGATCTCGGTTTTGGGTCAGCCGCGTACTTCACACGGGCGTTTCAGTCCCAGACCGGACTAACGCCATCCCAGTTCCGCAAAAAAGGGCCGCTTGCGCAGGCTTAAACGGTTCATTTTCCTTAATTTAATGCTGCATCGCAGCATCCCCCCGCTTTCGCCTTGCGGCCCATTTACGACCATGCAAACGTCGCAAGTGCCGATTGCAGCCGTTGACGGCGGGTCAAAAACCCCGCCCAATGCAGTTTCCAAGGGGGGGACGAAAACTAAGACGCGCGAACCGGTGCGAGTTGTCCGTTCCAAAAACCCTGCAAAACAAAAACGTGTCATCAGGGAGAACACGCATGACCAATAAAACCCTTACGGGCGCTCCACTGCATTCAGCAGTCGACGTGTATGTAAAAGACGAGATGGCTGGGAAGCTTGACCGTCGCGAATTCATGGCGCGCACAACCGCACTTGGCGTCACATCCGCTGGCGCGTACGGCCTTCTCGGCCTGACCCAGCCGGCGCTAGCTGCTGGCCACGCCCAACAGGGCGGCACAATGCGCATGCAGATGGAAGTTCGTGCGCTAAAGGACATCCGTGCAACGGACTGGACGCAGATGGCGTTCGTTTATGCTGGCTGGCTTGAGTATCTCGTCGAGTACAACTCCGATGGTACGTTCACACCTGCCCTCCTCACGAGCTGGGAAGTCAACGAAGACGCGACACAGTACATTCTAAACGTTCGTGAAGGCGTAAAGTGGAACAACGGCGACGACTTCACCGCTGAAGACGTTGCGCGTGTGATCACAGATTGGTGTGACAAGGACGCTGAAGGCAACTCCATGGCGGGCCGTATGTCCGTCATCGTTGATGCGGACACAAATAAAGCCATCGAAGGCGCAATCGAAGTCACTGGCACGCATCAGGTTTCTCTAAACCTGCCAGCATCTGACATCTCGCTGATTGCGGGCATGGCTGACTACCCAGCCGCGATTTACCACAACACGCTTGATCGCGATAACCCGATCAATACACCTGTTGGCACTGGCCCATACCTGCCAGAGAGCCACGAAGTTGGGGTTAAGTCCGTTCTGGTTCGCAACGAAGACCACGAATGGTGGGGCTACGCCGAAGGCGCAGGCGCTTACCTCGATCGCATCGAATATATCGACTACGGCACTGACCCGTCTGCATGGGTTGCAGCAGCCGCCGCCGACGAAATCGACATGACATACGAAACTGTTGGCGACTTCGTCGAAGTGTTCGAGTCAATCGGCTATGAGCGTTCTGAAATCGCATCTGCTGCGACGATCGTTATTCGTCCAAACCAAGCCGCAGAAGTTGACGGCATGACACCATACGCCGACGTCCGCGTCCGTAAGGCGATCCAGATGGCGGTTGACCCAGCTGTTTGCCTTGAGCTTGGCTATGCCAACCAAGGTAGCACAGCGCGCAACCACCACGTTGGTCCGATGCACCCTGAATGGGCTGATGTTGCGGCCACTGAGTACGACCCAGAAGGCGCGCTTGCCCTGCTTACAGAAGCTGGCATGGCTGACTTCGAGATGGAAATCTCTTCCATCGACGATGACTGGCGCAAGAACACAACTGATGCGGTTGCAGCACAGTTGCGTGACGCTGGCTTCAACGTGAAGCGGACAATCATCCCGGGTTCCACGTTCCGGAACGACTGGTCGAAGTACCCGTTCTCTTCCACCAACTGGAACCACCGTCCACTGGGCACGCAGGTACTTGGCCTTGCGTACCGTTCTGGTGAAGCATGGAACGAATTTGCATTCTCGAATGCGGAATTCGATGCTCTGCTTGACGAAGCGAACGCATTGGCTGACGCAGATGCACGTCGCGAAGTGATGGCGAAGATCCAGCAGATCCTCACGGACGAAGCGGTCACGATCCAGCCTTACTGGCGTTCCCTGTACCGCCATTCAAAGCCGGGCTTTGTTGGCTGGGATATGCACATCGCGTACCTGCCACAGATCTACAAGATCGCTGTTGCAGCCTAACTGACGCGACAATCGGGCCGCCCTTAACTCGGGGCGGCCCTTTTTTCACGCGACACGTCGACTAAAAAAGATCGCGCCAATAATGCGTGCGGCAAACCCAACAGGGGTACACTATGGGACTGTGTATTCTGCGCCGCTAAGGGGTCATGCTCCTTACGGCTCTCTGCCTGACGTTTATCGTTTTCTGGCTCACCAATCTTTATCCAAAGCTTGAAGTGCTGGCGAAAACACAGGGCAACTTCCGCATGTCTGATGAGGCTGTCGTCAGCTTTCTCGACAACCGCGGCTACACACAGTCCCTGCCTATAAAATACGGACAATGGCTCGGCGTTTTGCCTGGCTATGTCATTGACGGATCAGACGGTGAAATCCGCGCGAAATGCGAAGGCAATTCTGTACCAACTGACAGCACCCCGCGCTTTTGTGGCATTATTCAAGGCAACTGGGGGTTTTCCACCGTTGCAAAGGAAAACGTCTCTGACGTTCTGCCCACGCGCTGATTGCCCCCTTTACGGTGATTATGTTGCAAATCCCGTGGCTGTTGAACGGCGTTGTTATCGTTGAGACCCTGTTCACCTACCAAGGCTTCGGCTGGGAACTCGTGCGCGCGGCCTCAAACAACGACATCGAAATGCTGCTTGGCGTTTCGGTTATCTCCGTCGTCGTGGTGCTGACGACGCAGCTGATTTCAGACATCGGCTATGTCTTCCTCAACCCACGCATTCGCATTTCTTAAGGAGCCAGAACAATGGAACCACTTTCCTGGACCGGCTCCTTCGGGAGCACCCTCACCCCCGCCCTTGTCATCGCCGCAAGCGTATTTTTGGCGGGCGTCATTTTGCAACTCATCGTGGGCTTCTTCGCGCCCGAGGTGAAACTGCAAGCCAACGCCGACGGCACAATACAATCGCGTGGCGGGCTTCTTGGGCAACTGGAACGCCTGAACGGCCAGATATTCATGTTGATCGTGCTGATCTTTGCGGCAATCATCGTTGTGTCTTGGTTCATGCCTTATGGCAAAGCAGGCATTGTCGGCGAAATCAGCAAGCGTTTCATCCCCGTGTGGATCGCACTGATCGTGACCTTTACTTTGTCGATCACCTTCAAACGCAAATTGGGCCTTTACGGAAAACTGTTTGATTCCACCGTCGGCATGATTGGTTTTGCGCTGGTGATGTTCTGGGTCTTCACGTCGATCTTCGTGGGCGTGTTCGACATGATCGCAACCCACGATCCGTTGCAGCAAATCTCGGGGCTCAAGATCAAAGTACCGGGCATTCCGGTTCCTGATGGCCAAGACGCTGACTTTTTCCCGCATTACCTTTTGGGCGGTGACAATCTAGCGCGCGATATTTTTAGCCGCGTGGTTCATGGGTCCGTAATTGTTATGATCATTGCGCCAGTCGCGACCGTGTTTGCCTTTATGCTCGGCATTACGCTGGGCCTGCCTGCGGGCTACTACGGCGGCAAACTGGACACGATCCTGAGCTTCGTTGCCAACCTCATCCTCGCGTTTCCAGTCATCTTGTTGTTCTTCTTGCTGGTGACGCCGGAACTCATTGATCTTGGCGTTCCAAACTACATGGCCGCGGTCTTGTTTCTGTTTCCGCTGATCTTCTTTGGCGTCCTGATCAACTCGCGCTATCATACACAACCGAGCAAGAATGCCCTGTATCTGGCGTTTGTCCTTATTCCAGTAGGCTACGCCTATGTCGCTGGGATCTCGGAAAAAGACACCGTGTTGTACTTCCTGCCAGAGGCGCTTGATAAGTTCACACTGCCCAAAGAAATTCTCGTGGTTTTTGTGTCCGTGGTCTTCGTGAACTCGCCGACCGTGTTTCGTATCGTGCGCGGCCTCGCGCTTGATATCAAAACACGCGACTACGTGGCAGCCGCGCAAACGCGCGGTGAAGGCACTTGGTACATCATGCTATGGGAAATCCTGCCAAACGCACGCGGCCCCCTGATCGTCGATTTTTGCCTACGGATCGGTTACACCACGATCCTTTTGGGAACATTGGGCTTCTTTGGCCTTGGTTTGGCGTCAGAAAGCCCTGACTGGGGCTCAACGATCAACGCGGGCCGAAAGTTGTTGTTGTTCGCGCAGCACCTTGCATTGCCACCTGCGATTGCACTCCTGTCACTCGTACTCGGCCTCAACCTTCTCGCGGATGGTCTGCGTGAAGAAAGCCTGAAGGATTAAGCCCATGGACAAGCAACCCTACAACGGCCCCATCCTTGAAATCGACCGTTTGTCGATCAGCTTCTTCACACGGCTGCGGGAAATCCCTGCGGTGATGAACTTCTCTGCCTCCCTGCAACCGGGCGAAGCGCTTGGTATTGTGGGGGAATCCGGTTGCGGCAAGTCCACCGTGGCGCTTGGCGTCATGCAGGACCTCGGCGTAAACGGACGCATCGTTGGTGGTTCGATCAAGTTCAAGGGCCGCGAGATGAACACCATGACGCGCGAGGAATTGCGCGACATTCGCGGGTCCGAAATCGCGATGATCTATCAGGAACCCATGGCGTCGCTTAACCCCGCCATGCGCATCGGCAAGCAGCTGATGGAAGTGCCGATGATCCACGAAGGTGTGTCAAAGGAAGAGGCTTACGCCCGCGCGCTGGAAGTTGTGACAGACGTTAAGCTGCCTGACCCAAAACGCATGTTGAACTCGTTTCCGCATCAGCTTTCAGGCGGCCAACAGCAACGCATCGTGATCGCCATGGCGTTGATGTCCAAGCCATCCTTGTTGATCTTGGACGAACCGACAACCGCGCTTGATGTGACCGTCGAAGCGGCTGTCGTTGAACTAGTGAAGGACCTTGGCAAAAAATACGGCACTTCAATGCTGTTCATCAGCCACAACCTTGGCCTCGTGCTGGAAACCTGTGACCGCATCTGCGTGATGTATTCCGGCGAAGCGGTCGAACGTGGCACCATTGAGGGCGTGTTCGACAACATGCAGCACCCCTATACACAGGCACTGTTCCGTTCGATCCCCCTGCCCGGAGCCGACAAAAACGAGCACCCCTTGGTGGCCATTCCGGGCAACTTCCCCCTGCCCCATGAGCGACCGAACGGTTGTAACTTCGGCCCACGCTGCGACTACTTTGAGGCAGGGCGTTGTGACAGCGGCCCCATCTCGATGGAAAACGCTGACATCGACCATGAAACACGGTGCCTGCGGTATCGCGAGATCGACTGGAACGCCCCGCTTGTGGCTGGAGCGCAAACCGAAAAACCTGAACCGGGCCGTGTTGTTCTGAAAATGGACAACCTCAAGAAATACTACGAGGTTGCCGCGTCCGCGCTGTTTGGCGGCGGATCAAAGAAGGTCGTCAAAGCCAACGAAACGCTGTCCTTTGAGGCCCGCGAATCCGAAACCCTTGCGATCGTTGGGGAATCCGGCTGCGGTAAATCCACGTTTGCCAAGGTGTTGATGGGGCTGGAAACCGCCACAGACGGTGAAATCCTGCTCGACAACAAACGCATCGGTAACATCCCGATTGAAGAGCGCGACACCAACACCATCGCAGATGTGCAAATGGTGTTCCAAAACCCATTTGATACGCTGAACCCATCGATGACCGTCGGGCGGCAAATCATGCGCGCGCTTGAGATTTTCAAGATCGGCAAGAACGACAACGAGCGCCGTGAACGTATGCTCGACCTGCTTGATTTAGTAAAGCTGCCCCGCGCCTTTGCAGACCGAATGCCGCGCCAGTTGTCTGGTGGGCAAAAGCAGCGTGTCGGTATTGCGCGCGCCTTTGCCGGTGATGCGCGGATTGTGGTGGCCGATGAACCTGTGTCCGCATTGGACGTGTCGGTTCAGGCGGCTGTAACCGACCTGTTGATGGAAATCCAGCGCGAGCATAAAACCACGCTTCTGTTCATCTCGCATGACCTTAGCATCGTGCGCTATCTGTCTGATCGCGTTATGGTAATGTACCTTGGGCATGTGGTGGAAATGGGGTCTACGGATCAGGTCTTCGCACCTCCGTACCACCCATATACCGAGGCGCTTTTGTCCGCCGTTCCGATTGCGGACACCAAGATCAAGAAGAAGCACATCGTTCTTGATGGTGACATTCCATCGGCCATGAACCCGCCTACCGGTTGCCCGTTCCAAACGCGCTGCAACTGGAAGGACAAGGCTGGAAAGTCGCTGTGCGAAAGCGAAGTGCCACCAGTTCGGATGCTCGCAGATGGTCATCAGGTGAAATGCCACCTGTCTGATGCTGATCTGGCCGAAATGGAGCCTGTTATCGAAATGGCCGCTGAGTAATATTTCAATGATATCAAAGCAAAAGGCGCCGCAGTTGATGTGACGCCTTTTCTAAATCTGAATGCTTAACGCTATCAGCTGCCCCAGATAACACGTACATAGTTGCGTGTTTCACGGTATGGCGGGACACCGCCATGCTGCTGCACTGCACCCGGACCTGCGTTATAGGCCGCAAGTGCCAAACGCCATGAGCCGAATGTGTCATATTGTTCACGCAAGTACCGCGCTCCGCCATCCAAGTTTTGATAAGGATCACGGGGGTTAACGCGCAAATACTGTGCTGTGCCGGGCATAAGCTGCGCAAGCCCAATCGCCCCGGCATGGGACACTGCATTGGGGTTAAACGCGCTTTCCTGCTGCACCAAACGCAGGAACAGATCTTCAGGAACACGGTTGCGCCGCGCAGCTGACTTGGCCATGTCCAAGAACTGTCCGCGATAATTGCCGTTGTATTGAGGGCCGGTGTTGGTCGCCGATGGCACCACAACACGCGGAGGCTGCAAGCGCACGGAATTTGCATATTGCGATGACGCGCGGCCATCCAAAACGTCCAACTGAGAGCTGAAAAGCGTCGTGCGGTTGCGCGTCGACAGGCTGTCAGCCGTGACAGGCACCGCTGATACCGCTGTGGCGAACGCCGCCAAAATACAAACTACACGCATAAATCGCCCCCACGTTTCCGCACATATAGCCCACTAACAGGGTAGTTTCCACACTTTACGGTGCAATTCGCCAATGGACAGCTCTTCCTAGGGTTCTATTAACCAGTTTCTAACCCGTTGGCGGTGATGTATCACGAGCCAGATAGTTTTAGATTCGAAAATACCACGGGGAGTCCAGAAATGGCCGGTTCACTTAACAAAGTCATGCTTATCGGTAATCTGGGCCGCGATCCAGAAGTGCGGAGCTTCCAGAACGGCGGCAAAGTGTGCAACCTGCGCATTGCGACGTCCGAGACTTGGAAGGACAAAAACACTGGTGAACGCCGCGAAAAGACAGAATGGCATTCTGTTGCGATCTTCCAAGAAGGTCTGGTTCGTATCGCCGAGCAATACCTAAAAAAAGGGTCCACGGTTTACATCGAGGGCAAATTGCAAACACGTAAATGGCAGGACCAGTCTGGTCAGGACCGTTATTCCACCGAAGTTGTGCTGCAAGGTTTTGACGGCGTGATGACCATGCTGGGTGGTCGCGGTGACGGCGGCAATGGTGGCGGCGGTGGCGGTTACGGCGGTGGCGACCAAGGTGGTGGCTATGGCGGTGGTGGTGACCAAGGCGGTGGCTTTGGTGGCGGTGACCAAGGCGGCGGCGGCGACATGGACGACGAAATCCCGTTCTAAGCCCGGCCAACAATCAGAATACAGAAACCCGCGTGGTACATGCCATCGCGGGTTTTCTTTTAGCGGGCTGCCAGACCGTCATTCAGCACGGACAGCACCACATCTGCGGGCACATCGCCCGTTACGAACGCATCGCCAATGGCGCGCGCGAGGATGAATCGCAGCTGACCGTCGACAACCTTTTTGTCCTGTCCCATTAGCGCAAGCAGGCCATCGGCATCGGGCAAATCGCCTTCAATATCTGCCAGATCTGTCTTCATGCCCATGGCTTTCAGGTGTTCGCGCACGCGGCTTGGGCTTTCTTGGCTACACAGGCCCATGCGCGCGGATACTTCGAACGCCATCGCGCAACCAATCGCTACGCCTTCGCCGTGTAGCAGGCGATCGCTGTATCCGGTGGCGGCTTCAAGTGCGTGACAGAAGGTGTGTCCAAGGTTCAAAAGCGCACGGTCCCCCTGCTCTGTCTCGTCGCGTTCTACGATGCGGGCTTTCATTTCGACGGATCGTTTTACGGCTTTCACACGCGCATCCATATCACCAGCGGCCAGCGCCGGACCCTGCGCCTCTAACCAGTCAAAGAAATCCGCATCACCCAACAGCCCGTATTTCACGACCTCGCCGTAACCGGACAGAAAATCGCGCGGCGTTAACGTGCCAAGCAATTCTGTATCCGCAAGCACCAGCGTTGGCTGGTGAAACGCGCCAATTAGGTTTTTACCAGCAGGCGAATTGATCCCCGTTTTGCCGCCAACAGAGCTGTCGACCTGCGCCAACAGTGATGTCGGGATCTGCACAAACCGAACGCCACGGCGCAAAATAGCAGCAGCAAACCCGACCAAATCGCCAATCACACCGCCGCCAAAGGCCACAACGATGTCGCCGCGCTCAACCTTTTGGGCGAGCAACCATTCGACGGTTTGCTCAAGAAACGGCCAGCTTTTGGTGCTTTCTCCAGCGGGCAAGACCAACGCCTCTGACGCGATGCCGGATGCCTCAAGGCCAGCCTGAAGTGACATCAAATGTAGGGCAGCCACGTTTTCCTCGGATACGATAACCACGCGTGGGCGGCGCAAGAACGGCGCGATGCGTGCGCCAGCGTCGGCCATCAGCCCCGGCCCGATCACCACATCATATTCGCGACCAGGCAGGTTAACGTGGACGGTCTCAATCATTCTTGTTCTCCAGAACGTCGGGGCGCACGGCCAATACCTGCAGCACCTCATCCGTCATCTCATAAATGGAAAATTCCGGTTTTGCCTCGGCGCGCATATCGGCCAAGGCGTAAATGGGCGCGCGTTGCTCAAAAATTTCGCTCAGCGTTTTCTTCGGGTCCGGCGTGCGCAGCAAAGGCCGAGTGTCTTTGTGGCGCACGCGTTCCCATAGCAACTCAAGGTCTGCATCCAGCCAAACAGCGACGCCATGCTCGGATATCGCCGCGCGATTGCGCTGCGCGAGGTATGCACCGCCCCCCGTCGACAACACACAGGGTTCAGACTGCAACAACCGCGCAATTACTTCTGCTTCACGGTCACGAAAAAACGGCTCACCGGAGCGTTCGA
Source organism: Octadecabacter ascidiaceicola (assembly GCF_900185015.1). Classification (GTDB taxonomy): domain Bacteria; phylum Pseudomonadota; class Alphaproteobacteria; order Rhodobacterales; family Rhodobacteraceae; genus Octadecabacter; species Octadecabacter ascidiaceicola. Next base: position 146,788 of record NZ_FXYD01000001.1, on the reverse strand, counting down.
AAATCTCAGCGATCGTTGCGTTTGCGGCGGCTTCGATCTCAGCATCAGAATCGACATAAGGCACGTTCAATCGATAGGCCAGCTCTCGTCCGATCGCCGTTTTTCCCGATCCCATCATGCCAACAAGCACAACCGTGCGGCGCAAAATTTGCTCCGATCTTGGTGATTGTTTGCTTTCTTGGTCGTTCATTGCCCCAATCGTCCCCTTTTAAACAACAATTTGCCGATCAATATCGGCTGTGCGCCGCCGGTTTGAAAAAATTAACGAAGCGGTGGCGTGATCTTGCTGAAAAGGACATATATAACCTTAGGCAAAGCAGCAACTGAGGCTGCGCATTTGGTTCGCGAATTCGAACCATCGAGTGGACATGAAACAGGCGGAGCAAAACCCATGTGGCGATTGATCAAATTCTTGTTCTTTCTGGTCGTTCTTGCGGCAGTTGCCTTCATTGCATTTGCCTATCTGGGGCCGATTTTCATGCCCGCAGATTTTGCAGCGCCCGTTGAAGAAGTTGTTCTGCCTGTAACACTAGGTGGCAGTTAATGGTTTCGCGTTCGGCAATCTTGTGTGTGTTCATGTCTTGCGCGACCCCCCTTTGGGCCCAAACCGACGACAATGCACCATTGTCAGCCATTGATTGGCTGTCTGAAAGCGTCGAGCAACCCGAAGTCCTCGCCGCAGCACCCGTTCTTGGAACACAGGCGACCCGTACACCGGACGCAAACGAAGCGCCTGTTGCCAATTCAGCCGCGACCCCAAGTGTATCGGTGCAAACATTGGGCGGACCAGCACCGCGTGCGCTGGGACTGTTGCCGCCTAGCGCAACCGGACTGCCAGCTGATCTGTGGGGGCAAAGCGACGCCACGACATTGATTGCATTACTTCAGGCCGAACAGATCGACACCCTTCCCGCGATACAGGAATTGCTGAAAACCCTGACATTAGCGGAAGCCAATCCGCCAATGGAAGCCGCTACGCCCGGCGCGTTCTTTCTGGCGCGCGTGGATAAGCTACTAGATTTCGGCGCGCTGGAACCTGCCCAAGCGATGCTTGAAAGCGCGAGTGCTGACAAGCCAGAACTGTTCCGCCGTTGGTTTGATGTTTCGCTTCTGACTGGCACAGAAGATGGCGCATGTCGCGCCTTGCATGATCAACCCGATATCGCACCAACACCGTCTGCGCGGATATTCTGTTTGGCGCGCTCAGGCGATTGGTCTGCTGCCGCGTTGACGTTGAACACAGGTTTGGCGCTAGGCGATATTGATGCACCAACTGGCGCCCTGCTGGCGCGGTTCCTTGATCCGGACCTTTATGAGGGCGAACCGGAGCTTGACCAACCGGATCGCACGACACCGCTGACCTTCCGCATGTTTGAAGCAATCGGTTCGTCCCTTACCACCGTCGGATTGCCACGCGCATTTGCACATGCGGATTTGCGGGCGAATGTTGGCTGGAAGGGTCAGCTTGAGGCGGCAGAACGCCTCGCCCGTGCAGGCGCGATTTCTGACAACGCGTTGATTGGGCTTTATACCGCACGTGTCCCTGCTGCGTCTGGTGGCGTTTGGGAACGCGCGAAAGCGGTTTCGCGCGTCAGAGCAGCCCTTGTTGATGGGAACGGCGATGACATGCTTTTCGCACTCAATAACCTTTGGGACGAAGCGCAAGCAGTTGGCGTGGCAGTACCTCTCGCGCGGCATTTCGCCCCTGACCTAATGGCATCCACAGTAGCGGACCAGCGCGCCGATGCGATATTGTTTAAGCTTTTGCTTTTGTCGGATCAGTATGAACAAGCAGCATTGATTGACGCATTTGCCCAAACTGACCCTTTCCTTGCCGCCGTAGCGAAGGGTGATCCATCGCAGGCCCATGCTGGCCGTGGGCAGTACCCACTGATCCGCGATGCATTTGCCGCAGAACCGGACGCGACCCTTGTTGAGATGGCTGCAAACGGGCGCACTGGCGAAGCGATCTTGCGCAGTATCGCAACATTGCAGCAAGGCATCGACGGTGACCAGCTCGCCTTTAAGGAAGGGTTCGCAACCCTTCGCGCCCTTGGGTTGGAAGACGTCGCGCGCCGCACCGCACTACAGTACCTGCTGCTAGAATGAGCGCATCGAGCCGCCCCAATGCCTATTGGATACAAGCGTTTCTAGAAGCACAGGCCGCGGAACTAGACGCAGCGACCAACACCCAGTTGGCCTACGCGCGCGATCTTGCGGACTTTTCCGACTGGTTGAACGGCATGCATTTTGCACAGGTTACCCAAGACCACGTAGAGAAATACTTAATCTGGTGTGACGGCCAAGGCCTTGCAAAATCCACGCGGGCACGCCGTCTGTCCGCCGCCAAACAGCTGTTCCGTTTTGCGTTTGAAGAAGGCTGGCGCGAGGACAATCCCGCGATCCAAATCTCTGGCCCCGGGCGCGACAAGCGCCTTCCCAAAACCTTAAGCCACGAAGAAGTCGATGCACTGCTGCAGGCCGCCCGCAGCGCCAAGAAAGACCCATTGCGCACGACCTGTTTAATGGAACTCTTGTACGCCACGGGCATGCGCGTGACCGAATTGGTGTCGCTGCCAGTGTCCGCCGCGCGGGGTGATCCCCGTATGTTGCTGGTGCGCGGTAAAGGCGACAAGGAACGCATGGTGCCGCTGTCACCCCCTGCCCGCGCCGCCACAACCGTCTGGTTGAAAACCCGCGACGAGGCCGAAGACGCCGCATTCAAAGACGGCACACCGCGCAGCAAATTCCTGTTTCCGTCCCGTGGCAAACTCGGCCATCTCACGCGGCAAAGCTTCTTTAACCTCATCAAAGACCTTGCCGTTGCTGGTGGTGTTTCCCCAGCAAAGGTCACGCCTCACACGTTGCGCCACGCCTTTGCGACCCATCTATTGGCGGGCGGTGCGGACCTGCGGTCTATCCAGACGTTGCTGGGCCATGCGGACGTAGCGACCACTGAAATCTACACCCATGTGCTGGATGAACGCCTAAAAGAACTGGTGCTGGATCACCACCCGCTGGCGAAAGACGACTGACACCCACTTGAAAACGCCCACAAGCCCCTACATACAAAGGGCAAATGACAAAAGTGACCCCCCATGCTTGATGCTGCTTTTTGGACCACCGCCGGTGCGATCCTGTTTCTTCTTGTGCTTTCCGGCTTCTTTTCCGGTTCTGAGACCGCACTGACGGCCGCCTCGCGTGGCAAGCTGCGTAGCAATGCCGACAAAGGGAACAAGGGCGCTGAAAAAGCGTTTGAGGTGACTGAGGACCGTGAAAAGCTGATTGGCTCGGTTCTGTTGGGCAATAACCTTGTGAATATCCTCGCGACCTCGCTTGCGACGACGATGTTTCTGCGCGCCTTTGGCGAAAACGGTGTGGTAATTGCGACGACCGTGATGACCGTACTGGTTCTGATCTTCGCGGAAGTCCTACCCAAGACCTACGCCATTACAAACCCAGAACGTGCGGCAAGCATTTCTGCACGGCCGATCGCGATTGTGGTGACGGTTTTTTCGCCCTTCGTGAAAGCAGTTCGTTGGCTGGTGCGCGGTGTGTTGGGCGTCTTTGGAGTTCAAACCGACCCTGACAGCAACATCCTTGCCGTCCGTGAAGAAATCGCTGGAGCGCTACAGTTGGGCCATTCCGAAGGTGTTGTGGAAAAAGAAGACCGCGACCGGATTTTGGGCGCGCTTGATCTGGCTGAACGTACGGTGGAAGAAATTATGCTTCACCGCAAAGAGATTGAGATGATCGACGTGGCCCTGCCCGTCCCCGAAATCCTGCGCCTCTGTCTGGAAAGCAACCACACGCGCCTGCCGCTTTACCGTGACGACCCTGAAAACATTATCGGCACACTGCACGCCAAGGACCTGCTGCGCGCGTTGCATAAGATGCTAGGCGACGGCCGGATCGAGCCGCAGGAAATGGCTGATTTTGATATTATGGCCGTGGCTATGACGCCCTACTTTGTTCCTGAAACCACAACGCTGGACGACCAGATGCGCCAGTTCTTGGCGCGTCGCGCACATTTCGCGCTTGTGGTGGATGAATACGGCACGCTTCAGGGCCTCATCACGCTTGAAGATATTCTCGAAGAGATCGTCGGAGAAATCACCGACGAATTCGATACAGACGAAGAAAACGAAGTCACCCAAGCCGAAGATGGCAGCTATATCGTGGACGGTACAATGACGATCCGCGACGTGAACCGTGCAACCGATTGGACATTACCAGACGATGAAGCCAACACAGTTGCAGGTCTGGTCATCCACGAAGCGCAGATGATCCCCGTTGTGGGCCAAGTCTTCAGCTTCCACGGTTTCAGGTTTGAAGTCATGGGCAAAGACGAGAACCGGATATCGGAGCTCAAGATCTCGCCACTGAACTAGGTTCTTAGGACGACGGTTAGGCCGCCGCCCTCAGCCCAATTCATCTGCCTTTGAACAGCCCGCCCAAGATGCCGCGCACGATGCGCCGACCTGTTGTGCCCTTTAGTTCCTTGGCGACGACGGTTGCAATCGCACCACCCCAGCTTTCGGACTTGGATGATCGACGGCTGGTCGAACGTTCACCGTCGTTTCCAGTGTAACGGCGTCCTTGCTTGTGCTCGCGCTCCTCTGCCTCGAGCTTTTCTTCGGCGGCCTCTGCCTTTTCAGCTTCTTCAGCAGCGGCGTCAGCACGCTTCGCCAGCATTTCAGCGGCGGAATTGCGATCTAGGCGTTCGTCGTATTTCCCCGACATCGGTGATGCAGCCATAACATCGGCGCGCTCGGCCTTGGTGATCGGGCCAAGTTGTGATGACGGCGGGCGGATCAAGGTGCGCTCAACGATTCCTGGAACCCCCTTGTCGATCAGCATAGACGTCACCGCCTCACCTGTGCCGACTTCGCGGATAGCCTCGGCGGTGTCGAAAGCAGGGTTCGGGCGGTAGGTGTCCGCCGCTTGCTTCAATTCCTTCTGGTCGTTGGCTGTAAACGCCCGCAAAGCGTGCTGCACGCGGTTGCCAAGCTGGCCGAGGATGTCCTCGGGCACGTCAGCTGGGTTCTGCGTGATAAAGTATACACCCACCCCTTTGGACCGGATCAAACGCGCGACTTGTTCGACCTTGTCAACCAACGCCTTGGGCGCGTCATCAAACAGCAGGTGCGCTTCGTCAAAGAAGAACACGAGCTTGGGTTTGTCAGGGTTGCCAACCTCCGGAAGTTCCTCAAACAGCTCGGACAGCAGCCACAACAGGAAGGTCGCATATAGCTTTGGCGATGCCATCAGCTTATCTGACGCAAGGATGTTGATGCGCCCGCGCCCATCATCCTCGGTCGCCATGATGTCACGCAGATCAAGGGCAGGTTCGCCAAACAGCCCTGCACCACCTTGGTTTTCAAGCACTAACAACTGACGCTGGATCGCACCAACAGAAGACGTCGCCACGTTACCGTAGCGCAAAGACAATTCCTTGGCGTTCTGCCCGACCCAAACCAGAAGCGCCTGTAGGTCTTCCAAATCAAGCAGCGGCAGGCCTTCTTCGTCGGACACACGGAAGGCAACGTTCAGCACGCCTTCTTGCGCTTCGGTCAGCCCCATGAGGGTGGACAACAACAGCGGGCCCATTTCTGCGACTGTGGTGCGGATCGGGTGTCCCTGCTCGCCCAAGAGATCCCAGAAGGTCACAGGGAACTTGTCATATTGCAGATCAAGTCCAATGGTTTCGGCGCGTTTCATGAAGGGTTCATGCAGTTTGAAGTCCGCACTGCCGGATTTTGCCAATCCAGACAGATCGCCCTTAACGTCAGACAGGAACACCGGAACGCCAACCGCAGAGAACCCTTCCGCGAGAATTTGCAGCGTGACGGTCTTACCCGTGCCCGTTGCACCCGCGATCAGACCGTGGCGGTTTGCATACTTCAACAGCAGGTTTTGCGCCTCACGATAGTCATTGCCGCCACCACCTAAGAAAATTCCGTCACTCATTGCCTGTTCCCTATTTCCAATGGCCTCGATTCAAACTGGCCGCATAAACGTTTGCGCCAAAATACATCCTTAACCTTTATGGGCCAGTATATTCGTAACAGCACAGTTCATGTCCTCCTACGGTGCTGTTGACTTCCTCCTTGTTAGACTTGCCGCGCACTCAGTTTTTACTGGGGCGCGGCCTTTTTGCCGGAAACGCCCAAATATTTTCAAATCAAACAAAAAAGAGAATTTTAACTTACAGAACAATAGCCTGTTGACGGGTGGCCTTTGGTTACGTAACGTCTGCGCAATAAATCGGCCAAGTCCGATAGGGAGAAGACGGGAAAGGGCCTTTTGGGGGCCCTTTTTCTATTTTGGGTCCGCTTTTTCACCCATTTATCTGCCCAACGATTTTGGCCGTCGGCTGTATCGGCAAAGCCCTGCCGAAACCCGTTTTTGCCCTGACACGCCCAGCGTCCCATGCTAAGCCTCGCGCAACGACAGACCATATTGGACGAACCTATGACCTTTTTCACTTCTAGCATTTCTAAAACACTTACCGTGGCGGCACTGGCCTGCACACTTGGCGCACCATCGTTCGCACAAGAAACAACCGAAGAAGCCCCTGCTGAGACAGCACCTGCGGAAGCAGCAACCGAAGCGCCTTCGTCAACGACAGAAGAGCAGCCTGAAAGCGTTTTCAACATGGGCGAGGAAGTCGACGAAAATGGTGACCCCACCGCTTCTGAGCCACAGGAACCTCAGCCGGGCCAACAATACCTCGCCGAAGTCCACGGTGATTGGGCGTTACGTTGCCTGAAAGTTGAAGAAGGCAAAGACCCGTGCCAGATGTACCAGCTTTTGAACGATGCTGATGGTAACTCTGTTGCTGAAATCGCCATCGTCGTTTTGCCAAACGGAGGCCAAGCCGCCGCAGGCGCGACGATTGTTGCACCACTTGAGACACTGCTGACGGAGCAATTGACGATGCGAGTTGACGGAGGCCAAGCACGCCGTTTCCCATTCAATTTCTGTAATGTTGGCGGCTGCGTCACCCGTCTTGGCCTAACAGAACAGGACGTTGCATTGTTCCGCCGCGGTGCTGCGGCGACTTTGCGTATGGTTCCGGCTGCCGCACCAGATCAGGAAGTGACCGTTACCATGTCATTGGCTGGCTTCACTGCAGCCTACAACGCAGCTTCGGAGTAAACAGTTTCGCTACTGAGTATTTAAGAGCCAAAGAAATAAAGCGCCGCGCCTGTCTTAGGTGCGGCGCTTTTCGTTTAGCCAGACTTTAGCGCGATGACGGCGTTTAGGCCGCCAAAGGCAAAAGCGTTAGAGAGCACAGCGCTGACCTTCGCCTCACGCGCCTCGTTTGGAACAACGTCGAGCGCGCATTCAGGGTCCGCTTCTTCATAGCCGATTGTCGGTGCGATGATGCCGTCACGCACTGCCATAATACAGGCCAAAAGCTCAACCGCGCCGGTACCGCCAATCAGGTGGCCGTGCATTGACTTGGTGCTGGACATCATCAGCTTGTCGGCATGGGCACCAAAAACATCTGCAACGGCCGCGCATTCGGTTTTGTCATTGGCGGCCGTACCGGTTCCATGGGCGTTGATATAGCCTACGTCTTCGCGGTTCAGTTTTGCGTCTTTCAACGCGCCCGCGATGGCGCGCGCGGCGCCCTGTTTGGACGGTGTGACAATATCGGAGGCATCCGATGACATCGCGAAGCCCGCAACTTCGGCAAGGATCGTGGCGCCACGTTTGACCGCATGATCATACTCTTCAAAGACGAATACCCCCGCGCCCTCGCCCTGTACCATGCCGTTGCGCGTCGCAGAAAACGGGCGGCAGGCGTCTTTCGACATCACACGCAGGCCTTCCCATGCTTTGACCCCGCCAAAGCACAGCATGGATTCAGACCCGCCAGTGACCATTACATCTGCCATGCCAGAGCGGATCATCATAAAGGCTTGGCCCATGGCGTGATTGCTAGACGCGCAGGCGGTGGCCACCGTAAAGGACGGGCCGCGCAGGTTGTATTGCATGGACACGTGGCTGGCGGCGGCGTTGTTCATCAACTTGGGCACAATGAACGGATGCACGCGATTTTTGCCTTCTTCATAGACAGCGCGGTAGTTTTCGTCCTGCGTGTTCAACCCGCCGCCGGACGTGCCAAGAACCACGCCGGAGCGATCTGCGAGTTCACCCGAAAACGAAATCCCAGCCTCATCAATCGCCTGTTTCGCCGCCAATAACGTAAATTGGGTGAACCGGTCATAAAGGCTGATTTGTTGGCGGTTGAAATGCGTCTGTTCGTCGTAGTCACGCACCTGCCCGCCGATTTTTACGGCCAGACGGTCGACATCACGAATATCAAGCGAGCCGATACCACAGCGTCCTTCGCGCATGGCCGCCAGCGTGGTTGGCACATCATTGCCCAAAGGGTTGATGGTGCCGGATCCGGTGATGACAACGCGCCTCACGCTTGGCCCTTCACCAATGCATCCACGGCTTTGATGATCGAACCGACTGTGGAGATATCAAAATCCCCCTCGGTTGGGTCATTGGCATTAAACGGGACGGAAATATCAAAGGCCTCTTCAATCGCAAAAATGCTCTCAACCAAGCCAAGGCTGTCAATACCGAGGTCCTCTAGCGTTGACGCCTCGGTCACGTCGCTTGGCTCAAGCAAGGCTTGCTGGGCAATTATTTCAATAACTTGCGGTGCGATGCTCATGTGAAAATATCCGTCGTGTCCTCATCCTGTCTTTGATTTAAAGCGAAGGGCGCGGATATGGAACCTTTATTGCTGTGTCAGGCGTTTCAGGGCCTTTTGCCCTGCGCGGTGTTCATGGGTTGGCTGTGCGGGATGGCCAGAGACAAATACGCCGTCCGCGACATTGCCCAGAACGATTGCACCGCCCCCAACCACAACGTCACGCCCGATTGTCAGATTGTCCGCAACGCCGGATTTACCACCAAGAATTACGCGATCCCCAAGAACGGCAGAACCCGCCACCGCGGCTTGCGCACACAGCAGGCAATCTGCGCCTAGAACCACGTTGTGCCCGACCTGAACGAGGTTATCGATCTTGCAGCCATCCGAAACACGGGTCGCGCGTATGGTGCCTGCATCAATGGTGGAGTTGGCGCCAACCTCGACGTTGTCCCCGATCACAACGCCACCCAGTGAATGAATGCGGTGCCATGTACCATCCATTGGATCGAGCGGTTCGCCACGTGCGCGTACAGCACGTTCTACGTTTGATGGGGTTTCGGTCGTGAATGAAAACCCATCCCCGCCAATCGCCGCGCCCATCTGTACAATGCATCTATGCCCGATAACTACATTGGGCCCGATCCGGACACCGGAATGCAGCACAGCATCCGCGCCGATCTCGACGTCGCGGCTGATACTAACATGGGAACCGATCCGCGCGTTGGCACCGATGTGAACCTCTGCTGCAATCACAACAAACGGGCCGATAATAGCGCCCGCGCCAATCTTGGCAGATGGATCAATCACGGCGCTAGGGTGGATACCCGCCTGCCCTCCAAAGGCCAAATCACGATCCATCTGTTGGGTTAGCCCCGCCATCGCCAAGCGCCCCCGTGGTGCCACGATTGCCCCATCAAGCCCAAGCTCGGTCAGGTTCGCCCCCGGCCAAACCACGGCGGCGCGGGCTCCTGACGCTTTTAGGTGCGCGGCAAATTTCGGGGCCACTGCGAGTGCAAGGTCCCCTTCGCGGGCCTCTAGCGGTTCCGCCAAACGGTCTACCGAAATAGATGCGTCGCCAAGGGTTTCGGCCCCAAGCGACGCAGCAAGTTCTTTCAAAGTCTGTGGCATTTACGTCCCCTATTCGGGACCAGATTTACCCGCCAATCGCGCGGACAGCCACCCCTTCGTTTGCCAATGCATTCCAGATGCGGCTGTCACGGTTATAGACATCGCCGCGGAAGTTCAGTTGGCCTGTCGTGTGGGTGAACGCTGTGCGGTAAACCAGATGCACCGGAACCGGATTATCAAGGTTCACGCGTGCTTCACGGCCTGTGCGCAGCTGCGACTGGAAATACCCTTCAGGATCTGCTTCTTGAACGGCCAACAATGCATAGGCGAAGTCAAACGGGTCATTCAGGCGAATGCAACCATGTGAAAACGCACGTACTTCGCGGCCAAACAAGGACTTCGCCGGCGTGTCATGCAGGTAGATGTTGTACTGGTTCGGGAAGATGAACTTCACCAGACCCAACGCATTACCACGGCTCGGAGGCTGGCGCATGGAGTACGGGAATGTGCTGGCGTTGAACTGGCTGAAGTTCACATTGCTGCGGTTGATCGCGCGACCACGGCTGTCTGTAATTTCAATGTGGCTCACCGCGTTGCGGTTACGTTGCAGCGCTGGCAGGTATTCGTTCACGATGATGGAACGTGGCACATACCAGCTTGGGTTGATGACCATGTATTCCATAACATCTGAGAATTCAGGGCTTTGGCGGTCGCTAGCAGTGGCTCCAATAACGGAACGCGTTTGGTATGTTACGCGGTCATTATCCATGATTGCCGCTGTAAAATCGACAAGGTTCACCCAAACATGGCGCTCACCGCGTGGGCGGTTCATCCAACGTTCACGCTCCATTGCAACGATAACTTGCTGCAAACGGGACGCGACGGGTACGTTCAGCTCACGCAGCGTCCCTGCTCCGGCTTCGCCGTCTGCTGTCAGGCCGTGGGCCTGTTGGAACCGCTGAACTGCTGCCTGAATAGTTGCGTCATATGTCTGCGTGGCTGAGCGTTCCATGTAGCCCATCGCGACCAGACGATCGCGCAACGCAACAACGCCTGCGCCAGATGCACCCGGTGCAAGGCCGCCACCAGTTACAGTCGCGCCCCAGCCACCGTTCGCCAACAGGCGCTCAAGGTTCAGCTTTTCACGCAAAAGACGCGCGTACTCTGGGGAGCTTGGCGGCAATGATGCGAGGTAGGATGCGGGTGAGGACTCAACGAACCCTTGAATGTAGCCAAGGCGCGACCGCAGCGGAACTTCGCGGCGAATTTCGGAAACCACACGACTTGGCGTCAGGATACCGGTTTGAATGTCGCGGGCGTATGACAAGAACAAACGCGACATCTCGACTTCCATCGCGCCTTTCTCTGCTGGGGTGTTGGCGGCCTGTAGGCGCGCCATCAAGGCGTTCGGGTCATATTGCACAGCAGGAAGACCGTGGTCCCCTGCGCTGGCAAAAGCGGCCAAAAGTGCATTGCGGCGGGCACGGTCCCGTCCCGTCGCCCCTGTCCAGATGCCTTCAAACTCGCGGCCGCGATAAAATTCGGCCAAAACTTCATCTTGCGATGCGCCTTCAGCGACCGCCTGGCGGAATGCTGTGGTCTGCGCGCTAGCGTCATGCGCTGGCACAGCAAAGGCGATTACAAACGCCAAAAGCGCAAACTTGCGCAATAACAATTGGTTAAACGTCGTCATTTGGTCCCCCCAGGAACATACAGGCCCACTTTTAAAGCGGGTAGGTTATTAGCTTTGATCCGTGAATCAGGCAGCGAGCCTTTTAAGTCTATTCACAATCCCGCTATGACGCGAGTTGGTTTATTGCTGTCGCTGCACTGCCGCAGGCCGTTCTTGCACAAATGCAACAAGTCGTAGAATGCACACAATCTGCGCAAAATACCGCCTATTTCCCCCTTGATACGTATTCTCATCCCTTAAAGGGCTTGGTCCACGAATCATTTTGTGGCATAGAGTGCGGGCATCTGGGGACAAGAATGCAGAAACACCCGTAAAATTACGGGTTTACAGGTAAGCGACGGGACAGCGCTAACATGACTATGAAAACAACTTCGAGCATTTCTCGGCGTGGATTGCTGAGAGCATTTGCAGCGACCGCTGTCGTTGCCGCCCCAACATATTCAAATGCAGCAGGATTTTTGCGCGGTGGTGGCGATATTCGCCGCTTGAAAATGTATTCTGGCCGCACTGGCGAAAGCCTCGACACGATCTACTGGATCGAAGGTAACTACATTGCCGAGGCGATGACCGAAGTGAACCGCTTCTTCCGCGATTGGCGCAATGGCCAGACACACCAGATCGACACCCGTACGATCGATATTGTGGCCGCGACTCAGAACCTTCTGGATAATGACCAGCCCTACACGCTGATTTCCGGTTACCGTTCACCACAAACCAACGCGATGCTGCGTGCAAACTCGTCCGGTGTTGCGCGCAATTCACTGCACCTGCAAGGCAAGGCGTCCGACTTGCGCATGCAAGGCCGTTCCGTGAACCAAATGGCCCGTGCCGCTGCAAGCTGTAACGCTGGTGGTGTTGGACGTTATTCCGGTTCCAACTTTGTCCACATTGATTGCGGTGCTGTTCGCAGCTGGGGCAGCTAAGCCCCACGCCACAATTCAGAAAACAATCAAAAGGCCCGGACATAACTGTTCGGGCTTTGTGCATAATACACCATATTTCCTCAATTAATTTGTCAAAACCTTAACGACTCCCTAATAATCACGCGGGGGCGAGTTGAAGGTGGTCTGATGGCAAATAGCTGTCCTTTTCTTGCGAATATCGAAGCACAAGAACGTCTTACCGAGGCGCGCTATGATGATGGCATTTCGGAAACGTTCAGCGGTGGCGCTGATCTAGTGGACGTGTCGATGGTTGTGTTTGACCAAGACGGCGACGCACCCAACAGCGCTGGCCTATCCACGCTTTTTACCACCTTTGGCCAGTTCCTAGACCACGATCTGGTTCTCACACCCGAAGACCACGACGAAGGTGTGCTTGATCTGGTGGGTATGCCCCATGACATCGCACGCTCGGCAGTCGCCGATGAAATCGCCGATGGCGAAACGATTGCACCAACAAACGTCGTGACATGGCAGATTGACGGGTCACAGATTTATGGCTCCACCGAAGCGCGTATGGATGATCTGCGCAGCTTTGAGGGCGGCAAGCTGCGGATGCAGGACGACACGACCTCAGCTAGTGAAATGCTGCCCGATGCCCACGAAGACAGCTTCATGGCGGGCGACATCACGAGCGAGGACCCCGTTTACCTAGCTGGCGACGTACGCGCCAACGAAAACCCTAACCTGTTGTCTTTGCACACGATGTTTGCACGCGAGCACAACCATTGGGCTGAAAAACTTGCGCAAGAACACCCTGATTGGGATGATGAGCAGCTTTATGATGCCGCCCGATCCATCGTCGAATTCGAACTTCAACAGATTACGTATAACGAGTGGCTGCCTCATTTGGTTGGCGATGCTGTTGGCGAAGACACTGGATTTGATGCGGGTGTGTCAGGCGAAGTTTCCGTTGAATTCTCAACGGCCGCGTTCCGGTTTGGTCACACATTGGTTTCGTCCACAATTGATCGTGTCGCTGAAGACGGCACCGACGAAGGCTCATTGGCGTTGATGGACAGCTACTTCAACCATTCTCCGGTTGAAGATGGAGGTATCGAGGCAATCATTCGTGGCCAGCTTAGCGAAACGGCGCAAGAGCTCGACACGGAAATCGTCGATGACCTCAACTTTTTCCTCGAAACACCTGCTGGTGTTTCGGGTTTCTCGCTCGCCGCGATCAATATGGCGCGCGGGTTAGATCACGGGTTAGACAGCTACATCAATGTGCGCGCGCAGCTGATTGGGGATGTCGACCCTGACACTCTGGACCCAACCGATTTTTCCATCATCACCAGTGACGAAGACGTTCAGGACCGCCTTGCCGCGGTCTACACGGATGTGTTCCAAGTTGATCTTTGGGTTGGCGGTTTGGCCGAGGACGCCATCACCGGCACGCAAATGGGGCCCCTCTTTACCCAAATCATTGCGGACCAGTTCGCCCGCACCCGCGCAGCGGATGAAACCTTTGGCGACCTCGATCCTGCCTTAGGTGAAGTGATCATCGCCGAAGTTCAGGCCAGCACGTTCGCAACCATTATAGAACGCAATACCGACGTCGATATGGTGCAAGACGATGTTTTCATTGCCGAAGATCGCAGCCTGACAGATGCGGGCCCGATCGAAACCACTTGGCAGGCCGATATCATCACCCTCGCCGCAAAGACGGTAAACGGGTCGATCTACACCCAAGGGGGCGACGACGTTGTATCGCTTTCTGGTGGCACGATGATCACGGGTGATGTTCACACGGGCGACGGCAACGATACATTCGCCATGACCAGCGGAACAGTTGTTGGCAAGCTCTCCACTGGCGCGGGCGATGATACGGTTTCGCTCAGCGGCACAGCGGATATCCTTGGCGATATCTGCACAAATGAGGGCGAAGACAGTGTCGCGCTTTCGGATATGGCGCATGTGGCTGGCAATGTCAGGACCGGCGAAGACAACGACACAGTCACCCTGTCAGATCAGGCACGCATTGACGGCACGCTGTGCACGGGCGGCGGTGACGACGAAGTAACCATCGGCGCACGAACATCCGTCGATACAGTGAACTTGGTTTATGGTGATGACGTCATCAACCTCGAGGCCGGTGCTGACGTCGGCGAAATTCACGGTGGTAAAGGCTTTGATACCCTGAAGCTAACTGGGAACACCCGCGTTGAATATGACGGCAACCCCGCGAACGGCACCGTTTTCTATTTGGACGATGATGGGGATGACACGGGCGAAAGCGTTAAGTTTCATTCAATCGAGAGCATCACTTGTTTCACCATCGGCACGATGATCATTTCCGAGCGCGGAAAAATCGCGATTGAAACGCTTCAGATCGGCGACCGTGTTTGGACGCTGGACAACGGGTTGCAACCAATCGCATGGATTGGCCAAGCGACTGTTCCGGCAAAAGGCGATCTTGCGCCAATCCTGATCCGAAAAGGCGCGATGGACAACGCGCGTGATCTGCTGGTGTCCCCGCAACACCGGATGATGCTCGATGGATGGCGCGTTGAAATGCACTGCGGCGCAGATGAGGTTTTGGCCCCTGCCAAAGCCCTTACCAACGACGGATCAATCCGCCGTGTTGAAGGCGGTGACGTGACCTACATCCACATCGCGTTTAACACTCATGAGATCGTCATGGCCGAAGGCATCCCTTCAGAAAGTTTCTTCCCGGGCGCCGAAGCCCTAAATGCACTCGATAGAGCTGCGCGTGACGAAATCTTAACGCTGTTCCCTGAGTGGCGTTGCCCACATCTGCGCCCGCATGCCGCGCGCCGCGTTGTAACGACGCGCGAGGCCAAAGCGCTTCTTTGAAGTGTGGCTGATTGTTGCGCGGGTGAATGGCGGTCCCTAGAGGATTCGAACCTCTGGCCTCTGCCTTCGGAGGGCAGCGCTCTATCCAGCTGAGCTAAGGGACCTTCTGTGTCGCTATAGCCGTGGTCTTGGCCTTACGCAAACAACTTGTGGCACAACTCAAGCGCATCGACCAAGGCATCGACATCATCGGTTGTGTTGTACATCGCAAAGGACGCGCGGCACGTGGCCGCCAGACCAAGGTGATCCATCAATGGGCCAGTGCAATGTTGGCCAGCACGAACGGCCACGCCCTTTTTGTCCAAGACCGTTGAGATATCATGCGCATGGGCAGCCCCATCCAGTGTGAAGCTGAAGATCGCTGCTTTGTTCGCGCTGGTGCCTTGCACGTTTAGCCAATTCAGCCCGTCAAGTTTGGATCGCGCATAGTCACGAATGACGCGTTCATGGGCCGCGACATTCTCCATGCCAAGGTCCATCAAGTATTCAAGTGCAACGCCAAGGCCGATGGTTTGAACGATGCCCGGTGTGCCGGCTTCAAACTTCATCGGGGCGTCGTTGTAGATTACGTTGTCTTTGTGGACTTCGCGGATCATATCGCCGCCCCCGAGGAAGGGGCGCATTTCGGCCATACGTTCGGCGCGGATATAGATCGCACCGGATCCAGACGGGCCGTAGAGCTTATGTCCGGTGATCGGGTAAAAATCACAACCCAAGTCTTCGACGTCGACCGGCATATGCACGGCCCCTTGTGAGCCATCTATCAGTGTCGCGATCCCCTGTTCGCGGGCCGCGTGGCAGATGGTTTTTACGTCAACAACAGTACCAAGCACGTTGGACAACTGCGTCACCGCAATCAGCTTGGTGCGCGGCGTCACCGCATCAAGAACCTTTTGCGGATCCAGATCGCCATTGGCGTCCACATCCACCCAAACCAGTTTCACACCCATGCGCTCGCGCAGGAAATGCCACGGCACAATATTGGCGTGGTGTTCCATGACGGACAGGATAATCTCATCCCCCGCTTGCATGTTTTCCATCGCCCAGCCGTAGGCCACCGTGTTGATGCCCTCAGTGGTGCCGGAATTCAGGACGATCGTGTTCTCGTTCGTTGCACCAAGGAACTTCGCGATTGTGCCGCGCACGCCCTCGTATTTTTCCGTCGCCAAGTTAGACAAGTAATGCAGCCCGCGATGCACGTTCGCATACTCGGACGCATAGGCCGTGTTGATCGCGTCAATAACGACTTGCGGTTTTTGCGCAGAGGCCCCGCTATCAAGGTAAACCAGCGGCTTGCCGTTCACTTCGCGTGACAAAATCGGGAAATCCGCACGAACGGCGGTGACATCAAAACTCATAGCTCATTTCCAATCGGCAATGGCACAATGGTGCCCTCTGGTGCCAAGCCTAAGGCGGTGGCTACGAAGACAAGCACAAAAAACAGGCCAACCGTCGCAAGGACCGCTACCAATGCGGACCGGCCAAGACTGTTAAACTCATGGCCGACGTTCACAGCATGGCCAAGCCCGCGCAGCGATACGTAAAACGCCACCAGCAGTAAACCAAAGGCAAAGATCGGCAGGACAATATCCATCAGATAAACGCCGACGAACAACACCGTAACAACCATCTGCAAAACAGCAGTGACCGAGAAAATATCAGCCAGATCGCCCTGCCCGCCCATGCGCTTCCCGACCCAGAACAGCGCAAGACTGCCGCAAATTCCTGTGACCACAGCAATGGCGCCTTGCGCAAACGGGCCAGCGCGCTCCAATTGTAATCCTTGGGTTTCAGAGATCGGCAAGATGATGTCAGGCGACCCGATCAGGATGTAATGCGCACCCGCCGCTACCGCAGATACGACACCCGCTAGCACGATCATCAAGATCGAGACTTCGAGCGGCAGTTTGGCGGATTTGACCAGCTCAAACGCCAGACGCGGGTTACGCACGGTCAGCTTGGTCCACTCCATGAGGCTGGCAAATGAAAGCTCCATCAGCGCGCCCTACTCGTCTCAATCAACCCACAAACCCAGAACCAGACCAACACGACAAGCCACAGCCCGCCGATCATGATCGTGCCCGGATGATCCGCCCCGTTGAACCCAACGAGAAGCCCGTAGAACAAGGCCAATGGCGTGGCCGCAAGCCAGCCCCAAAACACCGAAAGCCGCGCGCCATAAGAAGTCGCGCTTTTGCGGAATGCATAGGTCACAGCAAATGCCGCAAAAGACAGCGCGTAAAAGCCAAGCGGCCAAACCAAAAGCCAAGAGACAAACGCATAAACCATGTCCCGCTGGAAATTTCCGCCCTCAAAGACCGCATTGCGTTGCAGCGCGGGCAAATAGGACACGAACACAATGAAGCAGCCGATCATCAACCAGGCAATCGCGCGGTCTTCCCGTTGGCCCATTGCATACAACTCCCCCGCCACTTGGCGAGGGTTGCGGTACATCCGTACGATATCGCGACTAACAGGCATCAGCTCGCGCGGCGCGCCAGCCAACCTTCAAGGCGTTCAAGAATGCCCTCGGCCAGCGTTTCGTCTTCGATTTCTTCCAGTGCTTCGGCAAGGAAGGCCAGAACCAACAAATCCGTTGCCTCGGCTTCTGGAACACCACGAGATCGCAAATAAAACATCGCGTCTTCGTCGATCGCGCCCGTCGTGGACCCGTGCGAACAAATGACGTCATCTGCGTAAATCTCAAGCTCAGGCTTGGCGAGGAACTGGCTGTCGTCATCCAGCAGCAACGACTGGCTGATCTGATAGCCATCCGTCTTTTGTGCATCCTTTTTCACAAGGATCTTACCCTGAAAAACGCCCGTTGCACCGTTGCGCAGTACCTTTTTGAACACCTGACGGCTTTCGCAATTCACCGCATCATGGGTGATGAACACCGTGTCGTCATGGTGGAAATCCTTCCCGTCGCCAACGCACGCCCCCGCCACATGGGCAATTGCGTCGTCGCCGGTGAGTTCAATCACGCACTCGTTGCGCGTCAGCACGCCGTTCATGGTCAGCGTAAAGGATTTGAACGCAGACTCGGAGCCAAGACGGGCAAAGCACCCTGTCACGGCGCGGCGTTCATGGTCACGACCCTGCACACGGACGTGGTTGAATTTCGCAGTGTCAGCGACGTCAACTTCCAACAACTTGTTAAACCGTGCAGCGGCTGGTCCTGTTTCCAGAAGGGTCATTTCAGCCCCTTCATCCAGCTTGATGCAGTGGTGCAGGATCGCATCGGAAGTGTCTGATTTATGAAGATAAACCAAATTTACGGGTTTGCTCACCTTGCCGGTGACGTGAATGAACACACCATCAGTTGCAAGCGCGGTGTTCACCGCTGCAAGCGGGCGTTGTACCGCATCTTGGCCGCGTGTTTCCAGAACTCCATAGAGGTCTTTGACCCAATGAATATCCTTGCCAGCCACATCCGCCAGACGTTCGATCTCAAGGCCTTCAAGCGCGAAATCATCTGATGCGTCCGCGTCAAATACGCCGTCAACGAAGACAATTTTCAGGCTTTCGACATCTGCCCAAAGCGGGGCTTCGTCGTATTGGAACACAGCTGCTTTGGGGGCATCCGCGTGTACCAAGCTGTCCGGCTTGGTGAATTTCCAATACTCGTCCCGCCCATGAGGAAGGCCCATTTCACGCAAGCGCCCAAGCGCATCTGCGCGGGCATCATTGGCCCATGCAGCGCCCGTTGGCACGGCGCGATCCGCCAGAAACGCTTCTGTCGCGTCCTGCTTTACTTGCAACATTTTGCTCGACTGGGCCATTAGGCCACCTCTGCCAGAATGTCGGCGTAGCCGTTGTTTTCAACTTCCAGCGCAAGCTCAGGTCCGCCTGTTTTCACGATACGACCGTCGGCCATGATGTGCACAACGTCCGGCTTGATGTGGTCCAGAAGGCGTTGGTAGTGCGTGATAACTAGGAACCCACGGCCCTCGTCACGCAGGGCGTTCACACCTTCGGACACCAGCTTCATGGCGTCCACGTCTAAACCGGAATCTGTTTCGTCCAAGATACACATCTTTGGCTCAAGCATGGCCATTTGCAGGATCTCGTTACGTTTCTTTTCGCCGCCAGAGAATCCAACGTTCACGGGGCGCTTCAACATGTCCGCGTCGATCTTCAGCGTCTTGGCCTTGGCGCGGATCACCTTCAGGAATTCGCCCGCTGACATTTCTTCTTCGCCGCGTGCTTTGCGCTGAGCGTTCACAGCGGTGCGCAGGAAGGTCATGTTACCAACGCCCGGGATTTCCACGGGGTACTGGAACGCAAGGAACAGACCAGCGGCGGCGCGCTCTTCGGCTTCCATGTCCAGCAATTCATCGCCGTCCAAAGACGCGGAACCACCTGTGACTTCGTAGCCGCCCTTTCCGGACAGAACATAGGACAGTGTCGATTTACCGGACCCGTTCGGCCCCATGATCGCATGCACCTTGCCTGGTTCAACCGTCAGGTTAACACCCTTAAGGATCTGCTTATCTTCTTCTTCAAGTTTGACGTGCAAGTCTTTGATTTCTAGCATCTTATTGTGTTCCCATAGCATTAGAGAGGGCTCGCGTTACCGCGGCCCTCTGCATTAGTTTAGTTGTAAATTTCGGTGTTAGGTCAGCAGGCTTGCGGTTGCCATCATATCGGCAATCCAGCTCTGCGGATAAAAACGTGCGTAGACTTCTGGCGCTAGTGCAACCAGTTCTCCCTCGAACAATACTGCCCCAATGAAGCCTGCCATCTGTAACGGTACCGTTTGTTTGGAACGCAGGCCCAGAACGAACATCGCTACTACGCTGATGATCACAGCCAAGGTCAGCGATGTTGGAACGTTGCCGATCAAGGCTGCGGCGTCCACGCCCTTTGCGGCGGCAAATGCCATCGCGGTGTCCAGATAGGTGAAGTCGATCCAACGCGCTGCGATCACGCTGACCGCGCCCACAGCCAAGGCCGCGACGTACATCAGTGGATTGCGTTTCTTTTGCGTGGATTTCTTCACGGCTTTCACAGAAGACTTGCGTAGGAAGCTGCGTTCGTCGCGTACGGTAGCCAAGCCTTGTCCGGGCACGGTCCACGACGTGGTCTTGCCTGAATTGATCTTGTCCATGCGTTGCGCAAATGTTGTCGTACTGACTGCCATTTTGATCGCTCCCGTTTTGCTCTAGACGAAAATCTAGTTTACGGGTGCGTTCAAATTGGGGCGAAACGCGGTCAGCCAAGAGGCTTTTCCAAGTTACATCACGTTGAGATATCGGCTGAATGCAGGTCATCTTAATCATCCACATCCACGTCGATACGCATTTCTGCATCCAAAGCGTTCAGATATGACGCGGTGATTGTCTTGGGCAAAAGCCCCCGCTCCACCAAGATATCCAAGCAGAACAGACACAAATCGGGTGCGGACAACACGACATCTGCGGCCAAAGCAAATTTTTGCAACTGAAGGTCAGTCAGATCCGATGGGTTTTCAAGCGACCGTATATAGGCCGCGTCCCCATCCAGTAATTGCGTCCTCGCCTTTTTGGAAAGCTTTTTCCGCTGGGAGTTCGGAAGTGGTACGCGCTTTTGATGTTGAAACGAATGTAAGACAAATCCCTGCTTGCGCATTTCAATGTCCAATTCCGCCCAAGACGGTTCACCTTCGTACATTTGGTAAAACCGCACTTCAGGAATAATCACCAAAGCGTCCGATAGCGTTTTGGTACCACCCTTCATGACATCTAGTTCAGCGCCTTGGATATCCATCTTAAGGATATCCAGCTTTGGCATGTCGTCCAAGTCATCCAAGGACACCAGGTCAATTGGGAACTCTTCTACTGGGCGACGTACCCAAAACATCTTCCCTAAATACTTTGCGGCCTTCGGCGCGATTTTGAAAACAGAAGAAAGCGAACCGATTGTGTGGGAATAAAACGTTGCCGGCCCAGGTTTGCCGACAGCCGATTGAATATATCTCGTGTTCGGTTCAGCATTCGCTTTAAGCACGGCGAAAGCTTCTGGTTCCGGCTCAAAACCAATCAGTTCAGCCACATCCAAGCCCAATAAGGGCTGATAGACCGGAGGCTTTTTCATTTTCCGCGCACCGATATCAGCGATCTGAATGCGCTCAGAAATACCGAGCGCGGACGCGAGTAAACGCGCTCGCTTTCGAGCATTTCTGTTCCGATTCATCTATTCGCCCCGATCCGGTTACACATTTAGCCAACCGACCCTTCAAGCGAGATCGCGACCAATGCCTGTGCTTCCATGGCGAATTCCATTGGCAGCGCTTGCAACACTTCCTTAGCAAAACCATTCACGATCAAAGCAACCGCTTCTTCCTCGTCCATACCGCGGGATTGGCAGTAGAACATTTGATCATCGTCGATCTTGGATGTTGTGGCTTCGTGTTCCACACGGGATGAGTTATTCTTCACCTCAATGTATGGCACCGTATGCGCCCCGCATTTGTCGCCGATCAACAGGCTGTCACACTGGGTGTAATTCCGGCTGTCTTTGGCTTTCGGGTGCATAGATACAAGCCCGCGATAGGTGTTCTGCGCCTTACCGGCCGAGATCCCCTTAGACACGATGCGCGACTTGGTGCGCTTGCCAAGGTGGACCATCTTAGTACCTGTGTCTGCCTGCTGCATGTTGTTGGCAATAGCGATGGAGTAGAACTCGCCTTGGCTGTCGTCGCCGCGCAGGATGCAGCTTGGGTATTTCCATGTCACGGCGGAACCTGTCTCAACCTGCGTCCACATCACTTTGGAACGGTGCCCACGGCAATCGGCGCGCTTAGTCACGAAGTTATAGATGCCACCCTTGCCGTCTTCATCCCCAGGGTACCAGTTTTGAACGGTGGAATACTTCACCTCAGCGTCGTCCATGATCACGATCTCAACGACCGCAGCGTGCAGCTGTGCTACATCGCGTTTAGGTGCCGTGCAGCCCTCAAGGTAGGACACATAGGCGCCCTCGTCACAGATGATCAGCGTGCGTTCAAACTGGCCTGTGTTTTCAGCATTGATCCGGAAGTACGTAGACAATTCCATCGGGCATTTGGTGCCTTTGGGGATATAAACAAACGAGCCATCCGAGAACACGGCGCTGTTCAGCGTCGCATAGAAGTTATCCTGCACAGGCACCACGGACCCAAGGTACTTCTTCACCAGCTCAGGGTGATCTTTGATCGCCTCGGAGATGGAACAAAAGATGACGCCCGCCTTGGCCAGCTCATCCTTAAAGGTCGTTCCAACAGACACAGAGTCAAACACCGCATCCACAGCAACCTTGCGTGGTGCGTCTGTCAGTTCTTCAGCGCCTTCAACGCCGGCCAAGATCGCCTGTTCCTTCAATGGTATGCCAAGCTTGTCGTATGTCGCCAACAACTTCGGGTCGACCTCATCCAATGACTTTGGCTTCACTTCCATACTCTTTGGACGGGCATAGTAGTACTGATCCTGAAAATCGATCTTTGGGTAATCAACCATCGCCCACTCGGGCTCTTCCATTTGCAGCCAGCGCTGATACGCGGCCAGACGCCACTCCAGCATCCATTCGGGTTCGTCGTTCTTGGCAGAAATCAAACGCACGATATCCTCAGACAGACCGAGCGGCGCATATTCCATCTCGATGTCCGTGTCCCAGCCGTACTTATACGTGCCAGACAGCGCCTGAACTGCGTCAACGGTTTCCTGATCCACACCGTCTTTAACGTCTACTTGGTCAATCGTGTCCATTTGCTTCATCCCTACTTCAAGCCGCCCCTGCCGCAGAACGGGCACAGTGCTTGTTTAATTTATCAGTCCAGACATCCACGAAACGCGTGACGTCTTCCTCAGTGTTCTCTGGCCCCAGCGACACACGTATCGCGCTCGCTGCATCGGCCTCGTTGTATCCCATCGCCATCAGCACACGGCTGGCTTTCACCTTACCGCTGCTACAGGCAGACCCTGCAGAAACAGCAAAACCCGCCAAATCCATCGCCACTACTTGCGTTTCACCTTTCCAGCCAGGTGTCAGCAAGCACGACGTATTGGGAATCCGCGCTTCATCTTTCCCGACTAAAATAGTCTCCTTTGACGCAGCCTCAACCCCAGTTTCTAGAATATTTCTAAGTTTCTCGACTTGGTCCCAAACACCGCTCTCAAGGTCTCGCATCGCGGCCTCGATAGCAGCGCCCATACCTGCAATGCCAATGACGTTTTCAGTCCCGGATCGACGTCCCATTTCTTGGCCGCCCCCAACAGACAAAGGATCGGTATCAAGGTTATCACGAATAATGAGCGCCCCGACCCCCTTGGGTCCACCAAACTTATGTCCCGTCAAAATCGCCATGTCCGCCCCAGACCATGAAAACGCAAACGGAATGCGCCCTACGGCTTGGGTGATATCCAGTAACAGCCAATCCGCGGCAGCCCGTCCGACGGGCCATTGCTCATCTACCTTTTCAGGCGGGCGCGTGATGACACCTGTCTCAGAATTCGCCAAGCCCATCGCCAGCGTATGCCCCGGCCCGTTTGGCTTCATCTCCCAGTGATACATGGAACTCTGCGCCCAAAGCGCATCATGGGCAGACTGATCCACCAAAACATCAGCACCCGTCTTCGGGTTTCCTAAAACACTCGCCGCTTCTGTCGCCCCACTGGTAAAGACCACCTCAGCCGGATTGCACCCGACAGCTGCCGCCACCTGCGCACGGGCACGCTCAACCATTGCCTTGGCCGCACGCCCCTCGCTATGCACGGAACTCGGATTGCCAACGACATCCATCGCTTCAATCATCGCGGTACGCGCCTCAGCCCGCAAAGGCGCTGTCGCATTATGATCCAAATAGACCCGCTTCACTCCGCGCCTCTTTCCATTGTCTTTGTTTCAAAAATATCCCGGGGGAGTCCAAAGGACGGGGGCAGAGCCCCTTCTTTCTTTTTGCGCACCGCAGGTGCGCCCCCGCCCGCCGCAGGCGCAAACCCGTTCATTCGTCCACAACCTCAAACAAGGACGGAACCGCCGGACATGGTGCCAGCTCGTTTTGCACAACGTCGCTCAGGCGGGTCTGGTGCAAAAATACGTAAACATGTGCACTCAACCCCTCCCACAACCGATTGGTCATAGACTGCGCACGGCTGCCAGATGATCCACCAGACGCGCCCGCCCCTTGATGCATTGCACTTACGGTTTCATCCACAGCTGACAAAATCTCGACAACGCGAATGTCTGACGCATGACGCGCCAGCTTATATCCGCCCCCCGGGCCACGCACGCTTTCCACCAGCCCCGCTCGACGGAGCTTTACGAAAAGTTGTTCTAAATACGGCAAAGACACATCTTGACGCTTGGACAATTCGCCAAGACTAACCAGTGTCCCCTCGGGTTGAAGGGCAATGTCGGTCAACGCCACCATTGCATACCGGCCTTTTGTACTTAATTTCATAGACCTTTCCCCATTTCGTTTCGTGCTTATACGTTGACGTGGCCCCACGCTGCGATTAACTCAAGCTAACCGCAAAGGATCAAACGGGTCCCGCGCGCGAATTAGAATCTTTCTAAGGTGACTGAGCGTTTTTGTCAACTATTGCGCAGCGCACCCATGAACAACAGCAGACGAGAAACGGACAACATGCCCGAAGTCATTTTCCCAGGACCCGAAGGTCGCCTCGAAGGCCGCTACCACCCACAAAAAGAACGTGACGCGCCAATCGCGATCGTCTTGCATCCGCACCCGCAATTTGGCGGAACGATGAACAACAAGGTGGTCTACAACCTGCACTATGCTTTCTATCAGATGGGCTTTACGGTTTTGCGCTTCAACTTCCGTGGCGTTGGTCGTTCTCAGGGTGAATATGATCAAGGCATTGGCGAATTGTCCGATGCGGCATCCGCACTGGATTACCTGCAGTCGATGAACAACAACTCCAAGCATTGCTGGGTTGCTGGTTTCTCGTTCGGTGCATGGATCGGTATGCAACTTCTGATGCGCCGCCCTGAAATCACTGGCTTCATCTCGGTGTCGCCCCCCGCCAATATGTATGATTTCAGCTTCTTGGCCCCTTGCCCAAGCTCCGGTCTGATCATCAACGGCGCAGCGGACCGCGTGGCACCTCCGGCGGATACCGTGAACCTTGTGAACAAACTGCACGAGCAAAAGGGCATCACCATCACCCACGAAGAAACTCCGGGTGCAGGCCACTTCTTTGAAGATCCACACATGGATCCGATGATTGATACGGTGCAAACCTACGTCAAACGGCGCCTGACAGAGAACACGCGCTAATGTCTGAAAGCCTGACCAAACTGGCCGCGAAATTGGCCGAAGATGTACTTGAGATTCAAAAGGCCACGGGCGAAGACCGCTTGTTTATCGAACTCGGTCACATTGTCGGCGCGGCATCCCAGACGCTGGAAGAGGCATTCTTAACCGAATGCCGCATCCGCCTCGCCGAACAAGGCGCGCGCAAGTTCCTTGATAACAAGATCGCGGAACTGGCGGCAAAGGCCGAAGCGCAGGCAAAATCCAAAGGCTAGGATGCGAGAAGCCGACCATATCCTGATCCCGCTTTTGGATGAAACCTTCGCCTTGGCACAGGTGGCGAGGATCGAATGGGGCCGCACCCGTATCATGATCCTCATCTCTGATCGGTCAAGCGCGCGCACTACAAAAGCCAAGGCAATACCAGCTGATGCAATCGTTGCCGCAGCGATTGTCTCGTCGGATGCAGTCCAGCCCGAGCAATGGCCGGTCATCGGTTACGACGCCGTACCCCGCATCGCCGGTTACCACGATCTGTACCTAGCCGGTGAAGACCCAATAGCCCCTGCCATCGTCGAAGCCTTCGCAACCGCCCTTCACGGCCTCTACCCTTGGGACGGCTTTCCTGATCCGGATTTCTTTACCAATATGTTACGCGATCCCGAAGTATTACCTGCCAAGGCCCGTATGACGTCTGATTTTCCAAAACCCGAAAGCCCGTGATGCAAGACCGGATAACTGCGCAGCTCGCGTTTTTGATTGAAACTGACAAGCTCAAATCCGTCACCCGCGCAAATGTGCTGTCAGATGGGTCACGGTTTGAAAACACGGCGGAACACTCATGGCATGTCTGCCTTTGGGCGCTGATCTTTGCGGATCACTCAGGCGGTGCAAATATCCCCCGCGTCATTCAAATGCTCTTGGTGCACGACATCGTTGAAATTGACGCCGGCGATCACCCAATTCATCTTGATCACGACATGGACGAAGTGCGCCGTCTTGAAGCAGACGCCGCAACTCGCATTTTTGGCCTGCTCCCCGTAGATCAAGGCATCAATTACCGCCTTTTGTGGGAAGAATTCGAAGACGGCAAAACCGCCGACGCCCGCTACGCCAACATGATCGACAAAGCTTCACCAATGTTTCAAGAGCTTTCCAATCCGGTGCAGACCCAAGACGAACACGACATACTGCGCGGCATCTTGGAGACTGGCCGCTTCAGCGATCTGCATGATGACTGGCCCGAAATCCACCAACACGCGTCGAACTTGCTGAACAAACGCCACCTTGCGCTGCTTGAACCTTTGGCGTCGCAACTACGGTTCATCATGGAAGCCGACCAACTCAAATCCGTGCTGCGCGGCACAACTCTTTGTGACGGATCACGGCACGAAAACTCGGGCGAGCACAGTTGGCACATCATGCTTTGGGCGATGACACTCCACGAACACAGCCACGCACCAGCGCAACTGGATGTCGTTCTTATGATGCTTCTTTTGCACGACATTGTTGAGATCGACGCTGGCGACAACCCAATCCATGGATCGTTTGATGTCGCCGCAGTTGAGGCCGCAGAACAAGCCGCCGCGGATCGCCTCTTTGGGATGCTGCCCCCTGCACAACGCGACGGTTTACGCGCGACCTGGGAAGAATTTGAAGCGGCAGCCTCCGTCGATGCCATCTTCGCTAAATCTCTCGACCGTGCGCAGCCGCTCATCTGCAATCTTGAATCCGGTGGCGGTTCATGGCGCGAATATAACGTCACGCGTGATCAACTCGACGCCCGCGTCGGCCATAAGGTCAAACGCGGTGCCCCTGCCCTTTGGGACGCCCTTGTACCCGACCTTGACGCATGGTTCGCAGCAAACACCTAACTCCTGTTTGTCTTTGTTTCTCAAATATCCTCGCCGAAGGCAGCAAAATTTTTTAAAATTTTGCCCCCCGCCCGCCGCAGGCGCTAATGAAATGTTGGGAAAGCCAAGCTAAGAGACAACAAAACCATACTCAGATTTCTGCATACAATTGTATGCAGTCTTTCCAACACGCCTCAGATGGGCTATCTGAACGCCAATTCACATGCACATAAGGATATCCCCCGATGGATAAGATCAAAGTACAAAATCCGATCGTCGAGATGGATGGCGATGAAATGACCCGCATCATTTGGGCGTTCATCAAAGACAAGCTGATCCTGCCCTATTTAGATATAGATCTGCTCTACTATGATCTCGGCATGGAAAGCCGCGATGCAACGGATGACCAGATTACCATAGATGCCGCTGAAAAGACCAAAGAAGTTGGCGTCGCCGTCAAATGTGCGACCATCACACCGGATGAAGCACGGGTTGAGGAATTCGGCCTCAAGAAGATGTGGAAATCCCCGAATGGCACGATCCGCAACATTCTTGGCGGTACGATTTTCCGCGAGCCGATCATCTGTTCCAACGTGCCGCGCCTTGTTCCGGGGTGGACGCAGCCGATCGTGATTGGCCGCCATGCTTATGGTGACCAATACAAAGCCACTGATATGAAATTCCCAGGGCCGGGCAAGCTCAGCATGAAGTTCGTCGGCGAAGACGGCACCGTTGTCGAAGAAGAGGTATTTGACGCACCATCGTCCGGTGTCTACATGGGCATGTATAACCTTGACGCTAGCATCGAAGATTTCGCCCGTGCGTCGTTCGAATACGGCCTCAAGCGCAACTTCCCTGTTTACCTATCAACCAAAAACACAATCCTGAAACAGTATGACGGCCAGTTCATGCTGACTTTCCAACGGATTTTCGACGCGGAATACAAAGACAAGTTTGACGAAGCCGGCCTTGAATATCAGCACCGTCTGATTGACGACATGGTTGCGTCGGCAATGAAATGGTCTGGCGGTTATGTCTGGGCCTGCAAAAACTATGATGGTGATGTACAGTCAGACACCGTCGCGCAGGGCTTTGGCTCGCTGGGCCTGATGACCTCCCAGTTGATGACACCCGATGGCAAGATCGTCGAATCCGAGGCCGCCCACGGCACCGTGACGCGCCACTACCGCCAGCACCAAAAGGGCGAAGCGACCTCAACCAACTCTATCGCGTCTATCTTTGCGTGGACGGGTGGCTTGCGTCACCGCGCCAAGCTGGATGACAACGCCAAGCTGACAAAGTTTGCTGAAACGTTGGAAAAGGTCATCGTGGATACGGTTGAATCCGGCTTCATGACAAAAGACCTCGCGCTACTCGTTGGGCCAAACCAATCTTGGCTCACAACGGAAGGGTTCCTCGAAAAAATCGACGAAAACCTGAACGCGGCTCTCGGTTAATCCCCCACTACAGCACGCTACAATCAAAGGGCTGCCCTCACGGGTAGCCCTTATTTGCTGGACACCCCCCAATTCGGCAAATACCTCTGCTTCATGTCTGATAAAGCCCTGATCCCACCCAAAAACCGCCCTCGCCGCCATACTGTGCTGGAAGACGCACAAGGCCTCGTCACGGGGGCCGGTATGGCCGCGTCAGCCCTTGTTATCCTGACCCATCTTGGTCTGGTGACCGGGCAAACTGCGGGTCTTGCGTTACTGCTGTCATACGCAACAGGCTATTCATTTGCGTTTATGTTCTTCTTGGTGAACCTGCCGTTCTATTGGCTGGGGTACAAACGTATCGGCCCGCGCTTTGTTTTGAAAACGGTCATCGCTGTCGTCCTCGTTTCCGTGTTCTCGATCTGGTTTCCGACCTTAATGAGCTTTGAAGCACTAGATCCGTTTTATGGTGTGGCCCTATTTGGCGCACTGAATGGCGCAGGCTTGCTGGCGATCTTTCGTCATGGTGCCTCACTTGGTGGGGTCGGCATCCTTGCGCTTTATATTCAAGAAAACACTGGCTTTCGCGCGGGCTTCACGCAGCTGGTGTTCGACGCCTGCATCTTTGCTGCAGCCTTCTTCATCATTGATGCGCGTGCTGTGTTGTTTTCAATGCTAGGCGCGTTCATCGTCAATATGATCATCACATTCAACCACCGCAAAGACTGGTACGTAGCCACGTAAAGGACGCGAAACATGCCGACGCATTTCATCACGCTTTTTGTCGCCGTTATTTT
This sequence comes from Octadecabacter ascidiaceicola, assembly GCF_900185015.1. Classification (GTDB taxonomy): domain Bacteria; phylum Pseudomonadota; class Alphaproteobacteria; order Rhodobacterales; family Rhodobacteraceae; genus Octadecabacter; species Octadecabacter ascidiaceicola. The sequence continues at coordinate 117,269 of NZ_FXYD01000001.1, read as the reverse complement.
TGAAACCATCGGCACGACCGCGCTGCAAGCCAGTCAACAGTTCACGAAACTTGGGCCCTCGATCATTGTCGTCGTCGCCTACAGCCTTGCTTTTTACTTACTGGCACTGACGCTCAAGTCGATGCCGGTTGGCATTATGTATGCAATTTGGTCAGGCTCTGGAATCGTTCTGATTGCCCTCATTGGTTGGGTCGTTTTCCGCCAAACACTGGATTGGCCTGCAATCCTTGGAATGGCGCTGATCCTTATCGGAATTGCCATCATTCTGTTGTTATCCAAAACCGCTGTGCACTAAGCGGCGTTAGATAACCCTAGCCTTTCTGCCAAAGGCGCGGTAAAGCCCGCGCAACGTCATTCACGGGCCCGCTTTTGCGCCCGTTCTAATGCTTTCTTAAGGACATCCAATGGAACTGCGTAACATCGCTATCATCGCCCACGTTGACCACGGCAAAACCACACTTGTGGACGAGCTTCTGAAGCAATCAGGCACCTACCGTGAAAACCAAGCGACAACAGAACGCGCTATGGATTCCAACGATCTGGAACGTGAGCGCGGCATTACAATTTTCGCCAAGCCAACATCCGTTGAATGGCAAGGTCACCGCATCAACATCGTTGATACACCGGGTCACGCTGACTTCGGCGGCGAAGTTGAACGCATCCTCTCCATGGTTGATGGTGTTGTCCTGCTGGTTGACGCTGCTGAAGGTCCGATGCCACAGACCAAATTCGTGACGTCCAAGGCGCTGAAGCTGGGCCTAAAGCCGATTGTTGTGATCAACAAAGTCGACAAGCCGGACGGCGAGCCCGACCGTGCGCTGGATGAATGTTTTGACTTGTTCGCCAGCCTTGATGCGACCGACGAACAGCTTGATTTCCCACACATGTATGCGTCTGGCCGTTCCGGCTGGGCGGACATGGAACTCGACGGGCCGCGCAAAGATTTGCAAGCTATGTTTGAGCTGATCACAACCCACGTCCCTGCCCCTGCGCAGATCCAAAACGTAGACAAGCCATTTACAATGCTGGCAACGACACTGGGTGGTGACCCGTTCTTGGGCCGCTTGCTGACAGGCCGCGTTGAAACCGGCACTCTGAAGGCTGGCCAGACGATCAAGGCGATGTCACGCGATGGCACATTGATCGAAAACTTCCGCGCCACGAAAATTCTGGCGTTCCGCGGGCTTGAGCAGACTGCGATTGAAACAGCCGAAGCTGGTGACATCGTGTCCATCGCGGGCATGTCCAAAGCAACCGTTGCCGACACGCTGGCAGATACGTCTGTCGAAGAGGCCATTCCTGCACAGCCGATTGACCCGCCGACCATCACCGTAACCTTTGGCATCAACGACTCTCCACTTGCGGGTCGTGACGGCAAAAAGGTTCAGTCCCGCGTTATCCGCGACCGTCTGATGAAAGAAGCCGAGTCCAACGTGGCGATTAAGGTGACTGACACGCCCGGTGGCGATGCGTTCGAAGTAGCTGGCCGTGGCGAATTGCAGATGGGTGTTTTGATCGAAAACATGCGCCGCGAAGGTTTTGAGCTGTCGATCTCTCGCCCACAGGTGTTGTTCAAAGACATCGACGGCGTGCGCCACGAGCCGATTGAGGAAGCAACAATCGACGTGGATGACGAATACTCTGGCGCGGTTATCGAAAAAATCACCGGTACGCGCAAAGGTGAGTTGGTTGAGATGAAACCAGCCGGTGCAGGCAAGACGCGCATCATCGCACACGTCCCGTCCCGTGGTCTTATCGGCTATCACGGCGAATTTCTGACCGATACACGCGGCACAGGCGTTATCAACCGCGTGTTCCATGACTGGGCACCACACAAAGGCAAGATCCCGGGCCGTCGCGCGGGCGTTCTGATCTCCATGGAAAACGGTTCAACCGTTTCCTTCGCGCTGTGGAAGCTTGAAGACCGCGGTAAGTTCTTCATCGGTGCGCAGGTTGAAGTGTATCAGGGTATGATCATTGGCGAACACAGCCGTGAAAACGATCTTGAAGTGAACCCGCTGAAGGGCAAGCAGCTGACCAACGTTCGGGCCTCCGGTACGGATGAAGCGGTTCGATTGACGACACCAGTTACACTGTCCTTGGAAGAAGCGATTGCCTACATCGACGATGATGAGCTGGTTGAGGTTACGCCAAGCTCTGTTCGGTTGCGCAAGCGCTACCTTGACCCGCATGAGCGCAAGCGCCACGCGAAGGCTGAGTGACAACTCGCTGAATAGATTAGCAAAAGGGCCGCGCTTCATATGAAGGCACGGCCCTTTTTGTTTGACGTTGTAGGGGCGCTGCCCCCGCTACGCTCCCCCGGGATATTTCTAAAACAAAAGCAAAGTTAAGAGGAGATTACAGCCTCGGCTGCGGCGATAGCTGCATCAGCGTTCCCTGCGTCCTTGCCACCACCCTGCGCCATATCTGGGCGTCCACCGCCACCTTTGCCGCCAAGTTCAGCCACTGCGGCGCGTACAAGATCCACGGCGCTGACTTTGTCGGTCAGGTCCGCTGTAACGCCCGCTGCTACGGCCGCTTTGCCGTCTGAAGCTGCGATCAACAGGACAGCACCGCTGCCCATTGCCGCTTTCATCTCGTCAATCATGGCGGGCAAATCGCGACCTGTGACGCCTTTCATCACTTGAGCTTTGAACGCTACGCCGTTGATTTCTTTCGCTTCTGCTGCGTCGGACTTCGCGCCACCACCCATCGCAACTTCGCGACGCAACTGTGCAACCTCGTTGGCGAGCGCTTTGCGTTCATCCATCAGCGCTTTGACGCGTGTTGAAACATCAGCAGCAGCCGCTTTGAGGAGTGCGGCCGTTTCGGACAGGCGTTGATCTTGGGTGAGCAAAGCATCCAATGCAGCCTGACCTGTCAGCGCTTCAATCCGGCGCACACCAGCGGAAGATGCTGAATCGCCCAAGGTGACGAAGGCCCCGATGTCACCGGTTTGGCGCACGTGTGTACCGCCGCAAAGTTCTAACGACCATGTTTGGCCATCAGCACCCTTGCCTGTGTCAGCGCGACCCATAGAAACCACTCGGACTTCGTCACCGTATTTTTCGCCAAACAACGCCTGCGCGCCGATCGCACGGGCGTCGTCGGGTGTCATGATGCGTGTATCGACAGATGTGTTTTGGCGGATCATTTCATTCACACGGGTTTCGACTTGGCGGATTTGATCCTGCGTCATCGCGTCGTTATGGCTGAAATCAAACCGCAAACGATCCGGCGCGTTGAGAGAGCCCTTCTGCGCAACATGGTCGCCCAAAGCTTCGCGAAGGGCTTCGTGCAGTAAGTGCGTTGCGGAGTGGTTGGCGCGGATGGTACTGCGGCGGGTGTGATCCACCGTTAGCTCGGTGCCCTGCCCTTTGGTCAGCGTACCGTCCGTGACCTCGGCCATGTGCAGGAACAATCCGGCGACCTTTTTGGTATCCGTAATTCGTGCTGCACCCGTTTCGGTTTTCAACACGCCTTCGTCGCCAACCTGACCACCGCTTTCAGCGTAGAAAGGCGTTTGGTTGAAGATCAGCGCGACGGTGTCGCCCTTTTTGGCGCTATCAACAGCGTCGGTATCGGCGACAATTGCCAAAAGCTGACCTTCGGCGGTTTCGGTTTCATAACCCAAGAATTCGGTGACGCCGTGCCGATCCGCCAAGTCAAACCAGATCGCAGCGTCTGCCGCGGCACCCGTGCCAGACCACGCCGCGCGCGCTTTGGCCTTCTGTTCAGCCATAGCAGCATCAAAACCGTCTACATCTACGCCGTGTCCCTTTTCACGCAAGGCATCTTGGGTCAAATCAAGCGGGAAGCCGTAGGTGTCATAAAGTTTAAACGCAGTTTCACCTGGCAAATCGGCGCCTTCATCCACGTCAACCAATGCGTCATCCAGCAGCTTCAAGCCGCGATCCAGCGTTGTTTTGAAACGTATTTCTTCGTTCAAGAACGTATCTTCGATCAAGGTTTGACCTTGACCCAGTTCGGGGTAAGCCGCGCCCATTTGTTGCACCAAAGCTGGAACCAGCTTGTGCATGACGGGGTCTTGTGCGCCCAACAGGTGCGCGTGGCGCATGGCGCGGCGCATGATGCGGCGCAGCACGTAGCCGCGGCCCTCATTGGACGGCAGAACGCCTTCTGCAATCAAAAAAGATGTAGAACGCAGGTGGTCTGCAATCACGCGGTGATGCACGTTCTGATCGCCAAACGGATCGGTCGACGTTGCATGGGCAGACGCCTCGATCAGGGCCTTGAACAGGTCTGTCTCGTAGTTGTCATGACCGCCTTGAAGCAACGCGCCGATCCGTTCCAGCCCCATGCCAGTATCGATGGATTGCATGTCGAGCGGCTTCATTGTGCCGTCTTCGAACTGTTCGTTCTGCATGAAAACGACGTTCCATATCTCAATAAAGCGGTCGCCGTCTTCGTCAGCTGATCCCGGAGGGCCGCCCCAGATGTGATCGCCGTGATCATAGAAAATCTCGGTACATGGGCCGCACGGACCAGTCGGCCCCATGCGCCAGAAGTTGTCGTCCGTGGCGATGCGAATAATACGATCTTCCGGCACGCCGATCTTTTTCCACAACTCGAACGCCTCGTCGTCGGTGTGATAGACGGTGGTCAGCAGTTTGGATTTGTCGATGCCGAAGTCCTTGGTCAGCAATTCCCACGCGAACGGGACCGCCTCTTTTTTGAAATAGTCGCCGAACGAGAAATTCCCGAGCATTTCAAAGAATGTATGGTGACGTGCGGTGTAGCCGACATTATCGAGGTCATTGTGTTTGCCCCCTGCGCGGACGCATTTCTGCGACGTCGTCGCGCGCTGGTAGTCGCCAGCTTCAACACCGGTAAAGCGGTTCTTGAACTGCACCATGCCGGAATTTGTGAACATCAGCGTCGGGTCATTGCGCGGCACCAGCGGGCTGGAGGACACGACCTCATGTCCCTGACGTTTAAAGTAATCAAGGAAGGTAGAACGGATGTCTGACAAGCTGGTCATGGCACTTCTTTCGGGCGGGTTAATTGCGACCCATGAAATAGCCCTGCACCTGCGCCAAGTCCACAGTGGGAAAACAGAAAAGGGCGCAAGGTTTCCCCTGCGCCCTTCAATTCTAGTAATCAGGCCGGATTAGTCTTCCAGCAAGGCACCATCATCATTGGCGGCATCTTCCGCGCCGTCAAAATCAAGCCCGTGCGCTGCGCGGATCTTATCTTCGATCTCGACTGCGAAATGCGGGTTGTCGCGCAGGAAGGATTTGGCGTTCTCGCGCCCCTGCCCGATGCGTTCATCCCCGTAGGAGAACCAAGAACCGGATTTCTCAACCACACCGGCCTTCACACCCATGTCAATCAGCTCGCCCATCTTGGAGATGCCTTCGCCGTACATGATGTCGAATTCAACAACTTTGAACGGTGGTGCAACCTTGTTCTTTACGATCTTGACCTTGGTGGTGTTACCCACAACTTCGTCGCGATCCTTCACAGCACCGATGCGGCGGATGTCCATGCGCACGGAGGAGTAGAACTTTAGCGCGTTACCGCCTGTCGTTGTCTCAGGAGAACCGAACATAACACCAATTTTCATCCGGATCTGGTTAATGAAAACAACAGTACATTTAGTGCGGCTGATCGAACCGGTCAGCTTGCGCATCGCTTGGGACATTAAACGCGCATGCACGCCAACGGAATGATCCCCCATGTCGCCTTCAAGTTCTGACTTCGGAGTCAAAGCTGCCACGGAGTCTACGACAACCATGGATACAGCGCCGGAACGCACCAATGTGTCAACGATCTCAAGAGCTTGCTCGCCCGTGTCTGGCTGGGAAATCAGCAGTTCATCAAGGTTAACACCAAGCTTTTTAGCATAGCCCGGGTCAAGCGCGTGTTCCGCGTCAACAAACGCACAAACACCGCCCTTTTTCTGCTCTTCTGCGATGCAGTGCAGTGTTAGCGTTGTCTTACCAGATGATTCCGGCCCGTAAATTTCAATGATGCGACCCTTCGGGATACCACCAATGCCAAGCGCAATATCCAGCCCGAGTGAACCGGTTGAGGTGCTTTCAATCTCTTGCACGGCATTGCCGCCCAACGTCATGATTGAGCCTTTGCCGAACTGACGTTCGATCTGTGCCAGCGCAGAATCGAGCGCCTTTTGCTTGTCCGCTGATTTCTTGTCACTCATTTTTAAAAGCTCTGCCGTTGCCATGATTTTCTTCCTTATTCCACGCCCTACTAAGGGTAGCAATTGATTGCTTTGTTCACCTCTTGTTCTCTCCCTTATGAGATCAAAACGAGAACGCATCAACTAAAATCGTTCATAACGCATCTTTCATGCCTATTGGTTAAAGAGTAGTTTACGGTTAATCGGAGAGTGGAGCCGCATATAGATGCTTGTTTTTGCAAAAGAAAAATTAGTCCTACTGGCCCTCCCGAAGACGGGTACGACTGCGATCGAAGAAGCGCTGTCACCGCGCGCTGACATGGCATTGCGCAATCCAGCGATTCTAAAACACACGCCAGCCTATCGGTATAAACGCTATTTAGAGCCTTACTTAGGCAAGTGCGGGCTGAACGACTTAGAAGTCGTTTGCACCGTGCGCCACCCGATTGGCTGGCTTGGAAGCTGGTATCGGTATCGCCAACGCCCCGCCGTTGACGGAAAACCCCAAAGCACCAAAGACGTATCGTTCGATGACTTTGTGAGTGATTACGCCAAGGGCGACCCAACAAGTTGGTCGCATGTGGGTGACCCGAAAAAGTTTGTGCGGAGCAATGATGGTGAATTAGCCGTCGATCACATGTTCCAGTACGAACAGCTGGATAAATTGGTCGCATTTCTTGAGGAACGTTTGGATACGGAAATCAAGCTTGAGAAGCGCAATGTCTCCCCTGCGGGTGACATGACACTAAGCCGCCAGACCGAAAACAAACTGATGCGAATGCGACCTGAATTGTATTCGGATTGGGAAGCCGCGCGGCATGGCTGAACTCCATCTCTCATCTGCCGTGGCATTTGACTAAACACGGAGAAACCCATTACACATTCCTAAATGAGAATATGTAAAGGACGTGCCATGACTTTATCGCGAAGAAAATTACTTTCGCTTAGCGCCGCAGGGGTCGCTGGGTCACTTTTGCCCTATAAACCGTTGATGGCGCAGACAGAAATTGGCACCTATACATTGACATCGCTATCTGATGGCTCCCTAACGCTGCCAGCGTCGATGGTCCTTGCACCTATTCCCGAAGGTGACAAAACGGGAGCAATCGAGGCGTTTGGTTTGGGTGAGGCCTTAACCCCACCTTGCAACGTCACCCTTTTGCAAACCGGTGAGCGCAACATCCTGTTTGATGTTGGTGCAGGATCCGAGTTCATGAGCAGTGCGGGCTTCTTGCTTGATGCACTTGATGAAGTCGGGCTGTCACCAGAAGATATCACCGACATTGCCTTTACCCATGCGCACCCCGATCACATTTGGGGTCTGGTGGATGATTTCGATGATCTGCTGTTCCCAGATGCGAAATACATGATTGGTCAGGCCGAATGGGACTATTGGACCAACCCTGAAACCGTCGACACCATTGATGAAGGGCGTACGACCTTTGCGGTGGGCGCAGCACGCCGTCTAGCGCGGATAGCGGACAACATCACGTTCTTCAACGACGGCGAGGAAATCCTGCCCGGCGTCGCGGCGCGTGCCACTTTTGGTCACACACCGGGGCACATTGCGTTTGAAGTACGGCAAGGCTCGAATGCGATGATGATTATTGGTGATTGCATCGGGAATGATCATATCGCACTGGCCCACCCCACGTGGAAAACTGGCTCGGATCAAGATATGGAAATGGGTGCTGCGACGCGTACATCCCTATTGGATCAGATTGCCCATGAACAGATGTCGGTTCTTGGTTTCCATCTAAAGGGCAATGGTATTGGGCGTATCGAAGCCGCTGGCGACGGATACCGTTTTATTCAGGATATCTAGGCTGTTACCGCTTGCGGGCGGTCCAGCACCAGCTTTGCACCCATCGCACCCAACCACATGCACGCAACAGCTACCCACGCCGTGAGAGAGAAGATCGCGCCGCCAGACATACCTGCGCCCACGGCGCAGCCGCCAGCAAGCATGCTGCCAAACCCCATGAGGAACGCACCGATTAAATAGCGCTCCATCGGGGTGTCTGGGCCAAACCTTTGAATGCGCAGGCCAGACATCAATGCCGCAGCCGTTGCCGCGCCGACAAACACCCCAGGAACGAGGCCAAGGCCAAAGCCCATTGGCACCGTTGGCGCTGTGACCAATGCCATCAAAGTATCCGCCGACGGCCCTGTGAACGTAACCGAGGTGATTGAAACCACATCAAAAGATGCTTGCGCAATCTGGTAGGTACCGACCCACCCGCCAGCAACCGCAAGCCCGACAATTACCGCTGCACCGTACTGGGAAACCGGAACCAGTTTTTTCATCGCGAACACAAGCGCGCCTGCAAAGCAGATACCTGCCAGAGCCGCGGCGCCGGATGCATTCAATCCAATCAGGGCCAACATATCGCGCGCCGATCCCCCTTGGATGGACCATAAACCGGACAAATAGACTCGTGCAGGTGCAAGGACCCCGCTGAGGGATGCTTGTGCCACAACCGTTAGAACCAAGCCTGTTACCAGCGCACGTAGGTTTCCTGTGCCGGACAGTACCAGTAACCGGCTCGCACAGCCGCGTGCCAGGACCATGCCGACGCCGAACATCAATCCGCCAATGATTGCCCCGGACAGGCTGCCGACGTTTGCCAATTGGCGTGCATCTGCGACACTCAGCCAACCCATTGCGATGGAAAACTGAACACCGAATACGGCCGCGCAAAACGCAATGAGCCAGATGCTCAACCGGCTTCCGAATTGACCCTGCGCAACTTCGATCGTCGCTGCACGCAGACAAAACTTTGACTGATAGGCCGCCGCGCCGAACACCAACCCGACAATACCGCCGAGCGCGAACAATACGGCACCTTCGCCGTAGATTTCCAAGAGATTTTCCATGTGACCTACCCGTTATCGAGCGTTGGAATTGCTACTGCGCCGCCATCGGAATGCGTGCCAACTCGCACTGGGACCAAAGCAGTTCCAATGCGCCAACGAGGTTATCAATATCCGCTTGGCTATGGACCGGAGACGGCGTGATACGCAGACGTTCGGTTCCCTTAGGAACCGTTGGATAATTGATCGGCTGGATATAAATACCGTGATCTTTCAACAAAATATCAGACAGGTATTTGCATTTAACCGGATCACCTACCATCACCGGAATGATGTGGCTTTCGTTATCAGTGTGTGGAATTCCAACCGCGTCCAGACGTGCGCGAACTTGCGCCACGCGCTGCTTTTGCTGCGCACGCTCAAAACTGCTGTTTTTCAGGTGACGCACCGACGCCGCCGCGCCTGCGGCAATAGCCGGCGGAAGCGCTGTTGTGAAAATGAACCCGCTTGCGAAGGAGCGGATGAAGTCACATAGCGCAGTTGAGGCCGCGATATAGCCGCCCATCACGCCGAATGCCTTGCCTAACGTCCCTTCGATCACTGTCAGGCGATCCATCAGACCGCGTTCCTCGGCGATGCCCCCACCGCGCGGGCCATAAAGGCCAACAGCGTGAACTTCATCCAGATAGGTCATCGCGTTGTACTTGTCCGCCAGATCGCAAATTTCCTCAATCGGGCCGATGTCACCGTCCATCGAATAGACGGATTCAAAAGCGATCAGTTTCGGGCGATCAAGCGGCTGCGCCTTCAGCAGCTCTTCGAGGTGTTCGACATCATTGTGGCGGAACCGCTGGCATTCGGCACGCGAATGGCGGATGCCTTCGATCATGCTGGCGTGGTTCAAAGCGTCCGACAACACCAAGCAATTTGGAATACGCGCGGCCAATGTGCCAAGCGCGGCCCAGTTGGAAACGTAGCCGGATGTGAACAACAACGCCGCTTCTTTGCCATGCAAGTCAGCAAGTTCCTGTTCCAGAACGACGTGTTGGTGGGTTGTACCAGAAATATTGCGCGTCCCGCCTGCCCCTGCGCCGACCGTATCAATGGCGTCGTGCATTGCACCCAAAACGTCTTCGTGCTGGCCCATGCCAAGGTAGTCGTTGGAACACCAGATCGTCACGTCGCGCTTATTGTCGCCGTCGCGATTCAGGGCCTGCGGAAAGGAACCGCGCTTGCGTTGCAGGTCAGCGAAGACACGGTAGTTGCCGTCGTCGCGCAGACGATCAAGTTCGCCAGTGAAAAAGTCGCTGTAGTTCATGTCGCGTGTTAATCTCCGAGGGCCTCTTGGACGATGTCGTCAAGAAGGCTTTGGACCTTCTGCATTTCGCCCTCTGGGTAGTTGCGATAGCCGATCATCACTTTGCCGTCACGTTCGGCGACAAAGACACCGTATGGGCAATATGCGATGTTCATTGGATCCGCTTCCATCACTTCGCGGGACAGGCTGGCGGAGCAAAACACAAAGATGTCTGCGGCCGTAAACAGCTCCACGTCGCTACCGACGTCTTGCGCTGTCCGTGCCAGCATTTCACCTGTGTGACTGACATAATCTATAACCAAACCATGGCCAACAATCGCGCTTTCAACTGAAAAAGTTGCGTCATCAAAGGATCCGTCAAACGAGTAGACTGTGGATCCTTGTGCCGCAGAAATCGTGGCAATTACGCTAAAGCAAGCTGAAAGCAGAAGTCGTTTCATTGTCTTTCCTCCAAAGTTCAACTTTTGGTAACGCAATTGGGTGTGCTGGACCGTGACATAGATCAAAGCCCAGCAGCTTTTTTTTTAGCCAAACATGTCGGCTGTAATGCCGTCATACCAACCAACAGATTCTTCAAACGTCGCTTGGCGCACATCCGCGCTTTCGCCGACCTCAGAAATGAACCCGTCTACCTTAGCGATCTTTTCGTCCGTTGCTTCATAAGACGCACCAACTTTAACACCGTCGTTGGTGTCGATCAGCGACCAGCATGTGTTTGCAAAACGTGCTGGGAACACAGTGGACCCCGTCAACGCACCGCGCACGGCATTGGCGCAAACCTTCGCCTGAGAGTTGGCCGAGAAGCCGGATTTGGGCATATCGCCCTGCGCACAAGCATCGCCCAAGATGTGGATGTTTTCATCCATCTTGGAAGACAGATCAGCCGCATTTACTGGGGCCCAGTTGCCTTCAGTGATGCCTGCGATTTCTGCGATCTTGCCCGCTTTCATTGCTGGGATAACGTTACAAACGTCTACGTTTGTAACTTCGCCATCAATGCTGAGCGTCATTGCGTTTGGATCAACTTCAACGTTGTCACCGCCAAAGTCAGGACCGACGCGTTCGATCATGCCCGCGTAATGCGTGCTCCAGCCATCTTCAAACAGACCCTGCTTAGAGAACTTTTCCTTCGGGTCCGCGATCAGGATCTTGGCTGTTGGATTGTTCTCTTTCAGCATATGCGCAACCATGCTGATCCGCTCATACGGTCCAGGAGGGCAGCGGAATGGGTTTGGCGGAGCAACCATTGCGTATGTACCACCCTGCGGCATGGCCTCAATCTGGGCACGCAACAGTTCGGTCTGAGAACCTGCTTTATAGGCGTGTGGCATAGCGTTCTGGGATGATACATCCCAACCAGCAACGGCACCGTCAACAAAGTCGATACCTGGTGACAGGATCAGGCGATCATATGGGATTGTGTAACCACCAGCCGTCGTAACTGTCTTGGCGTCGCGATCAACACCTGTTGCCCAGTCATGTACAACGTTGATGCCGTATTCTGCTGCCAGTGTACCGTAAGAATGGCCCAGGCTGTCCATTGTGCGGAAGCCGCCCAAATAAAGGTTGGAAAAGAAGCAGGTGTAATAGGTGCGTGTTGGTTCGATCAGCGTAACGTCGATTTCGCCATTGCTATCCTTGGCAATGTAGCGCGCAGCAGTCGCGCCACCAGCGCCCCCGCCGACAATTACAACACGTGGCTTTGCATGACCGTCAGCACGGACCAACAGCGGTGCGGCAAATGTGCCGGCTGCTGCCGCGGCGGTGCCAATAAAGGCGCGTCTGTTGAGTTTCATTTCACTTTCTCCCTAAAATGCACCGATTATTCGATGTCTTTGAAATACGCAGCAAGCGCCGCAATCTCTTCGTTTGACAGCCTCCCAGCCATCATTTGCATGACTGGATGCTGGCGAACCCCATCCTTGTAGGCATGCATGGCGATCACGAAATCTTCGCTTGGCCAATGAGTGATGCTTGGAATGCCGTTTGCCGCACCACTGGTTTGGTGGCATGCCGTGCATTCTCCGGAAAGGTATTCGCCGTACGCAGGGTCCCCCACGATCGCAAGGATTTCGGGAGCGATCTCATGGTCAACCGCAACAGCGGTTGGGGCGGATTCTGGAATGTCTTGTGGATTGTCAGAAAAGCGCCGCAGGAACGCTAGAACGTCATCACGGTCTTGTTGGTCATCAAAACCACCGAAAGACATACGTGTCTGGGACACAAGCGAACGCGGATCTTTGATATAGGCATCAAGGGTTTCGTATGTCCAAATCAAACCACCCGCAGCCGCACGTTCCATCCCGTTGGAGTAGCGATACCCTTCGGAATCCCCTGCTGGGCTGTCGAAAATGCCGTTAAGGTGCGGGCCGACCCGATCTTCCGCGCCTGCCCCTACTTGGTGGCAGCCAGAGCATTGACGGAAAAGGTTTTCGCCGCGCTCGGCGTCACCCCCTACATCGGCGTGCGCCACCGCTGCAAATGCAGCGATGGCGACTGTCGAAATGGTGTTTCTCAAAGAGCTCATTCAGCACCAATGCTTTCGATGTAAGCAAGGACCGCGGTGATGTCGGCAGGATCAGACAGACCGCGATAGGCCATCTTCGTTCCCGACATTGCACCGCGTGGGTCCGTCAAGAACGCTTCAAGCGCTTCAGTTGTCCATGTTTCACCCGCTTCAGCGGCATCCTTGAAGGAGTTGGAGTACCGGAAACCATCGATGCTGCCGATTGTACGACCTAGCAAACCGTTCAGCTGTGGACCTGTGCGGTCAGACGCGCCTTCACCAACTTCGTGGCAAGACTGACATTGGCGGAACACGCCTTTACCCGCATCGATCAACGCAGGGTCAACAGAGGCTTCAACGACTTCAGCATCACCAGTCGCGTCTTCAGCGGCAGGTTCCTCGGAGTGCATAGCTTCTTCTTCCATGCCCTCTTCTTCTGGTGTCACATCGACAACAGACGCGTGCATTGTGATTTCAACGCTGTCTTTACAACCCGTCATACATGGCTCAGCGCGCCAGATGGAGTATTCTGTTTCAGCACGGTCATCGATGACAAAGCCGTCCGCATTCGGCATTTCGATTTCAAAGAACGTCTCGTTGCTTAGAACGAAATCGTCATCAACCATGTCGTTGGAATACAGAATGTAAGCCACGATCGCATAGGTCTCATCAGCACTCAGTGTGCCCGCAGCGCCAAACGGCATAGAGCGGTTGATGTAGTCCCAAGACGTAGACAGGTACGGCCAGTAGGAACCGACTGTTTTCACTGGGTCCTCATCTGCAAGTGTGCCAAAGCCACCTGCAAGAACCGGCCAGTTACCTGAACCTTCTGCGAAGTCACCGTGACATGCAGCACACTGATCAACGAACAGCTCTTCGCCCGTCCAAACGTCACCGCTACCTACAGGCAAACCTCGCCCGTCTGGGAGAACATCAACGTCCCAAGCCGCGATTTCTTCTGGCAGTGCTTCACGGCCAAGACCATAAACAGCTTCTGCAACCGGTGCCGGCTGTGTCAGCCCACCGCCTGCTGCGGCAATAGCTTGAAACTCGTCGCGCTCTGCGGCCAGACGCGCGATCTCGGCCTCAGCAGCGCGCGCTGCTTCTGTCGCGCTCGCGGCACTTGCAGTTGATTGCTCAACTCGTGTTTCAAGGCTTTCGATTGTTTTCGCGCCGTAGTCGCGTGCCATAAAGCCGTATGCGCCACCTAATACGAGGGCCGTACCGCCAATTGCAGGGAGAAATAGATTAAGAGACTTCGACATTCTCTGCGACCCCTTCTTCGTTCACGAACCATGTTTGGATACAGTTGTTGTGGTAGACCGAGTTTTCGCCGCGCATCTCGCGGAGCTGGTCTTTGGTTGGTTGGACGTAGCCAGTGTCATCCATCGCACGGGCTTGCATCAGCATCTCGCTGCCGTCCCAATCCATATCGAGATAGAAACGGGTCAGTGCTTTGGTGTCGCCCTGCTTGCCCAAACGTGCAGTCTGCCATGTCACACCGCCATCGATGGAGACATCAACGCGGGTGATCTTACCGTGGCCGGACCATGCAAGGCCGGACACAACCAGCGGACCAGGCCCATGAGTGATCGGCATTTGCGGGCTTGGCGATGTGATGACAGATTTCGCGTCCATCACCCATGTCCACTTACGTGCAACACCGTTCTCGTGAACGTCTGTGTACTTGGATGTTTCTTCACGGCTTTCAGTGGCGGCATCTGTCACTTCAATGCGGCGAAGCCACTTGACCCACATGTTGCCTTCCCAACCAGGTACGACAAGGCGCACTGGGTAACCGTGCTCCATCCGCAATGCCTCGCCGTTAGCCTTGAACGCAACAAGCACGTCATCCAAAGCTTTTTCCATTGGGATTGAGCGACCGTTGGACGACGCATCTGCACCTTCAACATAAACCCACTTGTCCGCCAGATCGCCTGTTGCGTCGAGGCCAGCCTCGGCCAGCAGCGTGCGCAGTGGAACGCCGGTGTATTCCATGTTGTGGATCATACCGTGGGTGAACTGCGCGCCGTTCAGCTGCGCGCCAGCCCATTCCATGCCGGTATTCGCCGCACATTCGCAGAAATACACGTGGTTTTCGCGTGGCAGACGCTCAAGATCAGCGTAAGTGAATACCAGCGGGCGATCTACCAAGCCGTTGATCATCAAGCGATAATCGTCTTTGCTCAGCTCGATAGCGCCGGAGTGGTGACGTTCAAACGCGCAACCCTGCGGCGTGATCGTACCTTCAAGGGCGTGGATCGGCGTAAAGTTGATTGACGAAATTGGCGACGCAGTCAGCCAAGCCACATTGCGGCGCACGACGTCTGTTTCGAATTTGATCGGCAGACCATATGGCGTTTCATCGACGCCAACGCCGAGATAGGACGCCCAGTCCTGTAGTTCTGTGATCGCCGGATCAGGCGCGCCCTGTGCAGCCGTCTGCCCTGCGACAGTTCCCGCAGCAACTGCTGCGCTGCCGCGCAGAAACGCGCGACGGGATGTTTTTGCAAACTCATCCATTTCTATTGCTCTCCTTTAAGCGCCTACAACGTCGACACTGGTGTTCGGTGCCACGCTGACGGTGCCCTCGCGTTTGATGTAGTTTTCGACCACGTCCCAAATTGGTGGGCCTTCTGTGCCCTCGTTAACCGATGCCCACCCCGCAACCACGTAGGTCTTGGACGGGTCGATCGATTCACCGGTTTTCAGCAGCGTTAGATTGCTGACGCGCTCACCGATGGGCTTGTTGATGTCGATGCGGTAGCCCATGCCACCAACGCGGACCATGTCGCCGCCTTGCTGGTAATACGGGTCCTCATTGAACAGGTTATCCGCCACGTCCTCCATGATGGTGTGAATAAATTCACCCGTCATTTCAGTGCGATAGGCGTTCGGGTATGTCATAGACGTAACATTCCAAAGATCTTCACGTGTGATGTCCTGACCCGGCAAGATAGACGGCCCCCAACGCACCCCTGGTGACATTGCGATGTCGGCTTCGCGTTCCTCAATCAGCGCGTCACAGATCAGATCATCCCATGACCCGTTAAAGTTACCACGACGGTACAGCGTCGTATCATCGGATGTGCGACCCAAGACCTCGGACAGCTCAGCTTCAAATGGTGCGCGCTGCTCGTCGATCACGGCTGTGACCTCGGCGTCTGGTTCAATCACGTCTGAAAAAATCGGGATCAGCTTGTGGCGGAAGCCCATCATTTTGCCGTCGCGCACGTCCAGATCAACACGACTTACAAACTTGCCGTTGGAACCGGACGCGATGATGATGGTGTCGCCAACGATCACAGGCTCAGGCAATGCATCATGGGTGTGGCCCGCGAGGATCACGTCGATCCCTGTCACACGGCCTGCCATGGCTTTATCGACGTCGAAACCGTTGTGGGACAGGCAAACAACCAGCTCAGCACCCGCTGCGCGGACTTCATTAACCATTTCTTGCATCCGCTGATCGCGAATACCGAAGGAATACTCTGGGAACATCCAGCCAGGATTGGCGATCGGCATGTATGGGAACGCCTGCCCGATTACGGCAATTTTCACGCCACCACGCTCAAAGAATTTGTATGGTGCGAAGTCTTCGGATGGTTCATCCCATTCGCTATCAAAAATGTTCTGACCAAGGGCCGCGAACGGCAGGTCATTTACGATGTCGCGAACACGGCCGGAACCGAGCGTGAATTCCCAGTGGAACGTCATCGCGTCTGGCTTCAGCGTGTTCATCACGTTGACCACGTCTTGGCCTTCTGTGTGATAACACGTGTAAGACCCGTGCCATGTGTCGCCGCCATCCAGCAGCAGCGCATCAGGGCGTGCAGCGCGGATTGAGTTCACAACAGTGGACACGCGGTCCATGCCACCCATCTTGCCATAGCCTTGGGCCAAAGCGGAAAAATCGTTATATGTCAGCGCATAATGAGACGGACTTCCATCATCAATACCGTAAGCCTTGCGGAAGTCTGCGCCCGTAATATGCGGCACTGCGCCTTTGTTGCGGCCCACGCCAAGGTTTACTTCAGGTTCTCGGAAGTAGATTGGCTTTAGTTGCGCATGAATGTCTGTGACATGGATCAGGGACACATTGCCGTAGGTGTCAAAATCAAGCAGATCGTCTTGCGACAGCATTTGCTGCGCAGCCAATTTGCCCCAATTGCCGAAACCGGATGCACCGACAAGTGCACTAGCTGCCATGCTGGCTTGAAGAAAATCGCGGCGAGAAATCATGCTCTGTCCTGTCCTTTAAAATTTAATCACATTCACAAAGGTGAATGTGTTAAATGAAAGAAAGGCCGCGTACGCTTTCACGCCGCGGCCCTTCAGAATGTTTAGTTACGGACGGATGGGCCTTCGACGTCCAATCCGTTGCCCCTTGAAGCAACGTAAAGCTCAAGCGCAATAAACTCTGGGCTACCAACCGCGTAAGTCTCAGCGCGGGTGTCACGGACACACCCGCGGAAGCGGGAGTGCACACCGTTCAAACGCGCGTTCTTAAGACGATAAGTTGGGAAGCCGTTGATCTGACCTTGGCTCAAGTGGTCCGCACGGATGTTGTTGCCGTAATTGTCTTCGTGGCAATTCGCGCAAGACAATTCAAGAATGCCGGTACGTGTGTAGTACAAATCACGTCCCTGCTCCCATGTAGCCGCCGCAGGGCCATCGATCGCAACGTTGACAGGCATACCGCGAGACACGGAGGCCAAAAGCGCCGTCATGTTCAACATGTCAGGTTTGTCATATTTCCATTCTTCAGCGCCCATCTGCTCAGTGCGGCAAGCGTTGACCTGCATGGTCAGTGTACGAACTTCTTCCGCATCATCGTTCCACTTTGGATAGGTCGCACTGACACCGGCCATTTCCTCAGCATCGCCATGACAGCTTGCACAAGACTCGCCCGCTTCACCTTCGACCGTGGTCCAAGATTCAAGACCTGAATCAACAAAAATCATGCCCGGGTTTTCGAAGTCGTCCAGTTGAAACGCTTGCGTTTCTGTTGAGCGATACACCCAACCCGATGTGATTTCATCGAGGTTCTCGAGATGCGCTGGTGCCGGAGCACGTACGGTAATCTCAAGCTCGCCGTTTACGACAAGATCTGCATCCTCATCCGCAAACGCCTGCCCAAAAGGAACGGCCATTGCGAAGCATACGGCACCTATTGAAGTAAGTGTTTTTTTCATCTTGGCCCCTCCCCGGGTCAGTGATTAGCTAACGGCGATTTCTTTTTCTTCGGTGTAGATGTCACCGTCATCGTCGTACCATGTGAAGACAAACGTGCCCGCCTCTGGGACGACCGCTTGGAATTCAAGGAACGGATTTGTCGAAATCGCTGGTTCCATCGTTACGTCGATGACGTTCTGGCCGTTGAAATCACACGTGAAACGGTTGATGATCGAACGCGGGATGACGTTTCCGTCACCGTCTTTGCGCTGACCGGATTCCATTGGGTGAGAGATCAGTGTTTTGATTGTGATCGTTTCGCCAGCGGATGCTTCGCGTGGAACGCGAATGCGTGGTGTTACATTATCTGCCATGTTCTTATGCTCCCTTAGCCGCCGCAGCCGCCGATTGTGACTTTCACTTCTTGGCGCGCCTGAACAAAGGTGCCGTCAGCCATTTTTGCGATTGCAAGAACGTCTTGCGTCCCAGCAAGTCGGATCCGTGTGGACGCCATTTGCGCGCCAGCCAGTGGACCGAAGTTAAACGTGCCAACAGCCGGTGTCGGGTTACCAGTCGCGAGAACCAAGATCGCAACTGCGCCCGGGGCGTCGACTTCGATTGGCACGGTGTTGCCGTTTTCTGCGATTTCCGGCGCGACGAGTGTGATGCCGCCCTCACCGATTTCAGCGCCTTCAGTGAACGCTGCAACGTCTGCGTCTACGTCAGCAAATACTTTGAATGGAACAGCGGCCGCAACTGCGGTGCCCATTGCCAATCTGAGCGTATCTCTACGTGTAAAGCTCATGATTTCTCCTGTTATTTTATCGAAAGCTGACGATTACTCGGTCAGCGTCATTAGGTATGCGACCACATCTTCAATTTCTTGAGCGGTCAGAATTGGCTCAATCTCGCCTTCTGCGGCACGGCCTGTGTAGGCGTTGCCTGGACGAATAAAGCCTTCGGTCTTGTAAAATGACGGCATGATCGATTCAGGGAACGTCATCTTCGCGCTTGCGACGATGCCCCGAAGGTCAGCTTCTTCCCAACGTTCGCCGACGAAATCCAATGACGGGCCAACTTCCCCGTGGAATGGATATTCCTCGAGCGCGGTCACTTGGTGGCAAGCAATGCAATTGCCTTTGCCACGTGCGACCATGATCTCAAGACCCGCCGCCGGATCGCCAGCCACACCGGACAAAGATGTCTCGATCTGACCATACTCACCGAAGGTGATATCGTTTGGTGCTGTTTCTGCGAACGCGATGGTTCCCAAGCCTGTTACAGCGGCTGCTAGTATCGTTCTTTTCATGGGCCCCTCCCAGAGTCCGTCCTCTTGATGTATACCGTAGCGCACCGGATCAGATTCTCGCAACTACAAAATCAACTATTTGAATGTGATTATGTAACTTTGAGTTTTATTCAACGATTCCGCGCTCTTGTAGGATGCGTGCGTGATAACGTTGAAAGTTTTCCCCCCCTTCGTAGCGGTCTTCGCTAATCCAGTTCAGCAAATTCAATGTCGTCCACTTCCCAAACGCGCCCGGCATGGACACAATCGCTGCGTCATCCGCAGCGACGTCGTTCGCAACTTCTGGTGGAAAGAACATGATCATCGGTGTGAAGTTCGCGTTCCATCGCTGCGCGATATCTTTCTCTGACATCGTCTCTCCGTCGAAGTCAGTGACATCAACGTCGCCAAACATGTTCAGCTGCACGACATAGAAGTCATCCATCAACGCGGCCGTAATTTCTGGATCCGGAAACACCTCCTCGTACATCTTGGTGCAATAGATGCAGCCACGCTGTTCAATAATGACCATCAAGGTCTTGCCCTGCGCTTCGGCTTCTTCCAAATCCTCACGTAAATCTTTGAACGTCTCTTCGATCCAAGGGGCTTCGTGCAACCCGTCGTCACCAATTTCAGCGGCGAATACAGGTGTCGCGAGTAAAGCGAGTGCTGCAAGTGTTGTTCGAAACATGAGAATTCTCCTTTAACCAATAGTCGTGAAAGACGGGAACGTGCGGATCATCCAATCCGCGATGTAGTTGATCGAATTTGTCGCGATGAGAACCGCAAACAGGATCAGCATTGCGCCCATGACTTTTTCGACAGCGCCAAGGTATTTGCGGTTGCGCTGCGCCCAGCCAAGGAACGGACGCGCAAAGAATGCCGCGGCGATGAACGGGGACGTCATGGACAGCCCGTAAACCGCAAGTAGCGCCCCACCCTCCCAGATGTTACCAAACCCGCTGGCCAACATCAGGATCGACGCCAAAGCTGGCCCAACGCAAGGCGTCCAGCCAAACCCGAACGCGAGGCCCATCAGGTACGCGCCAACAATGTTGGACGGCTTGGCGCTGCTTTCGATTTTCGCTTCGCGGTACAAAAGCGGGATTCGCATGATCCCGAGGAAATGCAGCCCGAACAGCAATAGAATTGCCGCCGCGACCCAGCGCAGCTCGTCCTTCCATTGCCCAAACACACCGCCCACGGCTGTCGCCCCTATGCCCAGCAGAATGAAAATCGTGGTCACGCCGCAGGCAAATGCGGTCGCTGAAAAGATCAAACGGCGCTGTGTGCCCGGCGGAAAATCATCCTCGCCTTGCAGCTCGTTCATGGACACCCCTGCCATGTAGCTCAGGTAAAACGGGACCATTGGAAGGATGCAGGGCGTGAAGAAAGACAGCAGGCCTGCAATCATTGCTCCAAAGAATGTGATCTCTTGCATGTAAGGCTTTCTTGAAACAGTGCACTAATCATATTACAATAATTGAATGTTTAATCATTTGACCAGAGTTTTCGCTGCAACCGCATTTTTTGCCCTGCCGAGTTTGGCACCGGCGGAAACGACCCTATTGATGGCCGAAGAACCGGGCTGCGTTTACTGCGCACAATGGAATGCGCAGATCGGCCCTATTTATGAAAAGACCGGCGAAGGCGCCGCTGCGCCCCTGCGCCGGATGGATATTACCGAACCTCAACCTGATGACATAACGCTCGCTCGGGCGATCAATTTCACACCGACGTTTGTATTGCTCGTTGATGGCGAAGAAGTATCGCGCCTAGAGGGCTACCCAGGGGAAGACTTCTTCTGGGGGCTTGTTGGCATGATACTTGAGCAGAATGACATCCCCTTTGATGTAAAAACCGAATCCAGCGGCGATGGCACTTAAAGCACGCTGTAATTATTAATTTTTGCGAGTCTCGCATTGTTAACGCGAACTCTGTAAAAGACCCGAAACTGGCGAAATCGCCCTCACCGCGCGTTTAAGAGCAGATTAGAAATATGTCCTTACCCGTCCTTGATGACAGCCTGAGCGAAGCTGAGATCGACAATATGGTCGAAAGCGCTGCGCTTGCGACGAATTTCTTGAAAGCCATCGGTCATGAGGGCCGCCTTCTTATTCTGTGCCACCTCGCAACCGGTGAAAAATCTGTTCATGAACTCGAACGCCTACTGTCCGCACGCCAAGCTGCGGTGTCCCAACAACTGGGCCGTTTGCGCCTCGAAGGGCTGGTTAAACCACGTCGCGAAGGCAAAGCGATTTACTACAGCTTGACGGATGACCGCTGTAAGCGGATCATATCTGTAGTTTACGATCTATTCTGCAACAAAGACTGATCGACGCGCAGGGAGGTAAGACGCGACGGCCATGTCATTTAGGGAGGACGCACCATGCTGGATGCTTGGGGTGATGGGACTGTTGCGGCGCTCGGCGGTGCCTTTGGGGGCATTCTTCTAGGGCTGGCGGCACGATTGGGTCGGTTTTGTACGCTCGGCGCAATAGAAGACTATGCTTTCGGACGCAGTGACGTGCGCCTGCGCATGTGGGTCCTTGCGATCGGGACTGCAGTTTTCGGCACTTTCGCGTGCCTTGCGTTCGGGTTGGTTACGCCAACGTCCTCCTTTTATCTGAACCAAAACGTTGCCCCTATCGCTACGATCCTTGGAAGCCTTGTGTTCGGGTACGGAATGGCAATGGCGGGAAATTGCGGCTTTGGCGCGCTTGCCCGGCTTGGCGGTGGCGACCTGCGGTCTTTCGTTATCGTCGTTGTCATGGGCATGGCGGCCTATGCTACCATTTCAGGGCCGGTTGCTTGGCTTCGCGTGGCGGCATTCCCACCTCCTGCCCCTGCCCTTGAACCCCAAGGTATCGCGCATTTCACCAATGGCTTCACGGGCCTGCCCGTTTGGGTCGTTGGCACCGCAATTGGCCTCGGCCTAATCGCGCTTGCCCTTTCAAGTGCGAGTATGCGGTCCGACAAACGGGCAATGTTCTGGTCTGCGGTTGTTGGCATGGCGGTCATCAGTGCGTGGGTTTCCACAAGCTGGATTGCTGCGAATGGTTTTGATGGCACGCCTGTTGTGTCCCACACTTTCTCCGCCCCTATTGGTGAAACGATGCTTTACGGGATGACCGCGTCTGGTCAGACACTTAGCTTTGGGATTGGATCGGTTGCCGGGGTTTGGCTCGGCGCATTTATCGGCAGCTTAATCAAAGGCCATTTCCGCTGGGAAGCCTGCGAAGACCCACGCGAATTGCGTCGTCAGATCTTTGGGGCGGCCATGATGGGCGCAGGTGCAGCGGTGGCGTTGGGCTGTAGCATCGGCCAAGGCCTCTCTGCGTTCTCGCTTCTGGCGTTCTCAGCCCCCCTCGCCTTTGCGTCCATGTTCATTGGCGCACGCATCGGCCTTAGGCACCTTATCGAAGGGTTTGTTCCCGCCGAATAACAGAGCTCTACCGCCTCCTCTGACAACACAAACATTGACATGAATGAACGTTCATTTATGTTCGCGCCATGAAAACTGGCCACAACACCAAGAACCTTATCCGCGACGCTGCGCGCAGCCTGTTCGCTGAACATGGCTACAACGGTGTTTCCATGCGCGAAATCGCCCAAGGCGTCGGCAAACAGCCCGGTGGCATCTACAACCATTTCCCGAACAAGCAGGCGATCCTTGTCGATCTGATGCAAGAGAATCTAAGCCGCGCCCATGATGCGGTCATTGCACCGATAAACAATGACCTCGCCCCCTCCGCGCGTCTGGAACAGTTCGTACGTAGTCACGTGCTCCATAACATCGCCAATCCAGATGATATCTTCATCGCCTATATGGAATTGCGCAGTTTGGAACCCGATGGCGCCACACAAATCCTAAAAGAACGCAACGATTACGAAGCCGCATTGCGGGCGATCTTGCGCGACGGCCAGACTGCTGGCGACTTCAAGATTTCCGACCCTGCCATTCACGCGCGGTCGATCCTCTCCATGCTGGGAGGCGTAACCGTTTGGTTCCGTCAATCCGGCCCTCAAACCCCTACAGACGTGGTCGAATGCTATGTGCAAGCAGCACTGCAAAGCGTCGGTGCGACCTACTCTGCTCCACCCGAAAGGTAAGATAATGTTTCACGGATCAATGACGTTCGACTTAGGCGAAGATGTGAATGCCCTGCGCGATATGGTGCATCGCTGGGCGCAAGATCGCGTAAAGCCTTTGGCGGCAAAGACGGATCAGGACAACGTTTTCCCAGAAGAGCTTTGGGCGGAAATGGGTGAGCTGGGATTGCTCGGCATTACAGTGCCCGAAGCCCAAGGCGGTTCGGACATGGGTTATTTGGCCCATGTCGTCGCGGTTGAGGAAATCGCCCGCGCATCGGCGTCAATCTCTCTCAGCTATGGGGCGCATTCGAACCTGTGCGTGAACCAGATCAATCGCAACGGAACCGACGCGCAAAAGGCCCAGTACCTGCCAGACCTGATTTCCGGTGCCAGCGTTGGTGCCCTCGCCATGTCCGAAAGTGGCGCCGGTTCTGACGTTGTGGGCATGTCCCTGCGGGCTGAGAAAAAAAACGACCGTTTCATCCTGAACGGCAACAAGTACTGGATCACCAATGGCGGTGAGGCGAACACGCTTGTCGTTTACGCCAAAACTGATCCGGATGCTGGGCCAAAAGGCATCACCGCGTTCCTCATTGAAAAATCAATGCCCGGGTTCAGCCAGTCCAACCATTTCGACAAGCTCGGGATGCGCGGGTCCAACACGGTTGAACTGGTGTTTGAAGACGTCGAAGTGCCCTACGAAAATATTCTTGGAGAAGAGGGCCGCGGCGTTCAGGTTCTGATGTCCGGTCTTGATTACGAACGCGTCGTTTTGTCTGGCATCGGCTCAGGCATCATGGCCGCCTGTCTGGATGAAATCATGCCCTACATGGTTGAACGCAAACAGTTCGGCAAACCCATTGGGTCGTTCCAGCTGATGCAGGGCAAAATCGCTGACATGTATACCAAGCTGAACTCGGCACGTGCCTATACGTATGAAGTCGCCAAAGCCTGTGATCGCGGCGAAGCCACGCGCCAAGATGCCGCCGCTTGCGTGCTTTATGCCTCAGAAGAAGCGATGATCGTGGCGCATCAGGCCGTGCAGGCTATGGGTGGCGCTGGCTTCATGAACGATGCCCCGGTTGCGCGTATTTTCCGCGATGCAAAGCTGATGGAGATCGGTGCAGGCACCAGTGAAATCAGGCGCATGCTGGTCGGGCGCGAATTGATGGCGGCGATGTCATAATGGCCGTACTTCGCTCGCAAATCTCACCTGCATCTGACAGTTTTCAAGCCAATCAAACGGCCCATCTTTCCAGCTTGGCTGAAATCGAAGAGGCCGCAAATCACGCGCTGCAAGGCGGTCCAGAGGCGTCTCGCGAACGGCATGTGGAACGTGGCAAACTGCTGCCACGTGACCGCATCGCAGGGCTGCTCGACCCGGGGTCTTCGTTCCTTGAGGTCGGGTTGTTTGGCGCGCATGGCCTGTACGACAACGCCAGCCCTGCTGCGGGTGCGATTGCGGGCATTGGCCGCGTTGCGGGCCGCGATGTGATGATCTTGTGCAATGATGCGACGGTCAAAGGCGGAACCTATTTCCCGATGACCGTGAAAAAGCACCTGCGCGCGCAAGAGATCGCAGAGCAAAACCACCTGCCCTGCGTTTACCTTGTGGACAGCGGCGGTGCGAACCTGCCCAATCAAGACGAAGTATTCCCTGACCGCGATCATTTTGGGCGCATCTTTTACAATCAGGCACGGATGTCTGGCAAAGGAATTGCCCAGATCGCCGTTGTGATGGGGTCTTGCACAGCGGGCGGTGCTTACGTTCCTGCGATGTCTGACGTCACGATTATCGTAAAGGAACAGGGTACGATTTTCCTAGCTGGGCCCCCCTTGGTGAAGGCCGCGACCGGCGAAGTTGTCTCGACCGAAGAATTGGGTGGCGGCGATGTTCACACACGTTTGTCTGGCGTTGCGGATTACTTGGCAAACGATGACGCCCACGCGCTGGCCTTGGCCCGTGACGCGGTACGCAATTTAAACCAATCGCCTACTGCCTCTATCGAGCTTCAGACACCTGAAGCCCCACTATACGATCCATCTGAATTGTTGGGCGTTGTGCCTGCCAGCCTAAAGACCCCCTATGACATCCGCGAAGTCATCGCCCGTCTTGTTGATGGGTCCCGCTTTGATGAGTTCAAGGCGCGATATGGCACGACACTCGTGTGTGGGTTCGCGCATGTGATGGGTATTCCTGCCGGCATCATCGCCAACAATGGCGTGTTGTTTTCCGAAAGCTCGCTAAAGGGCGCGCATTTCGTTCAGCTCTGCACCAAGCGCAAGATCCCCCTTGTCTTCCTGCAAAACCTCTCGGGATTCATGGTTGGCAAATCCTACGAAAACGGTGGGATCGCAAAGGACGGTGCGAAACTCGTCACCGCCGTTGCCACTGCTGAAGTGCCGAAAATCACGATGCTTGTTGGCGGCTCATTTGGGGCTGGAAACTACGGCATGTGTGGCCGCGCCTATTCACCCCGTTTCCTTTGGACCTGGCCCAATAGCCGGATCAGCGTCATGGGCGGCGAACAGGCTGCGGGCGTTCTCGGCACGGTAAAACGCGCAGCAATCGAGCGCAAAGGCGGCACTTGGTCAGAGGCCGAGGAAGCCGCATTCAAACAGCCAACGATCGATATGTTCGAAGAACAATCCCATCCGCTATATGCCTCTGCACGCCTTTGGGATGACGGAATTATTGATCCACGCAACTCACGCGAAGTGCTTGCCCTGTCATTGCGGGCTGCCTTGAACGCGCCAATAGAGGACACGCACGTCGGCGTGTTCCGGATGTAGTAATGGCCATGTTTCAGAAAATCCTGATCGCCAACCGCGGCGAAATTGCATGTCGCGTTATGGCCACGGCAAAGCGCCTTGGTGTGAAAACCGTCGCCGTTTATTCCGATGCTGATGCAAACGCCAAACACGTCGCGATGGCAGACGAAGCCGTGCGCATTGGCCCAGCCGATGTTGCCCAAAGCTATCTGCAAGCGGATCGAATTATCGCCGCAGCAACGGCCATTGGCGCGGATGCGATCCATCCCGGTTATGGGTTCCTGTCAGAAAACCCCGAGTTTGTTGAGGCCGTCGCAAAAACTGGCCTGACGTTCATCGGCCCCTCGGCCGACTCTATCCGCGCGATGGGCCTAAAAGACGCCGCCAAAGCGTTGATGGTTGAGGCTGGCGTGCCTGTCGTTCCAGGTTACCACGGCGCGGATCAAGACCCTTACATGCTTGCCGCTGAAGCTGAAAAGATCGGCTATCCGGTGCTGATCAAAGCCCGCGCCGGTGGCGGCGGCAAAGGTATGCGGCTGGTCGAAAAACCTGCCGACTTCCCTGAGATGCTTGCCGCTGCACAGCGAGAAGGCCTTGCGAGCTTTGGCGATCCGGTTTGCCTGATTGAGAAATACATCACCCGCCCGCGCCACATCGAGGTTCAGGTGTTTGGCGATACCCAAGGCGACGTCGTGCATCTGTTTGAACGCGATTGTTCCCTGCAACGACGCCATCAAAAGGTGATCGAAGAAGCCCCCGCCCCTGACATGACTGATGCCGTTCGCGCGGCGATGGGTAAAGCTGCCGTTGAAGCGGCTAAGGCCGTCGGGTATTTCAATGCGGGTACCGTAGAATTTATCGTCGATGGGTCCGGCCCTCTGCGCACGGACGGGTTTTGGTTCATGGAAATGAACACCCGCCTGCAAGTTGAACACCCCGTGTCAGAAGCCATCACCGGTTTGGATTTCGTGGAGCTGCAATTGAACGTCGCCGCAGGTCAGCCCCTGCCCTTCACGCAAGATGATCTTGTGCTCAATGGTTGGTCCATGGAAGCACGGGTTTACGCCGAAGACGCCAACCAAGGGTTCCTGCCTGCCACGGGAACGTTGCACCAGTTGAAATTCCCGACCGGTTCCGAATTTGCGCTTGGCGACGTGCGTATTGATAGCGGTGTATCAGGGGGCGATGAAATCAGCCCGTGGTATGACCCGATGATCGCCAAAGTCATCGTTCACGCGCAAACCCGTGAAGCGGCGCGTGGGCTCCTTGAGGCGGCGCTAGAAGCGAGCCAAATTGCGGGCTGTGTCACCAACATTGAATTCTTGGCGGCACTGGCACGTAACGAAGACTTTGCAGCGGGCCGTGTGGATACTGACCTGATCGCGCGCGATCTTGATAGCTTGATCCGTCAGGATGGGCCGTCTGAATTGGCGGTTACACTTGGGGCGATTGCTGCGGGCGGTTTGCTGCCAAACCGCAGCGCCGACCCATGGGATGCGTATCAGGGAATGCGCTTATGGGGGACGGCTGAACATATCGTTGCCTTGGGCGTCGCTGATCATGATCAAACGGTCCGCGTGTCTGTGCATAGCGATGGAAACTACACCGTGAACGGGTTGTCGCTGTCCATCGCCCCAACGCCGGACGGCTGGCGTGTGACCACAGATGGCTACCAACAAAACGCCCAAACTGTAGTCACGCAGAACAGCGTCAGCGTCTTTGCGAACGGCCAATGTGATACGTTCAAAATCAGTGATCCACTTGCCCAAGATGATGTCCAAGCAGGCGGCGGAGACTTCGTAATGGCGCCCATGCCTGGACTGGTCGCGCAGGTTCTCGTCGCGAAGGGAGATACTTTGACTGCCGGGCAAGACCTGATGATCTTGGAAGCCATGAAAATGGAACACCGCCTGTCCGCGCAGCGTGACGGGGTTGTTGCAGAAGTTTTGGTGACAGCAGGTGAACAGGTCAGCGACGGGGTACTTCTACTTCAACTGGAGCCCGAAGATGACTGATAACGTTAAAATTTTCGAAGTTGGCCCTCGTGACGGGTTACAGAACGAGAAAACGCAAATCAGCACGGCCGACAAGATCGCCTTGGTCGACATGTTGTCCGATTCAGGGTTCTCCAAAATAGAAGTCACCAGTTTCGTCAGCCCCAAATGGGTGCCGCAAATGGCGGATGCGGCGCAGGTGATGGCGGGGATCACCCGACGCGACGGTGTGACGTACGCGGTGCTCACGCCAAACCTCAAAGGGTTAGAGGGCGCTCTCGAGGCTGATGCCGATGAAGTGGCGATTTTTGCCTCGGCCTCTGAGGGATTTTCACAGCACAATATCAATTGCTCCATCGCGGAAAGCCTTGAGCGTTTCGCGCCAGTTGTCGCTGCAGCCAAAGCTGCAGGCGTTCCCGTGCGGGGCTATGTGTCCTGCGTCGTGGAATGCCCTTATGACGGGGCCACGCCACCAGAAAGCGTTGCCTATGTAACCAAGGCTTTGGCGGACGCGGGGTGCTATCAGATTAGCCTTGGCGACACGATTGGACGAGCAACGCCGGAGCAAGTCGATGCCATGCTCGATGCGGTGTTGGAGGAGGTTCCTGCGGACAAGCTCGCGGGTCACTTCCACGACACGAGTGGTAAAGCGATCGCAAACATCAGCGCCAGCCTCGCACGCGGATTGCGTTGCTTTGACAGCTCTGTCGCCGGTTTGGGCGGCTGCCCTTATGCCCCAGGTGCGGCCGGAAACGTCGCAACAGAAACCGTCGCAACCTATCTAATGGGGCAAGGTTTTGAGACGGGCCTAGACCTAACCAAACTCGGCGAAGCGGCGCGCTTTGCGGCAACACTCAGGACGGCATCATGACCGAATATCAAACACTTAACGTGAAGATTGACGACCAAGGCGTCGCCTTTGTCGAGATGAACCGCCCTGAAAAGCGCAACGCCCTATCGTCACAGATGATGGATGATCTTACGGACGTGGCCGCGACCCTTGGGACCGATCTGAACATCCGTGCGATCGTTTTATCAGGCAACGGCGACATCTTTTGCGCCGGTGGTGATCTTGATTGGATGAAAGAACAGATCGCAGCAGATCGCGAGACACGCATGGCTGAGGCTGGCAGGCTTGCGGCGATGTTAGGTGCGTTGAACACGATGCCAAAACCACTGATTGGGCGCATTCATGGTGCCGCCCTTGGCGGCGGCATCGGTATGGCCTGTGTCTGCGATGTTGCGATTGCCCAAACAGGTACGAAATTCGGGCTGACGGAAACACGCCTTGGCCTGATCCCCGCAACGATTGGCCCCTATGTGATTGCCCGCATGGGCGAAGGCTTTGCCCGCCGCGTATTTATGTCAGCACGAATTTTCGGCGCTGAGGAAGCGCAAACGCTTGGGATCATTGCAAAACATGTGGATGCTGCAGATATAGACGCGGCAATCGCTGCTGAAGTTGAACCCTATCTGAACGTCGCCCCTGCTGCTGTGGGCGCAGCGAAACGGCTCGCACGTGGCCTTGGCCCTGTGATTGACCAAGCGGCGATTGACTATTCGATTGAACAGCTCGCCAACACTTGGGAAGGCGAAGAAGCCGCCCACGGATTGGATGCGTTTTTAACCAAGTCAGCGCCACGTTGGGCGAAGCCTAAATCGACCTAAGGAACTTCGCGCAGATCGGAGACCAAAATGCCGTCGCGTGGAAGACTCCCGACTTCGACAGTCGTGATCTTGCTGCGCAGTTTAAGGATATCTTGCACGATGGCGGAGTAGTCCTGAGACCCCTCGCCGCTGCATTCAAGCATCACTTCGATCTGTTCAGACATGCCGCTGCCAGTCACTTCAACGCGCGCGCGGGAAACGTCAGCACAATCGGCCACAAGTTTCGACACCTGTTCGGGGCGGATAAACATGCCCTTAACCTTAGTCGCCTGATCCGCACGGCCACGCCAGCCAACAATACGGGCACGTGTTTCGCCTGACGGATCTTCGTCCGTGGCAAAGGCGCTCAGATCCCCGACCGAGAACCGGATCATCGGGTGATCAGGGTTCAGGACCGTCACGACGACTTCGCCGATTTCACCATGTGGCACAGGCGTGCCCGTCCCCGGAGAAACGATTTCGACAATTACGTCTTCATCAATCACCATGCCGTTGGTGCAGGCCGCGGTTTCATAGGCAATCAACCCGACATCGGCGGTGCCATAGCATTGACGACAAAGGATACCGCGATCTTCATATGCTTGGCGCATTGCAGGGAACAAAGGCCCAGCACTGACAAAAGCGAACTTAATCAATGGCAACGGCGTGTTCGATTCAGCAGCGCGGTCCAGAATTATCTGTAAGAAATCTGGCGTGCCGACATAGGCTGTCACGCCGGTCGCGGCGGCTACTTCAACCTGTTGGCGGGAACTACCGGGGCCTGTCGGCACAACCACAGCGCCGTTGGCGCGCGCGGCGGCCTCAAACATCGCGCCAGCGGGCGTGAAGTGATAGGCGAAGGTGTTCAGAACCACATCGGTTTCCGACAGGCCGACTTCTTTAGCAAAGCGTCCAAACCGCCAGAAATCTTCGGTCGCAAGCCCCGGTTCGTAGATTGGACCCGGTGACTGGAAAATATGGCTTAAACGGTTCGGTCGATGCCCACCGAATGGCGGATTGTCCCGTTGGGCTTCCAGCAGTTCGTCTTTGCGGGTCACTGGCAGATTAGCCAACCCCTCTAGGCTGTCCAACTGCTGGTCCGCCCCTAACACGGCATTCAGGCGGTCTAACTTTGACATCTTAGACCTACCCATTACGACAACCACCTCTTGCGGCGGCGGTAGGAGCGAA
The DNA here is from genome assembly GCF_900185015.1 of Octadecabacter ascidiaceicola. Taxonomy (GTDB): domain Bacteria; phylum Pseudomonadota; class Alphaproteobacteria; order Rhodobacterales; family Rhodobacteraceae; genus Octadecabacter; species Octadecabacter ascidiaceicola. Next base: position 86,306 of record NZ_FXYD01000001.1, on the reverse strand, counting down.
CATCACGGTATGACTTGCGCCCCTCATCGGACAGGCCAAGATAAAATTCGCGCACATCAGGGTTCTCGCGAAGCTCTTTCGCGGTACCTTCCATAACGACGCGCCCAGATTCCAAGATGAACCCAGTGTGCGCAAAGCGCAGCGCGACGTTTGTGTTTTGCTCGGCCAACAGGAAGGACACGCCTTCATGTTCGTTCACCGATTTCACGATCTGGAAAATTTGTTCGACCAATTGCGGGGCCAGTCCCATGGACGGCTCATCCAGCAAAATAGTTTCGGGGTTTGACATCAACGCTCGCCCAATCGCGCACATTTGCTGTTCACCACCAGATGTGTAGCCCGCCTGACTTGTACGGCGTTCTTTCAGACGCGGGAAATAATGGTAAACTTTTTCGAGGTCCGCGCTGATCGCCCCTGCACCGTCGTTTCGGGTATAGGCACCAGTCAGCAGGTTTTCCTCAACGGTGAGGTGTTCAAAACAGTGACGGCCTTCCATCACCTGAACAACACCCTTTTTCACGAGCGCTTCGGGGCTCATGTCTTGAACAGGTTCGCCGCGGTATTCAACGCTGCCTTTGGTGACTTCGCCGCGCTCAGAATGCAGCAGGTTCGACACGGCTTTAAGCGTGGTGGTCTTTCCTGCGCCATTACCGCCCAACAAGGCCGTAATCCCGCCCTTTTGAACGGTCAGGCTGACGCCCTTCAAAACAAGGATGACGTGATTGTAGATCACCTCGATGTTGTTCACCTCGAGTAGTGTTTCGGCTTTGGGTTCAGAGGTGTCCAGCATGGCGATCTTCCAATTTTGGTTGCGTGTGGCGGGCGGCGCTAGGGCCGCCCGCAACGTTCAGGCTTAGAGGCAGCCTGGTGTGATGTTGTTTTCAGCAGCAAACGCTGTGGAATCTTCGGCAATAAGTCCGTCGATCAGCGCGTCCTGTGGCGAGATGTAGTCGGTCAGGGCAACCCACTCGGCATCAGCCGCGTTCCACTGCTGAACAATGCCAAGACCGGAACCACCGTGGTTTTCACAAGACACAGAGAACTCAGGTCCGATTTGGGCCATGCCGAGCTCTTCCATGCGGGCGTTGGTGATTTCCAATGCTTCCATACCGTCACGCACCATCGCTGGTGTTACGTCAGCAACGCCGTGGATTTCTTGCGCCTTGGCAATCGCTTCTGCTGCCAACATCGCAGCGTACATGCCGCGTGTGTAAAGAACAGAACCAATGTTGGAACCATCACCGGCAGCGTTGCCAGCCTCGTGGACCATGCTATCGATTTGGCCGAAGACAGGAAGGCTGGTATCGATCCGGTTCATGTTGAGAGACAGGTAACCGTCTGATGCAGCACCAGCCGGAGTGACATCGTGCTCAGCACCAGCCCACCAGTTGCCGATGAAGTTTTCCATTGGGAAGCCCACGTTTGCGGCTTCTTGAATGGCAACCTGGTTCATCACGCCCCAGCCCCACATCAGAACGTAGTCAGGACGTTCACGACGGATTTGCAGCCACTGGGACTTCTGTTCCTGACCAGGGTGGTCAACAGCAATCTGTGTAAAGGTAAACCCGTGCTCTTCAGCCAATTCCTCAAGCGTGCGGATCGGCTCCTTGCCGTAGGCGGAATTGTGGAACAGCAACGCGATGTTCTTGCCTTCCAGCGAGCCATCGTTTTGTTCCAACAAATAGTTCACCATCACAGATGCGGCGTCCCAGTAGTTCGCAGGGTAGTTGAAGACCCAAGGGAACACTTCGCCAGCCGCCGCGGACGTACGTCCGTAGCCCATTGTGTGAAGCGGGATTTCGTCAGCCGTCGTTTTTGGGATCAGCTGATATGTGATACCTGTGGACAGCGGTTGATAGATCAATGCGCCTTCGCCCTTGGTGGACTCGTAGCATTCAACGCCTCGCTCGGTGTTGTATCCTGTTTCGCACTCAACGACGCGTACGGTCTCCCCACCGATGCCGCCGTCACGTGCGTTCAAAAGATTGAAGTAATCCTGATACCCATCCGAGAACGGCGTGCCGCCCGCAGCATATGGTCCAGTCCGGTAGCTCAGATCCGGGATCACAAGATCAGCTGCTGCCGAACCCGCGACGAGCGCACTGGTCAAAGCCAGAGTTGTTAAGGTCTTCATTTTCATCGGTTTATCCTCCCATGGTTTCCGACGGATTTGGTTACCCAGTCACGACTGGGGTCGTAAGTATCAGTGCGGGAAAGGCCAAAGCCGTAGCTTTTCCTTAGCCACCCGCCAAAGCTGTGCAAGGCCGTGTGGTTCTTTCACCAGAAAGAACATGATCAACAGGCCCACGACCACGAGCTGTAGATGTGCCACCAAGTCAGTAGGCCATCCCAGCAGGTCCACGCCGATCAATTTCAAGAAAACAGGCAATGTCACCAAGAATGCAGCACCAGCAAAAGCGCCAAAGATCGACCCCAGACCGCCAATAATGATCATGAACAAAACGAGGAACGATTTGTTGATGCCGAAGGCTTCACCGACTTCGACCGCCCCCAAATAGACTGCAAAGAACAACGCGCCTGAGATGCCGACAAAGAACGACGATACAGCGAAGGCCGTTAGTTTGGCTTTAAGTGGGTTCACGCCGATGATTTCAGCGGCAATATCCATATCACGAATGGCCATCCACTGCCGGCCCAATGCGCCACGCGTCAAGTTACGGGCGATTAACGCGCAGAACGTGACGAAGACCAGACAGACCAAATAACTCGCCCAGGCAGGTGTATTCGGCCCAGTTACCGCCACGCCAAACACAAAGCGCTCTGGTGCACTGATTTGACCCGAAGCCGAGTAGTTATAAAACCACGCCACTTTGTTAAACAGCCAAACCAGAAAGAACTGCGCAGCCAGTGTCGCCACCGCAAGGTAGAACCCTTTGATACGCAAGCTTGGCAGGCCAAACAGCGTGCCGACGATAGCCGTAATGCCGCCAGCCAACAGGACATGGATCAGGATGTTCACATCCGGAAACGCGGTCATCAGCTTGTAGCAGGCATAGGCGCCCACGGCCATGAAACCACCAGTACCAAGGCTGACCTGCCCCGTGTAACCGGTCAGAATGTTAAGCCCGATCGCCGCAATCGAATAGATCAAGAATGGCAGTAACAACGCGTTCACAACGTAGTCGTTCACCAGAAACGGCAGCACCAAAAAGGCGACGGCCAGTACGAACCAATACCGATAGCGGTCAAAGGCAATGGGGAACGTTTGGCTGTCCGCCTCGTAGGACGTTTTGTAATCACCAGCTTCGCGATACAGCATCTTAAAGGCTCCCGTTTGAGGTTAATACGGCGTGGATAGGGTCAGACGCGTTCAATGATCTTCTCCCCGAATAGGCCTTGCGGGCGGAACACGAGGAACAGCAGGGCAAGAACGTAGGCGAACCAGTTTTCAGTCGCGCCGCCCACCATTGGGCCGACCAAGAATTCGAACAGTTTTTCACCGACACCGATGATCAACCCGCCAACAATTGCGCCGGGGATGGATGTAAATCCGCCAAGCATCAAAACCGGCAGCGCCTTAAGCGCGATGAGCGATAGGGAAAACTGCACACCGGATTTCGCGCCCCACATGACGCCCGCGACCAACGCCACGAACCCAGCAAGGGACCAAACGAGGATCCAGATGAAGTTAAGGGAGATCCCCACGCTCAACGCGGCTTGGTGGTCATCCGCAACAGCCCGCATCGCGCGACCGTGCTTGGTATATTGGCTAAATGCGATCAGTCCAGCGACCAGAACGATGGCAACCAATGTCGCCACAAGGTCGAGTTTATCAATGAAGAACCCGTAGAAATCATCGCCACCAAGACCCGCAGTTGCATCTTCGATCCAGCGTGCGCCACCTTGCGGCAGGCCAAGCGCGAGGGTCTTAATGTTTGACCCCCACATCAGATCGCCAACACCTTCAAGGAAATAGGCCAGACCAATGGTGGCCATGAACAGAATGATCGGCTCTTGCCCGACAAGATGGCGAAATAGGAACCGTTGAACGGCCCAGGCAAAGATCACCATCACCCCGACGGTAAGCAAAATCGCCAGCAAAGCAGGAACATGCCAGCCAAAGTGGTGGATTTCTGTTCCAAAGGTCGCGTTGATCAGGTGGGCGAAGGGCACCTGCCCTTCCATAATACCAACAAGGGTCAGCGCCGCGAACAGCGCCATAACACCTTGGGCAAAGTTGAAAATTCCGGACGCCTTAAAGATCAAGACAAACCCCAAGGCCACAAGCGCGTACATAACGCCTGCCATCAGACCGTTCAGGACGACTTCGATACCATAATAAAAATCAGCTGGCATTGGTGCCCCCTGCAATCGAGTTGGATTGGTTATTCATCGTGTGCGACCCCCAAATAGGCGTCGATAACGTCTTGGTTGTTGCGCACCTCATCGGGTGTGCCGTCGCCGATCTTCTTGCCGTAGTCCATCACGACAACGCGGTCAGACAGGTCCATGACAACGCCCATGTCGTGTTCGATCAGCGCGATTGTCGTTCCAAATTCGTCGTTCACATCAAGGATGAAGCGCGACATGTCTTCTTTTTCTTCGACGTTCATGCCCGCCATAGGCTCGTCGAGCAAAAGCAGCTTGGGTTCAGCAGCCAAAGCACGCGCCAGTTCCACGCGCTTCTTCAGACCATAGGGCAAGCGCCCAACAGGGGTTTTCCGAATTGCCTGAATTTCAAGAAAGTCGATAACCCGTTCAACGCGCTCGCGGTTCTCGGTTTCCTCACGCTCTGCTTTGCCCTTCCAGATCGCCTGTGCCAGCATTCCAGATTTGGTGTAGTTCAAGCGCCCCGTCATGATGTTGTCCAAAACGGACATGCCTTCAAACAAGGCAATGTTCTGGAATGTGCGTGCGATGCCTTGGCGCGCAACCTGAAACGGCTTTACTGGCGGACGTTTCTTGCCGTGGAACCAAACTTCGCCCTCTTGAGGGACATAAAAGCCGGAAATCACGTTCAGCATGGATGACTTGCCTGCCCCGTTCGGGCCAATGATGGCGCGAATTTCGCCTTCGCGGATGTCAAAGCTGATGTTCTTGATCGCCTCAACGCCACCAAACCGAAGCGTAATCGCGCGCAAGTCCAGCATCACGTCACCAATCTGACGTCCATCTTCGGTCACATATCCTGTCTGCACTTCGCTCATTCTGCAGCAACCTTCTTAGCAACGGGTGTGGAAAGTTCAGCGTCGCGAATGTCCAGTGTCGCGGCAATCTTGCCTTTGCGACCGTCCTCATACGTCACTTCAGTTTCGGTATAGATTTCAGACATATCGCCATACAGTGCATCCAACAGATCATCGAACTTTTCAGCAATAACGCCACGGCGAACCTTACGTGTACGGGTCATTTCGCCGTCGTCCGCATCCAGTTCTTTGTGCAGCACCAAGAAACGATGCACCTGACAACCAGACAGCATTTCGTCCTGTGCGATGGTGGCGTTCACTTCGGATACATGCTGCGAAATGATATCGAGAACCTGCTGGTTCTGCGACAATTCCTGATAGGATGAATAGGCAATGTTGTTACGTTCAGCCCAGTTGCCAACAGCCGTAAGGTCGATGTTGATAAACGCAGTACAACGATCACGACCCGCCCCGAACACAACCGCCTCAAGGATATCAGGGTAGAATTTCAGTTTGTTTTCAACGTACTTGGGCGCAAACATCGACCCGTCGGACATTTTCCCAACGTCTTTCACGCGGTCAATAATCCGCAAGTGGCCGGATTTCTCTTCGATGAAACCAGCGTCACCTGTCGCGACCCAACCCTCAGCGTCCTTGGTATCGGCTGTGCTTTCGGGGTTGTTGAAGTATTCAACAAAAACACCAGGGGAGCGGTAGAACACCTCACCTGAGTCGGAAATCTTCAACTCAACCTCAGGCGATGCAACACCAACCGTATCCGCACGCACTTCGCCGTTTGGTTGCTGTGTAATAAACACCGTTGCTTCAGTCTGACCGTAAAGCTGTTTCAGGTTGATCCCGAGCGAGCGGTAGAATTGGAACAACTCCGGCCCAATCGCCTCGCCCGCTGTATAACCGACGCGCACGCGACCAAGGCCCAGCGTGTCTTTCAGCGGTGCGAACACGAGGTAGTTGCCCAGCATGTAGGACAAGCGATCCATAAGGGCGACAGGTTCACCGTCCAACAGTTTTGGACCAACACGCTTAGCGACATCCATGAAACGATGGAACATACGGCGCTTAAACTTGCCGGCGTCCTCCATGCGGATCATCACTTGGGTCAATTGACGCTCAAACACCTGTGGCGGAGCGAAGAAATAAGTCGGCCCGATTTCACGCATATCGGCCTGCATGGTGTCCGGGCTCTCAGGACAGTTGACGCAGAAACCCGTCCAAAGTGACTGCCCCATTGAGAAGATGAAGTCCCCCACCCATGCCATCGGCAGATAAGCGAGAATTTCTTCGTTGGCCTTCAGATCATCGAACGCACATGAGTTCTTAGCGGTCTCAATAATGTTGCGGTTAGACAGCACCACGCCCTTGGGCTTGCTGGTTGTGCCAGATGTATAAAGCATGACGCAGGTCGCATCGTATGTTTGCGCATCTTGGCGCGCTTTCAGCTCAGCGTCATTGTTTGCTTTTGCGCCCGCATCTTGAACAGCTGCATAAGACGACAGGTGGCTATGATCATATTTGCGCAGACCTCGGCCATCTAGATAGACCACGTGCTTTAAGTTCGGGAGTTGGTCGCGAACATCGGCGATCTTATCGACCTGTTCTTGATCCCCGACAATGGCAAAACGCGCATTACAGTTTTCAAGCGCGTAAGCGATCTCTTCTGCGGCCGCGTCTTGGTATAGCGGCACCGGAATTCCGCCTGTCTTCTGCACAGCCAACATCGCCCAGTACAGCGCTGGTCGGTTACGACCTGCCACAGCGATCAGGTCGCCAACTTCGACACCAAGGGTCAACAACCCCTTCGCCAAACTATCGACCTCAGCTTCGGCCTCGGACCATGTCCAAGTTTGCCAAATACCAAATTCTTTTTCACGATAGGCAGTCTTACTACCTATAGTTTTCGCATTCCGCGACAACAAATCCGGAAGCGTTTTCACGCCTGACGTGTTCGGTCCTGCCGACATTTTGTTCCTCCCAACCGCGGTCCTCCACCGCAGCACATGCCCACCTTAACGTGGGAATCCTACATTGATATTTCTGAATCCTAACAAATTGTTACCATGCTCCGGATCATGGCTTCGCGCCCCGCAAAAACTGATAGACTCGAACGTATGAACAGACAGAACACACAGCTTGTCGGGATGATCCGATCAGGGTTGAACCTGATCACACAGGCGATTTCCATTCATGATCAAGACCTGAAACTGGTCCATGCCAATCGACCCTTTCAAACGATGTTCCAGATTCCCGATGCTTTGATGCAAATCGGCACAGATTTTCACGATACGCTGCAATACGTCACTAGGCAGGGTGAATACGGGCTGGTGGATGATGTTGATGCTTTCGTTGAGGATAAAATTGCCCTCGCTCGCCAATTCAAGCCGCACTACTTTGAGCGCACGCGGGCCAATGGCACGTCGATCTCGATTGACGGTAGCCCGCTTGAGGAAGGCGGCTGGATCACTGTTTATACAGACATCACCGAAATTAAACGCAAGGATGATCGCATTCGATCCCGCGCCCAAAGCCTTTCGGATGAATTGCTGGAACGCTCAGCGACCTTGGCCGAGACCAACCGCGAATTAACGGCGACGGTGCGTGCGTTGGAAGTTGCAAAACAAGACCTTCAGGCCAGCCGCGAACGGCTTGACCTTATCAACCGCATGACACCTGCCCACATTGCCCATGTCGACGCGGGCGGGTTTTACACCCACTCGAACGGACGACTTCCGCGCATTTTGCCAGACACGGATTTTGATATTATCGGCGAACATATGGGCCATATTCTGGGTGAACAAATTTGGGCCCATGTCGCGCCCCGCCTTGAACGGGTATTGAAGGGCGAAGAAGACGTAACCGAATTTCGCGACGAACACTCTGGCACCTATGTCCGCCTTGCGATGTCACCTGACTTTAGCGCACCGGACGTCGTAGATGGGGCCTACATTCTGTCGACAGACGTGACCGAAGAAGTCACCGCCCGCAACGCCCTAACCTATGCCAGACGACGTGAGTTGGCGACGCAGTTGACCAGCGCAATGGCGCACGATTTTTCCAACCTGTTAACCATCATCATGGGGGAACAGGCCCAGCTGGACAGCATCGAAACGCTGGACCCAAAAGCGCGCGAAATCAGCGACACGATCAAGTCCGCCGCCAAACGGGGTGCCGATCTCGTTGGGCGGTTGAACAGTGTCTCGCCGCAAATGACGCTTGATCAGACGGCTGTGAAATTGTCGGCGTTCTTTCAAATGTTTGAACCCCTCGCCCGCGCCGCATTGCCGGATAGTGTCGCGTTTGATCTGATCAACGACGTGCCCGATGATACGTTGGTGTTTGACGCTGGCTTTGCGCAGGACGCGCTATTGAACCTTGTGATCAACGCTGGTGAAGCATGCGCTGCAACCGGTTCTGTAACGGTGTTTGCTAACAAGACCTCAGGCGGACAGTTTGAATTGCGGGTCGAGGACGACGGCCCCGGATTTCAGGATGATGCGCTAGAAAACGCGATCAACCCGTTCTTTTCCACCAAAGGGCAAAAGGTTGGCCGCGGGCTGGGCCTGACGTCCGCCTATGACTTTGCTAAAACCAGCGGCGGTCGATTGACCTATGGCAACAGGCCAACGGCGGGCGCACATGTAACGTTTCGCATTCCTTACCTTGTCCCATCGCTCCATGAAAATGGTCTGGTTTTGTTGGTTGACGACGATGACGCTGTGCGCGGCACAGTTCGGACCTACTTGCGCAAGCAAGGGCATGATGTCATCGAAGCTGCCTCGGCGGATGAGGCCGCGCAACTGATGGCGGTGGACGGGCTTAGTCTTATTGTGACGGATTTGGATATTGGCGGCACGGGCACCGGCCTTGATGTAGCCGCGGCATCACCGCCTGACGTGCCTTTGTTGGTCATCACAGGGCTTCCTGAAACCGATCCATTGCGCAAAGAAGCCGCAAGCAAACACATGGTGTTGGCCAAACCATTTGACCAAGACGCGTTGAAACGAACGTTAGAAAGCATAACAAAATGACCGACCCTATCCGTGTTTCGGTGCTTGAAGATTCAATCGAGTTGCAGCGGCTGTTGGTCGATGTCTTGTCGGGTGTCGGGTACGACGTGCGCGCCTATGGCCGTGCGCGGGATTTCGAGGAGGACTTCGACAAATTCCAACCCAAGGTCTGCGTTATTGACCTAGGGCTGCCCGACAAGGACGGGTTAGGTTTACTGAACAAAATATCGCTTGAACGGGACACGGCTGTTTTGGTGGTGTCAGGCCGATCCAGCCTGACGGACAAAATCGCGGGTTTGGAATTGGGTGCTGATGACTACCTCGCGAAGCCCTTTGAGATGCCGGAATTGGTCGCGCGGATCAAAGCCTTGTTACGGCGATCAAACACCCCTGCCCCTAAACGGCAAAGCATTCACACTGTTGGCAATGTGACGGTCGATCTGTCCCGCTTCACCTTGGCCGACAGCACCGGCAAAGAGGAACGGTTATCCGCCAGTGAAGTCGCCATTTTGACGGTCTTTTTGGACAACCCCAACCGGTTGGTCACCCGCGATAAGCTGCGTGAAGAACTGCAAGACCGTAGCGATCAGCAATCGTTTGATCGCGCCATTGATGTGCGGGTGTCTAGACTGCGCTCCAAACTCAAGGACTCGCCCAAAACGCCGAAAATCATCAAGACAGTTTACGGTGCGGGCTACATTCTGATTTCAGAGGCAGACTAGGCTTAGCTGTCAGCGCGGCCTCGGCCAGAGAACCAAGGCAGCACGGCAGAGAAATCACGCCCCATACCGCCCTCGTCATTGACGAAACGGTCATACAGCGCCTTCGCCAACTCACCCATCGGCGTGTCTGCGTCGCAAGACGCCGCCGCATCCTGACTTAGCCCAAGATCCTTGAGCATCAGTTCAGCTGCAAAACCAGGTGCGTAATCGTTGTCTGCCGGGCTGACAGGGCCAACGCCCGGAGCTGGGCAATAGTTGTTCATTGTCCAGCTGTAGCCAGAGGACGTGGACACAACATCAAACATCGCCTGCCGATCCAAGCCGAGCTTATCCGCAAGCGCAAATGCCTCGCAGGTGCCCAGCATCGTGACACCGAGGATCATGTTGTTACAAATCTTCGCAGCCTGCCCCGCGCCTGACGCGCCGCAGTGAACAGCCTTTTGACCCATGATATCAAACAGCGGTTTGGCCGTTTCAAACGCGCCATCGTCGCCGCCAACCATAAAGGTCAGCGTGCCATCAGCCGCGCCTTTGATCCCGCCGGAAACCGGTGCATCAAGCGCGCCCAAACCAGCCGCGTTTGCATCTGCGGCAACATCACGTGCGCTGTCGACATCTACGGTTGAGCAATCAAGGAACACGGCCCCCTTAGGCAGTGCCGCAATCACGTCTGCCGCGACTTTGCGCAAGATGGCGCCGTTGGGCAGCATCGTAATGGCAATATCCGAACCAACGCAGCCTTCCTCAATAGAATTGGCCATCGCGATACCATCAGGACCACCAACCGGATCAACGCCAACAACTTCGTGACCTACAGCCTGCAAATTCAACGCCATGGGTCCACCCATGTTTCCAAGTCCGATAAAGGTAATCTTCATGGCATGTCTCTCTCTTCTGTCCATTCAAACGGGCCGAGACCCGCAAGCATTGTGTCTATGTCTTTTGGCGGCACGTCAAAATCCGCGTGCTGCCACTTTGGTTTGAAATCACGGTCGATAATCTGTGCACGAATGCCTTCTAGGAAATCACCCTGTTCTTGGGCGCGATAAGAAAACCGATATTCCATTTGAAGGGCCGCTTTCAGATCACCCTGCCTTGCTTGCCGGATCGTGACCAGTGCGCAGGCCAAAGACAAGGGTGCGCCTTTAGACAGTTTTTTGGCTGCCGCCGCCGCAAATTCTGTGTCGCTGTTCGCCAGATTTGCAGCGATTTCCGAAATCGTCTGACCTGCGAACAAATCGTCAATGGCCGCTGCGTTCTGAACCAGTGTCCCTTCTGGTGCGGATTTGGTTGCCACCTCAATCGCGGATAGGTCAGCATCGTCGATCATCTTGGTCTTCAGGTCACCCCATTCCGCCTCTGGCACGAAGTAGTCCGCAAAGGTCGCAGTGATGGCATCTGCAGGGCCCATGCGCCCACCCGTTAGCCCGAGGTATACCCCCGCCTCACCAGGTGCGCGGCCAAGCAAGAACGTACCGCCAACATCCGGCATCAGACCAATGCCGCACTCTGGCATCGCTATCTTGGTGCTTTCTCCGACAATGCGGTGGGATGCATGGCCCGCTACACCAACTCCGCCGCCCATGACAAACCCTTGCATGAACACCACGATCGGCTTGGGGTAGGTCGCGATCTTCAGGTTCAGGCGATATTCCTGCCACCAAAACGCGCGGCCAAAGTCGAAATCCCCAGCGGTGCCGTGGGCGTACAGCTCGGCGATATCCCCGCCTGCGCAAAATGCCTTCTCGCCAGCCGCATCAATCACGACAACGGCCACGTCCACATCATCGCGCCACTGGTCCAGCGCGTCTTCAAGCGCCAAGGCCATTGCAGCCGTCAGTGCGTTCAACGCGCCGGGACGGTTCAGCGTGGCACGCCCAGCCTTCCCTTCTTTGCGGATAACAATTTCGCTCATGCGCTTAACCCGCCGCCTCAGCCTGAATTGTACGTGCAATCACAAGACGTTGAATTTCGCTGGTGCCCTCATAGATCTGACAAATACGGGCGTCGCGGTAAATGCGTTCCACAGGATGATCCGCCAAGAACCCGTATCCGCCGAGGATCTGGATCGCCTGACTACAGACTTTCTCGGCCATCTCTGATGTAAACAACTTCGCCATCGACGCTTCACGCAGGCAGGGTTTTCCCGCATCCTTCAGACTGGCCGCGTGATACACCATCTGGCGCGCGGCCTCGATCTGGGTGTCCATATCGGCCAGCATGAACGAGATGCCCTGATTGTCGAAAATCGGCTTTCCAAACGCTTGCCGATCAACGGCGTAGTCACGGGCATACTCAAACGCACTTCGCGCCATGCCCACGGCCTGCGCCGCGATACCAATGCGCCCGCTTTCAAGGTTGGCCAAGGCGATCTTATAACCCTGACCTTCCTCACCCAGTAGGTTTTCAGCGGGGATACGCATGTTTTCGAAAGCAATCTGACAGGTGTCAGACGAGTTGATCCCGAGTTTTTTCTCAACCCGCACAACCTCATATCCCGGCGTGTCGGTTTCCACGATAAAGGCGCTAATCCCGCGTTTACCTGCGGCTTTATCCGTCACAGCAAAGATAATGATCATACTGCCATTCTGGCCCGATGTGATGAACTGTTTTGCACCGTTGATCACATAGTGGTCCCCGTCACGCACAGCCGTCGTGCGCAGGTTGGATGCATCCGACCCCGCTTGCGGTTCGGTCAACGCAAAACCGCCAATCCATTCGCCAGTGGCCAGTTTCGGCAGGTATTTTTGCTTTTGCGCCTCTGTTCCATAGTCGCGGATCGGGCCGCACCCGACTGAGCTGTGCACCGACAAAATTGTAGAACACGCGCCATCGCCAGCTGCAATTTCCTCCACCACACTGGCGTAGCTGACGAAATCTGCGTCAAAGCCGCCGTATTCTTCGGGTACTTGCATCCCAAGAAAGCCGAGTTCTCCCATCTTGGACAGTTCTTCTTTCGGGAACCGCGCCTCGCGGTCGCGTTCTTCTGCGCCGGGCCAAAGTTCGGCCTTAGAAAACTGGCGGGCCATGTCTTGGATGGCGGATTGGGTTTCATCTAAAATCATGTCTGCTCCATCAGTTCGAGGCCAATTGCTGTGGCTTCGCCGCCACCAATACAAATCGCCGCCATTCCGCGTTGTACGTTGCGCGCGCGCATGGCGTGCAACAGGGTCACCATGATCCGCGCACCTGACGCACCAATGGGGTGGCCTAGCGCACAGGCGCCACCGTTCACGTTCACCTTGTCATGCAGGATGCCAAGCGAATGCATCGCGGCCATTGCGACAACAGCGAAGGCTTCATTCACTTCGAAAAGACCATAATCATCAAGTGTCGTGCCTGTCTTCGCTAACAGTTTTTCGACCGCTCCGATTGGCGCGATTGGGAACTTCTCCGGTGCTACTCCGTGGCTCGTATGGCCCGTGATTTTCGCGATTGGGGACAACCCTTTTGCCTTAGCAACGGATGCCCGCGTCAGGATCAACGCCGCTGCCCCGTCAGAGATCGACGAAGCATTCGCAGCCGTCACAGTGCCGTCTTTGGCAAACGCAGGCTTAAGCTGTGGAATCTTATCTGGGCGCGCATTGCGGGGCTGTTCATCGGTTTTAATTTCGGTCGTCGCCCTGCGGGTCACAACATCTGTTTGGGCGAGTTCTGCATCGAACGCACCGCTAGCCTCAGCAGCCAAAGCGCGTTCTAACGATGCAATCGCGAATGCGTCCTGCGCTTCGCGCGAGAACTGGTAATCTGTGGCACACCGTTCCGCAAAGACGCCCATAAGGGTGCCTTTTTCGTAGGCGTCTTCAAGCCCGTCGATAAACATGTGGTCCTGCGCCACGCCGTGGCCCATGCGCAACCCGTCGCGCACCTTGGGCAACAGATATGGCGCGTTGGACATGCTTTCTGCCCCGCCTGCCAGTGCCATATCAATGGACCCCGCAGCCAGTAGATCATGGGCCAACATCGCGGCCTTCATCCCTGATCCGCACATCTTGTTCACGGTCGTCGCGACTGCGCCCTCAGACAGGCCGGCACCAAAAGCAACCTGACGCGCTGGCGCTTGCCCCTGCCCCGCGCCCAGCACGTTGCCAAAAATAACCTCATCGACATCGCTAGGGGAAACACCCGCCTCAGCGACAGCGGCCTTCGCGGCAACTGCCCCAAGTTGGGACGCAGTCATCGCGCTTAACTCGCCGCCAAGCCCACCCATTGGCGTGCGTTTGGCTGATAAAATTACAATCGGATCAGTCATGACAATCTCCTATTTCGGGGCCATGCGCAGCGCGCCATCCAAACGGATGACCTCGCCGTTCAGGGTTTTGTTTGTGATAATATGATGCACAAGGCTCGCGAAGTCCTGCGGATCACACAGTTTTGGCGGAAATGGCACGGTTGCGGCAATGGACGCGCGCACCTCTTCGGGCATGCCTTGCATCATTGGCGTGTCAAACACGCCTGGCGCAATCGACACCGCACGGATACCAGTGCGCGCCAGTTCACGTGCCGCTGGAAGCGTCATCGCCGCGACAGCGCCCTTTGAAGCCGCATATGCGATCTGGCCAATCTGACCTTCGAACGCGGCAACTGACGCCGTGGTGACAATGACACCGCGTTGCCCGTCTTCGTCAGGCTCGTTGCCCTGCATGAGGGCTGCGCATTCCGCCATCAGATGAAAAGTTCCGAACACATTCACGGCCATCACTTTTGCGAAAAGGTCCGCGTCATGGGGGCCGGATCGCCCAACCAGTTTCGAACCCGGCGCGATCCCCGCGCAACAAACGAGCCCTGTTATGGCGTCAAAATCCTGCCCGACTTGAGCAATTGTCGCCTTCACAGCTGACGCATTTGATACGTCACAGGCGTATCCCTTGCTACCTTCTGGCAATTGATCAGCGGCAATTTCATTCAGGTCCAATGCGGCGATTGAATACCCCTGCGCGGCAAGGTTTTCCATCACTGCACGCCCAAGACCAGAAGCGGCCCCCGATACGACAATCCCCATTTGCTTCATCTCAGATTTCCCCCGGTAGCATTATCCGTTTGGCAACCATAGCACTTGTGATCCTTGCTACCAGTGCCGTATCGTGCGCCAATCATGACACAAAATGACAGACATGTTTCCTTCCGTCCCGTCGCGCCCGTTTTCGTGGCCGAAGCGTTGGATTGCGCCCGCAAAGCGGACCTCGACATTGACCGGCTGTTGCATGATGCACGCGTGCCGCCAGATCGCCTCGACCGCCTCAACACCGAAGATTTTGGCCGCATATGGCTGACGCTGTCCCTTCAAATGCGCGATGAGTTCTTTGGATTAGGCGCACGGCCCATGCCCCCTGGCAGCACCACGCTTTTGGGACATGCGATCCGGGGCGCGCAAACGCTTGAAATCGCAATGAAACGGGCGTTGCGGTTCTTGCGCGTGGTGCTTGATGAACCCTACGGGACGATGCGAACAACCGGCCGCAACTGCGTGGTTGAACTGCACGGCGCAACACCATCCCAAAGCGCGTTTACCTACCGCGCCTTCTTTCTCATTCTTCATGGGTTTAATTGCTGGTCTGCTAAGGAACGTATCCCCATTAAAGCAGTGTCATTCCCCTGCCCCGAACCCGTCGGCCAAAGCGACTATCGCGACTTCTTTGGCGTACCCGTTGTCTTTGATGCCCCCGTCGCGCGATTGGTATTCGACCAGAAATACCTATCCCGTCGCGCCGCGCGGTCCGAGAAAGACCTCAAAACCTTTTTGCGCACCCTTCCCGAGGCATTCCTGCGCGGGTACCGCGACACCGAAGGCCTAAAACACGTCATCGTCGAAAAATGCCTGCGCGGTGCGCCCGCGGATTGGCCAGATGCAGATGGCATCGCAGATGATCTTGGGATGTCGCGCTCAACCTTGCACCGAATGCTAAAAGACGAAGGCCATTCAGTGACACTGCTGAAAGACGAGCAAAGGCGCAACCGCGCAACGGTGCTTTTATCGCGTACGGATCAATCAATTTCACAAATTTCAGAGGCCGTTGGCTATGCGGACGAAGGCGCATTCTACCGCGCCTTTTATCGCTGGTACCAAACAACACCGGGCACTTTGCGTGAAAAGCCAGGGCAGTTTAAGATAAAATAGAGCCCTAATCCTGCGCGTTTTGAATGCAGACGCGATAGAAAATCCAGCAGGTTCCGGTTTTCGCGATTTCCAAGGAAACGAGTGGTGACGGACAGCAAGCCCCCCGAACAATCACCATTACCTATTGTATTTGAATACAAATCATGAGGGCATTGAGGATAGTGCCACTTTAGGGACCACACTGCGCTCACGAAACGCGTCATCACGGCTGTTAGTAAACTTGAACAAGGTGATTGTCCCATGACAGATCATGCGCCGCAATTCGCTGCGCTGTTTGTCCAATATCAAAGACATCCCCTAAACCGCTTGTAAGCAGCATTCCACTGTTCAAAGCCGCTACTCCACAAACATCCTCTTTTCGGATTTGTTCAATTTTTGATCCAGTTTGGGAGTCAAAAACTTGCGCTACACCTGCCCGTGGCGATGTGACAGCAAGCTGCGACCCATCACCAGAAAATGCTATGCTGCCAACATAACCTGCAAGCTCAGCACCGCGTCCTATTTCACGCAATACTTGGCCGCGTATATGCGTTGCGGTCAATGAAGGGGCGTCCGCAAGTTCGCCTTGCCATTGCATCCCAACCCCGACCAACCCGTCAGGTCGCACGGTCAAATGCCGGATGCTCGCCAGCAGCTCATCAGGCTCAACATGGTCGATCAATTGTCCATCAATATCTATGTAACTCAAGTTTGGGCGCATGGTCGGGATGTTCAGCTTTTCACGCCCTGATGCGGGGTGGGTATCGATACCGCCATTGGCAACGACAAGTGTGCCATCTGGCATCAGCCGCACATCATGAGGACCAACACCATGGGACGCAAACTCACCGATCCGCGCGTAACCGTTTCGCGCGTCCCACAATCCGATACGTCCCTGCCCTGCGTCATAATCATTCTCGGTTGTGAATAGCAGATCGCCCGACGCATCAAAAATTCCATGGCCGTAAAAATGGCGCCCCTCAGGACAATCAAGACGACTCAAAACATCCCCGTTGCGGCAATCCATAACCATTGCAAACGTGCCGGGTCTGCGTGCGAAAGCGACAGCTTCTGGACGTGTCGGGTGTGCGGTAGCGGCATGGCCTCGCGCGGGTAATGGAATACGAAATCTCTCGGCCCCTAGGGCGTCCAATCCGACCAAAATGTAGTCGCCATCGGGCTTCCGAGCCGCAGAAAGAAAGGCAGGACTTCCGGCATCCGCCCAAGACGGGACGGGCGCAAAGCCACTTGCCAGCATTCCCGCAAGAAATCCGCGCCTCGTCGCCATCAATCACCGTCCAACGAATTGAAACCTTCTATAACACCCAACTCTGGGCCGAGGTCTTGGCTCAAAAACGCGCGCAGTTCGACAACGCGTTGCTGAAGTGCTTCGACCTTGATGCGATCCGCAACGTTTTCAACAATGCTAAGGTCCGCTGATCCGACGACGGACGCAACCGAACCGGCTTGATCAATGGCCTTTTCAAAACGTGCTTCAACGTCCGGCATTAGTTCTTCCCCCGCTAAAATCAGGGCAAGTTCTTCAAGGCTAGTTAACGAAACCCTGACGTTATCAAGTGATCGCCCGGACCGCCTCATTTCAGCACGCGCAGGACGGGGCCGATCAAATGTCCCCAAGGGGCGACCAAGGCGCATGTCGGACGTAAAATCTAAACCTGTCGTCAAAGCTTTGTAGAGTTCTTGCAAAGCCTCGGTGTCGTTGCGGTAGATTTCATTACCCGTGCTGCGCAGAACTGCGTCGTAGCGATCCTCCCAATCAGATTGAATCGCCAGCGCAGTTAAATGGGCATCATTGGCGATATCTGCAATGAGGTCGCACCTGCCTTCGATGTTCGCAAACGCGGGGTCAAAGAGTAGAAATTCCATTGCATAAAGACCGCGACCAGCCACGGATGCATCGGAAATTGCTGGAGCGTCGTCTGTCAAAAGGGCCGCCAGAGATTTTGGCGTCGCGCCGCGCGGGTCGGGCCAAAATGCCAAAGCGAACGCGCGATTGTCAATTTCTGTCGGGCCAAACCGCAAGTGCGACACACCAATCCAAGCCGTCGCTGCCGTATTCCACTCCTCCTCAACTTCGCAGCTTTCAGCCGCGGCCAGCGCTGCAGTCGCATCTGTCAAGGCTGCAAAGCGTGGCAAGATGTGGGTGTCTAAGGCCACATCAATGCGTGGATCAGCAAAGGCCATTGTTGGGGCGAGCATGAAGGCGAACACGAATTTCATCTAAAGGCTTTCCAAAAATTCCAGCAACGCCGCGCGATCTTGTACTGGCAATTCAACCACGCGATCCCGCGCCGCTTGGCCTTCGCCACCATGCCATAGGATTGCTTCTAACAGATTGCGCGCGCGACCGTCATGCAGGAATTGCGTGTGGCCGGACACTTGTTGGGTCAACCCAATGCCCCAAAGCGGCGGTGTGCGCCATTCACGGCCATTTGCAACCGCTTCAGGACGATTGTCCGCCAGCCCCTCGCCCATGTCATGCAGCAACATATCTGTGTAAGGCCAGATCAACTGAAAACTCTGTGCCTGTTGATCCTCAAGCCGATGGGTCACAAAAGATGGCTGATGACAGGCAACACAGCCAATATCAAAAAACACCTCTTTGCCGCGCAAAACACTTGGGTCTTCAATGTCACGCCGCGCAGGAACCGCGAGATTGCGACTGTAAAAAGTAACCAAGTCCAAGATTTCTTGATCAACTTCAAACACCCGATCATCGCCATCCCCATGCGGCGCATTGATGCAATCAGTCTGCGTGGTGGTGCATTCCCCTGCGCCGTTCGGATGCAACGGGTTAGAAATGCCGATGTCGCCAGCAAACGCACCTGCCGATTGCTCCAAGACCGTTGGAGAACCTGCTTTCAACCCAAAACGCCCCAACATCGCGCGATCATGGACCTGCGACCAAACGATGTTTGGGCGACCAGACACACCGTCATTGTCATCATCATCAGGGTCGGCAAGTGCAAGAATATCAGCCGCAGGGATCGCTTCGAGCAACCCAAGACCAATCATTTGAGGCGCGACGCGCGGTGACAGCATCGCGCCATCTGCCAATGGCCCGTAGCCCAAATCGGCGGCGGCGTAAGTTGGCGCGCGCAAGTGCGCCACCTCCCCCCCTGACAGGGCGATTTCGATTTCCTCGTAAGAAATTTCTAAACGGTATTCGGCGGCGATACCCGCGAGCGCAAAATCCTGCAATTGCTCACCATAGGTCGGATCGCCTTGCGTGGCGTGGTAGCCGTTTATGGCGTAAGGCGCGTTCTCTGCCGGTACAGAAATCCGAAGGAACATCGAAATAGCCGTGTCGTCTTCCCCATCTGGCGCATGCCCTCGCCCGTCTTTGATGTGGCAACGCTGGCAAGATCGCGCGTTGAAGATTGGACCTAACCCGTCAGAGGCCAGCGTCGACGAAGGCGACGAAACCCAAATTTTTCGGAACAACCCGTTGCCGACACGAAAGTTCATTTCATCATCAAACGACAAGTTCTCTGACGGTTGACTAAATGCGTTGGCATCAGGTGTCACACGAACCGTTGCCGCCCCTGCCGGTCGCCCTTCGAAAGCCTGCGCCATGCTGAAATCTGTCGCCAAGGCTGTCACTGATGCAATGCGTGCCTGCTCGTCCTCAGTGCGCGGGACAACTTTCAAATGAACATCGTCAACTAGCAGCGCGTAACGGTTTGTCTCTGCAACGACAATGGATGCCGCCAGCACAGCTGCCATTACAAAAATGGGGAACCGTGGGTTCATTGATATCTGCCATCTAATTTAGGAAAGACGTGCGCTGCGCTAAGACGCCGCGCACGTCATTTTTTGCATTTGCGATCTATTGGAAGACAGCTTCCGGATCATCAAGGCTGTCGGACCCTTCGATTGCAATACCATCTACACCCACGGCTGCAACGATACGTTCAATAGAACGCGTTTGGTCGATGAATGCGTTCACGCCGCCCATGATCAGGTCTTCGCCTTCTGCATTGCCTGCCTGTAGCATCATGTCATAAGCAAACCCAGCCTCTGCTGCATGCTTGATGTCGCCAAGCTCGCGCATCGTTGCTGACAACCTGTTGCGCATTTCTGCATCCAACGCAGGATCGACCCCCGCTACAAGATCGGCCATGGACGCGCCGGACACCACAGTCCCGCCAATGCGTGTGTAGCTGCCAAGGTATACGTTCTGCACACCCAGCCCATCATAGTAGTGATCGTTGTGGGTATTATCGGCGAAACAGGAATGTTCTTCCTCTGGATCGTTTAGCATTACGCCGAGACGCATGCGTTCGCCTGCAACCTCACCATATGAAAGCGACCCCATGCCTGTCAGCATCGCAGACAAACCAGCCGTTTCATCCGCCATGATTTCGGCGCGCGCGCCTCCGTCTTGACCCCATTGACCGACCATCCACTCTAGGTCCGCAACTAGCAAATCCGTCGCCGCCTTCAGATACTCACCGCGGCGGTCGCAATTGCCGTTGGTGCAATCATCGCCCATCGCATAATCCGTCCATGCACGATCCCCAGCACCAGTTCCGTGACCGTTCAAATCTTGGCCCCAGAGCAAAAATTCAATTGCGTGGTAGCCGGTAGCAACATTGGCTTCTACACCATCAGCCTCGTGCAACTGGCCTTCAAGAAAATCAGGCGTGATTGATGTCGCATCAACGTCTTGCCCTGACAGGGTGAACGTCGGATTTGCAATCACATTCAACGCTGCAAATTCATTTTCATCGGTTGGACCACCGTAAGACGCATCAACATAGTCAATCAAACCTTCGTCGAGTGGCCACGCATTCACTTTGCCTTCCCAATCATCAACGATTGCATTCCCGAAACGGTAAACTTCTGTCTGCTGGTAGGGGACGCGCGCCGCCAGCCATGCGGACTTGGCGGCGTTTAAATTGGCCTCAGATGGGTCGGCAATCAAGACGTCAATAGCCGCCTGCAATGTCTGGGCTGTGATCAGGCTATCCTGATATTTAGCCTCAGCAATATTGGCATAGGTATTCAGCACGTCTTGTGCATGACCTTCAGCGAACGCCATAGGCGCCACAAATGTGAGTGCAGTTGTTAGCAAAGTCTTTTTCATTTGTTTTCCTTAGTGGATGGTTTTTGAGGTAGAGTGTGTTTCCGCGGCGATATTGGGCGCGCCACGCGGCAATTCGGCCAGGGCCATACGCCTTAAGGCCAACCCGAAGGTTTGGGCCAATGCGGCCATGGGCAAACAAAGGTCTGGCTTAACGATCAGACTGGCAATCAATGCTGCATCTTCCCGCTTACATTCTGAGGCATAGCCGATGAAATTCGCGATGCAGCTTTCATCCGCCCCAAGGCATTTGCAATCAAGGTCATGCCGCATCAGGGGACGTCGCCCGTGTCGCACGCAGAGATCGAAAATCTGGGCTAAGGCGTCGACTGCTTCAAAACCGGGCTTTTCACCCAGCACTCGGCTGAAATCAGCATGTGTACGTCGCTGCCCATCAATACCTGTCGACCAAAGGCGCCAATAAATAACTGCCCCAGCTTCAATAGCATTGAGTTCGCCTAAATGTCCGACAGCAGCGCCGCCTCGAGGTGGTGATTGATGTTCCATTCGCAATACCTGACAAAAACCGTCAGAACAGTCAATCCCTATAAAAACAGTCAGGAATAATTGAAATGTATCGAATGACAAACAGGTCGCATTTGGCTCTACGCCCATGCTGATAGCTACGTTCGAAGGAAATAGAGCGCCGCGCAGGATCATACGCACGCGTCGACAGAGGGCCGTCCGATCAGAGACACGTAGAGTTGAACTCATCTTCCCCCCTTCCATTACCCGACTAAATCTGTCAGATAACAAACACCTAGCCCAACTTGCCCGGTAAAACTGCAGTTATTGCCCCATTTCATGAGGCCATTTGCAGAAAAACTGACCAGTAATCCAACCAAGGGGGCACCACATGAAAAGCCAAACTTCTGCCGAGTGCGGGCGAAAAATGACCGAAAAGGACAGCTTTCTGTCCGATCTAGATATGCCATTGAGCTATCTGGCTGTTTTACAAATTATGCGGCTCTTTATTCAAAGCGTTTCCCATCCGCCGTCAATGGCATGGATGGCAGCACTGTCCGGCGCCGATGAAACGTTCGACGCAACTTATGGGCCGCAAATTGCCTCCCGGACCTTAGAAGCACTGCAAATGGTCAGGATGTCTCGCCGATCCTTGTTTCACTTCAACAGCCCGTCTTGCCCATCTTGCTGTCAGATCGTGACCGAACATGAACGACGTTTCATGCGGGCCCTCGATAACATTCACAACGGCTCGACCGGCCAAGCACGTATGGAATTGATCATGTTGTGCGAAGGAAACGACGTCGCACCTGCGTTAGATGCAATGGAACGACTGAGCCAGCTGATTCAGGCATCGCAGCTTTCCAACACTCAAAGCTTTGAAAGCCCTGACACCATTGAGCGGAGGGTGAATTAATGTCTTCAATCTCGCCATCCATTACAGACGTCCCTCCCTCGGTCGCGGCCCTCCTGCCTGTGTTGCGCCACCATTTGGCGGCCCTTCAGGGCTCCAACCCATTGGGATGGCGGCTGGCCTTTGGTTTGGCCGAACAACGCTGGGGTGAGGGCAAAGGCCTTGCCCTAGCGCACCGCAGTCAGGTCTTCTTGTCGGCATTGCTTGCTGCACGTCCCGTCCCGCTTGACTGCGTTGATCCGCTCCACATCGACGATCGAGATACCCTAACCGAAGACGAGGGCAACCTGATGATTGCCCTATCCGCGATGTCTTCGGATGACGCCCCCCGCGCGCGCCTAACAATCATGGCTTTGACGGGCGGCCGAGTGCCGGCCAGCGCGGTCAGCACCGGACTGTCGCTCGTTCATTTATTGGGATCATCTCCAACAACCATTCGGCGCTCTGGCGCACCTGCATTGCGGGCCGTGAGTTAAACCAAACCAACACAGAAAGTTCAAACTATGGCGACAGCCCCGAAACGAACGCCTCGCATCATGCAGGTTTTGGCGAAATCATGGATCACACCCTACATGATCCGCGTGACCTGCAAGGCGGATTGGATGACGGCGCTGGACGCCGGGATCGCGGGTGCGCATTTCAAATTGTTCATCCCAAAGCCGCAGCAACCCGACGAGACCTTTCTTGCCGAGTTGGAAAACGGTCCACGGCCAGACGTGCGCACCTACACTATCCGGTATGTACGCCCTGACGCTGGCGAGATTGATATCGATTTCGTTGATCATGGCGATGCCGGCCCTGCCAGTGCGTGGGCCCGTCGTTGCGCGGTTGGTGATATCGCGGGCTTTGCGGGCCCTGGCCCCATCAAGCTGAAGGACTATTATGCAGACACTTATGTCGTTGCCGCAGATATGTCCGCCCTGCCCGTCGCAGCCGCCACGCTAGAGGCAATGCCTCGTGACGCCAAAGGGGTCGCCTTTCTGGAAGTTACCTCTCCCGAAGACAAACAGGACGTGATCGCGCCGGAAGGTGTTGATGTGCATTGGTTAGTCCATCCCGATCCACATCGGGTTGGCACACAATCCATTGATCATATCAGCGCATTGCCCGCATTTACCGGAACTGTTCAAACCTGCATCGCAGGCGAAAGCGGCATGATCAAAGCACTGCGCCAAGAAATCATCAACCGCCGCGGTGTCCCTAAAGGTGATGCGTATATTTCAGGATATTGGAAGATCGGGCTTATTGAGGACGAGCATCAACAACAGAAACGCGCAGAAGCGGGATAAGCAAACCGCCGCAAGAATTTCTGGATAAGCAGGAAGGTAAAGCGCCCGTGGAAACACGGGCGCTTTGTTTTTTAGAACGCGTATTCAACACTTAGACCGAAGGAGCGGCCTTCTTCGTAGTTTGGCTCAACCGACGCGAAATCCTGACCATAAGTGGCACGGGCCACATAAGCTTCATCAAGCAGGTTGTTGACCTCTGCACGCACCGTCAGGCCATCGACATTGTCGGGACGATATTCAACGAACGTGTTCACGACGGTGTACCCCGCAAGATCAACCGAGCTGCTATAGGCCGTATCCGTCAACGTGAAATCAAGCGCGTGCTGGACGTCCCCACCGATAACAACGCCGTTGTTAAACTGATGTGCCGCTTGAAGCGTAACGATTTCGCCCAGCGGAATGGTAAGGTAATTGGCGTTGTATGAATCCGCATTCAACCCGTTCACTTCAGTGTCCGTGTTTGCATACCCAATTCGAACGAAGCCGCTGTTCCAATCCCGAGAGAAACCAAGCTCAAACCCAGTGGCTTCGACATCTGCGGCAAGTGCAGGACCACCCCCCCAAGACGCGGCCCGCGAATTGTCGATCGCTGTCGAAAACACTTTACCGTCGAGAACACCCCAACCCGCGTCATAGCTAGCTGCCAGATAGAAGTTGTCGGACGTGACGTCTTCGATATCGGCAGCGGAATAGTCCCAAGCCGAATTCAGGATATAGTTTTCCGCCAACTCAATGCCGCCCCAAACATGGGAGTAGCCTGCGCTAAGCGTTAGATTTGCAGATACATCAACTTCACCGCTTGCGTTAAATGACAGACCGCTCGTGGATTGCTCGGATCCGTCAATCCCGGTGAATTGTTGGAAATCACCTCGGACACCCGTGGACAAACGTGTATTCGCAGTCGGCTCCATGCGCAGTTGCGCAAAGACACCGATGTTGGTCAGCTCTTCTCCAGCCGTCTCATTCCACGCAGGTGTTGTAGCGTTTTCGTAGTTCAGGAACGTTTCATCCGTGAAGAAGTCAACGCCCGCATTCAACTCACCAAACGCAAGCTCAAACTTGTTGGAAACCTCGCCGTTCAAGCTTGTGGTTTCCCCTTCGCTGTAGGCCCTTGTGCTCAGTGAAAGTTCATCGTTGATAAGTGTCGTACCACTATAAGAAAGACGAAGTGTCGGATCCCAAAACGCGGTCGGATTGATAGTGGTATACTCAAAGCTGAGGTTCGTACGCGTCAAATCATAAGACCTTGTTTCCGGCGTCGGGCGCCCACCAATGATCGCACCGATGTTTGCGCGGTACGGGCGCAATGCATCGTCGGAAACCTGCTCCATCGAGAACTCAAAACGGCCACCGCCTTCTGATTCATAGGCCAATTTACCCAGAAGGCTGGCCAAATTGGTCGTGGAGCCAATGATCGTATTGCCGTTGCCGTCCGTGCGGTCATTGCCTGTCGCATAGCGCGCGAAGGCAAGCGCTTCAAAGCGACCTACTCTCGCGTAAGTCGTCAGGCTGTTGGTGAAGACATCCCCATTTGAATCGTATTCCGTCTTGAAAGAGCCACCAAAGTTGTCGTCTTCATCCAAAAGGTCTTCGACATCGACAGTCTCGTATTCCAACGCCCCAGCCAATGCGCCCGGGCCGGCATCCGCAGGTGCAACACCGGGGTCGATCCGCACCGCTTGCAGCAAGGACGGGTCAATCAACGTGGTCGTGTTGTGGTGGAAGATGCGGTTGTTTTGCCGTGCGCCATCAATCGAAATCGCGAGGTTGTTTTCCTCGATCCCGTTCACATAGAGCTTTTGTGCCATCGGAATGCCGCCACCGACGGACAATGTCGGCTCAGCTGCGAACAATTCAGACAGATCAGCAGGGTTGCTTAGCGCCAGCGCTTCACTGGTGATGGAAACGCCATCTTCCGCTTCTGGATTAAGTGGCGCAGATACGAAGATCGTGCCCAGAAAAACGTTTTCGTCGCTGAAGTCGTTTGTGGTCAGGTCTTGCGCCCATGCGGATGCCGGGCCCATGCCCAGCAAAATGCAGGTCGTTAGTTTTAGGTTTTTCAAAGGAAGTCCCCCGATAGAATTACTAGGGGGCTGGAGAATCCTTGCTGCCTATTGAGGTTCTTTTTGGCTGTGTGGGCCGGGAACGCAATGCGCAACCCTTTTCAATACTAAGGTGTTGTGAATGTGTGACAAAACACGCCCTATTGCCCCTGAAACTGGATCGAAAACGACGTTTGCGCACCTTGAGGCGGCGCTGGAAATGGTGCCGCACGACGGACATGATTTACCGCGACTTGGTCCAGACTGGCATCGCCCGAACTCTGCGCAATTCCAATGGACGCCAGTTGGCCAGAGGACCCAACGCGAAAGCTGACAACAGCAATGCCGCGTGATCTGGTTCTTTCACGACGTGTACGACTGATCGCACGCATCACCACATTTCCGTAGTTCGCTGCCGCCTGCCGCGCAGCCGCAACTGCCGCTTGATCTGCCTGCTGGCCCTGCCCGCTTTGTGTCGCTTGTCCGGCATTTTGTGTAGTCGCAACAGTGCCGCGACGCGCGTCTTGATTGGCATTCCCTTGCGGCGCCGCCGGTGCCTGCCGCGCTTGTTGCGTTTGACGCGGCGGCGGTGAAGGTGGTGTCTGTCCCAGATTGGCAGGACGGCGCGGTGGCCGCACGGTATCAGATGTTACTTCATTGACCTCAACATCGGGCAACGCTTCGATGACTTGCGGTTGAACACTTGTGATTTCGGTCGGTTGAATCGCCGTCACTTCCGCTGGTGCGGCCGGAACGATTGCCGCAACTGATGTCGCCGCAACATCGGCGAGCATCTCGCTCAACTCTTCGGGCTGCAATTTTAGACCCGCATCAACATTCTCAATATCTACTGCGACTAACGTCGGGGATACGGATGGCACGGGCGTCGCATCAGCCTGATCTGTCACTTCAGACGGCGAGGACGTGTCGGGGGTTGCTGCCTCACTCCCTTGAACCATGTCAGCAAAGCTGTTCCCATGAGCCGTCAACGCCGGAGGAGGCCCCGCAGCAGACGGCGCATTGTCGGGAACAGCCATTGCCAAAACGAATGCACCGTGGACGATGATCGAGATCGCGAAGAACGTCATAGCAGATGTTCGAAAACTCATTGCTCCAAACCTCGCTCGGTCACCAACCAAACGGACTCTGCCCCTGCCCCGCGCAATTCAGCTACCCGCGACATAAGGGTTTTGGCTGGCACTTCGCGATCAGCGACCAAACGTAGATCCGCCCCGTTTGGCCCGAGCATTGACGCCTCGACTGCCTGCTGCACTGTCACCACTTCGCCGCGTAAAAACAGCGTTCCATCAGCGCGCAAAACGGTGGTGTCTGGGGGCGCACGCCCCTCCAGTTCTGCGGTGCTTATCAACCGGATGTCCTCATCCAAAGTCGGTGCCAAAGCCCCGGCGATCATAAAAAACACCAACATCAGAAAGACGATATTGATCAAGGCGATCGTCGGTTCTGATTGGGTGCGGCGTGAGGGTTTCGTCAGCGGCATGATCTATTCCAACACGACAACAGAAAGGTCAGGCCGTGCCGCGAGCACAACCAAAAGGTCGACTAAGCGCTGCGACGTGACGGCATCACGCGGCGCAACCACCAATTGCTGCCCTTTTGGAGGAGCAATAGTGTCGATCTGTTCGATCACGTTACTCAACGTATAGTCCTGCCCATTCAGTTCCACACCATTCTCGCTCAATCGCATGAATAATGGCGGGATTTCGGGGGCCGACGCCCCTTGCCCTGCGTTGGCACCGGTCAACGGAATCTCCGCAAACCGCGTAAACGTCGAACTCAGCATAAAGAACAAAAGCAACAGGAAAATGACGTCAATCAGTGACGTCATAGACAGTTGTTTACGTCGCAATGTGCCAGACCGAAGAGCCATCGCAATCAACCTGCCCGCGCTGCAAATTTGGACTCAATCGCGCTTTCGGCAAGCACACGTTCGCGGGCAACACGGCTGTCAAAAAACGTCAAAACCAGAGATGTCGGCATAGCCACGGCCAAACCTGCGGCGGTTGTTAGCAACGCCACCCAGATACCGCCAGCCAACAAGGACGGGTCAACCGAGTTACCGGCCTGTTGCAGTGCTTGGAAGGCATCGATCATCCCCAAAACCGTACCGAACAGACCTAGCAATGGCGCAATCTGCGCGATGCTGTCCAGAACACGAAAACCGCCTTCCAGCTTTGCAATGTGGGCGCTCACTTTTGCTTCGATGCGTGTTTTGGGACCATTCACTTGGCGACTTTGTAAGGCGGCAGACAATGAGTTCCGGCTTTGGGCCAATGCAGCTTCTGCGTCGTTTTGGTTGCCCGCATCCCATTGAGAAATCGCGGTCGCAATTTGAAAGTTGCACCCGACCCCGAGCCGAAAAAACTGCCAGACCTTCCAAAGGATCACACCTAATGAAAGCACCGATAGCGCCAGCATCAGAATAACGACTGGGCCGCCAAGGTCGTAGATGGACTGCAATTGGGCCTGTATACTAGTGAAAATGTTCACCCCAAGATCTCCACATCAATACGTGTGGAATAATCCAACGCGTTTAAGCAGGCAGCAGTTTCAATGTTGTCCCCGGAACATTCAGCGACACCATTGATAAGGACTTGCCCCAGTTCATCACACGTGAGCGATGGAACGTTGAACTGGCGTACGCGTGGCGAACCATTCGGTAGATCGCGCATGTCAAACAACGTCAGTCGATCAACGGCCCCATCTTTGGTCAATAGCACTGTTTCAAACACCAGCGACGCAACATCGGCGTCAAAACCATTCGCCAACATAAACGTCAGCTGACAGGCCCCTTCCAATTGCAAGGTGCTGTTCATTTCTACAGTGATCGAGGGAGACGCGTCAGCGCCCCCCTCTTGGGCAAGGATCGGTGCTGGCAGCGCCACGAGGAGTGCGGTTGCCAGTGCCAAACCTATATCGGTGTGGGTGTTATTCATATTTAGAACTCAAATGTTCGGGTTAAGCTGATGTCATAGGACCGGCCTTCGCCTGCGTCCCCAGCCAGAGAGTTTTCGTATTTGGTGTCGAGGACGTTGTTAACGCGCAAACCAACCTCAAAGGCTTGGAACGCGCCCGATTGTGGCTGCCAATTGACGAACAGATCATGGACGGCGTAACCGCTGTAGTCGTTGCCGACCCCGTAGCTGATGTCGTCATAGAAGCCGCCCTGCCAGCCGTATTCCAGACCACGTTGCGCATCACGGCCACCAATCGTCAGGTTCAGGTTACGGGCGGGAATTGAGGACAGCGTTTTACCTGTCGCATCGTCTTCGCCGCGCACATCAGAATAGGCAGCACGCACGAACATCCGGTCGGATTCATAGGCGGCCTCTACCTCGAGACCATAGAGCGTCGCGGCATCAACGTTATCGTAATAGGCGGTCCCGGCCGTGTTATCGCGAGAGATAAGATCGTCGATTTCGGAATAGAACAACGTCGCTTTCACGTCCAAGGCGTCAGATGATCCAAACAGCCCGTAATAGGATGCGCTTGCGCCAAACTCTGCGCTGGTTGCCGTTTCCGACAACAGGTCCGGGCTGTTTGGCTCATTGGAATCATACGAGAAAATCTCGTCCAAGGTCGGTGCACGTTGCGTGCGCGCAACGGAACCAAAGATCGCGTATGTGTCATTGATCTCGTAGTGTGCCGCCAGTTTCGGAGACACGGCAACCTCATCGAAATCAGCAAAGGCAAGGCCATCACCAGATTCTAGCGAGATGAAATCAGCACGAATGCCTGGCACGATAGTCAGGCGATCATTTAAGATAAACTCGCCCTGCGCATAAATACCGACTTTGGTATCGGTTCCTTCGGGGTGATACCCAAGGCCACCCAAAACAGTTTCCGCGACACGTTCCTGCTGAGACAGCTGCACACCCGCCGTGACGTAGGCCTGATAGTTGGCACCGCTGAACTCAGATGTGTTCTCAAGCTTCAGGCTCGTTGTTTGGTATCCGTATTCAACATCACAGAACAGCCCCGCGGTCGCACAGGCAGGGCCGAAGGGTGCGGATGAATCCGATTGCAAAACCTCGGTGTCTGAGACGCTCAGAACCGCGTCCCAATCTAGAAGGCTGTTGCCCAGAACGGCGTTTTCGTAGCGAATGGCCAAGGTTTGATCGGTGATTTTGCGGTCAATCGTACCAAAGCCCGCCGTGCCCGTTTGCGAGTATTCCGTGTCATCCGCGTCGCTGCTCCAACGGGTATAGGACACGGTCAATGCCTGGGCATCGTCATCACCAAATGTCAGCCGAGATTTGACAAGGCCAGAAATGGCGTCGAATTCAGAACCGGCAATTTCATTACCATCCCCATCCGAGTAATTGCCCGCCCTGCGGTAGTTGAGCGCAAACAGGTTTTCCAAGTTGTCCGTCGCTTGTTCCGCAACAATGACCGAAGCCGCATATTCATCAGCGTTGCTGCCATAGCTCAACTGTGTGCGGATCGCGGTATCGGTCCCGTTCAGGAAATCTGACGCATCCTTGGTTTCAAAGTTAATAACCCCACCAAGGGCGCCTGCCCCATACAGTGTCGACGACGCGGGCCCCCGCAGAACTTCGACCTGACGGTATAGCGCGGGGTCAGAGAAAAACGACCCAAGACGGTATTGCTCGTAAAATTTCGTTGCCCCATCGACCGTAATAATGATCCGCGATTCATCCGATGCGGCCAAAGATCCAATCCCACGGATGTTGAACGATTCCCCCGCCACGCGGCCAGACCCGATGGCCTGCACACCAGGCACCGTTTCAAACAACTCGCCAACTGTTGTTGCTTGCGCGCGGTCGATTTCGGCTTGATCCACAACTGTCACAGCCTGCGGCGTGTCAATCGCAACACCGGAGGTTCCGGTGCCAAGGATAATGCGCCCAAGTGGTGTGGCGTTCGTGTCTTGAGCAAAGGCAGCGCTGCTGCCCAGAAGTGTTACAGAACTGAGAATGGTTGCGCTCAGCAAGGCGCGTTTTGTGTAAGTCATCTTTATCCCTCGGCCATAGTGGCTTGTTGTTGCGTCCTAGCTGGCCGAGGTATGAAATGGCTTGCTGAGATATTTATTCACTTGCCGCTCCTAATTAACCTGATTAAAACAGTCAAGTAACGGAACGTTAATAATTCCGCTTAAAAGCCAGCCAATCGCGCCAGCTCTCATTGAACACTATAACTGTATGAGGACTGCCTGATGACGATGGCCACCCCCTCGCCCGATGCGATTCGGGCGTACTTGAACGACAACCCCAATACGCGCGCACGCGACGCTGCTGCTTCATTGAAAACCGGAGAGGCCGCCTTGCTGGCTGCACAGGGTGCGATGCCGATCAGCACGCATCTGGATACAGTGATGCCAGCCCTGAACACTGTTGGTTCCGTCATGGCACTGACACGCAATGAAAGTGCCGTTCACGAAAAAGACGGCATTTATGAAAACTACCGTGGCGGGCCGCACGCCTCGATGGTCATTAATGACGACATTGATCTGCGCATGTTCCCGAAGCATTGGGTCCACGGTTTTGCACAGATCAAAGAAACCGAACGCGGCACGCAGCGTTCTATGCAGTTCTTTGATGCTGCGGGTGATGCCGTCCATAAGGTCTTTGCGCGAGAAGACACCGATATTGCGGCGTGGGACGACATGGTGAAAACGCTGTCTTTAGACGAGCAAATTACAAACCTCACCCTTGCGCCACGTGCCCCTGCCGATGGCCCAAAGGCAGACCCCGCCAAGGCTGAAGAACTTCGCAAGGCATGGACCGCCATGACCGACACGCATCAATTCATGCGGTTGACGTCTCACCTTAATATGAACCGGTTGGGCGCCTATAGAATTGCAGGCAAACCTTTTGTGAAACCCCTCGCCCCTTGGGCGTTGAACGACGCGATTGTATCCCTTGGCGAAGCAGACACAGAAATCATGTTGTTTGTCGGCAACCCTGGTTGCATCCAGATTCACACGGGGCCGTTGAACACGATCAAACCGATGGGGCCGTGGCAAAACGTGTTGGACCCAAAGTTCAACCTTCACCTGCGCAAAGATCACGTGACCGAGGTTTGGGCCGTTGAAAAGCCAACCAAACGCGGAATGGCGGTCTCAATCGAGGCCTTCGACAAGCACGGCACCTTGATTTTGCAGATGTTTGGCCGGCGTCGTGAGGCAGACACAGTGGATCACACAGGTGCCTTCAAGCAGTTGATCTCGGAACTTCCCCAACTTCACCTAGAGGACGCATAACCAATGAGAATTCGTATGCTTACAGGTGTGGCCGCCCTACTGACCTCCGCCCTATCAACGTCTGCATTCGCAGAAGACCGTGTTCTTTCTATCGGTGGGTCGATCACCGAAATCGTCTACGCGCTAGGCGAACAAGACCGGCTGATCGCGCGCGATACAACATCCAGCTTCCCCTCAAGCGTCGCGGACCTTCCGGACGTTGGGTATATGCGTGCCTTATCGCCCGAAGGAGTCTTGTCGGTAGACCCTACTTTGATTATCGCTGAAGAAGGCAG
Source organism: Octadecabacter ascidiaceicola (assembly GCF_900185015.1). Classification (GTDB taxonomy): domain Bacteria; phylum Pseudomonadota; class Alphaproteobacteria; order Rhodobacterales; family Rhodobacteraceae; genus Octadecabacter; species Octadecabacter ascidiaceicola. The sequence continues at coordinate 53,980 of NZ_FXYD01000001.1, read as the reverse complement.
CGGCCCACTTGAAACCATTCAGGTGTTGGAGAGCGCGAATATCCCATTCATCACGATCCCTGACGGGTTTGATCGACAGGCAGTCGCCACAAAAATCCAAGCGGTCGCGCAGGCGCTCGGCGTTCCGGAAAAGGGTGCGGAACTTGCGGCGGAAATCGATGCGCAGTTGGCAGCACTCGACACCTCCGTCGACGCGCCTGCGCGCGTGATGTTCATTCTGTCCACACAAGGCGGGCGGATCATGGCATCGGGCACAAACACCGCAGCAGATGGGATTATCGCTCTCGCAGGTGGCACGAATGCTGTCGTTGGGTTTGAAGGCTACAAACCGCTGACCGACGAAGCGGTGACATTGGCGGCCCCCGACGTCATCGTGATGATGAGCCGCGACGGCGACCATGCCACCGAGGACGCTGACCTTTGGGCGCACCCTGCAATTTCAACCACGCCAGCTGCGCAAACCCAGTCTGTTGTTCGCATCAACGGGCTCTTGTTGCTTGGCTTTGGCCCGCGCACTCCCGAGGCGGCAACTGCCTTGCACTCAGCGCTCTATGACGAGGGTTAAGGGATGGCAGTCGTAGAGGCAGGATCGCAGTTCGCGTCAAGGCAAGCCGGAGATCGCAGCGGTCGTGCCATGACGGTTCTCATTGGATGTGCCATTCTTCTGGTGGTTATGATGATGGCCAGCCTAACAGTTGGCGCATCCGGCACGTCCCTGTTTCAAGCTTTGATGGCATGGGCCTCAGGAGAACCAATCGAGCTGCGTGAAAGGGTCATCCTGTTTGACATCCGCGCACCTCGGACTCTGCTTGGCGCGCTCGTGGGCGCGTCATTGGCTGTGTCAGGTGCGGTCATGCAAGGATTGTTTCGCAACCCATTGGCCGACCCGGGTTTGGTTGGTGTCAGCGCGGGTGCGGGACTTGGCGCGATATTAGCAATCGTTCTGGGTGGGCTTTTGCCGCCCGCTCTGGCGGTCCTTACAGGTATGTATACAGTTCCAGTTGCAGCGTTCGTGGGGGGCTGGCTATCGACGATATTGCTCTATCGCGTCGCAACCCGAAAGGGACGCACGTCCGTCGCAGTAATGCTTTTGGCGGGTATTGCATTGGGTGCATTAACAGGCGCGGTTGCTGGATTGATGGTCTATATCGCCGACGACAATCAACTGCGTGATCTGACATTTTGGGGCCTTGGATCATTGGCGGGCGCAACATGGGCAAAGCTCATGGTTGCGGGCCCACTTATTGTTCTGGCCTTGGCGGCGACCCCGTTCTTGGCACGCGGTCTTGATGCGCTGACCTTGGGCGAAGCGACAGCAGGGCATTTAGGCATCCCCGTCCAACGCATGAAAAACATCGCTATCCTAACGGTTGCCTGTGCAACAGGCGCATCCGTTGCAGTGTCTGGTGGCATTGGATTTGTTGGTATCGTTGTGCCACACCTCCTTCGGCTTTCCGTTGGCCCAAGCCACCGCTACCTGCTGCCCATATCCGCCCTACTCGGAGCAGCGTTCCTCCTTGGCGCTGACATGATTTCTCGGACAATCGTCGCGCCCAGCGAATTGCCGATCGGAATCGTAACGGCCACCATTGGCGGGCCGTTTTTCCTTTACGTCTTGCTGCGCAATCGCAGCCTTTTGGATATGTAAACAATGCTAATAGCGACCAAAATCAATGTGTCTATTGGCAAGACGCCAATCCTGCACGGTGTGAACTTCGACGCACAAGCCGGACAGCTTTCGGCAGTTGTTGGTCCGAATGGTTCAGGTAAGACCACACTGCTAAAGGCTATGACTGGCGACCTTCCTTATACGGGATCAGTTGTGCTGGACGGGACCGATGTTAAAGTCATTCCTGGTACGCAACTGGCAACACGTCGCGCAGTTTTACCCCAAGCTGCCGGCCTCGCCTTTCCCTTCACCGTGCTTGAGGTTGTACGCCTTGGCCTTACGGCGGGCCTTGGCGCACAGGACCGCGGCCTCCCCCAACGCGCTCTCGCCCATGTTGGTTTGGCAGGCTTTGAGGGGCGCCTTTACCATGCCCTGTCTGGTGGCGAGCAACAACGATGCCAATTGGCGCGGGTTCTGACCCAAGTCTGGGAGCCCAAGCGCGACGGGCAAGCATCGTGGTTGTTTCTGGATGAACCCGTTTCCGCCCTTGATATCGGTCATCAGCTAGAGGTCATGACAATCGCACGTCAGTTCGCGGATGCTGGCGGCGCAGTCGTTGCTGTCATGCACGATCTGAACCTTACGTCGATGTTTGCAGATAGCATTTTGCTGATGAAGAGTGGCCACTCTGTGGTTCAAGGAAACCCGCAGGCCGTGCTGTCAGATGAATACCTATCCAGAGCCTATGGGTGCCGCGTGCGCGTAAATGTACCGCCCTTTCACGTTCAAGACGCTCCCTATATTTTGCCCCATATGGCCGACCTGATCTAAACCATAACCATCGGCGCGCCATTGATTTGATGTATGGCGGCATCCGTTTGAAAGACATCTCGCAACAGATCTGGGGTTACCGTTTGCGCCGGTGGCCCCTCAACGGCGACTTTGCCGTTGTGCAGTGCCACAAGCCAATCCGCATAGCGGCTGGCGTAGTTGATGTCATGCAAAACGATGACGATGGTTTTCCCATGGGTGTCAGACAGGTCACGCAACAGCGCCATCAAGGACCGCGCACCTGCGATGTCGAGGTTGTTCAACGGCTCATCCAGAAGCATGTATTCCGTATCTTGCGCGAAAGTCATCGCGATCTGCGCCCGCTGCCGTTGCCCACCGGACAGTTCATCCACGGATCGCTGGGCCAAATCGGTTAATCCAAACACGTCCAACGCATGATCTACTTGGGTGTCATCTTCTGGCGTTGGCCGGCCTTGGTGATATGGATAACGACCAAAGGACACCAATTCTCGTACGCTAAGACGTGGCACTTGATCCGGCATCTGCGGCAAAATCGAAAGAAGTTTCGCAAGCTCGCGATTTGAGCACGCACCGACGGCCAAATCACCAACCGTTACCGCCCCGCATTGCAGCTTTTCCAACCGCGCGACCAGTGACAGCAGCGTTGATTTCCCTGCGCCATTCGGGCCGATCAAGCCCGTGATCTTGCCCTTCGGCAGGTCAACAGAAATGTCATTTAATATCTCCGCATCCCCGATCTTGTGGGACAGGTTTCGAATAGAAATCATCTGTGTCGTCCTTTCAAAAGCAGGATCAAGAACAGCACACCGCCCAGTAGATCAATTACGACCGACAGTGGCGTTGAGAGCTTGAACACGCGTTCCAAAACCGTCTGCCCGCCAATCAATGTGATGGTCGAAATCAAACCAGCGCTGACAAGAATGACACCGTGCCGTTCAACGGGTGTGACCAGCCGCGCTAGGCTGACGACCAACAACCCCAAGAATGCCACCGGCCCTACCAAAGCCGTCGAAACAGCAACCAACACGGCCGTCAAAATCAATGCCCGCATCTGCAGGCGGCCAACATCAAGACCAAGGTTCACGGCAGCCTCACGGCCCAGTGCCATAACATCCAAGGCAAACCGCATACGCCAAGTCATCACCAACGCCAATCCACACAACACCGTCGCGATCAGCAGTAAATCGACTTCGACGTGTGAAAATCGCGCATAGGACGCGCCTTGAATGATCGCGAACTCATTGGGATCAATCAAACGTTGCATGAAGTCAGTCAGCGACCGGAACAGCGCGCCTAACACGATTCCTGTTAGGATCATCCGCAACAGGTTGTTTTGCCCTGATCGCAAAAGCGTCGAAAACAATGCGAGCGCCGCCAGCGTCATTGCACAGGCCGTTACAGCAAAGGTAATTTGATCAGAAAGACCCGCGACAGTCATACCACCAAGAAAAAACACCGCCCCAGTTAGGATCATCACATAAAGCGCGTCGAACCCCATGATGGATGGGGTCAAGATGCGGTTCTGGGACACAGTTTGAAACAAAACCGTGGACGTGGAGACCGACACACCTATAAGGATCAATGCAGCCAGTTTCCCACCCCGAAACGGGATCACGAAACTTAACGGGCCACGGGCACCTATGGTCATATAGCCCACGCAACAAAGGCATAAAACAACGGCCAGCCAGAACAAACGCCTATGCATAACGCGGGCTCCGGTACAGCAACCACAGAAAAATCACAGCGCCAGTCACGCCCAACACGGTCCCCACCGGGATTTCAAATGGATATCGAATGATCCGCCCAGCGATGTCGGACGCCAACGTTAGGCCCGCCCCCATCATCGCCACCAACGGCAACGTCCGGCGCAAGTTATCACCAACCAACCTCGATATGATATTAGGCACCACAAGCCCGACAAACGGGATGATCCCAACGGTCACAACCGTCAGCGCCGAGATCAGTGAAATGGCCACCAACCCGACCAAAACGACCTGTTTGTAATTCAAACCCAGCGACGTGGTCACCGTTTGGCCCATCCCGACAATCGCGAACTGATCCGCCGCGAAATAGGTTAAAACCGCACCGCCCGCCGCAAGCCAAAGCAACTCGTACCGGCCGCGCAAGATACCGGAAAACTCGCCGCTCAGCCAAACCGAGATAAACTGCAACAGGTCCGCCTGATAGGCGACAAACACCACCCCAGCCCCGATGATGCCTCCGTAGACGAGCCCCACCAAGGGAACCAACAGCGGTTGGGTCGGGGGCAATCGACGCACAATTGCGAGAAACCCAAGACTGGAGATTAATGCCGTAGCTGATGCCAGTGCCATCTTCGCAAAGATCGATGCCTGCGGGGTCAAAACCGTAACCAGTAGAATGCCCAATGCGGCGCCCTGCCCTGTGCCTGCCGTCATCGGTTCCACGAACCTGTTGCGCACCAACATCTGCATTACAGAGCCCGCGATCGCGAGCGTCCCGCCCGCAATAATCGCCGCGGCGGTGCGCGGGAAGCGGCTGATCCCGATCAGGCGCATCGCCTCTGGGTCGCGCCAGAGATCGCCGAATGACAGATCAATCACACCGACGAAAATCGAAAAGAATGACAAAAGGACGAGCGTGATAACGCCCGCCCAATACCAGCGTTTCACCTGCGATTAATCCGTAAACTGCGTCGCGAACTGCGTCAGAATTTGTGTCATCGACTGGACACCACCGTTCGCAATGTAAACATTCGCACTGTTGAGGTAGATCACGTCATCATTTTTCCACGCAGCGGTTTCATGAACCAACGCATTGTCCAAAGTCATGGCTGCGGCATCAGCCTCTTGGCCGATGGCTGCGGCGCGGTCGATCACGATCAAAACATCTGGATTGGCATCGCGAATGAATTCAAAACTAATCGCTTCTCCGTGTGTGGCCTCTTCGACGGCTTCGATCGCTTCAGGAAGCTCAAGCGCCGTGTGCAGCCACCCAAAACGGCCGTTAGCACCGTAAGCAGATACAGTCGGGCCATTTGTCATAACGATCAACGCGCTGCCTTCGTCGGACACCGCGGATTTGGCGGCGTCGAGCGCGTCTTCGAACGCTGCCTGCAATGCCGCGGCCTCATCTTGTTTGCCGAAAATTTCACCGTATGCGTTCAAACGTGCGAGGCCCTGCCCCACGGTGTCTTCCCAAATCGTCATGTCGATGGTCGGTGCGATCTCAGCCAAGTCAGGCGCCACGACGGACGACCGTCCGCCCGCAATCAAAAGATCATAGCCACCTGCGGCGATTACTTCAAAGTCGGGCTCAAACAAGGTGCCTACATTTTCGGCCTCTCCTGCGGTGTCGGTCACATAGTCAACAAACAGCGTTGAGACCGCACCAGCCACATCGACACCCAAGGCATCCAATGTGTCCAAAGCAGCAATATCAAAAACTGCGATTCGTTCTGGTAAAGTCGTTACTTCTGCTGTGCCGGTATAGGTGTCAATCTCAACCGTTTCCGCAAATGCAGGCGCAGTCATTACAGTCATGGAAAGTGCAATTGCACGAAACATATCAGTCATCCTTTGTGTGAAGGCATGGCTGACCAAAATGGTTGGCTTTGCGGATTAGCCGCTGGATAAGTCCCAGATTTTCAAGAGTCCAGAGCTCGCCACGCTCTTTCTTGACATTCCTGACTAATTTTATCAGATTAAGGAAAATCGGTCCTAGCCAACCTATAGGAGAGCCCAGACCATAACACTCAGGAGACACGTCATGGTCTGGCGAACGAACACAAACCAAGCGAAGAAACCGGTGGAGAAACCTCCACTAAATAAGAACGAAATCTTCGAAGTGATGCTCTGTGATGGGGAAACTTCATTGGATGTCGCCGAAATTGTTTTGGACAGAATCGCGATCAAGGAGCGTATCCAATGACCGACCTTGCGATACCGATCGCCGCAAACGAAACACACCGCCCGAAGACATATGATGCGCAAGACCTTATGCCAGACGGTCGTCCCGCTTGTATTGTATTGGGTGACCAAACTTACTTTTTGCGCATTACCCGTGCCGGAAAGCTCATCTTGACGAAATAGTTTTAGCCCCTTTGTTGGATACCCAGCGTACTGCGGCCACACAGCTGTTTGACACGCAAGGAAGACCCTATGCCGAAAACACCTAGCCCCTGTATCGATGTTTGCAAATTCAAACGAGAAGGCCATTGCCTCGGCTGTTCGATGACCAAGGCGCAGAAATCTCTGTTCAAAGAACTGAAGAAAAACAAGAGCCGAGATGCATTCATTGAGATGCTGCTAGAACAACAAAAACGGCTCGGAAAATACGGGCACTGGTCGCCCGGGTATTTGAAGAAATGTAAAAAGAAAAAGGTCAAGCCAGTCGCCTTGGTACAGGACTTGGCTTGACCCCGCTTGGGTGGCTACCGTGCTTGCTTGCTGCCATTTAGGTGGCTGGCTGGCGCGGTGGCTTCCTTCGCTTTTCAGCCACGCGAACGCGGTATTCAGCTAAGATGCGCGCGCAAGAACCACGCAAATTTTTCATGTGTTTGACCACGCGCGATGCACAGATCTTCGGTCAACGTATCACCGTGTTCAGCCGAGATTGCGCCCGCGCCTGCTAAAGTCGCGGCTAATGTTTCTTGCGCGACCTGCATTGCTTTGATCATTTCTTTGTCTGTCGCGTGGCCATCGTGTTCTTTCACCTTGGACCGCGCCAACATACCGGCAAGCGTGCCCTCAGCATGCGCATCAAGCGCCTTAACACGTTCAGCCAGATCGTCCTGAGCGATGAAGTGATCTTCGTATATTTTCTGGAACAAATCGTGTAGCGGGCCAAAACCCATGCCGGTTACGTTCCAGTGAAAATTCTGCGCCAACATCGTTGTTACAGCCGTCTCCGCAACGGACTGGTTCAAAGCTTCGACAATGGCGGTTTTTGCGTCTGTAGACAGTGCGGCTGCGGTCTGTGTCATCTTTTTACTCCTGAGAATGAAAAGCTGGCTTGTGCTCGTGTCACTGGCTTGCTGGCGCCAAAGTTAGCGTCAGCATTTTATATTGCAAGAGTTTTTAGAATAACTCTAATCCAAGGAAAAACTGTCGACTATTCGTTTGACCAGAAATCCAACCAACCTTCGGTTCTCATGCGCCACGCGCGACCGCAATAAAAAGGCCTGACTGAGATGGTCCCCTGCTGCAAAAGCCTTCCCAAGTTGAACCAACCATTGCTCATCAAATGTCATTTCGTTCGCACCAGGTGCCAATAGCCGCGCGGGTTGCCCCAGTGCTTGGGATAGACATCGCATCAACGCTTCTGAATGGGCGGTTTGGCTTTGTGACCGTGACACCTGCAACAATGCGCAAGCTTGGAAAAGTTCAGTTTGCGGCTTTGTACGGCATTTCATTGCCGTGAACCGAAGATGGTTCAAAAACGCGACGGCCTCAGCTTTGTGAGCGGGCAACGGGGCAACTTCACAAAAGTTCGTTTGAGTAATAGGGATCATCAAGGTGCTTTTCCGGAGTTCGAGCTGCCACTACCCACATACCTGACTATTTCAATCGGAAAATGCAAGTCGAACCCTCTTCCGCCTCTCAATGGGGCCAAAGCATTTGCGGACTCGTCAGGTTGTCCCCAACTGCCCTGAATAAGACGACTTAAGCAATTGTCGTTTTCCGCGGTGTTAGGTGCTCGTTCCTTGGCAACTGATTTTTCAGGAATAACTTCAACCTGTGCCTAGCACTCTTGATCGACAACTCCCTATTCCACCAATATCTAACATGACTAATGCCACGGAAACGCGCTTGTGCGATTTTCTCGCGCGTTCGTTGGGAACGGTCTTTAGCATTACCTGAGTTATTTGAGGAATTGGAGCGTTGGGATGAAATACTCAAACCCCATGCGCATTTTTTGCGGGGGCCACGCCCATGACACAGCAACAAACGAATTCAAAACCCAAACGTCCTGCTCCGCTTTCATTGCGCCTGTCTGATGTTGAGCGCCAGCAACTTGCTGCTCAAGCCGGATCACTGCCGCTGGGGTCATATATAAAGTCCGTGGTTCTCGCGGATCAGGCCCATCAATACCGTAAGACGCGCAAACCTCCTGTTGCAGAGCAACAGCTTTTGGCTGAGATTTTGGCCCGCCTCGGTGAAAGTCGGACTGCGAGCAATCTCAACCAAATCGCCAAGCATCTCAATCAAGGGACGTTGATTGTTGATGACGAACTGGAAGCGGACCTCAAACAAGCAATTGCCGAAGTCGCATGGATGCGCACAACGTTGATGCAGGCGTTGAAAGGCCGCCCATGATTTTGATTGGGTGCCAACGCTCCGGTGCAAAGGCATTGGCAGATCATCTTATGAATCAGGTGGAAAACGATCATGTTGAGGTGATCCCGATAGATGGGTTCATGGCCGATGATCTGCATGGCGCTTTGGAAGAGGCCCATGCAATATCAATGGGAACCAAATGCCAGAAGTTTCTGGTGTCAGTGTCCCTCAATCCGCCTGAGGGCGTTGTCGTTACCGATGAAGGGTTTCGGTAAACGGCGGATCGCATCGCCAATAGGCTGGGCCTTGATGGTCATCCTCGCGCCATCGTCGTTCATGAAAAAAACGGCAGGCGGCACGCACATCTTGTGCTCCATCGTATCGACACGAACACCATGACGGCCAAAGAACTTGGCCTGTTTAAACTCAAACTGCGGGATTTATCGAAAGAGCTATTTCTTGATCACGGATGGGATTTGCCCGATGGTTTGCGGACTTACGGCAAAGGCAATCCGCTAAACTTTACTTTGGAACAATGGCAACAAGCACAGCGCTTGGGTGTTGATCCCAGAGGGATGAAGCAGGCCTTTCATGACGCATGGGCGCAATCAGATGATCGCAAATCACTGACCAACGCGTTGATGGATCGTGGACTTTACCTCGCCAAAGGAGATCGCCGTGGATTTGTCGCGTTGGACATTGATGGCAATGTATATTCGCTGTCGCGTTGGGTGGGTCTAAAAACCAAAGAGATCAATGCCCGTTTGGGCGACGCGTCGGATTTAGATTCTGTTGCCGCCGTCACCTCATGGCTAAAAGACCGCAAGACCGAACAGGTCAAAGGATTTATCCGGCAGGTCAAAGCCAAACACACCAATGACATGCAACCATTCCTTGATGAACGCGCTGAGATGGTTGCAGCGCAACGCAAAGAACGCGCTGATCTCAAAGCGAAACAAGACGCACGATGGACCAAAGAAACCAAGGAACGGCAAGAACGTCTGAGTGGCGGTTTACGCGGCCTGTTTGATCGGATCACAGGTGCGCATCGTAAGACCCAGAAAGCAAACGAACAGGAAGCTCTGAATAGTCTGAATCGCGACCAATCCGACACACGCGGTATCAATCGTCACCGCAAAAGAGGTCATACCTTCGAGCGATAATTATATGATGGTTCTTACCACCCCCGTTTCACCACACCACATGTGTGGATGCCCCGTTTCGTGCAAGTAAATTTTCAACGTCTTGAGCATGTGATCGGGTGCGGTCATGTGTCAGGCCTCATTGTGCGGCTTTTCACATGCCGCGGGCCGGTATGGTAAGTTCGCGGATCAGGTCCAAATCAAGGAAGCGCGCTGTAAGCGCTTTGTGGTGAACTGGTTTTCCTGTTCCCGATCTGACGATCAATTGCCCATTCTGTTCAAAACCTCCTCACACGCCCAACGACCGACGAATGTACGTTGCTATGCAACTGCCACAGTCGCCGGATTCCTATAATCTTCACCTTTGGTCAGCATAGCCCAAATGGTTCGCGCCATCTTGTTGGCCAGCGCGACGGCCACCACCATTCTGGGCTTTCTTTCCAAGAGTTGCCCCAGCCACGATGGATTGCTCTCGTCTTTTTTGTAAATCGCAGCTTTGATGACAGACATGGCACCAACTATCAGCAGATTCCGAATGTCTTTTTGGCCCATTTTTGATGTTCGACCCAAAACCTGTTTGCCACCCGTTGAATGTTGACGAGGGACCAAACCGAGCCAAGCCGAGAAATTCCGGCCTTTCTCAAATCGCTCCATCTCAGGTGCAAAAGCTTCGATGGCCATAGCTGTGATGGGACCAACACCAGGAACAGTGCGCAACCGTCTCGGCGTTTCGCTGGTTTCTGCCAGCCCCTTGATCGTTTTCTCTAGTACTTTGATACGGTCGGTATGCTGCGTGATCTGCTCGAGATAGACTTCTCCGATCTGGACAACTTCAATAGGAATGCTCTCATCGGCGCTCTCAACATACGCCGCGAGACGTTTGAGATTATGCAACCCCTTGGGGAAGATCACGCCAAACTCAGCAAGGTGCGATCTCAGCGCATTTACGGTTTGTGTTCGCTGACCAATCAACATTTCTCGTGTGCGGAACATGATGCTTCTAGATTGTTGTTGCACGCTCTTGATTGGTACAAAGCGCATGTTGGACCGCGACGCTGCCTCTGCAATCGCCTCCGCGTCGGCTGAGTCGTTCTTCTGGCGCTTCACAAACGGTTTCACGTAGATCGGTGGGACCAGCCTGACCTCATGGCCAAGATCTTCCATCATTCGCGCCCAAAAATAGGCACTGCCACATGCCTCCATCGCGACAATGCAGGCGGGTTGGTCAGCCATGAACTTTGAAAACTGTGGGCGCGACAGCTTCTTGCGATAGACAACCGAACCGTCTGACCCAGCCCCATGTACCTGAAATACTGATTTGGCCAGATCGATCCCGATGATTGTGACGTTATTCATATTGGTCTCCATTTCAAAATTGCGATGATGGCAACGGTAGCAGACTGGAGCTGCGGGGAGGGGCATCCACCCCATCAAGGCCTGAGGTCTCCTTCATCCCCATGAGCAAGTTCACTCATTGGATAAGGAGAAATGACCGTGCAACGAACTTTGAAACAAACTTGGTTGTGGAGTGCCGTGTTGGCGCTGTCTGCGACTGTATTTATGGCCCACCCTGCCTTTGCAGAAATGATTTGGTACCAAGGACAATGGGTCGATAGCCGTTATCTGACTTCATGGCAGATTGAAGATGCCAGACAGGCAAGGACAGTTTTGGGCGTCCTGCGTATTGGCATGATGTTATTGGCCACTACGGCTGGGTTTGCCATTGGATGGTTCTTCTCCCCTGAGGCCAAAGCTTTACGTGAGTGGATCGCCTTAGGCCTCTTCTTCGTTCTGGCGCTTGTTGCGATCTTTAACCCCAGCCTGACAGGATGGGGCTTTGCAATATTGGTCGCTCTTCTTGGGTTTGCATGGGGACTTGGCTACTGGCTCGGACGCGGTGTGCAGGCGCTGTTTGAAACCCCAACTACGTTTGGGTCTAGCCGGTGGGCCACGCAAAAGGACATGGAAAAACCAGTCTCTATGGCCATGACGGAATCATTCTTGGTGAGGCCGTGAAAGATGCCGTGCGTCAGGTTTTTTCTTATAAAGGGGATCGCCACATTTTGACGGTTGCACCCACGCGGGCTTGGAAGGGGATTTCTCAGATTCTGCCCAACCTACTCAAATATGATGGCTCGGTTTTGGTCATTGATGTGAAGGCCGAGAATCTGACGGCCACGGATTGGAAAGCCAAGAAACCCGCTGCCGCCAATATGCGACGGCAAAAGGCTATGACATTGCGGCGGTGTTTCCCGATACCTTTAGCGGCGGTGGGGATTTCATGCAGCGCCCTGGAATGGTGGCTTTGCTGTCCTTTCTGGATGCGCAACCGCATGAAAATTTTGTGGTCATCTTTGATGATCTCAAACGTTTTGCCCGTGATCGCGAGTTCCACTTCCTCTTGCGAGACTCCTTCCGCAAACGCGGCGCCCAAGTTGAATGTTTGAACTTCCGGTTTGAAGACACGCCGGAAGGCGAGTTCATCGAAACGATCCTTGCCGCCCAAGGTCAACTTGAGCGCAAACAAAACGGGCGTCAGGTCTCTCAAAAGATGAAGGCGCGTTTGGAAAGCGGGTATTGGGTCTTCGCTGCGCCGCAAGGCTATACTTATGAACGCGTGGCTGGACACGGAAAACTATTGGTGCGCGACGAACCTGTCGCCTCGATCATCCAAGAGGCCTTGGAAGGTTTTGCAGCTGGACGTTTTGAAACCCAGTCAGAAGTAAAATATTTCCTTGAACAGCAACCCGCGTTTCCCAAGGATACGCCAAGCGGCGCTATCCGATATGAAAAGATCATCCGGTTGATGTCGCGGATCGCTTATACAGGCCACGTGGAATATTCTGATTGGGATGTGAGCCTACGCAAAGGGCATCATCAGCCGATTATTTCGATGGAAACGTTTGATGCGATACAGCAGCGCCTCAAAGAAGGATCACGCCCGCCGTTCCGCAAGGACATCAGCGCAGACTTCCCACTGCGCGGCTTCATCACCTGTGATGACTGTGGCACGTCCCTGACGTCCTGCTGGTCCACAAGTAAATCAGGCGCAAAACATCCATATTATCTGTGCCACTCCAAAGGCTGTGAAAGCTATCGCAAAAGCATCCGCCGTGATGTGATTGAAGGCGCGTTCGCAGGGCTGATCAAAGACCTGCAACCAACAGAAGGCTTATTCGCCGTGACCAAGCGCATGTTCAAAGATGCGTGGGGCAACGACAGCAACAGGCGGATGCCAATCAAGATGTTCTGCGAACACAACGTCGGACGGTTGAGAAACAAATCGAGGGTTTTTTGGACCGCATTGTCGCGTCTAACAGTGGAACCGTCATCGCAGCCTATGAGAAACGCATCGACACATTGGAAAAACAAAAACTGATTTTGGACGAAAAGCTCTCAAACCGAGCCCCAAAACAAGGCACCTTCGAGCAATTGTTCGAACACGCTTTGGTATTTTTAGCAAACCCTTGGAAACTCTGGGAAAGTGATAACCTCGCCCTGCGCAGAACGCTCCTAAAACTCGCCTTTGTGGACCGCATAGCATACTCGCGACAGACAGGACTTCGAACACCAAAAACCACCTTACCGTTCAAGGTGTTAGGGCAATCCTACATGAATGAATGTAAAATGGCGGACAGACAGGGATTCGAACCCTGGAGACGGTCTCCCGCCTACACACTTTCCAGGCGTGCGCCTTCGACCACTCGGCCACCTGTCCGTGAGGGGCGTTTAGCCAATAATGCCCCACCATTGCAAGAGGCGTTTGGCGCTTTGTTCTAGTTTTTGCGCGTGCCAAGCAGAAGTGCCGCAATCAACGCCTCACCTGCTGCAGCCAAAAGGGTCATCGGCGATGCAACCCCCTGCATCCATGCCATCACGCCCGTTACGCCAACACCGGCAAACAAGGCGGCAAAACCAAAGGCAATGGCATCACGCAACCCATTGCGCGGCGCACTGGACGCGGCCCACAAGATAATCATCGGCGCTAAAAACATGGGCGCGGCGCGGCGTGTCATGAACTGCGCGCTCTGGTTCGTCTCAACCCCATAAAGCGGAGAATAAGCCTGCGGGGCGATCAGGAAAATCACGAACAATACAGCGCAGACAAGCACGACAAGGCGCGCGACCAGCTGAAACGTCATGTATCCAAGTGCAAGTAAACACGGCGGTTCTGCTTGCCCTTTTTTTCAACCTTCCCCAAACGAACGCGGCCGATTTCGGACGTATAACGCACATGGGTGCCGCTACAGGGCTGCAAATCGGCGGTGTTTTCGCCTTCCCCGATCCGCACAAGGCGAATGCGCCCTGCCCCTTTGGGTGGTGCAACGGACATGGTTTTCACCAGCTCAGGCTTCGCGGCGAGTTCCTCTTCGGTAATCCATTCGCTCGACACTTCGAAATCACAATTGATCAGCTTGTTCAGCGTTTCTTCTAAAGCCACCTTATCCTCAATCGCATCGGGCATATCAAAATCGAGCCGCCCTTTTTCCGTGCCAATCGATCCACCCGTAACTGGCAGCGGAATGACAACTGACAACAAATGCAGCGCGGTATGAACCCGCATGTGGCGGTGGCGGCGTTCCCAATTCAGAGCCTGCGTCACAGACGCGCCAACAGCTGGCAAGGCGTTCGGCTCGGCTGGAACAAGGATCACGGTGCCGCCGTCACCCTTCACGGCTGTCGCGATTTCGATTTCTCCGCCGTCCCATGTCAACTTGCCGCTGTCACCCGGTTGACCGCCGCTGGTGGCATAGAAAATCGTCTCATCCAGAATAATGCCGCCTTCGTCCGTGACGGCAAACACACGGGCCTCTGCGTCGCGCTGGTAGGCATCTTCAATGAACAACTGCTTGGTCATGATTTCGGATCACACTCCGGTTTGCTCGGCTTACGGGCGGGCCGTTTGGCGCCAAAATCCAACGCTTCGGGATTGCGCAACCAGATGTCACGCTGCCCGAACGGGATTTCGATGCCCTCTTCCACGAAACGCTTGGCGATCGCGTGGTTCATTTCGGACTTCACCGACAGCACGTAGTTCACATCCCGCAAGATCGCCCGGATTTCAAAGTTGAGGCTGTCTGCACCGAATTCTTGGAACACAACAGACGGGCGCGGGTTCAACAGCACCATCGGATGCGCTTCCGCGATCTCTTGTAGGATGTCAGTGATCATATCGGTGTCGGTGCCATAGGCCACGCCCACCGGCACAATCACACGGCCAACGCTGTTGCCGCGCGTCCAGTTGGTGACCTGATTGCTGACAAGATCGGCGTTGGGCACGATGACGTCTGTGCGATCAAAGGTCTCGATCCGCGTTGAGCGCACCGAAATATCACGCACATAGCCCATCTGCCCACCGACCTCGATCCAGTCGCCTTGGCTGATCGGGCGTTCGATCAACAAAATGATCCCCGCGACAAAGTTGGACACGATGTTTTGCAAACCAAAACCGATACCAACCGACAAGGCACCCGCAACAATCGCCAGCCCGCTTAGGTCGATACCAGCCGTGGTAATCGCCACGACGGCGGCCAAGAATATCCCGACATAACCGACACCTGAAACAACCGCGTTCTGCCCGCCCACATCCATCTTTGTGCGCGGCAGAACGCTTGATCGTAGCGCCCCCTGAACCATGCGTGTCACCGCGTAACCGGCAACAAAGACGACGGCGAACAACATGAAGTTCGACGGCGAAATCGTCGTTTCCCCAATGCTGAACCCTTCACGGAACCGCGTCCAAAGTTCGGTAATATCGGTAACCTGTGCGCCCCAAATCAGCGCGAAGACTGGCAAGGAAAGCAGCACAAGGACAAAGCCGATCAACACAGGGATAAGCGCCTCGGAGGCCAGCCCATCCCCCTTGGAAAACAATGCGTAACCGTCCACGGCCAAGCGCTGCAGTAACATCAACACTGCGATCACCATGACGGACAAAGCCGCCGGATAGGTCACCCCTTCAAAGGCATTGGCATAGCCCAAACAAGCCAAAACAAAGCCCCCCAACGCTGAAAGCATCAGACCTCTGCTAAACGCGGTACGCAGTCCGGCCCTGAATTGGCGTGTGGTGTCATCGCCCATCTCGACGGCACTTTTGCCTAAGGTTTTCCCAAACAAATAAAGCGCCCAAGCAAGCAAGAACCCAAACGGGAACATCACCAAGGCTTCTGACGTGGTGTTAAAATTGTTGGACGCAATGAACGTCTGCGCGAACCCGAACAGCGCCATCGCGTATCCCAAGATGATCATACGCTTATGGGTGCGGGCCGAAATCTGTGGCGACATTCCTAGCGGGTGCGCTTCAACGTCCATGTTGTAGGGCGTCAACTGCCCCGCAAGCCAATGACCGACAATCGCAATAAACCCAAAGACCGGAAGAACCTCAATAAGCGCACCAAGGCGTCGCCCTGACATCCCCACAAGCCCAAGCGCTTGGGCCAACGCAATAAGACCGATGAGCGGGATAACAACTTGCCCAAGCGATAGGACAAACTGAACAACCGCATTCCCGCGCCGAAAGCGCGCAACAATGGCGTCTGCCGCCACCCTGAACCAAGCACGCCCGCGGATAAGAAACACGATCGCAACGGCGAGCAGCGCAAGAATGGCTGGCAGGTTGCTTACAAATTCTGTTTTGCGGCTCGGGTTGGAGACTTCGCCTTCCACCTCGCCTTTTATACTTAGTGAAGCATCTCCGAGGGACGCCCACGCTGCGTTCCACCCGCTTGGGTTCAACGGGGATTGCGACCGCGCAAGGAAGTTCTCGGTCTGGCGATTGCGCATCAGGCTGTCGATCTCGCCGATCAGACCATCCGCTTGGGTATGGGCTTCAGTGGCCAACGTCACCGGCACGCTGAGTTCCGTAAGCTGAGCAGTCAGTTCAGCGCGACGGGCCGCAATACGCGCGTCCTCGTCCCCTGTTTCAGGAACAGCGCCCAGCGCATCAATCTGCGAGCTAACGGTCGCAATACGTGGTGCGTTCAGTGATTGGCGCGTCAGAAACGTATCACGCCATTCCACTAGTTCGCTTCTTAGCCCCGTCAAAACCGAATTGGAGGCAAGCCCCGCTTCAATCGCGCGCTCAACACGGGCGGTGAAACTGTCCCACTCGGCCTCGTCAGCAAAGGTTTCACCAATGACGTCTTCTTCGACGGCCACCACCACACTGCCGTCGTCTTGTGCCCACACCGGGGACGCCACAAGAAGCAATACAAGGCAAAGCCTTATAAAACGCATTACACATCTTCCATGACTGACGGGATATCCATTGGCTCTTTGTCCAACCAACTTGGCACAGGCAGCCCCTTTTCGCGCAGGAAATCGGGATTGAACAGTTTGGACTGATAGCGCGTGCCATAGTCACACAGCATCGTCACAATCGTATGACCCGGCCCCATGTCCTTGGCCATGCGCACGGCACCCGCGATGTTCACACCGCTTGATCCGCCCAAGCAAAGGCCTTCGTTTTGAAGCAGATCAAACACATAGGGCAAGGCATCCGCATCGTGGATGTTATAGTTGTAATCCGGTGTCAGCCCTTCAAGGTTCTTGGTGATACGCACCTGACCGATGCCCTCATTGATAGAGCCCCCGTCCGTCATGCTCAGCTCACCCTTAGTGTAATAGTTGAACAGCGCCGCCCCGTCAGGGTCCGCAAGGCCGATCTTCACGCCCTTGGGCTGAAGCGCCATCGCGACACCTGCCAACGTGCCACCTGATCCAACAGCACAGATGAACCCGTCAACCTTGCCACCTGTCTGATCCCAAATTTCGGGGCCAGTGGTTTCAATATGGGCTTGGCGGTTGGCGACATTGTCAAACTGGTTGGCCCAGATCACGCCTTCATTGGTGCTGCGGGCCAGTTCATTTGCCAGCCGTTCTGAATAACGCACAAAGTTGTTTGGGTTGCGGTAAGGTGCCGCCGGAACCTGTACCAGTTCCGCCCCCGCAAGGCGCAACATTTCTTTCTTTTCTTCCGATTGCGTCTCGGGAATGACGATGACGGTTTTGAACCCCATCGATGCCCCAACCAACGCAAGACCGATCCCCGTGTTACCTGCCGTGCCTTCAACGATCGTGCCGCCCGGTTTCAACAGCCCGTTTTCCACCGCATCGCGAATAATGAACAACGCCGCGCGGTCCTTAACCGACTGACCAGGGTTCATAAATTCCGCTTTGCCCAAAATCTCGCAGCCCGTTTCCTCAGAGGCGGCTTTCAGGCGGATAAGGGGTGTGTTGCCGACAGCGTCAGCGAGGTCATTTCGGATGGTCATTGGCAAGCCTTTCACATTTGTAACAGGTGTAGGCGAGCCCTCGCGTACCTTCAAGCAGATGCGCGCAAGCTTTCACGATTGCGTGCCAACCAATGCCCCGCGACAAGCAGCGGCAACAGACGGAACTCACCAGCATTCAAGGCCGCATCAAACTCCGTCCAATCCATTACTTGCGAACGAATGTCTTCAGCCTCTGACAGGTTACCTGCTACGCCTTCGGCACCGTCAGGCAATTCAGTAATGCCGATAAAAACATAGAAATGCTCGGTGGTCGTCCCCGGACTTGGATAGGCCGCGGACACGCCGCGCAGCGACGTGATCTTAATCCCCGCCTCTTCTTGCGCTTCACGAATTGCCGCCTCTTCGGGCTCTTCACCGGGGTCGATGCGCCCGGCAATTGGTTCCAGCGTCCAAGGGTTCGGATCCCCTCGGAAATATGCACCTGGGCGGAACTGTTCGACCAGCATCACGCGGTCTCGGACAGGATCATATGGCAGCACAATCGCTGCATCCACTCCAACGAAAACAGCACGGTTTACAGGCTCTGACATAGATCCATCAAAACGACGGAAGGTTAGGTCCAACTCTTCGACATTGAAGAAACCGGCATATGCCTTACGCGCCTCGATCAAATGAACATCTTCGCGCCCCATCCGCCCATTCACACCGGATTTCGCAGCACGTTGACGTGACGCTGCACGTGACATCATGTTCGGATATTGCAGACCCATTTGCATGGGTGTCATATTACCAAGCGCCGCGATAGCTTCAATCGCGGCCATCGTGGTGACTTCGCCAAAATCGGAAATCCATTTTTCACGGTTCCAAGGTTCAGCAGGTGTCCAGCGCCCGTCTGGCGGCACATAGGCCGTGACACTTCGCGGCGCCTGATCCCTATCAAGAACAACGAAATCAACGCGACTATAATCAAAGGCTTTCTCGTAAAAATCCAACCTTTCAAGTTGAGCATCGCTCAAGCCTTCAATCACCACACCTTCGGCAACGCTATCTGCGTCTTCGTGCATGATCGGAAACTCATGCCCGTCAACACGGCTGACACGATACCCTGGTCGCACAGCCCAAGAGATACGCTTGGTAACGTCGGAGTCGCCACTCACGACTTCCAAAAGCGGCATGTGCAACAACGTGCCGAAAATAAAAACGTCCATTAGGTGAACCGCCGTCCAAACGCCTCAGTTACAAGACCACCAACCACACCGCCAACCAGCAATGTCGTAATGATCTCCGGCGTAAGGATCATCATCCCATGCTCCATAAACAACGCAAAAACATCTGTTACGGCCTCTCCCGCCCCGTCATAGCGCTTTCGCAAAGACCGCTCGATCATGACGACGAAGGAATTAAAGAACAGCGCCATGACAACCATGGAAACCAGTGCTGTCAGCCCATAACTAATTGACGCCACATAGCCCGTCCCCGCGCGCGGGCCAGCAACGGTCCAACCTGCGACCAAGCCAAAGAACGTGTTCAGCTCTTGGAAGTAGCCTAAGTTTGTTCCCTCTGGAAACAGTGGCACAATCAATGTTGTCGTGTACCACGCAAGCGCGCCGAAAAGGATCGCTCCAACCAATCTTCCCATTGTAGGCATTGTTCTGCTCCTCACTTGATCTCCGTCCGACGTCTTTTCGTTCTTGGTCGGATCACCATGATCTGCGTTATATCGCAAATACCCTTCCCCAAGCCACCCGCGCAAGAGCCGTGGCAAAAGTTCGACATATACGGTGAATAGGCTGCGAAAGGGCAACGCCTTCACGCCGCCCCTTTTGCCTTTGTTTCTTAAATATCCCCGCCGGAGGCTCCAGTCAGAACCCCAAGCGCGGAGTTGCCGCTATGCGTTCACATCAACGACAACACGGCCCTTCACTTGGCCCTTCAAAATATCACGCCCAAGGGCTGGCAGGTCAGACAGAACAGCCGGTTGCACCATCGCGTCAAGCTTATCTATAGGCAGATCTTTGGCAATTCGCGCCCACGCACGCACACGGTTGTCGTAAGGCTGCATCACGGAATCGATCCCAAGCAGGTTCACGCCACGCAGTAAGAACGGAATGACTGTGGCCGGAAGCCCCGCCCCTCCCGCAAGGCCCACCGCCGAAACGGACGCGCCGTATTTCATTTGGCCCAGCACGCGCGCCAGCATCTCTCCGCCAACCGCATCAACACACCCGCCCCAGGTTTCCGCCTCAAGCGGGCGCTTGGTGGTTTCGTTCAGCTCTTCACGGGCGACGATCTGTGTTGCACCAAGGGATTTCAGGTAATCCGCCGTGTCAGGCCGCCCTGTGACGCCAGCAACCTCATGACCCAAGTTCGCCAAGATCGCCGTTGCTACTGATCCAACGCCCCCTGCAGCCCCAGTCACCAGTACCGGACCGTCTTTGATGCCATGATCTTCAAGCGCCATCACGGCGAGCATCGCTGTGAAACCAGCGGTGCCAACGGCCATCGCTTGACGGGCATCCAGACCATCAGGAAGCGGAACCAACCAATCCGCCTTAACGCGGGCCTTTTGGGAATAGCCACCCCAATGCGCTTCACCAACGCGCCAACCGGTTAGAACGACCTTATCACCCGCCTTGTAGCGCGGATCATCGGATGTCTCGACGGTACCAGCAAAATCAATACCTGGAACATGTGGGTAATTGCGCACCAACCCGCCACCAGGCCCAATGCACAAACCGTCCTTGTAGTTCACGGTGGAATATTCGACTGCAACCGTCACGTCGCCTTTAGGCAGACGGTCCAGATCAATTTGCTGGACGGACGCAGAGGTCTTACCTTCGTCATCCTTTTCAACCATCAACGCATTAAACATGGCGTCACTCCTCATTTTCTATATCCAAAAAGTTTCTTGTACGACGGCAGGGAAAACCCCTGTTTGTGTCACAACATCTACGTCGGTTTTCGGTTCCCAGTGGGTCATCCGCACCATGCCAATTGCGACATTCGTTTCAAAATCAGGCGACCAAGCGGCGGAGGTAACTGCGCCGATCTGATGCTGCCCTTCTGCGTCCATTATCGGCCACGCGCGATCACAAGGCGGCAAGGTTCCCTCTATCCGCAGGCCGCGTATCTGCTTAACCGGTCCTTCCTTTGACACACGCAAAAGCGCGTCGCGCCCGACACAGCCAATCGCGGTTTGAGTCGAACAGAACCGCCCCAAGCCTGCCTCGTGTGGTGTGTTATCGCGGGTCATGTCATTGCCGTATGACAACAGGCCGCCCTCAATCCGTTCAATCAGGTTTGGGCAACCTGCATGAACATCAAGGTCTTTTCCTGCCTCCATCAGCGCATTCCAAAACGGCATCCCGTTCTTCGCGCCCTCAACGTAAACCTCAAAACCGCCCTGCTTTGAGTAGCCAGACCGCGCCACGATCATGCCTTGGCCCATGAAATCAAAATGGCCGTAGCGGAAGAACTTCAGGTCCTTAACCTTGTCACCAAACACCCGCGCCGCCAGTTCATCGGCCTTGGGTCCTTGGATCGCAAGTGGTGAAACATCCGGCTCATCCACCAGAACATCCAAGCGAAGACCGTGCGCCAAACCTTTGATCCAGAACAATAAGTCGCTATCGGCAATCGAAACCCAGAACCGATCTTCCGCAATCATCACAGCGACAGGATCATTCAGCATGCCGCCCGTTTCATCCACCATCGGCACATAGTAGCACATGCCGGGCAACATCCCGCGAAGGTCGCGTGGGGTCAGCATTTGCATCAATCGCGCAGCATCCGGCCCGCGAATTTCGACCTGCCGCTCACACGCCTCATCCCAAACCTGCACTGCAGATTTCAGGTGGTGATAGTCCTCCACGACCGAGCGAAAAACGGTTGGCAAAAGCATATGGTTATAGACCGTGTAGCCCTTGACGCCCGCGGCCTCGACGCCGTCCGAGAACGGTGTGCGCCGAATGCGGCGTGATCCTGCAATAGTTGCCATTTACGATTAACCCTCTGGAATAAAAGGAAGATCAGTGTCGTTGAGCGTATGACCCGCAGCTGTCAGCATCGCATGCACCTGCCCACGGTGATGGGTTTGGTGATTGAACAACTGCATCACACAAATCGCCTTTGGCTTCACCATGTCACGCCCCAAGGCACCGGAATACCAATGCAAGTCACCCACCAGATCAATGGAAGCGAGCTTGCGCGCCCACTCGCTGATCCGGCCATCCATGCGGAAACGCTCAGCAGCCCATTCTGTTCCGGACGCCGTAAACGCGCGGCTTTCCTGAATGGACGCTTCCGTGCTCGGCCCGCCGTCGAAACGGCTGATCCAAAGCGTGTCGCCCCATAGTAAATGGTTTAACGTTTCTAAAATCGATCCAAAAAACGCGCCTCGATCTTGGCGAAGTTCATCTTCATTCATCGACTTAACAACGTCGCGCAATCCATTGTTTTGCCATTGATTGTACCGCGCCATAGTTTGGCAGTACTCAGGCGAAATCATGGTTTTGGGCCTTTCCAATCAATCGCACATATTTCGGCCGATTTACCGGACAGATCCCACACACGACCATAGTCCCGCACCTTGGATTTCAAGCCACGCGCAGCAATGACATCGGGCCCCATCCAGTATTTGGTGTTGGTCATGACAACAGGCTGATCGCGGTCGGCACCGGTCAGCATTTCGATCTCGCCCTGCACCTTGCGCCCGATATAAAGACCGCGCTTGGTGCCTTCGCGCATGATATCGACTTTTTCGCGCTCGGCACCGATAATCTCGCTCACCAAGATGGTGAACAACCCCGTTGTGCCCCCTGCGGCGCCTGACAGAATCTGAAGCAACCCGTTGTAAGCTTTTTGGCTCGCTTTCTCGTCAATATATACGGCGACCTTCCAGTTGCCCTCCGCCATCCGGCCCGGGATCTCAGCCAAAAGGCCGATATTGATACCCGAAAGGTCTTCCCCCTCAAAATGCCCTTCATCAACCGCAATCGCCATCCACGCTTTGCAGTTTCCCTCGGTTGGCGGATGCTGCCCAAGGCTCACGACACATGGGCAAAAAACCGTGCAATTGCAGTTCAGGAACAGTTCACCCTTGATCGCCCAGTCCGTCGGTCGTGACTTGCGACGCAATGGATTGCTTTCCATCTTGCTGTCGATCCGCTGGCTCACCGGCAAACGATCAGCTGGAGCTCTTGTTTTTGTTTTGCTCATTTCTTAGTCCTTCCTATGCGAAAATCACTGTGACAAGGCCAGCGCCAACCAGCGCAACCCCCAATGGAAGCGTCAATCGCTCCCCAATTTGCGGTAATTTCTCAAACACCATCAGCAACGTCGCCAGCCCCATGAACGCAAGGCTCATCACCCCTCCCACAAAGGCCAACAACATCAGCGCCCAGCAACAACCAAGGCATACTGCCCCCAGTTGAGCCCCCATTCGCCACGGCCCTGAAGGCCAATGCTCCATAAAAAATGCAAACGGTGCGCGGCATTTGCTGACGCAAGCCGCTTTAAACGCGCTAAACTGATATGCTCCGGCAAGGATCAGCAGCCCGCCAGACAGCCAGGCGTTCAGGCTAAGACCCGTCCGATCCACCAACCCCAGCCACCAAAGCCCCATTTGCGCTGCGGCTGCAATCGCTGAAAACACCAACCAAACCGCAAGGTATCCGCCGACCAATCGTCCGAAATCACCCTGCGTGCTTGGCAAATCATCAAAGGTAGCAAAGGCTGGCAGCGCGGTTGGCAACATCATCGCTGCCGACATCAGCGCCCACATCGCCCAAAGCTTAAGACCCCCCGCTGCATCTGGTGTCACACGGCACAGATCAGCCCAAAATTGTGCGCCGTATATCTGGGATAGCTCGCGCAGCTCTGCTGGAATGGCCATCAGATACAAGGCAACCCACCCCACCAGCACGGCCCCAAACAGCACCAGCCAATGCGGGGCACCCATGCCTCTGATCCATTCTGTGCGCATATGTCCTCCCCGACATGTCTTGCGACTCAGTCCTTGCAAAACAAATGTCAGACATTTAAATGTCTGACAAATGAAAAATGCACCTGACCTCTCCGCCCAGATCGCCAAATCCATTCGTGACGCCATTGTTTCAGGCGATTTGCCTGTAGATGAACGCCTCCCGAGCGAGGCCGAGCTGAGCGAGCAATTCAACGTGTCCCGCTCAACAGTGCGCGAAGCGCTGAAACGCCTTGCAGCGCAATCCCTGATCCGCACCCAACGCGGGGCCACAGGCGGTGCCTTCGTGAACCGCCTCACGTTTGAGGACGCTTACGGCCAACAGATCACCACTTCTGCCCTGCTTCTCAGTATGAACACAGTGGACTTTGACACCGCCTGCGAAGCGCGCTTTGCACTCGAACGCGCCTGCGCACCTCTTTCCGCCGCACGCCGCAGCGCAGATCATCTGGCCACCATGCGCGCCGAAATCACCCGTCAGGCCCAGCCCGGCCTCAGCGATGAAAGCTTCTGCGCGTCAGACGTCGCCTTCCACCGCGCCTTGGTTGATGGTGCTGGCAACCCCGTCTTGTCCTACCAGCTGGCCGGCGCCGTTGAAGCGATTGAACCTCTGATGAACATGATCACCTTCACCGCACGCTCCCGAACCCATATCGTCGGCCTGCACACCGCCATCGCCGACGCACTTGAGGCCCAAAACGCAAGCGACGTTGACGCGCTTCTGGCGGATCTAGCAACCTACACCGCCCAACTTGGCCGCTCCGTAGCGGATGCAAAGAAAACATCCAGCTAACAACAACATTGCCATTTGAATTGGCAAATCAGGGCGCATCAAACACCGAAAGACGCCGCCCCTTTTTTCTTTGGCTCAAAAATACTCAATTCCACCCTTTGCAACGGGCGATCACGCCCCCTATATAAGACCTGTCCCTCGGGACTATGAACATAAACGCGCTCGCAATAAGCGGATCGGACCCGGGGGCGGTACCCGGCGTCTCCACCAACACACCCTCATTTGGGGTAGGACGGGGACGAAATAGGATCGACGAACGTCTAAAGGGGTTAGCTTTGTTTCGGTGAGTTACCACCGTTATCGGTACGTTTTAAGCTAGTTGCAAATGACAACAATGCTCAGGTTGCTCTCGCTGCGTAAGCAGTGCGAAATGCCGAAACTTAAGCCCCTACGCTTTGCAGCCTAGGGCGGGGTTCGCAGGTACCTGGCAACAGAAACCTGCACTTACACCCCTATATGATTTGGCCAATGTATTGCGTTCCTGATCCCGCGTAGGTGTTTGCAAGCAAACCCCTGTGGCAACAGAAACCTGCACTTACACCCTTCCCATTTCACGCGATACGCATCACGATACCCTAATGAGGGGACTAGTTGCCGCTGTAATACTGACCGCCTCGCAAGCCCAAGCTTGCGACACCGCCCTCATGCTAACGATTGATGTCTCAAATTCCATCGACCCCGTTGAGTACAAACTCCAAACCGATGGCATGGCTAACGCTGTGCTAGATGCCGAAGTTTCCGAGGCGCTAATCCAAGGCCAGGTCGCCGTCGCTGTCATCCAATGGTCTGGCGTGGATCGGCAGGAACTGTCGATCCCGTGGCGTCAATTGCGCTCAGTCACTGATATTCAGGCTTTCGCTGTTGACGCCCGCACGATGCCACGCGCGTTCGTCCAAAGCGACACAGCACCGGGAAATGCGATCATGTTCGCGCTGGATCAGTTCGAAGATGCACCCAAATGCGACCGACAAGTCATTGATATTTCAGGGGACGGAACGCCGAACGCGGGCAGCGACACCCGCCTCGCCTCACGCGAGGCAGAGCGCCGCGGAGTGACGATCAACGGCATCGCTATCGAAAGTATGGGCGTGGCGATCACAACCTTCTTTACACGATCCGTCATCACGCGCGACGGTTTCGTTATTACCGCACGTCGCCACCGTGACTACCCGCGTGCAATCCGCGAAAAGATCCTACGCGAAGTCAGCCGTATTTTCGGGTGACCCAAAATTTCCCAGAAATTTTGAACCAAAGTCTCGTTGAGACTTTGGCTACAGCGGCAAAGCCACCGTTGATTTGATTTGTTCCATGCTCAGCAATGCAGTCACGTTAAACACACGCACTTCCGAAATCAGCGCCTGATAAAACACATCATAAGCCCGCGCGTTTTGAACCCGCACCTTCAGGATGTAATCAATGTCGCCCGCCAGCCGGTGCGCTTCTTGTACCTCCGGGCGATCCATTAAAGCTTTCAAAAACTTAGCCTGCCATTCCGCTTCATGCTCGGACGTTCGGATAAGTACAAAGAAACAGGCCTCAAACCCCAGCGCCTCGGCATCTAGCATAACCGTTTGCTGCCCAATCACCCCTGCTTCGCGCATCTTGCGAATCCGGTTCCAAACCGGCGTCTTGGAAGACCCTACAACCTTGGCGATTTCGTCCAATGACTGCCCTGCATCCGCTTGCATCGTGCGTAGGATTTTCCGGTCTAAATCATCTATCCGAACATCCATTCGCTTTTCCTTCCGTTTGGGAAACATTCTGACTGACTTGCAGGCTAATGTGAACAAACGTCCCTTTCAAGCGCAGATATGAAGCATTTTCCGGAATATTATTCTATATTGACCCCAAGCAACGGGATAAGACATATGAACCACTTTCCAATCTTCCTCGCCACACAGGGGCGCAGCATCGTCCTTTCGGGCGGTGGCGACGCGGCATTGGCCAAATTGCGTTTACTTTTGAAGACCGAAGCGGAGATCACAGTATTCACGCCCGACGCCGCGCCGGAAATCCGCGCTTGGGCCGATGAAGGCCGCCTATCCCTGACTGAACGCGCCCTGAAAGCTGGCGACACCAAGAACGCCGCATTGTTCTACGCCGCCGATGAAGACGCGACCGAAGACGCCCGCACCGCGGACATCGCCCGCGCAGACGGCGCGCTGGTCAACATCGTGGACAATCTGCACGACAGTGAATTTATCACGCCTGCCATCGTTGACCGCTCCCCTGTCACGGTTGCAATTGGTACCGAAGGCGCGGCCCCCGTGCTGGCTCGCAAGATCAAAGCCGACCTTGAGGCAAACCTCCCCGCTTCCCTTGGTACCCTCGCCCGTATCGGCAAAGGGTTTCGCACAATGGCCGAAAAGCTGCCGTTCGGCGTTGCGCGTCGTGATTTCTGGTCTGATTTCTACTTCAACGCTGGCCCGCGTGCCGTGACGCAGGGCGAAGGCGCTGTTGAGGAAGCCCTTGATGCGCTGCTGAACGATCACCTGAACGCGACAGCCAAATCCGGCCACGTTGACCTTGTTGGCGCAGGTCCGGGTGACCCTGACCTGCTGACGCTGAAGGCCCGCAAGGCGCTCGATAAGGCGGATGTCGTTATCTATGACCGTTTGGTGACGCCTCAAATCCTCGAACTTGCCCGCCGCGAAGCGATTATGATCGATGCGGGCAAAGAGGGCTTTGGTAAATCGATGGCGCAGGATGACATCAATGCGCTGATCGTTGAACACGGGAAAAACGGCCACCACGTTGTCCGCCTTAAGGCAGGCGACCCCACGGTGTTTGGCCGTTTGGACGAAGAAATCGACGCGATTGCTGGCGCGAACCTTTCCTACACCATCGTCCCAGGCATCACCGCCGCCTCCGCTGCGGTTGCGGACATTGGCCAATCCCTGACGAAACGTGGTCGCAACTCGTCCGTGCGCTTCATCACGGGCCATGACACCAAAGGCTACGCAGATCACGATTGGAAAACTTTGGCCGAAACGGGCCAAGTCGCCGCGATCTATATGGGCAAGAAATCCGCCCGCTTTATCCAAGGCCGCCTGCTGATGCACGGCGCGGATCCTATGACCCCTGTGACTGTCATCGAAAACGTATCGCGCGAAGACCAACGCGTTATCGCGACGACACTGGGCGAGTTGGAACCAACAATCACAAACGCCATCCTCACGGGCCCTGCCCTGACATTCCTCGGCCTTGCACCTCGTGCTGCATTGGCCGCCACATCATCACACGACTTGCAATTGGAGGCTTTATAATGGCCCGCGCTTTCACCCCTAAAGTCATCACATCCAACTTACTGCTTAGCGGTGACGCCGTTTGGTTCACCGCCAACGATACATGGTCCGGCGACATCGCCGAGGCCGAATTCCTGACGGACGAAGCCCACGCCGAGCTGCGCCTCCTCGAAGCGAACGCCCAAACAGGCGTCATGGTTGGTGCCTATCTTGCGGACGCCAAGCTTGGCGATGCAGGCCCAGTGCCAACCCACTTCCGCGAAGATTTCCGCACACGCGGCCCATCCAACTACGCCCACGGCAAACAGGTAGAAACAAATGTATAAGTATAACGACTTCGACGAAGCCTTCGTGCGCGAACGTGTGGCCCAATTCCGTGGCCAAGTTGAACGCCGCATTGACGGATCGCTGACCGAGGATGAATTCAAACCGCTGCGTTTGATGAATGGTTTGTACCTGCAACTGCACGCCTACATGCTGCGCGTCGCGGTGCCCTATGGCACGCTGAACAGCAAACAGATGGATATGCTCGCGCATTTGGCCGAGACATATGACAAGGGTTACGGCCACTTCACCACGCGCCAGAACATCCAATACAACTGGCCTGAACTGCGCGATGTGCCTGATATGCTGTCCGATCTGGCGGACGTGGAAATGCACGCAATTCAGACGTCCGGCAACACAATCCGCAACGTCACGGCTGACCACTTCGCAGGCGCTGCAGCCGATGAGGTCGCCGACCCGCGCCCTGTCGCGGAATTGCTGCGCCAATGGTCCACAGATCACCCTGAATTCCAGTTCCTGCCGCGCAAATTCAAGCTTGCCGTGACGGGCGCTGCGGCAGACCGCGCGGTCATCAAAGCGCACGACATTGGCATCCGAATTCTGGAACGTGACGGTGTGCGCGGTTACGAAATCCTTGTGGGTGGCGGCCTTGGCCGCACGCCAATGATCGGCAAAGTGCTGCACGACTTCCTACCAGAAGCCGACCTGCTGCCGTTTATTGAGGCCACGGTTTCCGTCTGGAACCGCCTTGGCCGTCGCGACAACAAATATAAAGCGCGTATCAAGATCACCGTGCACGAGCACGGCATTGAAGAAATCCGTCGCCTTGTGGACGAACGGTTCGCTGAAATTCGACCTACTTTCAACGGTGTAGACCAAGAGGTCTTGCGCGAAATCGAGGCGCAGTTCGCCGCACCTGAGTTCCGCACAGATGGCGTTGACGACTACGATATCGCTTATGCTGATAACCCGTTGTTCAGGTCTTGGGCAGATACAAACCTGTCCGAACACCGCGCGGATGGCTATGCGATCGTCAGCATTTCAATCAAGAAACACGGCGCCACACCGGGCGACGCGACGGCGGATCAAATGCGGGTGATGGCGGACCTTGCCCGCAAGTACGGCCATGATGAGCTGCGCATCAGCCATGAGCAAAACGTCATCCTGCCCCATGTCCACAAATCCGACCTTCCAGCACTTTACCTTGCGTTGCGTGCTGCTGATCTGGCGACCGCCAACATCGGCCTCGCGTCCGACATCATCGCCTGCCCCGGCATGGATTATTGCGCGTTGGCCACGGCGCGTTCCATCCCCGTCGCTCAGGAAATCGCGACCCGTTTCGACGAGCTGAAGATCGAGCATGACATCGGCGCACTGAAGATCAAAATCTCGGGCTGCATCAACGCTTGTGGCCACCACCACGTGGGTCACATCGGTATTCTTGGTCTAGATCGCGCTGGTGTGGAAAACTACCAGATCACGCTTGGCGGCGATCACACGGAAACCGCTGCTGTGGGCGAACGTGCCGGACCGGGCTTCAGTGCCGATGACATCGTTCCGGCAATCGAACGTCTGGTGCTTGGCTACATGGACCTGCGCGACAGTGCAGATGAGACCTTCATCGAAACCTACCGTCGCCTCGGCGCGGTCCCGTTCAAAGACATTCTATACCCAAAGGAGGCCGCAAATGCCGCTTGATGGGCGCCTTCAAACGCTAAACCGCGTGTACAAAGACAAGACGGCGCAGGATGTGCTTGAGCATGCGCTAACCAGCTTCGAAGATATGGCTTTGGTCAGCTCATTTGGTGCGGAAAGCGTTGTTTTGTTGCATATGGCAGCGCAGATTAACCCTGACGTGCCGGTGTTGTTCATCGACACGGAAATGCTGTTCGCCGAAACGCTTGAGTACCAGCGCGACGTTGCGGCCCAACTTGGCCTAACGAATGTGCAGGTGATCCGTGCCAAACGCGAAACATTGTTTGAGCATGACAACGAAAACCTGCTGCATTTGCACGACCCTGACGCCTGCTGCGCCCTGCGCAAAACCGAGCCGCTTCAACGCGCTTTGGAAGGGTTCGACGGCTGGATTTCTGGGCGCAAGCGCGTTCAAGGCGGGGATCGTAAGGCATTGGAATTCTTCGAGATAGAGCGCCCGCTTGGTCGCCTCCCGCGCGCCAAGGTCAACCCGTTGGCCCATTGGGATCGCGATGATCTGCAAGAGTATATCAAAACCCACAACCTGCCGCGCCACCCGCTGGTCGCTAAGGGCTACCCTTCCGTTGGCTGTGCGCCCTGCACCACCAAAGTCAAAAGCGGCGAAGACGCGCGCGCGGGTCGCTGGCGTGATCAAGGCAAAACGGAATGTGGCATTCACTTCGGTGCCAACGGCGCTGTTCGAGCTTCCTGAATTGAGTTTATTGGCCAAGATGAAGTTGCGCCAGAAAAGGACGAAAAAATGAGTGTGATCGTAACGGACATAGGATTTAGCACTGACAACTGGCAAACCGGATGGGTCGCTTTTGCTGATATCGCGGCCAATGATTGCGGTGCGCTGGCGGTGGATCTTGCCTCGGATGCTGAACCGTCTGATCTGGCGGACAGCCTGGAAAAGATCGACATGATCCGCGTAGATTTCCCATCCTTCGCAGATGGCCGCGGTTTCACGATTGCCGCGCAGCTGCGCCGCATGGGGTTCACGGGGCGCCTGCGTGCCCGTGGCCATGTGATTGCGGACCAATACGCAATGGCGCGCCGCTCTGGCTTTGACGAGGTTGAGATTTCGGATGACCTCGCCACGCGCCAACCGCAAGCCCAATGGCTGGCCCGTGCGGACTGGAAAGCCCACAATTATCAAGCACGTTTGCGCGGTTAATCCCCGCGCGACAACGCTCCCCCTTTCACTGACATAGATCAAAGCGTAACAGAGGGGCGTGGGTGTACACCCGCGCCATAGACACATGACAGAAATGACACCCGTGACCGATACATCCTTAGCGACCAAAGCCGTCCCCGCCCTGCCCGATGCGCAGAAAGTGACAGAGGTAAAGCACTACACTGACCGCCTGTTCAGCTTCAAAATGACCCGTCCGGTATCCATGCGGTTCCGTTCAGGTGAATTTGTGATGATCGGCCTGATGGGAGATCCGAACCCCGAAACGGGCAAGGTAAAGCCGCTGTTGCGCGCCTATTCCATCGCCTCCCCGAGCTGGGACGAAGAATTGGAATTCTATTCCATCAAAGTGCAAGACGGCCCACTGACATCCAAATTGCAACACATCAAAGTTGGCGATGAAGTCATCTTGCGCCCGAAACCGGTTGGCACTTTGGTGCATGACGCGCTGATCCCCGGCAAGCGCATCTGGTTCTTTGCCACCGGCACTGGCTTTGCGCCATTCGCCAGCCTGCTGCGCGAACCACAGACCTATGAAGACTACGACGAGATCATCATCACCCACACCTGCCGCGAAGTCGGTGAGCTGACTTATGGTCGTGATCTGATTGAAGCGCTCAAAGATGACGAGTTGTTGAACGAAGTCATCGGCGAAGGCTTCTGGAAGAAGATCAAATACTACCCGACCACCACCCGCGAAGAGAGCCCGAAAATGGGTCGCATCACGGACCTCATGCGCTCTGGTGAAGCATTCGAAGACCTTGGCGTGCCGCCGCTGAACCCTGAAAGCGACCGCGCGATGATTTGCGGCAACTTGGCGTTCAACCTTGAGCTCAAAGAAATGTTTGAGGACTACGGCTTAGTTGAGGGTGCGAATTCGAACCCTCAACACTACGTGGTTGAGAAAGCCTTCCTAGACTAAACAACTGTTACTGAATGCAAAAAGGGCCGCTCGATTGAGCGGCCCTTTTCGTTTGGTATGCCGATTGGCTTACATGCCAAGCGCTGTTTTGATCGCAGCCAGAACGTCTGTCAGCTTGGATGGGTCAGCCGCAGCTTCTGCAATCTGTGCAGCCAGCTGTGTCTTAGCAATCGCGCCAAGGTCGGAAGACTGAACCAGTTCCAGAACCTGTGCAGCGTCAAAACCTTCAGGTGTCAGAAGTGTTGCGATGTCCGCAGCGCCCTCAGTTGCAGCAGCAGCAGCTTCTTCGGCAGCAGCGGCTTCAGCGGCTGCGGCTTCTTCTGCAGCAGCTTCAGCGGCGGCGGCTTCCTCGGCAGCGGCGGCAGCAGCTTCTTCGGCAGCGGCAGCTTCAGCAGCGGCAGCTTCTTCTGCAGCAGCGGCGGCAGCAGCGGCTTCTTCTTCAGCGGCAGCAGCGGCGGCGGCAGCTTCTTCTTCGGCTGCAGCGGCAGCAGCAGCGGCCTCTTCTTCAGCAGCAGCGGCAGCGGTGGCAGCTTCTTCTTCGGCGGCAGCGGCAGTTTCAGCAGCTTCGTCTGTCGCGCCCTCTACTGCACCTTCAACTGCATCTGCAGCACCTTCAACCGCGTCAGACGCAGCTTCAACAGCGCCTTCGGCGGCGTCTTCTACAGCGTCAACAGCACTCTCAACCGCGTCACCTGCTGTTTCAACAGCATCTTCAGCAGCCTCTGTGACCGCTTCAACAGCGCCTTCGGCAGTATCTGCAACTGCGTCAGCCGCATCAGACGCCATGTCTGTGGCGCCTTCTACAACGTCGCCTGCCATGTCAGCAGCGCCGTCAGCGGCGTCGCCAGCCATTTCAGCTGCGCCTGTGAAAACTTCCATCGGGTTCTTGCCGTTAGCGCCCCACTGGTAACCAAAGTAACCAAGTACTGCGATAACGATAATTGCAATCGTGCCTCTCATGTGTCTCGTCCTTTAAAATACATGGCCCCCAACTGGACCTCGGGCGGACGTATGTCATGCTGCACACGCAAAGAAAAGCGGGAAGCGACAGGTGTTCTTCCCCGTTTCACTCATTCAGGAATTCGCGATTTGCGCCTTGAAGTGCGCCTCGCGCAGGTTTACGTTCCGCCCCTGAACGACAAACAATTTAAGGAAAAGTCCAATAGCCCGCAGACCTCATAACGCGCCACCACAGCGCGACACCGGCCCCCGCGTAAATGAACGCATTCGCGCATCCGAAATCCGTCTCATTGGGGCGGATGGCGAAAACGCCGGCGTAGTAACGCCCGAGCGCGCCATGCAAATGGCAGATGACGCTGGCCTCGATCTGGTTGAAATCTCTCCGAACGCCACGCCTCCCGTGTGTAAGATCATGGATTTCGGCAAGTTCAAGTATGAGACCCAAAAGCGCGAAGCCGAAGCCCGCAAGAAGCAAAAGATCATCGAGATCAAAGAGGTCAAGTTCCGCCCGAACACGGACACCAATGACTACGACGTCAAAATGCGTAACGTGTTCAAGTTTTTGGCGAATGGCGACAAGGTAAAAGTGACATTGCGTTTCCGTGGTCGTGAAATGGCACACCAGAACCTTGGACGCGAGCTGTTGGAACGTGTCGCAGAAGACACCAAAGAGCACGGCAAGATCGAGAACTTCCCAAAGATGGAAGGTCGCCAGATGGTCATGATCATCGGGCCGTTGCCGCAGAAATAAGTCGCTCGCGACATATTGATCTTAGAGCGCCGCACAGATTTGTGTGGCGCTTTTTCGTTTGAAGGCCGGCAGTTAGCACCCTACCCTTGACGCAACGCTTGCGTCACCTGCGCGATGATGCTGACGGCGATTTCTGCAACCGAGCGCCCACCAATATCCAAACCAACGGGTGCGTTGATCCGCTTGATCTCGTCGCCAAATCCGGCATCCCTCAACCGCGCCATCCGTTTCGCATGGGTGCGCGTGGACCCGAGGCAGCCAAGGTAGAATACATCCGAACGCAGCGCGGTCATGATCGCGGGGTCATCCAATTTCGGGTCATGGGTTAGGGTCACGACAGCGGTACGCGCATCTAGCCCCAGTTCGTCCAGCGCCGCATCCGGCCAGTCCTCAACAATCGTGACATCAGGAAACCGCGCGGGGGACGCAAAACTTGCCCGCGGATCAACCAAAGTGACGTCGTATCCACAGGCCCGTGCCATGGGTGCCAGATGCTGGGCAATATGCACCCCACCGATAATGATCATCCGCAAAGGCGGGTTATGAACGGCCACGAAGGTCTGCCCGTCCCCTTCCACGCCAGAACGATCCAACCGAAACCGGTCTGGATAGGCATCAGCGCCCACCAACGACCGCGCTTCGCCGTTCAGGTCAGCAACATATCCAACGGATTCGCCAGATTCTCGCTTGGCAACCAATTGCGTTAGAATATCAACGGGCATCGTCCCGCCGACAGGTTCCACCAGTATTTTAATGCGCCCACCACAGGCCAAACCGACAGCAAAGGCCTCATCGTCGCTAACGCCGAACTCCAAAAGTCGCTGTTTGCCGTCATCCAATGCCTCAAGCGCCTCAACGATCACCGCGCCTTCAACGCAGCCGCCAGAAACGGAGCCCTCCATACGTCCATCCGCGCGTATTGCCAGCTGGCTGCCCGCTGGCCGTGGCGCAGAGCCCCATGTTTCAACGACCGTCGCAAGCACAGCACCTTGCCCGCTTAAGTGCCAATCAAGCGCCAGTTTTGAAAGCCCGCACAAGCCGCTCAATTGGAGCCCTCGTCGGCCTCAGGCACCATAAACACCTGCCCCGGGTAAATCAGGTCAGGATCGCGGATACGGTCACGGTTGGCTTCGAACACTTTGAAATACAAAATACCGGACCCATAGCGTTCCTCCGCAATCGCCCAAAGCGTAGCACCCGGCTGAACGGTGCGCGTCGCAACGGTAAATTCGGGGTTAGCCACATCTTCAGCCATCGCTTCGATCACATCGGCAGGATCTTCGCGCAGGAATGGAGTTTCAATTCGGCTTACAACGTCGCCCTGATCGTCCACTTCATCAATCCGTAGCGTGTAAACACCCGTATCCACATCCGGCAAATCCCCACGCCAATCACCGTTCGAATCCACAGGCAGTCGGCTAACGGGCGCATTATTGACGTAAACCTGCACGTAACCACCGTCACCAATGGCGCGACCTTGCAAGATAACATCGCCCTCTAGATCATAAGTGATCGTATCAAGGGCGACATTGGACATCACTTCAGGTGGAATATCTGCAGCGACCGGCGCTTGGACAACATCCACACCATCCGGCGTAATCGCGATGATCGCTGGTGTTGATGGGCTGGCGGGAGCCGTTGTAATGGCAATTTCCGGTTCGATAGGCGCTTGCGGGTCTTCCACGACTTCAGCCTCTTCCGTTTCCCCTGCATTATCTATAGGATCACCGCCCTCTGGAACGACGTCTTCCACTGCCGCAACGACAACCGGTGCAGGATTGGCCGCCAAAACAAACATCCGATCCGCATCCAATGCGTCCCCGTCAGGGTCACTTATGGCGGTCAACGTGCGCGGGCTGTCAGAGTGGCCAACAAATCCCACAAACGAAAACGCGCCATCTGCCCCAGCGAAAACGCGTTCCACTTCAACGCCGTCGATCATCACTGCAATTGGAACGTTCGGCTCCCCTGTACCAAAGACCACAAAGCCCCCGTCAGGCTCAAACCGCATATCGGTCAACAAAAGCGGTGCGACCGCATCAGGCACAACAACCGGCGCAACGTCTTCAATACTTTCAGCAGGTTGATTGTCGACAGCAATATCCTCAACCACTTGCTCGCTTACCGTATCTGGTGCTACCGCGATGTCCTGCGGCAACAGCCGAAAATAAATCGCCGAGGCAATCGCCACAGCAACGACAGCCCCTCCGCCGGTCAATAGATATTTCGTCTGCACGTTTTGCTCCCCAACAGTTGGCAGACTGTAGCAACCGGACTATCACGGGTCAAAACCAATGATTGGACCACAACATGACCTCCCCCAGCTTTTCCGTCTGCGTTTACTGCGGTTCCCGTGACGGCGCAGACCCTGCCTATGCCCAAGCGGCAACTGATTGCGGCGCGATGCTGGCCGCGAATGGCTGGCGTTTGGTTTATGGCGCGGGCGATGTCGGGCTGATGGGGCGCGTGGCGCGGGCGGCCCAAACCGGCGGTGGCGACACCTTCGGCGTTATCCCGCAGCACTTGATCGATTGGGAAGTCGGCAAAACGGACCTAACCACCTTCATCGTCACCGAAACCATGCATGAGCGCAAAAAGGTCATGCTGATGAACGCCCAAGCGGTTGTCGTCTTGCCCGGCGGCGCCGGCTCCCTAGACGAACTGTTCGAAGCCCTTACATGGCGACAACTCGGCCTGCACGACAAACCTGTGTTCCTGCTCAACACCAACGGCTACTGGGACCCGCTGCTGGCGCTTTTGGATCAGATCATCACACAAGGCTTTGCGGACG
Organism: Octadecabacter ascidiaceicola; assembly: GCF_900185015.1. Lineage (GTDB taxonomy): Bacteria > Pseudomonadota > Alphaproteobacteria > Rhodobacterales > Rhodobacteraceae > Octadecabacter > Octadecabacter ascidiaceicola. Next base: position 17,308 of record NZ_FXYD01000001.1, on the reverse strand, counting down.
AGAGCCTAGGAAAGTATTTGGATATTGTGACCACAGTTGACGAACTTCACTCAGCGCTTGAAGCCGCTAATTAAATTTAGTCCGCAACGGCTCATTGTTTTGGAGAACCGGGCTCGTTACCAGTCAGTTCCGCGTCAGAACTATTCTCGCCCGGAATAGGCGTTGCCAATACTGGTTCCGGGAATGGGCTATCTCGCAGAGCCCGGATCAGGTCGCTTCTCGCTTCGGACGGCGCTTGCTTCCACGCTACTCCGTCGGGTGCGCGAATTCCGAAACCACAATGAGGATTTGACCCAGCATTTGCAGCTGCCTCGGGTCCCAGTTGTCGATGGTAGGCCACCTCACAAGACTGATCAATTTGCTGAATAATCGCGATATATTGAGGATCGCTCAACCGCCACTGGGATCCATCGAAGACCCGCTTGGCTAGTTCAAGCATCCGCTGGACATCCCGCTCTGGCAAATTTGGGTCAGGGACAAATCCGTCCTCGCGCGCGAGCCCCCTGAACTTCTGCCTCATAAATCCTTGTAGCCTAAGACACTCAGCACGTTCAGTATCGCAAGTTGCTTGCGAAATATCAGCATATAAAATGACGCCCCCCCTGAACCGCGCTGCAGTCTCTCTGAACATCGGAAGCAGGTCTTCAACTTTCCTCCAAAGCCGAGCGAGCGTCCATGCGTTCAAGCGCAGCAGATCCTCTGCCTCTGTATTGAGTTCCAAGTTAACAACGACCGAGCGCGCGACAAAAAACAAGTCTTGCTGAACTGCGTTCTCCAATTGCTCGAACTGGTAGCCGTTGGAGCGTAGCTCGTCTCCAATATCTCCCCATGCTTCAGCTGGGTCGTCAGTTTGCTGTGAATCACAAACCACCGCGTATCCGCCTGGCGGCACTGGGACGTTGTTCATCGAACCAACACCGTCACCGCAATACAAGGACCTGCGCAATTCAGCCAAGGACGCGTACATTGCATTTACGCGCCTTATAGTTGCGGCAGCTTCTTCTTCATCTACAGCCGTTTCCAAGGCCGCTGGTGCAAGAATCATTGCAATAATCATATAGCGATCAAACCGCTGTTGCGGTGTTTGAGCAGGTAAAAAACTGTTGGCCCTTGCTCCGACAAACCCACCTGATTGATACAATTCGTCCTGAACAAATCCACAAGCCGACAGCAAAAATAGGGCAAATGCCCTTACAAAATTCTTCACAATACTTCCCCTACAAGCGGGACTAGGAAACTTAGCAGTGCCCCGATTGACGTAGAGTAAACCAAACACAACCAAGGCCTGTAAAGTTTTAGCAAAACTCAACCATATATAGTCTGAAACAAAAAAGGCGCCCCCAAATCGGGGGCGCCTTAAAACAGAATCGGGTGGGTTAGATCACATGCGGGATGCGACGTTTTCCCAGTTCACAAGGTTGTCGAGGAAGTTTGTGAGGTACTTCGGACGCGCGTTGCGGAAGTCGATGTAGTAGGAATGCTCCCATACGTCGCAGCCAAGCAGCGCTGTTTGGCCAAAGCACAGTGGGTTCACGCCGTTTTCTGTCTTGGTCACGGCCAAGGAACCGTCAGCGTTCTTCACGAGCCATGCCCAACCGGACCCGAACTGGCCTGCGCCTGCTGCGGAGAACTGGGATTTGAACTCGTCAACGGAACCGAAGCTCTCTTTGATGGCGGCTTCAAGCTCGGATGGCATCGCGCCGGAATTCGGGCCCATCATTTCCCAGAACTGGTTGTGGTTCCAAAGCTGGGAGATGTTGTTGAAGATGCCGTTCTGCGCTGTTGCGGATGCATCGTAAGTGCCGACGATGATCTCTTCGAGGGATTTATCAGCCCACTCAGTGCCCTCAATCAGCTTGTTGCCGTTGGTGACATATGCGTTGTGGTGCAGGTCGTGGTGGTATTCCATTGTTTCAGCGGACATACCGTGTGCTGCAAGCGCGTCGTGGGCATATGGAAGATCAGGAAGTTCAAAAGCCATGGGTGTACCTCATTGTTGGATTTGCATCTGTCTAACACGTAACAAAGCCTTCAGGCACCCAAGGTCAAGTCGCTTTGCATCAAAATGATCGCATTCTGCATTGTTTCCCCATTTGCAACAGTGGACTTGGAGCCTCAGGTCGTTATGGTGCGGTAAGGCCGGATCAACCGGCAACCGCGCAAAAACGCGAAATAAAAGCAGGTTAAACGTGAACGACGCACAGCTGGGCCGCATTTAATGGCCAAACACCAGTATACAATCTTGTCGATGATGAAGGACGAAGGCCATTCGCTTGTCGAATGGGTCGCCTATCACAAGCATATCGGCTTCGATAACATCTGCGTTTACACCAACAACTGCGGCGACGGCACGGATGAGATGCTTATCCGTTTGCAAGAACTCGGCTGGGTTCAGCATTTCCGCAACGACGTTCCTGAGGGCAAAAAGCCCCAGCCAAACGCCTTGGCCTTGGCGGCTGACAATCCCGAGATTACGGATTCCGATTGGGTCCTTACAATGGATGCCGATGAATTTGTTTCGATCAAATGCGGCGATGGCATGATTTCGGACGTGATGGACCGCCTCCCCCCTCAAACAGATGCTTTGGCGATCACTTGGCGGTTTTTCGGATCTTCCGAAGTGACGCCGTGGAACCCGGGGCTCGTGACGGAAACCTACACGAGGGGCGCACCAGACAGGTTCCGCAAAGGCTGGGGCGTTAAGTCCATGTTCAAGCCGCGTGAGCACATCAAATTCGGCATTCACCGCCCTACCAACAAACCCGGCAAGATCGAACAGTTGGGCGAAGACGCAGATATCTTGAAGCATTGGGTCAACGGGTCCGGCCAACCCATGCCTGAAAGTTTTCAACAGAAAGGCTGGCGTTCAACGGGACGCACGTTGGGCTATGGGCTGATTGAGTTGAACCACTACGCGGTCAAAAGCTACGAAGCCTATTTGCTGCGCCGCCTGCGCGGGAACGTAAATAACAAAGAAGATAAATATAACGCAGGCTACTTTGCAATTTTTGACCGCAACGAAGAAGAACATCTGAACGTGCAGCGCCACAGCAAAGCGCTCCATGCGACAATTGCAGAAATCCTAAAAGATCCGATCATGCGTGACCTACAGGATAAGGCCTTAGAATTCCATGCAGGCCGTGTTGAGCGCCTGCGCAGCCTTGGTGAATATGACCCATGGCTGGTTGAGTTAAAGAAGGCCAGCGCGGTTGAGATCACCGGTTTGGATGAAGTTTTATTTACCCAACACCTCCCCAAGGTTTGGCAAGAAAAGATCAAAGAAATGCAGGCGAACGGAATTCCAGACGGGCAAATCGCCAAAATGGTGGCGAGTTCTGTTGGCATCAAAGCAGACGATGATGAGCGTGCTGCTGAAGTCTTTGACGCAGCGCGACCAACGCAGCGCGGTGACAACCGCCCCACCCCAGAACAAAAAGCCAAAGACAAGTCGCCCAAACTGAACGCTAAGGTCAATCCGGAAACCGCGGCCCCCAAATACCGCACCACAATTCTGTCGATGATGAAGGACGAAGGCCATTCGCTTGTCGAATGGGTCGCCTACCACAAGCATATCGGCTTCGATAATATCTGCGTTTACACCAACAACTGTAACGACGGCACCGACAAAATGTTGATGCGGTTGCAGGAATTGGGCCATGTCCAACACTTCCGCAATGACGTTCCCGAAGGCAAGCGCCCGCAGATGAACGCGCTGTCTTTGGCTGGCCGAAACCCTGAGGTGATGCTTAGCGAGTGGGTTTTGGTGATGGATGCCGATGAATTCCTCACTGTGAAAACCGGTGACGGTAAGATCAACGACTTGCTGGAAAAGATGGACCCCGATGCACAGGCGATGGCGATCACGTGGCGTTTCTTTGGCTCATCCGGCGTCACAGACTGGAACCCCGGCCTCGTGATCGAAAACTACAACCGTTCCGCAGAAGACGGGTTTCGCAAAGGCTGGGGCGTCAAGACGATGTTCAAGCCATATGCGGACATCAAGCTGGGCATTCACCGCCCCTCGATCCGCAAACTGAACCACCGCCCCGAAAACGCCAAGGCGTTGCTGGATCAACTATGGCTCAACGGCTCTGGCAAACCTTTGCCCGAGGAATTTTCCCTGTCAGGCTGGCGCTCAACGCGGCCGACAATCGGATACGAGCTTGCGGAAATGAACCACTACGCCGTCAAAAGCTATGAGGCCTATTTGCTGCGCCGTGTCCGCGGCAACGTGAACAACAAAGAGGACAAATATAACGCCGCCTATTTCGCCTATTTTGACCGCAACGAAGCCAAGCCAGGGTCCATTGATCGCCATATCCCTGCCGTGCGCGAAAGCGTGGATGAGATCCTGAGCGATCCACAAATGCGCCAGCTGCAAGATGAAGCCCTAGAATATCATGCAGGCCGCGTGAAAATGCTGCGCGATAACGGCGAATATGATCATTGGTTGTCCGAGCTGAAAGAAGCCTCATCGATTGATGTCGACAACCTTAAAGAGTCCGTCATTTTCACACAGCACTTGCCCAAATCAGCACAAGCAGAAGTGACCCGCCTTAAGGAAGCCGGCGTTGCGGATGATGATATCCGTGAATTCATAACGTCCCTTCGCACGGCCTCCAAAGGCGCGAGCCGCAGTAACCTGATTGCTCAGGCCAAAGGCGACGCGGTTCCTGAAGCGACCAAAGAAAGCGAAGATGACGCAAACGCACGTACGAGCCGCGAAGAAGCAACCGCTTCCGCTGATGCCCTCATCGCAGCTGTCTCAAAAAAAAACTCCCGAAAGCCCGCAAAGGGCTCAAAATTGAAAGCAGGAAAATAATGGCCAAAGCACCTGACGCGGGCCGCAAAGTCCTTGTGTCCACAATGAAGAATGAAGGCCCCTACCTGTTGGAATGGCTGGCCTATCATAAGTCCATTGGCATCACGGATTTCTGTATCTTTTCAAATGATTGCACGGATGGAACCAACCTGATCCTGAACCGGTTGGAACAGATGGGCGTCGTAAAGCATTTCGACAACCCTCTTGGTCCCAAAATGGACCCACAGCGGCGCGCCTATTCGCGCGCCAACCAAATTGACTGGGTTAAGTCGGCGGATTGGGTGCTGATTGTTGACGCTGATGAGTTCCTCAACATCCATGTTGGGGACCGTTCCATTGATGCACTTATTGATGCCTGCGGCTCACCTGATGCTATTTCGATCAACTGGCGTTTGATGGGCAGCCAAGGCCAATCCAAAATGTCCGATGAGTTGGTAACAGAGCGCTACACGCATGGTTCCAGCTTTGATAACCCTGAAAACGGCCTTGTTTGGGGCTTCAAAACTCTCTTCCGCCCAAACAAATTCGGCTACTTCGCCGTACACCGTCCAAGGTTTCAAAAGAGCACTGAAATTGTACCAGGTATGGTCAAATGGACCAATGCAGCGGGCAAACCTATGGGCGATCAGTACCTTGAAAAAGGTTGGCGTGGGAACAGTGAGAACGTCACCAACGAGTTTGCACAGGTAAACCACTACGCGATTAAGTCGCGTGAGGACTTTCTGCTCAAACGTCTGCGCGGCACCGCGAACTCTAAGAACAAAGACCGTATCGACATGGAGTATTGGGATAAATACGACATCAACACCTGTGAAGACACGACGATCTGCACGGATGGAATTCGCCCTATCCTTGATGAATGGATGAAAGACGACGACCTTGCCGCACTGACCCGCGCTTGTGCGGATTGCTCGCAGCGTGTGCTGGATTACCAGCTAGAGGACCCGGATTTTCGCGCGTTCATCGACACTGGGCACTTCGCAAAACCAAAGGACGCAAAAAAAAAGCGCTAAATCCGGCTGAAGACGGTCCTGCGCGGTTCTTATGTGTTGGAACGCACCATAAGACGGGCACCGTGTGGCTACGGCGTGTCTTGCACGGGATCAAGAACGAGCAAGGCATCCCCCTGATGCAGTGCCATAGGCCGGACAAGATCAGTTTTGCGGTAAAAACAGGCCCGCAGATTATTGTAAATTGGGAAAGCAGCTTTCCCAAAGAACTGCACGCCCTGCCCCATGCCCGATTCATTCACATGATCCGTGACCCGCGCGATGTGCTGCTGTCTGGCATGCGCTATCACCGCAAAGCTCCGCTTGGCCGCGAGAAGTTCTTAGCTGACCCGCGCGACGATCTGGGCGGGAAAAACTACCAAGATCACCTGAACGCCCTGCCCAATGACCTCGAACGTTGGCAGTTCGAAATGCGCAACAAACATGCCGAGACGGTAAAAGAAATGTTGGCGTGGGATTACAGCGGCAACGCCATCGGCGACGTACGATACGAAGACCTGATTGTTGATGTCGACTGTGTGAAAATTCGCGAGATACTCGAAGAATTCGCGATTGAGGGGCTCGATATCGACAAAGCCGTGCAGACCTATTGGGAAAACAGCCTGTTTGGTGGCGTGAACGAAGCAGCCGAGCTTGGCAGACAGCATGCGCGCCACATTACCTCAGGATCCGTCGCGCAGTGGAAAACACAAATGCCGCGCGACTTGGCGGAAATCTATGCGGATGAGTACGGCGATGCGCTTATCAGCCTCGGGTATGAGGACGATAAGAAATGGGTGAAAGACTGCCCCGTTAAGGTGAAAGCCTAGCCCGTAAGCCCTGGATTATTGCGTTGCTGTTTGCGGATACGATCATACAACGCGCGCACGTTTTCGTCTTGCTTCAACTCAACAAGGCGATTTTGGTGAATTTCCACGGCCCGTTGATGTAGGTCGTTCAGCTCTGGGTCCTTGCACAGATCTGCAACCGCATCCTGCACCCGTTCTGACCATCGCTGAATGCGCGTGTCATGCACGTCGTTGTTGTTGTAGCGGCGCCAATACTTAAAGTCTGCGCTGCGGTCCGCATGATTGGCATTGCCTCGATCCGCTTGGACCAGAAAGCTTTCCGCGGATTTGATAACGTAGTGGTTCAGCTGCACCAGATCATAGCCGAAATCCGGCGCTTCAAGCAGTTTCACGTCCTTCAACAACCGTGATGGATCAAGCGGTTTGCCGCAGCCATTGACGTATTTAATACTTGCCAAGTCTTTCTCGTGAACCTTTGGCGAATGGTTCGCAAAGTAATTGGCCTTGGCGGATTTATGGGTCAGTGACTTGGTTCCGCGGCGCGAAATGCCTTTGTGATATTCGCCCTCATACGCCCAAGCGTATTCAAACTGATCAATCAGCAGACGGTCTTCATATGCATCCAGCCCGCTCGAACCGAAATTCAGTTGATTAAACGTGATGACATTCGCCCCGTCCACGGCCTCAAACAGATCGTGCAACGTGCCGTCCCCAACATTAACGCAGATGAACTCGTCCACATCAAAGCTTGTGACCCAATCGGACCGCTTCAGCCGCGCAAAGGTGTTGATGTACTTTGTCGCCTGCCAATGGTGATGAACATTATTTGAGTAAACGGATGGGTTGGTGAAATGGCGAAGCTTGCCCAGCTCGTCCAGACGTTCAAGCATCTGATCCGTGCCGTCAGTGCAGTCATTTGAAAACACAAGGAAATCATTCACGCCAATTAAGCTGTGATACGCGTACCATTCAAGTATGAACGGAGCTTCATCCTTCATCGGCGTGATTGATGTAATTCGCATTGGATTATTCTACCCGCACAACTCTGGGTGGCTCTTCTTTCCAGTGATCTGAAAAGAGTTCGTCAATTTCAGGCGCACGGGTGCGGCGACGACCGGAATTTGGCAAGAACGTCATTTCACCTAGAAAAACCTCCTCCCCTTTCAGATACAAATCAACACGGCAGTATTGATGTGCCTTCCCGATTTTCGTCGCCACTTCTTGTGCGAATTGCGCGTTACTCGGCAGCGGTTCTTCGTGGGTGTTTGATCGAAGGAAGTCGTACGGAAGATAGTTCAAGTTCTTATCGTACACAGGGTTATTCCTGACGCCTTCGCCGCCCTCAGTGTCCATTTGCAAAAGAACCGGCGTGCCATTCACAACATGAAACCGGAAATCGACAATAGGAACGTCTTCGCCTTCCTGACGCAGGTCTTTTTCTAGGAAAACTTTGCTGTCAATAAAGGCGTACCACCACTGACAAGAATTCTGACCGTAGATGGTTTCAAGCCAGCTCTTGGCTTTAGCTTTCACATGCGCCAGTTCTTCATCTGAACAAGGCAACGTCAATGGGATGTTCTGGTCACTTCCGTCATTTGATTTGAAAAAGTATTTCCCGGGTTTGATCCCATCGAAAGAAATATCTTCATGGGATGACCAGACGCCAACAACTGTCGCCGCCTTTACGCGATCTCGATACTCTTTCGGAATAAATTCAGGGACCAACAGCTTGTCTGCTGGGCTTTTTTTCGGAAAAGGCATCAACAGGGAATGCAAGATATTCGTGGCGCCAAATGTTCTGGGTTCGACGAACCCCGGCCAAACTCCGGTGGCTTGAAAGAACCCATTGATACCACGGCGGGACCGTTTCAATAGATTGTTTGGATTTAACGCGCTAAAGGCAGTGTGGTGCGTTTTTCCAGATACGACGTGCGGCGTTTGTTCCGTGGATTCAGCCAACCATTCCAAGAAATCCGAAACAAATTCTTTTGTCCGTGTATCACCGACCAAGGAACGTGGTCGGCGATCATAGTGATACTGTTCGTAAAAAGGCCGCACCGAGATCTCCTCAAGGGTTTTTTTGATGTTATCTCAATTCCCAAAATTCAGATCAAGGCAAGCCTTCTGGTTAACGACGTGTTGAGGCTAATTCAACACTATATGCCCCGCGATCAGGGTGGATTGTTGTAAGGTACACATACCTTTAGGCGAAAAAGCCGGTCTTCTCGCCCGTGGTTGCCGCGCGTGTCAGAACGCCTTCGGCGTAATCCGCAACAGATCGGAAACAGACTACGTCAAACCCAGCATCATGCATCCAGAACGCAGCTGCGATCTGTGCCAAACGTGTGCGCCGCACCTGCCCCGTGCCAAAGCTGTCGGGATGCAGATCAACAGGACAAAGCCGCGCCAAGACATCCCGCGTACCATCGCCAGAAACCGTAAACGTCGCCCGCGCGTCCGACACATCCACCGCAAGGAAATGCGTCTTAACGAGGGCCTGTTCCAACACCTCAATCGCCTGCGCAACGCCGTCATAAGGCACGATCAGCAGCAACTCATCCGGGGACATCCATGCGACGCCTTTGTCGCCATTCCCCAAGAACTGCCCAGACGTCGGTATCGCCTGATCTGTGGCAGCTTTGACCGCCTTCTTCATCTTTGCACTGCCCAGATCACCGCGCAGGGTGATCATACCGCGTGCGTCCGCGCGTGTTATCACTGCCATATCAGACATTCTGTTTCTCCCCTGCTGGGTCATAGAAAACCGGATCCACAATCTTGGCCGTTACCGAAGTCCCATCAGTTTTCGGGAAGGTAATGAACTCGCCCATACGATCTGGCCCGTCTTTCACCAACCCCATCGCGATGCCGCGACCCAAGTTGGCGGAATAATATGTCGACGTAATGCGGCCCTGCGTGTTGCGCTGGCCATTGGCGTTTTCGCCATCTGCCACGGCATAGGCGCCATCTGGGATCACAGAACGGTCGGTTGTTTCCAACCCGACCAGTTTCCAGCGATTAGGGTCGACCATATGGCTGCGCAGCTGGCCGCGTTTGCCCAAGAAGTCTTCTTTCTTCTTGGAAATCGCCCAGTTCAGCCCCAGATCCTGCGGGATGACCGTGCCATCGGTTTCATCCCCGATCATGATAAAGCCCTTCTCTGCACGCAGCACGTGCAGGCCTTCGGTGCCATAAGGCATCAACCCGAACTCCTGCCCCGCCTCATACAGGGTCTTCCAGAACGCCTCACCCTCGCTGGCCTTCACCGCGATTTCATAGGACAGCTCACCAGAGAATGAGATGCGATAGGCGCGGCAGTCAAACCCGCCAATCATGCCATCGCGCCATTGCATGAACGGCAAGGCCTCTGCCGAGACGTCCATTCCACCAAGCTTTTCCAACAACTTGCGGGCATTTGGGCCAACAACCGCGATCTGGGCGTATTGCTCAGTGATATTGGCGACATAGACGTCCCAGTCCCACCATTCGGTTTGCAACCATTCTTCCATATGCGCATGAATGCTGTCCGCGCCGCCCGTGGTCGTGTGGCAGAGCCAGCGATCCTCAGCAATGCGTGCAACCACGCCGTCATCCGAGAGGAAGCCCTGCTCACCGCACATCAAACCGTAGCGGCATTTACCGACTGCCAGATTGGACATCATGTTGGTGTACATCATATCAAGGAACTTGCCCGCATCGGGGCCGGACACCACGAGCTTACCCAGCGTTGATGCATCCAGCAGCCCAAGGTTCTCGCGGGTGTTCTTCACCTCGCGGTTCACCGCGTCCTCAATGCTCTCTCCGTCGCGCTGATAGGTATAAACGCGGCGCCATTGGCCGACAGGTTCCCAGTATGCACCATTCGCATCATTCCATTCATGGATCGGCGTTTTGCGCAGGGGCTGGAACAGCTCGCCACTGGCTTCACCACCAATAGAGCCCAGTGAAATCGGCGTATAAGGCGGGCGGAACGTTGTCGTGCCCGTTGCCGGAATTGGTTGACCCAACGCATTAGAAAGGACCGCCAGCCCGTTGATATTACTCAACTTACCCTGATCTGTTGCCATCCCCAAAGTGGTGTAGCGTTTGGTGTGTTCAACACTTTCATAGCCTTCCTGCGCGGCCAGTTGAACGTCAGACACTTTCACGTCGTTCTGATAATCCAGCCACATTTTTGAGCGCAGCTTATATCCCGCGCCCTGCGGCATCATCCAAACGGCCTCCATCTGCGCCTCATCAGGTGCGTCGCCTTTCGGGGCTTTGCCAGCCTTGCCAGCCGCCCCTGCAAGTGCCGCTGCCTGCGCGCCCGCGTCATGGCCGCTCAAAAGGCAGTCGCGGGTGGTCATGGCACCATGGGCGATCCCCGCGGTGGCAACAAACCCGTTGCCGTCAGCACCCAAAGGTGGGCGCGCAGGATCAGGGCGGAAATGGCTTTGCGCCTCGTCCCAGATCAGTTTACCGCCGCAATGGGACCACAGATGCACTACGGGCGACCAGCCACCAGACATGGCAACCGCATCGCAAGCGATCTCTTCCAGCACACCGCCTTCTCCGGCCTGCGCGCAAACCTCAACACCAGCGACCTGTTTGCCGCCTTTGACCTTAGAAATGCCCTTGCCATGCAGCACGCGAATGCCCAGCGCCTCCGCCTCTTCCGCCAAGGGACCAGCCGACGCACGCGCATCAATGATCGCTGGAACGTCCAACCCTGCATTCACCATCGCTATCGCGGTGCGGTACGCGTCATCGTTGTTGGTCACAACAACCGTGCGGTCGCCAACCGACGCCCCGAAATTCACCACATAATCACGCACCGCGGACGCCAACATCACACCAGGAATGTCATTTCCAGCAAATGACAGCGGGCGCTCAATCGCGCCAGTTGCCGTGACGATTTGCTTCGCACGAACGCGCCACAGCCGGTGGCGCGGGCCGTTTTTGTCGCTCAGATGATCGGTCAGACGCTCATAGGCCAAGGCATAACCGTGGTCATAAACGCCCGCGCCCATACAACGCGCAACCACCGTGACATTCGACATAGATTCAAGTGTTTGCAGGGCGTCCTTCACCCAAGCATCCGCATCCAACCCGTCAACCTGCGCACCATCAACAGGGGCGCGGCCACCCCAATGGGCCGTCTGTTCAACCAATAGAACACGCGCACCGGCACGGCCAGCAGCCAAAGCTGCAGACAGGCCCGCGATACCACCGCCAACGACCATAACGTCCACATGGGCATAGAAATGTTCGTAGATGTCTGCGTCTCGGTCTTTGGGCGCTTTACCCAAGCCCGCAGCATGGCGAATGATCGGCTCATAGACATGCTTCCACAAAGGGCGCGGATGGATGAACATTTTGTAGTAGAACCCAGCGGGCATGAAACGCCCCAGCTTGGCGTTCACGGCCCCCACATCAAACTCAAGGCTCGGCCAGTGGTTCTGTGAACTCGCCTCAAGCCCGTCGAACACTTCCTGCGTCGTGACCCGTTGATTGGGCTCAAAATGCCCGTCCTTGCCGAGGTTCACCAAGCCGTTTGGTTCCTCAGCGCCAGACGCCACAATCCCGCGCGGGCGGTGGTACTTAAACGAACGCCCCACCAGCATCTGGTCATTGGCGATCAGCGCAGACGCTAAGGTGTCGCCCTCAAACCCCTGCATGGTCTTACCGTTAAACGTAAAGCTCATCGGCTTGTCACGGTTGATCAGCCGCCCTGCATTGCTCAGACGTGTGCTCATGTCGATGCCCCCCCGAATTCACGCCATGTCCAATCGGGGCGCTTCTCTTTAATCTTTGCGACCAGTTCTTTTGGTGGCGCGAGTGTTTGTGCCGGATATGTACCGAACACCTCTAGCGTTGTCGTGCAACGGGCCGCGTGAAACCACTTGCCGCAGCCATAGCGATGCTGCCAGCGTTCCAGATGCACGCCTTTGGGATTTTCGCGCACGAACAGATAGCCTTCAAACTCTTCATCAGACGCCTCAGGCCCAAACCGCTTCAGGTGCGCTTCGCCCCCTGCGTGCAGTTCGGTTTCATCGGCGTTCACGCCACAATACGGGCATTCAAGGATCAGCATGGGCGGACCTCCGTAGCGGAGGCAGTGCTGCCCCCAAGTTCAAAGTGAAGGGGCAAATTCAGGCAACGCACGGGCTTAGGGGCGGGGTTTGCGCCCCGCCCTGTAAGACTTAACCGTGAGTGGTGTACTTTATTCTGTAGGCGCGGGTGCCGTTTCAGTAGCGGGCGCAACGGCGCTTGGGTCTTGTTCAAGCGGCACGGCAGCGCCCCCGAAGACGGCGTAAAGCACGACGAGCACAATGACGGTGCCGACGAGGATAAGCCCCAAGCCCCCCGTGCCCGACCCCGTGTCGTGCGGGATACGGTGCGACCGGTCGGGCGCAGGTTTCGAGAAGTCGTAGTCAGCCATTTCAAGTCCTCCTGTTTAGGTGAGGACAAACTGGCAGGATTCGCGAAGCTTGGAATATGAGCGGAAAACGCCGGAGCGTTTGGGCGAGAGGTGGCCCGTCGCCCTTGGTTACGTCGGCTTGAATCTGCCAAATTGGTCAATGTTGCACTCCGGCGCGAACGCGCCCGGCCCGACCTCCCCCCCGGGAGGGCCGATTGCGCATCAGATGCCGCACAGGCATTCAACGACGGATCAAGCCCCTCGGTCACAACAGACAACGAAAGCCCACCCGAGGACGGCCCAGCCGCGCCCGCGCCATTCAACGTAGGATTGAACCGAACACTATTCGTTCTTAAGTTGATGACATGACAGCAAATCAAATCATGATCCCGCTGGCCCTGCTGCTTCTCGTAGCGTGGGTCATTCTTTTGGTCGTTCGAAGCCGCCGCATCGCGCAGGCCAGCACTCAGCGCGAACATCTTCCTAATGCGCCCAGTCGCGGACTGGACGCCGATGCCCCTGCTAAGGAGTCCGCTGAAAACGCGGGACGCGGGAATTTCACTGGCGGTTATTAGCATCACCGCAAAACCTTCACGAAGGAAACGCCATGTCTTGGACTCTCACTATTGTCACAGCCGTGATCACGGCTTTCCTTATTATTTTCCTTATTGATTGGCGACACGACGAACGAACCAACCCCGATACACTCTTTAAGGGGCCCGCCCCGATCCGCTTTATCAAGCACATCGCGATGCGCATTGCAGATGGTTTCCTGATGGGAGGTCCATGAGTATACCTCAGAAACAAACATCAATGCGCCACCCCCGCCGCAACGCTCTCATCAATGAACTTCCCTTCACGGAAGCGATACATGCTGAACTCATCCGTCAGCGGTGACGCGCCTTTCGCCATCAGTTCTGCCATTGCAAAGCCCGACCCCGGAATGGCCTTAAAGCCCCCCGTGCCCCAGCCGCAGTTCACGAACACACCCTCAATCGGTGTCTTGGACAGGATCGGGGATCGATCCCCTGTCACATCCACAATACCGCCCCACTGACGCAGCATCTTCAGGCGCGACAGGATCGGGAAAGTCTCGTTCAGCGCACGAACCGTTTCCTCAACATGATGAAACGACCCGCGCTGGGTGTAGTTGTTGAACCCGTCTGTGCCGCCACCGATGACCATTTCGCCTTTATCGGACTGGGACAGATAGCCGTGCACCGTGTTGGCCATCACGACGATATCCATGCAGGGTTTGATCGGCTCAGACACCAGCGCCTGCAACGCCACAGATTCCATCGGCAAACGGAATCCCGCCATATCCGCCAGATGCGACGCGTGCCCCGCAACGACCATCCCCAACTTGTCACAATCTATCGCGCCCTTAGTCGTATCGACACCGACGACCTTGCCACCCTCTGTGCGTACGTTTGTAACTTCGCATTGCTGGATAATATCCATGCCCATATCAGAACAGGCCCGCGCGTAGCCCCAAGCCACCGCATCGTGACGCGCCGTGCCGCCGCGTGCCTGCCATAGACCACCCAAGACCGGATAACGCGGCCCTTCAATATTCATGATCGGGCAGAGTTCCTTCACCCGCGCGGGCGTAATCCATTCCGTTGTGACGCCCTGCAGCGCATTGGCATGTGCCGTCCGCTGATAGCCACGGACCTCATGATGGGTCTGGGCCAGCATGATCACACCACGCGGGGAGAACATGACGTTGTAATTCAAGTCCTGCGACATCGTCTCATACAGGCTGCGGGACTTCTCATAGATCGCCGCGGACGGGTCTTGCAGGTAGTTGGAGCGAATGATGGTCGTGTTGCGCCCCGTGTTGCCGCCGCCAAGCCAGCCCTTTTCGATGATCGCCACATTGGTGATGCCGTAATGCTTGCCCAAGTGCCACGCCGTCGCCAGACCATGCCCGCCTGCCCCAACGATAATGGCGTCGTACTTCTTCTTGGGCGTTGGGCTGCGCCAATGGCGTTCCCATCCTGAATGGTAACGTGTGGCTTCACGGGCAATGGCAAAAGCGGAAAAGCGGCGCATGTCTGTCCCCTCGACAGTGAATCATCTCTATTTCTTCTGGGCCGTATGGGAAAAAAGAGGATACTCCCAGCGGCATAAAGACATCAGTTTGCGACACGCGCCCTTTGGCCGCAACACTTCACGCGATTGTCTCTTTTTTCGGACGCGGCAAACGACTACATCTTGCGGCATGAACAGTGAATTTATCATCTTCGGGCTAACTTGCGTTGTACTTGCTGTGCTGGCGGTTGGTGCAATACTAGTCCCGCTTTGGCGCGGCCCCTCGGATGAGGCTGCCGAAGATACCGACATCGACATTTACCGCGACCAATTGTTGGAAGTGGACCGCGACCTTGCACGCGGTGTGCTGGACGAAGCCGAGGCCGAGCGCACCCGCACCGAAGTGTCGCGTCGCTTGCTCACAGCCGATTCCAACGCCCGCGCCGCCGCAACCCGTGCCCCACAACGCGTTAGTCACGCAGTTGCATTGGCTCTCGCCGCCGCCCTCATCGCCGGTGCTGGCGGACTTTACTGGGAACTTGGTGCGGCTGGTTACGGCGACGTTCCACGCGCGACGAGGATTGCAATCGCTGAAGAACGCCGTGCCAACCGCCCTTCCCAACTGGAAAAAGAGGCCGAGAGTCCCGAATTTGACTCCATTTCGCTTGCCGAACCTGAAACTGCCGAAATTCTGCAAGCCCTTCGCGCCGCCGCGTTTGAGCGTGCGGAAGAAGTGCAGGCTTGGGCCTACCTTGCCCAAGTGGAAGCCAGCGTCGGAAACATGCAACGCGCCGCACGCGCACAAGAACGCACCATCGCCCTTTTAGGGGATGCCGTAACTGAGGCCGACTACGTGCGCCTGCTTGATTTCCTCGTGATCGGCACGCAAGGCTATGTCTCACCAGAGGCTGAAACGATCACAGTACGCATCCTGCAAAACAACCCTGAAAGCACGCCTGCGCTTTATTATGCGGGCTTGCTCTATGCGCAAAACGACCGCCCGGATCGCGCCTTTAACTTCTGGCGCAACGTGGTCGAGAACGGCGAAAAGGATACCATGTATTGGGACTTCGCTGCCGGCCAGATTTCTGACGTCGCCGCACAATTGGGGATGGATTACGCCCTGCCCGAGCAACGCGGCCCATCCAACGCAGACCTCGAAGCCGCCGAAGACATGACCCCCGAAGAACGCCAGCAAATGATCCAAGGCATGGTTGGCCAATTGGCAGACCGCCTCGCATCTGAGGGCGGCCCACCACAAGACTGGGCACGCCTAATTTCCTCGCTCGCAGTCTTGGGTGAAAACGACACCGCGTTAACCGTTCTAAATGAGGCCGAGACTATTTTCGGGGCCGACATCCAAGCTGTGCAAATCGTACGTCGCGCCGCCCAAGAGGCGGGCCTGATCGAATGATCTTTGAAGACGTCACAGAATTCGCTGACGCCCTCCCCAGCTACGCGCCCCTTGCTGGTCTTGATCTTGGGACCAAGACCATCGGCGTGGCTGTGTCGGATGCGATGCTGACCATTGCTTCGCCCCTCGAAACTATCAAACGCACCAAGTTTCAGGCAGATGCGACCCGCCTGTTTGAAATCACCGCGCACCGCAACGTAGCGGGCATCGTCCTTGGCCTGCCACGCAATATGGACGGTTCTGAAGGACCGCGCGCCCAATCCACCCGTGCCTTTGCCCGCAACCTCACCCGCCTAACCGAACTGCCGATCACCTACTGGGACGAACGCCTGTCATCGGTTGCCGCAGATCGCGCCATGCTTGAGGCTGACCTGTCGCGCAAACGCCGCGCCGAGCGCATCGACAACGTCGCCGCTGGCATCATCCTCCAAGGCCTGCTTGACCGCCTCGGCCACCTGCGCAGCGCATCATGACAGACGACATCTGGAAACGTGACGAGATCGAAAGCCCCTGCATAAAGATCTGCGTAATCCATCCTGAAACGCGCCTCTGTACGGGCTGTTTGCGCTCAATCGATGAAATTGGTGCATGGTCCAGCCTGTCTGGCGATGCGCGCAAGGCCGTGATGGAAGACCTCCCCAACCGCACCAAGCTAATCACCAAACGGCGTGGTGGCCGTGCGGCGCGGATTAAGAGATGAAAGTCCGCTCTCAGTCGATTCTGTTGAAAAACAATGTGTTGCGAGCGCAGAAAGTACGATTCTCAACACAGCGCGAGCGCCTTTCTGATCAGGCTTTGCACGCTTGCTGCGGTGCAGGAAAGATCTTCGCTAGTTTGCGG
>NZ_FXYD01000011.1 GCF_900185015.1 Octadecabacter ascidiaceicola | reverse complement strand
TTTAATCCCCTCTGACAGGAGCGAGCCCTTGAGTATTGACAAGAAAATCGTGGACGATTTGGTTGCGAACGACGTGTCGTTCGTCACTACTGTTCCTTGCAAGCAACTGGCTGGTGTGATCGACGAAGTCGACGCACGCCCAGAAATCTTCCACATCCCGTCCAACAAAGAAGACGAAGGGATGGGGCTATGTGCAGGTGCATGGATGGGTGGCAAGCGCCCTGCGATTATCATGCAAAATACAGCCATTGGTGTAACGATCAACACGCTCGCGACGTTGATCCAGTACTACCGCATGCCGTTGCCGATGATCATCAGCTACCGTGGCGAGCTGCGCGAGCCTGTGGCCTGTCAGGTCGAGATGGCGGTGCACACCAAAGCGCTTCTGAGCCAAATGAACATCCCGACGTATCATTTCCACAAAGAAAGCGATGCGGATGAACTCGATGCGATCCTGAAATACACATTCATGTGCAACAAACCTGTGGCGATCCTGACGGATGCGTCCTTCTGGGGAGGCTACGGCGACCAATGATACGTTCAGAAATCTTACGTGAAATCGCACCAATCCTTCATGATCAACTGGTGGTCTGCAACATTGGCCTGCCGAGCCAAGAGCTGCACATGATCGACGATAATGCCAAGAATTTCTACATGCTTGGCACCATGGGTCTGTCATCCTCCATCGGGCTTGGATTGGCTTTGGCGCAAGACAAGACGGTTATCTCCATCGACGGTGACGGATCTGTTTTGACGAACCTTGGCACGCTGCCAACGATCGCCAACAACGTCGCGGACAACTACATTCTGATGATCATCGACAACGGGTCTTATGGCTCAACCGGGGATCAGCCGACCTATGCGGGCAAGAAGACCAAGCTTGAAAACGTCGCTGA